>CAVXDR010000001.1:0-768450 GCA_963760655.1 uncultured Actinomycetes bacterium
AAGGGGCGGGACGCGGCTTGCAGCCGCGTCCCGCCCCTTTCGTCGTTCCGGGCCCGTTCGTCCCGCTGCCGCGCCGTCCCGCTGCCGCGCCGCCCGCCAATCTTCGACAAACCTGACCTCCGGGTGCCCCCGCGTTGGGGGCGGCACGATATGCTTGGCCGGCCGAGGGGGCGAGCGTCTGCCGCCCGCGTCGTGCGTAGCGCAACGCGTGGCGCGGGGCGGCGGAGCCTCTGCGCGGCCGCGCTCAGCGACACGCCGGCGCGCTGCCGCGCGAGCCGGGGCGCGCCTCTCTCGCCACGATCATGGCAACCCCCCGAGGGAAGGCGGCACGCGGTGGCCAAGGCCCGGATCACGTATCTGAGCGACGACGAGAAGCAGTTCATCCACGAGAAGACGCTGCAGGTGCTGGCCGAAGTCGGCGTGGCCTACAACAGCCGTAAGGCGATCGACCTGCTGGCCGCCGCCGGCGCCGAGGTCGATCGCGACGCGCTCACGGCGAAGCTCACCTGGGAGGTGATCGAGCCCGCCCTGGCCACGGTGCCGCGGCAGGTGCGCCTGGCCGGCCGCGACGCCGCCCACGACGTGGTGCTCGGCGACGGCGGCTTTCTCTGCACGAGCGACGGCATGGCGACCTACTGGTACGACGACCTGACCGGCAAGCGGCGCGCCGCCACGACCGACGACCTGGTGCAGATCACGCGGCTCTCCGACGCCATGCCCGAGCTCGACTACCTGTGGCCCACGCTGCAGGCCGGCGACGCCGAGGGCGAGCTCATGCCGCTCGTCATGCAGGCGACCATGGTGCGCAACTCGGCCAAGCACGTGCAGGACGAGGTGCGCACGCCCGAGATGGTCGGCCCCATCCTCGAGATCTATGAGACCGCGTGCGGCGCGCCGCTCACCGAGCGCCCGTACTTCTCGGTCACCAACTGCACGATTGCTCCCCTGCAGCACGACAAGGAGATGACCGAGGCGGGCCTGCTGCTGTGCAAGCGCGGCGTGCCGATCTTCGTGCTGCCCATGCCCCAGGTCGGTACGACGGGTCCCGGCACCGTCCTCTCCGACTGCATCGTCAACATGGCAGAGCTGCTCTCGGGCATCGTGCTCTACCAGCTCGCCCAGCCGGGCTGCGCGACCATCTCGGGGGTGGGCGCCGGCGTGGCCGACATGCGCACCGGCGGCTACATCGCGGCCGGTCCCGAGATCGGCCTGATCAATATGATCTGCGTCGAGATGAGCCGGTTCTACGGCCTGCCCACCCAGGCGACCGGCATGTCGGCCGACGCCAAGGCACCCGACTTCCAGTGCGGCTCCGAGGGCGGCATGACGGCGCTCGTCGCCGCCCTGACCGGAGCCGACTCGCTGATCGCCGCCGGCGGCTTCGACGGCGTGCAGCAGTCGAGCCTGGCCAAGATCGTGCTCGACTGCGACCAGATCGGAGCGCTGCGCCGCTACCTGCGCGAGGACCCGGTCGACGAGGCCCGCGCCCTGCTCGACGACATTCGCGAGGTCGGCGTCGGCGGCCACTTCCTGGGGCGTCGCAGCACGCGCTCGTTCGCCCGCACCGAGGTGTGGCGGCCGAGCGTGTTCCGGCGCGGCACGTTCGAGGAGTTCGCCGGCACGACGCTCGTGCAGAGCGCGGTCGAGCGGGCGCGCGAGGCGATCGCCGCCTACCAGCCGCCGGTGCTGTCCGACGACGCCGACCGCCACATCGACGAGGTGATCGCCGCCTATGCCGCGACGCTCGCCTGACCGACCAGGCGCGCGTTCGCGGGCTTCGCGGCCCTGGTAGACGAGTCGCGCGACACGCGGCGCGAGCGAGGCTGGTCCCACGGGCCGCGCCGCGCACGCCGCGGCCGCGCCGCGGGGTATGCTTGCACCCATGAGCGAGACGGCGGTGCTCGAGACGGGCGCCGGACGGGCCGGTGAGCTCGTCCTGCTGCGCCGCGGCGCCGAGCTGCAGATGGTCTGTAACGGCGCCTTCCTGATCGCGAGCTGCAACGAGCGCTCGAGCCGGGCGCTGGTCGCGGCCGCGCGACGCTTTCTGCCTGCGCGCCCGCTCGACGTGCTGATCGGCGGCCTGGGCATGGGCTACGCCCTCGATGAGGCGCTCGACCTGCCGGCCCGCAGCGTGACGGTCGCCGAGTACGAGCCGCTCATCGTCGAGTGGTTCGCCACCTACATGCGCGAGCGGGCCGAGCGCGCCGAAGGCGACCCCCGCTCGCGCATCGTCGTCGCCGACGTGGCCGACCTGCTCGACGCGCCGGCTCGCTACGACCTGATCGCGCTCGACACCGACAACGGCCCCGGGTGGCTCGTGCGTGCCGACAACGCTTCGCTCTACGGCGGCGCCGGCCTGGCGCGAGCGGCGCGCGCCGTGCGACCCGACGGCGTGGTCGTCTTCTGGTCGCCGGAGCGCTACCCGAGCTTCGAGGAGGCGCTCACGGGGGCGTTCGGCACGGTCGACGTCGCTTTCGCAAGCGACGTGGTCGGGGGGCGCACCATGGACTACGCCATGTACGTCTGCCGGCGGCCGCGTCAGATGGCGTTGCGGGTGGCCGGGAGCGTGTGTAGGGTTGCCCGCACAAGAACGGCGCCGAGAGGGCCCGCGGGGCCGCGGGCAGGATCGGCGCCGAGAGGGCCCGCGGGGCCGCGGGCGGGATCGGCACCGAGAACGCCCGGCAGGTCGCCGGCCAGACCGGCACCGAGAGGGAGTGAGCCGTGACGCTGACCTGGGACCAGCCCGACGATATCGCCTTCGCGCTCATGGACGAGCACCCCGGCGCCGACCCGCTCGACCTGAACTTCGTGACGCTGCACGACTGGGTCTGCGCCCTGCCCGACTTCGGCGACGACCCCGGCGCGTCGACCGAAGGCAAGCTCGAGGCGATCGTCATGGCCTGGCATGCCCAGCTCTGACGATACGCTCGGTCTGTTCCCGCTGCCGCTCGTGCTGCTGCCGGGCGAGGTCCTGCCGCTGCACATCTTCGAGGAGCGCTGCAAGGCCTTGATCGGCGACTGCCGCGCAGGCGGCGCCGCGTTCGGCATCCTGTTCAGCGACGAAGAGAAGACCGCAGACCGGGGCTGCACGGCGACCGTCGATGAGGTCATCGAGGAGCTCGACGACGGCCGCCTGAACATCCTGGTGTCGGGTCACGAGCGCTTCAGCGTCACCGAGCTGATCAGGCCCGACGACCCCGAGACCGACTATCTGAGGGGGCGGGTCGAGATGTTCGACGACCTCGAGTCGGCCGTGGCCTCGCAGCAGCTCGCCGAGGATCTCGCCGAGAGTCTGTTCCGGCGCATGGTCAACCTCATGGGCGTCGATGAGCCGCGCGTGCCGCGCGGCGAGAGCCCGCTGTCGTTCCGCCTGGCCGCGGCCGTCGACTTCGGCCAGCCCCTCAAGCAGCGGCTGCTCGAGTCGCGCTCCGAGGCCGAGCGCCTCGACCTGCTGGTCGCCGTGATGAAGGCGCTGATCCCCGGCCTCGAGCTGCGCAAGCAGCGCGAGCAGGCGATCCGCGGTAACGGCAAGGGGTACTGAGAGAGTCGGCGCCGGCGGCCGCCCGCCCGGTGCGGGCCGAGCCAGCCGCCGCCGCAACCCGCCCGCTGCGGGCCGCGCCGGCGCCGCCTGCCCTACGGCACCAGCACGACCTTGCCGAAGTGACGCCCCGCGAGCAGCTCGTGGGCCTCGCGGGCGCGAGCCAGCGGCAGCACCCGGCCGACGACCGGCCGCAGCAGCCCGGCCTCGACGAGCCGGGCGACCTCGGCGAGGGTCTCGGCCACGCCGGCGCGGCCGGCGTTGCTCGAGCTGCCGAAGAGGAGCGCGGCGTCGTTGCCGATGGCTGGGCCGGTCGGCAGCTCGACGGTCGGCCGCGGCCCCGCGCCGATGCAGGCGATGCGGCCGCCGCGCACGATCATATCGAGGTCGGCGGCCAGGTTGGCCGAGACGACGAGCTCAAGGATCACGTCGACGCCTTTGCCGGCGGTGAGCCGCCGGACCTCGGCGACGACGTCGGACGCGTGCCGGTCCACCGTCTCGTCGGCGCCGAGCTCGCGCACGCGGCGCCCGTCGTCGTAGCTGCCGACCACGGCCAGCACGCGGGCGCCGCGGGCGTGAGCGAGCTGCACCGCGGCGCTGCCGACGCCGCCGGCGGCGCCCTGCACGAGCACGGTCTCGCCGGCCTGCAGCGCGGCGCGGCGCACGAGCCCGTACCAGGCGGTCGAGAAGGCGAGGCCGAGGGCGGCGGCCTCCTCGAAGCTCAGGCCGGCCGGCTTGCGCACGGCCTGCACGGGGGCGATCAGGGCGTACTCGGCGTAGGTGCCCTCGCTCCCGACACCGAGCCCGGTGAAGAAGACCTCGTCGCCGGGCGCCAGGTCGTGCACGTCGGCGCCGACCGCCTCGACCACGCCGGCGCCGTCGGAGCCCAGGATCTTGGGCGGCTGTCGGGGCGTGGGGAAGGCGTCACTGCGCAGCGCGGCGTCGATCGGGTTGACCGCGGCCGCCCGCAGACGCACGAGCGCCTGGGCCGGCCCCGGCGACGGCGTCGCTACATCCTCGTAGACGAGCACCTCGGGGCCGCCGTACTCGTGGATCCGCACCGCCTTCATGCCTGGCTCCCTCCGTCGTGACCGGGCGGGGTCATTCCCGGCCCGCGACGATATCACGCCGCGCCGGTCGCCGGCGCAGCCGCGTCGTGACGCGCGCGCCGTACCAGGCGGCGAGGGCGACGATGCCCAGCAGGACGGCGTAGGGAATGACGGCGCCGAGGCCGACGACGATCGTCTCGAAGCCGCCGGCCAGGTCGTGCCACGACCTCGAGAGCGCCCCCAGGAACCCGCGCCGATGGGTCTGCTTGCCGTGCTGCGGGCGCTCGCCGATCGACACGGCGAGCGTGCCGTAGGTCACCTGCTCGCGCAGCGCCTTGAGCTCGCCGGTCAGCTCCTCTACCTTCACTTGGGTCGCGTCGATGCGGCTCTGCACGGCGAGCGCCTGGATCACGTTCGTGGCCTGCGCGAGAAAGCCGAGCAGGCGGTGCTCGACGCTGCGCGCCTGGGCCAGCCGCGCGGTCAGGTCGACCGACTGCTGCGTGACGTCGGTGGCGCTCGTCTGTACGTCCTGCACGTGGCCGAGCCGGCCGAACTGGGTGATCGCCGTGTCGTACGAGCTCGCCGGCACGCGCACCGTCACCGTGGCGTAGGCGTCGGACCGGCCGCTCGCCGCCGACACCTGGCTGTCGAGCACGTAGCCCCCGTCGCCGGTGGTCAGGGCGACGACGCGGGCGGCGGCCTGCGGCACGCCGCCGCGCGGCACGAGCAGGGACAGCGAGCCGGTGCGCACCAGATAGCGGCGTGCGGAGGCGGAAAGGTCGCTCAGCAGGGCAGACGACGAGGTGGCGGCGGCGGGCTCGGGCGCTCCGGTGGCGGCGCCGGCGGCGTTCTGAGCCACGTACCTGTCGGCGCCGGCGACCTGACCCGAGCCCGACGAGGACTCGCCCGGCAGCACGATCGCGCCGGCCGCGCCTCCTGCCCCGCTCGACGAGCCGTTCGACGCGGCGACGACCAGGCGGTCGACGGCGGCGGCGGCGAGCAGCGCCGCCGCCACGACGGCGACGATCATGATGCGGCGGTGACCGAGGATCTGCGGCATGGCGTCCGTCCCTTCGCTCGTGGCGGTCTTTCGAGCGAAGAGACGCGCGCCGGCCGTGCGGGGTTCGCGGTCGCGAGTCGTGTATCGCTAAGCCGACGCCCCGCACGGGCCGATAACTGGTGTCATGCTGCCGGTGTACAGTCACGAGGCCAGGACGCATCGCTGGCCCTTCGCCACGGTCACGCTGATCGGCGTGAACGTGCTCGCCTTCGTGTTCGAGCTCTCGGTCGGGCCCCGTTTCGTGCCGTTCCTGCAGGACTGGGGGCTCGTGCCGGCCCGCGTGAACGCCGAGGTCACGCTCCACAACGTGCTCACGCTGCTGACCGCGATGTTCCTGCACGTGGGCTGGGTGCACCTGATCGGCAACATGTGGTTCCTGTTCGTGTTCGGCGACGCCGTCGAGGATGCGTTCGGCTGGCGCTGGTTCCTGGCCATCTACCTGCTGTCGGGGTTCTTCGCCAACATCGCCTTCATGGTCGCCACGGCGGGCTCGTCGACGCCGGCGATCGGCGCGAGCGGCGCGGTCGCCGGGGTGATGGGTGCGAGCCTCGTGCTGTGGCCGACGGCGCGCCTGCGGATCGTCTCGCTTGCCCTGTATCTCTGGCTGTTCTATCTCTGTTACGAGGTGCTGCTCATGATCGGCGTGCCGGGCATCGCCCTGGGTGGCGCGGTCGTGTTCGTGGTCTCCACGCTCGGCTCGCTCGTCTGGTATGCCACCAAACGTGGCCGCCGCACCGGACAGAGCGTGGGGTACGTGCTGCTGGTGGCCGTGTCGCTGCCGGCCTGGGTCGTGCTCGGACTGTTCTTCTTGACCAACCTCTGGAGCGGCGCCCTGTCGGTCGTGAGCCCGGCTTACGGTGGCGCGGTCGGCTGGTGGGCGCACATCGGCGGCTTCGTCGCCGGCGCCCTGTTCGCGCGGCTGTTCCCGCGCCACCCGATCGTGCTCGAGCAGCGCGCGCTGCTGGGCTAGAAGGCGGCAAAGCGATGTCACCGACAAGATCGTCATGGCGCGCCTGCTGAGCTGCCCCCACTGCCGGGCCGAGTTCGCCTTCGACGCCTGGGCTCGCGGCGCCTCGTGCCCGGCCTGCGGCCGGCGCCTGAGCTTTCTCGAGCTCGGCAGGGTAGAGCGTGCCGCCGACGAGGCACCGGTCGTGCCTTCGCCGGTCGTGCCTTCGCCCGCCGTGCCTTCGCCGGTCGTGCCTTCGCCGGTCGTGCCTTCGCCCGCCGTGCCTTCGCCGGTCGTGCCTTCGCCCGCCGTGCCTTCGCCTGCGGCCCCGCCTGCCGGTGCCGTGCAGTCGGTCGCAGGCCCCTTGGCCGCCGCCGCGCCCTCGGCCCCGGTGGCGCCGCCCGCCCGCACGATCGTCTTCGCACCGCCCGGACCGGCCGCCGCAGCGCCGGCACCGGCGCCGGGCGCCACCCCGGCGGCCGGCGTGCCGGACGACCCGCCGGCGGCGCTCTGGTCGAGCCCCGCCGCGCCGACCGGCTTCGGCCCGCGCCGCTACACGATCAGCGGCAAGCCGCTGCACTGGTCGGCGGGCTGGACGGTGGTCGCCGTGATCTGGGCGATCGTCGCGGTGGGCATGGTGACGGTGCGGGTCTCGATGGGTCCGGTGACCGTCATGACGCCGGCCGAGACCGCCGCGATCGACACGGTGCGTCAGACCAAGCTGCCGACCGGCGCCTCGACCGAGGCGGTGCTGCGCTACGCCGCCACGCACGACCTCACGATCGAGGGGCACGTCGCCACGATCCCGCCGGGCGGCACGCAGATGTGGTATGTGTTCGACCGGCCCTGGGAACATCGCATGTACGTCTTCACCACCCTGCCGGGTACGAGCATGATGGGCAAGAACGTCGTGCTGACGTGGACGGTCACGGGCGGCAGCGCGACGGCCGCGAGCGCCACGCGTGCGGCCCTCGCCAAGACGGCCCAGACGATGGCGCACCCGCCGTCGCCCAACTCGGTGCCGGCCGTGCCCGGCATCATCCCCTCGATCCCGCCCGACCTGCAGTAGCCTGCCCCGGGTCGTCCGGTCGCGGCACCTGTGACCTCGCTCGTCAGGCGATCTCGCTCACCAGGCGACCTCGCTCATCCGACGGCCGCGCTCGTCCCCGACGGCCTCGGTCGTGAGGCGGCTGGGTCAGGCCTCGTCGTCGGGCGGCGCGAAGCCGCGGCGCAGCGTGTTCTCGGTGACCACGCGCGGCTCCATGAACTGCAGCAAGTAGTCGGGGCCGCCGGCCTTTGAGCCGACGCCGCTCATCTTGAAGCCGCCGAACGGCTGACGCTCGACCATGGCGCCGGTGATGCCGCGGTTGATGTAGAGGTTGCCGACGCGAAAGTCGCGACGCACGCGGGCAATCGCCGCCGGGCTGCGCGACACGAGGCCGCCGGTGAGCGCGTACGAGGTGCCGTTGGCGATCTCGAGCGCCTCGTCCAGGTCGCCGGCCGCCATGACGGCGAGCACCGGGCCGAAGATCTCCTCCTGAGCGATGGTCGCCGCGGGGTCGACCTCGGCGAAGATGTGGGGCCCCACGTAGAAGCCGCCGTCGGGCCAGCCGCCGGCCGGCTCGGGTGTCTCGAGGGCGAGCCTGGCCTCGCGGCAGCCCTGCTCGATGTACCCCTCGATCGTGGCCTTGGCCTCGGCCGTGATGACGGGCCCGACTCTGGTCGCCGGGTCGTCGGGCGGACCGACGACGAGGCTGCGGGTGGCCTCGACCAGGCGCTCCAGGAACTCGTCGTAGGCCGGCTTCAGCACGATCGCGCGCGAGCAGGCCGAGCACTTCTGGCCCTGGTAGCCGAAGGCCGAGGCGACCGTCTCGAGCACGGCGACGTCGAGGTCGGCGTCGGCGTCGACGATGATCGCGTTCTTGCCGCCGAGCTCGGCGATGACGCGCTTGAGCCAGGCGTGGCCCGGGTGCTCGACAGCCTGTGCCATGATGCGCAGTCCTACGGTGCGCGAGCCGGTGAAGGCGATCAGATGCACGCCGGGGTGGGTCACGAGCGTCTCGCCGATCTCGCGGCCCGGCCCGTTCAGCAGGTTGATGGTGCCGGGCGGCGCGCCGGCCGCGCGCAGGATGCGCCCGAGCTGCGCGCCGATCAGCGGCGTGGGGCCGGCCGGCTTGACCACGACGGCGTTGCCGGCGACCAGGGCGGCGCTCGTCATGCCGGTGAGGATGGCGAGCGGGAAGTTCCAGGGGGCGATCACCGCGGCCACGCCGCGCGCCTCGTAGCTCAGGTGGTTGAGCTCGCCGGGCAGGTGGCCCATACGACGCGGCTCGGCCAGGCGCAGCGCCTCGCGGCCGTAGTACTCGAGGAAGTCGACGGCCTCGGCCACGTCGGCGTCGGCCTCGCGGGCGGTCTTGCCGGCCTCGACCGTCTCGAGCGCGGCGAGCTCTGCGAGCTCGCCGCGCATGATCTCGGCGGCCCGGAACAGCACGGCGGCGCGCGCCCGGGCGGGGGCGTCGCGCCAGGCGGGAAAGGCGCGCGTCGCGGCCGCCACGGCCGCCTCGGCCTCGACGACGCCGGCCACGTCGACGGTGCCCACCACGCGCGCCGGCCGGGCTGGATCGACGGAGTCGAGCCGGCCGCTGCCGGCGCACGGCTGCCCGTCAATGAGCAGGGGCTCGTGCAGCGGCGCTCGCGTCGTCGCGGCATGCAGCGCCGCCGCGTAGGCGGTCCGGTTCTCGGCGCGGGCGAAATCGGCGTGCGGCATGTTGGCAAAGGGCGCCGGCGCGGCGGCGTCGGTCGCCGGCACGACCGGCAGGTGCGGCGCGGGCTCGTCGAGCTGCGCAGAGGGCGCCGGCGCGGCGATCAGGTCGTCGACGGCCGCCCCCTCGGCGAACACGTCGCGCAGAAACGACTCGTTGGCCGTGTTCTCGAGCAGGCGCCGCACGAAGTAGGCCATGCCGGGGATCAGCTCGCCGACCGGCGCGTACTCGCGCAGCCGCAGGTCGAGGGCGCGTACCGCGGCCTTGATCGGGTCGCCCATGCCGTGCAGCATCTGGATCTCGAAGCCGTCGTCGGGCACGCCCAGCCATCGCGCCGTGGCGATGGCGGCCGCCAGCGAGCGCACGTTGTGGCTGGCGAAGGCGGGCCGCACCACGTCGACGCTCTCGAGCATGAGGCGCGCGAGGCGCTCGAAGGCGACGTCGGAATCGGGCTTGTGGGTGTGGACCGGCGCCGGCCAGCCCTCCTGGCGGGCGAGCACCGTCTCGTAGTCCCAGTAGGCACCCTTGACGAGGCGCACGGTGAACGAGCGGCCGCGGGCACGGCCCCAGTCGATCAGCGCCTGCAGGTCGTCGCGGGCATCGCGCAGGTAGGCCTGCACCACGATCCCGGCCTGGTCGTAGGCGCGGAACTCCTCCTCGTCGAGCAGTTCGGTGAACACCGCGTAGGTCAGGTCGCGAAAGCGAAACTGCTCGAGGTCGAGGTTGACGAAGGCGCCGCGCTCCCGGGCCTTGCGCATCACCGGTCGCAGAGCGTCCTTGACGGCCGCGACCGAGCCGCGAAAGTCGAGCGGGTCGATCTGCGAGTAGAGCGAGGTGATCTTGATCGAGACGTTCACGCGCGGCAGGTCGCCCCAGGCGGCATGGTCGACGGCCGGCGACGGCGGCCAGGCGGCTGTCGCCCCGGTGAGGTCGTCGAGCAGGTCGAGGTAGCGCCGCTGGTAGGCGGTCGCCTCGGCGGTGCTGACCGACGCCTCGCCGAGCACGTCGATCGTAAAGCCGAGGCCGCGGTCGCGCAGCGCCCGCAGGCCGGGCAGCGCCGAGCGCGCGTCGCTGCCCACGATGAAGCGCCGCGCGAAGGCCAGCATCTGCGCGCGCACCACGCGCAGGGCGGCCGGTCGCAGCGGCGACCGGCCGCCCGCGGAGGCGATCGCCAGCCGGAGCGCTCGCGGCGCATCGAGGCCGTCCTGCAGGAAGTACTCGCGCAGATGGGCGGCGATCTCGGGACCGTCGCGCAGCGTGGGGAAGACGTCGACGAAGCGAAAGAGCTCGACCTTGAGCCGCTCGTCGGCCATCGCCCAGGCCATCATGTCGTCCTGCAGGCGGGCCTGCGACAGCGGCCCGCGGCGGCCGCGGTCGACGAGCGAGAACAGGCGCCGGGCAGTGGCTTGGATGTCGGCTTCGAGGCCGTCGACGCCGCGCGGGCCGCCTCGCTCGCCCGCGGCTGCGGCCGCGCCGCGCCGCGTTCGTTCGCCGGTCGCCATGCGGTCCTCCTCTGGCCGGAGGGATGGTCGACCCGATTCTACCAGCGCCGTGACGGCGCTCTCGTGAGCGGCGCGGCGCCTTGCGCCGGCGGAGCGACGCGTGCACCGGCGGAGCGACGCGTGCACCGGCGGAGCGACGCGTGCACCGAAGGAGCGAGCGCTCGCGAGCGCGGCAGCGCTCGCCGGCGCTCGCCGGCGCCGCGCCGCCCCCGCTGTACGGTAGACTACGGACGCCGCCCGACCCCGAACGTGAAAGGTGCCGCCGTGGCCGACGCCGACCATCCGACCGCCGCGAGCCTCGCCCTGCGCGAGTTCACGATGGCCGACTGCCAGGCCGTCGACGACCTCTGGCGGCGCGCCGGCCTGTGGATGCGGCCCTCCGACCAGCCCGACCGCCTGGCGCTCAAGCTGACGCGCGACCCCGATCTGTTCCTCGTGGCTTGTGCGGGCGCGCGCATCGTGGGCGTGGCGATGGGCGGCTGGGACGGCCGGCGCGCCTACGTGTACCACCTGGCGGTCGATCCCGACTGGCGCCGCCGCGGCGTGGCGAGCCGGCTCATGGGCGAGCTCGAGGCGCGCTTTCGCGCCAAGGGCGCGCTCAAGGCCAAGCTGCAGATCGTGCAGGGCAACGACGCCTCGACGGCCTTCTTCGGCGCTCGTGGCTACCGTCTCGAGCGCGACTGCCTGCCGTGGGGTCGTGAGCTCGTGCCCGGCGGGGCGCCCGACGACTTCGAGCGCTGCTGAGAAAGGTGGCCGAGATGCAGCCCGCGATCATCTACGATCCGCGCTACAGCGAGCACGACACCGGCGAGCACGTCGAGGCGCCCGACCGCGCCGCGGCGATCGTCGCCCACCTCGAGCAGAGCGACCTGTGGTCGCGGCTCGAGCTGCTCGCGCCGCGGCCGGCGACGGTCGACGACCTGCTCACGGTGCATACGGCAGCCTACGTCGAGCAGGTGCGCGCCGCCGCCGCAGGCGGCGGCGCCTGGCTCGACCCCGACACCTTCGCCTCGCCGCGCAGCTTCGAAGTGGCGCTGCTCGCCGCCGGCGGCGCGCTCGAGGTGGCGGCCGCCTGGGAGCGCGGCCTCACGGCCTTCGCCCTGGTGCGGCCGCCGGGCCATCACGCCATGCCCGACCACGCCATGGGCTTCTGCCTGTTCGACAACGTCGCGGTCCTCGCCCGCCGGCTGCTCGCCTCCGGCCTCGAGCGCGTCGCCATCGTCGACTGGGACGTGCACCACGGCAACGGCACCCAGGCCGCCTTCTACGACGACCCGCACGTGCTCTTCGTCTCGCTGCACCAGTGGCCCTTCTACCCGGGCAGCGGCTGGTATTCCGAGACCGGCGAGGGCGCCGGCGAGGGTTTCACCGTGAACGTGCCCTTCCCGGCCGGGTCGACCGACGGCGACTACCTGCACGCCTTCGACGCCCTGATCGAGCCGATCGTCGCCCAGTTCGACCCGCAGGCCGTGCTGGTATCGGCCGGCCAGGACATCCACTTCGAGGACACGCTCGGCGCGATGCGCGTCACCGAGGCCGGTTTCGCCGCCATGGCGGCCCGCGTGGCGGCCCTGGCCGGACCGGCCGGCGGACGTCTCGGCCTGGTGCTCGAGGGCGGCTACAACAAGGTCGCCAGCGCCTACGCCGTCGCTGCCGTGCTGCGCGCCCTGGCCGATGGCGGCGCCGCGCCGGTCGGCCCACCGTCGCCGCACGGCAAGATCGTGGTCGGCAAGGCCGTCGAGACGCAGCGCCGTTTCTGGGAGCTGTAGGCGGAGGCGGCGGCCTGCGGCCGCCGCCTCCGCCGCGCCGCGCGAGCAGCGCCGCCTGCGCCGCATCGCGGGGACCCTCACCGGCTGGTGGGCGCGTTCACTGCCTCGGTTACGCCGACCGCCGCCGGAGGGTGTAGCCGCGCCGCGCCGCTGCCGACACCTTGAAGCGAAAGGGCCACCGCCCCTGGCCTCGCCCCGGGTCGGTGTGCTACCATGGGTGCCACCGGGGGGCCGGCTCTCTTTGAGCCGGCTTTCATCGTGTAGGAGGTCAGTAGGTTGCCGGTCGAAGAAGCGCTCGAGTGTCATGAGTGCGCCGCCATCTGCGAGAAGGTCGTCTATCCGGCCACCTGTCTCGCGTCGAGCTGCCGTTACCTGTACGCGTTCAAGGAACGCGGCCGCACCTACTTCGGGTGCATCGAGAAGGTCTTCCGTCACGAGATCGAGCTCGAGCTGTTCCGCGAGCTCGAACGCACCAAGGGCGGCTTCGGCGTCGTCAAGATGGCGCGCCAGCCGCTGCAGCAGTGCGCCGTGGCGGTGCAGAGCTGCTACCAGTGCGCCGAGGTCCCGCTGTGTCGCAACATGTACTTCCGGCGCCGCGACCGCCGCGTCGTCGAGGCGCTCGAGGACTGCACCGAGTAGCCCGGTAGCCCGTCGCGCTCGCTCGAGCAGCGCCGCGAGTCGCCGTCCGACCGGTCGGCCAACCGGTGTCACGCAGCCCGCGCGGCTGCGCGCACGAGCCACGCCGCTCGGTCCGCTGTCCCTGCTCCCGCGTCCGCGGGTATACTCACGAGTGCGATCCTCCGGGCAGCTTCTGCCGGCCGTCGCGTCCTTTCGTGGGGGCGAATCGGTTTCGACATGGAGTGACTCCGGTCGGAGCAGCAAGCCGAGGTCCGGTGGCCTCGTTAAACTGCCGGAACGAATCACCTGCCGAGAGTAATCTCGCACTGGCTGCCTAAACAGTAGCCACGTCGCCTCTGCCGAGCCTGCGGGCAGAGATGCGGCGCCGATAGCGGGCTAGGGACCGGCCGGTCCGCCCTGTCCGGCCACGACCGAAGACGACCAGGGCTGGCGACCCAGATCCGGCCGACGCGGAGCTGGCAAGCGAGATGAAAAGCGCCGGCTAAGCTTGTAGATACTCCGCCAGGGCCTTCGTGGACGCGGGTTCGAGTCCCGCCGCCTCCACCACGTTGTCTGTTTAAACGACACTTCTTGCTGCAAAGATCCACCTTCTGCCGACCCGCTCGCACACCATCCCGCCCCGGTAGCAGGAAGCGTCACAGTCGCCTTGTCCTTCGCGCGACCGTGGGGTAGTGTGGCCGCCATGCCGACGATCGCGCAGATCAGAGCTACGCCCATCAACGCACCGCTCGTGGCCCCCTATCGCTTCGCCTTCGGCTCGCTGGCAAGCTTCACTACGACGATCGTCGAAGTGCTCGACAGCGACGGTGCGCTCGGCATCGGCGAGACGCCCCACGGTGACTTGGCTGCCGTCGTCGAACGTCTGGGCGGCCGCCTCGTCGGACTCGACATCGAGGCCGCCAACGAGGCCGAGGCGCGCTGCGTGGCGCGCACCGGCTTCTCCCTCTGGGACGACGCGGCCGCCGAGCGGCGTGCCTTCGGCGGCATCGAGCTTGCCCTCTGGGACCTGCGTGCCCGGCGCGCCGGCGTACCCCTCGTCGAGCTGCTGGGCGGCAGGGTGCGCGACACCGTCGCTTTCACCGAGTACTTCGCCCTGCGCTACGGCAAGGAGGAGACGCCAGCACAGGTGATCGACTACTGCCTGGCCGCGGCGGCCGAGTTCGGCTCGCCGCTCTTTGAGGGCAAGCTCGGTGTCCTCGACGTCGAGACCGAGCTCGCGATGGTGGGCGACCTCTCCCGTGAGCTTGGCCCCGGGCGGCTGCTGCGCCTCGACGCCAACGGTGTCTACACCGTGCCCACGGCCCGCCTGGTCTGTCGCCGGCTGGCCGAGCAGGGCGTCGCCTGGCTTGAGGACCCGTGCCGCACCCTCGGCGAGACCGAGCGCCTCCGCCGCGACGGGGTGTGTCTTTCGTTCTCGACACACGAGGCCGACCTGGTGCGCGCCGCACGTAGCAGCGTGCCCGACGGCTTCTGCCTCGACATCGCCGAGCTGGGCGGGATCCGCCGCACGCAGGACTTCCTGCGCGCCTGTGCCGCGCTGGGCATCGGCTTCTGGTGCTACAGCGGCGATGCCGGCGTGATGACCGCCGCCTACCTCCACCTCACTGCGAGCGAGGCGTCGATGATCCATCCACATCAGGCGCTGTTTCGCTTCGCCAGCGACGTCGTCATCGAGCAGGGACCCTATGAACCGCACGCCGGCCAGCTCGACGTACCCAGCGGCCCAGGACTCGGGGTCACGCTTGACCACGCGGCGCTGGCTCGCCTGCACGAGCGTTATCGCAGCGAGGGCGAGATGGCTGCCGCCACCGTCGCCTACCGCCAGGGCTTTCGCCAGCAGTAGCCGCTGGCAGCGACGTGCGGCTCCGCCCGATGCCGGAGTGGGCCCACGAACGGACCTCGAGCAGGCGACAGACCTCGACCCGCAAGTTCGAAGAGCTGTCTGGAGGTCGTGGAGGAGCTCTACGTCTCCGCGCCCGACGACGAGCAGCACATACAGCGGTTCCTCTCAGCGAACTGCTTCGGCGACCACTCCACGCGTGGCGGCATCGACATCCGCACGAGGGAGCTGCTCATCTTCGCCATGCTCGTCTCGCTCGGCGGCTGCGGGCCGCAGGCCAAGGGCCACGTGGCCGCCGACCGGAACGTCGGCAACCGCCGGGAAGTGCTGCTCGCGGTCGCCACGCAGCTGCTGCCCTTCATCGGCTACCCCCGCACGCTGAACGCGCTGCGGGTCATCGACGACGTCGGCCTGAGGGCGACCGATCGGTAGCTCGCGTCGTTTCGTATCTCGCGGGGCGATCTGCCTGGTCGCTCGTCGCGTCTCTGAGCGCCTCCGAGGGGACCCAGCCATCGCAGCCTGCGCGCCGAACGACTCGGCGATCGAGCCTGCGCTGCGCCCGGCGCGGCGTGCGAAAGCCTACGCTCCGGACGGCTCGGCGGCCGGGCTCGCCGTCCCCGCTTCGTCGCGCGCGTTGCGCGGCAGCAGCCGCACGAGGCCGCAGCAGAGCAGCGTGACTGCGCCCGCCACGACCAGGCTCACCTCGACGGCGTGTGCCTGCCCCGAGCGCCCCAGCACATTGAAGTAGACGGTCGTCATGACGGCGGCTCCTATCGCCGACGCGAGCTGCTGTACCGCGGAGAGAGAACCGCTCGCGCTGCCGGCCTCTTCGGCGGAGACGTCGCCGAGCGTGACGTCGAAGAGCGTTCCGAAGCAGCTCCCCATGCCGAAGCCCATCACGAACAGCGCCGGCGCGAGCATCCACGGCTGAGCTGCGAGGCCCTTCAGCAGGACGAGCTCGAACAGCCAGGCGATGCCCGTGAACGTCACGAGCAGGCCGAGGAAGATGAGCGTCCGGCCGAGCCTGGCGATGAGCCCCATGGCGGCGACCGAGGCGGCCACGATGCCCAGCACGAGGGGGATCAGCGCGAGCGCCGCCTGCGTCGGTCGGAGCCCGAGGCCGAGCTGCAGGAAGAGCGAGATCACGTAGTTGACGCCGGCGACGGCGGCGAAGAAGCCGAGCCCCATGGCAAGGCCCGAGGTGAACCCGTGGTCGGCGAGCAGGGAGGGTCTGATGAGGGGGTCGGCCGCGCTGCGCTGGCGCAGGCAGAACCCGACGAAGCCGAGTGCGCCGGCGGCAAGGCAGGCGAACGGCAGCATCGTCCAGCCCCGGCTCGACCCCTCGATCAGGCCGAAGAGCAGGCCGAACATGGCGAGTGCGAGCAGGCCGGCACCGGGGCCGTCGAGGACCACGTCGGGGTCACCGCCGTCGCGCGGCAGTACCCGCAGCGCGGCGACGAAGCCGGTGGTGCCGAGCACGATGTTTATGAGGAACACCGCCCGCCAGCCCGTGCCGCCGACGTTCGCGTCGATCAGGAAGCCGGCGAGCACCGGTCCGCCGACCATTGCGAGACCGAGCGCCGGTCCGAACACGCTGAACGCCGTGGCGAACATCTCGCGCGGGAAGTGGCGCGTCATGATCGCCATCCCCTGGGGGATCAGGAGCGCGCCGAACCCGCCCTGGCAGAGGCGGGCGGCGACAAGCACCGCAGGGCCCATCGCGAGGCCGCAGGCCAGCGAGGCGAGGGTGAAGCCGGCGATGCCGACGAGGAACAGCCGGCGCTGGCCGAAGCGGTCGCCGAGCCGCCCGCCCAGGACGAGCAGGACGCCGAGCGCGAGCGCGTAGCTCGAGCCCAGCCACTTGACGAGCAGCTCGCCGCCGCCCAGCTCGCGGGCTATGGTCGGGGCGGCGATGTTGGTGACGGTGGCGTCGAGCAGGTCGAGGATGTCCGCGACGATGACGACGGCGAGGATCGCCCACATGGCCCGCCTGGTGAGGGCGCCCGAGCCCGTTCTTGCGCGCGATGTATCCATGGCGGTGGTCTCCTTCGCTTCGGTGTGGAGCGCGGGGTCGGCGCCGCCGCCCGGCTACGGACGCGGCGTGCCGATCACCCCGTTGATGAGAGCGTCGAGCGCCCACTCGTAGCGCTCACGGGTGCCGGTGTAGAGCTCGGGGCCGGCGGCGTGGATGTTGGGATGGGTCGCCGCCGGCGCGGACTCGGTCGTCTCCTTCAGGCGGCGGATCAGCGTGTCCATGTTGCTGTAGCGGCGGTTGTCCTGCTCCGCCGCGAGCGCGGCCGAGTGGAGCAGCAGCAGGTCGAGGGCCCAGGCGGCGCGGCCGACGTCGATGCCGCCCCGCGTGAGGAGAGCGAGCATGGTCTCGGTGAGGTCGGTCATGTTCGCACCGGCCGGGATGGTGCGCAGCGCCACCTGGGCCAGGCCGGGGCGGTCGATCAGCATGCCGAAATAGGAGCGCAACAGCGTCTTCAACTGCTCACGCCAGTCGCCCGCCGGGTCGGTGGGCCGTTCGACCTCGCCGAGCGCTCGGTCGAGCACGAGTGCAAGGAGCTCGTCGAGGTTGGCGACGTACACATACAGCGAGGCGGGACCGGTATCGAGGGCCGCGGCGACCTTGCGCAGGCTGAGACCCTTTATGCCGTTCTGCGACAGCAGGTCGAGGGCGGCGCAAACGATGACGTCCTGGCTCAGCGCCGCCTTGGCGGGGCGCGCCCGACGGCTCACGATCTGTCGCTGCTCACGTGCGGTCATGCGGTCAGTATAGCGCACGAACGGTGTTCGTCAAGAACACCGTTCGTTGACCTTCCGAGCACACGTGAGGCCAGGGTGCGCCACCAGGACGGCGGCGCGCTCGATCGCTAGTCGAGGTACTCGCGCAGGCACTGCGCCGCCTGGCCCGACTTGAGCTGGGCCAGCGTGCGGGCCTCGATCTGGCGGATGCGCTCGCGGGTGACGCCGAACACCCGGCCCACCTGGTCGAGCGTGCGCGGCCGGCCGTCGTCGAGCCCGAAGCGCAGCCGCAGCACGCTGCTCTCACGGGGCGGGAGCGCGCTCAGCACCGCAAGGATCTGCTCGCGCTGGGCGAGGTCCGTGACCGCGTCGACCGGCGCGACCGCCTGGGTGTCTTCGAGGAAGTCGATGAGCTGTGCGCCGTCGTCGTCGCCGATCTGCTGCTGCAGGCTGGCCGGCTCCTGGCTGATCCGGCGGATCTCGCGCGCCTTGTCCGTCGTCACCTCCATCCCGGCGGCGATCTCCTCGATCGTCGGCTCGTGGCCCATGTCCTGCAGCAGCATGCGCTGCACGCGCACGTAGGCCTGGATCTTCTCGGTCATGTGGACGGGCACCCGGATCGTGCGCGACTGGTCGGCCAGAGCCCGGCTCACGGCCTGACGGATCCACCACGTCGCATACGTGCTGAACTTGAAGCCGCGCCGGTAATCGAACTTCTCCACGGCCCGCATCAGGCCCAGGTTCCCCTCTTGAATGAGATCGAGCAGCGGCAACCCCCGGCCGCCGTGGCGCTTGGCGATGCTCACCACGAGGCGCAGGTTGGACTCGATCAGCCGGCGGCGGGCGACCTCGTCGCCGCGCTCGATCCGGCGCGCCAGCGAGACTTCCTCGGCGCCCGTCAGCAGCGGCGCCCGGCCGAGCTCGCGCAGGTACAGATGGACCGAGTCGGAGCTCATGACCTTCATGACCTCGGGCTCATGTGTGCGGAGCTCGTCGTCGGCCGGCTCGGACGTCGCGCCCTCGCCCGCCGGGGCGTCTTCTTCGATCAGCTCGATGCCCGCGTCGGCCAGGATGTGCAGGAGCTCCTCGAGCTGCACGGCCGTCAGCTCGACGTCGCGCAGCGCTTCGGTCACGTCCTGGTTGCTCAGGCAACCCAGCTCGCGACCCTCTTCGAGGAGGCCGGTGACCTCGGCACACTCGAGGATGGTCGCCTCGAGCGTGTCGATCTCGTCGGCCGAAGGGGCTCCGGACACGCGCTCGCTCCTGGTCTCGTCCCCGCGCCCAGGCGGTCGGGACGGCATGGGTCTGAGGGAGCCGGGGCGCCGGCACCCGCTGCTCGCGGCGAGCGGCGCGGGCGCCGAATCAAGCGTCGAGGACGACGTCGGGCGACGAGCGAAGCGAGGACACCAGTGTAGCAGGCGCGGGCCTCCGCCGCCCGTGCCGGCGGGCGAGCAAGCTCAGCGACACGCCCGGGGCGTTTGTGGTAGAGTGGGCGTGACGGGTCGAGTGGGCCCGCGGAACTGCGACGTAGCACACCGCGTTTCGAGCGGTGGCTGCGTCTTTTTTTTGCCCCGATGGGGCGAAGGGATCTGATCAGTATGGCAACAGGCAAAGTGAAGTGGTTCAACGCAGACAAGGGCTTCGGGTTCATCGAACGCGCCGACGGCGAGGACCTCTTCGTCCACTTCTCGGAGATCCAGAGCGAGGGCTTCAAGTCCCTCGACGAAGGCCAGGCCGTCTCGTTCGACATCGGCACCGGCAAGCACGACAAGCCGCAGGCGACGAACGTGCGCGTCACCGCGTAGCACCCGTCACAAGCGATCGCTTCGCAAGGAGGGGCCGGGCGGCTCGCAAGAGCCGCCCGGCCCCTCCTGCTTTGTGCCGCCGGCTCTACGTCTGCGCGGGGCGGCGGGCGCGCGCGAGCGCCATGTGCACGAAGCGGTCGAGCAGCTCGTCCATGGGCACGCCGGCGGCCGCCGCCTCTTTGGGAAAGAGGCTCTGGTCGGTCATGCCGGGGAGCGTGTTCGTCTCCATCACGTAGAGCTCGCCGGCCGGCGTGAGGATGAGGTCGGCGCGGGAGAGGTCGCGGCAGCCGCAGAGCCGGTGAGTGAGCACGGCGAGCTCCTGGGCGGTGCGCTGCCGTTCGGACGCGACGTGCAGCGGCGGGCAGAGCTCCTGCGTGCGGCCGTTGTACTTGTTCTCGTAGTCGAACTCGCCGTCGGGCGGCGGGACGATCTCGATCACCGGCAGAGCCTCGTCGCCGAGCACGCCCGCCGTGAGCTCGATGCCGGGGATCAGCTCCTCGAGCAGCATGGGGCCGTTACGGGTGAGGGCGTCGAGCAGCGCCGCGCGGTCGACGGCGGCGGGATCTGGCACGAGGAAGGTGTCGACCGACGAGCCGCCGTCGTTGGGCTTGAGCACGAACGGCGCCTGCGTGAGCGCCGAGCGCCACAGGCCGCCTGCGTCGACCAGTTCGCCCTTGGGCACGGGCACGCGGCCGGCCACGTGGCGCTTGAAGCGCCACTTGTCCATGCAGAGCGCCGAGGCGGCCGAGTCGGAGCCCACGAACGGCACGCCGAGGCGCTCGAGCTCGGCCTGCAGCGTGCCGTCCTCGCCGCCCTTGCCGTGCAGCGCCGGCACGACGCAGTCGGCGGCGCGGAGCGCCGCCTCGTGCGGCCCGATGCCCTCGGCGTAGTCGAGCGTCGTGACGTCGTGACCGCGCCGGCGCAGCGCGCGTTCGATCGCGGCGGCCGAGCGAAAGCAGATCTCCCGTTCGCTCGACGTGCCACCGGTGAGGACGACGACCTTGCTCATGACACCACCTTACAGGGTGAGGGCAGCGACACGCATGGAGTTCTGGACGATACGTGCGTCCCCTGCGCGGGCGGCGGGGCAGGGCGGCGGGATCAGGGGCGACCGCGCGACCGCCGACGAGGACTGGGGCGACGCGCCGTGTGGATGGTATCGTTGGCGGGTCGTCACGATCCGAGGGGGAGGTCGCACGGGCATGGGCGGGCAGCGCACGGTGGGCATCAACGGCCTCGGCCGGATCGGCAAGCTCGCGCTCTGGTACGAGCTCGCGCACGACGACGTCGACCGCATCGTGGTGAACGTCGGCCGGCCGGTCGGCACGTCGCTCGACGCCGTCGTGCAGTACATCGCCAAGGACAGCACCTACGGGCCGCTGCACCGCTACCTGCACGGGCAATCAGGCGTGCGCGACGTGCGCGTGGTCGACGAGCAGCGCGGCCTGCTTGCGGCCTACGGCAAGGAGATCGTCGTGCTGCGCGAGGCGCGCGACCCGGCCGCCATTCCCTGGCGCGAGCACGGCGTGGCGCTCGTCGTGGAGTGCACCGGCCGCTTCGTCGACCCCCATGCCGAGGCCGACGCCGCCAAGGGCGCGCTGCGCGGCCACCTGACGGCCGGCGCCCGCGCCGTCGTGGTGAGCTCGCCCTTCAAGAGCAAGCAGAAAGAGGCGCCGCTGCCCGACGACGCCACGATCCTCATGTCGGGCATCAACGACTGGCAGTTCGACCCGGCCAGGCACCGCCTCGTATCGGCCGCCTCGTGCACGACGACCGCCCTCGCCCACATGATGCGCCCCCTGCTCGAGCGCGATCTCACGCGCAACATGCTCACCGCCGGCATGAGCACCGTGCACGCCGCGACCAACTCGCAACCGGTGCTCGACGCGGTACCCGGCGCCGGCGCCAAAGATCTGCGCAAGACCCGGGGCGCCCTCGGCAACGTCGTGCTCACCTCGACCAACGCCGCCGCCACTCTCGAGCAGGTCCTGCCCGAGATCGCCCGTATCGGCTTCATGGCCGACTCGGTGCGCATCCCCACGGCGACCGTGAGCCTCATCATCCTGAACGTCACCTTCCAGAACGAGGAGCGGCCCGACGGCAGCGTCGCGGTCGAGCGCGAGGCGATCAACCAGATCTACCGCGAGGCGGCAGCGGGCGCCTCGCGCGGCCTGGTCGTGCTCAGCGACGAGCAGAACGTGTCGTGCGACATGGTCGGCGAGAACGCCGCCGTCGTGATCGAGGGCGTCGAGACGCACACCAGGACGGGCTTCATCGACCTGGTCATCCCGGAGTGCGAGCCGGCGGCGGTGGGCGCCGCCACGGGCGTGGCGACGAGCCGGGGCGGCGCGGCGGGCGCCGGCGGCGGGCCGGCCGTCGGCCGGCCCGCCGCCGGCGACGACCCTGTGCCGAGTCGCACAGTGCGGGTCCCGCTCACCCACGTCAAGATCTTCGGCTGGTACGACAACGAGATGGGCAGCTACACGCAGCGCCTCGGCGAGCTCACCGCGACGGTCGCCCAGCGCATGTAGCGCGCCGGGTTGACACCGGCCTGCCGCATCGGTACCGTACTCCACTACCGAACCAGTGAAGGCCGGGACGCTCTCCAGCAGCGTCGGCGGCGCGGCAACCTGACGCCCATGACGAACGTCATGGGCGATCGATGATGTCCGGCACTACGACGCAGGCGCGTCGGTCGTCAGACTGACGGCGGTACCAAGGCTACCTCCGGGGTGACAGCCGCAAATGCCTCCCCGGGGTGACGACCCGTTCCGGCGCTGCCGGGTATCGTCGTCACAGATCACAGAGAACCACCGGGACGCCCACGCCTTTGGCGAGGCTCGTGGCCGCGTCCTGGTCAGCGAGGGAGGTCCGGTCGATGGATGAGGGTACGCAGCAGAGGCTCGAGACGGTCCCCGAGGCCTGCGTGAGGCCGCAGGCGACGGGCGTGGGCGCCGACACCGTCGTTGCCGCGCGCGACCTCATGCGCCGCTACGGCAGCGGCGACGCCGCCGTCGACGCCCTGCGCGGCATCTCGATCGACCTCCAGCGCGGCCACTTCACCGCCGTCATGGGCCCCTCGGGCTCGGGCAAGTCGACGCTCATGCACGTCATGGCCGGGCTCGACGAGCCGACCGGCGGCGCCGTGTGGATCGACGGCATCGAGATCACGAAGCTCAAGGAGCGTCAGCTCACGCAGCTCCGCCGCGACAAGATCGGCTTCATCTTTCAGACGTTCAACCTGCTGCCCATGCTCACCGCGCGCGAGAACCTGGTGCTGCCGCTCACGATCGCCGGCCGCAAGCTCGACGACGGCTGGCTCGACACCCTGGTGCGCGCGGTCGCCCTGGGCGACCGCCTCGACCACCGGCCGGCGCAGCTCTCGGGCGGCCAGCAGCAGCGCGTCGCGATCGCCCGGGCGCTCATCAGCCGGCCGGTCGTGATCTTCGCCGACGAGCCCACCGGCAACCTCGACTCGCACACCGGCGACGAGGTCCTACAGCTCCTGCGGCGCTCGGCCGACGAGTTCGGCCAGACCATCGTCATGGTCACCCACGACGCCCGCGCCGCCACCATCGCCGACCGCATCGTCTTCTTGCAGGACGGGCGCATCGAGCTCGACTGCGGTCACATGAGCCGCGACGAGATCTACGACACGATCAAGTCGCTCGAGGCCACCTCGGAGCGCGGGGGAGAGGCGTCATGATCCGCCTGTCGCTGCGCGACCTGTGGAGCCGCAAGCTGCGCACCGCCCTGACCCTGCTCGCCATCGTGCTGGGCGTGGCGATGATCGCTGGCACCTACGTGATCACCGATCAGATCAACAACGGCTTCAAGTCGATCTTCGAGAAGGCCGCCAAGGGGACCGACGTGAGCATCACGCGCAAGTCGGCCTTCGGCGGCAACGACGTCTTCGCGGCGACCGGCGCGCTGCCGCAGTCGCTGCTGTCCACGGTGCAGGCCGTACCGGGGGTGGCCAAGGCGATCGGCACGGTGGGCGCGAGCGGCGCCGTCGTGCTGCACGGCAAGACGGTCAAGACCGGCGGTGCGCCGACGCTCGTCTTCTCGACCGAGCCGCCGCCCTTCAGTCAGAGCGTCTACGTGGCCGGCGCGCGGCCCACGCGCGAGGGCACGGTCGGCATCAACACCAAGCTCGCCACCGACAAGCACCTGCACGTGGGCGACACGATCGGCCTGGCGACGGAGCACGGCGTGCAGCAGGTGACGATCGCCGGCATCTTCGACTTCGGCGACTCCACGTCGATCGGCGGTGCAACGCTCGTCACGACGACCATGGCCGATGCCCAGCGCTGGTACGACCTGACGGGCCGCTTCACCGGCATCGCGGTGGCCGCCGAGCCCGGCGTCACGCCCGACACGCTGGCCGCGCGCGTCAAGAAGGCGCTGCCGGCCTACGCCGAGGTCAAGACGTCGGCCCAGTCGGTCGCCGACGACACCAAGGCGATCAGCAACGCCATCGGCACCGTGCTGCGCACGATCCTGCTCGCCTTCGGCGGCGTCGCCGTGATCGTCGGCGCCTTCATCATCTTCAACGCCTTCTCGATCACAGTCGCCCAGCGCATCCGCGAGTTCGCCATGCTGCGCTCGCTCGGCGCGACCCGGCGCCAGGTGCTCACCCAGGTGATCGGCGAGGCCGGGCTGCTCGGCCTGATCGCGTCGCTCATCGGCATCGGGGCCGGCCTCGGCATAGCGAAGGGCATCAACGCCCTGTTCCACGCCGTCGGCGCCGACATCCCGACCTCGGGCATCGCCCTCGCGCCGCGCACGGTCGTCGTCTCGCTCGCCGTCGGCATCGGCGTCGCGCTGGTCGCGGCGCTCGCGCCGGCGCTGCGCGCCACACGCGTGCCGCCGGTGGCCGCCCTGCACGAGGGCGCCACTCTGCCGCCGTCGCGCCTGAGTCGCTACAGCGTCTTCATCGCGCTCGTGACGGTCGTGCTCGGCGCGGCCGCGCTTGCCGCCGGCATGTTCGTGCACGGCACGACGACGAGCCGTCTCGCCGAGATGGGCCTCGGCGCCGTCCTGATCTTCGTGGCGGTGGCGATGGTCGCCAAGCACGTCGTGCGGCCGCTCGCCGCCGTGCTCGGCTGGCCGGCCGCCAAGCTGGCCGGCACGAGCGGGCGTCTGGCCCGCGAGAACGCGACGCGTAACCCGGCGCGCACGGCGGCGACGGCCGCCGCCCTCATGATCGGTCTCGCCGTGGTCGTGTTCGTGGCCGTCTTCGCCCAGGGCTTCAAGACGTCGTTCGTGAGCGCCGTCGACCGCTCGGTCAACGCCGCGATCGTGGTCAGCAACCAGAGCGGCGGCACGTTCCCCGCGGCCGCGCTTTCCGCGGTGCGCGCCGTGCCGTCGATCGATCAGGCCAGCGCGATCACGGCGGGCGAGGTGCAGGTGAACGGGCACGGCACCGCCAGCATGATCGGTATCGACCCCGTGACCTTCAGCCCGATGTGGCGCTTCCACTGGCTGAAGGGCGGCGCCGACGCGCTGCTCGGCCGCCTGTCGACCGGCCAGGCGCTGGTCGAGGAGGGGTTCGCCACCAAGTACGGCCTGGCGCCCGGCAAGAGCTTCGTGGCGCTCGGGCAGACCGGAGCGAAGGAGCGTCTGACCGTGGTCGGCGAGTATCGCGATCCGCAGTTGCTCACCGGCTTCACCGTTGCCGAGAGCTCGTTCGACGCCCTCGTGCCGGCCAACCAGCGCGACCCCGCCTACGTCATAGCGACGACGAGCGCGGCGCCCGCCGCCGCGAAGGCCGCCGTGGCGAGCGCCCTGAAGATGTTCCCGACGGCGACCGTGCAGACCAAGTCGGAGTACACAGCCTCGCTCAGCAAGCAGGTCGACCAGCTCCTGCTCATGATCTACGCGCTGCTCGCGGTGAGCGTCATCATCTCGATCTTCGGCATCGTGAACACGCTGGTGCTCTCGGTCTACGAGCGCACCCGCGAGATCGGCATGCTGCGCGCGATCGGCACGACCCGCCGCCAGATGCGGCGCATCGTGCGCTACGAGAGCGTGATCACCTCGGTGATCGGCGGCGTCCTGGGCACCGTGCTGGGCGTGGTCTTCGCCTACGTCGTCACGACGCGGCTCGCCTCGCAAGGCATCACCTTCTCGGTGCCGTGGGCGCAGCTCGCCGCGTTCCTCGTGGTCGCCGCGGTGGTCGGCGTGGTCGCCGCGGTGCTGCCGGCCTATCGCGCCTCGCGGGTGAGCATCCTCGACGCCATCCACTACGAGTAGGATGACGCTGCAGACCGCAAGCGGCCGCCGGAGGCGGCCCATGACCGAGCAAGACGACACACACGAGAGGGGTCGCGACGCGGCGCGCGAGCGCGCCGCGTCGGGCGACCGTACGCCGGCGAGCGACCGCGCCGGAGCGCGCGGCCGCGCGCCGGCGAGCGACCGTGCCGCGGCGCGGCTGCGCGCGCTCATGCGCGCGGCGCCCGCGGCGCCGGCGAGCCCGCCGCAGGACCGGCCGCCGAGTCTCCCCGAGCTGCGCGAGCGTCGGCCGCGCCGCGGTGCGCTCGTGGCCGGCGGCGTGCTCATCGCGGCCGGCGCGCTCACCTTCGTGCTGCTGCTCGGCGGCGTGTCGTCGCTCAGCCTGGCGATCTTCGTGCCCGGGGTGCTGCTCGTGGCCCTCGCGCTCGGCTGGCGCCCGGTCTACGTGCTCTACCTGGCCGGCCTGGCGCTCGCCGGCTGGGGCGCCGGCGCGATCGTCGACCGGGCGATCGCCTCGCCCATGTTCCTGAGCGCGGTCGGCCTGGGCTGCGGCCTGAGCTTCGCCTGGTTAATCCGCCGCGTGCAGGCCGGCCGTGCCCACCTGTGGCCGCTGGTCTTCGGCGTCTTCTTCGCCGGCCTCGGCGTGCTGGCCGGCTTCGACCACCCCCGCGAGGTGGCCTGGCACGCCTGGCCTCTGCTGCTCGTGGCGGCCGGGGTCGCCCTCGTGCTGCGCGCGGTGCTGCCCCAGCGCCGCGGGGTCGGGCGGCCGCCGCGGCTCTGACTCCGACGGCGGGGCGCGACGCCGCTCGCTGGCTCCGGTACAGTGACGTCGTGACCACGCCGTTGTTCGAACAGGGACCGATCCGCCCGCCGAGCGAGGCCTCGAGCCTGCTCGTGCGGGTCGTGCGCAACTGCGGCTGGAACCGCTGCCGGTTCTGCCCCGTCTACAAGGACGCACGGCCGTCGGTGCGGGCCGTCGACGACGTGCTCGCCGACGTCGCCGCCATGCGGGCAGCGGCCGACGTGCTCGGCGGCGACCCGCTCACCGCGCTGCGCTCGGGCGCCGTGCCGCGCGAGGCCTGGCAGGTCGCCCTGTTCCTGCGGGCCGGTGCGCGCGCCGTCTTTCTGCAGGACGCCGACCCCTGCGCCGTGAAGGCCGAGAGCCTCGCGACCGTGATCGAGCGCGTGCGCGCGGCGTTTGCGACGGTCGAACGAGTGACGACGTACGGCCGGGCGGCGACGCTCGCGCGGCGCCGCCCGGCCGACCTCGCGCGCCTCGCCGCGGCAGGGCTCAGCCGCGTGCACGTCGGCATGGAGTCGGGCTCCGACGCGGTGCTCGCTCGCGTCGACAAGGGCTGCTCCGCAGAGCAGCTCGTGACCGCGGGCCGGCAGGTGCTCGCGGCCGGCATGGAGCTGTGCTTCTACGTCATGCCCGGCCTCGGCGGCCGCGACCTGGCCGCCGAGCACGTCCGCGGCACCGCGGACGTGCTGCGCCAGGTCGCGGCCGCCGCTCCGGCCGGCCGTCCGCTGGTCGTGCGGCTGCGCACCACGGCCGTGGTGCCGGGCACGCCGCTCGCCTGCGACGAGGTCGAGGGGCGCTTCGCGCTGCCCGACGACGTCGAGGTCGCCGCCGAGCTGCGCGCCCTGCTCGGCACCCTCGACGGCGTGCGTCTCGACCTGCGCTCGGACCACGCGCTCAACCTGATGGCCGGCCTCGAGGGCTCGCTGCCGGCCGACCGCGAGGAGCTCATCGGGCTGCTCGACGCGTTCCTGGCGCTGCCGGCCGCACGGCAGGCCGAGATCGCCTGGTCGGCGCGTCGCGGCGTGGTGGGGGAGCTGCGCGGATCCGGCGACCCGAGCCTGACCGGCGCCGGCGACGAGCCGGCGACGAGCCTCGACCAGGTCACCGAACGTCTCGCCGCCGCCAAGCGCCTGCGGGCGCGCTTTCTCTGACCGCCGGCGGGGCCGGCCAGGGCAAAGCCCGGGCGGCGCGGCGGGTCAGAAGGCGACGGGGCCGGTCAGGTAGCGCTGGACGGTCGGGCCGACGGCCGCGGCCAGGCTCGCTACGTCGGCCGAGGCCACCGGCTCGACTCTGCCGACGTAGCGCATGAGCGCGAGGCCGATGAACTGCGAGCCCACGAGGGTGGCGCGCAGCTCGGCGTCGGGCTGACCGAGGGCGCGGGCGAGCGGGGCGAAGACCTCTTTCACGAGAAAGCGGCGCACGAGCTCGGCGGCCTGCTCGTTGCAGACCGCCGAGCGCAGCACGGCGAGCAGGACCGGGCGGTTGGCCGGCTCCTCCCAGGCCCCCAGAAAGCGCAGCACGACCTGCTCGCCGATGTGTTCGCGGTCGGTGGCGAGCAGCTCGGGCACGAGCATCGCCGGCGACATCGGCAGCCGGACGGCCGCCTCGAAGAGGTGCTCCTTGGCGCCGAAGTAGTGGTGCACGAGGGCCGGGTCCACCGCCGCGCGCGCGGCGATGGCGCGGATCGTCGCGCCGTCGTAGCCGGCCGCCGCGAACTCGGCACGCGCGGCGGCCAGGATCGCGTCGCGGGCGCCGCTCTCGCCCGGCCGCCGGCCCGTATGGGCCGGCGCGGCCGCCCGGCCGCCCGCCGGCTCGCCGCTCGCCGGCCGGCTGCCCGGCGGCTCGTTCCCGGCCGGCCGGCTGCCGGTCGCCTGCTCCCCGTCGCTCACGAGGGCCCTCCGCCGGCGGCCTCGACGTCGTCGTCGAGCTCGCGGCGCGCGGCCCGGCTCATCTTCTCGTGGCCCTCGTGCTCGCCGAGCCGGCGGCCCGTGAGCAGACCGGGCACGGCCGCGAGCAGGGCGGCCAGGGCGGCGACCAGGAAGGGCCACTGGAACGACTTCGCGATGTCGTCGCGGTAGATCGTCACGATGCCGGCGGTGAGGCGCTGCTGGGCGACCGCCGCCGGCGAGCCGGCGGGCGCCTGGGGCCCGAGGCCCGTGAGGTTGCTGCGCAGGGTCGATGCGGCGTCGCCGCCACCCGACTTGGCGGCCGCGGCGGCGGTCGTCTCGAGCTGGTGCACGATGCTCGCCCTGGCCGTCGCCGGCAACTGCTGCTGAGCGTTCACGTAGCGCACGGCGTGGATCGTCGCGGTCTGGGCGTTCTGCGCCACCGTGTGCGAGAAGATCGCGACCAGCACGGCGACGCCGAGCGTGAAGCCCACCTGGCGCAGCGTGTTGAGCGAGCCCGAGCCGACGCCGCGCACCTGCGGCGGCAGCGACGCCATGGAGGCGGCCGAAAGGGTGGGCATGGCGAAGCCCATGCCGCCGCCGATGAAGGCGATGCGCCACATGATCTGCGGCAGGGTGGAGGTGCCGCTGAGTCGCGAGAGCAGGACGAGGCCCACCGCGAAGAGCGCGGCGCCGAGCACGGCCGGCACGCGGGGCCCGATGCGATCGACCAGGCGACCGGCGTTGGGCGCGATCGCGAGGGCGATCAGCGGCATGACGGTGAGGGCGAGCGCGGCGCGCAGCTCCGAGTAGCCCAGCACGTCGACCATGAAGATGACGACGAGCAGGAACGTGCCGCCCATGGCCACGCCGACGAACATGATGGCGCTGTTGGCCGCCGTGAACGAGCGGATGCGCAGCAGCTCGAGCGGGAACATGGGGTGCTTGGTGTGCCGCTCCCACCAGACGAAGAGCGGGTAGCAGGCCACGGCGGCGACGAACAGCGCGATCACGGCCGGCGAGCGCCAGCCCCAGGAGTTGCCCTGCACCAGGGCGAGCGTGAGCAGGAACAGGCCGCCGGCCGAGACCGCGATGCCAGGCACGTCGATGCCGCCCTCGCTGTGACCGCGGTGCACGCGATGGGGGATCACGAGGACGGCGAAGATCACGGCGGCTACGCCGATCGGCACGTTCACGAAGAAGATCCACTTCCAGCCGTGCGCGCCGCCGTAGGTCACGAGCAGGCCGCCGAGCGTGGGCCCCACCGCTGCGGCAGCCGTGCCCAGGGCGCCCCACAGGCCGACGGCCATGCCCTGCTGGTGCTTGGGAAAGGCGCCCAGCACGATGGCGAGCGACAGCGTGAGCAATGCGGCGCCGCCGAGACCCTGCCCGGCGCGGAAGGCGATCAGCCAGCCGATGTTGGGCGAGAAGCCGCAGAGCAGCGAGAACGCGCTGAACGTGACGAGGCCGAAGATGAAGACGCGCTTCTGACCGTAGCGGTCGGAGATGCGGCCCATCGACAGGAAGAACGCGGCGAGCACGAGGCTGTAGGCGTTCAGCACCCACGACACGCTGGTCACGTTGGTGTGCAGGTCCTTGATGACGGCCGGGATCGCGATGTTGACGATCGTCACGTCGAGCAGCGCCATGAACATGCCGACCGAGACGGCGACCAGGATCCACCACTTGCGGGGGTGACCGGTGTCGGCGTCGTAGGGCTGCGCGGCGTTTGCCGTCGCGGCGGGGCTGGGTGGTGGGGTCGAGCTCAAACGGTCCCTCCTGGATCTGCCATGGTCGGGTCGGCCGGCGCGTCTGTGTACGGGCGGCCGGAATGGTCGGTCTGAGCGGTCGCGGCGCTCACGATCTGCACGAAGGCCTCGTCGAAGCGGGCCGGCACGACGCGCAGACGGGCGGCGACGCGGCGCGCGTCGAGCGCAGCCTGCACGCGCGCCGCGTCGCCGCCCGCCACGCGCACGCGGCGGCCGGACAGCGCGACCGGCAGGCCGGCGTCGTCGAGCGCGCGGAAGGCGTCGTCCCAGCGTTCGGCCTCGACGTCGATGGTCTGGGCGGCGCCGACGATGTCGGCGATCGTGCCGGCGGCGACCACGTGGCCGGCCGCCATGAGGACGAGGCGGTCGCACTGCTCGGCCTCGTCCATGGCGTGGGTCGTGACGAGCACACCGGCGCTGCTTGCGGCGGCGCCGTGGATGGTGTCCCAGAGGCGCGCCCGGGAGAGCGGCGCTACGCCCGACGTGGGCTCGTCGAGCACGAGCAGCTCGGGCCGGTGGGCGAGCGCGGCGGCGAAGGCCAGGCGCCGCTTGAGGCCGAGCGGGAGGTCGCCGGCGAGCGTGGCGCCGCGCGCCTCGAGCTCGGTCTCGGCCGCTGTGTCCGCTGCCGCCGCGCCCCGCTGGGCGAAGGCGCGGCGCGTGAAGGCCAGGTTCTCGTCGACCGTGAGGTCGTCCCACACGCCCAGGCTCTGCGGGACATAGCCCAGGCGCAGGCGCGCGGCGCGCGAGGGCGGCGTCCCGAACAGCTCGACCTCTCCCGCGCTCGGCCGCAGCAGGCCGAGCAGCAGGCGGATCAGGGTCGTCTTGCCGGCGCCGTTGGCACCGAGCAGGCCGACGGTCTCGCCGGGCCGCACGGAGAGGTCGACGCCCTCGACGGCGACAAGCTCGCCGAAGCGCCGCGTGACGCCGCGCGCGGCCACAAGGACGGACCCGCCGCCCTGTGCGGCCGGATGCGGCGCGACGGCGGGTCGCGGCGCCGCGGCCGGACGCGGTGCGTCGCCGTCGTGCGCCAGGGCGGCGACGATCACGGCGTCGGTCAGGTCGGGCGCGACGGCGACCGCGCCGGCCGGGAAGGCCGGCGCGGTCGCGTCGCGGCCGGGCGGCGCGGGGGGCAACCAGAGGTGAAGGCGGCGGCCGCGCGGCCAGGCTGCGACGCCGCCCGGTCCTGCGGCCGCCGCTGCGACGACACGTCCCGGCAGCCGTGCGACGATCTCGTCGGGCGTGCCGGCGGCGAGCGTGCGACCGTCGTCGAGCACGAGGACGGTCGCGGCCCGTTCGGCCTCGTCCATGTACGTGGTCGCCATCACCACGGCGGCACCGCCCGCGGCGGCGCCGGCCACGAGCCGCCAGATGTCGGCGCGGCTCACGGGGTCGACGCCGGTCGTGGGCTCGTCGAGCACGAGCAGCGCCGGGTGGTGCACCGTGGCGAGGACGAAGGCGAGCTTCTGGCGCATGCCGCCCGACAGGTGCCCGGCGAGGCGGTCGCCGGTGGCCTCGAGGCCGGCGCGGCGAAGCAGGGGCGCGGCGCGCAGCTCGAGCTGAGCGCCGCGCAGGCCGTAGGCGCCGGCGACGAAGTCGAGGTTCTCGGTCACGGTGAGGTCGTCGTAGACGCCGGCGCCCGCCGACACGAACCCGATGTCGCGTGCCGGCGGCCGTACGACGCGGCCGGCGGCCGGGACGTGAAGGCCGACGAGGGTGCGTAGCAGGGTCGACTTGCCGGCGCCGTCGCCGCCGACCACGGCCGTCACCGCGCCCGCCGGGGCGCTCAGCGAGATGCCGCAGAGGGCGACGCGGCGGCCGAAACGCACCTCGACGCCGGAGATGCCCCAGACCGCGCCGCCGCGCCGATCGTCGGCGTGAGGCCGCAGGCCCGCGGTCGCCGTGGTCGGCGCCGGCCGGTCGCTCACGTCGCCGTCGCCTCGCCGCCGGCCGGCGGCGCGGGCGGCATGGCGGGCGCCGCGCCGCCGCCCGCCGCGGCGCCCGCCGCCTGTCGGGCCGGCGCCAGGTCGCGGCGGAAGCGCAGCACCGAAGCACCGAACGTAAGCAGGCCGAGCACCGCCAGCATGAGCAGCGGGAACCAGAGCGCGCTCGCCGGCTCCCCGCGCACCATCACGCCGCGCGCGATCTTCACGAAGTAGGTGAGCGGCAGCACGTAAGGGATCCAGCGCACGCCGGCCGCCATCGCGTAGATGGGAAAGAAGAGGCCCGACAGCAGGATCTGCGGCAGGAGCGTCATCATGGCGAGCTGGATCGCCTGCCCCTGCGTCTGCGAGATCGTCGAGATCAGCACGCCGACCCCGAGGGTGACGAACAGGAAGAGCGCGGCGCCCAGAGCGAAGGTGAGCACCGACCCGCGGAACGGCACGCCGAACAGCGCCATGCCGACGAGCACGATGACCACCATGTCGATGGCCGCGATGACGAGGTACGGCGCGATCTTGCCGACGAACACCTGCCAGGCCTTGAAGGGCATCACGGCGAGCTGCTCGAGGGTGCCGGCCTGGCGCTCGCGCACCACGCCCAGGGCGGTCGCGACGGTGCCGACGAACACCAGGATGATGCCGCACAGGCCGGGGATCATGATGACCGACGTCCTGAGCTCGGGGTTGAAGAGGATCTGCGGCGCCGGGAGTCGCAGGCCGCCGGCCGTCGTCCCGCTGACCGGCGTGCCGCCGGCGGTGACCCCGGCGGTGCCGGTGATGCTCTCGCCGGCAAGACCCGAGGCGCGCAGCGCGGTGAAGGCCGAGACGGCGGCGCGCGCCGCGAACAGCTCGGTGCCGTCGATCAGGATGTGAGCGCGGCCTTCGGCCGGCGAGGCGGGTGTGACGACGGCGACGGTCGCGCTGCCGTCGCGCAGTGCCGCGCGCGCCTGAGCGAGGCCTGCGCCGGGGCGTACCGCGACCACGTCGAGCTGGCCCGGCAGGTGGGCGGCGACCGGCACGGCGAGCGGTCCGACGACGACGGTCGGCACGTTCTTCACGTCGAAGCTCGCGGCGTAGCCGAACACGACGAGGAACAGGACGGGCAGCATGAACAGCAGGGCCACGGTGCGGCGGTCGCGGCGCAGCTGGCGGAACTCCTTGACGACGATCGCCCACACGGTCGGCCTCCCTGCCGGCGCCTGTCCCGGAAATCAACGGTCGTTGAATTCTACGTGCGTTGAATTCCTTGTCAAGCGTCGGGCGTTGCGCCTGCCGGGGTGGCCGCCGCGCCGCGCAGGTCGTAGCATCGGCTCGCAACCGACCAGGAGGACCTGCCGTGAAGGTCATCGTGAGGCCCCCGGGCGAGGCGTTCCGCCGTGCCCTGTCCGAGCATCCCGACCGCGACTCGATCGACACGACGGCTGCCCGCCGTGAGCACGAGGCCTTCGTCGCCGCGTTGCGCGAGGCCGGCGTCGAGGTGGTCGCCCTGCCGGCCGACGACGACCTGGCCGATGCCTGCTTCGTGTCGGACGTGCTCGTCACCCTGCCGGCGGCGGGCGCCCCCGGGGGGCCGGCGACGCTGGCCGTCGCCACCCGGCCGGGGGCGCCGAGCCGGCGGCCCGAGGTGGCGAGCGTGCTCGACGCCGCCCGCCGCCTCGTCGGACCGACCTGCCGGGTGTCGGCGATCGAGCCGCCCGGCACGCTCGACGCCGGCGACGTCATCGTCTATGGCGACCGCGTCGCGATCGGCGTCTCGGCGCGCACCAACGCTGAGGGCGCCGGGCAGCTCGCCGCGCTGGTGCGCGAGATGGGCTACCGCGCCTGGCTTTGCCCGGTCGAGGGCCGGCTGCACCTGGCGAGCTGGGTGACCGTCGTGCGCCCGGACCTGCTGATCGGCGTCGCCGGCGGCTTTGCCTCGCTCGACGCCGCCGGGGCCGACGTGGCTCCGCCCGCCGAGATCGCCCGGATCGTGCTGCCCGACGCCGAGGTCGTGGCCGCCAACGTGCTGCCGCTCGGCGGCCGCGTCTTCGTGCCCTCGGGCAACCCCGGCGCAAGCGCCGCCTTGCGCGCCCACGGCGAGCGTGTGGTCGAGCTCGAACTGGGTGAGTTCACCAAGGCCGACGGCGGCCCCACCTGCCTCATCACGCACGTCTTTTGAGCCGGCCACGCCGCCGCCCCGGCGCCATCAAGTTTCGGCGCGCGCCTGTCGACTAGGAGGATAGGCGCGCGCGGGCGAACGGGCACACTGCTCCAGCTTGACCGACGCTCCACCGGTCGGGAGCCGATCGGCCGGGCGGCCGCGCGCGAGGATCGGTCGACGCGAGGGACGCCTTCATGGCCGGGAGCACGCACGACGAGGACACCGCCGAGCGGTTCCTCGTCGACGTCGAGCAGGACAAGCTGCGGGCGCAGGCCCTGCTCGCGCTGGTCGACGCGGCCCCGGGAGCCGTCGACGAGCTCGGCGCCGACCGCGCCCTGCCGCATATCTGCGCCCGTCTGCTGCGCGCCATGGACTGCACCACGGCGGTGATCTCGCTCGTCGACTTCGCCCACGACACGCTCGAGTCGGTCGCCGGCGTCGACGTGAGCGGGGTGCGCACCGCGGTGCGCGGCACGCGCCCACTGGCCGATGAGCCCCTGGCGGCGCGCGTCGTCGCCAATCGTGAGCCGCTGTTCGCCATGCCCGACCCGGGCGCCGAGCAGGGCCTGCACAAGGCGCCGGCGGCGCCCCCCGAGGGCGGCTGGCTCGCGCTGCCGCTCGTCGTGCGCGGCGAGAGCGTCGGCATCATCGAGCTGCTGGCCGGCCGCCGCGAGCGGCGCTACACGACGGCAGAGCTCGTGCTTGCCCAGGGCGTCTGCGTGACGATCGCCCAGGCCGTGGTCGACTCGCAGCTCTTCGCCGGCCACCGGCGCGAGCCCGACGGCAGGGCCGCCGGCGCCGCCGGCGTGGCCCCGGGCGAGGGCGGCACGCGGGCCGCCGAGCGCACCCTGGCCGACATCGCCCGGCGGCTGGCCGAGGGCCTCGAGGTCGAGCACTGCGACGTGCTGATCCGCCAGGAGACGTCGGGCGCCGTCAAGGCGATCGCGCGCTATCGCGCCGGCGACGAAGACGACGGCTACTCCAGTCTCGGCGACGACCAGATCTACGGCCTCGGCGACGTGGGCGCGCGCGCTCGGGCGGCCGCCGAGCGGCGCATCGCGTCGGCCCACGACGACGACCTCGAGTTGCCCGCCGACGAGCGCGCCGAGATGATCGCCCGCGGCCAGCGCGCCGTCCTGTACGTGCCGATCGTGGCGGGCGACGAGGTGGTCGGCTTTCTCTGCGCCATCGAACGGCGTCATTCGCGGCGCTTCACCAGGGCCGACGAGACCTTCGCGTCGCGTCTCGCCGACGAAGCCGGCGTCGCCGTGCAGAGCGCCCGCGTCATCGATAGCCTCGACTCGCAGAACCGCGAGCAGCGGCTGCTGCTCGAGACCGGCGCGGCGATCGCGTCGGCCGGCGACCTGCGCGCCACCCTGTCGACGATCACCGAGCGGCTCGTGCAGACCCTCGGCGTGGCCTGGTCGAACGTCTACGACTACCACCCCGACACCCAGGAACTCGAGGTCATCGCTTACTACCAGGTCCCGAACCTGCCGGTCGACCCCGACTGGATCGGCCGGCGGTTCACGAGCGAGCGCTGGCCCGACGGGCTCGCCGCCGTGGCCACGAAGCGGCCGCAGACTCACTATTACGACTACTCGCGCCTGTCGTTCGACGACTTCCAGTCGATGGCGGCCTGGGGCGAGAAGGCGACGCTGTCGGTGCCGCTGATCTACGGCGACGAGGTCTTCGGTGTGCTCGACGTGGCCGAGTCGCGCTACCCGCGACGCTTCACCGCCGACGAGATGCATCTGGCCGAGGCGATCGGCTCGCAGGCCGCAGTGGCCCTGCACAACGCCCGCGCGATCGACGAGGCCGAGCGCCGCAACGCCGACCTCGCCACTCTGCTCGGCGTGGCCGCGACGCTGAGCGCGGCCGACCGCGACGGCGTGCCGTCGGCGGTCGCCCGCCACTTGCGCCAGGCCCTGCGCACCTCGACCGCCGAGGTCTACCAGTACGACACCGAGCGCCGCGAGCTCGAGCTCGTCGCCGCCGACGCCGCCGACGCCGGAGCGCCGCTCGTGCCCGAGACGTGGTCCGACCGCTACCGCCCGGCCGACGACCCGCTGCTCGCGCGCTGCCTCGCCGAGCGCCGGGCGACGGTCGTGCGGGGCGACGACGCGGCGCTGTCCGAGCGGAGCCGCGCCGCCCTCGAGCGCCGCGGCGACGTAGCCGAGCTCTGGGTGCCGATGGTCTACCAGGACGAGGTCCTCGGACTGCTCACGGCCACCGAGAAGTCGGCGGCGCGCCGCTTCGGCGCCGACGAGGTGGAGCTCGCCGGCGGCATCGCCGCCCAGGGCGCGGCCGCTCTGCAGAACGTGCGCGCCTACGAGCGCCTCGAGCGCGAACGTGCCGCCCTCGCCGTCCTGAACCAGCGGCTGTCGGCCTTCGTCGAGCTCTCGGGCCAGATGCGCGGCCTGCTGTCCGAGGAGCGGCTGCTCGACCTGCTCGGCCGCGTGCTGAACGAGACCCTGGGGTTCAACCAGTGGGTGATCTACCTGCACGAGCCCGACAAGGAGCGCTTCGTCGTGGCCAAGGCCTTCGGCGGCACGCCCGAGATCGACGAGCACTACCAGCAGACGCCGATCCCGGCGCAGGTGTTCGACGGTCTGCTTCGCGGGGCGCGCACCATCTCGCAGTCGCACTTCGTCGACCACCTGCTCCACACCTGGACCGCCGAAGAGAACTACTACCTGCCCGGCGAGGAGCTCGTCGGCGAGCGGCCCGAGGGCGAGTGGAACCAGTTCGACTCGCTCTTCGTGCCGATGCTCGGCCAGAAGGGCCAGCTCATCGGCTACATCGAGGCCTACGACCCGATCGACCGCCAGCGCCCGACCGACGAAGTCGTGCGGCTGATCGAGGTGTTCGCCAGCAAGGCGGCCAGCAACATCGAGCTGCAGCGTGCCTACGGCGAGCTCGAGCAGCAGTCGCGCACCGACGGCCTCACCTGTCTCTACAACCACCGCTACTTCCAGGAGCGGCTGGCGTCGGAGATCGCTCGCGCGCAGCGCTTCGAAAAGCCGCTCGCCCTGCTCATGATCGACGTCGACAACTTCAAGGAGTTCAACGACGCCTTCGGTCACCCCCAGGGCGACCGCCTGCTGAAGGCGCTTGCCGACCTGCTCCTCGCCCAGACGCGCGCCCAGGTCGACGTCGTGGCGCGTTACGGCGGCGAGGAGTTCGTCGTGCTGCTGCTCGAGACGGCGCCGGGCGACGCGGCCGCGGCGGCCGAGCGCCTGCAGGACCTGGTCGAGGGGCGCCGGCCGGCGGTGGCGGTCGCCGAGGCGATCCGCGAGGCCACCGAGGCACAGCTCTTCGACACGGCCGGCGGCCAGGCGGCCGGCGTCACGGTCAGCGTGGGCGTCGCCACGTTCCCCGACCACGCCTCGACCGCCGACCAGCTCGTGGCCAACGCCGACAAGGCGCTCTACCTGGCCAAGCGCCTGGGCAAGAACCGCACCTGCGTGTATCGTCAGTAGCCCGTGACGACCGCTCGCGGGGAGCCATGACAGGAGCACGCGTGGAGCATCCGGCCGTCGAAGCCATCCTCGCCGAGCTCAGCGCGCAGGGCAGCGAGACCGACCGCGCCGGCATGGCACGCTACGGCATCAGGGTCGACGACGCCGTCGGCGTCTCGGTGACCGTGCTGCGCCGCCTGGCCAAGCGGCTCGGGCGCGACCACGAGCTCGCCCTGGCCCTCTGGCGCTCGGGCATGCACGAGGCCCGGCTGCTCGCCGCCTTCGTCGACGAGCCCGCCCGGGTCGCGCCGGACCAGATGGACGGCTGGGCGGCCGACTTCGACTCGTGGGACGTCTGCGACGAGGTCACGACCGACCTGTTCGACCAGACCGCGCACGCCTGGGACAAGGCGGCCGAGTGGGCGCGGCGGCCCGAGGAGTTCGTCAGGCGGGCCGGCTTTGCCCTGATGGCCGGCCTGGCCGTGCACGACAAGGCCGCCGCCGACGAGGCCTTCATTGCGCTGCTCCCGCTCGTCGAGCACGGCGCCTTCGACGAGCGCAACTTCGTGAAGAAGGCCGTGAGCTGGGCGCTGCGCAACATCGGCAAGCGTGACGCGGTGCTGCACGCGGCGGCGCTCGCCTGCGCGCAGCGCATCCACGCCGCCGCCGACGAGCGCGCCGGCGGGCCGCGCGGCGGCGGCGCCGCCGCGCGCGCGGCGCGCTGGGTGGCAAACGACGTCGCCCGCGAGCTGCGCTCGCCGAAGGTCGTCGCCCGGGTCGCGGGGAAGAGGTAGGCGGTCGGCGGCGGCCCGGGCGAGCCGTCCCGCCTCGGCGCAGCCGCCGACGTTCGCCGATCCACCCCCGCGTCCGCCAACCCGCCCCCATGCCCTTGACCCGAGGCGTAAGCTGAGAGAGCAGCGGGAGCGACCGCGGCCGCAGGCCGCCGCGCTCCGCGTCCGGCAGAGCTCACGGCAAGGCGGACGGCCCATGTCCGACCACACACCCTCGATCGCTCCCATCGAGCCGCGCTACCCGCGTCTGCTCGGCCTCATGCGCTGGTTCCAGCGCCATGCCACCCTGACCGTCGCGGTAGCGGCGCTCCTCATGGCCGCCATCTTCTTCTTCGACATGCACACCTCGTCGGACTGGATCGCCGGCGGCTTCTATCTGATCCCGCTCGCCTTCATCGCGGTGACGCTGCGGCGCCGCACGATCGCCGTGGCGGGGGTCGTGGCGGTCGCCCTCAGCATCCTCGTGATGACGACCCAGCACACCTTCACGAGCCCGCAGCACCTGGTCTACCTGTACCTGCTGATCGCCGCGTGCGGTGGCCTCGTGCTGCTGTCCGACCTGCTCGCGCAGCTCGACGAGGTCTCGAACCGGGCCATGACACGCGCCCGCCTGGCGCAGGCCGAGGCCGACGTGGTCAGCCAGTCGAGCGGGCGGCGCGAGTCGGGCGACCTCGTCGAGGGCGCCGTGCGGCGCATCGCCGCCGAGCTCGAAGCGAGCGTCGGCGTCGCCTTCTTCGTGCGCGACGGCGACTGGTGCGGCGAGGCCGCCCTGCAGCGCGGCGCGATCGTCGCTCCCGACGCGCTGCGCTACCCGTACGACTCGCTCGTGCTCCTGCGCCACGCCCTCGAGCACGACGAGGTGCTGGCCGTGCCCGACGTGGCCGCCTGGTTCGTCGAGCGGGGGCTCACGGCGCCGCCCTACGTGCAGGGCTTCGAGCTCGCCAACGTGCTGGTCGTGCCGCTGCGGGCCCTGGGCATCGCGCTCGGCGCGATGGTCTTCAGCCGGCCGCTGGGCACGTCGGCCTACACGCGCGAGCAGGTGCGCTTTGCCGGCAGCGTCGGCGGTCACGTGGCCGTCGCCGTCGAGAACGCCCGCCTGGTGGCCGAGCTCGACGCCAAGCAGCGCGGCCTGTCGCTCGTCGTCGAGTCGAGTCTCGACTTCGCCGCCAGCCTCGAGCCCCGCAAGGTGATCGAGTCGGTGGTCGAGCGCCTGGTCGCCCTGCTCGACGTGAGCGCCTGCGACATCCATGTGCTCGAGGCCGAGCGCAGCGCGGTACGCACCGTGGTGAGTTACGACCACGGCCACTTCGAGTTCGGCGACGCGATCGGCCGGCTCTGGACGCTCAGCGAGTACCCGGTGACGGGGCGCGTCGTCGCCGACGGACGCCCGGTGGCGGTGCTGACGCCCGACGACCCGGGACTCTCCGACAGCGAGCGCCGCCTGCTGCTGCGCAACGGCAAGGTCAGCCAGCTCGACGTGCCGCTCAAGGCGCGCGACCGTGTGATCGGCGTGGTCGAGCTGTTCGACGACCGGCCACGCGACTACACGCCCGAGGAGATCGAGCTCGTCGAGGCCATCTGCCAGTTCGCCGCCCTGGCCCTCGACAACGCCCACCTCTACGACTCGCAGCGTGAGATCGCCGGCCGGCTCGAGCGCCTCGCCACGCAGCTCCAGACCCTGCAGGCGGTCTCGCTGCGGCTCGCGCGCCTGCGCGACGAGCCCGCCGTGCTGCGCGAGGTGCTCGAGTCGGGGGCCGACCTGCTCGCCGCCGACGTCGCCGCCTACGCGGTACGCGACGGCGACGTGGTGGCCGTCAGGGCCTTCCACGACCGCGACGGCTTCTCGGCGCCCGACGCGGCCGCCGCCGACGACGTCGTCGCCGTGCTGCGCGACGTCACGCCCGAGCTCGGCGGCCTCGAGATCGGCGAGGGCGTGGCCCAGCAGGCCATGGCGGACCGCGCCTTCGTACAGGGCCGGGCCCTGATCGTGCCGGTCAGGCGGCAGCGTTCGAACGCCCTCGCGGCGCTCGTCTTTCAGCGCTCCCGCGAGGGCTCGTTCAGCGACGACGACGGCCGCCTGGCGACGACCATGGCGGCCCAGCTCGCCCTCACCCTGCGCAACGTGCGCGCCTTCCAGCGCGAGCACGAGATCGCCGAGACGTTCCAGCAGGCGCTGCTCGTGCAGCCGCCGCTGCTGGCCGGCGCCGAGATCGGCGTACGCTACCAGGCGGCGACGCGCGCGGCCCGCGTCGGCGGCGACTTCTACGACATCTTGCAGCTCGCGCCGGGTCGCGTGCTGATCGCGGTGGGCGACGTCTGCGGCCGCGGGCTGCAGGCAGCGGTCGAGACGGCCCTGCTGCGCTACACGCTGCGCGCGTACGCCCAGGAGAGCTCGCCGGGCGAGGCCCTGTCGCGCCTGAACGCCGCGCTGATCGCCCAGGACCCCGAGATGCCCTTCGCGACCATTGTGCTGGCCCTGCTCGACGTGCGCCGCCGGACCCTCGACTACGCCGTCGCCGGCCACCCGCGGCCGATCGTGCTGGTGGGCCGCCGGCGCCTGCCGATCGCCCAGACCGGCGGTTTCCCGGTGGCCATGTTCGCGGGCGAGACCTACCCCACGAACCGTTGCGTGCTGCCCGAGGACGCCACCATCGTCTTCTACACCGACGGTCTGACCGAGGCCCGCCGCGAGGGCCGCATGCTGGGCGAGCGCGGGCTGCGCGAGACCGTGCGACGCCACCTGGGCGAACCGGCGCAGCAGCTTGCCGAGTCGCTACTGGGCCGCGCGGCGCGCTTTGCCGGGGGCAGCGCCGAAGACGACATGGCGGTGGTGGTCGTCAACCTGCCCTGAGCGCCTGCGCCACGGTCGCCGTCGCCCCGGTGGTCGGGCGTGCGGGCGCCGCCGGCGGTGCGCCGGTGTCCTACATGCGGACGGCGTCGGGCGCGGGCTGCGCCGGCCGGCCGCCGGTCTGCACGAAGTCCACGATGCCGGGGCGGTCGACGAAGCCGATCAGGCGGCCGTCGTGGATCACCGCCAGGTAGTCGGTGTCGCTTGTGGTGAAGCGGTGGAAGGCGGCCGCGGCGGGCTCCTCGGGACCGATCGTCGACAGGCGGTCGTAGGGCGTCATCGCGGCACGCACCTGCTCGACGCCCCAGGCGCTCTCGTCGGTGTGCTGGAGGTCAGAGAGGCCGATCATGCCCGACAGCACCCCGGCCTCGTCGAGCGCAGGCAGGCAGCGCGCGCCGAGCGGGCCGAAGTAGCGTTCGACGGCCTGGCGCAGGGTGATGTCGTCGGGGATGCCGGTCTGCGGCACCGTCATGACGCGGCCGACCGACACGCCGGCGAGCGTGCCCTCGGCGCGGCTCTGGCGCAGGGCGGCCTGCGAGGCCTGCACCACGAACAGGCCGATGAAGACATACCAGAGGTTGAACACGTTGGCGCCGATGCCGATGTCGATGTGGAACAGCCAGAGAAGGCCCAGGGCGATCAGGCCGTAGCCGACGACGAGGCCGATGCGCGCCGCCCAGCGGGTCGCCCTGACCGCGTCACGCGTGAGCGCCCAGAGGACGGCGTGCAGCACCTTGCTGCCGTCGAGCGGAAAGCCCGGCACCATGTTGAAGACGGCGAGGATCACGTTGACGATGCCGAGGTACACGAGCACGGCCTCGACCACGCTCGAGGCCGGCGCCACGCGCCCGCCGAAGGCGCAGGCCAGGCCGATGACCAGGCTCGTCAGGGGGCCGGCGCCGGCCAGCAGCGCCTCGCGGCCGGGGCTCGTCGCCTCGGAGCCGATGGTCGAGACGCCGCCCAGCATCCACAGAGTGATGCCGCGCACCTCGATGCCCTGGGCGCGCGCCACGAACGAGTGGGCGAGCTCGTGGGCCAGCACCGACACGAAGAACAGCAGCGACGCGAGAACGGCGACTCCCCAGATGGTCGCCGTCGACCACGGCTCGTTGACGTAGAAGTCGTGCACCGTCCAGGTCACGAGCACGAAGATTAGCAACCAGCTCGGCGAGACGCTGATGTCGATACCGAACAGGCGCACTATGCGAAAGCCGGAACCCATGGTCCTCCTTGTTCGGGGCTCAACCCCGTTGTTCCCCCCGGGCTGACCACGCGAACGGCGGGCGGCCGGACCGCGAGTGCGGACCGGCCGTTTCAGGCGTCGAGCTCGACGACCGTGTCGATGCCGTCGGCGACGGCCAGCACGCGAGCCCGCGGGCCGCGGACGCGGCGCGCGGCCGCGACGGCCTCGTCGATCGTCGCGAAAGCGAGCAGGCCGAGGCTCTCGACGAGGTCGGGGTCGCGGGCGCCGATCACGCCGACCCGGTACTGGGTCATGAGCTTGGCCATCATGTAGGCGCGCTGGCCGCCGGGGCCGAGCGGCTCTACGCAGCCGCGCGCGACCAGATCGAGCGGCCGCCGCGTCCCGGCCAGCAGCGCCCCGAAGTTGGTCTCGCCGGGGCCGTCGCCGACGCCGAGCGGCGCCGCGGCGCAGAACGCGACCAGGCCGCCCGGCGCAAGCACGGGCCGGGCCGACAGGCCCACGTAGGTCGCGGCCCGCGAGGCCTGATAGAGGCTGCGGTCCTTGGGCTCGGGCACGCCGGCGATCACGAGGTCGAAGGGCGCCTCGTGAGGCCTCACCCAGGCGTCGCTGTGGTCGGCCACCAGGCGGCGCTGGGCGGCGGCGGGGTCGCCGGCGGCGACGCCGGCGACCCCGCCGCCGCCCACGACGACGTTCACGGCAAAGCGCAGGGAGGTGGCTCCGGCGATGGCGCGCAGCGCCTCCTGGAACGGGTTGCCGTCGAGGCGGCAGAGACGCACCTCGGGGCGGTCGAGAAAGACGGGGTGGTGGGTCCAGGCGATCGTCTCGCGGCCGGCGCAGCCGATCGCCACGGCCTTCACGCCGCCCGAGAAGCCGGCGTACAGGTGAGGCTCGACGATGCCGACGGCGATCACGAGGTCGGCGCCGGCGACCGCCTCGTCGATCACGATCGGACCGCCCCCGGGGACCACGCCCAGCTCGACGTTGCGCGGGCTCAGCCCTTGGGCGTCGTCGACGGGCAGCCGCCGGGCGACCGCGGCGCCGACGAGCGCCTCGCGCTCGGCCGGGGTCGTCGTGCGGTGCAGGCCGCAGCCGATCACGACCCGCATGCGGTCGTCGCCGACGCCGGCCTGCGAGAGCCGCTCGAGCAGCGGCGGCAGGAGCATGGCGACCGGACAGCCGCGGCTCGAGTCGGGTACGACGAGCGCGACGGCGCGCGCACCGGCGGCGAGCGCGGCGAGCGGCGGTGCGCCCAGCGGCGCGTCGAGCGCCGCGGCGACGGCCGCCGCCGGTTCGGCGAGCGCGGGCAGGGCGGGCGGCGGGTCGAACGCGCCGGCCGCCGGCGCCGGCAGGCGGCGGCGGCCGGCCGCCACCCAGGGGACGCCGGCGACGGTAACGCCGGCCGGTGGCGCGGCGCTCACGGCTGCGCCCGGCGCTGGGGCGGGGTGACCATGAAGGCGACGAGCGCGGCGATGGCGCCGAGCGGCGGGAAGATCACGGCCAGCAGGAACCCCCAGAGGAGCCAGGCAAGGCACGAGCGGCCCGTGCGCCGCGCGGTGCGCAGACCGACGTAGAGGCAGACCGGGAGCTGGGCCGCGAACAGAAGCTGGATGGCGAGGGTCGACAGGTGCATGGCCCTAAGCGTATCGCCGCAGCAGGCGGGCGACGAGGTCGGCGAGCGCCGCGACCGCCGGCGCAGGCGCGAGCGGCACGGCGGCGCTGGCGAAGCGCAGCAGCTCGTGGGTGAGCCAGCGCTCGTCGCCGTAGGGCTGGCTCGCCAGGCAGGCGCCGCCCGGGGCGGGCGCCGCGGGGCCGCGCTCGGCCACGTAGCGCGCCACGCCGGGCGCGTACCACACGAGGGCGCTGCGTGGCGCGAGGCGCGCCGAGCTGCGCACGCCCTCGCGCCGGTAGATCTCGATCTCGACCTCGGGACGCGGCGCGAAGCGCTCGGCGCGTGGAACCGCGCGCTTGGTGGTGGCGACGCGGAACGTGCGCGTGCCCTGCGAGCGCCGGCACCAGGCGATGTAGTACCACTCGCCGCGGGTGCGCACGAGCAGCGACGGCTCGACCGTGCGGGTCGTCGTGGTGCCGCTGCCCTCGGACCAGTACTCGATGTCGAGCAGCCGATGCTCGCCGATGGCTGCGCTCACGGCGTCGAGGATCGGCTCGGCGGCCGGCAGCCGCTCGCCGGCGGCGACGGCCGGGGGCGCCGCGCGCCGGGCGCGGCGCAGCTTCTGCGCCGCGCTGCGCAGCGCGGCGCCGTGCTCCATGGGGAGCTGCCCGCCGAGCACCTCGACGGCCAGCAGCAGCGTGTCGACCTGGAGAGGCGACAGGCGCGCCGGCCGGGCGAAGGCCGAGCTTGCCACGTCGCAGGTGACGACCAGGTCGGCGCCCTTGACCTCGGCCCACACGAGCGTGCCCTCGCCGCCAAAGTTGACGAGGTTGAGGAGTCGCACGTCGGCGGCGAGCTCGGCCGGCGTCGTGTCGAGCCGGGCGCAGACCGTGGCGACGGGCACGGGCGTCTCGTCGTCGTCGCCGGCGGCCCGGCAGACGTCGTGCAGGTAGGTGAGCAGCGTGGTCAGGCGGGTGAAGCGGTCCGCCTCGACCTGCCAGTCGCCGGACTGGCCGGCCGGCGGGTCGGTGCGGCCGGCGCGCGAGGTGGCCGTCTCGCCGAGCCCCTCAGCCAGCAGCTCGGCGGCGCGGCCCGCCTCGAGCGGCGGTCGTTCGAGGCGCTCGGCCAGGAGCTCGAGCTGGGCGCACAGCTCGGCGCGCAGCGCGGGCGGCTCGACGAGCTCGGCCGCTGCCCCCATCGAGAGCACCCAGGCGATGAGCTCGCGGGCCGAGCCGTAGGCGGTCGAGAACAGGATGTCTGCCTCGCCGCCGGCGCCGCCCGCAGCGCTCTCGTCCTGGCCGGCGTCGCCCGCAGCGCCGTCGTCCTGGCCGGCGCCGTCGTCCGCGGCGCCGCTCAGGTGCGTGCCGTCGCCGGCCGGCGCGATCGTGCCGCAGCGGGCGAAGTGCGCCTCGACCCACCAGGCCATGTCGGCCGCCACGCGCACGACGGCCTGTCCCACCGGCTCGCCGAGCTGCCAGGGCGGGCGATCGAGGTAGTCGTCGATCGAGAAGTCGGGCGGCGCCGTGAAGTCGTGCGGGGCGCGGGTCGCGAAGGTCACGCGCGAGCGCAGCCGCGAGAGACGGAAGGTGCGGATCGCGCGGCGCAGGTGGCAGTAGGCCACCAGGTACCACTCGTCGCCGACGAGCAGCAGGCCGTACGGGTCGACCGTGCGCTCGCGCTCCTCGTCGCGGCCGATCGAGTAGTAGGTGAAGGTCACCGTCTTGCCGGCGGCGACGGCCTGCTGCAGCTTGGGCAGGGCGCTCGCCGCGCGGCGCGCCTCGCGCTCGGGCAGCACGCTCACCGGCGTGGGGGCGGCCGGCGCCAGCAGCTCGGGCCGGCCGTGGGTCAGGCTGAGCAGGGCGAGGCGCAGCGGCTCGCTGTACGCGAAGCGGTCCTCGAGCACGAACAGGCAGGCGGCGAGCGCCGAGAGCTCGGCCGGGATGAGCTCGATGGCCGGCAGGTAGTAGGCCGCGGCGGGCAGCGAGTACAGCTCGGCCTCGCCGCCCTCGCCGCCGTCGGCGGCGAGGGCGATGCCCAGGGCGGCGAGCTCGGCGCGGTCCTCGTAGAAACGCCGCTTGAAGGCGTCGTCGCTCATGAGCGCATAGCCCTCGACCCGGCGGCGGATCTCGGCCGCGGTGGCCGGCCGGCCCGGGCGCGAGAGCAGAAAGGCGACGAGCGACAGCCGCCGAATCAGCTTGTCGGCGTCCTTCGAGAAGCCCTCTTCGCGCGGCGCGCCGCCCTGCGGGCTCACTGCGCGTCGCCCTTCGGGCTCACGACGCGCCGCCCTGGGCGGGGTCGGCCGGCGCGCTGCCGAGGTCGAGGGCGAGCAGCTTGCGGCACTCGTCGGTAAAGCCGCGCCGGGTGTAGAAGCTCGTGAGGCCATGGCTGAGCTCGCCGTCGGGCGTGACGGTGACGAGCACCGCCGAGCAGCCGCGCTTGCGCGCCCAGCCCGTGAGGTGGTCGATCAGCGCCGTGGCCACGCCGTGGCCACGCGCGGCCGGCACGACGTAGAGGTCCTCGATCTCGGCCGCGCGCCCGTACTCGACCGACACGCTCCAGGCCGCCGTGGCGACCCCCACCGGCACGCGGGCGCCGCCGTCCTCGCGCAGGGCAAGGACGGCGGCGCAGTGCGCCGTGTCGGTCAGCAGCTCGGCCAGGCCGCGGCGCTGGGCGTCGGGCGGGGTCGTGAAGCCCTCCTCGGCGAAGAAGCGGCGCAGCAGGTCGGCCGCGACCTCGACGGTCGCCGCGCCGACCGGTTCGATGACCACGTCGGTCGTCGTCGCCTCCTTTGGCTGGTCGCGGCTCGTCTGGCGAGCGCCCGCGGCGCGCCCCTAGACGGCCTGGTGCTCGGCCGCGGCGACGATCGCGTCGAACTCGCGGCCGAGGTCGTCGGGAAAGCCGATCGGCTCTGCCGCCAGGATCTCGCGCACCTTGTCCTGGGCCTTGTCGACCGTGCTCCTGCCGCCGGCCGTCTTCCAGGCCTCGTAGTTGCCCGTCTCGCCGAGCTTGGCCTGCCAGAGCTCGCGCACGTGCTTGCGGGTGTGCGAGTCGAACAGGTAGTTGCCGTTGAAGCCCATCTTGACGATCAGGTCGCGGGCGATCGTCTCGTCGCTCACCTCGACGCCGCGCAGCAGGCGCTTGACCATGCCGAGGATCTCGTCGTCGACGACCATGTTCTCGAGGCAGAGGATGCGCGAGCCGTCGAGCAGGCCGGTGCCGAACGTGACGTCGGCGCCGTTCGCATAGGCCATGAACATGGCGATCGCGTTCTCGTAAGCGCTTTGGATGCCGGGCTCCTTGGCCGTGGTAGCGCCGGCGCCGTACCAGGCCGGCACGCCGTAGAAGTCGGCCATGTGGCCCTGCACCGCGCGGATGAGGATGGCCTCGGGCGAGTTGCTCGCATAGGCCCCGCTGTTCATGTACATCGCGGTCGGGCCGCCGCCGTGGATGACCGGCGCGCCCGGGCTGGCGAGCTGCACGAGGGCGGCGCCGCTCACGAACTCGGCGTTGTTCACGACGGCCGAGCCGGCGATCGTGATGGGGCCGGTCGCGCCGAGGATCGGCATGGGGTAGAAGCTGATCGGGATGCCGGCCTCGGCGAGGGTGAGGGCGAGGTCCATGCCGAAGCGCTCCTGGTGGAGCGGGCTCACCGTGCAGATGATGGCGGTGAAGGTCGGCCGCCGGCGGAGCTCGTCGCGGCCGCCGGCCAGGGCGCTGGCCATCTCGATCAGGCTGCGCGCCTCCCAGTCCTCTTTGATCGAGACGACGATGGTGTGCTTGGCCGAGTTGCGCACGCAGGCGTCGAACTCGTGCAGCACACGGCTCTGGATGGGGCAGTCCTGAGCCGACACGACGGCGCTCGTCGCGCTCACGTTGTCGAGCGCCTGCACGACGCGGGCGCAGTTCTCGAGGTCCTCCTTGCGCGAGGGCCGCACCTCGCCCGTGACCGGGTCGCGGTACGACACGCCGCAGCCGTCGGAGGAGATGTAGATGTGCTCGCCGTCGAGCGGCAGGTCGTACTCGGGCGTGCGGCCGCCCAGGGTGAACTCGTGCGGCACGCCGGCGAGCGCCCGCTCGACGACGTCGGCGGGGATCTTGGCGACCGTGGTCTCGCGGTCGACCGTGGCGCCGTGCTCCTCGAGCACGTCGAGCGCCCGCTGCGAGAAGAACATCACGCCGACGTTCTCGATCACGTCGAGCGTGGCCTCGTGGATCTGGCGGACCTCGGCGACGTCGAGCAGGTCGAGCTTGACGCGCTTGCCCACGTAGCAGCCGTCTGCATAGGTCATGGCGGTCGGTCCTTTCGGAAGGTGAAGGTACGCGACGGGAACGGTCGCGGCCCGGCAGGGCCGGACGCCCGCGCGTCCGACGGGACGGATGGACCTACGCGGCCGGGTGGTCGCGCGCCGCCGACTTGAGACGGGTCCGCGTCAAGGGCTCTCCTTCAGCCTGTGCCGGCCGCCCCGTGCGGAGCACGGGGGCCTGCGAGAGACGTGCACCGACAGCTCAAGAGTCTACATCGTAGCGGGCCGTCACTGGGCCGCGGCGATGATCGCGTCGAACTCGCGGCCGAGGTCGGCGGGAAACTCGGGCACGGGCGCCGCCAGGAGCTCGTCGACCCGGGCGTGGGCGGCGTCGGCCGTGCTGCGCGCGCCGGCCGTCTTCCAGCCGTCGTAGGTGCCCGTCTCGCCCAGCCTGGCCTGCCAGAGCTCGCGCACGTGCTTGCGGGTGTGCGGGTCGAACAGATAGTCGCCCTTGAACCCCATCTTCGCGATGAGGTCGACGGCCAGGTGCTCGCGGTCGACGGTCACGCCCTGCAGCAGGCGGCTGACCATGCCGAACACCTCATCGGCCACGACGAGCTCCTCGAGCGACATCTGCGTGACCGAGTCGAGCAGGCCGGCGCCGAACAGAAAGTCGGCGCCGGCGAAGAGCTCGAGCATGAGCCCGAGCGTGTTCTCGTAGGCCGCTTGCACGCCGGGCTCCTTGCCCTTGGTGCCACCCCAGCCCAGGCCGGCCGGCATGCCGTAGAAGGCCGCCATCTGGCCCTGCACGGCGCGCAGCAGCAGCGCTTCGGGCACGTTGGCAAAGTAGGCGCCGGTACGCATGAACAGGGCCGTCGGGCCGCCGGCGTGGATGAGCCTGGCGCCGGGATGGGCGAGCTGGATCGCGGTGATCGCGCCCAGGATCTCGGCGTTGTTGACCACGGCCGTGCCGGCCGGCGTGACCGGCGCCGTCGCGCCCAGGATGGGCATGGGGTAGAGCATCATGGGGATGCCGGCGTCGGCCAGGGTGAAGGCCAGGTCCATGCCGAAGCGCTCCTGGTGGAGCGGGCTCACGGTGCAGAGGATGACCGAGAAGGTGGGGCGCTCGTGCAGCTCGCGGGCGCCGCCGGCCACGGCCTCGGCCATGCGGATCAGGCTGCGCGCCTCCCAGTCCTCTTTGAGCGAGACGACGATGCTGTGCTTGGCCGAGGAGCGCATGCAGGCGTCGAACTCGTGCAGCACGCGTGTCTCGACCGGGCTGTCCTGCGCCGACACGAGGGCGGAGGTCGCCGAGATGTTGTCGAGGCCCTGCACCACGCGCGCCGCCGCCGCGACGTCGGCCTTCGTCGACGGGCGCACCGTGCCGTCGTGCTCGCGCACGAAGGTGGCGCAGCCGTCCGAGGTGATGTAGGCGTGCTCGCCGTCGAGCGGCAGGTCGTAGTCGGGCGTGCGGCCGCCGAGCGTGAAGTGCCGCGGCAGGGTGGCGAGGGCTCGCTCGACCACCTCGGGCGGCAGCTTGGCGACCGTGGTGTCGTAGTCGACCTCGGCGCCGGCCTCGGCCAGCACGTCGAGGGCGCGTCGGGAGTAGTAGACGCAGCCGACCTCGTGCAGGATGTCGAGCGACGTCTCGTGGACGCGGCGCACCTCGTCGGGCGACAGGATCTGGAGCGGCCGGCGTGGGCCGACGCGGCGGGTATCGGCGTGGGTCACAGGTCCTCCTTGGGATCGGGGCGGACGACGGCGCCGGCGCTCGCCGGCGTGCGCGACACGAAGCGGCGCGACACGAACGGCGAGGTGACGGCGCGCACCAGAGCGTCGTAGTCGACGGCGAAGGCGACCGTGTCGCCCGGCTGCAGCTTGCGCGGCGTGACGAGCACGCCCACGTCGCTCGTCATGCCGGCGATCCACGAGCCGTCGAGCAGCGGCCGCAGGCCGCCGGGCTCGCAGTCGCGGCGGCCGAGGGCGATCAGCGTGTACCAGGCGTCGTGGTCGGGCAGCGCGGTGTCGGGGACGTGACCGAACGCGTCACGGCCGGTGGCGCCGATCGGCGCCGGCGGCTTGCGCGACGACTCGAGCACGGTCGCGGTGAGCACGGGGTCGAAGCGCTCGAGGCCGGCCAGTGTCTCACCGGTCACGAAGTCGTAGCCGTACAGCAGGCCACCACCGGCGCGCAGCTCGGTGCGAAAGCGCGGCGTGAAGGTGTCGAGGCAGGGCAGGCAGACGGTGCCGCCCACCGACAGCAGGGGCGCGTCGAGGTCGGCGGCCTGGGCGACGGTCGACAGGACGTCCTCGGCCTGGCGCAGCAGCGCGACGCTGGGGAGCTGGCCCGACAGGCAGGCGAAGTTGACGGCGATGCCGCTCAGGGTGGTGCCGGGCAGGCCCGCGAGGCGGCGTGCCGCCTCGCCGGCCTGCCCGGGCAGCACGCCCTCGCGGCGGTCGCCGAGGTCGACGGTGAGCAGCAGCTCGATCGGCAGGCCCGGCGCGTGGCGGCCGAGCTGCTCGGCCGTGCCGGGGTCGCACAGCAGGACGCGGTCGGCGACCTGGGCGGCCGTCGCGACGTCGCGCGGGTCGGGCGCGCGTAGCAGCGTGAGCGGGGCGAGGGCGTGAGCGGCGAGCCGCACGAGTGCGGGCAGGCGAGAGTCGGCGAGGCCGGCGCAGCCGGCCTCGAGCATCGCCTGCCCGACCGCCGGCTCGCCGTCGACGGCCTTGGTCACCCCGACGAGCTCGATGCCGCGAGCGAGCAGCCGGCCGGCGAGGACGCCGGTCGCGGCGCCGATCGCGTCGAGGTCGAAGGTGAGCTCAGGTTCCGTGGCGGTCCGTCGTCCGAAGGGTCGGAAACGCCGGCGACGGCGTCGCCGGCGGGGACAGTATAATCGGACGGCGACGAGGCCCCCAAATCGTGCCTGCCGGCCCCCCGGTCGACGATCGGCGGGGCGCCGGCCCACGACGCGCGGGCCCTGCGGCGCGGGCTCGACACGACAGGCAGGTGACGCGAGATGACCCATCCCGACGGCGACGGCGCTCGCCTCACTTTCGACGGCGGCGTCGCCGCGGGCAGCGCTGCTCCTGCGCTCGACGGCGGCCTCGCCACGGGGAGCGCCCACCTCACGCTCGACGGCGACCTCGACGAGCGCGACGGTCACCTTGTGCTCGACGGCGTCGACCTGGTCGAGCTGGCGCGCGCCAACCCGACGCCCTTCTTCGTGTACTCGCCGCGGCGCCTGCGCTGGAACGTGAGCAGCCTCGTGAACGCCTTCACCCGCCGCCATCTCGATACCGAGGTGTTCTTCGCGAGCAAGGCCTGCTCGAACCTGTGGTTCCTGGACGAGGTGCGGCGCGCCGGCGTGAACGTCGAGGTGAACTCGGGCGGCGAGCTCTGGAAGGCGCAGCGCGCCGGCTTCGCCGGCCGCCAGGTCGTGTTCAACGGCGTCGCCAAGACGCGCGACGAGATCGCCGCCGCGCTGCACGCCGGCGTGCGCGGCCTGACGGTCGACTCGCTGTTCGAGCTCGAGCGCATCGCCGAGGTGGCGGCCGGGCTCGGCCTTGTGGCGCCGGTCGACCTGCGCATCGACGTCGACGTGCCGACGCTCACGCACCCCGGCCTCGTGACCGCTCACGGCGGCAAGGCCGGCATCGACTGGGACGACGCGCTCGACGCCTTCGCCTGGGCAGCCGGCCACGCCGCGCTCGACCCGCGCGGCCTGCATCTGCACATCGGCTCGCAGATCACGGCGGTCGAGCCCTACCGCACGGCGGTGGAGAAGGCGCTCGACCTGATCGCGGCGATCGAGAAGACAGGCGTGCCGCTCGAGCGGCTGAACGCCGGCGGCGGATTCGCCGTGCCGTATCGCGATCGGCCGGTCTGCGAGCCGGTCGACTACTTCTGCGCCCCGCTCACGATCGACGAGTACGCCGAGGCGGTCTGCGAGCCGGTCGAGCGTCGCCGGCCCGGCCTCAAGCTGCTGCTCGAGCCGGGCCGCTTCATCGCCGGCTCGGCGGGCCTGCTCGTGACGACGATCGAGAGCGCCAAGGTCAAGGGTCGCCGCGACGCGACCGGGCGGCGCGTCGGCGACGAACGCTGGCTCACGATCGACGCGGGCTTCAATACCCTGCTCGAGCACACCAACTACCTCTGGTATTACCGCACGCGCGTGGCCAGCAGGGCGGGCGAGCCGGCCGACACGCCGTTTCGCCTGGCCGGGCCGCTGTGCGACGGCGGCGACGTGTTCGCCGGCGACGACGACACACCGTACCGGCGCCTTCCGGCCGCCACCGCGCCGGGCGACGTGATCGTGTTCCTCGACGCGGGCGCCTACACGCTCGAGATGATGAACCCCTACAATGCCCGCCCCCAGGCGGCGGCCTTCGCCGTCGAGCGCGGCGCGGCGCGCCTCATCCGCCGGGCCGACAGCTTCGAGGACCTCGTGGCTCACGACGTGGCGCCGCGGCGGGCGAGCGCGGCGCGCGGCAAGCAGGGCGACGAGGGCGCGGGGCGGAGCGCGAAGGGCGCGCGGCGGAGCGCGAAGGGCGCCCCGGCCGGGCTGGCCGAGCGCACCTGATCTCAGGGGGGCCGCCGCTCGACGGGCCGCGGGCCCTGGCGAACGGGGCGCCTCAGACGGGGAGCAGCAGGCGGTGCTCGACGCCGGGCACGACCGCGATCCGCATGGCCAGATCGCAGTAGAGCCGCGTGTTGGGCAGCGCTCGGCGGTGGAGCTGCGCCGGCTGCGAGAAGGCCGCGGCCGGCATGGCGACGTCGACGCCGACTCGCCGCCAGGCCGTGACGAGTTGATCGCGCCGCTCGCGCGATGGCGCGAGCGCGATCAGCGACCGCCAGTTCGGCTGTGCGCCGGCGCCGTCGGCGCCGGCGCCGATCACGGTGAGGCCGACGGCGGTGAGGCGCTCGGCGACGGCCGCCGCCAGCTCGCGCCGGCGGGCCACGACGTCGGCGAGCTCGGCAAGGGCGCGGGCTCCGGCCGAGGCCGCCGCTTCGTCGATGCGGTAGCCGTTGACCATGCCGTCGGCGCAGTCGTGTGAGAAGCATTCGTCGTCGGTGGCGATCACGGTCGAGCGCAGCGCGATGAGGTGACGCTCGAGCTGCTCGGAGGGGGTCGAGACGAGGCCGCCCGACGAGGGACCGTCGCCGAAGGCGAAGACGGCGAGGCTGCCCGCTCCGCCGACGGAGTGGCCGTCGACGGTCGCGCCGAGCGCCGCCCGGCAGTCTTCGATGAGCGTGATGCCGCGGTCGTCGGCGACCCGCCGCAGGCCGTCGGTGAGCGCCGGATACCCGGCTTCGTGCACCGTGAGGACGGCGCGCGTGCGCGGCCCGACGAGGCGGTTGGCGTCGGCCGCTTCGAGGAACGGACGGTCGGCGGCCTCGATGTCGGCGAAGATCGGGCGGCCGCCGGCGAGGATGATGAGGTTCGCGGTGGCCGGCGGCGCGATGGCCGGCAGAATGACCTCGCCGCCGTCGCTCGTGTCGACCGTGAGCAAGGCGAGGTGCAGGCCGGCCGAGCCGCCCGCGACCGGTACGACGCGACGCCCGAGGAAGCCCTCGGCGGCGTCTTGCAGTTGCACGGCGGCCTGCCCCTGCGTGAGCCAGCCCGACTTGAGGGCGCCGGCCGCAAGGTCGTCGGCGACCGGCTTGACGTCGCCGCCGGTGTGCCTGCGGGGAAACCGCACTACCTTGTCGTCGCCGGAGTCCACAGACCGTCCCCTACGAATTGAGCCTCGAGACCGCGCACGGACTGCGTACCCGTTCTCTCTGGAATCAAGGCGTGTGCGCCGTGGCCCAGGTGACGAGGCACGACCGGCGGACGGCGGGGCCGGCCATGGGCCGGCCCCGCCGTCCGCACGCGGCGATCTTCAGATGACGATGCTAGCGCGCGTGTGCACGAACCGATAGTGCGTGGCCGAGGTGCCGAGCTTCCAGTACACGTGGTAGTGGTCGGTGGTGTGGGCGTCGACCACGCGCTGCCCGGCGCTGTTGGTGCCGACGAGCTCGGCGACGTGGTCCCAGGTGCCGTTGCCCGTCCAGTCGTAGTAGATGAAGTCGCCGGCCGAGAGGTCGGAGACCGAAGACACGACGTCGGTGTAGCGCAGGTTCCGGTCGGACGTGATCAGGTGTCGCACGCAGTCTCAGGCCAGCATAGAGAGTACCTGCAAAGCCGCCACTTCCGCCGCCGCTCGCGTATCGTCTATTTCGTCCGGTGCCGTCTATTTCGGCCATTCTCGGCCATTCTCGCGGGCAATCTGCGGGCAACAGGCGGCGCGCTCATGACCCCCTGGGTCGTCACCACGCACCACCCGGACGGCGCCGTCTCCGCACTGCTCGTCGACGACTATCGCCGTGCCCTCGAGCTGCTCGAGGCCGCCAAGCCCGACACGCTCGTCACCATCAAAGAGATCGGCCAGCTGGCCGACTCACCCCAGCAAAGGAGCGCGACATGAACCCCGACTGTGGCCTGCTGTACTGGCCGCCCCTCTACATCCCACCGATCGCCGGCCCGATCGTGGCGGCCTGGCCGATGACCGAAGACCCCGACACGCCGGGGGCGCTGATCCCGGCCGAGGAGCTCAACGGTCGCGCGCTCGAGTGGGGCGAGCACACCACCATGATCATGGCCGGGGTGCTGGCGGCCTCGCTGAGGCTGACGCCGGCCACCGTGGTGAGCGTCTCCGACTTCGACGCCTGCCCGACCTTCACGCACTGGGTGATGGTCGAAGACCCCGATGAGCCCGACTACCAGGCCGCGTGGGCGATCAGAGCGCGCCCCGAGCCGCCCGTCAGCTGCAACTAGGACCGCCAAGCTGGGCCGCCGGCCGTCCTGCGCCGGCCGGCGGCCCGTCACCTACAGGAGACATCATGACCACCATCGCCAGACTACGCACCGGGCTCAAGGCCTCGCTGGCCGCGATCGCCATCTGTGCCGTGGGCGTCATCGTGGCGCTCGTCATGACCACTCGCGCCAACGACGCCTTCACCGCTCGTGTGGCCGCGAGCGGCCTCTCGAGCCGCCTGCAGTCCGTATCCGTCGAGACGCGCGCCCTCGACCCGCGCGGCACGTGGGAGACACTGCTCACTGCGTTTACCAGGACCGGTGCGCTTGCGACGATCGTGGCGATCGTGCTCGGTGTCGTCATCTGGCGCACGCTGAAGAGAAGCGCGACGCAGTAGCCCGCCCCCGAAGCCCAGCAGGCACCCGGCCCGTCACTTCTTCGCGAGGTGGCGGGCCGGTTGTCGTTGCGGCCGGCCTTGCTACGGGCTGCCGCACGATTGCGTTAGAGTACGAGCAAAGTCAGGGCGAGGAAGGGATGGAGATGCTCGCTTGGGGGATCGTCCTCATTCTGGTGGGGTCGGCTTGCGAGCTCGCCGGCATTGTCCTCGGCGCCCTCGAGATACGCGCAGCTGCTCGGGCTACCCGGAAGTTCCTGAGCTCGGAGGGGGCGCTCTTCAAGGTTGTGGCGTCGTTCCCTGTCGCTTGGAACGTGCTCGGGTCAGCGGCGCTGAGTGGCGGCCGGCACCCAGATGCGGGAGACAGGTGTGACCGCCTTGAGGCGCGCCTAGCAGAGACCGAGGCCAAGCTCGGGGACCTCGAGAACCGATGGCAGGCCGCGAAAGACGAATCCGAGCGGTCGGTGGAGAGGTTCAAGCAAGCCGTAGGCGCTTACGTGGCCGAGAGCAAGCGGGGAGCGCTCCCCTGGATCGCCGTCGCACTCCTGGCCGTCGGCGCTGTTCTCCAGGCGATAGGCGGCGTCCTCGCGGCCGTGGCCCCTGGCCACTAGGGCGGCCGCTCCCGCGTGTTGCGGCCCTCGCGCGGCTTCCGAGACGTCCGAGCGGTGTATGCTGTCTGCGCCGGCGCGACACCTCCCCAGGGACCACGCCGGCTACCCGCAGAAGGGCGCTGGCACCGTTTGCCAGCGCCCTTCGCTGCTCCTAGCTCGTCTCGGCCGGCCCCTCCGCCCGCCGCTCGCGCGCGCGCCGCGCGTCACGCCCGACTCGGGCGCACAGCTCCTCGAACGTCTCGGGCTTGCGCTTGGCCTTCTGCGTGGCCCTGGCCTTGGCTGCGGCGCGCTGTGCCTCGGCCGCCTCGAAGGCCGCCTTGGCCTCGGCTTCGTCCATAAGGCCGCGCACGGTGAAGGTGCCAAGGCCCTTGACGGTCAGATGGTCGCCGGGCTGCGCCGGCCCGTGGGCGTCGCAGGCGGCCCGGAAGGCCGCGTGCCGGGCCGCGTCGCGCCGGGCGGCGGCGTCGCGTGCCGGGTGGATGGCACTCGACGGCTTGACCGTCTCGGTGTCGCCCGCCGGGTTGCCGGCGGCGCCGAACACGGTCACGTTGTTGATCGTCACGCCGTAGGGTGTCGGCGGGTCGGTGCCGTCCTCGGTCTTGAATGTCCACGCGTAGTCGCTCTGCAGGAAGATCCCGATGGCGATCTGCGTGCAGTGGAGCGAGGCCGAGCTCTGCGCCGAGCCGGCGCCCACGGCGAACCAGTCCGATGGGGCGCCGCCGCCTGAGCTCCACGCCATGACCGGCGTGCCGTCGTTGGCCGAGCGATCGTCGACCGGCCACAGATAGACGCCGATCCCATCGCCGGCGGCGAGCACTTCCCGCGTGACTGTGAGGTCGCTCTGCCGCGACGGCGAGTTGTTCATCGTGGCGGACCAGATCCAGCCGGGCGTGTCGCCGTCGCAGTAGTTCGGGTCGTCTGAGTTGGTCACCATGGGGAAGCAGAGGAAGCGCGTGACTTCGCCGGTCTGCCAGGTGAGGTAGAGCTCGAGGTTGCAGGCTTCAGCAGGTAGCGCGTCGAGCGTCGCCCAGTACATCGTCCAGGCGCTGCCGTAGTTCGCGAGCTCGCTGTAGATGTCGAGCGTCGCGAGCGTGTCGCCGGCCTTGTCCAAGACAGACAGCACGGCCGCATCGCTGCCCTCGCCCTCGCCGTAGGCGCCGATGTACCAGGAGACGGTAAGCGGGATCCGCTCGCCGGCCGCCAGCGCTTTCTTGATGTCGTCAGGCAGCGCCATCTTGTGGCCCCAGACCGGCACGCCGATGTTGGGCGCGCCTTCCTGCGCGCCGGTGAAGACGAAGGCGTTCGCGTCGGCACGGCCGAACAGCTCGCCGCCGGCCGAGACGGACAGCGGCTCGTAGGTCGTCGTGACCTTGGCGACCACGGCGTTCTCGTCCGAGCTGACATCGCTGGTCGTCGTGTTGTTGTTGTCCTGCGGGCGCGTCCAGGGGTTCGCGCTGGCCATGCCTCGCGGATCGCTGAACAGGTTGTAGAGCGGCAGCTTGCTCGTGACGATCAGCGAGGGGTCCAGCTCGAGGTTCCACGAGCTGTCGACGTAGATCCCGCTGATCCCGGGGTTGGTGTCCTGCGACTGGTAGGGCGGGATGCCGCCGTAGAGCCAGTAGCAGAGGTCGCCCGAGTCGTGCGCCGGGATCGTCGAGCCCCAGTCGGCCTGCAGCACGATCGTGCCGTCGCCGGTGGCCTGCGAAGTCTGTTCGACGTGAAACTGAGTCATGGCGTCCTTTCGTCATGCCCGCGCGGCTCTGTCCTGCGGTTGCCACGAACGCAGGTCGCACTCGCCGGCAGGCTCATCGGCCACCCGACGGCCACGGGCGCGGCAGCAGCGCCTCCGGGTAGGTGACGCCGCAAAGCGGCGCCGCGCCACCGTGCCACCACCACTGCCGGGATGAAGGCGCGGGGCTCGTCGCGCTCGTGGTCCCGCTCCAGTGACCGCCGGCGAAGGTCAGCCGCTCGAGCACGTAGACCGGGCACATCTGTGCGCCCGGGACGTCCCTGGTGCGAATGAAGAAGGCGGCGGCCACGGCAACTACCTTCGGCTGCCGTTGACCGCGGCATGGAACATGACGCCGAGCTTCTGCGCCAGCGCGGGAGCCAGGAAGTCAGCCCACTGCTGGGCCACAGCGCTCGAGGGCGCGCCGTAGAAGTTGGCGCCGGCCATGGACACCGTCAGACTGACGCCCGCGCTGCCGCCGCCCTCTGCGCCTGCCGGCACGACTCTCTCGTCCTGGCCGTCGCCGACGACCACGAGCGTGCCTTCCTGCGAGCGCTTCACCAGACCGCCGCCGGCCATGTGCGGCGCCACGATGTGCGTCGTGTCCGAGGTGGCCTTCTGGGCGCGCAGCGTGGCGTTGATCTCGGCCTGCGTCATGCCGGCGAAGTCGTTGGTGTGGCTCTGCACCGCCATGCCCGCGAGCAGACCGGCAGCGATGGCGCCGGCCGGCAGGGCGACCGCACCGGCGCCGCCGGCAGCCGCACCTTCGCCGGCCGTGCCGACTGCGCCCAGGTCCTCGGACGCGCCGGCCAGACCACCACCGGCACGGGCGGCGTCGTTTGCCTCGAGGTCGGCGGTGTTGGTCGCCAGCGCGGCGTCGTTTTCTGCTAGTGCGGCGTCGTTTTCTGACAGCGCGGCGTCGTCTGTCTCGGCCGCCGCGGCGTTGGTCTTCTTGGCTGAGCTATTGGTCTCCGCCGCGGCGGTGTTCTCTTTGGTCGAGGCGGTCTGCGCGTTGGTCGCGTCGCTCGACTTCTTCATCCACTGCGGCAGGTTGATGCCGGTGAGCTTTTCGAAGATCGTGGCCAGGCCCTGGCTCATCTCGCGCAGCTGCTGCACGCTTTTGTAGACCTTCGTGAAGCCGACCGCCATGAGCGCGATCCCGGGAAGGAACCCGATGAACATCAGGATCCAGCCCTTGAGCGGCCCGAAGACGCCGAGGATGTCGTTGAGCACGTCGAGCCCGCCGGAGAGCGGCCTGAGCATGTCGCCCAGTGCCGGCACGACACTCTTGCCGGCGGTGATCGCGAAGCCCTTGAGCTGCAGTTCGATGATGCGCAGCAGGGCGCCGAACTGCTCGGCCTGGTTGAGCTGGGCCTGCGTGAAGACGTACCCGTACGCCTTGGCCTTGGCGTTGATCTCGTCGAGGGTGTTGCTCGACTCGGTGAGGTAGCGCAGTAGACCTTGATTGCTCGTCGCGCCGCGGCCAAAGATGTTCATGATCGCCGCCGTGCGCTCAATGCCCGCCGGCAGCGCGGCGATCTTGTCGCGGATCATGTCGAGGATCTGCCCGGCGTTCTTCCCCTGCAGGTTGGCCACAGAGATGCCGAGCTGCTCGAAGGACTGGCCGATGGCGCTCGTCGCCTTGGTCGCGCCGTCGCGGTAGCTCTCGGCGTTCTTGAGCGTGCGGCCGAGGATCTGCCCGACCGAGTCGACGTTGACGCCGAGCGCCTGCATCTGCGCGGTGAGCAGGCTCGCCGCGGTCGCCGAGAGGCCGGTCATCTTCTGCACCTGCAGCACGACCTCGGCCTGCTTTTCGGAGGCGTCGACGGCCAGGCCGAGGGCGCCTACCATGGCGGCGGCGCCGCCGGCGATCTCGAGCAGGCCCTTCCGGCCCGAGGCGACGGCCGCGTCCTGCTGGCGCTTGACCTCGGCGAAATAGGCCGCCTGAGCCTCGGCGTCGGCCTTGGACTGCGCGGCAAGGGCATCCTGCGAAGCGGCCAGGTCATCGGTGGCGGCCGCGGTCTCCTGGATGGCACTGACGGCGGAGGCCGAATCCCCTGTAATTAAGAGCCTCAAGGCGGTGGCCAGGTCACTCATCGCAGCATCCCCGCGAGCACCTGCAGGCCGAGCGTTGCGATCAGCGCGTTCTTGTCCGCGTCCGAGACGTCGCCGATGAAGACGGCGCCGGGCTTGCGTGTCATGGTGATGGTGACCGAGGTGACCGACTGCGTGATCAGCCAGTCGACCAGCCACGTACTCTCTTTCACCGTCCAAGGTTTGTTGTCCGCGGCGTGCTTGCGGATGATCGCGAGCAGGTAGGCCGGGACGCGACCGGTCATCTGTAGGAGCGCGACCTTGGGCTGACAGACGCGCACCTTGGCGCCGCTGGGCAGGGTCAGATCGCTGCCGCCGTCGCCGCGGGCCTGCCACTCGTCGGCAGACGTGTAGCCCTCGTCTGTCTCGACGTCGTCAAGCTCGGCGACGTCGGGCTCTGTCTCAGTCATGTCGACCTTCTTTCGGTTGCTGTGCGGCGGCGGCCGGCAGAGTGCCGTCCCGACCGGCCGCCGCCTGATCGCCCGGCGAAGACGGAAGGAGCTGAACCGGCCGCCTTGTCGAGCGAAGTCGGGTCACCTCAGATCGCCTCCCGCATGCGCATCGCTGCCTGCGTGCCGCGCTTGGCGCGCAGCCGCTCGGTGGGCCTGAACTCCGCGTCACCGCGGGCTCGCGCGCTGAGGATCTGCTGCTTTTCGAGGTGGTCGATCGGGGCGAGGACGAGGCCCTCCGCAAGCAAGGAGCGCGGCAGCAGGAAGGCCACCGAGAGCGGGTCGAGCTGCAGGTCGAGCTGGCCGGCGATGCTGGCGGCCAGGTCCTCGGCCAGCTGCGCGGCGACCACGGTCTTGGCGAGCGCCTCGACGGCCCCGGCGACCGCGACGCCGGCCTTCTGCACGGCGCCGAGCTGGCGCTCGAGGTCCTTGCGCAGGGCGACCGTGCGGTTCATCTCGGCGACCTTCTGCTCGGCGGCCTCGCGGCCGGCGATCTCGTCGATCGACAGGCGCAGGCGGTCGGTATCGGTCGTCTTGGCCGCCATCTGGCGCTCGAGCGCCTCGAGCTCGGCTCGGTCGGCGCTGCCGGTCGTGACGTCGTAGACGAGCGCCTTGCGCCGCTCGGCCATGTCGCGCAGGCCCTCGAGGCCCTCGTCGAGCAGGCCCTGCAGGTGCTCGCGCTGAGCCGCGTACTTGGCGCTGATCGCCTCCGGTGTGGCGACGGGGCTCATCGGACCACCATCGTGAGGCTGCGGGCGTAGGCAGCGTAGAGCTCGGGCTCGGACAGCTTGAGCGCCTGATCGGCGGCCTTCAGGCCCTTCGCCCCGCTCAGGCCGTGCTGCTCCATGTAGCGCGCACGAGCCTGCGCGTAGCGGGTGCCGACGCTGTCCTCTCCCAGCTGCTGATGATCGTCGGGCAGCGCCTTGCCGGCCGCGCGCGTCATGGCGGCGCCATCCTGATTCGACGTCTGCCCGACGGCCGGCTTCGGGGTGGGGCCGGCGGCGCGGCGGGCGATCGCCTGCGTCTCGGTCGAGTACTTGTTCCACAGGTCCGGGTTCGCGGCCTTCACCGCGGCGAAGGCGGCGTCGATCGGGCTGTCGGGGTGCTCGGCGCGATACTGTTTGACCAGGTCGGCGACCTCGGCGTTGGCGCTCTTCGTGTCGGCCATCGTGACATCGGTCCTTTCCGAGAGGGCGAAGGCTGGAGCGGGCGAGGCGAAGATGCGGTCGATCGTGCGCTGCGCCCAGGCGAGCGAGATGCCGGTCGTGCGGATGAGCGTCCGGGCGAAGGCGTCGTCGCCGGGCCGCCCGCCGGCCTTGCGCCAGGCGTCGTAGGCCTCGGCGAGCTCGGGGGCGTCGTGCCGGACGCGCTGGACCGCGTCCGGGCGGTTGAGGCCCTGCGCCTCGCAGAACGCGACCGCCGCGTCGAAGACGACGCTCGGGTTGTCGGCCGCGGGGTGCGCGGTGGAGTCAGTCATCGTTAGTCCTTTCGTTGCTTTCGTCGGGGTCGGGGACGTAGTTGCCGTGGCGACGGATTCGCGCGAGCTTTTCCTCGCGCTTGCGGCGCAGCTTGCGGGCGAAGCGAGCACTGCGACGCGCCTGAGCGGCACGCCCGGCGGCCGCGTCGCGCCAGCGTTTCGCGACGCGCAGCTCGCCCAGGTCGGCGCCGGGCTCAGGCGGCTCGGGTGGCGCCAGCACGAGCTCGGCCGGCGGCTCGAGCAGCTCGGCCGGGAGCGCGGCGAGGTCGGGCGCGGGATCGGGGAGGGCGCCGGTCACCATTTGCGATTCCAGAGGCCCGAGCAGACGCCGGGGGCCGGCTCGGGTGCCTCCCACTCGACGACCGGGCCGACCTGCAGGTGGACGGCGGCGTACCTGAGCGAGTCGAGGATGTGGCAGTAGTCGCTGGTCTCGTCATAGACGTCCGGGTGATGGCGGTCCGGCTTCACCGCACTGAAGGCCTGGCAGATCCACTCGCAGCGCCTCGATACGACGAGCGGCAGCACGGGGTCGGCCAGCATGTCCATGAGGCGCACGCAGCCGTCGCGGACGCTCGAGGCCTTGCTGACGGGCGCGAGGCCCATCCTCGCGAAGAGGCTCACCTCGCTGGCGGCGGTCTGCACGTTGGCGGCGTTGCCGGCGGGGTCGCAGTAGGTGACGCGCGGCGGGCTCGTCAGGCCGAAGGCGGCTTCCTTGGCGAGGATGGCGCTGGCGAACTCCTCGGTGGTCATGTTCGCCGGCACGAGCTCGGCGACGACGAAGGGCTGGCCAGAGGGCGAGAGCTGGATCCACGCGCAGGCCGGATGGCGGTAGCCGAAGTCGACGCAGCGGAACGTCGGCCAGTTGGCGACGATGCCGATCTCCTGCGTGTTGCGCTCCATCGTGAAGCGCTCGAAGAAGACGCCGGCCGGGCTGGCGAAGGCCTCTTCCGGTGTGGCGGCGTACTCGCGCCGTGCCAGGCGCGGCTCTGCGGCCTCTTCGACGGTCTGTCGATACCATGCCTTGCTGCGGGCCGGATGCTCGTGCCAGGGCATGAACAGGCAGCGCCAGTTGCCCTTGCCGAGACGCGCTTGCTGCCAGACCTTGTGGACGTGGTCGCCGGGGCCGTTGCCCGTCGTCACGATGAAGAGGCGCGCGCAGCCGGCCTCGAGCGATGCGAGCTGCTCGGCCTGCCATGGCCAGAATGCAAGCTCATCGGCCAGGCCGGCGAAGGCGGCGCCGCCGCGGCCGATGCGCGTGGTGGCGGTCAGGGCGCGGTAGCGGCTGCCGTTGGAGAGCTCGAGCGACATGACGTTGTCGACCACGACGTCGGGACGCCACTCGTCGGGCATGCTGGCGAGCAGGGTCTTGAGCCGGTGGATCGCGTCGGCGGCGTCTTCGCCGGACTGGCGAGCGATGAAGAAGAGGCGGTTGCCGTCGAAGGTGCCCCAGTACAGCATCACGGCCAGCACGAGCCACGTCGCGCCGAGCTGCCGGGCCTTCAGGAAGAACAGCCGCGGCTCTTTGACCAGCATGGCGAGCGCCTTGCGCTGCGCCGGCCAGAGCACAAACGGCACGAGGCGGCCCGACTCTTTCTCTTCGATCGCGAGCTGTTCGACGAACTCGAGCGGCGTCGGGCGCTTGCCCTGGTAGCCCTTGGCGGCCGGCGCCGGCGCGGCGCTGCGCTTGCGCTCGAGGGCGGCGATCCGGCTTTCGAGCGGGGTCGTCATGGCAGCCCCCAAGCGGCGTCATGGAACTGGTCATTCCGCGCGCTCAGGCTCGCGATCCGACAGTTTGCAGGCACTTTGCCGCCGATTGCCCGCGGATTGCCCGCGCAGCCCTTCATTTCGGCGCTCCAGCGGCCTCGATCGCCGCGAGGCGACGCTCGAGGTCGACCTGCACGACGACCTTGCTCGCCGTCTGGATCATGCGCAGCAAGGCGTTGCCGACCTGCACGTCGATCTCGCCGCGGCGCAGCTGATTCATCGTCTCGACGAGCAAGGCGCGAGCATCTTCGGCGCTTTCGATCTTGACGTCGGGCAGCTTGGCGACCGGCGAGTCGGGCGCGACTCGCGCGGCCGGCGGGCGCGGCGTCGGTATCGGCTTGCGGCGGCGATTGAGACCACCTCGGCGGCCGGCCTCGGCCGCCAGACCTGGCGTGTGGCTGTGGCAGAAGCGCGTTCCGATCAGCGGCGGCATCTGACAGGCCTTGCCAGCGGCCGTCGTTGCTTGGCACCTAGCTTGACCTTGTCTAGCTAGCACGGGATGCCGGACCGCGGGTTCGGCGTCCGTCTGGACGTCGCGCGCGCCGATTTCCGGGGTCTCGACGCCGCTCATCCCGACCCCTCGATTCTGGACTGGACTGGCCCGCCGGGCAGAATCGACCAGTCCAGTCCTGGGCCTGTCGCAGGCTCGTGCAACTGGACTGGACTGGCCGGGGGGTCTATAGACCCCGGCCTAGTCCAGTTCACGACGCCGGCCCCGTCCAGAATCGTCACGGCTCGGCCTCCCGGAACAGATCGTGCCGACGCCAGTAGCCGTAGCCCTTGTAGCCCGGGATGACGCCGCGACTTCGGTCGACGGTCTCCTCTTCGCACAGACGGCGCAGGGTGCGCGAAGCGGCATCGCGGCCGACGCTTGCCGCCTTGCAGGCTCCGATCACCTCGTCCTCGCTCTTCGCGCCCTCGCGACCGAGCGGCAGGAACTCGAGGATCACGCCCTCGGCGTCCTCGTCCTGCAGGTCGGGGGCGTTGCCGACGAGCTGGTAGCGGTGGTCCTGGTCGAGCTCGAGGACCAGGTCCGGGGGGTCCTCGGCGAAGACGCGGCCGACGCGCTGCAGTGACCGGCGCCGCGGGAAGGGGCTGCCCTTGATCCAGGCGAGCTCGTCGAAGCGCCCGGCGATGGCCGTGCTGCCCCGTGCGGCGTCGTAGATCGAGCCGCCCTCTTTGCGCGTGTGCTGGATCGCCACGACCGACAGGCCGGCCGCCAGCAGGCGCTCGACGACCGCCATGGACTCGTTGCCGGGCCCCGACGAGCTCTCGTCGTCGCCGACGAACCCGACCCAGAGGCTGAAGTTGTCGATGAAGACCAGGTCGGCGCCGGTCGTCGTGCAGGCCTGACGAACGAGCCCGCCTACGGCTGGCCATTCGAGCCCGGCGACCGAGACGTCGCGGTGGTAGATGACGTGGAAGTCACCGAGACCGATCAGGCCCGCCCGGGCGCACTGCGGGTTGAAGGACTGGGGCGACTGCTCGGTCAGGTAGAGCACGGGACCGCGCCGGACCAGGCGACCGCACCAGGGCTCGCCGGCGATGCGCTGGCGGCACATGTCGAGCGAGGCGGTGGTCTTGCCGCCGCCCTTGAGCTTGCCCATGAGCAGCGTCGAGCAGCCCACGTAGGCGATCCCCTCGATGAGGGGCTCGGGCTCGAGGATCTTCATGGTGGCGAGGTCGAGCCCGCTGTAGACAGGTACCTCGCCCGCAGTCTCCGCGGCGCGGTCCACCGGCACGAGCTCCTCGAGAGTCAGACCGGCGGCCAGGTGGTCGGCTGCGTCGGCGCCGGCTTTCTCGACGGGGGTTTGCACGATCTGCACCGACGCGGCGATGCCCTGCAGGGCCGCGGCCTCGCGCTCTGCGACCTCGAGACCAGGCCGGACGCCCTTCTCGTTGGGCGCGTCCTTGTGAGCGACGACGATGACCCTGGCGCCGCGCAGGCACTCGCTGTACTCCGGAAGCCATGGACTCTTGGCCCCGAATGCCTTGGTGGTGGCGCAGGCGCCGGCCTTCTCGACGGCCAGGACGTCCTTCTCACCCTCGCAGAGGTAGATCGTCTTGCCGGCTTTCACGCCGGCGAGCAGCTGCGGCAGGTGGAAGAGCACACGCCGGGCGTCGCCCATGCTGTGGATCCAGCCGCCATCGCCGTCGGAGCGACGAGGGCGGAAGTCCTTGGGGACGTAGCGCACGGTCTGGTAGAGCTCGGTGCCGCTCTCGTCAACGTAGGAGTACGTCGCCACGATCTGGCGCTGGCCGCCGTTGCTGCTCGGGAGGTTCTCGCCCATGAGGTCGGACATCGTAAGGCCGGCCTTGGCTACTATGTCTTGCGTCTTGCACCCGGCGTGGCAGTACACGAGAGCGCGCCCGTCGTCGCCCTCGCTGATCGAAAGCGAGGCCTCGCGGTCCTCGTGGGCCGGGCAACGCGCCACCCAGTTGTCGCCCTTGCGCTTGACGCCCTCCAGACGCTCGAGCAGGCGGTCGACCGTGCTCACGATGTCACCCGGCTCATGCGGCGTGGCATTGACACGGCTCGAACTCGCTGGCGAGAGTGGCGATCCGCGCCTGGCGTCCGCGAAGCCACTCGCCGACTGAGAGGCTCGGCATGATGCCCAGCGGCCTATCGAGCGTCACTTTGCTCGCACCGGCGCGGGCGATCGTGCACGCGACACACTTGGCGCAGAGTCCCTTTCGATCAAGGCCCACGAGGTCGTCATGCCACAGGAGGCGCACGTCTGCCGCGTCGTTCGGGTCGAAGGGCAGCGGGAATTTGCACCAAAGATCGGCGGATGGATCAAACAGCGCGCCATCGCCGACGACGAACACGAGCGCCCGCGGGGCCTGGTCAGCGGTGGGGCGCTGCGGGGTCACGAGTCCGGCGCGTCTACAATCTGACGAAGCTCCTCGAGCACGCGTGCCAGCCCGGCCGCGGTGCGCAGCCGCTGAGGATGCCCGTGCAGGTACCGATGGATCGTGGTGCAAGCCACGCCGATCTCGCGGGCGAGGTCTCGCTCGCTGACGCCCGCCGCGTCCATAATCCTGCGCGCCTCGGCCGGCGGTGGGACCGAGCGCTTGAGCCTCACAACCTGTGCTAGCTGAGACACCGAGATCTACCTCCATCTTTGCCGTGCATTGACGTGGCTGTAGCCTACGCAGCGGGGTTGAGTTTCCTGAGGCGCGCTGACGCGAGCAGGCAAAGAGCAGATTTTGGGGCTGCTGGGTGAAGCCTAAGAAGCACGTCTCGGCCCCCCCAACTGAAGCGAGCGTCACGACTTGTCGCCCTCGTCGAGCGGAACCCCGAGCCACTTCAAAAGCGGCAGCGTGAGCGCCAGCCGGCGCCCCCCCAGGGTGACCACCGGGAAGTCGCCGCGGGCCGCGGCGCGGTAGGTGGCGGCGCGGCTCAGACCGAGCAGCTGGCCGGTCTGCGGCCACAGCGGCAGCGTGGTGCCCAGCTCGCGCCAGTGGTCGCCGACGTAGCCGAGGTTGAGTGCCGGTGCCTCATGTGGCCCTGTGCCTGCGCGGCGATCCATGTGGTCTAGGAGACGTCCTCGAGCAGGTCAGCCGGGTTGCCCTCATAACCGAGCGCGTCGGCCAGCCGGACCAGCACGACGCTGTCGGGGCGTGGTACTTCACGGCCGCGCTCGATCGCACTGACATGGGTGGGGTTGACGTAGGCGTCGGCGCCGAGCCGGAACTCCGTCTTGTCCTGGTCGACGCGGAGCTTTGTGATCAGCTTCATCTCATCCCCTTGGCGGTGTAGGCGTTTGCGTCTACGTCACACCATGGTGGCCGGGGTCTGCCGGGGCAAGGGCCGGAAACTCATGTTTTGCAGGAGGTATGTCGCGCTGATTACGCGCAATGTCGCGCAGTTCATCGTTTGTCGTCAGGTAGGGCGTTCGTCGCCTGTCCAGGCAACACGTAGGCCCGCGGCGCCGTCGCCAGCGCGGGCGACACCTGATCCCATCTGGCGCTTTACTTCCCGGTCGCCATGGTCGATATTGAGACTGTAGAAGAAAGACGACGGCCGAGCAGGGAGAGACCATGAGCGCAGACCAGGCCAAGCGGATCGCAGCCCGACGCGCTGCCGTCCAGCGGGCCGCTGACGAGTGCGCGGCCCGGCGGGCTGCCGTGCGCGCCGCCGTCGAAGACATCGCCCGCCGGCACCTCGCCGTCGCGCAGGCCGTCGCCGGGCGCGCGTCGTGACGCCGCGCTTTCGTTACCTGACCACCGTCGAGGCCGGCCAGCGGCTCGGTGTCTCGCGCCAGACTGTAGCGGCCATGTGCCGCGACGGTCGTCTCGAGGCGCACCGCACACCCGGCGGTGTCTCCGGCCGCGGTGAGTGGCGTCTGAAGCGCTCGACCGTCGAGGCCTTCGCGCGCAAGGCGGCCCGGTCATGAGGGGCTCGGTGCGACGCCGGGGCGACCCGGGCACCTGGGAGTACCGCCTCGACAAAGGCGCTCAGCCGGTTCAGACCTGCCAGGCCTGCGGCAAGCGCTTCTGGGTCGACGTGCGACCGCTGGAGACCTGCCAGGCCTGCGGCGGCCAGCTGCACACCGGCACAGCGCGCCGCGAGTCCACCGTCAGCGGCTTTCGCACGCAGAAGGACGCGCAGGCGGCGCTCGACAAGGCCAAGGTCGCCCTCGAGGGGGGCGACTACGTCGAGTCCTCGAAACTCACCGTGCGCCAGTACCTGATCGACGAGTGGTTGCCCTCGATCGAGGCCACCATCCGGCCCGCCACGCTGCTCGTCTACAGGGTCCACGTCGAGCACTACATCGTGCCGCGGATCGGCCACTGCCGCCTGCAGCGGCTCTCGCCCGGTGCGATCGGTGCGATGTACGCGCAGCTGATGAGCGGCGACGGCTCTCGCGCCTTGTCGACTGCTACGGTGCGTCTGACGGCAGTCGTGCTGCACCGGGCCCTCAGGGATGCCGTCAGGCGCCGGCACCTCGCGCGCAACCCTTCAGACGACGTGGACGCGCCGCGCCCGGAGCAGTCCGGCACCGAGCGCCGCGAGATGAAGACCTGGACGGCGGCGCAGCTGCACGCCTTCCTCGAGTCGACCAAGAACGACCGCCTCTATGCGCTCTGGCACCTGCTCGCCATGACGGGGCTGCGCCGCGGCGAGGCCCTCGGTCTGAAGTGGGAAGACGTCGACATGGAGACCGGGCGCCTCGCCGTGCGCCGCTCGCTGACCTCGGTTAACTACATGATCACCGTCTCCGAGCCCAAGACCAAGAAGGGCCGGCGCACCGTGCCGCTCGACGCCGCGACCATGGCGGTCATGAGGGCGCAGGCGGTGCGCCAGCTCGACGAGCAGAAACGGTGGGGCGAGGCCTGGGTCGACGCGGGCTACTGCTTCACGCGCGAGGACGGCCGGCCGCTACAGCCGGACATCGTCACGAAGAACTTCCGCACCGCCGAGCGGGCAATCCCACTGCCGCAGATCCGGCTGCACGATCTGCGGCACACCTGGGCGACGCTGGCCCTGCAGGCCGGCGTGCATCCCAAGGTCGTGCAGGAGCGCCTCGGGCACTCGACGATCAGCATGACGCTCGACATCTACTCCCACGCCATCCCGGCGATGCAGGAGCAGGCCAGCGAGCTCGTCGCGGCGCTGGTGGCGGGCAATCCCGTGGCGGTGCAGCCGTGAGCGCCCGGGCGCGGGCAATCCGCGGGCAATCGGCCTCGGCTCACGCTCGGAGCTCGTCGTCTTCGAGCCTGGGGTCGTGGAAGCGCAGGTTCCAGGCCCCCTGCTGGTTGGCTACGGCGATCCAGGCGTGGCTGTACGTGTCGTCGCCCGGCGCGCTCGTGCCGGACTTGCCGTACCACCAGCCCGAGGAGTAGGTGCTGCCGAACTGCGGGTAGCCGCCGGCGTTCATGACCTGGGAGCCGAAGTTGGCGCAGTCGCTGTCGAAGCTCACGTAGGTCGGGTTGTACGAGAGGGCGTAGCGGTCGGCGTAGGCCTTGGCCGCGGTGCGATCGTAGCTGAGCTTGGCGACGTAGGCCGGCGCCACGCCGGCCGGCAGGACCGGCGGCGTGGGCGCCGCGCCGGCCGGCGGAGCGGTGGCGACGGGCGTCGCTGCGCCCGCGGCGGATTCGAGGCGCCGGGCGGCGCCGGCGACGACGGCGCGCGGCGCGCCGGCCGCCTGCAGGAGGCGCGGCGTGAGGTCGGAGGTGTAGCGGTCGGCGGCGACGAGCCAGCGGCCCGCGCGCCGGACCAGGATGACCACGTGGTCGATGCCGTCGCCCTCGGTGTCGGCGCGGCCGTTCGCCGCGGCCCACGCGACGAGCGTCGCGGCGCGGGCCGCGACCGTGGCCCTGCGGCCGTCGGTCGACAGGCGCACGCGGCCGACCACGACGCGGCAGGACACGCCGGTGACGCGGTGCCCGAGCTGGGCGGCGAGGCGCCTGCCGCCGGTCGCGAGCAGCAGCTCGCGGCCGGCGACCGGCGCGCCCGGCAGGCAGGCCGCCGCCAGGGCGCGGCCGGCGGCCGGCGCGAGCAGGCAGCGGGCGCGCAGCCGCAGGTAGGCGGCCGCGGCGCCGGCAGGGCCGCCGGCCGGGGCCGTCGCCGGCACGGCCTGAGCCGGGCCGGCGGCGCCGGCGCCGGCGGGCGTCGCAGGCGAGCCGCCGGCAGCCGCGGGCGCGGCCGCGAGCGGCAGGGCGAGCAGCGCGAGCAGCGCCGTCCGCGGACGAGGGAGGTGGAGCATGGGACCCCCTTTCGGGTCGGGTTACGGGCTCGTGGCGACGGCTGTGATCAGCCAGTCCCCCGCGCTTCGCACCCTCCCCAGGGTGAAGAAGAGCGTCGTGCGGCCGCTCGGCAGCGGCGCGCCGCGTCGCGTGACCAGGCGTACGGTCGCGACGAGCGTGACGGTGTCGGAGCCGGGCCCTCCCCGGACCCGTGCCGAGATGAGGTCGATGTGGCGGATGCAGAGCAGCTCGCGGCGCGGCCAGCAGCGCGGCCAAGCCAGCAGGCGCCGGGCGTCGGTGTAGCGATGACGGTCGACGAAGCGCACCAGGCGAGCGATCGTGCAGGCGGCGAGCAGGCGGGCGCCGGCCGACGACGCGGCGAGCGCGGTGGGCGCCGGCGAGGCGGCAGGGCGGGCCGGCGGGATCGCGGCCGGCGACCGCGACCCCGCCACCATGACGCCGCCGGTGGGCGGCGGCGCGACGGGTGCCGTCCGGCCGCAGGCCGCCCAGACCGCGACCACCGCGAGCGCGGCCGCGGCCGGGGCAAGCCGGCGGGCGATGCGGGTGCGGTGGGAGCGCGACGTCATGGCTCGATGCTGCGCGGCGGCCGGCGCCGTCTCAAGGATGACGAAGGCCGCTCGGCGGTGACGTTGCGCCGTGCGGCCGCGGCCGACCCGCCGTCGCTCAAGGCCACGCACTCTGTGACACAATCTCCGGCGTGACCGGCGAGCCCCCCGACCTGCCCGACCTGCTCGGCGACCACCCGTCGCTCGGCCTCGCGCTGCGCCGCGACCTGTCGCGCGGCCTGCGTTCCGGCCTGGCGACCTTCTGGAGCCTTGCCAGGGCGATGATCCCCGCCTACGCCCTGGCGCTCGTCCTCGAGAAGCTCGGCGCCGTGAGCGCGATCGCCCACGTCGCCCAGCCGGTGATGTCGCTGGTCGGACTGCCCGGCTCGGCCGCCGTGCCGCTCGTGCTGGGCTGGGTGCTGAACGTCTACGCCGCGGTCGGCGCCATGACGGCCCTCCACCTCGACGCGCGCCAGATCACGGTGCTCGCTCTCGCCGTGCTGATCGGCCACAACCTGCTGGTCGAGGGCGCCGTGCTGCGCCGCGCCGGCATGAGCGGCTTCGGCTTCGGCGTGCTGCGCGCGCTGAGCGGCCTCGTCGCCGCCGGCCTGGCCAACCTGCTCATGAGGGCGCTGTCGTGAGCGCCCTGCTGTCGGAGTTCCTGCGCGGCTCGTCCAGCCTGCTGTGGCGCGTCTTCGTGATCGTCGTGCCGATCATGGTCGTGCTCGAGCTCTTCGAGGGCTCACGGCCCTTCCGCGTGGTCGTGCGCCTGTGGGCCCGCGTCATGGCGCCGCTCGGCATGACCGACGAGATCGCCACACCCACGCTCGTCGGCTTTCTGTTCGGCATCGCCTACGGCGGCGGCGTCATCATCCGCGAGACGGCGCGGCGCAGCCTGCCGCGCCGGCAGGTGTTCCTCATGAGCGTGTTCCTCTCCGAGGTGCACGCGATCTTCGAGGACTCGCTCGTGCTGATCGCGGTGGGCGCGTCGGCCCTCTGGGTGGTCGGCTACCGCCTGGCGTGGGCCGCCGCGGTGACCGCCCTCCTGGGCGCCGTCGCGGCCGCCGTCGCGCGTCGGCGCGGCGCGCCGACGCGCGACGGCGCCGGCGGCCGCGACGGCGAGGGCGGCCGCGACGGCGAGGGCGAGCCGGAGAGTGAATGACCCGCTCGCTGGAGGGGTATTGTTGACAAGTCTTATCGGTTTCCGCTACCAATCGAATGATTCCCGCGCGGCAGGTCTGGCCGGACCCCTGCCGGGAAGAGCGGCGACGAGCGAGCGACGATGAACATCTCCGCCAAGAGCAAATACGCGGTGCGGGCGCTGGTCGAGCTGGCCGAGCGCACGCAGGGTCAGCCCGGCCGGCTCGTGCGGCTCACCGACGTGGCCCAGGCGCGCAACATCCCGTTGCAGTTCCTCGAGCAGCTCTTCGCGGGTTTGCGCCGGGCCGGCATCGTCAAGAGCCGGCGCGGCGCGAGCGGCGGCTTCGTGTTCGCCCGTCCGCCCGCCGAGGTCACGGTGCTCGACGTGGTCGAGACTCTCGACGGCCTCGTCTCGCCGGCGGTCTGCACGCAGGGCGAGTGCGAGCGCATCGAGGAGTGCGGCCCCGCCGCCGTCTGGCTCGAGGCCAAGGAAGCGCTCGAGCAGGTGCTGCGCCAGACCACGATCGCCGACCTCGCCGAGCGTGAGCTGGCCCGGGTGCCGCACGAAGCCATGTACTACATCTGACAGCCAGCCGGAGGACCGCGTGAAGATCGCAGACGACATCACCCAGCTGATCGGCGCCACACCGCTCGTGCACCTGCGGGCCCTGTCGGAGCGCAGCGGTGCGACCATCGTCGGGAAGCTCGAGTCGTTCAACCCGGCGGGCAGCGTCAAGGACCGCATCGGCCTGTCGATGATCGAGGCGGCCGAGCGCGCCGGCACGATCGCGCCCGGGCGCACGACGATCGTCGAGCCGACGAGCGGCAACACCGGCATCGCCCTGGCGATGGTCGCCGCCGCTCGCGGGTATCGCCTGATCATCACCATGCCGGAGACCTTCAGCGTCGAGCGCCGCACGCTGCTGCGCGCCTACGGGGCGAAGCTCGTGCTCACCCCGGGGCCCGAGGGCATGCGCGGCGCCATCGGGCGCGCCGCCGCGCTCGTCGCCGAGACGCCCGACAGCTTCATGCCGCAGCAGTTCGAGAACCCCGCCAACCCCGCGATCCATCACGACGCGACCGGCGACGAGATCTGGCGCGACACCGACGGCGCGGTCGACGTCTTCGTGGCCGGCATCGGCACCGGCGGCACGCTCACCGGCGTCGGCCGGCTGCTCAAGGAGCGCAAGCCCGCCGTCACGGTCGTCGCGGTCGAGCCCATCGAGTCGTCGGTCCTGACCGGCGGGCAGCCGGGCCCGCACCGCATCCAGGGCATCGGCGCCGGCTTCGTGCCGCCCGTGCTCGACGCGGCGGTCTACGACGAGGTGCTCACCGTGACGGGTGAGCAGGCCTTCGAGACGGCCCGTGCGCTGGCCGCCGACGAAGGCGTCCTCGTCGGCATCTCGGCCGGCGCCAACGCGTTCGTCGCGGCCGAGGTCGGCGCCCGGCCCGAGAACGCCGGCAAGCTCGTCGTCACCATCTTGTGCGACTCGGGCGAGCGCTACCTGTCGACCCCCCTGTTCGCCGAGCAGGGCGCGGCCGCGATGATCGGCGGCTGATGGCCGACACGGTCCACGAAGGTGCCGTGAACGCGGCGCTGTTCGCCGCCGTCGACGCGCTGCTCGCGCCGCTCGAGGCCGTGCTGCGGCCGCTCGAGCGGGTCTGCGTGGCCTTCTCCGGCGGCGTCGACTCGAGCGTCGTGCTGGCGGTCGCCGTGCGCGTGCTGGGGCCCGCTCGCGTGCTCGCCTTCACGGCCGTGTCGGAGACCTACCGCGACGACGAGCTCGCCACCGCCCGCGGCCTCGCGCGGTCGCTCGGCGTGCGCCACCTCACCTGGCAGACGCGCGAGCTCGACGCCCCCGGCTTCGCGGCCAACACGCGCGACCGCTGCTACGCGTGCAAGACGACGCTGCTCGAGGCCATGGAGCGGGCGGCGGCCGACGCCGGCGCGACCGTGCTGATCGACGGCGCCAATCGCGACGACCTGGGCGACGAGCGCCCCGGCATGCGGGCCGCGGCCGAGCACGGCGTACGGCACCCGCTGATCGAGGCGGGCCTCGGCAAGGCAGCCGTGCGCGCCCTCGCCCGCGCCCTCGACCTGTCGGTGTGGAGCAAGCCAGCCGAGGCCTGCCTGGCCTCGCGCATCGCCTACGGCGAGACCATCACGGCCGACAAGCTGCGCCAGGTGGCCGCGGCCGAGGACGTGCTGCGCGAGCTCGGCCTGGGGCCCGAGCTGCGCGTCCGCCACCACGGCGACGTCGCCCGCGTCGAGCTGCCGGCCGAGCAGGTCGAGCGCGCCGCCGGTGCCGAGCTGCGGGCCGCCGTCGAGCGTCGCCTGCGGGCGCTCGGCTTCACGTACGTCGCCCTCGACCTGCGGGGTTTTCGCTCGGGCAGCATGAACGAGGCCCCGCGGCGCGAAAGGAGCATCTCGTGAACCGGCCGATCGCCACCATGACCGACGCTGCCGAAGGAGCCTGGTGCGCGGTGCGCAGCAGCCGCCTGCGGCGCTTCGTGGGGCGCATGCGACGCGACGTGCGCGCCGTCAAGGAACGTGACCCGGCGGCCACGAGCTCCTTCGAGATCGTCACCTCGTACTCCGGCCTGCACGCCCTCTGGCTGCACCGCGTCGCGCACCCGCTGTACCGCTGCGGCGTGCCGGTCGTGCCGCGCTGGATCTCGCAGTTCAACCGGTTCGTGACCGGCATCGAGATCCACCCCGGCGCCGAGATCGGTGAGGGCTTCTTCATCGACCACGGGTCGGGCGTCGTCATCGGCGAGACCACCGAGATCGGCGACAACGTCACCCTCTACCAGGGCGTCACGCTGGGCGGCACCGGCAAGGAGCACGGCAAGCGCCACCCGACGCTGGGCGACAACATCGTGGTGGGCTCGGGGGCGAGCGTGCTGGGCTCGATCAAGGTCGGCGACAACGCCAAGATCGGCTCGGGCAGCGTGGTCGTGCACGACGTGCCGGCCAACGCCACGGTCGTGGGCAATCCCGGCCACCCGGTCGTGGTCGACGGTCAGCGCGTCGGCATCCCCGACATCGACTACACGCACCTGCCCGACCCGGTCGCCGAGGCGATCAAGTGCGTCGTCGAGCGCATCATCGCGCTCGAGAACGAGCTCGACGAGGTCGACCCGACCCGCAAGGACCGGCGCCGCTCGCGGATCGTCGCCAATCAGGCGACGCTCGACCGGCTGCTGCACCTCGACGACTTCACCGACGGGGGCGGCATCTAGCCACCGCTCAACCCCGCGCCGCGCGCCGGCCGGGGCCCCGTGGCGGGTATGCTAGTATCCGCGCTGAAGCCAAGCTTAAGGGAGAGTGACCTCGCCGTGAGCCACGTCCGACGTCTCGTCCTCGACGTCCTCAAACCCCACATGCCGACCATGCTCAACCTGGCCGACAAGCTCGGCGACCTCGACGGCATCGCCGGTGTCGACATCACGCTCTTCGAGATCGACAACAAGGTCGAGAACATCAAGATCACCCTCGAAGGCAGCGACATCGACTACCAGGAGGTCGCCGAGGTCATCCAGGACTCCGGCGGCAGCATCCACTCCATCGACAAGGTGTCCACCGGCCGGCAGTTGATCGACGAAGCCGAGACACCTCAGGACGCCGGCGCCCGCTGGATGCGGTGACCGCCGCTCCGCCACCTGGCAGGTGAGCCCCATGACGGCCTCCGGTCCGGCCGGCTGGCTGCGCCGCACGGTCGCCACCCTGCGTCACTACCACCGGGTCGCCGAGGTGGGCGAGATCGCCCGCCGCTACTTCGCGATGAACGCCTTCGACGGCGTGCTCACCACGCTCGGCGTGCTCGTCGGCAGCTACGTCGGCCACGCGCACTCGGCCCACCAGGTGGTCGCCGTCGGGCTCGGTGCGGCCGTGGCCATGGGCATCTCGGGCTTCTACGGCTCGTATCTGATCGAGCGCGCCGAACGCGATCGCTCGCTGCGAGAGCTCGAGGACATCACCCTCTCGAGCCTCGAGGACTCCGACATCGCTGCGGCCTCGACCTACGCCACCATCGTGATCGCCCTGGTCGACGGCGTCTCGCCGTTCCTCGCCGCCGCGCTCGTGCTGCTGCCCTTCCTGGGCGGCTTCATGACCGTGCACGCCGCCTACGTGGCCGGTGTGGCGATCGCCTTCGTCGAGCTCTTCCTGCTCGGCCTCTTTCTGGGCCGGGTGTCGCGCCAGCGGCTCGTCTGGTCGGGCGTCAAGCTGGCCGTGGCCGGCGTGCTGTGCCTCGTCCTGAGCGCCCTGCTCGACTATGGGCTGCGGTGAGCGGCCGATGAGCGACGGCGATCGCGAGACGCCCGCGGCGCGCTCGGCCGTGGCCGAGGGTCTGCTGCGCGGCCTGAACGAGCCGCAGCGCGAGGCCGTCGAGCACTTCGAGGGACCCCTGCTGATCCTGGCCGGGGCGGGCTCGGGCAAGACGCGCGTGCTCGCCCACCGCGTGGCCTACCTCGTCAAGGTGCGCCGCGTGCGCCCCGACGAGGTGCTCGCCATCACCTTCACCAACAAGGCGGCCGGCGAGATGCGCGAGCGCATCGGCGCCCTGGTCGGCCCCATGGTGCGCGTCATGTGGGTGTCGACCTTCCACTCGATGTGCGCCCGCATCTTGCGGCGCGAGGCCGAGCGGCTGGGCTATCGGCCAGGCTTTTCGATCTACGACGCCGACGACGCCAAGCGCCTGGTCAAGCGCTGCCTCGCCGAGCTGAACCTCGACCACAAGCGCTTTACCCCCGACGCCGTGGCCCGCCTGATCTCGGACGCCAAGAACCGCCTGCTCGACCCGGCCGCCTTTCGCGAGCAGTTCGCCGGCGGCTCCTTCAACAAGGCCGCCGCCGACGTCTACGACCTCTACGAGACGAAGCTCGTCGAGATGAGCGCCATGGACTTCGACGACCTGCTCATGAAGATGGTGAACCTGCTCGAGCTCTTTCCGGACCGCCTCGAGCACTACCGGCGCACGTTCCGCTTCGTCATGGTCGACGAGTACCAGGACACGAACCACGCCCAGTACCGCATCGCCAACCTGCTGGCCGGTGAGCGCGGCAACCTGGCGGTGGTCGGCGACGACGACCAGTCGATCTACTCGTGGCGCGGCGCCGACCTGCGCAACATCCTCGAGTTCGAGCGCGACCACCCCGACGCCAAGGTGATCCGCCTCGAGCAGAACTACCGCTCGACGACCAGCATCCTCGAGGTCGCCAACGCCGTCGTGTCGAACAACCGCCGGCGCAAGGGCAAGCGGCTGTGGACGGCGCGCGGTACCGGCCGGCCGGTGCGCGTGGCCGAGGTCGCCGACGAGCACGCCGAGGCGCGCTTCGTGGCCAGCGAGGTGCGCCGCCTGCTCGACGAGGGCGTCGTCGGGGGCGAGGGGCAGGGCGCAGCCCTGCCCCTCGCCCCTCGCGACATCGCCGTGCTCTACCGCACGAACGCCCAGTCGCGCGTGCTCGAGGAGGAGTTCGGGCGCTACGCGATCGCCTACCAGGTGATCGGCGGCACCCGCTTCTACGAGCGCGCCGAGGTGAAGGACGCCCTCGCCTACCTCGCCGTGGTCGCCAACCCGGCCGACGAGCAGCGCCTGCTGCGCATCGCGAACATGCCGCGTCGCGGCCTGGGGCAGACGACGATGGCGCGCCTGCAGACCGAGGCGCTGACCACAGGGGAGGGCCTGTGGAGCGTGATCGAGCGTGCCGGCGACGTGCCGGGTCTGACGGCGGCGGCGCAGGCCTCGCTGGCCTCGCTGCGCGCCCTGGTCGACACCTGGCGCACGCTCGCCCCGCAGCTCACGTCCGTCGCCGCCTTCGTGCGCCGCGTGCTCGACGAGAGCGGCTACTCGGCCATGCTGACCGCCCAGGACACGCTCGAGGCGGAGGGCCGCATCGAGAACCTCGAGGAGCTCGTCGGCGTGGCCGGCGAGTACGACCAGCGCACCGAGGAGCGGACGCTCGACGGCTTTCTGCAGGAGATCTCGCTGTACTCCGACGTCGACGCCCTGGCTGACACGAGCGAGCTCATCACCTTCATGACGCTGCACAACGCCAAGGGTCTCGAGTTTCCGGTGGTGTTCATCACCGGCATGGAGGAGGGCGTGTTCCCGCACCAGCGTTCGCTCGACGACCAGAACCTCGAGGAGGAGCGCCGTCTGGCCTACGTGGGCATCACCCGCGCCATGGACCGTCTCTATCTGCTGCACGCCCGCGCCCGCAACTTGTGGGGCGGCAGCATGTACGGGCTGCCCTCGCGCTTTCTGACCGAGATCCCGGCCGACCTCGTGGAGGTCACGCGCGAGGCCGGGGCCGCTCAGGGCGGCGGCTGGTCGGGCGGCGGCTGGTCGGGCGGCGGCTGGTCGGGCGGCGGCGCGCGGCGCAGCCGCGACCGGCGCTCGTTCGACGATCGCGACGAGTGGCGTGAGCGCGACGACGAGGGCGTCGGCGGGTCGGGGCGGCGCATCACCGGCCTCGAGGACAAGACGGCCGGGGCCGTGGTCGGACAGTTCTTCGCGCCCGGCGACCGGGTGCTGCACGCGACCCTCGGCGAGGGCACGGTGACCGCCGCCGAGGAGAGCGGCATCATCGTGGTGCGCTTCGAGAACGACGGCTCGGAACGCCGCCTGATGGCGACGATCGCGCCGCTGCGCAAGCTGCGCGCCTGACGCGCCGCGAGCGCTCGCGCGTGGGGCGGCGGCCGCTGCGCGCCGTCGCCCGCCCGACGTCGCAGGCTGCGCGTCGTCGTGCGCCGAGCGGCGCGCCGGCCTGCCTCAGGGGCCGGTGCCGGCCGACGAGACCAGCCAGCGTGCGCCGGCCCGTCGCAGGCACATGAAGACCATGACCCGGCCGCGGCTCCAGGCCGACCTGGCGCTCGGCCGGACGTCGACCGTCATGGTGAACTCGAGCGTGGCCCGTGCGGGCGGGGTGGGCTCGACCCGCCGCGCGCGCGACACGACGCGCACGTGGTCGATGCCGAAGAAGACGGCGCCGCTCTTGCCGCGGACGGCGGCCGCGCAGGGGGAGTCGGGCGTGACCACCGACAGCAGCGCGGCGTAGCGGTGCTCGTCGACGAGGCGCCAGTAGCGCGTGGCCGCGCGCAGCGCGCCGGCCGGGATGGGCCCCGACGTGACGACGGCTCCCGGGGTGAGGACGACGCCGGAACCGGCGCCGGGCGACGTGACGCCCGGGGTGGGCGAGTCGACGACCTGGTCGGCCGGAGAGCCGCAGGCGGCCAGCCAGGCGGCGGGGACGCAGGCGGCCAGCGTGGCCGCCGCGACGACGGCTACGGCGAGCGGCAGGCCGGCCGCGCCCGTGCGCGCGACGCGTGCGGAGCGTCGGCCCGGCGATGGGGCGCCGTGCCCGCAGCCCGGCGCCGAAGCAGGGGATGGCTTGTTCATGGGTCCTCCCGGGGACGGTCGGGCGATGCCGAAGACCCCACCACAGCGGCGCCGAGCTGTACAGGATGACAATGGCGCGCGAGGCGTGGGTGCGCTGTGCTTCAAACCGCAAGATGTTCGATTGTGTTGACCCGCGCTAACGGAAGCCGTGCGGCAGGCGCCGTCAGTCCAGGCGACAAACGAAAATAAATGCACGATTGACCACACATTCGCGCAGGGCTACAATGTGACTCGTCGAGCACGCTTGGTTTTCGGCCCCGTCGCGGTGAGCGCGGGACGATCGAAGCGCGCCAGCGGCGGACGCGAGTGGGATGTACTCGTGCGACGCGGTTGCTTGCAGGATCTGTGCGAGCAGGATGTTCACGCGTCCGCCGAGCGCCTTTGACCGCCCGGGATCGCCCCGGGACTGGGGCGCGCCGACGCGAAAGAGTCCGCGGCAAGACTCGTTCTCCCCCCGGACGAGCCGAGCCCCCCTCGGGCCGCGGATGTCACGAGGGCCGGGGCCGGAGGCGCACGCGCGCCGACCCCCCGGCCCTCGTCGTATCTGCTGCCCCTGACGGCCGAGAGGCGCCACGCGGAGAAAGCGGCCCCAGGAGTCGCCGTCGGCGCTGCGTCGCCCGGCCCGCGTCGTCGGCGCCGCCGTCGCCTGGGCGGCGGCGGCGCGCGGCGGTGTAGAGTTGCCCTGCGCCCACCTCCGATCGCGCGTGGGCCGCTTGCGTCGCCCGCACGCTGCAAACGACCAGGAGGGTCCGTCCCATGGCAGTCGAGGTCAGTCGCGACGGTGCCGTCGCCGTCGTCACGGTCGCCCGTCCCGAGGTGCTGAACGCGCTGAACACGGCGACGAACGAGGAGCTGCTGCACGTCGCCGGCGACATCGGCCGCGACCCGGCGGTCCGTGCGGTCGTGCTGACCGGCGCCGGCGTCAAGGCCTTCGTGGCCGGCGCCGACATCAAGGAGTTCCGCGGCATGAGCCCCGAAGAGGCGCGCCAGTCGTCGTGGCTCGGACGCAAGGCGATGGCCACGATCGGCGGCGCCCCGCAGCCCTGGATCGCCGCCGTCAACGGCTTCGCCCTGGGCGGCGGCTGCGAGCTCGCCCTGGCCTGCGACATCCGCTTCGCCGCCGAGAACGCCCGCTTCGGGCAGCCCGAGGTCACGCTCGGCATCACACCGGGCTGGGGCGGCACGCAGCGCCTGCCGCGCGAGGTCGGCAACGGCTGGGCCTCGTACCTGTGCCTGAGCGGTCGCCTGATCGACGCCGCCGAGGCGCTGCGCATCGGTCTCGTGCAGCGCGTGCTCCCGCGCGAGGAGCTCATGCCGGCGGCGCTCGAGCTGGCCGCCGAGATCGCCGCGCGGCCGCCGCTCGCGGTGCGCTACATCAAGTCCCAGATCCACTACGCCCTGAGCGTCGACATCGAGGCCGGTCACGAGATCGAGCGCGACCTCTTCGCGCTGTCGTTCGCCAGTCAGGACCGCGCCGAGGGCATGGACGCCTTCCTCGAGAAGCGCCCCCCGCGCGGCTTCGAGGGTCGCTAGCGAAGGCTCCGCCCGCGGGGTCGCGACCCGGCCGGGCCGGTCGCGCTACGCCGGCAGCCGCCGCGGCTCAGGCGCCGGTCGCGGCCAGCAGGCGGCGCAGGACCTCGGCGATGCCGGGCGTCGCGGTCACCCAGACGTCGGCCGCGTCCTTCACCTGGGGCGGCGTCTCGTCGGTGAGCGCGAGGACGGCGAGGCCCTGCCGTCCGGCGCGCGCGGCGGCCCAGTCGTGCACGGCGTCGAAGCCGTGGCGGTCGGTCAGGTCGTCGCCGAGGAACAGCGCGATGCGGATCGGGCGGCCGGCGTCGGCGGTGCGGTCGAGCAGCGACCGGACGGCGGTGCCCTTGTCGACGGGCTCGGGCGGGCGCAGCTCCACCAGGCAGTGACCGGTCGTCACGGCGAGGCCCAGCGCGCGCGCCGGCGCGAGGATGCGCTCCTCGAGGACGGCCAGGGTGGCAGCCGGGTCGGCCGCCCGTCGGTAGTGCAGGTCGAGCACGGGCCCCTTGTTCTCGACGACGAGGCCGAGGGCCGCGGCGTCGAGGTCGCGCACGCGGGCGGCCATGAGCTGCACCGCCGCGACGTAGGGCTCGGCCGTGGGGTCGCGCACGACGCTGCCGTCGGCGGCGAGGAAGTCGAAGCCGTGCAGCCCCACGTAGGTGGCGCCGGCGACGCCCACCATGGCGCGCGCCTGGCGCACGTCGCGACCGGTGACGAAGGCGAGCAACGCCAGGCGCTCCTGCAGCGCGACGAGCTGCGCCCGGAAGGCGGCCGGCACCTCGGCGGCGTAGGGGTCGGCGACGATGGGGGAGACGGTGCCGTCGACGTCGCAGAACAGGGCGGTCTCGCACGGCGCGCGGGCGACGGCGTCGAGCGCGGCGGCGAGCGGCTCGCCGCCGCGCAGGACCACGCCGTCGCCCGCGCGCCGTGCCCCTGCGCCGCGGCGCGGGCGGTCGGTCTGCTGCGCGTCGCCGGCCCGCTCGTCCATGCCTCCAGCCTACCCGAACCGGCCGCGCCCGTCGCGGCCCCGGCAGAGCGGCCGTTTGTCTTGCGTTTCGGGCATGGAGTAAGGTTCTCGCGTCAGCGGCGACGGTCCGGGGGAACCATGACGGACACCACAGGTTCGGACGCAGCCAGGTCGGCGGCGGCGCAGGGCGTCGGGTCGGCCGACAACCTGCGGCGCGGCCAGGGGGCCGACCCCTATCTCAAGTCCATGCTCCTCGGCCTGATCGAGGACAGCTACCTGCACACCGGCAGCTTCACCCAGTTCGCCGCCGAGATCCTGCAGGTGATCGCCTACGCGGCGACCGTGCCGGTGGCCTTCACCGAGGGCTTCCTGCGCGCCTACCTTTCGATCGACCGCATCGAGGAGACCAGCGAGGGTCAGATCAAGATCATCCCCAAGGCCGGCGCGAGCGAAGAGGACTGGATCAGGGACGTCGACGCGATCACGGCCCAGGTCGACCCGAGCGCCGTGTTCAACCCGGTAGTGCGCTCCAAGCTGACCGCGGTCCACGAGGCGTCGAGCAAGGTCATGAAGTACGACCTGAACACGCTCACGACCATGGACGACGACCAGCTCATGGACGTGCTGCGCCAGATGCAGCAGGAATCAGAGGAGCTCGAGAAGCTCGAGCCCGAGGCGCCGGCGACCGACTCGTCGCGCGACTACATACGGGCGCGGCTCGACACGATCCGCAGGAACGTACGCGCCTTCCAGGCGCAGCAGCGCGCCAAGTCGGGCGCGGGCGACGAGCCCGGCGCGCCCGGCGGGGCAGGCGACGAGCAGGCCGGCGACGGGCCGCGCGCCGACGGCACACCCTAGCAGGCGGGAGCGACGGGCGGCAGGGCGCGCGCCCTCCGTCGCAGGCGACCGGGACAGGCGGGTGAGAGTGGAGAGGTTCTCCGACAGGCTGGCGGCGAGCATCTTGCGCCGCCGCAGCCTGGTCTGCGTCGGCATCGACCCCGACCTCGCTCGGCTGCCCGACGGTCTGCGCGCCACCTGGGCGGCGCGTGTCGCCGAGCTCGGCGAGGCCGGCGCCGCGGCGGCCTGTTTCACCGACTTCGCGACCGGCCTGATCGACGCGCTGGCCGACGTCGCGGCCTGCGTCAAGCCGCAGGCCGCCTTCTTCGAGCAGTACGGCGCGCCCGGCTGGCAGGCCCTGCAGCGCGTGGTGCGCTGCGCCCACGAGCACGAGCTGCCGGTGATCGTCGACGTCAAGCGCGCCGACATCGGCTCGACCTCGACGGCCTATGCCGCGGCCTGCTTCGGCGGCGTCCCGACGCTGAGCGGCGCCACGCTGCCCGGGCTCGACGCCGACGCGATCACCGTCAACCCGTACCTCGGGGCCGATGGGCTCGCGCCGTTCGCCGCGCGCTGCGACGAGGGTCGCGGCCTGTTCGTGCTCACGCGCACGAGCAACCCCGGCGGCGCCGAGCTGCAGGAACGCGACTGCGAAGGGCGGCCGCTCTACCTGCGCGTGGCCGACATGATCGCCCGGCTGGGCGCCGAGCGTGTCGGCGCGCACGGCTACAGCGACGTCGGCGCGGTGGCCGGCGCCACTGCGCCGGAGCCGCTCGCCGCCGTGCGCGCCGCGCTGCCGAACGCCTTCCTGCTCATCCCCGGTTTCGGGGCGCAGGGCGCCGGGCCCGAGGCCCTGGCCGGCGTCGCGTCGGGCGATGCGGCCGGCTATGTCGTGAACGCGTCGCGGTCGATCATCGACGCCTGGCGGGAGCGCGGCGGCGACTACCGCAGCGCCGCCGCGGCGGCGGCGGTCGAGATGCGCGACGCGATCGGGGGGCTGTGATGGACGACGAGACGCACGGACGCGACCGGCACGACCCCGAGGCGACGGGCCCGCTGTGGCCCTTGCCCGACGACCCCGCGGCCGACGACGACCGCACGCGGCAGGCGCGCGGCGCCGAAGACCGGCCGGGCGGCGCTCACGGGCGCGCGCCCGACAGTGCGCAGACCGTCGTGCTGGCGCACGAGCCGACGCGTCGCGCGGCGGCCGAGGCGACTCGGGCGGCCGCCGGCGGCGGCCGCGACTGGCTCGACGACCGGCGGCTCGACGGCGCGCGGCTCGAGGCGCCGCCGCCGACGGCGCCGCGGCGCCGTGCCGGGCGGCCGCGCGCGCCGCGCCGCGGCCCGGCCTGGCCACGCATCGTGGCGCCGGCCGTGCTGCTCGTCGCGGTGCTCACCGTGGTGACGATCAGCGTGCACACCGGCCTGCTCAACCACAAGCCGGCGACCAGTCCCTCGCCGACCACTGTCGCCACGCACAAGGCGAAGTCGAAGTACGTCTACTACCACGTGCGCAAGGGCGACACCGTCTCGACGATCGCCGCCAAGTACGGCATCTCCGTCGAGCGGCTCCTGACCCTCAATCCCCAGGCGTCGACCACGATCGTCGTGGGCCAGCGCCTGAAGGTACCCAGGCTGCAGTGACCGGCTGACGGCCACCGCCCGCCGCGGCTGCGCACGACACTCCCCGCGGCTGCGCGCGACACCCGCCCGCCGCCCACCCGCGCACTGCGCCCCCGCAACGCTCGCCTGCCGCCCTCACCCGACGCCGGTGACTCGCGCGCCGGGACCACAGGCGCGCGCCCCTCGCGAATGCCGCCGACCAGCGCGTCCGCGGCCCGCGACGCACCCCTCTGCCACGCCTGTGGCGCCCGGTGGGGCCGAAGCGCTCAAGGGTGGGGAAGAATGGCCGATAAGTGTTGCAAAGTGGGGAGGAGTGGGATACAGTGGCCGCCATGCAGCGCTCGGTGCTTCTGGGGGAGTTCGATTTCACGCTCGACGCCAAGAATCGCGTCGCGATCCCCGCACGCCTGCGGCCGGTCTTCGCCGAAGGCGTGTTCCTCACCCGGGGCTTCGACCGCTGTCTCGCCGCCTTCCCGCCCGAGGAGTGGGACCGTTTCGTCGCCGATCAGACAGGGGACCTGCCGGCGATGAGCGAGAAGGGCAGAGAGGTCCGGCGCTTCCTCTTCGCCGCCGCCACCTTCGACGAGCTCGACCGTCAGGGGCGCATCACCGTACCGGGGAACCTGCTCGGGTTCGCCGGGATCTCGAAGGACGTGACGATCATCGGCATGCACGACCACCTCGAGATCTGGGAGCGCGAGGCGTGGGCGAAGTACCGCAAGCAGATGGAGGAGGGGGCCGATGCTGCCGCAGACCAACTTGCACGTCAGTGAGTATGAGATGGCCCTGGCCCACATACCGGTCCTGCTCGACGAGCTCGTGGACCTCCTCGAGCCCGCGCCCGGTGAGACCGCGATCGACGCCACCTTCGGCGCCGGTGGCCACGCGGCCGCCGTGGCCGCCCGCCTGGGCGCCGACGGCCTGCTGATCGCCTGCGACCGCGACCCGTCGGTCGCCGAGTACGTCCGCGAGGTGGCCGCCGCAGCTCCCTGCCGCACCGAGTTCTACCACGGCGACTTCGCCGACGTGCTGGCCGCGCGGCCCGACGCCTCGGCCGACATCGTGTACCTCGACCTCGGCGTGTCGTCGATGCAGCTCGACCGCCGCGAACGCGGCTTCTCGTACGCCTGGGACGCGCCGCTCGACATGCGCATGGACCCGTCGCAGGGCGTGACTGCGCGCGACTTGGTGAACGAGCTCACCGTGCAGGAGCTGACCGACGTGTTCCGCCGTTACGGCGAGGAGCGCTACGCGGTCGAGATCGCACGGCGCATCGACCGGCAGCGCGCCCTGCAGCCCTTCGAGAGCACCGGGCAGCTCGTCGACGCGGTCAAGTGCGCCATCCCGACGCCGGCCCGCTTCGGCGCCGGCAACCCGGCGCGGCGCGTCTTCCAGGCGCTGCGCATCCGCGTCAACAACGAGCTCGAGTCGCTGGCGCGTGGCCTCGAAGAGGCCTATCGCGTGCTGCGCCCGGGCGGCCGTCTCGCGGCGATCTCGTTCCACTCGCTCGAGGACCGCACGGTCAAGGAGTTCTTCAAGGGCCACGCGGCCGGCTGCATCTGCCCGCCGGGCCTGCCCATCTGCGTCTGCGGCCACGAGCCGACCATGCGCGTCCTCACGCGCCGGCCGGTCACGCCGCGTGCCCGGGAGATCGACGACAATCCCCGCGCGCGAGCGGCCAAGCTGCGCGTGGCGGTGAAGCTGGGAGCCTGAGATGGCGCCCGCCGGCGCGCCGGCGCGCGCTCTCCCGGCGCCCGACAGACGCGAGGTCGAGCGCCCTGCGGCGCGGCCCGCGCGCCGCCCCGCACGCGCCCCGTCACATGCTCCCTCGCGCGCTAGCCGTCTCAGCCATCGCTCGCTCGCCGCGCGGCTCATCGTCTTCTGCACCCTCGTCGCCGCGCTCGGCGCCGGGCGCGTCGCGCTCAGCTTCGCGGTCGTGCAGAAGAACCTCGCGACGGATACGGTCGCCAGCCAGGTGAGGTCGGTGCAGGCGAGCAACCAGCAGCTCGCCGAGCAGGCGGCCACGCTGTCGTCGGCACTCACCGTGCGCAACGTGGCCCAGCAGAAGTACCACCTGGGCGTCGCGACCTCGGTGCAGTTCATCACGGTGCATCCGCACCGCGCGACGACGCACGCGAGGCCCTAGGTCCGGCGATGGGCTACGCCGTCGCCGGTCGGGCGAGCGTGAGCGCGGAGCGCGCCTGATGCCCGCCGGCGGCGACCGCGGTGGTGGCTCGGGCGCGGCCCGCGGCGGTCCGCGCCGGCCGTCCCGCAGGCGCCGCCGCGACGCCGCGAGCGTGCGCCGCACCCTCGACGGTCGCGTGCGGCTGCTGCGCATCGGGTTCGTGATCGCCTTCCTGCTGATCGGCGGCAAGGCCGTCGCGCTCACGGTCGGCGACGGCCACCTGGCCGCCATCGCCCGCCAGCAGCAGGTGCGCACCATCACCCTGCCGGCGCATCGCGGCGCCATCCTCGACCGCAACGGCGTGCAGCTCGCCGTGGCCCAGACGGCCAAGACGGTCTACGCGACCCCCTACATGCTGAGCGACCCGTACGCCGCCGCTCAGCAGCTCGCGGCCGCCCTCAAGATCAGGTGGCGGCCGCTCTACAAGGCCCTCGACGACCGCAGGAGCGGCTTCGCCTACGTCGAGCGGCAGGCGTCTCCGGCGCTCGCCGACAAGGCGCTCGCGCTCGGCCTGCCGGGCGTCGGCAGCTACGTCGAAGAGAAGCGCGTCTACCCGCTCGACTCGGCGGCCGCCCAGGTGGTGGGCTACGCCGGCACCGACGGTCACGGCCTCGCCGGCATGGAGTACCGCTACGACCGAGAGCTCGCCGGCAAGGCGGGGCACCAGGTCGTGGTCGAGGATCCGGCCGGCCAGGCGCTGCGCACCATCCAGTCGGTGTCGCCGGTCGCCGGCCAGGACGTACGCCTGACGATCGACAGCGGCATCCAGCTCGTCGCCGACAGCGTGCTCGCGACCACGGTGCGCCAGTTCCACGCCCAGGGCGGTACGGCGATCGTCGAGAACCCCAGGACCGGCGAGATCTACGCCCTCTCCAACGTGCCGCTGCTGAACGCCAACCACTTCGGCAGCAAGCCGCGCGACCAGGGCAACCAGGCGGTGATCTACACCTACGAGCCGGGCTCGACCTTCAAGATGGTGACGGTCGCCGGCGCGCTCTCGGACGGCGTCGTCTCGCCCGACACGTCGTTCCTGCTGCCGCCGGCGCTCCAGGTCGGCGACCGCGTCATCCACGACGCGGAGACCCGCGGCACCGAGCGCCTGTCGGTGCGCAAGATCCTCGAGGTGTCGAGCAACATCGGCGCCGTCACGATCGGCGAGAAGCTCGGCAAGGAGCGCCTGCTCGACTGGATCGACCGGTTCGGCTTCGGCCGGCTCACCGGCATCGACTTCCCGGGCGAGGTGCCCGGCTTCGTGCTGCCCGCCGACAAGTGGTGGTCCTCGACGATCGGCAACGTGCCGATGGGCCAGGGCATCTCGGTCACGCCCATCCAGATGGTCGCCGCCTACGCCGCGATCGCCGACGACGGCGTGATGATGACGCCGCACCTGACGGCTCAGGTGGGCACGCACGTGGTCAAGCCCGGGGCGGGCCGCCGCGTGGTGTCGGCCGCCGTCGCGGCCGAGCTGCGCGCGATGCTCTCCGACGTCGTGGCCGACGGCACCGGCGTCAAGGCGCAGATCCCCGGCTACAAGGTGGCCGGCAAGACCGGCACGGCGCAGAAGGCGCTGGCCAACGGGCTGGGCTACTCGAAGGTGAACTACGTGGCCTCGTTCATCGGCATGGTCCCGGCCGGCCACCCGCAGCTCGTCGTCGCCGTCGTGGTCGACGAGCCGAAGCCCGATTACTGGGGCGGCGACGTGGCGGCGCCGGCCTTCAGTCAGATCGCAAGCTATGCGCTGCAGCGCCTCGAGATCGCGCCGTGAGCGCGGCGGGCCGGTCTGATACCATTGGCCGGCATGGACCTCGCCGCTCTCGTCGCCGTTCTTGACCAGGCTCGCGTCGACGGCGACCCCGACGTCGAGATCGGATCGCTCTCGAGCGACACGCGCGACGTCGCACCAGGGTCGCTCTTCTTCTGCATCCCCGGACTCAAGGCCGACGGCCACGACTATGCGCCGCGGGCGGTAGCGGCCGGAGCCGTCGCGCTCGTCTGCGAGCGGCCGCTCGCGCTGCCGGTGCCCCAGGTCGTGGTGCCGAGCGCGCGCCGCGCCATGGCGCTCGTGGCGGCCCGCTTCTGCGGCGACCCCACGCGCGCGCTGCGCGTCGCCGGCATCACCGGCACCAACGGCAAGACGACGACGGCCCACCTGCTGTCGGGCGTCTTCAGCGCGGCGGGCCTGCGGCCCGCGCTGCTCGGCACCGTCGCCAACCGCATCGCCGGCGTCGAGCGCCCCGCCCGGCTCACCACACCCGACTCGCTCGAGCTGCAGCGCCTGTTCCGCGAGATGCTCGACGGCGGCGACCGGTCGTGCGTCATGGAGGTCTCCTCGCACGCCCTCGCCCTCGACCGCACGACCGGCATCAGCTTCGCCGCCGTCGTGTTCACCAACCTCTCGCGCGACCACCTCGACTTTCACCCGACGCTCGCCGACTACTTCGCCGCAAAGCGCACTCTGTTCGTGTCGGACGGACGCCGACGCGCGGGCGCCGTCGCCGTGGTGAACGCCGGCGACGAGCACGGCCGCCGTCTGATCGCCGACTGCCGGCCGCTCTACGGCGACGACCTGTGGACCTACGCGCTCGAGGGCGACGGCGCCGCCGAGGGCGAGGTCGACTGCCGGGCAGTCGACCTCGCCCTCGGCGGCGCCGTCGCCTCCTTCAGGCTGCAGGCGCCGCGCCTGGGCCTCGACGAGCCGTTGACCATCGCCCTGCCGGCCCGCTTCAACGTGGCGAACGCCCTGGCCGCCGCCACCACCGCCCTCGCCATGGGCCTGCCCCTGGCCGCGGTGCGCGACGGACTGGACGGCGCCCAGGTCGTGCCCGGGCGGGTCGAGCCCGTCGAGGCCGGCCAGCCCTTCAGCGTGCTGGTCGACTACTCGCACACGCCCGACTCGCTCGACAACGTGCTGCGCGCCGTGCGCGCCGTCACCGGCGGCCGGGTGCTCACCGTGTTCGGCTGCGGCGGTGACCGCGACCGCGGCAAGCGGCCGCTCATGGGCGCGGTCGCCGCCGAGCTCGCCGACCTCGCCGTGCTCACCTCCGACAACCCGCGCGGCGAAGACCCGCTGGCGATCATCGCCGAGGTCATGACGGGCGTCCCGGCTGCGGCCGCCGGCCGCGTGCTGGTCGAGCCCGACCGGCGCGCGGCGATCCGCCGCGCCCTGGCGGCCGCGCGTGCCGGCGACGCGCTCGTGATCGCCGGCAAGGGGCACGAGACCTACCAGATCCTGGGCCCGCGCACGATCCACTTCGACGACCGCGAGGTGGCCGCCGAGGAGCTCGCCGCCCTCGGGTACGGCGGCGGCGCGGCGGCGGCCGAGGGCGTGTCGTGATCGGTCTCACGCTCGACGAGGTCGCGGCCGCCTGCGGCGGCCGCCTCGAGGCGCGCGATTCGCTGGCGGTGGCCACCGGGGTCGCGATCGACAGCCGGCAGGTCAAGCCCGGTGACCTGTTCGTCGGGCTGCCCGGCGAGCGCTGCGACGGTGGCGACTTCGCCGCCGTCGCGCTGGCCGCCGGCGCCGTCGCGGCGGTGGTCACGCCACGCGCGGCGAGCACGCTGCGGGCCGGCACGTCGCGCGTCGTGGTCGACGACACGGGCCGGGCGCTGCGCGCCCTGGCCGCCGCGGTGCGGCGCCGCTCCGGCGCCGCGGTGGTCGCCGTCACCGGCAGCGTCGGCAAGACCTCGACCAAGGACATCCTCGCCGCCCTGCTCGCGCCCGTGACGCGCGTGGTGGCGACGAGCGGCAACCACAACAACGAGATCGGCGTGCCGTTGACGGTCTTCGAGCTCGACCGCAGCACCGAGGTGCTCGTCTGCGAGCTCGCCATGCGGGGCCGCGGCCAGATCGCCGAGCTCGCCGCCATCGTCAAGCCCGACGTCGGCGTGATCACCAACATCGCGCCGGTCCACCTCGAGCTCGTCGGCACCATCGAAGAGGTCGCCGCCGCCAAGGCCGAGATCATCGCCGAGGTGGGCAAGGGCGCTCTCGTCGTGCCGGCCGACGAGGCCCTGCTCGAGCCCCACCTGCGCTACCACACCGGGCGCCTCGTCACCTTCGGCGGCGAGAGCGCCAACGTGACCGTCGCCGAGGCCGAGGTGCGCGGCCGCGGCACGCACGCGCTGATCGACGCCTTCGGCCGGCGCGCCGCCTTCGACTTCAACTTCAGCGGCGGCCACTACCTGCAGGACGCGCTCGCCGCGATCGGCGCGTTCATCGCCCTCGGCTTCAACCTCGAAGACGCCAAGCAGGGCGCGGCCGCGGTCGAGTTCTCGGCGCTGCGCGGCCGCCTGACCGAGCTGCCCGGCGGCGGCCTGCTGCTGAACGACGCCTACAACGCGAGCCCGCTGTCGATGAAGGCGGCGCTCGACCATCTCTGCACCGTGGCCGGCGAGCGGCCGCTCGTGGCAGTGCTCGGCGACATGTTCGAGCTCGGCACCGGAGCGGCCGCGTTCCACCGCGACGTCGGCCGGTACGCGGCCGAGCACGGCGTGCGCCTGATCGCCGTCGGCGAGCTCGCCCGCGAGTATGTCGCCGAGGTCGCGGGCGGCGAGTGGTACGGCACGGTCGAGGAGCTGCTGGCGGCGCTGCCGGGGGCGATCGCCCCCGGCAGCGCCGTGCTCGTCAAGGCCTCGCGCGCCGCCCGCTTCGAGCGCGTCGCCGACGCCATCCAGGCACCGCCGCCTGCGGCGCCTGCGCCCGCGCCGGCGAGCTCGGCCGACCCCGCCGCCGGTCCAGCCGCTCCCGCCGATCCGGCCGCTCCGGCTGGTCCGTCGGCCTCTTCCAGTCCGGCCGCCGGTCCGGCCGCCCCCGCCGATCCGGCCGCCCCCGTCGGTCCGGCCGCTCCGACGCCCGAGGCGCGCTGATGTTCACCGCCCTCGCCGCCGGCATCACCTCGATGGTCGTCATCCTGATCGTCGGGCCGTGGTTCATCGAGTGGCTGCGGCGCAACGAGTTCGGTCAGACCATCCGCGACGAGGGCCCCGAGAGTCACAAGATCAAGGAGGGCACGCCGACCATGGGCGGCGTACTCATCTGGCTCGCGGTACTCGTGCCGTTCTTCATCTTCAGCCAGCTCTCCGTGGCGTCGTTCTCGGTTCTCGTGATCGCCCTGGGCTGCGCCCTGATCGGCTTCGCCGACGACTGGATGAAGATCATCAAGCGCCGTTCGCTCGGCCTGAAGGCGCGCTGGAAGCTGCTCCTGCAGCTCCTGCTCGGGCTGCTCGCCGGCTTCATCGCCCTGCACTTCGCCGGCCTGACGACGAGCGTCCGCATCCCGTTCTCGCACGCCGACTGGCACCTCGGGACGGTGGGTTTCTACGTGCTCGTCTTCCTCGTGATCGCCTCGGCCAGCAACACCGTCAACCTGACGGACGGCCTCGACGGTCTGGCCGCCGGCAGCGCCGGCATCGTGCTGCTCGCCTACGCCGGCATCGCCTTCATCATCGGCCGCCACGAGCCCGACCCCGGCATCCTCGACCTCTCGGTGCTGTCGACCTGCATCGTCGGCGCCTGCCTCGGCTTTCTCTGGTTCAACACCTTCCCGGCCGACGTCATCATGGGCGACACCGGCTCGCTCGGCCTGGGCGGCGCGATCGCCGGCATGGCCATCCTCACGCGCACCGAGCTGCTGCTCATCGCGGTCGGCGGCATCTTCGTGCTCGAGGGCCTGTCGGTGATCCTGCAGGTCGCCTCGTTCAAGCTGACGGGCCGCCGCATCTTCCTGATGGCGCCGCTGCACCATCACTTCGAGCTGCTGAACTGGTCGGAGACCAAGGTCATCGTGCGGTTCTGGATCGTCACCGCGATCCTCGCCGGCCTCGGCTTCGCGATCTACTACGCGACGTTCTGACGGCGGGCCTCGCCGCCATGCCTCAAGCACGACTCGACCCCGCTGCCGTGCGCCTCGGCACGAGCGGCGACCCTTCGGGCGCCTCGAACGTGCCTGACCTCAGGGAACGGTCGAGGGTAACCCTCGAGTGACACTCGAGACTGCCTCGACGAGAGGTCGAGGCCGGTGCTGCAGGGTTCGGCCCCACGGGCCCGGAAGAGCGAGCGACAAGGCCGGACGGCGCGATTGCGCGCGGGCCCTCCGGGCGACGGGAAGGAAGAACAGTGACCGACAGCGCCATCGACGCCCGCTCCATCGCCGTGATCGGCCTCGGCCGGTCGGGCATCGCCGCCGCGCTCCTCGCGCGGCGCGAGCTGCCCGGCGCCGCGGTGACGGTCGTCGATCGCAAGCCCGAGGCCGAGCTCGGCGACGCGCCGGCCCGCCTGCGGCGCGCCGGCGCCGCTCTGTCGCTCGGCGAGGCCGCAGCGCTGCCGGCCGGCGTCGACCTCGTGGTGAAGAGCCCCGGCGTGCCCAACGAGGCGCCGGCGGTGGCCGCGGCGCTGTCCGCCGGCGTCGCGGTCTGGAGCGAGGTCGAGTTCGCCGCGCGCTTCCTGACCAACCCCTGGATCGCGATCACCGGCACCAACGGCAAGACCACGACCACGGAGCTCACGGGCCGCATCCTGCGCGACGCCGGACGGCCGGTCGAGGTGGCCGGCAACGTGGGCCGGGCGCTCGCCAACCTGCCGGGCGCGATCGACCCCGCGGCGGTGGTCGTCGCCGAGCTGTCGAGCTTTCAGCTCGAGCACACCGTGCGCTTCCGGCCCGAGGTCGCCGTGCTGCTCAACCTGACCGAGGACCACATCGACCGGCACGGCAGCTACGACGGCTACGTCGCCGCCAAGCTGCGCGTGTTCGAGAACCAGCGCGACGGCGACCTCGCCCTCGTGAACCTCGACGACCCGGGAGTGGCCGCCGTGCTGGCCGACCTGCCCGGCGGCGGGCGCCGCGGCGGGTTCACGCTGGCGGGCGCCGGGCCCGCGGTCGCGCCGACGGCCGGTGCGACCGCGATCGAGGCGCTCGCCGGGGTCGATGACGGCGCGGTCTGGCTGCGCACGGCGGCCGGTCGCGAGCGGCTCTGCGCGACCGCGGAGCTCGCCCTGAAGGGCGACCACAACCTGGCCAACTCGCTGGCCGCGGCCGCCGCGGCGGCCGCCGTCGGTGTGGCGCCGGCCGACATCGCGCACACGCTGCGCACGTTCCCCGGCGTCGCCCACCGTCTCCAGGTGGTCGGCACGGCCGGCGGCGTGACCTGGGTGAACGACTCCAAGGCGACCAACGTCGACGCCGCCCTCAAGGCGCTCACCGCATACTGCGGGCCGGTGCACATGATCCTCGGGGGCTCGCTCAAGGGCGCCTCGTTCGACCCGCTCGCGGCCGGCACCGAGGGACGCGTCAAAGAGGCCATCCTGATCGGCCGAGCGGCGGCGCCGCTGCGCGAGGCGTTCGAGCGGCGCGCGGCGGTGGGGGAGGGAGCGACGCCGTTCGTGGTGCTACCCGACCTGGCCGCCGCCGTGGCTCACGCCGCAAGGACGGCCGTGCCCGGCGACGTCGTGCTGCTCAGCCCGGCCTGCGCCAGCTTCGACCAGTATAGGAACTTCGAGGAGCGGGGCGAACACTTCGCCGACCTCGTCAAGCGTCTCGAGGAGCACCGTCCGTCATGACCGCCGGCCGGCCGGGCAGCGAAGGGCAGAGCCGCAGCCGCCGGGCGGCACCGGGCGGCGCCGGGCGCGGCGTGGGCCGGGCCGGCGAGCTCGAGGTGCCGCACTGGCTCGAGGAGCCCGCTCCCGAGCGGCGTCGCGGCGAGCGCCGCGCGACGCCGCGCCGCGACGCCCAGGCACCGGCGCCGTCGCGGGCTGCCGTGCCCACCCGCCGGGCGGCCGCCGACGTGCAGCCCGCCCGCCGTCCGGCCGCCGAGCCGCAGCCCGAGCGCCGGCGCTCGGGCGAGCGGCGTCTCGCCGGCCGCCGCCGCGCCGGCGCCCCCGGCCTGGTCGAGCGCCGCATCCTGCTCACGACGACCACTCTGCTGCTGCTCTTCGGTCTCGTCATGGCCTACAGCGCCTCGACCTACAAGGCCTACGACCTCTACAAGTCGAGCTGGTACATGATCGAGCGCCAGCTCTTCTTCGCCGTGGTCGGGCTGGTCGCCATGGTGGTGCTCTCTCGCGTCGACTACGCCGTGTGGCGCACGGTCGCCAAGCCGCTCTGGGGCTTCGCCCTGCTCAGCCTGCTGGTCGTGCTCGTGCCGGGGATCGGCAGCGAGGTCAACGGCGCGCGCCGCTGGATCATCGTGGCGGGCTTCTCGTACTCGCCGAGCGAGCTCGCCAAGCTGGCCTGCATCTGCCTGGTCGCGGGGATCGCCGTCAAGCGCCCGGCCGACGTGCTCACCGCCGGCGGCTTCGCCCGTCTCGTCGCGGTCGGCGTGGGGCCGGCCGCCGTCCTCATCATGGCCGAGCCCGACCTCGGTACCACGATCATCCTGACGCTCGCCGTGCTGACCGTGATCGTCGCCGCCGGCGCCCGGGTGCGCCACCTGATCACGCTGGGCTCGCTGGCGGTCGCAGCCGTCGCTCTCGCCGTCGTGACCGAGCCCTACCGCATGGCGCGCCTCACCGCGTTCGTCCACCCCTGGCGCGACCCGCGCGGCGCCGGCATGCAGACCGTGCAGTCGCTCATCTCGATCGCCTCGGGGCACGTGTTCGGCGTCGGGCTCGGCGACTCGGTGCAGAAGTTCGGCTTCCTGCCCGAGCAGACGACCGACTCGATCACGGGTATCATCGGCGAGGAGCTCGGTCTGGTCGGGCTGCTCGTGCTGATCGCCCTCTACGTCGTGCTGGTCTGGACGATCCTGCACATCGCGCTGCGCAGCCGCGAGCCGTACGGCAAGCTGCTCGCGGCCGGCATCGGCAGCGCGATCGGCGTGCAGGCGGCCTTCAACATCGGCGCGGCGTTCGGCGTGCTGCCGCTCACCGGCGTGCCGCTGCCGCTCGTGTCGTTCGGCGGCACGAGCCTGGTCGTGGTGCTCGCCGGCGTCGGCATCGTGGCCAACATCGCAAGCAACCGCAGGAGCTACATCGTTGCCAGCACCACACACCCCAGACGGACTGCGCGACATCAGGGTCCTCGTGGCGGCGGGGGGGACCGGCGGTCATCTCACGCCGGCGCTCGCGGTCGCTGACGAGCTCAGCGCCCGCGGCGCCCGCGTCACGTTCGTCACCACCCCGTCGCAGGTCGAGCGCGTGGGCTCCCGCTACCCCGCCTTCGCGCTCGAGATGCGGGGCTTCGAGCGGCGCCTGCTGGCGCGCGCCAACGCGGTCACGCTGCGCCGCCTGGCGGCCGCCGCGCCGCGCGCCTGGCGCATCGTCTCCGAGGTGCGGCCGCGGGTCGCGGTCGGTGGTGGCGGCTACCTGAGCGGCCCCGTCGTCGCCCTCGCCGCCGTGCGCGGCGTCCCCTCGCTCGCGCTCGAGGCCGACGCCCATCTGGGGGTCACCAACTTCCTGCTGTCGCCGCTCGTGTCGCGGGTCTGTCTGAGCTTCCCCATCAAGGGGCGCAAGCCGCCGCACTACGTGGTCACGGGGCGGCCGCTGTCGGCCGCCCAGCTCCACGCCGACCCGGCGGCCGGGCGCGCCACCTTCGGCCTGTCGGCCGAGCTGCCGGTCGTGCTCGTCTTCGGCGGCAGCCAGGGCGCCCAGACGCTCAACCGCGCCTGCCTCGACGCCTTCGGCGGCGGACCGCTCGACCTGCAGCTCCTGCACGTCTGCGGGCCGCGTCACTACGACGACACGGCGGCCGCCCTGGCGACGCGCGGCGCCGACGTTGAGCACTACCACCTGCTGCCCTACACTGACGTGCTGGCGCACGCCATGGCGGCCGCCGACCTCGTGGTCGGCCGGTCGGGCGGCTCGGTCGCCGAGATCGCCGCGCTCGGCCGCCCGGCGGTGCTGGTGCCCTTCCCGCACGCGACCGCCGACCATCAGACCAAGAACGCCGCCTTCCTGGCGGCGGCGGGCGCCGCGGTCGTGGTGCCCGACGCCGAGCTCGACGGCGCGCGGCTCGGCGGCCTGGTGCACGAGCTGCTGGCCGACAGGCAACGCCTGGCGCGCATGGCGGCGGCGAGCCGCACGGCGGGCCGGCCCGACGCGACCCAGCGGGTGGCCGACGAGATCGAAGACCTGCTCGACGAGCGGGTGCAGGAGCAGCGCACATGGTCCTGAGCAGCGACGAGACGGTGGGGCCGCGGCCCGAGACGGGCATCCCCCAGCCGGTCCACTTCATCGGCGTGGGGGGCGCCGGCATGAGCGGCATCGCCGCGGTCCTCGCGCGGCTCGGCGTGGCCGTCACCGGCTCCGACCTCAAGGCCTCGCGCTACACGCGCCACCTGCAGGAGTGCGGCGTGCCCGTTTGCATCGGCCACGACGCGGCCCAGGTCGGCGCCGCCGCCCTCGTCGTGATCTCCTCGGCGATCCCCGAGGGCAACCCCGAGCTGCAAGAGGCGCGGCGTCGCGGCCTGCCCGTGCTGCAGCGCGCCGAGATGCTGGCCCGCATCATGGCGACGCGGCGCGGCATCGCCGTGGCCGGCACGCACGGCAAGACCACGACCTCGTCGATGATCACCCACGTCATGCTGCGCTGCGGCCGCAAGCCCACGTTCGTCGTGGGCGGCGACCTGAACGACGTCGGCTCCAACGCCGGCGTGGGCGACGGCGACTGGCTCGTGGCCGAGGCCGACGAGAGCGACGGCAGCCTGCTGTTCCTGCGGCCCGAGGTCGCGGTCGTCACCAACGTCGAGCTCGACCACCACGCCAACTACCGCTGCCTGGCCGACGTGCGCGACGTGTTCCGGCGCTTCGTCGCGCTGCTGCCGCCCAGCGGCCGCCTGGTCGCGGCGAGCCTGCCCGGCGTCGGGTTCCTGGCCGGCGAGACCGAGGCCGGCCTGGTCTGGTACGGGCTCGAGAAGGGCGGCGCGGCCGGGGCGGGCGCCCCCGGGGCGCCCGCCCCGGCCGCGCCGCCCTGCGACCTCACGGCGCGCATCGACCGGGTCGACGACCGCGGCAGCGCCTTCACCGTCTGCGAGCACGGCGAGCGCCTGGGCACGGTCGAGCTGCGCGTGCCCGGCGAGCACAACGTATTGAACGCGCTCGCCGCCCTGGCGACCCTCGCCCACGCCGGCGTGGGCTTCGCCGAGGCCGCGCCCGAGCTTGCCACGTTCAGCGGCGCCGCGCGCCGCTTCCAGGAACTCGGCCGCGCGCGCGGCGTGGTGGTGATCGACGACTACGCCCACCATCCCACCGAGGTGGCGGCCACGCTCAAGGCCGCCCGGGCCGGGTCGTACCGGCGCATCATCGCCGTCTTCCAGCCCCATCTGTTCTCGCGCACGCGCTACCTGCAGCGCGAGTTCGGTCACGCTCTCACGCTGGCCGACGAGGCCGTGGTGACCGACATCTTCCCGGCGCGCGAGGAGCCCGAGCCGGGCGTGACCGGCAAGCTCGTGGTCGACGCCTACCTGGCCGAGCGCCCCGGCGGTCCCGTGTTCTACCTTCCGCGCCTCGGCGACGTCGTGCGGCACCTGCGCACGCGCGTGCGTCCCGGCGACCTCGTGCTCACGATCGGCGCCGGCGACGTGCTGCACGCCGGCGAGCGGCTGCTCGCGGCCCTCGCCGACTCGCCCCAGGGCGCCGGCGCCGCGCGATGACCGCGGGCGTCGCCCGGCGGCGCCGGACGCTCGCGGTCGTGGCCCTGGCCGTGCTGATCGTCGCCGTACCGGCCGGCGTCTGGGCCTGGGGGCGCAGCGCGTCGGCCTTCGACGTGCGCCACATCGTGCTGACCGGCGCCCGCCCGGCCCATGCCCGAGCAGTACGTCGCGCCCTTGAGCGGCGCCTGGTCGGCGTGAACCTCTTCCGCATCGACACGGCGCGTGTGCGGGCCGCTCTGGCGGCCTTTCCCTACGTGGCCGACGTGACGATCGACCGCGACTTTCCCGGCACCCTCAAGGTGCGCATGAGCGAGTACGTGCCCGCGGCCCTCGTGCTGGCGAGCGACGGCTGGTTCGTGGTGGCCGGCCAGGGACGGGTGCTGGCCGCGGGTGTCGAGCGGCCGGGCACGCCGACACCCTCATCGACCGCCCTCTCCGTCGCCTCGTCACCCTCGCCGGGTGCCACTGCGACGGCCACGGGATCGCCCTCGCCCGGCGCCCCGCCCTCGCCCGGCGCCTCGCCCAGCGGGCGCGCCTCCCCGTCGCCCGCGCCCGCGGTGACGGCCCTGCCGCGGCCCGCCGCCGGCGTGGTGCTGCCGCACGGCACGCGCGGCCTGCCGGTCGTGGTCACCACGACGCGCCTCACGGTCGGCGCTACGGTCGCCGACTCGCAGACGCTCGCCGCGCTGCGCGTGCTGGCCGCCCTGCCGCACACGCTGCGACGCAAGGCCCTGGGGGCTGCGGCCACCGACACCAGCGTGAAGGTCGCGATCTCGGGCGGGCCCGTCGTCGAGTTTGGCGACGCGAGCCGGCTGAGCGCCAAGTTGCTGGCCCTGCAGGCCGTCCTGGCGCGCTATCGCGCCAAACGCGTCACCTGTACCTTCGTCGACGTCTCGGTGCCCGACCGCCCGCTCGGGGCGCCCCTGCTGCCGGCGCCGAGCACCCAGTCGGGGACCACGACCACCCAGCAGACCACGACGACCGGCACGGGCGGCTCGACCGGCACGACCCCGACGAGCAAGCCCAGCGGCTCCCCGACGAGCAAGCCCTGAGAACCGCCTCCCGCCGCGCTCTCGTGGCCGGCGGTGGTCGTCGGGTGGCCGTCGGGCGGTCGGCGCTGGAGCAATGGGAGCGATGCCGCGAGCCCGGCAGGGGGCGCTCGCTGTTTGACACTCCGAGCGACCGGCCCATATGCTACGAACGTGGCGTGGTCTCATGTCGCCGTCAAGGGTTTGTGAGCATAAAAGTGCGAGCAAACAGGGTCTTTTAAGGGCGATGGTCCACAAGTTTTCAACAAGTCTCAGGGGCCGCTCGACGGTGGTCGCCGACCAGAGATAAGTCTCGAGTTCAACAGGAGGGTCAGGCCCTATGATCGAGTCTTCAGGCAACTACCTCGCGGTCATCAAGGTCGTCGGCGTGGGCGGCGGCGGCACCAACGCCGTCAACCGCATGGTCGATGCCGGCCTGCGCGGCGTCGAGTTCATCGCGGTCAACACCGACGCCCAGGCGCTGCAGATGTGCGACGCGGACGTGAAGATCCACATCGGCAGCAAGATCACGAGGGGCCTGGGGGCGGGGGCCAACCCCGACATCGGCTATCAGGCCGCCGTCGAGAGCAAGGACGAGCTGCGCGACGCCATCAAGGGCGCCGACATGGTCTTCGTGACGGCCGGCAAGGGCGGCGGCACGGGCACGGGCGCGGCGCCCGTCATCGCCGAGCTCGCGAAGGAGCTCGGCGCCCTCACCGTGGGCGTCGTCACCCGGCCGTTCATGTTCGAGGGCAAGCGCCGCGCCCGCCAGGCCGAAGACGGCATCCGCGAGCTGCGCGAGAAGGTCGACACCCTCATCATCATCCCCAACGACCGGCTGCTGCAGGTGGTCGAGCGGCGCACCTCGATCATCGACGCCTTCAAGGTCGCCGACGACGTGCTGCGCCAGGGCGTGCAGGGCATCACCGACCTGATCACCGTGCCCGGTCTGATCAACCTCGACTTCGCCGACGTGCGCACCGTCATGCGCGACGCCGGCTCGGCCCTCATGGGGATCGGCGTGGCGAGCGGCGAGAACCGCGCCGTCGAGGCCGCCAAGGCGGCGATCAGCTCGCCCCTGCTCGAGGCGAGCGTCGAGGGCGCGATGGGCATCCTGCTGAACATCACCGGCGGCGGCGACCTGGGCCTGTTCGAGGTCAACGAGGCTGCCGAGATCATCTCGAGCGCGGCCGACGCCGACTGCAACATCATCTTCGGCGCCGTCGTCGACCCGTCGCTCGGCGACGAGGTCCGGGTCACCGTCATCGCGACCGGCTTCGACGGCCCGCGCGGGGCCGCCCAGCGCCCGGTGCAGAAGGCCGAGGCCACCCCCGGTGTGTTCGGCGCCGAGCCCAAGCCGTCGTTCGAGGTGAGCGACGACGTGCTCGACATCCCGAGCTTCCTGAAGGACCGCTGAGGTCCGCCGCCGAAGTACCTGTCCGAGGCTGCACGTCATACGTCCGCGCGCCGACCGAGTCGTTCCGGCGAACGGTGTGCCGGCGCGCGTCGCGCAGCCCCCGCGCGCCGCGTGAGCGGCCGCGGCCGCTCTCAGATGAAAGTGCTCTTTTGCAGGTAAACTATCAGCGGGGCCCGGTCGCGGCCCGATTGCAATGAGACCAGCGATTCTCTATGCTGTTGCGCTTGGCGGGCCCGCCGTGGGCCCGGCCCTACTCGCATGAAAAACCACAAGCAGAGAAACATCCTCATCCTGCTCGTCGTGGCGGCGCTGCTCGTCGCGTCGGTGCTGTACATCTATCCGCCCGGCAAGAAGACCCACCTCGGGCTCGACCTGCAGGGCGGTCTCGAGATCATCTACAAGGCCAGCCTGCGTGCCGGCGGTACGGTCACGCCGCAGCAGATGACCCAGACCGTCGGCATCATCGACCGGCGCGTCAACTCGCTCGGCGTCACCGAGGCCCAGGTACAGCAGCAGGGCTCCGACCAGATCTCGGTGGCGCTGCCCGGCATCAAGGACGTCGACACGGCATTGAGCGTGATCGGCAAGACCGCCCAGCTCCAGTTCTTCGTCGACTACAAGCAGCGCGTCAGCGGGCCGTATCCCAGCGTGGCGCAGGCGGTCAGCAAGGCCGAGACGGCGCCCCAGTTCGCCCTGCCCAAGGGCGCCAAGGCCGAGCTCGACAAGCTCGCCAAGGGGCAGGCCTCGACCAGGTACTTCGTCGTCGAGGCGGCCAAGGGCGTGTTCGGCAACACGACCCCGCAGTACTTCGTCTACACGCTGCCGCCGGCCATGACCGGCAGCGCGATCAAGAAATCGACGCAGTCGTTCCGCTCGAGCAACGTGCCGAACGTGCTGATCAACTTCACGAGCGCCGGCGGCAAGCGGTTCGGCACCATCACGCGCGATCTCGCCACCGAGGGCACGATCACCGGACAGAACCAGACGTTCGCCATCGTGCTCGACAATCAGATGGAGTCCGACCCCTACGTCGACTACAAGGAGAACCCGGGCGGTATCCAGGGCGGCAACGCCGAGATCGACGGCAGCTTCACGGTGCAGGAGGCCAAGGACCTCGCCCTCGTGATCAACACCGGCGCCCTCCCGGTCAACCTCACGCAGATCGAAAGCCAGGAGGTCTCGGCCACCCTGGGCAAGGACTCGCTGCACGAGGCGCTCATCGCCGGCATCGCGGGGCTCGGCCTGATCCTGCTGTACATGATCTTCTACTACCGGTTCCTCGGCCTGGTCGCCGACGTCGCGCTGATCATCTACGGCGTCCTGCTCTGGGGCCTGTTCAACGCCATCCCGGTCACGCTCACGCTGCCCGGCATCGCCGGCATGATCCTCACGATCGGGGTGGCGGCCGACGCCAATGTGGTCATCTTCGAACGCATCAAGGAAGAGGTGCGCCGTGGGCGCACCGTGCGCTCGGCCGTGAACTCGGGCTACGCCCGCGGCTTTCGCACCATCCTCGACGCCAACGTGCTCACCCTGCTGACCGCCGCCGTGCTGTTCGAGTTCGCCACGGCGCAGCCCAAGGGCTTCGCCTTCACGCTGATCCTCGGTGTGCTCGTCAGCATGTTCACCGCCGTGCTGGCCACCCGCGCCCTGCTCGGGCTGCTCGCCGACTTCACCTTCTTCAACCGGCCCGCCTTCATGGGCGTCAAGGCTGACGACATCCACGTGGTGGTCGACGAGGGCGAGGCCGGGCGGCGCCCGCGGCGCCGCCCGGCCTCGCCCGGCGCCTCGAGCCCCGCCGGCGTCCTGCAGACCGACGCCGCCACGCCGCGCGCCGGCTCCGGCAACCGCCCGCGGCGTCGCTCCACCTCGCGAAAGAAGAAGAAGTAGGCGATGAACTGGTTCCGCCGCATCTACTCGTTCGACTACATGAGCCACAAGTACCTGTGGTTCACGATCTCCGGCACCATCATCGCGATCGGCCTGATCTCGATGTTCGTGCGAGGCGGCGGCGATCCGGCGCGCGGTTTCAACTACGGCCTCGAGTTCAAGGCCGGCACCCGCATCCAGGTGAGCTTCGTCAAGCCCGCCTCGACCAGTCAGGTGCGCAGCGTCGTCTCGGCCCAGGGCTACAGCGACGCCGTCGTGCAGCAGATCAAGGCGAGCGGCGGCCACGCCGAGTTTCAGATATCGACCCGCACGCTGTCGGCCGACCGGCAGCTCGCCCTCAAGGGTGCGCTCGACAAGTCGTTCGAGATCGCCCCAACCGGCTCGGGCGGCACCGACTGGAACATCAACACGGTGGGGGCGACCTTCGGCCGCGAGGTGATCTCGTCATCGTACAAGGCGATCGTCATCGCCCTGATCCTCATCCTCATCTACGTCTCGCTGCGCTTCGCCTGGAAGTTCGCGATCGGCGCGATCGCCGCCGAGTTCCACGACCTGCTCGTGGTGATCGGCATCTACTCGCTGACCGGCCGCGAGGTCACGACCGGCACGATCGCGGCGGTGCTCACGATCCTCGGCTACTCGCTCTACGACACGGTCATCGTCTTCGACCGCATCCGCGAGAACGGGCCCAAGATGACGCGCTCGAGCTACGGCGACATGGTCAACCGCTCGATCTGGGAGACCCTGACGCGCTCGATCAACACCACCCTCATGACCCTGATCCCGGTCGTCTGCCTGCTGCTCTTCGGCGGCTCGACCCTCAAGGACTTCGCCTTCGCGCTGCTCGTCGGCGTGGCCTCGGGCGCCTATTCGTCGATCTTCATCGCCAGCCCGGTCCTCACGCTGCTCAAGGAGCGTGAGCCGCGCTATCGCAAGCTGGCCGCCAAGGCCGGCGAGAGCGCCTGACCCGCCCTTCTTCGCGCTCACCATCGTCTCGGCCGCCCTCCTTCGCTTGCTCGGTCGCCCCCTTCGTCGTGCGCCGGCGGGCGCATCCGCAGGCCCGCGCGATACCGCCGAGGTCTCGACGCGTCTCACCCTCGCGCGGCGGTCGAGGTCGAGCCTGTGAGGCCGCGTCTTCAGGCTCGTGCAGAGAATGAGCCCGGCACGCGTCGAAAGCGGCCACCGGCGCCTTTACAAGCTCTGCCGGGCGTCCTAGGCTTCGCCCCTCGACATCGTCGACCCGGGTCCGGCGGGCGCCTCGCCGCCGGTCCGGGGGGCGGCGCCGGCCGGAGGCCAGGGGGCCTGCTGCGGGCGCCGGGGTCACGAGGCAGACATCCGACCTGAGGGGGGTCGCCGTGAGCGCTCGGCCGAAGGACCGCGGCCAGTCATCGTGTCGCACCGTGTCGCTGGCCGGCGGCAGCGGCGGCCTGCAGCTCAGCTTCGCGGGGGCCGGCGAGGTGCCGGTGCTCACGCTCTCCGGCGAGTTCGACCTCGACAACGTGCCCGAGATCGAGCGCTTTCTGCGGCGTCACCTCGGGCCGTTCTTCTTCAAGACCCGCGACCTCGTCCTCGACCTGGCTCAGGTCGAGCTCGTCGACTCATCGTTCGTGGGGCTCGTGGTGTCGCTCGTGGTGCGCCTGCACCGGCACCGGCGGGAGCTGCTGATCACGCGGCCGGCGGGGTATGTGCGCCGCACGATCGCGCTGGTCGGGCTGCCCAACGTGGTGCCCGTCTTCGAGTCGCTCGAGGCGGCCCTCGAAGCCCTCGCCGGCGGCGACCCGGTCATTCCGCCACCCTTCGCGGCGACGCCGCTCGGCGACGCGTCGCGCGTCGCGGCGCTCTCGTAGACCAGCCTAGCTCGCGCGCCGCGCCAGGGCCTGGTCGAGCTCGGCCTGGCGGGCCGCGACCGCACGGGCCTGGAAGGCCTTCATGCGGCAGGCGTCGCTGCAGTACTTCTTGGCGGGGTTGCTCGTCACGAACTCACGGCTGCACGGCTCGTAGCTGCAGTAGCGGGTCATCTCCTCGCGCGGACGCTGCTTGCGCGAGGGGCGCTTGAGCTCGTCCTTCCAGCCGCCGCTGTGCAGCGCGCAGATGGTCGAGGGGTTGTACGTGGAAAGGCGCGTCTCGCAACCCGCCACCGAGCAGACCCGGCCGCCGCCGTACTGCTTGCTCTTTGACATGTCGTCGACCTGCACCGACAGTCGGCGTCCTCTCAGTCCTCTGGTGGTCCGATACTCCATGCCAGAACACCCCTTGTCGCTCGTGTGCCGGAAAACGAGCCGGCGCTGACGCCTCTGCTAGACCGTCGTGCTCTCGAGTGCCTTCTCACGGGTCGGGTAGATGCCGAAGATGCGGTCGAGCCCCGTGATCTCGAAGATCCGCGTGATGTTGTCGTCGTGGCAGACGATGTCGAGGGTGCCGTTCTGGGGGCGCACACGCTTGGCGCCGCTCACGAGCACGCCGAGCGCGGTCGAGTCGATGAACGTCACGGCCGCCAGGTCGACGACGATGTGCTTCGCGCCTTCGTCGATGCTCTGGATCATGACTTCCTTGAACTGCGGCGCCGAGTAGATGTCGACCTCGCCCTGCAGAGCGACGATCGCGACTTCGTCGCCGACGCGTACAAGCTCGACGCCGAACTGTGGCCTGTCGTCCATTCGCTCCCCTTCTCGCCCCCAGTGACCTGCACATCCGGCGGGCCGGCTCCGGTGCCGGACCCGTGTCCGGCGGGGCTCGCCGATGTCACGGTTATGGCCATGGCGTTTCGTGCCTAAACGCCGCGGACGGGCGCGGACCCGCGGCCGCAGCATCGAAACGGCGCCGCCCTTGGCGGGGGAGCGGGCCGGCCGCTACAGTCTGAGGACGCACGAGAGGTGGCCGCCGCGCCGTGACGCGGCGACTCGAGTCAAGGAGGCGGCATGAGCACACCCTGTGCAGGCGGCAGACGACGTGGACGGCCGGGGATGGAGCGGTGAGCGCGGCGCTTGCCTCGCTCGGCGCGGCCGCCGCGCGCGTCGCGACCGTCCCGCCGCCCGCCGGCGCGCGCTTCACGCTCTTCGTGATCATCGCAAGCGCGGTGGCCCTGACCGCCGGCTGGTACCTCGCGGCGACGCGTCGTTACACCGCACACGCGCTCGTGCAGACCGGAGCGGTGGTCGCCGTCTCCCTCGTCGCCGTCCGCATGGTCGCGTCGCTCGTGCGCAACGTGCTGCCCGAGATCCCCTCGCACCTCGGCCAGACGACCTACGCCGTCGACACCGTGCACGCGGTGATCGGTGCCGTTGCCGCCGTCTTCGGCGTCTACGTGGTGCTGGCCGCCGGCAGGATCCTGCCGCCATCGCTGCGCTTTCGGGTCTTCCGGCCGTTCATGCGGACCGCCTACGGGCTCTACCTCGGCGCGGCTGTCGCCGGTGTGGTCCTCTACGTCACCGCCTACGGCGTCGGCCTGCGCTAGGCGGGCGGCGACGGTGGACGGGCCGGCCGGGGGCGGGTACGACCGGCGAGTGCTCGCCGCGAGCGTCGCCCTGCAGCTCGCGGCGGGGCTGCTTCTGGGTCACTCCTACGACACGCGGGTGTTCCTGGCCACCGGCTACCTGGTGGCTCACGGGTACGACCCGTACGTCGCGCGCGACCTCACCGTCGTGTTCCATCACGTCGGCTTCGCCGCGGGCGGCACGATCGGATATCCGCCGCCCTGGCCGCTCGCGCTCGGTCTGATCGAGCGCGGCGTCGCGGCGCTCGGCGGGTCGCTGCTCGTCTACGGCCTGGCGATCAAGCTGCCGGTGATCGCCGCCGACGTCGGCCTCGCTTGCCTGGTGGCAGCCATGCTGCGCCGGCACGGCGCCGCAGAGGCGGCGCGGCGCGCCTGGACCTTCCTGCTCCTGAACCCGCTCGTGCTGCTCGTCGGAGCCGGGTGGGGCGAGATCGACGCCATCGTCGCCGTTCTGTCGCTCGCGGCGCTCTGGCTGCTCGCGCGGCGCCGTCCCGGCGTCTCGGCGCTCCTGCTCGCGCTCGCGGTCTGCGTCAAACCGACCGCTCTGCCCCTTGTGATCGCGGCCCTCGCCTGGCTTGTCTTCGGCGGTGGCGCCGCGCCCAGCGAGGCGGCCCGCCTGCGGCCGCGGCTCGGTCGCGCGGCGCGCTACGGCGCGCTCTGGCTGGGCGCCACGCTGCTGCTCTACGTGGCGCCCTTCTTCGTCTTCGGCTGGAGCCGGGCGCCCTTCACCCAGCGCCTGAACGCCCACTTCGTGAGTCGCGGCGGCCTGTCGTTCATGACCGTCGTGCGGCTCTTCCGCGACCCGGCGCTCATGGAGGGCCGCTGGTGGCTGCTCGGCCTGGCCTGGGTGCCGGCTCTTGCAGTCGCTGCGCTCATGCTGCGGCGCGGCGAGGGCGACCTGGCCGACCTGCTCGAAAAGGGCTGCGCCCTCGTGCTCGTCGTTCTGCTCACACGCGCCTGGGTGGCCGAGCCCAACACCGTCGAGCCCCTCGCGTTCATCACCGTGCTCACCTTCCTGGGCGCGCTCGACCGGCGCACCCTCATGGCCGCCTGGGCGCTGCCGTTCGCCTTCGCGGTGCTGAACGCGGCGCCGTTGCAGCTCCTCTGGCTGTCGTGGCCGGGCCTCATGGGACGCCTGCTTGCAGACGTCGGGCGGTACGGCCAGGAGACCCTCGTGGCGCGCGCGGCCATCGTCGTCGCCTGGCAGGCGGTCGGCTGGTGGGTCGTCTGGCGCTGTCTGCGGCGCCCGCAGGTCACGGCCGTCCACGCGCCGAGGCCGCGCGAGGCCGCGGCGTGAGCTGGTCGGCTCCCATCGGCGACGGGCTCTCGCTGGCGCTTGCCGGCGAACCGGGATCGGCGGGCGGCGCGGGTGCGCCGCCCGCCGGACCAGAGGCCGGCGCCTCGTACCCGACCGCGCGGCTGCGCCGGGGCCTGCTGCTGCTCGACCGCGGCGTCGATCGGTCGGAGGAGGGGGTGGGGTTCGGCGTGCCGGTCGTCAGGCGCGGCCACGAGACCGTCTTCGCGGGCACGTTCAAGGTGATCGAGCGGCGCGCCGGAGCCCACCCGCGCCTCGTCGCCGAGTACACCCTCGACCTCGTCGAGCGGCTCTGCGGCGCGGGCGGTGGGCTCGTGGGGCAGCGTGGCGTGTATCGTGCGAAGGATGCCCTGGCCGCCCTCCATCGGCGTGCGCCGGCGCTGCGCGGCCCGCTCACCGCGGTGTCGAGCATGCTGCGGGCCGGCCTGGGCTGGAGGACGGCGTACGAGCGCACGGCCGCCGCCGGCACGGTCGTGGTCGCCTGGGAGGTCGACCCGTCGGCCGGCCTGCTCACCGTCGACCTCGACCTCACCGGCCTCGTCACCGAGGTCGACGAGGCGGTAGCCATGAACGAGCAGGGCGCCCGCTGCTTCGACCGGTACGTCGAAGACGGCGGCGTGCTCCGCGACCTGCCGGTCGCCGCGACGTGGGACCTCGTGGGGGCGCCGCGGGCTGCGTTCGTCGGGGCCGGCCGTGTCGCCTTTTGGGCCGCCGCGGCGGACGGCGCCCGCCTGTACCGCGGTCGCGAGCTGGTCGGCCGACGCCTGGCCTGGGCGGGCTTCGGCTACTCGGTGCCGCCTGCGCTCGGCCACGTGCGCTACCGGATCACCGTGGAGCGGCTGCCGGAGAATCTCGACGGACCTGCGCGGCAGGGCAGCCTCTCCGGTCGTAGAGGTCCGGCGTGACCTCGGTCCTGTTGATCTACCCGTACTTCCGTCCGCGCCGGGACCGCTCGCGCTTTCGGTTTCCGCCGCTCGGCACGGCGTACGTCGCCGCCGCCCTGCGCGACGCGGGCCACGAAGTCGACCTGCTCGACTGCACGTTCCTCGACCGCGACGAGGCGCTCGCCAGGGCGCGTGAGGCGGGCGCGAGCGTCGTGGGCGTATCGGTGCTCGCCACGCTCGCGCCCGCCGCCCTCTGGTTCGCCGAGCGGCTGCGCGGCTGCTGCGACCTGCTCGTGGCCGGCGGGCCCCTGCCCACCTGCGAACCGGCGCGCTTTCTCACCCGCTTCGACGCGGTCGTACGCGGTGAGGGCGAGGCGACCATGTGCGAGCTCGTGAACGCCGTCGCGGCCGGCCGCGACCCAGCCGGTGTGCCCGGCGTCGTGACCCGGGTGGGCGTGCCGCGTGGCGCGCCCGCCACGCCCGCTCCCGCGGCCGCCGGCTCTTCGCCGGCCCCATCGGCCCGCCGCCTGCTGCCCGACCTCGACGAGCTGCCGCCGCCGGCCCGCGACCTGCTGCCCAACCCCGCCTACATCGCCGCGGCGCGGGCACACGGCGGCGCCGCCGTCACGACCGTGATGACCACGCGCGGCTGCCCCTTTGCCTGCGAGTTCTGCAGCAACGTCGTGTTCGGACAGACGTTCCGCGAGCACTCGCCGGCGAGGGTGGTCGACGAGGTGGAACAGGCGCTCGCGCTGGGTTACGAGCGCATCGCTTTCGCCGACGACGTCTTCACGCTCGGTCGCGACCGCGTGCGGGCGATCTGCGACGAGATCGCCCGCCGTGGCCTGCGCTTCGCGTGGGAGTGCCTCGGCCGCGCCGACACGGTCGACGACGAGGTCGCCGGCGCGCTGCGGGCCGCCGGCTGCGACACTATCTTCTTCGGCCTCGAGTCGGGCAACGATGCGGTGCTGCGGCTCATGGACAAGCGCATCACGGTGGCCCAGGGACGGCGCGCGGTCGCCGCGGCCCGGCGCGCCGGCCTGAAGGTGGGCGCCTTCTTCATCGTCTTCTACCCCGGTGAGAGCGGCGACACCGTGCTCGACACGCTGCGTCTCGCCAGGTCGCTGCCGCTCGACTACGTCGGCCTGAGCATGCCCTACCCGCTGCCCGGCACCCGCCTTGCCGGCCGCGTCGGCCGGCCCGTGCGAGAGTGGCGCCAGCGCGGCGGCCTGCTCGGCGATCACAGCCTGGTGTTCGACGCCGGCACGCCGGCCGTCGTGGTCCGCGCGGCGATCGCGAAGGGCCAGGTCGAGCACGTGATCGGCCGCCGGCTCGGGCGCGCCGCGCCGCTCGTGCTGCGGGCCTTCGCCGCACCCACCGACGCCCTGCTGCGGCACGTCCCCTAGGCAGCGCGTTCCTCGAGTCGTCGCGACACCGCTGGGCTCTCGCGTCTCACGCGACTGGGCCGGCGACGTCGCTCAGCCCCATGGCCGGCTGCGCCGGCACCCGCGGCCGACGGCGTCGGCGCCGGGCGGCGAAGGCGGCCATGGTCTCGGCCACGCGCCGCCGCAGCCAGGCCTGGTCGAACTCGGAGCGAAAGACGAAGGTGATGTCGTTCTCCTCGCGCCAGTCGCGGCCGTCGTCGGGGCCGCCGAGGCGCGCGAACAGGGCCGAGCCCGGCAGCGGGTAGGGCACGTTGAACGAGATCTCGTCGAGCGGCAGGCGCAGCGCCAGGGCGAACGTCTGCTCGATGGCCGCGCGCGTCTCGCCCGGATAGCCCACGATGAAGAAGGCGGCGACCTCGATGCCCGCCGCCCGGTACAGCCGCACCGCGCGCTCGCCGTCGGCGACGGTGACCCGCTTGTTCATGAGCTCGAGGGTCGCCGGGCTGCCCGACTCGAGACCCAGATAGACCCGCCGGCAGCCGGTCTGCTTCATGAGGCGCACGGTGTCGGGCGCGAGGCCCTCGGCGCGCGACAGGCACGACCAGCTCATGCCGCGGCCGCGCATGCCCCGGCAGAACTCCTCGAGGTACGAGCGGCTCAGGGTGAAGGTGTCGTCGGCGATCCAGAGGCCGTCGTACCCCAGCGCGCGCAGGCCGTCGACCTCGGCCAGGACGGCGTCGATGTGACGGCGGCGCACGACGTCGCCGAAGACCGGCTTGGAGCAGAAGTCGCAGGCGAAGGGACAGCCCAGGGTGGCGACGAGCGAGGTCGTGCGCACGCCGGTCCTGCGCAGCCACTCGGCCTGGTAGGCGGCGTGGTCGAAGTCGCGGCGGTCGGGCGCGGGGAAGCCGCGCAACTCGGCCTCACTGTGATGCACGCTCGGGTTGTCGACGGGACGGCCGTGGTCGGGCACGAAGAGACCGTCGTAGCCGGCCAGGGGCGAGCCGAGCGACTCCGCCGCCGGACGGGTCGCCGGCCAGTCGGCGCAGAACCGCGGAAAGCTCAGGTCGGCCTCGCCCCGGAACACCGCGTCGAAGCGCGCGCTGAAGCGGCGGGGGAACACGGTGGGCAGGGGGCCGCCCGCCACGAGCAGGGCGTCGGGCAGCTCGGCGCGCACGAGGTCGGCGACCGCGAACGTCGAGCGCGTCAGGCTGACCATCGACGAGACGCCGACGATGTCGGGACGATAGGCGGCAAGCTCGGCGCGCAGCCGCTCGAGCGTCGAGAAGGTGCAGTCGAAGACCCTGGTCTCGACCCCGCGCCGGCGCAGCTGCGCGGCGAGCGCGGCCACGCCGAGCGGCGGGAACAGCATCTCGGTCGCCGACCTCGTGCGAAAGTAAGGAAACACGAGTGCCACGCGCGCCATGCGACCCCCTGGTGTCGCCCCGACGGCCCCGGGGGCGGCGCCCGCCGCCCTGCCGTCACTTCCGCCTGATGATAGTGCGCAGTCAACGCCGCGAGACTGTTCAAGTGCGGCGGACCGTTCAGGCACGCGTGGGTCCGGTGTCCGCGAATCGAGGCTGGGAGCGTTTCGGCGGTCGTACACTGCGGCAGATCGGCCCGTGCGGCGGCAAACGGTGGCGAGGAGGCGCAGGTGGCGCACGAGCAGGGACCCGGCAGCGGCCGGCGCGAGGTGCTGCTCGTCTTTCCCGGCAGGCTGCGGGCGCCCGATCCGCAGGTGCCGCTCCAGCTTCTGCACGTCGCCGCCGCGCTGCGGGCCGCCGGCTATCGCCCGCGCATCGTCGACACCCGCCTGAGCGACTGGCGCACGTTCCCGCTCGGCGACCCCGTGTTCGTCGGCATCACCTGCATGAGCGGCCCGCAGATCCGCTACGGCCTGCAGGTCGCTGGGCGTGTGCGCGCCGAGCGACCCGGGTCGCCGCTTGTCTGGGGTGGCGTGCACCCGACCCTGCTGCCCGAGCAGACTGCGGCGAGCCCGGCGGTCGACGTGGTCGTGCGCGGCGAGGCCGAGACCGTCGTCGGTCCGCTCGCCGACCGGCTCGCCGAGCGCGCGCCGCTCGACGACGTCGCCGGCCTCACTTTCGTGCGCGACGGGCGGGTCACGAGCACGCCCGACGCCACTCTCGTCGACCTCGACGACCTGCCGCTCGAACCGCCCTGGGAGCTGCTCGACCTTGGCCGCTACCCGACGCTGCGCGCCGGGCGCGCCCACCTGCAGACCAGCCGCGGCTGTCCGAGCCGCTGCGGTTTCTGCTACAACACCGGCTTCAACAAGCGCCGCTGGCGCGGCAAGCACCCGGAGCGGGTGGTCGCCGAGGTACGGGCGCTGCTCGCGCGCTTTCCCCACGTTCGCGTCGTCGATCCCGTCGACGACAACTTCTTCGTCAGCCGGTCGCGGGTCGAGGGCATCTGCGAGGGCCTGCTCGCCGGCGACGTGCGCGCCGCCTGGCGGGCCAACTGCCGCTTCGACTATCTGGCCGGCTACGACGGCGGCTTCCTGGCGCTCCTGCAGCACGCCGGCTGCCGCGAGCTCGACTTCGGTGGCGAGAGCGGCGCCGCGACCATGCAGCGTTTCGTCTGCAAGGACGTCACGCGCGACCAGATCGTCCAGTCGGTCGCGCTCCTGGCCGAACACGCGCCGGCGATCGACCCCTTCGCGTCGTGGCTCTCGGGCCTGCCCGGCGAGACGCGCGCCGACATGGGGGAGACCTTCGACCTGATGGACGAGATGGGCCGCGTGAACCCGCGCACGCAGCACTACGGCGTCTTCCTCTACACGCCGTTCCCGAGCCCGCTGCTGGCGGCCCTGCCGGCCGAGTTCACGCCGCCGCAGAGCCTCGAGGCCTGGGGTGCGATCGAGGTCTTCCACTTCGAGCCGCCGTGGCACAGCCGGGAGTACGTCGAGTGGCTGCGGGCGGTGTCGGCCGTCACGCGTTACGCGTTCCTGCCGGCCTCGCGCGTGGCCGAGCACGGCCCGGCGTTCAGGACCGCCTACCGGGCGCTGAACGGCGCCGCCCGGCTGCGCTGGCGGCGCCGCGCCTTCGGCCATCCGATCGAGCTCCAGCTCGCCAACGTGGCCGCCCAGCGGCTGCGCGGGTTCCTGTAGGAGGCTGCGCCGGGCTACCCCTCGTCGGCGACCTCCTCGACCTGCTCTTCTTCGAGGTCGATCTCCTCGAGCGCCGCGGTGAGCAGGCGCTCATCTATGAAGGGCGCGTCGATCTCGCGCAGGGCGCGCATGACCGCTCCGCCCAGGGCCGCCGCGGCTGCGGCGGGCGCTGCCGCGGCGCCCTCGCCCGTCTCCCGCGCTGTGGCCGGCGCGGCCTCGGGCTCCGCTCGCGCCAGCAGGTGGCGGGGTACGAAGGCGACGCTCGCGATCAGCGTGGGGATCACGGCGGTGCCGATCACGACGGCCACGAGGTACGAGTACTGGCGCTGCGTGACGATGCCGTGCGTCAGGCCGTAGAGCGCCGAGATCGTGCCGAACGTCAGGCCCGTCGACATCATCAGCGTGTAGTACCAGCGCTCGTTGCGCTCGCGACGAAAGCGGCCGATGACCGGCGACAGGCCGAAGATCTTGGCGCCCACCTTCGCGGCGAACAGCACCAGCACCACGAGCGGCGCGGCGACGATGGCGCTCGCGCTCACCAGCATGCCGGCGCGCAAGAAGTAGAAGGGGGTGAGAAAGCCGACCGTTAGCGTGCGCAGCCGCCTGATCCAGTGGTGGTCCTGGGCGGCACCGCCGGCCAGCACGATGCCGACGATGTAGGCCGGCAGCACGGCCTCGCTGCCGGCCCAGTAGGCGAGCGCGCCGAGGCCGAGCAGCACGATCATGATGAGCTTGGTGCGGATCGCCGCCGTGCGGTGGCCGTAGGTGCGGGTCAGATAGCCGATCGCGAAGGGCAGGGCGGCCACCGCGCCGACCGTGACCGCGATGAAGACGCCCGTCCGGTAGGTGAACGGCGCGAAGAGCAGGCCGAGCGCGATCACCGTGCCGAGGTCGTTGACGAAGCACGCGCCGAGGATGCCCTTGCCGAAGTCGGTGCGGTTGAAGCCGGTCTCGAGCATGACCGAGTACACGACGGCCATCGAGGTCGTGGAGAGGGCGACGCCCGCGAGCAGGCTCGCCTGGCCGCCCCAGCCGAGCAGCCAGTGGGTCACGGCGGCGCACACCAGGAAGGGCGCGGCAAAGCCGACGAGGCCGACGATCGTGACCTCGGGCAGCTTGCCGCGGATGCTGGCCGGGTCGAGCTCGGCGCCGGCCAGGAAGGTGAGCAGCACGGCGCCGGTCGAGGCCAGGAACTGGAGCCACTGCTGGTCGGAGCCCAGGCGATGGAAGAAGCCGAAGTGGGTGGCGACGGCGGCCACGGCGACGCCGACGCAGATCTCGACCAGTGCGATGGCGATCTTCAGGCGGTAGGCGATGACCGCGGCGACCACGGCCAGGGCGAGCCAGAGCGCGGCGATCGTGAAGAGTTGCTGCACGAGAAGTCCTCCGTTGCGGGCCCTGTGGGGGCGCTTTGACTGCCACAGGAGCCATCAGCCTCGGGCGAGGCGTTCAATGGGGGACTCCATCCCCGCGCAGATGCTACCACGCCGAGCGGGCCGACCGGCGCGTTCCGCTCGGGCGGCTGCGCCGGCCGGGGCGGTCGTCGCGTCGACGCCGGCGCCGGGTCGACGTACCATGCTCGTCGACATGGCGCATGACGGCGGTCCGTGGAGGTCGCAGATGCCGCTCGGCGGCGGTGGCGTCCTCGAGGCCGGGGTCGATCGACGGGGAGTGAGGGTGGCGCAGGAGAGGCCCAACGAGCGCGTGCTGGCCGCTGCGATGGACGCGATCGCCGAGCGCGGCATGGCCGGCCTGCGCATGGAGGACGTGAGCCGCCGGGTCGGCATGAGCCCGGGCCACATCCTCTACTACTACCGCTCCAAGAAGCTGCTGCTGCTCGAGACGCTGCGCTGGAGCGACGACCGCCTGGCCGCGCGCCGCGCCCGCGAGCTGCCGGAGCTGGCCGAGGCGGTCGCGCGGCTGCGGCGTTTCATCGCGATCTACCTGCCGGTCGGTGAGAGGCAGCCCGAGTGGTTGCTGTGGCTGCAGGTCTGGGCCCTGGGTGCCGAAGACCCCGAGGTCGGCGCGGTGACCGCCGAGCTGAACGCGCGCTGGGCCGACGACCTGGCCGCGGTCGTGCGGTACGGCAGCGAGCGCGGTGAGTTCGTCGCGGTCGACGCGCGGCGCTTCGCCGAGGAGTTTCTCGCGCTGCTCGACGGCCTCAGCCTCCACGTCCTGCAGGACACGCCCGCGCTCGACACGCGGCGCGCCGCCCAGGTGGCCTTCGAGGTGGCGAGCGCGCGCCTCGGACTGGCGTCGCCCGCGGCCGGCGTCGCGGCCGTCACCTGACCGCGCTGCGGCCGCCCGCGATTGCGCTCTCCTTCACGCAGTTGACGTGCGGCCCCTGTGCGACGTAGGTTTCGAATCAGGTTCTAGAATGCCATTCGAAACGGGAGGGGCACTCATGACGGCGGTCCACTCGCAGTCCAGTCCGGTGAAGGAGAGCGCGGGCGCCGGCGCGACGCCGCGCGCCGACGGCTACCGCCTGCCGGCGCGCTTCGGCGCGCACCGCCGCACCCTCATGTCGTGGCCCTGCCGCACCGACCTGTTCGGGCCGCTCATGGAAGATGCCCGGCGCGAGTGGGCGCAGGTGGCCCGCGGCATCGCGCGGTTCGAGCCGGCGACCGTGGTGGTCGACCCCGCCCAGCAAGACGAGGCGCGGCGCGCGCTCGGCCTCGCGGCCGGGACGGTGGCGGCGGACGGCGCGATCGAGCTGCTCTGCCTGCCGCTCGACGACTCCTGGATCCGCGACAACGGCCCGATCTTCGTGTGCGACGACAAGGGCGAGGTCGCCTTGGTGCGTTTTCGCTTCGACGGCTGGAACGAGCAGTTCACGCCGTACGCCAGGGACGCGGCCGTGCCGGCCGGCATCGCCGCGGCCTGGGGCGTGCGCTGCTACGAGGCGCCCTTCGTGCTCGAGGGCGGCGCCTTCAACACCGACGGCGAGGGCACGCTGCTGACCACCGAGCAGTGCCTGCTGCACAACCGCAACCTCGGCCTGAGCAGGGCCGACAACGAGCGCCTGCTGCGCGAGTGGCTCGGCGTCGAGAAGGTCGTCTGGCTGCCCTACGGCCTCGTCGAGGACTCCGGCCCCTACTCGACCTCGGGCCACGTCGACGACGTTGCCCAGTTCGTCGCGCCGGGCGTGGTCGTCGCCCAGAGCTGCCCGCCCGACAACCCAAACTACGCCCGCCTGCAGGAGAACCTCGCCGTGCTGCGCGACACCACCGACGCGGCCGGACGCCGGCTCGAGGTGGTCATCCTGGAGACGCTACCCTACGTGCAGGGCGTGGGCTCCGGCCTGGACGGCGTGACCGGCCCCGGCGCCGGCAAGCTCATGCCGGCGCCCTACGTGAACATGGTCTTCGTGTCGGGTGCCGTCCTGCTGCCGCTCACCGGGGCGCCCGGGGAGGACGAGGCGCACCGGTGCCTGGGCGAGCTCGTGGGCCGCGAGCCGGTCGGCCTGCCGAGCGAGCTCTCGGCCTTCGGCGGCGGCGGCCTGGGCTGCATCACCCAGCAGGTGCCGGCGGGCCCGTTCGCGGCGCCGCTCGAGCCGTGCGGGAAGGGGTCGTGATGGCGGCCACCGGAGTGCCGGGCGCGGCGGCCGGCCGCATCACCCTCGACCAGCAGCCCAAGACGTTCGGCCTCGTGTCGATGACGCTCTTCGCCGTCTCGGCGATGCTCGTCCTCGACACGGTCGCCACCTCGGCCGCGATCGGCGTGCAGGGCCTCACGCTCTGGGTGCTGCTCGGCATCGTGTTCTTCATCCCCTACGGCTTCATCACGGCCGAGCTGGGAGCGGCCTGGCCGCAGGAGGGCGGCATCTATGTGTGGGTGCGCGAAGCCTTCGGCGAGCGTCTGGCGACGCTCACCGCGTTCCTCTACTGGATCGGCCAGCCCTTCTAGGCGCCCTCGGTCTTCGTGCTCTTTGCCGGCACCCTGTCGGTCGTGTTCTGGCCGAGCATGAGCCAGACCGACGCCGAGATCGTGGTCGTGGCGCTCATCTGGGTGATCGTGCTGATCGGCATCATGCCGGTCTCGTGGAGCAAGTGGGTGAACAACGCGAGCGCCGCCGCCAAGATGACCGTGATGGTCGGCATCGGCGCCGTCGGCATCGCCTACGCCGTCAAGCACGGTACCGCCAACTCGTTCGCGGCTGGTCAGTGGAAGCCGTCGTTCGGCACGAACTGGGGCTTTCTGCCGATCATCATCTACAGCTTCATGGGCTTCGAGCTCATGAACTCGGCGGGCGCGGCCATGAAGGAGCCCCGGCGCGACGTGCCCAAGATGATCCTGCTGTCGGGCGCCGTCCTGCTGGGCGCCTACCTGCTCGCCACCTTCGGCATCCTCGCCAGCCTCAAGCTGCACGACCTGAGCATCGTGACCGGCATCGCCGACGCCATGAAGCTCGCTTTCGCCAGCGTGCTCGGCGGTTTTCACTGGCTCTACCAGGCCCTGATGGTCGTGCTGCTCTTCACCTTCTTCGGCAACATGGTGACCTGGTCGATCGGCGCCAACCACAGCATGGCCGCGACCGGTCTCGACAAGAGGGCGCCCGGCGTGTTCGGTCATGTGAACCAGCGCTTCCGCACGCCCGACTACGCCTTTCTGCTCTTCGGCGTGGTGGCGACCGCGATCGCGGTGCTCAACTACTCGCTCTTCGCCAGCAAGGAGTCGGTGTTCTGGACGATCTTCGCGCTGAGCTCGATCATCTTCCTGCTGCCCTACCTGGTGATGTTCCCGGCCTTCCTGCTGCTGCAGGCCAGACGGTCCGAGGCGCCGCGCCCCTACCGCGTGCCGGGCTGCCGGGCCGGCGCCTGGCTCTGCGCGCTGCTCTGCCAGGCGGGCGTCGTGTTCGCCGTCGTCGCCTTCTTCTGGCTCGTGCCGGACGGCACGCCCCGGGCGACCTACTGGGCGATCACCGGCGGCGGCACGCTGCTGTCGATCGTCGTCGGGCTGTGGCTCGCGCGGCGGGGTGAGTCGGCGCCGGTCGGTCCGCTTGCCGCCGACGCCGGCGCCGACGCCGGCACGGCGGGCCGGTAGGCGCGCCGGCCGCGCGGGGAGAGTAGGCTCGAGCCTGCCCCGCTTGCGCCGGACCGCCGCCAGCGGCGGCCGGAGCAAGAAGGGGCAGGAGGGGGACAGGAGCGAGCCGCCGACCACGGCACGACAGTGGGCGAGCCGGTGGCGACCGCACGACGGGAGCGAGACGATGGCAGCGGATGACGACGTGAAGCCCGGGCCCGACGAGACCGCCGCCGAGCAGGCGCCGTTCGTCGTGTCGCGCCCCTGTCCGGCGTGCGACGGACAGGGCAGCGTGGATGGGCGCCCCTGCTCGGCCTGTCGCGGCACCGGCGTGGGACGCTTCTACCACGGCACCAAGGCCGACCTGAAGGTGGGCGACCTGATCGAGCCCGGCCACGCCCCCAACTTCGGGCGGGCGGATCGGGTGATCGCTTACGTCTACCTGACGGGTACGCTCGATGCCGCCGTCTGGGGCGCCGAGCTTTCGCTCGGCGACGGGCGCGGCAGGGTCTACGTGGTCGATCCGAGTGGCCCGGTCATGGACGATCCCAACCTGACCGACCAGAAGTTCCCGGGCAACCCGACGAAGTCGTTCCGCACGCGGCAGCCGCTGCGGGTGGTGGGGGAGTGCACGACCTGGCGGGGCCATCCACCCGAGCAGCTCCAGGCGATGAAGGACAACGTCGAGCGGGCCAGGGCAGCGGGCGTCGAGCCGATCGACTGAGCGCGGCGGTGCTGGAGCTCCTGCGGCTCCAAGTCCGATGGTGGCGCGATCACGGCGCCGCCCCTCCGGGCGTCTCTGCCGGCTGACCGCTCGCCGGTCCTCTCGTCCTGAGCGGCGTCAGGCCCTGGGCGAGGATATCGAGCGCCGCGGCGGCCGGCGACGGAAAGCCTTGCGGCTCTGCCGAGCCGCCGGAGGTGGAGGGGCGTGCGCTGAGGGCGCGTTCGGTGGCTGTGGCGAACGGCAGCGCCACGACGACGGCGGCGGCCTCTGCGGCGTCGATGTCCGCTCGTATCCTGCCCAGCCGCTGCTCGGCGCTGATGTACGCCGCCACCGGGAGCATCGGGGCCGAGAGGTCGAAGCCCTCGAGGGCGTGGTCGGCGATGTGGGCGGCGAAGCTGTTCGCCAGCTCCGGATCGGCCGACATGGAGGCGAGCAGCGGCGCCGAGCGCTCCTGCAGGGTGCCGAGCAGCCCGAACAGGTACTCCAGGTTGCCGCGCACCGTGCCGCCGCCGGCGCGTTCGGGGAACCGTCGGAGGTCGTCCCCCATGCTGCCCACGGCGGCGAAGAACACCTCACGAAAGAGGGCGTGCTTGTCGGCGAAGTGCCGGTAGATCGTGCCTTCGGCGACCCCCGCCGCGGCGGCGATCTCCCTCGTCGTCGCGCGCGCGAAGCCGCGCTGCTCGAAGACGCGAGACGCGGCGTCCATCAATGCCTGGCGCGTCGCGGCGCCGCGCGACTCGGCGGTGGTCATCGGCCCTCCTCCGTCGGCCGCGCCCGGTTCATGGCGAGCTCATGCCGTGATGTCGCGCCGTCCGAACGCAACGGCCGCGACAGCGAGGGCGACGAGGGCGTAGGCGGCGCCCAGCAGCAGGGCGGTCGTGAAGGTCATGTCCGCGCTCCCGCCCGAGGCGATGGCCTTGAACACGATCCCGGGGAGCCACTTCTGCGCGCCGCCCAGGAGCATGGTGAGCGCCCCTTCGAAGAGCAGCAGATAGCCGATCCCGATGGCGATCGAGATGCCGGTGCTGCGCGTCAGCATGCCGACACAGAGCCCGACGACGCCCCAGAGCAGGACGCAGAGGGTAAGGTGGACGTAACCGCTGACCATCGTGTGCAGCAGATGGGGCTGCCAGGCGGCGGTGGAGACACCGGCCGACTTGGCGAGTCCCTGCACCATGGGCAGGACCATGACGGTCGCGACCAGCGAGGCCGCGCAGGTGAACGCGACGAGGGCCACGATCTTGCCGCCGAGCAGGAGCAGGCGCCGCGGCTCTGCCTGGACGAGCAGGCGGATCAGCCCGCTCGACACGTCGGTGGTCGCCGACATGGCCCACACGACCAGGGCGACGATGCCGAGCATGCCGGCGAAGGTCTGCAGACCAGCGAACATGCCATCGGGCGCCTGCAGCATCGCGACAGTGATGCCCTGCGTGCCGGGCAGCGTGGCCGAGCCGCTGCCCGCCGTGACGAAGACGACGATCGTCGCGAGCACGCCGAACAGCGCCATGAGGCCGATGCCACCCAGGAGCAGCCAGGGGCTGGTCAGGCGGGTCAGCTCGCTGCGGATGACGCGCATCATGCCGGAGCCTCCTGCGGTGCGGCGGTCATGCTCAGGAAGACGTCCTCGAGGCTGGCGTTGCGGGATCGCAGGGCGGACAGCGTCACGCCGGCCGCCGCGGCTGCGCGGTTGACGTCGGCTGCCTGCGCGGCCGGGGCATCCACGAGCACGTCGGCCTCACGCACCGAGACGGCCCAGCCGTGCGACGCGAGGAGCTCGGCGAGGCGGGCGAGGTCGGCGACGTGCTCCGGCTGGGCCTCGATGCAGCCGCCTGCGCGCGCGACCAGCTCGCTCACCGCTCCGCAGAACAGCAGCACGCCGGAGCGGATGACCGTCAGTGCGTCGCAGGCCGCCTCAATCTCGCTCAGGAGGTGTGACGAGACGACCACCGTGCGGCCCTCGTCGCCGAGGCACCGCAGGAGGGTCCGCATCTCGACGATCCCCGCCGGGTCGAGTCCGTTGGTGGGCTCGTCGAGCACCAGGAGCTCGGGGTCGGGCAGGAGCGCGGCGGCGATCCCCAGCCGCTGCTTCATGCCCAGCGAGAAGCGCTTCGCTGGCTCTTTGCTGCGGTCGGCGAGACCGACGACCTCGAGCACTTCCTCGACGCGAGCGTTGGGGATGCCACGGAGCCGCGCCAGCGAGCGCAGGTTGGTGCGCGCCGAGAGCGTCGGTACGAACGCGGGCCCTTCGACGAGCGCCCCGACGCGTGCCGCGTAAGCCAGCGGGTGCGAGATGGGCGCGCCGAAGACCGTGGCTGAGCCGGACGTCGGTCTGATGAGGCCCAGCAGCAGGCGGATCAGGGTGGACTTGCCAGAGCCGTTGGGGCCCACGAGACCGATCACGCCGCCACCCTCGATCTCGAGGTCGAGGTCGCGCAGCGCGACGACGTCGCCGAAACGCCGTGTGAGCCCGCTGGTGGAGATAACCGACACGCGAATCTCCTGTGAGTGAGCGCTCACACACTAGCCGGTCGACGCGCCGCGGTCAAGCGCTCGTCAGGCTGAGGCCGGGGCAGCCGCGGAGTCACGAACGCACCGCGTGGCCGGAAGGAGCGGACGGGTCATGGGAGCAGCCGTCGTGTCATGCGCAGAGACGGAACGGGCGACGACCGGCGGGGTCGAGCGCGGTGGCCGCCTGGCAGGACGGACTGCCCTCGAAATGAGGGCGTTGGTGGAGGTAAGCGGGCTCGAACCGCTGACCTTCTGGCTGCCAGCCAGACGCTCTCCCAGCTGAGCTATACCCCCACCGAGGGTCGCCGGCCCGGGGCCGGCGGTCGTTGAGTATACCATCGGGCCCTCGGCCCGCAACACAGCCTGCCCGCCTGCGCCCGGCGACCGTCGTGGGCTCGCGCGCGGTGCCCCGTGTACGCGTGGCACGCCCGCCCGCCCGGTATACTAGGCGTCCGGATGGGGAACGCCTGGGCGTGCCCGCATCCGCACCCAGAGCACTGGTACCCCGCCACCGGCACAAAGGAACGAGGCAGCGTGGACGACCGCTACGACCCGCACGAGATCGAGCAGCGCTGGCAGCGCGTCTGGCGTGCGGCCGACGCCTACCGCACCCCCGACGAGTCGGACCGGCCCAAGTTCTACTGCCTCGACTTCTTTCCGTACCCTTCGGGCGACGGCCTGTCGGTGGGCCACTGCCGCAACTACGTGCCGACCGACATGGTGTCGCGCTATCACCGCATGCGCGGCTACAACGTGCTGCACCCGATGGGCTGGGACGCCTTCGGCTTGCCGGCCGAGAACTACGCCATCAAGATGGGCGTGAGCCCGCGCGTCACGACCGAGCGCAACATCGCCAACTACCACCGCCAGATGGACCTGATCGGCCTGTCGTTCGACTGGTCGCGTGAGATCACGAGCTGCAAGCCCGACTACTACCGCTGGACCCAGTGGTTCTTCCTGCTCATGTACGAGCGTGGCCTGGCCTACCGCGGCACCGGCCAGCAGTGGTGGTGCCCGGTCGACAAGACGATCCTCGCCAACGAGCAGGTCCACGACGGACGCTGCTGGCGCTGCGGCACCGAGGTCACAAAGGTCGATCTCGAGCAGTGGTACCTGCGCATCACCGATTACGCCCAAGAGCTGCTCGACGACCTCGGCACGATCGACTGGCCCGAGCCGATCAAGCTGCAGCAGGCCAACTGGATCGGGCGCTCCGAGGGCGCCGAGGTCGACTTCGGCCTGCCGGGGCGCGACGAGCCGCTTACCGTCTTCACCACGCGCCCCGACACGCTGTTCGGCGCCACGTACATGGTGCTCGCCCCCGAGCATCCGCTGGTGGCCGAGCTCGTGAGCGACGAGCAGCGCGCCGCGGTCGTCGCCTATCAGGACCAGGCGCGCCGCGAGAGCGAGATCGAGCGCCTCTCCACCGAGAAGGAGAAGACCGGCGTGTCCACCGGCGCCTGCGCCGTGAACCCGGTGAACGGCGAGCAGATCCCGATCTGGATCAGCGACTACGTGCTGATGGGCTACGGCACCGGCGCGATCATGGCGGTGCCGGCGCACGACGAGCGCGACTTCGCCTTCGCCACACGCTTCGAGCTGCCGATCGTCGAGGTGATCGCGCCGCCGACGGGCGCTCAGGGCGCGCTCGCCGAGGCCTACACCGGCGACGGCGTCATGGTGAACTCGGGCGAGTTCGACGGCCTGGCGGCGCCGGGCGAGGCCTTCGCGGCGATCGTCGCCCGACTCGCCGAGCGCGGCCTCGCCCGCCCGAAGGTCAACTTCAAGCTGCGCGACTGGCTCATCAGCCGCCAGCGCTACTGGGGCGTGCCCATCCCGATGGTCTACTGCGACGCCTGCGGCGTGGTGCCGGTGCCGGCCGAGCAGCTCCCGGTGCTGCTGCCCGAGCTGGCCGACTACAAGCCGACCGACGACGGCCAGTCGCCGCTCGCTCGAGACCCCGAGTTCGTGCACACCACCTGCCCGCGCTGCGGCGGCCCGGCGCGCCGCGAGACCGACACCATGGACACCTTCGCCTGCTCGTCGTGGTACCACTTCCGGTACGCTTCGCCGCACGACGACACGGCCGCCTTCGACCATGACAAGGTGGCCCACTGGCTGCCCGTCGACCTGTACGTGGGCGGCGCCGAGCACGCCGTCATGCACCTGCTCTACGCGCGCTTCTTCTGCAAGGTGGCGCGCGACGCCGGCTACGTCGACTTCGACGAGCCGTACGCGACGCTTCGCAACCAGGGACTGATCCTTGCCGAGGACGGCTCGAAGATGAGCAAGTCGAAGGGCAACGTGGTGACCCCCGACAGCGTCGTCGAGCGCTACGGCGCCGACAGCCTGCGCCTGTACGAGCTGTTCATCGCGCCCTTCGAGCAGTCGGTCGCCTGGAACGACCGCGGCGTGCAGGGCTGCCTGCGCTTTCTCACGCGCTTCTGGAGCTTCGCGCTCGGCGTGGCCGGACTCGAGGGCGGCGGCGCCTCCGCCGCCGGCGGCGCCGCGACCGCCGCGGCGGGCGCCGCGGCTGCCGACCCGAGCGGCGTCGCGGCCGACGGCGACGGCGCCGGCGATGAACGAAAGCTGCTCCGCATCCGTCATAAGGCCGTGCGCAAGGTGACCGGCGACATCGACGGCTTTCGCTTCAACACCGCGGTGGCGGCGCTGATGGAGTCGCTGAACGACGTGCTCGAGGTCTGGTCCGAGCGGCGCGCCGCCGTCGCGGCCGCCGTGTGGCGCGACCTGGCCGAGACCTTCACGCTGCTGCTGGCGCCGATGACGCCGCACCTCGCGGCCGAGCTCTGGCTGCGCCTCGGCCACGACGACTCCGCGCTCGACGCGGCCTGGCCGGTCTGGGACGAGGCCCTCGCCGCCGACGAGGTCGTGACCGTCATCGTGCAGGTCAACGGCAAGCTGCGCGACCGGCTCGAGGTCGCGGCGGGCGCGGCGCGCGACGACGTGCTGTCGCAGGCGCGCGCCGCCCACAACACCGGCCGCTTCCTCGCCGGCAAGCAGGTCGTCAAAGAGATCTACGTGCCCGGCAAGCTCGTCAACTTCGTCGTGCGCTGACTGCCGGGCGCCCGCGGGGCGCCACGGGCCGGCGTCGCGGAGGGCGATGTCCGTGAAGGCGCTTCGCATCTGGCTCGTCAGGCCGCACCCGCCGCGGGCGGTCCTGGCCGGTCGTCAGCCGGTCGCCGAGGAGTCCCGCCACACGTGGGAGCCGATCGCCGCCAAGCTGCTGGCGCAGCGTCTCACGCAGCGCCTGGGCGACCAGGTCGAGCCGAGCGTCTGGCACCTGTTCGACACCTCCGAAGACGAGGCCTTCGTGGCCGCCTGCGCGGCGGCGCGTCCCGACGTCGTGGCGTTCTCCGAGATCGACCTCCTGGTCAACCAGGTGAGCCGCCTGGCCTGGCGCGTCAAGCGGCGCTCGCCGCACACCGTCACCGTCGTAGGCGGCAAGCAGACGAGCCTGCTGCAGCCCGGCGACCGGTTCCCCTTCGTCGCGATCGACCACGCGCTCGCCGGCGACGGGGTGGCGCCGCTCGTGGCGCTGTGCGCTGCCCTCCTGTCGGGCTCGCGGCCGGCCGACCTGTCCGGCCGCGTCCATGTCGACGAGCGCGGCCTGGTGGACCGCGTCGAGCCGCTCGGTCCGCGCGACGACCTCGTCGGTATCGACGGCCCCGCGCTGCACGAGGCGGCGTCCTGCAACCACCCGCTGTCGGGCTACCTGGAGCGCGAGCAGCGGTTCCCGGCGCCTCTGCCGCCGCCGTATCGCACGGCGGTCGTGCTCTTCGGCACGGGCTGCCGGCACGGCTGCGCCTTCTGCCAGTCGCCGGTGGAGTATCGCAACGACAGCGCCACGGTGCTGCGTCGCGAGCCGGCCGACGTGGCCGACGAGATCGCCTGGCTCGCCGGCGAGCGCGCCGCCGACGCCGTGTTCGCGCTCTCGCCGAACATGGAGCTCGAGCACGTCGCGGCGGTCTACCGCGAGCTGGCCGCACGCGGTCTCGCGGGTCTGCCGATCGCCGGCTTCGTGCGTGCGGCCGACGTCGTCGCCGCCGAGCGCCGCGGCCTGCTCGAGGAGCTCGTCGCGGCCGGGCTGCGGGTGCTCTCGGTCGGCCTCGACGCCGGCTACGGCGGCGCCGAGGAGCGGCTCGACAAGCGGTTCGACCAGGCGACCGTCGACGAGGCGCTCGAGGCGTGCCGGCAGCGCGGCGTCGCGGTCGCCGCCACGGTCATCGCCACGCCGGAGCTGCCGGCGCGCGAGCTCGCCGCTTCGCTCGAGCCGCTCTGCGCGCTGCCGCTCCTGTCGGTCGACGTCCGGCTTGCCACGGCGCTGCGCAACACTCCGTACTTCCGCGCCATGGAGCGCTTTCTGCTGCGCCATCCCGACCGCACCACCGCCTACTTCGACCGCCAGAGCTATCGCTACCAGACCCTCGTCGTGCCGGGCGGCGCCCGGCCGCGTGAGACCTATCGCGTGGTGGCCGACTTCGCCGCCCGCTTCGCACGTCACGAGGCGCGGCGCCGGGCGGCGGCCCTGCTCGAGTCGCCGCGGCCGGCGTCCGGCGCCGCGCGACACGCCGGAGTTCGTGTCGCCGGCGGGCAAGACTGCAGCGTTCGTGCCGCCGGCGCCGCGTCCGGCGCCGCGCGAGACCCCGGCGAGCGGCGCGCCACAGGCGGCGACGAGCGACCGTGCGCGGGCCCGCCCGAGGCGGCCGACGACGAGGCTGCCTACGACCGCGTCGCCGCACGCTACGCCCGCGTCTTTGCCGACGTGCGCGTGCGGCGCGCCGAGTGGCGCTGGCTCGAGCGGCATCTGCCGGCGGGCCGCGAGCTGGCCGTGCTCGACCTGGGCTGCGGTCCCGGCGCGCTGCTGCGTGCGATCGCCGGCAGGGTCGGACGCGGGCTGGGGATCGACGTCTCCGCGGAGATGATCGCCGCGGCGCAGGCGGCGCGGCCGAGCCTCGAGAAGCTGCGTTTCGCGCGCGGCGACGGCGCTCACACCTCGCTTCCCGACGCCTCGTTCGACCTCATCGTGTCGTGCCTGTCGCTCCACTACCTCGACGGGGACGGCGCGACCGCCGAGGTCATGCGCCTGCTCGTGTCGGGCGGCCGCTTTCTCTGCGTCGACATGGTGGCGTCGCCCGTGCGCCCGGCCGAGCTGCCCCGCTTTGCGGTCGACAGGGCGGCCGTGATCGTGCAGCACCTGACCCATCCCGGCTTCGCTGCCGGCCTGCGCGCCCTGGTGCGTGAGCCCGCCTGGCAGGCCATGGAGCGGCGCTACCCGCTGCTGCCGCTGGAGCGGTACGAGCAGCTCGCGGCCCGCCTCGGCGCGCGCCTCGAGGTGCTGAGCGTCGGGGCGGCGGCCAAGGTCGTCGCCTTCGCCGCGGTCAAGGACGCCGGAGCCGGGCAGATGAGGCCGGGCGTCGAGCGGTCGGCGGATCACGTGGCGGCGGCGGTGCCGGGCGGTCGGTCGTGCGTGAGCGCCGCCGCCGCCGTGAAGGTCGAGCCGTGAGCCTCGCCGTCCTGGACTGGGGCGTCGGCGGGCTCGGTTTCTACCGGGCGTTCAGGGCACGAGCGGCCGACGTGCCGGTCGTCTACCTGTCCGACACCGGCTGCGAGCCGTATGGCCTGATGGCCGGTCCGGCGCTGCGGCGGCGGCTGGCCCTGGCCGCCGCCTGGCTGGCCGGCGCCGGCGCCTCGCGCCTGGTCGTGGCGTGCAACGCCATGAGCACGGTGCTGCCGGTGTCCGGGCTCGAGCGGCTCGGCCTTGAGCGGGTCTGCGGGGTGATCGACGGCGGCGTCGCGGCGACGCTCGCGGCCGGGGTGCGGGAGGTGGGGGTGATCGGTGGCCGGCGCACCGTGCGTTCGGGCTGCTACGCCCGTCCGCTGCGCGCGGCCGGCCTCGCCGTGCGCCAGCGCGTCGCGCAGCCGCTGTCAGCCCTTATCGAGGCCGGCCTCGGCGCCTCGCCGGCCTTTGCGGAGGAGTCCGCCGCCATCGTGGCGCCGCTCGCCGGCGTCGATGCGCTGGTGCTCGGCTGCACGCACTACGCGGCGGCCGCCGAGCGCTTGCGCACGCTGGCCGGCGCCGCCCGCCTGATCGACCCCGCGACGGAGACCCTCGAGCGCGTGGTACTCGGCTGGTATGCCCTGGGGTCGAGCGCCGAGGGCCGAGCCGATCGTGCCGCGACCGAGCGGCGCGAAGCGGCCGTCCTCGCCCCGGCCGACCGCTTCTTCACGACGGGCGACCCGGCGGCGATGGTCCGCGCCGCTCGGCTGGCGTTCGGCGTCGAGCTGCCCGCCACGACGCGGGTCCGGCTCGAAGCGGGCGTCGTCGGCGCGGTGTAGGAACCCGGGTCGGGGCGCGGTCGTCCACCGCGCGCCGGGTCAATGCCAACCGCCTCGCGACCGGACGCTGCTGCGTCGCGCCGGTCGGCGGACGTACCCTCCTGGCGGACCCGTCGCCCGACCCAGCCCGGAGGCATCTCGTGGACATCTCGCGCCGTCAGGCCTACGTGTACGTCGCCCTCGCCCTGGTGGTCGCCGGGCTGGGCGCGCGCTATCTGCTGGCCACCCACGCGGGTGCCTCGCCGAGCGGCCAGGGCGTGCTCGCGCTCGCCTCGTCGGCGCCGGCCGCTTCGTGGTCGCCGAGCGCGACCGCCACCCCGGCCGAGGTCGTCGTGTACGTGTGCGGCGCCGTGCGGCGGCCCGGCGTCTACCACCTGGGCGCCGACGCCCGCGTGGCCGATCTCCTCGAAGCCGCCGGCGGCGCGGCCGCCAAGGCCGAGCTGCAGGGCGTCAACCTGGCGGCGCGGCTCACCGACGGCGAGCAGGTCGTCGTCCCTCAAAAGGGGGCGCCGGTCGTCGCCGGGGCGACGACCGGCGCCGGCGCCACGGGGTCGGCCGGCGGCACGGGGTCGGCGACGGCGCCTGTCGACCTCAACACCGCCACCCTCGAGCAACTCGACGCCCTGCCCGGCGTCGGCCCGGCCACCGCCCAGAAGATCATCGACTACCGCACGGCCAACGGCGGCTTCAAGAGCGTCGACGACCTCAAGAACGTGTCGGGCATCGGCGACGCCAAGTTCGCCGACCTGCAGCCGCTCGTCACCGTGTAGCGCGGTGGGCAGGGTCGCCGCCCCGGCGTTGGCGCCGGCCCGGTAGCTGTACTCATGCGCGCACCGCCGGGCGTCCATCTGCTGCTGGCCGCCTACCTGGCGGGCCTCACCGCCGCGCTCGCCTGGCGACCGTCCGCCGCCTGGGCGCTGGCGCTGGCCGGCCTGGCCGCCGTCTGGGCGTTGTGGCGCCTCGCGCCGGCGCCGCCTGCCGCGCCCGGGCACACGCGCGACGCGCTGACGGTCGCCGACGCAGCGCCGGCGGTCGCCTGCACGGCGCCGGTCGTCGCCGACGCCGCGGCGGTCGCCGACGGCGCGCCGACAGACGCCGACGCCGTGGCTGCGCGGCTGCGGGTCGCTGTCACCGGGTCTTCGACCACCTGGCTGCGGGCGGCCGGCGTCGTCGCGCTGGCGCCGCTGTTCGTGGTCGCGGGTCTGACCGTCGGCGGCGCCCGCCTCGACGCGCAGGCGCGCAGCGCGCTCGCGGCGTACGCCGGGCACGCCGAAGCGCTGCGCGCCACGGCGCTCACGCTGCCCAAGAGCGGCGCCGACCGCGTCACCTTCGAGGTCATGGTCACCGCGGTCGGGGGGCGGCGGGTGGCCGAGCGCGCGCCGCTCACGCTCGACCTGGGCGCCGGCGGCGGGCCCACGTTCACGTCGCTCGGGCCGCTCGTCGAGGGCTCGCTGCTGAGCCTGCCGGCCGTCCGCGTCGAGTCGCCGCCGGCTCCCCAGGCGGGCGAGTTCGACTACCGGCGCTACCTGGCGCGGCGCGGCGAGCACGTCGTGCTCGCCGCGCCGCTCGCCTCGCTGCATCTCGTCGGTCGGCGTGGCGGTCTCGCCGGGCTCGTCGACCGGCTGCGCCTCGCCGCCCGGCGTCATATCCGCACCGGCCTGCGCTCGCCGGTGCGCGAGGTGCTCGAGGCCATGGTGCTCGGCGACCAGCAGGCCGTGCCGGCCGACCAGGTCACCGCCATGCAGCGCAGCGGCCTCATGCACATCCTGGCCGTGTCGGGCGAGAACGTCGTGCTGCTCTGCAGCATGGGCACGTTCGTGCTCACCCTGGCCGGCGTGCCGCGCCGCCTGCGCTCCACCATCCTGATCCCGGCGGTCGTGCTGTACGTGATCGTCACCGGCGCCACACCGTCGATCGTGCGGGCCGGGGTGTCGGGCGTCGTCGCCCTGCTCGCCGACCTCGCCTCGCGGCCCACCGACGGCTGGTTCCTCTGGCTCGTGCCGGCCGCCTACATGCTGACGCGCAGCCCCGCGGTCGTCTTCGACGTGAGCTTCCAGCTCTCGTTCGCCGCGGTCGCCGGGTTGCTGCTGCTCGCCCGGCCGCTCACGCGGCTGCTGTCGTTCCTGCCGAAGGCCTTCGGCGAGCCCGCCGCGATCACCACGGCCGCGAGCCTGTCGACCGCGCCGGTCTCCATGGCGACCTTCGGCCAGACCTCGCTCGTCGCGGTGCCGGCCAACATCGCCGGCGGTTTCGTGCTCGGGCCGATCATGTTCCTCGGCATGCTCAGCGTCTTCGTGGGCTTCGTGTGGTCCGGCCTGTCGGCGCCGCTCAACGTGGTGGCTGGCCTGTTCACCGGCTTTCTGCTCACGGTCGCCGTGGCGTTCGCTCGGCCGTCGTTTGCCGTCTACCGTTGGCACGGGCTCACCTTCGGCCTCGTGCTTGCGGCGGTCCTCGTGCCGGCGCTCTGCGTCGTCGCGGCGCTGGCGAAGCGCGCCGGCGTGCCGCCGGCGCGCTTCGCCAGCGCCCATCGCCGGCGTCTGATCGCGGCCCTGCTCGCGCTGCTGGCGCTCGCCCTGGTCGTCACGCCAGCGCCGGCGGCGGCGCCGGGCCTGCCCACGCTCACCGTGCTGAGCGTGGGCGAGGGCGCCGCCGCCCTGCTGCAAGAGCCCGGCGGTCCGACCGTCCTGATCGACGCCGGCCCCAAGCCGCTCTGCGCCTGCCTGCGGCGCCACGGCGTGCGGCGCATCGACCTGCTCGTGCTGTCGCACGGCCACGCCGACCACACCGCCGGCCTGTCCGACGTGCTCGGCCAGATCCCGGTGACCTGCGCCCTTGTGCCGCTCCCGGTCGTCGACTCGCCGGCCCTCGACCGTGTCGTGGCCGAGCTGCGCGCCGCGCGGGTGCCGGTGCGCTTTTTGACCACGCGCCTGTCGATCCCCATCTGCGACGGTCGCCTGGCGGTCGTGCCGACTGGGCAGAGCGGCGGCACCGACAATCAAAGCGAGAACGACTGCGCGCTCGTCGTGGTCGTCACGCTCGACGGCGACGCCATCCTGCTGCCCGGCGACGCCGAAGCCGAGGCGCTCGAGCCGCTGAACCTGGGTCACATCGCGATCGTCGAGCTGCCCCATCACGGCTCGGTCGGCGGCCTCGACGACCGCCTCATCGCCGAGCTCGCGCCGCGCCTCACGCTCGTCTCGGTCGGTCCCAACCGTTTCGGTCACCCCACGCCGCAGATGCTCGCCCTCGTCGCGGCGCACCACCTGCCGCTGCTGCGCACCGACCGCTGCGGCGACGTCACCTTCACCGCCGAGCCCGGTGGCCTGGTCGTCTCCGAGGCGCGTAGCGCGACGCCGCGCGCTGCAGCGCGATCGCCGTGAACGAGGTGGAGAAGGGGCGCTGGACCAGGCCGAGCGGCTCGCCGTTCGGCTGGCAACGGGCCGCCGTTTCGCGGCCGTTCCGCGGCCGGCCGGGGCCGGCCCGCCGTTCGGCCGCCGTTCGGCCGCCGCTCGGCCCGCGTCAGAGCTCGCGGCGTCGAAACGCCCAGACGGCGCCGGCCAGCAGAGCGACGCCGGTCAGCGCCGTGGTCACGAGCGGCCAGAGCAGCGCGGCCGGCCGGCCGCGCAGGGCCGCGTCGTTGGCGACGATCAGCCCCGCCGGGCTGTGGTCGCGCAGCAGCGGGATGCCGGTGAAGAAGAACAGGCCGATCCACAGGGCGATGCCGGCGCCGATCGCCTGCGCCTGGCCGCGCAGGGCGGCCGACAGCAGCACCATCAGCATGAGGATCATGGCGGCGAAGACGAGCCACAGGGCGGTCGTCTCGACGAACGCCCCGATGTCCGCTGAGCCGAACAGCACGACGGTCGCCACGACGCAGACGGCGGCGGCTACCACGGTCGCGCCGACCAGCAGCACGAGCTGGGCGGCCGCCTTGACGAGCACAAAGCCGGCGCGCGAGATCGGCTTGGTGAGCACGAGCACGGCCGTACCGGCGCGTCGCTCGGCCGAGATGGTGGCGGCGCCGGCGATGATGACTGCCAGTATCACGAGCTGGGCCAGGTTGCCCATGAACTGCTCGTATGAGTCGCGCGCCGTCGGGGTCGGCACGTGGATGACGATGCCGTGCTGCGAGCCGGTCGTCGCTTTGATGATCTCGGGCGTGAGCCGGGTGAGCACCGGCGAGGTCAGGGCGACGAACAGCAGGATGCCGGGCACGACCCACAGGCGCCAGGTCTTGAACGTCTCGCGGCGTTCCTTGTCGGCAAAGGTGGCCAGCGGGCCGCTCACGCCGCACCTCCGTCGGTCGGCGCGCGGCTCGCCGCGCTCGGGGGGGCGGGCGCGGCGCCGGGCGCGCCGGCGCTCGCCACGGCGAAGCCGGCGTCCTGGGCGCCTGCCGGTGCCGATTGCTGCTCGCCGACCAGCTCGACGAAGACCTCCTCGAGGCTGACCTCGTCGGCCTCGAGACGGCGCAGCGCGAGGCTCGCGCCGGCGACCACCGCGGGCAGGGCGCGCTCGGCCGCGGCGAGGTCGGTCACGGTCAGGCGCAGGGTGCCGCCGCTGCGCTCGACGAGCGACACCCAGGGGACGTCGCGTAGCGCCCAGGCGAGGGCGGCGGGGTCGTCGACCTCGACGAGCAGGCGCTGGCCGCGCCCGTGACGGCGCTTGAGGTCGTCGATCGTGGCCTGCTCGACCACGCGACCGCGGTCGAGCACGGCGATCGAGTCGCAGACGCGCTCGACGTCGGCCAGGATGTGGGTCGAGAAGAACACGGTGGTGCGGCCGGCAAGGGCCGCGATCATGTCGAGCACCTCCTTGCGGCCGATCGGGTCGAGGGCGCTCGTCGGCTCGTCGAGCAGCAGCAGGCGCGGGGCGTTGATCAGCGCCTGGGCCACGCCCAGGCGCTGCTTCATACCCCTCGAGTAGGTGCCGATGCGGGCGCTCACGCCCGTCAGTCCGGCGAGGTCGAGCAGGGCGGCCACGCGGGCCCGCAGGGTCGCCTGGTCGAGCCCGAACAGGCCGCCGGCGAAGGCCAGGAACTCGGGCGCCGTCATCCACGGGTAGAAGCCCGGCACGTCGGGCAGGAACCCGATCAGCGAGCGTACCTGGTTCGAGGCCGAGCGCACGTCGTGGCCCAGCACCACGGCGCGGCCGGCGGTGGGCCGGGCGAGGCCGCCGAGGATGCGCAGCGTCGTGGTCTTGCCGGCGCCGTTCGGCCCGAGAAAGCCGAAGATGGAGCCGGCCGGCACGGTCAGCTCGACGCCGTCGAGCGCCATGGTGCGACGGTAGCGCTTGGCGAGGCCGTGCAGCTCCACGGCCGGCGGGCTCGCCTCGACGGCCGTGCGGCTCGCCGCGGCGCTCATCGCGGCGACTCCGCCGGGCCGTAGAGCAGCTCGACCGCCCGCCGCGCCCGCTCGGCCGCCGGCACGTCGCCGGAGCCGCTGTCGTCGCGCAGTGGCGCGTCGACCCGTCCAACGGCCAGGTAGAGCAGCGGACCGATCCAGTTGACGGCCACGATGACGACCGCCCAGAGCCAGCGCCGCCGAAAGCGCACCGCCTCGACGGGCCGCGTGAACAGGCTGACGAGGGCGAGCGCCATGAGACCGAGGTTCACCAGGCCGAGCACGCCGAGCAGCGCGACGAGCCCGGGGGAGAGGCGCAGGCCGCTCGCGATCAGGACGTCGCTCACGCGCGGGCCCCGGCCGAGGGGACGACGCTCCGGACCAAGCTGTTCGCGACGCGGGCGCGCATGCTCGTCACGGCGCGTCGCTCGGCAGCAGGAACAAGCCGGCGACCTGGCCGTCCGCGTTGAACGAGACGCGGCCGATGCCGTCGCCGCGCTCGCCCGAGATCGGGACGTTGACGACGGTGTAGTCGCCGACGACCGAGAAGGTCGGCGTGCCGAAGCCGACGAGGTGTCCGGCGGTGGCCTCGGCGCTCGCCAGACCCGACTTGAAGACCTCGACCGAGGCGGCCTTGCTCACGCGTTCGTCGAACGTGGCCCAGAGATCGTCCCAGCGCTCGGCGAACAGTGTCTCGAGCACGCTGACCGCCTTGGCGCCGGCGTCGGGTATCGGTTCCAATCGTTCGTCTCCTGTGTCGGGGGTCTGGCCGCCGCCGAAGCGCTGGAAGGCCGCCTGTCGGGTGACGTTGAGCGCCTGCCCGATCTCGGCCCAGGTGCGACCTTCGTCGCGGGCGCGACGGACCAGGGCGCGGAGGGTGTCCTCGACAACGACGTCGAGGGTGCGCGTCGCGGCGATCGCCGCCATGAGCGACTGCTGCGGCGAGCCCTCGGCGCCGCGCAGGACCGACGCCACCATCTCGGCGTTGGTCGTGAGCATCAGGCCCATGACCTCGCGCTCGCCGTCGCTCGTCATCGTCGCCGCCTTCCAGATGTAAAGGTTTCCTTTACGGACGCTGTAAAGATACCCTTGACAAGCGGGACATGCAACAGGGCAGCGCTGACGTTGCACCGACCAACCCGAGGGTGGGGTGGACCGGGGCGGAGCGACGGTCGGCGCAGCCCACCTGTCTGGCACGAGTCAGCAAGGAGCGACCGACCGGCTTTCGCGCACCGCGCCGTGCTATCCTTGCAGCCCCATGGACGAGCCCGCCGACCAGCAGTCCGCCAGCCTCAAGCCCGCCTACCTCATCTGCGGGAGCGACCAGCCCAAGGTGCGGCGCGGCGTGGCGCGCCTGCGCAAGCGCGTGTTCGACGAGACCGGCAGCGATCTCAACATCAGCCTCTTCGACGGCCGCGAGCGCGGCGTGGCCGACGTGCTCCAGGCCGCCGACACGGCCACGTTCACGCTCGGCACGCGCCTCTTGCTGGTGAACGCCGCCGACGCCTGGAAGGCCGCCGACCGCGAGCGCGTCGCCGACTACCTCGCCGACCCGGTGCCGGGCGTCTGCCTGGCGCTCGTGGGCGAGACCTTCCGCAAGACCGAGCGCCTCACCAAGCTGCTCGAGAAGTCCGGCCAGGTGCTGCGCTACGACCTGCCCAAGCGTCACGCCGAGGTGGTCGAGTGGGTGCGCAGAAGGGCGCGCGCCTGCGGTGCGCGCCTCGGCGCAGCCGAGGCGCGCCACCTGGTCGGCCAGGTCGGCGCCGATCCCGAGCTGCTCGAGACCGAGCTCGCCAAGCTCGTCGCCTACACGCTCGGCCGCCCGATCACGGCGGCCGACATCGACGCGGTCTGCTCGCCCACCCTCGACGCCCGCATCTACGAGCTCACCGACGCCGTCGGCAAGCGCGACGCCGGCGCCGCCTTTCGCGTGCTCGAGGGGCTCTACGCAGCCGGCGGCAAGGGCGCCGGCGAGGTGGCGCGCTCCACGCTGTACTCGCTCGTGCGCTACGTCGGCCAGCTCGCCAGTGTCATGGACCTGCCGGCCGAGATGCCGGCGGCCGAGGTCGCCGGCACGCTGGGCGTGAAGCCCTACACGGCGCAGAAGCTGCTCGAGCAGCGCGCGCGCTTCGACCGCCGCACGCTCGAGCGCGCGCTGGCGGCGCTCGCCGACGCCCAGGCCGCCATGGTCGGCGGCAGCGAGCTCACTCCCGAGTTCAGCCTCGAGCTCGCCCTGGGGCGCGTGCTCGCCACGCGCTGAGCAGCGTCCCCGGCCGCTTGCCGGTCCCTGCTTCTCGAGACTCGTCGCACGTTCCGGACGCGCGCATGAGAAAGCCCGCGGCGGGGCCGCGGGCTCACAGAGGGCGGAACAGTAGTGTCGGGCTAGGCGCTGTGACCGGCGACCATACGCGCCACACGGCTCTTCTTGCGGGCCGCGCTGTTGGCGTGGATGACGCCCTTGGCCGCCGCCTTGTCGATGTGCGACGCGAGCGTGGCGGCCACGGCCGCGGTGGCGGCCTGATCGTCGCCCGCCAGGCTGGTCTCGAGCTTGCGGAACAGGGTGCGGATGCTCGACTTGGCCTGACGGTTGCGCAGCCGCTGCTCGGCGGCGAGGCGCATGCGCTTCTTCTGCTGCTTGATGTTTGGCACGTCGGTCCTTCGTCGTCGTGACACGCGGACGCCGGCTCGCTCACGCGCGGCCGGCGTGTGATGGTAGCATAGCCGCCGCGAGCCCGGCAAGCACACCCGTCGCAGCGGTCTGCTACACTAGGCGCGCTTCGAAGCTGCGCCAGCCTGAGCGGCGACGACGCAGTCGAGCGCCGGCACTGACTCGCTGTTCTGCCCGCCTTCGCGCCCGGTCATGCGTCGCGTGTCGCGTTCCCATGGCCGTCCCGCGCGTCGCCGCCGGCGCCCGCCGCAGGGTGGCGCGCCGGCCCGCCGAATGCTGACACGTGACTGAACGACAGAAGAGGCTTGCCTGGGCCGCCGTCATCGTGGCGGCCGCCACCGGCATCTCGCGCGTGGTGGGCGTGGCCCGTGAGATCCTCACGGCCAACGCCTACGGCGTGAGCGTCGGCCTGAACACGTATGCCTCAGTCTCGGTCATCCCCAACCTCATCCGCCAGCTCGTCGCCGACGCCGCCGTGAGCGCCGCCTTCGTGCCGGTCTTCACGAGCCTGTTCGCCAAAGGCGAGCGCGAGCGCGCCTACCGCCTGGCGTCGTCGCTGCTCAGCTTCATGGTGGTCGTGGTCGGCGTCGTCACCCTGGCGCTCGTGCTGGGCGCGCCGCTCATCGTGCGGGTCTTCTACCCGCACTTCGTGCACCAGCCCTACGTCTACCACCTCGCCATCGAGATGCTGCGCATCCTGCTGCCCACGGTGCTGCTCTTCGCGGTCTCGGGCGTGGTGATCGGCGTGCTCTACTCGTACGAGCGCTTCACCATGCCGGCGGTCGTGTCGATCGTCTGGAACCTTGTGATCATCGCCTTCATCGTGCTCTTCTCGGGTCACGGTTCGCTCGGCATCTACGCGCTCGTCTGGGGCACCTTCTTCGGCACCGTGGCCCAGCTCGTCATGCTCATCCCCTCGCTGCGCCGCGTCGATCTGAAATGGAGCGTGAGCTTCGAGTGGCGCGACCCGTTGCTGCGCCGCGTGCTCGTGCTCATGGTGCCGGTCACGATCACGCTCGGCATCCTCAACTTCAACGCCCTGGTCGACTTCTTCTTCGCCCAGTTCGTGAGCAACCACGCGGCCGCCGAGATCAACTACGCCTTCCGCCTCTACCAGCTTCCGCAGGGCATGTTCGCGATCACGATCGGCACCGTCCTGTTCCCGACCCTCTCGCGCTACGCGGCCGAGCACGACATCGACAGCTTCCGCGAGACGCTGTCGCTCGGCGTGCGGCAGATCTTCTTCGTGTCGCTGCCCTTCGTGGCATGGTTCGTAGCCGTGCCGCACTCGATCGTGCAGCTCATCTACCAGCACGGCGCCTTCGCCACGGCCGACACGGCGGCGGTGGCGCCGATCCTCGCCTACTTCACGCTGGGCATGGCCTTCGCCAACGTGAATGTCATGTTCAACCGCGGTTTTCAGAGCCTGCAGCGCCCCTGGCTGCCGCTCTACGTGGGTCTCGTCAACCTCGGCCTGAACGCGCTGCTCGACTGGGCGCTCTACAGGCCGCTCGGCGCGCGCGGCATCGTGCTGTCGACCTCGATCGTGTCGCTCTTCAACTTCGTCGCCCTGCTCGTGTTGATGCGCCGCCAGATCGGCCAGGTCGACGGCCGCCGCATCCTGATCAGCCTGGCCAAGGTCCTGGCCTGCTCGGCCGCTCTCGCGGCCGTCTCGCTCGCCCTCTGGCACGGGCTGCACGGCGTGGCCGACAGCGGCCTTGCCGGCCTGTTCGCCGTGGTCCTCGCCGTCTTCGGCGGCGGCGGTCTCGTGTTCCTGGCCGCCGCCTGGGCGCTGCACGTCGAGGAGCTCTCGGTGGTGAAGCTGCTGCTGCGCCGCGGCCGCGGCCTGCGCACGCCGCCGAGCGAGACCGAGGCCGTGCCGTGAGCCGCCCGCCGGTCGCCGTCCGCAGGCGCGGCGTCACACGCCGGGCCGGGTGTGCCGTCACACGTCGGGCCGGGCGTGGCGCTCTGCTACGCTAGCGCGACATGGACCTCGCGCATATCCGCAACTTCTCGATCATCGCCCACATCGACCACGGCAAGTCGACTCTGGCCGACCGCATCCTCGAGCAGACCGGCACGGTCGCGGCGCGCGACATGAAGGAACAGCTCCTCGACAAGATGGACCTCGAGCGCGAGCGCGGCATCACGATCAAGGCCCAGGCGGTGCGCATCGTCTACAAGGCGGGCAACGGCGAGACCTACCAGCTCAACCTGATCGACACGCCGGGCCACGTCGACTTCACCTACGAGGTCTCGCGCTCGCTCGCGGCCTGCGAGAGCGCCGTGCTCGTCGTCGACACCACGCAGGGCGTCGAAGCCCAGACGGTGGCCAACGCCTATCTCGCCATCGACAACGACCTCGAGATCATCCCGGTGCTGAACAAGATCGACCTGCCGGCCTCCGACGTCGCCGAGACCGAGCTCGAAGTCCACGAGCTCACCGGCGCCACGCACGACGAGCTCCTCGCCGTGTCGGCCAAGACCGGCGCCGGCGTGGCCGAGGTGCTCGAGGCGATCGTCGCCCGCACGCCGCCGCCGGGCGGCGACCCGACCGGCCCGTCGCGCGCCCTGATCTTCGACTCGCAGTACGACCAGTACCGCGGCGTCGTGGCTTACGTGCGGGTGGTCGACGGCTCGTTCGGGCGGCGCGAGATGGTGCAGATGATGGGCACCGGCCAGCGCGCCGAGATCGAGGAGCTCGGCTTCTTCGGCCCCGAGATGACGCCGCTCGAGCGCCTCGAAGCCGGCGAGGTCGGCTACATCATCACCGGCATCAAGGACGTCGCCCACGTGCGCGTCGGTGACACGATCACGGCGCTGCGCCGTCCGGCACCGCAGGCGCTGCCCGGCTACAAGGTCGTGCACCCGATGGTCTTCTGCGGCCTGTTCCCGACCGAGGGCGACAAGTTCGGCGAGCTGCGCGACGCGCTCGAGAAGCTCACCCTGAACGACGCCGCCCTGTCCTGGGAGCCCGAGACCTCGCAGGCGCTCGGCTTCGGCTTTCGCTGCGGCTTTCTCGGCCTGCTGCACATGGACATCGTGCGCGAACGGCTCGAGCGCGAGTACGACCTCGAGCTGATCACGACGACGCCCAACGTCGAGTACCACGTCGTTCTCACCGACGGCGCCATGGTGCCGGTGCGCAACCCGGCCGACATGCCCGACGTCGGTCGCATCGACCACGTCGAGGAGCCCTACGTGGCGGCCTCGGTCATCCTGCCCAGCGAGTTCGTGGGCACCGTCATGGAGCTCTGCCAGGGCCGGCGCTCCGATTTCGTCGACATGAAGTACCTCTCGCCCGAGCGCGTCGAGATGCACTATCGCCTGCCGCTCGGCGAGATCGTGGTCGATTTCTTCGACCAGCTCAAGAGCCGCACGCGCGGGTATGCCTCGCTCGACTACGAGTTCTGGGGTTACCGCGAGGGCGACCTCGTCAAGCTCGACATCCTGCTGGCCGGCGAGCCGGTCGACGCGCTCTCGCTGATCGTGCCGCGCGAGCGCGCCTCGGTGCGCGGCCGGGCCCTGGTCGAGAAGCTGCGTCAGAAGATCCCCCGGCAGCTCTTCGAGGTGGCCATCCAGGCGGCCATCGGCGCCCGCGTCGTGGCGCGCGAGACCGTCAAGGCGCGCCGCAAGGACGTGATCGCCAAGTGCTACGGCGGCGACATCACGCGCAAGCGCAAGCTGCTCGAAAAGCAGAAGGAAGGCAAGAAGCGCATGAAGCAGATCGGCGTGGTCGAGGTGCCGCAGGACGCCTTCCTGGCCGTGCTCGAGCTCGACGTCGAGGGCAAGGACCGAACGTGAGCGCCCGGGCGGCGGGCGCGGGGCGGGAGCGGCGGGACGCCGCTCCCGCCCCGCGGCATCTCTACGTCCACGTGCCGTTCTGCGCGGCGCGCTGCGACTACTGCGAGTTCTACTCGGTCGCGGTCGGGCGGGGCGACGGGGGAGAGGCAAAGGACGCGCGCGGCGCCGGTCTTGCGCCCGCCGCGCGCGAGCGCCTGCTCGACCGCTACGTGACGGCGCTGCTCGCCGAGTGGGAGGCCGAGCGCGAGCGGCTCGACGTCCGCCGCCTCGAGAGCGTGTTCGTGGGCGGCGGCACGCCGTCGCTGCTCGGGCAGGAGCGCCTCGAGCGCCTCTTCGCGGCGCTCGAGGCGCTCCTCACCCCGCACGCCGAGCTCACCGTCGAGACCAACCCCGACGACGTCACGCCGCGCTTCGCCGCCTGGGCGGCGGCCCGCCGGCTGCGCGTCTCGCTGGGCGTGCAGAGCTTCGACCGTGGCCTGCGCGCCGCTCTCGGCCGGTGCGGCGCGGCCGACCCGGCGGCCGCCTTCGCGCTGCTGCGCGAGGCCGGCGTCGGGCGCGGGCCGGGTGACGGCCCGTCGGGCGGGCGGACCGCACGGCGAGCCCCGCGCGGCGCTCGTCCGGTCCGCCCGCCCGGTGCCCCACGCGCCCCAGGCCTGGGCATCGACCTGATCTTCGGCATCCCCGGGCAGGACGCCCCCGCGCTCGAGGCCGAGCTTGCGGCAGTCGGCCGGCTCGCGCCCGACCACGTCTCGTACTACGAGCTCACGCTGGTGCCCGACAGCGTGCTCGCCGCGCGCGTCGCGCTCACCGATGCCGGGCGTCTGGGGGCCGTCGCGCCCGAGCTGCCCGGCGACGACGAGAAGGCGGCCGTGTACCGGCGCGCCGTCGCCGGTCTCACCGGCCTCGGCTATCGCTGGTACGAGGTGAGCAACTTCGCCCGTGCGGGCCATCGCTGCCGGCACAACGACGCCGTCTGGCGCGGTCGCGACTACCTGGGCATCGGCCCGGGCGCGGTCGGCACGGTCGCCGGCCTGCGGCGCCGCGACGTGGCCGACCTCGCGACCTGGCTTGCGGCCCTCGAGGGCGGCGGCGAGCCGCCCCGCGAGCGCGAGCCGCTCGGCGCCGAGGTGCGCGCCCGCGAGCGTCTGCTGCTCGCCGCCCGCACCGGTGCGCGGGTGCCGCTCGCCGCCCTGGCCGGGGCGCTCGATAAGCGCGCCCTGGCGCCGCTCGAGGCTGCTGGATTGGTCTCGCGCTCAGGTGGTACACTCCGGGTGACGCGAAAGGGGCGGTACGTGGCCAACGGGGTCTGCGTGCGCCTGTTTCGCGATTCTTCGTTTCTGGAGGCATGAGTGGCTCTGACGCCCAGACAGGAGATCGTCCTGGGAGCGGTGGTCGAGGAGTTCATCGCCTCGGGCTCACCGGTAGGGTCCAGGCTCCTGTTCGAGTCGCACATCTTCGACATCGCCCCCTCGACGATCCGCAACGACCTCGCGGCGCTCGAGGACATCGGCCTGCTCGACCACCCGCACACCTCGGCCGGCCGCGTGCCGACCGACGCCGGGTATCGCTACTACGTCGACGCGCTGCTCCAGCGGCATCACGCCGCCGGACCCCTGCCGCTCGACCCCGCCGCCGTGCGCAGCGAGATCGACGACGCCCTGGCCGAGACGGCCGAGGCCCTGTCGCGCGCCACCGAGCTGCTCGCCATCGTCACGGCGCCCGCGCTCACCACGGCCGTCATGCGGCACATCGAGGTGCTGTCGCTGCAGCCTCAGGTGGTCATGGTGGTCGTCATCACGAGCACGGGCGGCGTGACCAAGCGCGTGCTGCGCGTCGACCGGCCCATCGACGAGGGCCTCGCCGACTTCGCCCGCGTCTATCTGAACGAGCGCCTCACCGGACGGCAGATCGGCACGCGCGCCGTCGAGTCGGCCTTCTCGAGTCCCGAGCTCGGTCATCAGGAGCGCGTCTTTCTGGCCGCTCTGCGGCCCGCCTTCGACGTCGTGCTCGAGCAGGATCCCGGCAGCCTGCATCTGGGCGGCACCGCGCGTCTGCTCGAGCGCCTGAGCGAGCAGGGCGCGAGCCACCTGAACGACGTCGTGGCGCGCCTCGAAGAGCGCTACAACCTGCTGCAGCTCCTGTCCGAGGCGCTGCGCGGCCACGACCTGTACCTGCGCATCGGCCACGAGATGAGCGACCCCTCGCTGCAGTCGTGCTCGCTGGTCGCCGCCACCTACGGCGTGGCCAACCGCACGCTCGGCGCGGTGAGCGTGCTGGGCCCGACGCGCATGGACTACCAGACGGCGATCTCGGCGGTGCGCGGCGCCGCCGTCACGCTCAGCTCGCTGCTCGAAGAGACCTGGTAGGCCGATGAAGCGCGACTACTACGACGTGCTCGGCGTGGAGCGCGACGCCGACGACGCCCAGATCAAGAAGGCGTTCCGCAAGCTCGCTCGCCAGTTCCACCCCGACGTGAACCCCGACGACCCCGAGGCCGAGGCGCGCTTCAAGGAGCTCGCCGAGGCCTACGAGGTGCTGTCCAACGACCAGACCCGGGCCGCCTACGACCACTACGGCTTCGACGGCCTGCGCGGCCAGGCGGTGCCCGACTTCTCGCAGTTCGGCTTCGCCGACCTGTTCGACGTGTTCTTCGGCGGCGACCCGTTCGGCTCGGTGCTGCGCGCCTCGGGCGCCGGCGGCCCGTGGGGAGCCTCGGCCATGGCCGGCGCGCCGCGCGGCGACGACGTCGAGGTCGAGGTCGAGCTCGAGCTCGTCGAGGCGGTGTTCGGCGCCAAGCGCGACGTCGAGGTGCGGGCCGACGTGGCCTGCGAGACCTGCCAGGGCAGCGGCGCCAAGCCCGGCACCGGCCGCGAGCGCTGCCCGCAGTGCCAGGGCACCGGCCGCACGCGCGAGGTGAGCTCGCTGGGCGGTTTCGGTCAGTTCATCCGCACCAGCACGTGCAGCGTGTGCCGCGGTCAGGGCACGATCGTGCGCGAGCCCTGCGAGACCTGTCGCGGCACCGGCCGGCAGCGCGCCACCCGCACCGTGACGCTCGAGGTGCCGGCCGGCATCGACGACGGCCAGCGCCTGCGCATAACGGGGCAGGGCGGCGCCGGGGGCCCCGGCGCGCGGCCCGGCGACCTTTACGTGCTGGCCCGCGTCACGCCCGACCCGCGCTTCGTGCGCGACGGCGACGACCTCGTCTACCGGCTCGACCTCACCATGGTCGACGCCGCCCTGGGTCTGCGCACCGTGGTGCCGGCGCTCGACGGCGACATCGAGCTGAAGATCGCGGCCGGCAGCCAGCCCGGCGACGTCAAGGTGTTTCGCAACCGTGGCGTGCCGGTGCTGCAGGGCTACGGCCGCGGCGACCTGCGCGTCGTGCTCAACGTCACCGTGCCGCGTCACCTGAGCGACGAGCAGCGCGACCTGCTGCAGCGCTTCGAGGAGCTGTCGACCGACAAGAACTACCAGCCCGACGAGGGCTTCCTCGACAAGCTGCGCGCCGCGTTTCGCCAGTGAGCGGGCCGTCCTTCAAGCGCTGCACGCTCGAGATCGTCGCCGAGCGCTACGACGAGGCGGTCGTGGCGCTGCTCGACCTGGGCGTGGGCGGCTGGCAGGAGCGCCTGCCGATGCTCACCTTCTGGCTGTCCGACGATGCCTTTGGCGCCGCCGAGCGTGGCGGCGGCCTCGCCCGCCTGCGCGCGCTCGGCCGCCTGTTCTGCGAGCCCCAGGCCGGCGGCTGGGAGGAGCAGTGGCGCCGGTTCCACCACCCGGTCACGGTCGACGGCGTCACAGTGCGGCCGCCCTGGGCTGCGGCGCTGCCCGGCACGCTCGACGTGATCATCGACGTCGGCATGGCGTTCGGCACCGGCTCGCACATCACGACGCGCCAGTGTCTGACCGTGCTTGCCGACCTGCCGCGCGGCGGCCTGCTCGACGCCGGCACCGGCACCGGCGTGCTCGCCCTGGCCGCCATGCGGCTCGGCTACGCGCCGGTCTTCGCCTTCGACAACGACCCGGCAGCCCTGGCGATCGCCGAGGCCAACGCCCGTCGCAACGACCTGCGCCCGCTGCTCTTCGGCGCCGACGTCACCGACCGCGCGGTCGAGCTGCCGCACGCCGACACGGTGGTCGCCAACATCGCGCTCTCGCCGATCGTGGCGCTCGGCGGCCGCGCCCGCGACGCCCGCGCGGCCGGCCAGCCGCACCCCCGCACGGTGGTGCTCGCCGGTTTGCTTGACGACCAGGTGGCGACCGCCCTGGCGGCCTTCGAGGGCTACGAGCGGCGCCGGGTCGACACCGAGGGGGAGTGGACCTGCCTCGTGCTCGAAGAGACGCCGGCGTGAACGGCGCGCCCGGCGCCGGCGCCGGGCGCGGCACCGACGCCGGTCCGCTGCGCGTGCACGCCGCCGTCGCCGGCTGCAAGGTGAGCCGCGCCGACGGCGAGGCCGTGCTCGCCCGCCTCGCCGCCGACGGCTGCCGGTCGGTCGCCGATCCCGCCCAGGCCGACGTGCAGGTCGTGCTCACCTGCGGCGTGACGGCCGAGGCCGAACGCTCCTCGCGACAGCTCGTCCGGCGCCTCGCCGCCCACGGCCGGCCGGTCGTCGTGGCGGGCTGCGCCGCCGCCCTGCGGCCCGAGCAGTTCGCCGGCACGGCCTTCGAGCTTGCCGCCGACGGTGCTCTGGCGGCCGGCCCCGACGCGGTCGCGCGCCGGGTGCTCGCGGCCGGCCTGCGGGCCGCCGCGGGCGACCGGGCCCGCGCCGCCGGCGAGCTTGCCGAGGCCCGCGCCGCCGGCGAGCCCGCCGCCCGCGACCGCACCCGCACCCGTTTCACCCTGAAGGTGCAGGACGGCTGCGCCGGGCGCTGCACCTACTGCGCGGTGCGCCTGGTGCGCGGCCGGCCGCGCAGCCTGCCGGCCTCCGTCGCGCTCGAGCACGCCGCGGCGGCCCTCGCCGCGGGCTGCGGCGAGGTCGTGGTCTCGGGCATCGACCTGGGCGCCTACCGCGACCCCGCGAGCGGCGCCGATCTCGCCGCCCTGGTGCGGCGCCTGGTCGCGCTGCCCGGCCTGCGCCGCCTGCGGCTGTCGTCGATCGAGCCCGGCCATCTGAGCGACGCGCTGCTCGAGACGCTCGCCGACGAGCGCGTCGCGCGCCACCTGCACGTGCCGCTGCAGTCGGGCGACGACGGCGTGCTGGCCGCCATGGGGCGGCCCTACCGCCGCCGCGACTACGACGAGACGCTCGCCCGGGTGCGGCGCCGGCTGCCCGGCGTCGCCCTGTCGACCGACCTGATCGCCGGCTTTCCGGCCGAGGACGAGGCGGCCTTTGCACGCTCGCTCGCGCTCGCCGGGCCCGACGGCCCGTTCGCACGGGTGCACGTGTTCGGCTACTCGCCGCGGGCCGGCACGCCGGCGGCCGACCGGGCGCCGCTTGCCGCGGCAACGGTCAAGGAGCGGGTGCGACGGGCGCGCGCGGCGGCGGCCGCGGCGCAGAGCGCCGCGGCCGCCGCCGCGCGCGGCCTGCCGGCCGAGGTGCTCGTCGAGGAGTTCCGCGACGGGTGCTGGAGGGGGTACAGTTCGACCTACGTGCGGTACTACCTGAGCGGCCGGGCGGAGCGCGGCCGCCTGGTGCGGGCGGTGGGCGACGAGCCGTACCGCGACGGGCTCAGGGGGCGGATCGTGTGAGCGCCGACGGCGCTTGCTCTTCCGCCGCATCGCCGCCGGCCGCCTGCCGGCCGACGCCGTGCTCGCCGCAGCGCTTCGTCGCCTTTTGCGACAGGGTGGTCACCAACACCGGCCCCGACTCGGGCCAGGAGGTCGCGCACCTCCATCGGCACCTGATCGGCGGCCGACGCCTGGGAGGGATGGCATGATCCGCGCAGCGGGGGCGCTCGAGGAGCGCATCAAGGCAGACACCGTGGTCGCCCTGAAGGCCGGCGACCACCGTCGCACACAGGCGCTGCGGCTGCTCACCGCGGCGCTCAAGAAGGAGCGCATCGACGCCGGCGCGGCGCCCGACGAGGCGGCCGAGCTCGTCGTGCTCAAGCGCGAGCGCAAGCGCCGCCTCGAGGCGGCCGACCTCTACGACAAGGCCGGCCGCGGCGAGCTCGCCGGGCAGGAGCGCTACGAAGAGGGCCTGATCGCCGTCTACCTGCCGGCCGAGCTCGGCGACGGCGAGCTCGCGGCGATCGTCGACGCGGCGATCGCCGAGACCGGCGCCGCCTCGCCCAAGGAGATGGGCAAGGTGATGGGGGTCGTGATGAAGAAGGTTGCCGGACGTGCCGACGGCGGCGTCGTGAACCGCCTGGTGCGCAGCCGGCTCGGCGCCTGAAGGGCGCCGTGGCTCCGTCCGAGAAGGAGAGCATGACGCACCAGACGATCCAGCTCGGCGACAACGCCGAGGCGCTCGCCCTGGCGGGCGAGCACGACGCCAACCTCAAGGTCCTCGAGCGCGCCCTGCGCTGCCAGGTGACCCTGCGCGGCGACCAGCTCCGCCTGGCCGGCGACGAGGGCGCGGTCGCCCAGGCCGCCGACGTGATCGGCGAGCTGCTGCTCGTGATCCGCTCGGGACGCCCGGTCGACGCCGCCGCGGTCGAGTCGCTCGTCGACATCGCCGTGAGCGACAACGGGCGCCCGTCCGAGGTCTACGGCGACGTGGTCTGGAGCCACCGCGGCCGGCAGATCGGGCCGCGCACGGTGCACCAGAAGCAGTACGTCGACGCCATCCGCGCCAACACGATCACCTTCGGCATCGGCCCCGCCGGCACCGGCAAGACCTACCTGGCGGTGGCGGCCGCGGTCGAGGCCTTCTCGAACAAGCGCGTGGGGCGCATCATCCTCACGCGGCCGGCCGTCGAGGCCGGTGAGAGCCTCGGCTTTCTGCCGGGCACGATCTCCGAGAAGGTCGACCCCTACTTCCGGCCGCTGTTCGATGCCCTCTACGACATGATGAGCGGCGACAAGCTGGCGGCGCTCATCGAGAAGGGCGAGATCGAGATCGCGCCGCTCGCCTACATGCGCGGCCGCACCCTGAACGACTCGTTCGTCATTCTGGACGAGGCGCAGAACACGACGCCCGAGCAGATCAAGATGTTCCTCACGCGCCTCGGCTTCGGCTCGCTCATGGTGGTGACCGGCGACGTCACGCAGATCGACCTGCCGCGCGGCCGCCAGTCGGGCCTCGCCCTCGTGCCGCAGGTGCTGAGCGACATCCCCGACATCTCGTTCGTGCAGTTCGACCAGCGCGACGTGGTGCGCCACAAGCTCGTGCAGCGCATCGTCGCCGCCTACAAGGAGTACGGCGAGCGCACCGAGGGCGAGCGATGAGCGAGCTGCGCGTCGAGGTCGTCGACCTCACCCGCCTGGCGGTCGACCCGGCCGAGGTGGCGCGCCTGGCGGCGCGCGTGCTGAGCGCCGAGGGCGTGCGCGACGGCGAGCTGGGCGTGCGCTTCGTGGGGGCGCGCCGCATGCGCGCCCTCAACCGCGACCACCTGGGTCACGACGAGGTCACCGACGTGCTCTCGTTCCCGCTCGAGGAGGGCGACGAGATCGAGGCTGGCGGGGCGCCGGGCGGCCGTCGGGCCGGCGCAGACGACGACCCCGGGGCGTGGGCCGCCGCGGCCGGCGACGGGTCTCCCGTCACCGGCGACGACAGCCCCGACCATATGCCGCGCCTGCTCGGCGACGTCGTGGTCTGCCCGCTGCGCGCCGCCGCTCAGGCGCGCGCCGCGGGGCGGCCGCTCGCGCTCGAGATCGCCGCGCTGCTCGTGCACGGCACGCTGCACGTGGTGGGCTACGACCACGAGACCGACGCCGGCGAGATGGCCGCCCGCGAGGCGCGCCTGCTCGACGAGGTCGACTGGGAGCATCTGCTTGGCCCGGCCTGACGACAAGCGCACCTCGCTGCTGCAGAGCTTCAACTACGCCTTCGAAGGCATCATCCAGGTGGTCCGCTCGCAGCGGAACATGAAGATCCACGTGGCGATCGCGATCCTCGTGCTGGTGGCGGCCTTCTTCTTCGACCTCGACCGGCTCTCGATCGTGGCGCTGTTCGTGGCGATCTCGTTCGTGTTCATCACCGAGATGCTGAACACGGCGCTCGAGTACGCCATCGACATCTTCACGTCGCGCTTCGACCCGCGCGCCAAGATGGCCAAGGACCTCGCCGCCGGCGCGGTGCTGATCGCCACCCTGAACGCGCTCGCCGTCGCCTACCTCGTCTTCTATGAGCGTCTCACGAGCACGCCGTACACGATCCTCACCAAGGTGCGCGAGACGCCCACCGATGTGAGCGTGATCACGGTGTTCCTGCTCGTCGTCGTGGTGATCGCCGTGAAAGCCGTCACGGGGCGCGGGACACCGCTGCGCGGCGGCCTCCCGAGCGGCCACGCCGCCGTCGCCTTCGGCGGCTGGGTGGCGATCACGTTCATCGCCGCCGGCACCGCCTTCGCCCTGCCGATCTCGGCGATCGCCCTGGTGATGGCCTGCCTCACGGCTCAGAGCCGCGTACAGGCCGGCATCCACACCTGGCTCGAGGTGTTCCTCGGCGGTCTGCTCGGCGCCGCCCTCACCGTGCTCGTGTTCCGCGTCTTCTACCCGCTCACCTAGATGGGCCGGGCGGGTATCGCAGGACCGGCCGGCGGCCATGGGCCGGGGGCGGCCGAGCGCCTCGCCGGCGCGGCCGAGAGCGCGCTCTTCGAGCGCGCCCGCGCGGCGGCCGCGCAGGCCTACGCGCCGTACTCCGGGCTGCAGGTGGGCGCCGCCCTGGAGACGCCGGCCGGCGCCGTCTTCACCGGCGTGAACGTCGAGAACGCGTCGTATCCGGTCGGGCTCTGCGCCGAGCGAGCCGCCCTGGCGGCCGCCGTCACGAGCGGCGAGCGCCGCTTCGCGGCGCTCGCCGTCGCCGTCGCCTCGGGCGCGCCCATCCTGCCCTGCGGCGCCTGCCTGCAGGCGTTCGCCGAATTCGGCGACCTCGACCTCGTGCTCGCCTGGCCGGCAGCCGGCGCGGCCACGCCGCGCGTCGTCGCGCTGCACGACCTGCTGACCGCGCCGTTCGCCCTGCCCGGCGCGCCGTGAGCATGCCGTTCCGCTCCGGTTTCGTCGCCGTTCTGGGCCGCCCCAACGTGGGCAAGTCGACCCTGGTCAACCGGATCGTGGGCCGCAAGGTGAGCATCGTCTCCGATCATCCGCAGACGACGCGACGGCGCATCAGCGGCGTCGTCACCGGCGCCGACTATCAGCTCGTGCTGCTCGACCTGCCCGGCTTTCAGCGGCCCTTCGACTCGCTCACGCGGCGCATGCAGGCGACCGTCGACGCGACCCTGACCGAGGTCGACGCGGCACTCTTCGTGACGAGCGCGACCGAGACGCCCGGTGGCGGCGACCGCTTCATCGCCCGCGCCGTGGCCTCGGCGGCGACGCCCTACGTCGCCGTGCTGAACAAGGTGGACGCGGTCGGCGCCGAGCTGCTCGAGCAGCGCCGCGCCGCCGTCGCCGAGCTGCTCGACGGGGGAGACGTGCGGCCGATCAGCGCCCTGCGCGGCGACGGCCTCGACGAGGTCGTGACGGCGCTCGTCGCGGCCATGCCCGAGGGGCCGGTCTACTTTCCCGAGGGTGAGGTCTCCGACCAGCCGCTCGAGCTGCTCGTCGCCGAGCTCGTGCGCGAGCAGGCCCTGCACGTGACGCGCGAGGAGGTGCCACACGCCGTGGCGGTCGAGGTCGAGTCGATCGTCGAGCGGCCCGGCGACTCGCTCGTCGAGATCGAGGCGTTCCTGATCGTCGAGCACGAGTCGCAGAAGGCCATCCTGATCGGCAAGGGCGGGCGCGTCGTCAAGCGCATCGGCAGCGGGGCGCGCGCCGAGATCGAGTCGGTGCTCGGCGCCCGCGTCTTTCTGTCGCTGCGGGTGAAGGTGCGGCGCCACTGGCGCCGCGACGACCGCTACGTGGAGCGGCTGCTCTAGGCTGCTCCAGGCTCGCTCGAGGCTGCGCACCCTCTGATATACTCGAGCCCCGACGGCAGGCGCGGCCCGCGCGCCCCACTCGCGAAGGGACGGTCCGCCCGGTGCACGCTGACGAACTCGCCAAGACCATCGACCATACCCTGCTGCGCCCCGAAGCCACGGTCGCCGACATCGAGCGGCTCTGCGCCCAGGCCGCCGAGTTCCACTTCGCCGCCGTCTGCGTGCTGCCTCACTGGGTGTCGCTCTGCCGCCGGCTGCTGGCCGACTCCGACGTCAAGGTCTGCACCGTGGTCGGCTTTCCGTACGGCGCCGACGGCGGGCGCGCCAAGGTGGCGACCGCCAAAGACGCCGTGGCTCACGGCGCCGACGAGATCGACGTCGTCATGTGCGTGCCGGCCATGCTCGCCGGCGACTTCACCTACGTGCGCAACGAGCTGCGCGCCGTGGTGCGCGCGGTGCGCGTCGGCGGCGTCAACAACGGCCGCGGTCTCGTGCTCGTCAAGGTGATCGTCGAGACCTGCTACCTGTCGACGAAGCTCAAGAAGATGGCCTGCAAGATCGTCGAGGACGCCGGCGCCGACTTCGTCAAGACCTCGACCGGGCTCGGCCCGGCCGGGGCCACCGTGCACGACGTCGAGCTGCTGCGCGACGCGCTCTCCGAGCACGTCGCCGTCAAGGCCGCCGGCGGGGTGCGCACCTACCGCGACGTCGCCCGCCTGATCAACGCCGGCGCGGCTCGCATCGGGACGAGCGCGGGCGACGAGATCATGCGCGAGTTCCTGGCCGACGCTGCGGGTTGACGAACGCGCCGCCCAGGCCGGTGGTGTGCGCGAACGGGTTTTCTTCGTCTCTGAAGGTACTACAATCATCCAGAGACTGATGGGTACCGATCTCGATACGGCGCTCCCGCCGGCGCGGCGTGCCGAGCGAAAGGTCGCCTGGCGCACCGTCGCCGTCGGCGCGGCCCTCGTCGGCATTCTCGCCGTCGCCGCCTGGCTGCGCCTCAAGGGCATGGGCTGGGGCCTGCCCTACAGCTACCAGGACCCCGACGAGCGGGTCGTGCTGGCCCACGCCTTCCGCATGTCGCAGGGCCACCTCGATCCAGGCTTCTTCCTGTACCCGTCGCTGCTGTTCGAGGTGATCGGCGGGCTCATCCGCCTCGTCTCGCTGGTCTACGCCCCGCACGGCCTGAGCCTCACGTCGACCACCGCCTTCGTCACCGACCCCACGCCGTACTACCTGATCGGTCGCGGTGTGGCGGCCGCCTGCGGCGTCGTGTCGGTCTACCTGGTCTACCGCCTCGGCCGCGAGGCCTACTCGCGCCCCGTCGGTCTGCTCGCCGCCGCCTTCCTGGCAGTCGTGCCGCTGCACGTGCGCTACTCGCACCAGGCAGTCACCGACGTGCCGGCCACCATGCTCGGCCTGCTCGCCCTGCTGCTGTTCCTGCGGGCCGCGCAGCGTCGCGACGCCCGCGGCCTGCTGATCGGCGCCGTCGTGGCAGGCCTCGCCACCGGCACCAAGTACAACCTCGGCATGCTGATCGTGCCGGGCCTCATCGCCGGCTGGTACGTGTGGCGCGGCGAGCCGCTGTCGCGTTTCGCGCGCGCCCTGCCGCGGCGCGCGCTCGGGCGCCTCGTCGCACCGATGCTGCTCGCCTACCTTCTGAGCACGCCCTTCACGCTGCTCGACCCGCACCACTTCGTGACCGATTTCGCCAAGCAGAACCGCATCGTGGCAAGCGGCTGGCTCGGCTTCGAGCACGTGCACAACGGCTACTGGTACAACCTGAGCGTCAACCTCGTCACCTCGCTCGGCGTCGTGCTGCTCTGCCTGGGCGTCGCCGGCCTCGTCGTGGCGCTGCTCAGGCGCCGGCCGGCCGACGTGATGCTCGCCTCGTTCGCCGTTGTCTACTACCTGTACGTGAGCTCCTGGCACGAGCTCATGGACCGCTACCTGCTGCCCATCGTGCCGCTCCTCGTGCTGTTCGCCGTGCGCCTCTGCGTCGATCTCGCCGGCGTGCCGCTCATGCGCCGGCGCCTCGTCGTGGCCGCCGCGGCGGCCGCGCTCCTGCTGGGCGCCGTCGTGCTGCCGGCGCGGGCCTCGATCACCTACTCGCAGTCGCTGCGCGGCACCGACGTGCGCAGCGTGGCGAAGGCCTGGCTCGAACGCCACCTGCCGGTCCACGCCGTGATCGCCGAAGAGCCCTACGGTCCGCCGCTCGTGACCCTGGACGACCTGCCCTACTACCGGGCGGCCCGCCTGTCGCCGCCGGCCTACACCATCTACAACCTGCCGCTGCCCCTGCCCGGCGCGCGCGACCCGAGCGACCGCCTCAAGTTCCTCGTGGCCCACAAGGTCACCTACGTGGTGCTGAGCTCCGAGGTCGACAACCGGGTGCTCGCGGCGCGCGGCACCTACCCGGCCCAGGTCGCCTTCTACGAGATCCTGAGCCGGCGCGCGCAACTCGTCGCCACGTTCGCGCCGCGGGCCGGCGAGAGCGGCCCCGTGATCACCGTGTACCGCCTGCCGGCCAGCCTGCGTCACAGCAAGCACCGCAAGGTCAAGCACGCCTGAGCCCCAGCGCCGCCGCCGCCCGGCGGCCCCATTCGCGGCCGCGGCCCGCCACCCGGCGCCGCCGCCCGCCGCCCGCCGCCGCCTCGCCTACCGGATCGTCAGGTAGCTGCCGAAGCCCACCGGGATCGGCAGCCAGAAGTTGATCAGACGGTACAGCAGCACGACGGCGATCGCCTGCGGCGAGGGCACGTTGAAGCTCACGAGCAGGGTGATGAGCAGACCCTCGACCGCACCCAGACCGCCCGGCGTGGGCGACAGGCTGCCGACCGCGTTGGCCACGGCGTAGCTGACGAGCAGCGCGGCCAGGGCGATGTGGTAGCCCAGGGCCAGGAACACGAGGTACAGGCAGAGCAGGTCGAAGACCCAGAACATGCACGAGTAGGCGACCGCCGTACGCTTGGCGCCGCGATGGGTGCCCATGCGGCGCATGGCGGCGAAGAGGCTGTCGAGCCACTCGTCGATGTACTCGGGGCGGATGAGCTCGCGCCGGTAGACCCGGTTGACGAGCGCCGCGATCTGCGACACGCGGCGGCGCATCTTGGCGCGGTGCCGGTACAGGTAGATGCCGTAGCCCGACAGCCACAGCAGGAAGGCGATCAGCACCAGAGCGAAGGCGTAGCTCAGCGGGTCCACGCGGCCGCTCGACACGACCGACACGAGCGCCACCAGGAACATCACCCAGAGCACGATGTAGGTGAAGAAGTTCTGGGCGGCGATCGCCACGAAGATCAGGCCGTGGGCGGCGCCCTGCTTGCGCAGCGCGTTGTAGCTCACCACCATGCCGGCCGCGCCGCCGGCCCCGAAGAGGTGGCTGAACGACAGGCCGGCGAGCACGATGTTGAGCACCCGGCGAAACGTGAGGCGCACGTCGAGCACGCCGAGGACGTGACGGAACAGGTCGGTGTAGCCGACCAGCGAGACCGCCTCGAGCACGAGCGCCACGACGAGCAGCGGCCAGCTCGCCCGGCGCAGCAGGCTCAGGGCGCGCTCGGGCCCGACGAGGCGCGGCAGCAGCAGGTACAGGACGACGACGATCAGTAAGAAGTAGACGACCCGACGGATCGTCCTGGCCGTCGATCGGCTCACGCGCCCGCGCCGCCGGCTCTCCTCGCCGGTGCCCCGCTCGTGGGGTGCGTCGCTCGCGCCGACCCCTCTAGGAAAGGAACATCGGCTTGCCCTGGATGTCCCGCATCTTCGGCCGGTACTGCTCGGCGTCGTAGTACTCGGCGACGTCGATCTTGCGCTGGCCGCCGGCCACCGTGGCGAGGTCGATCACGGTGTAGCTGCCGCCCTGCAGGGCGACGAGGCGGCCCGTGTTGCCCCTGGCGACCTCGTCGGCGGCGAGGATCCCGTACGAGGTCGAGACCATGCGGTCGAGCGTGTCGGGCGCGCCCGAGCGAATGACGTAGCCGAGCTGCTGGAACATGACGTTGGTGCCGGTCAGGCGCTTGACCTCGGCGGATACCGCCTGGCCGATGCCGCCCAGCTTGCGGTGGCCGAAGGCGTCGGCCTCGCCGGTCTCGGTCATGCCGGCGCCCAGCGGCGTCGCGCCCTCGGAGACGGTCACCATCGCGTAGTGCGAGGGGTTGGCCTCGCGGTCGGCGGCCAGAAAGCCGGCGACGCGCTCCATGTCGAACGGCACCTCGGGGATCAGGGCACGGTCGACGGCGGCCAGGAACGCGGCGTACAGGCTGGTGCCGCCCGAATGGCGCCCGAACAGCTCGATGATGCCGATGCGCTCGTGCGAGCCGAGCGAGGTGCGGAAGTTCGTGATCATCTCGACCGAGCGCGTGATCGTGGTCGAGAAGCCGATGCAGTAGTCGGTGCCCAGGACGTCGTTGTCCATGGTCTTGGGGATGGCGACGGTGGGAAAGCCCTCGCGGCTCAGGCGCTCGGCGAACGACAGGGTGTCCTCGCCGCCGATCGGCACCAGGGCGTCGAGGCCGAGGTGGTTGAGCACGCGGATGGCGTGGCCCGTGCAGTCGACCTTGCCGTCGTCGCGCGCGGTCTGGTCGGCGGCGCGCACGTAGGCGGGCACGTCGGACGCCTTGACCGCGACCGGGTTGGTGCGCGAGCTGTGCAGCACGGTGCCGCCGCTGCGGTCGATCTTGCGCACCGCCTCGCGGTCGAGCTTGACGGTGAAGGCGGCTGCCGTGGCGGGGTCGTCGGGGTCGATGCCCATGACGCTGGCCCAGCCGCGGCGCAGGCCGAGGACCTCGATGCCGTGCTCGGCCGCGCGGCCGACGACCGCCTTGATCGCGACGTTCAGACCGGGGACGTCGCCGCCGCCCGTGAGGATGCCGATCCGCCGTACGTTCGCCATTGGTCCTCCAACAGGGTCGGGAGGGGGCCTTGCAGACCGCCCCTCCGCTGCCGCTTGCGGCCGGCCGCGCGCGAGCGCCGGTCGCCGTCCTTACTTACCAGGTTCGCAGGAATCTATCACGATGCGGTGCGCGGCAGGTGCCGGCTGGGTATCCTGCCGCTGCCATGGCCGTCGACGTCGCACAGAGGCGAAGGTCTCCCGGGGCCGGCGTCCTGCCGCGCCTGTACGACGCGCTCATGTGGCCGGCGGAGCGCGCCTTCATCGGGCGCTGGCGGCGGCGGCTCTCGTCGCGCGCCGTGGCGGGCGCGGCGCGCCTGCTCGAGGTCGGCGCCGGCACCGGCGCCGGCTTTCGGGCGCTGCCGCCGGGCAGCGACGTCGTGGCGCTCGAGCCGGCGGCGGCCATGGCGGCCCGGGCGCGGGCCCGGGCCGCCATGGCCGCCCGGCGCGGCGTGTCGGTGCGCGTGGTCGAGGGGCGCGCCGAGCAGCTCCCCTTCGCCGACGGGTCGTTCGACGCCGTCCTGGCCACGTTCGTCTGGTGCAGCGTCGCCGACCCGGCGCGCGCCTTCGCCGAGGCGCGCCGCGTGCTGCGGCCCGGGGGCCGGGTGTACCTGCTCGAGCACGTGCACAACGACTGGCAGCCCGCCCGCAGCCTGCAGACGCTGCTTGCCCCCGCCTGGCGGCACGTCGCCGGGGGCTGCCGGCTCGACCAGGACACGGTGGGCCTGCTGCTCGCCGCCGGCCTGCGCGTCGAGCGTCGCGCCGACCATCTGCTCGGCTGGGTCGTCGAGCTCGAGGCGCGGCGGTAGCTCGCCGGCGGCGCCGCGGTGACCCGGCCGCAGGGTAGCGTTCCGGGCGGCCGGCGGCGAGCCGCGGCGGTAGCACAGGTCAACGGCGCCGGGTTGCCGTCGGCGGCGCGGTGTGCTTCAGTAATACGGCAACGCTACAAGCGCTCCCTCTCGCACGCTCCCCTTCCAGTCTGTCGGCACACGTGCGCCGTGTGCGGGCATCGTGCGGTCGCGAGGGGTCGCGCGGACAGGTCCGCCGGCACGGGTCAGACCGCTGCCGCCGGAGACATCGCGTCGGAAGGACCACGTGACCGGATGGAGATCATCCCTCGCTGTACTCATAGGCTTCACCGCACTCGCACTCCCCTCAGCACTCCTCCTCGCCCATCCTGACCACGCTCGCGCCGCGAGCCTGCCCTCCCGTCTCCACCGCGCCCGGCACGAGCTGCGCCTCGCCCGCAAACGGCTGCGCAACGACCGGCTCGCCTACGCCGCGGCGCTCGCCACGGCAAGCGCGCCGCCGGCGGACGTGACGCCCAGCGCCACGCCCACCGCCTCGCCGACCGCGAGCGCCTCGCCGACCGCGACCGCCTCGCCCGGCGCTACGCCGAGCGACTCACCTTCGCCGGCGCTCACGCCCAGCCCCGACCCCTCCGCCACACCCTCGCCCGCGGCGAGCCCCTCGGTCGCGCAGCTCCGGCTCGCCGTGAAGCGCGACCAGCGACGCGTGCAGCGGCTGGCGGCGCTCGTGCACCGGCTCCATCACGAGGCCGAGCTGCGGCGCGCCGCGGCCCACGGCAACTGGATGCCGATGGTGCGCGACGCCGCGCGCCACGACCACATCGACGCGGTCGGGCTGCGGCGTCTCATGTCGCTCGAGTCTGGCGGCCGCGCGCACGCCGAGAATGGGCCCTACCACGGCCTCTACCAGTACTGCCTCTCGACCTGGCACGGCGCCTGGAACCCCTGGCGACACTGCTCGATCTACAACGGCGAGGCGCAGATCAGGGCGACGGCCCTCGCCATTCACCGCGGCTGGGGCCGCAGCATGTGGCCCAACACCTACCCGCGGGCCTTCTGAGCTCAACGACGTCCGGCCTGCTGTGGGCAGGAGAGAGGACCGGGCGGGGCCGGCGTCGAACGACGCCGGCCCCGCCCGGTCCGAAACGCGGCGGGCGGCGGGCGCCAGCGCCCGCCGCGCCCCTCGTCCTCCTCAGCTCATGCTCATGAGATACCGCTCGGCCGAGGCCGCCGCGGTCGAGCCCTCGGCCACCGCCGTCGCGATCATCTTGACCTTGCCGGTGTAGTCGGCGAAGTCGCCGGCCGCGTACAGTCCGGGCAGGCCGGCCTCCATGGCCGAGCTCACCGGCGTGCGGGCGTCGGCGAGTGCGAGCTCCCAATCCTCGATGCCGGTCAGCTCGGGCACCTGGCCGATGCTCACCATGAGCAGGTCGGCCGGCACCTCGACCGTGGAGTCGTCGGCGAGCGCTACGACGACCCGCTCGAGCCGCTCGCCGCCCGCCAGGCCGACGATCTCGCCGTTCGTGATCAGCCTGATGTCGGCCTCGGCTAGACGCTGCTGCGAGAACGCGTAGGCGCTGAACGCCTCGCGCCGGTGCACCAGCGTGACGTCGGCCACGGTGCGCAGCGACAGCGCCGTGTCGAGCGCCGAGTCGCCGCCGCCGACCACGACGACGTGACGCGCGTCGATGCGCTCGATGGGCGGCAGGCGGTAAGTGAGCCCCCGGCCCTCGAAGTGTCGCTCGCCGGCGAGGCCCAGGCGGCGCGGCGTGAAGCGCCCCAGGCCAAGAGCGAGCACGACGGTGCGTGCGGTCACCTCATCCTGCGCCTGCCCGCCATTGCCGGTCGCGGAATCCGCGCCGGCGCGGATCGCGAAGTCCGAGCCGTCGCGGCCGACGAACTGGACCGGGCGCCACTCGGTAAGCTCGGCGCCGAAGTGCTCCGCCTGGTCGGCGAGCCGCTGGGCGATGTCGCGCGAGAAGATCTCGGTGTGGCCGGGGAAGTTGGTGACCGGCTTGGTGGGGTAGAGGTTGATGAGCTGGCCGCCGAAGGCCTCGGCCTCGAAGACGACCGTCGACAGGCCTCGCATGCCGCCGTACATGGCGGCGGCCAAGCCGGCCGGCCCGCCGCCGATCACGGCGAGGTCGTAGGTTGCCATGCGTCCCTCCTCACTCATGGGTACGCGCAGTGGTCTCGGCGCGAGTATCCCACCGGTGGGCGAGGCGCAACCGGGCGCGGGGCGGTCGCCTGCGCGCGGCGCGGCGGCGTGCCCGATCTCGGTCCAAGCCGGACTGCGGAAGCGGCTATAATGACTCGCTGCCCGCCGCCCGGCGGCCGCGGGCCAGCTCGTGGGCGCGGGGGTGTCAGCGCCCTTCTCTCGACCGTGCCGGAGTGGCGGAACTGGCAGACGCGCCGGACTCAAAATCCGGTGCCACTTGCGTGGCGTGAGGGTTCGAACCCCTCCTCCGGCACCAGCTCCTGGCGAGAGCGCCTATTGGTCGCCGGCGAGTGCCCGGCGCCAGGCGACGTCGTCGGCGACCATCATGGTGAGGGCCGCGGCCGCGCCGAGGGTCGCGCTGACGGCCATCACCCCCGGCGCGGCGCCGTCGGGGATCGGTGCGAAGGCGACCTGTCGTGCGCCGCGGAGCAGCACCCAGGCCACGCAGACCGCGCAAGTGCCCAGCCCTCCGACCCAGACCAGCGCCTGGCGCACGAGGCGTGGTCCCCACCAGATGAGTACGCTGGCCATGAATCTGGCCTCCGCGGTCGTGGGCGCCCCCGTGCTGTAGGGCGCCCGCAGGGCCTCCCCCGCCGCCCTGGCGTTGCGTCGCGTCTCCCTCTCGACCCGCACCGTTCACAGCCCGCGTTTACGGAATGTATAGTTTGCGCCCAGGCGACCCGGTCGCGAGCCCCGCCGGGGCAGCCAGCGGACCGTGGGCGACGCACCGGGTCCGGCGCCGGACGGGGAGGCCAACGACGATGAGAAGATCGCGCCTGCGCTCGTTCAGGGTGCGCGCGACCCTCGCCTGGGTCGCGGTCGCCGCGGGCGCCGCGCTGCTTGGCGTCTTCACGCAGGCAGTGCTCGCCGCCGTGCTGCTGGGCACGGCCGTGTCCGTCTTCACGAGCGTGCTGCTGTACCGGCGGCTCATCGGCAGGCTCATGCCCGCGGTCATCAAGGGGCGCGGCTACAGCGAACGCCGCACCGAGGCGCTGTTCACCCTCCACACGCTGTGCCGCCCGCCGGTCGCGATGCCCCTCATGCAGGGCTGGGCGCTCTCGGCCGACGTCATCGCCGAGGTGCTGCTGCGCGCCCAGCAGTTCGCCGAGCCGACGATCCTCGAGTGCGGCTCCGGCGCGTCGACCGTGTGGCTCGGGCTGTGGCTCAAGCGGCGCGGCGCCGGTCGCATGGTGTCACTCGAAAGCGACGCCGGCTTCGCCGCGCAGGTGCGCGCCGCGGTCGCGCAGGCGGGCGTCGAGGAGTTCGTGCAGGTCGTCCACGCGCCGCTCACCAAGCACGTAGTCGATGGGCGCGAGTGGACCTGGTACAGCCTCGACCAGGTGCAGCTTGCTTCGATCGACGTCCTGATCGTCGACGGCCCGCCGTACTGGGTGCACGAGATCGCCCGGTACCCGGCCGTGCCGCTGCTGGCGCCGCGCCTGAGCGACGACGCCGTCGTCTTCTTGCACGACACCGATCGGCCGGCCGAGAAGCGTGCTCGGGCTCTGGCTCGCCGAGCACCCGCAATGGCACGGCACCCTGATCCGGGCGGAGCGAGGAGCGGCGGTCGTCACGACCGCGCCGGCCGACGGCTGAGGCGACCGATACGGGGGCACGAAACTCCCGTCTAATCGCATGAGGAGCTCGCCGCCTTCGCCGTCATCGGCCGGTCCCTGACCCCGACCCGGCGGGCGGAGGCTCTGTCCACGAGTCGCGGGTGACGGGAGGGGCGGCATGACACGAGGTCTGTCGACGAAGATCGGACTGCGGCGCCCGGCGCGCGTCGCCCTGCTCGCCACGGCCTGCCTGTCCCTCTGTCTCGCTCTGCCGGCCTCGGCCCTCGCCCTGATGAGCACCGGCGACGGCGGCTGGCAGTGGCTCGACGCCCAGCCTCAGGGCAACGACCTCGAGACGGTGGTCGCCCTTGACGCCCAGCACGCGGTCATCGGCGGCGACAACGGCACGCTGCTCACGACCACCGACGGCGGCGCCACGTGGGACCGGCACGTCCCCGGCGTCGCCGGAGCGCACGTCGCTTCGCTGACGAGCGCAGGCAGCGGCGGCCTGTGGGCCACGGTCTGGTGGGAGACGAACGAGGAGGTCCGTGAGGTGCTCGCCCACTCGACCGACGGCGGCGCGACCTGGGCGACCAGGCACCTGGGCGGGACGGTCACCAAGGTCGACTTCGTCGACGCGCGTCACGGCTGGGTGCTGGGCAGCGACGGGCGGCAGGGGGGCGTCTGGGCCACGACCGACGGCGGCGCCACCTGGACGTTCCACGTGGTGCGCGGGAGCTGGGCGTTCGGGAGCATCGACTTCGTCGACGCCGCTCACGGCTGGGCGGCGGGCGACACGTCGATCCTCGACGATCCCAACGCGGGCACGAGCGCGGCCATCTTCGTGACCAGCGACGGCGGGGTCTCGTGGCACAAGACGTTCTTTTCGGCAGACTCCGACCAGATGAACACGGTGAGCTTCGCCAACACGCAGGACGGCTGGGCCGTGGGCCTCGGCAGCGAGCTCGGCGGCGCCGGCACGCTGGTCGCCACGACCAACGGCGGCGCCACCTGGAGCGCGCAGAGCGCGGGCACAGCGTGGGACCTGAGCGGCGTCACCTGCGTCGACGCCGCGCACGCCTGGCTGCCCGAGGGCGGCAGCATCTACGCCACGACCGACGGCGGGGCCGACTGGACGAGCCATGACTCGGGCCTGCCTTCGGTGCGCGCCGTCGCCTTCGCCGACGACCTCGACGGCTACGCCGTGGGCTCCCAGGGCGGCCTCGCGACCACGAGCGACGGCGGGCAGAGCTGGCAGGTGCGCAGCTCGCTCACACCGGCCGGCGGTTTTGCCCCGCTCGGCGCGATCGCCTTTCCCGACGCGGCCCACGGCTGGGCGACGGGCGGCGGCCCGCTGCTCTCGACCACCGACGGGGGGGCCACGTGGTCGTCACAGACGCTGAGCGCCGGGCTCGATACGCTGAGCTTTCCCGACGCCGCCGACGGCTGGGGCACGGGCCACTACGCCGACCCGTCTGGGCACGTGGCCGTCCTGCACACCTCCGACGGGGGGCAGTCGTGGCAGACGCAGTTCAGCGCCTCCAGTCGCAACGCCGACCTGAACGGGGTGGACGCCGTCGACGCCAGCCATGCCTGGGTCTCCGGTCACGACAACGGCCGGCCCAACCGGGCGATCGTCGGCCGGACCACCGACGGCGGCGCGTCCTGGGTGATGCATACGCTGGCTCACGTGACGAGCGCGTACACGTCGGTCAGCTTCGTCGATGCCGGCTACGGCTGGATCGCCTGCACCCAGTCCTACGACCTGCCCTCGAAGGCCTCGTCGATCTTGCGCACGACCGACGGCGGGCGCTCCTGGAAGCTGCAGGACATCACGCGGCGCACGATCGCCCTGCGCGACATCACCTTCGTCGATCGCCTGCACGGCTGGGCGGTGGGGCAGAACCTGGGGTCCGGCGGAGCCTGCGTGGTGCTCACCACCAGGACCGGCGGACGCACCTGGAGCATGCAGCGCCTGTCGTCGCCGACGTGGTTCGCCGGTCAGCAGGTCGTCTTCGTCGACGACTCCCACGGCTGGATCGCCTGCGGTCCCGTCGTGTACGCAACGACCGACGGCGGTCTCCACTGGCACCTGCAGCGGCCGGGCAGCGTCGTCAACGCGGTCGCCTTCACCGATCCCACCCACGGCTGGGCCGCCGTGCAGACCGGGGACTGGACGTTCGGCTCCGGCGGCATCCTCACGACGAGCACCGGCGGTTTTCCACCGGCGAGCTGAGCAGAGGCGCAGGTCGGTCGCCGCGGCGCTCGGCTCAGAGCGCCGCCTCGAGCAGCCGCTGCAGCTCAGCGACGCTCGGCGCCGGCGCCGGCCGGCCGAGCTCGGCCCGGCGCACGGCCGCGGCGACGATCGCCGGCAGGTCTTCGGCGGTGACGCCGAGCGCCGAGAGCCGCGTCGCGCCCGACAGGGCCACCAGTCTGGCGATCTCCTCGGCGGCGGTCTCGTCGCCGCCGTCTGCGACGGCGCCGACGAACGGCGCCAGGGTGTCGCGCACGCGGGGCAGCACACGGCGGAAGGTGTGCGGCAGCATGACGGCGTTCACGGCGGCGTGGGGTGCTCCCGTGCGTTGCACGATGGTCTGACAGAGCACGTGGTGAAAGCCCACGCCGGCGAGGCCGAGGGCGTAGCCGGCGAGCAGGGCGCCGAGCGCGAGGTTGTCGCGCTCGGCGCCCTGCTCGCCGCGCCCGTGCCGGCCGTCCTGCCGGGCGGCCACCTCGAGGTACTTGCAGATCAGGCCCGCGGCGCGCGTGGCGGCCACGTCGCCGGCCGGGCAGGCTCCCGGTCCGTAGAACGCCTCCATGGCGTGCGCGAGCGCGTTCATCGCGCTCGCGGCGAGCTCGGGCAGGGGCTGCGAGGCCGACAGGGCCGGGTCGTTGACGACCAGGCGGGGGCGGCGAGGGGCGGCCCCGAAGCCATCGGCCATGGGCCGGTGACCGGCGCTCATCTCGGCTCCCGAGAGCGTGGTCGGCAGCGCGGCGATCTTCAGCTCGTAGGCGGCGGCGAGCGCCTTGGCGACGTCGATCACGCGGCCACCACCGATCGCCACGATGGCGTCGACGCCGGGGCCGGCGAAGGCCGCAGCGACCGTCGAGGCGGTCTGGGGGACGGGGCCCGGCGGGGCCGCGATCACGGCGCCCGCGGCGGCGGCGAGGTCGGCCGGCGCGAACTGCCCGTGCGAGCCGGTCAGCAGGACGAAGGGGCCGAGACGCTCGGCGGCGACCAGATGCGCTGCCCGCGCCGCCGTGCCACGGCCGTAGCAGACCAGGCGCTCGTCGTCGCGCCAGCGGAAGGGCTTCGCGGCATCCGCTGCCTCGAGGCTCACGATCGTCGCGTCTTCGCTCACCGTGGTCTCCTGATCAGCCCGGGCTCCTGCGTGTGCCAGGGTCAGCTCGATAGTGTGTGCCCAAACCCGCCGAACGTCGAGAGTTTGCCCTACGCCGCGAGACGGTCGCGCAGCAGGTCGCGCAGGACGTCGGCCAGGTGCGCGATGAAGGCGCCGTCGATGGCGTGCAGCATGGCGCTCTCACGCAGCTCGACCGCGAGGCCGGCGGCGCGCAGCTCGTGCGCCGCAGCGCGGCCGAGCTCGACGGGGATGACCGGATCGTAGACGCCGTGGCCGATCGCGACCGGCACGTCGCGGTGCACCGCAAGGTCGAGCGCGAAGCCCTCGACCCGGGGGATGAAGCCGCTGAGCGCGATCAGCCCCGCCGGTGACGGCCGGCCGTGGCCCAGCCCGGCGGCGTAGGCCATGACGGCGCCCTGCGAGAACCCGCCGAGGACGGTGGCGCCGAGCGACACGCCGGTGAGCGCCGGCAGGTCGTCGAGGCAGGCGCAGAGCCGTGCGTACGTCTCGAGGAACGTGGTGCGGTCGGGCCGGCCGACCTCGCGCGAGACGTACCAGTGGCGGCCGCCGGGCGGCAGCCGCAGCGGCGCCTGGACGGTGACGCCGGCCAGTCGCCCGTCGGGGTCGAGCGCGTGCAGCAGGGGCACGAGGTCGTGCTCGTCGGCGCCGCGGCCGTGCAGCAGCACGAGGGCGCCGGCCGGCTGGGCCGGCCGGCGCGCCAGCGTGGCGCGCAGCCCGGCGCTCACGCCGCCGCCCTGCGCGAGCGGGGATCGACGAGGACGGGCAGCTCGCGCTCGAGGCGCGCACGCAGGTGCTCGTAGCGCGCCGGCAGGCGCAGGGCCTCGCCGAGGTGCTCGAACGGCTCGTCGACGGCGAAGCCGGGGCCGAGCGTGGCGACCTCGAACAGCACGCCGCTCGGCTCGCGGAAGTACACCGAGTGAAAGTACGTGCGGTCGATGATCGGCGTCGCGTGCAGCCCGGCCGCGAGCAGCCGCTCGCGCCAGGCCGGCTGGCCGGCGTCGGGCACGGCCCAGGCGATGTGGTGCACGGTGCCGGCGCCCTGGTAGGCCCAGGTGCGCGGCGCGGGGTCGTAGACGTACGCAGACGAGCGCCCGCCGCCGGCCGCCACCCAGGCGGTCGCGTCGGGCGCCTGCGGTGGCGCGACCGCGGGGGGCGGGCCGACGGCCCGCGCCGTCGCCTCGAGCGGCGCCGCGGCTGGGGCGAAGCCGAGCGTCTGCGCGAGCGCGGTCGCGCTCGCCTGCGGCGCGCCGGTGTAGGCCCGCACGCCGGCGAAGCCGCGCAGCGCGTGGCGTTGCGGTACGTCGGCGGCGGTCGCGGTGAGCGGCTGCTCGGCGGCATCCGAGGCGACGAGCTCGAGGGCGAGGCCCTCGGGGTCGTCGAAGCGCAGGCTGCCGGCGGCGCGCTCGGTCCGCACGCCGGCGGCGTCGAGCCGGCGCCTCCAGAAGTCGAGCGCCGGCTCGTCGGCCACGCGCCACACGATGCGGTGGATCATGCCCTCGCCGGCGATGCCGCGCGGCACGCCCGGATAGGCAAAGAAGGTGAGGATGCTGCCCGGCGTGCCGTGGTCGTCGCCGTAATAGAGGTGGTAGGCCTCGGGGTCGTCGAAGTTGACGGTCTTCTTCACGAAGCGCAGGCCCAGCGTGCCGGCGTAGAAGGAGAGGTTGGCCTGGGCGTCGGCGGTGATCGCCGTGACGTGGTGGATGCCCTGCAGTTCCATGGGTCGCTCCCGGTCATGACTCTGGTCAACTCCCCGGATATACCCTGGGGGGAACCGGCGCGCATGAGGCGGGCATGAGGCGCGTATGAGGCGCGCCGCGGCCGGCGGCGTCAGCGCCCGGCGAGCGCCACGGCGGCGTCAGCGCCCGGCGAGCGCCACGGCGGCGTCAGCGCCCGGCGAGCGCCACGGGGGCCGGGGCGGCCGCCGAGCACACGCAGCGGTTGCGGCCGCCGAGCTTGGCGGCGGCGAGCGCCTCGTCGGCGCGTTGCAGCAGCTCGTCCTTGCCGGACAGGCCGTCGCCGAGGACGGCGATACCGACGCTCACGGTGAGCCGGCGCCGGTCGCCCATGAGGCGCGCCTGCTCGACCCTCGTGCGGATGCGCTCGGCGACCTCGACGGCCACGTCGAGGCCGCCGCCGTGCAGGACCACGGCGAACTGGTCGCCACCGTAGCGCGCCGCGACGTCGGACGAGCGGATCGAGCCCGAGACGATGCGGGCGAGCTCACGCAGCGCCTCGTCGCCCTCGGTGTGCCCGCGGCGGTCGTTGAACTGCTTGAAGCGGTCGAGGTCGGCGAACAGCAGGGCGAGCGGCTCGCCGGTCTCGTTGGCGAGCGCGACCTCGACCGCGAGACGCTCCTGCAGGTGACGATGGTTGTACAGGCCGGTGAGCGAGTCGGTGATGGCGTCGATCTCGGCGCGGCTCACCCGCAGCGCCGCCGAGTGGGCGAGGCCGGCGAAGGTCTCGCTCACGTCGGTGCTCACGCCGGCCAGGCGGTCGACGCCGAGCGGCGAGGAGCCTGCCGAGACGAGTGCCACGACGGCGCCGTGCTCGTCGCGCACCGGGGCGGCGCTCGCGATCCACGTGCCGCGGGTGTCGACCGTGACGATCGTCGCGGACTGGCGCCGGCCGGCAAAGGCGTCGAGCTCGAGGTCGTCGGAAAAACCGGTGTCGCCGAGCGGGATGTGCAGCTCGGGACGCGTTTCGGCGTCGACGATCACGGCGCGGCGCCGATCGTCGATCGCGACCTCGGTCACCAGGCGCTGCACGTCGGGGTGGGACGCCCGTACGGTAGAAAGGATCGCCTGGATCGCGCGGTACTCGCGGCAGCGCTCGTCGGCGCTCTCGGATACGAGGGCGTGGTCGCGCGCCGGCACGAGGGCGGCCGCCGCGGCGGCCGCGGCGGCGGCGCGCCGCTGCTGGCGCGCGAGGCGGCGCAGCATGCGCAGCATGGCGTCGACCATGCCGGGGTCGAACTGGGTGCCGCGGCAGCGCTGAAGCTCGGCGACGCACTCGCGGAACGTCAGCGCGCGGCGGTACACGCGCCGCGACGACATGGCGTCGTAGCAGTCGACCACGCAGAGCAGCCTGGCGAGCTCGGGGATGTCGGAGCCGGCGAGACCGTCCGGGTAGCCGCGCCCGTCGTAACGTTCGTGATGGTGGCGCACGGCGGCCACGAGCGGCGCCTCGAGCAGCGGCTCGATGATCTCGGCGCTCACCGAGGGGTGCTGGCGCATGAGCTCCCACTCTTCTTCGGACAGGGCGCCCGGCTTGAGCAGCACGCGGTCGGAGACGGCGATCTTGCCGATGTCGTGCAGGTAGGCGATCTCCTCGACCTGCTGCACGGTCTTGTCGGGCAGGCCGAGCTCCTTGGCGAGCAGCACCGCGTAGACGGCCACGCGGGTGGTGTGGCCGAGCGTGTAGTAGTCCTTGGCGGTGAGGGCCGACGAGAGCGCCCGCAGGTTGCCCAGGTGCAGGCGGCGGACGTTGTCGTAGAGCCGTGCGTTGCGTACGGCAAGCGAGAGCTGCGCGCCGACGCCGGCGAACAGCGAGCGGTCGGCGGCGGAGAACGTGCGCTCGCTCGCGCTGCCGAGCACGAGCAGGCCGATCAGGCGCTGCTCCTCGAACAGGCCGACGATGGCGGCACTGCGCAGGCCGACGATCTCGCGGCCGGGCAGCGGCAGCTCATCGGGCAGGCGCAGGAGGGCGGCCCGCTCGTGCTCGAGGCGGGCGACGAGGGCGGGGTCGAGCGCGTCGAGACGGATGCCGGCGAGCTGGCTGTGGCGCTGCGTCGTGTAGACCACGTCGACGGGCAGCCCGGGTTCGCGCTCGAGCAGCAGGGCGCCCTGCTCGAAGGGGGTGACCCGGCAGAGCTGGGCGACGGTGCCGGCGGCGATGTCGGCCACATCGAGGCTGGCGGCCGAGGCGCGCGCGACGTCGTTCAGCAGGGTCGCCTCGTCGGTGCGGTGCCGCAGGCCCGAGACGAGGCGGGCGTTGTGCAGCGCGATGGCGGCCTGCTCGGCGACGCCGTTGGCGAGCGCGATCTCGTCGGCGCTGAACTGCCGCTCGCACTCGGTCTCGATCAGCACGAGCATCCCGAGGGGCTGGTCGCCGAAGTAGAGCGGCACGCTCAGACAGGTCTTCTCGCCCCAGTCCTCCATGGAGTCGCGCACGTCTTCCGGCAGGCAAGGGTCGGAGACCGTCTCGATCAGCGTCTGGCGGCTGCGCAGCAGCTCGCGATCGGACGGCCAGTCGCTCAGCGGGAACGACGTCCCGGTGTTCTCGTGCCCATAGTCATGCTCGCTGTGCAGCACGAGCGGCGTCAGCGTGTCGGCGCCGGCGTCGTAATCGTAGATCACGCACTCGGGACAGCCGAGCGCCTCGGCCGCCGTGCGCGCGACGGTCGCCAGGACGTCGTCGAAGACGAGGCGCGAGGTGATCGCCTTGCCGGCCTCGATCAGCGACGCGAGTCGCCGGGCGCGTTCGCTCTGCTCGCGGTAGAGCTCGGCGTTCTCGATGGCGAGGGCGGCCACGCCGGCCATCGCCCGCGCCGTCGCGACCTCGTCGGGCGAGAACGTGCGACCCTGGCGCCGATCCCCGAGCTTGACCGTGCCCGTGACCGCGCCCTTGAGGATCATGGGGACGACGAGCACGCACTGCTCGCCCCACTCGAGCATCGCCTCGCGTTGCGCCCGGCCCAGGCCGGGGTCGTCGGGCGAGGCGACGACGAGCGGCTCGTGCGTCTCGATCACGCGCCGATCGGCGTGCCACTCCGACAGCGGCAGGCGCTTGCCGTCCCACTCGTGGCAGCGCGTGTCGCCGGCGAACGACATGACGTCGACCAGGCTGTCGCCGTCGAGGCGGTAGATGTCGCAACTGGCCGTGACGCTGAAGAGCTCGACGAAACGCCGAGCCGTGGTCTCGAGCACGGCATCGACCTCGCGCATCGACGAGAGCTCGTGGCTGAGCTCGTTCACGAGCGCCGCACGACGGGCCTGCACGGCGAGCTCGTCGCTGCGCTTCTCGAGGTCTTCGAACAGGCGCGCGTTGCGGATCGCGACGGCCGCCTGCTCGCCGAGCGTGCGGACGAGCTCGAGGTCGTCGTCGGAGTAGCGCGCCTCGAACTCGGTCTCGGTGATCACCATGAGACCGACGGAGTATGGGCCGGCGCGGAGCGGCACGGTGAGGCAGCTCAGCTCGCCCCACTTGATCATCGACTCGCGGCTGGCGGGGTCGAGCGCCGGGTCGGACAGGCACTCGAAGAGGGTCTCGCCGTGCTCGACGAAGCCCGGCGGCAGCGCGTACTCGGCGAGCGGCTGCGAGACGCCGATCTCGAGGTAGCCCGACGCCTGGGTCTCGTAGATGCCGCAGGGCGTGATCGTGGCGGCCACGGGGTCGTACTCGAAGATCGTGCAGTTGTTGGCGCCCAGGCTCTCGCAGGCCTTGCGGGCGAGGGCGTTCAGGACCTCGCTCACCACAAGGCTGGACGAGATGGCACGGCTGGCCTCGATCAGCGAGGCGAGACGGGCGGAACGTTCGGTCTGCTGGTGATACAGGTCGGCGTTCTGGATGGCGAGGGCGGCCACGCCGGCGAGCGCGCTGTAGGCCGCCACATCGTCGTCGCCGAACCGTCGCTCGGCGCCGAGCTGGCCCAGCTCGATCGTGCCGATCACCGTGTCGCGCGCGATCATCGGCAGGATCACGCAGGAGCGCTCGTCCCACTCGAGCATGCAGCGGCGCTCCTCGCCGGTCAGCCGCGGATCGTCGACCGAAGCCACGACGACCGGCGCGCGAGTGTCGAGGGCGTGGCGCGTCATGCGCCAGTCGGCGAGGGCGATGCGCTTGCCGTCCCAGGCGTGCTCGCGCTCGCCGCAGCGGATCGAGGCCATGCAGACCAGCTCGTCGCCCTCGAGACGGAAGACGTCGCACTCGTTCACGTCGGCGAGCGCCGCGAAGCGCCGGGCGCTCGTCTCGAGCACGCGGTCGAGGTCGAGGCTCGACGACAGGTCGAGCGCCAGCTCGCTCGTGAGCCGCCGGCGGCGCTCCTGGTCGGCGAGCTCGTTCGTCGCCGCGGCCGGCGTGGCGCCGCCGGGAGCGGCGGGTGCCACAGCGGAGTGCGGGGAGGCGTGTGGTTCGTCAGAGGCCGGGGCAGAGGCCGGGGCCGGCGTCCGGTCGGCCGCCAGCCGTTCGAGGTCGGCCCGCCGGAACCGCCGCTGACCGCCCGGCGTGCGGCGGCAGGGCAGCTCGCCGACGTCGCTCCAGCGGCGCACCGTGGCGATGCTCAGCCCGAGCAGCTCGGCCGCCTGGGCGATGCCCAGCCAGCCATCGTTCGGCTTGGTTGCGCTCGTCGTCATGCTCTCATCTGTCGGCAGCGATGCGGGCAAACCTGAGCAACTCGCTCAAAGCTGTGCAGGTCGGGCCGCCACCCACGCCACCTGCCGCGGCTCGTGCCGTTACAATCAGCCGATGCGAGGGAGACGACGGCGAGGCAGGCCTTTGAGCGACGACGAGAGACAGAGCAGCGCAGGCGAAGGAGCGGCCGACGACCCCCTGGCCCTCGATGCGGTCACGATGCGCGACCTGGGCTACTGGGTCGTCGATCGCGTCGTCGAGCACTTCGAGCGGCTGCCCGACCAGCCGGCGATCGTGACGGCGGCGCCCGGCGATCTCGCCGCCGCACTGGGCGGCCCGCCGCCGCTCGAGGGCGGCGACCCGCTCGCCGCCATGGAGACGCTCGTGAACGTGGCGCTCGCCGCCATGCAGCACGGCGACCACCCGCGCTACTTCGCTCGCGTGCCCGGGCCGTCGTCGTACCCGGCCGTGCTCGGCGACTGGCTTGCGACCGGGTTCAACGCGATCGCCTCATCGTGGACGGGCGGCTCGGGCGTGTCGGCCGTCGAGCTCGTGACGCTGGACTGGCTGCGCGGGCTGCTCGGCCTGCCCGAGGGCGTCGAGGGCCTCATGACGAGCGGCGGCTCGCTCGCCAACCTGACGGCCCTCGCGGCGGCGCGCGCCGCCTGCGGGCCCGGCGTGTGCTACCTGTCGGACCAGACCCACGCCTCGGTCGCGCGGGCGCTGTCCGTGCTCGGCTTTCCGCCCGGCGACGTGCGGGTGCTGCCGACCGGCGACGACCTGCGCCTGGCGCCGGCAGACCTGTCGGCGGCGCTCGCCGCCGACAGGTCTGCCGGCCGGCGCCCGGGCTTCGTCGTGGCCACGGCGGGCACCACGAACACGGGCGCCGTCGACCCCCTCGATGAGCTCGCCGACCTGTGTCGGGCCGAGCGCCTCTGGCTGCACGTCGACGGCGCGTACGGGGCCGCCGCCGCCCTCTGCGACGAGGGTCGCCGGCTGCTGGCCGGCCTCGGCCGCGCCGACTCCCTCGTCGTCGACCCGCACAAGTGGCTCTTTCAGCCCTACGACCTGGGTTGCGTCTTCGTGCGCCGACCCGGCGTGCTGGCCGCGGCCTTTCGCATGACTCCCGAGTACCTGGCCGACGCGACCGGCGGGGGAGAGGTCGACCTGCGCGACCGCGGTCCCGAGCTCACGCGCCGCGGTCGGGCGCTCAAGCTGTGGCTCACGCTCAAGGTCTACGGCGCGCGCCGTCTCGGCGCGGCCGTCGCTCGTGGCGTCGCGAGCGCCGAGCACGCGCAGCGGCTGGTCGCGGCCGATCCCGCCTGGCAGGTGGTCACCCCGGCGCAGCTCGCCGTCGTCACCTTCGCGCCGCGCGCCGGCGGCGACGACACCTGCCGGACGCTTGCCGCGCGGGTGGCGCGCGACGGCGTCGCGGCCGTCACCAGCACGCGTCTGCACGGCCGCCCGGTGCTGCGCCTCTGCACGATCAACCCGCGCACCACGCCGGCCGACCTGGCGGCGACGCTCGCCGCGCTCGGCGTACGCGTCTAGACTTGAGCGCGTGAACGGCTACGACCTGATCGTGCTCGCGGCGCTCGTGCTGCTCGGCCTCCTGGGCCTGCGCCGCGGCCTCGTGGGCGAGCTCGTCGGCCTGGTCGCCTTCGTCGCCGCGCTGGCGCTCGCCTTTCGCTACGACGGGCCCGTCGGCGCCGTGCTGCGCCGCCTGCCGGTCCACCTGACGCCCACCGAGGGCCGCATCGTCGCCTTCGTCGTGATCGTGGTCGCCGTCGACGTCGCCGCGGCCGTGATCGCGCGGCGCCTTGGGCGGCTGCTGTCGCGCGTGCCGGTGCTGGGCAGCGTCAACCGCGCCGGCGGTCTCGTCGTCGGCCTCGTGACGGCCCTGATCGGCGTGTGGCTCCTGACGAGCGCGCTGCTCGTGCTGCCCACCGCCTACGTGCCGTGGGCGACCACCGTGCATCGTTCAGAGACGGCTCGGCTGCTGCCGAGCGTGACGCCACGCTGGGACCGTGAGCTGCGCGCCTACGTCGACGACTTCACGGCCGGTCACGTGGGGCCGAGCCTCGACCGCGAGCTGCGCCGTCTCTCACAGGGCAAGACCAGCGGCACGGCGCGCTGAGGCGCCCCGCCGGAGCGATTGCCGGGAGACAGGCGTCGGCCGGAGCGTCTGTGCGCCGGTCGGGGGGTCCGTGCCTAGCAGGCGGCGGCGATAGCGGCCGCCCTGGTCGTGAACAACGCAAAGACGCGGTCGAGGCCGACCAGGGCGAAGACGTTGGTCATCGCCTCGTTGGGACAGACGATCGAAAGCGAACCGTGGCGCGCCTGCTTGGCGCCGCTCACGAGCACGCCCAGGCCGGTGGAGTCGAGCGAGGTGGCCTCGGTCAGGTCGACGATCACGTGGCGCACGCCCTGGGCGATCACGTTGAGCAGGATCTCTTTGAACCGAGGGCCGGCGTAGACGTCGACGTCGCCGTCGACGGCCAGCACGGCCACGTTCGTGGCGGGTCGCAAGATCTCGGCGCGGAACTGCGGGTCGCTCTTCACAGTGGGACCTCCCTTGCCGTAGGCGGCGGCGCGTCTCGAGTGGGGGTGGTGCTGCGAGCCGCCGCTTTCCCGTGCGTCTGGTCGCCTGTGGGTCGCTTCGCGGTCGAGGCGGGTCGACCGGCTGTCGGTCGGGACACCTTATCACGTCGCGCAAGCGGCCGGGGGCGCCGCCGGTCGCGCGGTGCGGTGCGGCTAGGACGTGGCGCCCGAGATGAGGTGCAGCTCCATGGCCTTGACCACGGCCTCGGAGCGGCTGCGCACGCCGAGCTTGCGATAGATCGACGAGACGTGGTTCTGCACCGTCTTGGTCGACAGGAAGAGCTGCGAGGCGATCTGGGCGGCGGTCTGGGGTGTGGCCAGCAGACGCAGCACCTGGAGCTCGCGCTCAGACAGGTCGAGGCGCCGCCGCTCGTAGTCGCCCGGCGAGTAGTCGAGGCCGGTCACGCCGCCGGCGAGCCCCTCGGTGACCGAGCCGCCGAACGCACTGCCGCCGCCGGCGACCAGGTGGATGGCGCCGATCAGCTGGGCCGGGTCGGCGTCTTTGGCGATGTAGCCGCGGGCGCCGGCGGTGATCGCGCTGAACAGCGCGTCTCGGTCGTCGCGGCCGCTGACGATGATGACCTTCACGTCGTCGCCGCGCTGCTTGAGGCGCTCCGACGTGGCGAGGCCGTCGAGCCGGCCGGGCATGGAGATGTCGAGCAGCAGCACGGCGCCGGGGTTGGCCCTCACGGCCTCGAGCGCCTCGTCGCCGCTCGAGGCTTCGGCCACCACGGCGATGCCCTCGGCTTCGAGGAGCTGGGCGAGGCCGGCGCGCCACAGGGCGTGGTCGTCGGCGATGATGACGTGCACGCTCACGGGCGCCGTTCCGTGAGCAGCGAAAGGGCGTCGATCAGGTCGTCCATGGCGAAAGGCTTCGCCATGAACCAGGCGTTGTCCTTGCGCGCGGCCGAAAGAGCGGCGGCGGCCGCCTCGTCGCTGCTGACGACGAGGATCGGCAGCGACGCCAGGCGAGCGGCCGCCTCGACGCCGTCGATGCCGGGCAGGTGGTAGTCGAACACGCCGCAGTCGGCGTGCAGGTCGGCGCCGCGGTCGACGACCTCGTCGGCGCGGCCCGCCGTCTCGACCGCGCAGCCGGCCTCGACGAGCGCGGCCGTCACAGCCCGCGCGAGCGGCTCGTCGTCGTCGACGACCAGCACGCGACAGCCAGCGAGCCGGCCACGGTCGGCGATCGGCAGGCGCACGGTGAACACGGCGCCGCGGTCGTCGCGGTCGGCGGCGTTGACGTCGCCGCCCGCCTCGAGGGCCAGGCGCCGCACGAGCCAGAGGCCCAGGCCGGTGCCCTTCGACTTGGTCGAGAAGAACGGCGCGAAGACGTCGCCGTCGGGCAGCCCCGGGCCGCGGTCGGCCACGGCGATGAGCGCGACGCCGCGCGCGAAGCTCACGGTCACCTCGACCGGCCCGGCGCCCTCGCTCACGTCGACCGCGTTGCTCACGAGGTTGCCGACGATCGACGACAGGGCGGCGTGGCCGAGCGTGACGCGGGCGTCGCCGGTCACGCTCAGACGCAGGTCTGTGTCGGGCGCGCGCAGGCGTTGCTCCTCCATGATCGCGGCGATCGACGTCGCGAGGGAGGTAAGGTGGAGGCCGGCGCCGCTGGCCGCCGCGCCGGCCATCGAGTGCAGGATGGTCGACAGGCGCGACTGGCACTCGGCGAGCTCGGCGCCGATCACGTCGAGGTTGCCGAGCGCCGACCCTTCGCCGGGGAGCTGGCGGCGCAGCAGGCCGACGTACAGGCCGATCGTGGCGAGCGGCGACTTGAGCTCGTGGGCCATGGCGCTGGCCAGGCGGCCGGCGTCGGCCACCTGACGCTCGGCCTCGGCGCGGCGCTCGCGGTCGAGCGTCTCGGTCAGGTCGGTGAAGATCATCGCCACGATGGGCGGGTCGCCGAGCAGGTGGAGGCCGTAGCCCACCGTGCGCCGCCCGGCGCCGGTGTCGACCTCGACCTGGGCGCGCGCCTGGCCACGCCCGCTGGCGCGCCCCGCCGTGAGCGCGGCGGCGATGGCGCGTAGCGGCTCGTCGCCGGCGGCGAGTTCGGCGCAGGCGTGCGACAGCACGCGGTCGGGCGGCACGCCGAGGATCTCCTGGGCGGCGCGGTTGTAGAGCGACACGACGCCGTCGTTCCCGACGGCGATCACGCCAGTGCCCATCTGCTCGAGGACGATGTCCGCCAGTGTCACTGCCGACTCCCGGGTCGCGGCCCTCTGCGCCGAGGCGCCTCGGCGCTAAGTCTAGCCCAAGGACGCTCCGGGTGCGTGCCGCGGCGGCAGGCCGGCGAGGGGGCTGCGCGAGCGGCGACCGCGCGGCGGCGGGCCGGCCGGGAGCGCGCTCAGCCCGCCTGGGCCGCGGGCGGACAGGCCGGGAGCGCGCTCGGCCCGCCTGGGCCGAGGGGGTAGGGGCGGGTCGTGGGCGGTGCCGAGCGCGGTGGGCGCGAGCGCGCCCGATCGTTTCAGCGGACGGTGAGTGTGCTCGAGGCGACGCGTGCCTGCGGGTTGCCGGCGGCGTCGGTCGCCGCGACGCTGTAGCGGTAGCGGCCGGTCGCCAGGCGGCAGACGAAGCGGGCCACGAGGCCGGTGTTCAAGGCCACGCCGTCAGCGGTGATGGTCTTGACCAGACGTCCGCCGGTCGTCCTGACCGTGATCGTCACGTCGGCGGTCTGCGGCACCGGGCCGGCCTCGGCGATCGAGTAGACGAGGCGCGCCGCGCGGCCGCGCAGCGCCTTGGCGGGCGCGGCGGCCGGCGCGGGGGCGGCGGTGTCGATGCCGACCGTGCAGGCCTGCACCGGCTCGCTGTTGCCGGCCACGTCGACCGAGCGGTAGAGGATGGTGTGCAGGCCGTCGTCGGAATGGTCGGCCGGTGCAGCGACGGTGAGCGACGTGCCGGTCGTCCAGGGGCCCTGGTCGACCTTGTACTCGGTGTAGGCCACGCCGCTGTCGTCGGTGGCGGCGAAGGCGACCGTCACGGCGCTGCCATGCCAGGCGCCGTCGGCGCCCGTGACTGTCGTGACCGGCGCCGTCGTGTCGCCGGCGCAGCGGCTCACCGAGAAGCCGGCGCCGTCGGCGCTGAGCTGTGTCGCGCCGGCCACCACGCCGCCGTCGCGAGCCACCATCGTGATGCGCCGGTGCGCCGTGGCGCCGAGCGGCCGGCCGTCGACGGCGCAGCCGCTGAAAACGACGGCGTCGAAATCGGCCAGCGGGATCAGGCGGCCGAGCGAGGCGTCCGTGGGCGCCTCGGCGACGATCTCGGCCGACGTCGGTGTGACCGCCGGGCCGGCGTTCTGCGTGCTGAAGGTCGCGCCGCTGGTCTCGTCGGTCAGCGTGAGCGCGTACGAGCCTTGGCCGTCGGTGACCACCGCGGCGCTCAGGGTGTCGCCGGGGGTCACGGTGACGGTGGCGATGCGCGCCTCGGGCTGCGGATACATCTCGTACCAGGCGTAGTAGGTGACCTGGCCGTCGCGGCTGAGGGCGGCCGTGCCGATCTGCTCGGTCGTCGCGCTGCCGTCGCCGTCGAGGCCGACCCAGAAGCTCGCCGCCTGAAGGTCGGCGCCGCCGGGCTGCACGACGGGCTGCACCCAGGTCGCGGCGACGCTCGTGACGCTGCCGGTGGTGTCGTAGCCGGCCCAGTTGAGCGCGCTGACGCCGGTCGTGCTCTGGGGATCGCCGGTCACGCCGCAGCACGCCGTATGGGGGAGAGGGGCGCGCAGCAGGGGAGTGGCGCAGGCCGTGATGGCGAGGGTCGATGTCGGGCAAGGCGCCATCGCGGCCTGCCCCGTGACTGAGCGGGAGAGGGTTCTGCTCAGATCGTGCGGCGTGCCGGCGAACGCGGGCGTGCTCCCGAGAAGGGCGAGCGCGCCCAGGACCACGGTGAGGACTCCCGCCAGCCGGTTCGTCCGCCGCTTCTGTGCCCTTGCGCTCACTGCCCCTCCGGTGCCGCCCTGTGCGGGCCACTCCTTCCTTGCAGGAGCGTCGTCGACTCGGGCGGACCCCAGCCTCGATAGGGTCGTCTCCCGTACTTGAGGGGCAGGGAAGGCAGCGCCGGGGATCGACGCGGCGCAAGGGGGAGAGGCGGACCGGCGACGTCGGGCTCAAGCAGGTGCCGCAGCGGGCCGATGAGGCTCGTGGAAGGCCTCGGGCGGCCGGTGGGACGGTACCTATCGCGTGCTTAGTATGAATCAGGAACTAAACGGATGTCCCATACACGCGCGGCCTCTCGCAGCCGATGAGACGAGCGAGGACACCAACGGGCGGCAGGCGCGTCTGCCGTCGTTTCAGGCGGAGGTAGGCATGACATCGGTGCACAGAACAGGTCGGCGAGTCGGCGTGCTCGTCGCGCTCGCGACGGTCTTCGCGGCGCTCGCCCTCTGGGCAGGTACGGCTCAGGCGGCCGGCACCCCCAGCGCTCCACCCAACCTCGCCTCGAGCACTCATCCCAGCCAGACCACCTGGTATCCCGTCACGAACGCGGCCTTCACGTGGGGCGCCGCGACCGAGAGCGGCGGCACGATCGCCGGCTACTCGTTCACCTTCGACCAGAACCAGTTCGGCACGCCGCCCGTCCTTTCGGGGGCGGCGCTTTCGTATGGGGCGAAGGTCAACTACACCGTGGGATCGGACCCGGCCGAGATCCGCGTCGCCGACCTGAACGGCGACGGCAAGCTCGACCTCGTGGTCGAGAACTCGGGCTCCAACACGGTCAGCGTGCTGCTGGGCAACGGCGACGGCACCTTCAAGCCGGCCGTCAACTACGCGACCGGTGCCGATCCCTGGTCACTGCAGATCGGCGACGTGAACGGTGACGGCAAGCTCGACATCGTCACCTGCAACGAGTCGGCCAGCACGGTCAGCGTGCTGCTCGGCAACGGCGACGGCACGTTCCAGCCGGCGGTCAATTACACGACCGGCTCCGGCACGTCGCCGGAGTGCATGCGCCTCGGCGACCTGACCGGTGACGGCAGTCTCGACATCGTCACGGCGAACGCCGGAACCAACAACATCAGCGTGCTGCGCAACAACGGCGACGGCACCTTCGCCACGCCGGTCATGTACAGCACCGCGACGCACCCGACCTCGATCGCCATCGGCGACCTGAACGGCGACGGCAAGCAGGACGTCGTGACTGCCAACTACGAGACGAACAACGTGAGCGTGCTCATGGGCAACGGCGACGGCACCTTCAAGGCGGCCGTCAACTACACCTGCGGGGCGACGCCACAGACGGTCGAGCTCGCCGACTGCAACAACGACGGCCACCTCGACATCGTCACCGCAAACTACAACGCCACCGCGAGCGTGCTCCTGAACAAGGGTAACGGCACCTTCGCGACCAACGTCGACTACGCGACCGGCGCGGGCCCGTACTCGCTCTCGCTCGCCGACCTCAACCATGACGGCAACGTCGACATCGTGACCGTGAACCACACTGCCAACAACGTCAGCGTGCTGCTCGGCAACGGTGACGGCACGTTCCAGGCGCACAGCGACTACAGCACCGGGAACGGCCCGTTCTGGGTCGGCCTCGGAGACTTCAACGGCGACGGCTACGGCGACCTTGCGGTGACCAACTACACCGACGGCACGGTCAGTGTGCTGCTGGGCAGCGGCTACTACCGCCCGGCGTCGGCCACGCGCGCCGCTTCGTTCACCGGCGTCAAGGACGGCACGTGGTACTTCCACGTGCGCGCGATCGACACCGGTGGCGCGGCCGGCCCCACGAGCAGCTATCAGATCAACGTCGACACCGTTGCTCCCGTCACCACGGCGACCGGCCTGCAGAGCTCGGCCTCGACCGGCTGGGTCAACACCCAGACCGTGACGCTCACGGCGGCCGATACAGCGGGCGCCGCGCTGAGCTCGGGCGTGGCCGCGACCTACTACACGATCGACGGCACGCAGTACACCTACAACGGCAGCGGTTTCACCGTGAGCACCGCCGGCAGTCACGTCATCACCTACTGGTCGGTCGACAAGGCCGGCAACACCGAGGCCGCTCACACGGGTTACGTGAACATCGATTCGACGGCGCCGGTCACCTCGGTCGCCACCAGCCCCACGGGCTGGACCAACGGCTCTGTGCAGGTGACGCTGTCGGCCGCCGATACGGGCGGCGCGGGCGTCGCGACCACCTATTACAGGATCGGCTCGGGCACGACGCAGACCTATAGCGGCGCCTTCACCGTCTCCGACGCGACACCGGTCACCTACTGGTCGACCGACAACGCCGGCAACAGCGAGTCGGCCAAGACGCTCACGCCCATGATCGACAAGACGGCGCCGATCACCGCGGTCGCCACCGATCCCGCGGGCTGGACCAACGGCTCGGTACAGGTGACCCTGTCCGCAAGCGACGCGGGCGGCTCCGGCCTGGCCGCGACCTACTACAAGGTCGGCGACGGCGACCCGCAGACCTATAGCAAGCCGTTCACCGTCTCCGATGCGACGCCGGTCACCTACTGGTCGACCGACCGGGCCGGCAACGCCGAGCAGGTCAACACGCTCGATCCGCAGATCGACACGACGGCGCCGGTCACCACGGCGACGACCGATCCCACAGGCTGGACCAACGGCTCGGTACAGGTGACCCTGTCCGCAAGCGACGCTGGCGGGTCGGGGCTGGCGACGACCTACTACAAGATCGGCGACGGCGACCCGCAGACCTACAGCGGTCCCTTCGCCGTCTCCGACGCGACACCGGTCACCTACTGGTCGACCGACAACGCCGGCAACAGCGAGTCGGCGAAGACGCTCACCCCGCAGATCGACACGACGGCGCCGGTCACCACGGCCACGACCGACCCGAGCGGCTGGACCAACGGCGACGTCACGGTGACGCTGAGCGCCACCGACCAGGGCGGCTCCGGCCTGAACGCGACCTACTACAAGATCGGCGACGGCGACCCGCAGACCTACAGCGGTCCCTTCGCCGTCTCCGACGCGACACCGGTCACCTACTGGTCGACCGACAACGCCGGCAACAGCGAGTCGGCGAAGACGCTCACGCCGCAGATCGACACGACGGCTCCGGTCACCACGGCCACGACCGACCCGAGCGGCTGGACCAACGGCGACGTCACGGTGACGCTGAGCGCCACCGACCAGGGCGGCTCCGGCCTGAACGCGACCTACTACAAGATCGGCGACGGCGACCCGCAGACCTACAGCGGTCCCTTCACCGTCTCGACTGCCGCCCAGATCAGCTACTGGTCGACCGACCGGGCCGGCAACGCCGAGCAGGTCAACACGCTCGATCCGCAGATCGACACGACGGCGCCGGTCACGACGGCGACGACCGATCCAAGCGACTGGACCAACGGTCCCGTCACGGTCACCCTCGCAGCTACCGACCAGGGGGGTTCCGGCCTTGACGTCACGTATTACAAGATCGGCGACGGCGACCCCCAGACCTACAGCGGCGCCTTCACCGTCTCCGACGCGACACCGGTCACCTACTGGTCGACCGACAACGCCGGCAACAGCGAGTCGGCGAAGACGCTCACCCCGCAGATCGACACGACGGCGCCGGTCACCACGGCGACGACCGACCCGAGCGGCTGGACGAACGGTGACGTCACGGTCACCCTCGCAGCCACCGACCAGGGCGGCTCCGCCGTCAAGGCGACCTACTACAAGATCGGCGACGGCGACCCGCAGACCTACAGCAAGCCGTTCACCGTCTCCGACGCGACGCCGGTCACCTACTGGTCGACCGACAACGCCGGCAACGTCGAAGACAGGACGGGCAACGTCCTCACGCCGCAGATCGACACGACGGCGCCGGTCACTACGGCCACGACCGACCCGAGCGGCTGGACGAACGGTGACGTCACGGTCACCCTCGCAGCCACCGACCAGGGCGGCTCCGCCGTCAAGGCGACCTACTACAAGGTCGGCGACGGCGACCCGCAGACCTATAGCAAGCCGTTCACCGTCTCCGATGCGACGCCGGTCACCTACTGGTCGACCGACCGGGCCGGCAACGCCGAGCAGGTCAACACGCTCGATCCGCAGATCGACACGACGGCGCCGGTCACCACGGCGACGACCGATCCCACAGGCTGGACCAACGGCTCGGTACAGGTGACCCTGTCCGCAAGCGACGCTGGCGGGTCGGGGCTGGCGACGACCTACTACAAGATCGGCGACGGCGACCCGCAGACCTACAGCGGTCCCTTCGCCGTCTCCGACGCGACACCGGTCACCTACTGGTCGACCGACAACGCCGGCAACAGCGAGTCGGCGAAGACGCTCACCCCGCAGATCGACACGACGGCGCCGGTCACCACGGCCACGACCGACCCGAGCGGCTGGACCAACGGCGACGTCACGGTGACGCTGAGCGCCACCGACCAGGGCGGCTCCGGCCTGAACGCGACCTACTACAAGATCGGCGACGGCGACCCGCAGACCTACAGCGGTCCCTTCGCCGTCTCCGACGCGACACCGGTCACCTACTGGTCGACCGACAACGCCGGCAACGTCGAAGACAGGACGGGCAACGTCCTCACGCCGCAGATCGACACGACGGCTCCGGTCGTGACCGACGACGTCGCGACCACCTGGCAGCACACCGCCCAGCAGATCACGATCGACGCCTCAGACCAGGGCGGCTCGGGCCTCGCCTCGCTCACCTGCACGGTGAACGGCGTCGACCAGCAGCTCGCCGCCTGCGGCGGCAGCTTCACGGTCTCCGGCCAGGGCGTCTACAGCATCGTCTCCTCGGCCATCGACAACGCCGGCAACCAGAGCGCGCCGGTGACCAGGGTGCTCCGCATCGACACGACGGCGCCGGTCACCACGGCCACGACCGACCCGAGCGGCTGGACCAATGGTCCCGTCACGGTGACGCTGAGCGCCACCGACCAGGGCGGCTCCGGCCTGAACGCGACCTACTACAAGATCGGCGACGGCGACCCGCAGACCTACAGCGGTCCCTTCACCGTCTCCGACGCGACACCGGTCACCTACTGGTCGACCGACAACGCCGGCAACGTCGAAGACAGGACGGGCAACGTCCTCACGCCGCAGATCGACACGACGGCTCCGGTCACCACCTCGGCCGATCTCGCGGCGACCGCCGGTGCGGTCTGGCAGACGGGCCCGGTGCAGGTGCAGCTCGACGCGAGCGACGCCCAGTCCGGTGTTGCGAGCACGTACTACCAGGTCGATGACCAGGGCTGGCAGCTCTGCAAGGGCGTCTTCCAGGTCTCAGGGGACGGCTCGCACGAGGTCGACTACTACTCGGTCGACAACGTCGGCAACGTCGAGAAGCCGTATCACGAGGGCTGGGTCGACATCGACTCGACGCCGCCGACGATCCATGTGGACGGCCTGCAGTCGAAGCCGGACAGCGGCTGGCAGACGACCGACCAGCAGGTGACGCTCGACGCGAGCGACTCCGGCTCGGGTCTGGCGGCGCTCACGTACTCGATCGACGCGGTCGTGCAGCCCGCCTACTCGCAGCCGTTCACGGTGAGCGGCAACGGCTCGCACCTCGTCGCCTACTCGGCGCTCGACAACGCCGGGAACGTGGCGAGCGGCTACGGCTACGTCAACATCGACAGCGCGGCACCGCACACGACGGCGACCAACCTGGTGGCCGCGCCCGACACCGACTTCGTGCTCGACGCTCAGAGCGTCACGCTGACGGCCGTCGACGGCGAGAGCGGCGTGGCGCACACCTACTACACGCTCGACGGCGGGGCCCAGACCGAGTACACGGTGCCGTTCACGGTCGCCGGTGTGGGCTCGCACACGATCACCTACTGGTCGGTCGATGCCCTCGGCAACCGTGAGGACACGCAGACCGGCTACGTGAACATCGCGCCGGCCGAAGCGCTGCTCACGGCCGCCACCGGCCTGTCGGCGACCAACGACAGCGGCTGGACGCAGACGCCCGTGGACGTCACGCTCACGGCCAACGACGCGGGCCAGCAGAGCGGCACGTACTCCATCGTCACGCATTACCGCATCGACGGCGGCGCCTGGCAGACCTACAACGCGCCGTTCACCATCTCGGCCTCGGGGTCGCACCGCGTCGACTACTACTCGAGCGACAGCCTCGGCACGACCGAGCAGACCAGCACCGGCTTCGTGAACATCGACACGACGCCGCCGGTCACCCTGGCGAGCGGCCCCACCACGCCGCAGCGCGTCGCCACCGTCGTGAAGCTCAGCCCGAGTGACGCGCAGTCGGGCGTGGCGTCGACCTTCTTCACGCTCGACAAGCAGACGCCGCAGCGCGGCACGAACGTGCCGGTGGCGGCCCCGGCGAACCACTCGATGGACGGCGTCCACACCATCACGTACTACTCGGTCGACGAGGCCGGCAACGTCGAGGCGCCGCACGTCTTCACGGTCCGCATCGACACCATCCGCCCGGTCTTCACCTACCGCGGCACGAAGAGCCTCGCAGGGCGCCGCAACGGCAGCGTCAAGCTGCAGCTCCGGGCACGCGACGCCGGCGGTACCTGCACTCTCGTCCTGAAGCTCACCCGCAAGGTGGGCAAGAAAGTCAAGACCTACCAGCGCACGGTGGTCACGCGGCACACGAGCAAGTGGCAGACGCTCAAGTTCAGCCTGCGCGGCCTGCCCCGCGGCACGTACACGGTGGTGCTCAGGCTCAGCGACCCGGCCGGCAACCTGTCGGTCGCCAAGACGGTCAAGCTGACCGTCAGGTAGGGGAGAGGACGGCGGGCGCCGGCCGCAAGGCCGGCGCCCGCTTCGTCGTTTCGGGCGGCGGGCGGCGGTCCCTGGGGACCGCCGCCCGCCGCGTCACAGCGGGGACGAGGCGGCCGCGGGGGCGCGCCGGCGCAGCCGGCGCGCCCCCGCGGCCGCCGTCGCGCGCGCCGTCACGGCGAGCGAGCCGCGACACCAGGCGAGGTACGAGCGATCGAGGCTCCCGGCGCCGCTCGTCGCGCCGAGCCGCAGCGAGAGGCGCGCGATGCCGGGCCAGGCCGAGGGCGCGATGGTGCACAGCCGGGTCGTCTGCCGGCGCCAGTCGGCGAGGAGCGCGCCGGCCGTGCCGGCCGGCGCGCCCGGGGCGGCCGCGATGCCCGGCAGGGCGTCGGCGAGCGCCCGCGCCGCCTCGAGACAGGCCGCGCGGGCGTCGCCGCTCGACGGCCTGATGCCCCACAGGCAGGCGGCGGCGGTCGGCGAGACCGTGCGACCGCAGGCGACCGACAGCGCGGCGCGCGATGTCTCGACGATCGTGCGCCGGTGGTCGCTCGTGCGTGTCGCGGTGAGGCCGCGCGGGTTGTCGCGGTAGCCGATCAGCACGTCGGGAAGCTGGGCGAGCCGGGTCGAGGCCATGAGAGCCACCCAGAGCGCGTAGTCCTGCCCGTTGCGGTGCTCCTCGGGGTAGCCGCCGGCCGCCAGCGCGAGGTCGCGCCGCATCGTGACCGACGAATGGGCGATCACGTTGCCGGTGAGCAGCCGCCAGCGCAGCGTGGCGTCGTCGGTGGGCACGTGAGCCGTGCCGACCACCGCGCCGGTCGTGTCGAGGCGGTCGAAGGCCGTGCCGAGCAGGCCGCACTCGGGGTGGGCGGCGAGGTAGGCGACCTGGCGCTCGAGCCGGGTCGGGTAGGCGACGTCGTCGGCGTCGAGGATCGCGACGAGCGCGCCGCGCGCGGCGCGCAGGCCGTGGTTGCGGGCGGCGCCGGCGCCGAGGTTGTGCGGCAGCGAGATCAGCCGCAGGCGGGGATCGTCGTGCGAGGTCGCGATACGCGCGGTGTCGTCGCCCGAGGCGTCGTCGATCACGAGCAGCTCGAGATCGGTGAAGGTCTGGGCCAGGCAGCTCGCGATCGCCGCGCCGATCGTCGCGGCGGCGTCGTGCGCGGCCATCACGACCGAGACGGCGGGGGCGCGCTCGGCGCTGCCGGCCGCGGCCACGGTGGGCTCGACGTGCGGTGCCGCGGGGGTGTCGTGGCCGGCCGTCATCGGTCTAGCTGTAGATCTGGTAGTCGAACAGCTTGCGGTAGGCGCCCTCGCGGTCGAGCAGCTCGTCGTGGGTGCCGCGCTCGGTGATCACGCCGTGATCGAGCACGACAATCTGGTCGGAGCGCTGCACCGTCGACAGGCGGTGGGCGATCACGATCAGCGTCTTGCGATGGCGCACGCCGTCGAGCGCCTGCTGGATGAACTGCTCCGACTCGGAGTCGAGCGCGCTCGTGGGCTCGTCGAGGATGAGGATCTCGGGGTCCTGCAGAAAGACGCGGGCGAGGGCCAGGCGCTGGCGCTCGCCGCCCGAGAGGCGCACGCCGCGGTCGCCGACGTTGGTGTCGAGCCCGTTCGGCAGGTTCTCGACGAACGACCAGGCGAAGCTTGCCTCGAGCGCCTCCTGGACCTCGCCGGCGGTGGGCTCGCGCTCCAGGCCGTAGACGAGGTTGTTGGCGATCGTGTCGTTGAACAGCAGGGCGTCCTGCGTCATGAAACCGATCGACCGGCGCAGCGAGCGCAGCTCGAACTCGGGCAGCGGCACGTCGTCGAACAGCACGCGGCCTTTGACCGGGTCGCGCAGACGCGGGATCAGGTCGACGAGCGTCGACTTGCCCGAGCCCGAACGGCCCACGATCGCGGTCTGCGAGCGGCAGGGGATCTCGAGGTCGACGCCCTTCAGCACGAGCTCGCCGCTCTCGTCGCTGTAGGCGAAGCTCACGTCCTCGAAGATGATGCCCCGCTCGAGGCTGCGGCAGGGCGTGCTGCCGCCCACGATCTGGCGCGAGGCCTCGGCGCGCCTCAGCACGTCGTGCACGAAGTGCAGGCTGTCGATGTTGGCCGACAGCGCCTGGCGCCCGTTGTTGAAGACCTTCACGTTCACGTTGAGCAGCAGCAGGATGACGATGAACAGGCCGATCGTGGCGAGGTTGGCGTGGAGCGCCACGACGCCGACGAAGATGATGGCGAACGCGGTCAGCATCTCGAGCGGATCGAGCGTGACCTCGACGATGCCGCCCTGAATGAGGATGCGGCGCTGGGCCTCGCCGAAGCGCCGCACGACGTTCGTCACGTTGTCGGTCTCGCGTTGCTCCTGACCGAGCATCTTGATGAGCCGCAGGCCGCCGATGCGCTCGGCGATCACGCTGTAGGTCTCGTTGTTGAGCTGGGCCGTGTCGCGGCCGAGGGCGCGCGAGCGCTTGATGGCACGGTTCACGAGCAGCGAGATGCCGACCAGCGCGGCGATCGTGATCAGGGCCAGCTTGAGCTGCAGCACGAGCAGCACGGCCACGTACATGAGGATGAGCCCGCCGGTCGAGATCTGGTTGAGCGTGAGCGTGATGGCGTTGCCGCCGCGCTGCACCTGCGCCGTGAGGGTGCTGACGAGCGCGCTGCTGCTCTCGCTGGCGACGAACGAGAGGTCGCCGTGGACGAGCGCGGCGAAGCCGCGCGACCGCAGCCGCACCATCGCCTTCTGCAGCACGTGCGACGAGTACCACACGTTGGTGAGGTACACGATCTCGCGCAGCACGATGGGGACGAAGGCCAGGATCAGCAGGTTGAGCAGCGTGACCTGCAGGCCGAGGAGGCCGAGCGCCTTGTAGAGGAGAGCGCCGAAGAGGCCGCCCTTGTGGCTCTTGTTGCCGTACTGGATGTACTGCAGCACCGGCGACAGCATGCCGGCCGACACGGCCTGGCAAGCCGCCACGATCACCGACAGCGCGACGAGCACGACGATCTCGCGGGTCGTGACCGACAGCAGGGTCGAGAGCTCGCTCAGCGGCAGGAGTCGACGTCGCTTTGCTTGATCGCTCACCGCACTCCGATTACAGGCCAGACGACAAAGGGGCCGCCCGCGAAAGGGTCGGACCGGGTCGCCGGGCGCTGCGGGCGCCGGCGGCCGGGCTCTTCTGTGCAGGGGCGGCCCGACACAGTCTAGTCGGTCGCGGGCCGCGCCCTCAACTGGGAGCCGCAGCCGGCGGCGCGTGGTGCCGCCGCCGCAGGCTCGCTGTCGGTGGCGGCGAATGCACCTGCGGCGGCGCCGACGAGAGTATGATCGCGGTCCCGGGGCAAGGAGCGGCCAGAGACCGCAGGTTCAAGGAGGCAGACGGCCATGACGACGTCTACGGTGACTCGCGACCACAGCATCCTGCGCATGTCGCGCACGGCCGCGCCGGTCGCGCGCATGGCCCCGGGCGACACCATCCGCCTCGAGACGGCCGACTGCTTCTCGGACCAGATCACCGGGCCGGCCGACGTGCGCAGTCTCGACTGGGACTCGGTCAACCCGGCGACAGGCCCGGTCTTCGTCGAGGGCGCGGCGCCCGGCGACGTGCTCGTCGCGCGGATCGAGCGCATCGAGACGAGCGGTCGCGGCATCATGTGCACAGGCGGCGGCTGGGGTGTGCTGGGCGACCGCATCGACGAGCTCACCTGGCGATTCCTCGACGTCGGCGCCGCCGGCGCGAGCTGGGAGGGCGGCCCGGTCGTGCCGCTCAAGCCCATGATCGGCGTGATCGGCGTGGCCCCGGCCGGCGCCGACGTGTCCTGCGGCACGCCGGGTCCGCACGGCGGCAACATGGACACGCGCCTGATCGGCGAGGGCGCCACGCTCTACCTGCCGGTGCAGGTGCCCGGCGCGCTGCTCGCCGCCGGCGATCTGCACGCCGCCATGGGCGACGGCGAGGTCGCCGTGACCGGGGTCGAGGTGGCCGGCGCCGTCACGCTGCGGGTGACGCTGCGCCGCGATCTGCGCCTGCACGACCCGCTCGTCGAAGACGACGAGCTCGTCGCCACCATCGCGTCGGCCGCGACGCTCGACGAGGCCGCCGGCCTGGCGACCCACGCCATGGCCGACCTGCTCCACGATCGTCTCGGCCTCGTGCCGGCCGAGGCCGTCATGCTCATGAGCGCCGGCGGCCACGTGCGCGTCTCGCAGATGGTCGACCCGCTGCGCACCGTGCGGTTCGAGCTGCCGAAGGCGCTCTACGAACCGTCGCTCGGGGCCCTGCTGTAGGGGTGCGGGCGGGGGCGGCCGGCGTCTGCCGGCCGCCCCCGCCCGCCGGCCCGCCGACAGGCGCCACGACCCGCCGTTCGGGCGTGCGCCGCGGCTGATCGCCCCCGGCATCGTGGACGGCCCCCGAAAACGGGTACAATGCAGGTGAAAAGGCGCTCACTCAGAGGCGCACACATTGGCACACGCAGGTCGCGTCGCGCGCGGCGCGTCAAAGCCCTCACAGAGGCGGCCCGAGAGGCCCGCCGGGACGCCCTCCACGGTACCAAATAGAGGGTGTTTCACTGGTTGCAGCACACGGCGACGTCCCGTAGGCTTGCACCGTCCGAGCGAAGCTCAGGTGTGCACAGATTCCACCATGAGCCCACAACCCAGAGGCTAGGGAGAGACATGAAGGAACGGAATCTTCTCGAGGATCTGGTCGCGGTCAGTCCCGGCATGGAGATCTGGTGGGATTCCTCGCCGGTCATCTTCGGCAACTGGTGCAAGAAGGTGCTCGCCAAGGCCGAGCCGGGAGACAAGGCTACGCTCGAGGCACAGTTCGCTCGCATGTACGACACCGGCGATCCGCTGCACCAGCTCTTCCGTGGTGTCACCACCAACCCGCCGCTCTCGCTCGCCGCGTTCAAGGACGATCCGCCCTACTGGCAGACGGTCGCCGGCGACATCCTCAAGCAGAAGGGCGACTACGACGTCGAGGGCCTCTTCTGGGTGCTGTACAAAGAGGTCGTCAAGCGCGGCTCCGACATGTTTCTGCCGCTCTACGAGGCGTCGAGTCACAAGGAAGGCTTCCTGTCGGGCCAGGTCGACCCGCGCAGCGCCTTCGACAAGGAGGCCATGCTCCGGCAGGCCCTCGAGATCCATGCCGTCAACCCGAACGTGATGGTCAAGGTGCCGGGTACGGCCGAGGGTTACGAGGTGATCGAGGAGCTCACCTCGCGCGGCATCGCCACCAACAACACGCTCACCTTCGTCCTCTCGCAGCTCCTCGACTGCGCGAAGTCGGTCATGCGCGGCCTCGAGAAGGCGCGCGCCAACGGCGTCGACCTGTCGAACTGGCGCTCCGTCATCACGCACATGGAGGCCCGTTACGGCGACCTCGGCGGGCTGCGCGAGTTCGCCGCCGAGAAGGGCATCGAGCTCACCGAGGGCGACGTCCGCCTGGCCGAGCTTGCGATCTTCAAGAAGGCCTACCGCACGCTGAACGAGCGCGCCTATCAGAGCAAGATGCTGTCGTGCTCGCTGCGCGTGGGCCCGACGGTCGACGGCAAGCTGCGCCTCTGGCACCTCGAAGAGAAGGCCGGCGCGGCGATCGTCGTCACCTGCCCGCCGAGCTTCATCGACGAGTGCATCAACTTCCCGGGCGCCGAGGACATCAAGTTCGAGCCGCACCGCATCGACGTCGACCCGCCCAAGGCGGTCATGGACAAGCTCCTGCGGGTCCCCTACTTCGAGCGCGCCTACGACGAGGACGGCTACACGAGAGCCGAATACAACACGCATCCCGCGCTCGTGAAGACCCATCAGGCTTTCTCGAAGGCGACCCAGGAGATGGTCGACTTCGCGGCGAGTTGCCTCGAAGGCAGCAAGGTCGGCGCGTGACGTCAGGTTCAACGAAAGGACGATGAGAATGGCGAGCGAGACCAAGCAGGTGCAGGACCTCTTCGTGCCCTGGTTGCTGACGGCGCCCGAGTACAACACGAGCATCCTCGACAAGGCCTGGGCGCAGCCCGAGATGGGCCGCATGATGCTGAACGAGAACCCGGTGCCGCCGTCCGAGAAGGTCGTCGAGGCGATCACCGAGATGGCCAAGAAGGGCAACCGCTACCCCGACCGCATGTACCGCCTGCGCAGCAAGCTGGGCGCGCTGCACGGCGTGGCCGCCGAGAACATCGCCGTCTGCAACGGCTCCTCCGAGACGATCGACGCGATGATGCGCATCTTCTTGAAGCCGGGCGACGAGTTCCTCTGCTCGATCCCGACCTTCGAGATGTTCCCCTCGCGGGCCGGCCTGTGCGGCGCCAAGACGGTGCAGGTGCCGCTGCGCGAGCCCGACCTGCAGTACGACGTGCCGGGCATGCTCGACGCCGTCAACGACAAGACCAAGCTCATCCTCATCATCAACCCGAACAACCCGACGGGCATCTTCATCGACGACGCCGACCTCATCAAGTTCTGCGAGCTCGGCATCCCGCTCTGCGTCGACGAGGCCTACCTCGACTACCACCCGCAGGTCGGCGCCAAGATCGACCTCGTCAAGAAGTATCCGCACGTGTTCCTGTCGCACACCTTCTCCAAGGCGTTCGGCCTGGCCGGCGTGCGCTTTGGCTACGTGGTCGGCTCGCCCGAGGTCGTCGAGGCCTTCAACCTCATGTACCTGCCCTGGAACGTGAGCCTGCTGGCCCAGGCCGCGGCCGAGGTCATCCTCGACACCGGCGAGGTCAAGGAGAAGGTCGTCTACAACAACGAGTGGATGGACACCTTCGTCAAGGAGCTCGAGGCGGTCGGCTGCAAGCCGTTCCCGCCGCACGGCAACTACATGCTGATCGACGCCTCGGCGAGCGGCAAGACGAGCGCCGAGATCGTGCAGGCCGGCGCCGACATGGAGCAGCTCTTCATCAAGACCATCAAGCCGATCAACGGCAAAGAAGGCTACTTCCGCGTCACCCCGGGCACGCCCGAGGAGTGCGAGCGCTTCGTGCGCTTCGTGCGCAACTACTTCGGCAAGTAGTGGTCAGCGCGGGCGAGATCGTCCGTCGTTGGTAGGCTGCCATGCCCTTCCCCCGCGTCGCGGGGGGAGGGCATGCGCATCAGGGGGCCACGAGGCGTGCCACGAAGGCACGCCTGCCTGAGCGGCGACGACGCAGGTCGGTCGCCGGACAAGGGACAGTGAAAGGACTGATGTGAGCTCTGAGGCGAGCGCTTTGACCCTCGAAGAGCGGTGCGTCGACACCATCCGCTTTCTCGCCGTCGACGGCGTCGAGAAGGCGAAGTCGGGTCACCCCGGCATGCCCATGGGCGCCGCGCCCGTGGCGCACACCCTCTTCACCCGCCACCTGCGGTTCGACCCGGCCGATCCGGCCTGGCCCGACCGCGACCGTTTCGTGCTGTCGGCCGGCCACGCCAGCATGCTGCTGTACTCGCTGCTGCACCTGACGGGCTACGACCTCACGCTCGACGACCTGCGCGCCTTCCGCCAGTGGGGCAGCAAGACGCCGGGCCATCCCGAGTACGGCCACACGCCGGGCGTCGAGACCACGACGGGCCCGCTCGGCCAGGGTCTCGCCAACGCCGTCGGCATGGCCATGGCCGAGCGCTTCCTGGCCGCCACGTTCAACGGCGACGGCCCGGTCGTGGTCGACCACTTCACCTACGTACTGGCCGGCGACGGCTGCATGATGGAGGGCATCACGAGCGAGGCCGCCTCGCTCGCCGGTCACCAGCAGCTCGGCAAGCTGATCGTCCTCTACGACGACAACCACGTGACGATCGACGGCTCGACCGACCTCGCCTTCACCGAAGACGTCTGCGCCCGCTACGCCGCCTACGGCTGGCACGTGCAGAAGGTCGCCGACGGCACCGACCTCGACGCCGTCGACGCGGCGATCGCGGCCGCCAGGGCCGAGACCGGCAAGCCCTCGATCGTCGCCGTGCGCACCCACATCGGCTTCGGCTCGCCCAACAAGCAGGACAAGGCGGCGGCCCACGGAGCGCCGCTCGGCGCCGACGAGGTCAAGCTGACCAAGGAGGCCCGCGGCTGGCCGCTCGAGCCGACGTTCTTCGTGGCCGACGACGTCAGGGCGTTCTACGCCGAGGCCGCCCGGCGCGGCGCGGCCGCGCATGCGGCCTGGCGCGAGCGCCAGGCCGCCTGGAGCGCGGCCGACCCGACCCGCGCCGCCGCCTGGAGCGCCGCGTGGAGCGGCGAGCTGCCGGCCGGCTGGGACGCCGACCTGCCGGCTTTCAAGGCCGGCGACGACCCGATCGCCACGCGCTCGGTGTCGGGCAAGGTCATCAACGCCCTCGCGCCGCACCTGCCGACCCTGATCGGCGGCTCGGCCGACCTGGCGCCGTCCAACAACACGCTCATCAAGGACGCGGCCGACCAGCAGGCCGTCACGCCGGCGGGCCGCAACCTGCACTTCGGCGTGCGCGAGCTCGCCATGGCGGCCGCCGCCAACGGCATGGCGGCGCACGGCGGCATCCGCCCCTACGTCGCGACCTTCTTCGTGTTCGTCGACTACATGCGGCCGGCCATGCGTCTGTCGGCGCTCATGGGCCTGCCGGTCACCTACATCCTCACGCACGACAGCGTGGGCGTGGGCGAGGACGGCCCGACCCACCAGCCGATCGAGCACCTCGCCATGCTGCGCGCCACGCCGAACTTCATCGACCTGCGCCCGGCCGACGCCACCGAGACGGTCGAGGCCTGGCGCATCGCGGTCGAGGCAGGCTCGGCTCCGGTCGGCCTCATGCTGACCCGCCAGAACCTGCCGGTGATCGACCGCTCCACCTACGGCGCGGCGAGCGGCCTGCGGCGCGGCGCCTACGTGCTCGCCGACTCGGGCGTCGGCGCGCCCGACGTCATCCTGCTGGCGAGCGGCAGCGAGGTGCATCTCGCCATCGCCGCCTACGAGCGCCTGCTCGCCGAGGGCGTGCGCGCCCGCGTGGTGAACATGGCCTCGTTCCGTCTGTTCGAGCGTCAGGACGCCGACTACCGCGAGTCCGTGCTGCCGGCGGCCTGCCGCGCCCGGCTGGCCGTCGAGGCCGCCGCGAGCTTCGGCTGGGACCGCTGGGTCGGCGCCGACGGCGAGATCGTCGCCATCGATCGCTTCGGCGCCTCGGCGCCGGCCGGCACCATCTTCAGCGAGCTCGGCCTCACGGCCGACAACGTCTACGAGCGCGCCAAGGCGCTCGTCGGCGCCGCGACCGCCCCGGTCGCGTAAGGGCCGAGCAGACCAGACGCGGCGGGAGCGCCGGTCCCCGCACGGGGACCGGCGCTCCCGCCGTCGCTTTGCCCGACCGGAGCCGCCGCGGCGCCGCGGCGGCAGGCGCCGCGGCGCACCGCCCGGTCCCCTTTGTCGGTCGCGTCTCTCGATCGCCGGTCGGTCGCACGTGTCCAGTCAACGCCGCTGCCGGGAATACTCACGGCATGTCTGCATTCGACATCTTCCGGCGGCGGCGCGAGGGCGCCGCGACCGTCAACGACGACGAGATCGAGGGCTTACGCGAGCTCTACCGCGGCCTGGGCCCCGGCTTTCCCCAGATCGGCTCCCGGCTGTTCGGCGACGAAGCCGGCGCGGGCGGCGCGGGCGGCAGCGAGTGGCACGTGAAGGTCTTCGGGCGCCTGGCCCGGCGGCTGCACGCTCGCGACCTCACGAGCAGCGACCTGTTCGCGCTGCCCGGAAGCTGGGAGGTCATGCGGGCCGAGGTCAGGGGTCTGCGCGCGGGACGCCACACCATCACCGTGAGCGGCTTCCTGTACTGCCGGCCGCGCGGTAGCTGGGAGCACCTGCGCCTGCCGCTCCTGCACATCTGGACCCTGCGGCTAGGCCGGGCCATGCGCTTCGAGAACATCCTCGACGGCATCGAGCTCAGCCTCGCCGAGGGTTCGGCGAGCCGCGCCGCCTGACACGCCGCGGAGTCGCGGGCCGGGTCCCCGGCCGTGCGCGTGTCTCGGCGCGCGGTCGGGCCTCTGGTCGGGCATGGCCCTCCGCGTGCACCGGCGTGCGGCCGCGGCGGCTACCAGCCGATGCGGCCGCCGTCGCGCGCCACCTTCTCGCGGCAGACCCGGTCGATGGCGTCGTGCACCGTGCGCGCCACGAGGTGGCCGACCGGCGTGGCGGGACCAGCGTAGGGAAGAGGGCGCCCGCTCGGGCTGCAGGCGATGACGACGGCGTCGGTCGACGTGCCGGTCGCGGCCTCGCCGCCGGCCGCGCGCACGTCCCACTCGGCGAGCACGGCCGTCTTGGCCTCGGTCGCCGTGATCACGGCGTTCACCATGGCCGCGTCGCTCAGGCGGCCGTCGACCAGCACGATGGCATTGATCGTGCCGGGCGCGAAGGGCGCCGGGGGCGTGATCCCGGCGCGCGTCGCGTTGCTCAGGCCCACCGACACGACGCTCGCCACGGTCAGGCCGCCGTCGCGCGCGACGGCAAGCCGGGCGTGCTGTGTGGCCGCCGCCGTCATCAGACCGACGGAGCCGTCGTCGACGCCGGCCTGCAAAGCGAAGGCGGCCAGCTCGGCCTGGGGCGACGAGCCGGGCGCGACGTCGTCGACGTGCATGTTGACGACGCTGTGCGTCGTGGCGAAGCCGCCGTGGGCGAGCGCGGAGCTCAGCACGTGCAGGGGCCGTGTGCTGTGCACGAGCACGGCGCGGGCGTCGACGGTCACGAGGACGCCGGCGATGGTCGTGTCGAGCTGGTCGATCTGCTGGCCCATGAGCGCTCCGTGGGATCGGGTTCAGTCGGGGCGACGACGGCGCCGGCAGCGAGTACCGGTCGCCGACCCGCCCGCGCGCCGGTGGCGGCGCGCGCCATCGTACCGCACGACGTGGCCCGGCGTCGCCCGGCCGGGACGCCCCGCGGTTGACGGCGGCGCGCGCCCCGCGCTAGCCTGCGCGACCGTGGTCCCGACGCCCGCCATCGCCGCCCTCACCGTGCTCCTCGCCGGCCTGCTCGACGTCGCCTTCGGCGAGCCGCCCGACGCGCTGCACCCGGTCGCCTGGCTGGGCCGCCTCATCGCCCTGCTCGAGCGCCGCAGCCCCGTGGGCCGGCCGCGCGCCGAGCTCGCCTACGGCGCGGTCGTGGTCGTCGTGGTGACGGGCGTGGCCGGCGGGACCGGCCTCGGCCTTGCCTATGGCCTGTCGCGGCTGCCCCGCCGGCTGGCGCTGCCGGCCGCCGCCGCCGCCCTCAAGGTGAGCTTCTCGCTCCGCGGCCTGGTCGGCGCCGGCCGCACCGTGCAGCGGGCGCTCGGCAGCGACGACGCGGTCGCCCGCGAGGCCCTGCTCGCCCTCGTGAGCCGGGCGCGCGACCTCACGCCGCCACAGATCGCCTCGGCGGCGGTCGAGTCGCTCGCCGAGAACCTGTCGGACAGCGTCGTCGCCCCACTGTGCGCCTTCATCGTGCTGGGACTGCCCGGGGCCTATGCCTACCGCGCCGTGAACACGCTCGACGCGATGATCGGCTACCACGGCCGCTACGAGCACCTCGGCAAGGTGGCCGCGCGGACCGACGACGTGGCCAACCTTGCGCCGGCGCGCCTCACGGGGCTGCTGATCGCGGCCTTCGCCGGCCTGGGTGGCCGGGGCGGGGCAGCGCTCGCCGGTCTGCGCGACGAGCGCCGCCTGTCGCCGAGCCCCAACAAGCTCTGGACGATCGCGCCCATGGCGGCCGCCCTCGACGTGCGGCTCGAAAAGCCGGGCGCCTATGTCGTAGGGCCGGGCGAGCGGGAGCCCACGGCCGACACGATCGGCGCGGCGGGCCTGCTCGTGTGGGCCGGCGGCGCCGTGGCGCTGGGCGCCGCGGCCGCGGCGGCGGCCGGCGTCGCCGCCCTGTTGCGGTCGCGGCGCGCGGCCGGTTGAGGGCCGGGCGGGCGGCCGCAAAACGGCCGCCCGCCCGGCCGGCTACCCCGCGTCGCGCGCGAGGCGCTCGATCAGGTCGGCGCCGGCGACGTTGCCGGGCCGCGCCCTGATGCCGGCGGCGATCGCCGCCATGCGGCGCCGCAGCGGGTCGTCGGCGAGCAGCCGCGCGACGGCGCCGGCGAGCTCCGGCTCTGTCCAATCGTAGGTCGGCAGGCGCACGCCGAAGCCCGTCTCGGCCACGCGCTGGGCGTTGTCGTACTGGTCCCAGAACAGCGGCAGGACGATCATCGACAGGCCGAAGTGGAAGCCCTCGCAGACGGTGTTGTTGCCGCCGTGGGTGATCAGCAGGTCGCAGTGCGGCAGCACGGACGGCTGCGGCAGGAATGCCTCGCCGTACATGTGCGGCCCGAGCTCGAGGTGATCGTGCAGGGGCCCGAGCGACACGACGACGCGCCGGCCGGTGCCGCCGAGCGCGTCGATCAGGCGCTGCATGAGGGCAAGGTCCACGCAGCCCAGCGAGCCGAGCGACAGGTAGATCACCTTGCCCTCGCCGGGCAGGCGCTCATCCAGGTCGAAGGACGCCTCGCCGGAGCGCACCGACGACTCGAGCCGGTGCCAGGTGGCGTCGAGCGGCCGCGCTCGCCGGTAGTCGACGGCTGCGGGGTACTCGTAGAGGTTGAGCCAGGGCGAGGCGGTGTTGAACTCGTCGGCCGGGCAGGCCGGCACACCGACGGCGGCGCGGAACCGGTTGTGCTCGGCCAGCAGGTCGCGGTGGACGCGGCGGTACTCGGCGCGAAACTCGGCCCAGCCGCTGCGGTCGGCGACGGGTAGGCCCGAGAGCGCGGGCGGCAGGTCGGGGTCGCGCATCTCGAGCGGGTTGCACGACACGACCCGCACCCACGGCGCGCCGGCCAGCTCGATCGCGGGGTAGCCGGTGACGTTGTCGGTGACCACGACGTCGGGTCTCACGTCGTCCCAGATCGCCATGACGGTCTCGTGCGAGTGCTGCTCGCCGGCCACGAGCTCCTGCCAGATCGGCAGGGTCACCGTCTCGATCTGCTCGACCGTCGGCTTGCGGAACTCGGGCGCGGTGGCCCGGATGAACTCGCTCCAGGGGTCGGCCGCCGCGGCGGGCGCGGTGGCCTCCGCGGCGGGCGGCGCCATGCGGAACAGGCGCTCCTCGAAGCCGCGCGCGGCGAGCACGCCGGCGAACGACTCGTCGACCACGAACACGATCCGATGACCGCGGTCGCGCAGGACGGCGGCCATGGCGGCGCAGTTGTTGGTGGGTCCCCAGGCCCCCGGCTCGGGGAAGAACGCGATCGTCGTGCCCGTCCGACCCACGGCGCCCTCCTTTTCGGATACGCTTGGCGGCATCGTACGACAGGGTGAGCGCGGCGTCAGGAGGGAGATCGGCACCGCCCCGCAGCGCCCGCCTGAAGGGAGGTCCACACCCCATGACCGACAACGGCAACGCGCGTCCCGAGAACGCCACGGGCACCCAATCGGCCGTCTACTGGTTCGGCGGCGACAGTCGCTGGCAGGGTGGGCAGCTCCCGCCGCTCACCCAGACCCTGCGCGCCGATGTCTGCATCGTCGGCGGCGGCTTCAGCGGCCTGTGGGCCGCCTACTGGCTCAAGCGCCTCGCCCCCGCGGTCGAGGTCGTCCTGCTCGAGCGCGAGTTCTGCGGCGCCGGCGCGTCGGGCCGCAACGGCGGCTGGGTCAACGGCTGGGAGGACTCGGTCGGCAAGCTCGTGAGCCGCTTCGGCGAGCACGACGGCACCTGGCTGCTCGACGCCTCGGTGCAGGGCGCCGAGGCCATGCGCGAGGCGGTCACGGCGGGCGGCATCGACTGCGACCTCACCTTCAACGGGGCGATCACCGTCGCCATGTCCGAAGCTCAGATGGACGGCCTGCGCGGCCTGCCCGAGGCGGCCGAGCGCGTCGGTCGCGGCGACCTGCTGCGCGCGCTCAGCGCCGACGAGGCGCGCGAGGCCTGCGGCTCGCCGCGCGCCGTGGGCGGCATCGTGCTCACCCGGGCCGGCAGCGTGCAGCCGGCGCTGCTCGTGCAGGGCCTGCGCCGGCTGGCGCTCGAGGCCGGCGTCAAGGTATTCGAGGCGACGCCGATGACGCGCCTCGAACGGACGCTGCCGGCCGTCGTCGAGACGCCCGCCGGCAGCGTGGTCGCCGACCGCGTGATCCTTACCTGCGGCCCCTGGATGCCGACCGCGGTCCACGAGCTGCGGCGCACGCTGTTCGTCATCCCCTCGCACGTGGTCGCAACGGCGCCCGACGCCGCGACGCTCGATTCCATGGGCTGGCTGCACGGCCGTCCCTTCGCCGACGGCCGCACCGCCGTGCACTACGGTCAGCGCACCGCCGACGACCGGCTCGTGTTCGGCCGCGGCGGCGGCCGCCTCGGCTTCGGCGGCCAGATCATCCCGGCGCACTTTCACGACCGCGCCGAGATCACCGCGATCACGGCCGACCTGTACGACGGGTTCCCGGCGGCTCGCAGCCTGACGATCGAGTGGGAGTGGGGCGGGCCGGTCGAGCGCACGCAGCACGGCACGCCGTGGGTCGGCACGCTCGGCCGCCACCGCAACATCCACTACGGCACCGGCTTCTCGGGCAACGGCGTGTGTCCTACGCAGCTCATCGGCCGCACGCTGGCCTCGGTGGCGCTCGACCTGGGCGACGACTACGCCGCCTCGCCGCTCGTCAGCGAGCCACCCTCGTACCTGCCGCCCGAGCCCGTGCGCTCGGTCGGGGCGCGGGCCGTGCGCGCGGCGATCAACCGCTGCGAGGAGCAGGCGGATCAGGGCCGCGAGGCCGACGCCGTGTCGCGCCTGGTCAGTCGCGGCCTCGATTTCTCGATGCCGCGGGTCAGGCTGCCGTGGCCGGGCGGCAAGGACTGAAACGAAAGACGAGTCACGCCCGCCCGACCTGCCGCGCGTGAGTCGCGCGTTGCGGCCGGCGCGGCTCGACAAGACGGCCAGCGACAGGGCCCGTACGGGGCCACGGAGCAGCGACGCCGATGCTTGCAGTGGCGTCGCCGTCTTGCCACACTTTGAAGCAGGAACAGCCAGGGCAGGCTCGGGCCTGCGTCCTTCCACACGTCACGAGGTCGGCATGTTCGAAGTCCTCTCCAACGAGGAGATCGCTCCTCGCCTGCACCGCCTGATCGTCGCCGCCCCGCGCGTGGCCCGCTCGCGCAAGCCCGGCCAGTTCGTCATCGTGCGGGCCGCCGCGGGCGCCGAGCGCATCCCCCTGACGATCGCCGACGACGACCCCGCCGCCGGCACCATCACCCTGATCGTCCAGGTGGTGGGCACCAGCACCGAGCTGATCTGCGCGGTGCCGGCCGGCGGCGAGCTGGCCGACGTGGCCGGCCCGCTGGGCCAGCCCACCCACATCGCCCGCCTGGGCCGCGTGGTCTGCGTGGGCGGCGGCGCCGGCACCGCCGTGCTCTACCCGCTGGCCAAGGCCCTGGCCGGCGCCGGCAACGAGCTGGTCACCATCATCGGCGGGCGCAGCGCCCCCTACGTGGTGCTGGCCGAGGAGCTCGGCGCCTTCTCAGATGAGCTCTACTTGACGACCGAGGACGGCTCGCTGGGTGAGACCGGCTTTGTCACGGCGCCGCTGGCGCGCCTGCTGGCCGAGGGCGGCGCGCGCCGCGTGGCGGCCGTCTATGCGGTCGGTCCGGTGCCCATGATGAAGGCGGTCTGCGCGCTGACGGCCAAGAGCGCGACCCCCACCGTGGTGAGCCTCAACCCGCTCATGGTCGACGGCACCGGCATGTGCGGCGGCTGTCGGGTGACGGTCGGCGGTCAGACCAAGTTCGCCTGCGTCGACGGCCCCGAGTTCGACGGCCACCAGGTCGACTTCGACGAGCTCGCCGGCCGCCAGGCCACCTACCACGAGCTCGACGCCCACGGCTGCCGCCTGCTGGCCGCCGCCGAGGCGCTGGCGGCCGCGCCCGCCGAGGCCGCGGCCAAAGGCGAGGTCGCCACTGCCGACCAGGCCGCTCCCGCCGCCGCGCCCGCCCTGGCCGCCGCGCCCGAGGCGACGCCCGCCGACCAGCCCGCCCCCGACCCCGCCGCCGCCGCCCTGGCCGCCCTGGCCGCCGGCGAGCCGCTCTCCGCCAAGGCCCGCATGGCCCTGCCGCGCGTCGCCATGCCCGCCCAGGACGCCGCCCGCCGCGCCCACAACTTCAGCGAGGTCAACCTCGGCCTGACGGCCGCCGACGCGATCCGCGAGGCCAACCGCTGCCTGGCCTGCAAGAAGAGCCCCTGCAGCGCCGGCTGTCCGGTCGAGGTGCGCATCCCCGAGTTTCTGACCGCCGTGGCGGCCGGCCAGTTCGCCGCCGCCGCCGAGCTGCTGCTCACCGACAACGCCCTGCCGGCCACCACCGGCCGGGTCTGCCCCCAGGAGACCCAGTGCGAGGGCGTCTGCTTGAGGGGCAAGAAGGGCGAGCCGGTGGCGATCGGCTGGCTCGAGCGCTTCGTGGCCGACTGGGCCGCCGAGCACCTGCCCTTCGCCGCCCCCGCGGTGGCGCCCTCCGGCCGGAGCGTCGCCGTGGTGGGCGCCGGCCCCGGCGGGCTGACCGTGGCCGGCGAGTGCGCCCGGGCGGGCCACAGCGTGCACGTCTTTGAGGCCCTCCACGACACCGGCGGCGTGCTGCGCTACGGCATCCCCGAGTTCCGCCTGCCCAAGCAGATCGTCGATGCCGAGGTCGCCAACCTGCGCCGCCTGGGCGTGACGATCGAATGCGACGTGATCGTCGGGCGCACCCTGACGGTCGACCAGCTGGCCGCCGACTATGACGCCGTCTTTGTGGCCAACGGCGCCGGCCTGCCGATGTTCTTAAACGTGCCCGGCGAGAACTTGAAGGGCGTCTACTCGGCCAACGAGTACCTCACCCGGGTCAACCTGATGGGCGCCTGGCAGGAGCGGGCCGGCGGCACGCCGATCATGCGCGCCCGGCGGGTCGTGGTCTTCGGCGGCGGCAACGTGGCGATGGACTCGGTCAGGACCGCCAAGCGCCTCGGCGCCGCGGCGGCGATCTGCGCCTACCGGCGCACCCGCGCCGAGATGCCGGCCCGCATCGAGGAGATCGCCCACGCCGAGCAGGAGGGCATCGAGTTCGCCTTCCTGGTGGCGCCGCTTGCCATCCTCGGTGACCAGAGCGGCTGGGTACGCGCCGTGCGGCTGCAGAAGATGGCGCTCGGCGAGCCCGACGACTCCGGCCGGCGGCGCCCGGTGCCCATCCCCGACTCCGAGTTCGAGCTTGCCTGCGAGGCCGTGGTCGTCGCCCTGGGCACGGTCGCCAACCCGCTGCTCACCGAGGCCACCCCGCAGATCGCCACCAACCGCTGGGGCAACATCACGACAGACGACTGCCACGCCACCAGCCTGCGCGGCGTCTGGGCCGGCGGCGACATCGTGCGCGGCGGGGCGACCGTGATCCTGGCGATGGGCGACGGCAAGGCGGCGGCCCGCTCGATCGACGCCTACCTGCGCGGCCGCAGCGACCCCTGGGCGGTCCAGGGTGAGGGCGCTGGGGCGGGCGCGGACGAGACTGCGGCGGGCGAGCCGGCCGGCGCTGGGGCGACGGCCTGAGGTTCTGGTACCATGACCGAGGTGCGGCTGCGGAAGGGGCCGAGGCCGTACCCTCCGAGCGACCGACCACGAAAGGGTCCCTATGGCCGTCCGCATCCTCGGCCTCGACTGTAGCCCGCGCGACGGGAGCAACAGCGGTCTGCTGCTGACGCACTCCTTCGCGCGGCTCGCCGACACCTACCCGGGCGAGGTCGAGCACGACATCGTCACGTTGCGCGAGCTGCACATCGAGGCCTGCCTCGCCTGCGACGTCTGCGGCAAGACCAAGGACGGCAGGTTCGTGTCCTGCGTCCAGGTGCGCAAGGACGACGTCCAGCGGGTGCTCGACGCCATGCTGGCCGCCGACGGCATCGTCGTGGCCACGCCGGTGTACTTCGGGCTGCCGACCGACCTGTTCTCGCGCTTCATCATGCGCACCCGCGTGCTGCGTCACCAGGACTTTCGCCTGGCCGACCGGCCGGTCGGCGTCCTGGCGATCGCCGGGCGGCGCTCCGGCGGCGCCGAGACGACCATCCTGGCTACCTGGCTGCCGTTTGTGCGCAACGGCTGCCTCGTCGTCGGCAACGGCGACGCCACGTCGCAGTTCGGCGCTTACGGCTGGGCCGGCCGCCGCGGCGATATTCTGACCGACGAGTGGGGCATGGAGCAGGGCTATCAGACGGCCGAGCGGGTCTTCACGGTGGCCCGCCTCGTGAGCGCCGGGGCCGCCGCGCTCGGCGTCGAGAACGGCATGACCTTCTCGTACTCGTCGGGCACCCGTTCCTGAAAGCGGCCCTGCCGGTCGCAGCGACAGATTGGTGGAGGACATGAGCGACGCCGACCAGATCCTCGAGTTCATCCGCGACGAGGCCGTCGACGTGCCGCCCGAGAGCATCGACGCCGACACGTCGCTGTTTCGCGACCAGCTCCTCGACTCGATGAGCCTCACCAACCTCATCACGTTCCTCGAAGACGAGTTCGCCATCAAGGTCGGCGCCATGGACGTGGTCTTCGAGAACCTCGACACCGTCAATCACATGCTGGCTTTCATCGAGCGCAAGAGGGCGGCGGTCGGTGGCTGAACCGACCGCCCCGCCGGCCGCTGCGCCCGACGCCGCCGCCCCGTCTGCACGCCTTGCGCCGGCGGTGGGCGACGGCCGGGCGGCCGTCGCCGGTTCCGGCGCCCCGGCCCGGCGCCGGTCGCTGCGCGCCGCCTATGTGCTCGGCCTCGCCCTGCAGGTCCTCTTCTGGTTTCTGATCTTCATGGCCATCGCGGTCGCGGTCGGCGCCGGCGGACACCTCACAGAGTTCCGGTACGTCGGCTTCTAGACGGCTGCCCTGACTCGTGGACAGCGCCGTCGCCACCCTGCTCGACTCGGCCGCGGGTGCCCCCTCGCGGCCGCTCCTGCTGACCGAAGGCCGCACGCTCACCTACGGCGAGTTCGCCGCGCGGGCCGCCGGCCTGGCTGCCGAGCTGCGGGCGGCAGGCGTGACGAGCGGCGACCGGGTCGCGACGCTGATCGACGACTACGACGGCTTCTTCCTTGCGATGTTCGCGGTGTGGCTCGCCGGCGGCGTCGTCGTGCCGCTCAACACGAGCCTGCCGGCGACCGACGTCGACTGGCTGCTCGGCAAGGCGCGGCCGCGCCTGCTGCTGGTCGCGGCCGCGGCCGCCGGTCCGCGCTGCGGCGTGCCCTGCCTGACGGTGGCGCGCGAGGGGAGCGGCGCTCCCGCCGGCCCGGCGCCCACGGCGCCCGACGAGCTCGCCATGATCATGTTCACCTCGGGCACGACGGGCGTGCCCAAGGGCGTCTGCCACACGCTGCGCGCCGTCTCCGGCAACGCCGGCCGCGTCGCCGCCGTGCTCGGCCTGACCGCGGCCGACCGCATCTTCATCAACACGCCGCCCTACTTCACGAGCGGCGTCTGTCACTTTCTGACGCTCATGGCGGCCGGCGGCAGCACCGTGGGCCGGCGCGGCTTCTTCTTCGGCGACGGGCTGCTGGCCGAGATGGCCGCGCTCGGCTGCAGCGGCTTCGGCGGCGCGCCCGCCCACCTCGTGCGGGTCGTCGGGCCGCTCGACACGCCGCCGGCGGCGCCCGGGTTGCGCTTCTGGGTGAGCTCGGGCGACCACCTCGCGCTCGACTCGATCGAGCGCGTCGGTCGGCTGCTGCCCGGCGTGCGTCTGTACAACATGTACGGCCTGACCGAGGTCGGCGGGCGGCTCTGCGTGCTCCCGCCAGACGAGCTCGAGCGGCGCGGCTCGGTCGGTCGGCCGCTGCCCGACATGACCGTGACGGTGCGCGACGCCGACGGCCGGTCGCTGCCCGACGGCGCCGAGGGCGAGCTCTACGTGAGCGGCCCGCTCCTCATGCAGGGCTACCTCGACGAGCCCGAGGCCACCGCCGCCGCGCTCGGCGAGCACGGCCTGCGCACCGGCGACTTCGGGCGCCGCGACGCCGACGGCTTCGTATGGGTGGCCGGCCGCCGCGACGACATCATCAAGCGCGGCGGCGAGAAGGTCTCGATCGTCCACATCCAGGAGGCGTTGCGCGCGCTCGGCACGTTCGCCGACGTCGCCGTGATCGCCGTCGACGACGCCATCCTCGGTCACGTGCCGGTGGCCTTCGTCGTGGCGGCCGACGGACGCCCGGTCAAGCGCACGGCGGTCATGCGCGAGCTGCGCGGCGTGCTGCCGGCGACCTCGCTGCCGAGCCGCATCGTGCCGCTCGACGAGATCCCGCGCACCGGCTCGGGCAAGGCGATCCGCGCCGAGCTGCTGCGTCTGGCCGCAGGCGACTGAAGCAGGGCGGGGCAGCGCCATGAAGATCTACCTCACCTGGCTCGTGCTGCCGGTCGTCGGCGTCGGTCTGCCGCTGTTCTGGCTCGTGCTGCGGCGCGAGACGCAGCGCCTCTGGTTCTTGATCGTCGCCTCGCTGACCCTGCTCGCGCTGCTCAACCCGGCCTTCGCCGTCGTGTCGGTCTGTCTGGTCGTGGCCACGCACCAGCTCGTCGAGCAGCTCCGCGCCAGACGCCTGACGGTGGGCCGCACGGTGCTGATCGCCGTGCTTGGGGCGGTGGTCGTGCTGGCCCTCGGCAAGTACGGGCAGCGCATGGTCGGCGGCCTGTGGGGCACCGACGACTGGGTCTACACGCGGGTCGCCATGCCGCTCGGCGTGAGCTACTTCACCTTCCGCCTGCTGCAGTACGTCTTCGACCAGGCCCGCGGCGTGCTGACCGAGAACTCGCTGCTGCGCCTGGCCGCCTTCGTCTGCTTTCTGCCGACCTTCGCCGCCGGCCCCATCGAGACCTACCAGGGCTTCTACGGCAAGCGCAGCACGAGCTTCGACCGCGACCTGTTCTACCAGGGCCTGCGCCGCATCGCGATCGGCTACTTCAAGAAGGTCTTCGTCGAGAGCTTCTTCCTGGCGGTCTACATCGCCCCCGAGGTGCGCGCTCCGCTCACCCCGGGCTGGCACTTCAGCACGGCGCGGCCGCTGCAGGCCAGCGGCTTCGTGATCTTCGTGTTCCTGCGGGCCTACATCGACCTGTCGGCCTATACCGACCTCGCGATCGGCTTCTCGCGCCTGTTCGGCTTCCGCATCATGGAGAACTTCAACAACCCGCTCGTGAAGCGCAACCTGAGCGAGTTCTGGCGCTCCTGGCACATCTCGCTGTCGACCTGGTGTCGCAACAACGTCTACTTCCCGGTGTTCGGCTCGACCCGCAAGGTCTGGCTCGGTCTCTACGCCAGCATGATCGTCATGGGCCTCTGGCACTACGTCGACCTCAACTGGCTCTCGTGGGCGCTCTGGCACGGCAGCGGTCTGGTCGTCGTGAGCTTCTGGCTCTCGCGCAAGAAGGCCTTCCGCAAGGCGCACCGCGGCAGTGCCTTCTGGAGCCGCACCTCGTGGCGCCACGCGCTGCTGTCGCCGCTCTGGTACGTCATGACGTTCTGCTACGTGGCGCTGGGCTACGCCTTCGTGGGCACACCCAACATCGCGGTCGCCCTGCGCGTGCTCTCCGGCGCGATCGCCGGGCCCGTGGTGTGGCTCGCCCGGCACGGCCTCGAGGGTCTCGTCGTGCTGCTCGTGGTGGTCGCCGTCGCGGTCGCGGTCACCGTCGCGGTGACCGCCGTGCGGCGCCGGCCGCAGACCGCCTGACGGAGGCGGTGAGAAAGGGAGCGGGGGCCTGCGCGACTGTGTCGCGGTTTGGCAAGTCCTGTGGGCATGTGATAGGGTGCCGGCTCCAGACGAGCGGCCACGCTGCCGCCTGTGATCTTGCGCTCGCACGACCCGGAGGCGAGGCAATGAAGATCGACAGAGCAATCAGATGTGTGGGCGTTCTTTCGGTCCTCGCGACCCTTCTCCTTCTCGTCCTCGCGCCGCCGGCGTCGGCGAGCTCGCTCGCCAAGGCCCGAGCCCAGGCGCGTACCGTGTCTGCCCAGGTAAGCGCGCTCGACCTGCAGGTCGACCAGACGGTCAACGCCGCCGCTGCAGCCATGCAGCATCTTGCCCAGGTCCGCGCCCAGGTGCGCGCCAACCGCGCGGCGCTCGTCCTCGAGCGCTACCAGCTCACCATGGCGCAGCAGGAGCTCGCCCAGCACCTGGTCGCCGCTTACAAGGCCGGCGACGCCAGCGTGCTGAACGCCGTGTTCCAGGCGGGCAGCTTCAGCGACCTGCTCACGCGGCTCGACTACGTGCAGCATCTGACCGGCGACGACGCCGGCCTCGTCCAGGCGGTGCGTCAGCACCGCAGCCAGCTTGACGCGACCGGCCGGGCGCTCGCCAAGCAGCTCGCGAGCGCCGAGAAGACGGCCGCCGAGCTCACGACCGAGCGCAGCCGCCTGCTCGCCCAGCTCGGCACGCGGCGCTCGCTGCTGCACGGCCTCAAGGGCAGGGTCGCGCAACTCGTCGCCGCGCAGCGCGCGGTGACGCCGGTCGTGACGACCTCGGCGAGCTCGCCGACGCCGCCCTCGACGGCCGGCGACGGCAGCGGCCCCTGGTGGCCGGCGATCAAGTCGGCGGCCGCCGCGAACGGCATCTGGGCGGAGGGGCTCTACCGGTTGATGATGGCCGAATCGCAGGGCTCGGCCACCGCCTCGAACGGCGTCGATCTCGGCCTGTTCCAGTACGCGCCCGGCACCTGGAAGGGCTCCTGGAACCCCTGGCGGTCGGCGAGCATCTACGACGGCGGCGCTCAGATCAAGGCCACCGCCCTTGCCATCCACGACGGCTACGGTCCGTCGTGGTGGCCCACCACCTATCCCTGGGCCTTCTCCCGCCAGTAGGCGCGACCGCCTCGTCGCCGGCGCCGTCGCCGGGGCCGGGTACCAAGTCGCCGTCCTCCTGAGGCCGAGCTCTCTTGCCGAGCCCGGCCCTTTCGCCGTCGCCGCCTCACTCGTTTCGCAACCCGGCCACCCGGCCACATGGTGAGCACACGTGCCGCGCGGCCCCCGGCCGGCCCGCAGGCGACTTTGTGCGACGAGGAGTGACCATGACGCTGCCGAGACCGGACACGACCAGCACGTTCGAGGAGACCTGCATCGACACGATCCGCTTTCTGGCCGTCGATGCCGTGCAGCGGGCCGAGTCGGGCCATCCCGGCATGCCCATGGGCTTCGCCCCGGTGGGGCATGCACTGTGGACGCGCCACCTCAAGTACGACGCCGCGCACCCCGACTGGCCCGACCGCGACCGCTTCGTGCTCTCGGCCGGCCATGGCAGCATGCTGCTCTACGCCATGCTCTACCTGACCGGCTACGGCCTGACGCTCGACGACCTCGAGCGCTTCCGCACGCTGGGCAGCCGCACGCCCGGGCACCCCGAGCACGGCCACACGCCGGGTGTCGACACGACCACCGGGCCGCTCGGCCAGGGCTTCGGCAACGCCGTGGGGATGGCGATCGCCGAGGCGTTCCTGGGGGCCACCTTCCGCGACGCGCAGGGACCGCTCCTCGACCACTACACCTACGCCATCGCCAGCGACGGCGACCTCATGGAGGGCGTCTCGGGCGAGGCGGCCTCGCTGGCCGGCCACCTCGGCCTGGGCAAGCTCATCGTGCTCTACGACGACAACCAGATCTCACTCGACGGTCCGACGAGGCGCGCCTTCACCGAGGACCGCATGGCGCGCTTCGCGGCCTACGCCTGGCACACCCAGGTGGTCGCCGACGCCAACGACCTCGCCGCGCTCGACGCCGCCCTGCAGGCGGCGCGCGCCGAGACGGGGCGCCCCTCGATCATCGCGGTCCGTTCGCACATCGGCTACGGCTCGCCGCACCTGCAGGACACCTCCAAGGCGCATGGCGCAGCGCTGGGGCCCGACGAGGTGAAGGCCACCAAGGAGAACCTCGGCTGGCCGCTCGAGCCGACCTTCTACGTGCCCGACGACGTGCTGCTGTACTACCGCGAGGCCGGCGTGCGGGGCGCCCCGGAGCGGCGCGCCTGGGAGGAGCGGGTGGCCGCCTGGCGCGCCGCCTCGGCCGCCGACGCGGCCCGCTGGGACAGCGCCTTCGCCCGCGAGCCGGCGCCCGGCTGGCGCGAGGCGCTGCCGGTCTACGGCCCCGACAGCCCAGCGGTGGCGACGCGCAGCGTGTCGGGCGCCTGTCTGAACGCCCTGGCGCCCTTCCTGCCGACCCTGATCGGCGGCTCGGCCGACCTCGCCTCGTCGAACGACACACAGCTCAAGGACGCCGAGGTCTTCACGGCGGGCTCGCCCGCCGGCCGCAACATCTGGTTCGGCGTGCGCGAGCACGCCATGGCGGCAGCGGCGAACGGCTTGGCGCTGCACGGCGGCGTGGTGCCCTACGTCGGCACCTTCTTCGTCTTCACCGACTACATGCGGCCGGCCCTGCGCCTCGCCGCGCTCATGGGCGCGCCGGTCAAGTACGTCCTCACTCACGACAGCATCGGCCTGGGCGAGGACGGGCCTACCCATCAGCCGGTCGAGCACCTCGCCATGCTGCGCGCCACGCCGGGCTTCACCGTCGTGCGCCCGGCCGACGCCGCCGAGACCGTCGCCGCCTGGCGCCTCGCGGTCACCTGGAACGACGGCCCCGTGGCGCTCGTGCTCACGCGCCAGAAGCTGCCGGTCATCGACCGCACGCGCTACGCTGCCGCCGACGGCCTGGAGCGGGGCGCCTACGTGCTGGCCGACGCGGGCGACGGCGAGGAGCCCGAGATCGTCATCGTCGCCACCGGCAGCGAGGTGCAGCTCGCCCTGGGGGCGCACGAGCGCCTGGTCGCCGAGGGCGTGCATTCGCGCGTGGTGAGCATGCCCTGCCGCACGATCTTCTTCGCCCAGGATGAGGCCTATCGCGACACCGTGCTGCCGCCCCGGGTGTGGGCGCGCCTGTCGGTCGAGGCAGCGGCCACGTTCGGCTGGCGCGACGTCGTGGGCGACCGCGGCGCCTCGGTCGGGCTCGACCACTTCGGCGCCTCGGCGCCGGCCGCCGACCTGTTCGCCGCCTTCGGCTTCACCGTCGACCACGTGTACGAGCGCGCTCGGGCGCTGTTGCGCTGACCGGTCCGGGCATGTCCGGCGGCCTCGGGCGGCCGCCGCGACGGCCTCGGTAGCCGGTGCGGCGAATCGGGGATAGTAGGCACGATGGGTGGCCGGCCGGCGTGGTCAGAGCCGCTCGTCGTGAAGGGGGTGGCCGCGCGCCGGCCCATCCTTCGAGAGCGAGGGAGTGCACATGGCATACGACGACAGCAAACTCGCCGCGCTGGCGGACTTCGGCCAGAGCGTCTGGCTCGACTTCATCAGCCGCGACCTGCTGCGGTCGGGCCGTCTCGACGCGCTCGTCGCGCGTGGCGTCTCCGGCATGACCACGAACCCGACGATCTTCCAGAAGGCGATCGACCAGGGCGACGCCTACGACGACGACATCGCCGCGCTCGCCGAGCAGGGCCGTTCGCCCGCCGAGATCGCCGATGCGCTGATCGTCTCCGACGTGCGCGCTGCCTGCGATCTCCTGCGCCCGGTCTACGACCGTACGGCGCACCGCGACGGGTACGTGTCGATCGAGGTGTCGCCCGAGGTCGCCTACGACACGCGCGCCTCGCTGCGCGAGGCGCGGCGCCTGCACGAAGCGGTCGGCCGGCCCAACGTGATGGTCAAGATCCCCGGCACGCCGCCGGCCATCGCCGCCATCCGTCAGGCCGTCGCGGCCGGCCTGCACATCAACATCACTCTGCTCTTTGCGGTCGATACCTACCAGCAGGTGATCGACGCCTTCCAGGGCGGCCTCGAAGAGCGCGTCGCCCGGGGCGAGCCGATCGACGACGTGCACTCGGTGGCGAGCTTCTTCGTGTCGCGCATCGACGCGAAGGCCGACCGCGAGATCGACGAACGCCTCGCGGGCGAGCGCGACGCCGTGGTGCGCGAGCGGCTCGAGGGCCTGCGCGGCACGCTCGCGCTGGTCAACGCGCGGCTCGCCTACGCGCGCTTCAACGAGTCGCTCGCTTCGGACCGCTGGCACCGGCTGGCCGAGCGCGGGGCGCACGCCCAGCGGTTGCTGTGGGCCAGTACGAGCACCAAGGATCCGCGATACGATGACCTGCTGTACGTCGACAACCTGATCGGGCGGCGCACCGTCGACACCATGCCGCAGGAGACGCTCGACGCGTTCCTCGACCACGGCGTGGTGCGCCGGACGCTCGGCAACGACGCCGGCGACGAGGCCCGCGGCCACGTCGAGCGGGCGGCCGCCCTCGGGATCGACCTGCGCACGATCACCGGCGAGCTGCAGGCCGAGGGCGTGCGACTGTTCAGCGACTCGTTCGAGGGGCTGCGCGACACCGTCGAACGCAAACGCGCCGAGCTCCTGGCCGGCGAGGAGAGGAGGCTGAGTGCCTAGCGACCCGGTGCCCGAGGCGATCGATCGGCGGCTGCAGAGCTTCGACGACGAGCGCTTCGGCGAGCGGCTGTTCGAGCACGATGCGACACTCTGGAAGGACGACCCCAAGCACGGCGCGATCATCGCCCAGGCCCTCGGCTGGCTGACGGTCGCCGACGACATGCGGACACGCAGCGGCGACCTGCGCGGCTTCGCCGCGCAGGTCGCCGCCGAAGGCTACCGCGACGCGGTGCTGCTCGGCATGGGCGGTTCGAGCCTCGCCCCCGAGGTGCTGCGCCGCACGTTCGGCGTGGCCGACGGCTACCTCGACCTGCGCATCTGCGACTCGACCGACCCGGCCGCCGTACGCGCCGTCGAGGCGGCCGTCGACCTCGAGCACACGCTGTTCGTGGTCTCGAGCAAGTCGGGCGGCACTACCGAGACGGCCTCGTTCCACGCCTACTTCTACGAGCGCCTGCGCGGGCTCGTCGGCGACGACGCGGTCGGCAGCCATTTCGTGGCGATCACCGACCCCGACACCTCGCTCCACAACGAGGCCGTGGCAGAGGGCTTCCGGGCCGTCTTTCTGAACCCGCCCGACATCGGCGGGCGCTACTCGGCCCTGTCGTACTTCGGCCTCGTGCCGGCCGCCCTGACCGGTCTCGACATCGAGCGCCTGCTCGAGCGCGCGGCGTCGGTCGCGGCGCAGTGTCGCGACGGCGGTCCGGCTCGCGAGCACCCCGCCTTCAAGGTCGGCGTCGCCCTCGGCGAGCTCGCCCTTGCCGGTCGCGACAAGGTGACGTTCTTCCTGTCGCCGGCGATCGCCTCGCTCGGCGCGTGGCTCGAGCAGCTCCTGGCCGAGAGCACCGGCAAGGAGGGCACCGGCCTCGTACCGGTCGACGGCGAGGCGCCCGGCCCACCCGAGGCCTACGGCGACGACCGCGTGTTCGTGCACCTCGCCCTCGAGGGCGAACCCGACGAGCGCCACGCCACGGCGCTGCAGGCGCTCGCCGCGGCCGGGCAGCCCACCATGACGCTCACGCTGACCGACCTCTGGGACCTCGGCGCCGAGTTCGTGCGCTGGGAGATGGCCGTGGCGGCCGCCGGCGCGGTCCTTGGCATCGACCCCTTCGATCAACCCAACGTGCAGGAGAGCAAGGACAACACCAGGCGGCTGCTCGCCGCTTACGAGAGCGAAGGCAGCCTGCCGGCGCCGCCCACGGCGGCCGGCCGGCCGCTCAGCGTGGCGGTCGGCGACCCGGGCCTGGGCGACGCGCTGCGCACCCTGTTCGGCGCGGTGCGGCCCGGCGACTACGTCGCGCTGCAGGCCTACGTGCCGCCCGACGAGCGCCACCAGCGCATCCTGCAGGGCATCAGGCTGCTCGCGCGCGACCGCCTGCGCGTGGCCACGACGCTGGGCTACGGCCCGCGCTTTCTGCACTCGACCGGCCAGCTCCACAAGGGTGGCCGGCCCGCCGGCGTGTTCCTGCAGCTCACTTGCGGCGAGCGCGACGACCTGCCGGTCCCGGGGCAGCCGTACACGTTCGGCCTGCTCATCAGGGCGCAGGCGCGCGGCGACCTCGAGGCGCTCGCCTCGCGCGGGCTGCGCGTGCTGTCGGTCGACCTCGGTCCCGAGCCGCTGGCCGGCCTCACCAGCCTGGGCGGCGCCGTGGCGGAGCTGCTGCGCGGCGCGAGCTGACAACGCGGCGGGCGGCGGCCGGCCTGCCGGCCGCCGCCCCTGCCTCAAACGACCCGACGAGAAGGAGACGGCACATGGAACTGGCGATGGTCGGCCTCGGTCGCATGGGCGGCAACATGGCGCGGCGCTTGCTGCGCGGCGGGCATCGCGTGGTCGTCTGGAACCGCACGTACGCCAAGGCGCAGGAGCTCGAGAGCGAGGGCGCCGAAGCGGTCGAACGGCTCGAGGACGTGCCCGGCAAGCTGACCGGACCGCGCGCGATCTGGTTCATGCTGCCCTACGGGGCGCCCACCGACGAAGCGATCGACACGCTCGTCCCGCTGCTGGCCGGGAACGACATCGTGATCGACGGCGGCAACTCGCCCTATCAGCACGACGTCGAGCGCGGCGGCCGGCTCGAGGCACAGGGCCTGCGCTACCTCGACGCCGGCACGAGCGGCGGCGTGTGGGGCCTCGACGTGGGCTACTGCCTGATGGTGGGCGGCGACCGCAGCGCCTTCGAGCACATCGAGCCGGCGCTCGCCACGCTGGCGCCGCCCGGCCACGGCTACGAGTACTGCGGCGGCCACGGCGCCGGTCACTTCGTGAAGATGGTCCACAACGGCATCGAGTACGGCATGATGCAGGCCTACGGCGAGGGCTTCGAGCTGCTCAAGGCGAGCGGCTACGACCTCGACCTGGCCTCGATCGCCGACCTGTGGAACCAGGGCAGCGTGGTTCGTTCGTGGCTGCTCGAGCTGGCCGTCGACGCCTTCCGCAAAGATCCGGGGCTCGACAGGATCAGCGGCTACGTCGAAGACACCGGCGAGGGGCGCTGGACGGTGCAGCAGGCGATCGAGCGCGGCGTGCCCATGCCGGTCATCGCCCTTTCGCTGTTCACGCGCTTCCGCTCGCGCCAGGACGACTCGTTCTCGGGCAAGGTCCTGGCCGCCCTGCGCAACGAGTTCGGCGGCCACGCCGTGAAGGCGCGATGACCATGCCCGCAACGGCGCGCGCCGGCCTCGACCGGACGAGCGCTCGAGCGAGCCGGGCCGGCGGCTGCCGTGCGAGCGCTTGCGCCGGCCTCGACCGGACGAGCGCTCGAGCGACGAACGCGAGGAGCGCACGGCCATGGACGTGATCGGCTACGACGAGTCCGAGACGCCGCTGCGCGAGGCGGTCGGTGCGGCGCCGGTCGAGTCGCCGCTGGCCCTCGAGCGGCGCCCCGAGCCCTGTACGATCGTGCTGTTCGGCGTGACCGGCGACCTCGCCAGCCGCAAGCTGATCCCGGCCCTCTACGATCTCGCCTGCCACAACGTGCTGCCGCGCCGTTTCGCCCTGGTGGGCTACGGGCGCAAGCCGATGAGCGATCCCGAGATGAAGGCGCTGTCGCGCGACGCGATCGACAGCTTCTTCGGCTCGGGCACGGCCGAGTCGCGCACCTGCAACGACATGCTCGACAGCGTGCACTACGTGCAGGGCGAGTTCGACGACCAGGCCGGCTACGAGCGCCTCGCCGACAGGCTCGACGGGCTTGACCGCGAGCGGCACATCGGCGGCAACCGCATGTTCTATCTGGCCACGCCGCCGAGCCTGTTCCCGGTGATCATCGAGCGGCTCGGCGCCGCCCGCCTGAACGAGGGCGGCGCGACCGGCGCTCCCGCCGAGCACGGCGAGGACCACGGCTGGGTGCGGGTCGTGATCGAGAAGCCGTTCGGCAGCGACCTCGACAGCGCCCGGGCGCTGAACGCCGTGGTGCGCAAGGCCTTCGACGAGCGCCAGGTGTACCGCATCGACCACTACCTGGCCAAGGAGACGGTGCAGAACATCCTGGTCTTCCGCTTCGCCAACGGCATCTTCGAGCCGGTCTGGAACCGGCGCTACATCGACCACGTGCAGATCACCGCGGCCGAGACGCTCGGCGTCGAGCATCGCGGCGCCTACTACGAAGAATCGGGCGCGCTGCGCGACATGATCCAGAACCACCTGCTGCAGCTCCTCACCCTCACCGCCATGGAGCCTCCCGTCGCCTTCGACGCCGACGCGGTGCGCGACGAGAAGGCCAAGGTCATCAGGGCCATCAGGCCGATCCCGATCGAGCGGGTCGACCAGTACGCCGTGCGCGGCCAGTACGTCGAGGGCACGATCGACGGCGAGCTCGTGCCGAGCTACCGGCGCGAGGAGCGCGTCGCCCCCGAGTCGACGGTCGAGACCTTCGCCGCGGTCAAGTTCCTGATCGACAACTGGCGCTGGCAGGGCGTGCCCTTCTACCTGCGCACCGGCAAGCGCCTGCCGGGACACGTCACCGAGATCGCCATCCAGTTCAAGCGGCCGCCGTTCCTGCTGTTCAAGGACGCCGACGTGCCGGGCGACCGCGTGCCGGCCAACCTGCTGATCGGCCACATCCAGCCGCGCGAGGGTTTCTCGCTGCGCTTCGAGGCCAAGGTGCCGGGCCAGGCCATCCGTCTGCAGCCCGTCGAGATGGACTTCGACTACGGCTCGCAGCTCGCCGAGCTGCCCTTCAGCGCCTACGAGACGCTGCTGCTCGACTGCATGGTCGGCGACCAGACGCTGTTCAACCGCGACGACCAGGTCGAGGAGGCCTGGCGCGTCGTGAACCCGATCCTCCAGGCCTGGTACGGCTCGAGCGACGGCGCCGTGCCGATCTACGAGGCCGGCACCTGGGGCCCCGAGGCCGCCGAGGGCCTCGTGGCAAGCGACGGTCGCGCCTGGCGGCGGCCGTGAGCGCCGCCGTCGGCAGCGCGCTCGAGGTGCTGCCCGACGCCGCCGCCGTGGCGCGTCGCGGCGCCGACCTGTTCGCCGCGGCCGCCCAGCAGGCCGCCGCGGCGCGCGGCGCCTGCACCGTGGCCTTGTCGGGCGGCGACTCGCCGCGGCCGCTCTACGAGCTGCTCGCCCGCCAGCAGTTCGCCCAGAAGATCCCCTGGCGGCGCGTGCACCTGTACTGGGGCGATGAGCGCTGCGTGCCGCCCGACAGCGAGCGCAGCAACTACGCGATGGCCCACGAGGCGTTCATCCGCCACGTGCCGATCCCGGCCGAGAACGTGCACCGCATGCACGGCGAGGACGATCCCGACGAGGCGGCGAGGGCGTACGAGCGGCTGCTCCTGCAGCCGCCCGCCCTCGCCGCCCACTCGAGCGCCGACCTGCCGGTGATCGACCTCGTGCTGCTCGGCCTGGGCGGCGACGGCCACACCGCCTCGCTGTTCCCGCACTCGCCTGCCCTGGCCGTCGAGGACCGGCTCGTCGTGCCCAACCAGGGCGAGGGCACGGGGCAGAGGCTGACCGTGACCTACCCGGTCCTGAACGCCGCGCGGCGTGTCGTGTTCGTCGTCACCGGCGCCGCCAAGGCCGGCATGGTGGCCGAGGTGCTCGAAGGGCTGCGCGCCCCCGAGGCCGTACCCGCCCAGGCCGTCGCGCCGGTGCACGGCGCCCTCACCTGGCTGCTCGACGAGGCCGCGGCCGGCGAGCTGAGCGGGCGCTGAAGCGGCCGAGTGGTGTCTGAGGCCGCTCGCGCGGTGGTATCCTGTCCAGCGCAAGCCAGGTGGCCGCGGCGGGGCTGCGTCTTCCGTCTCTTCGGAGCGGGCGAGGCGGCGCGTCGAGGAAAGTCCGGACACCGTAGAGCAGGGCGCTGGATAACGTCCAGGCGGCGAAAGCCGACGGCAGAGCGCAACAGAGAGCAGACCGCCAGCGGCCCCTTCGGGGGTGCGGGCAAGGGTGAAACGGTGAGGTAAGAGCTCACCAGCGGTCCTGGCGACAGGCCGGCTCGGCAAGCCCCGCCCGGTGCAAGACCAAATAGGGAGGCGTTCGAGGGTTGCTCGCCCGAAGCCTCCGGGTCGGTCGCATGAGCCCCGCGGCAACGCGGCGGCCCAGATGGATGGCCACTCAACGACAGAATCCGGCTTATCGGCTTGCTGACGAAAGCCCCGCCGCGCAGCTGACGGCGGGGCTTTCCAACGAGAGGAGAGGATGGCGATGAGCGCTGCGCCGACGGCCGCCGAGGTGATCGCCAGTCTGGGCCTCGCGCCGCACCCCGAGGGCGGCTTCTTCTGCGAGACCTGGCGCTCGGCCGACACGGTCGACGCTCCTCAGGGCCGGCGCGCCGCGGCCACGGCGATCGCCTTCCTGCTCGCGGCCGACCGGCCGAGCCGGTTCCACCGGCTGCTGTCCGACGAGCTCTGGGCCTGGCGGGGCGGCGCGCCGCTCGAGCTCTGGCTGCTCGAACCGGCCGGCGCGGCCCGCGCGGTCGTGCTGGGCACGACCGCCGAGCGCGCCGACGCCGTGCCCGCGGTCCGCGTGCCGGCCGGCGTCTGGCAGGCCGCCCGGGTGGTCGCGCCGGCCGCTGCGGACTGGGCGCTCGTGTCGTGCGTCGTCGCGCCGGGCTTCGACTATGCCGACTTCGCGCTCGGCTCAAGCAAGGCGCTCACGGCCGGCTGGCCGCAGGCCGCCGCCGTCGTCGCGGCGCTCACGTAGGGCGATTGTGCCGCTTCGGCGCGGCGCGTATCCTTGCCGGTAGACCAACCCTGTGCAAGGAGGCCACGTGGCCCGTCCACTCACACCCGACGAGCTCACCCGGTACCCCTGGGCCAGCCAGATCGGCGACTACGTCCCGGTCGGCCGGCTGCGGACGATCGCCGTGCTGATCGGCGTCGGCGGCTTCATCGTGCTGCTGATCGGCTGCATCGTGTCGCTGGCCGCCGCCGAGAACGTCCGCCACGCGGTCACCATGAGCCACTGGGCCACGGCGGCCGGCGTGTACGGCGGCATCGCGCTCGCGGGGCTCGGCGCCGCGCTCGGCATCGTCACGCTGGTGCAGTGGTTCTCGCGGCGCGGCTCGCTCGCGCCGCTCGTGTGGTCGATCTGCGCGTGCCTGCCGTTGCTCGTGATCGTCTTTCTGATCCGGCCCGCGATCCACTGACCTTCCCGTGCGCCGCACGAACGCGGCGTCGTCGGCCCCGTCCGCGGCTCGCCGCCGCCGGCTCCGTCCCGACGGTCTGCTAGCGTAGGACGGGCGCCATGCCGATCGGCTCAGACACCGTCCACTCTCCGCTCTGCCTCGCGGGCCGCGACCAGCTCGAAGCCGGCCTCGCCGGCTGGATCGCCGCCGTCAAGGCCGACGACCCGCTGCGCCGGGTCGTCGTCGTGACGGGCTCCAGCCTGGCGTGCGGCCGCCTCGCCCGGGTCGCGGCGGCCCAGCTCGGCGCCCACGCCGGGGTGCGCTTCGTCTCCATCCATAGCCTGGCGCGCGAGTTGGCCGGTCCCCGGCTCCAGCGCGATGCCCTGCACCTGCTCACGCCGCTGTTGCGCGAGCGCCTGGTGGCGAGCCTCTCGGCGGTCCACGCCGGCGCCGACTCGTTCTTCGGGCCGGTGGCCCGCACGCCGGGCCTGCCGCGCGCACTCACCCGCAGCATCGACGACCTGCGCGAGGCCGGCGTGCCGCCGGCCGCCCTCGGCGCCGTCCGCTCGCCGCGTGTCGCTGCGCTCGCGGCGCTGTACGGCGACTACGTCGCCGCGCTGCAGCGCCGCCGCCTGGTCGACGACGCCACGCTCTACGCCCTGGCGGCGCGCGCCGCCGCCGACGGCTGCGCGCCGCTCGAGCCGGGCACGCCGGTCGCCGTGTACGGGCTCTACGACCTGCCCGCCATGCAGACCGGCCTCGTCACGGCGCTCGCGGCCGGCCGGCCGCTCGCCGCCTTCGTGCCGTGGGGCGCCGGCGTCGAGCCCTACGCCGCACCGGCGCGCGCCTTCTTCGAGCGGCTCGGTCTACAGGTCGTCGATCCGGCTGCGGCCGGCCGGCCTGATCCGACCGTCCGGAACGGAGTCGGCGCTGTGAGCGGTGCCGACGTGAGCGTGCTCTCGGTCACCGACGACGTCGCCCAGCGGCGCGCGGTCTGCGACGCCGTGCTGCGCGCGGCGGCCGGCGGCGTCGCCTTCCACGACATGGCCGTGGTGCTGCACGACGCCGCCGGTCGCGTTCGCCTGACCACGGCGCTCGCCGGGTACGACGTGCCGGTCGCGGCGCACGGGCCGGCCGACGACGTCGCGTCGCGCACCTGCCGGCTGCTGCTCGACTGTCTCGCGCCGGGCGCCGGCCGGCCGTTGCGCCGCGACGCGGTGATCGACCTGGCGGCCACGGCGCCGCGCCTGGCCGTGCCCGCCGACGCGGCCACGGTCGCCCTGTGGGACGACCTGTCGCGCCGGGCCCGCATCGTCGCCGACGACGAATGGCTCACGCGTCTCGGGCGCCTCGAGCGCGCCATCGCGTGGCGCGCCGGGCTCGCCGACGGTCACGAGGGCGCCGACGGCGAGCGTCCCGGCGGCGGGTCCGGTGCCGGTGGCGGCGCCGACGCCGCGGCGGCGGCCCAGGCGCTCGCCGCCGCCGCTTCGCTGCGCGAGCTCGTCGCTCGCCTCGGCGGGCTGCGCCGCCGCCTGGCCGCCGCACGTACCTGGCGGCAGGCGGTCGGCCTCTTCCTCGACGGCGCGCAGACGCTGTGCGGGGTGCCGGCCGGCGAGCCCGCGGCGGTCGCGCTGGCGGCTCTGGCCGACGTCGACCTGGTCGACGACGCGCCCCCCGGCGCGGCCTTCGCCGCGGTCGCCAGGCGCGCGCTTGAGCAGCTCGAGACGCCCGCCGCGCACCGGGTGGGGCGCGACGGCGTTGCGGTGCTGTCGCCGCAGCAGCTCCGCGGCCTGTCGTTTCGCCTGATCGTGTTCTGCGACCTTGCCGAGGGCGGTTTTCCGCCGCGCCCGGCGCCCGACCCCATCCTCCTCGACGCCGAGCGCACGGCCGTGGCTGCGGCGTGTGGCGCGCGGCTGCCGCTGACGGCCGACCTGCCGGCCGAGCACGACGCCCTGTTCGCCCTGGCCCGGCAGGCCGCAAGCGAGTGCTTCGTGCTGCTCTACCCGCGCCTCGACGTCGCCGACGGCCGGCCGCGGCTGCCCTCGCGGGTGCTGCTCGGCCTGGCACGCGAGCTTGCCGGCCGGCCGGTGACGTTCGACGAGCTCGAGCGCGACGGCGGGTGCGACGGCCTCGTGCGGCGCCCCTTGCAGGGCCGCGGCGCGCCGCTCGACCTGCGCGACGTCGACCTCGAGGTGCTGGCCGTGGCCGCACGGCGCCCCGCGGCGGGTTGGCTGCGCGACTACGCCGCGGCGCTCATGGGCGGCGAGCGGGCCGAGCGCGGGGCGGCGGCCGCCGACGGCGGCCGCCGCCCCGCGCTCGGCCCCTACGACGGCCTGCTGTCGGCCGGCAACGCCGCCCGGGCCGCCGCCCGCGTGCTGGGCGCGCCGGTCTCGCCGAGCGCCCTCGAGACCTACCTCACTTGCCCCTTCCAGTTCTACCTGCGCCACGTGCTCGGCCTCGATGTGCCCGACGACCCCGACGAGGCCCTGTCCATCGACCCGCGCGATCTGGGCAGCCTGGTCCACGAGATCCTGCAGGCGGCCTATGGCGCCGCGACCGGCGCGCACGCGCCCACGGCCGAGCTCGCCCTCGCCACGCTCGAGCAGGCCGCGCCGCGCGCCTTCGACCGCGCCGAGGCGCACGGCCTCACCGGCTTTCCGCTCGCCTGGCGCGTGCTGCGCGACGAGCTGCTCGACGACCTGCGCCACGTCGTCGCGGTCGACCCCTGCTGGCACGACGGTCTGCCGCCGGCCCGCTGCGAGTGGTCGTTCGGAACCGAGGCCTCGGCTGCGTCGGGCGGGGCGGGCGGTGTCGTGCCCGAGCTCGTCGTCGGCGACCGCGTGGTGCGCTTCCGCGGCCGCGTCGACCGGGTCGACGCGCGCGCCGACGGCGGCCTCGTGCGGCTCGTCGACTACAAGACCGGGGCCGGCGTGACCGAAGCCGAGCGGCTCGACCAGGGCTGCGACGTGCAGCTTGCCGTCTACGTGCTCGCCGCGCTGGCCGCCGGCGAGCCCGCGCCCGCCGGCGTCCGCGCCGAGTACCGCATGGTGCGGCGCGCCGCCGGCTTCAAGGTCCTGCCGCTCGACGCCGACCCCGGCGCCGTGCGCGACGACCTCGTCGCGACCGTGGCGGTCGCCGTCGCCGGCATGACCGCCGGGCTGTACCCGCGCTGGCACGACCGGCGTCGCTGCCGCTTCTGCGACGCCGCCGGGCGCTGCGGCGTCGACCGGCTCGCCTTCGTCGCCAAGCGTCGCGACCCGCGCCTGCGCGAGCTGCTCGCCTTCAAAGAATCTCGGGGCCGAAGGCGGTCGTGACGCCCGCCGGCGACATCGTCGACGCCGCGCTCCGACCGGTCGATCACGCCGTGCGGCAGCGCGTGGCGAGCGACCTGCGCACCACGTTCCTGCTACAGGCCGGGGCCGGCACGGGCAAGACGAGCGCCCTGGTCGAGCGCTACGTCGCCTGCCTCTCGGCCGACGGCGCCCCGCCGGTCACCGAGGTCGTCGCCATCACCTTCACCGAAAAGGCCGCCGGCGAGCTGCGCCAGCGGGTGCGCGCGCGTCTCGAGCGGGCGGTCGCCGACGCCACGCTCGATGCCGCCCTGCGCGAGCGCCTCGGCGTGGCCCTCGGCGGCCTCGACGACGCGCCGATCTCGACCATCCACTCGTTCGCGGCGCGCCTGCTCCGCGAGCGTCCGGTCGAGGCAGGGGTCGACCCGGCCTTCACCCAGCTCGACGCGGCGGGGTCGCAGCTTCTGCGCGAGCGTCTCTGGCGCGACTGGCTGGCGGGCCTGCTCGACCGCGACGACGCCGGCGGCGTCGCCGGGCCGCTCGCCCAGGCGCTGCGCGCCGGCGTGCGCATCGACGAGATCCAGAAGCTCGCCTTCCAGCGCTTCGGCGAGCGCTACGCGGTGGCCGACGCCCCCGTGCTGCCGGCGCCCGATCTGGCCGCCGCCTGCGCCGCCGCGCGCCGCGCTGCGGCCGGTCTCGTGCGTCTGGCCCAGGCCTGCGCCGACGACGCCGATCGCCTCAGGGTGTCGTGCCTCGACCTGGCCGCGCTGGCCGCCGAGCTGCCCGACGCAGGCGAGCTGCACGACCTCGGCCTCGAGCTCACGGTGGCGGCCGCCCGCGCCGCTCACCTGACCCCCCGCAACGCCGGACGCGCGGCGAACTGGCCCGGCGGCAAGGAGCCGGCGACCGTCGCTCGCGACGCCCTGCGCGAGCTGCTGGCCGACGCCGCCGCCGGCTACGGCGCTCACGTCGCGGCGCTCGCGCTCACTGTGGCGGCCGACTTCGCGCGCGCCGCCGCCGACGCCCAGCGCGACGCCGGCGCCCTCGACTTCGACGACCTGCTGGGCCGCGCCCGCGACCTGCTGGCCGGCCTGCCCGGTGTCGCGTCCGACCGGGTGATCGCCGTGCGGCGGCACTTCCAGCGTCGCTTCCGCTTCATCCTGGTCGACGAGTTCCAGGACACCGACCCGCTGCAGGCCGAGATCGCCTTTCTGCTGGCCGAGCGCGAGCCCACCACGCGCTCCTGGCGCGACGTCGAGCTCGAGCCCGGCAAGCTCTTTCTGGTGGGCGACCCCAAGCAGTCGATCTACCGCTTTCGCCGGGCCGACATCGCCACCTACGACGAGGTGCGCCGCCTGATCGAGGCCCAGGGTGGCGCGACCCTCGAGCTCGTCCAGAACTTCCGCACGGTGCGCTCGATCGTCGACTGGGTGAACGGCCTGTTCCATGGGCTCCTGGCCGACGCCGTCGAGGGCCTGCAGCCGCGCTACGCTGACCTCGCGCCGCTGCGCGACGACGCCGGGTCCGAACCGGGGGTCGTGCTCGTGACGCCGCCCGGCCAGCCGGCCGCCGCCGGGCTTGCCGGGGCCGCCGGCGAGCCGGGCGACTCCGACGCGCCAGGGGAGCGCGGCGCGGCACACCCGTCCGACGACGTCGAGCCCGACCGGCCGAGCCCGCCCTATAGTGCCGAGCCCGACCAGCCGAGCCCGCCCTACAGTGCCGAGCCCGGCCGGCCGGGCTCGCCCGACGACCTGTGCCGCCGCGAGGCGCTGCTCATCGCCGACCTGCTGAGCGGCATCGAGCGTACCGGCTGGCAGGTTCACGAGCCCGACCAGAGCTGGCGCCCGGCCCGGCCCGGCGACGTCGCCGTGCTGCTACCGACCTTCACGCGGGTCGGCTTCTACGAGCAGGCTCTGCGGCAGGCCGGCCTGCCGTACCGGGTCGACGGCGGGCGCACCTTCTACGAGCGGCGCGAGATCGTCGACACGCTCGCCGTGCTGCGCGCGGTCGACACCGCGGCCGACCCGGTCGCCGTGTACGCGGCCCTGCACGGCGGCCTCTTCGCCCTCTCCGACGATCGGCTCTACGCCTATCGCGCCGCGGGCGGCGAGTTCGACTACCTGCGCGCGGCCGCGGTCGACGGATTCCCCGACATTGCCGCGGCCCTCGCCGACCTGCGCGAGCTGCACGACCTGCGCAACCGGCGTCCGGTGGCCGAGACCCTCGACGACCTCGTGCGCCGCTCGCACCTGCTCGAGAGCCTCGCGCTGTGGGCCGACGACGGCGAGCAGGCGATCGCCAACATCGGCGAGCTCGTCTCGCGTGCCGACCGGTTCGCGCGCAGCGCCGAGGCCGGCTTTCACGCCTTCGTCGCCGACGCGCTGCGCGACGCCGACGCCGCCGACACGGCCGAATCCCCGGTGGGCGAGCCGGGCGAGTTCGTGCGCGTGATGACGGTGCACAAGGCCAAGGGCCTCGAGTTTCCGATCGTCGTCCTGGCGGCCGCCATGTTCACCCCGCCGTCGCCCGAGCGCGACCCGCTGATCGATCGCGCCGCGCGCCGGCTCGACTGCTCGCTGTCGTGCCCGGCGCCCGACCCGGGCGGCGTCGCCGGTCGAGTGCGCTATCAGACGCTGGGCTACGACCAGCGCTTCGCGCGCGAAAAGCAGGCGCTCGAAGCCGAGCGCGTGCGCGTGCTCTACGTCGCCCTCACGCGGGCCGCCGATCTGCTCGTGCTGCCGCTCGTCACCACGGCGCCGCGTGCCGGGTCGCTGCAGGGGCTCTGGCAGGCGGCCGGCGCGGCGGCCGGCGACCGCCGGCTGCTCGAATGGACGGCGGGGGCGGCGGGGCCGCCGGCGGCGGCCCCGCCGCCCCCGCCCGCCGACCCGCTCGCGGCGCGCGCCGCGTGGCGCGAGGAGCGCGCCGCGCTCCTCGCGCGCGCCGCGCGCGCCGCCCCCGTGTTCGCGCCGAGCTCGCTCGAGCGCCTCGAACCGTCCGACTGGGACGACGCTGCGGGCCCGGCCGCAGCACCGTCGCCGGCGCCGGCGCGACCGGCCTCGGGCGCCACGAGCGACCGCGGCGCGCGCGCTCGCGCCCTGGCGCTCGGCACGGCGGTGCACGCGGTGCTCGAAGCCGTGTCGCTCCACGACGACGCCGGGCTCGACGACCTCGCCGCTACGGCCGCGCTGCGGGCCGGGCTGCCCGACGAAGCCGCGCGCGTCGCCGCCCTGGCGCGCGCCTGCTGGCGGGCGGCGCCGCTGCGCGCCGCCGCCGGCGCCCGCCACGAGCGCGAGCTGCCGGTGTGTGTGGTGCACGACGGTGTGACGATCGAAGGGGCCATCGACCTGGTCTACCGCGCGGCGAGCGGCGCCTGGACCATCGTCGACTACAAGACCGACGCCCACCCCGACCCACGGGGCGTGTTCGAGCGCTACGGCGGGCAGGCCGGCGCCTACGCGCTCGCCTTCGAGGCGGCCGGCGGCGGGCGCGTGGCGGCCGTCGAGGTGCTGCTCGCCGCGCTGCCCGACCTGAGCGGCGCGGCGACCGTGGTGCATCTGCCGGTCGACGACGCCCTGCGCGACCTCGTTGCTCAACGCCTGCGCGAGGCCGCCGCGCCGCCCGTGTCTGGGCTCACCGACGGCTGAGCGGGGCGGTCGCGCGGGGGTCGCTGCGGAGCCTCTGCGGGCAACGTGTGAACGCCTCCGAACCTTGAAAGTAGCAGGCCGCGAGGCGTAACTTGGGCACTGCGGGTAGAGGGTAGCCAGTCCAGAGGGGGACATATGCGCAGATCCGTGCGACCCATTGCGCTCGCGTCGATCGCGGCAGTGGCGCTCATCGCGCTGCTCGTCGCGTCGGCGAGCGCCGCGCCCGGCCAGGGCGTCAAGCTGGGCGGTTCGGTGCCGTCGTGGGCGCGAGCCAGCGCGCTCAAGTCGGCGGCCAGCCCGGCCGCCAGGGTCAGCTTCCAGCTCCAGCTCGGCTGGCGCAACGCCGCCTCGGCAGCCGCGCTCGCCACGGCCGTCAGCGACCCCAGGAGCCGTCTCTACGGCCACTACCTCACGGCGCCCCAGTTCCGCGTCCGCTACGCGCCGACTCAGGCGTCGGTGGCGGCCGTGCGAGCCTGGCTCACGAGCCAGGGCTTCACGGTCACCGACGTGCCGGCCAACCATCTGTACGTAGCGGCGACCGGCACGGTCGCTCAGGTCGAGGCGGCCTTTGCGGTCAAGATGAACGTCTACCGCGTACAGGGCGCTTCGCTGCGCGCCCCGGCCCAGGCGCCCACCGTCCCGGCTTCGCTGTCGCACATCGTCACCGGCGTCGTCGGCCTGGCTCAGCACGTCATGAAGCCGGCCATCATCGCACCGCCGCCGGCGGGCTTCCGCAACGGCCAGCCGTGGTCGGCGTACTGGGGCCAGATGGTCGCGACCGACAAGCCGTCGGCCTACGGCGTCTCGCAGCCCTACGCGGTCGAGGGCTACACGCCCAAGCAGCTCCGCGGCGCCTACGGTACCGCGAGCGCGATCAGGCACGGCAACGACGGCCACGGCGTGACCGTCGCCGTGATCGACGCCTTCGCGGCGCCGACCATCCTCTACGACGTGAACCGCTTCTCCACCGACAACGGCGTACCGGCGTTCCGGCACGACCAGTTCAAGCAGATCTGGGCGCCCGGCCTGGTGGCCGAGCCGGCCACCGGCGACGAGCAGGACTGGTACGGCGAGGAGACGCTCGACATCGAGGCCGTCCACGAGATGGCGCCCGGCGCTCGGGTCGTCTTCTACGCGGCCTACTCCGATCAGGACTCCGACATGGACGCCGCCCTCAACTGGGTCGTCGACCATCACGTCGCGCAGATCGTGAGCAACTCGTACGGCGACCTCGGCGAAGACCTGCCGGCCGACCAGATCGCGCTCGAGCGCGCCATCTTCATCCAGGCCGCCTGCGAGGGCATCGGCCTCTACTTCTCGTCGGGCGACAACGGCGACGAGGTCGACACGCTCGGCTACGCCACGACCGACAACCCGGCCTCCAGCCCCTGGGTCACCGCCGTGGGTGGCACGTCGCTCGGCGTCGGCGCCACGAACGACTACCTGTTCGAGACCGGCTGGGGCACGACCAAGAGCGTGCTCACCGACGACGGCGGCGCTTGGGATCCCACGCCGCCCGGCAACTGGATCTACGGCGGCGGGGGCGGCACGAGCCACATCTTCGCCGAGCCCTGGTACCAGAGGCACGTCGTGCCGCGCTCACTGAGCGGCCTGTACTCGACGACCAGCCCCAACCGCGTCGTGCCCGACGTGGCCATGGACGGCGATCCCACGACCGGCATGCTCGTGGGCGAGACCCAGACCTGGTCCGACGGCAGCGTCTCCTACGACACCTACCGCATCGGCGGCACGAGCGTATCGTGTCCGCTCTTCGCCGGCGTCATGGCGCTGGCCGACCAGCGGGCGCATCACGCCCACGGCTTCGTCAATCCGCTGCTCTACCTCCTCGCCAAGAGCAGGGCCTACCGCGACATCGTGAATCCGGCCGGCACCATGGCGGCCGTCCGCAGCGACTATGCCGACGGCGAGAGCGCGAGCGGCGGCCTGGTCTTCTCGCTGCGCACGCTCAACCAGACCGAGTCGCTCCAGACGACCAAGGGCTACGACGACGTGACGGGCATGGGCTCGCCCAACGGCGGCGCCTTCCTGCGGGCGCTGGGCTGGCCCGGCTGGTGGCGCCACCGCTGAGTCACCAGGCGGCGCGAGGCGGCGGCCCGTACGGGCCGCCGCCTCGCGTGCGTTCGGAGACCTTTTCGCGCCCTACGACAGCCAGGGCGGCCGCGGCGCGTCGGGCGGCGGCACGAACGACTGACCCGGCATCGGGTGGAACAGACCCGGCGTGATCGGTAGCGCGGGGGAGGCTGCCGGCGGGGCTGCGATCGGTTCGGCTGCCGGGTCGGCCTCAACGACAGCCTCGGGAGCCGGCTCGGCCTCAACGACCGCTTCGGGAGCCGGCTCGGCCTCAACGACCGCTTCGGGAGCCGGCTCGGGCTCGGCGATGACTTCGGGTTCGGCGGCCGCCGGCTCGGGCTCGCTCGTGACCTCTGGGGTGGGCGCCGGCACGGCCTCGTCGACAGGCCGGTCGGAGGGCTGCGCCTCGGGCTCGGGAGCGGCTTCAGCTTCGGGCTGCGCCGCGGCCTCGACCGCGGGCTGCGCCTCGGGCTCGGGAACGGCAGCCGCCTCGGGCTCGGCCGCGTGCTGCGCCTCGGGCTCGGGAACGGCAGCCGCCTCGGCGGCGGGCTCGACCGGCTCGGGGTCGATCGTCTGGGCGGCGACCGGCACGGCCGCGGCCACCGGCACCGCCGCGGCGAGCGGTACGGCAGTGGCGACCGGCGCCTCAGGTGCGGCCGGCGCGGCGTCGATCGGCAGGGGCGGCAGCGGCAGCGCGGGCGCGTCGTCGGGGGAGCCGAACGCTTCGGGCTCGTGCCCGAGCCCGAGAGAGTCCTCGAGGTCGGCCAGCGTCTCGCCCGTGCCGGGGGTGTCACCGGTGACGAGCGGCACGCCGATGAACGCCGCGAGCTCGTGGTCGATCGTGCGGTCCTTCGAGCCTGCGAACATGGCGCCGAGCCCGCTCACGTCCTCGCTCTCGAGCAGGACGGTCGACCCGTCCTTGAGCGCCAGGACGGATGTGTCGCACCGGCGCGTCTGACGGTTCCAGAAGCCGTTGCGGTAGGTGCTCTCTGTGGAGTAGCGCTCCTGGTAGGAGACGCAGTCGACGTCGGCGATGGGCACGGCGCGGTCGCGGCCCCGCAGCACCGACTTGGAGGCGACGGAGATCATGCCCTCGGGCCGGTCGACGGCCACGGTGAGCCGGGTGGCGCTCAGGGCGAGCAGCATGCCCACCGCCGCGACCAGGGCGCCGATCACGCCGAACAGCGGCTTGCCGTGGCTGAGCGTGAAGCCGACGAAGACGGCGCCGCACACGACCACGACGCCGCCGCCGACCATCTGGCTGTACGGCGATCGCTGCACCACGAACCGTGAATCGGACTGTTCCAGGATCTTCATGAGCGTGGCCCTCCCATCGAAACACGCGTCTTCCCTGTGACGGCCCATCAACGGCCCGCACCGTCGCACGGTGTCTATCGGCCGCTTTGCGGCAGTCCTAGAGGGGTCGCGTGTCGAGGCGGCCGGTGCGGTGGCCGCCAGCCGACGGCCGTCGCGTACGCGCGGCGGCGCTGGGCTCAGCCCGCGTCGTCCGTGGGCCGCCGGCGCGCGCCGGGCAGGGAATCGAGTCGCTTGCGCAGCTTCTCGTCGTCGGGTTGCGCCGCGCACAGCGCACGCAGCTCGCCGAGCAGCGCGTCGCAGCGCTCGTGCTCGCCGCTCCACGAGGCCTCGCTCAGGCTGTCGAGGAGGGCCACAGTGAGCCGCTCGTGGAGGGCAGCGTCGCCGGGCGGCGCGGCGTCGAGCTCGCGCAGCTCCTTGAGCAGCGCGTCGCGGTGCACTCGGTCGCCCTGCCAGAGCGCTTCGCTCAGGCTGCGGGAGAGCGCCTCGCCGAGCTTCTCACGCACGGCGATGTCGCCGGGGTGCACGGCATACAGCGAGCGAAGCGTCTCGAGCAGCGCGGTCCGCTGCGCGGGGTGGCGCTCGCGGCAGGCCTGCCGTACTGCGTCCACCAGCCCGGCTGCCAGGCGGACACGCACGGTGCGGTCACCCGGGTGATCGGCGTTCAGCCTGCGCAGCTCGCCGAGCAGGGCGTCCCGGCAGGTCTCGTCGGCTTCGGCGCAGGCTTCGTCCATGCCGTCAAGGAGCGCGGTCGCTAGCTGGGCGCGTACGGCCGCGTCGCCCGGATGGTCGGCGCACAGCCGGCGCAGGCCCCCGAGGTGCTCGTCTCGGTGGCGGTGGTCGGCATGCAGACAGGCCTGTTCGACGCTCGCCGCGAGCGCCAGCGCCAGCTGGTCGACCACGGCCGACTCATACGGATGGTCGCGGCACAAACGTCGCAGCTCCTCGAGCAGGGCGTCGTGGCCCGTCCGGTCACGCGACGTCGACGCGCGGCGCACGCCGTCGGCGAGCGCCTTGGCGAGCTGGTGACGCAGCGCGGGCTCGTCGAGGTGTCGTTCCACCAGCCCACGCAACTCCCCGAGCAACGCGTCGCTCGTGCCCTCGTCGCCCGCCACGGCGGCGCGGGCCATGGCGGTCCGCAGTGCCATGCCGACGAGCGCGCCGGCCGCGCTGTGATCGCGCACGGTCGACAGGCCCCAGCCGCGCAGTGCGGAGGGCTCGGGGCAGCCGGCGCGCGATGGGAGCAAGGCCGCCGCGCCGATGCAGAGTCGCAGCGGCGCGCCCTTGAGCCCCAGGGCGTCGCGGACGTCGAGCAGCGCGGCGAGCGCCGCCGCGGTGACCCGCGCGTCGGAGTCGCCGTCGACGATGCTGCTGGCCAGGAGCGGCACGATACGGCCGACCTCGTGGCGTGCGATCGTGCGCAGCACGTGCTCGTCGCCCGAGAGCCAGAGCTCGCGTGCCGCCCGCTGACGCCCCTCGCCGCCGTACGAGGGCACGTCGTCGGAGTCTGTCGCTTCGAGGACGCCGGCCGCCTGAAGCCGCGCGACGACCCCGGGGTCGAGGCCGGCCGTGAGCGTGTCGGTGAGGACGAGCCACGCCGAGCGGTTCGTCAGGCGCGGCAGCAACGCGAGCCCGGCGAGCAGGCCTGCCTCGCGCGGCCACGAGCGGCAGTGCTCAAGCAGAAGGGGACGGAGCTCAGGGTAGCGGTCGTGATGGGCGTCGTCGGCGATGCGCTCGAGCTGCTCGGGCGTGCCGGGCTTGAGCGCGAGCCAGCGGTGCAGCACGGCCGGGCAGCCGTCGAGCAGCTCGAGCGCGTCACCCTGGCCGATGGCGCGCAGGGCCATCACCGTGCCGATCAGGGAGCGCATGAGGCGGCGGGCCTCGGCCGGGTCGCTCAGGTCCATGCGTCCGAGTTCGTGAACGTCGGCGGCCGGACCGCCGGCCCGGCCGCCGAAACGGGTCTTCGCCTCGCCGCGCACAGGGTCGCTCGCGTCGAGGGCGACGACCACACGGCAGCCCGGCGCCTCAGCGGGCCGCTCGAGCAGGTCGCGCACCGCGACCTCGGCGGGAGCGTCGGCCGCGGTCCAGCCGTCGAGCAGCAGCACGACCGGCCGGTCGTCGGCGACGGTGAGGAGAGAGACCAGGCCGTGCAGGTCGGCAGCGCTGAGTGGGGCGGGCTCGAGGCCACGTTCGGCAGGAGGCGGGGGTGGGCGCCATGGGCGCCCGGGGACGTCGAGGAGAGGCGCGGGCAGCACCGCCATGCGCGCCGCCTCGCCTACGTGGGCCAGGCGGGCGGCCGTCTCCGCGTCAGGGTGCTCGAGTGCGAGACGACGCTCGTCGGAGGCGAGCGCTGTCGCGTAGGCGTCGATCAGGGCACAGGCGGTAAGTTCGGGGCCGTAGAGGTCGGCCTCGGCATACCCGACGACGGCACCCTCGGTGATGAGCCGCTCGCGGGCCTCCAGGAGCAGCCGGGTCTTGCCGCAGCGTGGCCGGCCGACGAGGACGGTCACACCCGGAGTACGGGCCCGGCTGAGGAGCAGGTCGAGGTCGGCCGCACGGCCGAAGAACGGTCGCTTGGGCGCTCGGTCCGTGCCGGGCGAGGTGGAAGCATCCCCCATGTTGCTTCGCCTCTTGTCGCGACGCTCGTGACTTCATGGTAGGCCGAAGCGGTTCGCGATTCCATGGGGTCGCCGTTGACTCGAGGCGGACGGCAGGCAGGGAAGGCTAGCCCGGGTGGGGGAGAACGTCGGCTCGGCTGTGGCTCACCCGGCGCTCGCCGTTCACGAAGCCGCTCCCTTTCGCGTACCGCGCGGCGGTGATGCTAGGCTCACATGCATGCGCTATCGCTACGTCTACTGCCGCTCGTGCGGCGCGAAGCTCTCGGGCCTCGGCTCAGAGATGGACACCGGCCGCTGCCTGCACTGCCTGGCCGAGTCCGGCGTCCGGCTGCTGGCGTCCGAACGGCAGCGCCTGCGCGAGGAGACGGCCGACTGGGGCGCGCAGAAGGTGGTGCGGCGCTGCGTGCGCTGCCAGGCGGTGCTGTCGGTCTACAACCTCGAAACCTCGTGCGAGGCCTGCCAGACGAAGGCCCGCGAGGGCGGCGGCTGAGCGGCAGCCAGGGCGAGCCTGTCGCTCGTCGCGCTTCGCCTGGCCAGCGTCGCTTGTGGCCTTCACCAGGCACGACAGGCGCTTGCCGCAGTCGTCGCGGCTGACCCGGTGGGTGCTGCTCGTGGCGCCCTTGATCGCCGCACCGTCGCGCAGCCACTGGTAGGCATAGGTCGGATCGCCGCTCCAGGTGCCGGTCAAGCAGGTGAGCGTCCCGCCCAGCACGGCCTTGCCCGCAAGCGCCGGAGCGACCGTGTTCGCCGGGCCCGTGGCACCGCCGAACACGGCGAAGTGCTCGTGGGGCCGGCCGGCGATGTCGTGGAGCTCTCCGCCGACGGAGAGCGTGTCGTCCCAGACTGCCAGGGCGAACACGTTGCCGTCGGGGGCGGGAGCCCAGCTCGCGTCGAACGCGCCGCTCGCCAGGTCGAAGCGCGCGAGATGGTCGATCGCCGTGTCGCCGACGTTGCCGAACCAGCCGCCCACGTACAGGTCGCCGGCGGTGACGGTCAGCGGCGGTGACCGCCCCGTCTCGAGTACCTGACTCGCGGGGAAGAGGTGCCCAGGGCCCGTCGAGAACGGCGTCGGCCGGGCTCAGAAGATGACGGGGCGAACGGCGGCGGCAACGCATCGTCTGGCATAGGATGCTCGCCGGGAGCAGACTCGTCTCCCTATCCGGCCAACTCTGGCGGCCGACCGGGGTCCCTTACGCGCCGCCACACGCGGAGGTAGTCGTGACCACTGCAAGTGACGCAGCCGCCCCGGCTGCGCTTTCCAAGGTCCCCACCGGCATCCGGGGCTTCGACGAGATCACCGAGGGCGGCCTGCCCAAGGGCCGCGTGTCGCTCGTTGCCGGGGCAGCCGGCAGCGGCAAGACCGTCCTGGCCATGGGCTTTCTGGTCAACGGCGCCGAGCAGTTCAACGAGCCCGGCCTCTTCGTGAGCTTCGAGGAGACCGCGCGCGACCTCGTGACCAACTTTGCCTCGCAGGGCTTCGATCTCAAGCGCCTGCAGAAGAAGGGGCTGCTTGCCCTCGACCACATCCACGTCGAACGCAACGAGCTCGAGGAGACCGGCGACTACGACCTCGAGGGCCTCTTCGTGCGCCTCGGCGCCGAGATCGACGCCATCAAGGCCAAGCGTGTCGTGCTCGACACGATCGAGGTCCTCTTCTCGGCCTTCACCAACGAGGTGATCGTCCGCAGCGAGATGAAGCGCCTCTTCCAGTGGCTGGCCGACAAGGGCGTCACGGCGATCGTCACCGGCGAGAGCGGCGAGAAGACCATCACGCGCCACGGCCTCGAGGAGTACGTCGCCGACTTCGTCGTCGTCCTCACCCACCTGGTGAACGACGAGACGGCCACCCGGCGGCTGCGCATCGTCAAGTACCGCGGCTCGGCGCACGGCACCAACGAGTTCTCGTTTCTGATCGACCGGCGCGGCGTATCGGTGCTGCCGATCAGCTCGCTGGGCTTGCGTCACGAAGCCCCGACCGAGCGTCTCTCGAGCGGTATCGCGCGCCTCGACGAGATGCTCGGCGGCAAGGGCATCTACCGGGGCAGCAGCGTACTGGTGAGCGGCACGGCCGGCACCGGCAAGACCTCGATCGCGGCCCACTTCGTCGACGCCGCCTGCCGCCGCGGCGAGAAGGCGCTGTACTTCGCCTTCGAGGAGTCGCCGGCCCAGATCGCGCGCAACATGGCGTCGATCGGCCTCGACCTGGACCAGTGGCAGAAGAAGGGCCAGCTGCGCATCCACTCCGAGCGCCCTCAGAACACCGGCCTCGAGATGCACCTCGTGCGCATGAACCGCGAGATCGAGGAGTTCGCGCCCTCGGTCACCGTCGTCGACCCGATCACCAACCTGACGAGCATCGGCACCTTCTCCTCGATCCGCTCGACCCTGACGCGCATGATCGACGCCATGAAGTCGCGGCAGATCACGGCGCTCTTCACCAGCCTGACCGAGGGCGGCGGCAGCCCCGAGGCGACCGACGTCGGCGTCTCCTCGCTCATGGACACCTGGATCCTGCTGCGCAACCTCGAGGCGGGCGGCGAGCGCACCCGGGGGCTCTACGTGCTCAAGGCGCGCGGCATGGCCCACTCCAACCAGGTCCGCGAGTTCGTGCTCTCTTCGGACGGTGTCGACCTGCTCGACATCTACGCCGGGGCCGAGGGCTTCCTGACCGGTGCCGCGCGCTCGGTCAAAGAAGCCGAGGAGCGCGCCGACGCCCTGAGGCGCAGTCGCGCGATCGAAGAAACCGAGCATGAGATCGCGCGAAAGCGTAAGCTCATGGCGGCCGAGCTGGAGAGGCTCAAAGCCCAGTACGAGGTCGAGATCGAGACCCTTGAGAACGCCGTCTTTGAGCAGCGCATGAGGCAAGAGGCCGCCGCCTCAGGCAAAGCCGCGGTGCGCGCGGCTCGCGGCGACGGCGGCTCTCGTTCCGCCGGCAAGAAGTCGGCCGCGCCTCGCCGCGGCTCCGGGCCGAAGGCACGGCCGTGAGCGCGACGCTCGATCGCGCCTCGTCGCCGGAGACCTGGCACTTGAGGCTCTACATCGCCGGCCAGACGCCGCGCTCGATCGCCGCGCTTGCGAACCTCAACAGGATCTGCCAGGAGAACCTGGCCGGCAAGTACACCTGCCAGGTCATCGACCTGCTCGAGAACCCGCAACTGGCCAAGGGCGACCAGATCCTCGCGGTGCCCACGCTGGTCAAGGACGTGCCGCCTCCGCTGCGCAAGATCATCGGCGACCTCTCCGACACCGAACGCGTGCTGGTCGGGCTCGACCTGCGGCCGGTCTGATGGCCAAGCGGGCTGCGCTTGGCGGGGAGAGGTCGCTCGAAGAGCGCCTGGCCGATGCCGCGGCCGCGCCGGGCGAGGGGCGCTACGTGCTGCGCCTCTACGTGACCGGCCAGACGCCGCGCTCGCTGCGCGCCATCCAGAACATCAGGCGCATCTGCGAGGAGCACCTGAGCGGCCGCTACGACCTCGAGGTGATCGACATCTACCAGCGACCGAGCCTCGCCAAGGGAGAGAAGATCATCGCGGCGCCCACCCTGGTCAAGAGTCTGCCGGCGCCCATCCGGCGCTTCGTCGGCGACCTCTCCGACACCGAGAAGGTCCTTTTCGGGCTCGACCTCGTTCCCAGGGAGTAGGTCGGGAGCACCCCCAGGCGCACACGATGGCGATGCGGATGGAAAGTCAGCAGGAACTGCTCCGCGAGATCGAGGAGCTGACCCGCAGGCTGCAGGAGGCCGAGGACACCCTCGAGGCGATCCGCAGCGGCGCCGTCGACGCGCTCGTGGTCACAAGCCCGCAGGGCGGCGAGCAGCTCTTCACCTTAGACGGCGCCGACCGCGTCTACCGCGTCTTTCTCGAGTCGGTCAGCCAGGGGGCGCTCACGCTCGACCGCGACGGCACGATCCTCTATGCGAACGCCGCCGCGGCGCGGCTCCTGCCTGTCGGCGCGGGCCTCATCGGCACGAGCCTGCGAACCTGCGTGCGCCGCGACGAGCGTGACTTCTTCGACGCCGTCTTCGATGCCGGCAGGCGCGGCGAGACGAGCGCCGAGATCCGCCTGCGGGGCAGGACCGGGGGCCGGCCCGTCTATCTGTCGCTGCGTCTCGTGGAGGATCGCGGCGACCAGATGATCGTGGCCGTGCTCACCGACCTCACCGACAGAAAGAAGACCGAGGAGGTGCTCAGGGCGGAGCGGCTCGCCCGCTCCATTCTCGAGCAGACCGGCGAGGCGATCCTGGTCTGCGACCGTGACGGCACGATCGTGCGCGCCAGCCGGGCGGTCGCCAAGCTCGCCGGCCAGAACCCGGTCTTGCGGGCCTTCGCCGACGTCCTGCCTCTGCAGAGCGACGGTCGCCGGCGCTTCTCGCTTACCCGGCGGGCGAACGCCCCGCGGACGCGCGGCCTCGAGGTCCACTTCGAGCGCTCCGACGGAGCCTCGTTCGACCTGATCCTGAACGCAGACCCGCTGCGCGGCGAGGACCGTGCCCCGCTCGGCACGATCGTCACCTTGACCGACGTCACTCGCCTCAAACAGGCCGAGCAGGCCAGGGAGGAGCTGTTGCGCGCGGTCGAGCAGGCCAACAGGGAGCTTGCCGCGATCGAGTCGCTCTCGGTCGCCGGCCTGGGGCTGGCCAACCTCGATCAGCTCGTGCACTCGATCGTCAGCCAGACGGCGCTGGCGATGGGCGCCGACCGAGCGACGCTCCTGCTGGCCAGGGGCTCCCGCCTCGAGTCGGTGGCGCGCGTGCCGCCGCTGGAGGCGAACGACCACTTCTCCCTGCCGATCGGCAGCGGCTTTGCCGGCACCATCGCCAAGCTGCGCCGCAGCCTCTTCGTGGCCGACGTGAGAGCGAGCCAGCTCGTCAAGCGCGAGACCCTCAGGCGTCAGACGGGCTCGTTGCTCGGGGCTCCCATGATCGACCGCGACGAATGTCTCGGGGTGCTGCACGTCGGTTGGAAGGCGCGGCACGAGGCCGACGTTCGTCAGCAGCGCTTTCTCGAGATCATCGCGCAGCGCGCCGCGGCGCTCATCGCGGCCCGCATGATGACCGAGGAGCTCGACGAGCAGCGACTGGCCGCCGAGTCGGCCGCCCGCGAGAACGCGCGGCTTTTCGAGGAGCAGCAGCGCATCGCGATCGTGCTGCAGAGCAACCTGATCCACCCGATGCCGGCGGTCGCCGGCCTCGACCTGGGCGTGGTTTCGGACGCCGCCAACAAGCCCGAGCTCGTGGGCGGCGACCTGAGCGACGTCTTCGTCGTCGACGACAGCCATGTCATGGTGCTCATCGCCGACGTCGCCGGCAAGGGCATCCACGCCGCCGGCCTGACCGAGACGGTGCGCAGCACGGTGCGGGCCCTGGCCGCGATCGACCCGGCCCCGGCGTTCGTGCTGGGCAAGACGAGCGAGCTGCTGCTGCGCTTCGACCCCGACGAACCCCACGTGACGGCCTTTCTCGCGGCGATCGACCCGCGCACGGGCCACGTGGGCTACGCCAGCGCCGGCCATCCCGCGCCGCTCCACCTGAGCGCGACCACGTGTCACCCGCTGCGCGTGCGCTTTGGTCCGCCGCTCGGTTCCTTCGTGCGGCCCTACGCGAGCAGTCACATTATGCTTTCGCTCGACGATTACCTGGTCTTCTACACCGACGGCGTCACCGAGGCCCGCCGTGACGGCGAGTTGCTCGGCGAGCAGCGCCTGGTAGAGATCGTCTCGAGTCTGCGGGGCCGCTCCGCCCAGCAGGTCGCCGAGGCGGTGCGCACCGCCGCCCTCGAGTTTGCCGGACGGCTGCAGGACGACCTCGAGGTGGTGGCGTTGCGGCTGGCGTAGGGCGGGGCGGGCTGCGCGGCGACCGGATGGCTGGGCTGCCGCACGCCGGGCGTGAGCCCCGCTATCTGGTGGGGAAGCCGCGGACGAACCGACCGCTGCCGGCGTCGACGATGATCACCGAGTGCCGGACCAGCCGAGAAGAATCGGGACTCGGTGTCGGTGCACCCGGCGGACCGCCGAAACTCGGGTCGAACGGCTTCGGAAACGTGAACACGAACACCCAGCACAGGAGGTCCCTGATCACCCTCCCCCGGTAGTAGTCGTTGGGCATGGTCACGTTGGCCAGGACGGTGCCGGTGAGGCGGGGGTGCGCGGTGGCGTGAGGGTCGTTTCGGGCCAGCGCCCGCGATGCAGAAACGCTCGCGCGAGACGTGGGCTTCGACAGAGTCGCCTCGACGGCCGCCGACGAACCCGCGCGGATCGTTGCGGGGAGCGTGAGGTCGACGGGTGGAGCGGCCGTTGGTCGAGAGGCAACGGGACTCGGCGAGACTTTGGCGCCGCTCGACCCGCTCGCGCAACTGCCGACAGAGGCGGCGAGGGCGCAGGCCGTCACCAGCAGTGCGATCACGGCGGCTCCGCTTCTCACTCTCACGCTTGGCCCCCCTGTCGATCGAGGGCTCGTCTTGCCCAGGCGATCCGGCATACTCCTCTCATGCCCGTCGGTGCGTCGGCGGGACATGCGCGTGACAGCTTCACCCCGGCGGGTGAGGCGCTTTGTTTGCCGCGATCGGCCGCCTGCTCGCAGGTCGCGTCCCTGACGGATTGGCGTTCCATCGCCATGATGGTGGTACTATCACGTTCAGCAATCGCACCCGAAGTGTCGCCGGGGAGGTCAGCCCATAGAACCCCGTGGGAGCATGGAAGGGCCGCACGTAGCTCACTTTCGCGTCCAGCATGGCGGCGATCGTGTCGGGCTCGAATGGGACGTGCGGAACGCCGATGCTGTCCGCTGCCGTGTGCTGCGCTCGACCGAGGGCTTTGCCGACGACCCCGAGGCCCCGGGAGCAAACGGCCAGGTGCTCCTGAGCGAAAGCCAGGCGAACCACCTTGACGACGAGGGCCTGGACAAGCATGGGCGCTACTTCTACACGGTCTTCGCACAGATGGCCGACGGCGGCTGGCAGCGGCAGGTGAAGGCCAAGGTGCGGCCTCGAAAGCACGGACACCTGCCTCACCTCATCGATCGCTGGCCCGACGACCCGACGGCCTTCCGCCCGTCGGTGAGGTGGGCGGGCATCGTGGTCGTGGCCATGATGTGCGCCATCCTTGGCCTCATCGGCACCTCCATGTGGATGGCCGCCCACCACAACCGGGTCGTTGCAGAGTTCTCGCAGGAATGGGTCTTTGCGGGCCATGGCCCCAAGACGAGCTTCTCGATATCGCCTCAGACCCGGACCTACGTGTACAGCCCCGAGGACACGGTCACACGCGAGACCGGCGACCTGCTCATCGAGGGCTGGGTCGACGGCCGGCCGGTCGACGGTCGGATCGCGGTGCCCCGCTTTCCGCCGTGGGGTTCCACCTTGAGTGTGACGCTGCTGGGAAAGAGCTGGACGTTGCGCTGCGAGGATGCCGGACGCAGGTTGCAGCTCGTGGGCGGTTCCGGTCAGGTCATGGTCCTGACCTGGAGCCAGTGACTGCCAGCTTGCTCGACTCCTGACGCCCGAGGAGCTCGCGGAGGCCGACCAGGTGGGGGCCGCCTGAGACCGATACGCTACGATGCCCTCAGGCGAAGACACGCGCCCTTCCTGGTACCGGGGAGGGGGGCATCCCACAAGCCGGATGCCATTCTAGCGACGCCCCCTTGGCTCAAGACCACCCATTATGGGGCTGTTATCGACCGCAGGGTAGCACGAAGCAAGCGGATCAAGTTCCATCACCAGTTCGGGAACTTGTCGTGATAGCAGGCTCATCATTCAGGAGCGCGAGGATGCCCTGATCAGTCTCGAGGACGTCTCTTTTGCCGTCGACGTAAATCCATCGCCCAGCAGAGTCCTTCCGGTGGTGCCGATTGACCAGCCCTTCCTTGTGCACGATGCGGGCTGGCTGGGCGACGACCACCGAGTCGCTCGGCACATCGGTGGTCACGACGCAGTTGGCTCCGACACGGACCCGGTCGCCGATCCGGATACCGCCGATCAGGGCCGCACCGGCACCGACGAAGCAGTTGTCGCCCACCCGGGGCGCGCCCCTGCCCTTCGAGTCCGGCAGCACATTCGAGCCAATCGTCACGTGCTGGAAGATGACGGCACCCGCACCGATCTCGGCTTCACCCGAGATGAATACGCCGTAAGGTCCGTGGGGGAACGTGGGGGTGTCGCCGAAGACGGTGCGGTGGCCGACCATCGCCCCGAAGCACGCCCAGTAGGCGTAGTTGAGATCGGTGAACAGGCTACGCAGGCGCGGGTCGTCGGCCTCCAGTGACAGGCGCCGGACGTTCCAAATGCCGCCCAGGGAACGGACCAGCACTCTCGCCGCCGAACCAGGCAGTCTCACTGCGGCTCCTTCCTGTCGACTAGAGAGAACAGACGGATCGCAGACGGCACCCAGGCGACTCCAAGTATTCAGCCTAAGCCATCGCGGCTGTTGCGGAAATGGGGAGTGGAGTCAACCTGGAGACGACGCGGCCTACGCGGACGTTCGGGGAGCGCCTAGGCAGGCGGCGCGCGGGGGCGTCGGCCACAGTATGTCGGCACGGCGGACGTTCGGCGTGAAGCGGAGCTCGGTCAAGTCCCGAGTGGTGGTGTAGTCCGTCGTCGGACTGGTCTTCTCAGGCCGCCGGCAGCGCGTTCACCTCGACGGCCGTCTTGGCATCCGCCCCTGCGAGCGCCGCCTCGAGCGACTCGATCGACAGATAGCGCCGGCCCACGAGCCACTCGTCGTTTATTGCTCGATGATCAGGCTCCCGGCCAGGCGGATCAGGGCGGCGTCGTCGGGGTAGATCCGACCACGTCGGATCGGCGTCCGATCTCGCGATCGACGCGCTCGAGTGGGTTCGTCGAGCGCAGCTTTGACCAGTGCTCGGCCGGGAAGGCCATGAAGGCCAGCAGGTCGTCCTCTGGACTCGTCGCGAAGCACGGCGACACGCCCGTGCAACGCGGCGCAGTGGATGCCGACATTGACCCAGATGCCGACTGGCCCCTTCCGGTCTGGCACCGCCGTGCCAAATGCGATCCAGTCGGTAGCTGGTCCGCCCTGCTCGCGCAGAAGAAAGCCACGTCGAAGCGCGAAGCCATCTTGCGTAAGGTCGTGAGCGATGCCACGAACGGCGAGCGCCCTGATCTGCTTGGGGCTGAGCACGCACTGGAGCGCGGGGTCGCCAGAATGTCGCATATGAGCGCCTCCCTCGGCTGCTATCGGTTCCCGTCAGCCGAGCCGCCGACCCCGCCCACAGCCGCCACCGACGCAACCACACCGGGGAGCTGACCGGCGACCCTCCACACCCGTCACCCTGACGACGTCCCCCGGCAGGTAGGCGAGCCGACGCGAAGCGTGGCGAGCCGAACCCGCTAGCTCGGCACCCCCTCAGCCGGCAGCCGCGCGCCGGTCGACGATCGGGCCGGCGAGCCGTCCCCAGTCAGCCTGACCAACGAGCACTAGCCGAAGCGGCGAGCCGCTCGAAGGGCGGCGCATCACGGCGTCAGGTTGATGTGCTTGCTGGGTGGACGTCTGCTTCTGCCGCCGAAGCGGGTTCGGCGGTGTGCGCACGACGAGACCTAGCGGAGCCTACCGCTGCCAAGGAGCAAACCCCGAGGGCGGCTCCTGGCCCTAGCGGCCAATCTGCCCGGAGGCCGACCTCGAGCCTGTGCGGAATGCTGACCAGATCATGCCGCCCCCAGCCGAGCATGACGCCGAAGGCGCACACCGCAACGACCACAAGGATGAGCAGACGGCGAGCGCCGTGCCGGTGCTGGGCGAGGCGAACGACCGGCCAGACAAGGCTGCAGACAAGCCAGACGCCGATCACGGGCATGAGCAACCCCGCTGTCGCGAGGACGTCAGCCAATCGGAGCACCAAGAAGCCGCCCAAGACCATGCCAAGGAGCGCAGCGAACGGCATGAGCACATACACCACGCGTGCGGGCAGAGCGAGCCCGAGGGCGCGCACGAGCAGCACATAGCCGGGGACAAGCCACAGCGCGGCAAGCAAGCCGACAAGGCCGGGCGGCATGTCTCGTGTCCAGATTAGCCGCCAGACCGGCCATGCCCAGGCGCTGAGCAGTACGAGCGAGACGCTAAAGCGAACGGAGGCATCGAAGCTCTTAGCGACCTTCTGGTTCAGGCTGCCCTCCTGCGCCATTCCGAGTAAGACGCTACCACCAAACGGCGAGACCCGCGAGGGGCGAGCCGCGCAGTGGCGGTGAGGCGGTGCCGGTAGCCGTCACCCCCAACGATGGCCTCAGCCGGCGGGCGGGTCCCTGAGCGCGTCGCCCGGCCAACGGCCGCCTGGCGAGCCGCGTCCGCAGTCCTGCACCCGCCGCCTGCCGGTCTGTCGACGACCGGCGGCAGATGGGCGGGCCGCGCCAAGCGCGGCAAGCTGGGCTTCGGGATGTGTGCAGGTTTGTGCCGCTTCGGGTGCCTCCGTCTACGTACCCCCCCACCGGTTGACGGGATAGGAGATAGGCGAGAGAAAAGTGAGCTATTGCGTTGCATCGACCGACAACGGGGGCCGCCTCGCCACCGCTTCGCCTTCGGTCCGGGGTGAGGGCTCACGGGCGACGTGTCCGGGCTGGCTCCGCGCTGCGCGGCGGCTCGCCTACCTGCCGGGGTCGTCGTCGGGGTGACGGGTGAAGAGGTCGCCCTGGGTTTCCGGTGTGGTCGCCCCGGTGGCGGGGGGGAGCTTGCGTGCCCCGCTTCAGTCGCTCGGAATGTTCTTGGCCGCGACTCCACAGAAAGAGGGGTGAGGAGCCGTCGACTTAGCCAACGTCCAACTCGTGCCACCATCGGTCGTGGCCAAGAGCGCCATGCCGTCCGTGACGACCCAGCCGTGCTGTTTGTCGGCGAATGAGACCGCGCTCGGATCCCAACCAACAGGCAAGCGGCTGAGCGTCCACGTCTTGCCGCCGTCGGTCGTGCGATAGAGAAGGCCGCCGTTGCCCACGACCCAGCCGTCGCTCGCATTCACAAACGAGACGCTGTTGAGGCCGTCGTGTGTCCCGGACAACTGCGTGTGCCAGTGCCTGCCGCCGTCGCTTGTGGCGAGGATGAAACCCGGCTCACCACCGACAATCCAGCCGTGTCGTGCGTCGGTGAATGTCACGTCCGTCGGCAACAGGTCCTTCAAGTCGCGTTGGACGCGCCAGTGGGCACCGCCATCGCTTGTCACCAGAATGTCGCCACTCCAGCCCACGGCCCAACCGTGTCGTGCATCGGGAAAGGCGACACCTGTAAGGTTCTCGAGGCTGCCTTCGTACTGGGTGCGCCACCTCTTGCCGCCGTCGCTGGTGGCGAGGATGATGCCCGGAATCTGCTGGCCCACATTGTCGAAGCCGACGACCCAGGCGTGCTCGGCGTCAACTGCCGCCACGGCTACGAGGTTCTCAGCAGATGAGCTGCGCTGCGTGGTCCAAGTCACGCCGCCGTTTGTCGTGGCGAGGATCGTGCCGCCCTTGCCGACGGCCCAGCCGTGGCGGGCGTCCGCGAAGGCGACGCCGCGCAGAAGCTGGTAGGCGAGGTTTCCGCTTGCGTCCTTGTGAGCGGTGCGCCAGGTCGCGCCGCCGTTTGTGCTCGTCACAACGAGGCGCGGCATGCCGACGACCCAAACATCGGCACCGGGTCGCACGGAAAGCGGCTGACTGGGCGTCGTCATGAGCTTCTCGAACCACGAGGCCATTTGGGGGTGCGATCCGCACGAAGAGGCGCATGCCACGACGACGAGCAAACCGGCGAGTGCCGTGAGTCGCAGGATGCGCTTCATGTCCCACCATATCGGCATTCGTGGTAATCAGCTCAACCAGGGTGCTCGTACCATCATGCTCCCGGCCCGTGGCGAGCAGGTCCGCCGGGCTCCCCCCGGTGTGGTCGCTCCCGGTGTCGGCGGTGGGCAGGGGGTCGGCGGGTCGACTGGCGCGGGACGTACGAGGACTGGAGTTGGAGTTCCACTGGCGCATTTTCGGCCAGCGCCGCTCGCCAATTACCGACTCGCCGCGCTCGGCCGTCAACCCCGCGAACGCGATACTCAATTACCTCTACGCATTACTTGTGGAGTTGGAGTTGACCCGCTTTCGTTGACACCCTGAAAGTGGACACCAGCGGTGTCCGAGAAGGGAGTCAGCGTGGCGTACACGCCGGAGTTTCGGAGCGAGGCGGTCAGGCTGTACCGCGTCGGCGGACGTGGGGTCAAGGTGACGGCGCAGCAGATCAGCGTCGCGCCCGGCACCTTGCGCAAGTGGGTCCACCAGGCCGAGATCGACGAGGGTATCGAGGACGGCCTGACCAGCGAGGAGCGTGCCGAGCTGCGGCGCCTCAGGCGTGAGGTGAGGATCTTAGAAGAGGAGAAGGAGATCCTGCGCAAGGCAGCGCTTTTCTTCGCCCGGGAGACCGATCGTCGGCGATGAGGTTCCGGCTGATCGATGAAGAGAAGTCATGCCACTCGATCTCCCGCCTGGCCCGCGTGCTCGGCGTGACCGCCGCGGGCTACCACGCCTGGAGGAAGCGTCCACCCTGCGCGCGCCGGCTTGCCGATGCACGCCTCAAGGAGCGCATCGCCTGCCACTTCGCGGCCAGTCAGGGCACCTACGGCTCGCCGCGCCTGCTCGACGATCTGGCCGACGAGGGCATCCGCGTCTCGCGCAAACGCATCGCTCGTCTCATGGGCGAGATGGGCATCGCCGGTGTCTCGGGACGCGAGGGCAGGCGCCGGCGCCGCAAGGCCACCGCGCCCGAGAGCGCGCCGGCGAGAGACCTCGTGCGTCGCGACTTCACCGCCGGCGAACCCAACCAGCTCTGGTTTGCCGACATCACCTACGTGCCGACCTGGGAGGGCTGGCTGTTTCTGGCCGTGGTCATGGACGCCTGCACCAAGCGCATCGTCGGTTGGTCGATGCGCGACGACCTGAGGGCCGACATCGTCATCGACGCGCTGGGCATGGGAACGACCATGCGCCGGCCGCAGGCCGGCCTTGTCCATCACTCCGATCGCGGCGCCCAGTATCGCTCACTGGCCTTCGGCAAGACGCTGCGCGACTGCGGCATCCTGGCGTCGATGGGCGAGACCGGCGTTCCTCATGACAACGCCGTGACCGAGTCGGTGATGGCGACCATCAAGAAGGAGTGCGTGCACCGCCACCGCTTCAAGACCAGAGACGAGGCGCGGTTCGCGATCTTCCGCTACATCGAGGGCTTCTACAACCCGCACCGGCGGCACTCGTCACTGGGCAACTTGTCGCCGGCGGAGTTCGAGCGGAGACTGGAGCAGCAGCGGCCTGCCGCGGCCGCGTGCTAGTTCGCAGGTATCAACGGAACTGGGGCAACTCCATCACGGGAAATCGCGGAAAATGCGCCGTCAATTCCCGGAATACTAATGTGCGAGGCACAAGGCGCGCTGGCTTATTGGGGAGCCTGGAAAAACGTTTCCCTGCGTTTTGCCAGAAAAGACAATAAATCAATTCCTGAGCACTGGCGCATTTTCGGACAGCGCCGCTCGCCGATAACCGACTCACCACGCTCGGCCGCCAATCCCGCGAATGCCATGCTCAATTATCTGTACGCGCTGCTTGAGGCAGAGGCTCGTTTTGCCTGTCTCGCCTGCGGGCTCGATCCGGGGCTCGGCGTATTTCACGCCGACCAGAAATCACGCGACTCGCTAGCACTCGATCTGATGGAGGCGGTCAGGCCGCAAGTCGACGCCTATCTGCTCGACCAGATCGAAACGCGGACTTTCAGCGCCAAGGATTTTATCGAGACGAGAAAGGGCGTCTGTCGAGTGCTCGCGCCGCTCACGCATACGCTCGCCGAGACAACACCGCGATGGGCAAAGGCCGTTGGCCCGGTGGTCGAGAACGTCACCGCGATGCTCGCTTCGGACGGTAGTCTGCAACTGAGCTTGCCGACGCCGCTCACTCAATCAAACCGCAGTTTGGGGCGCGGCAGGGTCCGTCGTAATCCAAAGCGGACTGAGTCGTCGAAGGCGAAGCTCGCGCCGACCTGCGCCACCTGCGGTGGACCGCTGCCGAGTGTGGATCGCATGGTCTGCGACGACTGCCTGCCCGGTGAACGGGAGCGCCACAATGTCGGGTTCGTCGCAGCGGGTGCGGCCGGGCTGGCGAAGATGCAGGCGGAAGGGCGCAACTGGATGGACAGCGAGCAGTCCAGGCGCAAGCTGGGGCAGTCGAACGCAAAGCGGCAGCGCGAGAGAATCGAGTGGGAGCTCACACACGAGAAGCCCGACCCCGAGGTCTTCACGCGCGAGATCCTGCCAATGCTTCAGACGGTGACGCTGCCGCAGATGAGGGCGGCGACGGGGCTCTCGACAACGATGTGCGCGAGGATTCGGCGGGGGTACGTGCCACACCCGAGGCATTGGAACAAGCTTCGTCGGCTTGAGGTCTAGAGCACTTCCGGCTCAGGCCAGCCGCAGGACGACCACCTGCATGTCGTCTCTCAGGCGGCCGTCGGCGAACTCGGATGCGGCGTCCCGCACGCCATCGGTGACCTCCTGCGCGGAGCAGCCACGTAGACCCTCGACGATCTCGAGCAGCCGCCGCTCTCCGAGCAGCTCGCCGTCGCGGCGTGCTTCGGTGACGCCGTCGGTATAGAGCACGAGGCAGTCTTCGGGCGTCAGCATCGTGTGGGACTCTTTGTAGGAGTGCGAGAAGGTGCCAAGCGGCGGACCGTAGACCACAGCGAGGGAGTCGCACGTATTCGCGCCGAGGTGGACTGGCGCGGGATGACCGGCGCTCGCGTAGCTCAGATGGCCGGTGTGCGGGTCGAGCACGGCGCAAAAGGCGGTCACGTGGGCCTCGTCGGGATCGTAGCCCAGGAGCAGCTCGCTGGTCTTCCCCAAGATGAAGGACGGCGACGGGTCGATCGCGGCCAGTGCCCGCACCGTGCTGCGCACGGTCTCGGTCAGGCCGGCGGCGCGCACGCCCTTGCCGGCAACATCGCCGATCAGCAGGACGACGTGCGACTCGTCGCCGACGAAGACGTCGCTGAAGTCGCCGCCCACGAGCTCGGGCTCGAAGGCGGTCTTTGTCACCATGCCCAGCTCGAGGCCGGCGACCGCGGGCAGCGCGTGAAGGAAGTTCTCCTGCAGCGTTGTGGCGATGCGCTCCTGCTCTTCGTAGAGGCGGGCGTTGGCAAGGGCCGTCGAGATCGAGGCGGCAAGCTTGCCGGCGAACTCGACGATCTCCGGCGGGAAGGCGACGGCCGCCTCGTGGTGGTTGAAGAAGATGTAAGCGTTCAGTTGGTCCGGCCATGCAGCTGAGCAAGAGGCCGAGGGCCATGAGGCAGGCACCTGCTTCTGCGCAGCGAACCCTCGGCCATGGAGCGCGCCGAGGCGGAGGCGATCTACGACCAGGGACGCGAGGCGGTGGTCGCGGCGCTCCTCGCGCTCTCGGCTCAGGTCGCCGCCCTGGAGGCGCGCCTTGCCAAGCAGGAGGAGCGCATCGCCGAGCTTGAGCGACAGCTCAGGCGCAACTCGCAGAACTCCTCGCTGCCACCGAGCGCCGATCCGCCTGGGGCGCCGGCCCGCAGGCGGCCACCATCCTCAGGCGGCAGACGCGGCGCCCAGCACGGTCACAAGGGCCACGGCCGACACCTGGCCCCGATCGAGGCCGTCGACGAGCTCATCGATCACTGGCCCGAGCACTGCGCCTGCGGCCACCGCTTCACCCCGGAAGAGCGTCACCCCGTTGGCAACCCGGCCCGATGGCAGGTCGCCGAGCTGCCCGCGATCGCCATCACCTTAAGCGAGCACCGCCTCCATCGCCTGCGCTGCCCCGCCTGCGGTGCGATCACCCGCGCAAAGCTGCCCGCGGATGTGCCAGAGAGCGCCTTCGGCCCGCGCCTGTGCGCGGCGGTCGCCACCCTGGCCGTGCGCAACCGCGTCTCCCGGCGCGATGCGGTCGAGCTGGCCGGCGAGCTGTTTGGCGCCCGCCTCTGCGCCGGCACGGTCGATGCCATCCTGCGGCGCGCGGCGGCGGCGCTTGCCAGGCCCTACGAGGAGCTGCTGCACGAGACCCGTGCCTCGCCCGCCGTCAACGTCGATGAGACCGGCTGGCGCCTGCGCGGCGGGCGGCGCACCCTCTGGGGCGCTCTCACGCTTCGGACCGCGGTCTTTCGCATCGCCGCCGACCGCCACGAGCGCGAGGCCGTGGCCCTGCTCGGCGAGCGCTTCGCAGGGATCACCTGCAGCGATCGCTGGTGGGCCTACAACTACCTGGATGTGGAACGGCGCCAGCTCTGTTGGGCGCACCTGACCCGCGACTTTCGGGCACACAGCGAGGGCCTCGGCCTGCAGAGGCAGTTCGGCGAGGCTGGCCTTGCGATCAGCGAGCGTCTCTTCGCCGCCTGGGGCGACTACCGGCTCGACGGCGACCGCGAACGCCTCGCGGCGCGCATCGGGCCCCTCAAGGAGGAGCTGCGGGCGCTGCTTGAGGAAGCGGCGCACAAGAGCCCCCGCAACCGCCAGCACCGCACCTTCGCCAAGAACCTGCTCAAGTGCTGGCCGGCGCTGTGGACCTTCGCCAGCGTGCCCGGCGTGGAGCCCACCAACAACCAGGCCGAGCGCGGGTTGCGTGGCGCGGTCATCTACCGCAAGCTCTCGCTGGGCAGCCAGTCCGAGGACGGCGAGCGTACCATCGAGCGGCTGCTCTCGGCCTCGGTGACCTGCCGCCTGCAGAAGCGCTCGCTCTTTGCCTACCTCAGCGAGGTCCTGGCCGCCAGCGCCCGCGGCGATCCCGTCCCCTCACTGGTCTGACCGAGTGCACACCGACTGAACGCTTACAAGAAGATGACGCCGAGCACCTCTTCTCTGACGATCAAGGGGATGCACAGCACGGAGCGCACCCCGAAGCGACGCTGCACCTCGGGGAGGCAGCGCGGGTCGCTTTCGCAGTCGTCGATGGCGATCGGCCGGCGCTCGGTCACGGCCATGACCATGAAGGGCGCCTCGTCGGTGCGCACGCATTCGTGGATCAGCCCGGGGACCTCGGGATAGCCGTACTCGGCCACCCAGTCGTCGCCGTGGCGCAGCGCGACCATGGCGCTGTCGGATCCGACCGCGGCGACCGCATGCTCGACGACCGTCTGCATGATCTCGCGGCTATCGAGCGTCGAGTTGATCAGGCCGTTCATCTCGTTTAAGACCTCGGTCAGCTCGGCCGCCGCGGCCTCACGCTCGGCGCGCTCGTGCAGCTCATCACGTTGGGTCGACAGCTCCTCACCGGCCGCCTGCAGCTCCTCGGTCTGCAGCTGGAGTCTCCGAGCGAGCTCCTCGACGCGCGCTTGCTCGGCGAGTTGGGCCTCGCGAGCGGCGTCGGCGCGAACCAGGGCGACCGCGGCCGCGCGACGACGCTCGGCCTGCTCGCTTAGGGTCTTGGCGAGAAAGCCGGAGAGCAGGCCAGCCGCCACCCAGACCGCCGTCGATATCAGCGTCGTTGGTACGGTGGACAGGCTGCCCCGCCCGCCCACCGTCAGGTAGAACGCCCCGCCACCGGCGATGGCCACGAGCGCACCGAAAGGCGGGCCCGCCAGGGCGCCGGCGATGACTGAGAACAGCGCGATCATGGAGCCTGGCAGGCCCAAGACGTGGCGCGGGCTATGTGCGCTGTTCAGCGCCAGGAGGATCGCACTCTGGATCGCGATCGCACCGGCGAGCACGCGCCAACGATGGCCTCGGAAGCGGTCCACAAGCCGAGTGGTGCGGCTCCCCGGCAGGTGCTCGTCAAGCCGTGCGGCCTCGGTCTCGCGCTCGAGCAGCGCGCGCTCGGCTTGCTTACGGGCGCTGATGTCGGTCACAAACGAGCGGTAGTGCAGGAGTGTGCCGTCCTCGTCGAAGATCGGCTGCACGAGCAGCTCGATCGGCACGCGGCTGCCGTCCTTGCGCAGGTACTCCTTCTCGTAGGACACAGGGTGGCGTTCGCTCACCGCCCGCGCGAGGATCGTTGCCTCGGTCGCGCGCCACTCGGGCGGCGTCAGGTCGGTCGACCAAGTGAGCGCTCTCTCGTGAAGCTCGGCGCCGCTGTAGCCCGTCAGCCGCTCGAAGGCTTCGTTGAACAGAAGGAGACGACCATCGGGCGCTCCCATCCCGAAGGGCATCGCGGACTTCTGCAGCACATCGGCCAGGAGATGGGCGTTCTCCTCGCTCTCGCGCAGCGCCTCTTCGGCGCGCTTACGCTCGGTGATGTCGCGGTTGGACTCAAGGACGCGCTCGACTCCGTCTTCGCCCACCACGAGCTGAAGCCGCGATGCTACGGTGACTTGGCGGCCGTCCTTGGCGCGGTGGACAAGCTCTCCCTCCCAGCTCTCCCGTGTGTGGAGGGCGTCTTCGATTGTGGCCCACGGTTGCGGGAAGGCGGTGCGCAACAGGTCGCGAGTGACTCGGCCGATCGCCTCTTCTACACCGTAGCCGTAGAGCTGCTCGGCGCCACGATTCCAAGACTCGATCGCACCGCCGAGACGCCAGACGATGATGGGCTCGAAGGACAGGTCGAGCAGCTCGGCTTGGCGCTTGGCTTCCTGCTCGGCCAAGGTGCGCTCAGTGGTGTCGATGAACACCGTCGCGAAGCGTCCCGGCTCGGTCTGGTAGGCGCTCACCTCAAACCAGCGCCCCAGCGGTCCGAACTGCGACTCGAAGTGAGCCGGCTCGCCGGTCAGGGCCACCTTGCCGTAGATCTCAAACACCGGGTCGTCGGCGGCATCGGGGAAGAGCTCAAGCGTGGTGTGCCCCAGGATGTCTGCGGCCTTTAAGCCCGTGTGGCGCTCGAAGGCGGGGTTGACCGAAAGGTAGCGCAGATCGTAGGGCTTGCCGTTCTCGTCGCAGATGATCTCGTCGAGGGCGAAGCCCTCGCTCATCGTGTCGAATAGGGTGCGGTAGCTCCCCTCACTCTCAAGCAGCGCCTCCTCGGCGCGTTTGAGGTCCGTGACGTCGTTGCCGATCGCCAGGATCTCAGCAACCTTGCCTTGGTCGTCAAGGATCGCCCGATTGGTCCAGTTCAGCCAGAGGCGACGGCCGTCCCGGCAGATGTTCTCGTTGGTGTTGTGCTCGTAGCGGTCGGGGTGCTTGACGATGTCGCTGACGAGGCCGGTCGGGTCAGTCCCGTCCGACTCCTGCTCTGGAACCAGGATGTTCACCGACTTGCCGACGGCCTCCTTGGCACTCCAGCCGAAGAGCCTCTGGGCGTACCCGTTGATGAAGGTGATCCTGCCGTCACAAGACCACCGCACGATCGCGCTGTTGGCGTTCTCCACGAGCTCACGGTAGCGACTCTCGCTACGCCGCAGGGCCTCCTCTGCTGCCTTGCGCTCGGTGACGTCGCTGTGCATGATCAGGTTCGCGATGTGGTTGCCTTGGGCGTCGAGGAGGGGAGACGCACTGTAGCGCGACCACAGAACCGCGCCGTCCTTGCGGCGCAGCTTGACCTCGCGGCGCAGCACCTGGCCCTCATGAAGTTCGGCCCGTGCGTCGTCGGTTTCGGGCTTCCAACCTTCAAAGACGAGGTCGGAACCGGACATGCCGAGCAGCTCCTCGACTGAGTAGCCCAGCATGTCGGCCATGCGCTGGTTGGCAAACTGAAAGGCCCCCTCTGGCGCGCCGATGACGATGCCCTCGGTCGAGTTCTCGACCATGGCGCGGTACTTGGCCTCGCTCGCCCGGAGAGCCGCAAAGTACTGCTCGCGCTCCTCCTCGATGCGCTTACGCTCGCTGATCTCGTGGCCGAAGACGCTGACGCCTGAAGAGGTCGGGTAGAAGCGCGCCTCGATCCAGTCGCCTGAGATCTCAGTCTGGTACTCGAGCATCGAGAAGCGTCCCAGCTCGATCGCCTCGCGGAGGGCCTTACCCTCGACCGAGTCGCCCAGGGTCGGGGCGAACTCCCAGACGGACCTACCGATGAGCTCCTCGCGACTGCTACGCAGGAGGCGCAGGGCAGCCTCGTTGAGGTGTTGGTAGCGGTACTCCCAATCGATCACCATGACGAACTCGTCGACCTCGTCGAGCAAAGCTTGCCCGCGGGACTCGCGCTCGCCGGCAGCACCGCCGCCATAGGTCTCGAAGGGGATGCCCTCCGGAATGGAGGGCTTACAGCGCGCTTCGGCGTGTCGCGTCATGCGCACCTCGAGGCCACCGTCAACGCTCAGTTTCAACGAGTCCATGAGCTTGGCGACGATGAACAGGCCGCGGCCGTGGTCGGACAGGACATCGGGCACAGAGTCACGATCGAAGCTCGTTACGTCGAAGCCTCGGCCGTGGTCTTTGACCACGGCGAGCAGGTCGCCGTTGACGAAGCGCAGCGAGATCTCGATGTCGTGCTCGCTGCCGCTGTGACGGATGGCGTTGGTCGCGGCCTCCTCGACGCAAAGCACGACGTCGTCGATGACCTCGGGCTCGGTGCAGTACTGGCGCAGGTAGTCACGAATGCGGTCGCGGGCGCGCAGCAGGTGGGAGGGCTCGGACGGGACGCGGAAGAGCAGGCGCGGTGGCGCGATCTGAGGCTTAACGTCGCTCTGCGACAACTGACTCCCCCGCACGGGCTTGCTTCGAGGGGAACGAATGGCGCTCAGTGTACGCCGAAGGTACAGGAAGTTGCGACCGTTCCAGGCCTCGAACAACCTTTGTGATGAGTCGCACAAGCTTGACCGAGGCCCTTACGGCGCGGAGACTGGCGACAACGATCGGGTAGCTGATGGAGTACGAGGTGGCAGACAGTCCGCAGTTCCAGGTCGAGCTCAGTAGGCCCAGCGCCGACGTCGCCGTCGTTGAGCTGAAGGGCGAGGTCGATCTCTACACCTCGCCTCAGTTCAAGGACGCTCTCTTGCAGGCCATCGGCGAAGGGACCGCGCGCGTCGTTGTTGACTTAAGCCAGGTTCGCTTCATCGACTCGACAGGGCTCGGCGTCGTGGTCGGCGGCATCAAGGCGGTCACGGCTCGTGGCGGCACCCTCGACCTCGTCTGCCCCGAGGGGCGCATCAGGCGCACTTTCGAGATTACGGGTCTGGACCGAATCGTACACATCCACCACTCGCGCAGCGACGCGCTGGCGGCTACCTCGGGGGACTAGCTCAGCAGTCCTTGGCAGCGCGCGGAGCTTTCCGGGTGTCGTTCTGAAGGTGCCAACGACCTTCCTTCTTCCGGTCTTGTCACGCTAGGGCGCGTTTCGCCGGCCCCTATCTCCTATCCCCCCCACCGGTTGACCGCCGCCCTCCGCCCCGGATAGCATCGGAGCGCACTCACCACCCCCACGTGCGACCTCGGAGGCGGCGACGAAACCGGACTTCACCGAGCTCACGCCCGTCCAGGTCGACCAGCCTCCGCCAGCCTGACTCCTGCGCGCGGTCCCGCCGCGCATCACTCGCAGCGAGCGCGACGGCGTCGCGTCCACCGACCGCACCCGCGGGCTCCGTGGCTTGTTCCGCGCACCCAACGGGCGCTTTCGGCTGCACGTCGCTGCATAGTCCATACTCAGTGACGCATAAAGCAGGAGGACCACATGATCAAGGTAGTGGAGTGGGGCACCGGCGAGATGGGGCAGGGGCTCCTCAAGTTCGTGCTCGACCGGCCCAAGGACATCGAGCTCACCGGTTGCATCGTCACCAACCCCGCCAAAGAGGGCAAGACCGTCGGCGAGCTGCTCGGACGGCCCTGCGACGTGAAGATGACGACCGACTTCGAGAAGGTGCTCGCCACCAAGCCCGACGTCGTCGTCATCAACACCCAGTCGAACCTGAACGAGGTGGAGCCGCAGATCGTGCCGGCCGCCAAGTCGGGCGCCGACGTCATCTGCATCGCCGAGAAGCTGGCCTATCCGTGGGCGAGCGACCCCGAGCGCGCCGACCTGTTCGACCGCGTCGCCAAAGAGAACGGCGTCTCTATTCTCGGCACCGGCATCAACCCGGGCTTCATGCTCGATGCCCTGATCGTCATGTGGAGCTCGATCTGCATGCGCGTCGATTCGATCGAGGCCTCGCGCGTGAACGACCTGTCGCCGTTCGGCCCCACGGTCATGACCGGCCAGGGCGTGGGCACCACGGTCGAGCAGTTCGAGAAGGGCGTCGCCGACGGCAGCATCGTGGGCCACATCGGCTTTCCCGAGTCGATCATGCTGATCGCCAAGGCGCTGGGCTGGAAGATCGACCGCATCGAAGAGACCCGCGAGCCGATCGTCACCAAGGTCGAGCGCTCCACGCCGCACGTCAAGGTGCCGGCGGGCTGGGTCGCCGGCTGCAAGCAGGTCGGCAAGGGCTACATCGGCGACGAGCTCAAGATCCACCTGATCCACCCGCAGCAGATCCACCCCGAGCTGGCCGATCAGGGCACCGGCGACTACATCACGATCAACGGCGACCCGAGCGTGCATATGGCCAACACGCCCGAGGTGCCGGGCGGCAAGGGTACCTACGCCAGCACGGGCAACTACATCCCGCTCATGAAGGCCGCGCCGGCCGGCATGCTGACCGTGGTCGACATGCCGCTGCCGCGCTTCATGGCGCCGACCGTCTGACGCCGGACCGCGACCAAAGACGAAGCGGCGCGGCGGGGAGCGGGGGAGCGGGGCGAGAGCGCAGGCTCTCGCCCCGCTCCCCCGCCCGAGCCGCGCCGCCGCCCGACGACGCAAACGACGTGATGACAGAAAGAGAGACACCGCATGACTGAGACCAGAGCGGCCCGCACGGGCGACTGGGTCGAGGTCGAGTGCGTGCTGCTCGAGCCGGCCGACAGGTCGAAGAACCTGCCGCCCGAGACCGCCGAGAAGCCGCTCACGATGTGGGTGAAGGGTTTCGCCGAGGGCGCCGCCGCGATCGGCGAGCCGGTCACGATCGAGACCATGACCGGCCGCAAGGTCGCCGGCACGCTGTCGGCAGTGAACCCCGGCTACTTCCACACCTTCGGCGAACCCATCCCCGAGCTCACGCACATCGGCAAGGACCTGCGCGCCCAGCTTGCGGCCTACCGCGCCTCACAGAGGGGGGGCGCCTGATGGCCACCAAGTTCGACGCCATCATGGCCCGCCGCGGCGAGATCATGCGCCGCGCGCTGGGCATGGACTACAGCGAGTTCGAGCTGTCACCGATCGCCTTCGACTACGAGCGCATGATGGGCGCCCACGGCTACAGCCTCGACGACATCGTCGCCATCCAGACGGCGGCCGGCGTGGGCCACACGCCGCTGCTCGAGCTCAAGAACCTGACCGACGCCGTGCGCTCCACCTGTGAGGCCGGCAAGGGCGCCCGTATCTTCGTGAAGGACGAGGCCGCCAACCTGGCCGGCGCCTTCAAGGACCGCCGCGCCAGCGTGAGCATCCACGTGGCCCGCGAGAAGGGCTACGAAGGCGTGATCGCGGCGACGTCGGGCAACTACGGCGCCGCCGTGGCCAGCCAGGCGGCCCGCGCCGGTCTCAAGTGCATCATCGTCCAGGAGTGCTACGACAGCCGCAAGATCGGCCAGCCAGAGATCGTCGAGAAGGCCCGCATCTGCGAGGCCTACGGCGCCGAGGTCGTGCAGCTCACGGTCGGTCCCGAGCTCTTCTTCCACATGGTCGAGCTGCTCGACACGACCGGCTACTTCGCCGCCTCGCTCTACAGCTCGTTCGGCGTGTCGGGCATCGAGACGCTCGGGCTCGAGATCTCGCAGGAGATGCGCGCCCTGACCGGCGCCGACCCGACGGCCTGCGTCATCACCCACGCCGGCGGCGGCAACACGACCGGCACGGCGCGCGGGCTCGAGCGCGCCGGCGCGACTGCCACGCAGGTGGTGAGCGCCTCGGTCGACCTGTCGGGCCTGCACATGGCGTCCGACAGCGATTTCAACCGCAAGAGCTTCACGACCGGCCACACCGGCTTCGGCGTGCCCTTTGCCACCTGGCCCGACCGCGCCGACGTGCCGCGCAACGCGGCCCGGCCGCTGCGCTACATCGACCGCTACCTCACGGTCACCCAGGGTGAGGTCTTCTACGTGACCGAGGCCCTGGTCAAGCTCGAGGGCCTCGAGCGTGGCCCGGCCGGCAACACGGCCATGACGGCCGCCGTCTCGCTGGCCCGCGAGCTGCCGCGTGAGGCGACCATCGTCGTGCAGGAGACCGAGTACACCGGCGCCGGCAAGCACCACTGGGCGCAGCTCAACTTCGCCAAGCAGATGGGCGTCGAGGTGCGCTCAGGCGACCCGCGCGACAACAAGCCGGGCACGGTGATCGTGATCCCCGAGCGCCTCGAGCAGGTGCAGGCGAGCGACTTCGACGTCGACCGCATGCGGCGCAGCTACGTGCGCAACGCGGTCAAGGCCGCGCCGGCGGGCTACGTGCCCACGGCCGCCGACGTCGCGTTCCTGGCCGCCGACACCAACACGACCCCCGACGCGGTACAGGCGATGCTCGGCGAGCTCGCCGCCAAGGAGGCCTGAGGGGTATGCGCGAGGACACCTACCAGAAGGTCCGGGGCCACTTGGCCGAGCTCAGCGACGAGGAGCTGCACGAGCGCTTCTGGGCCCTCGCCCAGCAGATCGTCACGCCGCTCGTCGACCTGGCCCGTACCCACACCTCGCCGTCGATCGAGCGCAGCGTGCTCATGCGCATGGGGCTCGACTCGCCGACCGCCACGGCGGTCGTGGCTGAGTGCGAGAAGCGCGGCCTGCTCGGTCACGGCGCCGGCCATGTGGTGCTGCACTGCGCCACCAAGTGGGGCGTCGCGGCGCCCGAGGCCGGCCGCTGGCTGGCCGCCGGCGACGGCTGGGACGTGGTCGAGGAGCAGTGGGGGGCGCGCCATGCCTGACGCCCCGCTCGAGGCCAACCAGAAGCTCGACGTGCCGGCGCTGCTCGAGGGCATCGAGCACTACCGGCCGCGGCGCCGCGGCTGGCACTGGCGCGAGCCGGTGCCCGACCAGCAGCTCGGGCCGTTCACGTACAAGGAGACCTCGAAGGGGCTCGAGCAGAGCGTGCCGCTGCCGGCGGCGCACTACTTCGGCGACATCGACCCGCAGCCCGACTGCGTGGTCACGACCGAGATCGCGAGCGGCCGTTTTGAGGACGACATCCGCCGCATGCGCATGGCGGCCTGGCACGGCGCCGACCACATGATGGTGATCCGCACCGCCGGTCAGAGCCACATGGACGGCCTGCTCGAGGGCACGCCCGAGGGCGTCGGTGGCATCGCCGTCACCCGCAAGCAGGTACGTGCCACGCGGCGCGCCCTCGACCTGATCGAAGACGAGGTCGGCCGGCTCATCAACTTCCACTCCTACGTGAGCGGCGTGGCCGGCCCCGAGATCGCCGTGATGTTCGCCGAGGAGGGCGTGAACGGCGCCCACCAGGACCCCCAGTACAACGTCCTGTACCGCAACATCAACATGTACCGCAGCTTCGTCGACGCGGCCGTGGCCAAGCACGTCATGGCGAGCGTGCGCATGGCCCAGATCGACGGCGCCCACAACGCCAACGCCACGGCGCGCGAGGCCTGGAAGGTCATGCCGGAGCTGCTCGTGCAGCACGCCATCAACTGCGCCTACTCGGTGGCGGTCGGCATGCCGAAAGACGACATCTGCCTGTCGACCGTGCCGCCCGACGCCCCGCCGGCGCCCTGCATGCGCATGGACCTGCCCTACGCGGTCGCCCTGCGCGACCTGTTCGGCGAGTACCGCATGCGGGCCCAGCAGAACACGCGCTACATGGAAAGCTGCGGCCGCGAAGCCACCGTCAGCCACGTCATGAACCTCATGATCAGCCGCCTGACGAGCGCCGACATCCAGAGCACGATCACCCCCGACGAGGGACGCAACGTGCCCTGGCACTACAACAACGTGCACGCCGTGAACACCGCCCGGCAGTCGCTCGTCGGCATGGACGGCCTGCGCGAGTTCGTCAAGCTCGACCTCGACAACCCCGAGTTTCGCGACAAGGTGCGCGAGCTCAAGGAGCGCGCCGTGCTGTTCCTCGAGGCGATGGTCGAGCAGGGCGGCTACTTCGCCGCGGTCGAGGACGGCTACTTCGTCGACTCGGGGCAGTACCCCGAGACCAACGACGACGCCATCGTGCGCTACGCCGACGGCGGCGTGGCGGCCGGCAGCATCGTCGAGCGGGCCGCCGACTACCAGGCGCCGGTCTGTCACCACTTCGGCGACAACCACCTGCCGGCCGGTCTGGCCAAGCCCTGCGAGCCGATCGGCGGCTGCACGCTGTGCGACCCGAGCAAGGTGCCGTTCGTCGACGAGCTCGACCCCGAAGACAACGTCAACGTGCGCCTGCAGCGCACCGCCGAGCTGCGCGAGAAAGGCCTGATCAAGCCCGAGGTCGAGTGGGCCGGCGACGGCGTGGTCGTGGTCACGCTCTTCCTGCCGGCGAGCGAGCGGACGGCCGAGTTCGCCGCCCTCGAGCTCGCCAAGGCGATGAACCTGCAGGACCCCGAGGTCATCCACAAGCAGGTCATGCACCCTGCCGAGGGCACCCTGCTCGAGGTCAAGGGCCGGCTCGAGGTCGCGGTCGACCCGGCGACCCTGGTGATCCCGCCCGAGCTCGACGTGCTGTCGGCCGACCAGATCCGCGCGTACGTCAAGGAGCACGGCGTGAAGGTCGTGGGCGCCACCGTGGGCGAAGACGAGCACTCGGTCGGCATGCGCGAGATCCTCGACATCAAGCACGGCGGCCTCGAGGGCTTCGGCGTGGCCTGCGAGTACCTCGGCACCTCGGTGCCGGTCGACAAGGTGCTCGACGCTGCGATCGAGCACGCCGCCGACGCCGTGCTGATCTCGACCATCATCACCCACGGCGAGGTGCACCGCCTGAACATGCAGAAGCTGGCCGACCTCGCCGCCGAGAAGGGCGTGCGCGACCGGCTGCTGCTGATCGCCGGCGGCACCCAGGTGACGCCCGAGCTCGCCCGCGAGTGGGGCATGGACGCCGGCTTCGGCCGCGGCACCAAGGGCATCGACGTCGCCTCGTTCATCGTCGAGAAGCTCGAGGAGCGGGAACGGCCCGCCTGAGCGCCACAGAGGCGAGGGGCGGGGCGGGCGGCTGCGCCGCCCGCCCCGCCCCGACCGAGCGCCCATGAGCGAGCCGCGGCGCATCGACGTCGTCGTGGCCGAGATCGGCTCGACCACGACCGTGGTCTCGGCCTTCGACGGCCTGGCCGGCTGGCCGGCGAGCACGCCGCGCCTGCTCGGCCAGGGCGTGGCGTCGACCTCGGTCGAGGCGGGCGACGTGACGGTCGGCCTGCGGGCGGCGCGCGGCGCGCTCGAGGCCGGTACCGGCCCGCTCGAGCCGGGCCTCACGCTCGCCACGAGCTCGGCGGCCGGCGGCCTGCGCATGACGGTGCACGGCCTCACGCAGCGCATGACCGCGATGGCGGCGCGCGAGGCGGCGCTCGGCGCCGGCGCCGTCGTCACCTATCAGACGGCCGGCCGCCTGCGCGACCACGACCTGCGCGCGATCGGGCAGGCCCAGCCGAGCCTGATCCTGCTGGCCGGCGGGGTCGAGGGCGGCGACACCGAGACCGTGCTCGCAAACGCCCGGCGGCTGTGCGAGCTGCCGCTGCGGCCGATCGTGGTCTACGGCGGCAACTCGGCAGTCGCCGACGACGCCCGCGACCTGCTCGAGCGCGACGGCTTTCGCGTGCGCGTCACGAACAACGTCTACCCGGCGGTCGACGAGCTCGACATCGTGCCGGCCCGCACCGTCATTCACGACGCCTTCGAGGAGCACATCGTGCACGCGCCCGGCATGGTGCGCATCGGCGAGATCGTGAACGGCCGCATCCTGCCCACGCCCGGGGCCGTGCTGCTCGCCGCCGAACGCCTCGCCGAGGAGCTCGGCGACCTGGTCGTGGTCGACGTCGGCGGCGCCACCACCGACGTGCACTCGGTGACCGACGGCAGCCCCGAGATCGGCGCCATCCAGATCGAGCCCCAGCCGCACAGCCGGCGCACCGTCGAGGGCGACCTCGGCACGTTCGTGAGCGCCGAGCACGTGGCGGCGATGATGCCGGCCGCCGAGCGGCCGGCGGCCCTGCCGCCGGCCCTGCCGGGCACGGCCGACGAGGTCGCCGCGGCGCGCGCCCTGGCGGCCTTCTGCACCGTGGCCGGGGTGCAGCGCCACGCCGGCCGGCTCACGCACCTCTACACGCCGACCGGCCGCCAGACGGTCGCCCGTGGCCGCGATCTGACCGCCTGCCGCGTGCTGGTGGGTACGGGGGGCGCTCTCACACGGCTGCCTGATGGCGCCGCGATGCTCGCCGCCGCGCGGGCGCCCGAGGCCGGCGCCGGCGACCGCCTGCTGCCGCCGGCCGACGCCGCCAGCGTGCTCGACGCCGACTACGTGCTGGCCGACTGCGGCGCGCTGCTCGCGCACTTCGACGGCGCCGCCGTGGTGGCCCTCATGCGGGCGAGCCTCGGGCTCTGAGGCGAAGGCGGCGCCGGTCGCAGCGGCGGGCCGGCCTCAGGCGTTGAGCGTGATCGCCGAAGCGGGGCAGACCTGCACGCAGCGCCGGCAGAGGATGCAGCTCTCGGGTGACTGCGCCGTGGCGCGCCCGGCGCTGTTCCAGGCGAAGACCGACCTGGGGCAGACCTGCAGGCAGTGGCCGCAGGCGATGCAGCTCGACGAATCGACGATCACGCGGGCCGTGCTCGTGCCGCTCGCGCCCGCGGTGCCGCTCGACGAGGAGCCCGCGGTGCCGCTCGACGAACCTGTCGCGGCGCTCGACGAGCTTGTCGTACCGCTGCCGGCTTGACCGCTCGAGCTGCCGGCGGCGGTCGTCGCTTGGTCGTTGCCGACCGCCTCGGCGATGCGCGACAGGGCGACGCCGCCCACGAGCGCGGCGCCGAAGCCGGCCGCACCGACGAGCAAGCCGCGTCGCGTGAGGCGCCCGCGCGACCGGGCGTCGCGCCCGCGTGCCTGCTGCAGGAGTCGCGCCGGCGCGTCGTCTGAGGCGGGCGCCGTCGCCTGCGCGGCGGCCCCGGCCGACCCGGCGGAGCGAGCCGCGCTCGCGCGCCGGTCCGGCAGCTCGCTGCGCGCCTCGGCGAGCCACCTGCTCGCGGTGTGCACGACCCAGCGCCAGTGCAGGGCGAGGTGCAGCGCGACCCCGGCGGTCGCGACGACGCCGCTCCAGTCGTGCAGCCAGTGCCACGAGTGGAAGGTGAGACCGACGAGCAACGCCTGCTGCCAGGCCGGCGGCAGCAGAAACGCGACGCCGGTGACGGCGGTGACCAGGAACGCCACGCCGACGACGGCGTCGATCAGCAGGTTGAGGCGGGCGCGCTTCATGCGCCGCCGCCCGGGAGTCCCTCCATGCGTCCGGCATCCTTTCGCTCGTCTGGCCCTGCAGCATACCCGGACGTCATGCGCCCTAGCCTGAGACGAGACTGAGAATGTCCTGAGAGGCGCCGCGACTGCGCCGTGCGGCCGTCCTCCGTCGGGGGCCGGTGATAGGCTGACGACGACCATCGTGGGAGGGCCATCATGCCGACGTGCGCATACTGCGGGAGCCCGGTGCCGCTTCGCCGCGCGCCTCGCCCTCGTCGCCGGCGTCGCCGGCATCGTCTGGTATGCGATCGAGCTGGTACGCTGGGTGGTCGCGCGCGATCTCGTCCTCGGTCTTGGCTTCAGCATCGCCGGAGCCGTGCTCATCGTCGTCGGCGCCGGCTCGCAGCGGCGCCGGCCGACGGGCCGGTGAGCGTGCCGGGGTGACGCTCGGCCGCCGGTCGGGCATGCACATGCCGACATGAACGCCGTGCCCGTCCATCCCGCCCTTCAGGGCTTCACGGCGCAGGTGCGCGACTGGTTCGCGCGGGCCTTCGCCGAGCCGACGCCGGCGCAGGTCCTCGCCTGGCCGGCGATCGCCGGCGGGCGCCACGCGCTCATCTCGGCGCCGACCGGCTCCGGCAAGACCCTCGCGGCCTTCCTCTGGGCGCTCGATCGCCTGGTCGCCGACCCCTCGCCGGTCGCACCCGCGCGGCGCAGCGTGCGCCTGGTCTACGTCTCGCCGCTCAAGGCGCTCGGCTACGACATCGAGCGTAACCTGCGAGTGCCGCTGCGCGGCATCGGCGCCGACGTGCGCGTCGCGGTGCGCACCGGCGACACGCCGCAGCGCGAGCGCCGCGAGATGCTGCGCACCCCGCCCGACGTGCTCATCACCACGCCCGAGTCGCTCTTTCTCATGCTCACGAGCGGCGCCCAGAGCTTGTTCGCCGGCACCGAGTGGGTGATCGTCGACGAGATCCATGCGCTGGCCCAGACCAAACGCGGCGCCCACCTCGCCGTCACGCTCGAGCGCCTCGCCGCGCGGGCCGGCCGTGACGTGCAGCGCATCGGCCTGTCGGCCACGCAGCGGCCGCTCGACGAGGTCGCGCGCTTCCTGGTGGGCCCGGGTCGCGACTGCGCCGTGGTCGACGCCGGCGTCGCCAAGCCGCTCGACCTGCGCATCCACGTGCCGGTCGAGTCGATGGTGGAGCCCGACGCACCGCTCGTGCTCGACAGCCTGCCGGGCGGCAGCGAGGCCACGCGGCGCTCCATCTGGCCGGCGATCTACCCCGAGCTGCTCAAGCTCGTGCGGGCCCACCGCTCGACCCTCGTGTTCGTCAACAACAGACGCGCCGCCGAGCGCATCGCCCTGCGCCTGAACGACCTTGCCGCGCGCGAGCCCGGCGAGGGCGGGGGAGAGGGCGGCGGGCCGGGCGGGACGCCCGGCCCGCCGCCCGGCGCCGGGGCCGGCGCGCCCACCGCGCCGCCGCGCGAGATCGCCCGCGCCCACCACGGCTCGCTCGCCCGCGAGGAGCGCCAGACGATCGAGGACGACCTCAAGGCCGGCCGCCTGCCGTGCCTGGTCGCCACCTCGTCGCTCGAGCTCGGCATCGACATGGGGGCGATCGACCTGGTCGTGCAGGTCGAGTCGCCCAAGTCGGTCACGCGTGGCCTGCAGCGCATCGGCCGCGCCGGCCACGGCGTGGGCGAGGTCTCGCGGGGCCGCATCTTCCCCAAGTTCCGCGCCGATCTGCTCGAGTGCGCCGTGGTGGCGCGCCGCATGCGCGAGGGGCTGATCGAGCAGACCGTGGTGCCGCGCAACCCGCTCGACGTGCTGGCCCAGCAGATCGTGGCGATCGCCGTGGCCGCCGGCGACGACGGCGTCGCGGTCGACGACCTGCACGACCTCGCGCGGCGCACCTGGACCTTCGCCGAGCTCGACCGCCGGCAGCTCGAGAACGTGCTCGATATGCTCGACGGCCGCTACCCCTCGCGCGACTTCGGCGACCTGCGGGCGCGCATCGTGTGGGACCGGCTGGGCGGCGTCGTGCGGGCGCGCAGCGGCGCCCGCGCCCTTGTCGTGGCCAACGCCGGCACGATCCCCGACCGCGGCCTGTTCACCGTCAACCTGCCCGACGGACGCCGGGTCGGTGAGCTCGACGAGGAGATGGTCTACGAGGCGCGCGTGGGGCAGACGTTCCTGCTCGGCGCCACGTCGTGGCGCATCGAGGAGATCACCCGCGACCGCGTGGTGGTGAGCCCGGCGCCGGGCGTGCCCGGCGCCGTCCCCTTCTGGCACGGCGACTCGGTGGGCCGGCCGCGCGAGCTCGGCGCGGCGATCGGCGCCTTCGCCCGCTGGGCGGTCGAGCAGGACGAGGCCACGCTCGAGCGCGAGTACGACCTGGACGAGCGCGCCGCGCGCAACCTGCTCGCCTACCTGCGCGAGCAGCAGCAGGCGACCCGCGTCGTGCCGTCCGACCGCACGGTGGTCGTCGAGCGCTTTCGCGACGAGATCGGCGACTGGCGCCTGTGCGTGCTCACGCCCTTCGGCGGCCGCGTGCACGCCGCCTGGGCGCTCGCGCTGAGCGCCCGGCTGGCGGCTGCCGGCGGCCCCGATGCCGACCCGATCTGGTCCGACGACGGCATCATCCTGCACCTGCCCGACGCCGACGAGCCGCCCGGCAGCGACCTGGTGCTGGTCGAGCCCGACGAGGCCGAGGACCTGGTCGTCGCCGAGCTTGGCTCGAGCGCCCTGTTCGGGGCGCGCTTTCGCGAGAACGCGGCGCGCTCCCTGCTCATACCGCGGGCCTACCCGGGGCGGCGCACGCCGCTCTGGCAGCAGCGTCTCAAGGCGCAGTCGCTGCTCGAGGTGGCGCGCCGGCATCCGCGCTTTCCCGTCATCCTCGAGACGTACCGCGAGTGCCTGCGCGACGTGCTCGACCTGCCCGGTCTGGTGGCGGTGCTGCGCGGGCTGTCGAGCCGCGAGCTCGCGCTCGTCGAGGTCGAGACGGCGACCGCCTCGCCGATGGCCGGCTCGCTCCTCTTCGACTACGTCGCGAGCTACATGTACGAGGGCGACGCCCCGAGCGCCGAGCGCCGGGCGGTCGCCCTCGCCCTCGACCGCGAGCTGCTGGCCGAGCTGCTCGGGCAAGAGGAGCTGCGCGAGCTCATCGACCCCGGCGCGCTCGAGCAGGTCGAAGACGACCTGCAGCGCCGCAGCGAGCCGCTGCGCGCCGCCGACCCCGACCGGCTGCACGACGTGCTGCGCCTGGTCGGCGACCTCACGGTCGCCGAGGCGGCGCAGCGCAGCCACGCCGCCGACGTCGCCGCGTGGCTCACCGAGCTCGAAGGGCAGCGCCGCGCCGTGCGTCTGCGGGTCGGCGGGCAGGAGCGCTGGATCGCCGCCGAAGACGCCGGGCTCTATCGCGACGCGCTCGGCGCCGTGCCGCCCGGCGGCCTGCCCGGCGCCTTTCTGGCCGACGTCCCCGACGCCCTGGCCGAGCTGCTGCGCCGCTACGCCCGCACGCACGGGCCCTTCGAGGGCGCAGACGTGCGCCGCCGGCTGGGGGTCGACGCCGAGACGGCGCTCGCCGAGCTCGAGCGCCGCGGCGAGCTCGTGCGCGGCGAGCTGCGCCCGCTGGGCACGACCCGCGAGTGGTGCGACCCCGAGGTGCTGCGCCGCCTGCGGCGCGCCTCGCTTGCCGCGCTGCGCCGCGAGGTCGCGCCGGTGGCTCGCGAGGCCCTGGCGCGCTTCGCGCCGGCCTGGCAGGGCGTCGACCGCGGCACGGCCGCCGGCGCCGGGGTCGAGCGCCTGCGCGACGTCCTCGCGCCGCTCCAGGGCCTGCCGCTGCCGCCTGAACTCTGGGAGCGCGACGTGCTGCCCCGCCGGCTGGGCGGCGCCTACGCGCCGGCCTGGCTCGACGAGCTCTGCGCGAGTGGTGAGCTCGTCTGGATCGGGGCCGGCGCGACCGCGCGCCGCAGCGGCCGCGTGGCGCTCTACTTTCGCGACGACGCCGCGCTGCTCGGCCCGCCGCCGGCGCCGTCGGAGCGCCCCGGCGGCGAGCTCCACGACCGGCTGCGCGCTCGCCTTGCGGCCGGCGCCTGCTTCTTCACCGACCTGCTCGTCGAGCTCCCCGACGGCGGCGCCGACGAGCTGCGCGACGCGCTCTGGGACCTCGTCTGGGCGGGCGAGGCGACCAACGACGCCTTCGCGCCGCTACGCCAGCGCCGCGTGGCCCTGGCCCGGCCGGGGGCGCCGCTCACCGCCGGCCGCCGGCCCGGCCCCGGCCGGTTCCGGCGGCGGCCGCGCGGCGCCGCCGTCGTGCAGGGCCGCTGGTCGCTCACCGCGGCCGTGTTCGGCGCGGCGCCCGCCGAGCCGGCGGCGCGAGCCCGCGCCTGGGCCGAGCTGCTGCTCGAGCGTCACGGCGTCGTCACGCGCGAGCTCGTGCGCGCCGAGGGCGTGCCCGGCGGCTTCGCCGCCCTGTACCCCGAGCTCTCCGCGCTCGAGACGCTCGGCGCGGCGCGGCGCGGCTACTTCATCGAGGGGCTGGGCGGCGCCCAGTTCGCCCTGCCGGGCGCGGTCGAGCGGCTGCGCGCGCCCGACGCCGACGAGCCGCGCCCGCTCGTGCTGGCGATGGGCGACCCGGCCCAGCCCTACGGCGCCGGGCTGCCCTGGCCGCCCGGCACCCAGGCGCCGGCGCGGCGCGCCGGCGCCTGGGTCGTGCTGCTCGGCGGCCGTCCGCTCGTCTCGGTGGAGAGTGGCGGACACTCCCTGCGCGTGCACGACGCCGGCGAGGCCGCGAGCGTCGAAGGCGCGCTCGGCGCCCTCGCCGCCGCGGTCCGCGACGGCTCGGTGCCGCGCCTCGCGCTCGAGCGCATCGACGGCGAGCAGGCCCTGGGCTCGGCGCTGCTCGACACGCTCGTGAGGCTCGGCTTTCGGGTCGGTCCGCGCCGGGTCACGCTGCGCCGCGGCGAGGGCTGACGGTGCCCGAGGGCGACACCATCCATCACGCCGCGCTCGTGGTCGGCGGGCTGCTCACCGGCCGCGTTCCCGACCGGCTGGCCACGCCGCACCCGCGCTTCGCTCACGAGCGCTGGCCCGAGCGTCTCGGCGGGCGCGCGGTCGAGGCCGTCGAGGCGCGGGGCAAGCACCTGCTGCTGCGTTTCGAGGGCGGCCTCGTGATCCACTCGCACCTGCGTATGACCGGCGCCTGGCGGGTGACGGCGCGCCGTGGCGGGGCAGAGGGCTCCCCCTGGCCGGGTGGCGGCGCCGCGCCGCGGGGCGCCTGGTTCGTGGCCGGCGTCGGCGAGCGCGACGCCGTGCAGCTGCGCGGCCCGGTGCTCGAGCTGCTTACCGCCGCGCGGCTGCGCAGCGACCCGCGCCTGCGCGAGCTGGGGCCCGACCTCGTGGCGGCGGCGCCGTTCGACGAGGCGCGCTTTCTGCGCCGCCTGCGCGCCGACGATCCCACCCGCGGCCTGGGCGACGCCCTGCTCGACCAGCGCCTGGTTGCCGGCATCGGTAACTTCTGGAAGTCCGAGGGCTGCTTTCGCGCCGGCATCGACCCCTGGCGGCCGCTCGCCGCCGTGTCCGACGACGAGGCCCTGGCCGTCGTGCGCACGCTGCGGCCGCTCATGCAGCGTGCGGCCGCCGACGGCCGCCAGGACCGCTTTCGCAGCGTCTACGGCCTGCCCGGCCGGCTCTGCCCGCGTTGTGGCGGGGCCGTCATCGAAAGCCGCGGCCAGGGCGACGACGCCCGCATCACGTACTGGTGCCCGGCCTGTCAGCGCTGAACCAAACGTCGCCGGCTTGCACCGGCCCCGGGCATCATCATAAGCTCTTGTATCAAGAATATGCAGGGAGGGTCATGACCGCGCGCGCCACACTCACGATCGACCTCGACAAGGTCACCGCGAACGCCCGGCTGGTGGTCGACGCGCTCGGCGGTCTGCACGTCGTCGGGGTGTCCAAGGTGACCTGCGGCAGCCCCGAGGTGGGCCGCGCCCTGCTCGCCGGCGGCGCGCAGGCGCTCGGCGAGTCGCGGCTCGAGAACGCCGAGCGCCTGCGCGCCGCCGGCCTCAGCGCCCCCGTCTGGCTGCTGCGCGCGCCGCCGCCCGACCTGGCCGCCGACGCCGTGCGCCTGACCGACGTCTCGCTCGAGAGCGAGCTCGACACGGTGCTCGCTCTCGACCGCGCCGCCGGCGCCCAGCGGCGCCGTCACGGCGTGGTCGCCATGGTCGACCTGGGCGACCTGCGCGAGGGCATGCTGCCGGCCGATCTGCCGGCTTTCGTCGACGTCGTCGAGCGGCTCGACCACGTCGAGCTCGCCGGCGTCGGCGTCAACCTCACCTGCTACGGCGCGGTCTGCCCGACGCCGCAGAACCTCGGCGAGCTCGCCGACCTCGCCGCCCAGACCGAGCGCCGTCTCGGTCGCCGCCTGGCCTTCGTGTCGGGCGGCAACTCGGGCAGCATCGGCCTGGCCGTGGCCCGCCGCCTGCCGGCCGCGATCAGCAGCCTGCGGGTCGGCGAGACCATCCTGCTCGGCGTCGACACGCTCACCCGCGAGCCCACGCTGGGCCTACACCTCGACGCCTTCGTCGTGCGGGCGCCGGTGATCGAGTGCAAGGTCAAGCCCAGCATGCCGGTCGGCGAGATCGCCCAGGACGCCTTCGGCAACACCCCGACCTTCGTCGACCGCGGCGACCGGCGGCGCGCCATCTGCGCGCTCGGCCGCCAGGACACCGTACCCAACGGCCTCGTGCCGCTCGACCCGCGCGTCGAGGTGCTGGGCGCCTCGAGCGACCACCTCATCCTCGACGTCGACGCGCTCGATCCGGCGCCGCGCCTGGGCGACACCATCGCCTTCGTGCCCGGCTACGGGGCGACGCTCGCCCTCTGCACGTCGCCGTACGTCGATCGCAGCTTCACCTCCGCCGGCCTGACACCTCGAGATCGTGGCGCGGAGCGCAAAGGACAAGGAGTAGAGGCATGACAGAGCCGACCAGGGTCCTGATCATGGGAGCCGCGGGCCGCGACTTCCACAACTTCAACTGCTACTTCCGCGACAACGAGCGCTACCGCGTGGTGGCCTTCACCGCCACCCAGATCCCCTACATCAACGACCGCAAGTACCCGGCCGAGCTCGCCGGCAGGCTCTACCCCGACGGCATCCCGATCCACGACGAGTCCGAGATGCCCGAGCTCGTCAAGCGCCACGGCGTCGAGCAGGTCGTGTTCGCCTACTCCGACGTGCGCTACGAGTACGTCATGCACCGCAGCGCCCTGGCGAACGCCCTGGGCTGCGACTTCCGCCTGATGGGTCCCGACCGCACCATGGTCAAGAGCACGAAGCCGGTGATCGCGGTCTGCGCCGTGCGCACCGGCGCCGGCAAGAGCCAGACCACGCGCAAGATCCAGACCATGCTGCGCGAGGCCGGCAAGAAGGTCGTCTCGATCCGTCACCCCATGCCCTACGGCGACCTCGTCAAGCAGCGCGTGCAGCGCTACGCCACGCTCGACGACCTGGCCAGGTACGAGTGCACGATCGAGGAGATGGAGGAGTACGAACCGCACGTGAAGGCCGGCAACGTGATCTACGCCGGCGTCGACTACGAGGCGATCGTGCGTGAGGCCGAAAAAGAGGCCGACGTCATCCTTTGGGACGGCGGCAACAACGACTACAGCTTCTACAAGGCCGACCTCTACATCACCGTGGCCGACCCGCACCGCCCCGGCAACGGCCTGGTCTACTACCCGGGCGAGGTCAACCTGCGCCTGGCCGACGTGGTCGTGCTCAACAAGGTCGACTCGGCCGACCGGGCCGGCATCGCTGCCGAGCTCGAGGCCGTGCGCTCGGTCAACCCGACGGCGCAGATCATCATGGGCGCCTCGCCGGTCACGGTCGACGACCCCGCCGCCGTCAAGGGCAAGCGCGTGCTCGTGGTCGAGGACGGCCCCACGCTCACCCACGGCGAGATGAAGTACGGCGCCGGCATGGTGGCCGCCCAGCAGCTCGGCGCCGCCGAGTTCATCGACCCGCGGCCCTTCGCCACCGGCGAGATCAAGGCGACCTTCGAGAAGTACCCGGGCATCGGCACGCTGCTGCCCGCCATGGGCTACTCCGACCAGCAGCTCAAGGACCTGGAGACGACGATCAACGCCTCGGGCGCCGACCTCGTCGTGATCGGCACGCCCATGGACCTGCGCCGCATCGTCGACATCGACCTGCCGGCGGTGCAGGTCGGCTACGACCTGCAGGAGATCGGCCACCCGACGCTCGAGGACGTGCTGCGCGAGCGCGGCTTCCTCGGGGCTTGAGGCCGGCGCCGGCCACGGTGCCGCACGCGCCCGCGCCGGCGCGACGGCATCTGATAGCATCGCTCGCACGCCGATCAGCGCAAGGGGGCGGGCCGCCTGCGGCGGTCCGCCCCCTTCGGCGACGACACCCCCGAGCCCGAGGAGGCCTCATGAACGCGCTGCACGACCGCGTCACCGACCTGGGCCTCGCCGGCCGAGACTTTCTCACGATCAGCGAGTACAGCCCGGCCGAGGTCACCGCCCTGCTCGACCTGGCCGTCGAGCTCAAGGCCCTGAGCAAGGCCGGGCGCGACGAGCCGCTGCTTGCCGGCAAGGCCGTCGGCATGATCTTCACCAAGACCTCGACCCGTACGCGCATCTCGTTCGAGGTCGGCATCCATCAGCTCGGCGGCCAGCCGCTGTTCCTGAACGCCGGCGACATCCAGCTCCGTGTCGGCGAGACCATCAGGGACACCGGCCACGTGCTGTCGCGCTACCTCGGCGGCATCATGATCCGCACCTTCGCGCAGGCCGACGTGGTCGACCTGGCGGCGAGCGCCGACGTGCCGGTGATCAACGGGCTGACCGACGAGCACCACCCCTGTCAGGGCATGGCCGACGCGCTCACCGTCAGGGAGCACTGCGGCGGGCTCGAGGGGCGCACGCTCGTCTACTCGGGCGACGGCAACAACGTGGCCCACTCGCTGATCGAGGTGGGCGCCAAGACCGGCATGCGCGTCGTGGTCTGCACACCCGACGACTACCGGCCCGACCCCGCGATCGTCGCCCGGGCCCGCGCCGACGCCGCCGCGACGGGCGCGACGATCGAGCTCACGAGCGACCTGCGCGCGGCGGTGCGCGGCGCCGACGTGATCTACACCGACACGTTCACGAGCATGGGCCAGGAGGCCGAGCACGACGCCCGCCTGGCGGCCCTGGCGGCCTATCAGGTAAACGACGAGCTGCTCGCCCTCGCCGGGCCGCAGTGCCGCGTCATGCACTGCCTGCCGGCCCATTGGGGCGAGGAGATCACCGAGGCGGCGCTCTACAGCGCGCAGTCGGTGGTCTTCGACCAGGCCGAGAACCGCCTGCACGCCCAGAAGGCGATCATGGCAGCGCTCATCGCCTGACGCGGTCCGCACCGCTCGAAGGGGACGCGGCGGGGGCGGCCGGCGACATCTGCCGCCGGCCGCCCCCGCCGTCGCAGGCAACGACGACGCCTCCGCCGCACCGCATGCGCCGGCGGTCGCTCGAGCGGGGCGTCAGCGCCAGCTCGTGAGCCAGGTGAGGTGGACGTACCAGGCGTAGGGCGCCGCCTGCGAGACGACGAAGGGCAGCCAGGCGGCGGCCAAGCCGACCACCGCGCCCGCGTAGGTCGAGACCGCGAGCGCCGGCAGCCGGGTGCGGGCCGCGGCCCGGTCGCGGCCGGCCAGGGCGGCGATCGCGACGACGACGGCGAGGCTGCCGAGCGCCGCCAGGCGCAGCGGCGTGGCGCCGCCGGCCGCCAGGGCGACGAGCACGGCGCCGGCGACGGCGCACAGGGCGGCGCGGCCGCCGCCGAGCGGCCGCTCGGCGACCAGGCGCGCAAGGGCGCCGGCCACGAGGATCGCCAGGAACGGGATCGCCGGCGCCAGGTAGTAGATGTACGACTGGCGGCTCGTGGCTAGCCAGGGCAGGTAGAGGCAGGCGGCGAGCAGCGCCGGCGCCGTGCCCGACAGGTCGCGGCGCCGGGCAGCGAGCCACGCCACGGCCACAAAAGCGGCGATCGAGCCCCACAGCAGCAGCGGGTTGCCGATCGCGATCAGACCGACGACGTCGTTGCGCGGCGCGAGCGCCCAGCGGTACCAGATCGGCGTGGCGTCGAAGATCCAGGTGAGCGGCCGCGAGGACATCGTCGAGGTGCCCTGCACGGTCCAGTTGAAGGTCGCCATGTAGCGCTGCAGGTGGAACCACTGGCCGAGCGTGTGGCCGCTTGCGAAGTAGTCGGCGTAGCTTGCCACGTAGACGGCCAGCGGCAGGACGACGAGGCAGGCGAGGGCGCGGGCGGCGCGCCGCGGCGCGCCGCCCGCGCCCTCGCCTGCCGGCCGCGCCTGCCGCGCCCGCCGGGCCGCGACCGCCACGATGCCGGCCGCGGCGACGAGGGCCAGGCCGCCCGACCACTTGCTCGCCACGGCGCAGCCGCCGGCGAGGCCGGTCAGCAGGAGCCAGCGCCCCGGGCGCGCGGACTGCGCGCAGCGCAGGGCGCAGTAGATACAGACGGCCGACCAGAGCGCGACGAAGGGGTCGAGCACGCCGATCCGCGACTCGGTCATGAGCATCGTGTCGGCGGCGGCCAGCACGAGCGCCAGCAGCGCCCAGCGCGGCGCCAAGCCGAGGCGGCGGGCCAGCGGGTAGACGAGCGCGATCAGCAGGGTGCCGGCGATCGCCGAGGGCACGCGCCAACCCCAGGGGCCGTCACCCAGCGCTTCGACGCCGGCGGCGATGGCGAGCGTGCCGAGCTCGGGGTGGGCGAGCGAGCGGGCGCCGCCGGGCTTCCAGGGGGCGGGCCGGCGCGGTCCGAGCCCGCCGTGCACGATCACGGCGGCGTCGTGGGCGTAGTAGTGCTCGTCGAAGACGTAGGTGCGGTACTCGCCGAGGTTCACGAAGCGCACGGCGGCCGAGAGGGCGACCACGACGAGCACGGCCGCGAGCAGGGCGCGCGCCGTCGGCGCGCGCCCGCGTGGCGCGGCCGCCGGCGGCTGGCGGACGGGGGCCGCGACCTCGGTCATCAGATCCAGTTGCGGAACCACATGAGGTGGTAGAAGTGCGGGATCGAGATCGGCAGGTCGATCAGGATCGGCAGGAAGGCGAGGCAGACGCCGGTGACCGCCCCGGCGTAGAGCCAGGTGACGTAGGGCCACAGCCGTCGGGCCGGCGCCCAGAACAGCAGACCGAGGACGATCAGCACGGCCACGGTGATGCCGACGGCCAGGGTCACGCGTGCGAGGACGGCCGACAGGATGGCGGGGTCGCGCCAGAACAGCCAGTCGGCGAACACCCCGATCTGGTACCAGAAGAGCGCGACGACGGCGCAGGCCACGCCGTAGCAGGCGGCCGCGAGCTGCCAGCGCGGCAGGCGGCTGGCGGCGAGCTCGCGCAGCATGGCGGCCACGGCCAGCGCCATGAACGGCGCCACCGGGGTCATGTAGTACATGAACGATGTCCGGGTCGTGCGCAGCCAGGGCAGGTAGAGCAGGGCGACCGTGATGGGCAGCACGGCAAGCTCGCGGTCGCGGCGGAGCACGGCGAGCAGCACGAGGCCGACCAGGGCGCCGACCGAGCCCCACCAGAGCAGCGGATTGCCGATCGAGATGATGCCGTGCACCGTCGGGTTCGACAGCGGACCGGTCTTTTCGTAGTAGTACCAGACCGGCCGGTAGTCGAAGATCCAGGTGTAGGCGCGCGAGGCGTAGGTGTGCGTGGCGTGCAACGTCTCGTTGAACCACCACATCTCGTTCTGGAGCTGCCACCACTGCGAGAGCGTGTGGTGACCCGCCGTGAAGTAGTCGACGTAGCTTGCGCAGTAGAGGCCGACCGGCAGGGCGGCCAGCGAGAGCGACGGCAGGCGCACCTCGGGCACGCCGACCTCGAGCACGACGACCCCGGCCGCCACCAGGGCGACGGCCAGCGAGACATGCGGGAGCAGCCCGGGCGCGTGCAGCCCGAGCGCCGCGAAGGCGCCGCCGGCTACGACCAGGGCCACGCCGGCCGCCAGCCAGCGCCGCCGCGCCCAGGCCGCTTCGGGCCGCCGGCGGTGCAGCAAGATGTAGGCGGCCGCCGCCATGATCGCGAAGGCGCCCGACCATTTGGTGCCGAGGGCAAGGCCGCCCGCCAGGCCGCAGAGCACGAGCCAGCGCGTGCGATGCCCGCTCTGCACGTAGCGCAGCGCGAGGTAGATGCACAGCACCGACCAGAAGGCGACGAAGATGTCGAGCGTGGCGATGCGCGACTGCACGATGCCGAGAAAGTCGGAGGCGGCCAGCACGAGGCCGAGCAGCGCCCAGACGGGCGGCAGGGCCAGGCGCCGGCCGATGGGGTAGATGAGGCAGAGCAGCAGCGTGCCGACGATCGCCGCGACGATGCGCCAGCCGAAGGAGTTGTAGCCGAACGCGGCCTCGCCGGCGGCGATCGCGTACTTGCCGTACTCGGGGTGGGGCCACGAGATCTCCTTGCCGGGCTCCCAGGGGTAGACGGCGTTCCCGGTGAGCTTGCCCTGCAGGATGGCGTGGGCGTCCTTGGCGTAGTAGACCTCGTCGAAGACGAGCGCGGCCGGCCGCTCGAGCTCGTACAGGCGGACGGTCGCCGAGGCGATCAGGACGAGCAGGACGAGGACGATGACGACGCCGGGGGCTCGCTCGAGGCGTCGGGGCGCCTCGTCGCGGTGGGGGTCGACGACCGGCTCGGCGACCGGTGAGGAACGCCTGGCGGGCCTGCTGCGCGGCTCTCGGGTCTTCGTCATTCGCGCCATTATAGTGCCGTCGAAGGACTTCGTCGTCGACGCTCAGGCTAGCGGGGCTGCGCCGTCGCTCAGGCGCTGCCGGCCCGCTCGCTCACGGCGTGCGGCGGCTGCGGCGCGGGCGCTGCCTGGGCGGCGCGGTCGTCGCGCATGCCGGCCGCGATCAGCCAGGCCAGTCCGACGGCGATGAGCACGTCGCCCACGCTGAAGATGTTGGCCAGCGGCACGCCGTGAGGCAGGGCGAAGACGTCGACCAGGAACCGGAGGTGCGTGCCCGACCCGGCGACCACGGAGTTGTTGTGATACCCGGCCGCCTCGGTGAGGCCGGCGAGCCGCAGGGCGCCGCGCGTCGCCGGCATGAGCCCGCCGTTCACGACGATGGCCAGCGTGTTGCTGATCACCCCGGCGCCGAAGCAGACGACCGGGCGGCGCCGGACGTTGGCGGCCACGAAGGTGAGCAGCAGCGCGTACGAGCCCAGGTGAAGCGCGACGATCTCGGGGCGCGAGAAGTGCTTCTCGAGCGGCGAGAAGGCCACGAGCTGCACGACGAGGGCGAGCACGACGAGCGGCGCAAGACGCAGCGAGAGCCGTTCGAGGTTGCCCAGCGAGCCGCCGAGCAGCAGACCGCCGAGCAGGCCGCCGACGACGGCTACGACGAGGACGAACACGACTCGCGCGGGGTCGAGGGCAGGGCCACCAGATGGCGCGTCGCCGGGCTGCGGAAGCAGGCGATGAACGCATCGACGAGGTCGGGGTCGAACTGCCGCCCGGCGCCGCGCCGCAGCTCGGCGAGCGCGATCTCGGACGACAGGGCCGCGCGATACGGCCGGTCGGACGTCATGGCGTCGTAGGCGTCGGCGACCGTGATGATGCGCGCCCCGAGCGGGATCTGCGTGCCGGCCAGGCCGTCGGGGTAGCCGCGGCCGTCCCAGCGCTCGTGATGGTGGCGGATGTAGTCGCGCCCCTTGCGGTACATGCTGAACTGGCCGGCGAGCTCTGAGCCGTCGGCTGGATGGGCGATGATCGCGCGGCGCTCCTCTTCGGTGAGCGAGGCCTGCTTGTAGAGGATGCGGTTGTCGGTCGCGATCTTGCCGAGGTCGTGCACGCGCGCGGCCGAGATGACGAGGTCGATCTCTTTGCGCGGCAGGTCGAGGGCGCGGGCGATCTCGCCGGCGTACTCGGCCACCCGCAGCGAGTGCGCATAGGTGTACTCGTCGCGCTTGTCGACGGTGTCGGCGAGCAGGGCCAGAGCGTGGTCGGTCTCGCTCTGCAGGTTCGCGTACAGCTTGAACCCCGTATAGATGACGAGGATCAGGAACGGGAAGTACAGGATGTTCCAGGGGCTGTCCTGGTAGGCGAACGCGAGCAGGGCGCCGAGCGGGGTCATCGACACGTAGAGGATGCCCATCTCGCGGAACGACGCCGTCCACTCGTGGAAGAACGAACGCCCCGAGAGCGTGATGATGCCGGCTACGAGCGTGTCGTTGACGAGCAGGAAGATGGCCGCCGAGACGACGATCGCCGGCGCGTCGCGGCGCAGGTCGACGGGGCCGCTCACGGCGAGCCAGCCGTAGACCACCGCGGCGAGCGCCGAGGTGAGGCAGACCTGGCTGCTGTTGAACAGGACGCGGCTCCAGTGACGCCGTGAGAGGACGAGGTCGCTGCCGATCACGCCGCCCACCGCGACGGCGCTGGCGAAGGCGGGTCCGTAGAGGATGGTGGCCGCGAAGGCCACGGTGAGCGACAGCGACATGCTGCCCTCGAAGCTCGAGGCGACCGCCCAGCGCTCGCTGGCGATCGCCGCGCCGAGGAGCACGACGAGGTCGGTCCAGTGGTGGGTGGGGAAGGTCTGGTAGGTGGCGGCCATCAGGAGCACGGCTCCCAGGGTGACCCCGGTGATGTACGTTGCCACCGCAGGCGACACCCTGGTCGGGGTGGCCGGTGCCGCCTGCGGTGGCTGCTCAGTCATAGCTCGATTGTCAAGCTGGCTTGCTGTCTACGTCGGGTAGACGCGCGCCTACGCTCGCGTCAGTCCCACTTGAGCCAGGCGCCGCTCGTGACGGCGAGCGCCATGACCAGGGCCAGCGTGATGACGACCTTGTTCGTGAGAACGCTTCTCATGACGTGATCTCCCTCTCCCAGCGTGACGGTGCGTCGGCGCTCGGGTATCAGCCCCACTTCTTGAACGCCCCGCTCGCCAACGCCAGCGACACGATCACTGCCACCATCGCGAGCTTGGGGTAGGTGCCTCTCAGCAACCTCATGAACCCTCCCTTCCTGCATCGGTCCCCACCAGACCGGTCGGGCCGTCCGAGACGTTGCCAGGCGTCGGCGGACGGTGTTGTCCGAGTGCTACGGGATATCGGCACCGGCTCCGGCGTTCTTTAACTTCGGCCATCGGCCGCAGCGGCCGAGGCAGGCGTGCGGGGGGCGAGCCGGTCCGTGCGTGATCGATGAGAACAGGCGTGCGCCGGCGCTGGCGACCCGGCACGTCGTGTGATATCACTCTCACGGCTCTGGCATCCGCTGCGCCGCCGGTCCGGCCGGCGTCCTCTTGCGAGCCGTACGTACGTTCGTCGTCAAGGCCTGCGCCCGGGCTCCACGCTTGGGCGCGGAGATCAAGGAGGGAACCGCAACATGACCGACCCACAGCACGAGGTCCTCGCCACGGTGAAAGACAGGATCGCCAACCCGGCGCCGCTCGGGCTCATGGCGTTCGGCATGACCACCGTGCTGCTCAACCTGAGCAACGCCGGCCTCTTCTCGCTGAACTCGATGGTCCTCGCCATGGGCGTCTTCTACGGCGGCGCCGCCCAGGTGATCGCCGCCCTGCAGGAGTACAAGAAGAACAACGTCTTCGGGGCGACCGCCTTCGCGTCGTACGGCTTCTTCTGGCTCAGCTTCGTCGGCCTTATCGCGTTCCCCAAGTGGATGGGCGTCGAGGGTCCGACCACCACGGCCCTCGGCTGGTACCTGCTCGCCTGGGGCGTCTTCACCGGGCTCATGTTCGTCGCGACGCTGCGCATCAACGTCAGCCTGCAGGTCGTGTTCGGCAGCCTGACGATCCTCTTCGTGCTCCTCGCCCTCACCAACTGGACGGGCAACGCCACGCTCGGCAAGGTCGCCGGCTGGGAGGGCGTCTTCGTCGGCCTGTCGGCCATCTACGGCTCGATCGCCCAGGTCTGGAACGAGGTCTACGGCGAGGTCGTGCTGCCGCTCGGCCAGGTGCAACGCTCGCGCGCCGTCAAGGTGATGCCCTCGACGGCCGGCAAGTAGCCGACTCCGCATCACGCCGCCTCGACGGGGGCGGGGCGCTCCACGGGAGCGCCCCGCCCCCGTCGTCGCTCCGGCCCGCTGCGACGGCCGACCCGGCGGGCGTCCAGGTATATCCTAGGCACGGAAAGTGAACGTGCCGCGCTCCGCACGGGCGCGGCGCTCGCGAGATGTGGAGGTCGCCATGAGCGCCGTCGGATCGGACCGGGTGGTACGCGCGCCGCGAGGCACGCAGTTGTCGTGCCGGGGCTGGCAGCAGGAAGCCGCCCTGCGCATGCTCATGAACAACCTCGACCCCGAGGTCGCCGAGCGGCCTCAGGACCTCGTGGTCTACGGCGGCGCCGGCAAGGCGGCGCGTAACTGGGAGGCCTTCGACGCGATCGTCGCCACGCTGCGCCGCCTGGGCGACGACGAGACCCTGCTCGTGCAGTCGGGCAAGCCGGTCGGCGTGTTCGAGACCCACCCCTGGGCCCCGCGCGTGCTGATCGCCAACGCCAACCTCGTCGGCGACTGGGCCAACTGGGACGAGTTCCGCCGGCTCGACGCGCTCGGCCTCACCATGTACGGCCAGATGACGGCCGGCTCGTGGATCTACATCGGCACCCAGGGCATCCTGCAGGGGACCTACCAGACCTTCGCCGCCGCCGGGCAGGTGCACTACGGCGCCGACCTCGCCGGTCGCCTCGTGCTGACCGCCGGCCTGGGCGGCATGGGCGGCGCGCAGCCGCTGGCCGTGACCATGGCGGGCGGCGTCGCGCTGTGCGTCGAAGTCGACGCGCAGCGCATCCGGCGCCGCCTCGAGCACGGCTATCTCGACCAGTCGACCGAGTCGCTCGACGAGGCGCTGCGCTGGGCGGCCGCGGCGGTCAACGCCAAGCGGCCGCTCTCGATCGGCCTGCTCGGCAACGCCGCCGACGTCTACCCCGAGCTCGTGCGGCGCGGCGTCACTCCCGACCTCGTGACCGACCAGACCTCGGCCCACGACACGCTCAACGGCTACGTGCCGAACGGCCTGTCCTACGACGATGCGCTCGCGCTGCGTCAGAGCGACCCGGCCGAGTACACCAGGCGCGCCGTAGCAGCCATCGTCGAGCACGTGCAGGCCATGGTGGCGCTGCAACAGGCCGGCTCGCACGTGTTCGACTACGGCAACAACATCCGCGGCGAGGCGCAGGCGGCCGGCTACGCCGACGCCTTCGCCTTCCAGGGCTTCGTGCCGCTCTACATCAGGCCGCTGTTCTGCCGTGGCAACGGGCCCTTCCGCTGGGCGGCCCTGTCGGGTGACCCGGCCGACATCGCCCGCACCGACCGCGCCGTGCTCGAGACCTTCCCCGACAACGAGATGGTGACTCGCTGGATCCGCATGGCCGGCGAGAAGGTCCACTTTCAGGGGCTGCCCTGTCGCATCTGCTGGCTCGAGTACGGCGAGCGCGCGAAGATGGGCGAAGTCTTCAACCACCTCGTACGCTCGGGCGAGGTCAAGGCGCCGATCGTGATCGGCCGCGACCACCTCGACTCGGGCTCGGTGGCCTCGCCCTACCGCGAGACCGAGGGCATGCGCGACGGCTCCGACGCGATCGCCGACTGGCCCATCCTGAACGCCATGCTGAACGCGGTCGCCGGGGCCTCGTGGGTGAGCTTCCACCACGGCGGCGGCGTGGGCATCGGCAAGAGCCTGCACGCCGGCATGGTGGTCGTGGCCGACGGCACCGACATGATGGCCGAGCGTCTGCACCGCGTGCTCACCACCGACCCCGGCACCGGCGTCATGCGCCACGCCGACGCGGGCTACCCCGAGGCGCTCGCGGCCGCGCGGGAGTTCGGCATCGACCTGCCGATGGCGGGCGCGTGAGCACGGCGAGCGCGGGCGGGCCCGGCGGACCACGGCCTGCCGCCCCGGACGGGCGCGTGCCGGCCGATTTCGTCGTACGGCATGCGGCCGAGCTCGTCACGATGGCGCCCGGCGCCGTCGCGACCGGCGGCGCCGCCCCGGCGGCGGGCGACGACGGCCTGGGCGTGCTCCAGGACGCCGCCCTGGCGGCGCGTGATGGGCGCGTGGTCTGGGTGGGCCGCGAGAGCGAGCTCGGCGACGCCGTCGAGACGCTCGCTGGCGCCGCCGAGCTCGACGCGGCCGGCGCCTGCGTGCTGCCGGGCTTCGTCGACGCGCACACGCACGCGGTCTTCGCCGGCTCACGCGCCGGCGAATACGCGGCCCGTCTGGGCGGCGTGAGCTACGCCGAGATCCTGGCCTCGGGCGGCGGCATCAACGCCACGGTGAACGCGACCCGGGCGGCGACGCTCGAGGCGCTCACCGCGGTCACGCGCAAGCGTCTCGACTCGTTCCTCGCCCATGGCACGACCACGCTCGAGGTCAAGAGCGGCTACGGCGCGACGACCGCCGACGAGGAGCGCATGCTCGCGGCGGCGGCGGCGGAGCATCCGACACGCCGCCGCCTCACCCTGCTGGGCGCCCACTTCACGCCACCCGAGTTCGCCGGCCGCGACGACGAGTTCATCGCCTACGTCTGTGGCGACATGCTGCCGGCGCTGCGCGGCCGCGCCGACTTTGTCGACGTGTTCTGCGACGAGGGCGCGTTCAGCGTGGCCCAGTCGCGCCGCGTGCTCGAGGCGGGGAAGAGGCTGGGCTTCGGCCTCAAGGTGCACGCCGACGAGCTCGCTCGCTCGGGCGGCTCGCTGCTGGCGGCCGAGCTCGGCTGCGTGTCGGCCGACCACCTGGTGCACGCCGGCCCGGCCGAGATCGCCGCGCTGCGCGAGGCCGGCGTGGTGGCGGCGCTGCTGCCGGGCACGAGCTTCACGCTGCACCAGGCTTACGCACCGGCCCGCGAGATGCTCGACGCCGGCCTCACCGTCGCCCTCGCCACCGATTTCAACCCCGGCACCTGCTACTGCGAGAGCATGCAGCAGGTCATCGCGCTGGCCTGTCAGGAGATGCGCCTGACGCCGGCCCAGGCGCTGCGCGCCGCCACGGCCGGCGGCGCCGCGGCGCTCGGCCTGCGCGGGCAGGTCGGCGGCCTGGCGCCCGGCATGGCGTGCGACCTGATCGTGCTCGACGCGGCCAGTCGCCACGAGCTGCCCTACCACTTCGGCGTCAACCTGGCGGCGGCCGTCGTGGCCGGCGGCCAGGTGGTCGCACGTCGTGGCCTGCCCTGCTACGAGCCCGAGGAGCGACCGTGACACTGGTCGAATGTGTGCCCAACTTCTCCGAGGGCCGGCGGCCCGAGGTCGTGGCCGAGATCGCCGCCGCGATCGCCGCCGTCGCCGGCGTGACCCTGCTCGACACCCAGAGCGACACCCAGCACAACCGTTGCGTGCTCACGTTCGTCGGCGAGGCCGAGGCCGCGCAGGAGGCGGCCTTCCAGGCGATCGCCACGGCCGCGCGCCTCATCGACCTGAACGGTCACCAGGGCGCCCACCCGCGCTTCGGCGCGACCGACGTCGTGCCGTTCGTGCCCGTCAGGGCAGACGACATGGACGCCTGCGTGGCGGCGGCCCACCGGCTCGGCGTCAGGGTCGGTGCCGAGCTCGCCATCCCCGTCTACTTCTACGAGGAGGCGGCGCGCCGCCCGGAGCGGCGCAACCTGGCCGACGTGCGGCGCGGCGAGTTCGAGGGCCTGCGCGAGGCGATCGGTCGCGACCCCGAGCGGGCGCCCGACGAGGGTCCGGCGGCCGTGCACCCGCAGGCCGGCGCCGTGGCGATCGGCGCGCGGGCGCCGCTCATCGCCTACAACGTCAATTTGGCGAGCGACGACTTGGCGCTCGCCAAGCGCATCGCCACCGAGATCCGCGAGCGCGACGGCGGCCTGCCCTGCGTGAAGGCGATCGGCCTCGCGCTCGACGACGGCGTGCAGGTCTCGATGAACCTGACCGACTTCCGCTGCACCTCGGTGCTCACCGCCTTCGAGGCGGTGCGGAGCCGCGCGGCGGCGGCCGACGTGGCCGTGCGCGAGAGCGAGGTCGTGGGCCTGCTGCCCGAGGATGCGCTCACCGGTCTCGCCCGCGAGGTGCTGGCCGCGCCGCAGCTCACTCGCGCCCAGGTGCTCGAGGCCCGCGTGCTCGACAGCCTGCTGTCCTAGACACCACGCCCACACGCGCCCGGCGGCCGCGGCGCAGCCGCGGCCGCGGCCGCCGGGCGCGTGTGGCTCGTTCGGTTCGCCCGGTCATCCCGGCCGCCCGGCTCATCCCGGCCGCCCGGCGTCCGCGCAGCCCCCGTCCCGGTCGCCCGCACTTTTCCGTCCGACCCCCTCTGTAGCATCCCGCTTGACACGAACACGTGTTCAGCCCTACAGTGCAGGCGAACATATGTTCGAGACAAGGAGACGGGCGTGACTGGACTGACCGCACGACAGGAGCAGGTGCTTCGCTTCATCCGCGAGTTCACGCGCGCCAACGGTTACCCGCCCACCGTCCGTGAGATCGGCAGCCAGCTCGAGCTGTCGTCGCCGTCCACCGTCCACGTGCACCTCGGCAACCTCGAGCGCCTCGGCTACATCCGCCGCGATCCCAGCAAGCCCCGGGCGCTCGAGCTGGTCGACGCGCCGCGGCCGCTGCGGCCGCTGCCGCTCGTCGGCCAGGTCGCTGCCGGCGTGCCCATCCTCGCCGAGCAGAACATCGAAGACTTCGTCGAGGTGCCGGCCCTCCTGCGGCGCAGCGACGACGACTTCCTGCTGCGCGTCGAGGGCGACTCCATGATCGACGCCGGCATCCACAACGACGACCTCATCGTCGTGCATCGCCAGGCGACCGCCGACAACGGCGACATCGTGGTCGCCCTGGTCGGCGACGAAGCCACCACCAAGCGCTTCTACCGCGAGGCCGGGCGCGTGCGCCTGCAGCCCGCCAACGACCTCTACGAGCCCATCGTGCTCGACGACGTCGAGCTGGTCGGCCGTGTCGTGGGGGTGCTGCGCAGGCTATGAGTCTCGCCGCCGTCGCCGCACCGACTTGCACCCTGGCTCAGGCCGTCGACGACCTGGTCGTGCTCGCGCGCAACCAGGCCGGCGGCACCTGCGTGTGGTGCGGCTCGCGCGACCTGTGGGTCGCGGCGGCCGGCGGCGGCGCCACGGTCGACGGGCCCTGCCTGGTCGTCACCTGCCGCGACTGCGGCGCAGAGCTCGTCACCGAACCGCTTTCCACGTCGAGGGGTCGGTGCGCATGACCAACGCACCGAGCCGCTACGGCCCTGCCATCGGCCCCTCGCCGGTCGCGCCGGCTCCCGCCCGGGAGCTCGCGGCCCGAGCGCGCAGACGGTACCCCCCCGAACGGCGGCGGCGTGCGGCCGCACGCCGCCGCCGGCTGCGCGCTCTCACCCGCCTTGCGGTGCTTCTTGTCGTGCTGCTCGTCGCGGTGTGGGCGGGCGCGCGCATCGCCAACGCTACGAGCAACGGCGCCGCTTTCACCGAGCACCGCTACGTGGTGCACGCCGGCGACACGCTGTGGAGCGTCGCTACGCGGGCTTACCCGGGCCAGCACGACCCGCGCCGCCTGGTGTTCGCGATCGAGCAGCGCAACCACCTGGCGGGGGCCGACCTTCACCCCGGCCAGGTGCTCATCCTGCCGATCCAGGCGCAGTAGGTCGCGACTCGCCGCCTAGAGCCAGCGGCGCCGCTTGAAGAAGGCGTACAGGCCCAGTGAGCTGCCGGCCATGAGCGCCAGGGCGTACGGGTAGCCGAGTTGCCAATGCAGCTCGGGCATGTGATCGAAGTTCATGCCGTAGATGCTGGCGATCACGGTGGGTAGCGCGATGATCGCCGCCCAGGCGCTCACCTTCAGCACGACCTCGTTCATGTTGTTGGATATCACCGACAGGTGCGCCTCGAGCGCCGCCGAGACCAGGTCGTGCATCGTGTCGAGGTCCTCCGCTACGCGCACCACGTGGTCGTACAGGTCGCGCACGTACGCGTCCAGGTCCATGTCGAGCACTTCCTGGTCGCGCCGCAGCAGCACGTTCAGCACCTCGCGCAGGGGCGCGACGGCGCGGCGAAACAGAATGACGTCGCGGCGCGCCGCGAAGGCGGGCTCAAGGCCGCCGCCGCTCGTCGCCTGGGCGCCGTAGATCAGGCGCTCCTCGAGCTGCTCCAGGCGGTCCTGCAGCGCGTCCACGGCGCCGAAGTAGCCGTCGACCACCTGGTCGAGCAGGGCGTAGGCAAAGAAGCCGCCACCGAACCGCTCGAGCTGGTCGGGGGCGCTGTCGATCCGGTCGCGCAGGTCGGCCAGACCGTCGTTGCCGTCGTGGCGCACGGTGATCGCGTAGTCGCGCGACACGTAGGCCGTTACCTGGCGCAGATCCACGTGCGACGTGTCGGGCTCGGCCGCGTAGGCGACGAGCGCGAAGAAGCCCTTGTACTGGTCTATCTTGGGGCGCTGCCGAGGCTGCGTCGCATCCTCGATCGCCAGCGGATGCAGGTCGAAGACCTTCTGCAGGCGGCCGAGGGCGCCCGCGTCGGGCTGGGGCAGGTCGATCCAGACGAACGTGTCGGGCTCGCGGCACTCGCTGGCGGCCTGGTCGAACGTCCACTGGTCGTCGACCCGACGCCCGTGGCGATAGACGATGACGCTGGGCTCCATCTCGCGCCAGACTTCGCCGCTGCCCGGGCTCTCCCTGCCGCCCGGGCTCCGGCGAGCCGGGTGGTATACTGCGCCGCAAGGCGCGGGACGTGGCGCAGCCTGGTAGCGCACCTGCTTTGGGAGCAGGGGGTCGGCGGTTCGAATCCGCCCGTCCCGACCAGGCATCCCGTCGCACGAGCGGGACTAGGCGCGCGACGCAGTCACGCTGGCCTGAGCCGCTCAAGGCGGAGCACAAAGTGAGCGGGACTAGGCGCGCGACGCAGTCACGCTGGCCTGAGCCGCTCGAGGCGGAGCACAAAGTGAGCGGGAGTAGCTCAGTTGGCTAGAGCATCAGCCTTCCAAGCTGAGGGTCGCGGGTTCGAGGCCCGTCTCCCGCTCCATCTTCACCTTCCGTCCGCGTTGCCGCGGCATGTGCGCCCGTAGCTCAGCCGGATAGAGCGTCGGACTTCTAATCCGAGGGTCGCAGGTTCGAATCCTGCCGGGCGCGCCAGAGACTCCATGGGCGCTGCCTTGTGGCGCTGCGTCGCGGGTGATGCCTTGTGGGGGGCTGCCTTGCCCGGTGCTGCCGCTCGGCACGATCACGCGACGTCGACGCCCGCGCACGCGGGGCTTCTCAGGCGACCTGGCCTCCGTGATGTAGGCTTGGTCGACATACCGCGAGCCAGGGGAGAAACGATGGCCAAGTTCAAGCTGGACCTCAAACCCGGCTGGGGAGAAGACTCGGTCAAGGTTGACTCGGTCACCGTCGAAGCCGACTCCTTCGAGGATAACGACCACGGAGACTTCGTCGACTTTCTGTCCCGCGGGCACGAGGGGACCGGACCCGAGAAGGTCTTCCGCGTCGCCTCGCAGGCGGTGAAGACGATCAGACGGCTGCCCGACCAGGCCAGCTAGCGTTTCGCTGTCGAGGGCGTCGCCGGCGCTTTCGCGCCGCCCCAGGCGACGTGCTATCCTTACTCGCCGCCTCGCATGGGGAGGCGCTTCCCACGAGAGACGGCGAGCCACAAGGGTCGGCGGAACCGTGGTGGGGGTAGCTCAGCTGGTAGAGCTCCAGGTTGTGGCCCTGGCGGTCGCGGGTTCGAATCCCGTCCCTCACCCCAGCACCTCCCGCGTCCCGAAACGCCCGCGGGTGTGGCGGAACTGGTAGACGCGCTAGACTTAGGATCTGGTGGGCCAAAGCCCGTGGAGGTTCAAGTCCTCTCACCCGCACCAGTCGTTTCGGCCCCATTCACTCAGCGCCCGAACGGGATTCGCCGTTCGAACGGCGGGGGCAAGAACTCGAAGACTACGACGGAGACTCCAAAGTGAAGACAGAGGTCAAGCCGGTTGCCGAGAACGAGGTCGAGCTGGCGGTCGAGGTGCCGCGCGACGACGTCGAAGCCAAGGTCGAGCGCACCATGTCGCGCCTGCAACGCGAGACCAACGTGCCCGGCTTTCGCAAGGGAAAGGTCCCGCGCCAGATCGTGCTGAACCGGCTCGGTCAGGACTACGTCCTGTCCCAGACCCTGAACGACTTTCTGCCCGAGTGGTACGAGAGCGCCATCGACGAGGCCGACATCGACCCGGTGTCGCAGCCCGAGATCGACTTCGGCGACTTCACCGGCCACGAGGATTTCGCCTTCACGGCCAAGGTGCAGGTGCGCCCCGAGCCCACGCTCGGGCAGTACACCGGCCTCGAGGTCGTCAAGGACGCGGCCGAGGTGTCAGACGCCCAGGTCGAGGCCCAGCTCGCCATGCTGCAGGAGCGCTTCGCCAGCCTCGGGCCGGTCGAGGGCCGGGCCGCCGCCAAGGGCGACTTCGTGCAGATCGACTTCGCCGGCACGCTCGACGGCGCCCCGCTCGAGGGCGCGCAGGCCGACGACTACATGCTCGAGGTCGGCCAGGGCAACCTCATCCCGGGCTTCGAGGAGCACCTCGAGGGCCTCGCGGCGGGGGAGAGCACGACGTTCGACATCGTCTTTCCCGACGACTACCAGGCCGAGGAGCTGCAGGGCAAGAACGTCACCTTCAGCGTCACCATGAAGGAGATCAAAGAGAAGGTCGTGCCGGCGCTCGACGACGAGTTCGCCCAGCAGGCGAGCGAGTTCGACACGCTGGCCGCCCTGCGCGACGACATGCGCGAGCGTCTCACCAAGGCGCGCGAGCAGATGGTCGATCGCGAGTACCGCAGCCGGGTCATCGAGAAGGCCGTCGAGAACGCGACGGTGAGCATCCCCTCGGCGATGATCGACCGCCAGGCCCACGCGCTCTTCCACGAGCTCGAGTCGACGATCGGCGAGCGCGGCCTCGAGATGGCCGGCTACCTCGAGGCGCTCGGCAAGACCGAAGAAGAGGTCGAGGCCGAGCTGCGGCCACGGGCCGAGGCCGAGGTGCGCCGCGGTCTCGTGCTTGCGGCCATCCGCGACGCCGAGAAGATCGAAGTCACCGACGAGGAGCTCAGGGCGCGCATAATGGAGGACGCCGAGCTGCTGCAGCGCGACCCGAACCAGCTGGTGCTCGACGTGTACGCGTCCGGAAGGCAAAACATGCTGCGCGACGAATTGGTCATCGCCAAGACGGTCGATTTCCTGGTCGAGCATGCCGTGGCCCTCGCGCCCGCACCGAGCGACGAGGCCGCGGCTGACGAGGCCGGCAAGGCCGGCAAGGCGGCGCCCAAGGCCCCGAAGTCCGGCGCCAAGGCGGCCGGCAAGGCGGCGCCCAAGCGGCGCCCGAAGAAAGCAGACGAGTAGCGAAGATCACGATGTCCCGGGCAAACGCGCGGGCCGGGCACCGAAAGGAGCGAACCTTGAGTCCACTGGTCCCGATGGTGATCGAGCAGACGAGCCGCGGCGAGCGGGCCTTCGACATCTACTCGCGCCTCCTGAACGAGCGCGTCATCTTTCTCGGTACGCCCGTCAACGACGACATCGCCAACCTCGTGGTCGCCCAGCTCATCCACCTCGAGTCCGACGACCCCGACAAGGACATCAGCATCTATATCAACAGCCCCGGCGGCTCCGTGTACGCCGGCCTCGCGATCTACGACACGATGCAGTTCATCAAGCCCGACGTGTCGACGATCTGCGTGGGCATCGGCATGAGCATGGGCGCGCTGATCCTGGCGGGCGGCGCCAAGGGCAAGCGCTTCGCGCTGCCCAACGCCAAGATCCTCATCCACCAGCTCGCCGGCGGGTTCGAGGGCCAGGCGGCCGACATCGAGATCCACGCGCGCGAGGTCATCCAGGTGCGTCAGACGCTCGATGAGATCCTTTCCAAACACACCGGACAGCCCGTCGAGAAGGTCTCCAAGGACACCGATCGCGACTACTTCATGACCGCCCAGGAGGCCAAGGAGTACGGCATCATCGACGACGTCATCTCGCATCGATAGGAGGAGTGGGCGTGGCAGGACCTATCGACAGCAACGACCAGCTACTCTGCAGTTTCTGCGGCAAGTCGCAGCGTCAGGTCAAGAAGCTGATCGCCGGACCGGGCGTGTACATCTGCGACGAGTGCATCGATCTCTGCAACGAGATCATCGACGAGGAGCTCGCCGTGCCGGCGACGCTCGACCTCGACACGCTGCCCAAGCCGCGCGACATCAACGCCATCCTGAACGACTACGTGGTCGGTCAGGACGAGGCCAAGCGCATCCTCTCGGTCGCGGTGTACAACCACTACAAGCGCATCCAGGCGATGAGCGCGACCGACGGCGACGTCGAGCTGCAGAAGTCGAACATCCTGCTGCTCGGGCCCACCGGCTGCGGTAAGACCCTGCTGGCGCAGACCCTCGCCCGCATCCTCAACGTGCCCTTTGCCATCGCCGACGCGACGGCGCTCACCGAGGCGGGCTATGTCGGCGAGGACGTCGAGAACATCCTGCTCAAGCTGATCCAGGCGGCCGACTTCGACGTCAAGAAGGCCGAGACCGGCATCATCTACATCGACGAGGTCGACAAGATCGCGCGCAAGGCCGACAACCCCTCGATCACCCGCGACGTGTCGGGCGAGGGCGTGCAGCAGGCCCTGCTGAAGATCCTCGAGGGCACGGTGGCCAGCGTGCCGCCGCAGGGCGGGCGCAAGCACCCTCACCAGGAGTTCCTCACGATCGACACGACCAACGTGCTGTTCATCTGCGGCGGCGCCTTCGCCGGCCTCGAGAAGATCATCGAGCATCGCGTCGGGCGCCAGGGCGTGGGCTTCATGGCCGACATCGTCTCGGCCGACGACCGCGACGTGGGCAACATCTTCACCAAGGTGCGCCCCGAGGACCTGCTCAACTTCGGCCTCATCCCCGAGTTCGTGGGGCGTCTGCCGGTGGTCTCGGCGGTGCACTACCTCGACAAGGACTCGCTCGTGCGCATCCTGACCGAGCCCAAGAACGCCCTCGTGCGCCAGTACCAGAAGTTCTTCAGCTTGGACGACATCGAGCTCGTCTTTGCCGACGACGCCCTCGCGTCGATCGCCGAGAAGGCCCAGGAGCGCCAGACCGGCGCTCGCGGCCTGCGCACGATCATCGAAGAAGCGCTGCTCAACGTGATGTTCGAGCTGCCCTCGCGCCACGACGTGCGCAAGTGCGTGATCACCAAGGAGACGATCGAGAAGGGCCTCGACCCGACCCTGGTGACCGAGGCCGACGACTCGGCCCTGCAGATCGGCGAGGAGTCGGCCTAGGCGACGGGGCGCGACCGGCGCGCGAGCGCCGCAGCCTCGAAAGACCGAGAGACGGGGGCGGCCCAGGGGCCGCCCCCGTCTCGTCGGTGCGCGGGACGGGCGGGTATACTGTGCCGACCCCCAACGGACACGACGGCGGCGAGCGCATGAGCGACGACACGAACGACCTGCAGACCCAGACACGGTTCGAGCCCGGGCCGGTCGAGGCGCGCTGGATGGGCCGCTGGCTCGACGGCCGCCTGTTCCATGCCGAGCCCGACCCCGAGCGCCCGCCCTACTCGATCGTCATCCCACCGCCGAACATCACCGGCAACCTGCACATGGGCCATGCCTTGAACGACGCCGTCCAGGACGTCCTGACGCGCTACCGGCGCATGCTGGGCGACGACGCCTGCTGGCTGCTCGGCACCGATCACGCCGGCATCGCCACCCAGAACGTGGTCGAGAAGCAGCTCCGCTCCGAGGGCCTCACCAAAGAGGACCTGGGCCGCGACGAGTTCGTGCGCCGCGTCTGGGCCTGGCGCGAGCAGTACGGCAACACGATCGTCGGGCAGATCGAGCGGCTGGGCTGCGCCTGCGACTACGAGCGCGAGCGCTTCACCTTCGACGAGGGCTACGTCGCCGCGGTCGTGAAGGTGTTCGTGGCGCTGCACGCCAAGGGCTACATCTACCGCGACCACTACCTCGTCAACTGGTGCCCGCGCTGCGGCACGGCGATCAGCGACCTCGAGGTCGAGTACGTCGAGGAGGCCGGCCATCTGTATCACGTGCGCTACGAGCTCGAGGGCGGCGGCGCGGTGACGATCGCCACGACGCGGCCCGAGACGATGCTCGGCGACACGGCGGTGGCCGTGAACCCGGGTGACGCGCGCTATCGCGACATCGTCGGCCGTACGGCCGTGCTGCCGCTCCTCGGTCGCGAGCTCGCCGTGATCGCCGACGAGCGCGTCGACCCCGAGTTCGGCACGGGCGCCCTCAAGATCACGCCGGCCCACGACCTCACCGACTTCGACATCGGCCGCCATCACGGGCTGCCGACCGTGCAGGCGATCGGCCCCGACGGCCGCATCACGGCCGCGGGCGGCCCGTACGCCGGGCTGCCGATCGTCGCGGCGCGCGAGCGCGTCGTCGCCGACCTGCGCGCCGCCGGCGCGCTCGTGAAGGTCGAGGACTACACCCACAGCGTCGCCACCTGTCAGCGCTGCGGCACCCACATCGAGCCGCTTATCTCGCTGCAGTGGTTCATGCGCATGGACGAGCTCAAGCGGCCGGCCATCGAGGCCGTCCGCGACGGCCGCGTGCGCTTCGTGCCCGAGCGCTGGGGCCGCGTCTACCTCGACTGGATGGAGGACCTGCGGCCCTGGTGCATCTCGCGCCAGCTCTGGTGGGGCCATCAGCTCCCGGTGTGGTACTGCGAGAGCGAGGGCTGCACCGAGACGATCGTCGCCGAGCAGGCGCCGCAGACGTGCCCCGCCTGCGGCGGCGCCCGCCTGCGGCGCGAGACCGACGTGCTCGACACGTGGTTCAGCTCGGCGCTGTGGCCGTTCGCCACCTGGGGCTGGCCCGGCGAGACGCCCGACCTCGCCTACTTCTATCCGACCGCGGTGCTCAGCACGGCGCGCGACATCATCTTCCTGTGGGTCGCGCGCATGATCATGATGGGCCTCGAGTTCAGGGGCGAGGTGCCCTTCCACGACGTCTACATCCACTCGGTGATCCAGGCGGCCGACGGCCGCCGCATGAGCAAGTCGCTCGGCACCGGCATCGACCCGCTCGAGATGATCGACAGGTACGGCGCCGACGCGACGCGCTTCGGTCTGCTGCTCATGTCGAGCAGCCAGGACGTGCGCTTCTCCGAAGAGAAGATCGCGATGGGCCGCAACTTCGCCAACAAGCTCTGGAACGCGGCGCGGCTCGTGCTGCTCGCGGCCGACGGCGCGGCGCCGGCCCGCTCCGACGCCGACCTCGTCGACCGCTGGATCACGAGCCGCCTGGCGCGCGCCACGGCGGCGGTGCGCGAGGCGCTCGACGGCTACGGCTTCTCGGTCGCGGTCGACGAGCTCTACCACTTCGTCTGGGACGAGGTCTGCGACTGGTACCTCGAGCTCGTCAAGGCGCGTCTCTACAGCGACGACGCGGCCACCCGCGCCGCCGCCGCCGGACACGCCATGTACGTGCTCGACGGCGTCGTGCGGCTGCTGCACCCCTTCATGCCGTTCGTGACCGAGGAGATCGCCGCCCACTACGGCGCGGCGCCGCTGCTCGAGGGCCGCTACGCGGTTGCCTCGGACGGCGACCGGCGGCCGGCCGACGAGGCCGACCTCGACCGCCTGCGCGCCGCCGTGGCGGCCCTGCGCTCCTACCGCGCCGATCACCGCATCGCGCCCGGCGCCGTGCTCGGCGCGACCTTCGTGGCCGACGCCGCCGACCCCGACGGCGCGGGCGCGCCGGCGCTCTACGGCGCCTTCGCCTTCGCCTTCCGGGCGCTTGCCAAGGTCGAGCTCGCGACGCCGGGCGACGTTCAGCCTGCCGGGGCTGCTGCCGCGGCGGCCGTCGACGCTCCGGCCACCCCAAGCGGGGCCATCGACGGCGCCGTCGCGCTCGCGCTCGACGGCGCGGCCACGATCGCGCCCGGCGGCGCCGCCGACACGGCGGTCGTGCTCGTGCCCGGCGGCCGCTTCGAGGTGGCGGCGCCGGCCGTCGATCGCGCCGAGGAGCTGCGCCGTCTGCGCGCCCAGCTCGAGAAGCTCGACGGCGAGGTGCGCCGTAGCGAAGCCAAGCTGGCCAACGCCGGCTTCGTCGAGCGCGCTCCCGCGGCCGTGATCGACAAGGAACGCGCCAAGCTCGCCGCCTATCGCGCCGACCGCGACGAGCTCGCGGGGCGCGTCGCCGGCCTCTCCTAGGAGAGGCTGCGATGGGCGCCGGCGGCGGCCGCGGCGGCGACTGGCAGGGCTACCTGCACTCGCTGGCCGTCTTCGGCATGCGCCCCGGGCTCGAGCGCGTCGCGGCGCTGCTCGCCCGCCTCGATCACCCCGAGCGAACGTTCCGCGCGATCCACGTGGTCGGCACGAACGGCAAGTCGTCGACCACGCGCTACGCGGCGGCGATCCTGCGCGCGAGCGGGCTGCGCGCCGCCGCCTACCTGTCGCCGCACATCACCGGCTTCAACGAGCGCGTGCTCGTCGACGGCCGGCCGATCGCGCCCGAGCGGCTCGGCGCCGCCGTCGAGCAGGTGCGCGCCGAGTGCGGCCGTCTGCCCGCCGCGCTCGGCGACGTCACGCAGTTCGAGGTGCTCACCGTGGCCGCCCTCGCGGCGCTGCGCGACGCCGGGGTGGAGGCGGCCGCGATCGAAGCCGGCCTCGGCGGCCGGCTCGACGCCACCAACGTGCTCGCCGCGCCGGTCGTCGTGCTCACCACCATCGGGCTCGAGCACACCGCCGTGCTGGGCGACACGCGCGAGCTGATCTTCGCCGAGAAGGCGGCGGTGATCGGGCGCGGCGCCGACGCCGTGTTCGGGCCGCTCGAAGGGCTCGAGGGGGCGGCCGAGCAGGCCTGCGCCCGGGCCGGGGCGCGCGCCCACCTGCTCGGCCGCGACGTGCTGGTCGAGGGAGAGCCCGCCGCCTTCTCGGTGACCGTCGCCGGCGAGCGCTTCAGCGGCCTGGCCGTGCCGACCTCGGCGCGCTACCAGACGGTCAACGCCGGCCTGGCGGTGGCCGCCTGCCGGCTGCTGCTCGGCGCCCTCGGGCCGGCCGCCGCCCGCGCGGCCCTGGCCGTCACGGCGGTGCCCGGCCGGCTGCAGGTGGCCGGCCGCGCGCCGCTGCTGCTCGCCGACGGCGCCCACAACCCCGACGGCGTGCGGGCGCTCGCCGGCGCGCTCGGTGCGCTCGAGCGGCCGGCGCCGCGCGTCGGGGTGTTCGCCGTGATGGCCGACAAGGCGGTCGACGAGATGCTGGCCGGCCTCGTCCCGCTCGTCGAGCACGTCGTCTGCACCAGGGCGAGCGAGCCCCGCAGCCTGAGCGGCGACGCTCTCGCCGAGCGCGTGCGGTCCGTCGCCGGCGCGGCCGGCGCGGGCGACGGCGACGTGCGCGTCGAGGACGACCCGCACGCCGCCGTCGCCCTCGCCCGGAGCCTCGCCGGCGCCGGCGGCTCGGTGCTCGTCGCCGGCTCGCTGTACCTGCTCGCCGATCTCGCCGATCTGCTCGGCTGACGGCAGCGGATCGGCCGCCGGCTGCCGCTCCGTCTGCCTGCGCCGGTAGGGTATACTGGGCCCTCGAGCGACGCCGTCGTCGTCGCTCAAAGCCGGACGTCACCTGTACGCGCGGCTAGTCCGACCCGCTGGACCGTGGAGGCGTGTACCGTGGCCCGAAGCTCCTCGAGTCTCATCGTGCGACTGCTCCTGTGGCTGCTGTTCCTGGCCGCCGCCGCGGTCGTCGCCTTCTTCGTGGGCTACCTGCTCGGGCCGTACGTCGTCACCCACGTGCTCTAGGCGCGCCGGGCGAGCGCCCGGCCCCCGGCCTCGCCCGACGCGGGGAAGGGTTGGCCGGGGGGCGTCGCGAAGCTAAGCGCAAGCTCTTCGGCCACGCCTGTTCGGGTATGATGGTGCCCGCCGGCCGGAGCCGCGACGACCGCCCGGCTGGTCGTGACTGGGTCCCCGGGGGGGCGGTCGGCCGACCCGGGGCGGATGCAAACGATGTCGTGGCGGTGCGCCGCCCAAAAGGCGCCCGTCCGCGAGAGAAGGAGAGGACGTGCCAAGCCGTCTGCTCGCCGCCGCTGCCGATTCCACCGACCCGTTCGGCTCGATCAAGAACTTCTTCCACTCGTCGACCTGGCACTTCGCCGTCCTCATGTTCTGGTTCTTCCTCGCGGTCGTCTGGCTGTCGTGCGCCTACTGGGTCTTCAAAGACGCTCGGCGCCGCATCGACGACCGCATCGTGATCATCGTGGCGGTGCTCACCGGCCTCGTCTTCGGGCCCTTCGGCCTGTTCGTGTACGCCATCCTGCGGCCGCCCGAGTACCTCGAGGACGCCCGCGAGCGCGAGCTCGAGATGCGCATGCTCGAGCAGCGTCTCGACGGCGAGACCCGCTGCCCCTACTGCAAGACGCCGGTGAAGGACGACTTTCTGGTGTGCCCGCACTGCATGCGCCGCTTGCGCGAGGTCTGCACGAGCTGCCATCGGCCGGTCGAGCCGGGCTGGCGCATCTGTCCGTACTGTGAGAAGCAGATCCCTCAGGCCCAGGCCTTCGGGCTCGAGACGAGCTGAAGCACGAAGAAAGAGCGGTGGAAGTCGTGGAACGCACGTTCATCATGGTCAAGCCCGACGGCGTGCGCCTGCGCCTGGTCGGCGAGGTGGTACGTCGCTTCGAGCAGCGCGGCTTCACGCTGCGCGCGATGAAGGCCCTGCAGATCGATCGCGACCTGGCCACGCGGCACTACGCCGAGCACGTCGGCAAGCCCTTCTTCGAGCCGCTCGTCGCGTTCATCACCTCGGGACCGGTCGTCGCCATGGTGTGGGAGGGGCGCGACGCGATCACGGTGGCGCGCGCCATGCTGGGCACGACCGACGCTGCCCAGGCGGCGCCGGGCACCATCCGCGGCGACTTCTCGCTGTCGAAGGAGCAGAACGTGGTCCACGGCTCCGACGGGCCCGAGAGCGCGGCTCGCGAGATCGGCCTCTTCTTCGCCGAGCACGAGCTCGTCTGAGCGTCCCGGCCGCCGCGCCCGTCTGACCCGCCCGCGCCCGTGGCCGTCCAGCCGCCCGAGCCGCCCGCTGCGCAGCCCGAGGTGTTCGCCTCGTCGCCCAAACCGCCCGCTACGCAGCCCGAGCCGCTCCTGACCCTGGCCTCACGCTCGCCCCAGCGGCGCGCCATCCTGAACCAGCTCGGTGTGCCGTTCCGCGTGGAGCCGAGTCGCCACGATGAGGCCGTGGTGCCCGGCGACCCGGTCGCCACGGTCGTCGAGAACGCGCGCGGCAAGGCCGCCGAGGTGGCCGGGCGCGCGGCCGCAGGCCGCGCGCCCGGCCACCTCGTCCTCGGCGTCGACACCATCGTCGTGCTCGATGAGCGGCTGCTCGGCAAGGCGTCGTCGCCGGCCGAGGCAGCGGCCTGTCTCGAGGCGCTGTCGGGTCGCACGCACGAGGTCTACAGCGGCATCTGCCTGGTCGGGGCCGGCGAGCGCTCGGTCGCCGCCCACGCCGTGACGGCGGTGACGTTCCGTCCGCTGCCGGCCGCGGTGGTCGCGGCCTACGTGGCAAGCGGGGAGTGGCGCGAGCGTGCCGGGGCCTACGCCATCCAGGGTCTCGGCTCGGCCCTCGTCACGGCGGTCGCGGGCGACTACTGGAACGTGGTCGGCCTGCCGGTGGCGCTCCTGCTGGACGCGCTCGCGACGTTCGGCGTGCAGCCGTTCGCCTGGCTGTAGCCCGGCAGGGCAACGGGCGGGCCCGTGCCCGTGGGTCGGGCCGGCGATTGTCGTTTGGCTCCGCTCGGAGCGGCGTGTAGTATGGATGGTCGAACCCGATGAACCCGAGCGAAAGGAGCACGTCATCGGTTTCTTCGACTTCCTGACGGGCTTCGGCGCGCGCGACGTCGCCGTCGATCTCGGTACGGCCAACACCCTCGTCTACGTCCGCGGCCGCGGCATCGTGCTCTCCGAGCCGTCCGTCGTCGCTATCGACCACCGTTCCGGCGAAGTCCATGCCGTCGGCGCCGAGGCCAAGCGCATGCTGGGCCGCACGCCCGGCTCGATCAGCGCCATCCGGCCGCTCAAAGACGGCGTCATCGCCGACTTCGACGTCACCGAGCAGATGCTGCGCCACTTCATCCGCAAGGTGAACCAGAACAAGTGGGCTCACCCGCGCGTCGTGATCTGCGTGCCATCGGGCGTGACCGGCGTCGAGAAGCGCGCCGTCGAAGAGGCCACCTACTCCGCCGGCGCGCGCTGGACCGGCCTGATCGAAGAACCCATGGCGGCCGCCATCGGCGCCGGCCTGCCGGTCGCCGAGCCGACCGGCAACATGATCGTCGACATCGGCGGCGGCACGAGCGAGGTGGCCGTCATCTCGCTGGGCGGCATCGTCGTGTCGCAGTCCATCCGCGTGGGCGGCGACGAGCTCGACGAGGCGATCATCAGTTACGTCAAGAAGGAGTACAAGCTGCTCATCGGCAGCCAGACCGCTGAAGAGATCAAGCTCGAGATCGGCTCCGCCCACCCGCTGCCGCAAGAGGAGCAGGCCGAGATCCGCGGCCGCGACCTCGTGACGGGTCTGCCCAAGACCATCGTGCTGTCCTCCGAAGAGGTGCGGGCGGCGCTCGACGAACCCGTCCAGGCGATCATGGACGCCATCAAGGCGACCCTCGACAAGACGCCTCCCGAGCTTGCCAGCGACATCATGGACCGCGGCATCATGCTGGCCGGCGGTGGCTCGCTGCTCCAGGGACTGCCCGAGCGCCTGCGTCAGGAGACGCAGATGCCGGTCCACCTGGCCGAGTCGCCGCTCACCTGCGTGGCCGTAGGGTCCGGCAAATACCTCGAGGAGTTCGATGCCATTGCTCGCAGCAAGCGCAACTCGAGGCCCAAAGGCCGGTATTAGGCTCCACCAGATGACTGTTCCGACGAACGACTCCGTCGTCGTCGCTCAGGCTGGTGTGACCCCGTCGCACGCCTAGTGGCTCGTCAGCGCGCACTGCGGCGACGCATCGTCGTCGTCACCCTGGTCGTGCTGTCCGTCGCGCTGCTCACGGTGTACTTCCGTGAGTCGTCGAACGGACCGGTACACCGCGTCGAGGCGACGACCATGCACGTCGTCGCGCCGCTGCAATCGGGTACGGCGCGCATCATCCAGCCGTTCCGCAGCGGCTGGAACTGGGTGAGCAACCTCTTCAGCGCCCAGTCCCAGAACCGTACCCTGCGGGCCGAGGTGCAGCAGCTCCGTTCGCAGCTCGCCCAGGAGCTCGTCGCCCAGCAGCAGGCGGCCGAGCTCAAGGGCATCTCCACGATGATGCACAGATACCAGGTCTTTCCGCAGGGCACGCGCTTCGCCCAGGCGCGGGTGATCGCGCGCTCGCCGACCGTGTGGTACTCGACCATCACGATCGACGCCGGCAGCGACCAGGGCGTGCACGTGAACGACGCCGTCGTGAACGGCCAGGGCCTGGTCGGCCGCGTCTCGGCGGTCACGCCCGCCGCCTCCGAGGTGACCCTGATCACCGACCAGGACAGCTACGTCGACGCCATGACCGTGCCCAACGGGGCCCAGGGCCTCGTGGCCGGCAGCGTGACCGGCGACGTCACCATGCAGTACGTCGACCGCTCCGAGAAGGTCGTCGCCCACCAGGTCGTGGTGACGAGCGGCATGAGGGGTTCGATCTTCACCCGCGGCATCCCGATCGGCTGGGTGTCGGCTGTGGCTCAGCAGGACGTCGAGCTCTACCAGAGCATCGCCGTCACCCCGTACGTCGACTTCCACACCCTCGACCTCGTGATGGTGGTGCTGCAGTGAGGCAGCGTGTGCCGGCCATCGACCGGCCCATCGAAGGGCCGCACATCGCCCTCGAGCTCGGCCGTCTCGCGGTGCTGCTGCTCGTGGCCACGCTGCTGCAGACGGCCGTCGCGGCCAACGTGCACATCATCGGTGCCAACCCCGACTTCGCCCTGCTCATCGTGGTGGCCGTCGGCCTGCTGCGCGGCGCCGAGGTCGGTGCGACCTTCGGCTTCGTGACCGGCGGCATCGTGTCGATCGCGCTCTTCGAGCCGCCCGGGGTGCGTTCGCTCGGGCTGATCGCGGTGGGCTTCCTGGCCGGTCGCTACGCCGAGACGGCCGACCTGTCGCCGAACGTGGCGCCGATCGTGTCGGTGTTCGTCGGCACGCTCATCGCCGGGGGCATCTCGCTGGTCTCGCAGTTCCTGCTGGGCCGCGAGGCGCCGCTCGTGTACCTGTTCGACCACTGGCTCGTCCCCGTCCTCATCCTCAACTGCCTGCTGGCCGTGCCGCTCTACGTGGCGACGCGGTGGTGGCTGAAGGGAGAGCGGCATGCCCGGATATCAGAGACGTAGCCGGCCCGGCGCCGACCGCCACTGGATCCGCACGGTGCGCGGCGACCGTGTGGTGCAGCCGCCGTCGGTCGCACTGCGTGTGCTGCTGCTCGCCACGCTCGCCGTCTGCCTGATCGGCATCATCGTCTTCCGCCTCTGGTTCCTGCAGATCCTGTCGGCCCAGCAGTACGTCGCCCAGGCCAACGACAACCGGCTGCGCACGGTCACCGTGCTGGCGCCGCGCGGCACTATCCTCGACGACACCGGCAAGGTGCTGGTCGACAACCGCCCGGGTCTGGCCGTCGGCATCCGGCCCATGGACGTGCCGGCCGGGCAGCTCAGCCACCTCGTCGTGCGCCTCGCGAAGCTGCTGAACATGCACCCCTACGAGGTGCGCCAGGCGCTCGTGCGTCAGATGGGCGCATCCTGGAAGCAGATCGAAGCCGGCGAGGGCCTGCAGTACGACTTCGTGACGGTCAAGCAGGACACGAGCCGGCTCACGGTGTCGTACCTGCTCGAGCACACCGAGTCGTACCCCGGCGTCGAAGTGCGCCAGAACTACCTGCGCGACTACCCGATGGGCGACCTCGGCGCGCACTTTCTCGGCCAGCTCGGCGAGATCAGCCAGCAGGAGCTCACCGAATCGCAGTACCACGGCTACAGGGCCGGCGACATCGTCGGTCAGTCCGGGGTCGAGTACACCTACGACCGCTGGCTGCGCGGCGTGAACGGCTCGGTGCGGGTCGAGGTCGACGCCAGCGGCAAGCCCAAGCAGGTGGTGCCCGGAGGCACCCTGCCGCAGGCCGGCGACAACCTCCAGCTCACGATCGATGCCAAGGTGCAGCGCGCCGCCGAGAACGCCGTGAACTACGGCATCGACACGGCCCACGCGAACGGCGAGCTCGCCGCCGACGGCGGCGCCGCCGTCGTGCTCGACGCCCACACCGGGGCAGTCATCGCGATGGCGAGCGAGCCCACCTTCGACCCGAACTGGTTCGTCGGCGGCCTGTCCAACAAGCACTGGAAGAAGCTCGACATCAAGACCACGCCGCTGCTCGACCGCACGATCCAGGGCCAGTACCCGATGGGCTCCACGTTCAAGGTCATCGATTCGGTCGCCGCCCTCGAGAACGGCGTTCTCACGCCGAGCACGATCATCGACTGCGGCCCGACCTTCACGCCGCCGCACACCACCGGCGGGCTGACCTGGAAGGACTGGACCTATCCGAGCAGCTTCGGTCCGATCGACATCACCCAGGCCCTTGCGCAGTCGTGCGACGTGTTCTTCTACAACGTCGGCTACGACTTCTACCGGCAGAAGGGCGAGGGTCTCGAGGACTGGGCCAAGCGCCTCGGCCTGGGGCGCCCGACCGGCATCGACCTGCCCGGCGAGGTGGCCGGCCTGGTGCCGACGCCGGAGTGGAAGAAGGCGACGTACTCGAGCGCGGCCTACAAGAAGGCCTACCCGGACAGCTGGCGCGTCGACGAGATCTGGAAGCCGGGCGACTCGATCAACCTGGCGATCGGCCAGGGCAACCTCGAGGCGACGCCCATGCAGGCCGCAGTGGTCTACGCCGCCATCGCCAACGGCGGCTACCAGGTCACCCCGCACCTGGGGGCACGGATCCTCGACACGCACGGCGCCCTCGTGCGCACGGTGCCCTACGCCAAGCCCAGGCGGCTCGGCATCTCGAGCGAGACCCTGAGCGTGATCCAGAACGCGCTGCACGAGGGCGCGAGCACGCCGAACGGCACCTCGTATGCGGTGTTCGGTCACTATCCGGTGCAGGTCGCCGGCAAGACCGGCACGGCCCAGGTCTTCGGCCAGAGCGACTACGCCTGGTACTGCAGCTTCGCGCCGGCCAGCGACCCCAAGTACGTGGTCGTCGTCATGATCCAGCAGGGCGGCCACGGCGGCGTGAGCGCCGCCCCGGCCGCCCGCATGATCTACGACGCCCTGTTCCACGTGAAGGCCACGCAGTCGACCGGCGTCGTGCACAGTGACTAGGCGCGCAGCGAAGCCACGCACGCCTGAGCGATGACGGCGAAGTCGATCATCGGCACGAGGCGGGACTGACGCCATGGACCTGCGCGCCTACCTGCGTCACCTCGACTACCTGCTTCTCGCGGCGATGGTCTGCCTGCTCGTGTACGGGGTGACCATGGTCTACTTCGCGACGCGCTACGACACAGCCACGCCGAGCTACTACGCGCGCTCCCAGGTGATCTACGCCGTGGCCGGCATCGCCGCGCTGATCGTGCTCTCGCGACTCGACTACGAGCTCTTCCGGCGCTGGCAGTGGCCGCTCTACGCCTTCGTGCTGCTGTCGATCGCGGCGGTCTTCGCGCTCGGTCCGGTCACGCGCGGCTCGCGGCGCTGGCTGTCGCTCGGCTTCGTCAAGTTCCAGCCCTCCGAGCTCGCTCTCGTGATCGTCACCGTGACCCTGGCGGCCTTTCTGACCGACCGGCTGCAGAACATCGGCATGCGCCGCATGACGGTGCTGGCGCTCGCCTACGTGGCCCTGCCGGCGGCCCTCGTCTTCGCCCAGCCCGACCTGGGCACGGCCATGGTGTTCATCGTGCTCACGCTGACGCTGCTGCTCTTCTACGGCACCTCGTGGACGCACTTCGCCACGCTCTTCGGCGCGGCCGCCGGACTGGCCGTGCTGGTGCTGAAGGTGCTGCCGGCGGTCGGCCTGCACCTCGTGCACGGCTATCAGATGGAGCGCCTGACGGTGTTCCTGCATCCCGGCCGCAACACGCAGGGCTCGGGCTACAACCTCACGCAGTCGCTGATCGCGGTGGGCTCGGGCGCGCTGCGCGGTCGCGGCAACCAGTCGACCCAGACCGTGCTCGACTTCCTGCCCGAGCACCACACCGACTTCATCTTCGCCGTCATCGGCGAGCGCTACGGCTTCGTCGGCGCGGCCCTGCTGCTGCTGCTCTTCGGGGTGATCATCTGGCGCGCCCTGCGCATCGCGACGATCTCGCGCGACCTCTACGGCAGCATGATCGCCGGCACGATCGCCGCGATCTTCCTGTTTGAGGTGTTCGTGAACATCGGAATGACTATTGGTATCATGCCGATCACCGGCATCCCGCTGCCGTTCATCAGCTACGGCGGCGCGGCACTGATCACAGACCTGATGCTGGTCGGCCTCCTCGAGAGCATCCATCTGCGGGGCCGGCTGGCGGGAAGCGACTGACATGGCGCTAGGCGACGTGCGCAGCATCCTCAAGGCGGGCAACGTCCGCACCGTCCTCAAGGCCCTCGCCGACGTGCGCAAACACACGCCGAGTGCGAGCCGTATCTGCCTGGTCGGCTCGGCCGACCTGCTGGCCGACGCCGCCCGCATGCTGTCGGCCGGCGCCGACGACGCGAGCGGCGGCTTGAGCCGCGCCTTCGACGTGCTCGAGCGCGGCGACTTTCCGACCCGCCCCGAGGCGCTCGCGCGCTGGTCGGTCGTCGTATTCCTCGAAGACGCCCAGGCGCCCGTGCGTCCCGAGCTCGGGCCGACCGTGGCCTTCTGCCGGGCCACGCAGGTGCCGGCCGTGGTCGCCGCCGTGCGCGACACCGAGGCCGTCGCGCTCGACCGCCACGCCTTCACGACCCTCGCCGGCCTGTCGAGCCGCGAGCTCGTGCTGCACACGCGCGGCACGCCGGCCGGCAAGTCGGTGTTGGCGCGACGCATCGCCCAGGCCGCCGGCCAGGACGGCGTCGCGCTGGCCGCGGCGCTGCCGGCCCTGCGTCCCGCGGTCGTGCAGCACACGATCGACGCCACCGCTCGCCAGAACGCCGTGGTCGGCGCCGTCATCTTCCTGCCCGGCGCCGACATGCCGGTCATGACCGTCAACCAGCTCAAGATGGTGCTGCGCATCGGCGCCGCCTACGGGTACAAACCCGACCTGCAGCGCACCGTCGAGATGCTCGGCGTGATCATGTCGGGCTTCGGCATGCGCGCCCTGGCGCGGTACGCCGTCGACTACGTGCCCGGCCTGGGCTGGGCCATGAAGGCGAGCGTGGGCTACGCCGGCACCGAGGCCATCGGTCGATCCGCGGTGCTCTACTTCGAAAGTGGAGCACCGCTCACGGCGAGCCGGTTCCCGCGGCTCGCCAGCCAACTCGGAAAGTTTGAGAAGATTGCCAGAGGACTCACCCCGTGAGGACCGCCCGCAGCAGCTGACCGACCTCCTCGCGCGCGTCGCCCGGCCCGGGCGCTATGTCGGCGGCGAGTTTCACGCCCGCCACAAGCCCGCCGGCCGGCCGCGCGTGGTGCTGTCGTATCCCGACGTCTACGAGATCGGGATCGCCAACCTCGGGCTGCAGATCCTCTACGCCCAGATCAACGACACCTCGCCGGCCGCGGCCGAGCGGGCCTACTGCCCGTGGCCCGACATGGCCGCGCTCATGCGCGCCCGCGGCGTGCCGCTCTGGAGCCTCGAGAGCGGCGCTCCGGTGCGCGCCGCCGACCTGTGGGGCTTCACGCTCCAGCACGAGCTGACCTACACCAACGTGCTCGAGATGCTCGACCTGGCCGGCGTGCCGCTGCACGCCGCCGAGCGTGGCGACGACGACCCGATCGTGCTGGGCGGCGGCCCCGGCACCGCCAACCCGCTGCCGCTGGCGCCGTTCTTCGACGCCTTCTTCGTGGGCGAGGCCGAGGGCCGCGTCGACGACCTGGTCGCGGCCCTCGAGGCGCCCGGCAGGGCCGCCCGTCTGCGCCGCCTGGCCGCCGTGCCCGGCGTGTGGCTGCCGGCCGATCGCGGCGCGGGTCGCGTGGCGCGCCAGGTGTTCACCGGCTTCTCGCTCACGGCGCCGCTCACGGCGCCGCTCGTGCCGCTGATCGAGGGCGTGCACGATCGCGCCGTGATCGAGGTCATGCGCGGCTGCACCGCCGGCTGCCGCTTCTGCCAGGCCGGCGTGTGGTACCGGCCGGTCCGCGAGCGTCCGGCCGACATGGTGGTCGAAGCGGCGGCCCGCGCCCTGCGCGCCACTGGCTGCGACGAGGTCTCGCTCATCTCGCTGTCGTCGTGCGACTACGGCGGCGTGCGCGAGGCGATCGCGGGCATCCGCGAGCGCTTTCCGCACGTGCGCGTCTCGCTGCCGTCGCTGCGCGTCGACTCGGCCGCCGTCGTGCTCGCCGGCCTGGGCGTCGAGCAGCGCGGCTCAGTCACCCTGGCTCCCGAGGCCGGCAGCCAGACCATGCGCGACGCCATCAACAAGCGTGTCGACGAAGACGACTTCAGCGCCGCCGTCGGGGCGGTGTTCCGCGCCGGCTACAGCGGCCTGAAGCTGTACTTCATGGTCGGTCTGCCGGGCGAGACCGACGACGACGTCGCCGCGATCGCCGGCCTCGCCGGCAGGGCGCTCGAGCGCGCCGCCGCGGCCGCCCCCGGCAGGGCCCGCGTGTCGCTCGCGGTCTCGTCGTTCGTGCCCAAGGCCCACACCGTCTTCGAGCGTGCCGGCTTCGCCGGCGAGAGCCTGATCAGACGCCGCCAGGTCCTGCTGCGGCAGCGCCTGCCGCGCCAGGTGAGGGTGCGTTTCCACGACGTCGAGACCTCGCTCGTCGAGGCGACGATGGCGATGGGCGGCCGCGAGGTCGGGGCGCTCATCGAGGCCGCCTGGCGGGGCGGCGCGCGCTTCGACGGCTGGAGCGAGTCGTTCGACGCCGGCGTGTGGCGGCGCGCGGCCGACGAGCTCGGCATCGAGCTCGGCGGCCGCGCCTGGGCCGCTGCCGACGAGCTGCCCTGGCGGGCGGTCGACCCGCTCGTCGACGACGCGTTCCTGCGCGCCGAGGCGGCGTGCGCCGACGCCGGCACGACGACCGCCGACTGCCGCGGCGGCTCCTGCGCGTCGTGCGGCGTGTGCGGTGGCGAGATCGAGATGGACCTGGTGGCCGGCGGTGACCGGCGATGACCGCCGGGCGCGGCACGACCGCGAGCGGGGTGGAGCGGTGAGCTGGTGGCTGCTGAGCTTCACGCGCGGCGGTCCGGCGCGCTACATCTCGCACCTCGACACCATGCGCGTCGTGCAGCGCACCTTCGCACGGGCCGGCATCGAGCTCGCCTTCTCGCAGGGCATGCGGCCCAAGCCGCGCCTGTCGCTGCCGCTGCCGCTGCCGACCGGCGCGGCGGCGCTCGACGAGCTCGCCGTGGTCGAGGTGGCCGAGGACACGGCGGCGGCGGCGCTCGGCGAGCGCCTGCGGGCGCTGCGTGCGGCCGCGGCCGACGGCTTCTCGTTCGAGCGGCTCACCCTGGCCGAGACGCGCGTGCGCCCGCAGCCGGTCGCGGCCGCCTACGAGTGTCGCGTCACGGCGCCGGCCGCCGCGGTCGAAGCGGCGCTGGCCGAGCTCGCTGCCGCATCCGAGCTGCCGGTCGAACGGCACTCGCCCAAAGGGAGTCGCGCCTTCGACTTGAAGAAGTACGTCAGTGGTCTCGCGTCGTCACCGCACGGCGCGGCCACGAAGGTTTGCTTCACGTTGCGCTACGGACCGGACGGCTCGGCGCGTGTCGACGAGGTCGTCGCCGCGCTCGCCGCTCGCCTCGGGATCGAGCCCGTCGTGCTCGACCTCGTCCGCACGCATGTGGACTGGAAAGGTTTACTGCCGCGGCCACCCGTCGCGGCCTGAAGATGTTTCGTCCGGCGGCGCTACGAGCGTCGCGGACGCAAAGGAGATGACGACCAGTGAGTGACGAACCCAAGCCCCGTCGCCGGGCGCCCCGCACGCGACGCGCGCCCGCCGCAAACGACGGCGCGCTCGAGACGGCACAGCCCACCACGGGCGAGAGCAGCGAGGCCGCGACGGCCGCCCCGCAGAACGCTGAGCCTGCGGCCGCTGCGCCGTACGACACGGAACCGCCGGCGACGGCGGCGCCGCAGGGCGCCCAGCCCCCGGCCGGACCGGGCCCCGCCGACGACGATGAGGCCGGCGAGGACGGCCCCGAGATCCGCGCGACCGAGCCCGGCGCCTGGGCGGCGCTGCACGCGCGCCGCACGCGAGGGCGCCGTCCGAGTCGCCGCGGCCGCAGCGCGGCCGCGGCGACCGACGCGGCCCCGGGCGGCGCAGGCGCCGCTTCGCAGGCCGCGGGCGCGAGTGCCGCGGCGGCGCCGACCGCCGCGGCCGCAAGCAGCCCCGTGGCGCCGCCGGCCGGTGTCGCGACGAGCGCGCTCGACGAGGTGCGCGACGTGATCGTGGCCTCGGCGGCGCCTGACGAGGCGCTCCTGGAGCGGTCGCCCACACCGGTGTCCGACGAGGCGATGGCGGCCGCGGCCGCCGATCGCGACGTGGCGCCGACGCGCCGCCGCCGCCGCGGCCGCCGCGGCCGCGGAGGTGCGGCGGCGGCCGAGGCCCGGCCCGACGAGGGCGGCGACCCGCCGGTGCAAGTCGAGGCCAGCGCCGACGTCGCACCGGCCGCGCCGGCCGGCGCCGGCGTGGCGCCCGACGCCGCCGAGCCGCCGGCCGCGGCCGCGGCGGCTCTGCCGCCGCAGCAAGCGGCCGCGACGTCACAGCAGTCGGCCGAGACGGGACAGGGACCGGTCACGACGGTGCGGCAGACGGCCGCGGCCGCGGCGGAGGAGACCGCCGAGGCTGCGGCGCGGGAGACCGACGAAGCGGCGGGCGACGAAGAGGGCGACGAGGCCCGCAAGCGCCGGCGCCGCGGCCATCGCGGCGGGCGCCGGCATCGCCGTCGCAACGGCGACGGCGAGACGCCCGCCGAGACCGCCGACGCGGCCGAGGCCGAGAGCGGCGCCGCCGAGACGGCGGCCGTGCCTGCCGCCACGGAGCCTGGGCCGGCCGCCGACGTTGCCAAGGAAGAACGGCCGGCCGCGGCCGAGCTCCCTGCGGGCGACGAGACCGAGGCCGGCGAGGAGCCCGCAGAGGCCGGCGCGAGCCGCCGTCGCAGGCGGCGCCGGCGCGGCGGCGGCAACGGGCAGGGCGACGAGCCGGCCGCCGAGCCGGCGACCGCCGTCGCCGAGGGCCGCGAGCAGACTCGCGAGGCCGAGCCGACCGAGGGTGTCGGACGCCGTCGCGGCGGCCGCCTGCGGCGGCCCAAGGACACCGGGGTGACGCCCGACCTGCCGGGTCACAAGGAGATCCTCGTGAGCGAGGACGCCGGCGAGATGCGCGTGGCCCTGGTCGAGGACGGCCGCCTGGCCGAGATCTACATCGAGCGCCCCGGCAAACGCTCGTATGCCGGCAACATCTACCGCGGCAAGGTCGACAACGTGCTGCCCGGCATGGACGCGGCCTTCGTCGACATCGGCCTGGAGCGCAACGGCTTCCTGTACGTCGACGACGTCGCCGACCCCGAGGACGGCGAGAAGCGGCCGCGCAAGATCACCCAGATGCTCAAGCCGGGCCAGGAGGTCCTGGTCCAGGTCTCCAAGGACCCGATGGGCAGCAAGGGCGCGCGCCTCACCGGTCAGCTCTCGCTGGCCGGCCGCTATCTCGTCTACGTGCCGGGCGGCTCCGGCGTGGGCGTGTCGCGCCGCCTGCCGACCGACGAGCGCGACCGTCTGCGCGACCTCTGCAAGTCGCTCAAGGCAAAGGACGCCGGTCTCATCGTGCGGACCGTGGCCGAGGGCAAGAGCGTCGAGGAGATGAAGGGCGACCTGCGGTTCCTCTCGCGCCTGTGGACCCGTCTCAAGGCCAAGGCCGAGAAGGTCAAGGCGCCCGGTCTCGTCTACGCCGAGGCCGACGTGTCGCTCCAGGTCGCTCGCGACCTGTACGACGAGTCGTTCGCGGCCGTGCTCGTCGACGGCGAGAAGCGCCGCAAGGAGCTCGTGTCCTATCTCGACAAGGTCGCGCCCGAGCTGGCCACCCGCGTCAAGCTCTACGACGGCGACGAGGCCCTGTTCAAGGCGCACGGCATCGAGGAGCAGATCGCGCGCGCCCTCGAGCGTCGGGTGCCGCTGCCGAGCGGCGGCAACCTCGTGATCGACCACACCGAGGCGCTTACCGTGATCGACGTGAACACGGGCCGTTTCACCGGCGGCAAGGGCCTTGAGGACACGATCACGCGCAACAACCTCGAGGCCGCCCGCGAGGTCGTGCGCCAGCTCCGGCTGCGCGACATCGGCGGCATCATCATCATCGACTTCATCGACATGGAGTACGCCCGCAACCGCGAGGCGGTGCTGGCCAAGCTCCAGGCCGAGCTTGCCACCGACCGCACCAAGACCTACGTCGTCGAGATCTCGCCGCTCGGCCTGGTCGAGATGACGCGCCAGAACATCACCGACGGGGCGCGCGGCATCCTCACCCAGACCTGCCCGGTCTGCGAGGGCAAGGCGCGCGTGCTGTCGGCCGAGACCATGGCGATCACGATCGAGCGCCGGCTCGGCGAGCACGCGGCCGACACGCAGGCGCGCGCCCTGCTGATCGAGGTCAACACCGCGGTCGCCGAGCGGCTCACCGTCGGCGGCCGCGTGAAGCGCCTCGAGCGGGGGACCGGCAAGCGGATCTTCCTCGAGGGCTCGCGCTATCTGCCGATCGAGACGTACCGGATCGTCGCCGAGGGCTCGCTCGAGGCGGTCGAGTCGCACCGCATCCCGGTGCGCGAGGACGAAGAGGTGACGGTCGAGCTCGAGTACGCCCTGACCTACAGCCCGGGCGACGCCGTCGCCCACGTCGGCGGCTATCAGGTGATCGTGCTGAACGGCCGGCGCGCCCTGGGCGAGAAGCGCAAGGTGCGCATCACCTCGCTCACCCGGGCCGGCGCCATGGGTGTGATCGTGTCGTGACGGGTGCGCGGGCCCGCCGCCGCAGGCGGCGGGCCCGCGCGCTCCGCGACGGATGCCCTGGGCGAACGGCCGGTCTACCGCGACCGCGCCGCCGCCGCAGCCGGGTCGCGTTGACGGCCCGCCGGGTATCGTCTAGCATAGTTGGCCGTTGTCTTACGGGAGAAGGCATGACTGACACCTCCGCGCCGTACGCCATCGTGCGAGTCGGCGGCAAGCAGTACAAAGTGGCGAAAGGCGACTCGATCGTAGTCGATCGCGTCGCTGCCGACGAGGGCGCGCACATCGAGCTCGTGCCGCTCGCGGTGCGCGACGAAAGCGGCGAGATGCACGCCGGCAAGACGGCCCGCGCCAAGGTCAAGGCGACGGTCGTCGAGCACCTGCTGGGCGACAAGATCGACGTCTTCACGTACCGGCCGAAGTCGACCTTCAAAAAGTCGCACGGCCACCGCAGCCGGCTGACCAAGCTCGACATCGACGCGATCGACATCGCCGGCCAGAAGGAGAAAAAGAGTGGCTCATAAGAAGGGCGCCGGCACCAGCCGCAACGGCCGCGACTCCGAAGCCAAGCGGCTCGGCGTCAAGGCCTTCGCGGGCCAGGTCGTGCCGGCCGGTTCCATCATCGTCCGTCAGCGCGGCACCCGCTTTCGTCCGGGCGTCGGCGCCGGCATCGGCGTCGATCACACCATCTTCGCCCGCACCACGGGCCGCATCCAGTTCGGGCGCAGCGGCAGCGACCGCGTCGTCTCGATCGTCCCCGAGGCCTAGCGCCTCGCTCCGGCCGTCGAGGCCGGTGTCGTCCCCATGCTGAGCGACCACGCGACCATCAACGTCCGCGGCGGCAGCGGCGGGGCCGGGGCGGTGAGCTTCCGGCGCGAGAAGCACGTGCCGCGCGGCGGCCCCGACGGCGGCAACGGCGGCCCGGGCGGCGACGTCGTGATCGTCGCCAGTCGCCAGTACCGCGACCTCGCCTACTTCCGTCACAAGGTGCATTTCCGCGGCCAGCGCGGCGGCCACGGCATGGGGCAGAACCGCCACGGCAAGGCCGGCGAGACGACCGTCGTCGAGGTGCCGGTCGGCACCGAGGTGCGCGACGCCGACGGCGCCCTGCTCGCCGACCTCACCCGCGAGGGCCAGCGCTATCTGGCGGCGCGCGGCGCCGAGGGCGGCCGCGGCAACGTCTGTTTCGTCTCGCCCACGCGACGCACGCCGCGCTTCGCCGAGAAGGGCCTGCCGGGCGACGAGGAGTGGCTCACCCTGCAGCTCAAGCTGCTCGCCGACGTCGGTCTCGTGGGGCTGCCCAACGCCGGCAAGTCGTCGCTGCTCGCGGCGCTCACGCGGGCCCACCCTAAGGTCGCGGCCTATCCGTTCACGACGCTCGAGCCCAACCTCGGCACGATGAGCCTGGGGGAGCGGGTCGTCGTGCTCGCCGACATCCCCGGCCTGATCGAGGGGGCGAGCGCCGGCAGCGGGCTCGGCGACCGGTTCCTGGCCCACATCGAGCGCACCGCCGTGCTCGTCTATGTGGTCGACGGCGCGCTCGGCGCCGAGGCCGCGCGCGAGGCCGTGGCCACCGTGCGCGGCGAGCTCGGCGCGTTTCGCGCCGAGCTCGCCGCGCGCCCCGGCCTGATCGTCCTGAACAAGGCGGACCTGATCGACGACGACGAGGTCGCCGCGGTCGCCGCGGCCCTCGCGCCCGACGCGGCGCTGGTCGGCGGCGACGTGGTCGTGGCGTCGGCCGCGGCCGGCCGGGGGCTCGACGAGCTGCGGCGCGCCCTCGGCGATGTGATCGAGCGCGCCACGCCCGAGCCGGTGATGGTCGACCAGGCCGAGCCCGTCGTGCTGCGCCCGGCCGAGGGTCGCATCGGCGACTTCACCGTGCGGCGCGAGGGCGCCTCGTGGCGCGTCGACGGGCGCGTGCTGGAGCGGCTCGTCGCCAAGGCCGAGCTGAGCAACGACGAGGCCGTGCGCTACCTGCAGGACGTGATGGAGCGCGCCGGCGTGTCCGAGGCGCTGCGCCGCGCCGGCGCCCTCGACGGCGACACGATCGTGATCGGCGCCGCCGAGTTCGTGCTGGCGTGAGACCATGCGGCAGCGACCGGGTCGACCGGCGTACTGAGTAGAATGGGGACATGAAGACCGTCGTCGTGAAGCTGGGGTCGAGCACGGTGGCCGACGGCCGCGGGCGGCTGCGTCGCGCCGTGCTGGCCGCGCGCGTCGCCGAGGTGGCCGCCCTCGCCGGCGAGGGCCATCGGGTGGTCGTGGTCTCGAGCGGGGCGATCGCCTGCGGGCAGAGCGCCCTCGGCCTGCGCGAGCGGCCCGAGCGCATGGCCGAGCTGCAGGCGGCCTCGGCCGTCGGCCAGGGCCGCCTGTTCGCCGCCTACGCCCGCCTCTGCGCCGGTCACGGCCTGACCGCGGCGCAGGTGCTGCTCACGAGCACCGACTTCGCCCAGCGCACGAGCTACGTGAACGCGCGCGCCACGCTGCGCCGCCTGCTCGCCTGGCGCATCGTGCCGGTCGTCAACGAGAACGACACGACGGCGACCGACGAGATCGGCTTCGGCGACAACGACGTGCTGGCCGCCCAGGTGGCGATCATGCTGCGCGCCGACCTGCTGCTGCTGCTCACCGACCGCGACGGCCTGTATACGTCCGACCCCCTGCGCGACCCCGACGCCCGGCCGATCGCCGTGCTCGGCGGCGACGGCGACCTTGCGGGTGTGAGCTGGCGCTCGACCAAGCGCGGCGCCGGCGGCATGAGCGGCAAGACGGCGGCCGCCCTCATGGCGGCCGGCGCCGGCGTACGTGCCGTGATCGCGCGCGGGGCGCGCGAAGGCGTGATCGCCGACGCCCTGGCCGGACGCCCTGTGGGCACGACCGCGCCGGCGCGACGCAAGGACGACTCGGCCTTCAAGCTCTGGCTGCGCTACGCCAAGCCGGTACGCGGCACGCTCGAGGTCGACGACGGGGCGGCGCGTGCGCTGGCCGAGGCCGGCGGTAGCCTGCTGCCGGTCGGCGTCACCGCGGTGCACGGCGTCTTCGCGCCCGGCGACGCGGTCTCGGTCGTGCGCCCCGGGCGCGGCGAGATCGCCCGCGGCCTGGCCGCGATCGGGGCGCGCGACCTGCGCCGTGTCGCCGGTCTGCGCAGCGCCGAGGCGCGTCGCCTGGTGCCGCACGCCGGCGAAGAGGTCGTGCATCGCGACCATCTGGTGCTGATCGACGAGGAGGACACGTGACGGTCGAGGAACAGGTCCGCAAGGCCAAGGCCGCGTCGCGCGCGCTGGCGGCGCTGTCGCGCGCCGACAAGGACGAGGCCCTCGTGCTCATCGCCGAGGCGCTCGACCGGCGCGCCGGCGAGATCCTCGCCGAGAACGCCGAAGACGTCGCGCTGGCGCGCGCCGGCAAGCTGAGCGCCGCCCTGGTCGATCGTCTCTACCTAGACGAGGACCGTCTGCGCGACGTGGCGCGCAGCGTGCGCGAGATCGCGGCGCTGCCCGACCCCGTGGGCGAGATCGACGAGGGTCGCCGGCTGCCCAACGGCCTCGAGCTCACGCGCCTGCGCGTGCCGCTCGGCGTGGTCGCCGTCGTCTACGAGGCGCGGCCCAACGTGACGGTCGACGCCGCCGCGCTCTGCCTCAAGTCGGGCAACGCCGCGGTGCTGCGCGGCGGCAGCGCCGCCAAGCACTCCAACCGCATGCTGGCCGAGGTCGTGCAGGGCGCGATCCTCGAGGCGGGGCTGCCGGTCGAGGCCGTGACCTTCGTGCCCGGCCCGCGCGAGGTGCTGCTCGAGCTCGTCGCGCTCAAGGAGCTCATCGACGTCGTCATCCCGCGCGGCGGCGACGACCTCAAGGAACTGCTCGCCGAGCACAGCCGCGTGCCCGTCATCGCCGCCGCGGGCGGCAACTGCCACGTCTACGTCGACGCGGCCGCCGACGTGCAGATGGCGCTCGCCGTGACGGTCAACGCCAAGTGCCAGCGGCCCGGGGTGTGCAACGCCGCCGAGACCCTGCTCGTGCACCGCGCGGTCGCGCCGCGGTTTCTGCCGCCGGTCGTGGCCGAGCTCCAGCGCCGCGGCGTCGAGCTCGTCGTCGACCGCCCGACGAGCGAGCTCGTGCCCGACCAGACGCTCAAGCGGGCCAACCGCACGCACTACGAGACCGAGTTCCTCGACCTCAAGATGGCGGTCCGGGTGGTCGACTCGCTCGACGAGGCCATCGACCACATCGCGACCTTCGGCAGCGGCCACTCCGAGGCGATCGTCAGCGGCGACCTCGAGGCCGCGCGCCGCTTCGTCCGCGAGGTCGACGCGGCCGCCGTGTACGTGAACGCCTCGACCCGCTTCACCGACGGCGCGCAGTTCGGCCTGGGCGCCGAGATGGGCATCTCCACACAGAAGCTGCACGTGCGCGGTCCGATCTCGTTGCGCGAGCTCACCTGCCTCAAGTACGTCGCCTGGGGCGATGGGCAGGTGCGCGGGTAGGGGAGTCTGCTGTGACGGCGCTGCGGGCCATCGGCGTGCTGGGCGGCAGCTTCAACCCGCCTCACGTCGGCCACCTCGCGATCGCCTCCGACGCGGCCGCCGCCCTCGACCTCGAGCAGGTCCTGTTTGTGCCGGCCGCGGCGCCGCCTCACAAGGACGTGGCCGACGAGGTGCCGGCCGCGGTGCGCCTCGAGATGACGCGCCTCGCCGTCGACGGCGACGAGCGCTTCGCCGCGTCGGCCGTCGAGATCGAGCTCGGCCTGCGCTTCACGAGCGACACGCTCGCCGCGCTCGCTGCGCGCCGGCCGGGGCGCGAGCTCGTGTTCATCGGCGGCTCCGACGTGTTGCTGCAGCTCGAGAGCTGGCACCAGCCCGAGGCAATCCTTGCCCAGGCTCGGCTGGTGATCGCCCCGCGGCCCGGCGACTCGACGGCGGCGATCGCACGCGCCGTAGCGCGGTGGGGGAGAGACCGGGCGACGGTCCTGCCGAGCGTGGTCATCGACCTCTCCTCGAGCATGGTCCGCGCCCGGGTGCGGGCCGGACGCCCGATCCGCTACCTCGTGCCGCGTGCCGTCGAGCGCTTCATCGGTGAGCGCGCTCTGTACCGTTCAGCGTCCGGTCGTCCGTCCCCGGCGGCCGCGGGCTCGTGATGTCACCCCTCATGGAGCAGCGCCGGCGTGCCGAACAGATGCTCGTGGCACGCGGACTTTCGCACGAGCTGACCGAGCACTGTCGCGGTACGGCGCGGCAGGCCGAGGCGCTCGCCCGGCGCTGGGGCGCCGAGCCCGCCGCCGCCGCCGCGGCGGGCCTGCTGCACGACCTGTGTCGTGAGCTGCCCCGGCAGGAAGTCCTCGCGCTCTCGCGAAAGCACGGACTCGAGGTCGATCCCATCGAAGAGGAGTATGCGGTGCAGTTGCTCCACGCCCGGCTGGCGGCCGCCGAAGCCGCCGCGGCGGGCTTCTCGCCGGCCATCGTGTCGGCCATCGCCCGGCATACGCTGGGCGGGCCCGGCATGAGCGTGCTCGACGCCTGCGTCTTCGTGGCCGACGCGACCGAGCCCGGGCGCACCTGGAAGGGGGTCGACGACGTGCGGCGGCTCGCGCTCGAGTCGCTCGACGGCGCCGTACTGACCCTGGCCGAGCGCGACGTGGCGCGGCTGCGCGCCCACGGCCGGGCGCCCCACCCGCTCATGCTGGCGCTGCTCGAGGAGCGACGTGCCGAGCGCTGACGGCTATCGGGCAAAGCGGCTCGCCGCGCGGCGCAGCCGGCGCTGGGGCGCCTATCAGAACCTGGCGCTCTACGCCCTCGCGGCCGTCGTCGCCTTCGGGGCGGTGCTCGGTGCCGTCCACCTGGCGCGCTCGCTGCGTCACCATCACGTGCTGCCGAGTGCGGCCAACTACCTCGCGCTCGTGCAGATCGGTGGCGGCCGCGACGGCTCGCCGACTGCCGCCGTGCTCGTGAACGACGCCGCCCAGGGCACGATCACGCTCTACACGATCCCGCCCGACCTGCTGCTCACCAACGCGAGCGGCGAGTACCTGATGGCCGGCGACGTGGCGGCCGAGGACCAGCTCCCCTCGTACCTCGCGCGCCTGTTCGGCGCCTCGCTCAGCTACCGGCTCGACCTGTCGTACGCCGACCTCGGACGCCTCGCCGGAGGCGGCGCCCTCACGGTCACCGCGGCGACCCCCTTCAGCCTGCAGATGGGTGCCACCTCACACCTGTTCGGCGGCAGTTTCGCGCTCCCGGTGGCCGAGTTGCGCGGCGTGCTGACCGCGAGCGGCAAGGGCCAGGGCGACCAGGCGAACGCTCAGGTCGCGGTCCTCAGCGCGGTCCTCTCGGCGGCCGCCGCGGCGTCCCAGGGGCGGCGGACGGCGGCGGTCGACGCGCTGGCCGGCGAGCAGAAGGGCATCGCCACGGTCGACGCCCGCGACCTGTTGCGCGCCCTCACGTCGGGCCGCGTGACGGTCGCCCGCCTGCCCTCGGTCGGCAGGGTGTCCTACGGCCAGTTCGCCTGGCGGCCCGACGCCCCGGCCATCATGGCGCAGATCACCCGCAACGCCCGCGGCTTCGTCGCACCGTACACGGTGATCGTCGAGAACGGCTCGGGCGCCGTCGGCATCGGCCGGCTCGTGGTCGGCCAGCTCGCGACCATGGACGTCGACCTGCCGGCGGTGCGCAACGCGAGCTCGTTCGACTACCAGGTCACCCAGATCGAGGCCGGCTCGCAGGCCTTCGGGGTGGCCACGCAGGTGCGTGCTATACTCGGCCACGGCGTCGTCCTGGCCGGCAGCGGGTTGCCGGCAGCGACGGTGGTCGTCATCGTCGGCAAGGACATCACGGCAAAGGACCTGCAGTAGCAGCAGCCGATCAGAACGAGCGCACGCTGGACCTGGTCCGCCGGGCCGTGCACCTCGCCGCCGACAAGAAGGCCCACGAGCCCGTCGTGCTCGACATGGCCGATGCCGTCGGCTACACCGACTACTTCGTGATCGTGAGCGGCGGCAGCACGCGCCAGGCCAAGGCCATCGCCGACGCCATCGTCGATGGTCTGCGGACCGCGGGGGCGCGGCCGGCGCGCGCCGAGGGCGAGCGCGAGGCCGAATGGATCCTGCTCGACTACCTCGACCTCGTCGTGCACGTCTTCACCCCTGGGGCGCGCGACTTCTACCGGCTCGAGGCCCTCTGGCGCGACGTGCCACGGGTCGCGGTCGCCGTCGACTCTCAGGGCGCAGACACCGCGAGCGCCGGCTAGCCGCGGCGCCGCCGGTGCGATGTGCCGGCGCCCCGGTATCCGCAAGATCGTCAACCCGCAGATCCTCGTTCGACGCTGTCGTCCGTCCCGGCGGCGGGTATACTGCGAACATATGTTCGTGTCAGCGCCGTCCATCATCCACATCGACATGGACGCCTTCTTCGCGTCGGTCGAGCAGGCGCGCCGTCCCGAGCTGCGCGGCAGGCCCGTCATCGTCGGCGGCCGCGCCGAGCGGCGCAGCGTGGTGGCCACCGCGTCGTACGAGGCGCGGGCCTGCGGCGTGCGCACCGCCATGCCGATCGCCCGGGCGCGGCGCCTGTGCCCGCAGGCGGTGTTCCTGCCCACCGACCTGCGCGCCTATGCGGCCGTGCACCGCGAGCTGCTCGAGCTGTTCGGCCGCTTCACCGACCTGGTCGAGCCGGTGTCCATCGACGAGGCCGTCCTCGACGTCGCCGGCAGCCGCCGCCTCTTCGGGCCGCCGCGGGCCATCGCCGGCCGCATCCAGGAGCTCGTCTACGACGAGCACGGCCTCACCTGCACGCTGGGCGTCGCCCCCAACAAGCTGCTCGCCAAGCTCGCCGCCAACCTGAGCAAGCCGGCCGGCATCGGCGTACTGAACGAAACCGACGTCCGCGGCCGGCTGCGCGACCTGCCCGTCGGCGAGCTCTTCGGGATCGGCCCGGTCACGCAGGAGCGCCTGCACTCGCTGGGCCTCACCACGGTGGGCATGCTGCAAGACGTTCCCCTGCCGTTCCTCGCCGCGGCCTTCGGCCGGGGCGCGCGGCCGCTCAAGCAGCTCGCTTTCGGCCGCAGCCTGTCGTCGGTGCGGTCCACGGCCGCGGCGCCCGCCTCCATGGGCCACGAGACCACCTTCGCCGTCGACACCGCCGAGCCCGTCGCCCTGCGGGGCGCCCTGCTCGCGCTGACCGACGAGCTCATGACGCGGCTGCGCGGGCAGCACTACGCCGCCCGCACCGTCACCCTCAAGGTGCGCGACGGCTCCTTCCACACCTTCGAGCGCCACGTCACGCTGCCGCGTGCCACCACGAGCACCCGCACGGTCTACGCCGCCGCGGCCGGCCTGCTCGACGCCGTCGACCTCGGCCCGCGGCGCGTCCGCCTGCTCGGCGTCACGGTGAGCGGCCTCGTGAGCGGCGCCTGGCAGCTCACCTTCGACGACGGCTGGAAACACCTCGCCGTCGACGAGGCGGTCGACGCCGTGCGGGCCCGTTTCGGCGGGCGCGCCATCCGGCCCGCCGCCACCTGCACGGCAGGCGTGGGCTTGTGCTAGACTCCTGCGGTTGCGGGCACCAGTCCCGAGGCTCCAGAGCGTCCCACGGTCCGGTCGCGCCGGGCAGCCGCCGGGCGTGCGGCCGCGCCGCCTCCGGCGGCCGGCACAGGGGCACGGGCACGAGTGCCGCCAGTCCGAAAGCAGGACGTCCGGGCCCATGACGCACGCACAGCCGACGCCGAGGTGTGCCCCTCACGGGGGCTCATCGGGCGGCCATCCGGTCAGCATCCCGCCGCGCGCGACGGTCGACCGTCGCGCGCGTTTGCGCTGCGCCCCGGGCCCGCACGACAGCGATCCGAGGAGACCAGCATGAACGAACCCGGCAAGATCAGGAACGTCGCGCTCGTGGGCCATCGCGGCACCGGCAAGACGTCGCTGCTCGAGGCGCTCCTGTTCCGCGCCGGCGCCATCAACCGCCTCGGCAAGATCGAAGACGGCAGCACGGTGGGCGACTGGGACGACGACGAGAAGCGCCGCCAGCTCAGCCTCGCCTCGTCACTCGCCCACGTCGAGCACGGCGGTCTCAGCTACAACCTCATCGACACGCCCGGCGACCCCAGCTTTCAGGCCGACACCATCGGCGCGCTGCGCGTCGTCGAGACCGCCCTGGTCGTCGTCAACGGGGTGATGGGCGTCGAGGTGCAGACCGAGCGCCTCTGGACGCGCGCCGCCGACGCCGGCCGTGCCCGTGTGCTGTTCTGCAACATGCTCGACCGCGAGCGGGCCGACTTCGACCGCTGCCTGGCCGGTCTGCGCGAGGCCTTCGGCCACGAGGTCGTGGCGGTGCAGCTCCCGATCGGCTCCGAGCACGACTTCAAGGGCGTCGTCGACGTCCTCCAGATGAAGGCCTACACGCTCGACGGCCAGAAGGTCGTCGAAAGCGATGTGCCGGCCGACCTCGCCGGCCGCGCGCAGGAGCTGCGCGACGCCCTCACCGAGGTCGTCGCCGAATCCAGCGACGAGCTCACCGAGAAGTTCCTCATGGAAGAAGACATCTCCGCCGACGAGCTGCAGCGCGGCTTCGCCGCGGCGGTGCGCGACGCCAAGGTGTTCCCCGTCGCCGTCGGCTCGGCCACCCACCTCATCGGCGTCGACCTGCTGCTCGAGCTGCTCGCCCTGTCGCCGTCGCCGGCGGCTGCGCCGCCGGCCGTGGCGCTCACCGCCGACGGCACCGAGGTCGAGTTTCCGTGCGACCCGAGCGCGGCGCCGGCCGCCTTCGTCTTCAAGACGGTCGCCGACCCGTTCAGCGGCCGCATCAACATCTTCCGCGTCTTCAGCGGCACCATCGGCAGCGACAGCAACCTCACTGTGGCGCGCGACGGCCACAAGGAGCGCCTCGGCTCGCTGCTCAAGCAGCAGGGCAAAGACACCAGGCCGGCCGACAAGCTCGTCGCCGGCGACATCGGCGCCGTGGCCAAGCTCAAAGACGTCGTCACCGGCGACACCCTCTCGGCCGACGGCGCCGCCGCCTTCGCGGCCGTCCAGTACCCGGCGCCGCTCATGTCGTTCGCGGTCAAGGCCAAGGCCAAGGGCGACGAGGACAAGGTCATCACGGCGCTGCGCCGCCTGGCCGAAGAAGACCCCATGATGCACGTGCAGCGCGACGCCCAGACCGGCGAGATGATCGTCTCGGGCATGAGCCAGGTGCACGTCGAGGTCACGGTCGAGCGCATGAAGCGGCGCTTCAACGTCGAGGTCGAGCTCAAGCCGCCGCGTGTGCCCTATCGCGAGACCATCCGCGGCTCGGCCAAGGCGCAGGGCAAGCACAAGAAGCAGACCGGCGGCCGCGGCCAGTTCGCCGACACCTGGATGGAAGTCGCGCCGCTCGGCGGCGACGCCGACTTCGAGTTCGTCGACAAGATCGTCGGCGGCGCCATCCCGCGCAACTTCATCCCCGCCGTCGAAAAGGGCGTGCGGGCCGCGATGGGCGAGGGCTTCCTGGCGGGCTACCCCATGGTCGGCGTACAGGTCACCCTCTACGACGGCAAGTACCACCCGGTCGACTCGTCGGACATGGCCTTTCAGATCGCCGGCTCCATCGGCTTCAAGGCGGCCGTCGAAAAGGCCCAGCCGGTGCTGCTCGAGCCCATCATGAACGTCGAGGTCACCGTGCCCGAAGAAAACGTGGGCGACATCATCGGCGACATGAACTCGCGGCGCGGCCGCGTGCTCGGCACCACGCCGCGCGGCCATAGCAGCGTGATCGCTGTCGAAGCGCCGCTCGCCGAGATGGTGAGCTACGCGCCCGACCTCACGTCCATGACCGGCGGTCGCGGCGACTACCACATGGAGTTCCTGCGCTACGAAGAGGTGCCGGCGCACATGGCCCAGAAGGTCGTCGACGAGGCACGCAAGGCACGCGAGGAGGCGCAGAAGAGCTGAGCGGTCACCGCGCGGCTCTTTGCCGCAATTTGCGGGTATTTTAGAGGAGCGACCGGTTGGCGGCCAAAGCGGCGCTACGGTAGAATCGACTCCTCGGGCAAACGACGGAGGTATCCCGTGAGCGACATCGGGACGATGCGTGTGAAGAGTGGTCTCGCCGACATGCTGAAGGGCGGCGTGATCATGGACGTCACCAACGCCGAGCAGGCGCGGATCGCCGAAGAGGCCGGCGCCTGCGCCGTCATGGCGCTCGAGCGCGTGCCCGCCGACATCCGTCGCGACGGCGGCGTGGCCCGCATGGCCGACCCGCTCAAGGTCAAGGAGATCCAGGCGGCCGTGACCATCCCGGTCATGGCCAAGGCGCGGATCGGTCACTTCGTCGAGGCGCAGATCCTCGAGGCCCTCGAGGTCGACTACATCGACGAGTCCGAGGTCCTCACGCCGGCCGACGAGGCCAACCACATCGACAAGTTCAAGTTCACGGTGCCCTTCGTCTGCGGCGCCATCGACCTCGGCCAAGCGCTGCGGCGCGTGAGCGAGGGCGCGGCCATGATCCGCACCAAGGGCGAGGCCGGCACCGGCGACGTCGTCGAGGCAGTGCGCCACATGCGCACCATCATGGGTCAGATCCGTCGCCTCACCTCCATGGACGAAGACGAGCTCTACAACGCGGCGGCCAAAGACCTGCTCGCGCCCTACGAGCTCGTGCGCTGGGTCGCCGAGCACGGCAAGCTGCCGGTCGTCAACTTCTCGGCCGGCGGCATCGCCACGCCGGCCGACGCCGCCCTCATGATGCAGCTCGGAGCCGAAGGCGTGTTCGTCGGCTCGGGCATCTTCAAGAGCGCCGACCCGGCGAGCCGCGCGGTGGCCATCGTGCGCGCCACGACCAACTACAACGATCCCGCGGTGCTCGCCGAGGTGTCGGTGGGCCTGGGCGACGCCATGGAGGGCATCGAGGCGGCCAAGATGACCGCCGACCAGAAGATCCAGTACCGCGGTTGACCCGGGCGACGTCCGACATCCGCAGGCCGAGCTTCGCGCCGGGCGCCCGGCGCGACGCCATCCTGTCGCCGGTCTACGAGCAGGCCGCTCCGGCGGGCGCGCCGTGCGTGGGCGTGCTCGCGTTGCAGGGCGACTTTCGCGAGCATCGCGCCACCTTCGCGCGGCTCGGCGCGGCGACCGCCGAGGTGCGCAAGCCGGCCGACCTCGAACGCATCGATGGCCTGGCCATCCCCGGCGGCGAGAGCACCACGATCGGCAAGCTCATGACCCACTTCGGGCTTACCTCGCCGATCAGGGCGCGCCACGCGGCCGGCATGCCCGTGCTGGGCACCTGCGCCGGTCTGATCACCGTCGCGCGTACCATCGCCGAAGGCGACCAGCCGCTGCTCGGCCTCATCGACATCGTCGCCCGACGCAACGCCTTCGGCCGGCAGGTGCACAGCTTCGAGGCCGACCTCGAGCTGCCGGCGCTCGGGCCGCCGCCGCTGCGCGCGGTCTTCATCCGGGCGCCCTGGATCGAAGCCGTCGGTCCGGGCGTCGAGGTGCTGGCGAGCTACCAGGGCCATGCCGTGGCGGCCCGCCAGGGCCACGTGTTGGTCACGGCCTTCCACCCGGAGCTGACGGGTGATACAAGGGTGCATGACGCGTTCCTTGCCATGGTGCGCGCGGCATCGAGCAAGACGGGGGCGGCCGGCGAAGGCGCCGGCCTGCCGGCCGAGGAGGTGGTCTCGTAGTGTCCGGGCACTCGAAGTGGTCGACGATCAAGCACAAGAAGGGCGCGGCCGACGCCAAGCGGGGTCAGCTCTTCTCCAAGCTGGCTCGCGCCATCATGGTGGCGGCCAAAGAGGGCGGCCCCGACCCCGCCGCGAACAACGCGCTGGCGGCGGCCGTCGAGAAGGCGCGCTCCTACAGCATGCCCAAAGACAACATCGACCGGGCGATCGAACGCGGCGCCGGCAAAGAGGGCGGCGCCTCGTTCGAGGCGATCCTCTACGAGGGCTACGGCCCGAGCGGCGTCGCCGTGATCGTCGAGGTGCTCACCGACAACAAGAACCGCTCGGCGGCCGAGGTGCGCAACATCTTCACCAAGCACAACGGCAGTCTCGGCGGTCCCGGCTCGGTCGCCTGGATCTTCGAGCGGCGCGGCTCGGTCACCGTCGACGCCGGGCGCTTCACCGAAGACGACGTCATGGAGGCCGCGATCGAGGGCGGCGCCGACGACGTCACCCTCGACGGCGACACCATCCAGGTCGTCACCGAGCCGAGCGCGCTCACCGCCGTGCGCGAGGCCCTCGACGCCGCGGGCATCGAGTGCGAGCAGGTCGAGCTCACCATGATCCCCAAGACCACGGTCAAGCTCGACGAGGCCGACGCGCGCAAGACCCTGCGCCTGATCGACGCGCTCGAAAGCAGCGACGACGTGCAAGAGGTCTACGCCAACTTCGACATATCCGACGAGGTCCTCGAGGCCGTCGCGGGGTAGCCCGCACGCGGCGCGGGGGTGGCAGCGCCCGGCGGCGAGGCAGCCGGCGGTCTTTGAGCCCGAGGGGAGACGTCATGCGACAGGAGCCAACCGACGGACGGCCCACGGTCGTCCTGGGCATCGATCCAGGTACGGCCAGCACCGGCTGGGGCGTGATCGAGCAGCAGGGCAACAAGATCCGCTCGCTCGGCCACGGCTGCATCGTCACGTCGGCGCGCACCGAGACGCCTGTGAGACTGCGCCAGATCCACGACCAGGTGCTCGCCCTGATCGACCGCTTCCACCCGGCCGTCGTGGCCCTCGAGGAGCTCTTCGTCAACGTCAACGTCAAGACCGCGCTCGCGGTGGGTCACGCCCGCGGCGCCATCATCCTCGCGGCGGGCGAGCGCGACCTGCCCTGCGTCGACTACACGCCCCTTGCCATCAAGCAGGCCGTGACCGGCTACGGGCGGGCCAACAAGGTGCAGGTCCAGGAGATGACCAAGGTGCTGCTCGCCCTGCCCCGCATCGTGCAGCCCGACCACGCCTCCGACGCCCTGGCCGTGGCGATCACGCACGTCCACACGAGCGCGCTGCTCGGAGCGCTCCGGCCGTGATCGTCTCGCTGCGCGGCCTGGTCGCCGACGCCGACGCCGAGCGCGTCGTCATCGAGACCGCCGGCGTCGGCTACGCGGTGCTGGTGCCGGGGCGCCTGTCGTCGGCGCTGTCACGGCGGGTCGGCGACGAGGTCTTCGTGCACACCTACCTGCACGTGCGCGACGACGCCTGGCTGCTCTTCGGCTTCGAATCGGCTCGCGAGCGGCGCTTCTTCATCACCCTGATCGGGGTGAACGGGGTCGGCCCCAAGGTCGCCCTCGCCATCATGTCGGCCTACTCGGTCGACGACCTCGAGACGGCCGTCATGCGCGGCGACGACAAGCGCTTCGAGTCCATTCCCGGCATCGGCCGCAAGCTGGCCCAGCGCCTGGTCATGGAGCTCAAGGACAAGGTCGGCGTCGAGCTCGAGGCCGGCCCGGCGCCGTCGGGCGAGGGCGCCGGCCCGGCCGCCGACCCGTTCCTGCAGGCGCGGGTCGCCCTGCAGAACCTCGGCCTGCAGCTCCGCGAGGCCGAGGTCGCTCTGCAGGGCGCGCCCGACGACGCCTCGGTCGAGGAGCTCGTGCGCTACGCGCTCAGCCGCAAGGTGGCCGGGGGAGAGGGCCGATGAGCACGCGAGGCACGCTCGGGCAGCACCGCGGCGTGCCGTCGGCACCCACGGAGGGCTCGTGACCGACGACGACACCACGCGCCTGGGCGACCCCGCCGAGCTGCCCGACGAGGGCGAGTTCGACACCTCGCTGCGGCCGCGCCGCTTCGCCGACTTCGTCGGTCAGACGAGCGTCAAGGAGCAGCTCCAGATCTTCGTGCAGGCGGCGCGCAACCGCGGTGAGACCCTCGACCACGTGCTGCTCGCCGGCCCGCCCGGCCTGGGCAAGACGACCCTCGCCAGCATCATCGCGACCGAGCTCGGGGTCAGCATCCACACCACGTCGGGACCGGCGCTCGAGCGCAAGGTCGACGTCGCCGGCATCCTCACCAACCTGCAGCAGGGCGACGTGCTCTTCGTCGACGAGATCCACCGCCTGAACACGGCGATCGAAGAGGTGCTCTATCCGGCGATGGAGGACTACGAGATCGACATCATGATCGGCGAGGGGCCGGCGGCGCGCAGCATCCGCCTGTCGGTGCCGCCCTTCACGCTGATCGGCGCCACCACGCGCAGCGGCCTGCTCACCACGCCGCTGCGCGACCGCTTCGGCGTGACGCAGCGCCTCGAGTACTACACCGACCCCCAGCTCGCCGCGATCGTGCGGCGCTCGGCCGGCATCCTCGGCGTCACGATCGACGACGCGTCGGCCGAGCAGCTCGCCGCGCGCTCGCGCGGCACGCCGCGCGTGGCCAACCGCCTGCTGCGCCGCGTGCGCGACTTCGCCGAGGTGCGTCACGAGGGCGCCATCGACATCGACATCTGCCTGGCCGCGCTCGAGCTCTTCCAGGTCGACCACGAGGGCCTCGACAAGCTCGACCGCGACATCCTGCTCGCCATCGTGCAGAAGTTCGACGGCGGCCCCGTCGGCCTCGACACGCTGGCCGTGGCGCTCGGCGAAGAGGCCGATACGCTGATGGACGTCTACGAGCCCTACCTCATCATGCGCGGCTTCCTCAAGCGCACGCCGCGGGGCCGCGTCGTCACCTCGTCGGGCTTTCGCCACTGCGGCCTCGAGCCGCCGGCCCAGTCCGCCAAGCTCTTCGACTGAGGCTCGAGCGGGGCGGCCGCGCCACGACGGCGGGTCGGCCGCCGCCGGGCGAGCGCTGCCCGACGAGCTCACGCGGCAGCGCCGGCACTACCCGGCGCCCGCGTATAATCGCCGCCATGGAGCCCATCCTCATGCACGCCTGTTGCGGTCCCTGCAGCACGGTCGCCGTGCCGTACCTGCGGGCCGAGGGGCTCGAGCCCCTCGCCTATTTTGCCAATCCCAACGTGCAGCCGCCCGCCGAGCACGACCGTCGGCTCGACGCGATGCGCCGCTACGCGGCCGCCGTCGAGCTCGAGCTCGTGGTCGATACCGGCGCCGGGGCGCGCGAGTGGGCGGCGGGGGCGGGGCGCACGGCCGCGCGCCCCGCCCCCGCCTGCGACCCGCGCGAGCGCTGCCGCCTGTGCCTCGAGACGCGCCTCGTCGAGGCGGCCCACGCGGCGGCCGCTCGTGACATCGGCCTGTTCTCGACCTCGCTCACGGTCAGCCCCTGGCAGCACCACGACCTGATTGCTCGCGCCGGTCTGCTGGCGGCGGCGGCGGCCGGCGTCGAGTTCGTCTATGCCGACCTGCGCCGCGCCTACCCGCGCAGCATCGACGAGAGCCGCCGCCTCGGCCTGTACCGGCAGCGCTGGTGCGGCTGCGTACCGGGGCGCTGGGAGGCCTGGCACGAGCGCCGCGCGCGGCGCCGGGCGACGGCCGCATGAGGCTCGACGAGCTCGACTACAGCCTGCCGCCCGAGCTCATCGCGCAGGTACCGGTCGAACCACGTGACGCCGCCCGGCTGCTCGTCGTGAGCGGCTCGGCGGCGGCCCTCGCCTGCGACGATCGCCGCTTTCGCGACCTGCCCGGCCTGCTGCGCCGCGGCGACGTGCTGGTGCGCAACGACACGCGGGTGATCCCCGCCCGGGCGCGCTTTCGCAAGGCCACGGGGGGGCGCGTCGAGCTGCTCTTTCTGGAGCGCGTGAGCGGCGCGGCGGCGGCGCCGCAGGCAGGCTCGCCCGAGAGCTGGGAGGCCCTCGCCCGCGGTCGGCTGCGGGGCGGCGAGACGCTGCGCAGCGAGGCCGCGCCCGACGAGCTCGCCGTCGAGGTCGAGGCGGCTCTCGGCGAGGGACGTTACCGCGTGCGCCCGGTGGGCGCCGCGGCGGGGTCGCTCGCCGACCTGCTCGAACGCCACGGCGAGACGCCACTGCCACCCTACATACGCACGGCGCTGGCCGATCCGGAGCGCTACCAGACGGTCTTCGCCCGGCCGCGCGGCTCGGCCGCCGCGCCGACCGCCGGCCTGCACTTCACGGCGGCCCTCGACGGCGCGTTCGCGGCCGCCGGCGTGACCGTCGAGCACCTCACGCTGCACGTCGGCCTCGCCACCTTCAAGCCGGTCACCGCCGACCGCCTCGAGGACCATCCGCTGCACGACGAGCCCTACGTGGTCGAGCGGGCCGCGCTTGCGCGGCTCGCCGCCGCGCGTGCCGCGGGCCGCCGCCTGGTGGCCGTCGGCACGACCATGGTGCGCCTGCTCGAGGAGCTCGGCGCCGCCGGCCTCCTCGACGATCCCGGCTCGAGCGACCCCGGCCAAGGCCACCCCGGCTCGGGCGCCGCCGGCCCAGGCGATCCCGGCTCGGGCGCCGCCGGTCCGATCGGCCCCGGCCCAGGCCGCCCCGCCACGGGCGCCGCCGGCCCCACGCTCGAGGGCCGCACCCGGCTGTTCATCACCCCCGGACACCGCTTCGTCGCGGTCGACGGGCTGATCACGAACTTCCACCTGCCGCGCACCAGCCTGCTCGCCCTGGTCATGGCCTTCTGCGGCGTCGACGAGACGCGCCGCGTCTACGAGCACGCGATCGCCGCGCGCTACCGTTTTTACAGCTTCGGCGACGCCATGCTGGCCTTTCGGCCCGAGGCGGCGCGGTGAGCGGCGCGCCGCCCTTCTCGTTCGCGCTCGAAGCCACGAGCGGCCAGGCGCGCGCCGGCCGGCTGCGCACGCCGCACGGCGACGTCCTGACGCCCTGCTTCATGCCGGTCGGCACCAAGGCGACGGTCAAGGCCGTCCTGCCCCCGGCGCTGCGCGCGCTGGGCGCGCAGATCGTGCTCGCCAACACGTATCACCTCGCCCTGCGCCCCGGCGTGGAGCTCGTACGCGCGCACGGCGGCCTGCACCGTTTCATGGGCTGGGACGGGCCGATCCTCACCGACTCGGGCGGCTTTCAGGTGTTCAGCCTGGCCGACACCCGCGTCGTCGACGACGAGGGGGTCGAGTTCACCTCGGTCTACGACGGCTCGCGCCACGTGTTCACGCCGCGCTCGGTGATGGCGGCCCAGGAGGCGCTCGGCGCCGACATCGTGATGGCCTTCGACGAGTGCGCGCCGGGCACGCTCTCGACGAGCGAGATCGAGCGCGCCGTGACGCGCACGACGCGCTGGGCGGCCGCCTGCCGCGACGCCCAGACGCGCACCGATCAGCTCCTCGTGGGCATCGTGCAGGGCGGCGTCGACGCCGCCCTGCGGCGGCGCTCGGCCGCCGAGCTGCTCGCCCTCGACTTCGGCGCCTACGCGATCGGCGGCCTGTCGGTGGGCGAGCGCGGCGACGAGATGCTCGCCACCGTGAGCCTCATGGACGAGCTGCTGCCCCGCGACCGGCTGCGCTACTTCATGGGGATCGGCGACCCCGAGGGCGTGCTCGACGTGATCGCGCGCGGCGTCGACGTGTTCGACTGCGTGCTGCCCACGCGTCTCGCCCGCACCGGTGCGGCCTTCACGTCGGCCGGCCGCCTGAACCTGCGCAACGCGCGCTACGCCGACGATCTCGGTCCGCTCGACCCCGAGTGCGACTGTCCCTGCTGTCGCACCTACACGCGCGCCTACCTGCGTCACCTGGTGAAGCAGCGCGAGATCGCCGGCATGCAGCTCCTATCTGAACACAACCTGCGTGTTCTGGTACGATTGTGCGAGCGCGCGCGGGCCGCGATCGTGGCCGGCACCTTCGACGAGTTCGCCGGAGCCCGACGCGGGGCGCCCGACGCCCGACAAGAGAGGAGTTCAGACCTGTGAGCACCCTGATCTTCCCGCTGATCCTCGTGGTCATCGCGTTCATGCTGTACACCACGTACAGCCAGCAGCGGCGTACGCGCAGGGCCCAGGAGCAGCTCCAGCGCGTTGTCAAGAAAGGCGACGAGGTCCTCACGGTCGGCGGCATGTTCGGCACCGTGCGCAAGGTCGCCGACGACTACGTCGTGCTCGAGGTCGCCGATCGCACCAAGGTGCGCTTTCTGCGGCGCGCGATCCGTGAGATCGTCAACGAAGAAGAGGACGTCGACGAGGACGAGGAAGAATACGTCGACGACGAGTACGTCGACGACGAGGCCTCAGGCGACGACGACTACGACGAGGCCGAGGGCGGCGACGACGACGACTACGACGAGGCCGAGGGCGACGAGGACGAGGTCGCAGCGGGCGAGGCCGACGAAGACGACGCTGCCGCCGACGAGGGTGGCGACGAGCCCGCCGGCGAGGGCGGCGATGCCGTCGACGAGCCGGCCGACGGGGTCACGGCGCCCAAGCCGCCGACACCGCCGAAGGGCGGTTGACGCCCGGCCGTTCGTGCGAGCTCGACGCGGCGGTCCCACGGCAGTGACGCGTGACGAGGGGCGCGGCGGCGGGGCATCTGCGATGCCCCGCCGCCGCGCCCCTCGTCACGTACGTGTTTTGCAGGGTTTCCGGGGTGCGCGAAGAATGCTCGCACGAACCGGTCTCGAGACAGGAGCATGACCCATGGCTCAGGTTCTGGCTTTCGCGAACCAGAAGGGTGGCGTAGCCAAGACGACCTCCACCGTCAATCTCGGCGTGGCGCTGACCGAGATGGGCAAGCACGTGCTGGCCGTCGACATGGACCCGCAGGGCAACCTGACCATGAGCCAGGGCATCGACCCCGAGAACCTCGAGAAGAGCATGTACGACGTGCTCGTGCACCGGCTGCCGATCACCGAGGTCATCCTGAGCAACGAGATCGACGTCGCCTGCGCGACGATCGACCTGGCAGGGGCCGAGATGGCGCTGTCCACGCAGATCGGCCGCGAGCGGGCGCTCGAAAAGGCGCTGCGCCCGGTGCGCGAGCGCTACGACTTCATCCTGATCGACACGCCGCCCTCCCTGGGGCTGCTCACCATCAATGCGCTGACCGCCGCCGAAGGCGTGATCGTGCCGGTGCAGTGCGAGTACCTGTCGCTGCGCGGACTGCTGCAGCTCGAGCGCACCCTCGAGATGATCCGCGAGAACATCAACCCGAAGGTGCGCATCAGGGGCATCTTGCCGACGCTGCTCGACTCGCGCACGATCCACGGGCGCGAGTCGATCGACGTGCTGCGCGAGAACTTCGGACCGCTCGTCTTCGACACGGTCGTGCGCAAGACGATCAAGTTCGCCGAGGCGCCCGTGCAGGGCTCCTCGGTGCTCAAGTACGATCCCAGGGGCAAGGGTGCCGAGGCGTACCGCAGCCTCGCTCGGGAGGTGCTGAATGGCAAATCGGCCTAGCATGCGCGACGGCCTGTCGGAGCTGTTCCGGCGCACCGACGTGGGTCGCGACCCCGTGCCGCCGGGCGGCGTCGCCGACGAGCCGGCGGCCAAGGGCAAGGCGTACGTCACGACGATCAAGGTCGTCGGGGTGGGTGGCGGCGGTACGAACGCCGTCAACCGCATGGTCGACGCCGGCATCCGCGGGGTCGAGTTCATCGCCGTCAACACCGACTCCCAGGCGCTTGCCGCCTGCGACGCCGACGTCAAGATCCACGTAGGCCAGGAGATCACGCACGGCCTCGGAGGGGGCGCCGTCCCCGACGTCGGCCGGCAGGCGGTCGAGGTGTCGCGCGACCAGATCAAGCAGGCGCTGCGCGGCGCCGACATGGTGTTCGTGACGGCCGGCGAGGGCGGCGGCACCGGCACCGGTGCGGCGCCGGTCATCGCCGCCGTGGCGCGCGAGCTCGGCGCGCTCACCGTCGCCATCGTCACGCGGCCCTTCTCGTTCGAGGGCCGCAAGCGCGAGGCCCAGGCCCAGGCCGGCATCGACGAGCTCAGGGCGGCGGTCGACACCGTCATCGTCATCCCCAACGACCGCCTCCTGCAGGTGGTCGACCGCACGACCACGATCGTCGAGGCGTTCCGCTACGCCGACGACATCCTGCGCCAGGGCGTGCAGGGAATCTGCGACCTGATCACGGTGCCCGGCCTGATCAACCTCGACTTCGCCGACGTGCGCACCATCATGAGCGACGCCGGCACGGCGCTCATGGGCATCGGCAGCGGCCGCGGCGAGGCGCGCGCCAACGAGGCGGCCCGCATGGCGGTGAGCTCGCCGCTGCTCGAGACCTCGATCAGCGGGGCGCGCGGCATCCTGCTCAACATCACCGGCGGGCGCGACCTGTCGCTCTACGAGGTAAACGAGGCGGCCGGCGAGATCGCCCTCGCCGCCGACGACGACGCCAACATCATCTTCGGCGCGGTGGTCGACGAGCGGCTCGAGGGTCTCATGAGCGTGACCGTGATCGCCACCGGCTTTGGCCCCGAGGCTCTGGCCAAGGCGCCGCCGGCGCCCACGGCGCGAGCGGCCGAGTCGTTCGGTACGCCCTTCGAGCGGCCGCCCGACTTCGACGCCGGCGGCCTTGACATCCCGCCGTTCGTGCGTCAGTCCGACGAGTGACCGACCGCTGCCCGACGGCGAGCCCGAGGATGGGCCGGTGAGTCCGGCCGCCCGTGCCGCGGCGCCCCTGGGCCCGCTCGACGGCCTGCACGTCGACCTCGACGTCTTCGACGGCCCCTTCGACCTGCTCGTCACCCTCATCCTGCGCGACGAGGTCGACCTGTGGGAGATCCGCGTCTCGAGGATCGTGGCCGAGTACATCCTACGGCTCGCCGAGTCCGACGAGTTCGACATCGACGCCACCTCGCACTTCGTGCTGCTGGTCGCCGGCCTGCTCGAGCTCAAGTCGCGCCGCCTGCTCGACACCGGCAGCCCCTTCGAGGAGCTCCTCGAGATCGACGAACAGGCGGCCGGCGAGGAGCTGCTCACCACGCTGCTGCGCTTCGCCCGTTTCAAGGGCGCAGCCGAGCGCCTGCGTGAGCGCTTCGTCGAGCACGCCGGCCGTATGTATCGCACCGCCCCCGTGCCGGAGCGCTTCTTGCGCTCGACGAGCGCGGGGCCGGCGCTGCCGGCCGCCACGCTCGCGCGCGCGCTCGAGGTGCTGCTCGCCGAGCCGCCCGCCCCCGACATGCGCCACATCACCGATATCGCCGTCACCCTGGTGGCCGAGTTGCGCCGCCTGCGCGACCTGCTGGCCGCCGCCGAGAGCTTCACGTTCTCGGCGGTCGCACCACACGACCGGCTCGAGAAGGCGGTCACGTTCTTCGCCCTGCTCGAGCTGCACAACCGCGGCGAGGTGAGCCTGCGTCAGGTGCGGCCCTTCGCCGAGATCACGGTCACGCGTGCCGTGCCGTCGGTCGCGGTGCGGCCACCCGATGACGCGGCCGCCGTGGTGGGGTAGGATGGTCGCCTGAAGCGACGCCGACCGACGCCCCGCAAGTCGTGCCAGCCCCTGCTACCCTCGGACCCGTCATGGACGACATCGCCCGCCGCCTCGAAGCGGTGATCTTCATCGCACCCCGGCCCGTCGCGCTCGACGAGCTTGCGGCGGCCTGCGGCGAGCCCGACGAGCGGGTGCGCGAGGGGCTCGACGGCCTGGCCGTCGAGTACGCCGCGGCGCGTCACGGCATCGAGCTCGCCGAGGTGGCCGGTGGCTGGGCCTTTCGTGTGGCGCCCGACTGCGAGGCGCCGGTCGAGCGCTTCGCCGGCGCCCGGCGCCCCGACGACCTGTCGCCGGCCCTCATCGAGACGCTCGCCGTGGTCGCCTACCTGCAGCCGACGACGCGAGCCGAGGTGGCTCGGGTGCGCGGCGTCTCGTCGGAGTGGGCGCTGGCCTCGCTCGTCGAACGCGGCCTGGTCGCGGAGCGCGGTCGCGCCGACACTCCCGGCGCGCCGATCCTCTACGCGACTACCGGGCGGTTCCTGCAGCTCTTCGGGCTGCGCAGCCTGGCCGAGCTCGACGACCTCGAGGCGTTCGCGCTGTCGGCCGACGAGACCGACGAGCTGCGCGCCCGCCTGCTCGCCAACGCCGAACGGAGGCGACCTTGACCGACGAACCGCGCGACGAGCGGCCGGCAGGCGGCTCGCCCGAGCCACGAGGCGGCGCCGAGGGCGGCGGCTCCGAGTCGCAGGCGCCGGGCGGCCGCGGGCGCGGCCGCCGCGGTCGTCGCGGCCGCGGGCGCGGCGGCGAGCGCCGCGACGAACGGCGCGACGAGCGCGGCGGCGACCAGGCGGCCGCCGGGCGCGGCGGCGAGCGCCGCGAGGAGCGCGCCGACGACAGTCTGGTCGTCTATCTGGCGCGGTCCGGGGTGGGCTCGCGGCGGCGCTGCGACGAGCTCGTGCGCGGGGGTCACGTGACCGTCGACGGCGCCGTGGTCACGTTCCCGCGCGAGAAGCTCGCCGAGGGCGCCGCGGTCGCGCTCGACGGCGAGGTGGTCACTCCTCGCGAGTCGCGTTACGTGCTCGTCAACAAGCCGCGCGGCGTGGCGTCGACCCGCTACGACCCGCACGCCGACAAGGTGCTGGTCGACCTCGTGCCCGATGGGCGCGTCCTGTTCCCGGTGGGGCGACTCGACCTCGACACCACCGGCCTCATCATCCTCACCAACGACGGCGTGCTGGCCAACCGCCTCATGCACCCACGCTACGGCGTCAGCAAGACCTACGTGGCCCGGGTGCGCGGCCAGGCCGGCAAGCGCGCCCTGGCCGAGCTGCGCGACGGCATCGAGCTCGAGGACGGTCGTACGTCGCCGGCCGAGGTGAGGATCGAAAAGCAGGCCGGCAAGACGGCGGTGATCGAGCTCACGATCCACGAGGGCCGCAAGCGGCAGGTGCGGCGCATGCTCGCGGCCGTCGGTCTGCCGGTCGACGAGCTGCATCGCCGTCGCTACGGGCCGATCACCGACAAGAACCTCAAGGTCGGCGCCTGGCGGACCCTGTCGGGCGACGAGGTCGAGGCGCTGCGCCGCGCGGCCGAAGAGGTCGAGCGCAACCTCCAGGGCGACGACCCCGGCGAGCCCGTCGACCTGGCGGCGCGCGAAGGCGAGCCCAGCCCTGCGCCCGGCGACGCTCCGGCCGACGTCGGCACCGCCATGGCGGCCGACGACGGACCCGGCACCGCGGCCGACGCCACGCCGGATGCCCCGGCCGGCACAGACCCGGACGACGTCGCCGCGGACGATGCGGAGCCCGACGGCGCCGCGGACGATGCGGAGCCCGACGCTGCCGCGCACGACGCGGAGCCCGACGCTGCCGCGCACGACGCGGAGCCCGACGCTGCCGCAGACGACACTGCGTCCGACGTCGCGCCCGACACAGGGCCCGACGCCGCTACCCCCGACGCCTCCGAGCCCGACCCGGCGTAGCCCTCCGCGCGCGGGCGCGGGCCATCGGCTATAATCGCTGTCCGCCCTGACCTGCGGCTCCGGAGGGACCCGTGACCCAAGCTCAGAGCACCAGGCTCGTCGCCCTGCGTGGCGCGACGACCGTCGACGCCGACTCGCAGGGCGACATCATGCTGCGCACCGAGGAGCTCCTCACCGAGCTGCTCCGGCGCAACACCCTGGGGGTCGACGACATCGTGAGCATCCTCTTCACGGCGACGCCCGACCTGCGCTCCGACTTTCCGGCGGCCGCGGCGCGGCGCCTCGGCCTCTCGCACACACCGCTGCTGTGCGCGCAGGAGATCCCGGTCGAGGGCGCGGTCGCACGCTGCATCCGCGTGATGGTGCACTGCTACGCGCCGGTCGGGGGCGAGCGTCACCACGTCTACCTGCACGAGGCGCGCCAGCTTCGTCTCGACCTCCCCGCGTGAGCGGGCCGGGCGAGCGGGTGCGCGTGCCCCGACCGAGGAGGGACCGCTGAGCATGCTGATCGTCATGCAGGAGGGCGCGACCGACGAGCAGATCGCGCACGTGGTCGCTCGCATCGAAGAGGTCGGCGCGAGCGCCCATGTATCGGTCGGCGAGCGTGTCGCCGTGATCGGCGCGCTCGGCGACCGCGAGGAGCTCGCCGGGCTGCCGCTCGAGGCCTGCGCCGGCGTCGACCGCGTGGTCGCCGTCCTCAAGCCCTACAAGCTGGTGGGTCGCGAGTTCCATCCCCACGACACGGTCGTCGAGGTGCGCGGCAAGCGCCTCGGTGGCGGCCACTTCGGCATGATCGCCGGACCCTGCTCGGTCGAGACCGAGGAGCAGGTGATGGCCGCGGCGCGCGCCGTGGCGGCCGCCGGCGGCACCATGCTGCGCGGCGGCGCCTTCAAGCCGCGCTCATCGCCCTACGCCTTTCAGGGCCTCGGCGTCGACGGCCTCAAGATCCTGGCCGCGGCGCGCGACGAGACCGGCCTGCCGATCGTCACCGAGCTCATGGACCCGCGCGACCTCGACGACCTGCTCGAGTACGCCGACGTCGTGCAGATCGGTGCCCGCAACATGCAGAACTTCCAGCTCCTGTCCGAGGTCGGGCGCTGCCGGGCCCCCGTGCTGCTCAAGCGCGGCCTGGCGGCCACGATCGAGGAGTGGCTCATGGCCGCCGAGTACATCGTCAAAGAGGGTAACCGCCAGGTCATCCTCTGCGAGCGCGGCATCCGTACCTTCGAGACGGCCACGCGCAACACGCTCGACGTGAGCGCCGTGCCAGTCGTACGTCTGGCCAGCCACCTGCCGGTGATCGTCGACCCGAGTCACGCCACCGGGCGCCCCGATCTGGTGCTGCCGCTGTCGCTCGCGGCCGTCGCCGCCGGCGCAGACGGCGTGCTGGTCGAGACACACCCCAACCCCGAGCATGCGCTCTGCGACGGCCCTCAGTCGCTCCCGCCGGCCGCCTTCGCCGAGTTCGCCGAGCGTGTGGCCGAGCTGGTCCGCTGGACCGGCAAGGCGCTGTCCTAGGGGCGTCGTGGCCACGCAGCCCGGCTCGGGCGGCGCCGTCGTCGCCGTCATCGGCGTCGGCCTCATGGGCGGCTCGCTCGGCCTTGCCGCCCGCGAGCTCGCCGGCGTGCGCCGCGTGGTCGGCTACAGTCGCAGCGCCGAGACCGTGCGCGCCGCGCTCGAGCTCGGCGCGATCACCGAGGCGGCGACGAGCCTCGAAGAGGCCGCCGCGGCCGCCGACCTCGTCTTCGTGTGCACGCCGGTGCGCCTGGTCGTGTCGCACGTGCGCCGCGCCCACGCCGCCGCCGGGCCCGACGCCGTGGTGAGCGACGTGGGCAGCACCAAGGGCATGCTCATGGATGCCCTCACGCCCGACGAGCAGCGCCGCTGCGTCGGCGGCCACCCGCTGTGCGGCTCCGAGACCGCCGGCGTGCGCAACGCTCGCGCTTCGCTCTACGAAGGCGCCACGTACTTTCTCACGCCGGGCGCGCACGTGAGCCCGGCCTCGTTTCAGCGTCTCTACGACTTTCTGCTGCAGATCGGCGCGCGGCCGGTCGCGGTCGAGCCTCACGAGCACGACCGCGTGCTGGCCCTGGTGAGTCACCTGCCGCACGTGCTGGCCAACGTGCTCATGACCCAGGCCGGCGAGCACGACGGCCTGCGCGACCCGCTGCTGTGCGCCGGGCCGAGCTTTCGCGACATGACCCGCATCGCCGGCAGCAACGCGCGCGTCTGGGCCGACATCTTCCTCGAGAACCGCGAGGCGCTGATCGCCGCCCTCGCCGGCTACCGCGAGGGCCTCGACGAGCTCGCCGCCGCGCTCGAGGCGGCCGACGAGGAGCGTCTCACCGCCTTCGTCGGCCGCGCCGCCGTGCAGCGTCAGCGCATGCTGGCCGCCGAGAGCCTCGCCGCCGAGAAGCTGTTCCGCGTCATGGTAAAGCTGCCCGACCGTCCCGGCCAGCTGCAGCGCATCATGGTGGCGCTCGGCGACGCCGCCATCAACATCGAGGACCTCGCCATGCACCATATGAGCGCCGAGCTCGGCGGCGAGCTGACCGTGTACGTGCTCGGCGCCGAGGTGTGCGAGCGCGCGGCGGCGCTGCTCGAGGGTCTCGGCTACCAGGTCACGACCGGGCGCGGCGTGCAGTGAGCGGCCCAGCCGACCGCCTGCCGCCGGTCGCCGCGAGCGGCGATGTGGTCACCTTTCGGCCCGCGGGACCGCTACGCGGCACGGTGCGCGCACCGGGCGACAAGTCGATCACGCAGCGCGCCCTGCTGATCGGCGCCGTGTGCGACGGCCCCGTGGTAGTCGACGATCCCGTCTGGGCCGGCGATCCGCTTGCCACCGGCGGCATGGTCGCGGCGCTCGGCGCCACGATCGACGGCCTCGCCGGGCGCGAGCGCCGCGCCGTCGTCCACGGCGTCGGCTTGCGCGGCCTGCGGGCGCCGGCCGCGCCGCTCGACGCCGGCAACTCGGGCACCGGCATGCGGCTGCTGGCCGGCCTGCTGGCCGGACAGCAGGGCAGGTTCGTGATCGACGGCGACGCCTCGCTGCGGCGCCGGCCGATGGGCCGCGTCGTCGCGCCGCTGCGCGCCATGGGGGCCCGTATCGAGGCTCGCGATGGCGACCTCGCCCCGCTCGCGATCGAGGGAGGCGCGCTGCACGGCATCCGCCACGAGTCGCCGGTGGCGAGCGCCCAGGTGAAGTCGTGCCTGCTGCTGGCCGGACTGCTGGCCGACGGCGAGACCGTGGTGGCCGAGCCGGCCGCCAGCCGCGATCACACCGAGCGCCTGCTGGCGGCGGCCGGCGCCGCGCCGCGGCGGCGCGGCGCCGAGGTCGCGATCCGCGCGGTCGAGCGGCTGTCGCTCGAGCGGGTGGTCGTGCCCGGCGACGTCTCGTCGGCCGCCTTCCTGGTGGCCGCCGCGCTGCTCGTGCCGGGCTCGCACCTGCGCATCACGGACGTCGGCCTCAACCCGACCCGGCTCGGCTTTCTCCAGGTCGCGCGCCGCATGGGCGGCGACCTGACCTGGACCGTCACGGGCGACGACGGCGGCGAGCCGCGCGGCGAGATCGAGGTGCGCGCCGCGGCGCTGCACGGCACGTCCGTGCCCGCCGCCGAGACGCCGTCGCTGATCGACGAGGTCACCCTGATCGCGCTGCTCGGCTGCTTCGCCGAGGGCGAGACTGTCGTCGCGGGCGTGGCCGACCTGCGCGCCAAAGAGAGCGACCGGCTCGCGGCGATCGTCGCGATCGTGCGCGACCTGGGCGGCCGCGCCGAGGCCGGCCCCGACGAGCTGCGCGTGAGCGGCGCCCGGCTGCGCGGCGGCGCCCTCGACAGCCGGGGCGACCACCGCCTGGCCATGCTCGGCGCCGTCGCCGGCTTGTCCTGTCCCGACGGCGTGCGCGTGAGCGGCTTCGCGGCGTCCGCCGTCACGTTCCCCGGTTTCCTCGACCGCCTCGCGGAGGTGCTCCCGTCATGACCGTCATCGCCATCGACGGACCGGCCGGCTCGGGCAAGAGCACGCTGGCCCGCCAGCTCGCCGAGCGCCTCGGCTACGCCTACCTCGACACCGGCGCCATGTACCGGGCGATCGCTTACCTCGCCCTGCGCGAAGGCGTCGCCACCGACGACGGCGCCTCGCTTGCCACGCTCACCCGCGAGGCGCATATCTCGTTTCGTCCCGACGGGCGCATCATGGCGGCCGATCGCGACGTGAGCGAGGAGATCAGGCGACCGGCCGTCTCGGCGGCCGTCTCCGAGGTGTCGGCGCATGCCGAGGTGCGCGCCGTGCTGCTCGACGAGCAGCGCCGCATCGGCGCCGTGCAGGACATCGTGATCGAGGGGCGCGACATCGGCACCGTGGTATTCCCCGAGGCGCCGGTGAAGCTCTTCCTTACAGCGGCGCCCGAGATCCGCGCCGAGCGCCGCCGCCGCGAGCTGATCGCCGGCGGCGAGCACGTCGGCGCCGACGAGACGCTGCGCGCGATCGTGGCGCGCGACGCCTACGACTCGCAGCGCCCGGTGGCGCCGCTGCGGCGAGCGAGCGACGCGATCGAGCTCGACACATCGGTCCTCGGCATCGAGCAGGTGGTCGAGCGCGCCCGCGAGATCGCCCTCGAGCGCCTGGGGGAGAGCCGATGACGAACGTCTCGCGCTCGGCTGCCGGGGGGCCGCGATGAAGAACGTGCCGCTCTACGCGCCCGGCGACGGCTGGTTCTACCGCGCGGTGCGCATCGTCTCGGGGCTCACCCTGTGCCAGGTCTACCGGCTGAGCTGCCAGGGCGCCGAGAACCTGCCGGCCAGGGGCGCCGCCATCATCGCCTCCAACCACAAGAGCGAGCTCGACCCCTTCTTCGTGGGGCACGCCTTCCGCCGCCCGGTGCGCTACTTCGCCAAGTCGGAGCTGTTCGGCAACAGGGCGCTGCGCTGGGCGGTCACCGAGCTCGGCGCCATTCCCGTGCGGCGCGGCGAGAGCGACCGCCAGGCCCTGCAGATGGCGCTCGATGCGCTCGCCGCAGGCGAGGCCATGATCATCTACCCCGAGGGTCACCGCAAATACGACGACCGCGTGCACGAGTTCCTGCCCGGCGTGGGCATGCTCGCCCTGCGCAGCGGCGCGCCGGTCGTGCCGGTGGCCCTGCGCGGCAGCGACGAGCTGCTGCGAGACGGCCGGCCCGCGTTCCCGGTCGTGCGGCTCAAGGCCGGGCCGCCGGTCGACCTTTCGGGCCTCGAGGGAAAGAAGAGCGCCATGTACGCGCAAGCCGCCGAGCGCATCCGCGAGGCCGTCGAGGCGCTCTATGCGACCATCTGAGGGCGCGCCCGGCGAGGGCGGCGCCACGATCGTCGTGGCACCCTACGCCGGCTACTGCTACGGCGTCGAGCGCGCCCTGCGCCTGGCCGAAGAGGCCGGCGTCACGCTCGAGCCGCCGATCTACACGCTCGGCCCGCTGATCCACAACCCGTCGGTCGTCGAGCGTCTCGCGCGCGGCGGCATCGCCGCGGTCGACGACCTCACGCAGGTCGAGCACGGCACGGTGATCGTGCGCACGCACGGCGTCGACCCCCAGGTCGTGGCCGCGGCGCGGGCCCGCGGCCTGGCCGTGATCGACGCCACCTGTCCGTTCGTCACCGTGGCCCAGCAGAAGGCCGAGATGCTGCGGGACAAGGGCTACGTGCCGGTGATCCTCGGCGAGCGCGACCATCCCGAGGTGGTCGGCCTGGCGGCGTGGGCCGGCCCGGGCGCCGTGCTCGTGCAGGACGCCGACGAGCTGCGCCTGGCCGATGTGCGCCACAAGCGCGTCGGCGTGGTCGTGCAGACGACCCAGACGCGCGACAACCTCGCCCGTCTGGCGGCGCGCATCGCGCCGCTGGCGCGCGAGACGCTCGTCTTCAACACCATCTGCGACGCCACCGGGCGGCGCCAAGCGGCCGCCCAGAAGCTCGCCGGCGAGGTCGATGCCGTGATCGTCGTGGGCGGCCGCAACAGCGCCAACACGACCCGGCTCGCCAGCCTCTGCCGCACGATCCAGCCGCGTACGCAGCACATCGAGACGGCCGCCGAGCTCGAGCCCGGCTGGCTGGCCGGGGCCGCCCGCGTGGGCGTCACGGCCGGCGCCTCGACCCCCGAAGAGGAGATCGAGGCCGTGGTGGCGCGCATCCGCGAGCTCACTCGGCCGTGAGCGGCCGCCCGGCGCGGCGGTGAACGGCTCGCGGCGCCCGGGGCGCGGCCTGCTCGTCGAGGCGGTCGAGGGTGCCGCCCTGCGGGCCGGGCTGCGGCCTGGTGACCTCATCGTGGCGATCGACGGAGTGCCGCCCGAGGACGTGCTCGACCTGACCCTCGCCGCGGCCGACGGCGACCTCGCCCTCGCGGTCGAGCGCGGGCACCGCCGGCGCGAGCTCGCCGTGCCGCTGCGACCCGGCGAGGACCACGGCATCGCGCTGCGCGACGGCCTGGGCGTGGCGGTACGGCGCTGTGCGAACGACTGCTCGTTCTGCTTCGTCGCCCAGGTGCCGGCCGGCCTGCGGCCGTCGCTGTCGGTGCGCGACGACGACTACCGCCTGTCGTTCCTGCAGGGTACGTTCGTCACCCTGACGAACCTCGACGACCACGACCTCGAGCGCATCGCCGGCCTCGCGCTGTCGCCGCTGTACGTGTCGCTCCACGCCTGGGACGACGCCGTGCGGGAGCGCCTCATGGGCCCGCACGCCCGGCCGGCACGCGAACGCCTCACGTGGCTTGCAGCTCACGGCATCGCCCTGCACGTGCAGGTCGTGCTCTGCCCAGGGGTGAACGACGGCGCGGCGCTACGCGAGACGCTCGGCGCCCTGCTCGAGCTGGCGGCGCCCGGGGAGCGGGTCCTGAACGCCGACGACGCCGGCCCGCGGCGCGGCGGCGTCGTCGACGTCGGCGTCGTGCCCGTATCGCTCTCGGTGCCGCGCGGCGACCTGCGGCGCGTGACGCCGGCCGACGCGAGCGCGGCGCTCGCCGTGGTCGCGGCAGCCCAGGCCGCGGCCGTCGCGCGGACCGGCCGACGGTTCGCCCATGCCGCCGACGAGCTCCACCTGGTCGTGGGCGCGATGCCGCCGGCCGGCGACGCCCCCGAGCAGTACGAGAACGGCGTGGGTATCTGCGCGGCGCTGCTCGCCGACGCCGGCCGCATCGAGCCGGGGGAGACCCCGGGTCTCGCCCTGCTGAGCGGCGCCGCGGCGCCGCCTGTGGTGGCGGCGGCGAGCCTCCGGCTCGCCGCCCGCACCGGCGCCGCCGCCCGCCCGTTCGTCGTGGCCAACCGCCTGTTCGGCCCCCACGTCACGGTGACCGGCCTGCTCGGCGGCCGCGAGATCGTGGCGGCCTTGCGCGCCTGCCCGCTCGCCCCGGGCGAGTGGCTGCTCGTGCCCCGGACGGTCGTGCCGGCAGGGCTCGAGCGCACCCTCGACGACGTGCCGCTCGCCGAGATCGCCGCGGTCTGCGACGGCCGTCTCGCCGTGGCGGACGACCTGGCCGCGGCCGTGGCCATGGCGCGCGCCGGCGGTCGCCGCGCAGGCTGACTCGAGTCGGCGCGCGTCCTCTGTCGAGCGGGCGCGCGCCCCGGCCGCGCGCCAGGCGCCGCAGCGGCGTATCGGGACCGGGACGCCGGGCGTCGACCGGCGGGCCGTCCCGGGGGCGCGTGGGGTGGCGAACCCCTTGCAGGAAAGCGCCCGATACCGTACGTTCTCCCACACAGTCGCACTTGACTGTAGCCCGCTTGAGCTTAGTATCGTTTGCGATTCTGTGCGATTCGCTCCGGCCACGGTGTGTTTCTCCGACTGCAGGCGTGTTGGGACGCCTGCGGACGAGTCGGCACGATGGCCGACAGACCGGGTGCACGAAAGGGCCGGCGAGTGGCCGCGAAGGGGGACACGCAGGGGGTCGGCAGCGACAGGTCCGGTGCGGCGGCAGGTCGAGGGTGGGCAACCAAATCGCCAGGGATTAAGCTAGCACGAGGGCACGGCTGCGGGGCGCGGTCCTTTTCCCGGAGCGGGCCACGAAAGGAGCGGGTGGACACATGAAGGCGGACACCACGATGGTCGAGGGAGGTGCTCGGTGAAGGTACGACTCTTCTTCGCTACCGACGTACACGGGTCCGAGGTCTGCTGGCGCAAGTTCATCAACTCGGCCAAGCATTACGAGGCGGACGTCCTCATCCTGGGCGGCGACATGACCGGCAAGGCGATCGTGCCGGTCGTCGCGACCGGCGCCGACAGCTGGCAGTACCACATGCAGGACCTGCAGCACGACCTGAACGGCGAGGACGAGCTCGCCAAGGGCGAGCGCCTGATCCGCGACCACGGCTACTACCCGGTGCGGGTCACCCACGACCAGGTGCAGGAGTACATGGCGCAGCCCGACAAGCTCGACGAGCTCTTCGCCCAGGAGCGCCGGCGCACCGTCGAGCGCTGGGTCGAATGGGCCGACGAGCGGCTCGCCGGCAGCGGCATCCAGTGCATCGTCTGCCCGGGCAACGACGACCACAGCGACATCGACGAGGTGCTCGCCACGTCCAAAGAGATCATCGTGGGCGAGGGCAACGTGCTCGACCTCTCGGGCGGCTATCAGCTCGTCTCGAGCGGCTACACCAACCTGACGCCGTGGGACACGCCGCGCGAAGAAGACGAGCCCGCCCTCAAGCAACGTATCGAGGCCATCATCGCCGAGGCCACGGCGCCGCCCGACAAGCTCGTCCTCGGCCTGCACGCGCCGCCCTACGACACGCAGCTCGACGTGGCGCCCAAGATCGACTGGGACACGCTCACGGTGCAGGGCCAGGACACGGCCCATGTGGGCTCGACCGCGGTCCGCGAGATCATCGACAAGGTGCAGCCGCTGCTGTCGCTGCACGGCCACATCCACGAGAGCCGCGCCGCCGTGCGGCTGGGCCGCACGCTGGCGATCAACCCGGGCAGCTCGTACGTCGAGGGCACGCTGTCGGGCTGCGTGGTCGAGCTCGACGGCAAGCCCAAGGTGAAACGCTACCGGCTGACCATGGGATGAGTGTGCCCGGGTCTGTCGTGAGGGGGAGGCGGCGTCCGTCGCCGTCCGTGAACGGTCTGTTTGAGGAGGTCAGTTAGATGGCGACGAACACCGAAGCGCCGCGGCCGGTGGAGCAGACGCTCTTCGTCCGCAAGGCGAGCGGTCTGGTCAAGGGGTGGTCCACGACCGACGGCTTTCGCTACTCGTTCTTCTCCACGAACATCTTCCTGGGGATCTGGGGCTTTCTGTATGCCTGCTTCATCCCCGGAGGCAGCGTCTTCTGGGCGGTCGTCATCACCACGGCCCTGGTGCTGCTCGAGGTCGTCGTCTACGCCGGTCTGATCTCGGCCATGCCGCGCGCCGGTGGCGACTACGTGTGGCAGTCACGCGTGTTCCACAGCTCCGTCGGGTTCGTACTCGGCGCCACCGGCTGGTGGTTCATCCTCTGGCTCTGGATCCCGATCTACGGGGCCCTGTGCGTGAACTCGTTCATCAACCCGATCCTGCGGATCGTGGGCGCGGGTGGCAGCGCCGACTGGCTGCTCACTCACAACGGTGTGTTCGTGGCGTCACTGGCCACGATCGCGCTCGCCACCTACCTGGTCGCCATCGGCATGAAGGCCTACGCGACCTTCCAGAAGTGGGCCCTCTGGATCGGCCTGGCGGGCTGCGCCGTCGCCGGCATCATCCTGCTCGTCACGTCGAAGACCGGTTTCATCAACGCATTCAACCGCGAGAACCTGCACCTCTATGGCGTCCACAACGCCTACGCCGCCACCCTGTCGAACAGCGGCTCCGGCATGCCGTCGTCGATGTTCAGCGGCACGATCTGGCAGACCTTCAAGCTGATCCCCTTCATGTGCTTCTGGCTCCTCTGGCCGAACTGGGGCGCGACCCTGTACGGCGAGGTCCGCGGTGCCAAGGACTTCCGCAAGAACATCTACCAGATGGGCGGCGGCCTGCTGTCGGCGGCCATCATCGTCATCATCTTCCTGTTCCTCGTGAGCAAGACGATGGGCTACAAGTTCTTCATGGCGGGCGCCAACGGCTACGAGGGCGTCATCTACGCCTACATCAAGGGCACGCCGCAGCACGGTGACTACCTGTCGCCGACCGCCATGATCGCCTGGGTCGTCAACAACTCCGCGGCGCAGGTCATCCTGATCGCCGCCATCTCGCTGCTCGTGTTCGGCTGGTGGGGCACGGTGTTCCTCTCGTCGACGCGCATGATCTTCGCCGCGGCCTTCGACCGCATCCTGCCCGAGAAGGCGGCGGCCGTGACGAGCGGCGGTGTCCCGTGGGTGGCGCTGCTGCTCATGGTGATCCCGTCGACCATCGTGTCGGCCTTCTACGCCTACCAGCCGTCGTTCATCAAGCTGACCTACGACGCCACGCTGGTGATCGCCGTCATGTTCCTCGGTTCCGGCCTGGCCTTCATGGTCATGCCGTGGCGGGTCAAGAGCATCTGGGACAACTCGGCGCTGCCCAAGGGCAAGATCCTCGGTGTCCCGTGGATGGCGATCGTGGCGGCCGCGTACTCGGCCTTCCTGGTCTTCAACCTGTACCTGTGGATCTACGACCCGACCAACACGTACGGCGTCGGCTACAAGAACGGCAGCTCCGTGATCTTCATGGGCATCCTCTACGTCGCCGCGATCGTCGTCTGGGTCGTGGCCTGGGCCGTTCGCAAGCGCCAGGGCATGGCGCTCGAAGCGGTCGCCAAGGAGATCCCGGTCGAGTAACCTGCATCTGTCGTATACGCCAGTCTCGCACGGCGTGACGGCGGCGGCGGTCCGGTCCCTGCGGGGCCGGACCGCCGCCGCCCTGTGACGCCGGGCGCCGACCACCAAGGAGGTCGATACATGGCACAGCCGTTCATCCTGCCCAAGGACATCCCGATCGAGCGCTACCCCAAGCCCGAGGTCTTCCTCTCCGAAGGCAAGCGCCTGACCGAGGAAGCGCAGAAGCGCGGCATCATCATGCGCGTCATGGGGCCGCTCGCGCTGCACTACTACTTCCCCGAGCAGATCGACCTGTACGCCAGGCTCGAACGGCTCGGCGAGCGCTACTTCACCGACATCGACTACGCCGCCTACGGCAAGACCGGCGGCAAGATGCGCGACTTCATGAAGGACATGGGGTACGAGTGCGACCTGCAGACGATGGCGATGTCGGGCAAGACGCGCCACATCTACTACGCCGGCGCCGTGCCGATGATCGACGTGTTCTTCGACAAGCTCGACTACTGCCACGAGGTCAACTACGCCGGCCGTCTCGAGCTCGACCCCTGGAGCGTTTCGCTGTCCGACATCCTGCTGCAGAAGCTGCAGATCGTCGAGATCAACGACAAGGACCTCAAGGACATCGAGTTCCTCTTCGTCACGACCGAGATCGGCGACGACGACGACAAGAAGATCAACCAGAACTTCATCGCCAAGCGCTTCGCCGACGACTGGGGCTTCTGGTACACGGCGACCCAGCTCAATCTCGACCGCGTAAAGAAGCACTGCGACACAGTGCCGGCCCTCACGCCCGAGATGCGCGAGCGGGTCAAGGCGCAGGCCGACAAGCTCATCGCCCGCGTCGAGGCCGAGCCCAAGACCAAGGCCTGGAACAAGCGCGCCAAGAAGGGCGCCAACAAGATCTGGTACAACGAGGGCTTCTCCGACTGGTGACGCCCGACCGGCAGCTATCCCGAAAAGGAGGAAGGTTCAAGCGTCTATGAAGATCCTCACCCGTATGGGCGACAGCTCCACGGTCGAGATCACCCGTGAAGAGCTGCGCCACGAACTCGAGGAGGGCACCGAGTCGGCCGCCAAGAGGGCCAAGATCCCTCCGCTCACCGAGAACGAGCTCGACTACCTCGAGGACATGTTCGCCTGCCCCAGCCGCATCTGGGGCGTCGAGCGCGGCCACGAGGTCGTCATGACGAAGGACGGGTGCGTCAATGCCCTGAACTCGTCGCGCATGTCGAGCGGCGTGACGGCGCCGGTCAACCGCGAGGTCGGCGTGCGCCTCTTCGAATCGATGCTCGGCTTCGACTCGATGGAGGTCTCGCACAACGACTACTCGGTCAAGCCGCAGCGCTTCCTCAAGGCGCTCGAGCAAGTGCACATGGAGCTCCTGCAGGAGACCACGATCTTCCCGCTGCTCTACGGCTTCATGCCCAACCTCGGCCTCTACTACCGGCCCGACGGGTCGTTCGAGAACCCGTCCGACCTGCTGCCCCTGGGCAAGATCGACGAGGCCCGCAAGACCCAGGAAGCCGCCCTGCAGGCGTGCATGGACGACTGCATCCTGATGAGCGACTGCATGCTCGAGATGGGCGCCGACGGCATCGACTACGACACCGTGGCCTCCACCGGCGACGCCGAGTTCCTCGCCGTGCTCAAGACCACCGAGCACGTCGCGGTCGTCACCGGGCTGCCGGTCGAGATCGGCATGTCGGCCGAGATGGTGCTCGGCTTCCACGGCGAGCTCGAGTACGACGGCGTACGCCTCGCCGGCCTGTGGCCGCACCAGCAGCTCCAGCTCTGCGAGAAGGCGGGCGCCGCCATCTTCGGCCCCGTCGTCAACACCAACACCAAGAAGACGGTGCCCTGGAACCTCTCGCGCGCCGTCACCTTCGTGAAGGCCTGCACCGACATCGCCAAGATCCCGGTGCACGCCAACGTGGGCATGGGCGTCGGCGGCGTGCCGATGTTCGAGACCCCGGCCGTCGACGCGGTGACCAGGGCCAGCGCGGCCATGGTCGAGATCGGCCGCGCCGACGGGTTGTAGGTGGGTACAGGCGATCCAGCCGGCATGCACATGGCGCATCTGCTGGCCTCGTCGATGGGTGGCATCCGGGCCGCTGGAGATCTGGTGGCTCGTATGCAGCTCAAGAAGATGAGGATCACCGAGGCCAAGCAGTACGTGGCCGACAAGCTGCACGTCAGCCCGCTCGACCTGTCCGACCCGCTCGTCATGCGCAACCTGCGCGAGGAGCTCGACATCGGTGTCATCACCGGCGTGCCGGGCGTCGCGAAGGGCATGGCGGCGAAGTTCCGTATCGCCGAGCTGCTCGACATCGAGATCAACTCGGTCGAGCAGTTCAAGAAGAAGACCGGCATCGGTACCGCCAAGGTCTGAGGGCCGGCACGACGCACGCAAACGACGGGGGCGGGGCGAGCCAGACGGCTCGCCCCCGCCCCCGTCGCCGTTTTGCGGCCCCTGGGCGCCGACTCAGAGCCTCAGACGCGCTCGAGCCAGCCCTTGAAGGCCTCGCTGCGGGCGTTGCGCCAGAAGCGCTCGATGCGGTTCATGCCGTAGGCGTGAAAGTCGAAGTCGAGCGCCGAGACCTTGTGCTGGATCATCGCCCAGATGCTCCACCAGTGGTCGGCGACCAGCTTGTAGAGCATCATGCGGCTGTAGCGGTGCTCGTCCCAGCGGCCGCAGTAGGTGGTCAGCAGGGCGCGCTCCTCGGCGTCGCTCAGCGGCTGCTCCACGCAGAAGTCGCCGAGGTCGAAGTAGGGGTCGGCCATGCCGCCGTACTCCCAGTCGATCACCCACAGCCGGCCGTCGTCGGCGACGATGAAGTTCTCGGACAGCAGGTCGCAGTGACAGGCCACCGGCGCCGGCCGGTCGCGCGCCATGGCGAGCTCGATGGCGTCGCCGAGCGGGAACATGTGCTCGAGCTCCATCGGCAGGGCGGCGCCGACCTCGTGGGCCATGGCCGTGTAGTCGCGGATCATGTCGAAGACCTGGATCTCATTGGTGAACACGGCCTTGTCGTGGTAGGTGCGCACCGCCCGGGCGATCTTGTCGAGGTGATCGGGGTGGCCGGCGATCGTGTCGGGGTGCAGGGTGACGCCGGCGATGAAGGGCACCACGGTGCACGGACCCGGCTCGACGCGGTGCAGGAGCGGCGGGGTCACGCCGGCCGCGGCGGCGGCGACGTGGTTGGCGAGCTCGCGCTCGCGGTCGATGAAGACGTCGGTACCCTGGCCGGGGATGCGCAGCACGTAGCGTGCGGCCGGCGCGCCGCCCTCGCCGGCGACGCTCACCACGAAGTTCTGGTTGGTGATGCCGCCGCCGAGCACCTCCCAGCTCACCTGCCGGCCCTGCCAGTCGGCGATCTGCGCGATGACCTCGTCGGGTGTGATGGTGGCGGTCGTCATGCTTGGTCGTCCCCTCGTCGGATCGTGGTACGGCCGGACGGGCGCCGCCACGACGGGCGGCGGGGCCGGCGCCTGCGGGTGGCGGGGGAGAGGCCGCGGGCGCCGGGCCGTACCGGCCCGGCGCCCGCGGCGCCCGTGCACCCCGCGGATGCTGCTAGCTGCGGGTCACTCGGGCGGCACCTCGAGGAACGCATACGAGATGTCGACGCCCTTACCGCGCTGGTAGTAGCGCGTGATCCAGAACACGAGCAGGCAGGCGACGAAGACGCCCGCGACGATGACGTAGCCGATGGTGTTCTTGAGCCCGTAGGCGGGCTTGATCAGGAACAGCGCCGAGGCGATGACGCCGAGCACGAAGCCGATCACGCCGAGCACGGTCACCCAGGGGATGCCGAGGATCTTGTACTGGGCGCCGGGCGACGCTTCGTAGAGGGCCTTCGCCCGGTACGGCAGGAGCGCGGCGGCGAGGGCGCTGACCACGAAGACGTAGCCCGCGGCGAACGTGACGCCGAGCGTGAGCTTGGCCCAGGAGCTGACGAGCGTGTAGCCGAACAGCCAGAGGACGCCGCAGATGAAGTAGATGAGGTGGGCGTTCAGCGGCGAGCGGAAGCGCGGGCTGATGCGCGACAGCCAGGCCGGCAGGGTGCGGTCGAGCGACATGCCGACCATGATGCGGGTGACGCCGATGTAGCAGTTGCAGGTGATCTGCAGCGACGCCAGCATGAAGCAGACGCCCGTGACGATCACGAGGATCGGGTTCGGCGAGATCACGGTGGCGTAGGTCCCCGGGAACGGGAACACGCTGCCGATGCCGTTGCCCGACTTGCTCACCCCGCCGAACCACGAGGCCGACACGGCGTGGAAGAAGCCGGTGCCCACGGCCTTCTGCTCGGCGGCGGCGATCAGCGCGAGCACGCAGCCCAGCGCGATCAGGGAGCCGACGATGATGAAGATCTGGTTCTTGAAGACGCGGGCTCCCTTGATCTCACCGCCCTGCTCCACGCTGTAGGTGGCCCACTGCGTGCTGGTCCAGGCGATCGGCGCGGCCAGCAGCGTCGCGCCCAGCGCGAACTTGGAGTGCAGGTTGAAGCCGGCCGCCGAGACGTCGTGCTGGATCCACGTGTAGTAGTTCGGGTTCTTGTCGACGAAGGCCGAGTAGTGGTTCATCGCCACGGCGAAGCTCGAGGGCGACGTGCGCAGGAACTGGATCAGCACGATCGCGATCAGGATGCCGGTGCCGGCGAACATGAGGTACTGCAGGCGCACGTAGTTCTTGAAGCCCGTGACGAGCAGCATGGCCATCGCCGCCATGCCGATGATCGAGACGACGATGAGACCCTCTTTGGACTGCGCCCAGACGGCGGCGCTGACGAGGTGCTGGCTGCGGTAGTGGACGCCGAGGCCCATGAGCATGGGCGAGAGGCCGAGCGTGCAGAAGAGCCAGCCGGCCAGCGACAGCCACTGCAGGATCCAGATGACGAAGCCGCTCATCACGATCGGAAAGCCGATCGGGCCGCCCAGGATGCGGCTCTGGAAGACGTAGTCACCGCCGGAGCGCGGCATGGCCGTCGCCATCCAGCAGTAGGCGAGGGCGATCGGCAGCTCGAGCAGGGTGGCGAACAGGCACGCCAGCCACACGGACACGCCGGGGAACGCATAGGGCGCCTCGGCGATGATCCAGGGGAAGATCACCCCCATGGTCAGGAAGTTGTACATGAACGCCGACCAGGGCGACATGACCCTGGACAGCCCCGAAGCCTTACGGCTGAAGACTTCGGGTTTGGCGACGGTTGCTTCCATGATTACCCCCAGATCAGTTTGCGGACCGAAAGCGCTGGCCGTGAGACCGGCCCTGTCGAGACGATCAACCTGACGTCATCTGATAGCCCACCACCTTGCCCGGCTCCAGCGTGATGATGCAGCCCCGGATGATGCCCTCGCCGTACTCGCTGCCGGGGTTGATCACTGTCGTGCGACCGATGTTCACAAGGCCACGCGACTCGTGGATGTGCCCGGTGAGGGCGAGCAGCGGCGCGTGCTTTTCGATGATCTTGCGCACGGCGGTGCTGCCGGCCGGCGCCGACTGCGGCACGCCGGCGATCACGACCGGGGTCGGCGGGTCGGTCGACCAGTCGAGCTTGGGGCAGTCGTCGAGGGTGCAGTCGTAGGGCGGCACGTGCATGTTGAAGATCGCGCTCGTGAAGTCGTCGATGCCCACGACCGCCTGCTCGAGCAGCTTGTACAGGGAGTCCTCGTCGGTCTCGCGCGGCGTGGCCCACGGCGTCGGGTTGCTGTGGCCGCAGTTGGCCATCGGGTAGAAGTCGTCGAACAGCACGACCCGGCCCTCGCAGTTGACCACGTGCTCGCTCTGCACCTCGTCGAACACCGTGAGGACGTCGGGCGGGTCGTCGTTGCCGCCCGTCACGTACCACTTGATCGGCGTGTCGGCGAGGCGCTCGTCGGCCAGGGCGATCCAGCGCTCGATGCGCTCGCGCGCCAGGCGGTGGAAGGTCGTGTCGATCTGCGACTGGTCGGCCTGCATGGCGCGCAGCTCGTCTTCGCCCACCGTGACGTGGTAGAAGCCGAGCGTCTCGATGTGCTCGCGGATCTCGCCGACGGCCGTCTCGCCGTCGAGGTGATGCAGTTCCTCCTGGAGCGTCACGCGGTAGCGGCCGCCGCCCTCGTCGACGATGGGCACGAGGAACTTGCCCATGATGTCGCCGCCCATGATGATGTGGTCGACCTTGTAGAACTTGGCGCAGTTCACGAACTTGCGGAACGTGCGCTCCGAGCCGTGCACGTCGGTCGCGTAGAAGAGGCGCACCCGCTTGGCCCCGCCGTCTTTCTTCTTGAACAGTCCCATGGCGTGACCCCGTCCTCTCAGTCGATCTCGTTGTACCACTTGACCTTGTCGCCGACCTTGGCGCGCAGGCGCCAGCGCGTGCCCTTGGGCTCGTCGTCCATGGCCTTCAGGAGCTCGCCGACGCGCTGCGCGACGATGGCGCGGTCCTCGTCGGCCAGGTCGACGTGGGGCAGGTAGTCGCGCACCTTGCCGAGGTTCATCGAGCTCGTGCGCCACAGGCCCCATTCGCCGGCGCACAGGGCGGCGATCCGGGCGGCGTTCACGTGGTCTGAGTCGTCGCGCGCAATCTCGTGCTCGCGCAGCAGCATGATCGTGTCGATGATGTCCTTCTCGTTGATCTTGACGATCTGCATCTTCTCGAGGACGAGCTCGGCCAGCGGGATCGTCGGGCTGTCGACCTCGAGCCGACCCTTCCAGGGGATCGGGTGGCAGAAGTCGAGCTTGTCCATGAAGACGTCGACGTGGATGTGGTTACTCGGGTTGTTGAAGATCAGGCGGCCGCCTTCGGCGTGGAAGGCGTTGATCTCGAGGTCCTCGTTGTAGCCCAGTGCGACGAAGAGCTTGCGGATCTCGGTGAGCTGCTTGGCGTAGCCGGCGAAGTCGATGTCGGTGTAGACGCGGTTGAGGGCGGCCTGGATCCAGCCGAACTGCGGGCAGTGGTGGTGGAACGCAAGGGCGCCGATCACGCGCAGCGCGACGCCGCCCTGCTGACCCGCCGAGACGACGCGCAGGGCCTCGTCCTCGAACACCCGGGCGAGGTCGGCGTCGGGCCGGCCGACGCCGACCTCGGCGCCGACCTCGCCGGCAGGATGAGTGGCTTCGTCGCTCATGCGATCGTCTCCAGTCGTCTCGAAGGGTGATGCCTCGGGGTGCGCGCGCCGGACACTAGGCCACCTCGCAACGTGGTCCGGCGCGCTCGATGCGCTTGCAGACGTCGACCGCGAGGCCGCCGTCGGTCACGATCACGTCGACCTGGTCGAGCGGGCAGATGACCACCGGCCCCACACGGTCGAACTTGCTGTGGTCGGCGAGCACCACGACCTCGCCCCTGGTGCGGCGCACCATGGCGAGCTCGAGCCCGGCGGCGGCGATGCTCACGGTCGTCAGGCCGGCCCGCACGTCGATGCAGTCGGCGCCCAGAAAGGCCTTGTCGGCGTTGAACTGCTGGATCATGTCGAGTGGCCAGGGACCCTCGACCGCCTCGAGCTGGGGCCGGTAGAGCCCGCCCAGAAAGACGAGCTCGACGCGCAGGCCGTGCGACTCAGAGACGGCCGCCAGGTTGGGGGTGACCACGCGCGCCTCGAGCCGCGGATCGATGTGGCGCATGATCTGCGCCACCGTGCTGCCCGAGCCCAGAAAGACGGTGTCGCGCGGCTCGATCATGGCGGCCGCCGCGCGGGCGATGCTGTCTTTCTCGGCGGCCTGCGGGTCGGGGCCTTCGTCGCGGCCGCTCTCGTCGGCCAGGCGGCGGCGCACGGCGCCGCCGTGCGTGCGGGCGAGCACGCCCTCTTGCTCGAGCAGCATGAGGTCGCGGCGGATGGTGATCTCGGAGACGCCGAGGTCTTCGGAGAGGGTGGTGACGCGGACGGCCGGCTGACCCCGCAGCGCGGCGACGATGCGCGCCCGCCGCTCGGCGGGCAGCATCTCGCGCACGTCGGACGCGGACACCAGACCCCCTTCCCCTCGGACCCAACGATCATGATCGGGCATGACCGTTCAAAGGTGATCAGATTCTAGGATCGGTTTGCGGCTTGTCAAGGGATCGCGTGCGCCCGGTTCGCCGTGCCCGCGATCGGGCCGACGCGATAGAGTCGCCGTGAGGGTCGGCACCGGAAGCGGGGAGGGCCCATGCGGGGCGGCAAGATCGTGATGTTCGACTTCGACGGCGTGATCGCCGACTCGTGGTGCGCCCAGAGAGCCGCGTTCGTCGGCGTCCTGCGCGAGCATGGGCTGCACGACTTCGCCACGTCAGCCACGTTCCGCGACCTGCTCGAGTCGAACTGGTTCGAGGCCCTGCTGCGAGCGGGGGTGCCCGCGTCGGCGGTCGCCGACATCGAACGGGCCTTCGGCGCCGGTCCGGCGCCCGAGCTGTTCCCCGGCATCGCCGTGGTGGTCGAGCGGCTCGCCCGGGCGTACCCGGTGATCGTCGTCACCTCGAGTGCCACTACCACCGTCGAGCGTTATCTGCGGGACCGGGCCGTGCGCGGCGTGCGCGAGGTGATCGGCGGCGACGTCGACGCGAGCAAGGCGCGCAAGATCAGGGCGGTGCGCCGCCGATTCGGCGAGGCGCTCGAGGCCTGGTATGTGTGCGACACGGTGGGCGACGTCGTTGAGGCGCGCGTCGCGGGGGCCGCCGTCGTCGGCGTGAGCTGGGGCTGGCACGGCGAGGAGCGCCTGCTGCGCGCCGCCCCCGACCGTATCGCGCGCCGGCCCAGCGACCTGCTCGACCTGCGCCGAGGGCTCTCGAGGCCGGTGCGGGGCCTGGCCGGCGCCGCACCAGGCGAAGGATTTAGTGCTTGCGCCCGCCGCGGCGCTGCCGGCCGCGGGGGCGCGACGATCGCGCCGAGGCCGCACCGTCGGCCGCCGGTCGCGGCGCCGCGGCCCGGGCGCGCGCCAGGCGCGCGTCCTGGACCGTGATGAAGGCGGAGGCGACGCCGGCGACCACGAGGCGCATGACGATGGGTGAGGCGTCGCGGCCGAGGGTGAGCAGGCCCGTGACGATGCCGGTGATGCCGGTCGCCCACATGACGAGCTGCACGTTGGGCACCTGCGTGCGCGACATGAGGCGCAGGTACGACGAGTTCAGCGCCAGGACGAACATGAGCAGCGCGGCGATCGTGGTAAGGATGAGCGTGACGTACATCGGTCCCGCCTTGACGGCCGGGTCGGGTCGCACGACGAAGGCAAGCAGCGAGTAGACCATCATCAGGGCGACGACGGCGACGACCAGCACCAGAAGGAACAGGGTGCCGGTGCGGATCGAGCGCGCGTGCGGCGGCACGCCGGGCGGCGCAGCGCCGCCCGGCGTGCTACGCGGCCGATCGTCCGATCGGCGGCTGCTCACGTCGCCCGCCATCCGCTCAGACGCCGGCGAGCCAGGAGGAGTAGTCGCGATCGGCGATGACGGCCTCGGCGCGGGCGACGCGCCAGCGGCCCCACTCCATGTAGTCGAAGTCGATCTGCGAGACAGTGTGCTGGATCATGGCCCATACACCCCACCATACGCCTGACAGCGCCTTGTAGAGCATGAGTCGGGCAAAGGCGCGCTCGTCGAACGTGCCGCAGTAGGTCTCGATGAGGAGATGCTCCTCGTCGCGCGAGTAGGGGTGCTCCATGACGTGGTCACCGAGGTCGAAATACGGATCGGTCATGCCGCCGTACTCCCAGTCGATGATCCACATCTTGCCGCTTGCGTCGACGATGAAGTTCTCGGACAGCAGGTCGTTGTGGCAGGCGGCCGACGGCACCGGGTGGCGCTGCGTCGCGGTCTCCACGTCGTCCATGGCCTTGAGCGTCGTCTGGATCCAGTCCGGCCAGGGTGTCTTCAGGTCCTTGGCGATCTGCGTGTACTTGCGGATCATGTCGAACAGGCGGATCTCGTTGCCGAAGGTCGCGTTCTCGTGGAACACCTTGACGGTCTCGATGACCTGCTTGAGGCGGTCGGGATGACCGACGATCGTGTCCTGGTGCATGACCTCGCCGTCGACGAAGTCGATGGCCATCGCCTTCTCGGGCTCGATGATGTGGGCGACCGGCGGCGCCACGCCGACCCGGGCGGCCTCGATCATGCACTCGCGCTCGACGTCGCGGTCGATGAACATGTCGGTGCCGGCGCCGGGCACCCGCAGCACGTATTTGCCGCCGCCGGGATTGCCCCAGCCGCCGTTCACCCAGACGATGTAGTTGTGGTTGGTGATGCCGCCGCCGAGCTCCTCCCAGCGCACGTCCTTGCCCTGCCAGTCGGCGATGCGTGCGATGGCCTCGTCCGGCGTCAACCCGTGTGCCATGACTGCGTCCCTTCCTCGATCGGTGTGCGAGCCTTCTCGTGCAGCGGGCGGGCGGCGCTTTCGCGCCGCCCGCCCGTTTCTTACGCGATCTGTCGAGTGGAGCTACGCGGCACTCAGATCGAGAGCTCGCGCTCGATGGCGGCCAGTTCCTCGGCCGTGCCCTGGACCTTCGGGCCCTTGAACCACTTGCGGGCCGAGACGGCATACCAGATGCCCGCCCCACCGATCACGACGCCCAGCACGATCGGCGTGTAGTTGAACCACGCGCTGAAGCTGGCCGCCCCCTTCCAGGTGAACTGCGGCAGGCACAGGATGATGCAGATGAAGACGACCCAGACGATGGCCACCCAGTTGATGAGCGGACCCCAGGTCTTGCTCAGCACCCAGGGGCCCGGCACGAAGGCTTCCTTGTTGATGCGGCGCAGGAAGACCGGGACCAGGTAGGCGATGTAGAGGCCGATCACCGCGATCGACGTCACGGCGGCGTAGGCGATCGGGCTCCACAGGTACGGAGCCGACAGAATGAACGCGCCGACGGCGCCGAACCAGGCGGTGCGCACGGGGACGCGGTTGCGCTTGTTGACGTGGTGCCAGAAGTTCGAGAACGGCACCGCGCCGTCGCGCGAGAAGGCGTAGATCATGCGCGAGTTGGCGGTGACCGACGACATGCCGCAGTAGAACTGCGCGCCGATGACGATCAGGATGAGGAACTCGGCGGCGACCTTGCCGACCGAATACTCGAAGACGGTGGCCCACACCGTGTAGATCACGGCGAGGTCGCCGTAGCCCGAGTACTTCGTGCCACCGATCACGACCGGGAAGACGTGCGGGATGGCGAGGCACACGCCGGCCAGCAGGATGAAGCCGGCGATCAGCGAGATCACGATCGAGTTGACGATGCCCTTCGGCGCGGCGATGCGCGCGTCGAGGGTCTCCTCGGAGACGTGGGCCGAGGCGTCATAGCCGGTGAAGGTGTACTGCGCGTTCAGCAGGCCGACCAGGAAGATGTAGAAGGGGATGCCGAAGCCCGACAGGCCCGAGAACGCATCCCAGCCCGTCTTGCCGAACAGGAAGCCGAGGCTCTGGTGGGAGTGCGACGACGGCGCGATGAACAGCAGGGCGACGATCACCACGACGCCGATCAGGTGCCAGTAGACCGAGACGTTGTTCAGCAGGGCGACCAGCCGGATGCTGAACGTGTTCAGCAGGCCCTGGACGAAGAGGATGACGGCGAGCAGGCCGATGACGTGGCCGGGAGACGTCCAGTAGGCCTGGTTGGTCACGATGGCCAGGAAGGCCGAGAGCGAATAGGCACAACCGAACGAGATGCCGGCCGTGACCGCGACCTGGCCGACCAGGTTGAACCAGCCGGTGAACCACGACCAGATCGGCGCGCTGTTGCCGGGCGCGAGCTTGGCCGCCCAGTAGTACAGGCCGCCGGCCGTGGGGAAGGCCGAGCAGATCTCGGCCATCGAGAGACCCGCCAGGATGACCAGGAAGCCGACCAGCAGCCAGCCCCAGAGCATGGTGGGCGGTCCGCCGTGCTCGAGGCCGAAAGAGAACAGCGTGAGGCAGCCGGACAGGATCGAGATGATGGTGAACGAGATGGCGAAGTTCGAGAACCGGCTCATGCTCCGGTTCAGTTCCTGGGCGTAGCCGAGCTGATGGAGCCGTTCCTCGTCGGTGAGCTCGCGCTCGGGCGCGGGAGCGGACGAGGCCGCTGCCGCTGTGCCTCCTCCCAGATCGGGCGAAGGAGTGTTGACGTCGTCAGCCATGGCTGCCCCCGTAGTCCAGTGTGGCTCAACAGTGTCGCCGTGTATCTAGACCGCTCACCGCGCTCGCTGTCAACCAGTTTTCACGACGCACTATTTATGCACCGGAACGCGCACAGGCCCTGAGATTTGCCGTTTCGGGAAGTTGCGACCCCCGGATCGTCTCGCTCAGGCGGTACGGCGACCGGTGTCGCCGCGCCCTCGGGCGGCCGGGCGCCGAGCCGCGTCAGGCGAGCTCGACGAGGATCGCGCGAAAGTCGTTGACGTTGGTGCGCGTCGGCCCTGTGGCGAGCAGGTCGCCGAGCCGGGCGAAGAGCGTGCCGGTGTCGTTGTCGCGCAGCGCCGCCGCAACGTCGAGCCCGGCCGCGCCGGCGCGCTCGAGCGTGTCGGGGTCGATGAAGGCGCCGGCGTGACCGCCGCGGCCGTCGATGCCGTCGGTGTCGGCGGCCAGGGCGGCTACACCGGCGCGACCTTCGAGGCCAAGCGCGAGGCCAGCGAGATACTCGGTGTTGCGGCCGCCCATGCCCCCGCCGCGTACGGTGACCGTGGTCTCGCCGCCCGAGAGCAGCACGGTGGGCTCGCCGGACGCGCTCCAGTCGAGCAGGTCGATGGCGTGCTGGGCGTGGCGCAGGCCGACCTCGCGGGCCTCGCCTTCGATGGCGTCTCCGAGCAGGATCGGGCGCAGGCCTACGGCGCGGGCTGCCGCGGCGGCGGCCGAGAGGGCCGTCGCCGCGGTGGCCACGATCACGTGGGAGGCGCGCGCCAGGCGCTCGTCGCCGGGCTTGGGCGTCTCGCCGGGCGCGCCGGGGCCGCCCGCGGCCCCGGCGCGCAGGTGCGCGACGACGCCCGGCGGGGCGGCGACCTCGTAGCGTTCGAGCACCTCGAGCGCTTCGGCGTAGGTCGACGGGTCGGCCACGGTCGGCCCCGAGCCGATCGCGGCCGGGTCGTCGCCGGGCACGTCGGACACGAGCAGCGTGACGACCGCGGCCGGCCAGGCGGCCGCCGCCAGGCGGCCGCCCTTGACGGCCGAGACGTGCTTGCGGACCTGGTTGACGGCGGCGATCGGCGCGCCGCTGCGCAGCAGCGCCGCGCCGAGTGCGCGTTCGTCGGCCGCGCTCACGCCCGCGGCCGGGAGGGCGAGGAGCGACGAGGCGCCGCCCGAGACCAGGGCGAGGACGAGGTCGTCGGCGGTGAGGCCGGCGACGAGGCCGAGCAGCCGCCGCGCCGCCTCGGCGCCGGCTTCGTCGGGCAGGGGGTGGGCGGCCTCGAGGCAGGTGACGCGGGTGCAGGGCACGGCGTGACCGTAGGGCGTGACCACGAGGCCGTCGAGCGGCGTCGGCCAGTGCCGCTCGACGGCGGCCGCCATGGCGGCCGCCGCCTTGCCGGCGCCGATCACGATCGTGCGGCCGGCCGGCGGCTCGGGCAGGGCGGGCGGCACGACGCGCTCGGCTGCGACTGCGGCGATGGCGGCGTCGAACATGGAGCGCAGGCGCGCGCGCGCCGTGGTCTCGACTCTGAGCGGACGGCCGACGTCAGCCGTGGGCGCTCACCGCCCCGGGCGCCGCGCCGGCAACGTCGGTGCGGGTCAGGCCGAGCTCGTCGGCGTTCACGATGCTGGGGGCCGCCTGGGGCGGATCGTCGCCCAGGAACGGCGCGACGTCGCCACGCCAGGCCGGCCGGCCGGCCAGCACGCCGACGACGTTGGCGGCGGCCAGCGTGGCCATGCCGCGCCGGGTCCAGCCCGTCGCCGAGCCGACGTGCGGCACCGCGACCACGTTGTCGAGGTCGAGCAGGCCGGCGGCGGTGCGCGGCTCGTCCTCGAACACGTCGAGGGCGGCCGTGAAGGCGGGGTGGCTGCGGCAATGTGCCACGAGGGCGGCCTCGTCGACGAGCGGGCCGCGCGCCGTGTTCACCAGGATGGCGTCGTCCTTCATGGCGGCGAGCGCGGCCGCGTCGATCAGGTGGCGCGTGTCGGTGGTGAGCGCGGCGTGCAGGCTGACGACGTCGGCCGCGCCCAGCAGCTCGGCGAGCGTGGTCGCGCGCCGGCAGGTGACCGGCCGCTCGCCGCGGGCCGCGAGAAAGGCACCGTAGGCGGCCACGGCGGCTTCGAGCTCGCGGTCGGGGCGCGGGTCGAGGTAGACGAGGTCCATCTTGTGTCCCTCGACCATCATGCGGGCGTACGTCCGCCCGATGCGCCCGGCGCCGACCACGCCCAGCGTGGCGCGCCAGAGCCGCTTGCCGAGCAGCAGCGAGGGCAGCCAGCCGGTGAAGCGCCCCGCGGCGAGGAACCGGTCGGCTTCGACGATCCGCCGGGCGGCGGCGAAGGTGAGCGCCACGGCGAGCTCGGCCGTGGTCTCGGTGAGCACCCCGGGCGTGTTGCCGACGGCGATCCCGAGGCGCGTGGCCGTGCCGAGGTCGACGTTGTCGTAGCCCACCGAGTAGAGGCTCAGCACGCGTCCGCCGGCGCGGCCGAGCGCCTCGATCAGGCCGGCGTCCCAGTGCTCGGTAAGCTGCGCCACGACCGCGTCGCAGCGCCCGCCGACCAGGGCAAGCAGGTCGTCGGTGCCGAGCGGCAGGTCGCTGTCGCAGACGTCGACGCGATGTCCGGCCCCGGTCAGCAGCTCGAGCCAGCGGTCGCCGGGCAGCAGCCGCGTCGTCACCACCCGGCGGCAGCCGGCCGGGTTGTGGGTGACGCACCTCACCTCGCTCATGACGAGAGCCCTCCTTATGACGGCACGCGCGCTCGCGCGTGTGAGGCGGGTTTGCCCGCGCGCTGCGGCCGCCACACGTCGGCGCCGCGGGCGACCGGCCCGTGCGTCGGCCCGCAGGGGGCGTCGACCGCGGTCTCGAGCAGCCGGTCGCGGCGGACCGAGCCGGATCCCAGGCCATGCGGAACCGCATGAGAACCGGCGTTCTCCCAGAAATGCACACTTGACACCCGCACACCGGTGCTATGATGTGTGCGACTGTGTGCGGAAACGGCAAGCGCTCAACGCGGCCGAACGCCGCCGCCGATTTGGGGGGAGCCGATGTCGCTACCAGGCCCTGAGGTACGAGAGATGATACCGGCGCAGCGCCGCGTGCGCATCGTCGAGTTCCTGCGCGACCAGCGCGCCGTGCGTGTGTCGTCGCTGTCCGAGGAGCTCGGCGTCTCCGAGATGACCATCCGCCGCGACCTCGAGCGCCTCGAGAGCGAGGGCCTGCTCACCCGCACGCACGGCGGCGCCATCATCAAGCGTCACATGGCCGAGGAGCCCCAGTACCTCGACAACGTGCAGACGCACGCCGAGGAGAAGGAGCGCATCGCCCGGGCGGCCGCCGCGCTGATCGAGCCCGGCGAGACCGTGTTCCTGAGCTCGGGCACCACAGCGGCGCGCGTGCTGCGTCACGTGAGCCCCGAGCTCGAGGCGCGCGTCGTCACGCACAACGCCGGCGCGCTCGCCGAGTGTCACGGCCTGCGCCTCGAGTTGATCCTGCTCGGCGGCCAGTTCCGTTCGCGCTCCAACGTGGTCGAGGGGCCCGCCGCCGTCGAGTTCGTGAGCCGTTTCCACGCCGCCCGCATGCTGATCGGCGTCGACGGGTTCGACCTGCGCGAGGGCCTGACCACGCCGTCGCTCGGCATCGCCGGCATTGAGCGCGCCATGATCGGTCACACGCGCGGCGAGGTCGTCGTGCTCGCCGACCGCAGCAAGATCGGCGTGGTGGCCGACGTCGTGATCTGCGGCCTCGACGAGGCCGACGTCGTGATCTGCGACGACGGCGTCGACGACGGTGTGCGCGAGGACATGCGCCGCCTCGGCCTGCGCTGCATGGTCGTATGAGTCTCCCCGCACGCACGCCGGCGCGCCGCGTCACGCGAGCCTAGAGCATCGACATCGGAGGGAAGGGTTGGACCCGGACAGGGCAAACGAGCTGCTCGAGGTGGCCGAGAGGCTGGCGGCCGACGCGGCCGCGCTGCGCGCCGAGCTCGACCTCGAGTTCAAGGCCGGCCAGCTCGCCGCGGTGGTCGCCGACGACTACGACCTGGGCGAGGTCGTCGGCGTCGACCAGATCTTCGGCGGCTACTGCAACCTGAGCTTCGCCGTGCGCACGCGCACCGGCGCCGGCGAGCAGCGCTACTTCGTGCGCAAGTACGGCCGTTCCATCACCGAGCGCGAGATCCGCTTCGAGCACGCCCTCGTCGCCCACATCAACGGCCAGGGCCTGCATCTTGCCGCGCGCGTCTACCCCAATAAGGCAGGCGGCACGTACGTCACGCGCGACGAGGTCCACGGAGGTGAGCGCGAGACGCGCTACTTCGCGGTCTACGAGATGCTCGGCGGCCTCGACAAGTACTCCTGGGTCAAGAACCGCCTGACCGACGCCGAGTTCGACACGGCCGGCCGCGTGCTCGCCCAGTTCCACTCCGCCGCGCACGACTTCGACCCCGGCGATCTGGGCCGCGACCAGCCGCCCATCATGCGGCTCCTGGCCGACCTGCGCCCGGCCTTCGCGCGCTACGCCGAGCAGGCCAGGTCCGCCGGCACCATCGTCGATGAGTACTACCTCCAGCACCTGCCGGCGATCGACGCCCTGCTGCGCAAGGGCACCGAGCAGGAGCCCGAGCTGCAGGGCCTGCCGTACATACCGGTGCACTGCGACTACCACCCCGGCAATCTCAAGTGGATCGACGGCGAGGTGCCGGCCGGCGCCCTGCGCTGCTGCGGCCTGTTCGACTTCGACTGGTCCAAGCTCGACTACCGTCTCTTCGACGTGGCCGAGGGCATCGTCTACTTTTGCAGCTCCTGGGAGGGGCACGACGAGGGCGAGGTGCGGCTCGACAAGGCCGCCATCTTCCTGCGCGCGTACCAGGACGAGGCGGCCCGCTACGACACGCCGGGTCCGCTGTCGGCGGACGAGCTCGCGGCCCTGCCGCGCATGGTGGCAAACGCCAACCTGTACGTGCTCAACTGGGACGTGAGCGCCTGGTACGAGGCCGAGGACGAGCTCGACCCCGGCGAGTACCTCATGTACCTCGAGCATCAGGTCATGTTCATGGAGTTCATCGAGGCTCACCTCGGCGAGCTGTCGCGCCTGGCGGAGCCCCAGGCGGCGGCCGGGGCGTCGAGCCGCGACCACGAGAAGGAGAGGGGCTGATCCGCATGGGATTCGCCGAGCTGCTCACGCCGCAGGAGGTCCGCCGCACCCACGAGGCGTCGCTCGAGGTGCTCGAGGCGGTCGGCATCCTCGCGCACAACCCGAAGGCCCGCGAGGTCTTCGCCCGGCACGGCTGCACGGTCGATGCCGAGACCGGCGTCGTGCGGTTCCCGGCCGAGGTCGTCGAGCGCTACCGTGCGCTCGCGCCGCCGAGCTTCACGTTCCGCGGCCGCGACCCGCGCTTCGACCGCACCATCCCCGACGACGGCCCGATCGTGGTCACGGGGTCGTCGGCGCCCAACGTCGTCGATCCGGTCACCGGCGTCGAACGGCGCGCCACGTCGGCCGACATCGCCACGATCGCCCATCTCATCAACGAGCTGCCGGGCTTCGACGTGTTCTCGATCTCGACCCTGGCCGACGACGCCCCCGAGGGTCAGTTCAGCCTGAGCCGCTTCTATCCGGCCCTCAAGAACTGCCTCAAGCCGGTGCGCAGCAACACGCCGAACATGGACGACCTGCGCCAGGTGGTCGAGCTCGGCGAGATCATCGCCGGCGGCCCCGACGCCTACCGCGAGCGGCCCGTCATCAACCACCACTACTGCCCGATGGTGAGCCCGCTCACCATGGACGTCGAGTCGACCGAGGCCGTCCTGTGGCTCACCGAGCGCGGCCTGCCCGTGTACACGACGGTCGTGCCCAACGCCGGCCTCACCGCGCCGATGACCATGATGGGCTGCCTGGTCGTGGGCAACGCCGAGTTCCTCGCCATCACCGTGTTCCAGCAGATGGTCAAAGAGGCGACGCCGGTCATCTACGCGAGCCTGCCGACCGTGGCCGACATGCGCACCGGGGCCTACGCACCGGGTGCCATCGAGACCGGCATGCTGCTCGCCGCCCAGGCCCAGCTCGCGCGCTTCTACAACGTGCCGGCGGGCGGCTACATCGGCCTGACGAACGCCCACAGCAACGACGCCCAGGCCGGCTTCGAGACCGGCATGAACACCGTGCTGGGCGTGTCGGCCGGCGCCACGCTGCTCAACATGGGCGGCCTGTTCAGCTCGCTCATGGCCTTCGACTTCGCCAAGTGCGTGGTCGACAACGAGATCGCCCTCATGGACAAGCGCGTCTGGCGCGGCCTCGAGTTCAGCGAGGAGAACCTGGCGCTCGCCGAGATCGCGGCGGTCGGTCCGGGCGGCAGCTACATGGGCCGCCAGCACACCAAGCAGCGCATGAAGACCACCGCCGTGCTGCCGCGCTTGGCCAACCGCGAGATGCGGGGCCAGTGGGAAGAGGCCGGCCGGCCCGACATCCACAGCCGCGCCCTCGCCGAGGCGCGCCGCATCCTGGCCCAGCCCAACCCGGCCGTGTGGGACGCGACGCTCGATGCCACGATCAGGGCGCGCTTCCCGGGCGTCGTCGCCGGCGACGCCGTGACGCTCGAGGCGGTCGAGCGCGCCTAGGGCAGCAACGTACGAGAGCAGAAGCGACCGGCCGCGCGGCAAGGCGGCCTGACCGGTCACCGTCCGAGACCAAGGAGTAGCGCATGGCGCACGAGGAGCTGTTCGAGCAGTTGAAGCAAGCGATCATCGACCAGGACGAGGACGCCGTCCTCGCCGGCGTCGACAAGGGCCTGGCCGCCGGCGTCGAGGCGAAGGCCCTGATCGACCAGGGTCTGCTGCCCGGCCTGAACGTCATCGGCCAGCAGTTCGAAGACGAGGACATCTTCCTGCCCGAGCTCATGCAGGCGGCGCTTGCCTTTCAGGCGGCCATGGCCGTGCTCGAGCCCAAGATCAAGGAGAGCGGCAGCGAGGGTCCCAAAAAGGGCAAGATCGTGCTCGGCACGGTCAAGGGTGACCTGCACTCGATCGGCAAGAACATCCTCAAGCTGCTCTTCGAGACCTCGGGCTACGAGGTGTGGGACCTGGGCATCGACGTCGACCTGTTCAAGTTCGTCGACAAGGCCAAGGAGGTCAACGCCGACGTCATCGCCATGTCGGCGCTGCTCACCACCACGCTGGTCGGTCAGCGCGATGTGATCGAGGCGCTCAAGGACCAGGGCACGCGCGAGAAGTTCAAGGTGATCATCGGCGGCGGCGCCACCACGCAGGCGTGGGCCGACCAGATCGGCGCCGACGGCTGGGCCGGCACCGCCTACGAGGCCGTGAACCTCGTCGGCAGGCTGGTCTCGTGAGGCAGCCCACCGGTGGACGCGGCGCGACGGCGACAGCCGTCGCGGCGCCCCGTCACGCTCCGTCGAACCCGACCTGCAGGAGAACGCCATGATCGATCTGGTAGAGGTCTTCGAGCGCGCCGAGATCGGGCCGCTCACCTCCGAGACCGACTACTACATGAAGCGCTTCGTCCCCAAGCTCGCCGAGGTCATCGCGCGGCACAACGTCAAGTGGGACAAGCAGACCATCATCAATGCAGACGACGACCTCACCGACCGCGTCTTCCAGGCGGCCGTCGACCTGCTCGCCGAGGCCGGTGCCTACTGTCCCGAGACCAACCGCGTCATGCAGTTCACGCGTGACGAGATCATGACCGCCTGCGCCCAGTGCCCGACCGAGTCGACCTTCGGCGAGGGTCGCGAGCGCAAGGTCATGCGCGGCCGGCGCCCCGACACGACCGACGACCGCCCCTGGGTGCACGTCGGTGGCGGCATCTACACGACCGACGAGACGGTCTTCGTCGACACGGTCGAGAAGATGGCCTCGTTCAGCATCGTCGACTCGGTCAGCGTGCCCTCGATCCTGCACCTCCGCGGCAAGGACGCCCGCGTGCGCTCGCCCCAAGAGGTGCTCTCGGCCTGCAAGACCGTGCGCCTGGCCCGCGAGGGCATCCGCCGCTCCGGCCGCGCCGGCCTGCCGATCATCAACGGCATCTCGGCCGCCTCGCAGCCCGCTTCGATGTTCGCGGCGAGCTACCCCGACTTCGGGCTGCGCCCGAGCGACGGCTTTCTGATCGACTTCCTGGCCGAGCTCGTGGTCGGCTACGAGGCGCTGCAGAAGGTCGCCTTCTACAACAGCATCTCGGCAAACATCGGCTCGACCTCGACGCCGCTGTTCGGCGGCTACGCGGGCGGCGCCGAGGGCGTTGCCGTGGCGGCCACCTGCTACATGATCATGGGCAACCTGATCTTCCGCGGCAGCTACCACTACAACGCGCCGCTGCACAGCAAGCTGCACCTGTCGTCGACGCGGCCGCTCATCTGGGCGATCGCCATGTCGAACGCCGCCGTCGGCCGCAACATGGGCTACCCGATGGTCAACCTGCCCTACCTGGGCGGCGGCTCCGGCACGAAGCAGTACCACTACGAGATGGCCTGCTACATGCTGGCCGTGGTCACCTCGGGCGGCAACGTGTTCTCGGGCCACCCGGCGATGGCGGTGCAGTCCGACTCGCTCGTGCCCGACGACCACAAGTTCCACGCCGAGATCGGCCTGGCGGCGAGCAAGCTCACGCGCGCCCAGGCCGAGCCGCTCGCGCAGAAGCTCTATCCGCTCTTCGGCGACAAGCTGAAGGACCCCGACAAGGGCCTGACCTTCCAGGAGGTCTACGACCCGCAGACCAAGCAGATCGTGAACGCGCAGTACCAGAAGGCCATGGACGAGGTCCGCAGCGAGCTCGCCGACATGGGCCTCGAGGTGCCCGTGTCGTAAAGTCGGTAGCGGCGGCGCAGCGCCGCCATGCAGGCGCCCGACGGGACCGGGGCGGCGAGCCGTGCGGCTCGCCGCCCCGGTCCCGTCTCGTCGGCGCGCCGTTTGGGCTAGACTAGGCGCGGCACGAAGTCACGCCCGCCTGAGCGACGGCCACGAAGTCGATCGGCAGACGAGGCGCGGAGCGAAGAGCGAGCGCAGGAGGGCAGAGAGGCAGCAGAAGAACGGCAGGTGACGAGGTCTCCCGGTCGAAGGCCGCGTGAGAGACCGTCCGCTCGGACGGACGGTCGCCGAAGGGGCAAGGCGGTGCTGCCGCCGAAACTCTCAGGCAAACGGAACGCGGTCGGACGGGTCCCTGGACGCGCCCCGCAAGGGGCGTCACGTGGACAGGGTGAAGCCAGGTGCTTCGCCTCTGTCCATTCTTCGTTTCAGGCTAAGGAGGAGACCCATGGGAGCCGCAGAGCTCGAGCGTACAGCGCTGCTGGATCGCCACGTGGCGGCCGGCGGACGCCTGGTCGATTTCGCCGGCTGGGAGATGCCGCTCCAGTACGCGAGCGGCATCGTCGGCGAGCACCTGGCGACACGGCGCGCGGCCGGCCTGTTCGACGTGTCGCACATGGGGCGCTTTCTGGTCGGCGGGCCCGACGCGCTGCCGTTCCTGCAGCACGTGCTCACCAACAACGCCGCCGCCCTCGAGGTCGACCAGGCCCAGTACACGATCATCGCCGACGAGGCCGGCGGGGCCATCGACGACACCTACCTGTACCGCTTCACCGCCGCCGAGTACCTGCTGGTCGTGAACGCTTCGAACCGCGTGAAGGACTGGGCGCACTTCAAGCGCGAGGGGGCCGCCTTCGCCGGCCTCACGCTACACGACGCGACCCACGAGATCGCGATGATCGCCCTGCAGGGGCCGCGCTCGCGCGACATCCTGGCCGGCGTCGTGACCGGCGGCCGCCTGCCCGAGCCGCTGCGCAACGAGTGCGCGACGCTCGAGGCCGTGGGCACGACGGTGCGCGTCGGGCGCACCGGCTACACCGGCGAACCGCTCTGCTTCGAGCTGTTCGTGCCGGCCGCGGCGGCGCCGCGCCTGTGGGATGCCCTCCTGTCCGGCGGGGCCGCGCCGGCCGGCCTGGGCGCCCGCGACACGCTGCGCTTAGAGGCCGGCCTGCCGCTCTACGGCTTCGAGCTCGGCAGCGACGACGAGGGCGCCGAGATCCCGATCTTCGCCATCCCGCTCGCCAAGCTCGCGGTGAGCTTCTCGCCGCTGAAGGGCGACTTCATCGGTCGCGCCGCCCTGGCGCGCCAGCACGACGCCTACGCCCGCGTCGTGGCGCGCGACTGGTCGGGCCGCGCCGACCTGCCGCGCCTGGTGCAGCCGCTCGCCCTGGCCGGTCGCGGCGTCGCCCGTACCCACGCCGCCGTGCTGCGCGACGGCCGGCGGGTCGGCACGGTGACGAGCGGCACCGCCGTGCCCTACTGGGAGGTCGAGGGCGAGGGGCTCGACTCGCGCCAGACCGAGCGGCGCGCGCAGCGCTCGATCGCCCTCGCCTACCTCGACTGCGACGTCGTCGAGGGCGACAGGGTCGAGGTCGACGTGCGCGGCACGCTCGTGCCCGCCCTGGTCGTGCCCTACCATCTGCGCAGCGACGCGCCGCCCTTTGCCCGGCCGATCGTCTACGACCACGTGCTGCCGGCGGTCGAGCTGCCGGCCGGCGCCCCCGCGGCCAAGGCCCGCCTGCTGCTCTCAGAGACGCTCGCCAACACCGCCTGGCGCCAGCGCGCGGCGGTCAACCTGATCCCGTCCGAGATGACTGCCTCGCCGCTCGTGCGCCTGGCGTCGGTCATGGACCCGGCCTTCCGCTACGCCGAGCACCGCACGTCCGAGGCTTTCTACGACGACGAGGTCTTCTACTACCAGGGGACCGACTTCATCGCCGCGGTCGAGCGCCGGCTCGAGGCCGAGCTCGCCGCCTACCTGGGCTGCGCCGAGACCGAGACGCGCGCCGTGAGCGGCCAGATGGCCAACATGGCCGTGTTCAGCGGCCTCGTCGAGTACGCGAACCGGGCCGACCCCAAGGCCGAGCCGCGCCGTGTCCGCTGCGTCATGAACAACCACATCGGCAAGGGGGGACACCTGAGCGCCCAGCCGATGGGTGCCCTGCGCGACTTCGTGGCGCGCGACCCGCGCACCGACGCGCCGGCCGTCGTCAACTTCCCGATGCGCGCCGACGACCCCTACCGCATCGACATCGACGAGACGGGCGAGCTGATCGCGCGGCACCGGCCCGAGCTCGTCGTGCTCGGGCGCAGCATGGTGCTCTACCCCGAGCCGGTCGCCGAGATCAGGCGCATCCTCACACAGCAGGGCGTCGACGCCGTGGTGCTCTACGACATGGCGCACGTGCTCGGCCTGGTGGGGCCGCACTTCCAGCAGCCCTTCGCCGAGGGCGCCGATCTGGTGACCGGCTCGACCCACAAGACCTTCTTCGGCACCCAGCGCGGCGTGATCGGCAGCCGCTATCTCGAGACCGAGGAGCGCCACGACCTGTGGGAGGCGATCCGCCGCCGTGCCTTCCCGGGCGCGGTGTCGAACCACCATCTGGGCACGCTGCTCGGCCTGCTCTTTGCGACCTACGAGATGAACGCCTTCCGCGACGCCTACCAGCCGCAGGTGCTGGCCAACGCCAGGGCCTTCGCTCGCGCCCTGGCGGCGGCCGGTCTCGACGTGCAGGGCGACCCCGGCAGGGGTTACACCGAGACCCACCAGGTCATCGTGCGGGTCGGCTACGGCCGCGGCCATGAGATGGCCGTGCGCCTCGAGGCAAACGACATCGTCTGCAACTACCAGGGGCTGCCCGACGAAGAGGCCTTCACGGCCGCCGGCGGTCTGCGCCTGGGAGTGGCCGAGATGACGCGCTTCGGCATGCGCCAGGACGACTTCGCCGAGCTCGCGCAGCTCCTGGCCGACGTGGTGCTGCGCGACCGCGACGTGCGCGCCGCGGTGCACGACCTGCGCGGCCGCTTCGGCGAGCTCGGCTACTGCTTCTCGCCCGAGGACCTGGGCGACGGGCTCGACGAGCTCGTGGATGCCATCGTGGGCGGGGACGGACCGAGCACGCCGGGAGGTGCGCGATGATCGCCGTGTGGGGACCGCGCCGCGGCGTCGTGCGTGCGGTCGATGCGGCGAGCGCGGGCGCCCCGCTCGAGGCGCCCGAGCTCGCCGCCTTCGAGACGCTCGACACGGTCTACCGCGCGCTCTGCGCGCTGCTGTTCAACTACGTGCCGACCTCGGGCCATCCGGGCGGCTCCATCTCGTCGGGTCGCTTCACCGAAGCGCTGCTGTTCGACGCGCTCGACTACGACCTGGCCGACCCCGAGCGCGACGACGCCGACCTGCTGAGCTACGCGGCCGGCCACAAGGCGATGGGGCTCTACGCCATGTGGGCGCTGCGCGACGAGATCGCCCGCCTGGGAGCACCCCAGCTGCTGCCGGCCGACGAGACCCGGCGCCTGCAGCTCGAGGACCTGCTCGGCTTTCGTCGCAACCCGATCACGCAGACGCCGCTCTTTTGCAGCCTGCGAGCGCGCGCCCTGGATGGTCACCCGACGCCGGCGACGCCCTTCGTGCGCCTGGCCACCGGCGCCTCGGGCGTGGGCATGGCCAGCTCGATCGGCCTTGCGATTGGCGCCCGTGACCGCTTCGGCGCCGACTGCCCGCGCGTGCACGTGAGCGAGGGCGAGGGCGGCCTCACGCCGGGGCGGGTGGCCGAGGCGCTGGCCGCCGCCGGCACCGCCCGTCTGGACAATGTCGTCGTGCACGTCGACTGGAACCAGGCGTCGATCGACAGCGAGCGGGTCTGCCGCGAGGGCGACGCCCCCGGCGACTACGTGCAGTGGGAGCCGGCCGAGCTGTTCGCGCTGCACGACTGGAACGTGGTGACGGTGGCCGACGGTCACGACTGGGCCCAGGTCGTGGCGGCGCAGCGCCTTGCCGCCGCGCTCGACACCGGCCAGCCGACGGCGATCGTCTACCGCACGCGCAAGGGCTGGCACTACGGCATCGAGGGCCGCGCCTCGCACGGCGCCGGCCACAAGCTCTGCTCCGAGGGCTTCTACCGCTCGGTCGCCGAGCTCACCGACGACGCGGAGGCCGCGTTACCCACGTGCGGTGCCGACGACCGGCGCTGCGCCGGCCCGCGCGGGGCCGAGGTACGCGAGGAGTGCTTCTGGGCGGCCCTGGAGATCGTGCGGGCGCGGCTCGAGCGCGAACGCGACGCCGTGGCGCTCCTGGCCGGCCGCCTGGTCGGGGCCCGCGACCGCCTGAAGGGGCGCGGCCTGCGGCCGCGCCCCGACGCGCCGCGGCCCGCGGCCGTCTACGAGCTTGCGAGCCGGGGCAGGGAAGAGGTGTCGACCGGGCCGCACACCGCGCCGAGCGGCCTCGGCGCAACGCCGGCGCACCCGGCGCCTTCGCCGGCCGGTCTGTGTCCGGCGCCGGGCTCGTCCACGACCCTGCGCGAGACCCTTGGCCGGGCCCTTGGCGCGCTCAACGCCGCCTCGGGCGGTGCGCTGCTCGTGGCCTCGGCCGACCTGCTCGGCTCGACCAGCGTCAGCCTGGCTGCGGCGGGCTTCGCGGACGTCTTCTGGAACGCCGCCGACAACCCCGGCGCCCGCCAGCTCGCCACCGGCGGCATCTGCGAGGACGCCATGAGCGGCATCCTGGCCGGCGTCTCGGCGTTCGGCGGGGCGATCGGCGTGGGCTCGTCGTACGGCGCCTTCATGGGGCCGCTCGGCCACGTCGCGGCGCGCCTGCACGCGATCGGCCAGCACGCGCGGCGCGCCGCCACCGGCGAGCCCTACCGCGCGCTCGTGCTGATCTGCGCCCACGCCGGCCTGGCCACCGGCGAGGACGGCCCGACCCACGCCGACCCGCAGGCGCTGCAGCTCCTGCAGGGCGACTTCCCGCCGGGCACGTCGATCACCCTCACGCCCTGGGAGCCCCAGGAGGTCTGGCCGCTGCTCTGCGCCGCGCTCGCGCAGCGGCCGGCGCTCGTGTTCCCGTTCGTGACCCGGCCGGCCGAGCCCGTCCTCGACCGGACGGCGCTCGACCTCGCGCCGCCGGCCGCGGCGGTCGAGGGCGTCGAGCTGCTGCGCGCGCCGCGCGGCGCGGCCGACGTCACGGTCGTGCTCCAGGAGAGCGCTGTGACCTACGCCTTCGTGTCCGGCGCGCTGCCCCTGCTCGAGCGCGACGGCATCGACGCGCGCGTCTACGTCGTGACGAGCGCCGAGCTCTACGACGCGCTGCCGCGCGAGCGCCGCCAGGAGCTGTTCCCCGACGAGCACGCCCGCACGGCGCTGGGCATCACCGGCTTCACGCTGCCCACGCTGCAGCGCTGGGTGCGCTCGCGCGAGGGGATCGAGGCGGCGCTGCACCCCTATCGCCACGGGCACTACCTGGGCAGTGGTCAAGGCGACGTCGTGCTGACCGAGGCCGGCCTCGACGGCGAGAGCCAGTATCGCGCCGTGCGCGCCTGGCTCGACGCCGGCGTCGGCGCACGCACGGGGCGCTCGGCGAGCTAGGGACCGCGAGTGGGGGAGGGGGCCGGCCGCAGGCCGGCCCCCTCCGACTCGCGGGCCGACGCCCGCGCTCTGGTACACTCCCGCGCATGGCTGCAGTCCCCACCTTCGCCGTCGTCGGCATTCCCAACGCGGGAAAGTCGACGCTCATCAACCGCCTCACGGGCACGCGCGCCGCCGTGGTGCACGAGACGCCCGGCGTGACGCGCGATCGCAAGGTCGTCGAGACCGAGTGGTGCGGGCGCATCGTGCGCCTGGTCGACACCGGCGGCTTCGACACCTCCGACCACACGCGCCTGGGCGGCGACATCCGCGCTCAGGTGCGGGCGGCCCTGGCCGAGGCCGACGGCGCCGTGTTCGTGGTCGACGGTCGCGCCGGTCCGCTGCCCGGCGACCACGACATCGCCGACGTGCTGCGTCGCGCGAAGATCCCGACGCTGCTCGTCGCCAACAAGGTCGACGACCGCCGCCACGAGGCCGACGTCGTGGCCTTCCACGAGCTCGGGCTGGGCGAGGCGCTGCCGGTGTCGGCGCTGCACGGCACCGGCAGCGGCGACCTGCTCGACGAGCTCGTGGCGCTAGCCGACGGTCTCGCCGGCGAGACCGAGGGGCCGCAGGACGAGACCGACGAGCAGGCCGCGGAGATCGCCGTGGCCATCGTCGGGCGGCCCAACGCCGGCAAGTCGTCGCTGCTGAACGCCCTGGTCGGCGAGGAGCGCGTGATCGTGAGCGACGTCGCGGGCACCACGCGCGACGCGATCGACACGACCACGACCTGGCACGGGCACGACTTCCGCTTCGTCGACACGGCCGGCATGCGCAAGGCGGCCAAGGTGTCGGGGGTCGAGTACTACGCCTACCTGCGCAGCCTGGCCACGCTCGACCGCGCGCAGGTGGCCGTCGTCGTCGTCGATGCGGTCGTGGGGCTCGGCGAGCTCGACCTGCAGATCGCCGGCGAGGCCATGCGGCGCGGCTGCGCCACCGTGCTCGCCGTGAGCAAGGCCGACATCGTGGCGCCCGACCTCGACGAGGTCGGCGGCATCGCCGCCCGCAAGCTACGCCAGCGGCCGCGGGCGATCGCCGTGTCGGCAGTCACCGGCCGCGGTCTCGAGCAGCTCCTGAACCTAGTGACCGACCTGTGGAGTCGCTATACTGCCCACATCCCGACGGGGGCCCTGAATCGGGCGCTCAGCGCGATCACCGAGCAGCGCACCATGCCGGGCAAGGGGCGCAAGAAGCTGAAGCTCTACTACATCTCCCAGTTTCAGACAGCGCCGCCGCGTTTCGCGATCGCTGTGAACGACCGCGACCTGGTGACGCGCGACTTCGGCTTCTTCGTCGAGAATCGCCTGCGCGAGGCCGTCGACTACGACGGCGTGCCGCTGATCATCGACTTCAAGGAGCGCTAGGTTGCTCTACTGGCTGGCCGGCGCCGCTCTTGTGATCGTGGCCTACGTGATGGGCTCGGTGCCGTTTGCCATCGTGGTCGGCAAGTGGTTCTGGCACGTCGACGTGCGCGACCACGGCTCGGGCAACGTCGGCACCACCAACGTGTTCCGCGTGCTCGGCAAGCGCGCCGGCACCCTCGTGCTGATCGGCGACATGGGCAAGGGCTTCATTCCGGTCTGGGTGGCGGCTCACTACTACCCGTCCTGGTTTGCCCTGATCGTCGCCCTGGCGGCGCTCATCGGTCACATGTACTCGGTGTTCCTGCGCGGCGGCGGCGGCAAGGGCGTGGCGACCGGCGCCGGCATCATCCTCGCCCTCGTGCCCTGGATCTTCGTGATCGCCATCGTCGTCTTTCTCGTGCTGCTGCTCACCACGCGCATGGTGAGCGCGGCCTCAATGGCCGGGGCGGTCACGTTTGCCGTGTGTACGATCTCGTTCCACAAGCCGGTCTGGTACGAGGTGCTGTCGGTGTTCGCCGCCCTCGTCGTGGTCTACCAGCACCGCACCAACATCAGACGCATCGCCTTGCGCTGCGAGAACAAGGTGACGTTCCCCTGGGACCACGACCGGCGGTCGTCGGGCTCGGGTGCTCACGGCGCCGGCGGCGCCTCGACCCACAAGTCGTGAGACGCAGTCACACCCGGCCGAGCGGCGACGTCGTCGTCGCCCCGCGATACTAGGCCGTGCGCGTCACCGTCGTCGGCTCGGGGAGCTGGGGCACCGGCTTTGCACGGCTGCTGCATCGCGGCGGCCACGAGGTGCAGGTGCTCACCCTCACGGCGGCCGAGGCCGCCGAGCTGAACGAAAGCCACGTCAATCCGCTCTTTCTGCCGGGCGTCGAGATCAGCCCCGAGATCGCCTTCGTGGCCATGGCCGACGCCACGCTCGACGAGAGCGAGCTCGTGGTGTACGCCGTGCCGACCCAGGTGGTGCGCGAGGTGGCGCACTGGGTCGCGCCGCGGCGCGCCTCGCGCTCGCTGCAGCTCTCGCTCGCCAAGGGGCTCGAGCTGCACACGCTCCTGCGGCCGACCGAGGTGATCGCCGCCGAGACGGGTTCGCCGGCCGCGGCCCTGTCGGGCCCGAACCACGCCGAGGAGGTCGCCCGTGACCTGCCGTCGGCCACGGTCATCGCCGCCGCCGACGAGCGCCTGGCGCGCCATCTGCAGGGCATCGTCACCGGCGACACGCTGCGCGTGTACACAAACGACGACCTCGTCGGGGTCGAGTTCTGCGGCGCCGCCAAGAACCCCATAGCGATTGCCGTGGGCATCGCCGACGGCCTCGGCTTCGGCGACAACACCCGGGCCGCGCTCATGACGCGCAGCCTCGCCGAGGTGGCCCGCCTGGGCATGCGCCTGGGCGCCGACTTCGCCACCTTCGCCGGCCTGGCCGGGATCGGCGACCTCATGGTCACCTGCACCTCGATGCACAGCCGCAACCGGCGCGCCGGCGAGCTGATCGGACGTGGGGAAGACCCCGGCCGGGTGCCCGAGCTCGTCGGCCAGGTGGTCGAGGGCATCCCCACGGCCTACGCCCTGCACGACCTGAGCGGGCGCATGGGTGTCGAGATGCCCGTGACCGAGGCCGTGTACGACGTGCTCGAGCGCGGCGTCTCGCCGCGGGAGTGCGTCGGCAGCCTGATGAGCCGCGACGTCACCTCCGAGGCCGGCCAGGACATCATGAGCCTGGTCGGCCAGATCCGTCAGTCGGCCACCAAGAAGGCTCGGCGCACGGCCCGGCGGCTGCTGCCCTGACGGTCGGACGGCCGGGCCCGGGCGCGCCGCCGTTCCGGCCTTCTCGGCGCCTTATGCAGATCGCGTAAGCACGACTCGCGAGCTCGCCTCTTGTGCTTACGTAGAAGGGCGTAGGATAGTGACGATGTTGTCCAGACTGCAGAATCACTGTTAGAAACACACACCTCGGAGCGCCGATGGCCTTCGACGAACTTGAGCTCAAGCGCATCGACCGTACGGTCGGCTCCCTCTGCCGTGAACTCAAGCCGCCTCAGTCTGCCGAAGAGCTCCGCACGGTCTACGAGGTCCAGGGTCACACCGTGACGATGTACGAGGACCGCCCACCCTGGGACGGGGTCGGAGAGTGGACCCACCGCGGGTTGGCGCGCTTCCGCTACGTGCGCTCCAGTGGCCTCTGGAGCCTCCACTGGATGCGCGCCGATCTGCGCTGGCATCGTTACGACCGGGCGCCATGGACCGCCGATCTCGCCGCACTGGTGGCCGTGGTTGCCGAGGACGAGTACGGGGCGTTCTTTGGTTGAGTGGTTTCTAACAGGCAGTTCGAGCAGACGCCCGAGGGCGCAGCGACGTGCCCCAAGGGCTGCCGATGCAGCTCAACTGGACCCCCGTTAGGTGCAGCTCGGCGGAGCCTTCCGGAGGCCGGCCGTCGTAGTATCCTTGCTCAAAAGGCCAGCGGAGACCGGATGTCAGTCGCCTTTCGTATCGAACTTGAGCAGGAGACGGACGGCCGCTGGATCGCCGAGGTGATCGAGTTGCCAGGCGTCCTCGCCTATGGCGTGAGCCAGAACGAGGCGATCGCGAAAGTCCAGGCGCTCGCCCTGCGCGTTGTGGCCGACCGCCTCGAGCATGACGAGGCGGGCCGCGAGTATCTCGAGATCTCGTTTGCCGCAGCATGAGCGAGTGGCCCAGTAGCCGCGCCAAAGCGGTACTGGCAGCCCTCCTTCGCATCGTCTGGACCGTCAAACGTCAGACCGGTTCGCACCGCGTGCTGGCCCGCCCCGGCTGGCCCGACACAGTCTTCGCCTGACGAGATCGGCCCGCGAATGCTCGCCCGCATCGCCAAGCACACTGGTCTTCGTCCCGAGGACCTGTGAGTCGCGCACCTAACAAGCAGTCCGTTGGCTCGCCGAATGTCTCTGCCTAGAGCGATCGCCAAGCTCGCAGCTCAAATGCAACGACGTTCGACGGACGGGAGGCAGGCGGCGTGTCGGTAGGCGAAAGCGCCTTCTCGATAGGTTCGCGGGTGCGCGTCCGCAGCCGCGACGATCTGCAGCGACTTGCGCGCGGGTGGCAGTGGCAGCCGTCCGTCAACGACGAGGTCCTGCGCCAAGCTGGGCGTGTGGCCGTGGTAGTCGAGGTCACCCTCAGGCCCAATGGGATTGCCCTCTACGCCCTCGACCCCCTGCCCGGCCTGTGGGACGAAGCGTGGCTGGAAGACGGTGCCGGAGGTGAGCGCCGCCTGCTTCCGCAAGCCATCGCCGATCTGATCAACGGCTTCCCTGAATCCAGCTACGGTGCGCAGACTGTGAGGGTCGTCCTTGGCGACGGCACCTGCTACTCCGGGGTCGTGGTTGCCGGATCCGGCGTAGTGGTACGGGTGACCGGCTACGACGACATCCCGTTTGACCCGCAGGACGTCGTCAGCGCAACGAGCGAGGTCTGAATGCAAGTTGTCGGCTCGCCGTCGAACAAGCGCATCGAGCAGGCTCGCTGTAGGCTTTGTGCAGGCACGAGCCGCGGCGCTCGCTGCTCATAGCATCGCGTTAGGCCCGCTGGAGGCGGTGAGTCATGACCGACGAGGAGATTCTCGAAGTCGAGGCGCGTTGCGAGGCGGCGAGCCGCGGACCTTGGCGGTCGTTCATCGAGGGCCGCGATCACACGAGCGGTGACAGTTTCATCTGGACCGGTCCCGAGGGCGCGCGGGGCGAAGATATCTACCTCAGCGGAGCCACTCTGGCGGACCACAACTTCGTCGCCCACGCTCGCCAGGACGTGCCCGCGCTGATTGCCGAAGTACGGCGCCTCCGGTCGCTGCTGAGCAGCGGCGGCGCGAGCGTGGGCGAGGGGAGAGGTCACGATGGCGCAGGCCCGCGAGTCGGCCTTCGCCGCCAACGCGGCCGTCAGAGACCTCTCCGGGGCGGCGCGCCATGCCGGCTATGCCGCCGGCCAGGCCGGCGCCGTCCCGCACGTCGCCGCGCACGAGCTCGGCGCCGCGGCGTATGCGATCAAGGCCGCTCGCGCCGCGGCGCCCGAGGCAGACGGCGCAGGCGCGGGGCGACTCGAATGCCGCTGGCAGCGCGAGCAGCTCCCCGCCGCCGTCCGCGCGCTCGTGCTCGACGACCAGCGCCTGCGCAACGAGATCTGCTGGTCGGTCTTCGACTGCTGACGCCGGCGGCGTGTCGCTGCGAGTGTCGCCGGCCGGCCCGCTCGCAGCGTCTTCTCAGTCGCCGGGCCGTCCTGCGTTGTGCCGCGACGTCGGCCTCTGCTAGACTGCCGACCAGGTCGTACTGACCCATCAAGAGAGAGGCCGTCGCGGGCGTCACGCGCGCGGGGGTCCTGGCTGAGGGACTGGCCCTACGAAGCCCGGCAACCGGTCGCACGGCACGGTGCCAACTCCAGCAGGCGTAAGCCTGACAGATGGGTAGACCTGACACTTGTTGTCGATAAGCAGCGACGTTCGCGCACGCCGTGTCGAAGGCGCGGGCCAGGAGGACACGTGGACAAGCACGAGCACCTGTTCAGCTCAGAGTCGGTGACCGAGGGGCACCCCGACAAGATCGCCGACCAGATCTCCGACGCCATCCTCGACGCGGCGCTCACCGACGACCCCATGAGCCGGGTCGCCTGTGAGACGCTCACCACGACCGGCCTCGTCATGGTGTCGGGCGAGATCACCACGCAGACCTACATCGACATCCCGCGCGTCGTGCGCGAGGTCGTGCGCGACGTGGGCTATTCGCACTCCTCGTTCGGCTTCGACCACGAGACCTGCTCCGTGATCTCGACGATCCACGAGCAGTCGCCCGACATCTCGCAGGGCGTCGGCAAGGCCTACGAGGTGCGCACTGACGTCAACGACGACGACGTCCTCGACAGTCAGGGCGCCGGCGACCAGGGCATGATGTTCGGCTTCGCCTGCGACGAGACGCCCGAGCTCATGCCGCTGCCCATCATGCTCGCTCACAAGCTCACCCGCCGTCTCACCGACGTGCGCAAGGCCGAGGTGCTGCCCTACCTGCGCCCCGACGGCAAGTCGCAGGTCACGGTGCGCTACGAGGGCAGCAAGCCGGTCGAGGTCGTGCGCGTCGTGCTCGCCACGCAGCACGCGCCCGAGGCCGACGTCGACACGCTGATCAAACCCGACCTGATCGAGCACGTGGTCGAGCCGATCCTGCCGCGCGAGCTCTACCGGCCCGGCAGCCTGGCCGACATCACCCTGGTCAACCCGACTGGCCGCTTCGTGGTCGGCGGCCCCATGGGCGACACCGGCCTCACCGGCCGCAAGCTGGTCGTCGACACCTACGGCGGCGCCGCCCGTCACGGCGGCGGCGCGTTCTCGGGCAAGGACCCGAGCAAGGTCGACCGCTCCGGCGCCTACGCCGCCCGCTACGTGGCCAAGAACATCGTGGCGGCCGGTCTCGCCTCTGTCTGCGAGGTGCAGATCGCCTACGCGATCGGCGTCGCCCACCCGGTCTCGGTCATGGTCGACTGCCACGACACCGAGAAGGTGCCGGTCGAGACGATCGAGGCCCTCGTGCGCGAGCACTTCGACCTGCGCCCCGCGGCCATCATCCGCGACCTCGACCTGCGCCGGCCGATCTTCCGCAAGACCTCGAACTACGGCCACTTCGGCCGCTCCGACCACGACTTCACCTGGGAGCGCACCGACAAGGCGGCGGCGCTGCGCGAGGCCGCCGGCGTCAAGGCCGCGGCCGAGCCCGTCGCCGACTGAGCGGCGGTCACACGCACAGAGAGCACGACGGCGGCCGACGGACGGGGCACAGCCCCGTCCGTCGGCCGCCCGCGTTAGACTGAAGGGCGGTCACGCCCATGTACGCTGCCGTCGTCCCGCTGCTCACCGCCCGGGCCCTCGAGGAGCCGTTCGACTACCTCGTGCCCGACGAGCTCGCCGCCACCATGCGGCGCGGCTCGGTCGTGGCCGTGCGCCTGGGGGCGCAGACCGTGCTCGGCGTGGTCGTCGGCCTGGCCGACACCTCGTCGCACACCGGCCGCCACCTGCCCGTCCTGTCCGTCGTCGACGTGCCGGCCGTGCCCGACGACCTGCTCGACCTCGCCCTGCGCGTGCGCGAGCGCTACCTCACGGCGGCCGGCACGGCGCTCGCCCTGGTGCTGCCGCCGGCCGGCGCCCTCAAGCTGCGGCGCGTGCTCGAGCCGAGCGCCGCCGGGCGCGCCGCGCTCGCCGCCGGCGAGCGCGGCGCCGCGGCGCTCGCCCGTTACGAGGGCGGCGCCGCGCCCGACGCCGGCGCCGCCGCGCTGCGCCGACGGGGCTGGCTCACGGCCGCCTACCGCCTGCACGTCGTGGGCGCGCCGCCGGCGCCGCGCCGGCTCGTTCCCGGCGACGGCGCGCCGCCGCGCCTGGGCGTACGACAGCGCGCCGCCCTCGAGCACGTGCAACGCCATCCCGGCGTCGACGAGGCAACCCTGAGGCAGCGGACCGGGCTCTCGGCGGTCGGGCTGCGCCGCCTGCTGCAAGCCGACGCCGTGCGCCTCGCCGGCCAGACCGGGCGCGGCCCGGTGCGGGCGGCGCCCGGCCCCACGCTGCTGCCCGAGCAAGAGGCCGCTCTCACCGAGATCCTCGCGGCCGGCGGCCGCGGCGAGGCAGTGCTGCTCCACGGCGTCACCGGCAGCGGCAAGACCGAGGTCTACCTGCGCGCCGCCGAGGCGGTGCTGCGCTCGGGGCACGGCGTGCTGCTCCTGGTCCCCGAGATCGGCCTCACGGGGCAGACGATCGCCCGCCTCGCGGCGCGCTTCCCCGGCGAGCGCCTCGCCGTGTTCCACTCGGGCCTGTCGGCCGGCGAGCGCCTGGCCGCCTGGCGCGACGCGGCCGAGGGCCGCGCCCGCCTCGTGCTGGGCGCCCGCTCGGCGATCTTCGCCCCGGTACGCGACCTCGGCCTGATCGTGGTCGACGAGGAGCACGACGCCTCGTACAAGCAGGACAACGACCCGCGCTACGACGCCCGCACGGTGGCCCGCTGGCGGGCGGCCCGCACCGGCGCCGCGCTCGTGCTCGGCTCGGCCACGCCCAGCCTCGAGGCCTTCGCCGACACGGCGCGCCACGCCGACCTGCCGCGCCGCGTCGACGGCTCGGCGCCGCCGCGTCTCGAGGTGGTCGACCTGCGCGACACGCCCGGCCTGCTCTCGCCCCAGCTCTCGCGCGCGATGACCCAGGCGATCGAGGCCGGCGACAAGGTCATCCTCTTTCTCAACCGGCGGGGCTACGCGGCACTGCTCGCCTGCGGTCACTGCGGCCATGCCTGGAGCTGCCCCGACTGCGACGTGCCGCTCGCCTACTTCGCCCGCGGCAGCGTGCTGCGCTGCCGCATCTGCGGCCACCGCGAGCCGGTGCCCGGCGTGTGCCCCGAGTGTCACAGCATGGAGCTCGCGCGCTACGGCTACGGCACCGAGGCGCTCGAGCGCGAGGTCGCGGCGCTGCTGCCCGGCGTCGAGCTGCTGCGTCTCGACTCCGACGTGGCGGCGTCGTTCACCCGCCTCTCCGACGTGCTCGAGCGCTTCGCCGCGCCCGGCGGCAAGGTGCTGGTCGGCACGCAGATGATCGCCAAGGGCCACCACTTTCCCGAGGTCACCCTGGTCGGCGTGGTGCACGCCGACCTCACGCTGCGCTTTCCCGACTTTCGCGCCGAGGAGCGCACCTTCGCCATGCTCGTCCAGGTCGGCGGGCGCAGCGGCCGCGGGCCGCGCCCCGGCCGCGTGCTCGTGCAGACGCTCGACCCCGAAGCGCGGCCGATCGCGCTGGCCGTCGCCGGCGAGCACGAGCGCTTCTACGCCGACGAGCTCGCCCGGCGCCAGGCGCTCGGCTACCCGCCGGCTGCCACGCTGCTCGCCGTCGAGGTGTCGTCGCCGGCGGCCGACAAGGCGAGCGCCGGGGCCGACTTCGTCGCCCGGCGCCTGCGCGCCGCGTTCACCGGCGGCGAGAGCGTGATCGGCCCCGGGCCGCTGTCGCGCGAGCGCGCCCGCTACGTCGCCCGCGTGCTCGTGAAGAGCGCGGCGCTCGAGGCCACGCTGCCGGCCGTGCGCGACCTGCTCGACCGCTACGCGGCGCGCTTCGCCCGGCGCGACGCGCGCCTCGTGGTCGACGTGGAGCCGCAATGGCTGTGAGCAGGGTAGAATGACCCCATGAGCCAGGAACGCACAGAACGGCGCGGCGGCGAGCGCCGCCGCGAGCGCCCCGAGATCCCCCCCGAGCGGCAGGCGGCGGCGCGTCGTCAGATCCGCACGCTCGGCGACCCGGTGCTGCGCGAGGCGGCCCGCCCGGTCGAACGCTTCGACGCCGACCTCGCCGCCCTGTCGCGGCGCATGGTCGACATCATGCGCGACGCGCCCGGCGTGGGCCTCGCCGCGACCCAGCTCGGTGTGGTGCAGCGCGTGCTGGTCTACGAGGTCGACGACGGCCACCCGGTGACGCTGGTCAATCCGCAGATCGTCTGGTCGTCGCCCGACACCGAGGTCGCCGACGAGGGCTGCCTGAGCGTGCCGGGCGTCACCGTGCCGGTCGAGCGCCCCGTCGCGGTGCGCGTGCGGGCCCGCGACCTGCGCGGCCGGCGGCTCGAATACGACGCCGACGACATCGAGGCGCGCGTCATCCAGCACGAGGCCGACCACCTCGACGGCGTGCTGATCCTCGAGCGCACGACCCGCGCCGAACGTGCTCGCGCCCTGCGCGAGCTGCGCGAGCGCGAGGCCGTCGGCTCGGGCGCCGGTCTGTAGGCGGCCGTGCGGATCGCCTGGGCCGGTACCGCGCGTTACTCCGTCCTCGTCCTTTCGCGGCTCGCCGAGTCGGCGCACAGCGTCGCCGTCTGTCTGACCACGCCCGACCGGCCGCGCGGGCGCCACGGCGTGGCGCAGCCGTCGCCGGTCAAGGAGCACGCCACCCAGGCCGGTCTGCCGGTGCTGCAGCCCGACGACCTGAGCGCGGCCGAGGTGCTCGACGACCTGCGGGCCTTCTCGCCCGACGTGCTCGTGGCCTGCGCCTACGGGCGTATCGTGCCGCCCGCGATCTTCGAGGCCCTGCCGGGGCTCGTCGTGCACCCCTCGCTCGTGCCGCACCTGCGCGGCGCGGCGCCCGTGGTGCGCGCCCTCATGGCCGGTGAGACCGAGCTCGGGGTCACCATCGTCGGCATGAGCGCCGGCGTCGACGAAGGTCCGGTCGCCGCCCGGCGCCTCGTCGAGGTGCCGCGCGACCGCGACGCCGCCCAGGCCTACGAGCTGCTCGCCGGTCCCTCGGCCGAGGCGCTCGTCGCGACGCTCGACGCGCTCGCCGCGGGCACGGTCGCCTGGGAGCCGCAGATCGGCCCCGTCGACTACGCCGCCAAGCTGACCGAGGCCGACCGCGTCATCGACTGGCGCCGTCCTGCGACCGCTCTCGCCGATCAGGTGCGCGCCCTGGCGCCCGACATCGGCGCGCACACCGAGCTCGGCGGCCGGCGGCTGCTGCTCTGGCGGGTGCGGCCCCTGCCGGCCCTGCCGGCCGACGACGGCGCCCGCGACCGTCTGATCGTGCCCTGCGGCGAGGGCGTGCTCGAGATCGTCGAGCTGCAAGAGGCCGGCAAGCGCCGCATGTCGGCTGCCGAGTACCTGCGCGGCGCCGGCCGCCGCCTCGTGCAGGGGTAGCGGTGCCGGTCAGTGCGGTCGCCCCGGCGCGCGCCGCCGCCTTCGAGCTGCTCACGCGCGAGGCCGCGGCGAGCGGTACCTTCGACCTGGCGGCCGCCGCGGCCGCCGTGTTCGCCGGCCTCGACCGCCGCGACCGGGGCCTGGCCTACGAGCTTGCGACCGGCACGATCAAGCGGCGCCGCACGCTCGACCGGGTGATGGCCGCCTGCGCCGATGTGGCGCCCGGGCGCACCCGTCCCGCGGTGCGCGAGGCCCTGCGGCTGGCCACCTTCCAGATGCTCTATCTCGACCGCGTCCCGGCGCACGCCGCCGTGTCCGACTCGGTCGAGCTCGCCAAGCGCAGCGGCCGGCGCGACGGCGCCTTTGCGAACGCGGTGCTGCGCCGCGTCGCGGCCGGCGGCGCCGAGGCGCTCGCGCGGCTCACCGAGGGCGACTCGGCGGCGGCCCTGGCCCTGCGTCACGCGCACCCAGAGTGGCTCGTGACGCTCTGGCGCCGCGAGCTCGGCTCCGACACCGCCGAGGCGCTCCTGGCGGCCGACAACCTGCCGGCCGAGCGTTGTGTGCGGGTCAACCGCCTGCGCGCCACGCCCGACCAGGCGATCGCCGCTCTCGCGGCCGATGACATCGAGGCTCGTCCGATCGACGCGAGGCACCCAGGCGCCGGCGCCAGCGACTGGCCCGACGCGCTGCTGGTCGAGGGCGCCGCGCTCGAGGGCGCCGCGGCGCTGCGCGACGGCCTGGTCACGCCGCAGTCGCGCGCCTCGCAGCTCGCGGCGGTGATCGCGACCGAGGCGTTCGACCCGGCGGGGCCGGGCCGGTTCGCCGACCTCTGCGCCGCGCCGGGCGTCAAGACGGCACAGCTCGCGGCCGCTCTGCCGGGCTGGCGCGTGGTGGCCGTCGACGACGACCCGCAGCGCGCCGCGGCCCTGCGCGCGAACCTGAGCCGCCTGGGCGCCGACGACATCGAGGTGGTCGAGCGCGACGTGCTCGTGCTCGGCGACGACCCCGCCGAGCAGGGCCGCTACCAGGGCGTGCTGCTCGACGCGCCCTGCAGCGGCCTCGGCACGCTGGCGTCGCGGCCCGACCTGCGCTGGCGCCGCAAGCCGGCCGACGTCGGTCGCCTCGCGGCGCTCCAGCGGCGGCTGCTCGCGGCCGCGGCGGCCCTGGTCGCGCCGGGCGGCGCGTTGACCTACTCGGTCTGCACGCTCACCAGGGCCGAGACCGTCGAGGTCGTCGAGCGCTTTCTGGCGGGCGAGCCCGACGGCCTCTGGACCGTCGACGACCTGGGCGCCGCCCGGCCGGCGCTGCGCCATCCGGCAAACGGCGCCTTCGTGCAGACGCTGCCCTCGCGCGACGGCACGAGCGGCTTCTTCGTCGCGCGCCTGCGACGCGTGGAATAGCATGATGCCTGCGACCGACAGCGACGACGGGAGTGAGAGCATGTCCGACCTACTGCACGAGCGCCTCGTGACGCCGTCAATCCTGTCGGCCGACTTCGGCCGCCTCGCGGCCGACATCGAGGTCGCCATGGGGGCGGGCGCCCGGCTCATCCACGTCGACGTCATGGACGGCCACTTCGTGCCCAACATCACGATCGGCGCACCCGTGGTCAAGGCGATCGCGCCGCCTGTGCACGAGCGCGGCGGCGCCCTCGACGTGCACCTCATGATCGAGCACCCCGAGCGCTTCATCGACGCCTTCGCGGTGGCCGGGGCCGATGCGGTCACCGTGCACCAGGAGGCCTGCATGCACCTGCACCGCACGCTCGCTCAGATCCGCGAGGCCGGCGCCGCCGCCGGCGTGGCCCTCAACCCGGCGACGCCGCTCGAGACCCTGACCGAGGTGCGCGACCTCGTCGACCTCGTGCTCATCATGTCGGTCAACCCCGGTTTCGGCGGCCAGCGCTTCATCGAGGGCGCGCGCGACAAGCTGCGTCGCGCGCGCTCGTTCCTGCCGGCCGCGGTCGCGATCGAGGTCGACGGCGGTGTGGCGCTCGGCAACGCCGCCGACCTCGTGCGCTGCGGCGCCAACCTGCTCGTGGCCGGCAACAGCGTCTACGGCGCGCCCGACCCGGCCGCCGCCTTCCGCGAGCTGCAGGCAGCCGTCACCGCCGCCTGAGCCCACACGCAGACGCGCGGCGCGTCGCGATCTCGCCGCCGGTCACGCCGGCCGGGCCGCTGCGCCCATCGATCCCTGCTATACTGACGAGCAAGACGAGTACGTCTTCGGGGCGGGGTGAAAGTCCCCACCGGCGGTGAAAGCCCGCGAACCCCGCTGTCAGCGGGGCCGACCAGGTGAGATCCCTGGGCCGACGGTCACAGTCCGGACGAGAGAAGACGGCGCGCTGTCGCCGAAGCCTCGGAGCGTCCCTGCGCCGAGGCTTTTGTCATGTCGGACGAGCGACATCTGGAGCGCGCCCTCGAGCTGGCCCGCAAGGGCCTGCGCGAGGCGCACCCCAACCCGCGGGTCGGGGCGGTCGTCGTGGCCGGCGAGCGCGTGGTGGGGGAGGGGTACCACCGCGGGCCCGGTACGGCGCACGCCGAAGCCGCCGCCCTCGACGTGGCCGCGGGGCAGGCGCGCGACGCCACCCTGTACGTGACGCTCGAGCCCTGCTGTCACACGGGCCGCACCGGACCGTGCACCGAGCGCATCATAGCCGCCGGGATCGCCCGGGTGGTGGTCGGCTGCGTCGACCCCAACCCGGCGGTCGACGGCCGCGGCGTGGCGGCGCTGCGCGCGGCCGGTGTCGAGGTGCGCGTGGTCGACGGCGGTCTGCGGGCGCGCTGCGAGGCTCTGAACGAGCCCTTCACCCGCCTGATCCGAACCGGCCTGCCGCTCGTCACCTACAAGGCGGCCGTGTCGCTCGACGGCAAGGTGGCGGCCACCGGCGGCGACGCCCGCTGGATCTCGTCGCCCGAGAGCCGCCGCCGCGTACACGCCATGCGCGCCGCATCCGACGCCGTCATGATCGGGGCCGGCACGCTGCGCCGCGACGACCCGAGCCTTACGGTGCGCGACGCCGAGGGCCGCGACCCCGTGCGCGTGGTCGTGAGCCGGACGGGCCCGGTGCCGCTCGACGCGACCGTCTTCACCACGGCCCACGAGACCCCGACCATCCTGCTCGCCGGCGCCGTCGGGCGCGTCGCGGCCGCGGCGCTCACGCGCCGCGGCGTCGAAGTGGTGCCGGTCGCCGACCTGCGCACCGGCCTGGCCGAGCTCGCCCGGCGCGGGCTGGTCGACATCCTGTGCGAGGGCGGCCCGACCCTGGCCGGCTCCCTGCTGGCCGAGGGCCTGGTCGATCGCCTGGCGGTGTTCGTGGCGCCGCTCCTGCTGGGGCGCGGCGCGCCAGACCTGGTCGACTTGCCGGCCGCCGCGAGCGTGGCGGCCGGCCTGGCGCTGCGCGACCCGGTCTGGACGGCCTGCGGCCCCGACGTGCTCTGCGAGGCGCGCCTGGCGCCGGCCGGCGGGGAGGCCTGATGTTCACCGGCCTGATCGAAGAGGTCGGTACGCTGCGGCGCCTTGTCGAGAGCGAGCGTGGCGCCGTGCTCGAGATCGAGGCGCGCGAGGTGCTGCAGGGCACGCAGGTGGGCGACTCGATCGCCACGAGCGGCGCCTGCCTGACCGTCACGCGCCTGGCCGCCGACCGCTTCTGGGCCGACGCCATGCCCGAGACCGTGCGCCGCACCACGCTCGGTCGCAAGCGGCCGGGCGACGGCCTCAACCTCGAGCGCGCGCTCACGCTGCAGTCGCGGCTCGGCGGCCACCTGGTGCAGGGCCACGTCGACGGCGTCGGCAGCGTGGCTGGTCTCGGCCGCGAGCGCAACGCCGAGCTGCTCACGCTGTCGGCGCCGCGGGCCGTGCTCGAGGTGAGCGTGCCGCAGGGCTCGGTCGCCGTCGACGGCGTGAGCCTCACCATCGTCGACATCCAGGGCGACGCGCTGCGCGTGTCGCTCATACCGCACACCGTCGCGGCCACCACGCTGCGCGACCTGCGGGTCGGCGCCGAGGTCAACCTCGAAGCCGACCTTATCGGCAAGTACGTCCGCGCCTACCTGGTCCGGCCCGGGGTCTCCCCGGGTCTCACCCTCGAGAAGCTGTCCGAAGCGGGGTTCCTATGAGCACGAGCGACACGTCCCTGAGCCAGGGAAGGCAAGCCACGACGGCCGGCCCCGACGGGCCCGGGCCCGAGGAGCGGCGCGACGACTCGCCCTTCGCGACGATCGACGAGGCGCTCGTCGACATCAGGGCGGGCCGCATGGTGGTGGTCTGCGACGACGAGGACCGCGAGAACGAGGGCGACCTCACCATGGCCGCCCAGTCCGTGACCGCCGAGTCGATCAACTTCATGGCGACGCACGGCCGTGGCCTGATCTGCCTGGCGCTCGACGCCAAGCGCTGCGGGGAGCTCGGCCTCGAGCCGATGGTGGCGCGCAACTCGGCGCGCTTCCAGACGGCCTTCACGCAGTCGATCGAGGCGCGCGAGGGCGTGACCACGGGGATCTCGGCGGCCGATCGCGCCCGCACCATCCAGGTGGCCGTCGATGCCGAGTGCGACGCGCACGACATCGTGCAGCCCGGCCACGTCTTTCCGCTGACCGCCCAGCCCGGCGGCGTGCTCGAGCGCGCCGGTCAGACCGAGGCGGCGGTCGACCTCGCCCGGCTCGCCGGGCTGCAGCCGGCCGGCGTGATCTGCGAGGTCATGAACGACGACGGCACCATGGCGCGTGTGCCCGACCTCGTCACCTACTGCCGGCGCCACGGCCTGAAGATGATCACGGTTGCCGACCTGATCCGCCACCGGCGCCGCACCGAGAAGCTCGTGCGGCGCGTGGCCGTCGCCCAGATGCCCACCCGCTACGGCGAGTTTCGCGCGGTCGGCTACGAGTCGCTGCTCGACGGCTCGCAGCACGTCGCCCTGGTCAAGGGCAACGTCGCCGGCCGCGACGACGTGCTCGTGCGGGTGCACTCGGAGTGCCTGACCGGCGACGTCTTCGGCTCGCTGCGCTGCGACTGCGGCGAGCAGCTCGCGCTCGCGCTGCGGCGAGTCGAAGCGGAGGGCCTGGGCGTGGTGCTCTACATGCGCCAGGAGGGGCGCGGCATCGGCCTGCTGAACAAGCTGCGCGCCTACGCCCTGCAGGAGAAAGGCCGCGACACGGTCGAGGCCAACCTCGAGCTCGGCTTTCCGGCCGACCTGCGCGACTACGGCATCGGTGCCCAGATCCTCGTCGACCTGGGGCTCACGAGCATCCGCACCATGACCAACAACCCCAAGAAGATGATCGCCCTCGAGGGCTACGGTCTGACCATCACCGAGCGCGTCCCGATCGAGGTCGCGCCGCACGAGCACAGCGTCACGTACCTGCGCACCAAGCGCGAGAAGATGGGCCATCTGCTGGAGCACGAGGAGCTCCTGCTGCCGGCCGAGGGCGACGAGGGCTGAGGGCGCGCCGCCCGCTCCCGTTGCACGACCCGAAAGGAGCCGTCACGACCATGGGCACGACCTACGAGGGAAAGCTGACCGGCAGGGGGCTGCGCTTCGCGCTCGTCGTCGGCCGCTTCAACGAGTTCATCTCGACGCGCCTGCTCGAAGGGGCGCTCGACAACCTGCGCCGCCACGAGACGGCCGACGACGACATCGACGTCGCCTGGGTGCCGGGCGCCTTCGAGATCCCGCTCGTCGCGCGGCGGCTGGCCGCCAGCGGGCGCTACGACGCCGTGGTGTGCCTGGGGGCTGTGATCCGCGGCGGCACGCCGCACTTCGACTACGTCGCCGCCGAGACGACCAAGGGCATCGCCAAGGCCGGTCTCGACACCGACGTACCGGTGGTCTTCGGGGTGCTCACCACCGACAGCGTGGAGCAGGCTGTGGAGCGGGCCGGCACGAAGGCCGGCAACAAGGGCTGGGCGGCCGCGACGACGGCGCTCGAGATGGCGAACCTGCTGCGCGAGCTGCCCCGGGCCTGAGCGGCCCGGCGGCGGTTCGGGTGTGAGCGGTCGCCCGGTGGCCGGCGAGCGTGGAGCGGGCCTGGAGCGCCCGGTGGCCGGCGAGCGTGGAGCCGGCCTGGAGCGCCCCGGTGGCCGGCGAGCGTGGAGCGGGCCTAGAGCGCCTTGGTGACGCGCCCCGACTTGAGGCAGCGGGTGCAGACGTAGGCCGACTGCGGGCGGCCGTCGAGCACGATGTGGACGCGCTGCAGGTTTGGCTCGAAGCGCCGCTTGGTAGCTCTGTTTGAGTGGCTGCGGTTGTTGCCCACGGCGGGCTTCTTGCCACAGCTCACGCACACTCGTGACATGCGGGGTCCTCGCTTGCGGAAGATGACGGGCCGGAATTATGCTACACGCGGCCGCGCCACGCAACCGCGGCCCTTACTTTAGTGTGGCTCATGGCGCAGTTCTCGAAACAGATGCCGATCTTCGAGGCGCTCGAGGCGCACCCCGAGGCCCGCGAGGTGTTTCTGCGGTGGGGCATGGGCTGCAGCCTGTGTATCGGGGCGCAGGTCGAGAGCATCGAAAGCGGCGCCATCATGCACGACGTCGACCCCGACGCGATCGTCGCCGAGCTGAACGGCCTGGGCCGGCCGGCCGCCCAGTAGGCGCGCGGCGACCTGACGTGGCGCAATCCGACCTCAAAGCCAACCTGCCCGGACGCGAGCTGCGCGGCGACGTCACGGTGGCCGACGTCGTTATCGCCAAGCTGGCCGGCCGCGCCTCGCTGCTCACCTACGGCGTGGTCGACATGCGGCGCTCGCTGCTGTCGCCGGTCACGCGCCTGCTGTCGCCCGTCACACGCCTGCTCTCGCCCGTTACCGAGCTGATCTCGCCGGTCACCCGCACGCTCTTTCCGGACGGTCTCGGCGAGGGCGTCGACGTGTACGCCCACGAGTCGCACGCCGACATCGTGCTGCACGTCGTGATCGAGCGCGGGCTCAACCTGGCCGAGGTCACGCGCACGCTCGAGGACCAGGTGCGCTTCGAGGTCGAGCGGGTCGCCGGCGTGCGCGTCGGCGACGTGCGGGTGCGCGTCGAGGACGTGCGCCGGTGAGCGCCCGCGGTCACGTGCTCGAGGTGCTGGCCGGCGCTTCGGCCGCGGTCGGCCTCGAGCGCGACTACATCAACGACCTGAACGTCTATCCGGTGCCCGACGGCGACACCGGCACCAACCTGTTCCTCACCATGCAGGCGGTGATCGACGAGGTGCACGCCTCGCCGGCCGAAGGTCTGCGCGACCTCATGGCCGTGGTCGTACGCGGCTCGCTCATGGGGGCGCGGGGCAACTCGGGGGTGATCCTCTCGCAGATCGTGCGGGGGGCCTGCGACGCGATCGGCACAACCCGCCGTTTCGACGCCCCCACGCTGCGCATGGCACTCGTGGCGGCCTCCGACGCGGCCTACCGGGCCGTGCGCCAGCCGGTCGAGGGCACCATGCTGTCGGTCATCCGCGCCATGGCCGAGGCGGCGGTCGCCACGCCCGAGACCATCGCGCTGCCCGCCCTGCTCATGACGGCGACCACGGCCGGCGCCGAAGCGGTCGACCGCACCACCGAGCAGCTCGAGGCGCTGCGCCGGGCGGGCGTGGTCGACGCCGGCGGCTACGGCCTGCTCGTGCTCATGCGCGGCGCCGTCGCCGGCTTTCTGCGCGCCGAGACCGGCAGCGCGGCCCAGGCGACGGTCACCGCCGACGGCAGCGACCGGCGCCGCGGCCGCGCCTCGCGCCACATCGCCGGCATCCCGGCCGACGCGCTCGAAGAGTCGCGCTATCGCTACTGCACGAGCTTTCTGCTGCTCGGCGACGCCCTCGACCACGACGACCTCGAGCAGTTCGTGAGCGCGCAGGGCGACTGCGCGCTCGTGGTGGGCGGCGACGGCATGCTCAAGGTGCACGTGCACACCGACCACCCCGGCGCCGTCCTGAGCTACGCCTCGGCCCACGGCACGATCGACGACGTCGAGGTCGCCGATATGCGCGAGCAGACCCGCGCGCGGCGCGCCCGGCTTTCGCTCGATCAGCGCGTCGCCTGCGTCGCGGTGGCCGCCGGCGACGGCAACAAGGCGCTCTTTCGCGACCTGGGCTGCGACGCCGTGATCGACGGCGGGCAGTCCATGAACCCGAGCGCCGCCGAGCTCGTGGCGGCGGTCGAGAGCCTCGACGCCGCCGAGGTCGTGGTGCTGCCCAACAACGGCAACGTCGTGCTCACCGCCGAACAGGCCGCCGCCATGTGCGACCGGCCGGTGGCCGTCGTGGCCTCGACCTCGCTGCCCGCCGGCCTGGCCGCCATGGTCGCCTTCGACACGATGGGCAGCGCCGCCGCCAACGCCGCCGCCATGGACGAGGTGCTCGGTCGGGTGCACAGCGCCGAGATCACCCACGCCGTGCGCGACTCCGAGGTGGCCGGCGTGCCGGTGCGTCAGGGCGAGGTCATCGGCCTGATCGACGGCCGCCTGGCGGCGAGCGGCGGCGACCTGCTCGCCGTCTTCTCCGACCTGGTGCGCACGCTGGGCACCAGCGGCGCCCAGCTCATCACGGTGCTCACCGCCCTGAACGGCGACGGTCCGACCGTGGCCGACCTCGAACACGCCGCGACCGACGCCTGCGCCCACGACTGCCCCGACGTCGAGTTCCTCTTTCAGGAGGGCGGCCAGCCTCTGTACCCCGTCCTGATCGGAGCCGAATGACGCTCCTCACGCTCGAGAACACCGCCATCGTCTCCGACTCCACCTGCGACCCGCCGCCCGGCTACTTCGACCGTCCCGGCCTCGTCATGGTGCCGCTCCACGTGCACTTCGGCGACGAGACCTACCGCGACGGCGTCGACCTCTCGCCGCCCGAGTTCTTCGCCCGGCTGGCCGGCTCGCCGGTGCTGCCCACCACCTCGCAGCCGACGGTCGGCGAGTTCACGAGCGTCTACGAGCAGCTCACGCGCGACTACGAGCACGTCTTCGCCTTTCACCTCTCGAGCCGCATGAGCGGCACGTACGAGGCCTCGGCCACGGCCGCCCGGCCCTGGCCTGCGGTCGAGGTCTACGACACGCGCACCGTGTCGGGCACGATCACGCTGCTGATCGAGCGTTTCCGCACGTTCCTGGCGGCCGGCATCGAGCTCGACCAGGCGCGCGCCTACGCCGAGCACTTCGCCCGCGAGAGCTGCATGGTCTTTCAGACGCCGACCCTCGAGTACCTGCGCCGCGGCGGCCGCATCGGCCGCGCCCAGTCCATGATCGGTGACGTCTTCGGCATCAGGCCGCTCATCACCGTGATCGACGGAGAGCTCGGCGCCTACGCCAAGGTACGCGGCGAGCGCCGTGCCCTCGAGACGATGGTGAAGGCCCTGTGCGAGCGCTCGGCGCCCGACGACCCGGTCAAGCTGATCACCTGGAGCGCCGCGGCCGACGACAAGCTGCCGGCCCTCGAGGAGCTCCTGCTCGCGGCCCGGCCGCGCTCCGAGGTCGTGGTGCACGGGCGGGTCGGGGCCGTGGTCGGCACGCACGGCGGTCCCGGCATGTTCGCCTTCGCCATGATCGTGGAGTGAGCGAGGGACCGCTTCCCGTGCGCTTCGCCGGCGGCGGCCGGTACGAGGCACGACCGCCGGCCCCGCCCCTTGCCCCCGACGCCGCCGGCCTCGGGCAGCCGCTCGCCGGCCTGCCCGGGGTGCGAGCGGCGCTCGCCCGCCGTCTGTCGGGCTTCGGGCTCGAGACCGTGGGCGACCTGCTCACGCACTACCCGCGCCGCTACGAGGACTTCACCGACCGCAAGCCGATCGGCGAGCTCAAGGTCGGCGAGGAGGCCACGGTGCGCGCCAGCATCGACCGCGTGGTGCTCGAGCACGGTCGCAGCCGCCGGGTGACCATGGTCAAGGCCGTGCTGCGCGACGCCTCGGGCATGATGGTCGCCGTCTGGTTCAACCAGCCGTGGCTGGCCAAGGTCCTCGAGCCGGGCATGGAGCTCAGCCTGCGCGGCGGCGTGCGGGTGCGCGGCGGCGCGGCCTCGTTCGTGGTGAAGGCCCACGAGATCCTGGCCGGCGAGGGCGAGACCGTGCACACCGAGGGCATAGTGCCGGTCTACCCGGCGAGCGAGAGCATCTCGACGCGGGTCCTGCGCGACCTCGTGCACGGCGCCCGGCGGGCGGCGCGCAGCCTGCCCGACCCGCTGCCCGCTCACCTGCGCGCGGCCGAGGGCCTGCCCGTCAAAGCCGACGCGGTGCTCGCCATCCACGCGCCGCGCAGCCGCGCCGAGGCCGCGGCGGCTCGCGCCCGTCTGGTGCTCGAGGAGCTGCTGCTCATGCAGCTCGGCCTGCTGCTGCACAAGGCGGCCGAGCAGGCGGCGAGCTCGGCCGTGCCGCTCGGGCGGCCCGGCGAGGTGACGGCGCGCTTCGCCGCCGGGCTGCCCTTCAGCCTCACCGAGCACCAGCGCCGCGCCGTCGCCGAGATCGACGCCGACTTGGATGGCGCCGTACCCATGCGCCGCCTGCTGCAGGGCGACGTCGGCTCGGGCAAGACGGTCGTGGCCGTGCACACGCTGCTGCGCGCGGTCGAGAAGGGTCACCAGGGCGCCTTCATGGCGCCGACCGAGACGCTCGCCGAGCAGCACCTCGAGACGCTCGGCGCGCTCGTCGGCCCGCTGGCGCGCTGCGAGCTGCTCACCTCCCGCCTCACGGCGGCCGAGCGCCGCGCCGCCCTGGGCCGGATCGCCGCGGGTGCGGCCGACGTCGTGATCGGCACCCACGCGCTCATCCAGGGCGACGTCGCCTTCGCCGACCTGGCCGTCGTCGTGGTCGACGAGCAGCACCGCTTCGGCGTCGTGCAACGCGACGAGATGGGGCGGCGTGCGGCCGCCGGCGGCCGCACGCCGCACGCCCTCTACATGACGGCGACCCCGATCCCCCGCACGCTGGCCCTCACCTTCTACGGCGACCTCGACGTGACGGTCATCGCCGGCGCGCCGGCCGGACGCACGCCGGTCGCCACGAAGCTCTACTCGGAGCGCACCAGGGCGGCCGGCTACGATTTCGTGCGCAAGCAGCTCGACCGCGGCCGCCAGGCCTACGTCGTCTGCCCGCTCGTCGAGGAGTCCGAGGCCCTGCAGTCGGCGGCCGCCGTGGCCGAGGCGGAGCGCCTGCGGGCCCGCGAGTTTCGCGCCTACCGGGTGGGCGTGCTGCACGGCCAGATGAAGATCGCCGAGCGCGACGCCGCGATGGCGGCCTTCAAGGCCGGCGAGACCGACGTGCTGGTCGCCACCAGCGTGATCGAGGTGGGCATCGACGTGCCCAACGCCACGGTCATGATGGTCGAGGGGGCCGAGCGCTTCGGCCTCGCCCAGCTCCACCAGCTTCGCGGCCGGGTCGGACGCGGCACCGAGAAGTCGTACTGCCTGCTGTTCACGAGCCCCCGCCGCGAGCGCGTCGCCGGCGACCGCTCCGACGCGCGCCTGAAGGCGCTGCGCGAGACGAGCGACGGCTTCGTCCTGGCCGACCGCGATCTCGAGATCCGTGGCGAGGGACAGCTCTTCGGCACGCGCCAGTCGGGCCTGCCCGACCTGAAGCTCGCCAAGCTGACCCGCGACCGCGAGGCCGTGGTGCGCGCCCGGCGGCTGGCCCGCGAGCTGCTGGAGCGCGACCCGCGCCTCGAGTCGCCGGCCGCAGCGCCGCTCGCCGACGCCGTGCGGGCCACCTTCGGCGAGGAGCTCGCCTGGCTGCTCAAGGCGTGAGGCGAGGGGTATCGTGGGCGGTGAGATGAACGGCATCGAGCTGATCGCGACGCACTCCAACACCGACTTCGACGGCTTCGCCGGCATGGTCGCGGCGCACAAGCTGTACCCCGAGGCACGCATGGTGCTGAGCGGCGCCGTCAATCGCAACGTACGTGAGTTTCGCACCCTGCTCGCCGACGAGATCGCGCTGTACGACGCGGCGGCCGTCGACCTCGGCGCCGTGCACCGCCTGATCCTGGTCGAGACCTTCCACGCCAACCGGCTCGGCGAGCTCGGCCCGCTCCTGGAGCGGGCCGACGTCGAGGTCATCGTCTTCGACCACCACCGGCCCGAGGGCGCCCTGCCGCCGTCCGTCGACCCGGCCAGCGTGGTGACGTCCGACGACGGTTCGCTCGTCACCCTGATGCTGCGCATCATCGCCGAACGCGGCCTCGAGGTGACGCCGCTCGAGGCGACCGTGTTCGCGCTCGGCATCCACGAGGACACGGGCTCGCTCACCTTCCCGACGACCACGGTGCGCGACGTCGAGGCCCTTGCCTTCTGCATGCGCCAGGGGGCCAACCAGCAGGTCATCGAGCGTTTTCTGCACAACCCGCTGAGCGCGCCCCAGCGCGACCTGCTGCTGCGCGTGCTCGAGCGCGCCCGCCCGGTCGCGGCCGGCGGCCTCGACGTGCTGGTCGCCGCCCTGCGCGGCGCCGAGTACATCGAGGGCGTCAGCCTGGTCGTGCACAAGGCGATGGACGTGGCCAACTGCGACGCGCTCGTGCTGCTCGTCGAGATGGAGCAGCGCGTGTTCGTGACGGCGCGCAGCCGGGTGGCCGCGCTCGACGTCGGCGCGCTGCTCAAGGCGGTGGGCGGCGGCGGCCACGCCGCCGCCGCCTCGGCGATCGTCAAGGACGTGCCGCTCGCCACGGCCCGCCGCCGCGTCGTGGCGGCCCTGCGCCGGGCCCGCACGGCGGCGCCGACGGCCGCCACCCTCATGTCGCGGCCGGTCCATTGGGTGAGCGTCGAGGCGACGGTCGACGAGGCGCGCGTCACCTGCGAGCGCTACGGATACGGCGGACTCTCGGTGGCCGACGGCGACCGCCTGGTCGGCGCCGTGTCGCGGCGCGACCTCGACCGTGCCGTGCGCCACCGGCTGGGACACGCCCCGGTCAAGGCGGTCATGCTGAGCACGACCGTCACCGTGCCGGCGGCGATGCCGATCGACGAGGTGACCAACGTGCTCGCCCGCGACCCCGTGGGGCGCGTGCCGGTCGTGGCCGGCGCCGCCCGCGGACCGGTGGCCGTCGGAGACGTGATCGGCGTCGTCACGCGCAGCGACCTGCTGCGCGCTCTGCACGCCACCGACCGGGCCGAGGCCGGGGTGCCGGCCGCGTCGCTTGCCGGCGAGCTCTCGGCGCTGGGCCTCGACGACCTGTTCGCCGAGGTGCTGGCGGTGGCCGCCGCCTATCGCGGCGCCTACCTGGTGGGCGGCGCGGTGCGCGACCTGCTGCTCGAGCAGCGCGTGTCCGACGTCGACATCGCGGTCGAGGGCGACGGCATCGCCTTCGCCCGCGAGCTCGCCGTGCGGCTCGGCGGCCGCGTGCGGGCCCACGAGAAGTTCCAGACCGCGGTCGTCGTGGTCGAGCGCGCCGGCGACGAGCGCGGCCCGCTGCGCGTCGACGTCGCCTCGACCCGCACCGAGTTCTACGACTATCCCGCGGCGCTGCCCAAGGTCGAGCACGCCACCATCCGCGGCGACCTGGCGCGGCGCGACTTTTCGATCAACGCCATGGCCGTGTCGCTCAACCCGCGCGACTTCGGCGCCCTGCTCGACTATTTCGGCGGCCTCGACGACCTGCGCGCCAGGCGCATCCGCGTGCTCCACAACCTGAGCTTCATCGAGGACCCGACGCGCATCTACCGGGCCGTGCGCTACGAGAACCGCTACGGCTTTCGCATGGACCGCCATACGCTCGCGCTGGCCCGCGCCTGCGCCGAGATGGACCTGATCGGCGACCTCTCGTCGGCGCGGCTGCGCGACGAGCTCGTCCTGCTGCTCGGCGAGCCGCGCGTCGGCTTTACGCTGCAGCGGCTGCGCGAGCTCGGGCTGCAGCACGCGCTGCACCCGCGCCTCGCCCTCGACGAGGACAGCGCCGGGCTCATCGCCGCCGTCGACGTGGCGCGTCGCCGCTGCGGCCTGGTCGCCGAGGTGCCGCTCTGGCGGCCGCGCCTGGTCGTGACCCTGCGCGACCTCGAGCCCGAGGAGCTCGACGAGTGGGTCGAGCGCATGAAGTTCCGCCGCGGCGACGCCCGCGTGCTCGTGCGCTCGTGGCTCGTCGGCACGCGCCTGGCACGCCGCCTCGAGCGCGCCATGCCCGAGTCGGAGCTGTACGACGTGGTGCACGGCGAGCCGCTCGAGGCGCTGCTCGTGGCGGCGGCGGTGAGCGGTGACGGGGTCGCCGCCGAGCGGCTCGAGCGGTACCTGCGGCGCTCGCGCAAGGTGCGCCTGGCCGTGAGCGGCCGCGACCTGCTGGCGCTGGGCTACCGGCAGTCGGCCGACCTGGGTCGCGTGCTGCGCAGCCTGCTGCACCTCAAGCTCGACGGCGTCGTCGCGGGCCGCCGCCAGGAGCTCGAGGCCGCCCGCCGGCTGCTCGAGACGGCGCGCGGCGCCCGGGCGTCGTGAGCGTGCCCCCACGGAGCCCGCGCGACGCCCTCGCCGGCGCGCCGCTGCTGCGCGAGCGCGACGGCGTCGCCTGGTACGAGACCGGCGGGCCCGGCTGGATGGGCGCCTTCACGACCCGTCTGGGGGGCGGCTCGGCGGCGCCCTTCGCGGCGCTCAACCTGAGCCTCTCGACCGCCGACGACCCGGCGCAGGTGCTCGCCAACCGGCGCGCCCTTGCGGCGGCGCTCGGCATCGAGGCCGGCGCGCTGGTCGTGCCCGGACAGGTGCACGGCACGACCGTCGCCACGGTCGGTCCGGCGGAGCGGGGCAGAGGGGCGCTCGACCGCGACGACGTCGTGCCCGACACCGACGGCCTGCTCACGACCACGCCCGGGCTGCCGCTCCTGGTGAGCGTCGCCGACTGCGTGCCGGTGGTGCTGGCCGCCGGCCGCCCGGCGCGCGCCGTGGCGGCCGTGCACGCCGGCTGGCGTGGCATGCTGGCCGGCATCGTAGGCGAGACGGCGCGGGCGCTCGGCGCCTACGGCGCCGCCCGCGCCGCCGTCATCGGTCCGAGCATCGGGCCCTGCTGCTTTGCCGTCTCGGCCGATGTCGGCGAGGCCTTCGAGCGGCGCTGGCCCGGCACTCATCGCGACGGGCGCGTCGATCTGTGGGAGGCCGCCCGCCGGCAGCTCGACGAGGCCGGTGTACGGGCCGCGTCGGTCGTCACGAGCGGGCTCTGTACGTATCACGACGAGCGCTTCTTCTCGCACCGCCGCGAACACGGCCTGACGGGCAGGCAGGCGGCCGTCGTCTGGATCACAGGAGGGCAGACGTGAAGCAGTACACCGGGAGCGCCGCGCACGTACGGGAGCGCTTCGCCGAGGTCAGGGAGCGCGTCGACGAGGCCGCCGGCCGGGCCGGCCGGCGGCCCGGCGAGGTCGAGGTCCTGGTGGCCACCAAGTACGTGGCGGCCGACGACATGGGCGTGCTGGCCGAGGCCGGCGTCAGCCTCGTTGGCGAGAACCGCGCCCAGGACCTGGCGGCCAAGCACGAGCGCTTCGCCGACGCCTTCACGTTCGACTTCATCGGGCACCTGCAGAGCCGCAAGGTCAAGCTCGTGCTGCCGCTCGTGCGCCTCATCCACTCGGTCTCCTCGGCGAGCGTCGTAGAGGAACTGCAGGCCCGCGCGGAGAACCCTGTCGACGTGCTGCTCGAGGTCAACATCGGGGAGGAGGAGTCGAAGTCGGGAGTTGCGCCGGCCGACCTCGACCGCTTCCTCGACGAGGCGACGCGTCACGAACGCGTGCGTTTCGCCGGCCTCATGTGCATGCCGCCGCTCGAGACCGATCCCGAGCGCGCGGCGCCGTATTTCGCCCGCACGCGAGCGCTCGCCGCCGACCTTTCGACCCGCTGGGCCGGACGATATACTTTCGGCCAGTTGTCGATGGGCACGAGCGCGGACTACGAGATCGCGGTGCGGGAGGGTGCGACGATCGTCCGCGTCGGGAGCGTGCTCTTCTGACGCCCGACCAGGAGGAACGATGGGTCTAGGAGATAGCTGGCACAAGGTGATGGTCTACTTCGGCATCTCCGAAGACGAGGAGTACGACGACGAAGAGACCCTCGCGCCCTCCGACGAGCTCGAGCGCTCCTACCAGGACCGCCCCAACGTCCGCAAGCTCTCCCGCGGCGCGCGCGGCCGGCAGGCCGACTACGACGATATCTTCGCCGACGAGCCGCCGGCCCGTCCGCAGCGCGGGGCCGCCGTCGTGCGCCCGATCGAGGCGCCGCGTCCGCAGCGCGTCGAGGTGCACCTCGTCATCCCCAAGAACTTCAACGACGCCCAGCAGATCGCCGACAAGTTCAAGGTCGACATCCCGGTGATCGTCAACCTGCAGGGCTCCGACACCGACCTGTCCAAACGTCTGATCGACTTCTCGAGTGGGCTGACGTACGCGCTCGACGGGGGCATGCAGCGGGTCGCCGACAAGGTGTTCCTGCTCACGCCGCGCAACGTCGAGGTCTCCGCCGAGGAGCGCGCCCGCCTGATCGAGAAGGGCTTCTTCAACCAGTTCTGATCGTGCGGGCAGGACTCCTCGGCGCCGGGCACATCGCACGGGCCCTCGCTGAGGGTTGGCGGCGGGCCTCGGCCGCGCCCGGCACAGGCCCCGACCTCTTCGTCTACGACCCCGTCGGCGAGCGTGCCGCGGCGCTCGCGGCCGCCTTCGAGGCGCGGGTCTGCGCCTCGGCGGCCGACCTTGCCGCGGCTGCCGACGTGATCGTGCTGGCCATGCGGCCGGCCGACGTAGCGGGGGCGCTTGCGACCCTCGCTCCCGCGCTCGGTGAGACGGCCGTCGTCTCGGTGGCCGCGGCCGTGCCGCTCGCCACGCTCGTCGCGGGGCTGCCGCCCGGCGCTTGCGTGGCCCGCGTCATGCCCAACGTCGCCGCCGCCGTGGGCCAGGGCGTGTTTTTGCTCGTGCCGGGTACGCTCTCCGAGCGACAGGCGGCCGAGGTGGCCGGCCTCTTCGCGCTGGCGGGCATGGTGGTCGAGGTCACAGAAGAGCAATTCGACGCGGCGACGGCGGTGGCCGGCTGCGGACCGGGCTTTGCCGCGCTGTTCGTCGAGGCGCTGGCCGAGGCCGGCGCTGCGAGCGGCCTCGATGCCGCGCTCGCCCGACGCCTCGCCGTGGCCGGCGTGGCCGGCGCCGCGGCGCTCGTCGCGCGCGACGGCGACCCGGTGGCGCTGCGCACGGCGATCGCCACGCCGGGCGGTATGACGGCCGCGGGCGTCGACGTGCTCGAGGCGCGCGACCTGCGCGGCGCGCTCAGCGCCGCGGTGGCCGCGGCGGTCACCCGGGCGAAGGGCACGCCGTGAGCTTTCTGGCGAGGGTCGTCAGCCTGGCGTTCGAGCTCTACTGGCTGGCGCTGGTCGGGCGCATCATCCTGAGCTGGGTGCCGCTGCGATCGGGCACATTCGCCTATCGGCTGTACAGTATCCTGTACGATGCGACCGAGCCCTACCTGCGGCTCTTTCGCCGCTACCTGCCCACAGTTCGGTTCGGCAACGCCGCCCTCGACCTGAGCCCGCTGGTCGGCCTCGTGGTCCTGGTGATCGTCGAACAGGTCGTCATCAGCGTTCTCGTCCGGCTGTAGACCGCGCGAAGACTGGAGGCCCGATGAAGCTCACTCCGCTCGACATCCGGCACAAAGAGTTCAAGCGCGGCATGCGCGGCTACGTCGACGGCGAGGTCGACGAGTTCCTGGACGAGGTCGCCGACGAGTTCGAGCGCCTCTTCAAGGAGAACATCGAGCTCTCCGAGCGCGGCGAGGCGCTCCAGGAGAAGCTCGACCAGTACCGCAACCTCGAAGAGACGCTGCAGAACACGCTGGTCGCCGCCCAGCGCAGCGCCGAGGAGCTCAAGGCCAACGCCCAGAAGGAAGCCCAGCTCATGCTGAGCGAGGCCGAGCTCAAGGCGCGCCAGATGGTCAATCAGTCCTACGCCGACAAGCAGTCGGTCGAAAAGCAGATCGTCGTGCTCAAGAGCTCCGAAGAGGACTTCCGCTTCAAGTTCCGCTCGCTGCTCGAGGGCTACCAGAAGCAGCTCGCCGAGGCCGACGCCGCCTCGAAGAAGGCGGCTCAGTTCGCCGGCCAGGGCGACCAGATCAGAGACGCGATGACGCGCGACGCCGCGGCCCGTCCGGCGCCCGCGGCGCCGCCGACGAACGGCCCCGTGCCGCCGCCCGTCCGGCCCGCCGCGGCGGCGGAACCGGCGGTCACGCCGCCGCCGCCGAGTGCGCCGCCGATGGCCCCACGGCCGGAGGCCGGTCCGGCACCTTCGAGCGGCGAGCGCGACGCGGCCGGCGCCCCGGCCATGGGCCGCGAGGGCGCGATCGACGAGCCCGGCAGCGTCACGCCGCCGCCGGCCGACCGGCCCGAGCCTGCCGCCGCGCCGCGGGCGCCCTTCCTGGGCGACGCCGACGACCTGCTGTCCGACGTCGACGGAGAGATCGACGAGAACGCCTTCAAGTGGTGAGGGCGCGCCGCTGCGCGTGGCGCGCGACGGCCTGCTCCTTGCCGTCTGGGCGACGCCGGGCCGGCGGCGCTCGGCCGTGACGGGCCTCGCCGACGGCCGGCTGCGCGTGCAGGTAGCCGCGCCGGCGGTCGACGGTCGCGCCAACCGCGAGCTGCTGCGCTTTCTGGCCGGCGAGCTCCGCGTCGCGCCGAGCGACCTCGCCGTGGTGGCCGGCCAGAGCGGCCGCCGCAAGACGATCGCGATCGCCGGCCTCGATCCGGCGACGGTGGCCACGCGGCTTGGCCTCGCCGGGGGCGACGCGTGAGCGGCTCGCCGGCGGCGGTGGGCCCGCGGTGAGCGGCGTCCGTCTGCGGGCCGGCCTGCTCGCCGCCGCCGTCCTCGCGGTCGACCAGCTCGCCGGCTGGTTCGTGCGCCACGAGGCCGGCCACCTGCCCTGGACGCTCGGGCGCGAGCTCGCGATCCGCGTGGCGCACAACACCGGCGTCTCGTTCAGCCGTCTGTCGGGCGACGGCGACTGGCTGCGCTGGGTCATCGCCGCCGTCTGCATCGCCCTGGCCGTCGCCGTCTGGCGCGCGCCGGCGCGCTTCGCCGCGCCCCTGGCGCTCGTTCTGGGCGGGGCGGCCGGCAACCTGGTCGACCGGCTGCGCTTCGGCTACGTGCTCGACTACGTCGGCATCGGCCCCTGGCCGACCTTCAACGTGGGCGACGTCGCGATCGCGGTCGGCGCCGTGCTGATCGCCGTGGCCGTGCTGTTCCCGGCGCGAGTCGACGTGCGCCCCGAGGGCTGAGACGGCCGTGTCGGGCTTCGTGGCGAGCGGCGACGAGCTCGGCGCCCGCCTCGACGCGGCGCTCGCCCGGCGCCTCGACCTGAGCCGCGCGGCCGCCCAGCGCCTGATCGAGTCGGGCGCGGTCACGGTGGGGGGAGGCGCGCGGCCAAGAGTCACGTGCTGCGCGCCGGCGACGAGGTCGCCTACGAGACGCCGCCGCCGCCGCCCGTCGTGCTGAGCGCCGAGGACGTGCCCTACCGCCTGGTCTACGAAGACGACGACCTGCTGGTCGTCGACAAGCCCGCCGGGGTCGTCGTGCACCCGGCGCCGGGCCACGAGCACGGCACGCTCGTGCAGGGTCTGCTCGCGCGCGGCATCGCCGGCGGGCACGAGTCGCGCCCCGGCGTCGTGCACCGCCTCGACCGCGACACGTCGGGCCTGCTGATCGTCGCTCGCACGGCGCTCGCCTACCGGCGCCTGGTCGAGCAGATGGCGCGCCGCGAGATCGCCCGGCGCTACGTGGCGCTCGTCGTGGGCGACCTGCCGCACGACGAGGCGACGATCGACGCGCCGCTCGGCCGCCATGTGCGTGACCGCAAGCGCATGTCGCTGCACACGACGCAGCCGCGGCGCGCCGTCACGCACGTCGCCGTGCGCCGCCGGCTCGCCGGCTACACTCTCCTCGACGTGCGTCTCGAGACCGGCCGCACCCACCAGATCAGGGTGCACCTCGCGGCCCTCGGCCACCCCGTGGCCGGCGACGTCGTCTACGGGCCGCGCCAGCGGCCGCCCGGTCTTGCCCGCCAGTTTCTGCACGCCGCCCGCCTCGAGCTGCGCCACCCGCACAGCGGCGTCGCCCTGGCCTTCGAGGCGCCGCTGCCCGACGACCTGGCCGGGTTCCTCGCCGCCCTTGACCGCGCCGCGGCGCCGGTCTAGAGTCGTGGAAATCCTTTAAGTCCAGGTCCGAGAGACCGGAAAGGGGTGCCTCATGATGCACCGCAGCAGCAGGTCCGCCGCCCACCCCGGGGCGGTGTTTTTTTATGTCTGAACACGCCGACAGGGTCGTCATGACCGGCGAGCAGCTCGGCCGCACGGTCACTCGCATGGCCCACGAGATCCTCGAGAAGAACTCCGGGCAGGAGCGCCTTGCCGTGGTCGGCATCCACACCCGCGGCGCCTACCTGGCGCGCCGCCTGCACGCCATCCTGTGCGACATCGCCGGCCGCGAGCTGCCGCTCGGCGACCTCGACATCTCCTTCTACCGCGACGACGTCGCGGCGCGCGGCGCCTGGGGCGTGGTGCCGGCCACTCCCAACCCGGTCGTGCAGAGCAGCGACCTCGCCTTCGAGGTCGACGGCGCCACGGTCGTGCTCGTCGACGACGTGCTCTACACCGGGCGCACGATCAGGGCCGCGATCGAGGCGCTGTTCGACTACGGTCGGCCGGCGCGCGTGCAGCTCGCCGTGCTCGTCGACCGCGGCCACCGCGAGCTGCCGATCAGGCCCGACTACATCGGCAAGAACCTGCCGACGGCGCGCAACGAGCGCATCGCCGTGCACCTCTCCGAGGTCGACGGCACAGACGAGGTCGTGCTCGAGAGCCCGGCCGGGGAGGACTGACATGGCCAAGCGCGACCTGCTGTCGATCGACGACCTGACCCGCTCCGAGGCCGAGCTCATCCTCGAGACGGCCGAGAGCTTCCTGCCGGTGCTGCAGCGCGACATCAAGAAGGTGCCGACCCTGCGCGGCCGCACCATCATCAACATGTTCTACGAGTCCTCGACCCGCACGCTCACGAGCTTCGAGCTCGCCGCCAAGCGCCTGTCGGCCGATACCATGAACGTGCGCGCCTCGGGCTCGGCAGTCGACAAGGGCGAGTCGCTCAAGGACACGATCCTCACGCTGTCGGCCTACCAGCCCGACATCATCGTCATGCGCCATCCCCAGATCGGCGCCTGCCGCCTGGCCTCGCGCTACACCAAGGCGAGCGTGGTGAACGCCGGTGACGGCAAGTTCCAGCACCCCTCGCAGTGTCTGCTCGACCTGTTCACCATGCGTCAGGCGCTCGGTCGCGAGCTCGACGGCATGAAGGTCTGGATCGTCGGCGACATCCTGCACAGCCGGGTCGCCCGCTCCGACATCGCCGGCTTTCAGCTCCTCGGCATGGACGTAACCGTGGCCGGCCCGCCGTCGCTCATCCCGCGCGACGCCGAAGCCCTGGGCGTGAAGGTCGAGTACACCCTCGACCGCCTCGCCGAGGCCGACGTCGTCTACCTGCTGCGCATGCAGATGGAGCGCATGGCCGAGGGCGCCAACTTCATCCCCTCGCTGCGCGAGTACTCGACCCTCTACGGCATGACGCTCGAACGCCTGCGTCCCGGCCAGAAGGTCATGCACCCCGGTCCGATCAACCGCGGCATCGAGATCAGCCCGGCGATCGCCGACCACCCCGACACGCTCATCCTCGAGCAGGTCGAGAGCGGCCTCGCCGTGCGCATGGCGATCCTCTACCGCACGATCGCCGGCTACGACGAACGGCCGGCCCACGAAAGGGGTGCGGCATGACCGTGCAGACGTGGAGCAAGGCGGGACCGGCCGCCGAGCTGCTGGTGCGGGGCGCGCGCGTCGTCGACCCGCAGGCCGGGCTCGACCGCACGGTCGACGTGCTGGTCCGCAAGGGCCGCGTCGCCGAGATCGGCGAGGGCCTCGCGGCGCCGGCCAAGGTGCGCGCGGTCGAGGCGGCCGGCGCTCTGCTGCTGCCCGGCTTCGTCGACCTGCACGCTCACCTGCGCACTCCGGGGCGCGAAGACGAAGAGGACATCGCCAGCGGCAGCGCGGCGGCCGCGGCCGGCGGCTATGTGGCGATCTTCGCCATGGCCAACACCGACCCGGTCGTCGACTCGGCGCCCGTGCTCGAGGGACTCGCTTGTCAGGCGGCCGCCGCGGCCAGCGTGCCGGTCGGCTTCTTCGCCGCCATGAGCAAGGGCCTGGCCGGCAAGCAGCTCACCGAGATGCACGAGCTCGCCGCCGCCGGCGCCGTCGGCTTCAGCGACGACGGCCGGCCGCCGGCGAGCGCCCTGCTGCTGCGCCGCGCCCTGCAGTACGCCAAGGTCACAGACCGCTTCGTCGCCGTCCACGCTCAGGACGACGCGCTCATGGGCGCGGGCGTCATGCACGAGGGCGCCGTGTCGGCCAAGCTCGGCCTGGGCGGCATCCCGGCGATCGCCGAGAGCGCCGAGGTGGCGCGCGCCCTCGAGGTGGCGCGCTACGAGAACGGCCGCCTGCACCTCTGCCACGTGAGCACGGCGCTGTCGCTCGAGCATCTGGCCCGCGCCCGCGAGCTCGGCGTGCCGGTCACGGCCGAGGTCGCGCCGCATCATCTCACGCTCACCGACGACGCCGTCACGAGCCTCGACTCCAACCTCAAGATGAACCCGCCGCTGCGGCCCGAGGCCGACCGCAAGGCGCTCGCCCGGGCGCTGCGCGACGGACTGCTCGACTGCGTAGCCACCGACCACGCGCCACACGCCCAGCAGGAGAAAGAGGTGCCTTTCGAGGCCGCGCCGTTCGGCACGACCGGGCTCGAGACGGCCTTCGCCGCGCTCTACACGGGGCTCGTGCTCACCGGCCAGCTGCCGCTCCCGGTCCTCGTGACGCGCCTCAGCCAGGCGCCGGCTGCGCTCGCCGGCCTGCCCGCGCCGACCATCGCCGTCGGGGCTCCCGCCGACCTCACGCTGGTCGACGTCAAGGCCCCGTGGACGGTCGCCGCGGCCGACCTGCACTCGCGGTCGACCAACTCCGCCTGGCTCGGACGCACGCTGAAGGGGCGCGTCAGACTCACCGTCGCCGCAGGCCGCGTCGCCTACGACGACCGTGCCTAGCCCGGCCCTCGTCGTCCTCGAAGACGGCGCCGCCTTTCGCGGCGAGGCGATGGTCGGCTCCGGCACGGTCGGCGGCGAGATCGTCTTCAACACGGCGATGACCGGCTATCAGGAGATCGCGACCGATCCGTCGTACTGCGGACAGATCGTCACGTACACGTTCCCGCTGAACGGCGACTACGGCGCCGACCCGGCACGCGACGAGTCCGACCGGGCCCACCCGCGCGCGATCGTGGCCCGCGAGCTCGTGAACTACGCGTTCAACCGCGCCTCGAGCACGAGTTGGCTCGACTGGCTCAGCGCCCACGACGTGCTCGCCGTGAGCGGCGTCGACACGCGCGCCCTCACGCGCCACATCCGCAGCCGCGGGGCGCTGCGCGCGGTGGTGTCGACCGACGATCCCGACGTGGGGTCGCTGCGCCGGCGCGCGCAGCGCCTGCCGCGCATGGCGGGGCTCGACCTGGCGAGCGTCGTCACGCGCGCCGAGGCCGGGGCCGGCCCGCCCGCCGCCGAGCCTGGCGACGGCGGGCCGCGGCTGCACGTGGTAGCGCTCGACTTCGGCATGAAGCGCTCGATCGCCGGCTACCTGGCGGCGGCCGGCTGCCGCACCACGATCGTGCCGGCCGGCACCGCCGCGCGCGACGTCATGAGGCTCGCGCCCGACGGCGTCTTTCTGTCGAACGGCCCCGGCGACCCGGCGGCGGTGACCTACGCCGTCAAGACCGTGCAGCGGCTGCTCGACAAGACGCCGCTGTTCGGCATCTGCCTGGGCCATCAGCTCCTCGCCCTGGCGCTCGGCATGACGACCTACAAGCTCAAGTTCGGCCACCGCGGCGCCAACCACCCGGTCAAGGACCTCACGACCGGCGCGATCGAGATCACCACGCAGAACCACGGCTTCGCGGTGCGCGACGACGGCCGGTCGCAGCGCGACGGCGCCGTGCAGGTCACCCACCTCAACCTGAACGACGGCACGGTCGAGGGCATCGCCGCCCCCGAGCGCTACGCCTTCTCGGTGCAGTACCACCCCGAGTCGACGCCGGGGCCGCACGACTCGCTGCACCTGTTCGGCCGCTTCGTGGCCGAGATGCGGCGCTGCGCCGCCGAGCGCGTGCCGGCGGCCGCCGAGGTGAGCTAGCGATGCCGCGCCGCGACGACCTGCACAAGATCCTGATCATCGGCTCCGGACCGATCGTGATCGGCCAGGCCTGCGAGTTCGACTACTCGGGCACGCAGGCCTGCAAGGTGCTCGCCGACGAGGGCTACGAGGTCGTGCTCGTCAACTCCAACCCGGCGACGATCATGACCGACCCCGACTTCGCCGCGCGCACCTACATCGAGCCGCTCGACCTGCCCACGCTGACCCGCGTCATCGAGATCGAGCGGCCCGACGCCCTGCTGCCGACGCTTGGCGGCCAGACAGCTCTCAACCTGGCGATCGAGCTCAAGGAGAGCGGCATCCTCGACCTCTGGGAGGTCGAGATGATCGGCGCCGACGCCGACGCCATCCGTCGCGCCGAGGACCGCCAGGAGTTCCGCACGGCCATGCAGGAGATCGGTCTGCGGGTGCCGCGCAGCGCGATCGCGCGCTCGCCGGCCGACGCCGAGCGCGCCGCCGACGAGCTCGGGCTGCCGCTCGTGGTGCGCCCCGCCTTCACGATGGGTGGCGCCGGCGGCGGCATCGCCCACGACCGCGAGAGCCTGCGCCGCATCGCCGAGAACGGCCTGCGCCTGAGCCCCATCCACCAGGTGATGCTCGAGGAGTCGGTGGCCGGCTGGCACGAGTTCGAGCTCGAGGTCATGCGCGACCGGGCCGACAACGTCGTGATCATCTGCTCGATCGAGAACATCGACCCGATGGGCGTGCACACCGGCGACAGCGTCACGGTGGCACCGGCCCTCACGCTCACCGACGGCCAGTACCAGGAGCTACGCGACGCCGCCTGCCGGATCATCCGCAAGATCGGCGTCGACACCGGCGGCTCCAACGTGCAGTTCGCGGTACAGCCCGACAGCGGCGAGGTCGTGGTCATCGAGATGAACCCGCGGGTGTCGCGCAGCTCCGCCCTGGCGAGCAAGGCGACCGGCTTTCCGATCGCCAAGATCGCCGCCAAGCTGGCCGTCGGCTACACGCTCGACGAGATCCCGAACGACATCACCCGCAAGACGCCGGCGAGCTTCGAGCCGACCCTCGACTACGTGGTCGTCAAGATGCCGCGCTGGGCCTTCGAGAAGTTCCCGATGGCCGACACCGAGCTCACCACGCACATGAAGAGCGTGGGCGAGGCCATGGCGATCGGCCGCACCTTCAAAGAGGCCTTCCTCAAGGCGCTGCGCTCGCGCGAGCTCGACGCGGCGGCGGCGCTGCCGGCCGAGCGAAAGGCGATCGCGCAGGCTCTGGCGGTGCCCTCGTGCGAGCGCTACGAGCTCATCCTGCACGCCTACCGGCAGGGCTTCACGCTCGACGAGGTGCACGAGCTCACCGGCGTGCCGCGCTTCTTCTGCGCCGAGCTCGCCGACGTCGTCGGGCTCGAAGCCGAGGCGCGCGCCGGCAAGCCGGCCGCCGACCCGGTGCTGCTGCGCCGCCTCAAGCGCTACGGCTTCTCGGACCGGCGTCTGGCCGAGCTCTCGGCGACCGGCGAGCACGAGGTGCGCGCCGCCCGCCTCGAGCACGGCGTGCTGCCGGTCTACAAGGCGGTCGACACCTGCGCCGCCGAGTTCGAGGCCGAGACGCCCTACTTCTACTCGACCTACGAAGACGAGAACGAGGCGCTGCCCGGCGAGCGCGAGCGGGTCGTCATCCTGGGCAGCGGCCCCAACCGCATCGGCCAGGGCATCGAGTTCGACTACTGCTGCGTGCATGCCGCGCTGACCGTGCGCGAGAGCGGCTACGAAGCCGTCATGGTCAACTGCAACCCCGAGACGGTCTCGACCGACTACGACATCTCCGACCGCCTCTACTTCGAGCCGCTCACCTTCGAGGACGTCGCCAACGTCTGCGCCAACGAGCGTCCGCTCGGCGTGATCGTGCAGTTCGGTGGCCAGACGCCGCTGCGCATCGCCCGCGAGCTCGAGGCGGCCGGCATCCCGATCCTCGGCACGCCGCAGGATGCGATCGACCTGGCCGAGGACCGCGGCCGCTTCGGTACGCTGCTCGACGAGCTCGGCGTGAAGTGCCCCACCTACGGCGTGGCGCGTGCCCGGGACGAGGCGCTCGCGATCGGCGAGCGGATCGGCTACCCGTGCCTGGTGCGGCCGTCGTACGTGCTCGGCGGCCGCGCCATGGAGATCGTCTACTCGGGCGAGGAGCTCGCCCGCTACGTCGACACGGCGGTGAGCGCGAGTCGCGACCGGCCCATCCTGATCGACGAGTTCCTCGAGGACGCGATCGAGGTCGACGTCGACGCGCTGTCAGACGGCGCCGAGGTGTACATCGGCGGCATCATGCAGCACGTCGAAGAAGCCGGGGTACACTCGGGCGACTCGTCGTGCGTGCTGCCCTCGATCTCGCTCGGCGAGGGCACGCTGGAGCAGGTCCGCCGGCAGACGCGCGCCCTTGCGCGCGCCCTCGGGGTGAAAGGGCTGATGAACGTCCAGTACGCCTATCGCAGCTACGAGCTCTACGTGCTCGAGGTCAACCCGCGGGCATCGCGCACGGTGCCCTTCGTGAGCAAGGCGACCGGCGTGCAGCTCGCCAAGCTCGCCACCCGCATCATCCTGGGGGCGGGGCTCGCGGAGCTCGCCCCGCCCGATCGCCGTGTGCCGCGCCACGTGAGCGTCAAAGAGGCCGTCATGCCGTTCAACAGGTTCCCCGGGGCCGACTACCGGCTGGGGCCCGAGATGAAGGCGACCGGCGAGGTCATGGCGGTCGCCGACACGTTCCCGCAGGCCTTCGCCAAGGCGCAGGCCGCCGCCGGCGCGCCGCTGCCCACCGAGGGCACGATCTTCCTGTCGGTCTGCGACTCCGACAAGTCGGCCGCCACCATCCTCGGCCAGCGCCTGCACGGGCTCGGCTTCACGATCCTCGCGACGAGGGGTACGGCACGCGCCCTGCAGAGCCTGGGCGTGCCGACCATCGAAGTGAACAAGGTGACCGAAGGCACGCCGCACATCGTGGACCTGATCGAAGAGGGCCGGGTCGACTTCGTGGTGAACACGCCCTACGGGCGCGGCGCGCGCAGCGACGGCTACGAGATCCGGCGCGCCGCCCTCGAGAAGGGCGTGCCCTGCATCACCACGCTGGCGGGCGCGTCCGCCGCGGCTTCTGCCATGGAGGCGGCGCGGCGGCCGCGCGTGACGGTGCACTGCCTGCAGGACCTGCAGGCGGGCGACGCCGAGGCGTCCTCGTGAGCGCCGCGGCGGCCGGGGTCGAGAGCTGCGCAGCCGCCACGAGCGGACGCTACCGGGTGGTCGAGCGTCGCTCGTTCGGGCGCTACGCGCTGCTCACGCTCCTCGCTCCCGAGGTGGCCCGCGCGGCCCGGCCCGGCCAGTTCGTCATGGCGGCGGTGCCGGGTGCGGCCTTCCATCTGCGCCGCCCGCTGTCGATCCACTCGGTCGCCGGCGACCGGCTGCGGCTGCTGGTCGAGCCGCGTGGCGAAGGCACCCTCGAGCTCGCCGCGGCCGGCGTAGCCGACACGCTCGGCCTGGCCGGCCCCCTGGGCAACGGCTTTCCGCTCGCCGACGTGACCGAGGCCCTGCTCGTCGGCGGCGGCATCGGCGTCGCCCCGCTGCAGGCAGTGGCCGACGCCCTGCGGGCCCGCGGCGTGTCGACCACGGCTGCGTTCGGTTTTCGCGACGCCGAGCAGGCCCGCCTGGCCGGCGCCTTCGAGATCGCCGACCTCTGGTTGGCGACCGACGACGGCAGCGTGGGCCGCCGGGCGAGCGCCGTCGAGCTCGCCGCCGAGGTCGGGGCGGGGCCGCGGGCGACCGTGCTCGCCTGCGGCCCCGCCCCGATGCTGGCCGCCGCGCGCCGCTGGGTGGCGGCGGCCGGCCGTGCGGGCTACGCCTCGCTCGAGGCGCACATGGCCTGCGGCACGGGCGCCTGTCACGGCTGTGTGGTGGCCACCACCGAGGGCTATCTGCGGGTCTGCGTCGAAGGGCCGGTGTTCCCCTTCGACCTGCTCGCCGACGCGCCCGGAGAGGCGGCGTGATGCGCCGCGTGGCGCGGGCCCGACCGCTCGTCGCAAGCCGGCGCGAGGAGGCTTCGTGAGCGCCGCGACCGGCGCACCCGACCTGCGCGTCGACCTGGCCGGCGTGGCGCTCGCCCACCCCGTGATCAACGCCTCGGGCACCTACGACGCGCTCGAGACCGCGCGGCGCTTCGGCCCGGCGGCGCTCGAGCCGTTCCCGTTCGCGGCCTACGTGCCCAAGACGGTGACGCCCGAAGCGCGCCCCGGCAACCCGCCGCCGCGCGTCACCGAGACCGCGGCCGGCATGATCAACGCCGTCGGCCTGCAGAACCCCGGGCTCGACGCCTGGCTCGCCGACCTGCCGCTGCTCGCGGCCGTGCCGGCGCCGGTCATCGTCAACATCGGCGGCCGGCGTCCCGACGACTACCTCGAGGTGCTGCGGCGGGTCGAGGCGCGACTCGACGAGGGCGCGGCCGGCCTGCCCGACGTGGTGGGGTACGAGCTCAACGTCTCGTGTCCGAACGTGGGGAGGGGCGGCCTGGCGATCGGCACCGAACCCGCCGAGACCGCCCGCCTGACGGCGGCCGCACGGGCGCTGACCGGGCGCCTCCTCGTCGTCAAGCTCACGCCGAACGTCACCGACGTCGTGGCGATCGCCATAGCGGCGGCCGAGTCGGGGGCCGACGCGGTCTCCCTGGTGAACACCCTCAAGGGTCTCGTGCTCGACCCTGTCACGCTGCGCCCGTTCCTGGGCAACCGCACGGGCGGGCTGTCGGGGCCGGCGATCAAGCCGGTCGCGCTGCGCATGGTGTACGAGGTCGCCGAGGCCGTCACGGTCGCGGTGATCGGCATGGGCGGCGTGACGAGCGGCCGCGACGTGGTCGAGTTCATCGCCTGTGGCGCCACGGCCGTCGCGGTCGGCGCGGCGACCTTCGCCGACCCCGAGGCGCCGCGGCGCATCGTGGCCGAGCTGCGCTACGAGCTGCGCCGGCGCGGCGCGGCCACGCCCGCGGCGCTGCGCGGGGTCGCCCTCGACCGTTCGTAGCGGCGGCCGGCCGAGCGGGCCGGCGGGATCTTCCCCGGGCGAATCGTGCCGCACCGTCGCCGTTTTGGGCGGCGCCGGCCGCTTGAACCGGCCCGGGTCGTTCCCTATACTGGCGAGCACATGACCACGCCCGCCAAACAGCTCAACGTCGCACCCGCCCGCTCACTCGACCAGCGCATGGACGCGCTGCGGCGCGCCAACCAGGTGCGCAGCGAGCGCGCCCGACTCAAGGTCGATCTCAAGCGCGGCACGGTCACGATCGCTTCGGTGCTGCGCGAGCCGCCCGAGTACCTGCTCACCGCCAAGGTCATCGACGTCCTCATGGCGGCCCCCAAGTGCGGCCGGGTCAAGTCGGCCCGCATCATGGACCAGTGCCGCGTCAGCCCCAGCAAGACCGTGGGCGGCCTCTCCGACCGCCAGCGCGCCGAGCTGCTGGGCTTCTTCGGGAGCTGACCATCCCCGCAGTCTTCGTCGTCCTGGGGCCGTCGGGCGCCGGGAAGGGGACCGTCATCGCTCTCGCCCTCCGCACGCTGCCGGGCGTCGTCACGTCGGTGTCGGCGACCACCCGCGCGCCGCGGGCCGGCGAGGTCGACGGCATGCACTACCGGTTTCTCACAGCCGACGCGTTTCGGCGCGCGGTCGCCGAGGGCAGGTTCCTCGAGTGGGCCGCATACGGCGGCAACCTCTACGGCACGCTGCGCGACGACGTGGAAGCCAAGCTCGGCGCGGGCTATGATGTGGTCCTCGAGATCGACCTGCAGGGTGCGCGGCAGATCCATGCCGCCATGCCCGACGCCACGACGGTCTTCGTCGCGCCGCCGTCGATCGACGAGCTCGGTCGGCGCCTGCGCGGCAGGGCGACCGACTCCGAGGCGGCGATCGCCCGCCGGCTCGAGATCGCCCGCGGCGAGCTCGCCGCAGCGGGCGAGTTCGACGAGGTGATCGTCAACGACGACGCGCAGCAGGCGGCGGCGAGGCTCGCCGCGATCATCGCGGCTCGTCGCGACGCAGAGAAACGACGCAAAGGAGACTAGTGGACCGTCCCCGCATCGACGAGTTGCTGGCCCGCGCGGGCAACTCGCGCTACTCGCTCACGATCATCGCGGCCAAGCGCGCCCGCCAGATCAACAATTACTACAACTCGCTCGGCGAGGGCCTGTTCGACGAGTTCCCGCCGCCCCTCGTGACCTCGCGCAGCAAGAACCTGCTGACGATCGCCTTCGAGGAGATCGCCGAGGGCAAGATCGACTTCGAGTCGAAGGGCTGAGGCGCAGCGCGCCCGGCCACGCCTTCGTGACCGTCGTCGAGACACATCCGCCCGAGCGCCACGTCCTCGTGGGCGTGAGCGGCGGCATCGCCATCTACAAGGCGGTCGAGCTGGTCCGCCTGCTCACCAAAGAGGGCTTCGCGCCGACCGTCGTCGCGACCGAGGCCAGCAAGCGCTTCATCATGCCGCTGACCTTCGCCGCGGTGGCGCGCGCCGCGGTGCTCGACGACGAGAGCTCCTGGCGGCCCTCGAGCGGCTGGTTCGAGCACATCGAGGCGGCCCGCCGGGCCGACGTCATGGTGATCGCGCCGGCGACGGCCAATACGGTCGCCAAGCTCGCCCACGGCCTGGCCGACAACCTGCTCTCGGCGATCTACCTGGCCTTTCGCGGGCCGGTCATCGTGGCGCCCACGGCCAACTGGGCGATGTACGAGCACGAAGCCACGCAGCGCAACCTCGCGATCCTCGGCGAGCGCGGCGTCCACGTGCTGCCGACCGGTACCGGCGACCTCGCCTGCGGCGAGGAGGGGGCCGGCCGCATGGCCTCGCCCGACGTCATCATGGCGGCCGTGCGGCGCGCCTTCGCCGGCCTGGCCGCCGGTCCGCTGGCCGGGCGCAAGGTCGTGGTGACCGCGGGCGGCACGCGCGAGGCGATCGACGCCGTGCGCTACATCGGCAACCGCTCGAGTGGCAAGATGGGCGGCGCGGTGGCCGACGAGGCCTATCTGCGCGGCGCCGACGTCGTGCTCGTGACCACCCAGGCCGGCGCCGAGGCGCCCTATCGCCGGGTGATCGTCGAGACGGCGGCCGAGATGGCCGAGGCGGTGGGCCGCGAGTGCGCCGACGCGGCCGCGCTCGTCATGGCGGCGGCCGTCGCCGACTATCGCCCGGCCGCCGTGACCGAGGGCAAGATCTCGCGCGGCGACGCGCCCGAGCTCGACCTGCGGCTCGTGCCCACCGTCGACGTCCTGCAGGCCACGCGGCGGCCCGGCCTCGTGCGGGTCGGCTTCGCCGCCGAGGCGGGGCCGCGCATCGACCGAGCGCGCGCCAAGAAGTCCGCCAAAGACCTCGACATGCTGGTCTTCAACGACATCCTTGCGGCCGGGGTCGGCATCGGCTCCGACGAGAACGAGATCACCATCCTCACGGCCGGGCGCGACGTGCACGTGCCGCGCACCAGCAAGGCGGCCTGCGCGAGGGCGATCCTCGACGAGCTCGAGGGCATCCTGACGGCAGGCTGACCGCCGGTCTCGGGCACGCACGCCCGCGAGCGGTGCAGCCACGCGGCCAGGGCCGACTCGGCCGGCCGTGTCCGACAAGGAGGCGTGCAGATGAGCGTCAGCCCCGCGACCCGCGACGTGCTCGTCGGCCTCATCGGCGAGTCGGTCGCCAACCAGAACCTGCGCCGTCACATGCTGGCCACCGAGGCGGTCATGCGCGCCCTGGCCGGGCGGCTCGGCCACGATCCCGACGTGTGGGGCCTGGCCGGCCTGGCTCACGACCTCGACGCCGAGCAGACGGCGGGCGACGCCACGCGACATGGAGCGCTGGCCGCGGAGCGTCTGACCGGCCTGGGCCTGCCCGACGAGCTCGTCCACGCCGTCATGGCCCACAACCCGGCGACGGGGGCCGTCGCCGAGCGGCCGATCGACGTGGCGCTGATCGCCGCCGACCAGACGACCGGCCTGATCACCGCCGCGACGCTCGTGCGGCCCGACCACGCGCTGCCCGAGGTCAAGCTGAAGTCGGTGCGCAAGCGCCTGCGCGAAGGCGCCTTCGCGCGCGGCGTCGACCGCGCCTCGATCGCGCGCTGCGAGGAGCTCGGCCTCGAGCTCGACGAGTTCCTCGACATCGCGCTCCAGGCGATGCAGGGCATCGCCGCCGACCTGGGGCTGGCCGGGGAGTGAGCACGCAGGCGGGTGGCGGCGCGCCGCGCCCCGGCGATCCGCGGGGCGGGTCCGAGGGGCCCGCCGACGAGCGCGCCTACGAGTACTTCGAGGCGGGCCGGCGGTTCCTGGCGGAGCGTCATCCGCCCCAGGCTGCCATGTACCTCGAGCGGGCCCTGGCGCTGGCCCCCGACAAGAACTCGATCCGCGAGGCCCTGGGCCGCGCCTACTACGCACTCGGCCGCTACGACGACGCGGCCCGCGAGTTCGCCACGATCGTGGAGCGCGCGCCAGCTACCGACTACGCGCACTTCGCCCTGGCGCGCTCCCTGCTTAAGCTGGGTGACCTGCCCGGGGCGCGGCGCGAGGCGCGCCTCGCGGTGGCCATGGCGCCCGGCAACGACGACTATCGCCGGGCGCTCGACGACAGCCTCGAACCCGGCTGAGAGGGTCGCTTTCGCGGTCGCGTGGCGGGTGCCGGCCGAGGGGCCGCGCCGAGCGGGCAGGCGGCCGGCGGTCTAGGTCTGGGTGCCGGGCGCCTGCTGGGGCGCCGCAGCAGGCGGCGTGAGCGTGTCGCCGCCGGCGTGCGCCATGTCGAGCAGGATCTGGATGCGCTTCTGGATCGGCGGGTGCGTGTCGAAGAACCCGGCCGACTCGCGCGTCTTGCGCCCCTTGAGCGGATTGGCGATGTAAAGGTGGGCGGTGGCCCTGGTCGCGACCTGCAGCGGCCGCGGGTCACCGGCGATCTTCTGCAGGGCGTGGGCCAGGCCCAGCGGGTTGCGTGTGAGCTGCACGCCGCTCGCGTCGGCCAGGTACTCGCGGTGACGCGACACGGCGAGCTGCACCATCCAGGCGAAGAACGGCGCGAGGATGGCGAGCACGATCGCGATGATGAAGAAGATCGCTCCCGCACCGCCGTTGTCGTTGCTGCTGCGCCGCCCGCCGCCGAAGAAGAACGTTGAGCGCAGGAAGAAGTCGGCGATCAGGGCGACCATGCCGACGAGCACGCCGACCAGGGTCGCGAAACGGATGTCGAAGTTGCGCACGTGCGACATCTCGTGGGCGATCACGCCCTGCAGCTCGTCGCGGCTCATCATCTGCAGCAGGCCCGCGGTGGCCGCGACAGCGGCGTGCCTGGGGTCGCGGCCGGTGGCGAAGGCGTTGGGCGCCGCGTCGGGGATCACGTACACCGCCGGCATGGGGATGCCGGCCGCGATCGACATCTCCTCGACCACGTCCCACAGGACGGGGGCCTGGTCGCGTGTGATGCGCTGCGCGTGGCTCGCGGCGAGGACGATCCCGGCGCCGCCGTAGTAGCCGATCAGGCTCCAGACGATCGAGATGACGCCGAACACGCCGAGGAACCCGAGTCCGGCTCCGTACGAGTGGCCCCAGGCCACGCCGATGGCGAAGCCCAGCGTGACCAGGATGGCGACGATGACCGCGACCAGCAGCACCGAGTCGCGCTTGTTGCGGGCGATCTGCTCGTACATGCCGGAAGGCGCTCCTGACCCTGCCTGCCGTGGCCTACTGCTGCGGCGGCGCTGGCGGCTGCGGCTGCGGCGGCGCCGGGGGCTGCTGCGGAGCGGCGGGCTGCTGGACCGGCGGCGCGGCCTGCGGTGCGGGCGCCGGAGCGACCGGAGCGGCGGGCTGCTGGAGCTGCACGGTGGGCGCCTGCAGGCCGAGGTCGACCTTGGGCACCTCGCGGTCGGCCGCCTCGCCCTCGAAGAACTGGCGCGACGTGAAGTTGAACATGCCGGCGATGGTGTTGGCCGGGAACGACTGGATCTTGGTGTTGTAGGTCATGACGCTGTCGTTGTAGAACTGCCGCGCGAACGAGATCTTGTTCTCGGTCGTGGTCAGCTCCTCCTGGAGCGCGACGACGTTCTGGTTGGCCTTGAGGTCGGGGTAGTTCTCGACCACGGCGAACAGCGAGCGCAGCGTGCTGGTCAGCGTGTTCTCGGCCTGCGCCTGGGCGGCCGGACCCTGGGCGCCGGCGGCCACGGCCGCGGCCCGGGCGTTCGTCACCTTGGTGAGGGTGTCCTGCTCGAACTGCATGTAGCCCTTGACCGACTCGACCAGGTTGGGGATCAGGTCGTGCCGGCGCTTGAGCTGCACGTCGATCTGGCTCCAGGCGTTGTCGACCTGGTTGCGGCTGCGCACCAGGCCGTTGTACGTGGCCCACAGCCCGACGGCCAGGATCACGACGATCACGATCACCACGATGACTGCTGTCACGACGGTCTGCTCCTTGTGAAGGTGTTGTCCCTGCGCGTTCTACCCATTCTACGTCAGACGCTCGCCGGCGAGTGAGAGCGGCGGGCGGACCGGCACAGCCGGTCCGCCCGCCGCGAGACGCCGCTCGAGAGGGAGGTGCTATGCTGGCCGCGATGGACGGCGACGAAAGACCGCGCGGCCACATAGCGCCACGAGCGCCGCTGCGCTTTGCGGCGGTCGCCGTCGCCCTGGTCGTGCTGGCCGGCGGCGGCTGGACCGTGGTGCGCGCCCGCGCGGCCGGAGCCGCCCTGCCGCCGCTGCCGGCGGCGCCCGTCGTCACACCGAGCGCGAGCGCGAGCCCTCTGCCCGCGGTGCAGCGCTGGCAGGTCGCCAAGGCCGTGGGGCCGCTCGTCGCCTACCGGCGTCCCTCGACGTCGGCGCCCGTGCGCGGCCGGTTCGGTCTGAGCAACGCCAGCGGTTACCCCAGCGTGTTCCTGGTGCGCGCGGTGCGCGAGGTCGGCGGTGTTACCTGGTACGACGTCTGGCTGCCGGTCCGGCCCAACGGCACTCACGGCTGGGTCCGCCAGGGCGACGTGTCGATCTACACCACGACGGCGAAGATCGTCGTGCACCTGGCCGCGCGGCGCCTCACCGTGTACCGGGGCGGCGCCGAAGTCGGCAGCTTCCCGGTCGCGGTCGGCATGCCGTCGCTGCCCACGCCGACCGGCACCTACTACATCGACGAGAAGCTGCTGCCGTCGGCCCCGGGCGGACCGTACGGCGTGCTCGCCATGGGGCTGAGCGCGTTCCAGCCGCGGCTGCCCGACTGGCCGCTCGGCGGTCCCGTCGCGATCCACGGCACGAACGAGGACGCCCTGATCGGGCAGGCGGTGAGCCACGGCTGCATCCGCATGCACAATGCCGACCTCCTCAAGGTGAGCGCCTGGGTGCCGACCGGCAGCCCCGTGGTCATCGAGCGCTAGAGCAGAGACGACGCGGGCGGGGCGGCCCGAAGGCCGCCCCGCCCGCGTCGTGCCGTAGCGCGACCGGCCTGAGCCCGGTCTCACCAGTACTCACCCTGGATCAGCTGCATGTCCTTGGCCTTGCACTTGGGGCAGGTGTATGACTGCGCCTTCTCGAGAAAGAAGAGCTCGGCGCCGCACGTCTCGCAGTGGAACTCGTCGACGATGATGTCGGCGCCGGTCAGGTCGACCGCCTGGATCGTCTTGCACTGCACGCAGACCGCCGGCATGAACCGCGTGCGCGGATCGCTCACGCTCACGCCCCAGCGGACCTTCTCGGTCGTGTAGCCGCACTCGCGGCACACGAAGGTGGTGTATTCTCCCATGTTCGCAGCCCTCGCTCGGTCGCCGGTCGCGGTCGTGGTCCGAGCCAGGGTATCGGCAGATTTGTGCCGCTCGTTGAGCAAAAGGGAGGCCGCCGCCCGCCTTGATTAGTCTTCGAGACGGGTGGTATATACTGAGGCACGACGAAACGGACAACCGGGAGGCGAAGGCTTTCTAAGAAGTGGGTGCGGGTCGCCCACTTTTGTTTTGTGGACATGGGGGCACACGACCAGCAGCGGCAGCTCGTCACCGAGGTCGAGGCCCGGCTGGCCGGGCCCTTCCCCGAGGTCGAGGTCGTGGCGGTCGACGTCCAGGGCGGACGTGGAGCGCACCTCACCGTCTACATCGACCGGCCGGGCGGCGTCGACCTGGGCCTGTGCGAAGCGGTCGCACGGGCGCTCGACGACCTGCGCGACCGGTACGCGCTCGACGTCTCGTCGCCCGGGCTCGACCGGCCGTTGCGCACGGCCGCGCAGTTCGAGCGGGCGACCGGCGAGCGCGTCTACGTGAAGACCGACGTCCGTCTCGACGGGCGCGCGGTCTTTCGGGGCCGGCTGACGGGAGCCGGACCGGCCGCCGTCATGCTGACGCTCGACGAAGGCGCGGCGGTCGAGATCCCGCTCGACACGATAGCGAAGGCCCACGTGATCTTCGACTTCGACGACACCGGAGGGCATCAATGAGCAGAGAGATCATCGACGCTCTACATCAGATCGAGAAGGAGAAGGGCATCAGCGCCGAGACGCTGCTGTCCGCGCTCGAGGACGCCCTGCACTCCGCGTATCGCAAGACCCCCGATGCCGTCGACACCGCCAAGGTCGAGATCGACGCGGAGACCGGCGAGATCCGCGTCTTCCAGCTCATCTTTCCCGACCACGTCGACGTCGAGGCGCTGAAGGTGCGCAACGAGGAGGGCGAGGAGATCGGTATCGATCTCTCGTCGGTCGACGAGTCCGAGATCGAGCGTCACGAGGTGACGCCCGACAACTTCGGTCGCATCGCGGCCCAGACGGCCAAGCAGGTGATCCTGCAGCGCATCCGCGAGGCCGAGCGCGACCTCATGTACGACGAGTACGTCGACCGCGTCGGCGACATCGTGACCGGCATCGTGCAGCAGAGCGACCAGCGCTACACGCTGGTCGACCTGGGCCGGGTCGAGGCGCTGCTGCCCAAGAGCGAGCAGGTCGACACCGAACGCTACGAGCACGGCGCCCGGGTCAAGGCGATCATCATCAAGGTGCAGAACTCGACCAAGGGACCGCAGGTCATCCTCTCGCGGCGCTCCGACGACCTCGTGCGGCGGCTCTTCGAGCTCGAGGTGCCCGAGATCTCCGACGGCCTCGTCGAGATCAAGAACGTCGCCCGCGAGCCCGGCTTTCGCTGCAAGATCGCGGTCATCTCGCACACCGACGGGGTCGACCCGGTGGGCGCCTGTGTCGGCCCGCGTGGCTCGCGCGTGCGCATGGTGGTGAGCGAGCTGCGCGGCGAGCGCATCGACATCGTGCCGTACAACGACGAGCCGGCGCGCTTCGTCGCCAAGGCCCTGTCGCCGGCCCGCGTGCGTGAGGTGCTGGTCGACGACGAGGGGCGCTCGGCGACCATCATCGTGCCCGACGACCAGCTCTCGCTGGCGATCGGCAAAGAGGGCCAGAACGCCCGTCTGGCGAGCAAGCTCACCGGCTGGCGCATCGACATCAAGAGTCAGACCGAGATGGCCGCGGCCGAGAACGACCTGGTCTACGCCGACGACGGCGACGACGCGAGCGGCCGCTGCGTGGCCGTCATGTCGAACGGCAAGCGCTGCCCGAACATGGCGCTGCCGGGCAGCCGCTACTGCGGCATCCCGGGCCACCAGAAGCTCGCCGAAGCGGAGACCGAGACCGGGGCCGAGGCTGAGTCCGACGGGCAGGTGACGGCCGAGTGACGGCGCGCGCGAGCGAGCCGCGGCGCACCTGCATCGGCTGTCGCCGGGTGGCCCCGAGCGACGCCCTCGTGCGCCTCACCTGCCATGAGGGCCGTGTCGAGGTGGCCGCGCCGCGCCCGAGCGGGCGCGGCGCCTGGCTGTGCCCCGCGGCCGACTGTCTGGAGCAGGCGACACGGCGTCGCGCCCTCGAGCGCGCGCTGCGCGCCCGCGTGTCCATCGATCACGATCTGCGCAGGCGCTTCACCGACGTCTGCGAGCAGCGAAAGGCGGTGAGGTAAGTGGCCCGCATGATCCCAGTCGCACAGATCGCCGAGCAGCGCGGTACCACCGTCGCCGACGTGCTCGCCCACATGCGACGCGCCGGCGTGGAGCTGGCCGAGGGCCAGCTCGAGGTCGACGAGCAGGTCGTCGCGCGCGTCTACGAGACGACGGGCGGCGCCCGCCGCGGCCGCCCGGGTGGCGGCGGCGGCGGGCGCCGCCGCCGCGTCGTGATCGACGCTCAGGCGTCGCGTCGCGGTCCCGGCCCGGCGCAGGACCGCCGCGGCCGGCGCGACCGTCAGCAGCAGGGCGACCGCGCCGAGGCCGCGCTCGTCGTGCCGGCCGAGGGCCAGGTCGTCAAGGTGCCGTCGGGCTCGAGCGTCAAAGACGTCTCGCCGCTCCTCGGCGTGTCCACCGCCGAGATCATCAAGCGCATGATGGGCTACGGCGAGCTCGTCACCATCACCCAGCCGCTGTCAGACGAAGCGCTCACCATCCTCGCCGACGACTTCAAGCGCACCATCGAGATCACCCACGCCGCCGACGAGGAAGGCGAGGTCGAAGAGGCGCCCGAGGACAGCCCCGACGACCTCAAGCGCCGGCCGCCGGTGATCACCGTCATGGGCCACGTCGACCACGGCAAGACCAGCCTGCTCGACGCCATCCGCGAGACCTCGGTGGCGGCCGGCGAGGCGGGCGGCATCACGCAGCACATCGGCGCCTACCAGGTCACCCACGACGGCAAGACGATCACGTTCCTCGACACGCCGGGCCACGAGGCCTTCACGGCCATGCGCGCCCGCGGCGCCAAGGTGACCGACATCGCCGCGATCGTCGTGGCCGCCGACGACGGCGTCATGCCGCAGACGGTCGAGGCGATCGACCACGCCAAGGCGGCGGCCGTGCCGATCGTCATCGTGATCAACAAGATCGACAAGCCCGACGCCAACGTCGAGAAGATCAAGCAGCAGCTCACCGAGTTCAGCATCGTGCCCGAGGAGTGGGGTGGCGACACGGTCTTCGTCGAGGCCAGCGCCAAGCAGCGCATCGGCCTCGACAACTTTCTCGACATGCTGCAGCTCGTGGCCGATGTGGCCGACCTCAAGGCCAACCCCGACGCGCCGGGCAGCGGCGTCATCATCGAGGCCAAGGTCGACGTCGGCCGCGGCGTCGTCGCGACCATGCTGGTCGGGCGCGGCACCATCCGCGTGGGCGACGCCATCGTCGCCGGCGAGGCCAGCGGCCGCGTGCGCGCCATGCACGACTTCCGCGGCAAGCCGGTCAAGGCAGCGGGTCCCTCGACGCCGGTCGAGATCATCGGCTTCGACTCGGTGCCAGAGGCCGGCGAGTTCTGCCGTGTCGTCAAAGACGAAAAGGCGGCCCGCGTGGTGGCCAACCGGCGCACCAACCGGTTGCGGGCCGAGGAGCTCGCCAAGCAGCACTCGCTGACCCTCGACGACCTCTACGCGCGGATCGCGCAGGGCGAGGTGGCCGACCTGAACCTGGTGCTCAAGGCCGACGTTCAGGGCAGCATCGAGGCGCTCGCCGACGCCCTCCGGCAGATCAGCCACGCCGAGGTCCAGGTGCGCATCATCCACTCCGGCGTGGGCGGCATCAACGAGTCCGACGTCATGCTCGCGGCGGCCTCCAAGGCGATCATCATCGGCTTCAACGTGCGGCCCAACGCACCCGCCGCGGCCCTCGCCGAGTCCGAGGGCGTCGACATCCGCACCTACCGCGTGATCTACAAGGTCACCGAAGACGTCCAGGCGGCGCTGGTCGGGCTCCTCAAGCCCGAGGTCGTCGAGGAGGTGCTCGGTCAGGCCGAGGTCCGTCAGCTCTTCAAGGTGTCGCGCCTCGGCACGATCGCGGGCTGCTACGTCACGCGCGGCAAGATCACCCGCACGGCCAGCATCCGCGTGCTGCGCGACGGGGTGGTCGCGCACGACGGCAGGATCGCCTCGCTCAAGCGCTTCAACGAAGACGCGCGCGAGGCGCTCGAGGGCTTCGAATGCGGCATCCTGCTCGACGGCTTCAACGACCTCAAGGAGGGGGACGTGCTGGAGGCGTACGAGACGAAGGAAGTCGCCCGTGGCGGGTGATGCGCACGTCGGCGTGCTGCTCGCCGAGCTGCACTTTCCGGACAGCCGCTCGCTCAAGGCCAAACGGCAGCCGCTGACCTCGCTGCGCGATACCGTGCAGCACCGCTTTCGGGCCTCGTTCGCCGAAGTGGGCGGCCACGACACCTGGCAGCTCGCCGAGGTGCTGGTCGTCCTCGCCGCGTCGTCCGGACGCCAGGCGACCGAGCGCATCGACGAGATCGACCGCTACCTGCACGGTCGTGAGTTCGAGGTGTCGCGGGTGCTCGTGAAGTCGGTCGACCCGGTCGAGGACCTGTGGGACACAGACTCCTGAAGGTCAACGAGGCGTTGCGCGAGGTGCTGTCGCGCGAGATCGCCGGTCTCAAGGACCCCCGCGTGGGGTTCGTCACGGTGACCGGCGTGGAGACCTCGAACGACCTGCGTCACGCGAAGGTCTTCGTGAGCGTGCTGGGCGGCGCCCGCGAGCGTGAGCGCTCGCTCGACGGCCTGCACGCCGCTCACGGCTTCCTGCAGGACCGCATCGCCGCCGACATGCGCATCAAGCGCACGCCGCAGCTACGCTTTCTCTACGACGAGTCGATCGACCGCGGGCAGCGCATCGAGAGCCTGCTCAAACGCTACGAGGGCGAGTTCGGCGACGAGCCGGCCGCGGCCGGCGACGAGCCGGCGGAGAGCCCGAGCGGCGACGAGCCCGCGGGCTCGAGCGGCGACGAGGCTCCGGGCGATGCCCCGGGCCCGGGCGATGACGGGGAGGAGCCGTGACCGAGCACGTCGAGCCGATCGACGCGGTGTGCGCCGCGATGCGCGCTGAGTCGCTGGTTGCCCTGGCAGTCCACGAGAGTCCCGACGCCGACGCGGTGGGCGCGGCGGCCGGCATGCTCGACCTGTTCGAGCAGCTCGGCGTGGCCGCCACCCTGCACGTCGACGCCGGCGTCGTGCTGCCGTATGCGGCTGAGCTGCTGCCGGCCGACCGGGTCGTCGTCGGGCAGCCGCCGGTCACGGCGACGCTCTACGCCCTCGACTGCGGCTCGCTCGACCGGCTGGCCGTCACCCTCGGCGCACGCGAGGGCCGCACGGTCGACATCGACCACCACCACGACAACACGCGCTTCGGCGACCTCTCCTGGGTCGACGGCGCGGCGAGCAGCACCTCCGAGCTCGTCTGCCGCCTGGCGGCGCGCCTCGGCCTGCAGTTCGGCGAGCGCGCGGCCACGGCGCTCTACGCCGGCATCTCGTTCGACACCGGCCACTTCCAGCACGAGAGCACGACCGCCGAGACCCTGGGCTGGGCGGCGCACCTGGTCTCGCTGGGCGCCGATCCCACCGGCGTGTACCGCCTGCTCTACGAGCGCCGCAGCCTCGCCGGGCTGCGGCTCTGGGCGCGCGCCATCGAGCGCACGCGGCCGGCCGGCGGCGGCCGCGCGCTGCTCGCCATGCTCACGGCCGACGACTTCGCCGCCACGGGGGCGGGCGACGACGACACCGAGGGTATCGTCGACGCCCTGCGCGGGGTGCCGGGGGTCGACGTGGCCGCCCTGGCGCGGCCGCGCGACGACGGCCGCGTGCGGGTGAGCCTGCGCTCCGACGGCTTCGATGTGAGCGCCGTAGCCGGCCTGCAGGGCGGCGGCGGCCACCGTCAGGCGGCTGGCTTCACGGCCACGGGCTCGGTCGAGGAGGTGATCCAGTGGCTCAGTACCGTACTCGACGAGCGCCTCTCGACGGCGTCCTCCTCGTAGACAAGCCGGCCGGCTGCACCTCGCACGACGTCGTGGCGCGGGTGCGTCGGGCGCTGCGGCCCGAGGTCAAGAAAGTGGGGCACGCCGGCACGCTCGACCCCTTCGCGACGGGCCTGCTGGTCGTCCTCGTCGGACGCGCCACCAAGCTGGCGCGCTTCTTCGTCGACCTGCCCAAAGACTACGTCTGCACGCTGCAGTTCGGCTCGACCTCGGACACCGGCGACGGGACCGGCGACGTCACCCCCACGGGTCGCGCCACCACCCTCGAAGAGCTCGTCGCGACGCTGCCGCGGTTTCACGGCCGCATCAGGCAGAAGGTGCCGATGACCTCGGCCGTCAAGGTCGACGGCGAGCGGCTCTACCGCAAGGCGCACCGCGGCGAGGTCGTCGAGACGCCCGTCAAGGAGGTCGAGATCACGAGCATCGACGTGCTCGACTTCGACCCCGAGAAGCTCACCTCGCGCTGCCGTGTGGTGTGCTCGAAGGGCACCTACGTGCGGCAGCTCGCGATCGACCTGGGCGAGGCCCTGGGCGCCGGCGCCTACGTGGCCAGCCTGGCGCGTGCGGCGACCGGCCCCTTCCGCTTGGAGGACGCCCAGACGCTGGCCGACTTCGAGGCGGCCGTCGGCGAGCGCGAGCCCGACGACCTGCACATCCCCGGCCTGCTGGCGCCCGCCCAGGCGTTGCAGTTCATGCCGGCGGTGACGTTGACGGCGGCCCAGGTGGCAGCCGTGCGCAACGGCGCACGGCTGCCGGCGGGGCCGCCGCACCCGGTGCGTGTGCTGTTCAGGGGCGAGCTGCTCGCCGTGTACGGGCCGCTCGACGACGGCCCGGGACTGCGCCCGCTCGTCATGCTCTGATGGAGGTCGTGCACGACCTGCCGGCCGCCGTCCGGCGGCCGCGCGCCGTGGCGCTGGGCACGTTCGACGGCGTGCACGCCGGCCACCAGCTCGTGATCGGCGTGGCCCGAAACGAGGCGCGCAGCCGGGGCATCACGGCAACGGTCGTCACCTTCGACCACCACCCGCTCGCGATCGTCGACCCGGCTCATCAGCCGCGGCTGCTCACGCCGCCCGCGGTCAAGGAGGAGCTGATCGGCGAACTCGGCGTCGACGAGCTCGTCGTGCTGCACTTCGACCGCGCGCTGGCCGACCTGCCGCCCGACGACTTCGCGGCCGGCGTGCTGGCCGGCGGCCTGCAGGCCGCGGTCGTCGCGGTCGGCGAGAACTTCACGTTCGGGGCGCGCGGCCTGGGCACGCCGGCGACCCTCGTCGCGCGCGGCGCCGCCCTCGGCTTCGAGACGATCGTCGTGCCCCTGCTGCAGTCGCACGGACGGCCGATCAGCTCGTCGCGCATCCGCCGGCTGCTGCACGACGGCCGGCTGCCCGAGGTGCGCGCCATCCTCGGCCGCCCGCCGCGCCTCGTCGGCGTGATCGTGCACGGCGACAAGCGCGGCCGCACGCTCGGCTTTCCGACCGCCAACATCGACGCCCACACCGGCATGATCTTTCCGGGGCGTGGCGTGTATGCGGCCCGTGCCCGGCTCGACGGGCGCTGGTACCGCGCCGCCGTGAACGTGGGGCACAACCCGACCTTCCTGCACCCCGGCGACGAGACGGCGTTCGTGCGCATCGAGGCGTACCTGCTGGGCTTCGAGGGCGACGCCTACGGCGCCGACATGGTGGTCGACTTCCTCGCTCGGCTGCGCGCCGAGCAGACCTTCGCGAGCGCCGCCGACCTCGTGGCTCGCATGCACGACGACATCGCGCGCACGGCCGCGCTCAACGACCGCGCCTACCTCGAGCTCGGCCTGTGAGGACGGCGCCCGGCGGGGCGCGGGGGAGAGGGCCGACGGCGCCGCCGCGACGCCTACGAGTTTGTACCGAGCCTGCCGTGTGGTACCCTACCCAGCGACCGTCTCTCGGTTCCGGGCTCGCCGACCCGGTACTGGGTCTCCGGATCATCCCGCAAGGGAGGTGATTCCCCTGGCGATCACGAGCGAAGACAAACAAGCCATCATCGCACGATTCTCCAAGCACGACGGCGACACAGGGTCGCCCGAAGTGCAGGTAGCGCTCCTCACCAAGCGCATCGACGACCTCACCGAGCACCTCAAGGTCCACAAGAAGGACCATCATTCCCGCCGAGGCCTGCTCATGATGGTCGGCCATCGCCGCCGCCTGCTCGACTACCTGCAGGCGAAAGACATGGAGCGTTACCGTACCCTCGTGAAGGACCTCGACCTGCGCAAGTAGGACTGCGCCTTTCACGTGGCCGCGATCGGCCGTCCCGACGCGAATGGGGCGGCCAGAGATTCGAAGGGATTCCATGACCGTTCACACCGTTGATGTAGAGATCGGGGGGCGCACCATCACCCTCGAGACAGGCAAGCTCGCCAAGCAGGCCAATGGGGCCGTCGTGGTGCGCTGCGAGGACACCGTCGTGCTGGCCACCGCTGTGGCTCGCGAGGAGACCCGCGAAAACCAGGACTTCTTTCCCCTGACGGTCGACGTCGAGGAGCGCATGTACGCCGCCGGCAAGATCCCCGGCGGTTTCATCAAGCGCGAATCGCGGCCGAGCGACAAGGCGACGCTTACGGCGCGCCAGATCGATCGGCCCATCCGTCCGTCGTTCCCGAAGGGCTTCATGAACGAGGTCCAGATCATCGGGACCGTGCTCTCCTACGACCAGGAGAACGCCTACGACGTCCTCACGATGACCGGCGCCTCGGCCGCCCTCACGATCTCCGAGATCCCCTTCCTGGGGCCGCTCGGCGCAGTGCGCGTCGCCCTCGTCGACGGTGAGTTCGTGGTCAACCCGCTGCTCTCCGAGCTCGAGGGCACGACCCTCGACCTCGTCGTGTCGGGCAGCCGCGACGCGATCGTCATGGTCGAGGCCGGCGCCAACGAGGCGAGCGAGGAACAGGTCCTCGAGGGTCTGCGCCTGGCGCACAGCGAGATCCAGAAGCTGATCGACGCCCAGCTCCGCCTGCGCGAGCTGGCCGGCAAGCCCAAGTGGGAGGTGCCGGCCTACGAGGTCGATCGCGGCCTGTACGACCGCATCGTCGCCGAGTTCGGCGCCGAGGTCGACCGCGTCACGCAGATCGAAGACAAGAAGGGCCGCCAGGACGGCACCGTCGAGCTGCGCCAGCAGGTCGTCGAGCGCCTCACCGAGGGTGTCGCCGACGACGACCTGCGCGAGCGTACGGCGCAGGTGCGGCGCGCCTTCGCCCAGCTCGAGAAAGACGTCATCAGGCGGCGCATCGCCGTCGACAAGCGGCGCCCCGACGGCCGCCGCACCGACGAGATCAGGCCGATCAGCTGCGAGGTCGGGCTCATGCCGCGCACGCACGGCTCGGCGCTCTTCACGCGCGGCCAGACGCAGGCCCTCACGCTGCTCACGCTCGGCGCCACGGGCGACGCCCAGCGCATCGACACCATCAACCCCGAGACCGGCAAGAAGTATCTGCACCACTACAACTTCCCGCCCTACTCGGTGGGCGAGACCGGCTTCATGCGCGGTCCCAAGCGGCGCGACATCGGCCACGGCGCCCTCGCCGAGCGCGCCCTCGTGCCGATGCTGCCCGACGAGAAGGACTTCCCCTACACCATCCGGCTCGTGTCCGAGATCCTCGAGAGCAACGGCTCCTCGTCGATGGCGAGCGTCTGCGGCTCCACCCTGTCGCTCATGGACGCCGGCGTGCAGATCCGTGAGCCCGTGGCCGGCATCGCCATGGGCCTGATCAAAGAGGGCGACGACTACGTCGTGCTGTCCGACATCGCCGGCGTCGAGGACCACCTCGGCGACATGGACTTCAAGGTGGCGGGCTCGCGCAACGGCATCACCGCCCTGCAGATGGATATCAAGATCTCGGGCGTGAGCTTCGACATCCTGGCCGACGCCCTGGCGCAGGCCAAGCGCGGCCGCCTGTTCATCCTCGACAAGATGCTGGCCGTGCTGCCGGCGCCGCGCGAGGAGCTCTCGCCGTACGCGCCGCGCATCTTCACGATCCAGATCAACCCCGATCAGATCGGCCTGATCATCGGCAAGGGCGGCGAGACCATCAAGGGGCTCTGCGAGGAGTTCGGCGTGCAGATCGACATCGAGGACGACGGCACCGTCTACGTCGCCGCCCCCGACATGGAGGCCGGCGAGGCCGTCACCGAGCGCATCGTGTCGATGACCAAAGACATCGAGGTCGGCGACATCATCACCGGCAAGGTCGTCAAGACGACCGACTTCGGCGCGTTCGTCGAGCTCAAGAGGGGTGTCGACGGTCTCATCCACATCTCCAAGCTCGGCGCCGGCAAGCGCATCGACAAGGTCGAGGACGTGGTCAGCCGCGGTGACACGATCACGGTCGAGGTCGTCGAGATCGACAAGGCGCGCAACCGGATCGGCCTGCGGCCCATCGAAGCGCCGGTCAAGAGCTAGGGCGGAGGCCGGCCATCCAGGACTTCGCGATCGCCACGCTCGACAACGGGCTGCGGGTCGTCACCGAGCCCATCGACGGCGTGCGCTCGGTCGCGCTCGGTTTCTGGATCGGGGTCGGGTCCCGCAGCGAGGACCCGGCCCTGGCCGGCATCTCCCACCTGATCGAGCACCTCATCTTCAAGGGCACGGCCGACTACTCGGCCTGGGACATCGCCCGCATCTTCGACCAGATGGGCGGCGAGCTGAACGCGGCCACCGCCAAGGAGTACACGCTCCTGCACGCGCGCTTCCTCGACGCCCACCTCGACGAAGCCTTCGCCGTCATGGCCGACATGGTGACGCGGCCGCTCATGGCCGACCTCGACGCCGAGCGCGAGGTCGTGCTCGAAGAGGTCGCCCTCTACGAAGACTCACCCTCCGACCTGATCCACGACTACCTCGCCGAGACGGTCTTCTGGGAACACCCGCTCGGGCGGCAGATCATCGGCACGGCCGAGACGCTGCAGGCGATCGACAGCGCGGCGGCCGAGGCCTATCACCGGGCCCACTACGTGACCCCGGCGATCGTGATCGCGGCCGCCGGCAACCTGCGCCACGAGCGTATCGTCGAGCTCGCCAAACGGCATTTCGGCGACGCCGGGCGCCCGGCGCCGCCGGCCTCGGCGCTGGCCCACCCGGTCGCCCGCCACGACGCCTACTTTATGCGCAAGGACACCGAGCAGTTCCACGTGTGCCTGGGGGCGCCGACCATGGCGCGCGACGACCCGCGCCGCTTTGCCCTGTCGGTGCTCGACACCGCCCTCGGCGGCTCGTCGAGCTCGCGGCTGTTCCAGGAGATCCGCGAGAAGCGCGGGCTCGTCTACTCGGTCTACTCCTACACCTCGTTGTACGCCGACACCGGCCTCGTGGCGATCTCGTTCGGCTCGCGCCCCGAGGGCCTGGCCGAGGTCATGGAGCTCTGCACGAGCGAGCTGCGCGGTCTCGCCGAGTCGCTCACAGCCGAAGAGGTCGAACGCACCAAGGAGCAGATTAAGGGGCAGATCGTGCTCAGCATGGAGAGCCCCTCGTCGCGCATGAACCGTCTCGGCCGCAGCGTGCTCATGGACATCGAGATCCGCACGCTCGACGAGATGCTGGCGCAGATCGACGAGGTCGACCGCGACGCCGTTGTCGACCTCGCCCGGCGCTACTACGACGTCGCGACCTGGTCGGCCGTCTGCATCGGGCCCGAGCCCGAGCCTTTTCGCGCGACGGTCGGCGACTATAGCTGGGAGGCCGAGTGACGGGTGTCGTCGTCATGGGGGCGCTGGGCCGCATGGGCGCGCTGCTGTGCGCCACGATCGACGCGGCCGACGACCTCACCCTGGTCGCCCGCGTCGACCCGCGCGCCGACGCCGCCGACGCTCCGGCGTCGCCGGCGCCGCTCTTTGCGACGCTCGCCGATGCGCTCGCCGCGACCCGGCCCGATGTCGCCTTCGACTTCACCGTGCCCGGCGCCGTGTTCGACAGCGTCGCCGGCGCCCTGCGCGCCGGCCTGCCCACGGTGGTGGGCACGACCGGTCTCTCCGACGAGCAGGTCGAGGCGCTCTCCGCGATCGCCGCCGAGCACGGCGCCGCGCTGCTCATCGTGCCGAACTTCGCCCTGGGCGCGGTGCTGCTCATGCGCTTCGCCGCCCAGGCGGCGCGCTACTTTCCGTCGGCCGAGATCATCGAGTTGCACGAGCAGGGCAAGGCCGACGCGCCCTCGGGCACGTCGCTGCGCACCGCCCGGCTCATGCGCGAGGCCGGCGCCGCGCATCCGCACGGCGCCTGCGAGGCGCGCCCCTCGCGCGGCCTCGCCGCCGACGGCGTGCGCATCCACAGCGTGCGCCTGCCGGGCATGGTCGCCCACCAGGAGGTCGTCTTCGGCGGCGTGGGGGAGACCCTGAGCCTGCGGCACGACTCGCTGTCGCGCGAGTCGTTCATGGCGGGCGCGCTGCTCGCCGTCAGGCGGGCGCCCGGCCTGAGCGGCACCACCATCGGCCTCGAGCACCTGCTCGGCGACGATGCCTGACCGGGCAAGCGACGAGAGGGGGAGGCTCGAGGTGCAGCCGTTCGGAGACATCCTGACCGCCATCGTCACGCCGTTCACCCCCGACCTGCAGGTCGACGCCGTCGCCTTCGCGCGGCTGGCCGACCATCTCCTCGCCAACGGCTCCGACGGCCTCGTCGTGGCCGCGACGACGGGTGAAGGGCCGACGCTGTCCGACGACGAGAAGGTCGGCCTGTTCCGGCACGCCGTCGAGGTCGCCGCCGGGCGCGGCACGGTGATCGCCGCGACCGGCTCCAACGACACGGAGCACAGCGTGGCGCTCACCCGGCGCGCCGAAGACGCCGGCGTCGACGGCGTGCTCGTCGTGACGCCCTACTACAACCGTCCGCCCGAGCGCGGCCTGCGCCTGCACTTCGCGGCCGTCGCCGGGGCGACCACGCTGCCGGTGATCCTCTACAACATCCCGTCGCGCTGCGGCCTGAACCTGGCGCCCGAGCTGCTCGCCGACCTCGCCGCGATCGACAACGTGGTCGCCGTCAAGCAGGCCAACCCCGACCTGTCCGAGTCGCGGCGGCTGCGCGAGCTCTGCGACCTGGGCCTGTACGCCGGCAACGACGACATGACCCTCGACATCGTGAGCATGGGGGGCTGGGGCTGCATCTCGGTGGCGAGCCACCTCGTCGGCCCGCGCCTCAAGCGGCTCGTGGCCGCGGCCCGCGCCGGCGATGCCGACCGGGCGGCCGCCATCGACCGCGAGCTGGCGCCGCTGTTCGCGGCGCTGTTCACGACGACCAACCCCATCCCTGTCAAGGCCGCGCTCAACCTGACCGGCCACGACGTCGGAGGGCTGCGCCCGCCGCTTGTCGAGGCAAGCGACGACGAGACCTCCGCCATCGAGGCCGAGCTCGAGCGCCTGGGCCTGCTCTGAAAGATCGCGGCCCGCGCGGCCGGCAAGGGCCGACGCGCAGGGCCGCCCCGAAAGGAACACTGAAACGAACATGAACGATGACACCCTGAAGATCGTGCCGCTCGGCGGCATGGGCGAGATCGGCAAGAACATGACGGCCGTCGAGTACGGCGGCCGGGTCGTGGTCGTCGACTGCGGCCTGGCGTTCCCGCGCGACGAGATGCTCGGCATCGACCTCGTGCTGCCCGACATCTCGTGGCTGCGCGAGCGTCACGACGACGTGCTCGCCTTTCTCGTCACTCACGGCCACGAAGACCACTTCGGCGCCCTGCCGTACGTGCTGCGCGACGTGCGCGTGCCGGTGTACGGCAGCCGTCTCACGCTGGCCTTCGCCAAGTCCAAGCTCGACGAGCACGGCCTGCTCAAGGACGTCGAGCTGCACGAGGTCACCGAGGACTCGGTGCTCGACCTCGCGCCCTTCACAGTGCGTTTCTGCGCCGTGAGCCACAGCGTGCCCGACGCGCTCGCCATCATCATCGAGACGCCGGCCGGCCGGGTCGTGTTCTCGGGCGACTACAAGTTCGACCACACCCCGATCGACGGCCGCACCACCGACGTCGACAAGCTCGCCCGCCTCGGCCGCGAGGGCGTGCTCGCCCTGCTGGCCGACTCGACCAACGTCGAGAGCGAGGGCAGCACCGGCTCCGAGAGCCAGGTCGGCCAGGCCTTCCACCGCATCTTCGCCGAGGCCGACGGGCGGGTGCTCGTGGCCTGCTTCTCGTCGCACATCCACCGCATCCAGCAGGCCGTCGAGATCGCCTACCTGCATGGCCGCCGGTTCGCCGTGTCGGGCCGCTCGATGGTCAAGAACGTCAACATCGCGCGCAACCTGGGCTACCTCAAGGTGCCCGACGACGCCCAGATCAAGCTCACCGACATCGACCAGTACAGGCCCGACGAGGTGCTCATCCTCACGACCGGCAGCCAGGGCGAGCCGCTGTCGGCGCTGTCGCGCATGGCCTGGGACGACCACCCCCAGGTCGAGCTGCGGCCCGGCGACACCGTCGTGATCTCGGCGCGCCCGGTGCCCGGCAACGAGGTCAGCGTGATGGACACGGTCAACCGCCTGCTGCGCTCGGGCGCCCGCGTGATCTACGGGGCGGCGAGCGGCGTGCACGTGTCGGGGCACGCCTCACGCGAAGACCAGCGCATGCTGCTCAACCTGCTCACGCCGCGCTACTTCGTGCCGGCCCACGGTGAGTATCGCCACCAGTACCTTCACGCCGAGCTCGCGCGCGAAGCCGGCGTGCCCGACGAGCGCATCTTCATCCTCGACAACGGCGACGTGCTCGAGCTCGGCGCCGACGGCGGCGCCGTCACCGGCAAGGTGCCGGCCGGCATGATGTTCGTCGACGGCCTGCAGATCGGCGGCGCCGAGCACGTCGTGCTGCGCGAACGCCAGCAGCTCTCGGGCGACGGCATCCTCATCGCCGTGGTGACCGTGAGCGTGCAGAGCGGCGAGCCCGTCGCGCCGCCCGAGCTCGTCGCGCGCGGCTTCCTTTACGACGAATCGACCGAGAACGACCTGCTGACCGAGGCGGCCGAGTCGCTGCTCGAACGCCTGCGCGAGGTCTCCGGCGAGCACACCACCGGTCAGCGCCTGCTGCGCGAGGACATCCACGACACGCTGGCCCAGCTCATCTACCGGCGCACCAAGCGCGAGCCGCTGATCCTGCCGGTCGTCGTCGAGATCTGAGGCCCGGCGGGGCGCCGTTGGCCGGCCGGGCTGCCGCCCGAGCGCTGCTCGGCGAGAACGGCCGCGTCGCGACGAAGTGGCGTGACGCCCTAGGGTTCGCGCCATCCCCGTCGAATAGGCGACCATGCCCCCATCGCGCACCACGTCATCGAAGACCGGGCGTCGCCGCCCGGCTGCGCAGTCGTCGCGGCGCAGCCGGGCGGCGACGCCACGGCGCGTCATGCGCCCGGCGTCCGCCGCGGCTCGCCGCCGCGGACGGCGCGGCGAGCGTCGTCGCGAGCTGGCCGCGCTCATCTGCGGAGCCCTGGCCGTCTTTCTGGCGTGCGTCCTCTATCTGGGCTGGCACGGCGGTACGCTCGGACACGGGCTGGTCCACGGGCTGCGTCTGCTCGTCGGGCTGCTCGCCTACGGCGGACCGTTCGTGCTGGGCTACGCGGCCGTGCTGCTCGCCGTACGGCGCGAGCGCCGGCCGTCGGGCGAGGTGACGGCGGGCGTGGTCGTGCTCTGCCTCGCCTTCGCGCTCGCGGCGGCGGCCGACACCTTCAGCCTGTTCGGCGGCGTACGGCCCGGCCGCACGTTCGTCACTTCGTACCTGCAGGGCCACGGCGGACTGCTCGGCGAGTCGCTCTGGGCGCCGCTCCACATCGTCATCGGCGGCGTGGGGATCGCCGTGCTCGTGCTCGTCGCCACGGTCGCCGGCCTGCTGCTCGTGACCGGCTCGTCGCTCGGGCTGTGGGCGAGCCGCTCGCGGCGCGGCGTGGTGGCGGCCGGCGAAGCCGCGCGTCGCTCGGCCCAGACACTGGGCGCCCGTCGCGCGGCCGCCGACGAGCTGCGCCGGCGCGAGCCGACCGTCGCGCCGGGGCCACGGTCGCTCGAGCGCGACGAGCCGCGCCGCGTGACCCTGATCGACGGCGCCCGCGACCTGCCGAGCGACTACGATCCGGCGCCGGCCGCGTCCGTCCCGGTCTTCACGCCGGTGCGGCCCGAGCCTCGCCGGGTCGAGCAGATCGAGCCCGACGACGACGGCGAGCAGCTGTCGCTCGCCGACGAGGCCGAAGAGGTCGGCGACGACGCCGTCGCGGCGGCCTTCGAGGCGCCGTCCGAGCGCCTGTGGCGGCTGCCCGACCCGGGCATGCTCGAGCTCACCAAGGCGGGCGCCGGCGAGGCGCAGGCCGTGATCGCCTCGGTCGCCGGACAGCTCACCGAGACGCTCGGCCACTTCGGCGTCGAGGCGCGCGTCATCAACACGATCTCCGGGCCGCGCGTCACCCAGTACGAGCTGCAGCTCGCGCCGGGCACCAAGGTGAGCCGTGTGGCCTCGCTGCGCGACGACATCGCCTACGCCCTGGCCGCTACTGAGATCCGTGTGCAGGCACCGATCCCCGGCAAGTCGGCGGTGGGCGTCGAGGTGCCCAACCGCGAGCCCAACTGGGTGAGCCTGGGCGACATCTACGGCGACCTGCCGGTGAACGCCTCGCCGCTCGCCATGTGGATCGGCAAGGACATCACCGGCAAACCGGTGCTCGCCGACCTCACGCGGCTCATCCACGTGCTGATCGCCGGCACCACGGGCTCGGGCAAGAGCGCCTGCCTCAACTCGATCGTGAGCTCGATCCTGCTGCGTGCGACGCCCGAGCAGGTGCGCTTCATCATGATCGACCCCAAGAAGGTCGAGCTCTCGCACTTCGACGGCGTGCCGCACCTGCTCGCGCCGGTGGTCACCAACGTGCGCAACGCGGGCGGCGTGCTCACCACGATCGTCCACGAGATGGAACGGCGCTACGAGCTCATGATGCGCACCGGCAACGCCCGCGACCTGCGCGAGCTGAACAAGCGCCTCGTGGCCGGCGGCGAGAAGCCGCTGCCCTACATCGTCGTCGTCATGGACGAGCTCGCCGACCTCATGATGGTGGCGCCGGCCGAGGTCGAGCACGCCATCATCCGCCTCGGCCAGCTCGCCCGAGCCGTGGGCATGCACCTGGTCGTGGCCACACAGCGTCCCTCGGTCGACGTGGTCACCGGCCTGATCAAGACCAACATCCCTTCGCGCATCGCGTTCAAGGTCTCGTCGCAGACCGACTCGCGCGTCATCCTCGACACGGGCGGCGCCGAGAGCCTGCTGGGCGACGGCGACATGCTCTTCCACCCCTACTCGAGCGCCAAGATGCTGCGCGTGCAGGGCGCCTTCATCTCGTCCGACGAGATGGCCCTCATCACCGGCCACTGGCGCGCGCAGGCCGCGCCGGAGTACCGCGAGGACCTGGTCGAGTGCGCGACTGGAGACTCGGGCGAGGGGCAGGCCGGCGACGACGGCGGCGACAGCCTGCTGCCCGACGCCATCACCACCGTCGTGCACACCGGCGCCGCCTCGGTCGCGCTGCTGCAGCGCCGCCTGCGCGTGGGCTACGCCCGCGCCGGACGCCTGATCGACATCATGGAGGAGCGCGGCATCATCTCGGGCTTCGACGGCAGCAAGGCGCGCAAGGTGCTGATCGACGAGAACGACCTGCCGCGCGTGCTGGGCGGCGCTACGCCGGCGGGTGCCACCGCGGCCACAGAACCTGCCGACGAGCCGCCCGCCGGCGACGCGGTCGAGGAGCCGCTCGACTGATCCGCCGTGGTCGGGGTGCCGCTGCGCTGCGCGGCGCGCAGCGCCTGCCGGCCGGTCCGCTCGAGACCCCGCAATTGTGTTCTCGCCGAGCCGAACGTAGACTCGGGGTGAGGCGCGGAGGCGGCCGCCGGCGCGACACGGTGCGCGCGCCTCTCGTGGGACAGCGACCGGAAGAGAAGCTCCGTGTTCGAGATCGGAAGCACGCTGCGCGAGACCAGAGTGCGTCGCAAGACGACGCTCCAGCAGGCCGAGGACGACACGAAGATCCGCGCCAAGTACATCCAGGCGATGGAGAACGATGACTTCGACCTCATGCCGTCGCCGGCGTACGTCAAGGGCTTCCTGCGGACCTACTGCGAGTACCTCGGCCTCGACGCCAACGTCATCCTCGACGAGTATCGCTCTCGCTTCGAGCCCGACGAGGAGCACGAGCCGTTCGGCGGCAACTCGGCCCTCGGCCGCCCGCACGCCCATCGGCGGCGCAACACTCTCACCTTCGTCGCCGTCGTGTGCCTGCTCATCCTGGGGCTGCTGTACATGCTGGGACTGGGCCGCTCGGGCAACAAGGGGACGCCGCCACCGGTCACCGTCCTCACGCCGACGCCGCAGAGCACGCCGACCGTGCACGCCTCGGCCACGGCGAGCGCCACCTTCGCGGTGCGCATCGTGGCCGACCACGGCGCCTGCTGGGTGCAGGTGACGAGTGGCAGCGCGAGTGGCTCGGTCGTCTATCAGGGCACGCTGGCGCTCGGCCAGACGCGCACGCTGCACACGCGCCGGCCGGTCTTCGTGCGCCTCGGCGTGCCGCTCGACGTGGCGATCAGGGTATCCGGCAAGATGGCCTACCGGCCGGCCGAGTCGGTCTCTACCACCTACGAGGTGACAAGGAAGGGCGTGGTGAAGCTCTGATGGCCCAGGACTTCTCGTTCGACGTGGTCTCCGAGGTGGATCGCAACGAGGTGCGCAACGCCGTCAACCTCGCTCAGAAGGAGATCGCCACCCGTTACGACTTCAAGAAGTCGGTGAGCAAGGTCACCCTCGAAGACGACGACCTCGTGCTCGTCTCCGACAACGACGGCAAGCTGCGCTCGGTGGTCGACCTGCTCGAAGAGAAGCTCGTGCGGCGCAAGGTGCCGCTCAAGGCGCTGCAGTACGGCAAGGTCGAGTCCGCCCTGGGGGGCACCGTGCGGCAGCGGGTCGCCGTCACTCACGGCATCTCCGACGACAAGGCGCGCGAGGTCACCAAGCTGCTGCGCCAGGGCTTCAAGAAGCTGCGCCTGCAGGTGCAGGGCGACGCCGTGCGCGTGTTCTCGCCCAAGAAGGATGAGCTGCAGGCCGCCATGCAGGCGCTGCGCGACCACGACTTCGGCATCCCGCTGCAGTTCACGAACTACCGGTAGCGCCGTCGCCTCCTCGCGCGTGCCCGCAGTGAGCCCCGCCGGCGCGACCTTCGCGATCGTCACCATGGGCTGCCCCAAGAACGAGGCCGACTCCGACCGCATCGCGGCGGCGCTCGTCGGGGCGGGCCATCGGCCCGCCCGGGCGAGCGCCGCCGACCTCGTCCTCGTCAACACCTGCGGCTTCATCGACGCCGCCAAGGAGGAGTCGATCGCCGTCCTGCTCGACGCCTGCGACGACGCCCACGCCCGTGGCGCCCGCGTAGCCGCCTACGGCTGCCTGGTGGCGCGTCACCAGGCCGAGCTCGGCGCCGCGATCCCCGAGCTCGACCTGCTCTCGCCGTTCGACCTGGGGCCGATCCTCGATCTGCTGGCTGCGCTCGAGTGCCCCGAGCCTGCCGCGCGGCCGGCGGCCCGCTCACGCCGCCGGCCGGTGCACGCCTACCTGAAGATCTCGGACGGCTGCGACCGGCGCTGCGCCTTCTGCGCGATCCCGCTCATCAAAGGCACCTACGAGGCCGTGCCGCCGGCCGCCGTCCTCGGCGCGGCGCGCGCCGCGCTGGAGCGCGGCGCGCGCGAGCTCGTGCTCGTGGGGCAGGACACGACGCGCTGGCGCTCTCCGGGGTACGGCAGCCTCGACCGCCTGCTCACCGACCTGGGCACGCTCGGCCCGCTCTGGCTGCGTCTCATGTACCTGCAGCCCGACGGGCTGACCGACGCCGTGCTCGAGGCGCTCGCGCGCTACTGCGTGCCCTACGTCGACCTGCCGCTCCAGCACGCCTCGGGCCGCGTCCTTGCGGCCATGGGGAGGAGGGGTGACGCCGCCACTCATCTCGCCCTGCTCGCCCGGGTGCGTGCCTACCTGCCGCACGCCGCGGTGCGCTCGGCGTTCATCGCCGGCTACCCGGGCGAGACCGACGACGACGTCGAGGAGCTGCTCGACTTCGTGGCGGCGGCCGAGCTCGCCGTGGCCGGCGTGTTCGTGTTCGACCCGCAGGAGGGCACGCGCGCTGCCGCGCTGCCCGGCCAGGTGCCGGCGGCGCTGCGCGAGGAGCGCGCCGCGCGGCTCGGCGAGGCCGTGACCGCGGCCGCCCGGCGGTACTGGGCGTCCTTCGTCGGCCGCACCGTCGAGGTGCTCGTCGAACGCGGCTCACGTGGCGTGGCGGCGGAGCTGGCTGGTAGAATCGCCGAACAGGCCCCCGACGTCGACGGCCTTACATGGGTGGCAGGGGCGCGGGCGCGCCGCGGCCAGGTCATTCGCGCGGTGGTCGACGACGCCGATGGGTATCATCTCTCCGGACAGGCCGTGACATGAGCGTCGACACCGACAAGCGACTCGTCAGCCGCTCGGCGCTCAATGCGGCGAACACGATCACCGTGGCGCGCATCATGCTGATCCCGGTGTTCGTGGTGCTGCTCGTCGCCCACGTTCCCTGGGGCGCCCTGCTGGCGACCTGCGTGTTCGCGGTCGCCGCCCTCACCGACAAGCTCGACGGCTACGTGGCGCGCTCGCGCAACCAGATCACCACGCTGGGCCAGTTCCTCGACCCGCTCGCCGACAAGCTGCTCGTGTCGGCTGCGCTCATCGCCCTCGTGGGGCTCGGCAAGCTGCCGGCCTGGGTGGCGATGGTCATCATCGCCCGCGAGTTCGCGGTGAGCGCCCTGCGCGTGCTCGGCATCGACCAGGGGGTCTCCATCCCGGCGAGCCCGCTGGGCAAGGCCAAGACGACGAGCCAGATCGTCTGCGTCATCCTGCTCATGCTGGGCCACGGCCACCTCGCCTGGCTGCGCTGGCTCGACGTCGCCTCGGTCGTCGTCATGGTGACGCTGACGCTGATATCGGGCGTGCAGTACTTCGTGAAGGCGCGCGACAACCTGCACCTGCCCGGCAGCGGCCGATGACCGCGCCTGCGGCGGCGGTGCTGCTGACCGGCAGCGAGCTGCTCGACGGCCGCACCCGCGATCGCAACGGCTTCTACCTGACCGGCACGCTCGCCGCGGCCGGCTTCGTCGTGGCGCACATGGTGCTCACGCCCGACGAGCCCGGGGCCCTGCGTCGCGACCTCGCCGCACTGCTGCGACAGCGCCCGGCGGTCCTCGTGCTGTCGGGCGGCCTGGGCACGACCCACGACGACCTGACCGCCCAGACGGTGGCCGACGTGACCGGCCGCCCGCTCGCCGAGCACGCCGCCGCGCTGCGCATGGTCGAAGCCACCACGCGCCGCGTCGCGGAGCGCCGCGGCCTGGCCGTGGACGAGCTGCTTGCCGACATGCGCCGGCAGGCCTGGCTGCCGGCCGGCGGCCGCCCGGTCGCGCCGGCCGGTGTGGCGCCCGGTTTCATCGTCGAGCACGAGGGCACGGCGATCGTGGCGCTGCCCGGGGTGCCCTGGGAGGTCGAGGCGATGTGGCCGGGCGTGCTGACCGAGCTGGCCGGCGCCCTGGGCGCCACGCCGCCGCGCGTCGCCCGGGTACGGTTCTACGGCTGGGGCGAGGTCCAGGTCGCGGCGCTGCTGCGCGCGCAGGCCACCGACCGCCTGCGCCTGGCGATCACCGCCTCGTGGGGCGAGGTGACGGTCACGGCCGGGCACGCGCCGGGCGACGCCGCAGCAGCCGCCCAGCTCGACGCGCTGGTCGCCGCGCTCACCGCCGACGGCCCGGCGTTTTCGAGCGACGGTCGTACCATCGATGAGATCGTCGCCGGACTGCTGCGCGCCCGGGGGGCGACGGTGGCGACGGCGGAGTCGTGCACGGGCGGCCTCCTGGCCGGTCGTCTGACCGAGCTGCCCGGCAGCTCGGACTACGTTCTCGGCGGGGCCGTCACGTACGCCGACGCCGCCAAGCGCGACCTGCTCGGCGTGCCGGCCGACCTGCTCGCTGTCCACGGCGCCGTGTCGGAGCCCGCGGCGCGCGCCATGGCCGCCGGCGCCCGCGCCGCGACCGGCGCCACTTTCGCGCTCAGCACGACCGGCATCGCCGGTCCGGGGGGCGGCAGCCCCGACAAGCCGGTCGGCCTGGTCTACGAGGCCTGTGCCGGCCCGGGCGGCACGCTCGTGCGCCGCCACGAGTTTCCCGGCGACCGCGCCACCGTGCGCGCCTGGAGCGTGGTGGCCGCGCTGCATCTGCTGCGCCGCGCACTCCAGGCATGAGCGACGAGAAGGGCTATCCCGCGCGGCTGCGCCGCGCCCCCGAGACCGCGAGCGCGCCGCGTGAGCCCCACCGCCGGCTGTTCGTCGCCTGCGACCTGCCGCCCGAGGCGCTCGCTGCGGTGACCGCCTGGCAGGACCGCGAGCTCGCGCCGCGCGACGAGCTGCGCGTGAACCGCAGCCTGCACGTGACCCTCTGCTTTCTGGGCGCGGTGCCCGAGCGCCGCGTCGACGACGTCGCCGCGGCGCTCGCCGCGCTCGAGCGGCCGCACCTGCCGAGCGGGCTCGGCGCCGCGCTCTTCCTGCCCGAGCGCGGCGCCAAGCGCGTCGTGGCCCTGACGCTCGAAGACCCCGAGGCCGCCCTCGCCCGCCTGCAGGGTTCCGTCTCCGGCGCCCTGTATCGTCTCGGTGTGTACACGCCCGAACGACGACCCTTCCTGGCCCACCTCACCGTTGCCCGGTACCGCCGGCCCGGTCAACCTTTTTTGCTGCAAAACGTCACCATTCCGCCGTTTGGCCTGCCTGCGGTCATCCTGTATGCTAGCGTCCTGGAGAGGGGCGGAGCCGTCCACACTCCATTGGCGACGTTCCCCACCGTTCTCTAACGAGGAGCAGATCATCGTGGACAGGGACAAGGCTCTCGATGCGGCCCTCACCCAGATCGAGCGGCAGTTCGGCAAGGGCAGCATCATGCGGATGGGCGAGCACAGCGCCGCCGGCGACCTCGCCACCGTCCCGACCGGCTCGCTCGCGCTCGACATCGCGCTCGGCGTGGGGGGCATACCGCGCGGTCGCATCGTCGAGATCTACGGGCCCGAGTCCTCGGGCAAGACCACGCTGGTCTACCACCTGATCGCCCAGGCTCAGCGCCTCGGCGGCGTCGCCGCCTTCATCGACACCGAGCACGCCATGGACCCAAGCTATGCCCGCGCCATCGGCGTCAACGTCGACGACCTCCTCGTGTCGCAGCCCGACTACGGCGAGCAGGCCCTCGAGATCTCCGAGATGCTCATCCGCAGCGGTGCGCTCGACATCGTCGCGATCGACTCCGTGGCCGCGCTCACGCCGCGCGCCGAGATCGAAGGCGAGATGGGCGACAGCTTCGTCGGCCTCCAGGCACGGCTCATGAGCCAGGCTCTGCGCAAGCTGGCCGGCACGCTCAGCAAGTCGGGCACGATCTGCGTGTTCACCAACCAACTCCGCGAGAAGATCGGCGTCATGTTCGGCAACCCCGAGACCACGACCGGCGGCAAGGCGCTCAAGTTCTACGCCACCATCCGGCTCGACATCCGCCGCATCGAGACGCTCAAAGAGGGCACCGAGGCGGTCGGCAACCGGGTGCGCGTCAAAGTCGCCAAGAACAAGGTGGCGCCGCCCTTCAAGCAGGCCGAGTTCGACATCATGTACGGCACCGGCATCTCGCGCGAGGGCACGTTGCTCGACCTCGGCGTCACCGCCGACGTCGTCCACAAGAGCGGCGCCTTCTTCAGCTACAACGACGACCGGCTCGGGCAGGGCCGCGCGGCCGCGCGCCAGTTCCTGCACGACAACCCCGACATCGCCGACGACATCGAGCGCCAGATCCGCGAACGCGCCGGGCTGCCCGCGGCGCCCGCGCCGGTCGCCGCCACCAAGCCCGACGGCAAGAAGTCGGCCGCCGCGGCGCTCGCCGAGGCCGAAGCCCAGGCGGCCGCGCCCGACGCCGCCAAGTAGCCGGGCCGGCGGCGCGCGTGCCGACCGTCACGGCGCTCAAGGCGACCCGTCGCGGCCACGTCGCGATCCACATCGACGACGCCTTCGTCGCGGCCGTCTCCGACGCCTTCGTCGTGCGGCACGGCCTGTTCGTGGGGCTCCAGCTCGACGCTCCGCGTCTCGACGCGCTCGTCGCCGCAGCCGGCGCCGAGCGCGCCCTCACCGACGCCTACCGCCTGCTTGGTCACCGGGCCCGCTCGCGAGCCGAGCTCACCGAGCGGCTGCGCGCCAAGGGTCATGCCGAACCGACGGTAGCCGCGGCGCTCGAGCGGCTCGCTGCCGACGGTCTCATCGACGACCGCGCCTTCGCGGCCGCCTTCGTCGCCGACAAGCGCCGTCTGGCCGGCTGGGGCGCCGCTCGCATCGCCCGCGAGCTCGCCCGCCACGGCGTCGCCGACGGCCTGGCCCAGGCCGCCCTGGCCGGCGCCGGCGACGACGCCGACGAGCTCGCCCGCGCCCTGGCGGTCCTGGCCCGGCGCGGCCCGGCGCGGCCACCGCTCGACGCCGCCCGCAAGCGCGCCTACGATCAGCTCCTGCGGCGCGGCTACTCCACCGCCGTCGCCTATCGCGCCGTGCGCGAGTGGTCGGCCTCGGGTGCCGACTCGCGGCGCGCCACCGATTGACAGTGCCTTCGAGCCGAACCTACAATCATCGGTGAGCAGCTTGCTCACTGACTTTGCGTACGTACCTGTGGCACCTGAAGGCCATGCATACCGGTCCTGGCGGCCGGCCTGTCGAACGAGCGACGTAGGGGTCTCACACAACTGTAGGGAGCTTTTCGAGAGCTATTCCGGGCTTTCCCCGAAGCCGCACGTCAAACGACTGCAGATATGCTGAAATGAGACCGCGTGAGTGCCCGCAGGCACCGCGGCATGGCACCGTCAGGTACGACGGCCGTACGACAAGCCGGGCGAGTTGCCCGGCTTTTTTCGTGTCTGTTCTGACGTGACGTCGCAATCGACGGTCACCGGCACAAGGGGACCAGCATGACCGCAGTGTTCATCGTGATCGCCCTCGCCGTCGGCCTGGCGGCCGGATTCCTGGTCAGGCGCTTCATGGTCGACAACCGGCTGAAGGGCGCCCAGGGCGAGGCCCAGCGCCTGTTGCGCGACGCCCAGCGCGAGGCCGAGACCATCGTCAAGGAGGCCCGCCTCGAAGCCAAGGAGGAGCTCCACAAGGTGCGCACCGAGGTCGAGAACGACCTGCGCGAGCGCCGCGTCGAGCTCAAGAGCGCCGAGGACCGCGCCGCCCAGCGCGAGGAGCAGCTCGAGCGGCGGGCGGCCGAGCTCGAGCGTCGCGACCAGCAGGTCTTCGAGCGCGAGGAGCAAGCCGCCGCGCTCACCGAGCAGCTCAAGGCGGCTCAGGCCGAGCAGGCGGCCGCGCTCGAGCGTATCTCGGGCCTGACCGGCGCCCAGGCCAAGGAGATGCTCCTGCAGAAGACCGAGGAAGAGGCGCGTCACGACATGGCCCGTCTGGTGCGCTCCATCGAGGACGAGGCCAAGCGCGAGGCCGACCGCCGGGCCCGCAACATCCTCTCGCTGTCGATCCAGCGCACGGCCGCCAACCACGTCGCCGAGACCACGGTCTCGGTCGTGCCGCTGCCCTCCGACGACATGAAGGGTCGCATCATCGGCCGCGAGGGACGCAACATCCGGGCGCTCGAGAACCTCACCGGCATCGACTTCATCATCGACGACACGCCCGAGGCGGTCGTGCTGTCGGGCTTCGACGGCGTGCGCCGCGAGATCGCCCGCCTCACGATCACCAAGCTGCTCGCCGACGGTCGTATCCATCCGGCTCGCATCGAGGAGATGTACGGGCAGGCCAAGGCCGAGATCGACGCGACCATCGAAGAGGCCGGCGAGCAGGCCTGCTTCGACGCCAACGTCCACGGCGTGGCACCCGAGCTCGTCAAGGTGCTCGGCCGGCTCAAGTTCCGCACGAGCTACGGTCAGAACGTGCTCAACCACTCGGTCGAGGTCGCCCACCTCGCCGGCATCATGGCGAGCGAGCTCGGGGCCAATCCCAAGATCGCCCGTCGCGCCGGCCTGCTCCACGACGTCGGCAAGGCGATCGATCACGAGGTCGACGGCTCCCACGGCCAGATCTCGGCCCAGCTCGCCCGCAAGTACCGCGAGACGCAGAGCGTGGTGCACGCCATCGAGGCGCACCATCAGGACGTCGAGCCGCAGACCATCGAGGCCGTGCTCGTGCAGGCCGCCGATGCCATCTCGGCTGCCCGCCCCGGCGCCCGGCGTGAGACGCTCGAGGGCTACGTCAAGCGCCTCGAGTCGCTCGAGAAGATCGCCGAGAGCAAGCGCGGCGTCGAGAAGTCCTACGCCATGCAGGCGGGCCGCGAGGTGCGCGTCATGGTCAAGCCGACCGAGATCAGCGACGACGACGCGGTGCTGCTGGCGCGCGAGATCGCCAAGGAGATCGAGGAGACGCTCGACTACCCCGGCCAGATCAGGGTCACGGTCATCCGCGAGAGCCGCGCCACCGAGCTCGCCAAGTAAGTCGCCCACGGACGGGTCGACCGTGCGCACGTTCTACCTGCGGTCGTTCGGCTGCCAGATGAACGACCACGACGCCGAGCGCATCCGCGCGCTGCTCGAAGCCGACGGCCTCGTGCGGGTGAGCAGCGTCGACGACGCCGACGTCATCGTCTACAACACCTGCACGGTGCGGCGTAGCGCCGACGACCGCCTCGCCGGCCACCTCGGCGAGGCGGCCCGCGTGAAGGCGCTCGACCCGCAGCGTGTCGTGGTCGTGGCCGGCTGCCTGCCGCAGGTCGAACGCGAGGGCCTGTTCGAGCGCTTCCCGTTCGTCGACGTCGCGCTCGGGCCGCAGCACCTGGCCGAGCTGCCCGGCGCCCTGCACGCCTGCGGGCAGCGCGGCTTCTTCGCCGGCGCCGGCGGCCTGTCGAGCGACCTGCCGACGCACCGCGGGCGTCCCTTCCAGGCGTGGGTCCAGGCCATGTCGGGCTGCACGAACTGCTGCTCGTACTGCATCGTGCCCGCCGCCCGCGGGCCCGAGCGCAGCCGCCCGCTCGACGACGTGGTCGCCGAGGTCGACGAGCTCGTGGCCGACGGCGTGCTCGAGGTCACGCTGCTCGGCCAGAACGTGAACGCCTACGGCAACGACCTGCCGGCCGCCGGGCGGCCGAGCTTCGCCGGCCTGCTGCGCCGGCTCGACAGCGTACCCGGGCTGCGCCGCGTGCGCTTCACGACCTCGCATCCGCGTGACCTGTCCGACGAGCTGATCGCCGCCATCGCGGAGCTGCCGACCGTGTGCGAGCATATGCACCTGCCGGCCCAGTCCGGTGCGGACCGGGTGCTCGCGGCGATGGGCCGCGGGTATACGATGGAGTGGTACCTCGGGAGGGTCGACGCCTTGCGTGCAGCGGTGCCCGACATCGCCATCACCACCGACCTCATGGTCGGCTTTCCCGGCGAGACCGACGCCGACTTCGACGACACCATGACGCTCGTGTCGCGCGCCGGCTTCGACGCCGCCTTCACCTTCGTCTACTCGCCGCGGCCGGGCACGCCGGCGGCGACGCTGCCCGGTCGTGTGCCGCCCGCCGTCGCCGGCGAGCGCATCGCCCGGCTCGTCGCCGCGACGCAGCAGCAGAGCCGGCGGCGCCGCGCCGCCGTGGTGGGCGCCACCGTCGAGGTGCTGGTCGAGGGCGAGAGCCGGCACGGCGGGTCGTGGCGCGGTCGCACGCGGCAGAACGTCACCGTCAATTTCTCGGGCGCGGCCGAGCCGGGCGAGCTGGCGCCGGTCCTGGTCACGGGCGCCACCTCGACCACGCTGAGCGGCCGCCGGGCCGTCTGAGGGGGGGTCGGACCGTGCAGGGCTGTGTGTGTCCCCATCCACCGCTGCTGATCCCCGCGGTCGGCGGCGAGAGCCGGCAGCAGGTCCGCGATACCGTCGCCGCCATGGAGAGCCTTGCCGCGGAGCTCGGCACGATCGACCTGGCGATCGTGATATCGCCCCACACGCCGGGCTACGGCGACGCCGTGGCCGTGCGCACGCCGGCCACGCTCTGGGGCGACTTCGCCGCCTTTCGCAGTCCCGGCGTCGGGGTCGAGATCGACAACGACCTCGAGCTCGTCGAACGCCTGCTCGAGCGGGCGGCCGGCGAGCCCGGGCTCGACCTCGAGCCACTCGACGACGAGGTCCTCGACCACGGCGTCCTCGTGCCGCTCTTCTTCCTCACGGCGCGGCGCCTCGTGAACCTGTCGGTGGCGCGTCCCTACGAGCTCCACGCCCGGCTCGGCCGGCTCGTGCGAGAGATCGTCGACGAGCTCGGCCGGCAGGCCGTGTTCGTCGCCTCGGGCGACCTTTCGCATCGTCTGCAGCCCGGGGCGCCGGCCGGCTACGACCCGCGCGGCGCGCAGTTCGACGCCGTCGTCGTCGATCACTTCCGGCGCGCCGACCTCGATGGCCTGCGCCGCCTCGACCCGTCGCTCGTGCAGGGGGCGGGGGAGTGCGGGCTGCGCTCGTTCATCGCGCTCGGTGCCTGCCTGGGCGCCGATGCCGCCCCGGCGCGCGTCCTGTCGTACGAGGGGCCGTTCGGCGTGGGCTACGCCGTGGCCGCCTTTGGAGCGGCGCCGTGAACGGCCGCGGCACAGCCGGCGACGCCGATGCGCGGGGCGTCGCTCTCGCGCTCGGCCCGGCCGACTACGCCCGGCGCTGCGTCGAGGCCTACGTCGAGCGCCGGCCTGCTCCGGTCGCGCCCGCCGACCCGCTCTACGACACGGCCGCGGCCTGCTTCTGCTCGCTCAAGAAGCACGGCGAGCTGCGTGGTTGCATCGGCACGCTCACACCGGCCGAGCCCTCGCTCGGCGACGAGATCGCCCGCAACGCCTGGGCGGCCGCTTTCCGCGACCCGCGCTTTGCGCCGGTCGGGGCCGACGAGCTCGCGGCCCTCGCCTACTCGGTCGACGTGCTGAGCGCGAGCGAGCCCTGCGAGCGCACCGACCTCGACCCGCGCCGCTACGGCGTGATCGTCGCCGCCGGGGCGCGCCGCGGCGTGCTGCTGCCCGACCTTCCCGGCGTCGACACGGTCGCGCGACAGCTCGCCATCGCGCTGCAGAAGGCCGGCATCGAGCCGACCGCGCCGTACACGATCGAGCGCTTCACGGTGCGCCGCTTCGGCGAGGGCTCCGGCTGCGACGTCGCCTGTGGCTGAGCAGCGGCCCGCGCCGCTCGTCGCGCTCTTCGGGCCGACGGGCATGGGCAAGACCGAGGTCGCCATCGCCCTCGCGGCCGAGCTCGACGCCGAGATCGTGTCGGCCGACTCGATGCAGGTCTACCGTGGCCTGGCGATCGTCGCCAACCAGCCGAGCGCCGAGCAGCTCGCCGCCGTGCCGCACCATCTGGTCGGCATGGTCGATCCGCGCGACGAGTTCTCGGCGGGGCGGTACGCGGGTCTGGCCGAGACCGCGATCGCCGCCGTGCGGTCGCGCGGCCGGCGGGTGATCGTGGTCGGCGGGTCGGGGCTATATCTGCGCGCGGCGCTGGGCGGCCTGAGCTTCGCCGGGCCGCCCAGCGCCGCGCGCCGCGCCGAGCTCGAGGCCCTGGCGGCGCGCGATCCCGAGGCTCTGCGCGAACGCCTGCGGCAGGCCGACCCCGGCGCCTGGGCCACGATCGACCTCGCCAACCTGCGCCGCGTGGTGCGCGCCCTCGAGGCCGCCGCAGCGCTGGCGCCGGGCGCGGCAAGCGCGGCCGCCGGGCGCGACGAGCTGTGGTCGCCCGACGCGACGCGCCACGAGACCCGCCTCTTCTGTCTCGACGTCGACCGCGCCGGCTTGCGCCGGCGGGTCGAGCGGCGGGTCGACGACATGGCGCGGCGCGGCCTGCTCGACGAGATCGCGGCGCTCCCGCAGCCGCTCTCGCGCACGGTCACCCAGGCGATCGGCGTGCGCGAGACGCTCGCCGTGCTGGCCGGGCAGGAGAGCCTCGAGGCCGCGCTCGACCGCATGAAGGCGCGCACCCGTGCCTACGTCAGGCGTCAGCTCACATGGATGCGCAAGCTGAACGCTGATATCATCCCCACGTCCGCTCGTCCCCCCGAGTCCGTCGCGTGCGAGCTCGTGCGGAGACTGTCGTAGATCAAGGAGGCTCCGCCGTGCCACAGCCCTGGCGAGGTCCCGGCAAGCTGCGGTTCTCCACCTGGCAAGGTCTGGGGAACAAGTACATCGTGCTCCACCAGGAGGAGATCCCCTTCGAGCTGACCGCCGAGCGCGTGCGCCGGCTGTGCGACCGCGACTTCGGCATCGGCTCCGACGGCATCCTCGTGATCGGCGAGCGGCGCGGTCCCGAGCGCTTTGCCCTGCGCATCTTCAACCCCGACGGCAACGAGGCCGAGATGTGCGGCAACGGCGTGCGCATGGTGGCGCGCAAGCTGCGCATGGAGGGTTCGATCGAGGGCGACCGGGTGGTGCTCGAGACCGCCGCCGGCGAGATCGTGCCGGTGCTGGGCGACGGCTACAGCGTGCGGGTCGACATGGGCGTGGCGCGCTTCGGCGGCGAGAAGCTCGCCCACTTCGCGGGCGACGCGGTCGACGAAAAGCTGACCACGGCCGGGCGCACGTTCCAGTTCACGTTCGTCGACGTCGGCAACCCCCACGCCGTGATCACCTCGCCCTGGCCGCTCGAGCTCGTGCCGCTGCACGAGGTCGGCCCCGTCATCGAGACCCACCGCTACTTCCCGCGCAAGGCCAACGTCGAGTTTGCCGTGCCGATCGACGCGCACAACGTCAAAATCCGGGTGTGGGAGCGGGGCGTGGGGGAGACACGCGCCTGCGGCACCGGCGCCACAGCGACCGCCGTCGCCCTGGTGCGCACCGGCGCCTGCCAAAGCCCCGTCACCGTCGAGCTGCCCGGCGGCAAGCTCGTGGTCGAGGTCTCGCCCGAGTGGCGCGTGCACATGACCGGACCGGCCGAGGAGATCTACCACGGCGACTGCTCACTCGAGTTCCTGGAGCACCTGACATGACCGAGACCTTCCAACCGCGCCTCTCCAACAGGGTCCAGAGCCTGCCGCCCTACCTCTTCGCCGAGATCGAGCGCAAGGTCGCGGCCAAGCGCGCCGCCGGCATTGACATCATCAGCCTCGGCATCGGCGACCCCGACTCGCCGACGCCCCAGCACATCGTGCAGGCCATGGTCGAGGGCGTGCGCACGTCGCGCAACCACCAGTACCCCACGAACCGTGGCACGGCCGAGTTTCGCGCCGCCGTGGCGTCATACTATCGCAATCGTTTTGGGGTGACGCTCGACCAGGAGAGCGAGATCGTGCCGCTGCTCGGCGCCAAGGAGGGCATCGCCCACATCTGCTTCGCGCTGCTCAACGAGGGCGACCTGTGCCTGGCGGCCGATCCGGGATATCCGGTCTACACGACGGGCCCTCTGATCGCGTCGGGCAAGGCCGTGCACCTGCCGCTGCGGCCCGAGCTCGGTTTTCAGCCCGACCTCCAGGCGATCGACGACGAGACGCTGGCCCGGGCCCGCATGATCTTCGTGAGCTACCCCAACAACCCCACGGGCGCGGTCATCGACGACGACTTCTTCGTGCGCCTCGTGGCCTTCGCCCGCGAGCACGACATCGTGGTCGTCCACGACAACGCCTACGCCGACATCACCTTCGACGGCTACGTGGCGCCGAGCTTCCTGCAGACGCCGGGGGCGAGCGAGGTCGGCGTCGAGCTCTTCTCGCTGTCGAAGAGCTACAACATGACCGGCTGGCGGGCCGGCGCCGTGGTCGGCAACCCCGCCGTCATCGACGCCTACTGGCGCCTCAAGACCAACATGGACTCGGGCATGTTCGGCGCGCTGCAGCACGCCGCCGCGGTCGCGCTGACCGGGCCGCAGGACTCCGTCGCCGAGCTCTGCCGTCTGTACGCGCATCGCCGCGACCTGCTGGTCGCGGCGCTGCGCCGCGCCGGCATGAGCGTCGACCCGCCCAAGGGCACGATCTACCTGTGGGTTCCGGTGCCGGCCGGTCACACGTCGGGCAGCTTCGCCGAGCTCGTCCTGAACCAGGCCGACGTGATCGTCTCGCCGGGCGCGGCCTACGGGCCGTCGGGCGAGGGCTACGTGCGTCTCTCGCTCACGGTGCCCGACGACCGCCTGCGCGAGGCCGTCGCCCGCATCGAGGAGCGCGTCAGCCTGTGACCGCGGTCCGGCGGCGCCCTGCCCGCGGCCGGTCCGCGGTCGCCGGCCACCGGCCGTGACGCTCCCGAGCGACAACCGCGCGCGCGCGACCGCCGTGGTCTTCGCCGTCATGCCGCCGGGCAACGACGACCGCGAGGAGACCGAGCGTCTGGGCGAGATCGGCGAGCTCATCGGGTCGGCCGAGATGGACGTCGCCGGCGTCGTCGTGCAGCGCAAGGCGCACCCCGACCCGCGCGCCTACCTCGGGCCCGGCAAACTGCGCGAGCTGCGCGACGCCGTGCGGGCGACCGGCGCCTCGTGCGCCGTCTGCGAGGACGACCTCACGCCGGCTCAGGTCGCGGCCGTGCTCGACGCGGTCGACGTCGACGTCCTCGACCGCACCGAGCTGATCCTCTCGGTCTTCGCCCGGCACGCGCGCTCGCTCGAGGGCCGCCTGCAGGTCGACCTGGCGCAGCTCCAGTACGAGCTCACCAGGGTGCGCGGCCAGGGCCAGGTGCTCTCGCGCCTCGGCGCCGGCACCGACATGCGGGGCCCCGGCGAGCAGAAGCTCGAGGTCGACCGCCGCGTGATCAGGCAGCGCATCCAGACGCTGCGCGGCCGCATCGAGCGAATGGCGCGCACGCGGCGTACGCAGCGCGCCCGCCGCGTGCGCGCCGACCTGCCGCTGATCGCCCTGGCCGGGTACACCAACGCCGGCAAGTCGACCCTGCTGAACGCGCTCACCGACGCCGGCGTGTCGGTCAGGGACCGCCTCTTCGAGACGCTCGACCCGACGACTCGCTCGTTTCGCTACCGCGACCGCGACTATCTGATCACCGACACGGTCGGCTTCATCCGCAAGCTGCCCCATCTGCTGGTCGACGCCTTCGCCTCGACGCTCGAAGAGACCCGCACCGCCGACCTGCTGCTGATCGTGGTCGACGCGAGCCAGCCGGCCGAGGAGATCCGCGACCGTCAAGCCACCGTGGCCGACGTGCTCGCCGAGATCGGCTCGACCGAGGTGCCGCGCCTGACCGTCATGAACAAGATCGACCTGCTCGACGCGCCGCTCCTCGCCCGCTTGCGGGGGCGCGAGCCCGACGCCGTCTTTGTGTCGGCAACGAGCGGCGCCGGGCTCGACGAGCTCCTCGAGCGAGTCCACGGCTTCTTCGAGCGCTCGCTCGTGCCCGTGCGCCTGCTCGTGCCGTACGACCGCGGCGCCGTGATCGACCGCCTGCACGGCCTCGCCACCGACATCAGGCTCGAGAGCACCGCCGACGGCACGATCGTCGCGGCCCGGGTGCCGCGCAGCGAGGCCGAGCGCTACGCAAGCCTGCGCATCGACCTCGAGCCGGGCGGCGAGAGTGACGAGGCCGACGACGCCGAGCGCGAGGCGGGGCAGAGGTGAAGCTGCGTCCCCGACTCGGCACACCCTTCGTGCCGCGCCGCCGGCCGCGAGCCGGCGAGGTGGGGTAGAGGTGGACCTGCCGGTCGTGCGTCTGCGGCCCGCGGCCCAGCTGCCCGTGCGCGCCTACAACGACGACGCCGCCTTCGACCTGCACGCCGCCGCCGACGCCGTGGTGCCGCCCCTGGGGCGTGCCGTCGTGCCGACCGGCATCGCCCTGGGATTACCGGCAGGCGTCGCGGCGCTCACGCTGCCGCGCTCCGGCCTGGCCGCGCGCCACGGCGTGACGCTGCTCAACACGCCCGGCCTGATCGACCCCGGCTACCGCGGCGAGGTCCAGATCGTGCTGCACAACACCGACACCGAGCACGAGTTCGTGGTGCACGCCGGCGATCGCATCGCCCAGTTGCTCGTCGTCGGGCTGCTCGACGTCGCGCTGCTCGAAGTCCAGCGCCTCGACGACACGGCGCGCGGGGCGAGCGGCTTCGGCTCGACCGGCACCGGCGGCGCGCCGGCCACGAGCACGGAGCCGCTGTCGTGAGCTTCACAGCGCGGCCGCGCCAGGCCAGACTGCCGTGACGGTCCCCTCCGACGACGTTCGCAGGGCGGTCGCCGGCTCTGGGCTCACCGCCGCCGAGCCGGGACGCGGACCAACCGTGCGTGCAGCCGCACTTATCATCGACGAGCGTGGTCTGCTGCTCGTGCGTCAGCGCCGGCTCGAGCGCACGTACTGGCTGCTGCCGGGCGGTGGCGTGCGGTTCGGCGAGTCGTTGGCCGACGCGCTACGGCGCGAGCTCCTCGAGGAGCTCGCGCTCGATATCGTGCCCGGCCGGCCGCTGGCCGTCGCCGAGGCGATCTCGACCGACATGAGGGCGTATCCCAAGCACGTCGTGCACGTCGTGCTCGAGGCCCGGACGGCCGGTCCCGGGGCCGTCGGGCGGCCCAGCGACGACGCCATCCTCGAGATGCGCTACGTCAGGCGCGACGAGATCGGCGGACTCACGCTCAGGCCGCCGATCGCGCCGTTCCTGGCGGATTGCTTCGACGGACCACCGCGCGAGATGACATACCTCGGCGTCGTCTGGTAGCCGCGCGCGCCGCTGTCCGACGCCCGGCCTCGTGCGACCGGCCTCGCAGCTCCACATCGCGATCGTCTGCCGGCTTCGATCCCCTTTGGCCGCCGGCCGATCTCTTGCCGTTCGGGGCGTCTGCGCGAGAAGGCCCAACCGTCCCGCGTGCCTGAATGTAACGCACGATAATGCATGTTATGTAAAGTAGCGACCGACGACGCCTTCCGCGCCGATCGCCGCGCTCGACCGGCGCTTCCGCTCCCCGTTCGCTCGCCGCAGACGCGCATCCAGGGGGCTCTTGCGGTATCTCACCAGCCGGCCCGTCGCGCCGTGCGACCGGCGCTGCAGCGGCGCGGGTCCGACGAATCGCTCGCGTCGCGGTACCCGGCGCGGCCGTCGCCGGCGCTCAGCGCTTTGCTGGCCGGGCATGACGTCTCGGCTCTGCGCTGCTGCGCCGGATCGCCGTGCCGCTGTGCGGGTCTGGCGATGCTGCTGCGTCGCAGCGCCGTGCCCAGTGAGCCGCGAGATGGCGACGACGGGCCTCTCCCCCGGTCCGGGGCTGCCGCCGCCCACGGTCTCCATCGTGAGGCGGAGCGTCTGGTCGTGCACGCGACGTGCGCTGCGCAGACGCGCGCGGTTTGATGTAGGACGGACAGCGAACAGATGTTCGTACTGCGGGGCGCCGGTGCTGTGACCGGCCAGCTTGCACGCTCGCGGACACGGCACAAGCTACAGAAGGGCGTTCGGTGAAGGCGACGATCAGTGCCGTACCGTACGTCGCGGGGCGTCTGGCCGCAGGCATGGGGCTAGGGCCTGTGAAGTACCTCGCGGCGCAGCCCGAGGCGGCCCTTGCCGCCGCGGGACACGACGTCGAGGTGGTCGAGCTGCGGCCTCGGCTCGACCCCGCCTTCGACGAACCGGCGGTGGTCGTCGGCATCGACGCCGTGCTGGCCGATGTCGCCGCGGCCAAGCTGGCCGCGGGCCGGTCCCCGCTGGTCCTGGCCGGCGACTGCAACAGTGCGCTCGGCATGATCGCGGGCATGCAGGCGGCCGGTGCGACCCGCGTCGGGATCGTCTGGTTCGACGCCCACGGCGGCCTCAACACTCCCGACACCTCGCCGGGCGGGGTCTTCGACGGCATGGGCCTGGCCATCGCCACCGGACGGACGCGCGCCGACGTGGCGGCCGCGATCGGCGTCCGTCCGGTGGCCGAGGCGCACGTGCCCCACCTGGGCGCTCGCGACCTCGATCCGCCGGAGATCGCCTATCTCGCAAGCGGCGTCATGCCGTCGATCGGCGTCGCCGCGCTACAGGCCGACGTCGGCACGCCTGGCGGCGCGCTGGGCGCGGCCTTGGCGGCGCTGCGCGCCGCCACCGACCAAGGTCTACCTGCATATCGACATCGACGTGCTCGCGGCCGGCTTCGCTCCCGGTGTCGCCTTTCCGTGCGCCGGTGGCCTGTCGCTGGCCGAGCTCGAGAACGCGCTCGGGCGCGTCGTCGCCGAGCTCCCGGTGCGTGCCGCGGCGCTCGCTTCCTACGATCCAGATCGTGACCGCGACGAGACCACCCTGCGCTCCGGGCTGCGCCTGATGACCCTGATCACCGACGCGCTGCAGGCCGAGGGCGGCCGCTGAGGCGCGCGACACCGCTCGGCCCGCGCCGGGCGGCTCAGTACGAGATCAGCGTGAAGACGTCGAGGCCCGGCAGCTTGTCGCGGCCGTGCAGGTCGGCGAGCTCTATGAGGAAGGCCGCCCCCACGATCGTACCGCCCATCTTCTGGACCAGGCGCACCTTGGCGGCCGCCGTGCCGCCGGTGGCCAGCAGGTCGTCGTGGATCAGCACGTTGGTGCCGGGCGCGATCGCGTCGGCGTGCACCTCGAGCGCGTCGGTGCCGTACTCGAGCTCGTACGACTCGGACACCGTGTCGAACGGCAGCTTGCCGGGCTTGCGGGCACACACGAAGCCGGCGCCCAGCGCGTAGGCGAGCGCCGAGCCCAGGATGAAGCCGCGCGACTCGGCCCCGAGCACCACGTCGACGTGGCGGCCGGTCGACCACTCGGCCATGCGATCGACCGCGGCGCGCAGCGTGACCGGGTCCTGGAGCAGCGGCATGATGTCGCGAAACAGGATCCCCGGCTTGGGAAAGTCGGGTATCGCACGGATGCGTGCGGCGAGGTCGACCTGGGCGTCCTGCACGGTGTCCTCCTGACGCGGTGGCGCAGACGGTGGTCCGGGGGCCTCTTCTTAGACCGTGAGGCGCCGGATGTAGCGCGTGAGCAGCAGTTGCTGGAGCTGTGACATGGCCTGGGCGAGCTCCTCGAGGGCGTCGAGCGCCTCCTGGCGCTGCTCGGCCCGGCGCGAGCGCAGCGCCGGCAGGATGACCTGTTCGATGAGGCCGCCCTCGCGGTCGACGGCGCTCTTCATGGCGCGCAGGTTCTTGGGGCGCAGGCCGGCGCGCGCCAGGCGCGCCGCGGTGGCCACCACGCTGGCCTCGAGCTCGGTGTACCGCCGCACGCCGCTCACCTGGCGGCCCTTGATGAGCTCGTACTCCTCGAGCTCGGACAGCAGCGCGGGGTCGGCCCCGGCGAGCTGCTGGAGCTCCTCGGCGGTGAACTCCTTCTCGCCGGCGGGGTTGGGCACGAAGTCGGCCTTGCGCAGGCCGCCGCGAGCCGGCCCGGCGACGCCCGCCGGCGCCCGCTCGATCTCTTTGCGGATCACCTTGAGGGGCAGGTAGTCGTCGCGCTGCATGGCGAGCACGCGGATGAGGCGCTGGTAGTCGTCGCGCGAGAAGAGCCGGTAGCCGCCTTTGGTGCGGCGCGGCGCGACCAGGCCCTGCTCTTCGAGGTAGCGCAGCTTGCTGACGCTGATGTCGGGGAACTCGCCCTTCAGGCGGTCGACGATCGCCCCGATCGTCATGAGCTTCTCGTCGCCGATGTCGAACAGGACTTCGGTCTTCTCGTTCACGGCGTGATGTAGGTGAGCTTGTACTTGCCGACCTGCAGCTCGTCGCCGTCGAGGAGGGTCTGGCGCTCGATGCGCCGGCGATTGACGTAGGTGCCGTTGAGGCTGCCCTGGTCGGCGATCACGTAGGCCTCGGCTTCGCGGGTCACGACCGCGTGGTTACGCGACACCGTGACGTCGTCCAAGAACACGTCGGAGTCGGGGTGGCGCCCGATCGTGGTGCGCTCGCCCTTGAGCTCGTAGGTCTCGCCGGCGCGCCCGCCGCCGCTGCGGATGACGAGCGTAGCGCTCTCGGGGAGCTGGCGCGAGAGCGGCGCCAGCGCCTCGGGGCTGTCGCCGGGCGAGTAGTTCATGGTGGTCTGCGGGTCGGTCTTGTCGGCGATCAGGCTGGCCCCGCAGCGCACGCAGAAGTTGACGCCCTCGGAGTTGCGGTACCCGCAGTTGGGGCAGAACACGGTCTACCCCCTCGAGAGACCGGCGTCGCTGCGGTTCGGCCGGATGCGCCTGGGCTGCACGGCTAGTCCCCGCTCGTGCTCTCGCCGCCTGTGGCGAGACCGGCCGCGGGGTGCTTGCCGGCGAGGATCTCGGACAGCCGCGAGACATCGTCGGCGGTGATGATGGACTCGCCCGCCGCGTGCTCGCGCTGCAGGCGCAGGACGAGCTCGGCGCGCAGGATGTCGATTCTGCCGTGCAGGATGCGCCGCTGACGGGAGACCTCTTGCTCCTCGGCGGTCAACGTGCCGATGAGCGCCTTGAGCTCCTCGTCGGACAGCGACACGAGGTCGATGATGTCGTCCATCGCGCTGGTCCTTTTCGTCGTACCGACCGGGAGAGTCAGCTTACAGGAGCGGCAGGCAACCTTCAACTTCACGTTGAGATATCCCCGCCGGGCGCCCGGCTCACGCCCTCGCCGACGCCTTCTGCCCTCAGGTCACGAGGCGCACGACGTCGCGCTCGCGCAGCCGCGAGAGCGCGAGCAACACCTCGTACTCGTCGGCCATGCCCTCGACGAGGGCGCCGGCGACGATATCGCCGACGCTGCGCTGGCCGGGCCCGAGAAAGCCGAGCACGGTCGCCTCGACCGAGTCGCGCGGGTCGCCGCCGAGCAGCGACACGAGGCCGTACGAGGGCAGCGCGTCGCGCAGCCGGCCGATCTCGTCGACGCGGCGCATGGCCTCCATGAGCAGCGAGCCGGTGGGCAGGTCGGCGGCCGGCGCGTCGCCGGGGTCGAGGGCTGGGTCGAAGACGAAGCCGCCCTCCTTGAGGCCGATCAGCGCATAGAAGGCGCGCTCGCCGACCAGGGCGCCGCAGGCCGCCGCGATGAGCGAGCCGGCGCGAAAGGCGAGGCGCCCGGCGGGCGAGCCGTCGGCGTGGGTGACGTCGAGCACGCCGGTTTTGCCGCCCAGGGAGGTGATCTCGACGAGGTCGCAGAGCGCGAGCTCCGAGAGGCTGCCCGTAAAGCTCATGATGGTCGTCGCGCGGCCGTTTTCACGCTCGCGAGTCTACCACGCCACTCTCCACTCGCCGCTCCGGCGGCTCATGTTCGACGGCCCGCGCGACGATACAGCAAGCGGTGCAACGCAGGCACTCTTGCGGCGGCCGCCTGATATACTGCCGCCAAAAGCGTGCCGAGCCCGAAAGGAGACCCGTGGCGAAGCGCAAAGGCCTCGTCATCAACGACCGCCAGCTCGACCTGTGCGACGACCTTCTGCGCAAGCTCAAGGACGTCACCGGGTCCACCTTCCTCGCGCTCATCTCCACGTCCGGACAGCCCATCACGACGGCCTCCGACGACTACCACCCCGAGACCCTCTCGCTCGCGTCGCTCGCGGCGAGCTCGTTCGCGGCGACGCAGCAGCTCGCCAGCATCCTCGACGAGAAGGAGTTCACGCTCCTCTTCCACGAGGGCAAGACCTCGAACCTGCACGTATCGCAGGTCTCCGACCAGGTGCTGCTCATCATCACCTTCGGCCGCGAGACTCAGGTCGGCAAGGTGCGTCTCTACACGCAGCGCGCGATCGAGGTGCTGCGCCCCATCTTCGAGGGCTCAGACGAAGAGAACGAGGCGCTGTCGGTCGACGACGACTACGAAGCCACGGCCGGTAAGGCGATCGACGACCTGTTCGCCGACCTCGAGGGGCAGCCCTGACATGCCCCTGATCAACTTCGCGGCACGCGAGATCAACTACAAGATCGTCTACTACGGCTGCGGACTCTGCGGCAAGACCACGAACATCCAGTACATCCACCGCAAGATCAACCCATCGGCGCGCGGCAAGCTCGTGTCGATCGCCACCGAAGAGGAACGCACCCTCTATTTCGACTTCCTGCCGCTCAGCCTGGGCACGGTCAAGGGCATGCAGACCAGGTTCCACCTGTACACGGTGCCGGGCCAGAGCTACTACAACGCGAGCCGCAAGCTCGTGCTGCAGGGCGTCGACGGGGTGATCTTCGTGGGCGACTCGCAGATCACGCGGCTCGACGAGAACGTCGAGAGCTACCTGAACCTCTGGGACAACCTCATGGCGCAGGGCGACGACCTCTCGCGTCTGGGCTTCGTGATCCAGATGAACAAGCGCGACCTCACCGACATCTTCTCGGTCGAAGACCTGAACGAGCTGCTCAACCACACTCGTTCGCCGGTGATCGAGGCCTGCGCGGTGAGCGGCCTGGGCGTCTTCGAGACGCTCAAGCTCTGCTGCAAGCAGGTCATCGCCAAAACGGCCTGACGGCCGCCTGCCCCGCGGCTCGTGCCGCGCGACGGCTGCGACGGCCCCCTCCCTACTGCTTCGTGCCGACGCGCTCGATCCAGTCCTTGGGCGCGTAGGTCGACACGAACGAGTCGACGAACAGCACGCGGCCGTTCTGCGAGACCGTGCGCACGACCTTGACCGTGCGGCCGTCGAAGCCCTGCTCGTAGCTCACCATGCCCTTGGGCATGGTGGCGTCGGTGATCACCCGCGGGTGCTTGCGCGAGGTGTGGGTCGGCACGATGTGGTAGAAGCCGCTCGTGGTGAAGGTGACGGTGCGACCCGTGCTGCCGATCAGCAGCACCGTGCACTGGCCGCGGCTCGCCCAGCAGCGCAGCAGGAGGGTATGCGTCGTGTCGTTGCGAAAGCGCAGGTCCTGCGAGCCGTAGGCGACCTGCGCGTCGCGGCCGATCGGGTAGTGGTCGATCCAGAAGTCGTGCGGGTGACGTTCGACGATCGGCAGGCCGGCGAAGAAGGCGGCGTTGAAGAGCGTCGTGGCGAACTGGCACAGGCCGCCGCCCACGCCCAGGCGCAGCACGCCGTCCTGGATCACGGGTGCGTAGTCGAAGCCCCGGTCGAGCGTACGCGGTCCGAGCGTCTGGTTGAGCGAGAAGACCGCGCCCGGCTTGATCACCGTGCCGTCGCACAGTTTGGCGGCCTGCATGATGTTCTGGGCGCGCGCCGTGTTGGTCTGGTCGTAGTAGGTGGCAAACTCCGAGCCCAGGCCGTCGAGCCCGAGCGAGGTGAGCTCGTCGGTGGTCGTGGTCGGCTGGAGCGTCGTGAGCGGCACGATCACCTGACGCAGGCCCGGCTGGCTTGCCACGTAGTCCATGTCCGAGAGCAGCGTCGGCATGTCCAGACCGAAGCCGGCGCTGCTCTGCGTGATCGTCACCTTGCGTCCCCTGACCACCACGCGGGCATTGACGGCGGGGTGGTCGGTGAAGGCGAACAGGCGGTGCAGCCGGGCGCGCGCCCGGGGGTTGTCGAAGGTCAGCGGGCTGGTCGCGGCGTCGGCGCCGGTGTTCACCGTCAGCATGCTCGCCATGGTCGCCGGGCTCAGGTCGATCTCATCGCCGCGATAGCGCAGCCGCAGCGGGGCACTCAGGTAGGTCGCGGCCTGCTCGGCCGCGGCCTGAGCGGCCGCCGTCGTCACGGCCGGCTGACTCGCGTCGAGCGGCACCGGCCCGTCGTAGCGGCGCCAGGCGGCCAGCGCCTGCTCGAGCCGCTGGCGCAGGGCGGCGGCGTCGATGGTCGTGCCGGGGGTGGCCGGCCGCACCGTGACGTCGGTGCCGGTCAGCACCAGGCGGGCGTCGCGCGGCGCCGTCTCGACGTAGGGGGCGATGCGGTCGACGCCGGCGGCGAGGGCCGCCACGTCGCAGCGCACGACCGGTGAGACCGTGCCGTGGCCGCCGAGCCACAGGCGCAGGCCGAGCAGGTCGATGCGGCCGGCCCGCGCTGCCCGGCGGGCGGTCGCCGCGACGTCGACGCGCAGGCCCAGCTCGGCGAGCCTCAATCTGACCGGACCCTGCCTGGTCTGCAGCAGGACGGTGCCGAGGTCGCCTGCGTCGAGCGACCGGGCGACGGCGCTCCGCGCCTTGGCCGGCCCGTCGCCGGCCAGGCTGCGACCTCCCGCCGCCACGCCGAAGGCGACGCGCCCGTACAGGTAGCCCTGCAGGGCGCAGAAGGCGACGAGCACGAGGCCCAGGCCGGCCAGTACGGCACGCAGGCGCGCCCTGCGGGCGCGGGCGCCGTCCCCTCCTCCCCGGGCCGCGTGCGCCGGGCGGCGGCGCCGCTGCGCGGCGCCGCTCTCATCGGGGGCCGCGGGCTGCTGGAGAGAGGTCATCAGTGGTCCGCCTGACGTTTGCGACTGCACGTCAGGGTTCACCGTGTCGCCCGCGCTTCCCTGCAGAATGTCCACGTCCCCTTCATCGGCCGGGCCGCGCCGAGCTTGACCGCTCGAGCCCCAGGTCGGCCCCCGAGCGACTGTGTCGTCGCGGCTCAGGCGTGCGTGGCTGCGCTGCGCGCCCAGTGCCGATGAGCGACTTCGTCGGCGCGGCTCAGGCGTGCGTGACTCCGTTGCGCGCCTAGTCCCGCGATCGACTTCGTCGGCGCGGCTCAGGCGAGCGTGGCTTCGCTGCGCGCCTAGTCCCGCGATCGACTTCGTCGGCGCGGCTCAGGCGTGCGTGACTCCGTTGCGCGCCTAGTCTGCCTTGGCGGCGATCACTGCCCTGACCTTGCCGACAAAGCCGTCGGCGAGCTGCTCGGAGGCGTCGCCGTCGACGCCCTCGGCGTAGATGTGGAACAGGGCCTCGTCGGCGTCCGGGATGATCTGCGCCCAGCCGCCCTTGTAGAAGACCTTGATGCCGTCGAGCAGGCTCAGGCGGTGCCCGTCGCTGCGCTGCAGCTCCTCGGTGACCGTGCGCATGACCGTGCCCTTGAGCGACCACGGGCAGCCGACGGTCTTGTGTACGAGGCTGCTCGACGGGATCGCCGCGACCTGCTGCGACAGCGGCACGGCGCTCGGGGCGAGCAGCTCGAGCAGCTTGCCGAGGCTCATGAGGGCGTCGAAGGCGGGCAGGAAGCGGGGAAAGATGTAGCCGCCGCCGATCGCCCCGGCGAAGGCGATGTCGGGCGCGGTAGCAGCCTCCATGAGCGACGGCAGCGACACCTTGGTGCGCTCGATCTCCACGCCGAACGGCGCCGCCATCTCCTCGGCCAGGCGGGTCACGGTGAGCGGCAGGGCGATCTTCTGGCCCTTGGGCAGCGAGCCGGCCACGAGGCGCACGAAGAGCAGCAGCGCGCGCTCGAGCGGGATCTCCTGGCCGAGCTCGTCGACGAGGTAGAGCCGTTCGGCGCCGGGGTCGATCACGGCGCCGAGGTCGGCGCCCATCACCTTGACGACGCGCTGCACGTCGGCGATCGTCACGCCGCGCTCGCCGGGCACGCCGCTCGTCTTCTGCTCGTCGGTGAAGGCGTGCAGCGAGATGATCTCGGCGTCGAGATAGGGCAGGACCTGGGGCAGCACGAGCGTGGCCGGCGAGTACGAGTAGTCGATCACGAGGCGGTAGCCGCGCGCCCGGATGCGCTCGGTGTCCCACGAGTCGACGAGGCCGCGCACGTAGGTCTCCTGGGCACGGTCGGAGTACTGGATGCGGCCGAACTCGGTGTAGAAGGCGCGCCTGAAGTCCTGGCGGCCGTAGTACTTCTCGATGTTCTTCTGGGTCTTCTCGCTCACCGGTATGCCCGGCGGCTCGAACACCTGGATCTGCACGACCTCGGGGTCCCAGCTCGAGATGCGCACGTGCACGCCGCCCTGGGCGTTGCCGCTCTTGATCTCGAAGCGGTTCACGGCCGCCGGGCTCACGCGCAGGTCGCGCACGTCGACGCCGGTCGAGTTGAGGCCGCTGATGATGGCCCGCTTGATCACGCGCGAGGCCGGATGGGCGTCGCGACTCGTGACCACCTTGGCGCCGTTCGGCAGGGTGGTGCCGTAGGCCAGAGCGAGCTTGAGGCCGAGCTCGGCGGTGATGTCGACGTTGATCAGGCCGACCACGCCGTCCTTGCCGAAGAGCTGGGCCGTGCCACGCGACTCCCAGATGATGCTCGAGTTGACCTGGGCGCCCGACTCGACCGTCTTGAACGGGTAGATCTTGACGTCCGGCCCCACGTAGGCCTGCTCGCCGATCACGCACTCGTCGCCGATCGCGGCGCCCTCGCTGAGCGTGGCGCCCGGCTTGACGTCGCAGTTCTTGCCGACGATCGCGCCGAAGACCTTGGAGCCCGAGCCGATGTAGGTGTTGGCGTCGATCACGCTGAAGCGTGTCTCGGCGTGGTCCTTGACCACGACGTTGCTGCCCATGACCGTGTAGGCCCCGATGCGGGCGTTGCCGTCGAGCTTGGCGTAGTTGCCGATCACGGCCGGACCGGTCACGTGGTCGAGCGACTCGATGCTCACGTTCTCGCCGATGTAGATGCCGTTCTCGAGGCGGATGCCGGGGATCTGCGCCTGCACCTTGCCGTCAAGCACGTCGCGGTTGGCGGCCAGGTACTGGCCGAGGCTGCCGATGTCCTGCCAGTAGCCGTCGGCGATGGTGCCGAACAGCGGCTTGCCGAGCTCGTAGAGCTTGGGGAACAGCTCCTGGCTGAAGTCGTAGGCCTGACCGGCTGGGATGTAGTTGAAGACCTCGGGCTCGAGCACGTAGATGCCGGTGTTGACGGTGTCCGAGAACACCTGGCCCCAGGTGGGCTTTTCGAGAAAGCGCTCGATGCGCCCCTCGTCGTTCACGACCACGACGCCGAACTCGAGCGGGTTCTCGACGTGCTTGAGCACGATCGACACCATCGCGCCGCGGCGCTCGTGCTCGGCGACGATGGCCGAGAGGTCGAAGTCGGTCAGGGCGTCGCCCGAGATCACGATGAAGCGCTCGTCGAGCAGCTCCTCGGCGTTCTTCACGCTGCCGGCGGTGCCGAGCGGCACCTGCTCGACCGAGTAGTCGATGCGCACGCCGAGGTCGCTGCCGTCGCCGAAGTAGTCGCGGATCGCCTTGGGCAGGAACGCCAGCGTGACGACGATGTCCTCGATGCCGTGCCGCCTGAGGAGCTCGACGATGTGCTCCATGCAGGGCTTGTTGGCGACCGGCACCATCGGCTTGGGCTGGTTGCTGGTGAGCGGGCGCAGGCGCGTGCCCTCTCCCCCGGCCATCACGACGGCGCGCACGGCTCTAGGCCATCCCTGCGACGCCGGGCTGTAGAGCGCTCGCCATGGCGTGATAGTACCAGAACGAAGCGGCGCACCCGGACGTATCGGAAGCGCGCCGTGAGGCTCCGGGAAGGCCCCTGACGACCCCTGGGCCGACGAACGAGCCCGGGAGCATGCCCCCGGCCGGGAGCGCCAGGCGGCGGCGGGTCAGGCCGTCGTCGCCGACGACGGCCGGGCCCGCCGCCAGCGCCCGAACTGCCGCCAGATGTAACCGAACCCAGTCGCCAGGTAGAGTGCGGCGCCTACCGCGTAGACCGGCCAGGCGGCCACGCGCAGCCCAAGGATGAAGAGCTCGATGCCGCAGAACAGGGTGAAGTTGGCCAGGCGGCCGCCGCGCAGGATGCTGGGCCCCTCGCGGTAGTGGAACAGCATGAGCGCGGCGCCGGCCAGCATGAGGCCGTCGCGCACGATGAGCGGCACGACGGCCCACCAGGGCACCACGCCGAACAGCAGCAGCGCGCCGACCAGGAACAGGTAGGCGATGCGGTCGACGACCGGGTCGAGCACGCGGCCGAGCTCGCTCTGCCAGCCGCAGCGGCGGGCGAGCCAGCCGTCGAGCACGTCGGTCCCGGCCAGCACGAACACGAGCGCGGCGGCCGGCCAGCTCGCGTGCGGCGCGCGCAGGCTGTAGAGCCAGAGGAAGAGCGGCAGCGCGCACAGGCGCGCGACCGTGATGGCGTTGGGGATCATGCGCCGCGACATGCGGCGTAGTGTACACGCGCGCCGGCTGCGGCGGGGCCCGCACGAGCCCCGGCGCCGCCCAGGCGATGTGCTAAACTACGGCCCTTGCGGTCGGCGTGTGGCGCAGCCTGGTTAGCGCACTAGTCTGGGGGACTAGGGGTCGCCAGTTCGAATCTGGCCACGCCGACCATTCTCTTTTTCGCAAGATTCCAGCTCGGCGACGACACCCGACCCCTGCTGGCGTTCTGGCCTTCGCACGACTCCGAGGTGGACGAAGCCCTCGCGCAGTACCTGGGCGTGCCCTTCAGCGAGGGGATGCGCGTCGATTCGGTCCCGGCCTCGCTCTGCCGGTCGGCCGACCTGGCGGGACCGCTCGTGGTCTGCGGTCGAGGGAGCTCACGCTCGAAGCCCTGCCCCGCGAGGCCCTTGCGCCAAGGACGTGTCTCTTAGCGGAACATCGCCCAGGCGCCGAGGAACACCCACACCAGGCCACAGCCGGCGAGCATCACGATCGCATCCGGCCAGGGGTCGACGTGCTCGACCCTGAGCAGCAGGAGCGACCCGAAGATGAGGGCGAGCACCAGTCCGGCTGCGGGGAACAGGCCCACGCCGGAACAGAGTGCCGCGATCAGCGCCAGGTCGGTCACGGGGATGACACGCGCGCCGGTCAGGCGACAGGCGATCCGCAGCCAGACCGCGCTGACCGCGGTCGCTACGACGAATGCAACGACGAGCGCGGTCATGGCGCGGCCGGTCGCACGGCGCGTCCTACGACGCCGCCGCCAGCCGCCGGTACAGCAGGCGGCGCAGCTCGCTGTTGACCGAGGCGCGCAAGGCCCCACGGCGCGCGTCGAGCGTCGACACGCCGTAGCGTCCGTCGCCGGCCAGGTCGCGCAGCAGGTGTCTCATGTCGGCGGTCTGCTCGCCGGCCACCTGGGCGCTCCAGGAGCCCGTGGTCACGCGAAAGGCGCTCAGGCTCTCTGGGATCGTGTACAGGTCGCCGAGCAGCAGCAGGCGGCACCAGAACTCGAGGTCGACCGTATAGCGCGCGTCGGCCTGGAACGGGCCGGCGCGCAGGGCGGCGTCGCGCCGGAAGAGCGCGGCCGAGGGCTCGCCCACCAGGTTCGTGCCGCGTCGCACGATGCGTCGCAGAGCGGCCGGGCCGGCGACGCGACCGCCGCGCCGGTCCCAGCGGCGGCGCAGCAGGCGACGCCCACTCGCGTCGACCACGTCGCGGCCGGCGGCGACCAGCACGACACCGCGGTCGGCGGGATCGTCGAGCACGACCGCCTGGCGAGCGAGCGCTCCCGGGTACAGCCAGTCGTCGGCACAGAGGATCTTGACCAGGTCGCCGCGGGCCTCGGCGAGACAGCGGCTCCAGTTGCGCCCGGCGCCGATGTTGCTCTCGTTGCGCAGCAGCCGCAGGCGAGGGTCGTCGAACGACTCGACGGCGGCGACGGTGTCGTCGGTCGAAGCGTTGTCGACGACCACGAGCTCCAGGTCGACCCCGGTCTGCGCGAGCGCCGACGCGATCGCCTGGCGGATGTACGGCGTGCCGTTGAAGACCGGCAGGCAGACCGAGACGTGCGGCGTCGCCGGCTCGGGCAGCTCGCTCATCGCCGCAGGGCCGGCGTCTTGGTCGAGCGCTTGCGGCGTCCGGCGGCGGCCGCGGCGCCGCGCAGCTCGTCGTCGAGGCCGCCGACGCGCGTGCGCACCACGTACAGCGGGCGCTCCTTGCTGGCGTTGAACACTCGGCCGACGTAGACGCCCAGGATGCCGATCGACAGGAGCTGCACGCCGCCGAGGAACAGGATGGCGACGAGCACCGACGTCCAGCCGGCGACCACCGAGTGCGGGTTGGTCAGGCGGTTGGCCACGATCCACACGAGGTAGATGAAGGCGCCGACCGTGATCGTCGCGCCGAGCTGCGCGGCCAGCACGAGCGGCCGGCTCGAAAAGCTCGTCACGCCGTCGAGGGCGAGCTTGGCCATCTTCCCCATCGAGTACTTGGTCTCGCCGGCGTAGCGCTCGTCGCGCTCGTAGGGCTGCGCCTCTTGACGAAAGCCGGCCCACGACACCATGCCGCGCAGGTAGCGGGCCTCTTCGCGCATGTCGCGCAGCACGTCGGCGACCGAGCGGTCGAGCAGCCTGAAGTCGCCGGCATCGAACGGCAGCGGCGTGTCGCTCAGGCGGCCGACGACCCGGTAGAACAGCTTGGCGGTGGCGCGCTTGAAGGCGCTCTCGCCGTGGCGCACGCTGCGCGCCCCGTAGACCACGTCGGCGCCGGCGCGCCAGCGCTCGATCATCGCCGGAATGACCTCGGGCGGGTCCTGCAGGTCGCCGTCGATCAGCACCACAGCGTCGCCGGCCGCGTGGTCGAGGCCGGCGGTGATCGCGGCCTGGTGGCCGAAGTTGCGCGACAGGCCGACCACGCGCACGCGCTCGTCGCCGGCCGCGATCGCGCGCAGCAGGTCGAGCGTGTCGTCGCGGCTGCCGTCGTCGACGAAGATGAACTGGCCGGTGACGCCCTTCAGGCCGTCGAAGACGGCGGCGAGGCGGCGGTACATCTCCCCTACCGTGTCGTGCTCGTCGTAGACCGGCACGACCACCGAGACGAGCTCGTCCTCGCCGGGCAGCGAGGCACGCCTGCGGGCCGGTTCAGCCGTCATCGCGCACCACCAGTCGTCGAAAGCCGTCGTCGAGCGAGACCTGGGCCCGCCAGCCGGGCAACGGCGTGCCGGCCGGGGGCGTCATGACCTCGCGCCGCCGGTAGGGCCGCGCGCGCCAGCGCACCGGCACCGGCCGGCCGGCCGCGGCGCCGTAGGCCGCGACGACCTCGCGCAGGCTGCGGGCGTCGCCGGTCGCCACGTCAAAGCGCTCGTGGCCGGTCGCGCCGTCGAGCAGCCGCCGTCCGGCCAGCGCGAAGGCGGCCGTGACGTCGTCGACGTGCACGAGGTCGAGGCGCTGCTCACCCGGCGAAAGTTCGAGGGGCGCACCAGTACTCATGGCTCGTGCCAGAACGCTCACGAGCTTGGGTCGCGGATCGTCGGGCCCGTAAGTGTCGTAGAGCCGCAAGGTCACCGCGGCGAAGCCCTCGGCGCGCACGTAGTAGTCGAGCAGGTCCTCGAAGGCCTGCTTGGTGGCCGCGTAGAGGCAGACCGGGTCGTAGGCGCCGGCGATGTCGCGCTGCCACGAGGTGCCGGTGTTCACCATGAGCCGGCAGCCGGCGCGCAGCATGGCCTCGGCCACCTGTGCGCCCACCAGCACGTTCGACTCGACGAGCGGCGCGACGTCGGCCGTGACGTGTTCGGCGACGAACAGCGCGGCGAGGTGGAACACCACGTCGGGCGCGGCCGCCGCGACGGCCGCTACGGCGCCGCCGGTCGAGCCGTCCCAGCGCCGATCGTCGACGCCGGCGAGCGGCGTCGCCGTCTCGATGTCGTCGCGCAGCAACCGGCTGACGCTCCAGCCCTCGGCGGTCAGCCGGCGCACCAGGTGGCTGCCGACGAAGCCGGTCGACCCGGTGACGAGAGCCTTGCTCATCGCTCTTCCCTGTCCGCGCCGTCGAACACGAACGGCGAGGCGAACTCGCCGAGCGCCGGCAGCGCGGCGTCGCGGTCGGAGACCACCGGCCGCTCGAACGGCCAGGCGAAGCCGATCGAGTCGAAGCGCACGCCGCCGTCGGTGCCGGTGGCGTGCTCGCCGGTCGTGGCATAGCTCATCACGCAGCCCTCGGTGAGGGCGGCGAAGCCGTGCGCCACGCCGGCTGCGACGACGAGCGCGTCGCCAGGGCCGCGCAGGGTTACCGAGACGGGCCGGCCGTAGGCCGGCGAGCCGCGCCGCAGGTCGACGAGCACGTCGAGCGCCTCGCCGGCGACGCAGGCCACGAGCTTGAAGCCGTCGTCGGGGGGCAGCGCCACGTGCATGCCGCGCACCACACCGGCGTGCGACGAGCTGTGGAACAGCTCGCGAAAGGGCGGCCGGACGCCGGCGGCGGCGAAGGTCGTCGCTACGTAGGTCTTGACGAGGCTGCCACGCGGGTCGCCGTGCACGTCGGTCACGACTCGCAGGCAGCCGGGCACCGCGAGGGGGATCAGCATCATCGCGCGCTCCGCCAGGCCCGCAGGCGCAGCGCCCGGGTGGCCGGCGCTGCGGCCTCTTGCCGCACGGCGTCGGCGATGGTCAGAGCGGCAAGCCCGGTCAGGGCCGCCGCGTAGACGATCACCGACGTCGAGGCGTCTATCGTGCCGAGCGCCGGCAGATATCGATAGTCGACGGGCACGAGCAGCACGCCGAACAGGGCGACGTAGACGAGGTCGTAGCGCGACACACGGCGCGAGTTCAGGAACATGACGAGCGGAAAGTAGATGAGCGGCGTGGTGTAGTCGGCCGACACGAAGGGCAGCGTGATCGCCGCGATCACCATGAGCGCCGCCTTGCGCCACGGCTCGCTCTCGCGCAGCAGCACGTGGCCGGCCAGCAGCGCGAAGATGGCGGCAACGGCCAGCAGGTAGGCGCTGTGCAGCCACGGCTGCTCGTAGCCGTGCATCAGCAGGCTGGGCGCGCGCAGGAGGCCCCAGAGCGTGTGGCCGTGCTGCATGCCGGCACCGGCGTCGACCTGGATGCCCTGATAGGTGCCCTTCTCGGCGTAGGCCTGGTGCCACACCGCCCCCATGCTCTGGCCGGTGAGCAGGGCGAGCAGGCCGGTCGCCCCGACGGTGAGCCCAAGGGCACCAACGACCGCCACGGCCGCCGCCTTGAGACGTCGCTCGGCCAGCAGCAGCACCACCAGGGTCGCCGGGTAGAGCTTCATGGCGACGGCGGCCGCCAGGCAGAGTCCCGCTCCCCACCCCGAGGGGCGCCGGTAGACGAAGAAGAACATGCCGCCGACCAGCAGGAAGACGAGCATCTCGAGGTTGCCGCGGTCGAGAGTGAAGAGCACGGGGTACGACAGCGCGACCAGGATGACGGCGTACTGCAGCTTGAGCTGCCGGCCGGGCAGCACGTCGAGCACGGTGCGCCACAGCAGCGTGACGAGGCCCGACACGTAGGCCAGGACGAGCAGGGCGAGGCCGACCGACATGGGCAGCAGCGTCGCCCCGGCCACGAGCAGGAAGGCGAAGGGGAAGTACACGAACGGCGCCGGGCGGCCCTGCAGGAAGTGCAGCACGTAGCGGTACGTGTTGTTCCAGTCGTTGAAGTGGTCGCTCGGCAGGAACAGGAACGTGTTGTACGGGTAGCCGCGGCCCAGGTAGTAAGCCATCACGTAGTGAAAGACGACCGCCGCGCTCGTGCCGATCAGGACGATCGAGGCAAGCAGGGAGAGACGGCGGCGCTTGGCGTCGGCCGCGTTGTCGCCGTCGCACGCTCGCCTGGCTTGGTCGCCCACAGTTCCCCTTCCGTTCGCCGCGGCTTCGAGTGAGGCCGCCGTGCGGGTGTACGGCGGCGCTTCGGGCACACCACGGCAGGCCCAGCCCCGCTCTCCCCTCTATCGGCGATATCGGGCGAAGGTTTACGAGGCTACGAACGAAAAACGACCGGCCCGGCCGGTCGTAAGGGGCGCTGCGCGCTGTCGCTACGGCTCAGATGGCCAGGATGCGCTCGCCGTTGCCGTTGCCGTGACCGTTGCCCGAGCGCTCGAGCATGGCCTTCATCTCGTCGGACAGCGGCGTGTGCAGCAGCAGCACGCTGTACAGGGCGTCGATCAGATGTGTCGAGGCGTCGAGCACGTCGGCCACCTGGCGCAGCCGGAACTCGAGGAAGAAATCGGGCTCGACGCAGAGCGCCGTCGCGATGATGCGGATCACGGGGTCGGCCGGCACCGGCCGGGTGCCCTTGGTGAGGTGGTTGAGGTAGCCGGCCGAGAGCTGCGTCTTGTAGGCGAGCTGCCGGTAGCTCAGGTGACGCTCCTCCATGAGCCCCTTGAGGGCAGCCTGGAAGCGCTCGCGTGAGTAGCGCGGCCGGTTCGGTTTGAGCATGGTCTGCATATCGCTAGAGGTTATCGCCCAAAGGCGTCAACAACTTGAGGGGACTGCAGGCCTTTTGTCGCCCGTTCAGGCAACAGGCGAGCCCGGCCGGCAGTCTGCCGGGCTGCCGTGGAGCGCCGCTAGAGGGTGGCGAGCGCCGCCCGCACGGCGTCGGCGAGCTCGCCCACGGGCACGTCGCGGCGCTCGCCGCCGACCCGCTGCTTGAGCTCGACGACGCGCTCGGGCGCGCGCTTGCCGACGACCACCTGGAGCGGGCAGCCCAGCAGGTCGGCGTCGTTGAACTTGACGCCCGGCGACACCTCGCGGTCGTCGAGCAGCACCTCGAGGCCGCACCCTTCGAGCTCGGCGTGGATCTCGTCGGCCAGGGCCGCCTGGACGGCGTCGGCGGGTCGCACGACGGCGACGTGCACGGCGAAGGGCGCGATCGCCGCCGGCCAGACGATGCCGTGGTCGTCGTGGTGCTGCTCGACGGCGGCCGCGGCGATGCGCGCGATGCCGATGCCGTAGCTGCCCATGACGATCGGGTGCTCCTCACCCTGCTCGCCGAGGTAGGTGGCGCCCATCGGGGCCGAGTACTTGGTACCGAGCTGGAAGATGTTGGCGACCTCGATGACCCGCTCGCCGCGCAGCGGCGAGCGGCACTCGGGGCAGCGCTCGCCGGCGTGCACGACGCGCAGGTCGTGATACTCGGACACGAGCTCGTCGGCGACGATGCCGCTCAGGTGATGGTCGGCCCGGTTGGCGCCGCCGGTGAACACGCCGCCGCGCAGCGCCTCGTCGGCGACGATCGGCAGCGGGCTGCCGACGGGGCCGACGAAGCCCGGCTCGACTCCCTGCGCGGCGAGCACCTCGTCGGCCGTCGCCAGGCGGAACTCGCCGATCACGCGGGCCAGCTTGCCCTCGTGCAGGTCGTGGTCGCCGCGCACAAGGGCGAGGACCGGGCCACGCTCCTCGCTCACCACGACGAGCGACTTGACGAGGTCGCGCGGCGCGATGCCCAGGAACGCCGCGACCTGGTCGATGGTGCGCTGATCGGGCGTGGCGATCTCGCGCTGCTCAGGCCGGTCCGACGTCGCGCCCACGGGCTCGTCGTCGGGGGCCGCCACGGCGAGCTCGACGTTGGCGGCGTAGCCGCAGCTCTCGCAGAACACGATCTCGTCTTCGCCGGCCTCGCTGGGGGCCATGTACTCGTGCGCGACGCGGCCGCCCATCATGCCGGGGTCGGAGAGCACGCGGCGCACGGTCAGGCCGCAGCGCGCGAAGACGCGGTCGTAGGCGCCGATGTGCTTCTCGTAGCTCACCTGCAGCGCGTCGAAGTCGGTGTCGAGGCTGTAGGAGTCCTTCATGATGAACTCGCGCGTGCGCAGCAGGCCGCTCTTGGGCCGCGCCTCGTCGCGCTCCTTGGTCTGCAGGTGGAACCAGAGCTGGGGGAGCTGCCGGTACGAGTGGATCTCGTGGGCGGCAAGCCAGGTCACCACCTCTTCGTGGGTCATGGCCAGCACCATGTCGGTGCCCTTGCGGTCCTTGAAGCGGAAGAGCTCGTCGCCGATCGACTCCCAGCGGCCCGACTGCTGCCAGATCTCGGCCGGGTTGATCACCGGGTAGAGCATCTCCTGGCAGCCGATCGCCTCCATCTCGGCGCGTACCACGGCCTCGATCTTACGCATGACGCGCCAGCCGGCCGGCAGGAACACGTAGACACCGGCGGCGAGCTGGCGCACGAGGCCGGCCCGCACCATGAGCTTGTGGCTGGCCGCCTCGGCGCCGGCGGGGTCCTCTTTGACGGTCGGAAGCAGCAACTGGCTGGCGCGCAAGCGAAAGACTCCTTGACGTGTCGCTCGGGAGGGGTCCGGACGCTCGGCGCCGGCCCCCCTGACGTGGCCCCGGCGAGCTGACCGGCGCGGGGCGATGCCCGTCATGATACGGCACCGCCGCGGCGAGCGGCAATTCGCAGCGCAGCCACGCCTGCCTGAGCGATGACGACGAAGTCGGTCATCGGCACGAGGCGCGCAGCGCAGCCACGCCTGCCTGAGCGATGACGACGAAGTCGCTCATCGGCATATACTCCCCCTGACCCCGGCGCCCGTCCGGCCCGGGAACGGCGAAAGGAGCGGTCGTGACGACTGCGCTGGTCACCGGCGGCGCCGGCTTTCTCGGCTCTCACCTCTGCGACCTGCTCCTGGCCCGCGAGTACCACGTCGTGATCATCGACAACCTCGACACCGGCTCGCTGCGCAACCTCGACCACCTGCGCGGCCCCGAGGTCGAGTTCTTGAACGCCGACGTGGTCGACCCCATCGAGCTCGAGGGCGACGTCGATGTGATCTTCCATCTGGCGAGCCCGGCGAGCCCCATCGACTATCTGCGGCTGCCGCTCAAGACCCTCAAGGTCGACTCGTGGGGCACCCACAACGTGCTCGTCCTGGCGCGCCGCAAGCGCGCCCGCTTCGTGCTGGCCTCGACCTCCGAGGTCTACGGCGACCCACTCCAGCACCCTCAGTCCGAGGACTACGCGGGCAACGTCGACCCCATCGGCCCGCGCGGCGTGTACGACGAGTCGAAGCGCTACGCCGAGGCGGTCACCATGACCTATCGCCGCCAGCAGGGCCTCGACACGGCCATCGCCCGCATCTTCAACACCTACGGCCCGCGCATGCGGTCCAACGACGGCCGCGCCGTGCCCACGTTCGTGCGCCAGGCCCTGCAGGGCAAGCCGCTGACCGTGTTCGGCGACGGCACGCAGACGCGCAGCTTCTGCTACGTGACCGACCTGGTCGACGCCCTGCTGCGCCTCGCCGAGAGCGGCGCGCACGAGCCCATCAACCTCGGCAACCCGGCCGAGATCACCCTCGGCGAGCTCGCCGAGACGGTCACCCGCCTTACCGAGAGCCCGAGCGGCGTCGTCTACTCGGCGCTGCCGCCCGACGACCCCAGAGTGCGTCGCCCCAACATCGCGCGAGCCCGCGAGCGGCTCGGCTGGGAGCCGGCCACGACGCTCGAGGAGGGTCTCGGCAAGATGATCGCCTACGAGCGCAGCAACGCGCCGTACATCATGACCGGGCTGTCCGGGAGCTGACCTGGGGTGAGCGGCCGCAAGCGACGCGCCCCTGCACGGACGGGGCGAGGTCCGGCGACGTCACGCGCCGATGCCCCGGTCGCCACGACGCCCGCGCCGGCGACCCGGCTGCGGCAGGCCGCCGCCCGGGGCGCGCGGCCGGCGCAGCCGGCCGCGCGCCTCCTGCCCCTCGCCACCCTCGCCGCCGCCTTCGCCTGCGCGCTCGTGCTCTACCTGCTCACCCTGGCCCCGACCGTGACCTTCGAGGACTCCGGCGAGCTCATCTCGGCCGCCGCTTCGCTCGGCGTGCCCCACGAGCCCGGTTATCCGCTGTGGACGCTCATCGCCCATGCCTTCACCTGGCTGCCGATCGGCAACGTCGCCTGGCGCTGCAACCTCGTGTCGGCGGTCTTCACCGCGCTGGCGGCGGCGCTCGTCGCCTGGGCGACGATGCTCGTCGTCGATGAATGTCGCGGCGGCGCCGGCACGGGGCGCCGGGCGGCCGGGCGAGCGAGCGCCGCGGCGAGCGGCGCCGAGCCGCCGGCCGGGTCGCCCTGGTGGCCGGCGACCGATGCCGGCGCCCTCGTCCCCTGCGGCGCCGGCCTGGCCGCCGGCCTGGCCGCCGGCCTGCTGGCGGCGATCGCCGCGACCACCTGGAGCCAGGCGATCATCACCGAGGTCTACGGCCTCGACGCCGCTCTCGTCGGCCTGCTGCTCGTGCTCACCCTGGTCTGGTCGCGCGCCCCCACGCCCCGCTTGCGCGGCCGCCTGTTCCTGGCGATCTGCCTGGTGCTGGGCCTCGGACTGACCGCACACGACACGTTCATCGTCTTCCTGCCGGTGCTCGCTCTCTACGGCCTGGTGCTCGAGCGCCGCCTGCGGCCCTCGTGGCGCCGCCTGGCGGCCGGCGCCGGCCTGTACTGCCTCGGTCTCGCGCCCTACCTCTACCTGCCGCTCGCGGCGCGCCGCTCGCCGCTGATGGATTGGGGCGACCCGCGCTCGTGGACGACGTTCTGGCGCGTCGTCATGCGGCGCCAGTACGTGACCGGCGGCCATTCCGGCCCGCGGGCGACGCTCGCCGAGCTCGGCACGAGCCTATCCCTGCTGGTCCACCAGTGGTTTCCCGCGCTCCTCGCCCTGGCGGCCGTCGGCCTCGTCGTGCTCTATCTGCGCCGCCGGCCGCTGTTCTGGCTGGCCGTGGCGCTGGTGGTGGCTACCTGGCCGGTGGTGACGCTCATCACCGACTTCCCCACCGCCACGGCGACGGCCTCGCTCAACGCCGACGACCGCGCCCTGGTGTCGGTCTTCTACATCCCTTCGTACCTGGTGCTCGCCCTGCTCATGGGGCTGGGCGCCTGGTGGCTCGCGGCGCAGGCGCTCCGCCGGCGCGGTGTCGGACGGGCCGGCGAGGGCTTGGCCGCCGCGCGGCCGGCGGCGCTGGCCGGCCTGCTCGCCGCGCTGCTCGTCGCGGTGCCGCTCGGCCTGGGCGCCGCCCGCGCGCCGAGCATCACCATGCATCGCTACCGCTTCGCCGACGCCTACGTCCACAACGTCCTGCTGCTCGCCGCGCCGCGCTCGCTGATCATGGTCGACCGCGACCAGTTCGGCTTTCCGCTCGACTACGCCCAGGACGTCGAGGGTCTGCGTCCCGACGTCGTCGTGCTCGACCAGGAGCTGCTGCGCCGGAGCTGGTACCTCCACGACCTGCAGCGCCGCTACCCGGCGCTGATAGCCGGCTCGCGCGCCCAGGTGCAGGCCTTCCTTGCGGCCGTGGCGCCCTTCGAGGCGGGCCGGTCCTACGACGGCACCGCGATCGACAGCGCCTACTACGCCATGATCGCCTCATTCGTGCACCAGTACACGAGCGCCGGCCGCGCCGTGTACTTCACGTACGGACCCGACCAGCGCATCGTGAGCGGCTTATACGGCGAGCCGCTGGCAGCGGTGCTGCAGGCGCGCACGACGCCGCAGGGCAAGAGCGCCGCGACGATCGCGCGCTGGCTCACGCCGGTCGACCTGGACCGCTACGACTTCGCCCACCTGACCGACGGCACGGTGCCGCTCGACCGCAACGTGCTCATGGTGCGGACCTGGTACGGCGAGGTCCTGGCGGAGCGCGCCGCGCTGCTCGCTCAGGCCGGTCGCACGAGCCAGGCGACCGCGCTCGCCGCGCTGGCCAGAAGCTTCGGGGCGAGCAGCGGGCAGTAGACCGGGCGCGACGACGGGTCCGCCGCCCACGCCCGTCGCCGGGACTCAGTCAGGCGCGGCCGCGCCGCGTTCCTCGCGGGGGCCGGCGAGCTCGGCGTCGATGCGCTCGAAGAGCGCCGCGACGAGCTCGCCCTCGGGCACCGTGGCCACCTTCTCGCCGTGGGCGAAGACGATCCCCTCTCCCCTGCCGGCGGCGATGCCGAAGTCGGCGTGACGGGCCTCTTCGGGGCCGTTCACGCGGCAGCCCATGACGGCCACGCTGATCGGCGCCCGGTAGGCGTCGAGGCGCGCCTCGACGGCCCGGGCCAGACCGACCAGGTCGACCTCGGTGCGTGCGCAGGTCGGGCATGAGATGAGGTTGGGACCGCGGCGCCGCAGCTCGAGGGCGCCGAGGATCGCCCAGGCGACCCGCACCTCCTCGACCGGGTCGCCGGTGAGCGACACGCGCAGGGTGTCGCCGATGCCGTCGGCCAGCAGCGCGCCGATGCCGACCGCGCTCTTGATCGTCCCGGCCCACGGCGTGCCGGCCTCGGTCACGCCGATATGCAGCGGCGCGCCGGTGCGCGCGGCCAGGGACCGGTACGCGGCGATCGTGTCGGGCACGCTCGAGCTCTTCACCGACAGCTTGAACTGCGTAAAGCCCCACGACTCGAAACGCTCGGCGTAGCGCACGGCCGCCTCGACGAGGGCCTCGACCGGCCGCGCCGCGGCGAGCGCGCGCAGGTCGCGCGGCAGCGAGCCCGAGTTGACGCCGATGCGCACCGCGGCGCCGTGCTCGGCCGCGGCCCGCACCACGGCGTGCACGTGCTCGTCGCTGCCGATCGTGCCGGGGTTGATGCGCACCGCCGCGGCGCCGCTCTCGAGGGCGGCGAGCGCGAGGCGCCAGTCGAAGTGGATGTCGGCGACGATCGGCACCGGCGCGTGACGCACCACCCGGGCGAAGGCGGCGACGTCGTCGGCGGCCGGCAGCGACACGCGCACGAGCTCGCTGCCGGCCGCCGCCAGCGCGCCGACCTGCGCCAGCGTCGCCGCGGCGTCGCTCGTGGGCGTGCTGGTCATGGACTGCACGACGACCGGCGCGCCGCCGCCCACGGGCACGCCGCCCACGCTGATCTGGCGCTGGCTGGCCACGCCGCGTGCTAGCCGCGCGCGCCGCGCAGCCGCGCGCGCATCGTCGAGTGGATCGCTGCCGTCATCACGGTCGGAGGATACCACCCGACCGCCCGGCGCCTCAGCCCGTCGCCAGCGCGTCGAGTGCGGCGGGCACGTCGGCCAGGCGGCGCACGACGGCGCTGGCGGCGCCGTGCGCCGCCCCCTCGGGGGCGATCAGCACCGACCGGCAGCCGGCCGCGGCCGCCATCGCCACGTCGCTCGTCGCGCTGTCGCCCACCACCACGACCTCGGCCGCAGCGAGGCCGTGATCGCGCTCGACGCACTCGAGCAGATAGGTGCCGGGCTTGCCGACGCAGACGTCCCAGGAGCGCCCGAGACGCGCGACGACCCTTTCGACCGTCTCACGGGCCGCCGGCCGCCGGCCGCCGCCGCCGACCGGGTAGTCGACGTCGAGGTTGGCGGCGACGAAGACGCAGCCGAGCGCGAAGCCGGTCGGCAGCGTGGCCGGGTCGAAGTCGGGCAGGTAGCCGACGACGAGCGCCTGGGCGCGGGCCGGGTCGGTCGTGACCGCGACGCCATGGGCCCGCAGCTCGTCGTGCAGGCCGGCGAGGCCGACGACGTACACCTCGGTGAAGCCGTGCTCGACCGCATAACGCGCCACGCCGACCGCCGACGAGTAGACCTCGGCGGCGTCGGCCGCAACGCCTACCGCCGCCAGGCGCGCGCAGAGCGCGGCGGCGCCGACCGACGAGGTGTTGGTCACAAAGAGGGCGGCGAGGCCGCGAGCCCGCACGCCGGCGACGACGGCCGGCGCCCCGGGCACGACGCTGCTGCCGACGTAGAGCGTGCCGTCGAGGTCGAAGGCGACTGCCCTGATGCAGGCGCTCGGCGCCGCCGACGAGCCGCCCCGGCCGGCCTCAGCCGTAGACGCCCCCAGCGGCTTCGATCAGCGCGTCGTAGCGCGTCTGCAGCATCTCGAGGCGGATCGCGTCCTCGCAGGAGATCGCCTGGTAGAAGTCGCGTTTGTTCTTGAGCCACATGAGCTCGAAGCCGACGGCCTTGAGGATGCCGGCGTCGGCGCCGTCGCCGAGCGCGGCGGGGCACTCGAAGATGACCTTGCGGGTCTCGTAGCGGTCGAGGCAGCCGGCCGGCAGCTCGCGCATGAACGGCAGCGAGGCCGCCGACACGCCGCCACCCATGCCGCAGGCGAGGTCCGACTGCTTGGCACGCGAGAACAGGTCGGCGGCCATGGTGAAGATCGCGGGCTCGTTGATGTCCTCGCGGCTCAGGCCCAGCGAGCCGGTCATGTCGACCCGGCCGAGCACGATGCCGTCGAGCTCGCCGATCTCGGGCAGGGCGAGCATGTCGGCGAACTTCTCGTACCCCGTCACGGTCTCGACGTTCACGCAGAACTCGACGTCGGCGCGCTCGTCTTCGGGAAAGGCGAGGCGCACTGCGGCCAGGTACTTGCGCAGCGCGTGGGGCGACTCGACCATGGGCCCGACGACGCGCTGCACGCCGATCACGCGTGCCTCGTACATGTCGCGCACGGCCTCGCAGCCGCCGATCTTGATGGTGAGCCCGAGGCCCGCCTGGGTCACGACCTCCTTGAGCCGCAGCGCCTCTTCGAGCCGGGTGCCCTCGGCCTCGAACTCGGCCTTCACACCGCTCACGTGGTGGTTCTCGCGCAGGTCGATGAGCGCGTCGACCATGCGGTGCTCGAGTGCGTTCATGCGTCCCGTCCCTTTCGCTTCGACGCCGTTCGCGCGGCCCCGTGCCGGGGCTGCCACTGCGCCACGAGCATGTTCTCGGCAAACTCGGGCCGCGCCATGAACGGCCACATGTCCTCGAGCGGCTTGGAGACGATCGTGCCGTCGGGGAGCTTCTCGGCGGCCACCTTGGGCGCGAACTGCTGGTCGGCCGCCATGGCCACGTCGCAGAGCGCCGGCCCGTCGCCGGCGAGGGTCGTGGCGATCGCCCGCCCGAGGTCGTCGTGACGCGCGACGCGCCGCGCCGGGATGCCGTAGGCGCCGGCCAGCGCCACCATGTCGGGCAGCGACACGCCGCTGCCCGGCCCCTCACCGACCCGGGTGCCGGCGAACAGGTTGTCCTGCATCTGGCGGATCGACAGGTAGCCGCCGTTGCCGAACACGAAGACCTTGACCGGCAGGTCGTGGTGCACGATCGTCTGGAGCTCCTGCAGGTTCATCTGGATGCTGCCGTCGCCGGCCAGGCACACCACGCGCCGGCCGCCGGCGGCCAGGCAGGCGCCGATCGCGGCCGGCAGGTCGTAGCCCATGCCGGCCGTGCCCGAGTTGGCGATCAGGCGCTGCCCGCGGCGCACGCGCAGCGCCTGGAAGGCCACCACGCAGGCGGCGCCGTTGGCGCAGACCACGATGTCGTCGGGCGCCAGGGCCCGCGACAGCTCGTCGACGAACACGTAGGCGTTGACCGGCGTGTCGCTCGCCCGGTACGAGGGCAGCACGACCGGGTAGCGCTCGCGACGCTCGCGACACCAGGCAAGCCAGGGGCCCCAGCTCGCCGGCCGGCGCGCCGGCCAGGCCTCGCCGAGCGCGCTCTGCAGCGTCTCGAGAAAGAAGCGCGCGTCGCCGTGCACGGCCAGGTCGGGGGCCACGGTGGGCTTGCGCAACTCGAGCTCGTCGATGTCGACGAGCACGCGCCACGCGGCGCGCGCGAAGGCCGCGTGCTCGTAGCCGATCTGCCTGATGTTGAGGCGGCAGCCGAGCGCGAGCAGCAGGTCGGCGTTCTGCACGACGAAGTTGCCGGCCCGGTCGCCGACCGTACCGGGGCGCCCCGCGTAGAGCGGGTGCTCCTCCCACAGCAGGTCGTGCGCGTTCCAGGCCGTCACGATGGGCGCCCCCAGGCGCTCGGCGACCGCGAGCAGCAGCTCGGCCGCCCCGGCGGTGCGCACGCCGCTGCCGGCGAGCACGACGGGGCGTTCGGCCCGCCCGAGGCGGGTGACCAGCTCGTCGACCTGGCGCGCCAGGAGCGCGCGGTCGAACGCGGCGTTCGGATCGAGCGTGGGCGGCGCGGCGCGGCGCCCGCGCTCGATCGCCGCCTCGTCTACGTGGGCGCCCTGCACGTCGACCGGCACGTCGAGCCAGACGGGCCCGGGCCGCCCGCTCGTCATGAGGCCGATGGCCGCGTCGAGGTGCGCGCCGATGCTGTCGGGCTCGCGCACGAGCGCCGCATACTTGGTGATCGGTCGCACGATGTCGACGATCGGCCCCTCCTGGTCGCCGAGCTGGCGCAGCGGCAGGCCCGAGAGCGCGACCGTGGTGTCGGAGCGCACCTGACCCGAGACGTAGAGCACCGGCACCGAGTCGTGCCACTGTCCGAGGACGCCGGTGACCGCGTTCGTGCCGCCGGGCCCGCTCGTGACGCACACCGCCGCCGGGCCGCCGCGCACGCGCGAGTAACCCTCGGCTGCGATCGCGCAGGCCTGCTCGTGGTGGTTGCAGACGAGGCGCAGGTCGGCGCGCCGGCCGAGCGAGTCGTCGAGGTGCATGGCGCCTCCGCCCGTCACCAGGAACACGTGGCCCACGCCGAGGCCGGCCACGCGCTGCGCGACGTAGTCGGAGACCTTCATCGTGCTCCTCTCACCTCGCCTCTCGTCGCCGCCTGCGCGACGCGCCGGTCTGTCGCGCCACCCGTCATGGATCGACCAGCAGCAGCGAGCGGTCGATCGCCGCCCGGCGCTGCGTGTACCAGTCGTAGAGCTCGGCCACGGCCTGTTCCACCGACGGCGGCACGAGGTCGGGCAGCTCGATGCGCAGGCGCCGGCCGTCGCCGCTGTACTGCGCGCCCATCCCTTCGTTCGCGACGACCACCGGCACGTCCTTCCCGCTCAGGCGCACGACGAGCCGGGCGAGGTCGAGCAGGTGCACGGGCTCGGTCGCCGAGACGTTGTAGGCGTGGTGGGCGGGATCGTGCGTGAAGAAGCGCTCGATCACGCACGCGAGGTGGCGCACCGGCGTGTAGTCGAACAGGCGGTCCTGGCGCAGCGTCACCGGCAGGTCGTAGAGCGTCTTGCAGATCGCGTTGGAGATGAAACGGATGGCGTAGTCCTCGTACGGCCCGAACACGCCGAAGGGGCGCAACTCGACCATGTCGGGGCGCGTCGCCGCGTAGGCCGCGCAGAGGTACTTCGACAAGCCGTGCTCGTCGGCCGGCACGTGCTCGCCGAAGGCGCTCTCGGGCAGCCGCGCGCGCTCGTGTCCGCCGTAGACCGCCCCCGAGCTCACGAAGATCAGCCGCCGGTAGCGACCCCGGCAGCGGGCCAGGTTGGCGAACATGCGCAGGTTGCGTTCGAGCTGGCCGCTCGGGTCGACCGCATGGCGATGGCCGGGGCGCACGGCGCAGTGCACCACGACGTCGACCGCGTGCGCGGCAAGGTATGCCTGCACGCGCTCCTGGTCGAGCAGCTCGAGCTCGCCGTGCGTGGGGGCCAGCACCTGCCAGCGCTCACCCAGCTCGGCCACGAGGTTGCGACCGATGAAGCCGGCCCCGCCGGTGACCAGGACGGCGCCGCTCACGACCGGCTCCCGCCACCGGCGAACGTCCCGCCGGGCAGCCGCCGAAACACGACGTACTGGGGCCGCACCAGGACCACGCGGCAGTCGAGGCCGGCGGCGAAGCGGGCGCGCAGCGTGGCGTCGGACAGGCCGGCGGTGCCGACCAGGCGTACGAGGACGTCGGGCATGACGTGCGTGCGGCCGTAGTAGGCGAGCGTCGCGGGCGGCAGCGGCCCGGGATCGTCGTTGACGTCGAGCCCGTGCACGCTCGAGATCCAGACCGAGTTGGTGGCGACGGCGTGCGGCCAGAACAGGTAGAAGGCGGGCGCCTGGTAGAAGACGAGCAGACGGTCGGAAGGGCCCGCCACGCGCGCCAGGTCGCCGCGCAGCTGCGCGAGGTAGGCGGCGCGCACCGGCGTGGCCCGTACGCCGGCGTACGGGCCGCCGTGGATCGTGGTCGTGAGCTGCGAGTACGGCACGGCGCGCGGCAGGAACTGGTACTCGTAGACCACGGTGACGGCCAGCATGCCGGCCAGGCAGGCGACGCCGAGGGCGGGCAGGACGCGGCGCAGCCGCGCCCCGTCACCCTCGCGCGGTTGGAGCGCGAGCGCCAGGAACACGCCCGACAGCACGACGGCCGGCAGCAGCCCGACGTCCATCTGCAACCAGCCCGAGGCGCTCGTGTAGCCCGAGACGAGCCCGGCGGCGAGCGACGGCAGGTAGCCCCAGAGGAGCAGGGTCGTGACGAGCGCGCGGCGCTCGGCCGGCGCGAAGAGGGCGAAGAAGGGCGCCGCCAGGCCGTAGATCACGGCGAAGCCGTCGCCGCCCGACACGAGCTGCTCGCCGAAGGGCAGCAGCGCGAGCGGCGCGGCGATGAGCGCCAGGCGGGCGAGCGGCAGGCGACGGTACGCCACCCACAGCGCGAGCCCGGCGACCACGACGAGCGGGTAGAGCGCGAGGTGGCCGGCCACGCCGTCGACCACGCCCCAGAGCTTGGCCGGCCCACCGCCCGAATTGAGGCGGCCCCAGTCGGAGAGCTGGTAGCGCAGGCAGCGCAGCACGTTGCCGACGCCGAAGGCGGCGAGCAGCAGCGCCTCGCCGGCCAGCGTGACGGCGGCGCCCAGGACGAAGGCAGCCAGGCTCGCGCGGCGACGCCCGGCGACGGCCGCCGCCACAAGGCAGGCGGTGCTCACCGGCAGCACGACGACGAGCGACGGATAGGCGAGCGCGGCGAGCGCCTGGGCGGCGCCGGCGGCGGCGAGGCTGCGCCGGCCGCCGCCGCCCACCAGGGCGCGGACGCCCAGGGCCATGGCGACGACCAGCAGGCCGGCGCCGATCGTGTTGTAGGTGAGGTCGCTCGTCGTGGCGATCACGAAGGTCGCACAGATCAGGGCGGCCAACAGCGCGTGCTCCCAGCGCACCACGCGGCGCAGCGCCTCGCAGGCCAGGCCGGCGACGACGAGCGTCCAGACGAGGTACAGGTGGCGCAGGAACAGCACGATGCCGGTGGCTCCGCGCAGGGCGACGTAGAGCTTGACGAACGGGTACGAGAAGAAGGCCGCCGTCTGCAGGATGTTCATCTCGTCGACGAAGGGCCGCGCGCCGAGGGCGAAGCGGTAGGGCACGGCGACGGCGAAGCCCTCGTCGGTCAGGTCGACGCCCAGGAACAGGCGGCGCCAGGCGAAGACGAGCGCGACGGCGGCCAGGGCCACGGTGACCGTGGCCAGGAGCGGCGGCGCGGCACGCCGCCGCGATCGCGCGGGCAGGTCGCCGGCCTCAGTCGAAATTGATGCGCTCCTTCTCGACGACGAGCGGGCGGTGGTAGACCTGCGTGTGGATCGCGCCGATGTACTCGCCCACGATGCCGATGAACAGCAGCTGGACCGCGCCGAAGAAGTAGATGCCGATCAGGACCGGCGCGAGGCCGAAGTCGAACGTGTTCCAGAAGACGAGCTTCATGACCAGGTAGATGAGCGAGATGCCCATCGCCAGGATGGCCATGACGAAGCCGGCCATGGTGGCCAGGCGCAGCGGCACCTTGGAGTGGTTCGTGACGCCGAGCATGGCGAGGTCCCACAGCGTGTAGCGGTTGTTCTTGGTCAGGCCGTGCTTGCGGGCCGGCTGGTAGTAGCGGATCTCGGCGCGCTCGTAACCCAGGTCGCAGATCATGCCGCGAAAGTACGGGTACGGGTCGTCGATCTCGCGCACCTTGTCCATGACCTCGCGGTCGTACAGGCCGAAGCCCGTGAAGTTGCGCACGAGCGGCACGTCGGAGAGCCGCTCCATGACCGAGTAATAGGCGGCCCGGACCCAGCGCATGGGCGGCCGCTCCTCGCTGGCCGAGCGCACGCCGACCACGACCTTGTAGCCCTCCTCCCAGCGGTGCACGAACTCGGCGATCAGGTCGGGCGGGTCCTGCAGGTCGGCGACGATGTAGATCACGGCTTCCCCGCGCGCCTCGAGCATGGCGTGGTGCGGCGAGCGCAGGTGGCCGAAGTTGCGGGTGTTGACGATGACCCGGACGCGCGGGTCGGCCGCGGCCAGCTCGCGCAGCACGGCGACGGTGCCGTCGGTCGAGGCGTTGTCGATGAAGAGATGCTCGTAGGTGTAGCCGGGCAGCCCTTCGACGACGGCGCGCACGCGCTCGTAGAGCTCGCGCACGTTGTCTGCTTCGTTGTAGCACCCGGTGACCACGCTGATGAACGGCATGAGCGACAGTCCTTTGCGACGCTTGCGACCTGCTGTTGCCTTATCGGCTTACACCCGGCGTTCCGTTAGGAGCGAGACCTCTCGCTGCGTGCTACGGCCGTTGCGCCGGCGCGAAGCTGAAGTACTTGTTGGCGACGTAGGTGCCGACCACCACGGCGACCGTGAAGGCCGCCTGGACCAGGTACACGCTGAACGGCAGGGTGCGCAGAGCCACGGGCAGCACGATCAGGTTGACGACGAGCACGCCCGCATAGACCACGAGAAAGCGCGGCACCTCGCGCCGCACCGGCCCGTGGCTGCGAAAGACGACCGTGCGATAGAGCACGTAGTTGTTGATCACGCCGACCACGGTCGAGCCCACGAGAGCCGTCTCCGAGCCGCTCAGCCGCGCCAGGCCGGCGACGTCGTGCAGCAGATGGTAGAAGAGCACGAAAGCGCCGTAACCGAACAGCGTGTTCCAGCCGCCGATCACGACGTACAGGACCTGCTCCCGGCGCCGCACGAGGGTCTCGCGGGCGCCCGCCCAGCCGATCATCGCCGCCTCACCCGGACGCGCCGTCGGGGGCGCCGGCGGTCAACGCACGGTGCCGCGCTGCCGCCTCGTCGTGTCGCGCCGCCTCGTCGCCGGCGGGCGCGCCCGACCCCACGACGAGCAGCAGCACCTGGAGCACCACGAGGAGCGTGTACTTGCTGCCCTGCAGCGAGGCCGCGACCACGATCGTCGAGCGGGCCAGCAGCATCATGACGAGTGCGAGGCTGGCGACCAGCACGACCCAGGTCGTGCCGGGCTCGCGGCGCGACGTGGCGAGTGTGGTCGCGAGCACCGCGAGCGGCAGGACGCAGAGCACGAGCTTGTAGTCGTTGCTGACCGGCGGCACGATCGCCATCATCGGCACGCAGGCGGCACCGAGCAGCACGGCGCCGCGCTCGCTCCAGCCGCGGCGCACGACGACGGCGCCGGTGGCGAGCCACAGGGCGGTCGGCAGCGCGATGAGCGGCCAGAAGATCCAGGCCGGCGCCCAGCTCGTGTGCACGCGCAACACGTGGGCCATGGCGGTCGCCGAGTCCTGACCCCACCACTCCTGCGTGCGGGCCGTGCTCAGGGTGTGGAGCGCTGTGTAGGTGTGGGCGATCTGGGCCGGACCGGCGACGAGCAGCACGAGGGCGGTAGTCGCGACGATGGGCACGACCGCCCTGAGCCGGTAGCGCCAGAGCAAGACGACCACGAGGATCGCCGGGTAGAGCTTGAGACCGGTGGCCAGGGCGAGGACGCCCGCGGCCGGCCACGGCGAGCGGGTGCCTCGTACGGTGAGCCACAGGGCGAGCAGCGTGAAGGCGAGCGCGTAGAGGTCGATGTTGCCGCGGTCGACCTCGTAGAAGAAGCCGTACGACGTGAGCAGCCACAGACCGCAGACGGCGGCCACGAGACGCGTCTCGAGCCGTCGCCCGCCGTGGGCCGCCGGCCTCTCCCCCACGGCGCGCATCGCCAGGTGGGCCGACAGCCAGGCCGAGACGAGCGCCAGGCCGACCAGGACGACGACCTGGATGTGGTAGCCGGTGGTCAGGCCGACGAGCGTGAACGGCTTGCCCAGATAAAGCGACAGCGGCGGCCAGCCGCTGTGCAGGGTGGTGAAGGCGCGCGCCGGGTCGTACAGCCCGTCGCGAAAGTCGGCGCCGGCCGGGTGCGAGAGCGACACGATCACGCTCCACACGCCGCGGCCGAACTTGACCGAGTAGACGCAGATGTTCCAGCCCACCCCGGCGGCCGCGGCCACGCCGAGCCATACCACGGCGTTGGTGCGCTCGCCGCCGACATCGAGGGCGGCGAGCGCCGCGATGAGGCCGGCTGCGGCGATCGGCACCATGAAGCCCATGCGCGGCACGACCACGAAGTAGCCGCCGCCGCGGGCCAGGACGACCGCGATCTCGACGGCGCCCAGGGCGCCGAGCAGCAGGCCGACCCAGGCGCCGCTGCGATGCAGCGGCGACTCGCCGGCCGGCGCGCGCGACGCGCGCGGCGGCCCGGCCGCCTGCGCCCCGTCGGCCCGCCCGCTCATGCGCCCGCCGCCAGACCGGCGGCGATCGCGCCGGCGATGTGGTCGACCATCTCGGCGGTGAGGCCGGGGTACACACCCACCCAGAAGGCATCGGTCATGAGCCGGTCGGTGTTCTCGAGGCTCGAGGCGACGCGGTAACCGGCGCCGCTCGCCCGCAGCCCGTCGAAGCAGGGCTGGCGCACGATGTTGCCGGCAAAGAGCATGCGGGTCTGCACGCCCGCCGCCTCGAGCCGGCGCACGAGAGCCTCACGCGTGAGACCTGCGCGGCGTGCCGCCGCGGTCAGGGTGAGCAGGCAGCCGAACCAGCTCGGCTCGCTGTCCGGCGTCGCCTGCGGCAGCAGGATCAGGTCGGTGAGCGGTTCGAGGGCGGCGACCAGGCGTGCGTGGTTCTCGCGGCGGCGCGCCGTGAACTCGTCGAGCCGGGCGAGCTGGGCGCAACCGACGGCCGCCTGCAGGTCGGTGGGCCGCAGGTTGTAGCCGAAGTGCGAGTAGACGTACTTGTGGTCGTAGCCGTGCGGCAGCTCCCCGAGGCGCTGGACGAAACGCCGGCCGCAGCTGTCGTCGACCCCCGGCGGACAGACGCAGTCGCGCCCCCAGTCGCGCAGCGAGGCGACGATCGTCGCAAGCTCGCCGTTCGAGGTGTAGACGGCGCCGCCCTCGCCCATGGTCACGTGGTGCGGCGGGTAGAAGCTGCTCGTGGCGAGGTCGCCGAACGTGCCGGTGTAGCGGCCGCCGTAGCGCGAACCGAGGGCGTCGCAGTTGTCTTCGACGAGCCACAGGCCGTGCTCGCGGCAGAACGCGCCGACGGCCCCGAGGTCGAACGGGTTGCCGAGCGTGTGGGCCAGGAACACCGCCTTGCTGCGCGCGCTCAGGGCGGCGGGCAGCAGGCTCGCGTCGACGTTGGCGGTCGCCGCCTCGACGTCGACGAACACCGGCACCGCACCGTACTGGACGATGGGCGCCACCGTGGTCGGAAACCCGGCGGCCACGGTGATCACCTCGTCGCCGGGCACGATGCGGCGCTCGCCCAGGCGCGGGCTGGTCAGCGCCATGAACGCCAGCAGGTTGGCCGACGAGCCCGAGTTGACGAGCAAGCAGCGCCGCACGCCCAGCAGCGCCGCGAGCCCGCGCTCGAAGCGCGCGCTGTAGCGGCCGGCGGTCAGCCAGAAGTCGAGCGCCGCGTCGACCAGCCCGACGAGCTCGTCGGCGCCGAACACGCGCCCGCCGTAGGGCACCCGCGAGCTGCCCGGCGTGAAGCCGTCGGGGTCGGTGCCGGGGGCGGCGAGGGGGCGCCGCGGCGCCCCCTCGCCGCCCCCGAACGCCTCGTCGTAGTAACGCTCGACGAGTGCCAGTATGTCGGCTCGCAGATCGTCGGCGCGCGTCATGCCGGCCGTCCCAGGGCGGCGGTCGCCGGCGCGCCGGCCCAGGCCAGGCCGTCCGTCTGCGCCGCCGCGACGAAGGCGGCGACGTCGGCCCGCATGGCGGCCCGGGCGTCGCCACCGTCGGCCAGCTGGCGATACCAGGCGGCGGTACGCGCCACGGCCTCGTCGACCGTCCAGACCGGCCGCACGCCGAGCCGCTCGCGGGCGAGCGAGCTGTCGAGAGTGAGCACGGCGGCCTCGTGGGGCTCGCCGGCGAGCGAGCCGGCGGCGCGCCACGACCCGGCGCCGTAAGCGGTAAGCAGCGCCGTCACGACGTCGCCGACCGCCACGCAGGCGGCCGGGTCGGGGCCCAGGTTCCAGGCGTGTTCCAGGCCCGAGTCGCCGGCCAGCAGGCGCGCCCCGAGCCACAGGTAGCCGGCGAGCGGCTCGAGCACGTGCTGCCAGGGGCGTACCGCGTCGGGCCGGCGCACCGTCACCGGCCGGCCGGCGGCCAGGGCGCGCACGCAGTCGGGCACGATGCGGTCGACCGCCCAGTCGCCACCACCGATCACGTTGCCGGCGCGGGCGCTCGCCACGCGCACGCCGGTCGCCTCGCAGAAGCTGCGCCGGTAGGCGGCCGTGACGATCTCGGCGCAGCCCTTGCTCGCGCTGTAGGGGTCGTGGCCGCCGAGCGGGTCGCCCTCGACGAAGGGCCGGCGCGCCGCGGCCGGCGCGCCGAGCCCCCCGGCGTTCTCGTAGCACTTGTCGCTCGTCACGACCACCAGGGCGCGTACGGACGGACAGGCGCGGACCGCCTCGAACAGGTTCACGAGGCCCATCACGTTGGCGTCGAAGGTGCCGCGCGGGTCGTCGTAGGAGACGCGCACGATGGGCTGAGCGGCGAGGTGCACGATGAGCTCGGGAGCGGTGCGCGTGACGGCGGCGGCGAGCGCGGCGAGGTCGCGCACGTCACCCGTGACGTGCGCCACCTCGCCGCTCAGGCCGCCGAGCACGTAGAGGCTGGGATCTGTCGGCGGCTCGAGGGCGTAGCCCGCGACCACGGCACCGAGGTCGGCGAGCCAGCCGCACAGCCACGCGCCCTTGAAGCCGGTGTCGCCGGTCACGAGCACGCGGCGGCCGCGGTAGAGCCCGGCGAAGGGAGCGTCGCCGGCCGGCCTTGCGTCGGCGGCGGTCACCAGACCCTCCAGGGCGCCGCGCCCGAGCGCCAGAGCTGCTCGAGCAGGGCCTTGTCGCGCAGCACGTCGACCGGCTGCCAGAAGCCACGGTGGCGGTAGGCCATGAGCTCGCCGTCGCGCGCCAGACCCTCGAGCGGCTCGTGCTCGAAGTAGGTGCCGTCGCCGGCGATGTAGTCGAGCACGGCCGGCTCGAGCACGAAGAAGCCGCCGTTCACCCAGGCGCCGTCGCCGGCCGGCTTCTCGGTGAACGACGTGACGCTGCGCCCCTCGGCGTCGAGCTCGAGCGCACCGAAGCGGCCGAGCGGCTGCACGGCGGTCACGGTCGCCAGGCGCCCGTGGGTGCGGTGAAACTCGACCAGAGCGCCGACGTCGACGTCGGCGACGCCGTCGCCGTAGGTCAGCAGGAACGTCTCGTCGCCGAGGTGCTCGGCGACGCGCTTCACCCGGCCGCCCGTCTGCGTGTCGGCGCCGGTGTCGACGAGGGTCACGCGCCAGGGCTCGACGTCGCCGTCGTGCACCTCCATGGTGCGGCCCTGCAGGTCGAACGTCACGTTCGCGCTGTGCAGGAAGTAGTTGGCGAAGTACTCCTTGATCACGTAGCCCTTGTAGCCCAGGCAGATGACGAAGTCGGTGAAGCCGTAGTGGCCGTAGATCTTCATGACGTGCCACAGGAGGGGGCGGTCGCCGACCTCCGTCATCGGCTTCGGCTTGACCTGCGTCTCCTCCGACAGGCGTGTGCCGAGCCCGCCGGCGAGGATCACGACCTTCACGCGCGCCTCCTGCACTTTCGTCGATGGCCGGTCGCCGCGCCCGGGCAGCGCCCCTGTCCCGCGCGGCACAGCCCTTGTATCGGCACCGTTGCCCGTTTTGGTTACGGCGACGGCGCGACGAACCCTCTCATCATCGGCGGGTCGAGCCTGACCTTAAGGGGACGGAGACGGTCGCCGGGCTCGGCGACGCGGTCTGCAGGGCGCGGGGCGGCCCTCAGCCGAGGTGGAAGATGCGCTGGATGTCGTTGTAGGTGACCAGGAAGAACAGCGTGACGAGCACGACGACGCCGATCACGATGGCGCGCTCGAGCACGCGCGCGTCGACACGCCGGCCACGCACGGCCTCGACGGCGTTGAAGAAGATGTGGCCGCCGTCGAACGGCAGGAAGGGCAGCAGATTGACGATCCCCAGGTTGACCGAGACGAGCGCGAGCAGCCACAGGTACCAGTTCTGGCGCTCGGCCGTCTGGGAGACCGAGATGATGCCGACCGGGCCGGCGGCGCCCTCGGGACCGACCGGATCGATCTTGCCCGAGACGATCAACCAGAGGCCCTTGAAGGTCTCTCCCACGGCGACCGCGGTCTGGCTCACCGCCTGACCGGCGGCACGCCAGGGCGGCGGGTAGACCGCGAAGGTCTTCGGGCTCACACCGAGGAAGCCCTTGCTCGGCTCGCCCGGCCGCGTGGTCAGCGTGACCCTGACGACCCGCGATGCGCCGGCCGCCGTGCGATAGCCGAGAGTGACCGTGTCGTGCGGGTGCGACTCGAAGAAGGTCGTGGTCTGGTCCCAGGTGCGAAACACGACGCCGTCGCCGGACACCAGCCGGTCGCCGGGCTTGAGCCCGGCGGCGGCGGCCGGCTTGCCCTTGACCACCTGAGCCAGCGTCAAGGTCGCCCGCGCGAACCCGCCGCTCTGGATGAACACGAACATGATCACGACGGCCGCCACGAAGTTCATGACGGGGCCGGCGGCGATCGTCACGTTGCGCTGCCAGATGGGCTTGCTCGAGTACGCGCGCGGCAGCACGTCGTCGGGCAGCTTCTCGTCGGGCGTCATGCCGGAGATGCGGCAGAAGCCGCCGAGCGGGATCACCCCGACGCCGTACTCGGTCTCGCCCCAGGTCCGCCTGACGATCGCCGGCGGAAAGCCGATGTAGAAGCGTTCGACGCGCATGCCGAAGGCCTTGGCCGCCAGGAAGTGACCGAGCTCGTGGACGAAGATCAGGAGGGCGAGGCCGAGGACCGCGACGACGAGCGTCCAGTGGCCGGTGGCCACGAGGGCGACGATCGCCACGAGCAGCAGCAGACCCCAGGGCGACGGGCCGCCCTGCTCGGCGGCGTGGTCGAGCGGGCGCCGCTCGGGGGGTTCCACGCTCTTGTGCGAGTCCTGCGTCACGTCGTCCTTGGTCGTTTCGCCGGGGCCGCCCGGGCGCCGCCCCGCGAGCCCATCATGCATCATCGGCAGGTCGGGCGCGAACCATACGGTTCCCGCTGAAGGGCGCATCGACGCGCCGTCGGACGCGCTGAGCCGCCGCGTCTCAGCCCGGAGCGGCAGCGACGATCGCGGCGGCCTCTCGGCGGGCGAGCGCGTCGCAGGCGAAGACGTCGTCGAGACTCGCGATGCGGCCGTCGGCCATGCTCTCGAGCACCCGTTCGACGACCTCGGCGATGGTCAGAAAGCCGATGCGACCGTCGAGGAACGCCTGGACGGCCACCTCGTTGGCCGCGTTCAGGGCGATCGGTGCGGCGGCGCCCGCGCCGCCGCCCTCGGCCGGCGTGCGGCCGTCCCAGGCGCGCGCGCCGGCCTCGCCGGCGGCCCGCGCCAGGGCGAGGCAGCGGAACGTCGCGGTGTCGGGCTCCGCGAAGCTGAGCTCGGCGCCGAACAAATCGAGGGTCGGCACCATGGGCAGCGCCGCGCGGTCGGGCCAGCTCAGCGCGTAGCCGATCGGCACGCGCATGTCGGGCACGCCGAGGTGGGCCAGCACGGCGCCGTCCGAGAAGCGCACGAGCGAGTGCACGATCGACTGCGGGTGCACCACCACGCGCACCGCGTCGTAGGGCACGCCGAAGAGCTCGTGGGCCTCGATCACCTCGAGCCCCTTGTTCATGAGCGTCGCCGAGTCGATCGTCACCTTGGGGCCCATCACCCAGTTGGGGTGCCGCAACGCCTGGGCGGCGGTGACGGCGGCCAGCTCGTCGCGGCGGCGGCCGCGGAACGGCCCGCCCGACCCGGTCAACAGGATCTCCTCGGCCCGCAGCAGCGGGTCGTCGCCGGGCCGGCCGGCGGTCGCCCGCCCGGCCGGCGTACCGGCGACCGCCGCGCGGCCGGCGACCCCCATCCTCCCCGCTCCCGGCCGGCCGGCCTCGAGGCACTGGAAGATGGCGCTGTGCTCGCTGTCGACCGGCACGACGGCCCCGCCCGCGGCGCGCGCGGCGGCCAGCACGAACGGGCCGCCGGCCACCATGCTCTCCTTGTTGGCGAGCGCGAGCGTGGCGCCGGCCTCGAGCGCGGCCAGGCTGGCGCGCAGTCCGGCGGCCCCGACGATGCCGTTGAGCACGACGAGCTCGGCGCCGGCCGCGCGCGCGCCGGCCGCCGCGCCGGCGATGAGCTCGGCGATGCCGGCGTCGCCGGCCAGCACCGGCCGGCCGGCGGCGGCGCTTGCCTCGGCGACCGCGGAGCGCTCGGCCAGGGCCAGCGCCGCGGGCGCGCCGCAGGCCTCCGCGCACTCGAGCAGGCCGGCGCCGTCGCTGCCGGCCGCCAGGCCGACCACCGAGACCCCGGGCAGCACCGCCACGACCTCGATCGCCTGCCGGCCGATCGAGCCGGTCGCGCCGAGCACGACGAGGTGGCGGGGCGAAAGCTCGCGCACGCGGCCGCTCACAGGGCGCCGCTCAATGCAGGAAGAGGATCACGTAGTAGCCGGCGACCGCGGCGAACAGCAGGCCGTCGAAGCGGTCGAGCATGCCGCCGTGGCCGGGAAAGAACCGCCCGGCGTCCTTGATCTCGACGTCGCGTTTGAGCAGCGACTCGAAGAGGTCGCCGACGGGCGCGACGACGCCGATCACGAGGCCCAGGATCAGCGACTGCAGCTCGCCGATGCCGTGGTAGTAGAGGCCGATGAAGACGACCATGAGGACGGTGCCGATGAAGCCGCCGACGAAGCCCTCCCAGGTCTTCTTGGGCGAGAGGCGGGGCGCCATGGGCGTGGCGCCGAACCAGCGTCCGGTGAAGTAGGCCACGGTGTCGCCGGCCCAGGAGCCGAAGACGATCATGAGGGCGTAGCCCTGACCTTCGGGGAGGCGTCGGATGAGCTCGAGGTGACCAACACCGAAGCCCACATAGACGAGGGCCAGCACGGTGATCGCGATGCGCACGCTGACGCCCGGCCGCGGGCCCGGCGCGGCGCCCAGGGCGAACGACAGCAGCACGCCCATGGCGACGATCCCCATGAGCGCGCGCGGCGAGGAGGACCAGGCCACCCAGGCCATGAGCCCCACGCAGACCAGCGCGACCAGCGTGAACGGACGATAGGGACGCATCATGCGGCAGAACTCGTTGGCGGCGACGAGCCCCACGACCAGGGCCACCACGAAGAACGGCAGGCCGCCGTGGATCGTCACGACGAGGGCGAGGAGGGCGAGCACGACGCCCACCACGACGCGCGTACCTAGCATGAGCCGCCTCCGTCCGCCGCCTGTCGCCGGGGCGAGCTCATCGGCCGCCGAAACGCCGGGCCCGCGTCGCGTAGGCGGCGAGCGCCTCGTCTAGGTCGTCGGGGCCGAAGTCGGGCCAGAGCTTGTCGCTGAAGTACAGCTCGGTGTAGGCGAGCTGCCAGAGCAGGAAGTTCGACACGCGTTCCTCGCCGCTCGTGCGGATGAGCAGCTCGGGGTCGTGCATCTCGGGCGCGTACAGGCGCGCCGCCAGGGCTTCTTCGGTGACGAGCTCCTCGACCGCCGTCGGTACGGGAGTCTCATCGACGGCGGACGGCGCGCAGGCAGCCAGCGCCTGCCTCGTGAGCGCCCGGGCGGCGTCGACGATCTCGGCGCGCGAGCCGTAGTTGAAGGCGATGAACATGGTCATCGCCGGCTCGACCGGGTTGGCGGCCTCGGCCGCGTCGATGCGGGCCAGCAGGTCGGCGGCGACGCCGTCGCGACGCCCCACGAACCGCACGCGCACGCCGCGCCCCTGCACCTCGGGCACCTCGGTCTCGATCTGCTCGACGAACAGCGTCATGAGGGCGTCGACCTCGTCGCGTGGGCGCCGCCAGTTCTCGCTCGAGAACGAGTAGACCGTGACCTCGGCGAGGCCGCGGTCGAGCGCGTGCTCGATGAGGCGGCGCAGGGCCTTGGCGCCCGCGCTGTGGCCGGCGGCCACCGGCAGGTGGCGGCGCCGGGCCCAGCGCCCGTTGCCGTCCATGATCACGGCGAGGTAGCGGCAGGTGGCGCCGCCGGCGGCCGGCTCGGCGGCCGCGCCGCGCGCCAGGCGCCGGGCGGCGCCCGCCTTGCGCAGCAGCGACGGCTGCCGTCTCGGTCTGGGGTCGTCTGATCTCACCGCGAGGGAGGCCGGCCTCTCGTGACAGAGAGGCGTCAGACCTCGAGGATCTCGGCCTCTTTGTGCTTGAGCAGCTCGTCGATGTCGTGGGTGCTCTTGTCGGTGAGATGCTGGAGCTGCTCTTCGGCACGGCGCTCGGCGTCTTCGCCGACCAGGCCCTCGTTCTTGTACTCCTTGAGGTCTTTCATGGCATCGCGGCGGATGTTGCGCACCGCCACGCGGCCGTCCTCGGCGAGCCGGTGGACGAGCTTGACGAGGTCGCGCCGCCGCTCCTCGGTGAGCGCCGGGATCGGCAGCCTGATCACGGTGCCGTCGTTGCTCGGGTTGAGCCCGAGGTCGGACTCCATGATGGCCTTTTCGATCGCCTTCATCGCCGACTTGTCGTAGGGCGTGATCGTGATCAGGCGCGGTTCGGGCGCGGCGACGGTCGCCATCTGCTTGAGCGGCGTCGAGACTCCGTAATAGTCGACGTGCACGCGGTCGAGCAGCGCAGTCGAGGCCCGGCCGCTGCGCACCGTGTTGAACTCGGTCCGGGTGGCCGCCACGGCCTTCGCCATGCGCTGAGTCGCGTCGTCGAGCAACTCCTTTTCCACGTCAGAGCCCTCCTTGCCTCTCGGTCGTCGTGGCTTCCGCCACCGGCGGCGAGCTCACGATCGTGCCGACCCGCTCGCCGTCGAGCACGCGCTCGATGTTCTCGCCGGTCATGCGGAACACGAGGATCGGCACATGGTTGTCCATGCACAGTGACAGCGCCGTCGTGTCCATCACCTTCAGGCCGCGCTCGATCGCCTCGAGATGGGTGATCTGGGCGATGAAGCGGGCGTCGGGCACCTTGTCGGGGTCGGCGTCGTAGACGCCGTCGTACTCGCGCTTGGCCATGAGGATCGCCTCGGCGCCGAGCTCGAGCGCGCGCAGGGCGGCCGCCGAGTCGGTCGAGAAGTAGGGATTGCCCGTGCCGGCCGCGCAGATCACGACCCGCCCCTTGTCGATGTGCCGCAGGGCGCGCCGCCTGATGTAGGGCTCACAGACGGCCTTGATCTCGATCGCGCTCATCACCCGCGTGTCGACGCCCTCCTTCTCGAGCGCGTCCTGCAGCGCGAGGGCGTTCTGCACCGTGGCGATCATGCCGATGTAGTCGGCGGTCGCGCGGTCGAACCCGCGAGCGGCGGCGGCCACGCCGCGAAAGATGTTGCCGCCGCCGACCACGATGGCCAGATCGACGCCGCGCTCGCGCACGCGCCGCACATGGCGCGCCATCTCGTGCGTGCGCTCGGGGTCGATCGACTGACCGCCACCGCCCAGCGCCTGGCCGCTCAGCTTGAGCAGGACGCGACGGAACGGTCCGCGCCCGGCCGTGCTCCCCCCGTCGCCCGGCTCGCCCTCCCCCACGGCGGGCCTAGGCCTCGGAGGTCTCGCCGAGCTGGAAGCGCACGAAGCGCCGGACCTCGATGTTCTCGCCGATCACGCCGACCAGGTCGGTGCGCAGTTGCTCGATCGTGCGGTCGGGGTCTTTGACGAAGGGCTGTTCCATGAGGCAGACCTCGGCGAAGAACTTGCTGAGCTTGCCCTCGAGCATCTTCTCGACCACCTTGTCGGGCTTGCCCTTGGCCTGCTCGCGGTAGATCGCCTTCTCGCGCTCGACCACGTCGGCCGGCACCTCGTCGCGGCGCACCCAGAGCGGGTTCGACGCGGCGACCTGCATCGCAAGGTCGTGGGTGAACTCCTTGAACGGGTCGCTGCGCGCGACGAAGTCGGTCTCGACGCCGACCTCGACGAGCACGCCGATCCTGCCGCCGGCGTGGACGTACGAGTCGATGGCGCCTTCGCGCGTGCTGCGCGACGACTTCTTCTGGGCGGCGGCGAGGCCCTTCTTGCGCAGCTCGTCGATCGCCTTGTCCATGTCGCCACCGGTCGCCGCCAGCGCCTTCTTACAGTCCATCATGCCGGCGCCGCTCTTGTCGCGGAGCTCCTTGACCATGCTCGCGGTGATGTCAGCCACTACGCCTCACTCTCTTGGGTCGCGCCCCTGGGCTCGCCCTCTGCGGCGGCGGCCGGCGCCTCGTTCTCGTTCTTGGTGGTCTTGCGCGCGGCCGGCTTGCGCGCCGCCGCAGGAGCCTGCGCCTCGTCGGCAGCCGGTGTCGGGTCGGCGGCCCGTGCAGCCTCGGCCGGCGCCTTGGCGGGCTTGGAGGCCGCCTTGGGGGCCTCGGCAGCCGGGGCGGCCTTCGGCGCGGCGGCGGGCGGCCTGGGCGCCGCCTTGGGCGCCTCGGGGGCGGGCGGTTTGGGCGCCGCCTTGGGGGCCTCGGCGACCGGCGCGGCCTTGGGGCCGGCCTTGGGCGCCTCGGCGGCGGGCGGCTCTGCGGGCGCCGCCGCGGCGGCCTGCTGGGCGGCCTGCGCCTCGGCCGCGGCGGCGGCCCGGGCGAGCTCGGCTTCGGCCTCGGCTGCGGCCTGCGCGGCGGCGCGTTCCTCGGCCGCCTTGAACTCGGCCAGCGCGACCTGCGCGCGGCCCTCGGCGACGGCCCGCGCCATCGCCTTGACGATCACGGAGCACGAACGGATGGCGTCGTCGTTGCCCGGGATGACGAAGTCGACCTCGTCGGGGTCGCAGTTGGTGTCGACGAGCGCGACGATCGGGATGCCCAGCTTGCGGGCCTCCTTGACGACGATCGCCTCTTTGCGCGGGTCGATCACGAACACGGCACTCGGCAGGCTGCCCATGCCGGCGACGCCGCCGAGGTTGGTCTCGAGCTTGGCGAGCTCGCCGCGCAGCTTCATCTGGTCGCGCGTCGGCAGGACGTCGAGCGAGCCCTCGGCGACGAGCTGGCGCAGCTCGTGCAGGCGCTTGATGCGCCGCGAGAGGGTCGCGTAGTTGGTGAGCAGGCCGCCCAGCCAGCGGGTCGCCACGTAGGGCTGCTCGACCGCCTCGGCCTCTTCTTTGATGGCCTCCTGGCACTGCTTCTTGGTGCCGACGAAGAGCACGCTGCCGCCGCGGGCGGTCACGTTGCGCAGAAAGGCGTAGGCCTCGTCGATCAGGACGGTCGTCTTCTGCAGGTCGATGATGTAGATGCCGCCGCGCTCGGTGAAGATGTAACTGCGCATCTTGGGGTTCCAGCGGCGGGTCTGGTGGCCGAAGTGCACGCCGTTCTGCAGCAGGTCCTTCATGCTGACCGTAGGCACAGTGCCTCCCTGAGGGGTCGGTTACGTTCTTGTCGGTCCGCCGACGGGAGGAGGCGTGGACCCCGCACGCGGGGCACCGCCACGCGCCCGTGACCGTCGGGTCGTGGATGGGCAGGGACGAAGCAGCGCTAGATGGTACCACAAACAGGGGTGGTCGTACCCACGTGCAAGGGGCCACACACCGCCGGGGCCGCCCGAGGATGACGTTCGACGCGGCCGCGGCGGCGCGAGATCGCGCCGCGGCGCGCTGGCGGCCCTCCCTGGTTTCAGCCGATGACCGCCGGCTCGATCTCGTCGCGCAGGCGGCCCTTGAGGCGCAGGATCGCCTTGGTGTGCAGCTGCGACACGCGCGACTCGGTGACGCCCAGGACCTCGCCGATCTCGCGCAGCGTCAGGTTCTCGTAGTAGTAGAGCGCGATCACGATCTTCTCGCGCGGCGGCAGGGCGTCGATCGCGGCCGCCAGGCGGCTCTTCATCTCGGAGAGGTCGAGCATGCGCGAGGGGTCGCGGCTCTTGGGGTCCTCGATCGTGTCGATCAGCGACGCCGTGTCGCCGTCGGAGCCCGAGATCGCCCACAGCTCGTCGAGCGCGACGAGCGACGTGTTGGCGATCTGCGACAGTGAGTGATGGAACTCGGGCAGCGTCACGCCGAGCTCGGCGGCGATCTCGTCGTCGGTCGGCGCCCGCTGGAGCTGGTTCTCGAGCTTGGCGCAGACCCGCTCGATCTCGCGCGCCTTGCTGCGCACCGAGCGCGGCACCCAGTCGAGCGAGCGCAGCTCGTCGATGATCGAGCCCTTGATGCGCGAGATGGCGTAGGTCTCGAACTTGATCTCGCGATGCGGGTCGAAGCGCTCGAGCGCGCCGATCAGGCCCAGCAGGCCGTAGCTGATGAGGTCGGACTCTTCGATGTGGGCCGGCAGGCCGCTGCCCATGCGGCCGGCCACGTACTTGACGAGCGGGGCGTACGCCAGGATCAGGCGGTCGCGCGCCTGCTGGTCGCCTTCTTCTTTGAACCGGCGCCAGAGATCGTTGATTCTGCTCTCGTCGAGGCGACCCACCGTCGCGACCTTACCCACCGCCGTCACCGGGTACCCGCTGCCCGCGTCGCCACCGGGGGCGACGACGCTCTCATGCTACCACCACAGCGGGCCGGCCCACAGTGACGGCGCTCGCCCGACGCCGCGTCGAGGCGACGCGGGCGCGCCCAGCGGGCCGGACACCGGCTGCGATGACGGCCGGGGAGCTCACGCCCGCGGATGGTGCCGGCGATGGACGGCCTTGAGATGGGCGCCGCTCACCGCGGTGTAGATCTGGGTGGTCGACACCGAGCTGTGCCCGAGCAGCTCCTGGATCGCGCGCAGGTCGGCGCCGTGCTCGAGCATGTGAGTGGCGTAGGCGTGGCGGAACATGTGGGGCGAGGCCGAGAGGCCGGCCGCGGCGGCGTACTTGGCCACGATGCGGCGCACGTCGGAGGTGCGTAGCGGCCGGCCGCTGCGCGTGAGCAGCAGCGCGTCGGCGGGAGCGGTCGCGGCGCCGTGCCGCTCGAGGGCGCCGCGGCCACTCGTGAGGTAGCGCTCGAGCGCCTCGGCGGCCTCGTCGCCGAGCGGCACGACCCGGCTGCGGCCGCCCTTGCCGCGCACCATGAGCTCACTCTGCACGGCCCGCACGTCGGCGGGTCGCAGGTCGACGAGCTCCTGACTCCGCAGGCCGCAGCCGTAGAGCAGCTCGAACAGCAGCCGGTCGCGCAGGGCGAGAGGTTCGCCGCCGGTCACGGCGTCGCAGATCGCGTCGACCTCGGCCGGCCTGAGGGCGTGCGGCAGGCGCCGCCGGCGGCGGGGACCGGGCAGATACCGCGCCGGATCGGCCGGGAGCACTCCGCGTGCGGTGAGGAACCGGCAGAGCGACCGCAGGCTCGAGAGCTTACGGGCCAGGGTGGCTGGTGCGTAGCCGCGGCGCCCGAGCTCGGCGGCGAAGGCGCGCACGACGTCGCGGTCGAGGCGCTCCAGCGCCACGCCGCGCCCAGCCGCCCACTCGCCGAGCTGAGCGAGGTCGGACGCATACGAGCGTCGCGTGGCCGCCGAGGCGCCGCGGATCTCGAGGTCGCGCAGGAACTGCGCGACCAGCGTATCGGGGCCCGGGGCTTGTCGGTCTGTCGTCATCGTCGTCGTCATGTCGTGTGTGAGAGCTGCAACCGGCGTTTCGCGGCGGCGCGGCGCCTGTGTGGCAAGTTCGCCACGCCCGGGCGTGCATCCTGCCGGCGGCCGGCCACGCCCGAGCGCGCAGTGTACCGGCGGCCGGCGGCAGCGCGCGTCATCGGGGGCTCCGGCCGCGCGGCTCGCGCCGCAGACGGTAGCGGCCGGCCTGGGCGTCGAGCAGGCCCTCGAGCTCGAGCGTCGACAGCGCGGCCGCCACGGTCGATTGGTCGAGCGAGAGGGCGAGCTCGAGCTGGTCGGCCGTATGCTGGCCGCGCCGCAGGGCCTGGAGCACCCGGCCGGCCGGCGCGTCGGGGTCGATGCCGGCGGTGTGCTGCAGCGCCGCTGAAGATGCGGCTGCGACGCCGTGGCCGGCGGCCACGGCGTCGGGCGTGGTATCCGCGTGGTCGGGCCCTGCGTCGGCTCGTCGCCAGGCGCTCGCCGGCAACAGGGCGACGACGTCGGCGGCCGACTCGCAGAGATGGGCGCCGTCGCGCAGCAGCCGATGGGGGCCGGTCGACAGGGGTCGGCCGGCCTCGCCCGGCACGGCGAGCACGTCGCGGCCGATGTCGAGGGCGTAGGCCGCCGTGTGCAGCGCGCCGCTCGTGTCGCGCCCTTCGACCATGACCACTGCGTCGGCCAGCGCGGCGATCACACGGTTGCGCGCCGGGAACCGCCAGGGAGCCGGCGGCAGGCTCCAGCCGTACTCGGACAGCAGCACGCCGCGGCGTTCGATGTCGGCGAACAGCGCGGCGTTTGTACGCGGCACGTCGAGGCGCACCCCGGCTCCGAGGACGCCGGCGAAGGTGACCGCCGCCGGGCAAGGCGCGCTCGTGCCGTGCGACCGAGCGAGGGGCGCCGCCGACGGCGTCGCCTGGGGCGCGCCCTCGAGCGCCCCGACGTGGGCCTGAGCGTCGATGCCGAGCGCCATGCCGCTCACCACGTTGACGCCGGCACGCGCCAGGCCGGCGCCGAGCAGCCAGGCCATCTCGAGCCCGTAGGGCGAGGGCCGGCGCGCGCCCACGAGGGCCACGCTGGGCCGCTCGGCCAGCGCGCGCAGGGCGGCCTGCCAGTGCAGCCCGCGCACGTAGAGGGCGGGCGGCGGGTCGAAGAGGTCGCGCAGTCCGGACGGGTATGCGGGGTCGGTCCAGGCGACGACCGCTTCGTGCGACTCGGGGCGGGCGGCGGCCACCGCCCATGCCGTGGCGTCGCCGCCCGTGCCGGCCCCGGGGCGGAGCGCGCCGCCAAGGACCCCGCGCGAGCTCTCGAGCACGGCGGCGAAGCCGCCGTGCGCCTTGACCAGCCGGCCGACGAGGCCGCGGTCGCGGGCCGCCTGCTCGGCCAGCCACAGGCAGCGCGCGCGGCGCTGCGCAGCGTCGCGACTCGGCGGCGCGACGCTCACGAGCGGCCCATGACTGCGTCGCGGTACGACAGGCTCTCGAGGACGTGACGCTCGGCCACGACGTCGGCTCCCTCGAGGTCGGCGATCGACTGGGCGACCTTGGTGGCCCGATCGCACGCCCGGGCGCTCAGGCGCAGCGTCTCGTAGGCGCGGTCGAGCGCGGCCAGAGCGGCCGGTTCGAGCCGGCACAGCTCGCGCAGGCCGCGCCCCGACAGGTGGGCGTTGGCCGTGATGCCCGCCCCGGCGAAGCGCCGGCGCTGCCGTTGCCGGGCGAGGGCCACGCGCTCGCGCACGAGCGCCGAGGACTCGCCCTGCACGCGGCCGCGCCGCTCGCGCGGCGTGAGCCGCGGCACTTCGATGCGCAGGTCGATGCGGTCGAGGAGCGGGCCGCTCAGCCGCTGGCCGTAGGTGTCGAGACGGTGCGCCGGGCAGGTGCAGGCGCGTGTCCGGTCGCCGCGAAAGCCGCAGGGGCACGGGTTCATGGCGGCGACCAGCATGATGCGGGCCGGAAAGGTGACCGAGGTCAGCGCTCGCGAGATCGTGACGTCGCCGTCTTCGAGCGGCTGCCGCAGCCCCTCGAGGGCGCTCAGGCGGAACTCGGGAAACTCGTCGAGGAACAGCACGCCGTAGTGCGCCAGGCTCACCTCCCCGGGCCGGGGTGTGGCGCCGCCGCCCACGAGACCGACGGCCGAGATGGTGTGGTGCGGCGCCCGGAACGGGCGCCGCACCACGAGCGGCACGCCGTCGGGCAGCAGGCCGGCGACGCTGTAGATGCGGGTGACGTCGATCGCTTCGTCGATCGACAGCGGCGGCATGATCGACGGCACCCGGCGGGCGAGCATGGTCTTGCCGGCTCCGGGCGGTCCGACCATGAGCACGTTGTGAGCGCCCGCGACGGCGATCTCGAGGACCCGCTTGGCGCGCCTCTGGCCGAGCACGTCGGCCAGGTCGGCGTCGGTGTCGGCGTCGGCCGCCAGCAGGCCGGCCGGGTCGGGGCGCTCGATCGAGGCGCCGGCTGCGCCCGAGAGCAGGGCGGCCGCCTGGCGCAGCGTGGCGGCGGGCAGCACCCGCAGGCCGTGGACCAGGGCGGCCTCGGCGGCGTTAGCGGCCGGCACGAGCAGCGCCCGCAGGCCGCGGCGGCGGGCGCTCTGTGCCACGGCCAGCACGCCTGCCACCGGCCGCACGGCGCCGTCGAGGCCGAGCTCGCCGATCGCCGCCGCCCCCTGCAACGACGAGCGCGCCTGGCCGGTGGCGCACAGCAGCGCGAGGGCGATCGGCAGGTCGAAGGCCGGCCCCTCCTTGCGCACGTCGGCCGGCGCCAGATTGACCGTGATGCGGCGCGAGGGAAAGTCGTAGCCCGAGTTGGCGATCGCGGTACGCACGCGTTCGCGGCTCTCCTGGACGGCCGCGTCGGGCAGGCCGACGATGGTGAAGGCCGGCGCCGCCGGCACGACGTCGGCCTCGACCCCGACGGCGTGGCTGTCGAGGCCGGACAGCGCCTCGCTGTCGACTCGGGCGAGCACGGGGACCGGCGCCGCCCGCCTCAGTCGCCGGCCTCGAAGGCGGCGCGCAGGTGGCGTACGCGCGGCCGTGGGCCGCCGGCCTCGACGGCGATGATGTCGAAGCGCACGTCGGTCACGCCGGCGAGCGCCCGCGGGTGGCTGCCGAGCCACAGCGCGGCGAGACGGGCGATCTGGCGGCGCTTGCGCGGGGTGACGGCGTCTTCGGGGGCGCCGCAGGTGCGCGAGCGGCGCGCCTTGACCTCGACGAAGGCCAGCACCGGCCCGCGACGGGCGATGATGTCGAGCTCGCCGCGGCCCACCCGCTGGTTGACGGCGACGATGCGATAGGCCTGGTGCTGCAGGAAGGCGACGGCCAGGCGTTCGGCGGCGCGGCCGAAGTCGTGGGGGTCGGGCTGCACGGGACCTCCTTCGCCCACCCGGTCAGGGGCCGGACGGCAGACGGCGGGACGCCGTCGACGCTACCCCGCGGCGGCGCTCCGAAGAAGGCGCGCGCAGGCCCGGCTCCGGTGACAACGGCCCTACGTCTACCGCGCCGGCGTCGGCGGGCTCTCAAGCTCCGGGTCGCGCCGCCCGAGACCGGCGCGGCCGGCCGCTCGCGGGAGCCGCGTCCGGTCGGGTGCGCCCGCCGCCGGCCTAGTCGTCGGCGCCGAGCTCGAGGCCGAGCTGCTGGTAGGCCACGCTGGCGAAGGACATGCGGTGCAGGGCGCACACGCCGTGGTCGACGATCGCCTGACGGTGGTCGGGACACGAGTACCCCACATGGTGGTCGAAGCCGTAGGCCGGGTAGCGCTCGTGCAGGGCGATCATCAGCCGGTCGCGGGCGACCTTGGCGACGATCGAGGCGGCGGCGACGGCCGCGGAGCGGCCGTCGCCGCCGACGAGCGCCTCGTGCTCGACCGTGCTGCCGCGCAGCGGAAAACCGTCGACGAAGGCCGGCCCGGCGCCCGGGCCGAGCAGGGCGAGCGCCCGGTCGAGCGCAAAGAGGTTGCAGCGATGCAGGCCGCGCCCGTCGATCGACGCCGGCGAGCACGACACGACGGCCAGGGCCGCGGCCCGCGCGACCACCGCGCCGTACACGCCGTCGCGCGCGCCGCGGCTCAGCTTCTTGGAATCGTCGAGCTCTTCGAGCGCGGTGAAGTCGTCGTCGTCGAAGCAGCGATAGTCGAAGCGCACGGCGGCCGCCACGATGGGGCCTGCGAGGCAGCCTCGGCCGGCTTCGTCGGCGCCGGCCACGGGGCCGCCGGCGCCCCGTTCGAGGTCGAAGCGAAAGCGCGGGTTCACGCCGGCCCCCGTCGGCTGCCTAGGGCAACCCGATACGGCTGACCGGCCAGTAGATGAAGAAGGCGCGGCCGATCAGATCGGCGGCCGGCACCGGGCCCCACACGCGGCTGTCGTCGCTGTCGGTGCGGTTGTCGCCCATCATGAAGTAGTGGCCGGCCGGCACCGTGTACGGCTGGTTGAGCGACCAGGGCGCCGACATGGTCGAACCCGACTCGGGCGCGGCCGGCTGGGTGGGCACCGGTCGCCCTCCAAGCCTGGGCAGGTACGGCTCGTGCAGGCGCACGCCGTTCACGTAGACGGCCCCGTCGCGCAGCGAGATGGTGTCGCCCGGACGTCCGATGAGCCGCTTGATGAACACGACGTGCGTGTCGAGCGGGTATTTGAACACGACGATGTCGCCGGTCTTGGGCGTCGTGAAGTGATACAGGAAGCGCGCCACGAGCACCCGGTCGCCCGGGTCGAGGGTGGGCACCATCGAGGGCGACGGTATCTTGTAGGGCTTGACGACGTACGCCTGCAGGACGAAGGCCACCGCCAGCGCCACCGCCAGAATGACGCCGTACTCGACGAAGAGCCGGCGCGGCGACGACGAGCGGCTCCGCCCTTCGGCAGGCGCGCTCTCGGTCACGGCCCGCGGCGCCTGGTCGGTCAGTGCTGCTTCTCGCGCACCCGGGCCTGCTTGCCGACCTTCTTGCGCAGGTAGTAGAGCTTGGCCCGCCGCACGTCGCCCACCATCGTGAGCTCGATCTTCTCGATCTTGGGAGAGTGCAGCGGGAACGTACGCTCGACGCCGACGCCGAAGGACTGCTTGCGGACCGTGAACGTCTCGCGCACGCCGCTACCCTGACGCTTGATGACGGTGCCCTGGTAAACCTGCGTGCGCTGCCGGCTGCCCTCGATGACCTTGAAATGCACCTTCACGGTGTCGCCGGCCTTGAACTGCGGGATGTCGTCGCGCAGCTGTTTGCGTTCGATGTTCTCGATGATCGTCACGGAAGCCTCTTTCGGAAGAAACGCGCACGGCACTCTACCAGACGCAAGGGGCCGCTGCCAAGCCGCCGGCGCTCACGACCCTTCCGGTCGTTCCCCGCCGGCCAGCCGCTCAAGCCGCCAGCGCTCGACGGCGCCGTGGTCGCCCGACAGCAGCACGCCCGGCACCTGCCAGCCGTGGAACTCGGCCGGCCGCGTGTACTGCGGGTATTCGAGCGCGCCGCCGAGCTCGGGCGAGAACGAGTCGCCGGCCACGCTCTCGGGGTTCGACACGGCGCCGTCGATCTTGCGCACCACGGCGTCGAGCACGACCTGCGCGGCGAGCTCGCCGCCGGCGAGCACGTACGGACCGACCGAGACGCGGTCGGACACCAGGTGAGCGACCCGCTCGTCGATGCCCTCGTAGCGTCCGCAGAGCAAGCACAGGTCGGAGCCGGCCAGCTCGGCGGCGAGCGCGTCGTCCAACTGCCGCCCGCGGGGCGTCAGCTCGACCACGCGCCGCGTGGCGGCGAGCCGGTCGGGCGGGCAGTCGAAGACGGCGGCCAGGGCCGCCCACACGACATCGATGCGCAGCACCATGCCGGCGCCGCCGCCGTAGGGCGTGTCGTCGACCTGCCCGTGACGCAGCGGCGTCGTGGCGCGGTAGTCCCACAGGTTGAGCTCGACCCCGAGCGCGCGTGCCCGCGCGACGTGGACTTGACGCTCGAACCAGGCGAAGGCCTCTGGGAACAGCGTGAAGACGTCGATGCGCGTCACGGGCGGCGCGCTGCGGCCCGTCCGGCCGACGCGATGACGACGCAGGCGGTCGAGGTCACGAGAGCAACCCCTCGCGCACCGTGATCAGGCGGCGCTCGCGGTCGACCTCGACCAGGTCGGCGACGAAGGGGACGAGCGTGCGCGCGCCGTCGGGCGCGACGACCTCGATGATGTCGTGGGCGGGGCTCATGAGCACGTCGGCGACCACCCCGAGCTCGGCGCCGCCGGTGACCACGCGCGCGCCGACGAGCTCGGACACGGCGTAGCGGTCGACGCCCTCGTCGAGCCGCGCCCCGGCCGCCAGCACGACGGCGCCGTGCAGCTCGCGGACCTGGTCGCGTGTGGCGACGCCGTCGAGCCGCACGAGCGGCCTCTGCTCGGTGCCGCCGGCGCGCTCGAGCACGACCGGACGAGGAGCGTCGCTGTCGGGCGACTCGAGGTAGAAGCGCTCGCCGACGCTCAGGCAGGCGAAGCCGCCGGGCAGCAGGTCGAGGTAGAACTCACCGGCCAGACCGTGCGCCCGGCCGACGGTGCCGCAGGCCCACAGGCCGGGAGCCGTGGAGGAGTCGGTACCGATGACCGGCTTCGCCGTCATCGCTCAGGCGTGCGTGGCTACGCTGCGCGCCTAGTCGACGATCTCGACGATGGCGCGCTTGCCGTCGCGCACGGCGCTCGCCTTGATGATCGTGCGCAGCGCCCGCGCGATGCGGCCCTGCTTGCCGATCACCTTGCCGACGTCGTCCTTGGCGACGGAAAGCTCGAGCACGACGGTAGTGTCGGTCTCGGTCGCCTGCACGTGGACCTCGTCGGGTGTGTCGACGAGCGACTTGGCCAGGTACTCGAGCAGATCCTTGAGGATCACGCCCTCTGTCGCATCGACCGTCATCTCTAGGCGTCGATACCCTTGATGGCCAGGAGCCGCTTGACGGTGCGCGACGGCTGCGCGCCGTTGCGCAGCCAGGTGCTGGCCTTCTCGGCGTCGATCTCGATCAGAGAGGGGGTCTGCCGCGGGTTGTATTGACCGATGGTCTCGATGGAGCGTCCGTCGCGCGGCGACCTGGCGTCGGCCACCACGATGCGGTACACGGGGTTCTTGGCGCTCCCGACCCTGCTCAGCCTCATACGGACGGCCAACTCATCACCTCTTCCCACTGATGAACATGAGGCGCTCCCGCGCCCCGAACGTGGCTCATGATATCACAGCGGACCCGGAGCCCGACGGCCGGGACCAGCTGCGCCGCGACGCGCCGGTGGACGGTCGCCGCTAGCGCCCCATGCCGGGCAGCCGCCCGAACAGGCCGCCGCGCGGCCCGGCCATCTGGCGCAGCATCTTCTTCATCTCGCGGAACTGCTTGAGGAGCCGGTTGACGTCGGCCACCTGGGTGCCGCTGCCACGCGCGATGCGGGTGCGCCGGCTGCCGTCGATGATCTCGGGGTGACGGCGCTCGTCGGGCGTCATCGAGAAGACGATCGCCTCGATGCGGTCCATCTGGCGCTCGTCGACCTGGGCGTTCTTGAGCTCCTTCATGCCGGGCACGCCGGGCAGCATGCCGAGGATGCTCGACAGCGAGCCCATCTTGCGCACCTGCTTCATCTGGTCGAGGAAGTCCTCGAAGGTGAAGTCGGCGCGACGCAGCTTTTCTTCCATGCGCCGCGCCTCGCGCTCGCTGACGTCGACCTGGGCCTTCTCGATCAGCGTGAGCACGTCGCCCATGCCCAGGATGCGCGAGGCCATGCGGTCGGGGTGGAACGTGTCGAAGTCGTCGAGCTTCTCGCCCGTGCTCGCGAATTTGATCGGCTTGCCGGTCACGGCGCGCACCGACAGGGCGGCGCCGCCGCGGGCGTCGCCGTCGAGCTTGGTCAGCACGACGCCGTCGATGTCGACACGCTGCTGGAACTGCTCGGCCGCGTTCACCGCGTCCTGACCGGTCATGGCGTCGATCACGAGCAGGATGTCATGCGGCTTGACGGCGGCGCGGATGCGCACGAGCTCCTCCATGAGCTCGTCGTCGACGTGCAGCCGGCCGGCGGTGTCGACGATCGCCACGTCGCCCTTGTCGCGGGCGAAGGCCACCCCGTCGCGGGCGATGTCGACCGGGTCGACGTCGGCGCCCGGCGCGTAGACCGGCACGCCGACACGCTCGGCCAGCGTGACGAGCTGGTCGATCGCGGCCGGGCGGTAGACGTCGGCCGCGATCAGCACCGGCCGCTTGCCGTCGGCGAGCAGCAGGCGGGCGAGCTTGGCCGCCGTCGTCGTCTTGCCGGAGCCCTGCAGGCCGGCCAGCAGGACGACGGTGGGCGGACGGCCGCTGAAGACCAGGCGCGAGTCGCCCGAGCCCATGAGCGCCACGAGCTCGTCGTTTACGATCTTGACCACCTGCTGGGCCGGCGTGAGGCTCTCCATGACCTCGGCCCCGAGGGCGCGGCCCTTCACGTGGTTGACGAACTCGCGCACCACCTTGAAGTTGACGTCGGCTTCGAGCAGCGCCAGACGGATCTCGCGCATGGCCTTGTCGACGTCGGCCTCGCTCAGCTTGCCGTGACCGCGCAGCTCGCCGAAGACGCTCTGCAGGCGGTCGCTCAGGGATTCGAACATGACGCTGGCTCCAGTCCCGTGTCCGGACGGTGGGAGGGTACCCGCCGGCAGGCGATTCTACCGCGCGCTGCGGCGCCGCGGAAGGCCGCCGTCGGCGGCCGCGCCGCGCCGCGCCAGGGTGAGCCGGCGGCGCGGCGCCGGCAGCTCGAGGCTCCACATGCGGTGCGGCAGGCCGGCCCACGTGAGCTCGCGCTGCGCGATCATGCCCAGGCGCCGGGCCACGGCCTCGGAGCGCGGGTTGTCGACGTAGATCAGGCTCACCACGCGACGCAGGCCGAGCCGCCGGGCCTGCTCGAGGCAGGCGGCGCCCGCCTCGGTCGCGTAGCCCTGTCCCCAGTAGCCGTGGTGTAGGTGATAGCCGAGCTCGACCTCGCGGGCCCCGTCGATGTCGCGCCACACGAGACCGGCGCCGCCGATCACCTTGCCGTCGGCCTTGAGCACGACGGCGCGGCGGCCCGTGCCGTCGCGCGCCACGAGGGCCATCTCGTCGGCGAGCCAGCGCTGCGCGCGCTCGCGCGTGAAGGGTTCCTTGACCCACCAGAAGACGGCCGGGTCGGCCAGGATCTCGGCCACGTCGTCGAGGTCGGACGCGGCGTAGTCGCGCACCATCAGGCGAGGCGTGTCGAGGACCAGGCTCACGAGCCTCGCTGACCGTCGTCGAGGAACAGCGCCCGGGCGAACTCGTCGGGGTCGAAGGGACGCAGGTCCTCGAGCCTCTCCCCCACGCCGATCAGCTTGATCGGGATGCCGAGCTCCTCGCGGATGGCGATCACGATGCCGCCCTTGGCGGTGCCGTCGAGCTTGGTCAGCACGATGCCGCTGACCTCGACCGCCGCGGCGAACACCTGGGCCTGACGCAGGCCGTTCTGGCCGGTCGTCGCGTCGATCACGAGCAGGGTCTCGTGCGGCCCGCCGGGCACCTGGCGCTCGATCACGCGTCGCACCTTGGCGAGCTCGTTCATGAGGTTCACCTGGGTGTGCAGACGGCCGGCCGTGTCGACGATCACGACGTCGGCGCCGCGCGAACGCGCAGCCGCCACGCCGTCGAAGACGACGGCCGCCGGGTCGCTGCCGGCTGCCTGGCGCACGATCTCGCAGCCGACCCGTGAGGCCCACTCCGAGAGCTGCTCCACGGCCGCCGCGCGGAACGTGTCGGCAGCCACCATGAGGGGCCGCTTGCCGAGCTCGTCGAGGCGGTAGGCCAGCTTGCCGATCGTGGTCGTCTTGCCGGTGCCGTTGACGCCGACCATGAGCACGACGGCGGGCGCGCCGCTCACGTCGATCAGGTGGCGCTCGGGGTCGTCGGGCCGCAGCATGGCGGCGACGATGCCGGCCAGGCGCTCGAGCAGGTCCTCGCGCGACGTGAGGCGCTGCTCGGCGGCGTCGGCCTCGAGCTGCTCGACGATGCGCACCGTCGCGTCGACGCCGACGTCGGCGAAGATGAGCGCCTCTTCGACCTGTTCCCAGAGCTCGTCGGTGATGCCCTCGAACATGATCGTGCGGAAGTGGTCGCGCAGGGCGCCGCCGGCCTTGCCGATGTTCTCGCGCAGCCGGCCGAACAGGCCGCGGCGCTCCTCTTCTTCGTGCTCTACGGCCGCCGCCGGCAGCTCGACCGAAAGCCCCTTGAACGCCTCGTGCCAGTCCACCCGTCAGATCCTTTGCGTCTCGTGGTCGATCTCTTCTTCGGCCATGCGGGCGCTCACGACGTGCGAGGTGCCGTCGGCCCCCATGGTCACGCCGTAGAGCAGGTCGGCCGCCTCCATGGTGCGCTTCTGGTGTGTGATGATCAGGAACTGCGTGCGCGCCCGGTACTCGCGCACCAGCGACACGAACAGGCCGATGTTGATGTCGTCGAGGGCCGCTTCGACCTCGTCGAGGATGTAGAACGGGCAGGTCCGCGAGAGCAGCAGCGCGAGCAGGAAGGCGAGGGCCACGAGCGAGCGCTCGCCGCCCGACAGCAGGGCGAGCTTGCGCCCCAGCTTGCGGGCCGGCTTGACTTCGATGGCGACGCCCGGCGGCTCGTCGCCGTCGCCGGCGACGGTCACCAGGCGGCCACGCCCGCCGGGGAACAGGATCTCGACCATGTGGGCGAAGTTGCCCTGGACCACCGCGAACGTCTCGTCGAAGTCGGCCGCGATCCGCGTCGTGAGCTCGACGATGAGCGACTCGGTCTCTTCGAGCGAGCGCTCCAGGTCGCGGCGCTGCTCGCGCAGGAACTCGACGTGCTCGCTCAGACGGGCGCACTCGGCCTCGGCCAGCGGGTTCACGGGACCGACGCTCTCGCGGCGCCGGTCGAGCCGTTCGAGCCGGCCGCGCAGGGCGCTCGCCTCGTCGTCGGTCGCCGGCGGGTCGAAGGCGCTGATCTCGAGGCTCGATGCGACCTCCTCGAAACGCGTCGCGACCTCGAGTCGGCGCTCCTCGAGGCGCGCGACGGCGACCTGGGCGGTCGCCCGCGAATCGCCCAGGCCGTCGATCTCGTGACGCAGCGCGACCTCTTCTTCGGCCAGGCGACGGGCATCACCGCGCTCGCGCACGCGGCCCTCGGCCACGGTCGCCTCGTCGGCGAGCCGCGCGATGAGCGGTTCGATGCCGGCCTGCAGGCCGGCCAGGGCGGCCGCCACCTCGTCGCAGGCGGCCGCGGCCGCCGGGACGCTCGCCAGGCGCCGCTCGACCTCGGTCAGCCGGGTCCGAGCGGCGGTCGCGCGCCGCCTCACCTGCTCGGCCTCGTCGGCGGCGCGCTGGGCCCGCGCGCGCCGTTCGTCGAGCTCGATGCGGGCGTGCGTGAGCGCGGCGAGCGCCTCGTGGTGAGCCGCCTCGCAGCGCCCCGCGATCGCCTCGGCCGCGGCGAGCGTGCTCTGTGCGGCGGCCCGCTCGCTCGTGAGCTCGGTCGATCGCCGGCTCAGCCGCTCGAGCTCGGCGGCAAGGTCGTCGGACTCGGCGGCCGCCGCCGCGGCGGCCTCGCGCAGCCGCGCGCTACGCGCCGTCACGAGCCGCCGCTCGGCGGTCACGGCCGCCTCGCGGCGGCGCGCCGCGTCGAGAGCGGTGGCGGCGTCGTCGAGCGCGGCGGCCGCGGCCGTGCGGGCGGCGGCGAGCGCCCCCGAGGTCGCCGCCGCGCGCGCCGCCTCGTCGCCGGCCGCGCTACGCTGCGCGAGCAGGGCGTCGCGGCGCCCAGCCAGCGATTCGACGCGGGCGCGGCGCTCCGCCAGGCGCGCGCTCGGCAGCCCGGCCGCCAGGCCGAGCTGCCCGGTGGCCGGCCGGTAGTAGGCGCCGTCGCGCGTGACGGCAAGGCCGGCGAACGTGTCGGGCACGGCGGCGAGATCGTCGACCACGACGACGTCGGCCGCCAGCGCCCGCACGGTCTCGTCGTCGCCCTTCAGCACGTCGGCCAGGGAGAGCGCCCCGGGCAGGCCGGCGGGCGCCGCAGAGCGGCTGCGCGGCACGAGCAGGCGGGCCAGGCGCACGCCGGCGGCGCGCAGGGCGTCGAGCAGCGGCCACTGGTCGGCGCGGCGCGGCACGGCCAGCGTGCCGGGGTGCTGGGCGAGGGCGGCGCCGAGCGCAAGCTCGTATCCGGGCTCGCAGCGGAGCGCCGCCGCGAGCTCGATGACGCCGTCGTAGCGCTCGGCCACCCCGAGCACGGCGCCGTCGACCTCGTGCAGCTCGGCGAGCGAGGCTTCGGCGTGGTCGAGCTCGGCGGTCACGCCGGCGAGCTCACCGGCCAGGCGGCGCTGGGCGTCGGTCGCCGCCGCCGCGGCGGCCTGCGCCTCGCCGGCCGCGGTCACCGCCTCGTCGAGCGCCGTCTCGGCGGCGGCCAGCGCCGTGGCGACCGCCTCGCGGGCCGCGCCCGCCTCGGCCTCGTCGGCGGCCAGCCCAGCCGTGGACGCGTCGGCGTCGCGCGCCTCGGATTCGAGGCGCTCACGCCCGGCGAGCGTCGTCGCGCGGCGTTGTTCGGCGAGGGCGCGCCGAGCCGCCGTAGTGTCACGTTCGACGTCGAGGGTCGCCGCGGTCGTGCGTGCCGCAGCCAGTGCCTGACGCGCCGCCCCCAAAGCTGCGGCGCTCTCTGTCTGCGCCGCCTGGGCGGCCACGAGGGCGCGCTCGTGCTCGCCGAGCCCCGCCTCGGTCGCCTCGCGCTCGGCGTCGGGCGCCGCCACGGAGAGCTCCGCGACAAGGGCGGCGCGCTCGGCTTCGGCCGTGCCGCGCAGCTCGCCGAGCAGCGCGCCGCGCTGCTCGATCAGGCTGCGGCACCCGGCCAGCCGGTCGCCCAGGTAGCGCGCCCGCAGTGCCCGCCCGGCGCGCCGCTCGCGCTCGCGGGCGTCGCGCGCGAGCGCCTCTTCTTCGGCCAGACGGGCCTGCTCGGTGGCCGCCAGGCGCTCGTCGATCGCCGCCCGGCGGGCGGCGACCGAGGCCACCGCCGCGCGCTCCTCGGCCAGGCGCGCGTCGAGTTGCTCGAGCTCGCCGGCGAGCAGCCTGCCGCGCAGCTCGGCCATCTCGTGCTCGATCGATCGCAGAGTCTCGGCCGCACTCGCCTGGCGGCGCAGCGGCGCGAGCTGCAGGCCGGCTTCGCGCTCGAGGTCACGAGCCCGCTCGAGGTTGCGGCGGACCTCGCGCAGCTTGATCTCGGCGCGCTCGCGGCGGCGCTTGTAGCGGCCCAGGCCGGCGGCTTCTTCGACCAGCGCGCGCCGCTCCTGCGGCTTGGCGGCGAGCAGGGTCTCGACCTTGCCCTGACCGATGATCGAGTGCATCTCGCGGCCCAGCCCGAGCTCGGCCGTAAGCTCGATCACGTCGGTCAGCCGGCAGGCGGCGCGATTGATGGTGTAGGTCGTCTCGCCGCCGCGCACGACGCGCCGGCCGATGCTGACCTCGCGCGTCGGCACAGACAGGGCGCCGTCGGCGTTGTCGAAGGTGAGCTCGACCTCGGCGACGGCCGCCGCCCGGCGGCCATCGCTGCCGGCGAAGATCACGTCCTGCATGGAGGTGCCGCGGATGCTGGTCGGGCTCTGCTCGCCGAGCACCCACATGACGGCGTCGGCGACGTTGCTCTTGCCGCTGCCGTTCGGCCCGATCACGACCGCTACGCCGGGCTCGAAGAGCAGCTCGGTCTGGCGCGAGAACGACTTGAAGCCCTTCATGCGCAGCGAGCGCAGGTACACCCTCGGTTACACCCCGCCGTCCGTCGCGGGAGCGTCGCCCGCCGTACGGTCGACGCCGGGAGCCGGCGCTTCGACGTCGACGCCGGGAGCCGGCGCTTGCGTGTCGCCGGTCGCGCGCGGCGCATCGACACCGTCGACTGCGGCCGCGCCGTCGACGGCTGTCTCGCCCTCGCGCCCAGCGCCCTCTGCCGCGAGAGCGCCCCGGCGCCGGCCCCGCAGGCGTACCCGACGGCGCTTGGGGCGGTCGTTACGGTTGAACTCGCGCAACGCCTCGGCCGCGGCGTCCTGCTCGGCGCGCTTCTTGCTGGCCCCGACGCCGCGGCCGACGGCCAGGCCGTCGACCACCGCCTCGAGCACGAACTGGCGTGCGTGCGGCGGCCCGATGGTCTCGACCAGCCGGTAAGTCACGGCGCGGCCCGTCTTGGCGAGCTGCTCCTGGAGCTCGGTCTTGAAGTCGACGTAGCTGCGCTCGGCGAACGAGATATGCTCGGCGAAGGCCTCGATCACGGCGGGCCGCACCACGTCGAAGCCGTAGGTGAGGTAGATCGCCCCGATCAGCGACTCGGTCATGTCGGCCAGGATGTTCTCGTTGCTCACGAGCTGGTCGAGCTCGTCGGCCTCGTGCCCCGAGCCGAAGCGCCGCACGAACGACGGCAGCTCGAGCCGGCCGGCGACCTTGCAGCACGTGGCGCGGCTCACCACGTAGGCGCGCAGCCGCGCGAGGCTGCCCTCGGAGTGCTCGGGAAAGCGACGGTAGAGCTCGGTCGTCACCGCAAGGCTGAGGACGCTGTCGCCCAGGAACTCGAGGCGCTCGTACGAGCGACCGCGCTCGGCGACCCAGGACGAGTGCGTGAAGACCTGGCGCAGCAGCCCGTCGTCGAGCTGCTCCGCCAGCGCCAGCAGACGCCACATCATGTGTCTGTCGTTCCCCTTAAGGAAGAGGGGCCGGCTCCGCGACGATGGAGGCGGCCCCGTTGCTGCGGGATGAGCGGCACGCAGCCTGTCCGGGCCGGCCTAGCCCAGGCGCCCCATGACGAAGTCGACGGCGTCGCCGACCGTCTTGATGCCGGCCGCCTCTTCGTCTGAGATCTTCATGCCGAACTTGTCTTCCATGGTCATGACCAGCTCCACGAGGTCGAGCGAGTCGGTCTCGAGATCCTCCTGGAACCGCGCGTCGAGCGTGACCTTGTCTTCGTCGACGCTGAGCGTCTCAACGAGGATCGACTTGACCTGCTCGAAGACTTCTTCCCTCGTCATGCGGTGACCTCCGGCCGCGGATTTGAAGGCGAGTCTACCAGAACCCCGAGGGCGTGCAACACGACCCGGGCCGCCGATCGACCGCGCCGACGCTGATCAGCCGTGCGTGACTTCGTCGGGCGTCGCGGCACCCGGCCCGGTGGGCGCGGCGCCGGGCCCGGCAAGGGCTTGCGCGCGCTCGCCGCCCACCCGCCGCGCGATGGTCGGCAGCAGCTCGCTCGTCACGCCGCGCGAGGCAGTGCGCACGGCGTTGGCCACGCCTTCGGCCTTCGAGCTGCCGTGCCCGACGATCATGGGGTGGCGCAGGCCGAGCAGATAGGCGCCGCCATACTGCTCGGGGTCGAGCGCCTGCGCGATCTTGCGCAGGTCGCGCGACATGATGGCCGCGCCGATCTTGGCGCGCCACGAGCCGAGCACCGCGTTGCGGATCTCGCCCACGACCGTGCGCGCCGTGCCCTCGAAGACCTTGAGCGCGACGTTGCCCGAGAAGCCGTCGGCGACGATCACGTCGACGCTGTGGTGCGTGAGGTCGCGGCCCTCGACGTTGCCGTAGAAGTTGATCTGCGGGTCGGCCGCCATCAGCCGGTGCGCCTCGATCACGGCCGCCGTGCCCTTGCTCGGCTCCTCGCCGATCGACAGCAGCCCGACGCTGGGGCGCTCGATGCCGAGCATCTCCTGGGCGAACACCTGGCCGAGGATGGCGAACTGGCGCAGCCCCTCGGGGCGCACCTCGGCGTTCGCCCCCGCGTCGAGGAACACGACGGGCAGGGGCACCGCCGGCAGCAGCGTGCAGAGCGCCGGGCGCAGCACGCCCTTGATGCGGTGCACGTGGAGCAGGCCGGCCGCGAGTGCGGCGCCCGTGTTGCCCATGGTCACGAAGGCGTCGGCGCGGCCGTCGGCGACCAGGTGGGCGGCGACCACGAGCGACGACCCGGGCCGCCCGCGGACCGCCTCGACGGGCTCGTCTCCCGAGCCGATCCTGTCGGCCGCCGCCACGATCTCGACGTGCGGATGGCCGGCCGGCACGAGCTCGCGCAGCCGCTCCTCGGGGCCGACCAGCACGACGTGCAGCAGCTCGCCGGCCGCCCGCAGGGCGCCGTCGACGACGGCCTCGGGGGCGTGATCGCCGCCCAGGGCGTCGACCGCCACGCGCACGACCACGCCGGGCTTCTGCGCCGTGAGCGCAGCCTGGATGTCGTGCGGGGTTAAGACCCTGCCCACGCGTTACCGGCCGAGGTCGGTCAGCAGGCGATCGAGGTCGACGTGCTCGGCGATCTCGCCGGCGATCAGATCGAGCTTACGCCGGTCGTGTACGCCGAGCTGGCCGAACAGCCGCCTGATGCCGTCGATCGCCGTGACCGTGTCGCTCGCGACCGACACGATCGGCACGCCGAGCTCGTCGGCGCGGCCCAGCACAGCGGGGCTCGGCACGTAGTTGCCGGTGAGCACGATGGCCGCGGTCGGCGTCTCGAGGGCGGCGAGGATGATCTCGGAGCGGTCGCCGCCCACCACCACGACCTTGTGCGCCGCGTTCTGAAAATAGCGCATCGCGTGCTCGGGGCTCATGGCGCCGATGAGATACGTCTCGGCCACGGCGTCGCCGTGCTCTTCGCCGCAGATGTAGGTCGCGCCGAGCGCGGCCACGATCTCGGCGACGGTCACCGCCGCCAGCCGCTGGCTGGCGGGCAGCACGCCGTAGGTCGCGATGCCCTGCTCGTCGAGAAAGCGCACGTACTCGCCTCGCACGAGCGCGAGGCGCGAGTCGGGCACCATGTTGAAGACGGCGCCGAGCAGGGCGTCCTTGAGGCCGTCCTTGACGTAGCACACGTCGTCGAGCAGGCGGGCGCCGGCGAAGCGCGCCACGATGAGCGCACGCAGGTCGAGGCGAGCGACGACGTCGGCGCCGCTCGCCTGCAGAAAACGCCCCTGCCAGATCTCGCCGAGGCCTTCGCACACGACGATGTCGTGACCCGTGCGTACCCGCTCGTAGGCGGCCGCCACGCGCGCCAGGGTGTCGACGTCGGAGCCGGCCAGCACGTCGTGCAGAGCGCCTTCGTCGAGCACGATCGGACAGAGGTCAGTGAGCGGCGTGTCGATGCCGAGCACCTCGGCGACGAAGCGCGCGTCGTCGTCGACCAGATCACCGGTGCCGCCCTTGGGCACGATGCCGACCGGCTTGAAGTAGCCGACGTCGAGGCCGCGGGCGCGCAGGGCGAGCGACAGGCCGACCGCGAGCGTCGTCTTGCCGCCGCTCCCTTCGGTCGAGGCGATGTAGAGCGATCTCATGGGCACGCTCCGTAGAGGCGGCCGGCCACGTGGAGCGCCGGCCTCAGGCGTTCCTCAGGGTCCGCTACTTCTTCTTCTCGGTCTCGAGCGGGATGACCTCGCGGCCCTTGTAGGTGCCGCACTTCGGGCAGGCCCGATGAGGAAGCTTGGGACTCTTGCACTGCGGGCAGACGCTGGCGGTCTCGACGCTGAGCTTGTGCTGGGCGCGACGCGAGTCGCGCTTGCTCTTCGAGGTCTTTCTCTTGGGAACTGGCATCGTGTCTCACTTCTCGGTTCGCGGACGCTCTACTTTACCGTTGCCGCGCCCCCGTGTCCAAATCGTGCCGCGTTCCCGCCGGCACCGGGCGTCCCGCTCTCGGGTGAAGATTCCCCGGCCGCGCCCAGTCCGAGTCGTCGCCCGGCTCACGGATCCTCGTCGTGGACGTGCTCGCCGGCGAGCGCGTTCAGGTCGACGCCGCAGACGGGGCACAGCCCGCGGCAGTCGTCGCGGCACAGGAGCCGAGTCGGCAGGGCCTCGGCGATCGCGTCGCGCACCCAGCGCTCGAGCTCGAGCACGTAACCCGCCACGTACGGTTCGTCGTCGTCGCCCTCGGAGTCGCCGTCGGCGACGTAGTCGACGCAGCGCACCGGCACCTCGACCCGGGCGTCGGCGAGACAGCGCTCGCACGGCCCCAGGAGCCGCGCAACGCCCACGCCGCGCACGGTCACCCGTCGACCGACCTTGCTCAGCGAGAAGTCGAGTTCGACGCCGCCCCCCTCGACCTCGTAGTCGAGACCGCCGAGCGTGAAGGGGGCGATCTCGCAGAACAGGCGCCGCTCGGCCTCGTTGCGCTCCCCCAGCGAGAGCGTGCGTATGTTGAACCGGCGCACTGCCTTGCCCTCTGGCCCGGACGGACGGTCTGCCCGTCGCGGAGTGTCTACTCCTGGGGCTCGGGACCGAGCGAGGGGGTCTGCAGGCGTTCGCGCCCGCGACGCACGGCCGCCAGGAACTTGTCGAGATTGACCTCGAGGTTACCCAGCACCTCGTCGGCGTAGTCTTCGGCGCCGAGGCGGATCTCGCGCTCGCGCTCGCGCGCGTCTTCGACGATCTCGTGGGCCTGGCGCTCGGCCACGCGCACGATCTCCTCTTGACCGGCCATCTGCTCGGCCTTCTCGCGCGCCTCGACCACGATGCGCTCCGACTCCTGCTTGGCCTCGGAGAGCATCTCCTGGCGCTCCTTGACGATCCAGCGTGCCTGCTTGACCTCTTCGGGGATCGTCGAGCGCATCTGATCGAGCAGGTCGTAGATCTCCTCGCGGTCGATCATGACGCTGTCGGTGAGGGGGACCGAGCGCGCGTTGTGGATGAGGTCGTCCAACTTGTCGATCAGAACCAGCACGTCCATGCTGACCTACCTCTCCTTCGAGGCGCTTTAAGCCTTTCGCGGGAACAGTTCGGCGAACCTGCGGGCCACCGCCGGTGGTACGAGGTCGTCGACCGACCCGCCGAATGTGGCGATCTCCTTCACGCCGCTCGAGCTCAGGAAGGCGTGCTGCGGCGAGGCCATCATGAAGATGGTTTCGATGTCGGGCGCCAGCTTCCTATTGAGCTGCGCCATCGCGAACTCGTACTCGAAGTCGGAGATGGCGCGCAGCCCCTTGAGGATGACGTTGGCCTGCCAGCGGCGGGCGAACTCGACGACGAGCTCGTTGAAGCGGTCGACGTAGACGTTGGGGTAGTCGGCCACGGCCTGGCGCAGGAACTCGGCGCGCTCGGCCGGCGTGAACATCGTCTGCTTGCGCACCGGATACTCGATCAGGCCCACGACGACGCGCCGGAACGTGTGGGCGCCCCGGGTGATGATATCGAGATGACCGACCGTGACGGGGTCGAAGGTCCCCGGACAGATCGCGGTGACGTTGCTCGGCACGCTCAAGACCTCGCTTGCAGGAAGGTGACCCACGTGTCGCCGTAGCGCCTCACGCGCAGCTCCGCGAGCGGCAGCCGCACGGCCCGGTCCCTGGCCGTCTCGACCGCCACGACGCCCCCCGCGCACAGCACACCCGGCAGCCGCAGCGCAAGTTCGACCTCGGCCGCCGGGTACAGCGCATAGGGCGCGTCCACGAGCACGAGATTATACCGTCTCGCCGTGGCGAGGTCAGCCTCGAGCGCCCGGCGATAGTCGAGAGCCCGCACGTCGCCGACCGGCGGCGCCACCGCGAGCGCCGCCAAGTTCGCCCGCAGGGCGCGCAGCGCGGCGGCGTCGCGCTCGACGAACACGCAGGTCGCGGCGCCCCGCGACAGCGCCTCGATGCCGAGCGCACCGCTGCCGGCGAACAGGTCGAGCACGCTTAGGCCGGCGAAGGGCTCGCCCGGCTCGGCGCCGCCCTGGACCACCTCGCTCAGGCGCAGCGCCGTGAGGACGTCGAACACCGCCTCGCGCACCCGGTCGGCCGTCGGGCGGGTGCCGCGGCCGGCCGGCGCCGTCAGGCGCCGGCCGCGCCAGCGCCCACCCACGACGCGCATCAGGAGGCCGTCCCGGCGAACGGTCCTGCGGCCGGTTCGCGGCCGAGCACCACGCTGCGCGCCGGCGGCGGCCGCTCGCCGATGGTGAAGGCCGTGCCCAGCGACCGTGCCGCGGCGGCGCGCGCGTCGCGCCGCCGCGAAAACACCCGAGCCAGCGGATCGCCGGCCGCGACGGCGCTGCCGAGCGGCGCGTCGACGAGGACGCCGGCGGCGGGGTCGATCTCGTCGTCGGCGCGGCCGCGGCCGGCGCCCGCGGCCTGGGCCGCGCGGCCCACGGCGCGGGCGTCGACGGCCGTCACGAAGCCGGCGCGCGGCGCGACGACCGGATCGTCGGCCAGCCGGTGGAACTCACCCGGCTTGAAGCGGCCGCCCTGCACGGCGACCCAGCGTTCGAACCACTCGGCCGCCCGGCCGCTGGCGAGGGCCTCGTCGGCACGCGCCCGGGCGGCGCCTTCGTCGAGGCCGAGGTCGGAGAGCCCGAGGAGCATGGCGGCCAGCTCGAGCACGACCTCGCGCACGTCTGCGGGCCCGCCGCCGCTCAGCACCTCCCAGGCCTCTTCCACCTCGAGCCGGTTGCCAACGGCGCGGCCGAGCGGCGCGTCCATCGCCGTATACAGGCAGCTCACCTCGCGGCCGTGGTCGCGGCCGATCAGGCGACAGAGCTCGCCGAGCGCCCGGGCGTCGGCCGTCGTGGCGCTCAGGGCGCCGGCGCCGACGGTCAGGTCGAGCACCAGGGCCGACGTGCCGCTGGCCACCTTCTTGGCCATGATGCTGGCCGCGATCAGGCCGGGGTTCTCGACGGTGCCGGTCACGTCGCGCAGCGCGTAGAGCACGCGGTCGGCCGGCACCAGCCGCTCGCTCTGGCTCACGACGGCGACGCCGATGCGCTCGATCTGGCGCAGAAAGTCGCCCTGCGAGAGCTGCACGCGAAAGCCCGGGATCGACTCGAGCTTGTCGAGGGTCCCGCCGGTGTGGCCCAGGCCGCGCCCCGACATCTTGCCGAAGAGGGCGCCGCACGAGGCGACGAGCGGTGCCAGCACGAGCGTGACCTTGTCGCCGACCCCGCCGCTCGAGTGCTTGTCGAGCACCGGCCGGCCGAGCACGGACAGGTCGAGCACCTTGCCGCTGTCGACCATGGCGCGAGCGAGCGCCAGGGTCTCGGCCGCCGAGAAGCCGCGCAGGACGATCGCCATGAGCAGGGCGCTCGCCTGGTACGGCGGGATCGAGCCGTCGACGACCCCGCCGACGAAGGCTCGCAGGGCGGCCTCGTCGAGCTCGGCGCCGTCGCGCTTGGGCGCGATCAGGTCGTGGACCACGTCGATCGTCACGCGCACTCCTCGAGGAACGCCGCGGTGAGCGTCGCAAGCGCCGCGGCCAGGCGCGCCTCGAGCCGCGTGCCGGCGTCGAGCACGGCGCTGTGATCCGAGGCGGCTCCCGAGCGGTTGGCGACGAGCGACAGCATACGCACAGGCAGAGCGTGCCGCCGGGCGGCGCGGACCTCGACGGTGGCCGACATGCCGACGACCTCGCCGAAGCCGCGCAGCCAGGCGGCCTCGGCCGGCGTCTCGTAGTGCGGGCCGGGCACGGCGACGTAGCGGCCGGTGCGCACGCGGAGCGCGGGCGCCAGCGCCCGCGCCAGCGCGCCGGCGGCCTCGTCGCCGACCACCGGCGACACGCGCACCGGCCCGCGCAGCGCCCCCTGCAGGTCGGTGACGGCGGTGACGACGACGCCGTCACCGGGCTCGAGCGTCGGGTCGAGCGCCCCTACGGCGTTCGTCACCACGAGCCCGCGCACGCCGGCGCCGGCGAGGTCGTCGACGGGGCGGGCCAGACGGCGCGCCGTCCAGCCCTCGTACAGATGGCAGCGCCCGCCGGCGAGCAGCAGGCGCACCGCCGGCCGGCCCTGAACAGCCCAGGCGGCGACGAGCACGCGGTTGGGGTGCCCGGCGACGGCGCTCGTCGGCCAGCCGAGGGATCTGTAGTCGAGCTCGTCGACGACCTCGGCGCCGGCCGGAACGACGGCGAGACCCGAGCCCGAGACGACGGCGAGGTCGGCGCGCGGCAGCCGCAGCCGGGCGCTCAGGGGATCACGCCCCCATCGAGCGGCGGCCTTACGCCGGTCAGGCGGGCGAACGCGGTGGCGCCCACGTCAGAGAAGTGACCGTCATAGCGACCGCCGCGCAGCCCCCAGGCGAGCAGGGGCGCGTACTCGCGGGAGTGGTCGGTGCTGGCCGTCGTCGGATCGACGCCGTGGTCGGCGCAGAACACGGCGAGGTCGCCCGGCGCAAGCTCGCCGAGCAGGCCGGGGACGGCGTCGTCGACCGCACGCAGCCCGGCGGCGAAACCGGGCACGTCGTTGCGGTGACCCCAGGTCTGATCGAAGTCGACGAGGTTCGCGAAGACAAGTCCGTGACGCAGCTCGCCCAGGTGACGCCGGCAGGCCGCCAGGCCGGCCCTGTTGTCGGTCGTGTGGTCGTCGACGCTCACGCCGCGCTGCGTGAAGATCTCACCGATCTTGCCGACGCCGATCACCGGTACGCCGCGCTCCGCGAGGAGGTCGAGGTACGTGACGCCGGCGGGCGATAGCGAGAAGTCGCGGCGGCGCGGCGTGCGCGCGTAGGCGCCGGGGCCGCCGGCGAAGGGCCGGGCGATCACCCGGCCCACGGCATGCGACCCCCGCAGGATGCCGCGCGCCAGCGCGCACCACTCGTAGAGCGTGGCCACCGGCACGACGTCCTCGTGGCAAGCGATCTGAAACACCGAGTCGGCCGACGTGTAGACGATCGGCTTGCCGCTCGCCACGTGCTCGTCGCCGAGCTGCTCGATGATGGCCGTGCCCGACGCCGGCACGTTGCCCAGGACGCCGCGGCCGATGGCCGCCGTGAAGGGCACCATGACCTCGGCCGGGAAGCCGTGCGGGTAGGTCGGGAACGGCCGCGTCAGGGTGACGCCCATCATCTCCCAGTGGCCGGTCGTCGTGTCCTTGCCGGCGCCGCGCTCGCGCAGGCGGCCGTAGGTGGCGTCGGCGCGCGGCGCGCCGAGCGGCAGCCCCACGACCTCGCCGAGGCCGAGCGACGTGAGGTTGGGCAGCGCCACGTCGCTCGCCTCGAGCACGTGGCGCAGAGTGTCCGAGCCGACGTCGCCGTAGGCGGCCGCGTCGGGCGCCTCGCCGGCGCCCACGCCGTCGAGCACGCACACCAGCACGCGGGTCATGGCCCCTCCCCCACTCCGTCGCCCTCCGGGACGCGCGCTTCGCTGCGGCCGGGCGGCGTCGTGCCGCCGGCGACCGGCCGGCCTTGGCCGACCGGGCCGCCGGCCGGCGCGACCGGCGTCCGTCTGCGCCGGGCGCGCGGATGGGTGCTGTAGTACACCTCGCGCAGGTGCTCGGCGGTCACGTGCGTGTAGACCTCGGTCGTGGCGATGTCGCTGTGGCCCAGCATCTCCTGCACGGCGCGCAGGTCGGCGCCGCCCTGCACGAGATGCGTGGCGAAGCTGTGGCGGAACGTGTGAGCGCTCGCCCGGCCCTCGTAGCCCACCCGGGCGAGCGTGCGACGCAGCACGTAGTCGAGGCCCTGCCGGGTGAGCGGCCGGCCGCGCGCGTTCAGGAACAGCTCGTCGTGGCGCCGGCCGCGCGCGAGGGCGCGGCGGCCGTGGGCCGCGTAGCGGCCCACGGCCGCCGCCGCCGGCGCGCCGAGCGGCACCACGCGCTCCTTGTCGCCCTTGCCCAGGCAGCGCAAAAGGCCGCCCTCGATGTCGACGTCGGCCAGGCGCAGGCCGACGATCTCGGCGGCGCGCAGGCCGCAGCCGTACAGCAGCTCGAGGAGCGCGCGGTCGCGCTCGGCGAGCGGGCCCTCGAGCGGCACGCCGCCGAGCACGGTCTCGACCTCGTCGACGCGCAGCACGCGCGGCAGATGGCGCGGGTGCTTGGGCGTGGTCAGGTGCACGGCCGGGTCGGTCTGCAGGCCGCGCTCGCGCACGAGGTACCGGTACAGGCCGCGCACGGCGGCCATGCGACGCGCCACGCTGGTGGTCGCGCCGTCGCCGCCGGGCCCGGCGAAGTAGCCGTAGACGTCGTCGTCGGTGGCCGCGGCGACCGGCGCGGGCGCGGCACCGCCGGCGGCCTCGCGAGGCGCTGCGCGGCCAGAGAGCCACGCCGCGAAGGCGGCCAGGTCGCGCCGGTAGGCGGACACGGTGTTGGGCCGCAGGGCGCGTTCGAAGGCGAGGTAGGCGAGGTAGTCGTCGACGGCCGGGTCGCCGGCCGGCTCGGGCGGCATGCTACGCGGCGGCCGCGGCCGCGCGCACCAGCGCGTGCAGCAGCCGGTAGGCGTCGCCCAGGCGCTCGACCGGCAGGTACTCGTCGGGCGAGTGGATCTGCTCCATGCCGACGCTCAGGTTGACGCTCGCGAGGCCGGCGGCGTTGAAGACGTTCACATCGGAGCCGCCGCCGCTCAGCTTGAGGCGCGGCTCGACGCCGATGTCGCGCAGCGCGGCGGCCGCGAGGCGCACCGGCAGGGCCTCGTCGGCCAGCGCGAAGCCGGTGAAGGCGTCGCGCACGGTGACCTCGACGTCGATGCCGGCGAGGCCGGCCGCGAGCTCGACCGCGTCGACCAGATGGGCCGTGTGCGCGGCCAGGCGGGCGCCGTCGTGGCTGCGCACCTCGGCCTCGACTCGGCAGCGCTCGGGCACGACGTTGACGGCGCTGCCGCCGCTGATCAGGCCGACGTTGGCGGTCGTCAGGTCGTCGATGCGGCCCAGCCGCATGCCGGCCACCGCGGCGGCCGCCGCGGCGATCGCGCTGCGCCCCTGTTCGGGCGCGATGCCGGCGTGCGCCGCGACGCCGTGGAAGTCGGCGGTCAGCATCTTCTGTGAGGGCGCCCGCGTGATCACGTCGCCCACCGGGCCGGCCTCGTCGAAGACGAAGCCGGCGCGTGCGCCGAGACCGGCCACGTCGAGCGCCCTGGCGCCGCGCAGGCCGATCTCCTCACAGGTCGTGAAGACGGCGGTGAGCGCACAGGGCGGCGGCGCGCCGGCCAGGTCGGCGAGCACGGCAAGCAGCGCCGTGCAGGCCGCCTTGTCGTCGCCGCCGAGGATGGTGTCGCCGGCGCTGCGCACCACGCCGCCCTCGACGACGGCTCGGATCGGCCCGTCGACCGTGACGGTGTCCATGTGGGCGGCGACCACGATCGGCGTGCCGCGGCCCTCGCCGGGCAGCCGCACGACGATGTTGCCGCTGTCTGAGCCCGTCTGCGGTCGCGTATCGTCTTCGACGGGCTCGTAGCCGACGTCGCGCAGCTCGGCGAGGATGAGATCGGCGACGGCGCGCTCGTGGCCCGAGGGCGAGGGCGTCTCGACGAGGCGCACGAACAGGTCGAGCAGGCGGTCTAGCTCTGCGCCCACGACTCCTCGAGCTCCCCCTCGCGCTCGTTGTGGTAGCGCGCGGCGGCGCCGACGAACTCGCGGAACAGCGGCGCCGGCCGGGTGGGCCGCGACTTGAACTCGGGGTGGAACTGCGAGGCGACGAACCAGGGGTGATCGGGCAGCTCGACGATCTCGACCAGGCGGCCGTCGGGCGTGGTGCCCGACACGACGAGACCGGCCGCCTCGATGCGCGGCCGCAGGTCGTTGTTGACCTCGAAGCGGTGGCGGTGGCGCTCGCGCACCTCGGCGGCGTCATAGGCCGCCTGGGCGCGGGTGCCGGGCACCAGGCGCACCGTCTCGCCGCCCAGGCGCATGGTGCCGCCCATGTCCTCGACGCCCTTCTGCTCGGGCAGCAGGTCGATCACCGGATAGGGCGTCTCCTCGTCGAACTCCCACGAGTTGGCCCCGGCCATGCCGCAGACGTTGCGCGCGAACTCGATCACGGCGCACTGCATGCCCAGGCACACGCCCAGGAACGGCACACGGTGCTCGCGGCAGTACTGGATGGCCTCGATCTTGCCCTCGACGCCGCGCATGCCGAAGCCGCCCGGCACGATCACCCCGTCGGCGCTGCCCAGACGCTCGACTATCGTCTGCGGCGTGAGCTCCTCGGAGTCGACCCACAGGATACGCAGCCGGCGGCGATGGCGGATGGCCGAGTGCTTGAGCGCCTCCCAGACCGACAGGTAGGCCTCGTGGAGCTGCACGTATTTACCCACGAGGGCGATGGTGACCGGCTCGCGACAGGCGTCGATGCTCTCGACCAGGCTGCGCCAGTCGGCGAGGTCGGGCTCGCCGTCGGGCAGACCGAGCTTGCGCAGGACGAGCTCGTCGAGCCGCTCGTCGTGCATGGTGAGCACTACCTTGTAGATGTCGTCGACGTCGGCCGCCGACACGACGGCCTCGGGCTCGACGTCGCAGAACAGCGCGATCTTGTCGCGGATGCCGCGCGAGAGCGGCTCCTCGGAGCGCGCCACGATGATGTCGGGCTGGATGCCGATCTCGCGCAGCTCGGCGACGCTGTGCTGCGTGGGCTTGGTCTTGGGCTCGCCCACCACGCCGATCACCGGTACCAGCGTGACGTGCACGTACACCACGTTCTCGCGCCCGATGTCCTTGCGGAACTGACGGATGGCCTCGAGGAACGGCAGGCTCTCGATGTCGCCGACGGTGCCGCCGACCTCGGTGATCAGCACGTCGACGTCGAGCTTTTGGGCGAGCCGGTGCACCCTGCTCTTGATCTCGTTCGTGATGTGCGGGATGACCTGCACCGTGCCGCCGAGAAAGTCGCCGCGGCGCTCCTTCTGGATGACCGCGTTATAGATGCCGCCGGTCGTGATGTTGGAGTCGCGCTCGACGAACTCGTCGATGAAGCGCTCGTAATGCCCCAGGTCGAGGTCGGTCTCGGCGCCGTCTTCGGTGACGAACACCTCGCCGTGCTGGTAGGGGCTCATCGTGCCCGGGTCGACGTTGATGTACGGGTCGAACTTCTGGTTGGCCACCTTGAGCCCGCGTGCCTTGAGCAGCCGTCCGATCGACGCCGCCGTGATGCCCTTGCCGAGGCCGGACACCACGCCCCCGGTCACGAAGATGTGTTTTGCCATGCCCCCTCGCTTGTGGCCGCCGGCCACGTCGTCGTTGCCGCTGCGCCCCGCGACCGGACGCCGCCGGCGCACGCGCAGGCGCGACGACGGTCGAGGCTCGAGGAGTCGATTCGGTGGGTGCTGGGCTCTGCCCGATACCGGCGGGCCGTCGGGAGCGGGTGTAAGGCAAGCCCTGACGTCACTTCGGGGAGCAAGTATACCAAAGGGGTGACGCCCCACAAGGGAACGGGCCCGGCGCGCGGCGCGACCGGCGCCGGAGCGCGCACGACGCCGTGCCGCGCCTAGCCGGCGCGCGTGACGCGCGCTCGGTCGAGCAGGTTGCGGGCGTGCTCGCGCGCCGAGGCGTCGCCGGCCTCGCCGCCGAGCATGCGGGCGAGCTCGTCGAGACGATCGTCGCCGTCGACCATGTCGACGAGCGTCTCGGTGGTGTCGGCCGCGAGGTCGGCCGTCTTGCGGATGACGAAGTGGCGGTCGGCGAACACGGCGACCTGCGGCAGGTGGGTGATGCACACCACCTGGGCGGCTTGGGCGAGCGCCGCGAGGCGCGCGCCCAGAACGTTGGCGGTCACCCCGCCGATGCCGGTGTCGACCTCGTCGAAGATGAGCGTGCGGACGTCGTGACCCAGGTGGACCAGGCTCTTGATGGCGAGCATGGCGCGCGACAGCTCACCGCCCGAGGCCGTCTCGCGCAGCGGCCGCGGCGGCACGCCGGGGTTGGCCGAGAACAGGAACTCGGCCTCGTCGCGGCCGCGCGGGCCGAGCCCCGCGACGCCGTCGCCGCGCGCGCGCAGCTCGACGTCGAAGCGTGCGTGCGGCATGGCCAGGCCGCGCAGCTCGCCGGCCACCGCGGCGGCGAAGGCCGGCGCCGCCGCGGCGCGCGCTTGCGAGAGCTCGGCGGCCGCGACGCCGACGCGCTCGTGGGCGGCGTCGAGTCGCTCGACGAGATCGGACTCGTCGGACTGCTCGCGCTCGAGCGCCGCGAGCCGCTCGCTCGCCTCGGCGGCGAAGGCGAGGACGGCGTCGGCCGAGCCGCCGTACTTGCGGGCGAGCAGGCTGAGGCGGTCGTAGCGCAGCTCGACGGCGTCGCGGTGGGCCGGGTCGACGTCGAGCTCGTCGAGGTAGCCGCGCAACGCCGCGAGCAGATCGTCGGCCTCGGCCGTGAGCGCGGCCAGGCGCGCCGCCGTGGCCGACAGCGAAGGGTCGAGCGCCTCGGCCTCGGCCAGCAGGCGCTCGGCGGCACGCAGCGCGTCGAGACCGCCGCCGGCGGCGCCGTCGTCGCGCAGCAGCTGGGCGGCGCCCCCCACGCGCTCGACGAGCTTCTCGGCGTGGCGCAGGCGCTCGCGCTCGGCCTTGAGCGCCTCGTCCTCGCCGGGTTCGACCGCGGCCGCCTCGATCTCGTCGGTCTGAAAGCGCAGCAGGTCGAGCTCGCGCTCGCGGTCGCGGCCCTCGCCGCGCAGCGCGGCGAGCTCGCGAGCGACCTCCTGCGCCTGCGACCAGGCCGCCGTGTAGTCGGTCAGCAGGCCGACCACGGCGGGACCAGCCCAGGCGTCGAGCAGGTCGAGCTGGCGGTCGAGCTGCAGCAGCCGGGCGTGCTCGAGCTGGCCGTAGAAGGCGACCCGGTCGCGCAGCGCGACCTCGACGGCGGCGAGCGACGACACGAGACCGTCGACGAACGCCCGCGAACGGCCGCTGCGCGCCACCCGGCGCGCGACGGCCAGCGTCTCGCCGTCGTCGTCGAACACGGCTTCGACCAGGGCGTGCTCGCGGCCCGGCCGCACCAGGCTCTCCTCGCCCTTCTGCCCGAGCAGCAGCCCCACGGCCTGGGTGAGCAGCGTCTTGCCTGCGCCGGTCTCGCCGGTGATCACGTTGAGGCCGGGGGCGAGTTCGAGGCGCGCCCGGGCGATGAGCACGAGGTCGTCGATGGCGAGCTCGGCGAGCACGGCTAGAAGACGTGGCTCGCCCGGTTGAAGAGCTTCTCCTCGACGTTGTGGTAGAACGAGCCGCCCTCCGTCACGAGCAGCCGGGCGCGCGTGGCGCCGGCGGTGATCTCGATGGTCTCGCCGCAGCACAGACGGCCGACTTCGGTGCCGTCGGCCAGGATCTCGGCCTCGTCAGTGGCCGATGAGTTGCGCACGCGGATGACGTGATCGGGGCGCAGCACGAGCGGCCGAAAACCGAGCGAGTGAGGGGCGATGAAGTTGAGGACGAGGGCGTCGGCGTCCCATACGACGAGAGGGCCGGCGCACGAGAGGTTGTAGGCCGTCGAGCCGGCCGGTGAGGCGACGATCATGCCGTCGCAGAGCATCTCGCCGACCCGCGTGCCGGAGACCTCGTAGACCAGGCGCACAACCCGCTGCGAGCGCACCCGTGCGAAGACGATGTCGTTGACGGCGGCGAAGCGCGCGCCGTTCAGGCGGGCCTCGACGGTGAGCAGCTCGATGATCGTGTAGTTGCCGCTCACGATGCGCTCGAGCCCCTCGCGCCAGTCGCTGCGCCGCAGGCCGGCGAGGAACCCGACGTTGCCGAAGTTCACGCCGGTCGTGGGCACGCCGCTGCCCAGCATGCGCCCCAGGGCGCGCAGGATGGTGCCGTCGCCGCCCAGGACGAGGCAGAGGTCGACCGAGCGCAGCTCGTCGTCGCCGACCACGCGAAAGCCGTCGGTGGCGTCGAAGCCGTGCTTGGCGCCTTCGTCGAGCGGCGCCACGAGCTCGAGACCGAGGCGGTGCGCCTCGGCGGCGAGCTCGCGCAGGGTCTGCGCCGTGGTGCGGGGATCGGTGTGGGTGAGCACGGCGACCCGCCGCAGAGCCTCAGCCATGGACGGCCTCGACCGCCGCGCTCGCCACCAGGCGCGCGTCGATGCGTGCCGCGGCAAGCGGGCTGCGCGCGTCGCAGAAGTACGCGAAGTATTCCACGTTGCCCCTCGGACCGGGGTGTCCGGAGTCGCACGCGCCGAGCACCGCTGCCCCCCGTTGCTCGAGCCACGCGCCGAAGCCGGCGACGACCTGCAGGTGAACGGCCGGGTCGCGCACGACGCCGCCCTTGCCCACGAGGTCACGGCCGGCTTCGAACTGCGGCTTGACGAGCACGAGGCCGCGATAGTCGGCGCGGGCGCATTCTAGCACAGGGGCCAGGGCCAGCCGCAGCGAGATGAACGACACGTCGGCGGTGACGAAGTCGGGTGCAAAGGGCAGACGATCGCACGTCAGATGGCGACCGTTGGTGCGCTCGAGCACGGTCACGCGGGGGTCGCCGCGCAGCCGGTAGTCGAGCAGGCCGTAGCCCACGTCGACCGCGACCACCCGCTGCACCCCGTGCTGCAGCAGACAGTCGACGAAGCCGCCCGTGGAGCTGCCCAGGTCGCAGACCTCGGCGCCCGCGACGTCGACGGCGAGCGCGGCGAGCGCATGCGCCAGCTTGTCGCCGCCGCGCGACACGTAGCGCGGCCGAGCGGCCACCGTCAGCTCGCTGTCGGGCGCCACGAGCTCTCCCGGCTTGTCGAGGCGCCGCCCACCGGCCGACACCTCGCCGGCCAGCACCGCGGCGCGCGCCTGCGAGCGCGTGGCAAAGAGGCGGCGCGCCACGAGCAGCGTGTCGAGCCGCTCCTTCACGGGTCAGGAGATGTGGATGAGACCGGGCTGGCGTTCGAGGACGGCGGCAGCGACGGCCTCGGACGTGAGGCCGACGTCGACGAGCAGGCGCTCGCGGTCGCCGTGGGCCACGAACTGGTCGGGCAGGCCGAAGCGGCGCACACGCACGTCGGCGTCGGCCAGATGCTCGATGACGGCGCTGCCGAAGCCGCCGGCGAGGGCGTTCTCCTCGATCGTGACGATGCGCGCGTGCGTGTCGGCGAGCTCGTCGAGAAGGGCCTTGTCGAGCGGCTTGACGAAGCGTGCGTCGACCACGGTGGCATGCGTGCCGGCTTCGTCGAGCAGGGCGGCGGCGCGCAGGGCGATGTCGACGCCCGTGCCGATCCCCACGAGCGCGACCTCGCGGCCCTCGCGCAGCACCCGCGCCGTGCCGATCTCGAGCGCCGTGAGCTCGGCCGGCTCGTCGAAGGGCGCCGCCAGGCCGCGCGGGTAGCGCACGGCCACCGGTCCGTCGTGCAGCAACGCCGTGTGGATCATGTGCTGCAGCTCGGCCTGGCTCGACGGCGCCATGACGACGAGACCGGGGATCAGGCGCAGATACGACAGGTCGAACGCGCCATGGTGGGTGGGACCGTCGTCGCCGACCAGGCCGGCCCTGTCGAGCGCGAAGACGACCGGGATGCGCTGCAGCGCGACGTCCTGCACGAGCATGTCGAAGGCGCGCTGCAGGAAGGTCGAATAGACGGCCACCACGGGTCGCATGCCGGCCAGGGCGAGACCGGCGGCAAAGACGACGGCGTGCTCCTCGGCGATGCCGACGTCGTACAGGCGCTGCGGGAACGCGGACTCGAAGGTCTCGAGGCCGGTGCCCTGCGTCATGGCCGCGGTGATCGCCACCACGCGCGCGTCGCGGCGCGCCTCGCGCACCATGACCCGGCCGAAGGCCTCGGTGTACGTGCAGCCCCGCACCGCCGTCGTGCGCTCGCCGCTCGCGAGCTTGAACGGACCGATGCCGTGGAACTCGGCCGGCTGCTCCTCGGCGGGCTCGTAGCCCTTGCCCTTCACCGTGCGCACGTGCACGAGCACCGGCCGTTCGGTGTCGATCGCCTGCTGGATGGCGAGACGCAGGTCGGCGATGTCGTGACCGTTCACGACGCCGATGTAGGCGAAGCCGAGCTCCTCGAAGATGAGCCCCGGGCCGAGGAACGCCTTCATGCTCTCCTTGACGTCCTTGCCCAGGCTGTAGGCGCGCGCACCGATGGCCGGGATGCGGGCGATGCTGCGCTCCATGTCCTCGCGCAGCCGGGTGAGCCCGGGGTCGAGGCGGAAGCGGTTGAGGTAGAGCTGGAACGCGCCGACGTTGGGCTTGATCGACATCTGGTTGTCGTTCAGCACGACGACGAGCGGGGTGCGGAGCTGGCCGGCCTGGTTCATGGCCTCGAAGGCGACCCCGCCGGTGAGTGCGCCGTCGCCCATCACGCAGACGACGTGGCCGTCGGCGCGGCCGCTCAGCTTGACCGCCTCGACCAGGCCGAGACCGTAGCTGATCGAAGTCGACGCGTGGCCGGTGCCGATCACGTCGTGCTCGGACTCGCCGCGGCACGGAAAGCCGGACAGGCCGCCGTACTGGCGGATCGTGTTGAAGCACTCTGCGCGCCCCGTGATGATCTTGTGGGCGTACGCCTGATGGCCGACGTCCCAGATGATCTTGTCGCGGGGGCTCTCGAGGACGCTGTGGAGCGCGACCGTCAGCTCGACCGCCCCCAGGCTCGCCGCCAGGTGGCCGCCCACCTCGCTCACGCACGACAGGATCGCCTCGCGTATCTCGTCCGCGAGTCCCTGGAGCTCGAGTGTAGACAGTGAGTGCAGGTCGGAGGGACCGCAGATACGCAGAAGCTGGTCCATTGGCCACGGAGTATACCACCGGGCCTCGGGGCAGCGCCCGGCCGGCCGTTCGCTCGGGCTACGAGCGCCGGCGGTAGATGTAGTCGGCCAGCGCCGCGAGGCTTCTGCCGTCGCCGCCCAGCTCGACCAGGCGGTCGCGAGCTCGAGCGTGACTCTCTCCGGCCAGCCGGTGCGCACCCTCGAGCCCGTGCCGCGAGACGTAGGTCGTCTTGGCCAGCCGTTCGTCCTTGCCGGCCGTCTTGCCGAGCGCCGCGGCGTCGCCCTCGACGTCCAGGATGTCGTCGACGATCTGGAACAGCAGACCGATCTCGCGGGCGAAGGCGCGGTGCAGCTCGAGCTGCTCGCCTCGTACCCCGCACAGCAGGGCGCCGCCGGCCACCGACGCCTCGATCAGGCGGCCCGTCTTCAGCGCGTGCAGCAGGCGCAGCTCGTCGTCTCGGCCGACCGCGGCGGCGACGTCCATGTACTGGCCGCCGACCATGCCGCGCACCCCGGTGGCCCCCGCCACCTCTGCCAGGGCGGCCACGACGCGCTCCGGGGCGCCCTCCTGACGGTCGGTGATCAGACGGAAGGCCTCGGCGAACAGGCCGTCGCCGGCCAGGATGGCGATGTCCTCGCCGAACATCACGTGACAGGTCGGCCGCCCGCGGCGCAGGCTGTCGTCGTCGATCGCCGGCAGGTCGTCGTGGATCAGCGAGTAGGTATGGATGAGCTCGAGCGCCGCGGCGAAGGGCAGCAGCCGCTGCGGCGCCTCGCCCAGGCGCTCGGCCACAGCCAGGCAGAGCACCGGCCGGATGCGCTTGCCGCCGGCCAGCAGCGAGTAGCGCATCGCCTCGACGAGCGGCCGGGCCGGCGGCGCGGCGCCGAAGTCGAGCTGCTCGAGGTACGTCTCGACCAGCGTGCGCAGCGCCTCGGGGTACGCCGCGCCGGGCCGGTCCTCGGCCCCGCCGCCGGCACGGGGCGGCGCCGCGTCGTCGCTCGCGCTCGTACGGCTCACGTCGCCCTGCCGGTCTCTTCGAGCAGGCGCGCCGCCTCGTCGGCGAGCTCGGCGGCGCGCTCGAAGAGGCTCATCTCGATGTCGGTCGAGCCGACCTGTCCGGCGCGCTCCTCGAGGTCGCGCAGCTCGGCGGCGATCTCGCGGACCCGGCCCAGGGCGGCGCTGTCGCCTTTCGAGCCGGCGCCAACGGCCGCGCCTCGATCGCGCGCCGGGCGTGCCCCGGCCGCCTCTCCCGGACCCGCTGGACTCATGTCGGTCCCCCTTTCGGCTCGCCGGCGCACTGCTCCGGTCCGCCGCCCGACCGCAGGGCGCCGGCCAGGATGCCGTTCACCAGGGCGGCGGCCTCGTCGGTCGAGTAGCGCTTCGCCAGTCGCACGGCCTCGTCGATCGCCACCGCGGCCGGCGTCTCGCCGCTGCGCAGCTCCCAGAGCGCGAGGCGCAGGATGCTGCGCTCGACCGGCGCGATCCGCGCGAGCGGCCAGGCTGGAGAGTTCGCGGCGAGCTCGGCGTCGAGCGCCGTCTGGCCGTCGATCACGCCGGTCACGCTGCGCTCGGTGAACTCGTCGAGCCCGTAGCCCTCGCTTTCGGCGCGGCGCTCGAGCAGCGTGGCGACGGGCGTGTCGGTCACCTCGCGCTGGTACAGGACGAAGACCGCGTCACGCCGTGCCTGCTTGCGGCTCGGTCTGCGAGACGTCATGCCGGCCGCCGTCAGGCGGACTCGATGGCAAACAGCGGCTGGCCGTACTCGACGGCGGCGCCGTTGTCGGCCAGCACCTCGCGCACCACGCCGTCGACGTCGGAGCCGAGCTCGTTCATGAGCTTCATGGCCTCGAGGATGCACAGCGTCTGGCCGGCGGCCACCGTGTCGCCGACCGACACGAAGGGCGCGATGGTGGGCGACGAGGCCCGGTAGAACGTGCCGACCATGGGCGAACGCACCACGTGGTAGCCGTTCGTGTCGGGCGCCGCTTCGGGCGGCGCCTCGCGCGGCGCGGGGCGCTCGCCTTCGGGCGCCTCGGGCGGCGTCTTGCGCACCGTGATGCGCAGATCGCCCTCCTCGAGCACGAGCTCCTGCAGGTCGCTCGCCTCGACCATGTCGATGATGTCCTTCACGCGGTCGGCGCCGGCATCGCTCATCGCGCTCTGCATCTGCGAGGTCAGGTAGGCCGGCACCTCGGTGCCGAACACGTCGTGCTCGGGCCCCAGGCGATGGCGCTCCAGGTAGGTGCGCGCCGTCTGCGGGAAGAGCGCGTAGGAGACCACGTCCTCGGCCGAGTGGGCGAGGTCGCCGACGCCGGCCCGCGCCTCGTCGAGCTCGTCCGCGACGAGCTCGGCCGGCCGCATGGTGATCGGTCGCTCGTCGCCCAGCACGCGCTCGACGATCTCGGCGGAGACCGCGCCCGGCGAGGCGCCGTAGCGCCCGCGCAGGTAGGCCTTCATCTCGTCGGGCACGATGTGCCAGCGTTTGCCCGACAGCACGTTGAGCACGGCCTGGGTGCCGACGATCTGCGACATCGGCGTGACGAGCGGCGGAAAACCGACCTCGGCGCGCACGACGGGGATCTCCTCGAGCACCTCGGGCAGACGGTCGAGCGCGTTCTGCTCCCTGAGCTGGCCTTCGAGGTTGGAGATCATGCCGCCCGGCACCTGGTGCGCGTAGACCTGCATGTGCGTGAGCGACGTCACGCCGCGGTCGAAGCCGCCTTCGATGCGCACCGACTCGAAGTACTTGGCGATGGCGAACAGCTTCTCGAGGTCGAGCTCGGTGTCGTACGGGGTGCCGATCAGCGCCGTGACCACCATCTCGGTGGCCGGCTGCGAGTTGCCGAACGCCAGCGGCACGGTCGCCGTGTCGATCACGTCGACGCCGGCCTCGATCGCCTTGAGATAGGTCATCGGGGCAAGACCGCCGATGTAGTGACAGTGGAGCTGGATCGGCACCGCGAGCTCGCTCTTGAGGCGCGTGATGAGCTGCTCGGCGTAGAACGGCGACAGCAGGGCCGCCATGTCCTTGATGCAGATCGAGTCGGCCCCCATCTCGACCAGGCGGCGGGCCACGTCGAGGTAGTGGTCGAGCGAGTGGACCGGCGAGATCGTGTACACCACGGCCGCCTGAAAGTGCTTGCCGGCCTCCTTGATGGCGGCCGCGGCGGTCTCGAAGTTGCGCGTGTCGTTGAGCGCGTCGAAGACACGGAAGATGTCGATGCCGTTGTCGGCGGCGCGCGCCACGAACTCGCGCACGACGTCGTCGCCGTAGTGGCGGTACCCGACCAGGTTCTGGCCGCGCAGCAGCATCTGCAGCGGCGTGCGGTGCACATGGTTGCGCACGAGCCGCAGGCGGTCCCAGGGGTCTTCGTCCAAGAACCGCAGGCAGGCATCGAAGGTGGCGCCGCCCCAGCACTCGATCGAGTGATACCCGACCTCGTCGATCCGTTCGAGGATCGGCAGCATCTGGGCGGTGCGCATGCGCGTGGCCCAGAGCGACTGGTGAGCGTCGCGCAAGGTCGTGTCGGTGATGCCGATCCGCCTGGCCCGCACGGGGTGCCTCCTGGCCTCGCTCCCGCGTCAGACGCGGGTGATGTACCCGCCGGTGCGCGTGTCGACGCGCACGCGCTCGCCCTGCTCGATGAAGAGCGGCACCTGGATGCCGACCCCGGTCTCGAGCGTGGCCGGCTTGGTGCCGCCCTGCGCCGTGTCGCCCCGCAGGCCGGGCTCGGTGTGGGTGACGGTGAGCTCGACGTGATTGGGCGGCTCGACGGCCGCGGGCTCGCCGTTCAGCGACAGGAGCTGGACCTCCTGGTTCTCGGCGACCCACTTGAGCGCCTCACCGGCCATGCCGGGGCTCACCGAGACCTGCTCGTAGGTCTCGGGGTCCATGAGCACGACCTCGCCTTCGGTCGCGTAGAGGTAGGTCATCGTGCGCGAGGCCGTGTGGACCCTGTTGAACTTCTCGCCGGAGCGGAAGGTGCGGTCGAGCACGGCGCCCGTCGCGATGTTGCGCACCCTCGTGCGCACGAACGCGCCGCCTTTGCCGGGCTTGACGTGCTGGAACTCGACGATCGTGAAGTTCTCGCCGTCGATCTCGATCGCCATGCCGTTCTTGAACTGGGCGGTGGACACTACGTCGGCCATGGATCCTTCTCCAGGTCGGTCTCGTCGTAAAGAAGAGGTTCACCTGCGGCTCGCGGCGCGCGCCCGCGGGGGCGCCCCTGGGAACCGGCACAACATGATACACGAAAGCCATCGCCGCGACGGCCCGCCACGAGCGACCGAGAGCGTGGTGCGGTCGAGCTCGGCCGCGCGAGCGCAGGCGGACGGTGCCGGCTCATTCGACGACGCGCAGCTCCTTCGGCGAGCGCGTCAGACGCTCGCAGCCGTCGTCGGTCACGGCGACGGTATCCTCGATGCGCACGCCGAGGCGGCCCTCGAGGTACACGCCGGGCTCCACCGTGATCACCGTGCCCGACGCCAGCCGGTCGCCGCTGCGCCGCCCGACGCGCGGCTGCTCGTGGATCTCGAGACCGACGCCGTGGCCCGTGCCGTGGCCGAATCGCTCCCCGTAGCCGGCCTCGTCGATCACCCCGCGCGCCGCGCCGTCGACCGTACGGCACAGCACCCCGTCGCGCACCGCGCCGAGGCCGGCGAGTTGCGCCTGCAACACGACGTCGTACACGTGGCGCGCCTCGTCGCTCACGGTACCGACGGCGACCGTGCGCGTGATGTCGCTGTTGTAGCCTTCGAGCCGGGCGCCCATGTCGATGACGACCAGGTCGCCGTGCGCGATCAGGGCGTTGCCCGGTATGGCGTGCGGCAGCGCGCCGTGGGGACCGGCCGCCACGATCGTGGGAAACGCGAGGCCGTCGCCGCCCGCCGCGTGCACGGCCGCCTCGATCGCCCAGGCGACCTCGCGCTCGCTGCGGCCCGCGAGGCCCCCCGCCACCGCCGCCTCGAGGGCGTGCTCGGCGATCGCCGCGGCACGACGCATGAGGTCGAGCTCGCCGTCGTCCTTCACCCGGCGCAGCGCGCTCACCCGGGCGCCGAGGTTCACCAGGCGTCCGGCGAAGGCGCGCCGCAGGCGGCGGTACCCGGTGTAGGCCAGCACGTCCCCCTGAAAGCCGAGCCGAGGGGCGGCGGCAGCGCCGCTCGGCCTGGCCGCCCAAGCGGCCAGGAGGTCGGCCACGAGCGCGTCGCCGCCCTCGCTGCGCACGAGCTCGAAGTGCCCGGCCTCGTCGCCGGCCTGCGCCCAGTAGCGCGAGTCCGTGCAGAGCAGCGCCGCGTCGCCGCTGACGAGCAGCAGCGTGTCGTCGCCGCGAAAGCCGGACAGGTAGCGCACGTCGGCCGGGTCGGACACGATGACGGCGTCGAGGCCCCGGGCCTCGAGCAGCGCGCGCGCCGCGGCGAGTCGCCGGCTCACCCGCCGGTCACCTCGGCGAGCCTGTCGACCGCCTCGAAGTAGCCGTCGAGACCCTTGCCCGACACGCGCACCGCGGCGAGGTCGGCGAGCACCGACGAGCGCCGCCACTCCTCGCGCCGCTCGATCGCCGACAGGTGGACCTCGCCGACCGGGCGGCGCACCATCTCGAGGGCGTCGTGCAGGGCCCAGCTATAGTGCGTCCAGGCGCCGGCGTTCACGAGCACGGCGTCGACCGGCTCGTCGCCCCGGGCAAGGGCGTGGAGCTGCTCGACGAAGCGGCCCTCGTGGTTGGTCTGAAAGCAGCGCACCTCGAAGCCGCGTTCGGCCGCGTAGGCCGTGACGCGGGCGCACAGCTCCGGCAGCGTGATCGTGCCGTAGTGCTCCTCGGCGCGGTGGCCGAGCATGTCGAGGTTCACGCCGTGCAGCAGCCAGAGCACCTTCATCGATCGATCAGCCACGCGATCACCTCACTCTGCAGCTCCGCCGGCACCGCAACGCCGGTCACCGGCTTGCCGAGCTCCTCGAGCAGCACGAAGCGCGCCTCTCCCCCGGCCGCCTTCTTGTCGCGCGCAACGAGCGCCGCCACGTCGGCGGGCGCGACGCCGGTCAGGCGCTCGGGCAGGCCCGCCGCCGAGAGCAGCCGCTGGCCCCGCCGCGCCGCCTCGGGGTCGAGGTCTCGGAGCGTCTCCGACAGCCGCAGGGCGGCGCGCAGCCCCAGGGCCACCGCCTCGCCGTGCGTAAAGAGATCGTACCCACCGGCCACCTCGATGGCATGCCCGATGGTGTGGCCAAGGTTCAGAGCAGCGCGCTCGCCCGTGGTCTCGCGCGGGTCGCGAGCCACGACGCCGGCCTTCAGGCGCACGTCGGCGGCCAGCAGGCGCGGCTCGGGTGCGGCCGGGCGGGCGACGCCGGCCTCGGTCAGCGCCAGCGTCGCGCCGCCTGCCAGCAGGCCGTGCTTGACGACCTCGGCCCAGCCGCTGCGCACCTGGCGTTCGGGCAGCGTGGTCAGCGTCCGCAGGTCGGCCACGACGAGGTCGGGCTGGTAGAAGGTCCCCACATAGTTCTTGCCGTCGCGAAAGTCGACGGCGACCTTGCCGCCGACCGCCGCGTCGACCATGGCGAGCAGGGTCGTCGGCGCCTGCACGAGGTGCAGCCCGCGCTGGAAGGTCGCGGCCGCGTAGCCGGCGAGGTCGCCGATCACCCCGCCGCCGAGCGCCACGACGGTGTCGCCGCGCCCGGCGCCGAGGTCGTAGAGACGGTCGTACAGCGTCGCCAGGAACGCGGCGCTCTTGGTGTGCTCCCCGGCGGGCAGCACCGTCGACGAGACGCGCAGGCCGCCGCGTTCGAGCGCGGCGGCGGCGGGCTCCAGGTAGTGCGTGGCCACGTTCTCGTCGCTCACCACGAGGGCCTGCGTGCCCGGCCTCAGGTACAGCTCGCCCAGGCGCTCGAGCAGCCCGGCGCCGATCGTCACCCGGTAGCGCGCGTCGCCCGCGCTGACCGCCACCGACACGCTCTCTTCGGCGCCGTCTCGCACGGTCATGAGGCGACCGCCGTGAGCACCCGCTCGGCCACCCGCTCGGGGCGCTCGCGGCCGGCCATGGTCACAGTGGCCGTGGCGACCTCGCGGTACAGTGGCCGGCGGCGCGCATAGAGCGCCTCGAACAGGGCCGCGTCGCGGGCCAGCGGCCGGGTCCCCGACTGCGAGCGCGCGAACAGCACGTCGGGCGGCGCGTCGAGCCAGACGACGTGCGGGAGGCGCGTGAGCGCCTCCCGCACGTCGGCGATCGTCACCGCCCCACCGCCGAGCGACACGACGGCGCCCGTGTCCAGGGCGCTCGTAAGCTCGGCCACGACGATGTCGCGCTCGAGGGCGCGAAAGCCGTCTTCGCCGCGCTCGGCGAAGAGCTGCGCAATGGGGCCGTGACGCTCGGTCACGACCGTGTCGGTGTCGACGAACGGCCGCCCCAGTCGCCGCGCGACGAGCCGCCCGACGCGCGTCTTGCCCGCGCCCATGAAGCCCACGAGGGCGACGCCGCCCGCGCCGCCGGCGGCGGCGCGCGGGGAGCGCCCGGTGCTCACGCCCGGCCCAACCGCGCTCACGGCCGCCGGGCGCGCTCGTGCAGCGCCGCGACCGCGGCGACGAGCTCGTCGGCCGTCTCGGCGCCGCAGCGCTCGAGCAGGGCGGCCGCCAGGCAGAGCATGATCACGGCCTCGCCTGCCACGGCGGCGGCCGGCACGGCGCAGACGTCGCTGCGCTCCACGTGCGCCGCGGCCGCGTCGTGCGTGCCGAAACGGACGCTGCCCAGCGGGCTCATGAGCGTGGCGATCGGCTTCATGGCAGCGCGCACGACGATCGGCAGGCCGGTAGAGATCCCGCCCTCGATGCCGCCGGCGTTGTTGCTCGACCGGCCCCAGCCGTCGGCCGCGGACCAGACGATCTCGTCGTGCACCTGCGACCCGGGCTGCCGGGCGGCTGCGAAGCCGAGGCCGATCTCGACGCCCTTGATCGCCGGGATGCCGAGCACGGCCGCCGCAAGCCGAGCGCCGAGCCGGCGGTCGGCCTGCGCGTAGCTGCCCACGCCGGGCGCGAACCCGAAGGCCACCACCTCGAACACCCCGCCGAGCGTGTCGCCGGCCTCGCCGGCGGCGATCACGGCCTCGCGCATGGCGGCGCCGGCGACGGGGTCGAGGCAGCGCAGCGGGTCGGCGTCGACGGTCTCGAGGCCGGCCGGCGACGCGGCGACGGTCGCAGTGACCTCGCCCACGGCGACCACGTGACTGCCCACCGTGCAGCCGGCGAGCGAGAGCAGGCGGCGCGCGACGGCGCCGCAGGCGACGCGCGCCGCGGTCTCGCGGGCGCTGGCCCGCTCGATCACGTCGCGCAGGTCGTCGTGGCCGTAGAGCATGGCGCCGGTGAGGTCGGCATGGCCGGGGCGCGGCACGCGCACCGGTTCGCCGGGGTCGGCCACCGGCTCGACAGCCATGGTCGCCCCCCAGTGGGGAGCGTCGCGGTTGGCCACGCCGAGCGCGATCGGCGCGCCGGTGGTGCGCCCGTGCCGCACGCCCGACAGGATGGCGACACGGTCCCGCTCGATGCGCTGGCGGTCGCCGCGCCCGAAGCCGAGCTGGCGGCGGGCGAGGTCGGCGTCGATCGCCGCCGCGTCGAGGGCAAGGCCGGCCGGGCAGCCTTCGACGATGGCGGTCAGACCGGCGCCGTGCGACTCGCCGGCGGTCAGGTGACGCAGGGTCGACATGGCGACTACCTTACATGCGCAGCCGGAGCCCACACAACGACGACGGGGGCGGGCCGCTTGCGCGGCCCGCCCCCGTGGCGTGTGCCTGTGGAGGGTCGGCGCTACTTGTTGACCATGTCCCCGACGTGGATCGTGACCTGCACGTCGCCGTGCAGGACGGTGACGGTCTGCGCCGGCACGTTGATGCCCACGATCTTGATCTCGCCCCACGAGGTCGAGATCACCGAGCCGACGTTGCGCGCGGCGTAGGTGTGACCGTCGACCACGAGGGTCGCGGTCGGCACGCCGTTGGTCGTCTCGATGGAGAGCGCCTTGATCGCGTGGCCCGAGAGCGACGAACCGGTGTCGCTGCTCACCGAGGAGCTGCTGGAGCTCGAGCTGCTCGAGCTGGAGCTGCTGGAGCTGGAGCTGCTGCTGTAGATGACGTCGAGCACGGTGATGATGTACGTCGTCTTGGTCGAGCTCTTCTCGAGCGTCACGCTGGTCGGCGAGTTGACGGCCACGTCGAAGGTGGTCGTGCTGGAGTCGCCGCCGATCGTGTAGCTGTTGAGCAGCTTGAAGGTCACGGCGTTCGCGGTGATCGCCTTGACCTGCACGATCGCGCCGGCCGGCGGGATCTGGTCGCCGACCTTCTCGTCGTTGTAGGTCGCGTCGACGTTGCCCGACTTGGCCACGGTGGTCACCTTGATGTCGGCCGCCACCGGGGTGGCTTCGGCCGTCGGCGACGCGGTCGGGCTGGTCGAGCCGCTCGAAGCCGAGGCCGCGGAGGTCGCCTGGATGAACGGGTCGCGGCTGTGGAACTGGTCGAGCGTCGGCTGCTGCTTGGCGGGATCGGCGGCCGTCGCGGCGCTCCCTGTGGAGGAGGCGAGCGCCGAGGTGTCGGCGAGGCCGGTCATGCTCGGATTGTCGGCGCCGGTCGTGCCGAGCGCCGTCGTTGCCCCACGGCCGTGGGCCGCCACCACCGAGGCCACTGCCAGAGCGGCGACTACCACGATCACGAGTACGACGTTGGACTTGTCGATCTTCATCATTGCGCACCTGCCAGCGCCGTGGCGTTCCCGGACGGTGTCCACTGGTAGCCGTTGATCGTGACCTTGAAGTCGATCTCGGGATACGCCGCCTTGGTGCTCTTGCCCAGGCTCATCGAGACGACCGAGAACATGCGCCCCGTCACCGAGAACTGCTGGTTGCGCAGGCTCACGTAGCTCTCGAGCCTGTACAGGAAGTCCTCGGCGTCGAAGTACCGCCCGTTGAAGTCGAGCGTGATGGGCTGCACCGAGAACGGCACCCCGGCGGCCGTGGCCTGCGGCAGGATCTGCAGCAGGGTGAGACCGGAGTCCTGAGCGGTCAGGGTAATGGCCCGGATGAACGACGGCAGCGAGGCTTCCGACGGCATGACCTCGTGGAGCTTGATGAGGTCGGCCTCGGCCTGCGGCGCCGTCTTCTTGACGAGCAGGAGCTGGCGGATCTGAAGCTGCGTCTGCTGCAGCGCGTTCTGCTGGCTGACGAGCTGGGTGTTGAGGTCGGCGACCTTCTTCTGCTCGGGCGAGTACAGGAAGAAGTACCAGAGCACGCCCACGACCACAGCGACGACGCCGACGATGATGTAGAGCTCACGGCTGCGCAGCTTCATCACTGCCCACCTCCCATGACGATCGCGGGTGCCGCTGGAGCCAGAGGAGGAGCAGCCGCGAAGGGCCGCAGGCTGGCGGTGATCGTGAAGACACAGTCGTAGGGGTAGCCTCCCTGCGCCTGCGTCGCCGAGACCAGCTTGATGTTCATGAGCTGCGGCATCATGCCGAGCTGCGTGAGGAACGCCGCCACCTGGTTCTGCGAGGCGTACAGCGAGCTCAGGTTGGAGTCGCCGTTGATCGTGAGGTCGGCGCCGTAGCTGGTCGTGGCGCTGGCGTTGGTGTCGTTGGCGCCGGCCACCATGTAGGGCGGCACCGTGAGGTTCATGGTCTGGATCGACACGCCCGTGGGGACCAGCAGGCCGATCTCGTCGAGGATGTTCGAGCAGATGACCCGCGAGTTCAGGATCTGCGTGGCCGTGAGCTGCAGCGCCTGGCGCTGGGTCTGCATGGCCTGATACGGGCGCAGCGCCGCGACCTGGATGTTGGCGGCGTCGATCTGAGCCGACACGTCGTTGATCTGGGTCTGCTTGGCCGAGACCTGACGGAACTGCATGAAGTACAGCCCGCCCAGCACGGCGACGAGCGCGATGAGGCCGACGATGGCGAGCAGCAGACCCTGCTCGCGCGCCGCCCTGGTGCGCTCTTCGGGTGGAAGGAGGTTGATCCGGGTCATCGCGGCCTACCCCTCGTCGTCGAGAGCCAGCCCGATGGCGATCGCCAGGCGCGGCGCCATCCACTCGAGCTGGACTTCGGTCAGTTTGGTCTTGTTCTCGCCGACCTCGCGCAGCGGGTTGCCGATCTCGACGGGGAGATGCAGCGCCTGCGAGAGACAGTATGCGATGTTGCGGGTGAGGGCGCCGTCGCCGGTGAGGACGAGACGCGAGATCTCCCCCATGTGCTCCTGGGTGTGGTAGTAGTCGATCGAACGGCGCAGCTCGTCGGAGAAGGGCTCGCACGCCTGGTCGAGGACCTGATGGATCTCCTGCTGGGTCTCGGGCGTGAGGTCGCCCGGCTGGTCGGGCTGCTCGCCCGCCAGACCGACCTGGATGCGCAGCGCCTCGGCCTCTTCGAACGAGACCGCTCGATGCTGCACGAGCGCCTGCGTGAGGGTCTCGGCCCCCAGGTTGATGACGCGGGTGAACTGCGTGACGTTGCCTGCCGCGATGACCAGGTTGGTGATGCCGCCGCCCATGTTGACGAGGGCCACGACCTCGGCGCCGTTGCCGTTGGCAGAGCCCTGGTCGATGAAGGGCGTATGCGGCGCAAGCGCCCTGATCATCGCGAAGGCCTGCAGGTCGATCCCGCTGATGACGAGACCGGCCTTCTTGGCCACGTTGACGAACTGGCGCACCATCTCGCGCTGAGCGGCGACGAGCAGGATGCGCTGCTTGATGCTGCCGTCCTCGGCCGCGTGCGTGGAGAGCACCTTGTAGTCGAGGATGGCCTCGTCGACCGGGATCGGGATGTGCTCCTGGGCCTGGAACTCGATCGCGGCCCGAAGCTCCTTTTCGTCGATCTGCGGGAACTCCATCGTGCGGACGACGATCTTCTGATTCGCTACGCCGAGCTCGACGCTCTTGCTTGCGAACCCGCCCTCTTTCCAGAGGACTTTGAGCTCGTTGGCCAGGGCGTCGCCGTCGACGACCTCGCCTTCGAACACGAGTCCTTCGGGAAGTCCGCGGATCGCAGCATGCGTGAGCACGTTGTGCTGCTTTCCGGGCTTGACCTGGACAGCAGCGATGGAGGACTGCTCCAGGTCGAGACCCACACGCATTCCGTTCTTCGCCATGGCCTACCCCGTTCGCCTCTGTTTCTCAGGCAGGTTGTCGGCACGTTGCGCACCACGCTTTAGGCCAAAGTGGCCGCTCGCGCCGAGCAGGTCACCGGGCGCCGCCCCCGCGGGTGCGTCGCCGCCGGCGGCCGCGGTCGTGTATGTCGTGGCGGTCAGCGACGCCACGAGACGACGCGGACCACGCGGGCGCCGGGAGCGTCGGGCGCGCCCGGGAACGTCACCTGCAGCGGCGCTCGCACCACGAGCCGACCGGCATACACCCCGCCGACTACCCGCAGGGGCGCCCCGACGGTGAGCGTGCCGGTGACCACGAGCGCCCCGGTGAACGCCGCCTGGGCCGCCGCGAGGCTTGCCGTCACCGTACAGTCGCCGAGCACCACAAGCGTGACTGGACAGGCCGCGGGGGCGTCGGCCCGTCGTCCCCACAGCGCGAGGCCCGCGGCCGCCTGGGGTGCGCTCACCACGTAGACCAGGCCGCCGTACGGCGATGCCGGGCCGGCGCCGGCCGGCGGCGGCGCCATGGTGCCGCGCTGGCCGAGGTCGAGCCCGCCGGCGCCGAGCGCCCCACCTGGATCGGTGGCGTGGCTGCGCCAGTCGGCGATCGTGACGGCCGTGGGCGGCGCCACGAGGGCCGTCGGGGGCACGACGCCCGTGTCGGCGTCGGTGTCGGCCACCGGCGCCGGCCCGGCGCCGGGGGCGTGCTCTTCGGCGCCGGCGACGACGATGTGCCCGCCGGCGTGCACGCCGGCGAGCGGCCAGAGGCCGTCGTAGGCGAGGTCGGCGGGCGGCGCGAGCGCGCCGCCCGCCCCGCAGCTCACCTGTTCGCGACCGTCGACGTCGCAGCCCGCGTAAAGGCCGCAGCCGGTGAGCTCTACACTCGCACCCAGGCGGGCGTCGCCTGCCACCACGAGGCCGCGCGGCAGCCCGTCGGGAGTGATCAGGGCCATCGCCCGTATGGTGCGCGAAGCCTGCCCGCAGACCCCGGTCGCGTCGATCCGGCAGACCGCGACCCCGGGGTCGGCGGCGCCCAGCGCCGCCGCCGGGCCGAGTTGCGGCAGCAGGTCGTCGCTCGCCGGCGAGGAGACGACCACGGAGTAGGAGCCGCCGTCGCAGGCGACCGGCCCGTACCTCGCCGGCAGGGAGGCCGCGTCGGCCGTGAGCCAGCCCCAGCGCAGGCGCTCGAGGGCGTCGGTCACGCCCGTGCGGGCGGCGTCGTCGGCCCGCCCGGCCGCGCCGTCGTCGGCGGCGATCGCCGCCGCCGAAAGGGTCACGGCCACGAGCGTCGCCGTGGCGAGCGCCGCGATCGAGGCGACGAGGAGCGCGGCGAGCAGGGCGAAGCCCTGCTCGCCGCCCCGCCTGGGCCGCCCGTTCACGCCACGCATGGCAGACAGACCCGCCAGGTCGCATGCTCGTTGTGCGCCCCACTGCGTGTGGTGATGGCGAGCTCGACGCACCGTACCAGCGCGAGCTGGTCGGGCGTGAGCATGCCCCCCGGGGCCGGCGGGACCACGCGCCCGAGGGCGTCGAGATAGGACACCTGGAACGAGGTGACGGCCTCGGCCAGATGGGAGCTCGGGCTCTTGCGCCAGAGCACGCCGCGGGCCGTGTCGTAGCCGTAGGTGACGAGGTCGGTGCCGGCGCCGTCGGTCGACGGCACGACGAAGGCGAGCGCGGTCGCCGAGCACGGCGCCGAGGGACCGCTCACCAGGCCGAGCGACTCGCCGAGCTCGGCGGTAGTGAGGCGTCGGGTGGCGGCGACGGTGGATGCGGCGTCGGCGCTTTCGACGCCAACCCGGCAGCAGCCGCAAAGAGCCCAGCACCAGGCCCAGGCCGCCGTGAGCACGACGCACGCGACGGCGGTGGCCACCAGCAGCTCGATGAAGCTGAAGCCGGCCGCGGGGCGGCGGCGAGGCGCACGCAAGGCGCTGGACGCCACGCTCATGCGGGACTCGGCGCGGTGACCGGGCAAAGGCCGACCGGCCGGTCGGCGAGGACGACGGTACGCGTGACCGTGCCGCAGCGTGAGCTCGACCGCCAGCGCGCCGTGACGCGCACCAGCATGACGGCCGCCGGCGGGCAGCCGGCAGCGCTGTGGTCGTAGCCGGCCAGTCGTACAGGGTCGAGCGGCAGCAGGCCGCTGGGCGCGGCCACGAGGAAGGTGGCAGCGACGGTGAGCGGCCCGCAAGCCGCGTCGCGGATCGTGAAGAAGGTGCCGGCGGGGCAGCCGTCGCGCGGCGCGGCGGCGAAGAACGCGGTCGGCGTGTCGCGCGCCGGGTCGGCATGCGGAAAGACCGTGCCGAGCAGATCGGCCGCCGGGCTGCCGCCGCCGGCCGGCTGGTCGGCGAACGGCAGGGCGCGCAGTGCTTCGACCTGAGCGGCCACGCACGAGTCGGCGGTCAGCCGGTCGTGACCGGCGGCGGCGGCGGTACGCGCCGCCAGGCAGGCGCCGGTGGCAGCGGTCGAGATCGTGAGGACCACCGCCGCCGCGACGACGGCCTCGATGAGCGTCATGCCGCGAGCGCCTACTGCCACCGCACCCTGCCCCCCAGTTGCAGCACCACGGCGGCCGCGGCGCCGCTACGCGAGAAGCTGAAGCTGCCGGCGCGCGGCCGGCCGGCGGCGGTGCAGGGCCAGCCCCATGGGCCGAACTGCACCACGTTACCGGGGTAGTTCGTGGCGCAGGGCTCGTGGAAGCGGCCGTGATCGAGCAGCACGGCGCGGTCGCCGTCGGCCCGGACGCACTCGTAGCCGAGGCCCTGGTCGACGAGCCGCACCGAGACGGGGTCGCCCGTCGCCGCGGCCGCCGCCTGGGCGCGCCGCAGCACGAGGGCGAACGTGCGCGCGTCGGCGCCGGTGGCCGCGCGGCCCGTGACCCAGGCGACGCCGGGCACGCTCACCGCGGCGAGCGTGCCCGGCGACGGCCAGGACGGTGACCAGCTCCAGCAGCGTATGACCACGTGACACGGCGTCCTCGGCGGGTGACGAGACGGGCGGGAGCGGCGCCTGCGGCGCCGCGATCAGATGCTAGCGCCGGCCGCCGCGCCCCGGCGAGCCCCCGGGCGGTGGCCGACCGTTCACGTTGAGGACCGACGGGGGTGACGCACCGCCCGGCCGGCCGGCCACTCGCCGGCGACCCCTGCGCGGCGCGCGGCGCGACCTAGCCGCGCAGGGCCGTGTGCAGGTACAGGTGGATCAGCTCGTCGCCGCAGAGCAGAGCGACGAGCGCACCCGCGGCCAGGAACGGGCCGAACGGGATGGCCGTCTTTCTGCTGTGGCCGCGGGCCAGCAGCACGCCGCCGGCAACGGCCCCGGCGACGAAGCCGATGAAGAGCGCCGGAATGACGGCCGGGCCGAGGAAGAACCCCATGCACAGCGCGAGCTTGACGTCGCCCATGCCCATGCCCTGCACGCCGCGCAGCCGCTCGTAGACGAGGCTCACGGCGAGCAGCGCGCCGCTCGCGCTCAGGCCGCAGACAACCCACAGCCAGCGCGGCGCGCCGCCCGGGTCGAGCACCGTCATGCCGACCACGCCGATGAGCGCGACCGGCAGGATGACCACATCGGGGATGATGCGCTCGGCGATGTCGATGTCGCTCACGAGCACGAGCGCTGCCACGAACACCAGCTCGAGCGGCAGCACCAGGTGCGGGCCCGTGACCGCGGCCACGCCGGCGAAGAGCGCGGCGGTGAGCGCCTCGACGGCGGGGTAGCGCGGGCTGATCGGGGCGCCGCAGGCGCGACAGCGGCCGCGCAGCACGACCCACGACACGAGCGGGATGTTGTCGAACGCGCGGATCTGCGTGGTGCAGGCCGGGCAGAACGAACGGCCGGCGGCCACGCTGATGCCGAGCGGCAGCCGGTACGCGCACGCGTTGAGGAAGCTGCCGATGAGCAGGCCGAACACGCCGGCCACGGTGATGACGTAGGCCTCGAGCACGCTATCCCCTCTCCCCCGGACCCCCGCGCGTCATCAGTAGCCCTGGAACACGTCGGCGACGAACTGCGTGAAGAGCGCCCGCGGCACGATCTGCTGCAGCCCGGCGACTGCCCGTTCCCGTGCTACCTTGTCGGCAGGCAGCAGCTTGTCGAGCGCGACCACGGCCTTCTGGCGGGCGTACTTGTCGCCGCTCACCCAGACCTGGGTCCACAGGTCGATCGCGGTCTGGGTGCTGCCGCCCTTGGCGGCAAGCTCGGCCGCCAGACGCGGCACGTACTCTGGTCGGCCCGGCAGGCGCGCGGCCTTGGCGTACCAGCCGGCGGCGACCGTGAAGCGCTGGGAGTTCGAAGCGTAGGTGTAGGCGAAGAACCCCAGGTAGAACGGGAACCGCCAGTCGCGCGGGTTGGCCGCAAAGCCGCTCGTCAGCAGCCCGTAGGCGATGTCGGGCCGGCCGATGTCGATCATCGCGAAGGCGCCGAAGAAGTAGGCCTCGGTGAAGTGCGGGCTCAGGGTCGTCACGAGCCGTACCATGGCCGGCAGCGAGTCGAGACGATGGTCCGAGTTCACGTGCTCGCCGTAGTACTGGATCGTGGCCAGCCAGTACACGTCGGCCACGGTCGCCCTGACGCTGGGTGAGAAGCTGCGGTAGAAGCCCGGAGACGGGACGAAGACGACCGGGCTGGGCTTGGCAGCCGCCGGCCTGTCGCTCTGATAGGCGACGACCGCGGCCACGCAGGCACACACGACGAGCAGCACGGCGACGCGGCGCAGGGCGCGCATCAGGTGCTCCGCCACGTCGAGTTCGGTCGCGCGCGCACGAGGGGGCCGCCCATCGGCCTAGAACTCCTTGCGCGCGAAGACCCAGGTGGCCACGAACAGCGCGACGACCAGGTAGGCCACGAGGTACCCGCTCCAGGCCAGCACGCTGACGCGCCCGATTGCCCCCTCGCCGACCACGGCGCCGCGCACGTCGATCGCGCTCAGGTTCGGCACGAGGTAGAAGACCACCTTCGAGAGCGCGTGCGTGATGCTCGAATGCCCCAGGCGCGACAGCGACAGCACGTTGTGGCTGAGCTGTCCGGCACCGTACACGCAGATGCCCCAGACGCTCGCCAGGACGGCCGACGTGACGGTCGAGAAGAGGATCGTCATCGCCATGACCACCAGAAGCTGCAGGTAGATCAGCAGGCCGGCAACGAGTAGCGAGCCCTGCGGCGGTCGCGCCACGATCCAGGCGAGGGCGAACAGGAACACGGTCATGCCCATGAGCACGACGAACATGGTCGCCGCGAGGCCCAGGAACTTGCCCCAGATGAACTCGCTGCGCGTGACCGGCTTGGAGAAGATGATGAACACCGTGCGCTTCTCGACCTCTTTGCGCACCAGGCTGGCGGCGACGAAGGCCGCGACGATGAGGCCGAAGAGGCTGATCGCGACCAGGCCGAAGTCCTTGATCATGCGGCCCTCCTGCCCCAGGCTGATGCTGGCCAGCCAGAGGCTCGCCACGATCATGGCGAGAGCGAACAGGATGATGACCCCGAGGATGCGGTCGCGGATCGTCTCGCGGAACGTGTTGACGGCGACGGCGACGACGCGCTTCACGACTCGACCACCTGCATGAAGAAGCGTTCCAGGTCGGCGTCGGGGGCCGCCGCCAGGGCGTCGTCGACCGGCCCCTGCCACAGCACCCGTCCGCCGCGCATGATGGCGATGCGCGTGCACACGGCGGCGACGTCGGCCAGGATGTGCGAGTTGAACAGCACGGTCGTGCCGCGCTCGTGCAGACGCTGGATGATCTCCTTGACCTCGATACGGCCGATCGGGTCGAGCCCCGTCATGGGCTCGTCGAGCAGCACGAAGCGGGGCTCGTTGATGAGCGCCTGAGCGATGCCGATGCGCTGCAGCATGCCCTTCGAGTACTTGCGGAGCTGGACGTCGGCGGCGCGCTCGAGGCGGACCTCGCCGAGGATCGCGGCGATGCGGCGCCGGCGCTCGTCGCCGTCGACCGAGAACAGCCGCGCGCAGAACTGCAGGAACTCGGTGCCGGTGAGGTAGTCGTAGAAGTACGGGTTCTCGGGCAGGTAGCCGAGCTCGCCGAGGCCGTCGACGCCGAGCGTCACCGAGCCGCTCGTCGGTCGCATGAGGCCGAGCACGACCTTGAGCGTCGTGGTCTTGCCGGCGCCGTTGGGACCGAGCAGCCCGAAGACGTCGCCCGCGCGTACCTCGAGATCGACGCCGCGCAGGATCTCGACCTTGCGACGCCGGAAGCCGACTGCGACGGTCTTGTGCAGATCGTGGACCTCGAGCGCGTGCGCCACGTCGGCCCGGGCTTCGGTAGCGGCGGATATCTGAGCTGCTCGTTCCATGTGGTCGTCTGTTACTGCGGCCCGCATGCGGATTCCTTCGGAAGCTGCCGCGAATCCTTTAGAGGCCCCGTCCGATTCTTAAAGCCGTGTTAACAAAGAACTGACCGCGCGGCTGCCGCTGCAGACGCCGGCCGGCGGCGTCTGGGACGCCGCCGGCCGGTCGAAGACGAGAGAAAGAAGACGGTCACCCGTCGGGGGATCCTTACGGGACGGTCCAGCCCCCTGAGTTCATGTGCCCGACGAGGCTGAAGCTCGTGCCGCTGCCGCCCTGAGTGTAGGTGTAGTCGCCGGTGCTCGTACTGTCCTTCATGTCGGCGCTGGTGTACGGGTTCCCAACCGTCTTGAACGTCTTGGACCCTTTCCTGTTCGAGGAGCCGCGTAAGAAACGGACCCGCGGCGCCTCTCCGGCAAGCCACAGGTCCGTCAGTGTCGTGCTCGCTGCGGCGGCAACCCAGCCGACTCGCTGACATGAGTCCTGTGGCTTTGCGCCCCGCCCTCGCGGACGGTTTGCCCTTTTCGCCTTCGCACTCAGATTGCCCAACCACAGAGAGCCTAGACACTCTTTCTCGACCCCGGCTCTCCGGCTCGCTGAACGGTATCGGCCGCGACCCCCCAACCCTTTAGGACGACGTTCGACGACGATGTCTTGGCCCGCGCTGGTCAGCTTGGGAGACGGGAGACCGAGCGAGCTGGGCAGGCGCCTGCCCAGCCCCGCCGCGCCCCCTGGACCATCGTGCCGCCACCGCGCGCCTACGCGCGAGCGGGAGAACGAGCTAGAAGACGCGCCGCGTCATTGCCTGCTTGAGGTGCGCGAGCGCCTTGATCGACTCGCGCGAGACCTTCTTCTGCGTGAGGCCGAGCGCCGCGGCCACCTCGTGCTGGGTGAACTCGCGAAAGAACAGCAGGTAGATGAGCTTGCGCTGGAAGGTGGTCAGGCGGTCGAGCGCGTCGTACAGGGTGATGCGGTCCTCGATCGGCAGCGCGAACGAGCTCAGGTGCAGCGAGTGCACCTCGGAGGGGTCGGCCACCGGGCCGTCGCCCTCGCCGTAGGCGCCCGGCAGGCCCTGGAGATCGATGCGGGCGTAGACGTTGAGCACCTCGAGGATGCCGGCCTGGCTGATGTTCAGCTCGGCCGCGATCTCGCTCAACTGCGGAGCGCGGCCGAGTCGGTGCGTGAGGGTGCGCACCGCGTCTTCGATGTCGTGGTAGACCTTCTTGACCCAGCGCGGCTGCCGCATGAGCAGCGAGTCGCGCAGGTGGTGGCGCACCTCGCCTTCGACCAGCGGCACGGCGTACGTCGAGAACCGCACCCCCTTCGACGGATCGAACCGCTGCGCCGCCTTGATCAGGCCAAGGTTCGCGACCTGGAGCAGATCCTCGTACGGCTCGTCGGCCGTCGCGAAGCGCTTCAGGACGTGGTGCAGCAGGCGCTGGTTGTCGCGGACGATCTGGTCGAGACTCGCCGGCGAGCGGGTGGCCGCGTAGTCGGCTACCAGCTGCTCGTTGTCCACGATGCCTCGGTCGACGGTCGGCTACTGCTTGACGATGTTCATCATGTCGAAGATCGGCAGGTACATCGAGATGACGACCACACCGACCATGGCACCGACACCGAGCATCATGATCGGCTCGATGATCGAGGTGAGCGACTTGACCGCCGCGTTCACCTCGTCGTCGTAGAAGTCGGCGACCTTCTGCAGCATGGAGTCGAGCGCGCCGGTCTCCTCGCCTACCGCGATCATCTGCACGACCATCTCGGGAAAGATCCTCGCGCTGGTGAGCGGTGCGGAGATGGTCTGACCCTCCTTGACGCTCACCTGCACGGCGTTCATGGCCTTCTCGATGACCACGTTGCCGGCGGATTTGCCGGTGATGTCGATCGCCTGAAGGATGGGCACGCCGGCAGACACGAGCGTGGCCAACGTACGCGAGAAGCGGGCGACCACGATCTTGCGGATGACTTCGCCGATGCCCATCGGGATGCGCAGCTTGAAGCGGTCCCAGGCGGAGCGGCCCCCGTCGGTGCGCTTGAGCTTGCGCAGCCCGGCTATGATGCCCATGATCGCGATCACGATGATGATCGCGTGCCAGCTCTTGAGCTGGTCGGAGATGACGACCATGACGCGAGTCAGCGCTGGCAGCTTGGCGTTGCCCATCGACTTGTAGATGCCGGCGAACGTCGGGATGAGGAACATGACCATGCCGACCAATACGATCAGGGCGAACGACGCGATCATGATCGGGTAGGTCATGGCCGACTTGACGGCCCGCCTGATGCTGTCGTCCTTCTCGAGCTGGGTCGCGAGGCGGTTGAGGACGTCGTCGAGGATACCGCCGATCTCGCCGGCGCGGACCATGTTGATGTAGAGCGGCGAGAAGACTTTGGGGTGCTTCTCGAGCGCGTCGGACAGCGAGATGCCGGCTTCGACGTCGCCGCGGACATTGCCCAAGATCTCTGCGAGCTTGTGGTTCTCGGTCTGTTGCTCGAGGATCGTGAGTGCCCGCATCATGGCAAGGCCCGAGTTGATCATGGTCGCAAACTGTCGCGAGAAGACGGTGAGATCCCTCGCCCTGACGCGCTGCAGCCCGGCGAAGATGTCGGCCTTGGCCAGGCTGGTCTTGACCTCGTTGATGTCGACGACCGTGAGCCCCTTGTTGCGCAGGCTCGCGGCGACGGCCGCCTTGGTGTCGCCATCGATCTGGCCCGACGCCGATGCCCCCCTGGCGTCGAGAGCCTTGTAGGTGAACGTGGCCATCAGTCCTCCGTCACGTTAAGCCGGCGCGCGGGACCCGGGCTCAGCCTGCCCCGGCGGCCTGCGACGCCTGTCGAGACTGTTCTCGTCACGGCCGCACAGAACTTTAGCCGACCATGGCGGTCTGACCGGGCGCGCCCAGCATGCGGCTGAGCTCGTCGGGGGTGCTCGAGCGACGCTGGGCGAGCTCGCGCGAGATGATGCCGCGGCGCACGAGATCGGCCAGGGACGCGTCCATTGTCACCATGCCGTACTGCGTGCCGGTCTGCATCACCGAGTAGATCTGGTGCGTCTTGCCCTCGCGGATGAGGTTACGGACGGCCGGCGTCGGGATGAGCAGCTCGCAGGCCACGACGCGGCCGCGGCCGTCGCGCGTCGGCAGGAGTTGCTGCGTACACACACCGACGAGAGTCGTCGAGAGCTGCACGCGGATCTGCTCCTGCTGGTGCGGCGGGAACACGTCGATGATGCGGTCGATCGTCTGCGGGGCGTCCTGGGTGTGCAGCGTGGCGAAGACGAGGTGGCCGGTCTCGGCCGCGGTCAGCGCCGTCGCCATCGTCTCGGTGTCGCGCATCTCGCCGACGAGGATCACGTCGGGGTCCTGGCGCAGGACGCTCTTGAGCGCACGGTTGAACGACTGCGTGTCGGCGCCGACCTCGCGCTGGTTGATCATGCACTTCTTGTGGCGATGGAGGAACTCGATCGGGTCTTCGATCGTCATGATGTGCTCTTCGCGGGTCTCGTTGATCTCGTCGATCATGGCGGCGAGCGACGTCGACTTGCCGCAGCCGGTCGGCCCGGTCACGACCACGAAGCCGCGCGGCTTGGTCGTGAGCTGGTGCAGCGCCTTGGGCAGCCCCAGCTCCTCGAGCTTGCGGATCTGGATGGGGATCAGACGGAAGGCCGCCCCCAGGCTGTTGCGCTGGAAGTAGGCGTTGACGCGGAACCGGGCGCGGCCCGGCACCGAGTACGAGAAGTCCATCTCCCAGTCGTTCTCGAGGCGCTGCCGCTGGTCCTGCGAAAGGATGCTGTAGATCAGCTCGCGCGTGTCGTTGGCCCCGAGGCGCGGATAGTCGAGCCGCTCGAGCACCCCGTTCACGCGCACGATCGGCGGCGCGCCGACCGACAGGTGCAGGTCGCTGGCGTCACGCTCCAGGACCTCCAGCAGGATATCGACAAGATCCATGATCCTCGTCCCCTCGTATCAGTTCGTCAGATGATGACCCGGGCGATCTCTTCGATCGACGTCAGGCCCTGGAGCACCTTGTCGATGCCGTCCTCACGCAGGTTCTTCATGCCTTCGGCCTGCGCCACTCGACTGATCTCATCGGCGCTCTTGCGCTCGACCGTGAGTCGCCGGATGGCCTCGCTCACGACCATGACCTCGTAGATGCCGAGACGTCCCTTGTAGCCCGTGTTGTTGCAGCGCGAGCAGCCCTTGGGGCGGTACAGCGTCACCTTGTCCATATCGAAGACCTCGGGCGGGAAGTCGTTTTTCTTGAGCATCTCCTCGGACGGTTCGTAGGGTTCCTTGCATTCCTTGCAGAGACGACGCGCCAGGCGCTGAGCGAGAACGCAGTCCACGGCCGACGAGGTGAGGAAGGGTTCGATGCCCATCTCGGTGAGGCGAGACAGCGCGCCTGGCGCGTCGTTGGTGTGGAGCGTGGAGAGCACGAGGTGGCCGGTGAGGGCCGATTCGATCGCGATGCTGGCCGTCTCGCGGTCGCGGATCTCGCCGACCATCACGATGTCGGGGTCGCAGCGCAGGATCGAGCGCAGGGCGGCGGCGAAGGTCATGCCGGCCTTGCTGTTGACCTGCACCTGGTTGATGCCGCCGAGGCGGTACTCGACCGGGTCTTCGACAGTGATCACGTTCTTCTCGGGAGAGTTGATGATGTTGAGCGTGGCGTAAAGCGTGGTCGACTTGCCCGAGCCGGTCGGCCCCGTCACCAGGATGGCGCCGTAGGGCCGGAAGAACGAGCGCTGGAACCGCTTGAGCGCCTTGCTCGAGAAGCCCAGGTCGGACAGGTCGAGCATGACGTTGCTCTTGTCGAGCAGGCGCATGACGATCTTCTCGCCGTACACCGTCGGCAGGGTGGCGACGCGCATGTCGATCGGCTTGCCGCCCACCACGAGGCCGATACGGCCGTCCTGCGGCACGCGGCGCTCCGCGATGTCGAGGTCGGCCATGACCTTGAGGCGGCTGATGACGCCGCTCTGCATGCGGCGCGGCACCGACATGACCTCGTGCAGCACGCCGTCGAGGCGGAAGCGCACGACGAGGTCCTTGGCCTGCGGCTCGAAGTGGATGTCGCTCGCCGCGTCGTCGACCGACTGGGCGATGACCGAGTTCACCAGCTTGACGATCGGCGGTTCCTCGGTCATGTCGCGGATGTCGGTGATCTCGTCGTCGCCGACCGTGACCTGGTCGCTTGCCTCGGTCACGTGGTCGTCGAGCCGGTTGAGCTTCCCGATCGCCCCGGTGATGTCCTCTTCGCTGGCGATCGCCGGCACGATCGAGTAGCCCGTCATGATGCGCAGGTCGTCGGCGACGAGCACGTTGGCCGGGTCGACCATCGCGACCTGCAGCGTGGTGTCGTCGAGGAAGCGCACCGGGATGGCGCCGTAGCGCCGGCAGAGCCGCTCGGACAGCAGACCGGCGGCCGACATGTCGAGCTGCACCTGGGTGAGGTCGAGGTACTCGATGCCGAACTTGGTGGCGAGCGCCTTGGTGAGCTCGAGCTCGGACACCACCTTGTCTTCGAGCAGGAGCTGGCCGAGGCGCTTGTGGGTGTCCTTCTGGCGGGCGAGGCAGGCGTCGATCTGCTCCTCGCTGACCAGCTTCATGTCGACCAGGATCTCGCCGAGACGCTTCTTGGAGGCCCGCTGCGGCACGAAGGCGCCGCTCGCGGCCGCGTCGGCCGCCTGCAGGCGCTCGAGCACGGCGTTGACGCCGGCCTGCTTGGGGTCGACCTCCTCGTCCTCGCCCTCGACGCCTTCGGCCGCCTCGCCCGGATACTCGGCGCCTTCGGCGGGCGCCGCCCGGTCGTCGTCGTCGCAGTCGTCGCCTGCGTCGGCTCCATCGACCGGCTCCTCGTCGTCGAGGCCGGGGATCTCGATGGGCTTGACCGTGGTCAGGATGTCGGCCTCGGCGAGGTCGTCGAGCGTGTCGAAGGCGTCCGCGTCGAAGGCGTCGGTGTCGAAGCCGCCGTCCGGAAAGAAGATCTGCTCGCGGTCGGTGCTCACGAAGTCGCCGTCTCGGTCGCCGTTCGGTGTGTACCCATCCCATCCGCCGTCGTCGGTGCCGGTGTCGTCCGGGACGACGAGGTCGACGTCGGGCAGGTCGTCGTCGTACCCCGCCGAGCGACCAGCGACCCGACTCTTATCGTCGTGCGGCACTCCGCATCACATCCAGTGGCGCCGCCCGGCCGGTCCAGAGCTCGAACGCGAGCGCCGCCTGCCAGGTGAGCATGGCCGAGCCGTCGATGGCCCGGGCTCCCTGTGCCCGGGCGCGTGCAAGTGGCGTCGTCGGCCGCTGTCCGTAAACCACGTCGTACACGATGTGGTCACGCCGGATGTTATCGACCAAAACCGCGGGCACTTTAAGCGACTCGTCCATGCCGAGCGGCGTGGCGTTCACCACGAGGTCCGCCATCTCGACGGTGTGCGCGTCGAGCTCGTCGAGCGCGACGACGGCAAACCGCACCCGCGGCGCGGCCGGCGCCAGCAGGCGGACCAGCTCCTCGCCCTGCTGCGGCCGGCGCACGGCCACGTCGCAGCGCACCACCCCCAGGCGGGCGAGCCCGAGCGCCGCCGCGCGCGCGGCCCCGCCGGCACCGAGCAACAGCACGCTCGCCCCGGCAACGCCCTCGGGCACGACCTCGCCCAGCGCCGCGACGAAGCCGCCGACGTCGGTGTTGTGGCCGGCGAGCGCACCCTGCTCGTCGACCACGATGGTGTTCACCGCGCTCACCAGACGGGCGTCGTCGCTCACGGTGTTGAGGTGCGGCAGCACCGCCGCCTTGTGCGGCATCGTCACGTTCACGCCGCGAAAGCCGAGCGCGGCGAGGCCGCCGACGGCGGCCGCCAGGCGTTCCGGCGCCACGGGCAGCGCCACGTAGGCCAGGTCGAGGCCGAGGGCCGCGAAGGCGGCGTTGTGCAGCGCCGGGGAGAGCGTGTGCGTCACCGGCCAGCCGATGATGCCGGTCAGGCGTGTGGTCCCGGAGATCGTCGTCATGTGTATCGCCCCCAGCGCGTCGTCGTCACGGGGCCGCCGGCGGGCCCGCCGGCGGTCAGTCTGCTAGCTTGCACGCCGGGCCCCGACATTCCTGCCCGGCGCCCATGCCGCAGGCAGGGCGGGCGGCGGCGGCGCGCCACCTCGCTCAGGCGTGGGACGGCGGCCAGCGAGGCCCCCGGCGCGCGAGCGGCGGACTCAGCTGGACCGCGTGGCGGTGAGGTAGTCCTCGAGCAGCGCCGCGGCGGCGCGCGCGTCGAGCGCCCCGGCGCCGCCGCGGCGCTGGGCGAGCGCGGTCGTGAAGCGCTCGTCGTAGAGCGCCACGGGCACGCCCAGGTGCGACGCGAGCCGCGCGACGAAGGAGCGGACGGCGCGCGCCTGAGCATGCTCGCGGCCGTCGAGCGACACCGGCAGGCCCACCACCACGCGGGCGACCTCGTGCTCGTTCACCAGGCGCTCGATCTCGGCGAGGCCGTCGTCGGACGCGGCGCGCGCCACGACGCCCAGCGGGCGGGCGAGCGTGCCGGTCTCGTCGGACAGGGCCACGCCGGTGCGCACGGCGCCGTAGTCGAGCGCCAGCACGCGCACCGTCAGCCCGCCAGGATCTGCTCGACTCTCGCGAGAGCGGCGCGTAGCGCCGCCTCGACGCCGGCCGGGTTCGAGCCGGAGCCGCGGGCGAGCGTCGCCTTGCCTCCGCCCTTGCCGTCGATCTCGGGCAGCACGGCCTGGAGAACGTCGCTCGCGTGCACCCCGCGCCCGACCACGGCGTCGGCCGCCGCGACGACGACCGCGACGCGACCGTCGACGGGGCTCACCAGCACGACGAGTGCCTGGGGCTCCTTCTCGCGCGCCTGGTCGGCGAGGGTGAGCAGCTCGTCGGGCCGCTTGACCTGGGGGCTGCCGGAGACCACCGGCACGCCGTGCAGGGTGGTCGCGGCCGCCATGATCGCGTCGAGGTTGCCGCGCGTCTCGCCGCGCTCCGCGGCCTTGACCTGCTCGCGCAGCTCGCCGATCTCGTCGAGCCGCCGCGCGAGCGCGACCTCGACCCTGTCGGGCGTGACGCCGAGGTCGTCGGCGACCTTCGTCATCGTCTCTTCGAGGCCGCGGTAGTGCTCGATGGCCGCGGCCGACGTGATCGCCTCGAGACGCCGTGTGTTGGCCCCGACCGAGGTGCTCGCGGTGATCTTGCACAGGCCGATCTGCGAGGTCGACGAGACGTGAGTGCCGCCGCACAGCTCGCGGCTGAACTCGTCGATCTCGAGCACGCGCACGAACTCGCCGTACTTCTCCTCGAAGAAGGCCAGGGCGCCGAGCTCGGCCGCGTACTCGCGCGTCGTGACGAACGGCCGCACCGGGTGGTTCTCGACGATGCGCCGGTTGACCAGGTCCTCGATCTGGCGCAGCTCGGCCGCGGTGGGCGCGCGGCGCGTCTTGTAGTCGAAGCGCAACCGGTCGGGCCGCACCAGCGAGCCGGCCTGGCGCACCTCGTCGCCCAGCACGATGCGCAGCGCGTTGTGCAGCAGGTGGGTCGCCGTGTGGTTGCAGGCCGTCTGGTGGCGGCGCACGGCGTTTACCATCGCCCTGGCGCGCTCGCCCTCGACCACCGTGCCCTCGGTCGGCACGCCGACGATCACCTGGTCGTTCTCGAAGCGGACCACGTCGACCACATCGAGCTTGCCGGTGTCGGTGTGGATCCAGCCGGCGTCGGCCACCTGGCCGCCGCCCTCGGCGTAGAAGGGCGACTCCTCGAGCTTGAGCGCGACGCGACCGTCGGAGAGCGCCCGCGCCGCCCGCACCATGGTGTAGACCTCGAGCCGCTCGTAGCCCACGAAGGTGGTCTCGAGCGCCGCGCTGTCACGCTGGAAGGCTTCGACCTCGCCGGGGCCGCTCTCGCCGCCGCGCTGGGCGGCGCGGGCGCGTTCGCGCTGCTCGGCCATGAGGCGCTCGAAGCCGGCCTCGTCGACGTTCATGCCGCGGTCCTGCGCGATCTCACGGGTGAGGTCGAACGGAAAGCCGTAGGTGTCGTGCAGCTCGAAGGCGACCTCGGGCGGCAGCTCGGCACCCGAGTCGCGCGCCCGGCGCAGCGCCTCGTCCAAGATCCCCATGCCCTGAGCCAGCGTGCGCGTGAAGCGCGCCTCTTCTTCGCCCACGACCGCTGCGATCTCGTCGCGGCTCGCGACGAGCGCCGGATAGGCGTCGGCCATGACGTCGACGACGCGGTCGCACAGGCGCGCCAGGAAGGGCTCGTCGAGGCCGATCGACACGCCCTGCTGCACGGCGCGCCGGATGATGCGCCGCAGCACGTAGTCGCGCCCCTCGTTGCCGGGCAGCACGCCGTCCATGATGAGGAAGGCCACGCCGCGGGCGTGATCGGCCATCGTGCGCAGAGCGCGCGTCACAGACTCGCTCGTGCCGTAGGTCTGGCCGGAAAGGCGCTCCCCGAGCTCGATCAGCGGGGTGAAGACGTCGGTCTCGAACACTGAGGGCGCACCCTGCACGATCGCCGTGATGCGCTCGAGCCCCATGCCGGTGTCGATGCTCTGCGCGGCGAGCTCGGAGAGCTCGCCGCGCTCGTTCATCTCGTACTGTACGAACACGAGGTTCCAGTACTCGAGCCAGCGGTCGCATTCGCAGCCCGGGCCGCAGTCGGGCCGGCCGCAGCCGAGCTCCTCGCCCATGTCGATGTAGAGCTCGGAGCAGGGGCCGCACGGACCGGTCGGCCCGGCCGGGCCCCAGAAGTTGTCGCCGCGGCCGAGGCGGGCGATGCGCTCGTCGCTGAAGCCGTGCGACCGCCAGATCTCGACCGCCTCTTCGTCGGCCGGCACCTGGTCGTCGCCGCCGAACACGCTCACCCGCACGCGCGATAGGTCGATGCCGAGGTCGCGCGAGAGCTCGAGCGCCCACGCGATCGCGTCGCGCTTGAAGTAGTCGCCGATCGAGAAGTTGCCGAGCATCTCGAAGAAGGTCAGGTGGCGGGCGGTGCGGCCGACGTTCTCTATGTCGGACGTGCGGAAGCTGCGCTGGCAGGTGGTGAGGCGTCCGGCCGGCGGCGTGTCGACGCCCAGGTAGTAGGGCTTGAACTGCTGCATGCCGGCGGTCGTGAAGAGCACGCTGGGGTCGCCGGCCGGCACGAGCGAGGCGGCCGGCGGAGCCAGGTGACCGCGTGCCGTGAAAAACTCGCCGAACGTCCGGCGGATCTCGGCCGCCGTCAGCTTGGACCCGTCGCTGTGCTGGGACATGCTCACCTCGTCGCGTGCTTCGTCGGTGTGGGGCCTTCGCCGGGTGCGCCTAGAGCGCGCCCTCGCCGATGTTGGCCCGCAGCTTCTCGAGGGCGCGCCGGATCAGCCGCGAGACGTGCATCTGCGAGATGCCGACGCGGGCCGCGATCTGCGACTGCGTGAGCCCTTCGAAGAAGCGCAGGTGGAGGATGTACCGTTCGCGCGCGTCGAGCTTGGAGAAGCCCGGCGCCAGCATGGTGCGGTCCTCCATGGTGTCGTAGGCCTCTTCTTCGGTGCCCATGTAGTCGATCAGGCCACCCTCGTCGTCGCCGGCCTCGCCGTTGGGCGCCGCCTGCAGCGAGACCGAGTTGTAGGCCTGGCTGGTCTCGAGCGCCTCGAGGACCTCTTCGGGGGTGGCGCCGGCGGCCTCGGCGATCTCGTTGATGGTCGGCGAGCGCTGCAGCTTGGGCACGAGCTCATCGATCACCTTGTTCAGCCGGATGTTGAGCTCCTGCAGCCCGCGCGGCACGCGCACCGACCAGCCCTTGTCGCGGAAGTACCGCTTGATCTCGCCGATGATGTTGGGCGTGGCGTAGGTCGTGAGCTCGACGCCGCGCGTGAGGTCGAAGCGGTCGATCGCCTTGATCAGGCCGATCGAGCCGACCTGGACCAGGTCGTCGAAGTGCTCGCCGCGCGACGAGTAGCGCCGCGCCAGCGAGCGCACGAGCGGCAGGTACATGGTGATGAGCTGGTCGCGCGCCCGGCGGTCGCCGTGCAGGTGGTAGCGGCGCAGCAGGAACTGGTCGAGCTTCTCGGACTCGTCGCGGCCCCGCGAGGTACGCGGCACGACGCGCGCGATCTCGTCGTCGTCTGTCTCGTCGTCGGACTCGGCCTCGGCCTCGTCGTCGTCGGGCTCGTCGCCTTCGTCGTCGGGCTCGGCCTCGTCGTAGGACTCGAGCGCCTCGTCGTAGGCGTCGCTCGACGCGCGCGACCGGCGGGTCTCGTCGTCGTCGCGTTCGGGCTCGAACGGCTCGTCGAGCGGGTCTATCGTGTGAGCGTCCGCCACACGGCTCCTTCAGGCCGGCCCGCGTCGTTTGGCGAACACGACGCAGTAGCAGTCGTCGGGGGCGGCGCAGACCTCGACCGACCCGACGACGCCGTGCATGAGCGTCTTCAGATCGAGGCCGGTGTCGGGCGCCCCGCCGGCCAGGCGGGCGCGCAGCCCGTCGGAGCGGAACGGCCCGGCGCTCACCGACAGGCCGTCGTCGCCGACCTCGACGATGAGCTCATGAAGGGGCTCCTCGCCGCAGCTCGCCGCCGCCGTGAGGAGCTCCTCGACCGCCATGTACAGGTCGTCGATCTCGTCGAGCGACAGGTCGACGCGCGCCGCGACGCCGCCGAGCACCATGCGCACCACCGGGAACGCGGCCGGGGTGGCCGTCACCTGAAGACGGATGAGGTCGGCCATGGCGCCCCCCGTCAGCTCGCCGGATCGGCGTCGTACGGCGCCGCCGCGGTGAGGGCGCGATCGACCTGCTGCCCGCGGTCGCGAGCCGCCTGCAGGCCGTCGCCCAGCGCGAGCCGCGCGCGGCGACGCGCCTCGCCGTAGCCGCGACGCGCCTCGGAGGGGAGCTGTCGCAGGATCTCGAGGTAGGTCTGGCCCGATTGCTCCTTGCGGTCGCGCACGTAGTAGGCAAGACCGGCGCCGGCCAGCGCCGTGCCGAAGATGAGAGTCCCCCAGAGCCTCACCCGCCGCTCACCTCGCTCGTCTCATCGGTCGCCGTACCGGCCGGCCCGCTCGCGGGCGCCGGCCCAGCAGCGGCCGTGCCCTCTGCGGGCCGACCGGCCGTCTCCCCTGCGGACATACCCGCGGCGGCCGTGGTCGAAGCCCCTGCGGCAGGCTCGTGCCGGCCGCCGGACGGGGCGCCCCAGCCGGGGGCGGGCTCGCCGGCGCCCGGCGCCGGGCCGCCGGTGGCGGCGGGCTCGCCGGCGCCGGGGCCGCGCGCGCTGTCGTCGCCGCCCGGCTCGCCGCCCTCGCCACGGTTGAAGAAGCTCGACACGGCCTGCGAGACGCCGGCGCCAAAGGCGGCCGCCTTGCGGGCCGGCACGCTGATCGCCGACTCGACGGCGCGGGTGGTCTGGTCGACCTTCTCGGTCACGTCGACGACGCTCGACATGACGACGTCGACCTTGTCGAGCTCGGCGTTGACCCCGTCGAGCGTCTCGGTGGCCTGCTTGAGGAGCGGCACGACCTCGCCGTCGACGTCGCCCAGCAGCTTGTCGGCCGCGCGCAGCGCGCCGCCCAGCCGCAGGAGCGCGTAGATCAGGCCGGCGCCGACGACGACCAGAAAGAAGGCGGCGGCGTACCGCAGGGCCATCGACGGAGCGCTCGCGGCCACGGTCATGAGCGTGTCAGTCATCGATGTCGCCTCCATCGCCGCGCCTGCGGGCCTCGGGTTTGCCGGCCCACCCTATCACACCGCGTGAGCCTCGGAGGCCGTGTCGGCGTGACGCGCGACGACCCCCCCGCCGACGACCACGTCGCCGCTGTAGAACACCGCCGATTGGCCCGGCGCGACGCCGCGGAAGGGGGCGCCGAGCTCGACCAGGGCGCGCGCCCCTGCACCCAGCCGCAGGCGGGCGACCGCCACGGCCGCTGCGCGGTAGCGCAGCTGCACTTCGAGATCGCGGCCGTCGCCGAGCCCGCGGTCGACGACGTCGCGCAGCTCCACGAAGCGCGCGTCGAGGCCCGCGGCGGGGCCCACGACCACACGGTCGTGGGCGGCGTCGATCTCGAGCACGTACAGCGGGGTCGGGGCGCTCAGCCCGAGGCCGCGGCGCTGGCCCACCGTGTAGCGCCAGCAGCCGTCGTGGCGGCCCAGCAGCCGGCCGGCACGGTCGACGATGTCGCCGCCGCGCGACGGCGCGCCGCGCGCAGCGAGCAGCTCGCGATGGTCGCCCGGCGCAAAGCAGACCTCCTGGCTCTCGGGCTCGTCGGCGACCGGCAGGCCGGCCTGCCGGGCGCGCTCGCGCACCGCCGCCTTGCTGAGCTCGCCCAGTGGCAGCAGGAGCCGCGCCAGCGTCGCCTCGGGCACGCGCCAGAGCATGTACGACTGGTCCTTGGCGCGGTCACGGCCGCGCGCCACGAACGGCCGCCCGTCGCGCCAGACGACGCGCGCGTAATGGCCCGTCGCCACCCAGGCGGCGCCGAAGCGGTCGGCGAGGGCGACGAGGCGGGCGAGACGGCCCGGGTTGCAGTCGACGCAGGGGTTCGGAGTCTCGCCGGCCAGGTAGCCGGCCACGAACGGATCGACGACCTCGGCGGCGAAGCGATCCTCGTCGTTGACGCTGAAGTGGGGCGCCCCGATCGCGTGGGCGCTCTCGCGCGCCCGCAGGAGCGCGGCCGGCGAGCAGCAGCTTCGTTCGTCGTCGCCGGGCCAGAGCCTGACGGTCGCGGCGCGCACCCGGTAGCCGCCGTCGCGCAGCGCGAGGGCGGCTACGGCGCTGTCGACGCCGCCGCTCAGCCCTGCGACGACGCTTTTTTTCCGAGCACCTTCGCGACGTCGTCGGCCCTGCCGGCCCTGGTCAGATAGTCCTCGATGGCCAGGTGCAGCGCGTCGGCCGCCAGGTTCGAGCAGTGCATCTTCTGAGCGGGCAGGCCGCCGAGCGCCTCGGCGACGGCGCGGTTCGAGATCTCCGCCGCCTCGTCGAGCGTCTTGCCCATGACCATCTCGGTCACCATGCTCGACGTGGCGACGGCCGCCCCGCAGCCGAAGGTCTTGAACTTCACGTCGGTGATGCGGTCGTCCTCGACCTTGATCGTCATGCGCATGACGTCGCCGCAGACGGGGTTGCCGATCTGGCCGGCGCCGTCGGCGTCGTCGACCTCGCCGACGTTGCGCGGGTTCGAGAAGTGGTCCATCACGAGATCGGTGTACATGCGCTTACCTCTTCACGTAGAGCGGGCTCATGTCGCGCAGCCGCGCGACGATGGACGGGAAGACCTCGAGGAACTCGTCGACGTCGGCCGCGGTGTTCTCGCGACCGAGCGTGAGGCGCACGCTGCCGTGGGCCTCCTCGGCGCGGTAGCCCATGGCGAGGATGACGTGCGACGGCTCGAGCGAGCCGGAGGCGCAGGCCGAGCCGCTCGACACGGCGAAGCCCTTGCCGTCGAGCTGCAGGACCATGGACTCGCCCTCGATGTAGGCCACAGAGACGCACACGTTGCCGGGCAGGCGCTCGGTCGGGTGGCCCAGCGAGATCGTGTCGTCGATGGCCTGGACGATGCCCGCCGACAGCCGATCGCGCAGCGCCGCCAGGCGCGGCGCCTGCGTGGGCAGCTCGGCGACGGCGAGCTCGAGGGCGGCGCCGAGGCCGACGATGGCCGGCACGTTCTCGGTGCCCGAGCGCAGCCGGCGCTCGTGGCCACCGCCGTGCAGGATGGGGCCGATGCGGGTGCCGCGCTTGACGAAGAGCGCGCCGATGCCCTTCGGGCCGTAGAGCTTGTGGCCGGACAGCGAGAGCAGGTCGACGCCGAGCGCCGCGACGTCGATCGGCACGGCGCCGACCGCCTGTACCGCGTCGGTGTGGAAGGCGGCGCCGTGCTCGTGAGCGATGCGCGCGAGCTCGGCCACCGGCTGCAGCGTGCCGACCACGTTGTTGGCGAACATGATCGAGGCCAGGCGTGTGTCGGGCCGGAAGGCCGCAGCGTAGGCGTCGAGGTCGACGGCGCCGTCGCGGTCGACGGCCGCGAACGTGCAGTCCCAGCCCTGGCGCATGAGCGCCCGAGCCGTCTCCATGACGGCCGGATGCTCGACCGCGCTCACGATCAGGTGGCCGGGCTCGAAGCGCTGCAGGTAGCCGCTCAGGGCGAGGTTGTCGGCCTCGGTGCCGCCGCTCGTGAAGACGATCTCCTTGTCGGCCGCCCCCAGCGCCGCGGCCACCTGAGCACGGCCGCGATCGACCGCGGCGCGCGCCTCGCGGCCCGGCGCGTGGATCTCGGACGCGTTGCCGTAGCGCTCGACGAAATAGGGCTCCATCGCCGCGAACACGCGCGGGTCGACGGCGGTCGTCGCGGCGTGGTCGAAGTACACGTAGCTCATGTCGTTACCGCCTCCACCGAGAGTTCGTCGAGACTGATGTCGCCGAGCGCCCTGCTGATGGCGTCGTCGAGCCGGCGCCACACGCGCTGCGAGGCGCAGCTCCCGGCGCGGGCGCAGCCGCCCTCGTCGGGCAGGCAGCCGACCAGCGACAGCGGCCCTTCGATGGCCGTGACGATGTCGCCGACCGAGATGGCACGCGCCGGCCGGGAGAGGCGGTAGCCGCCGCTCGCGCCGCGCGTGCTGGCGACGAGCCCGCCGTCGCGCAGACGGGCGAGGATGCGTTCGAGGAAGGCGGTCGGCATGTCCTCGCCGTGGGCGATCTCGGTGAGCGGCACGGGCTCGTCACGCGCCGCGCGCGCCAGGTAGATCATCGCGCGCAGGCCGTACTCGCAACGGGACGAGATACGCATGTGAGGTGGCCTCCATGGCTCGTGGGCCAATACCGACAGAAAAGGTCGGGATTATCGTACCACGCCGGCCGCTCTCGTCAAACGCTGTGGGGCCCACATGCGGCGACGCCGCCCTGGGGGCGGCGTCGCGCTTCTGGACCGGGTGTCGGCGGGCGCTACTGGGCGAGCGCGTTCGCGACGACCTGGGACATGACCTTCTCGCTGATCCAGCCGGTGTACTCCTGGTACACGCTGCCGTTCGGCGAGATCACGACGAACGCCGGCGGCTGAGTGATCTTGAGCTCCGCGAGCACGTCGCCGAGCTCGGAGGCCTTGTGCGCCTCGAAGGCGAAGAACGAGCCCTGCGCGGCGTACTTGGCCTTGACGTCGTTGAACTGGTCGAGCATCTGCTGGTCGACGGTGCCGCCCTTGAGGTACACGAGCAGGATGACCCCGCGCTTCTCGGAGAGCGGGTTCTTGATGAACGAGGGGATGTTCTTGCTCTGGCTCGAGACGGTGAGGGTCGGGTAGCCGGTGATGCCGTAGCTGCCGGCCGTGTTGTAGTTGCCCGACACCACCGCCGCCGTGGTCGCCGGCGCGGGCGCGTTGGTGGCCAGGACGATCCCGCCCGTCAGGAGGGCCATGATGCCCGCACCCATGACGATGATCAGGCCCGCCTTGACGAGGAAGGACCGGTACGAGGGCTGGCCGCTCATCTGCGCCTCCATCGGAAAAAGGCTCCACCTTGCCGTGTTCGCTTTCTTATTGAACCTGCATGAGCAGGTGGGTGCCCTCCCGGCGGTCCACGGACCGTCCGGAGCCGGGCTCCCGGCGCGTGAGTGTTGGCTCAATAACGCCGCGAATCACGCACAAGGTCGAGCGACCGGCATGATAGCACGGTGAGCGCTCGTCCTGTGAACTTAAGTCGGCACGTCGGCGAAATGCTTGAGCATCGGAGCCTGCTTTGAGCCTGCGCCGCGTGGCGCCGGCCTCGGCGTAGGGCGCCGGGCGGCGCCGGCGCCCTACGACAGGCGCAGGTGCAGGTCGCGCAACTGAGCGGCGTCGACCGGCGCGGGAGCGCCGGTCATGGGGTCGGCGCCCGACGCCGTCTTGGGAAAGGCGATCACGTCGCGGATGGAGCTCTCGCCGGCCAGCAGCATGACGATGCGGTCGAAGCCCAGACCGATGCCGCCGTGCGGTGGCGCGCCGAAGTGCAGCGCCTCGAGGAACCAGCCGAAGGCCGCGTCGATACGCTCGTCGTCCATGCCGAGCGTGCGCAGCACCGCGCGCTGCACGGCGGGGTCGTGGTTGCGCAGGCAGCCCGAGCCGAGCTCGACGCCGTTCAGGACGAGGTCGTACTGCTCGCCACGCAGCGACAGCGGGTCGTTCTCGAGCAGGGGGAGCTGCTCGGCGGTGACGAGGCTGAAGGGGTTGTGGCCGTAGGTCAGCCGGCCCGTCTCGGCGTCGGTCTCGAAGAGCGGGAACCCGACCACCCAAAGGAACGCGTGGTCGCGGGCGGGCGCCACGTCGAGGCGCTCGACGAGGGCCAGGCGCAGCGCGCCGAGCACGGCGGCCGCGGCCGGCGCGGCGTCGGCGGCAAAGACCACGAGGTCGCCGGGCCGCGCCCCCGTCTGCTCGACCAGGGCGCGCTGCTCGGGCTCGGCCAGGAACTTGACGATCGGCCCGCGCAGGGCGCCGTCGGCTTCGACCGTGACGTACGCCATGCCCCCCGCGCCGTGTGCCCGGGCGACCTCGGTGAGTGCGTCGAGCTGGGCGCGCGACAGGCGCGCGCCGCCCGCGGCCCGCAGGGCGCGCACCACCCCGCCCGCCTCGACGGCCGCGCGGAACACGCGAAAACCGCTGGCCGTGAACACGGCCGACAGGTCGACGATCTCGAGGCCGTAGCGCAGGTCGGGCTTGTCGGAGCCGTAGCGCAGCATGGCCTCGTCGTAGGTGAGCACCGGGAGGGGCAGCTCGAGCGGCCCCTGCCCCACGCCCTCGACGATCGCCGCGATGAGGCCCTCGAGCAGCGTGCGGATCTCGGGCGCGGTCATGAACGACATCTCGACGTCGATCTGGGTGTGCTCGGGCTGGCGGTCGGCGCGCAGGTCCTCGTCGCGGAAGCAGCGCGCGAGCTGGTAGTAGCGGTCGATCCCGGCGACCATGAGGATCTGCTTGAACATCTGGGGCGACTGAGGCAGCGCGTAGAAGCTGTGCGCCTGCAGGCGCGAGGGCACGAGGAAGTCGCGCGCGCCCTCGGGCGACGAGCGGGTGAGCAGCGGCGTCTCGATCTCGAGGAAGCGCCGCTCGTTCAGGTACTCGCGCGCCGCCCGGGCGGCGCGGTGGCGTAACTCGAGACGGGCCAGCATGGCCGGCCGGCGGACGTCGAGATAGCGGTACCTGAGGCGCAGGGCCTCGTCGACGTCGTGCCCTTCGCCGGCCTCGACCTCGAACGGCGGCGTACGCGCACTCGACAGCACCTCGGCCTCGGCGACGCGCACCTCGACCGCGCCGCTCGGCAGCGTCGGGTTGACGGTCGTTGCGTCGCGCGCCACGACGGCGCCGCGTACGCGCACCACGAACTCGGGGCGCAGCCCCTCGGCGAGGTGGTGCGCCGCCGGCGCCGCACTGGGGTCGAACACGAGCTGCACGAGGCCGGACCGGTCGCGCAGGTCGACGAAGATCAGGTTACCGTGGTCGCGCCGGCGCGCCACCCAGCCGGCCAGCAGTACCTCGCGACCGACGTCGGCGGCGCGCAGCGTACCGGGCAGCGTGTCGCGGATCACGCCTCTCCCCCACCGCGCGGGTGGCCGTTGCCATTGCCGTTGCCGCGGTGGTCGTGGCCGCCCTCGGCCTCGTCGTCGAGCCAGTCGTCGAACCAGTCGCCGAGGTCGGCGACCGCGACGTCCTCTTCGTCGCCGCTCTCGAGGTCGCGCAGGCGGACGTCGCCTTGGGCGACGTCGTCGAGACCGACGAGCACGGCGAGCTCGGCGCCGCTGCGACCGGCCTGCTTGAGCTGGGCCTTGGGGCTGCGCGCGGCGAGGTCGCACTCGGCGTCGACCATCAGGTCGCGCCGCAGGAGCTGGGTGAGCGCGAAGGCGTCGGCGCGGCTGTCGGGCGTGAACGACACGACGTAGGCGAGCGGGCCTTCGTCTTCGGCCTCGTCGAGGCCGGCCACCAGGCCGACCCGCTCGAGACCGCTGCCGAACCCGAAGCCCGGTGTGGGCGGCCCGCCGATCAGCTCGACGAGGCCGTCGTAGCGCCCGCCGCCGCCGATCGTGCTCTGCGCGAAGCCGAGCGCGTTCGACTGGTACTCGAAGGTCGTGCGGGTGTAGTAGTCGAGACCGCGCACGAGCCGGAAGTCGAGCACCGGGTCGAGCCCGACGCGGTGCAGCAGGGCGAGCACCTGGTCGAAGTGGCGCCGGCAGGGCTCGCACAGGTGGTCGACGAGGCGCGGCGCTGCGGCCATGACCGCCCGGCAGCTCTCGACCTTGCAGTCGAACGTGCGCAGCGGATTGACGCCGATACGCTCGTTGCACTCGCCGCACAGGTCGCCGGCATGGTCGCTGAGAAATCCGCGCAACAGCTCGACGTAGGCCGGCCGGCACTCGGCGTCGCCCATGCTGTTGACGGCCAGGGTGAGGTCGCCGATCTCGAGCTCGTCGTAGATCTGACCGAGCATGGCGATGACCTCGGCGTCGACCAGCGGGTCGTCGGAGCCCAGGGCCTCGGCGCCGAACTGGTAGTGCTCGCGATAGCGCCCGGCCTGGGGCTTCTCGTAACGGAACATGGGGGCGTAGTACCAGAGCTTCACCGGCTTGGCCTGCTTGAACAGGCCGTGCTCGACGTAGGCCCGGCAGACGGGCGCCGTGCCTTCGGGGCGCAGGGTCATCTCGCGCCCGCTGCGGTCGCTGAAGGAGTACATCTCCTTGCGCACGATGTCGGTGGCGTCGCCCACGCCGCGCGCGAACAGCCCGGTCTCTTCGAACTCGGGCGTCACGATCTGGCGAAAGCCGTACGAGGTGAAGACGTCGGCCGCCACAGCGACGATGTCGGCGCGGCGCTCGGCGGCTGCCTGGATCAGGTCGTAGGTGCCCTTGGGTGCTTTGGGTGCGTTCACCAGCGATGCTCCGGGTCGTAGCGCAGGGGCGCGAGGAACGGGTTGAGGGCGAGCTCGCGGCCGAGCGAGGTGTCGGGGCCGTGGCCGCAGTGCACGAGCGTGTCGGCCGGGTACCGGCGGATGAGGGCGGCGATCGAGTTGAGGAGCTCGTCGGACGAGCCGCCGGGCAGGTCGGTGCGCCCGACGCTGCCCTGGAAGATGAGGTCGCCCGAGAACAGGTGGTCCTCGACGAAGAACGAGATCGAGCCCGGCGAGTGGCCCGGCGTGGGGATCGCGGTGAGCGGTACGACGAGGTCGAGCTGACGCTCGTCGTCGATCAGCACCGGCTCGACCGACACCGGCTCGACCGGGAAGCCGGCGAGCGGTCCGCTGGCCGGACGGGCGAGCAGGCCGGCGTCGGCCGCCCCGCAGTAGACCGGCACGCCGTAGCGGCGGGCGAGGGCGTCGACCGCGCCGATGTGGTCGAAGTGACCGTGCGTGACGAGCACGGCCTGGGGCGTCGCCCCGACCTCGTCGAAGGCGGCGATCAGGGCGTCGGCCTCGTCGCCGGGATCGATCACGAGCGCGCGGCCACCGCTCGCCAGGATGAAGCAGTTCGCGGCGAGCGGCCCGAGGGTCAGCATGAAGACGTCGAAGTGGTCGGCCATCTGGAGTTCCTTCACGTCACGGTCGTACGGCAGCCGCTTACGCTATCAGGAGCGGCGGGGGTCGTCGAGCGGCGCGGCCGGCCGGCGCGGCCGCGGCCACGGCTCAGCTCGAGACCACGCGGTAGGCGTCGTAGACAGTGCCGATCGCCTTGAGGTTCATGATGATGTTGGCGAGCTGGTGCACGTCGCCGACCTCGAGCACGAAGCGGTCGCGCACGATGCCGTCGGGCAGGGTCTGCACGGCGGCCCCGACGATGTTCACGCCCGAGTCCGACAGCGTGCGGGCGATGTCCTCGAGCAGGTGGTTGCGGTCGAGCGCCTCGACCTGCAGCTCGACCCGGAAGGCCTGGGCGCCGAGGCCTTCCCAGGTCACCGTCGTGAAACGCTCCGGGTTCTTGCCGCGCAGCGCGCTCGCGTTCTTGCACTCGGCACGGTGGATGGTGACGCCCTTGCCGAGCGAGATGTAGCCCAGGATCTCGTCGCCGGGGATCGGCTTGCAGCATTTGGCCATGCGCACGACGATGTCGCTCATGCCCTCGACCGCGATGCCGAACTCGCTCGAGGCGGCGCTCGCCAGGGCGCCCGCGTTGGGCTCGGTCGGCAGCATCTCGACCTCGGGCACGGCGGCCTTCTCGCCGCCGCTGCGCTGGAGCACCTTGTTGACCACGGCGCGCACCGGGATGCGGCCCGAACCGAGCGCCACGTAGAGGTCGTCGGCCTTCTGGTAGCCGAGGTCCTTGACGACCCGCGGGAACACGTCGGACGAGAGCAGCTTCTGGGCCGGCAGCCCCTGGCGCCGCAGGGCCTCCTGCAGCAGGTCGCGGCCCGAGTGCTCGGAGTCCTCGCGCTGCTCGCGGCGGAAGTGCTGGCGGATCTTCTGGCGAGCGCGCGGCGTGGTGGCGATGCCGAGCCAGTCGCGCGAGGGCCCGCGGCTCGAACGCGCCGTGATGATCTCGATGATGTCGCCCGAGTTCAGCCGCGTGTGCAGCGGCACGATGCGGCCGTTCACCTTGGCGCCCACGCAGTGCGCGCCGACGTCGGTGTGCACCGAGTAGGCGAAGTCGATCGGCGTCGCCCCGGCCGGCAGGCTCTTGACCTCGCCCTTGGGCGTGAACACGAAGACCTCGTCCTCGAACAGGTCGATGCGCAGCGTGTCCATGAACTCGCGCGGGTCGCCGGCCGTCTCGGACTGCCACTCCATCATCTGGCGCAGCCAGGCGAGCTTGTCGGCCGGCCGGTCGCCGTCGCCCTTGGCCTTGTAGAGCCAGTGGGCCGCGACGCCGAACTCGGCCGTCTGGTGCATGTCGAACGTACGGATCTGGATCTCGAGCGGCTTGCCGCCGGGCCCGATCACGGTCGTGTGGAGCGATTGGTAGAGATTGAACTTGGGCATCGCGACGTAGTCCTTGAAGCGCCCCGGGATGGGCTTCCAGACCGCGTGGATCACGCCGATAGCGCCGTAGCAGTCCTTGACCGTGTCGACCAGCACGCGCAGCGCCGTCAGGTCGAAGATCTCGTTGAACTCCTTGCCGCGCCGACTCATCTTGACGTAGATCGAGTAGAAGTGCTTGGCGCGGCCGGTGATCTCGGAGCGGATGCCGACCTTGGAGAGCTCGTCCTCGAGAAAGCGGGCCGAGTCGTGGATGTACTCCTCGCGATCGGCGCGGCGTTGCGACACCAGGCGCTCGATCTCGCCGTACTTGCGCGGGTGCAGCGTCGAGAAGGCGAGGTCCTCGAGCTGCCACTTGACGCTGTTGATGCCGAGCCGGTGGGCGAGCGGCGCGTAGATCTCAAGCGTCTCCTTGGCCTTCTGGATCTGCTTCTGCTTGCCCAGGTAGCACAGCGTGCGCATGTTGTGCAGGCGGTCGGCGAGCTTGATCAGGATGACGCGGATGTCCTCGGCCATCGCCACGATCATCTTGCGGTAGTTCTCGGCCTGCTCCTCTTCGGTCGAGGTGAAGCTGATCTTGGTCAGCTTGGTGACGCCGTCGACGAGCATGGCGATCTCGTCGCCGAAGCGCTCGCGGATCTCGTCGATCGGCGTGTCGGAGTCTTCGACCACGTCGTGCAGCAGGGCGGCGGCGATGGTCGCGTCGTCGAGGCGCAGCTCGGCGCACAGGAGGGCCGTGCCGACGGGGTGGTTGATGAAGGCCTCGCCGCTCTTGCGGCTCTGCCCGCCGTGCCTGATGCACGCCATCTCGAAGGCGCGCGTGATCAGGCCCTCGTCGAGCGCCGGGTTGTAGACCGCGACCGCCGCCACGACCTGCTCGAGCAGCTCGCGCTGATGCTCGGCCTCGGGGGCGAGCGGCGGCGCAGGCGCTACAGGCGGATCGTCAGGCAGTGCCGCAGAAACGTCGTCGTGTGGAATCGTTCGTGCCATCGGCGATACGCGGCGGAGGTGGCGAGGTCGACCTTGCCCTCCGCCTGTTCGACTCCCTTCTTGCCGTGGCCGTCGGTCAGCAAACCGACCTCGGCCAGCGTGGTGAGCGCGGCGGCCAGCGTCGCCAGGGCGGGCAGGCGACCCTGGGCGAGCAGCGCGGTCATCGTGTCGGCGGCCGCGTCGCCCGTCGCGAGGGCCCGGTAGACGCGCCGGCAGGCCGCGTCGAGGTCGTACCGGCTCGCCACCACGGCCCGCGTGAAGTCTACCTCAGCATCGCCCCAGAGCGCCGCGACGCAGGCCTGCGGCGCCAGGGCGGCGAGCAGGGCCGCGAACAGGCCGCCATCGAACGGCGGGTCGACCAGGGCCACGTGGTCGAAGGCCGCCACGAGCTCGGGGTTGGCGGCCGCGGTCACGAGGTCGGCCATGACGACGTCGGGCTCGTCGGCCTCGCCGTCGCCGCACACCGCGAGGCCGAGACGCGCCGGCGCGCAGGCGTCGTGCAGATACAGGCACGAGCGGCCGAGCTGCGGCAGGCACACGTCGCGCGTGAGCAGCGGCCGCCGCGCGGCGACGTCGGCGACCAGCACCAGCACCCTCCCCCCCGCCGTCGCCAGGGCCGCGAGTGAGGCGCCGAGCGGGCGGCGGCGGCGGTCGAGCAGGCGCCCCTCGCGGCGCAGCGCGGCGACCGTCGCCGCCGCCCCGTCGGCGCCCGCCGCGCCGGGCAGCTCGAGCCCGTCAAGCGCCTCGAGCAGCTCGTCGTCGGTCACGAAGCTCCGGCACTCGGCGCCGCAGTCGCTCTCGCACAGGTCGAGCGCCGGCCGGGTCACCTCGAAGGCGCCCTTGACCTGGGCCTGGGGCCGCACGACGCCGTTGAAGGCGTTCTTGACATAGGCCACCGGCACGTCGTAGAGGGCGCCCGGCTTGAGCTCGGACACCGCCGAGAAGCCGAACCGCACCCCCGGTGCGCTCACGCCGTCGAGGCGCAGGTCGCACTGCAGGTGACGGCCGTTGCGCGTGAGCCGGCAGGCGCCGATCTGGGCGCCGTGCAGCAGCAGCAGCGGCCGCGGGTTGCCCAGGCCGTGCGGCCCGAACAGGTCGAGCTCGTCGGTGAGGCCAAGCGTGAGCTCGTCGCCGGCAGCCACCGCGTCGACCGTGGTGACGCTGCGAAAGTCGGCTTCGCCGAGGCGCTCGCCGGCGTAGCCGGCGAGCGCCTCGGCGAAGCCCGCCACGTCGGCGGCGCGCAGCTCGAGGCCGCAGGCGGCGCGGTGGCCGCCGTAGCGCACGAGGCGCTCGGAGCAGGCCGCGACGCCGGCCAGCAGGTCGAAGGCGGGGATGCTGCGGCCCGAGCCCTTGGCCACGCCGTCGGCCTCGGAGAGCAGCACCGTGGGCCGGCCGGTGTGCTCGACGACGCGCGAGGCGACGATGCCGATCACGCCGGGGTGCCAGTCGGGCGACGACAGCACGAGCGCCGCGGGCAGCGGTTCGGGCAGGCGGGCGAGCGCCTCGCGCAGGATGACCTGCTCGATCTCCTGGCGCTCGGCGTTGAGCGCCCCCAGGCGCTGGGCGAGCGGCAGCGCGGCGGCGCGGTCGGGGGCACCCAGCAGCTCGACCACCTGCGAGGCGTCGTCGAGCCGTCCGGCCGCGTTCAGGCGCGGCGCCAGGCGAAAGGCGACAGCGCCGGCGTCGAGGTCGTCTGAGCGCGTGTCGCTGACCTCGAGCAGCGCGGCCAGGCCGGGGCGCGGCGCGCTGCGCAGGCGGCCGACGCCCATCGCCACGAGGCCGCGGTTCTCGTCGCGCAGCGGCACGACGTCGGCCACCGTGCCGACCGCGACGACGTCGAGGTAGGGGCGCAGCGCGAGCGGCAGCTCGATGCGGTCGTCGCGGCGGTCCTCGAGCAGCGCGTGGGCGAGCTTGAGCGCCACGCCCACGCCGGCGAGGTCGGGGAACGGGTACCGGCCGAGCTTGGGGTCGATCACGATGCAGTCGGGCAGCGCGCCGATGGGCTCGTGGTGGTCGGTCACGATCACGTCGAGACCGAGCTTGCGGGCGTGCTCGACCTCGGCGCGGGCGCCGATGCCGCAGTCGACCGTGACGACCAGACCGGCCCCGGCGGCGGCGAGCTCGTCGAGCGCCTCGGCGGCCAGACCGTAGCCCTCGTTCAGACGGTTGGGCAGCCGCCACAGCACGTGGCCGCCCATCTGGCTGCGCAGGAAGTCGGCGAGCAGGAAGGTCGCCGTGATGCCGTCGGCGTCGTAGTCGCCGTAGACGGCGATGGTCTCGCCGGCCGAGAGGGCCCGATCGATGCGCTTGCGTGCCTCGGCCACCCCGTCGAGCAGATACGGGCTGTGGACGCGAAAGTCGGGGTGCAGGAACGTGCGCGCCGCCGCCGGGTCGGTGAGTCCGCGCCGGGCGAGGATCTCGGCCGTGACCCGCCCCACGCCCAGGGCCTCGGAAAGGGCGGCCGCCGCGCGCAGGTCGACGGGCGCGATCTGCCAGGTCTGCTCTCTTGCCATGGACTCACTCTAGCCGAAGACCGCGACGGACGTGGGCCGCGGGCCTCTGCTTCAGCGCTGCCCGGATCGGGCGGCGCCCTGGTCGGGCGGTTGCGTGCCGGCCTCGGGGGCGGCGGCAGGGGGCACCGCATCGTGGTCGGCCGTCGTCGCTACGGCGGCGGCCGGCGCGGGGGCCAGGGCGACGGGCGCGGCGGCCTCGGCGGCGCGCAGCCGCACGTAGGTGCGCTCGAGCTCGGCCTGGAGCGCGCGACGGTCGCGCGCCCGCGCGAGGCCGACCGCGGCGCCCGACAGCACGCCGACCGCGACGAGCAGGGCTGCGACGACGGCGGCGAGCGGCAGCAGCGACGCCTGGTGCCAGGTGCCGGCCACGTAGTCGAGATCGACGCGCGAACCGTGGCTGGCGATGCCCACGGCCAGCACGGCGACGGCAAGGACGAGCAGCGCGGTGACGACGTTCTTCATGGGGCGGCTCCGCTGGGCGACGGTGGGCCGAGTATACCGCGCCACCGCTCGCCGGTCGGTGCCGGACGCGAGCGGCCGCGCCGCGGCGAGCCGCTACGCGCCGGTCGTGACCTGCGCGCGAGCACGAACGCCGTCGAGCCAGGCCTGCAGCAGCGCGGCGCGGCGCTCGCTCGTGAGCTCGGCGACGATCGCCGGCCGCGCCGCGGCCAGCGACTGCGTGTGCGCCGCGTGCCGCCCCAGGACCTTCATCACGTGCCACTCGCCGACGGCCTGCACCGGCGGCAGCACGACATTCGGGCGGGCAGCGGCGGCGGCCCGGGCCAGGGCGGTCGGCAGCGAGGACGTCTCGACCCAGCCGACGACGCCGCCGGCAGCCACCGACTCCGAGTCCATCGAGTAGGCGCGAGCGACCTCGGCGAAGGGGTAGCCCGCCTTGAGCCGGGCGACCACGGCCTCGGCCAGCGACTGCGTCTTGACGACGATCTCGGCCAGGCGCACCGCGGCCGGCGTCGTGAGCTGGGCGCGATGGGCGCGGTAAAAGGCGGCGACCTGCCGCGCGCCGGGCTTCACGTGCGGGAACTTGCGCGCGGCCAGACGCTCGGCGAGCAGGCCGTCGCGCACCTCCTGGCGGTACTGCGCGAGGCTCACGCCGGAGCCCGATAGCGCCGACTGCAGGACCGCCGCGCCGCCCAGACCGGCCTCGACCTGCGCGAGTCGGGCCTGTACGTCGCCCGCGGTCACGGCGACGCCGAGCCGCGCGGCCTCGGCGCGCAGCAGGTGGGCGCGGATGACGGCCTCGAGCGCCTGGTGCTCCGTCACGGTCTGTGACGACAGGCGCGCCAGGGCGATGGTCAGGTCGACCTCGCCGCGCGTGACCGGCTGGCCGTTCACGTGCGCGACGACCGCGGCGCTCGTGGCGGCGCTCGTGCCCGGCGAGGCGGCCGGCGAGGAGCTCCCGCCGCAACCCGCGAGCACCGCCGCGACGAGCGCCGCCGCCACCAGGGCGAAGACACGAAGCCTCGCACCCGGGCGGAGCCGCGTGAGACGCCGCGCAGGGACAGGGGTGTTGCCGCAGGATGCCACAGCCGTCACGCCGACGGCGCCGTCAGACGCTGGTCGAGACGTGCCCGGCCTCGGTGTAGCGCGTCGGGAAGTAGCAGGCGACCCAGTGACTGCTGCTGCTGCCGCCGGCGACGGGCTCGAGCGGCGGCATCGCCCTGGTACAGGGGTCGGGCTGCATGCGCGGACAGCGCGGGTGAAAGACGCAGCCCGACGGCGGGTTGGCGGGGCTCGGCACGTCGCCTTCGAGGATGAGCCGGCGACGCTCGCGCTCGGTGCGCGGGTCGGGGATCGGCACGGCCGACAGCAGCGCCTCGGTGTACGGGTGCTGCGGCCTCACGTAGAGGGCCGCGCTGTCGGCGATCTCGACGATCTTGCCGAGGTACATGACGGCCACACGGTTCGAGATGTGCTTGACGACCGAGAGGTCGTGGGCGATGAACAGGTAGGTCAGCCTGAGGTCGCGCTGCAGGTCCTCGAGCAGGTTGATCATCTGCGCCTGGATGGAGACGTCGAGGGCGCTCACGGGCTCGTCGCAGATGATGAGGCGCGGGTTGAGCGCCAGGGCGCGCGCCACACCGATGCGCTGGCGCTGCCCGCCCGAGAACTCGTGCGGATAGCGCTCGGCGTGCTCGGCGGTGAGCCCGACCGTCTCGAGCAGCTCGAACACCCGGCGCTTGCGCTCGGCCTCGGTGCCGATGTCGTGGATGCGCAGCGGCTCGGCGATGATGTTCTTGACCGTGCGCCGCGGGTTGAGACAGGCGTAGGGGTCCTGGAAGATGATCTGCATGTCGCGACGCAGCCGCTGCAGCGCGGTGCGTGACGCGGCCATGACGTCGGTGCCGTCGAACTTGACGCTGCCGGCTGTGGCCGGCAGCAGGCGCAGCACGACCCTGCCGGTCGTCGACTTGCCGCAGCCACTCTCGCCGACCAGGCCCAGTGTCTCGCCCTCGTCGATCGAGAACGACACGCCGTCGACCGCGTAGACCTGCCCCGTGGTGCGCTTGAGCACGCCCGACTTGATCGGGAAGTGCTTCTTGAGGTCGCTGACCTCGAGCATCGTCACGACGCGGCCTCGCGAAAGCGCGGCAGGCCGGCGCGGATGGACTCGCGCTGGGCGACCGGGATCCAGCAGTGCACGCCGTGCCCGGGCCCGACGATCTCGAGCGCCGGGAACTGGCTGCGGCAGACCGGCATCTCGTACGGGCAGCGTCCCGAGAACGGGCAGCCCTCGGGCAGCAGCAGCAGGTTGGGCGGCTGGCCCTCGATCGGCGTGAGGCGCTGCTTCTGTGTCTCGTCGAGGCGCGGCAGCGAGCCCAGCAGGCCCCAGGTGTAGGGCTGGTGAGCGTCGTAGTAGACCTCGTCGACGGGCCCGTACTCGAGCGTGTGGCCGCCGTACATGACCATCACCTTGTCGGCCATCTGGGCGACCACGCCGAGGTCGTGCGTGATCATGATCACGCCGGTGTGGTACTGACCCTGCATGTCGCGGATGACGTCCATGATCTGCGCCTGGATCGTGACGTCGAGGGCGGTGGTCGGCTCGTCGGCGATCAGGATGTCGGGGTTGCACGAGATCGCCATGGCGATCATGGCGCGCTGCCGCATGCCGCCCGAGAACTCGAACGGGTACTGGTCGACCCGCTTGTCGGGGTCGGGGATGCCGACCTTGGCGAGCAGGTCGACCGCCATGCGCCACGACTCGCGCTTGGACATGCCCTGGTGACGACGGACGACCTCGGCGATCTGGTCGCCCACCTTGAACACCGGGTTCAGGCTCGTCATCGGGTCCTGGAAGATCATCGCGATGTCGTTGCCGCGGATGCTGCTCATCTCTTCGCGAGACACCGACAGGAGGTCGCGGTCCTTGTGCCTGATCGTGCCGCCCACGACGCGCCCCGGCGGGTCGGGGATCAGGCGCATGATCGACATGGCCGCGACGGTCTTGCCCGAACCCGACTCGCCGACGATGCCGAGCGTCTCGTCGCGGTCGAGCGTGAAGCTCACGCCGTTCACGGCCTTGACCACACCGGCGTGCGTGAAGAAGTGCGTGGACAGCTCGTTGACTTCGAGGAGGCGTTCGGCCATGCCTATTCCTTGAGCTTGGGGTCGGTGGCGTCGCGCAGGCCGTTGCCGAACGAGATGAAGCCGAAGACCGTGATCACGAGGGCGAGGCAGGGGAACAGCTCCATCCACCACTGCCCGGCCTGCAGGTAGTTCAGGTAGTCGGAGATCATGTTGCCCCAGCTTGCGTTCGGCGGCTGCACACCGATGCCCAGGAAGCTCAGGGCCGCCTCGGTGACGATGGCGCCGCCGACGCCCATGGCGGTCGCGACGTAGACAGGGGCCATGCTGTTGGGCAGCACGTGGCCGAACACGATACGCAGGTCGCTCGCCCCGGCCGCCCGGGCGGCCTCGATGTACTCCTGTGTCTTCACCGACAGCACCGTGCCGCGCACGATGCGGGCGTAGGACGCCCAGCTCAGGATGCCGATCGCGACGAACACGTTGCGGAAGCTCGGTCCGAGCACCACCACGAGCAGCATCACGAAGAGGATGTACGGGAAGGCGAAGAAGACGTCGGCCACGCGCATGATGGCCGAGTCGACGCTCCCCCCGTAGTACCCCGCGACGGGCCCCAGGCCGAGTCCCAGGGCGAGCGAGATGCTCACCGCGATCACGCCGACGAGCAGCGAGATGCGCGACGCGACCAGCGTACGCGACAGGACGTCGCGGCCGATGTAGTCGGTGCCGAACAGGTGGTGCAGCGAGGGCGGCGCCTTGGCGAGGGAGTAGTCGACGGCGTTCGGGTTGAAGGGCGCCAGGTAGCCGCCGTGCAGGCCGGTCACCCAGAACACGATCTCGATGAGACCGACGACGGTGAACACCGTGACGATGCCGAGACCCACGAGCGCCAGCTTGTTGCGCTTGAGACGGCGCCAGGTGTCGGCCCACAGGCCGAGCGGCTTGACTTCGAGCGACGGCCCCTGCTCGGAGCCGACGGGCATGGGCGAGGAGACCTCGGGCTCTGCAGGGGGTCCGTATCCGATCGCGCTCACGACGACCTACTCATAGCGGATCCGCGGGTCGACGTACGCGTAGGCGACGTCGACCACGAGGTTGGCGATGACGTAGACCAGCGTGGCGAACAGCACGCCGGCCACCACGACCGGCAGGTCGCGGGCGATGATCGCGTCGTAGATCATGAGCCCCACGCCCGGCCGCGAGAACACGGTCTCGGTCAGGATGGCGCCGCCGAGCAGCGCGCCCAGGTCGATCCCGGCGATCGTCATCACCGGGATCAGGGCGTTCTTGAGGCTGTGCTTGAGGATCACCGAGCGTTCGGACAGGCCCTTGGCCCGGGCCGTGCGGACGTAGTCGGACCGGATGACCTCGAGCATTGAGGCCCGCTGCATGTACGAGATGTAGGCGACCTCGATGAGGCCGAGCGTGACGGCCGGCAGGATGAGGTGCGAGAAGTTGTTCCAGTCGGTCGGGATGACCCACAGCACGCGATTGCCGCCTGTGCCGAAGAACGGCAGCACCTGCAGGTAGACGCCGAAGACGTACTGGAAGAAGACGCCGAGCACGAACACCGGGATGCCCCAGATGATGAGCGCCGTCGTGGTCATGCTCGTGTCCCAGATCGTGTACTGGCGCAGGGCCGAATACACTCCGAGAGGTATGCCCAGCAGCTCGATGAGGATGGCGGCGAAGGCGAGCTGGGCGGTGTTGGGGATGGCCGCGGTGAGCATGCCGCGCACGGGGCGTTCGAACTGGTACGACTCGCCGAAGTTGCCGTGCACGAGCCGGTCGACGAATCGCGCGTACTGGATGTAGATGGGCTTGTTCAGCCCCAGCTCGACCCGCACCTCGGCCACGCGTTGCGGCGTCGCGTTCTTGCCGGCGAGGAGGTAAGCCGGGTCGCCCGGTATGAGGAACATGATGAGGAAGGTGATGATGCTCACGCCGATCAGCACGATCACGAGCTGCACGAGGCGTCTGGCGATGTAGCCGAACACGAGCGGTGGCCTTTCCTGTCGGTCGATCCGTCCTGGGAGCCGGCTTCGGTGCTGCGCGGCGCCGAAGGTGAGCCTGCGGAGCGGTGGGCCGGCGCCCTGGGGCGCCGGCCCACCGCACACGTGCGGTGCAGGCAGTGTACGCGGTCGTCAGACCGCGGACAACCTGCCTTCAGGCGTGGTCAGTCGGTCACTTCTGGGCGACCCAGACGAGGTTCATGTCCTCGCCGCCCATCGGATTGTGCGTCTGGCCGAGGACGCGCTTGTCCATGATGCGATAGTCCCGGTAGAAGTACAGCGGGATGACCGCCACGTCGGCCAGGATCTGCTTCTCGGCCTGCGCGTAGATCTGCAGGCGCTGCGTCTCGTCGACGGTGCCGCGCGCCGTGGCGAGCAGCTTGTCGACCGTCGGGTTCGAGTAGAACGAGAACGTGTTCACACCCGACACGCTGCTCTGGAAGAGCGGGTACAGGAAGTCGTCCATCGACGGGTAGTCGGCCAGCCAGCCGAGCCGGTAGAGCTCGTCCTGGGTGCCCTGCGAGCACTTCGTGAGGTAGGTGCCCCACTCGTAGCCCGTCATCGTCACCTTGAGTCCGATGGCCTGCCAGCCGGCCTGCACGGGCGCGAGGATCTTGTCGTGGTTCGCGCCGGTGTTGTACCAGAGCTTCAGCGTCGGGACATGGCCCAGGCTCTGCACGATCTGCTTCGCCTTGGTGGGGTCGTACGGGTACGGCAGCGTCGAGAGGTTGCTGCCGGGGATGCCGATCGGCACGACGCCGTTCGGCACGAGCGGCACGCCCTCGGAGACCGTGTTGATGACCGCGTTACGGTCGACCGCATACGACAGGGCCTGGCGCAGCGGCAGGTTCTTGGCGCCGCCGACGACCGGGTTCTTCTGGTTGATGCCGATGAAGTAGATGCCGAGGTTCGGCCACTTCTTGGCGATCCAGCCCTTCTGGGCGGCCATCTGCTCGGACGAGGCCACCTGGCCCGTCGGCACCGACGTGAAGTCGATCTGGCCGGCCTGGAAGGCGAGCCACTCGGTCGACGGGTCGGTGAACTCGGGCATGTGGATGGTGTCGACGAACGGCCCGTTGGTCGCGCTCGCGTTCCACCAGTGCGGGTTCTTGACCAGGTCGACTTCCTGGTTGTGCACCCACTTCGAGAACATGAACGGACCGGTGCCGATCGGCTTCTGGTCGAAGGACTTGAGCCCTTCCTTCATGGCGTAGTCGACCGGCCACACCGACAGGATGGGATGGCCCAGACTGGCCGGGAACTCGGCGAACGGGTACTTCAGCGTGACCTGGAGCGTCCACTTGTCGAGCGCCTTGACGCCGGTCAGGCCGTGCTTGGCCGCGCCGGTCGCGTCGGTGCCGACGATGGGCTCGAGGATGTAGGCGGGCGTGCCGGTGACCCAGTTCTTCGAGTCGGCGACCGCGTTCCAGCTCTTCACGAAATCGTACGCGGTCACCTCGGTGTTGACCGGCGGCTGGAAGTAGACGCCCTGGCGGATGGTGAAGGTGAACACCTTGGCGTCGGGGCTGACCGTGTACTTCGTGCACAGCCACGGCACCGTGTCCATCGTGACGCCGTCCTTGGCGGTCTCATACTTCATGAGGCCTTCGAACATCTGCGTCGTGACGTAATAGCCGATGCTCTCCTGCTGGGTGACCGGCGCGATGCCGACCGGCTCACCGTCGAGGGGGAAGTTGTACGTGCCCCCGGGCGTGGGCGTGGCGGCAGTCGTCGTCGAGCTGCTCGAGTTGTTCGAGCTGCTGCCACAGGCGACCAGGACGAAAGCGAGCGCCACCACCAGCAACATGCCTGCGATGAGCGCCCCCCGTGACCTCATTCCGAGGTTCTTCAAGGCTCCCTCCTTCGGGTTACACGGAAAAGTGGGACGACCCTGCACGGGCCCCCAGTCGCGACGCGCCGACCTTGGCGCTCCGCCCCGCACGTTCGCCGACAGACGCTACCCCCTTTCGTGACCGCACTGCCTGCCCCGTGCCGCTTGTTTCATCGTGGTTACGTTCGTGCCCACCATACCACGTACCTGCAGCGCGACCCAGTCGACCAAAAACCGGCCGCTTGCGGGCACTTCGCTCCTACAGGCGCCACACGAGGACGAACGTATTGATGAACAGCACCACGCCGGCGATGATCGTATAGCGCGTGAGGTTGCGCTCCATGACGCTCGCCTGGGCGGCAAACGAGAACCCGGTCGTGCTGCTCATGCCGGCGTCCTTGCCGGAGTGCAGCAGCACGAGCACGATAAGCAGCACGCAGACCACGAGCTGCAGGACGATGAGCAACGCGTTCAGCACCGAGAGACTCCTTCGTGATCGCCGGTACGCTCGTCGCCGAGCGTCCATCCCAGAATAATAATCCTGAATCGGCTATGCAACAGGCTGCCGGGTGTCGCAGCGCCGCAGCACACCTGTTCCCCAGGCCGTGCTCACGGCGCCGCCACGAGCAGACCGCGGCCCGTCATCTCGACCGGCGCCGGCACCCCCAGCAGGCCGAGGACCGTGGGAGCGATGTCGGCCAGCACGCCGCCGGGGCGCACGCCGACGCCGTCGACCGTGGCCACGAACGGCACAGGGTTCGTGCTGTGCGCCGTGTTCGGCCCGCCGTCGGGTTCGACCATGTGGTCGGAGTTGCCGTGGTCGGCCGTGATGAGACAGGCGCCGCCGAGCTCCAGCACGCGCGGCACCAGGCGGCCGAGGCAGGCGTCGACCGCCTCGACGGCCTCGATCGCCGCGGCGAGCACGCCCGAGTGGCCGACCATGTCGGCGTTCGCGTAGTTCACGACGACGAAGTCGAGATCGCCCTTGGCGAGCTCGCCGAGCAGCGCGTCGGTCACCGCCGGGGCGCTCATCTGCGGCTTGCGGTCGTAGGTGGGCACGTCGCGCGGGCTGGGCACGAGCAGGCGGCGCTCGCCGGCCACGGCCCGCTCGACCCCCCCGTTGAAGAAGAACGTCACGTGGGCGTACTTCTCGGTCTCAGCGATGTGGAGCTGGCGCAGGCCGCGTTCGGCCAGCACCTGCGCGAGGACGTGAGCGACCGGCTCGGGCTCGAAGGCCACCGGCAACGGGAACTCCTTCTTGTAGCGCGTCATCGTGACGAAGTCGACCCGTGGCGGCCGCGGGCCGCGGTCGAACTCGGCGAAGGACTCCTCGGACAGCGCCCGTGTGAGCTCGCGGGCGCGGTCGGGGCGGAAGTTGAAGAACAGGCAGACGTCGCGGTCGCGCACGCGGTGCTCGTCGCGGCGCCCGATCACCGTGGGGACGACGAACTCGTCGGTCTCGCCGCGCGCCGCCGCCTCGGCGACCGCCGTCGCCGCGTCGGGGGCCGCATGACCGGCGCCGTGGACGATCGCGTCGTGGGCGAGCTTGACGCGCTCCCAGCGGTCGTCGCGGTCCATGGCGTAATAGCGCCCACACACCGTACCGTAGACGCCGACACCCAGCGCCCGCATGTGCTGCTCGATCTCGGCCAGGTAGCCGGGCGACGAGTCGGGCGGCGTGTCGCGGCCGTCCAGGAAGGCGTGCAGCACGACGTCGCGCAGGCCCTCACGGCGGGCCAGCTCGAGGCAGGCCTTGAGGTGCCCCATGTCGGAGTGCACGCCGCCGGCCGACACGAGGCCGAGCAGGTGGAAGGTGGCGCCGCGCTCGCGCGCCGCGGCGCAGGCGCGCAGGAGCACGGGGTTGCGAAAGAACTCGCCGTCGGCGATGGCCTTGGTGATGCGCGTCAGGTCCTGGTAGACGATGCGCCCGGCGCCTATGTTGAGGTGCCCCACCTCGGAGTTGCCCATCTGACCCTCGGGCAGGCCGACGGCGCCGCCCGAGGCGGCGAGCGTGCCGTGCGGCCAGCGCGCCCACAGGCCGTCGAAGGTGGGCGTGTCGGCCAGCTCCACGGCATTGCCCGCGCCTGCCGGGGCGCAGCCCCAGCCGTCGAGCACCGCGAGCAGGACCGGCCGGTAGGCGCGCCCGTTCGGCGACAGCGCGGGGTCGGGGGCCACCGCGGCGGCTGCGCCCGGCCGTTGTCCGAGCGGGTCGGTCACCGCGACTCGAAACGCACGATGCGGGCGAACTCGGTCGGATCGAGGCTCGCGCCGCCGACCAGCACGCCGTCGATGTCGGGCTGCGCCATGAGCTCGTCGATGTTGCTCGCCTTCACGCTGCCGCCGTAGAGCACGCGCAGCGTGTCGGCTGCCGGACCGAGGTTCCGGCGCACACGGGCCCGCACGAAGCCGACGGTCTCCTGGGCGATCTCGGCGGTGGCCGTCTTGCCCGTGCCGATCGCCCAGATCGGCTCGTAGGCGACGGCGATGCGGGCCAGGTCGTCGGGCGTGAGCGTGGCGAGGTCGCGGTCGAGCTGGCCGCCGACCTTGTCTTCGGTACGCCCGGCGACGCGCTCCTCGTCGGTCTCGCCGCAGCACAGGACCGGCAGCAGGCCGTGGTCGAGCGCGACGCGCACCTTCTGGGCGAGCTCGGTGTCGTTCTCGGCGAAGTACTGGCGGCGCTCGGAGTGGCCGAGGATGACGGCCTGCACGCCGGCCTCGGTGAGCATCGCCGCCGAGACCTCGCCCGTGTAGGCGCCTTCGGCCGCCCAGTGCATCGTCTGAGCTCCCACCAGCACGCCGCTGCCCGTCGTGGCCGCGACCAGCACGGCCAGGTCGGTGAACGGCGCGCACAGCAGGACGTCACGGTCGTCGACGCCGGCGACGAGCGGGACGAAGTCGTGCACGTACGCGCTCGTGTCGGCCTGCGTCTTGAACATCTTCCAGTTGCCCGCCATGAGCGGCCTGCGCGCGGATTGCATGCTGCGGTCTCCTTCCGGCGCCCGGTCGGCGCCCGCTATGGTGTGGCTGTCAGGCGTCGAGCAGCGCGTCGACGCCGGGCAGCGCCTTGCCCTCGAGGAACTCCATCGAGGCCCCACCGCCCGTCGATACGTGCGTGATGCGGTCGGTCAGGCCGAAGCCGCGCACGGCGCTCACCGTATCGCCCCCGCCCACGACCGACACGCCGGGGCAGGCGGCCACGGCCTCGCCGACCGTGCGGGTGCCGGCTGCGAAGTCGGGCACCTCGAACAGCCCCATCGGGCCGTTCCAGAAGACCGTCCCGGCCGACCGCAGACGCTCGGCGAAAGCGGCCGCCGTCGCCGGCCCGATGTCGAGCCCCATCTCGCCCGCCGGGATGGCGTCGACGCCGACCACCCGCTGGGGCGCCGCGGCCGCCGGCTCGGCGGCGACCACGACGTCGGTCGGCAGCACGAACTCGCACGACGAACCGGCAGCGGCCGTGAGCACGGCGCGCGCCGTGTCGGCCGTCCCCTCCTCGACCTTCGAGCGGCCCACACCGAGGCCGCGGGCGGCGAGCAGCGGAAAGCACATCGCGCCACCCACCAGGAGCGTGTCGGCCACGGTGAGCATCTTCTCGATCACGCCGATCTTGTCGGACACCTTGGCGCCGCCCAGCAGCACCACGAAAGGCCGCGCCGGGTCGGACAGCAGGCGGCCCAGCACCTCGAGCTCGCGCGCCATGAGCAACCCGGCCACGCCCGGCAGCACCTGCGGCACGCCGACGGTCGAGGCGTGCGCCCGGTGGGCAGTGCCGAAGGCGTCGTTCACGTATATCTCGGCGAGCGCCGCGAGCTCGGCCGCGAAGGCCGGCTGGTTCGCGGTCTCCTCGGCGTGGAAGCGCAGGTTCTCGAGCAGCAGCAGCCCGCCCGGTTCGAGCGCCGCCGCGGCGGCGCTCGCCGCGGGCCCCACGCAGTCGTCGGTCTTGGCGACCGGCCGGCCGACCAGCTCCGACAAACGCCGCGCGACCGGGTCGAGCCGCAACTCGGGCACGACCTGCCCCTTGGGTCGCCCCAGGTGCGAGGCCAGCACGACCCGGCAGCCGCGGTCGACCAGGTAGCTGACGGTCGGCAGCGCGGCGCGGATGCGCGTGTCGTCGGCTACCTCACCGGCGGCCAGCGGCACGTTGAAGTCGACGCGCAGGAACACACGCTTGCCGTCGACCGGATAGTCGGTCACAGCACGCTTGGCCATGGGCTCTCCTTCCGCTGGGGGGACCGGCGCGCCCGCCCGGCGCGCGACCGGGTCGCGGCCGCCGGGCGGCGACGGGGCATCGCTCGGGCGACCTAGAGTACCCGTTGCGTCAGGTCGACGAGCCGGCAGGTGTAGCCCCACTCGTTGTCGTACCAGGCCACCGTCTTGACCAGGTTGCCGCTCGCCAGGGTGAGGGCCGAGTCGATGATCGACGAGGCGCTCGTGCCGACGATGTCGATCGACACGATCGGGTCCTCGCAGTACTGCAGGATGCCCTTGAGCTCGCCCTCGGCGGCGGCCTTGAAGGCGGCGTTGACCTCGGCCGCCGTGACCTCGCGCTTGAGGATCGCGGTGAGGTCGGTGCACGAGCCGTCGGGGGTCGGCACGCGCAGCGAGAAGCCGTCGAGCTTGCCCTTGAGGTGCGGCATGACCTGGCCGACGGCGCGCGCCGCGCCGGTCGTGGTCGGGATGATCGACAGGGCGCCGGCGCGCGCGCGGCGCAGGTCCTTGTGCGGGAAGTCGAGGATCTTCTGGTCGTTCGTGTAGGCGTGGATCGTGCTCATGAAGCCCTTCTCGACACCGAAGGCGTCGTCGAGCGCCTTGACCATCGGCGCCAGGCAGTTGGTCGTGCAGCTCGCGTTGGAGATGACGTCGTGACGGGCCTTGTCGTAGGCGGCGTCGTTCACGCCGAGCACGACCATGACGTCGGCATCGCCGGCGGGGGCCGATATGATGACCTTCTTGGCGCCGGCGGTGAGATGGCCGGCCGCCGCCTCGCGCTTGGTGAAGCGCCCGGTCGACTCGATCACCACGTCGACGCCCATGTCGCGCCAGGGCAGGCGGGCCGGCTCGGTCTCGGACAGGACCTTGACGGCCTTGCCGTCGATCACGAGGGCGTCGTCGGCGAAGGCGACCTCGCCGGGGAACGTGCCGTGCACCGAGTCGTACTTGAACAGGTGGCGCATGGTAGCGCCGTCCATGAGGTCGTTGACGGCGACGATGTCGAGGTCGGCGTGCTGTCTGGCCACGGCCCGCAGGTAGAGACGGCCGATCCTGCCGAACCCGTTGATGCCTACCTTCAATGCCATGTTTCCTCCAAGTCGGTTCCAGAAGCGCAGTCTACCAGAGCCATCGTGCCCGACGCCGTCACGGCGCGTCTCGTCCTTTCTACCCCGCCGCCCGGCGCGGCGAGCGGCGCCGGCCCCTACCGCCGCCCGGGCCGCTCGGCGGCGAGCGTCTCGAGCCGCCGCAGCCGATGGTTGAGGGCCGACTTGGAGAGCGGCGGACGAGCCCGGGCGGCCAGCTCGGCGAGGTTCAGGTAGGGGTGGCGCAGGCGCAGCTCGGCGGCCTTGCGCAGGGCGGCCGGCAGGCGCTGCCACTCCTCGCCTGCCCTGAGCTCGCGCAGCGTCTCGACCTGTCGCAGCGCGGCGCGCGCCGCGCGCCCCGCGTTGGCCTGGTCGCAGTTGGCCAGGCGGTTGGCGCGGCCCCGCACCTCGCCGAAGACGAGCTGCTCCTCCCAGGTGAGCCGCGCGCGGTGCGCGCCGAGCAGCGCCAGCAGGTCGGCCGCCGTCTCGCCGCGCTTGGTGTAGCAGGCCACGTTGCGAGCGCGCGTGGCGAGCCTGAAGTCGAGGCCCAGGCGAGCGAGCAGCCGGCGGCAGTCGTCGGCGAGCTCGCTCGACTCGAAGGTGAGCTCGGCGTGCACCGGCGCGCCCGGCGGCGAGATCGAGCCGCAGCCCAGAAAGGCGCCGCGCGCGAAGGCCACGCGGCAGCAGCGCCGCGCGACGACTCGCGGCGGCACCCCGAGCTGCACCTGGAACGAGTCGGACAGCACCCCCGCCTCGTTCAACACCTGCAGGTGGCGCGGATCGTCGCCGAGCACGACCTCGTAGCGCAGGCCGGCCGGCGGGGTGTCGGCGGTGCGCAGCTCGGCGTGCGTGCCCATGGGGCGCAGCAGCGACAGCACCGAGCGCGCTACGGCCGGCAGGCGCGAGCTGACCCGCACCGTGTACTGGCCGCCCGAGGCGATCTCGAACGTGCCGGCGGCGAAGAGCAGGCCGGCGAGCTGCGCCCGGGCGCAGTGGCTCTCGGCCGGCACGACCGCGGCGAGCTCGCGCTTGACGTCCTGGGTGAAGGTCACGGGGTGCGCGCCAGGCGCAGGACGGCGTCGGCCAGATGGGCTCCGTCGTGGCGGAAGTAGTCGCCCGCGTGCGCGACGCGGCCGTGCACCACGCGCACGCCCAGTGCGGCGAGCTCGCGGTCGTCGACCGCGACCGGCGTCGCGCCCCCCGCCCGGTAGGCGGCGACCAGCTCGCGCGAGGCCGGCGTGTCGTTCACGAGGACGTCGTCGACCACGCCGGCGGCGCCGTGCCGGTAGAGCGCCCGCAGGTGGCCGGCCGCCGACAGGTCGTCGGTCTCGCCGGGCTGCGTCATCACGTTGCACACGTACACCACGCGGGCCCTGGTGCGAGCGAGGGCGTCGCGCACGTCGGGGATGAGCAGGTTCGGCACGATGCTCGTGTACACGCTGCCGGGGCCGAGCACCACGAGGTCGGCCGCGGCGATCGCCTCGAGCGCCTGGGGCACGGCCGCGGGTCGCCCCGGGTCGAGCCACACGCGCAGCGGCAGACGGTCATGGGCCGTGATCGTCGACTCGCCGGCCACGCGCTCTCCGCCCTCGAGCTCGGCGTGCAGCGTGACGCTCTCGAGCGTGGCCGGCAGCACCCGCCCGCGCACCTTCAGCACGCTGGTCGACTCCCGCACGGCGCGCTCGAAGTCGCCGGTGACGCCGGCCAGAGCGGCCACGAACAGGTTGCCGAAGCTGTGGCCCTGCAGCCCGCCGTCGTCGGGAAAGCGGTACTGGAACAGACGGCTCATGAGCGACTCGTCGTCGGCCAGCGCGACCAGGCAGCTTCGGATGTCGCCCGGGGGCAGCACGCCGAGGCTGCTGCGCAGCAGGCCCGAGCTGCCGCCGTCGTCGGCGACCGTGACCACCGCGGTCAGGTTGCTCGTGTGCTGCTTGAGGCCCGACAGCAGCACCGACAGGCCGGTGCCGCCGCCGATCGTCACGATGCGCGGGCCGCGGGCGAGCCGGGCGTCGTGGCGCAGGCCGAGCACGCCCGGCTCGCCGGCCGCCCGCGCGAAACGGTACAGGCTGCGCGCGCCGAGCACGACCACGGCGGCGCCGGCCACGAGGCAGCCGGCCGCGAGGACCGCGGTCACGCCGACGTGGCCGGTGATCCAGGTGCCGCCGACGTCGTGCCGCCGGCCGCTCGTCACGGCCAGGCCGAGCACCAGCCAGACGGCGGTCCCCACCAGCGCCCCGCCGGCGCACACGGCGAGCAGCCGCCGTTTCAGGCCGAGCCCGGGATACAGCCACTCGAGCCGGCTCACGCGCACGGGCGGCGCCATCGCACGCCCCCCGTCAGCCTCTGTTCATGTCGCGGTGGCGCACGGTCGTCTGCAGACCGTCGGCCGCGTAATGGTCGGCCAGCCAGGCGGCGATCGTCACCGAGCGATGGCGGCCGCCGGTGCAGCCGATCCCGACGGTCAGGTGGGCCTTGCCCTCGGCCACGTAGCGCGGGAACAGATAGTCGAGCAGGGGCAGCAGGACCGCGAAGAACTCGGCGCCGTCGACCGACTTCAGCACGTACTCGCGCACCTCGCGGTCGAGCCCGGTGAGCGGCCGCAGCTCGGGGTCGTAGAAGGGGTTGGGCAGGAAGCGCACGTCGAGCAGCAGGTCGGCGTCGATCGGCACGCCGTACTTGTAGCCGAACGAGACAAAGCTGAAGGTGATGCTCTGCCGTCCGCCGCGGTGGATGATCTGCTCGTCAAGTAGCAGCTTGAGCTCGTGGATGCTGATGCCGCTCGTGTCGATGACGTGATTGGCGCGCTCACGCAGCGCCTCGAGCAGCTCACGCTCGCGAGCGATGCCGTCGAGCACCGTGCCGCCCTGCCCGGCGAGCGGGTGCCGCCGGCGCGTCTCCTTGAAGCGCGCCACGAGGGCGTCGTCGGAGGCTTCGAGGAACACGAGCGAGTACTCGACCCCGGCCGCGCCGAGCTCGTCGAGCACGCGCTCGATCTCGGCGAAGTACTCGCCGCCGCGCACGTCGCAGACGACCGCCACACGCCGCACCTTGCTGCCTTCGATGCGGAACAGGTCGACGAGCGGCGACAGGAGCTGGGGCGGCAGGTTGTCGACGCAGAAGTAGCCGGCGTCCTCGAAAGCGTCGATCGCCTGCGTCTTGCCGGCGCCCGACAGGCCGGACAGGATGACGAAGGGCAGGGGGCTCGTCATGGACGCCGCCCGCGGCCGGCCGGCGGCAGCGCGCCCTCGAGCTCGAGCAGACGGCGCTTCCACGAGGGGTCGTCGCCGTAGTCGCCGAGCGCGCCGTCGCTGCGCGTCACGCGGTGGCAAGGCAGGATGACCGGCAGCTCGTTGCGCGCCATGACCGAGCCGGTCGCGCGCCAGGCGGCCGGATGGCCGGCGTCGCGCGCCAGGTCGCGGTAGCTCACCGTGCGCCCGTAGGGCACGCGCCACAGGGCGCGCAGCACGTCGGCCTCGAACGCGGTGCAGCCGAGCTGCGCGAGATAGGCGTCGAGGTCGAGCGGGAACTCGACCCGCTCGCCAGCGAAGTAGCGGCGCAGCAGCTCGCTCCAACGGCCCTCGTCGACGGCGGCTCCGGACGGCGGCACCCGGGTCGGGTCGGGAACGTCGAGCGCCACGGGAGCGCCGGCCTGCAGCACGAGGCGTCCGGCGCCGTAGGCCGTCTCGAAGTACACCTCGCGGCGCGGCTCGTCGCGGCCGGCGGCACCGTCGCTCGTCGTCATCTCGTCACCTCTCGTCACGACCGCTCCCCTCGCCGCGCTCGCCGATCGAGCCCGGCCCGACCATCGCGTCGGCGTCGGGCGGCGCCGCGGCCGGAGCCTGCCCGTCCGGCTAGCCGGCCTTGTGCAGCTGCCCGTAGATCTCGCGGGCGACCCGGCGCGGCAGGCCGGGGACCTGCTCGAGCTCGTCGCGCGAGGCTGCCAGGAACCGCTCGGGGCTGCCGAAGTGCTCGAGGATCGCCCGGCGACGGACCGGCCCCACCTTGGCCAGCTCGTCGAAGATGGAGGCGCGGCGCAGGTCGGCGCCGCGGCGCTGCCGATGGAAGGTTACTGCAAAGCGGTGGGCCTCGTCGCGTATGCGCTGGAGCAGCAGCGACGCCGGGTCGTCGGCGCGCAGCTCGAGCGGCGTCGACCGGCCCGGCACGAAGACCTCCTCGTGCTGCTTGGCGAGGCCGATCACGGCGACCTCGGCGCCGGCCGCCCGCACCGCCTCGAGGGCGGCCGAGAGCTGACCCTTGCCGCCGTCGATCACAAGGAGCGCCGGGCGTGCCGCGAAGCTCTCGTCGTAGCCGGTCTCGGCCGCGCCGCCCGCCACGGGGTCGATCTGGCCGTGACCGGGCGGCGCGGCGCCGACGGGCGCGCCGTCGAGGCGCCGCAGCCGCCGGCCCACGACCTCGCGCATCATGGCGAAGTCGTCCTGCCCCTGCACCGAGCGGATCGCGAACTTGCGGTAGTGCGCCTTGCGCGGCCGGCCATCCTCGAAGACCACCATCGAGCCGACCGCGTGGCGCTCGCCGAGGTTGGAGATGTCGTAGCACTCGATGCGCAGCGGCAGCTCTGCCAGGCTGAGAGCATCGCGCAGGCGCACGAGCGCCGCCTCGCGCGCCGCCCGCGTCCGCGCCAGCCGCGCCTCTTCGTCGCGGGCCGCCTGGGCCGCGTTGCCCTGCGCCATCTCGAGCAGGCGGCGCTTGGGGCCGCGCAGCGCACGCCGCAGCTCGACCCGCGCGCCGCGCCGCGCCGCGAGCACGGCGGCCAGCTCGGCCGTGCCCTCGTCGAGCGGCACGATCACCTGGCCGGGGATGCTCACGCCGTCGCCGTAGTAGCCGAGCGCGAACTCCTCGACGACGTCGCGCGCCTCGCGCCCGGCGGTGTTCTCGACGAAGAACGTCTGGCGGTCGACGAGCGCCCCGTCGCGCACGCGGAAGACCTGCAGGTTGCCGCCCGGATCGCCCTGCCAGAGACCGAGCACGTCGAACGAGCCGGCGCCCTCGCTCTCGACCGCCTGACGCTCCTGCACGTGCCGCACCGCGTCGAGCCGGTCGCGCAGCAGCGCCGCCTTCTCGAACTCGCGGGCGGTCGCGGCCGCCCGCATGTCGCCCTCGATGCTGCGCTCGACGTCGGCCAGCTTGCCGCGCAGGAAGTCGATGACCTGCTCGATGACCTCGAGGTACTCGTCGCGCGAGACGCGGTCGTCGCACGGACCGAGCGAGCGGTCGATGAAGTACTGCAGGCAGGGCGAGCCGCTCGGCCGCCCGGGCCGCTCGGCCTTGCACTTGCGGTAGGGGAAGATGCGGCCGACCAGCTCGAGCGTCTCGCGCACCTTGCGGGCGCTCGAGTAGGGCCCGAAGTAGAGGTTGCCGGGTACGTGGCGCCCGCGAAAGAAGCGCACGCGCGGCCACTCGTCGTTCAGCGTGATCTCGATGAACGGGTAGCTCTTGTCGTCGCGCAGGCGCAGGTTGAACGGCGGCCGCGTCTCTTTGATGAAGTTGTCCTCGAGGAGCAGCGCCTCGGTCTCGGAGCCGGTCACGACGTAGTCGATGCTGCGCGCCCGCGAGACCATCTCGGCGGTGCGCGCGAGCGGCGCCGCTGCGCCGCCGCGGAAGTACGACGAGAGGCGCTTGCGCAGGTCCTTCGCCTTGCCCACGTAGAGCACCTCGCCGGCGCCGTCGAGCCAGCGGTACACGCCGGGCGCGGCGGGCGCCCGGCGAGCGGTCTCGTGCAGCGCGGCCAGCGCGTCGTCTGAACGGTCGTCGATCATGTCGCTGACCCGATTATCGCACCCCTGCGTGCCGCGGCACGCCGGCGCGGCGATGGAGGCGGCCTCTCCCCCCGGGCCCGGCGATCGCGCCGGCCCCGGGGCGCCGGCTCTCAGGGGCCGGCGACGTCGCGGGCCCGACCGCGGCGCGAGCCGGCCGGCGCCGGTCGCGCCGCCTTCGGACGGCGCCGCCGGCCGGCGTCGCCGTCGCCGGCGCCGTTGTGGCCACCGTCGGCGCCGCCGGCGGCCCCGGCCGCCACCGGATCGCGGCGACCCTCGCCGAGCACCCGCCGCAGGAACTGGCCCGTGTAGGAGCGGTCGGCGGCCTCGAGCAGGTCCTCGGGCGTGCCGGTCGCGATCACGAGGCCACCCTCGTCGCCGCCCTCGGGGCCGAGGTCGATCACCCAGTCGGCCGACTTGATGACGTCGAGGTTGTGCTCGATCACGACGACGGTGTTGCCCTGGTCGACGAGGCGCTGCAGGACGTCGAGCAGGTGCTCGATGTCGGCGAAGTGCAGGCCGGTCGTGGGCTCGTCGAGGATGTACAGCGTGCGCCCGGTGGCCACCTTGGAGAGCTCGGTGGCCAGCTTGACGCGCTGCGCCTCGCCGCCCGACAGCGTGGTGGCCGGCTGGCCCAGCTTGATGTAACCCAGACCGACGTCGTCGAGCGTCGCCAGCCGGCGCGCGATGCGCGGCACGTTGGCGAAGAAGGCGCAGGCCTCGGTCACGCTCATGGCGAGGACCTCGGCGATGGTCTTGCCCTTGAAGTAGACCTCGAGCGTGTCGCGGTTGTAGCGCTGCCCCTTGCAGGCTTCGCAGGGCACGTAGACGTCGGGCAGGAAGTGCATCTCGATCTTGATCTGGCCGTCGCCCTTGCAGACCTCGCAGCGGCCCCCCTTGACGTTGAAGCTGAAGCGCCCCGGCTTGTAGCCGCGCACCTTGGCCTCGGGCGTGGCCGCGAAGAGCTGACGGATGTGGTCGAACACGCCGGTGTAGGTGGCCGGGTTGGAACGCGGCGTGCGGCCGATCGGCGACTGGTCGATGTCGATCACCTTGTCGAGCAGCTCGAGGCCCTCGATGCCGCCGTGCGCCCCGGCGCGCGCCCGCGACCCGCGCATGACGCGCGCCGCCGTGCCCTTGTAGAGGATCTCGTTGACGAGGGTCGACTTGCCCGAGCCCGACACGCCGGCGACCACCGTGAAGGCGCCGACCGGAAAGGACACATCGATGTGCCGCAGGTTGTGCATGTGGGCGTCGCGCACGGTGAGCCACTGCAGCGGCAGGCGGCGCTGGCCCGGCACCTCGATGCGGCGTCGCCCGCCCAGGTACTGGCCGGTGAGCGAGGCGGGCTCGGCGGCGATGAACGCCGGCGGTCCCTGGGCGACGACGTAGCCACCCTGCTCGCCGGCGCCCGGCCCCATGTCGACCAGGTGGTCGGCCGAGCGCATGGTCTCCTCGTCGTGCTCGACGACGATCACCGTGTTGCCCAGGTCGCGCAGGCGCAGCAGCGTGTCGATGAGCTTGCGGTTGTCGCGCTGGTGCAGCCCGATGCTGGGCTCGTCGAGGATGTAGAGCACGCCGACCAGGGCCGAGCCGATCTGGGTGGCCAGGCGGATGCGCTGGGCCTCGCCGCCCGACAGCGTGGCCGCGGCGCGCCCCAGCGTGAGGTACCCGACGCCGACGTCGGCCAGAAAGCGCAGACGCTCGCGGATCTCCTTGACGACGCGCCCGCCGATGAGGCGCTCGGTCTCCGTGAGGTCGAGGGTCTCGAGAAAGGCGAGCGCGTCGGCCACCGAGAGCAGCGTGAACTCGTAGATGTTGCGGTCGCCCACGGTCACCGCCAGGCTGGTCGGCTTGAGGCGCGCCCCGTGGCATTCCTCGCAGGGCCGCTCGCTCATGTACTCCTCGATCTTCTGGCGCACCATGTCGGAGTCGGTCTCGGCGTAGCGCCGCCGCAGGTTGGCGAGGATGCCGTGGAACTGGGCCCGGTAGTGGCGCCAGCGGCCTTCGTAGTTGCGGTAGCGCATGTCGATGCGGTCGGGCGTGCCGACCAGGAACAGGTCGCGCTGCTCCTGGGGCAGGTCGCGCCAGGGCGTGTCGGGGTCGACGTGGTAGCGCTCGATCACCGCCTGGAAGGTGTCGTCGAGCCAGCCCGCCGCCAGGCCGAACGGCAGCAGCGCGCCCTGGCTGATGGACAGCGAGTGGTCGGGCACCACGAGGTCAGGGTCGATCTCCTGGGTGGAGCCGAGGCCGTGACAGGCCGGGCAGGCCCCGTGCGGGTTGTTGAACGAGAAGATGCGCGGCTGGATCTCGGGCATGGAGATGCCGCAGTGCAGGCAGGCGAACTTCTCGGAGAACGTGAGCCGCGGACCGTCGGCCAGCGCCACCTCGACGAGGCCGTCGGACAGGTGCGCCGCCGTCTCGACGGAGTCGGTGAGGCGGCGCCGCAGGCCGTCCTTCATGACGAGGCGATCGACCACCACGGCCACGTCGTGCTTGAACTTCTTGTCGAGCTCGATCTCGTCGTCTAAGCTGCGCAGCTCGCCGTCGACCTCGACCCGCGTGAAGCCGTCGCCGCGCAGGTCGCGGAAGAGCTGACCGTACTCGCCCTTGCGACCGCGCACGACCGGCGCGTTCACGCTGAAGCGCGTGCCGGCCTCGAGCTCGAGCACCTGGTCGACGATCTGCTCGAGCGACTGACCCTCGATCGGCCGGCCGCAGTTGGGGCAGTGCGGATGGCCGATGCGGGCGTAGAGCAGCCGCAGGTAGTCGTAGATCTCGGTGGCCGTGCCGACCGTGGAGCGCGGGTTGCGCGAGGTCGTCTTCTGGTCGATCGAGATGGCCGGCGAGAGACCCTCGATGGAGTCGACGTCGGGCTTGTCCATCTGGCCGAGGAACTGGCGCGCGTAAGCCGACAGCGACTCGACGTAGCGCCGCTGGCCCTCGGCGTAGATCGTGTCGAAGGCCAGGGACGACTTGCCCGAGCCCGACAGGCCGGTGATCACGATGAAGCGGTCGCGCGGCAGCCGCAGCGATACGTCCTTCAGGTTGTGTTCGCGGGCGCCGGTGATGATGAGGTCAGCCAACCGCGGCCTCCCTTCGGGAGAGCTCCTTGCCGAGCTCCTTGATCTCGTCGCGCAGCTTGGCCGCGTACTCGAACTTGAGCTGGTCGGCCGCGGCGAACATCTCGGCCTCGAGGTTGGTGATGAGCTTCTCGAGGTCGGCGACCGGCATCGTCGCGCGCTCGCCGGCCGGCCGCTGGCCGCGACGCCGCCCCTTGGGCGTCGCCCCCTGCTGCGCGCTCATCTGGCCGATGTCGGTGACTGCCTTGACGATGCTGCGCGGCGTGATGCCGTGCTCCTCGTTGTAGGCCATCTGCCGGCCGCGCCGGCGGTTGGTCTCGTCGATCGCGCTGCGCATCGCCTCGGTCATGCGGTCGGCGTACATGACGACCGTGCCGTTGACGTTGCGCGCCGCCCGGCCGATCGTCTGGATGAGGCTCGTCTGGCCCCGCAGAAAGCCCTCTTTGTCGGCGTCGAGGATGGCCACCAGCGTGACCTCGGGCATGTCGATGCCCTCGCGCAGCAGGTTGATGCCGACCAGGATGTCGAACTCGCCGAGGCGCAGCTCGCGCACGATCTCGAGGCGCTGCAGCGTGTCGATCTCGCTGTGCAGGTAGCGTACCCGAAAGCCGTTCTCGACGAGGTAGTCGGTGAGGTCCTCGGCCATGCGCTTGGTGAGCGTGGTGACGAGCACCCGCTCGTCGCGCTCGATGCGGCGCCGCGCCTCGTTCATGAGGTCGTCGATCTGGCCGGCCGTGGGCCGCACCTCGACCTGGGGGTCGACCAGGCCGGTCGGACGGATGATCTGCTCGGCGATATTGACGCTCTCGCGCAGCTCGAACTGCCCCGGCGTGGCCGAGACGAAGACGATCTGCGGCACCTTGGCGATGAACTCGTCGAAGCGCAGCGGCCGGTTGTCGAGGGCGCTCGGCAGACGGAAGCCGTAGTCGACCAGGGTCTGCTTGCGCGAGCGGTCGCCTTCGTACATGCCGTGGATCTGGGGCACCGTCATGTGCGACTCGTCGATGAACACGAGGTAGTCGTCGGGGAAGAAGTCGAGCAGGCAGTTGGGCGTGGCGCCGGGCTGCTTGCCGAGCAGGATGCGCGAGTAGTTCTCGATGCCGTTGCAGAAGCCCATCTCGCGCAGCATCTCCATGTCGTACTGGGTGCGCTGGCGCAGGCGGTGCGATTCGAGCACCTTGCCGTGCTCGTCGAACCAGGCGCAGCGCTCGTCGAGCTCGCGCCGCATCTCGGTCAGCGCCCGTTCGACGGCGGGGCCGCTCGTGACGAAGTGCGTGGCCGGGTAGACGGCCGCGTAAGCCGGCTTGTCGACCACCTCGCCGCTGACCGGGTCGTAGCGCACGATGCTCTCGATCTCGTCGCCCCAGAGCGCGACGCGCAGCAGCGTGTCCTCGTCGGCCGGCCAGACCTCGAAGGAGTCGCCGCGCACGCGGAACTTGCCGCGGGTGGGCTCGTAGTCGTTGCGCTGGTACTGGATGTCGACCAGCTTGCGCAGCACGGCGTCGCGGTCGACGTGGTCGCCGGTGCGCAGCAGCACGACGCTCTGCAGGTAGTCGTCGGGCGAGCCCAGGCCGAAGATGCAGCTCACGCTCGCCACGATCACGGTGTCGGGCCGCATGAGCAGCGCGTTGGTGGCGGCGTGGCGCAGGCGGTCGATCTCGTCGTTGATCGACGAGTCCTTCTCGATGTAGAGGTCCTGCTGGGGCACGTAGGCCTCGGGCTGATAGTAGTCGTAGTAGCTCACGAAGTACTCGACGGCACTGCCCGGCAGGAACTCGCGGAACTCGTTGCAGAGCTGCGCCGCGAGCGTCTTGTTGTGGGCGATCACGAGGGTCGGCTTGCGCGCCCGGGCGATGACGTTGGCCATGGTGAAGGTCTTGCCGGAGCCGGTGACGCCGAGCAGCGTCTGAAAGCGGTCGCCGCGCGCCACGCCGGCGGCCAGGCTGTCGACGGCCTGTGGCTGGTCGCCGGTCAGCGCGTACCCGGCCTCGAGCTGGAAGGTGTCGGTCACGTGATCGTCTTTCGTGTCGGGCCCGGCGGCCGCCCTGGGGACGGCCGCGGCCAGATGCTAGCAGAGCGAACGTACGTTCGCAACGCCGCGCGGAAGGTTCAGGCGCCGGGCGGCGGTCCCAGGCTCGCCCCCCAGGCGCGCCGGTACGTGCGTTGCAGGGCGAGCACCGCCGCGACGTAGTCGCGCGTCTCGCTGAACGGGATATCCGCCGTCGTCAGCTTCCCCCCTGAGACCGACAGCCACGCATCGACGTTGCTGCGGCCCGCGTTGTAGGCGGCGATCGCCGCCACCCGCGCGCCGTGGTAGTGGTCGAGCAGCTCGCGCAGGTAGAAGCAGCCGTACAGCACGTTGACGCGCGGGTCGGTGAGATCGGTGACCACGAAGTCGGTGCCGCCCGTCTTGCCGGCGATCTCCTGGGCGGTCGAGGGCAGCACCTGCATGAGGCCCACTGCTCCCTGATGCGAGCTCGCGTCGTCGTGGAAGCGGCTCTCCTCGTAGATGACCGCCGCCACGAGGGCCGGATCGAGCCGGTTGCGGGTGGCCGCAGCGCGGATGGCGTCGACGTGGGAGAGCGGATAGACCCGGCGCAGGTACCAGGCGGGCCGGGTGGCCGCGAGCACACCCCAGGCCAGCGCCAGCGCCGCGACGGCGAGGGCCGCGATCAGCAGGCCGCGGCGCACCTAGCCGGTCGGCGGGCGGTCGTCCCGCCGGCCCCCTTCGGCGAGGATGGTGGCGTAGATCTGCCCGACGTACCGCCGCAGGCCTTCGCGACTGCCCACGTTCTCGACCACGAAGTCGCTGCGCGCCACCTTGTCGTGCTCGGGGAGCTGACGCCCGGCGCGCCGCGTGAACTCCTCGGCCGTCACCTTCGCGGTCAGACGCCGCCGGCGCTGGGCTTCGGGCGCCGTCACGAGCAGGATGTAGTCGAACACGTCGGCCATGTCGGTCTCGAACAGCAGCGGCACCTCGGCGACGAGCAGCGGCGGCCGCGGCCGGCGCGCCTCCTGCTCGCGCGCCCAGTCGTCGATCAGCCGCTTGACGTGCGGGTGCAGCAGGCTCTCGAGCCAGACGAGCTCGCCGGTGTCGTTGAACACGATCTGCGCGAGCGCGGGACGGTCGACCTGGGCCTCTTCGAGCACGTCGCCGCCGAAGTGCCGCTCGACGCGCTCGATGATCGCCTGCTCTTCGAGCAGGTGATGGACGAGCTCGTCGGCCGACACGACGGCGGCGCCCAGCTCGGCCAGGAACGCGGTCGCGGTGGACTTGCCGGAGCCGATGCCCCCGGTCACGCCAAGCCGCGGGACGCGGTGCGCGGTGCCGGCGGCGGCGCCGGTCGCGCGGGCGGCGCGTCGCTCACGCGACGCGCCGCCCGCCGCCCGGGTCGCCCTGTCGTCAGTCGTCGGCCGGTTCGTCGGAGCTCTCGCCGTCGGCGGCCTCGTCGGCCGCGTCGTCGGCGCGCCGCTCCGCGGCCGCCGGGAACACCTCGTCGGAGAGGCCGAGCGTCGGCGTGTCTTCGACCACGGCGGCTTCGTCGTCGGCCGTCTCGACGGCCTCGGCCGGCTCGTCGGCCGACTGCTCGACGTCGACCACCGCGACCGGCTCGGTCTCGGCGGCGGCTGCGGCCTGCTCCTCGGACTCCTCGGCCACCTCGGCCTCGGCGGCAGGCTCGCTCTCGGCGGCCGGCTCGCTCTCGGCGGCCGGCTCGCTCTCGGCGGACTCATCGGCGGGCTCGGGCTCGGGCCGCCGCATGGGCTCGACCTGCTGGCCCTCGACGCGCTTGATGGAGAGGCTCAGGCGGCGCCGGTCGGAGTCGATCTCGATGATCTTGACGAGCACCGTCTGACCGACCGACACGACCTCGTCGGGCCGCTCGACGTGACGGTTGGCGAGCTCGGAGATGTGCACCAGGCCCTCGATGCCCTCGTAGATCTCGACGAACGCGCCGAAGGCGACGATCTTGGTGACGCGGCCCTGTACGACGTCGCCGATACGGTGCTCGGCCACGATCTTCTGCCACGGGTCTTCCTGGGTCTGCTTGAGGCCCAGGCTGATGCGCTGGCGGTCGCGGTCGATGTCGAGCACCTTGACCTTGACCTCCTGGTTGACCTGCAGCACCTCGGACGGATGGTTGATGTGCGTCCAGGACAGCTCGGAGATGTGGATCAGGCCGTCGATGCCGTCGAGGTCGACGAACGCGCCGAAGTCGACGATGTTCGAGATGGTGCCGGTGACGATGTCGCCGACGTTCAGCTCGTCGATGATCTGCTGGCGGACCTCTTTGCGCTCCTCCTCGAGGACCGCGCGGCGCGACAGCACGACGTTGTTGCGGTTGCGGTTCATCTCGATGACGCGGCAGGAGAGCTCCTGGCCGACATATTCGGAGAGGTCCTGGACGCGGCGGATGTCGACCAGCGAGGCGGGCAGGAAGCCGCGCACGCCGAGGTCGAGGATGAGGCCACCCTTGACGACCTCGATGACCGTGCCCTGGACCGGCACGCCGCTCTCGTGCGCCTCTTCGATGCGCTTCCAGGCCTTCTCGAAGCGGGCCCGCTTCTTGGAAAGGATCAGGCGGCCGTCGGCGTCCTCTTTCTGCATGACGAGGGCGTCGATCTCCTCGCCGAGCTGGACCTCGTCGGAGGTGTTGACCGACTTGCGGATCGAGAGCTCGCTCACGGGGATGACGCCCTCGGACTTGTAGCCGATGTCGACCAGGACCTCGTCCTTGTCGATGCGTACCACCGTGCCCGTCACGATGTCGCCCTCGCCGAAGATGTTGATGGTGAGGTCGTAGTTGGGGACGATCTGCCCGTCGACCTCGGTGAGGTAGCCTTCGCTCTCGGCGATGAGGCGGGCGTTCTCTTCGGAGATGTGGGCGGGGGCGGCTTCTTGGGTGTCTTCGGTCATGTCGGTCGCTTGCCTTCCTTTCCGGCGTGCACAGTCGGTCCGTCGCTTGGCAGAGATTTTGAGCCCGGCGACCCTGCTGGACCGTGAAGGGTCGCCAAACTTAGGGATTGTACCACCGGGGCCGATTTCGAGGCCAGGCGGGTCGCGCGAGCGGCCGGCGTCGCCGGGCGGCCGCGATCACGCGGCCCGCACGGCCGGCGCCGCCGGTTCGCCGCGGTCACGCGGCCCGGACGGCCGGCGCCGGTTCGCCGGCGCCGCTGACCGTCCTACTTGGCGGCCAGCCAGGTGTCGCCCACGCCGAGCGAGACGTCGAGCGGTGGCACCATCGTGAAGGCCCCGCACATCGCCTCGTGCACGATCGGCAGGACGGAGTCGACCTCGTCGTCGGGGCTCTCGAAGACCAGCTCGTCGTGGATCTGCAGCACGAGGCGCGTCGCCAGGCCGCCGGCCGCGAAGGCCCTGGTCACGCGCAGCATCGCCACCTTGATGATGTCGGCCGCGCTGCCCTGCAGCACCGCGTTCACGGCGAGCCGCTCACCGAGCGAGCGCTCGCGGAAGTTCGCGGCGCGCAGTTCGGGCACGGCCCGGCGGCGCCCGAACACGGTCGTCACGAAGCCGGCGTCGGTGGCCTCGGCGATCACTCTCGCGCGAAACGCCTTCACTTGCGGGTAGCGCGCGAAGTAGGCGTCGATGAAGGCCCGCGCCTCGTCGACCGGCATGTCGACCTGCTCGGAGAGGCCGAAAGCCGAGAGGCCGTACATGATGCCGAAGTTGGTCGCCTTGGCGCGCTCGCGCTGGGCCTTGCTGACCTGCTCGACGGGGATGCCGGCGACCGCCGCCGCCGTGACGCGGTGGACGTCGTCGCCGCGCTCGTAGGCGGCGATCAGGGCCGGCTCCTGAGCCAGGTAGGCCATGAGACGCAGCTCGATCTGCGAGTAGTCGGCGACGATCAGGCGCATGCCCTCGGCCGCGACGAAGCAGTCGCGGATCTGGCTGCCGAGCTCGGTGCGGATCGGGATGTTCTGCAGGTTGGGGTTGGTGCTCGACAGGCGGCCGGTCGAGGCGACCGTCTGGCGGAAGGTGGTGTGCAGGCGACCGGTGCGCGGGTCGATGCGCGCCGGCAGCGGCTCGAGGTAGGTGTTGACGAGCTTGGTGAGCTCGCGCCACTCCTCGACGAGCGGCACGATCGGGTGCTGGTCGCGGAGCTGCTTGAGCACCCTTGCGTCGGTCGAGTACCCGGTCTTGCCCTTGCGCGCCGGCTGCAGGCCGAGTCGCGAGAACAGCACTTCGGCAAGCTGCTGCGGCGAGCCGACCGTGAACGGCCCGCCGGCGAGCTCGTGCAGGCGGTCGCGCACCTCGTCGATGCGGTCGGAGAGGCGCGCCGAGATCTCACCCAGCCGATGCGTGTCGATGGCCACGCCGACCGCCTCCATGGCGGCCAGCACGCGCACCAGGGGCAGCTCGATCTCGCGGTAGAGCGTGTCGAGGCCGAGCTCTCCGAGGCGCACGCGCTGCTCGGCCGCCAGGCGCAGCGTGAGCACCGCCCGCGTGGCCGCCAGGGCCTCGAGGTGAGGGCCGTCGACCAGATGCTCGGCGTCGGCCTGGGCGAGCGTGAAGAGGTCGTCCTCGGGCCGCTCGGGGCGCAGCAGGTAGGCGGCGATGTCGGTGTCGAAGGCGGGGTCGGCGGCCGCGGTCGGAAACTCGGGGTACGACTTGGCGTCGTGGGCCACTACGCGCGCGGCATGACGCCACAGGGCGCGCCAGTCGTCGGCCCGCAGACGGGCGGCGACGGCTTCGTCGCCGCCGTCGCAGACGGCGGCGACCCAGCCGTCGCCCTCGGGCACGAAGCCCACGGCGGCGGGACCGCGCTCGAGGACGGCGAGCAGCGGCGTCGCGTCGGCCGCCACCGCCAGGCGCGGGAACGGGGCGGCGGCGAGTCCGGCGGCCGGGCCGCCGCCCTCCCCCGCGCCCCTCGCCGCGCCCTGCGCCGTGGCCATCTCGCGCAGGCGGCGCCCCAGGGTGTTGAACTCGAAGCGCCGGCAGAAGACCTCGGCTTCGCGATACGGCAGGGCGTACCCGGTCTGGCCGACGATCTTGACGATGTCCTCGTCGAGCGGCACGTCGAGCACCATGCAGGCCAGGCGCTTGGACAGCCGCGCCGCCGCCTCGTGCTCGGCGAGCAGCGCGCGACGCTTGTCGGAGCCGACCTCGGCGAGGCGCTCGTAGAGGCTCTCGACCGTGCCGAACTGCTGTACCAGGGCGGCCGCCGTCTTGTCGCCGACACCCGGGATGCCGGGGATGTTGTCGGACGTGTCGCCCTTGAGCCCGATGAAGTCGGGGATCTGCGCCGGCGTGACCCCGAAGCGCTCGACGACGGCGGCCGGCGTGTACACCTTGACGTCGGTGACGCCGCGGCCGGTGGTCACCACCCAGATGTCGTCGTCGACGATCTGCAGGGCGTCGCGGTCGCCGGTCACGACGAGCGAGCGCCGGCCCTGACGCTTGGCCTCTTCGGCGAGCGTGCCCAGGATGTCGTCGGCCTCATAGCCCTCTTTGAGCAGGTTGGGCACGCCGAAGGCGTCCATGAGGCCCGGCAGGTGTTCCCACTGCAGGGCGAGCGGCTCGGGCATACGCGGTCGCTGCGCCTTGTAGCCGTCGAACTCCTCGTGACGGAAGGTCTTCTCGCGGCCGTCCCAGGCCACGGCGACCGCCGAGGGCTCGAAGTCGGTGATGAGCTTGACCAGCATCTGGGCCAGGCCGAAGAGCGCGTTCGTGGGAAAGCCGTCGTGCGTGGCGATCGACTCGGGCAGGGCGAAGTAGGCCCGGTAGGCCAGGCTCGAACCGTCGATGAGGATGAGGCGGTGCTTGACCGCGGCGTCGTCCATGGACCGATTCTACCGCGCCCGACCGCGCGCGCCGCGGCCGGCGAGGCCCGGCGGCCGGCCGCGGTCGGGCCGCCCTTGGCCGCACGCGTTCGCCGTGGTGCATACTGGGCGCGCAGAGCGAGGCGGCCTCGCCGGCCGCCGCGTCCCACCACCGCCAGGGAGCGATGCCACATGGGCAGTCTCGAGTTCGCCGGGGGCAGGACCATCGTCGCCCGTCTCGCGCACGGCGCCGACCTCCTCGAGGAGATCGTCGGCCTGGCGCAGCGCCACGGCATCGAGGCGGGTGCGCTGCAGGGCCTGGGGGCCCTGCAGCGCACCCGCCTCGCGTTCTACGACCAGCCGGCGAAGGCCTATCGGGAGTTCGCCCTCGAGGGGCCGCTCGAGCTCACCTGCCTGACCGGCAACCTGTCGCGCCGCGACGGCGCGCCGGCCGCTCACGTGCACCTGACGCTCGCCGACCACGAGGGCCGGGCCTGCGGCGGTCACGCCGCGCCGGGCTGCGTCGTGTTCGCCTGCGAGCTGGTCGTGACGGAGCTGGTCGGGCCGGACCTGGAGCGCGCTCACGACGAGGTCACCGGCCTGCCGCTCTGGCGCGGGCTGTGAGCGCGCGACTCGGGCCGTAGCGGGCGGCGCCGAGGCCGCCCCATCGCCCGCAAGGCGCAGCCGTCGGTCGGCCCGCATGATCGCGCGGCGCAACGCCGCCGTTCAGGACGCCGACGGGCGTGCCCGCGTGATCACGCAGATACCGCCCGACACGTCGCCGTCGGGACCGAGAACGGGCTGCACGTGCAGGTTCAGCGTGGGCGCGCCCTGCCCGGTCGGGACCGAGAACCCCTCGAACGAGCCTTCGCGCCCCTGCAGCGCCCCGCGCAGCGTGTCGGTGAACGGCCTGCCGCGCAGGTCGGCGGCCATGATCCGCTCGCGGGCGGCGCCGAGCATCGACACGGCGGCGTCGTTGCACGCCGTCACGTGCAGGTCGGTGTCGAAGAGGCAGATGCCGACCGGCGCGCGCTCCACGAACGAGCGGTACATGCGCTCCGAGCGCGCCAGCGACTCCTCGGCGCGGCGCTGCTCGGTGATGTCGCGCACGATCACGACCGCGCCGCCGTCGGGCAATGCCACGAGGCGCGCGTCGAACCAGGCCGACCCGTCCGACGTCGCGACCCTGATCTCGGACGACTCGGCGACGCCCCAGAGCCGGGCCCGGGCCAGGGCCGCGGTCAGAGCCGGCCCGGCGTCGGCCGGCAGCACGTCGACGAGCCGCCGACCGAGCAGGTCGTCCGAGGTGACGTGGCGGTCGAACCCCGAGCCGATGTGGAAGTCGACGACGAAGCCCTCGCCGTCGACCCTGAAATAGAGGTCGGGCAGCGCGTGCAGCACGCCGTGGAGCTCGTCGGCGACGCGCGCATAGAGCGTCTCGACCTCCTTCTGCGAGGTGATGTCGGTCAGGGTGACGATGACGGCGCGCGGCGCCCACGGAGGCATGTCGAAGGGCGTGCGCTCGGCCGACACCAGCACCCAGCGCGGCTCGCCCTCGCCGAGCCGCGCACCGAGGACGGTCGGGCGCACCGGTCGATCGGCCTGCAAGTCGGCCAGCGTGGCCCTTCCGAACCAGCTCGCCGGGCTGCCGTCCTCGAAGAACGGCGTCGCCGGCAGCCAGCTCAGGTCGACGATGCTGCGCCCGACGATCTCGGCAGGGGTGAGCGCCATGAGCCGGGCCGCCGCCGCGTTGCAGTCGCGCACCATGCCGCCAGCGTCGCACACCAGGACGCCGCTCGAGATACGGTCGGCATACAGGTGGCTGATGTCGTCCCACTTCTGTGGCTCACGCGGCTCGTCGGCCATTCTGCCCCCACTCCCGCTGCTACGCTCGGCCCGCGCGGCCGCGGCTCGGGCGCCGTGGCCGCGCCGTACTATACGTTCACCCGCGACCGCGCGCCGCAACCGCAAGCCGGGAGCGTGGCGCCCTGCTGAAGTGCCCGGCCGGTCAAAGAGACGGCGGGCCGGCGGCAAAGGTTCGCTCGACTGGGCCGCGGGAGGTCGCGCGAGAGAAGGTGGTGTCGGAAGGGGGACTTGAACCCCCATGAGGTAATGCCCTCACTAGGCCCTCAACCTAGCGCGTCTACCAATTCCGCCATTCCGACACGCGCACCGGCGGACGCCATGACGCCCGGGCGAGACAGTATAGTCCCCCGCCGCGACGAGGGTCAACGGAAGGCGCGGCAGGCGTGGCTCGGGGAGTCTGTCGGCGACGCCAGACGGAACGGACTCTCTCATTCGGTGCGCGGCGGTCCAGCCGCCGCACCCCGCGCCGGGTAGCGTCCGGCGAGGACCGCTCGGGTAGCGCCACAGTGCGCCGCCGACAGACGGACTGGCGACCGTGACCGACGGACACAGCCGCCGTCCCCGTCACTATAGGACGACCATCGGGGACTGACAACGTGGACGTTGGCGCCGGCCGCCGCGCCACCGCCGGCGCCCGGGGTACACTGCGGACACCCTCATTCCTGCAGGCGACACGCGGAGGCACGCATGGCGGGCGACCGGGCCGGCCGGATCCTCGTCGGCAACTGCTCATGGACCGATCCCACGCTGATCGCCTCGGGCGGCTTCTACCCCCCGGGCGCGACCAGCGCGGCGGCACGTCTGGCCTACTACGCCACGCAGTTCCCCGTCGTCGAGGTCGACTCGACCTTCTACGCGCCGCCCGACGCGCGCAACGCCGCGCGCTGGGCCGAGCGCACCCCTCCCGGCTTCGTCTTCGACGTCAAGGCCTTCGCCCTGCTCACCGCCCACGGCGCCGCCCCCGAACGCCTCACGCCCGAGCTGCGCGCCTGCCTGCCGGCCGCCGTCGCCGGCAAGCGCAACATCTACCTGCGCGACCTGCCGGCCGTGGCCGAGACCATGCTCTGGGACGTGCACCGCCTGGCCCTGGCGCCGCTCCAGGCCGCCGGCAAGCTCGGCGTCGTGCTCTTTCAGTTCCCGCCCTGGTTCCGGGCCGGCCACGAGGGCCGCGAGCACATCCGCAAGGCGGTGCGCGAGCTCTACCCCTGCCGCGTGGCCGTCGAGTTTCGCGGCGGCGGCTGGCTCGCCGACGACGCCGGCGCCGCCCGCACCCTCTCGTTCCTCGACTCGGCCGGGGCGAGCTACGTGTCGGTCGACGAGCCTCAGGGCTTCGAGAACAGCACCCCGCCGCTCGCCGCCGCGACCTCCGACCTCGCTGTGGTGCGGTTCCACGGCCGCAACACCGACACCTGGCAGATCCGCGGCCGGGCTGCCTCGGACCGCTTCAACTACCTCTACCGGGCCGACGAGCTCGGCGAGTGGGTGCCGCAGATCCGCGCACTCGCCGAGCGGACGGCCACCGTCCACGTGCTGTTCAACAACAACTACCGCGACTACGGCGTGCGCAACGCCCGCCAGATGACCGCACTCCTCGGTCTCGACGACGCCTGGCGCCCGGGCGGGCCCGACGAGACCGCCGCGCCATCCGGCGGGCCGCCCCGCCCGCGCCCGGCGCCCGGCCAGCAGCGGCTGCTGTGAGGCGGGCGGCCGAGGGCCGCCAAAACCGATATCATCGTCTCGCAGACAGGCGGCGAAAGGATGCGGCGGTGCAGGTACCCGGCTTGGCGCGCGACGAGCGCAAGGCGATCGAGGGCGAGGCCGTCGCGCTCCTCGCCGAGCTCCTGCAGACCGACACCACGAACCCGCCCGGCAACGAGACGCGCGCCGCTCTCGTGCTGCGCGAGTACTTCGCCCGGCACGGCCTCGAGTCGCAGCTCATCGGCGAGTTCCCCGAGCGGCAGAACCTGATCGTGCGCCTGCCCGGCACGCGGCCCGGCCCCCGTCTCGGCCTGCTCGGCCACCTCGACGTGGTCCCGGCCGAGGCCGCCGAGTGGAGCGTGCCGCCGTTCTCGGGCGCCGTGCGCGACGGCTACGTGTGGGGTCGCGGCGCGACCGACATGAAGAACCAGGTCGCGGCCGAGGCGGTCGCCGTCGCCCGCCTGGCGCGCGCCGGGACGCCGCTTGCTGGCGAGCTGCTGTTCATCGCGACCGCCGACGAGGAGCGCGGCGACCACTGCGGCGCGCGCTGGCTCGTGAGCGAGCACCCCGACCTCGTGCGCTGCGACTATCTGGTGAACGAGGGTGGCGGCACCTTCTCGGTCGCCGGCGGCGTCCGCCTGTATCCGCTCACCGTGGGCGAGAAGGCATTTGCCGACTTTCGCATAACGGTGCGCGGCCGCGGCGGGCACGGCTCGGTGCCGCTCCACGACCTCAACCCCGTCGAGCGGCTCGGCCGCGTCATCGCCGCCCTCGCCGACCACGCCGCCGCCGTCACCGTCGCGCCCTACACGGCGCGCTACATCGAGCGCCTCGTCGCCGACCCCGAGCTGCGCGGCGCCCTCACCGACCCGCGGCGCGCCCGGGCCGCCGTGCGCCGTCTGCACGAGCTCGACCCCGAGGCGGCCTACCTCATCGAGCCGCTGCTCGGCCTGACGTTCTCGCCGACCATCCTGCGCGGCGGCGGCGAGGCGGTGAACGTCATCCCATCGCATGCGGCCGTCGACGTCGACTGCCGCATGCTGCCGGGTCAGACCGGCGACGACGTGCGCCGCGAGGTCGCCGCCGCCCTCGCCGGCATCCCCGACTGGGACTTCGCCTGGACCGACCTTACCACCGGCAACGAGTCGCCGGTGCCGACGCCGCTCTCGGCCGCCGTCGACCGCGCCATGGCCGAGCTCGTGCCCGGCAGCGAGGTCGTGCCGCTCCACCTCTGCGGCTTCACCGATTCGCGCTGGTTCCGCGAGGCGTTCCCCGACATCGTCGCCTACGGCTTCTGCCCGTTCGTGGCCGAGGACGCCGCCACCATGGGCGGTCGCGAGCACGCCCGCGACGAGCGCATCGCCGTCTCCGACGTCGCTTTCCAGGTGCGGTTCTTCGAGCTGCTCGCGAGCGCCCTGCTCGCCGAGACGGCGTGAGCGACCCCGCTCGTCCACCGGACGCCCCCGACACCTCCGCCGGCGCCCCGACGCCGGTCGCCTGGGAGCCACCCGAGCTCACCGCACCCGTGCCTCGCGACCGCTTTCGCGGCGCCCTCCTGGGCCTTGCCGTCGGCGACGCGCTGGGCGCACCAGCCGAGTTCCTCACACCCGACCAGGTACGCGACCGCTGGGGCGTGCTCGTCGACATGGTCGGCGGCGGCTGCCACGACGTGCGGCCCGGCGAGGTCACTGATGCGACCGAGATGATGCTCGCGCTCGCCGAGAGCCTGGTGAGCGTCGGCGGCTTCGACGCCGAGGATGTCCTGGCGCGCTACCGGGCCTGGTTCTCGGCGGGACCCCGCGACGTGAGCCTCACGACGCGGACGGTGATGCTCGTCCTGGCCGCCGGCACGCCCTGGGACCGCGCCTCGCGGCGCGCCTACGAGGTGCTCGGCTTTCCGACGGCCGGCAACGGCAGCGTCATGCGCTGCGCGCCGGTCGCGCTGCTCTACGCGCGCGACGCCCGGGCCCGCCGCCGCGTGTCGCTCCACGAGTCTATGCTCACGCACTACGACCGGCTCGCCGGCTGGTCGTGCGCGGCCCTCAACGAGCTGCTCGTGGCGGCGATGGCCGGCGGGCTCGCCGAGAGCCTGCCGGCCATCGCCACCACGCTGCACGGCGACGACGCGCGCGTCTCGGCCACGCTGCGCGACGCCCTCGTGGCCGAGCCCGACGAGATCGAGCCCGCCGCCTTCGTGCTCGACTCGCTGCGCGCCGCCGTCTGGGCGGTGCTCCACACCGACACCTTCGAGGACGCGGTCCTCGAGATCGTCAATCGCGGCGGCGACTGCGACACGGTGGGCGCCGTAGCGGGCGCCCTGGCGGGCGCCCGCTACGGCGCCGCCGCGATCCCCGCTCGCTGGCTCGAGACGCTGCAGGTGCGCGACGCGGTCACCGCGGCCGCTGACGCCCTGGCGGATCTCGCCGACGCCGGCCCGGCCTCGGCCTGACCACGACCCCGCCGACCCCGCCGCCCTGCCTTTGCGCACCGTTTTCCCTGCGAGATACTGACGCCGTGACGCCGGCGCGACGCACCGGCCCGGCGGCGACCGACGTGACCGAAAGGAGCACCATGGCCAGACGCGACTCCAAGGGCGGCAAGGCGGCGCGCGAGAGCGCCCGCAAGGCCGACGGCAAGACGACGCGCGAGAGCGCCCGCAAGGCCGACGGCAAGGCAGCGGCGAGCACGCGCCGGGCGGCGGCCAGCGGCGGCGCGGCGAAGCCGGCCAGGGCCGCGGCGCCGGCGCGCCGCGCCGCTCGCGCCGTGCTCGACAGGGCGACGCTCATCGCCCACCTGAACGACGACCTCGCCAAGGAGTTCCAGGCGCTGATCCAGTACGTCCAGCACGCCGCCGTGATCACCGGGCCCCAGTACGACGCGATCCGCGCCGAGCTGGCGATCCACTCCAACGAAGAACACGCCCACGCGATCTCGCTCGCCGAGCAGATCGACTTCCTCGGCGGCACGCCCGGCGTCGACGTCGCGCAGGTGCACGTCTCCGACGTCGCCAAGGTCATGCTCGAGCAGGATCTCGACGGCGAGCTCGACGCCATCGCCCGCTACAAGGCGCGCATCGGCCAGGCCGAGCAGCTTCAGGAGTACGGCCTGCGGCGCGCCCTCGAGGACATCCTGATGGTCGAGGAGGAGCACGCCCGCGACCTGCAGAACGCGCTCGACCTGTAGCGGCGCCTCGTCACCTCTCGCCGCCGCCCGCCGCCGCCGCCCGCCGGCGCCGGCGGGCGGCGGCTCGAACGACGTCCCGTCCTAGTCGTCGCCGGCCGTCGCTCCCACCGGTCCGGTCGTGCGTGCCCCGACCTTGCCGCGCAGCAGCGCGAACAGGGCCGCGCCGAGCAGCCCGACCGCGCCCACGACGGCGAACGTCGGGCGGCCGCCGAGGGTCTGCATGGACCAGCCGCCGAAGGCCGGCGCGAGCGAGGCGCCGCCGTTCCAGACGATCGTCCAGGCGCCGTTGTAGCGTCCGCGGATCGACTCGGGCGCCATGTCCGACACGACCGCGTTGGCGACCGGCCCGAGGAGCACCTCGCCGGCGCTCAGCACACAAACGAGGGCGTAGAGCTCCCAGCCCGCGTGCGCCAGCGCCGTGCCGCCCAGGCCGACGGCGATGAACACGCTCGAGACGGCCAGCAGCAGCATGCGGTCGACCTTGGCGGTGGCGCGCATCGCCGGGTAGCTCAGCACGGCGACGACGCCGGCGTTCAGGGCGAGCAGCAGGGCCCAGGTGGTGTTCGGCACGTGCAGGAAGCCCGTGATGTAGAGCGAGAACATGGCGCCGAACATGCCGAAGCAGAAGACCGGCAGCACCGCGACGGCGCAGAACAGCAGGAACTGGCCGTCGCCGAGCACGATCGCCCAGCCTGTGCGGCCGGCCGCGTCGACGTGCCGGGCAGGATGCAGGGCGCTCTCGGGCCGCGTCTCGCGCAGGGCCACGGCGACGAGAGCGAGGAACGCCACGCAGCCGACGGCGGCGGCCAGGAACAGCTCCCGATACGAGGCCCCCAGGCGCAACGCGAGGCCACCGATCGGCGGCCCACCGACGACGCCGACGTTGATCGCCGCACGCAGCACGCTGAACGCCTCGCCGCGACGCTCCTCGGGCAGCAGATCGGCGGTCATGGCGTTGGCGGCGGTCTGGAACAGCGGCCAGCCAAGGGCTCCTTCGACGGCCACCAGGATAGCCACCTGCCAGGCGTTGTGCGCCGCGGCGAACCCCACGAACCAGACCGTGGCGCTCACGCCGGCCACGAGCATCATGCCCTTGCGTCCGAGGCGATCGGTGAGCGTACCGCCCAGCACCTGGAACGGCATGACCGCCAGGGTGACGAGACCGAACACGACGCCGATCATGAGGAGCGAGATGTGCAGCGTATAGCGCATGTAGAGCCCCTCGAACGGAAAGCCGAGGGCGGCGACGCCCGTGTACACGAACGTGCCCACGACGAGCAGCCAGAACTGCCGCGGAAAGCCACGCAGGCCGGCGCGCAGGCCCACCATGCCCTCGCGCACCCCCGCGAAGCGTCCCGAACGCCGGCTCATCTCCCCCACTCCCGTCGCGGCGACCGCCGCCCCTGCGGCCGTCGCTCGCCCTCATGCTATCGGACGGGCGGGGGCCGGGCGAACGCCCGGCCCCCGCCCGTGTTGACCGTGCCGCCGGGTTTGGGCTAGCTTCACGTCATGTATCTGAGCGTGCAGCTCGCCGCGCGCCGGCTCGGCGTCTCGCCCCACACCATCCGCCGCTGGACGGCGTCGGGCTTTCTGCCCTGCACGCGCACGGCCGGCGGCCACCGCCGCATCCGCCGCGAAGACGTCGACGAGCTCGCCGGCCTCATCCACGACGGCGACCACCTGAGCGCCCGCATCGCCCGCGAGCGCGAGCTCGAGACCCTGGTCGACACGTCGATCGCCCTCACGAGCCGGCTCGACCTGTCCGAGCTGCTCGTCGAGATCGCGCGCCGCATGACCGCCCTGCTCGACTGTCACTTCTGTGCGATCTCCGAATACGACGAGCACACCGACGTCGTCCGCGTGCTGGCCGACTTCGACCGTCACGGGCGGCGGGTCGCAGACTGGCAACCCTACTCGCTCAAGGAGTTCCCCTACTCGCGGCGCCTCATGGCCGAGCAGGAGCTCGGCGTGATCAACGTGAGCGATCCGCGCGCCGACCCCGCCGAGACCGCCATCATGCGCCACTGGGACGACAAGTCGCAGCTCATCATCCCGATCGTCTATCGCGAGCACCCGGTCGGCCTGCTCGAGGTCTACGACGGGCTGCGCGAGCGCCGCTTCACGCGCCAGGAGATGCGCCTCGCCCGGGCGCTCGCCGGCCTCACCGCCGTCGCCCTGCAGAACGCCAAGGCCTTCGGCCGCCTGGCCCACGGCGAGGGCGCGGGACGCGACCTCCAGACCGCGCTCGAGCGGACGGTGGCCGGGCTGCCGGCGATCGCCGCGGCCGCCTCGGCGGCCGCAGCCCTGCAGGCCGCGGCCGAGCTCGCCGCGGCGGCGCTGCCGGCGGTCGGCGCCGTCGCCCGGCGCGGCGACCTGTCGGCCGCCGCCGGTGCGGCGCCGCAGCCGTCTGCACCCGCCTCCGGCGCGGCGCCCGACCCCCGCGTGGCCGTGGCCGCGGCGCCCACCCGCGACGGCGACCTCGTCCTTGCGGTCACCCTCGACCGCGCGCCGAGCGGGGGTCACACCGCGCTGGCGCGCCTCATCGCCCTGAGCGCGGCACAGGCGGTCGACGCGGCCGCCGCCGCACGCGCCTGACCCGCCGCCGCGGCGCCGAAGGTCCACCCCGTCCGGACGGTGCCGCCGCGCCGCCCTGTGCTACGCTCGGCCCGATGCCTGCGCCAGCGCGAGAGCTCGTCGTCGTCGACACCGAGACCACCGGTCTCGACCCCGTGCGCGACCGCGTCGTCGAGATCGGCGCGGTGCGCCTCGACGCCGGGCTGCGCGTCGTCGCCACCTGGGAGTCGCTGGTCGACCCCGGCTGCCCCCTGCCGCTGCCCATCGCGCGCCTCACAGGCATCGCCCCCGGCGACCTCGCCGACGCGCCGCCGTTCGCGGCCGCCTACCCCGCCCTGCGCCAGTTCCTCGGCGACGCCCTCGTCGTGGGCCAGAACGTCGCCTTCGACCTCGCCATGCTCGGCGCGGCGGCGGCGCGCTGCGGCGCGCCGCCGCCGCGCCCGCGCGTGTTCGACACCCTCGAGGCGGCGCTGCTGCTGGTCCCCGAGCTCGACCGTCACGGCCTCGCCTCGCTCGCCCTCGCGCTCGACCTCGGCGGGCCGCCCCACCGCGCCCTGCCCGACGCCCTGGCGACGGCGGCGCTGCTGCGCGAGCTCGTGCGCCGCGCCGCCGGCCTGTCCGACACCGAGCGCCGTCTGCTCGGCGCCGCGGCCTGGCGACCGCTCGAGCTGCTCGACACGCTGTGCGTCGCCCCCGACCTCGAGCCGATCGTCGCGGCGACGGCCGTGCCGCGACCCGGCGCACGACCACCTCGGCAGCGCGGCGGCGACGGCCTGCCGCGGCGCGCCGCCGACGACGCAGATCCGGCGCCCGCCGCCGGCGATGGCGCGCCCGCCGCCGACGGCCGCCCCGCGGTGCTTCCCTGCGCCGCCGACGGCTGGCGCGCCGCGCTGGCCGCCGACGGCGCCCTGGCAAGCGCCCTCGCGGGCTTCGCCGTACGGCCCGGCCAGGTCGACCTGGCCGGCGAGGTCGCTGCCCTGCTCGCCGGCGGCGGTCTGGCGCTCTTCGAGGCCGGCACCGGCATGGGCAAGAGCCTCGCCTACCTGCTGCCGGCCGCGTTCCGCGCCGCCGCGAGCGGCACGCGCGTCACGGTCAGCACCAAGACCAAGGCCCTGCAGCGCCAGCTCGCCGAGCGCGAGCTGCCGCTCGTCGCGTCGTGCCTGCCCGACGGTTTTCACTGGACGCTGCTCATGGGCCGCGAGAACTACGTGTGCCGGCGCCGCCTCGACGAGGCGCTCGAGAGCGCCGGCGCCGACCTGCTCGACCGCGACCGTCTGCTCGCTCTGGCCTGGCTCGCGGGCCGCCTGCGCCGCGGTCAGGTCGACGTCTCGGCGCTGCCCTACGGGGCGACCGGGGCGCTGCCGGCGCTCGCCGCGACCGCCCACGAGCTGCGCGCCCACGCCGCGGCCTGTCTCGGTGGCCGCTGCCGCGCCCGCGACGGCTGCCTGTGGCGGCGCGCCCGCACGGCCGCTCGCGCCGCCCACCTGGTCTGCGTGAACCACGCCCTGCTGCTCGCCGGCGGCGACGCCCTGCCGCCGTTCGACGACCTCGTGATCGACGAGGCCCACCTGCTGCCCGACGAGGCCGTCTCGGCCTTCAGCGAGCGTGTCGACCAGGCCGCGATCGACGCGCTGCTCGACGAGGTGCGCGGCGGCCGCGGCGGGCGTCGCGCCCTGGCCGGCGTCGTCCGGCACGCGGCGGGCGGCGCGCCGCCCGAGGTGGCGGCGGCGCTCGAGAGCGCCGCCGCCGGGTTCGAGCACGCCCTCGACACCCTCCCCGCCCTGGCGGCCGACCTCGCAACGGCCCTCGAAGCGCTCCTCGGCGCCACGGCGCCGGCGGGCGAAGGCGACGCCGCCGAGCTCTACGGCCGCACGCTGCTGCTCACGCCTGGCCTGCAGGAGCAGCCTCTGTTCGACGACGTCGCGACCGTTTGCGGCACGCTCGCGGCCGCACTCGCCGAGCTCGCTCACGCGGCGGCCACGGCCGCCGACGCCCTGCCCGACGAGCACCGCGAGCGGCCGCGTGCCGTCTCGGTCGGCGCCGAGGCTGCCGCCGCGGCACGCCTGGTCGACGACGCGAGCCGCCCGCCGCTCGCCGACCTCGTCTCGTGGGCCGAGCACGCCCGCCGCTCCGCCCGGCCCAACGCCCGCGCCGGCGCCACCTGGTCGCTCAACCGGGCGCCGCTGTCGCCGGCCCCCCTCGTGCGCGAGCGCCTGTGGGACAAGCTGCGCAGCGGCGTCCTGCTGAGCGCCACGCTGGGCGTCGCCGGCTCCTTTGCCTACTACCGCGGCGAGGCCGGCCTGGCCGCCGACCTCGACGTGCACGAGCGCGTCTTCGCCTCGCCCTTCGACTACCGCCGCCAGGCGGCGCTCGTGCTCGAGCACGATCCCGCGGCGCGCTACGACAGCGCCGCCCGCCCGGTCCGGCTGGCCGCCCATCTGCGGCGCCTCACCGAGATCACCGGCGGCCGCCTGCTCGCCCTGTTCACCAACCGGCGCGAGGTCGAAGACGTCGCCGGCCGCGTCGGGCCGCACGTCGAGGAGGAGGGCGTCGTGCTGCTGGCCCAGGGTGTCCACGGCGGCGCGGCCGCCCTGGCCGAGGAGTTCCGCAGCCACCCGGCGACCGTGCTGCTCGGCGTCGACGCCCTGTGGACCGGCCAGGACTTCCCGGGCGACGCCCTCGTCTGCCTGGTGATCGCCAAGCTGCCGTTCCCGCGCCAGGATGCGCGCTTCCAGGCACGCCGTCGCGCCGCCGAGCAGGAGGGCCGCGACTGGTTCGCGTCGTTCTACCTGCCCGAGGCGGTGCTGCGCTTTCGTCAGGGGTTCGGCCGGCTGATCCGTACCGAGACCGACCGGGGCGTCGTCGTGGTGCTCGACCAGCGTCTTACGCAGAAGTCGTACGAGCGCCGGTTCCTCGACAGCCTGCCGGCGCTCGACACGGTGCGCGCCGCGCCCGACGACCTGCCGGCGGCCGTCGCCGCCGCCCTCGCCCGCCTCGGGGTCGAGCAGCGTGCGCCCTCGGGCGCACCGACCCCCCGCTAGTGCTTGCGGCCGCCGCGGCGCTGCGGCGGGCGCCGGGCGCCGCCCTTGACCGGCCGCCCTCCGCCCTGGCCGCCGCGCGGCTTGGAGACGTACGGGTCGGTGGGCTGGTCCGTGGGCGCCATCTTGAGGGCGACCGCCTTGGTGCGCTTGCCGCAGCTCGGGCAGGTGAGCGACTTCCAGGTGTGGTAGGTGCCGTCCGGATTGCGGCCCACACCCGAGAGGGTCAGGAGATTGACGATCGTCGGCGCGCGAAAGGCGTGACCGCAGTTGCGGCAGCGATACGAGTAGGTGCGCGAGAAGGCGCGCACCAGCATCAGGGTGAGGATCAGCATGACGAGCACGGTGAAGGCCAGGCCCCAGCGCGGATAGATGAACAGCACGACGAAGGCGAAGGCGACACCGAAGCCGAGAGCGATCCCGATCCGGTAGAGCGCTTCGCGCGGACTGTAGGTGGACGGACTCACGTGGACATCACTCCCAGCGGAAGAAGCGGACGGACAGCACGAAGAAGAAGCCGGTGACGATCGCCAGGATGAGGATATCCCAGCGCACGGCCCAGAGCGGAAAACCCTTCACCATGACGTCGCGCATGGCGTTGGCCAGGTAGTACAGCGGCATCGCCTTGACGACGGGCTGGATCCAGGCGGGGGCGTTGTTCATCGGAAAGAAGATGCCCGACAGGAACATCATGGGCGTGCCGATCACCTGACCCAGGGCGGCGGCGATCTCGACGTTCTTCGAGATGGCCGCCACGAAGAAGCCGATCGACACGAAGCCTCCGGAGCCGAGCAGGGCGAGCACCGCCATGCGCTCGAGGGTCGGCCCGCTCGCCATGTGCACGTGGAACATGCCCACGCCCACGGCGATCACCAGGGCGGCCTGGATGAGGGCGAGCAGCAGGTGGACCAGCACGCGCGAGCCGACGAAGCTGGGCAGCGGGATGGGCGTCGCCTTCAGGCGCCGCAGCACGCCGCGCTGGCGGTAGGTGACGAAGGTGCCCGACACGCCGTAGATGCCGTTGGTCATGAGCGCCATGGCCACCACACCCGGCACCAGGAAGCTCACGTAGTTGAAGCTCGAGCTGGCGATGCCCTGCGCGGCGAGCTCGAACTTGGGCTGCGACCCGGTCGCCTGGTCGGCGAACTGGCTGGTGACCGTCTGCGTGATCATCGTGACCGTGCCGGCCTCGGCGAGCGAGGTGTTGTCGTAGTAGAAGGGCAGGCGCGTGGTGCCGGCCGCGAAGCGCTGCTGCAGGCCGGACGGCAGGACGAGCACGGCCGCGTAGTCGCCGTCCTTCAGCGACTTCACGGCGCTCGCCTCGCTCGGCACGCTCGTGACGCGCAGGGCGTCGACCCGCGTGAACACCCTGGCGAGCGCCCGCGACATCGCGCTGTGGTCCTGGTCGACCAGCGCCAGCTTGGTCGAGAACGAGTCGGACTGGCCGAACACCACGCCCAGCAGGAACATCAGCAGCACCGGGAAGAAGAAGGTCCAGAACAGGGCCTGATGGTTGCGCACCGTGATCTGCACGTCGGACCTCACGAAGTCCCAGAAGGTGCGCATCTAGCGCCCCCTCCCCAGGCCGAAACGCCGCTTCTTCGGCGTGGCTCCGGCCGCGGCCTCGTCGTCTTCGTCGATCAGCTTGCGCCCCGTCATGTTGAGGAAGACGTCCTCGAGGTCGGCGCCCTTCACGTCGAGGTGCGCGACCCGCAGGCCGCGACCGCGGGCGAAGTCGAGCAGCGACACGACGGCGCGCTGGGCGTCGTCGGCGACCACCTCGTAGCCGTCCTCGACGGCCCGGCAGGCCGTGGCGCCGTCGAGGTCGCACAGCTCGCCGGCCGGCACCCGGTCGCTCAGGTCGAAGCGTACCGTAGCCTCGGTGCCGAGCTGCGTGATGAGGGCGCGTGGCGTGTCGAGGGCCATCACGCGGCCCCGGTCCATGACGGCCACGCGGTCGCAGAGGCGCTCGGCCTCCTCCATGTAGTGCGTCGTCAGGACCACGGTGGTGCCGTCGCGGTTGATCTCGCCGATAACGTCCCAGAGCGCCCGCCGGGCGCGCGGGTCGAGGCCGGTGGTGGGCTCGTCGAGGAACGTGACGACCGGGTCGTTGACGAGCGCCAGGGCGATCGACAGGCGCTGCGCCTGGCCGCCGGACAGCTCGCCGGCGAAGGCGTCGGCCTTGTCGGTCAGGCCGACGCGCTCGAGCAGCGCGACGCAGTCGCCGCGCTCGCGGTAGATGCCGTAGCAGGAGCCGAAGATGTAGATGATCTCGTGGAGCCGCTGGTAGTCGAACAGGGCCGTCGCCTGGAGCTGCACGCCGATGCGCCGCTTGACGCCCTTCGGGTCGGGCCAGACCGCCAGGCCGTCGACCGTCACCCGGCCGCCGTCGGGGCGCCGCAGACCCTCGACCATCTCGAGCGTGGTCGTCTTGCCGGCACCATTGGGCCCGAGGATGCCGAAGATCTCGCCACGTTGCACGGCGAGCGTGATGGCGTCGACCGCGACCAGGTCGCCGTAGCGCTTGGTCAGGCCGTCGACGCGGATGACGTCGGGGTCGTCGGGCATAAGAGAGGCCAGCGTCGCTCCTCGTAGCGCTCACGTACTGGACCGGTTCGCTCGAGTATACCGGCGCGGCTCGCCGCAACGCACGCGCCGGCGGATGCCGGCGCGCCCGGTTCACCCGCGCGGCGCCGCGGGCGGCTCGGGCGGCGCAGCGGACGGACCGGGCGGCGGCGTCGGCGGAGTCGGCGGCCGCAAGCCGCTCCACGGCGGCGTGCCTTCGGTTGATTCCTGCTGCCCGGGCGGCGGGCCGTAGGGCGCGGCCGCGGGCGGCGGACCGTACTGGGCCGCCGAAGGCGGCGGACCGTAGGGAGCGGCCGCGAGCGGCGGACCGTACCGGGCCGCTCCCGGCGGCGGGGCCGCCTGCGGCCAGCCGGGGCCGGCCGGCGGGCCGTAAGGAGCATAGCCCTGCGCGGGGGCGTACGGCGGCGGACCGCAGGGTGCGCCCGGCGGCGCCGCCCACGGCGCGGCGGGTGCCGGCTGGGAGTACGGCGGAGCACCCCAGGGCTGCCGCGGATCGAACGACCAGGCGTAGGCCACTCCGCCCTGCCAGGCGCCCGACGGACCGGGGAAGCTCGAGGGCAGAGAGCCCTGCTCGCCCCCCGCCTGCAGGTACATCGACGAGTAGGCCGCGTATTGCCACGGCGTGAGGAGCACGAACGCGACGAGGCCGCCGACGCCGAACGTCACCGAGCTCAGTGCGCCGTGCACGGCGCCGGCGATCAGGCCGACCACGAGGGAGGCGAGGAAGGTGGTCCAGAAGCCGGTGCGCGAGACCATGGCGCGACTCGCCTTCAGGGCCTCGATCACGCCGAGCCGGCGGTCGGCCATGAACAGCAGCCAGTAGATCCAGACGGTCGCCAGATACACGATGACGAACACGGCGCCGATCAGGGCGAGCAAGGTGAGGAAGATGCCGAAGGCGCGGGCGCTGTCGCTGGGCACGACGAGCAGCAACACAGGGGCGCCGATGACGACGGCGAACGCCAGGCCGATGCCGAGGAACAGCAGCCAGGCGAGCACATACGCCCAGCAGCGGTCGAAGCAGGCGAACACCTCGCCGATCTCGGGCTTGCGGCCCTCGCGCACGCGGCGCAGCAGCATCGTGTAGAGGCCGGCGCTCAGCGTAAAGAAGAGGAGACCGACCGTCACGAGGGAGAGCGCGAGCAGGATCAGAGCGCTCACCACGTAGACGCCCCAGTCCTTGGTGAAGATGACCCACGAGTCCTTGAGGACCCGGCCCATGTCCATGCTGTCCTCTCCCCCGTCGTCTCGCCGGGCGGGGACCGCCCGCCGGACGCGCCCGGCGCCTGTGCCTCGATCTTCGTCGCCGCGACTCGTCACGCGACCCCACGCACGTCTATCGGCCGCGGCCGCCCCGACCTGAAACGAGCAGGGACCGCTCAGGGGTTCGCGAGCACCGCCGCCAGGTTGCGCGCCAGCACGGCGCCCAGCGTGTCGTCGTCGTAGGACAGCAGCCCGAGGTCGGCGAGCTTGTCGCGCAGGCCGCTCTCGCGGGCCAGCAGGCGGTGGTCGACGCCGGCCAGCAGAAGGCCCGTCTCGCGCTCGTCGAACACCGCCGTCTCGGCGACCTCGTCGCGCACCGCGAGGTTCTCGGGGCAACAGCGCTGGCAGCGCAGGCAGCCCCAGAGGCAGTGATGCCAGGCCGGGTCGAGCCAGTCGGGGAACGGCCGGTCGCTCTCGTTGTGCAGGGTGAGGCAGCGCTCGCCGTGCAGCAGAAAGCGCTCGCCGCCGAGCGCCCCGGTCGGACAGGCACGGCGGCAGGCATCGCAGGTCTCGCAGCGCTCGAGCAGGCGCGGCCCGGTCCAGGGGTCGTCGTCGCACGTGAGGTCGGTCGCGCACACGGCGAGCTCGCAGAAGCTGCCGCAGCCCTCGCCGTAGAAGATGTTGTTGCGCCCGTAGCGGCCCAGTCCGGCGCTCGCCGCGACCAGCTTCTCGGGCAGCGCGACGAGCGCCGCCCGAGCGCCCGCCGGTGCGACCAGCGCCGCCACGGCGTCGAGCACCTCGCCCTGTAGCTCGGCGTGATGGCAGTACGTCGTCGGGATCGGCAGGTCGCGCGTGCGGCCGCCGCTCGTCACGGTCACCCGGGCGCAGGCGTGCGGCACGACGACCGCGACGAGCGACCGGGTGCCCTCGCCGGCGTCGAGGTCGAGGTTGCGGTCGACGACCTCGCGCACGCTCGCGTCGAGCGCGTCACGTCCGGCGTCGATCGCGACCCGCAGGTCGTCGAGGCGCTCGACGGGCAGCACCGCGGCGCGCCAGCCGCGCGCGGCCAGCGCATCGCTCAGCGGCTCACTCGTCACGTCGCTCACTGCCTGCCTCCCTGTGGTCCACCGACGGGCCAAGCGTAGCCCGGGCCGCGCCCTCAAGTACAGCCGCTGCGCTGCGCATAAACCCGGGACCACCTGCAGCCGATACCCTCGACAGGACCGGGCGGGCGTGCCCGCCCGGCGAGACGACACGAAGGAGCGCGGCATGCGCAAGACCCGTCTCCTGATCGCCGCCTGCCTGCTCTGCGCGGCGGCCGCGGCGCTCGCCGGCTGCAGCCTGACCAGCGTGTCGGGCGGCCAGGGCAGCAAGGACATCGACGTCACCATGGGCGGCCATGTCACGACCGACGGCACGCTCGACTTCAAGGCGGTCGGCTACACCGGCAGCGGCCTGCAGATCGAGAACACCGCCACGCAGGCAAAGCTCACGATCAAGGCCGGCACGCCGATCTCGAACGGCGACGGCAGCGTCGTGGCGCGCGTCGTCGGCACGACCGCGCTGACGCTCGCCCCCGGCCAGACCGGCACGCTCGTGCTGACCGGCGAGCTCGCCCCCGGTGAGGAGTACTACCTGGGCGCCACCGACGGCGGTACACCCTCGATCCGCCAGCTCTTCCTGTGCCCCGGCGACGCGGCCGGCACCGGCGGCTCGGCCGACTCGACGGGCAGCGCCCTCGACCAGCTCCCGTGAGACCTGCGCGGCGGCGGCGTCCCGCCGCCGCCGCGCAGGCCGTCGGCAGCGCCCCCGTCACCGCCGCGAACGATGGCGGCGCGCCGGCCGACACCGGCCGGCGCGGGCCCGTCCCGTATACTGGTCGCCCGTGACCATCGTCTCCTTCGACAACGTCTCCAAGTCGTTCGGCGGGCAGGAGCTGTTCAAGGGCGTCTCTCTGGCCCTGGACGGCCACGACCACGCCGTGCTCGTCGGCCGCAACGGCAGCGGCAAGACGACGCTGCTGCGCATGATGGCCGGCGGCCTGCACGCCGACGCGGGCCGCGTGAGCCGCGCCCGTGGCCGGCGTATCTGGCTGCACGAGCAGACGCCCGAGCTCACCACCGACCGGCCGGTGCGCGAGTACCTCATGGAGGCTTTCGCCGAGCTCCTCGACCTCGAGGCCGCGGTGCGGGCCGCCGAGCAGCGCCTGGCCGGCCTCGACGAGCACGACCCCGAGCTCGCCGGCGTCATGAAGGAGTACCAGCGCCTCCAGCACCGCTTCGAGCTGGCCGGCGGCTACCACTACCGCGCCGACCTCGAGGGCGTGCTCGCCGGCCTGGGCCTGCCGTCCACGCTGCTCGAGCGTCCGCTGCTGTCGACGTCGGGCGGCGAGCTCACCCGCATCACGCTGGCGCGCGCCCTGCTGGCCGACGCCGACCTGCTGCTGCTCGACGAGCCCACGAACCACCTCGACATCGACTCGGTCGAGTGGCTCGAGCAATACCTGCTCGACTACCCCAAGGCCTACGTCCTCGTGACCCACGACCGGCGCCTGCTCGAGCGGGTCGGCTCGCGGGTGCTCGCCCTCGAGCACGGCGTCGTCACGAGCATCGGCGGCGACTTCGCCACCTATGTGCGCGAGCGCGCCGCGGCGGGCGACGCCGTCGCGCGCCGCTACGAGCAGGACAAGGAGAAGATCGCCCAGCTTCAGCGCTTCTACGACCGCTTCCACGCCAAGAAGCTCAAGGCCAAGCAGGCCAAGGCGAAGCTCACCCAGATCGAGCGCATCAAGCGTGACATGCAGGCGCCGCACCGCGACGCGCGCCGCCTGCACCTCGGGCTGCCGCAGCCGGCGCCGTCGGCGCGCGTCGTGCTCGAGATGAAGACGCCGGCCGTGACGGTGGGCGCGGGCGACGCGAGCCACGCCCTGGTGCGCCGCGTCGACATCGTGATCGAGCGCGGCGAGAAGGTCGCGCTGCTCGGCCCGAACGGCTCGGGCAAGACCACCCTCGCCGAGACCATCGTCGGGCTGCGCACGCTCGCCGAAGGGGTCGCCTACCTCGGCCACAACGTCCGCCTCGCGTACTTCTCGCAGCAGGGTCGCGAGCTCGACGAGGAGGCGACCGCGCTCGAGACCGTGCTGCCCCTGACCGGCCACGACGAGCAGGTCGCTCGCGGCCTGCTCGGCCGCTTCCTGTTCAGCGCCGACGAGGCCCACAAGACCGTCGCCCAGCTCTCGGGCGGCGAGCGCAGCCGCCTGCGCCTGCTCACGCTGCTCACCGGCGACGCCAACTTCCTCGTGCTCGACGAGCCGACCAACCACCTCGACGTCGACTCCGTCGAAGCCCTGGCGGCGGCGCTTGCCGACTACACCGGCACCGTCCTGCTCATCACCCACGACCGGCACCTGATCGACAGCGTCGCCACGCGCGTGCTCGAGATCGCCGACCGCGCTTTGCTCAACCACCTCTCGGCGGAGCGCTACTGGGAGAGCCGGGCGGCGCGGCGCGAGAACGAGCGGGCGCCCGCCGCGGCGGCCGCGCCGGCGCGGGCCGCGGGCGCCACGGCCGTTCCGGCGGCGCCCGCCGGCGCGGCGGCCACGCGCTCGCGTGAGGCGCTCGAGGAGGGCCGTCGGCGCCGCGCCCGTCAGCGCGCCATCGAGGCCGACATCCTGCGCACCGAGAAGCGCCTCGGCGAGATCGACGAGCGCCTCGGCGACCCCGACACCTATGGCGACCGCGGCGCGGCCGCCGCCCTGGCCGGCGAGCGCGAGCGCGCCGCGGCGGCGCTCGAAGAGCTCTACGAGGCATGGGACGCGATCGCCGAGTGAGCGCGGGCGCGACAGCGAGGCCGGGCGCCCGGACGGTCGCCGGCGGCCTCCCCTCGCCGACGACCGCCCGGGCGCTCCACGACCGCATCCTCGGCTGGTACGCTGAGCACGGTCGCGACCTGCCCTGGCGGCGCACCACCGATCCCTATGCCATCCTGGTGAGCGAGGTCATGCTGCAGCAGACCCAGGTGCCGCGGGTGCTCGTGCGCTACGCACCGTTCCTCGAGCGCTTCCCCACGCTCGCCGCCCTCGCGGCCGCCTCGCTGTCCGACGTGCTGGCCGCCTGGCTCGGCCTCGGCTACAACGCCCGCGCGCTGCGTCTGAAGCACTGCGCCCAGGCGGTGCCCGACGGCCTGCCGCGCGACCTCGACGCCCTGCTCGCCCTGCCCGGCATGGGGCCCTACACGGCGCGCGCCGTGCTCGTCTTCGCGCACGACGCCGATCTCGCCGCGGTCGACGCCAACGTGCGCCGGGTGCTCACGAGCGAGCTGGCGCTGCCCCACGACCTCTCCCCCGCCGCGCTGCAGGCCGTGGCCGACGCCGTGCTGCCGCGCGGACGCTCGCGCGACTGGCACAACGCCCTCATGGACTACGGGTCGCTCGTGCTCACGGCGCGCGCCACGGGCATCGCGCCGCGCGCGCGCCAGACACCGTTCCACGGCTCGCCGCGCGAGCGCCGCGCGCGTCTGCTGCGCCGCCTGGTCGAGGGCGGTCCGCTCACGCTCGCCGCCGCGGCCGAGGCCCTCGGCTTGCCGCTCGACGTCTGCCGCGCGACGGCGGCCACCCTGGTCGCCGACGGCCTCGCCGTCGACGAGGCCGGGCTGCTGAGGGTCGGCGACCGGTGAACGGCCCCGGCCCACCTGCGACCGGCGCGGACACGGACGACGCACCGTACGAGGTCGAGATCGCGCCGGTGGCCGAGCAGGTCTTCGTGTGCCTCGGAGGTCGCGGGCCGATCGCCGAGCTGCGCACCCGGGCCGCGCGCCTCGGCGCCGCCCTCGCGGCCGCCGGTGTGGTGCCGACGGGGCCCCTCATGGCACGCTACCCCGACGCCGCCTACGACCCGGCCGACGTCGACTACGAGGTGTGCCTGCCGATCGCGCCGCGCGCCGACGGCTCGGCGCCCGACCGCGTGGCCGGCCTGCCCACCGCACTGATCCCCGCCCATCACGTGATGCTGGCGCGTCACCGAGGGCCCTGGAGCGGGCTCGCCGCGGCCCACCGCGCCATCGCCGCGGCGCTCGACGACGTCGGCTACCGGCGCGCCGGCCCCGTCAGCGAGGTGTATCTGATGGGCCCCGATCAGGGCGTCGCGCCGAGCGAGTACCTGACCGAGGTGCGCTACCCCTACGCTCGCTGAAGCGCGGGACCGCGCCGACCGCCCGCCGCTCGACCGGTCGTCAGCCGCCGGTCGTCAGCGGGATCGTCGCCTCGTGCAGCGTCGAGCCGTCCTCCATCGAGACCTCCCAGACCGACAGGGAGACGATCGTCGACGTGGTGGTGAAGGGCAGGGCGAACCGGAACGTGCCGCGCGTGCCGCTGCCCGCGGTCGCCGTCACCGTGCGGCGCGCCAGGTAGGCGCCCGTGTCGGTCGCCAGGCGGGCCGTGAAGGTCGCCTCGAAGACGTCGGCGGTGCCCGACACGCGCAGCGGGCTCGTGACCGGGTCGAACGCGGCAGGCGACTCGACGAAGATCGGCGGCGTGACGGCCCCGAAGTCGGCGCGCCGCACCGGCCGGCTCAGGTCGACGCCGCCGTAGGAGTCGAGCGCCGTGCCGTCGAGCATGAAGCTCACGCCCCGCACCGTGGGGAACTGGGTGAGCGTATAGACGACCTGAGCGAGACGCGCGAGGGCGGTCTCGCGACCGACCGCGCCGCCCGGCAGCGAGAGGTCGACGGTGGCCACGCCGTCGTCGACGCTGACGCCGCGCAGCGCCGCCCCGCGGGGCAGCGCGCTGCGCATGCCGATGGCGCGCTCGCGGGCCGAGGGCCCGTCGAGCAGCGCGCGCAGGGCCGCCGTCGCGGCCGCCTTGGTCGCGGGCACCCAGCGATGGGCGGTCGCGATGTAGGGGCCCTCGGCGACGGCCTGACCGCCCTTCACGCTCATCACCGGGCGCAGGAAGTAGGCGGACAGGCGCATCGTGTCGCCCGCCGTCGTCGAGGTCGCCGAGGGCGACAGGCCGCCGCTCGCCGACGGCGCGGGCGGCACGCTGACGGTCGCGGTCGGCTGCACGCCGCCTACGCCTGCGCCCGTGCTTCCGCCGCAGGCGAGCAGACCCGCCGCGCAGACGGCGAGCGCCACGCCCGCCGCCAGCGTCGCCACCAGGCTCGAGGCGCGCCGTCGTTGCCGCTGTGCCGATCCATCCATCTCGACTCCCAACCGCTCGTTCCCGGCGACCCCTGCCGCCGGCCGGCGCCCGTGCGCGCCTCGTGCCGTCGATCGACTTCGTCGCCGCCGCTCAGGCGGGCGCGATTTCGCGTCGTGCCTCGTCACGGAACATCGTGAGCACGAACACGAGGTCGTCGCGCGCCCGCACCGCGTGCCGCAGCTGGGCCGGCATGTAGTACAGCATACCGGGTCGCGCGTCGTGCTCCTGCCCGCCGAGCTCGACCGTGCCCGCGCCGCTCACCACGTGGATCACTGCCGGCACGCTTGCCGTGTGCTCGGACAGCTCCTGTCCCGCGGCCAGCGTGAAGAGGATCACCTTGTGGCGCTCGTTCTCGACGATGCTCTTGCTGACGATGCCGTCGCGCGCGAACTCGCTCAGCGCGGTGAGGTCGACCGCCACCGGTCCGTCTGGGTCCATCGTGCGTCCTCTCTGGCCCGCGCCTGCCGCGCCGCCTCGCCGGGCCGCGGCCGCCGGACCGCTCGTCTCGCTGCGTCGTGTCGAGCATACGCCGCCACGTGCCGGTCCTCGCCGAACCAGGTGGCCGGGTCGCCGGCACGAGAAGGTCGCACCGGCATCGTACGCAGCCACCGGCGGCCGGACGTCGACCCGGTCCGCCGTCAGCCGGCGTCGGATGGCGGAAAGCAGGCGGGGTAGCGCCGCTGCGGCTGCTTGCGGCGCTGGTAGGTGCGCGCGAGCTCGAGGAAGATGCCGATGTCGCGCTCCATGTCGCTCTGTGTGCCGTCGAAGTAGAAGGTGCGGATCGGCAGGCCGTCGAGGTCGCGGCTCACCGCCGGGTAGATCGCCTCGGTGACGATGCCGTTCATGCAGGTGAACGGGCTGATGTCGATGATGCCGTCGGCGCCCTTGCCCTGCAGGTAGATGCTGGCGCCGGTGCTGATCACCATCTCGCCCAGGGCGCCGTCGTAAGGCAGGTACGGCCAGGCGCGCTCGAGGATGGCACCGACCGAGTGCTCCTCTTCGTACCCGACGAAGTCGTCGGCGAAGGGCGCGAGCAGGGCACGTTCGTCGCGCTCCATGACGATCGCCTTGATGTTGCGCACCAGGTTCTCGCGCGAGAAGCGCCTGCCCTCGTCGGTGAGGCGCCGGCGCTGCTCGTCGTCGACGTACCACACCCACTCGCCGATGCCGGCCAGCCAGCACTCGCCGCCCTGCTCTTCGACGATGCGGATGACGTCGGCGTTGGCGAACTGGTTGAGCCGGCAGAAGATCTCGCCGACCACGCCGATCAGCGGCCGCGAACGGTCGTAGCGCGCCGGCACGGCGCGGAACCGGTCGCGCGCTGCGGTGAGCGCCGCGACGGTCGCGTCGCGGCGCTGCCCGTCGGAGACGTGGCGCAGCGCCAGGGCGCGGCCGACGTCGCGCAGCGCGTCGAGGTAGACCAGGTCGGTCGCGCCCGGCTCGAGCTCGTAGGGCCGTGTGCGCAGCAGCATCTTCATGAGCGCGTCGCTCACCAGCACCGCGCGCCAGGCGGTGCGCACGAGCGACTGCGAATACTGGCCGATCGACGCATAGCCGTCGTTGGACGTGATCGTGATGATCGGCACGTCGGTGTAGCCCAGCGCGTCGAGCTTGTGGCGGATGAGGTGCCGGTACTGGCCGAAGCGGCAGGGCCCGTTGGCTTCGGGCATGAGGAACGCGACCTTGTCGCGGCCGACGTCCTCGATCATGCCCAGCAGGTCGCCGACGACGATCTTCTGCGGGTAGCATTCCTCGCCCGACGTGACCGTGCCGGCGAGCTCCATGCTATGCGCCGTGGAGTGCGTGGCCGGCCAGCAGTCGAAGCCGATCGAGCGGATGGCGGCGGCCAGCAGGTAGCTGCCGCCGTAGGGCATGTGAGGCAGGTACAGCGTGCGCCCCTCGAGACCGAAGTCGGCGATCGCCTGCAGGACGCGGGCGTCGGTCGGCGGCGCGACCGGCTCGTCGCGACCGTCGCCCCTGACCACCAGTGAGCCGTAGTCGACGCTCATGGCCTAGGCGCGCACCGCCGCACCCGACATCTCGCCGGCGGCCGCAGCCGCGGGGTCGTCGAGGCCGTCGCCTCCCTGTGACCACCAGCGCAGGAAGCCCTTGCTGTCGAGGTAGGCCTCGCAGCGTGTCATGGCGCCGGCGTCGTTCTGGTGCTCGTCGAACTGCAGCGTGAGGAACGGCTTGCCCGACGCGCTCCTGATGTAGTGCTTGAGGTAGGAGTCGGGGCCGCACTTGAAGTTGGTGAGGTAGATGATGTGGAGCCGCTCGTGACCGGCGACGTACACGGCCGCCTGCAGGATCTTGCGGCCGTAGTTCCAGTACATGTTCGAGATCACGGGGCGCACGTCGATGCCCTTCAGCGGCAGGTAGTCCATGGGCACGACGTTGACGCCGTAGTACGTGCGCAGCTTGCGCGGGATGTCCATGTTCACGCCCTTGTCGTACATGTTGTACGGCCGGCCGATCACGACGATGCCGAGCTCGCCCGACGCCTCGAGGTCGGCCAGGGCGCCACGACCGGCCGCGGCGAGCTGCTCACGAAAGCGCTGCTGGGCGGCGTCGCCGGCCCGCCAGGCGGCCCGCACGCGCTCGTCGGACACGCCGAGCTGGCGGCTGACCGGCGCCACGTCGGCGACAAACTTGTCGACGCCAAGGCGGAAGCGCACGCGCGGGATGAGGACACGGTCGCCGAGCGGCTCGATGCGCGGCGCGCGGCGCACCACGAAGGGCAGGGTCTGGCCCCACGGGCAGGCGTGCGAGAAGACCTCGGGAAACTCGGTCTCCTCGTTGATGACGTTGGGCACGAACACGTAGTCGGCGCCCGCCTGCAGAAGGGCCTCGACGTGGCCGTGGGCCACTCTGATGGGAAAGCACGGTTCGGCCACGGTGATGTCGACGCCGGCCTCGCGGATGCCCTTGTCGGTCTCGCGCGAGAGCAGCGGCCGAAAGCCGAGCTCGGCCCAGAAGGTCGCCCAGAACGGCAGGCGGTCGAACGTGTACATGCTGCGCGGGACGCCGATCGTGACCGGCGCGCCGGCCGCCTCGGCGCGCGCCAGGGCGGCTTCGTAGGGCTCGAGCAGGAGGCGTTCGCGCAGGGCCACGAGGTCGTCGATGACGGGCTGCCTGTCGACCTTGGCACGCTTGCGGTAGCGGTCGGAGCATTTGTCGCCCCAGTAGGTCTTCTCGCCCTCGATCGTGAACTGGCGGATGTCGCACTCGTTGGAGCAGTGCTTGCAGACGAAGTCCTTGACCGTGTAGTCGACGGCCGACAGGTCCCAGCCGCGGAAGGTCGTGACCTCGCCGGTGCGGCTCATGCGCTCGCGGGCGAGGAGCGCCATGCCGATCGCCCCCATCACGCCGTTGTGCGGCGGCACGATGATCTCCTTGCCGAGGATCTGGGCGAAGGCGGCCGCGACGGCGTCGTTGTAGGCGGTGCCGCCCTGGAAGAAGATGCAGTCGCCGACCTTGCGCTCGCGCACGAGGCGGTTGAGGTAGTTGAAGGCGATCGAGTACGCGAGGCCGCCGACCAGGTCCTTGCGGGCCGCGCCGCGCGACTGATAGCTCATCACGTCGCGCTCCATGAACACCGTGCAGCGCTCGCCGAGGCGGATCGGCGCCGTCGACTGCAGCGCCAGCTCGGCGAACTCGCCGACGATCTCGATGCCGAGCTTCTCGGCCTGCTCCTCGAGGAACGAGCCGGTGCCGGCCGCGCAGGCCTCGTTCATGGCGAAGTCGACGACGATGCCGTCCTGCATGCTGATGAACTTGGAGTCCTGACCGCCGATCTCGAAGATGGTGTCGACCTGCCGGCCGATGCTGCGGCCGATGAAGTCGGCGCCCGTCTTGTGGGCGGTGATCTCGTCGGTGATGAGGTCGGCGCCGCAGAGCTCGCCGACGAGCTCGCGCCCCGAGCCGGTCGTGCCCACCCCGAGCACGCGGATGCGATCGCCGATCTCGTCGCGGATCTCGGCGAGGCCGGCGTCGACCACCTCGACCGGCCGCGCCTGTGTCTTGGTGTAGATCGCCTTGACCACCTCGCCGGCCTGGTCGAGCACGACCAGATTGGTCGAGACCGAGCCGATGTCGATGCCCAGGTAGGTGTCGACGACGGCGCCGTCGACCGGGAACTCGTAGGGCCGCGCGAGGTCGCGCAGCAGCAGCACGTTGTCGGTGGACAGCGCCTCGGCCGTGGGGAACTGGGCGACGGGCAGCCGGGCCGGGTCGAGCGTGACGCTCTCGCCGGCGGCGCGCCCGGCTGACGCCTTGGGATCGGCGGCCGCCTCGGCCTCGATCAGGGCGGCGCCCACGGCGCCCATCCAGGCGTAGAGCTCGGGCACGAAGAGCTGCCCGTCGGCGAGCTCGAAGGCGTCGCGCACGGCCTGCACCGCGCCCTTGTTGGCGGCCACGCCGCCGATGAAGGCGACCGGCGGCTCGATCAGCTTGCCCTTGGTGATGGTGCCCTTGTAGTTGCGCACGACGGCGTCGCACAGGCCCTTGAGGACCTCGGGCGGCTCGTAGCCCTTCTGCTGGGCGTGGATCATGTCGGACTTGGCGAACACGCTGCAGCGCCCGGCGATGTTGGCCGCGCGACCGGCGCCGACGACGATGTCGCCTACGTCCTCGATCTCGTAGAGCAGGCGGCTGGCCTGCTGGTCCATGAACGAGCCGGTGCCGGCCGCGCAGTCGCCGTTCGTCTGGTAGTCGGCGATGCCGGTGCGGCCGGTGGTGGCGTCGGTGTCGAGCCGCAGGAACTTAGAGGACTCGCCGCCCATCTCGAACACCGTGACGACCTCGGGGTGCAGCCCCGACAGGCCGCGCGCGATCGCCTTGAACTCGTTCTCGTAGGTCGCGTCGAGGGCCTGGCTGATCAGGCGGCCGCCCGACCCGGTGACGCGCACGCCGTGCACGCGCTCGGCCGGCACGACGGTGAAGAGCTCGTCGAGCAGCGCTCGCGTCGCCTCGCTCGGGCTGCCCTTGATGCGGCGGTAGGTGGTGACCAGGACCGGGCGGTCGCCGACGCGCGCGAGGCCGTCGCCGGAGACGCGCAGGAGGTCGGGTGCCTGGGCGGCCGCGGAAGCCAGGAAGTCGAGTTCGTCAGCGTCTCCGACCAACGCGGCCTTGAGGCTGATGCAGCCGATGTCTATGCCCAGGAACGCCATACCGGAATTGTCTCGGACCTCCCCGTGAGGCTCGTATGAAAGCCCCGTGTAGGGTAGCGGGCCGCGCCGCTTCCCGCAAGCTTCGGCCGCGCACCGCAATGAAGACTAACTTCATCCGTTTTTGCGGTCAACCGTTCCCGGCGCACGATCGCAGCAGGGGCGGTCGTCGCGACCGGCAGCGACCGTGCGGCCCGGTCGTGACCCGGCGCTCGCGGCGACGTCACCCCGGCGAGCGACTTCGTCATCTGCCGGCGCCGGGCGCCCGTCGCTAGGGTCGTGGACGCGGTACCGAGAAGCGGACGGCCCCCGACCCCGGAGGAACAGTGGACACGCAGCCACCCCTGACCAACACCGAGCGGCGCGACGACGTGCTGTTCCTGACGCAGCGCTACCAGGCGAGCGGCCAACGCCCGCCCGACCTGCTCGACGACGACGACAAGCGCCGCTTCCTGGCCGGCGACACGCACATCCAGCATCGCCTCTTCTTCCGCCTGCTGTGCTACGGAGCGCTCGCCGCCCAGCCGGCGCCCGAGGCGCTCATTCGCGCCGACTGGCAGCGCCTGCGGGCCGCCGGGCTGCCCGACGACATCTTCGACCGGCGCTTCGACGTCGAGCGCTTCGCGGCCGCCGCCCCGGTGGCGCGCACCGACAGCAAGGGTCGTGTCATCGACTTCGTGCGTCTCTCCGAGACGCGCGACGTGTGGGCTCGCCTGCTGCCCTGGCCGGCCGATCCCGCCACGGTCGTCGACGTGCTCTACGCCTGCTCCGGCGGGGCCCTCAAGTCACGCGCCTTCTGGGTGGTGCGCGAGATGATCAGGGCGGGCCTGTGGCAGCCGGCCGGCCTCGACCGCTTCGCCTGCGTGCCCGACGGCCGGGTCCGCAAGCGCGCCGCCCGCATCGGTCTCGTCGACTGCGACGAAAAGGCCGACGGCATCGACGACATGAAGCTCGTCGCGGCCGGCCTGCACGCGGCCCTGGGGCTCGGCGGCAACGGCACGCGCAGCCACTTCGACCTGCCGCTCTCGACCGCCGAGCAGCGCTGCGAGGTCTGCGACCGTGGTCGCATGGCCGAGTGTCCCATGCCCCACTGCCGGCATCGCCGCGCCGCGCTCGGCGCCGACTAGTCTCGAGGCCCACGTGCCCGCCCGGCCGGCGGCGGTCCACCGGCCGGCGCGCCCGGGGCGGCTACTTCACCGTGAGCTTGAGCGCGGCCGGCTCGACCTGCCGGTTGCCGGCCAGGTCGGTCGCGACCACCGTCACGCGGTACACCCCACGCGCCCCCGGCTTGAACGCCCAGGCGGTGGTCGCCCCGACCGCGACGGCGGGCAGCGTGACCGACTTCACGACCTTGCCGGCGGCCGACGTCACGACGATCGTCACGCTCGCGCTCGGGCTCAGGGCGTCGCTCACCCGATAGCCCAGGCGCACCGTGTGGCCGAACTTCATCGTCACCGCGGCCGAGCTCCAGGCGGCGGCCGGCGGCGCCGTGTCGACGTGCGCCCGCACGGCCACGGCGACGCTGCCGATCGCGTTCACGGCCTTCACCGACACGCCGTACTCACCGTCGGCGAGCGTGGCGCCCGAGGCGTCGCGACCGTCCCACGACCACGTGTGGCTGCCGCTGGCCAGCGTGCCCAGCGACACGGAGCGCACCACTTTGCCGGCGGCGTCGCACACGCTCACCGTCACCTTGGCGCTGCGCGTCGTGCGATACGACAGCGTGGCCGCGTCGTCGACGCCGTCGCCGTTCGGCGACAGCCAGGCCGGCGCAAGGCGCGGGTGGCCGAGGGTGTCGTTCACGACCAGGTCGCGCGTGACGGTGGTCGCGTTACCGGCGGCGTCGGTCGCCTGCAGGGTCAGGCTGTAGGCGCCATCGGGCGCGGCGGCGAGGCCGGCCGGACCGCTCACCTTGCCGTCCCACGACAGCGCTGCGGCGCCGGCATGGCAGATGACCGGCGCGAGGCTGCGTACGACCGTGCCGTGCGCGTTGCGCACCACGAGAACGACGCTGCTCGTCTCGCTCAGCGTGAAGCCCAGGCGGGCGGAGTCGGCCAGATGGTCGCCGTTCGGGCTGATCACCCCCGACGAGAGCTGCAGGGCCGACACCGTGGGCGGCACGGTGTCGAGGCGCACGTGCAGGCTCGCCGTCCGCGCCGTGCCGTGCGCGCTCGTGGCGCTGAACACGGCCGTGTACACCCCGTCGGGCAGGGGCCGGCCCTGGTCGTCGCGACCGTTCCAGACCGCAGCGGCCGTCCGGCCGGTACCCGAGAAGCTGTCGACGAGCGTGCCGCCCGCGTCGCTCACCGCGACCGTCCAGTCGTCGTTGCCCGACAGGCCGGCGTGCAGGGTCGCCGTGTCGCGCACGCCGTCGCCGTTCGGGCTGAACGCGCCCGGCGTGGCGACCGGCGTATAGATCTTGGGGTCGCCGATGGCGGCCACAGCGGCACGGATCTGCGGCAGCAGGCCGAACAGCACGTTGCCGGGGCACTCGGTGTAGTTCACCTGACGGTGTCCCGAGATCACCGGGATCCGCACCCACTGACCGGCCCGGTACATCTGGGTCGTCCGGCACTCGACGCGGGCCGTGCCCTGCGGGTCGAGGTGCGACAGGTCGAGCTTCCAGGCGAGCAGCCGCTCGAGCGACGACAGCGCGGCCCTCGAGGGCGCCACCGTCTCGAACGTGCCGATCAGCGACACCCCGGTGCTCATGCTGTTGAAGCCGAGTACCTGAGCCCCGATCACGGCCCTGGTCACGCCGCCGTAGCGACCTTCGTAGATGGTGCCGAAGCGGTCGATCAGGAAGTTGTAGCCGATGTCGTTCCAGCCGTTCACGCGGGTGTGGTAGTAGTAGATGCCACGCACCAGGGCCGGCGCCTGAGCGCGTGTGTAGTCGTTGGCGTTGACCGTGTGATGCACGAAGGCGCAGCGCACCTGGCCGTACGACGGCGCGCCGGTGCGCAGGGCCTCGTCGGCGCCCCACTGGGCACGCGTGACGATGGTCGGCGCGGCCGGCCGGCCCAGCGGGCCGGACCCGTCCAGGGGCGCCGCCCCGGCGCCGATAGCGGCCGTCGCGCCGCCGCCCGCCGGCGCGGCGACGTCGGCGGTCGCGGCCGTCACCTTCGACTCGACGCAGGCCAGGCGCACGTCGGTCACCGGCACCGCGGCGGCGGCGTAGGTGATCTCGTACTGCACGTAGCGGGCCGGCCCCACCCAGACAGGCTCGCTCACCAGATCGGCCCGTCCCTCGACGCTGCCGGCCGCCCCGCCGCTGTCGTCGGCGCGCACCGTGAACCAGGGCGTCCACACGCGCCGGTCGGCGCTCGTGCGCACGTGGAACTCGACGTCGGTGGCCGCCGTCGCGGCAGGAGAACGAAACAGGACGCCGATCATGTCGAAGGGGGCGCCGGCGTCGAGCGTCGCGGCGGCACGGCCGTCGGGGGCGGTCCCCTCGGGCAGCGCGACGGCGCTCCGCAGGGCGAGGCCCCGGGGCGCGGCGGCGAGCGAAGGCGTGGCCGCGCCCGGCGTCGCCACGATGAAGCCGCTCGTCGGCGGCGCGGCCCAGGCGGTCGGCGCCGCCGTCGCGGCGAGCGCCGTGGCGAGCACGACGGCGAGCCCGAGCACGCTCGCCAGCCGGCGCGCGCAGCGCGGCGCGGCGATCGTTGCGACGGTGAGCGGTCGACCGAGGCGCCGAGACGAACTGCGCATGACTCTCCCTTCGAAGCCCTGCGGTCAAGGTCGTCACATCCGCCGAAACCTTTACGGCTTCGGCGACCGATCGGGCGAAGCTGGCGGCCGGCGCTGCGTGCGAACGACCGCGGGGCGGGCGGCCGTCTCTGGCCGCCCGCCCCGCGGGTCACGTGCCGACGCGAGCGACCGGCGGGCGGCCGGTCGGCGCTTGCGCTACTTCTGGTCTTCCTTGGCCTGTGTCATGCAGGACCACACCGGCTGGTAGACGCGGTCGACCTCGGTCGCGTACTCGTCGAGCTCGGTGCGCAGCTCGGTGATCATGTTCTCGGCGCCGTCGTGGGTGGGATGGGCGCCGGTCATCTCGATGATCTCGCGCGAGTGATGCGGGTTGTCGATCAGCATGCACGGCATCAGCAGGTTGTGGTTGAAGGGCTGGCGCCGCCGGATCTCCTGGAAGAACGGCGACGAGAAGGCCTGCTTGAGCGACACGTCGTGCACGTTGTCGGTCGCGAAGTGCGTGAAGATGCAGGGCTCGACCCAGCCCTCGTTGTTGATGTGGATGTAGTGCTTGCCGGCGATGCAACCCTTGACGTAGGGCGCGTCGCCCCAGAAGTCGACCGGGAACAGCGCCTTGGTGTTGCGCACGCGCTCGATGCCCTCGCGGAACTGGTTGCGCTCGGACGGCGTGAGCATGAGCGTCATGTCGGGGTCGGCCCCGACCGGCATGTAGAGGAAGTTCCAGGCCAGCATGGCGCCCTTGTCGACCATGAGGTCGGTGAACTCGTCGCTGACCAGCATCTCCCAGTTGTGGCGCGTGACCGTGGCCGAGTAGCCGAACACCATGCCGCGCTCGCGCAAGCCGTCCATGGTCTTCATGAGCTGGTCGAAGATGCCGGGGCCGCGGCGCGCGTCGGTGAGCTCGCGGCCGCCCTCGATGCTGAGCATGGGAGCGACGTTGCCCAGGGCGGCCAGGCGGTCGAGGGTGGCCTCGTCGAGCAGCGTGCCGTTCGTGTAGACCTGAAAGTAGACGTCGGGGTTGGCCGCGTAGAAGTCGAGCAGGTCGGGGCGAAAGAACGGCTCGCCGCCGAGGATCGTGATGAGGTAGACGCCCATCTCGTTGGCCTGGTCGACGATTCGCTGCAGCGTGGCGACGTCCATATCGCTGTCACGCGAGTACTCGCCGGCGAAGCAGCCTTCGCAGGTGAGGTTGCAGCGCATGGTCGGGCTGATGAGGATGGTGAACGGCGTGGGCACGCCCTCGCGCTCGGTGAACTCGGTGCGCTTGGCCGAGCCGCGCAGCATGGTGTTGATCACGAAGCACTCGATGAAACGGTCGCGCGCCCGCGGGCTGAGCTGACCGACCACGTGCTTGGCGATGTGCAGCGCGGGGTGGTCCTCGATGATCTTGTCGCGCACGAACAGGATCTCTGCCTTGTGCGCCTCGGGCGTGAGCTTCTCGGCGAGATTGAACGCCTTGATGATCTTGCCCTTGTCGTCGCTCGTGGCGAGCTTGAGAATCTGGTTGATCGTGCGCCGCTGGACCGCAGTGTACAGGCCCTCGGTCGTACTCATCGTCACCCCTCCCCTGAGGCCGCTTCCTCGAGTCGGCGGACATCATACCAAGGAAGCGGCTGATCTCCGAACCGTTGCGTGCGTAACAACCCTCTGACGGAGGCTCCGGCCCGCGCCCGCGGGCGAGCGACGCCGGCGCCACCGCGATGTCGCCGCGCTGGCTACGCATTCGAGGGTCCACCCCTCTACAGGAAGCGCGCCACCTGTCGATAGACGGATTGACAAGGGCAAACCTGCCGCGAGGCAGGGACGCAAAGCCAGAGGTCTTGAGGTGTTCAAGATAGCTCGGTTGCCGCAATCGAGAGCCCCACAGGCTCACAGCACCCTCCTCTCCCCGCCTCTGCTCGCGTCACACCCTCGTCGCCGGCATCAGACCTGACGGTCGGGGCTGCCGGCGTCCCGGTCGTCAGTGCGTCGCGGAGGCGGTGTGATGAAAGGTAGATCCATTCTGGTGGCGGCCGCGCTGCTGGTCGTCGCGGTGCTCGCCTGGGGCGGTACCGCTTGGGCCGACCAGACGAGCGCGCAGATCGACCCCAGCGTGCTGACCGAGCTCGACGCGGCGGGCGGCGGCAGCGTCCCGGTCATCGTCTATGCGACCTCGGGCCACCTGGCCGACCTCACCGCCGAGCTCGGTGCGACCAACGTCGACGACTCGCTCGCGCTCATCGGCGCCGTGTCGACCGACGTGACCTCCGACACGATCGACGACGTCGCCGCGCTGCCGTACGCCGACTACGTCGCCGCCGACACGCCGACCTTCGGCACCGACTACAGCGCCAGCCTCGACGTCACCAACGCGACGATCGGCCTGGGCTCTATCGATCCGCCCGCGCCGGTCGGTACCGGCTGGGACGGCACCGGCGTCGGTGTAGCCGTGCTCGACAGCGGCAGCGCCGACGTGCCCGACCTCGACGGCGCGAACGGCCGGTCCAGGGTCGTCGCCTTCGTCGACTTCGTGAACGGCCGGCGCCGCATGTACGACGACGGCGGCCACGGCACCTTCGTCGACGGCGTCATCGCCGGCAACGGCGCGAGCTCCGTGCCGACCGACCAGGGCGGCAAGGCGACGACGCAGTACCGCGGCGTCGCGCCCGACGCGAACATCGTCTCGCTCAAAGTGCTCGACAGTCACGGCAGCGGCCGCGCCTCGAACCTCATCGCGGCCATCGCCTGGGCGATCAGCCACCGAGAGCAGTACGACATCAGAGTGATGAACATCTCGGTCGAGGGCGACGTGACCTGCCCGGCCGCGTACGACCCGGTCGACCGCGCGGTCGACGCCGCCTGGAAGGCCGGCATCGTGGTCGTGTGTGCCGCCGGCAACGAGGGCGCGTTCGGCGAGGGCGGCGTCCTGTCGCCCGGCAACGACCCCTACGCCATCACGGTCGGCGCCTCCGACACCCAGCAGACCGACGACCCGAGCGACGACGCCGTCTGCGCGTACAGTTCGGTCGGCCCGACGCAGTTCGACGAGTACGCCAAGCCCGACCTCGTCGCCCCTGGCAACCACATCGTGTCGCTGCGCGCCCCCGGGAGCTGGGTCGACATGAACTTCCCGCAGACCCGCGTGGCGGTGTCGAGCTACATCCCGGGCGCCTCGCCGTGGGCGCAGAGCGTGTACGCCGTCATGTCCGGCACGAGCGCCGCGGCCCCCGTGGTCTCGGGCGCGGCCGCGCTCATGATCCAGAAGGACCCCGACCTCACGCCGGGCCAGGTCAAGCTGCGCCTCATGGACAGCGCCCAGCCCGTCGCCACGAGCGACCAGTACGCCGCCGGCGCCGGTGAGCTCGACGTCGCGGCCGCGCTCAACGACAGCGCCACGACGACCGGCTACGACGCGTCGGCCAAGCTCGGCGACGGCAGCACGATCCTGCCGATCGACGTGGGCCTCCAGTGGCAGAAGTACGCCTGGTCGAAGTACGCCTGGTCCAAATATGCATGGTCCAAGTACGCCTGGTCGAAGTACGCCTGGAGCAAGTACGCCTGGAGCAAGTACGCGTGGTCGAAGTACGCATGGTCGATCGTGATCGACGGGGAGTGACGCAAGAGCACGCACATCCCGGCAGGCCCCTGACAGCCGCGCGCCCGCGCGCGGCCGTCACGCTGTTCGTGGCCCTCACGCTGGGCGCCGCCGTCGCCTGCTCGCTTGCCGCCTACAGCATGCGTCACGAGGTAGAGCTCGGCGGCCTCGTCGCCTTCATCGCGCTCGCGACCGTGACCGACCTGCGCGAGGTCCGCCTGCCGGTGATCGGCCACGTCACCCTGTCGTTCGTGCCGGTGCTCGCGGCGCTCATCGCGTTCGGCCTGTGGCCCGCGGTCATCGTCGCCGCGGCGTCGGGCCTCGCCACCGTCACCGTGACCCGCGACCCCGTGAAGGTCGCCTTCAACGTCGGCGACTACGTCGTCTCGACGTTCCTGGCCGGCCTGTTCTACCTGGCCTTCGTGCCGCCCCGGCACTCGTTCGTGCAGACCGTGCTGCCCGCCTTTGCGGCGACCGGCGCCGACTTCGTCGTCAACACCGCCATGCTGGCCGGCGTGATCGCCCTGGCGAGCGGCGGCGGCCCCGTGCGCATCTGGCGCGAGAACTACCAGTGGGGCCTGCCGAGCTACATGACCGGGGCGACCCTGAGCCTGCTGCTCGCCTGGCTGTACCTGTGGCTCGGGCTGCCGGGCCTCGTCCTCGGCGTACCGCCGCTGTTCCTCATCTGGTATTCCTACGACGTTTACGCCGGACGCCTGCGCGACCGCGCCACCTACACGAGCGAGGTCGCCTCGTTTCGCGACGAGCTCGCCGCGGCGGTGCGCTCGCAGGACGAGCTGCGGGCCGCCCAGCGCCGCGTCGGCGCCGAGATCGAGCGGGCGCGCAGCATCCAGGCCGACCTGCTGCCGCGCCGGGCACCCGAGGTACCCGGCCTCGAGCTCGCCCATCGCATCGAGTTCATGACCGAGATGGGCGGCGACTACTTCGACTTCGTGCCTCTCGAGGGCGGCCGGCTGGGCATCGTCTGCGGCGACGTCATGGGCAAGGGCCTCTCCGCCGCCCTCATCATGACCATGGCGCGCAGCATGATCCTCGCCGCCGCGCGCGACGGGCGCCGCCCCGGCGAGGTCCTCTCGACGGTGAACGACGGGCTGACGCGCGACCTCGCCGGCCAGTCGGCGCCCTCGTTCCTGACGCTCGCCTACGCCATCTACACGCCGATCCAGCACGAGCTCGTGATCGCCAACGGCGGGCACAACTCGCTGCTCGTGTTCGGCCCCGGCGGGCGTCGCGAGTTGCCCTCGCGCGGCAGCATGCTGGGCGTGCGCACCGACCTCGAGTTCCCCGAGGACCGCATCGTGCTCGCGCCCGGCGACTCGTTCGCACTCTTCACCGACGGCCTGACCGAGGCCCGCGGCCGGGACCGCGAGCTCTTCGGCATGGAGCGCCTGGCGAGCGCGCTGGCCGCGGCTCCGACCGCTTCGGCCGCGGCCGCCCTCGAGACTGTCTGGCAGGCGGTCAGCGACTTTCGCGACGGGGGGCCGGCGAGCGACGACGCGACCCTGCTGATCGGTCGCGTCAGCGCCTGACCTTTCTCATCCAGAAACCCCGATTTCGGCCGATACTAGGACCGGAGATGGTCACGGCAGCGCGCGACAGCAAAGAGCACCCCGCCACCCTTCAGGTGATGCGTTACGACGCGCGCCGCGGCACGCTGTCGGTGATCGTCGGCGAGGGCGCCGGCATTCCCCGCGAGGCCCTCGGCCAGCGCGCCGTCGAAGCCATGCGGGCGCGCAGCTTCATCTGCCACACCACCGAGGCCGACACCCTGCTCGGCGCCGACGAGATCTGCTTCATCCCGCGCGGCGACCGCTGCGAGATCGTGAGCATCCACACCAACGGCTGGCGGCGCCACCACGGCGACCACCGCCGCAGCCTCGTCGAGATCCTGAACGACCTCGCCGCGGCCGTGGCTCGCGGCACGCTCACGTTCCTCGATGACGCCGAGCTTGCGACGGTCAACGCCCAGGGGAGCGCCGTGCTCACCTGCACGATCGACGACACCGCGTCGCTCGCCCAGGCGCGCGCCGCGGTGGCCCAGGTGCTGGCCGACCACGGCGTGCGGGCCGACGCGCGGCGGCGCCTCGAGCTCTGCGTCTCCGAGGCCACCACCAACATGCTCGTGCACGGCGGCGGGGGCGGCACCATGAGGCTGCTGCGCGTCGACGGCCGGCTGCGCATCATCGTAGCCGACCGCGGCCCCGGCCTGAACTTCATCAACTGGACCGAGGCCGGCTCGCGGCAACCCTCGATGGGCTACGGGTACAAGATCATTCTTGATAACCTTGAGCGCGTGTACCTGCACACCGGCGACGAGGGCACGACCCTCGTCCTCGACCACACGCTCTAGAAGGGACGTGACCGATGCTGCACACGCGCGTTGAGACAGCGGACACGCCCATCATCCATCTCGAAGGCGAGATCGACCTCGACTCGGCCGAGACGTTCCGCTGGGTCGTGACCGACGCCGTGCGCAGCGCGACCGAGGTCGTGCTCGATTTCGCCAGGGTCACGTTCATCGACTCGTCGGGCACCGGGCTGCTGGTGCGCCTCTGCCTCGACTACAAGTCGCAGGGCGTGCAGCTTCGCCTCACCAACATCCCGCCCGCCGTCGACGACGTCTTCGCCATGCTCAAGGTGCGCGCGCTCGTCGGCGACGAAGCCTTTCTCGACACCTAGCAGCGCGCCCCGCCGTTCACCGCCGGCCGCGCCCGGCCGCGGCGCGACGCGCGCCCGCTACGCCGTGATCGTCTGCTCGCCCGGGCGCCAGTCGACCGGGCACAGCTCGCCGGTCTGCAGCGCCTGCAGCACGCGCAGCGTCTCCTCGGTGTTGCGCCCCACGTTGTTGTCGTGCACGACCATGTAGCGCAGCAACCCCTCGGGATCGACGATGAAGGTGCCGCGCAGGGTGTGCCCCTCGTCGGGCAGCAGCACGCCGTAGTCGCGCGCCACCTCGCGCGTCATGTCGGACAGCAGCGGAAAGCCGAGCTTGCCGAGGTCGTGCTCGCACCAGGCGAGGTGGCTGTACTTGCTGTCGACGCTCGCCCCGAAGACCTTGGCGCCCAGCGCGGTGAACTCGTCGCGACGCTGCGCGAAGCCGCGGATCTCGGTCGGACAGACGAACGTGAAGTCGAGCGGATAGAAGAACAGCACGACCCAGCTACCGCGCTGGTCGCCGAGCTCGACGGTGACGAACTCGCCGTCGAGCACGCCGTCGAGAGTGAAGTCGGGGGCTGGCTGACCTACCTGGATCACGGGAGCTCCTTCGTCGTCGCGCCCGCCGCGGCGGAGGTGTTCGGCGGATCGGCGAAGAGACATACCCGGCGGCGCGCCCTTCCAAGCCGGCCGGCGGGCCGGCGGGCCGGCCGGCCCCCCGACCCTAGGCGGCGTTGCGCCTCGCGGCGTGGCAGTCGGTCTCCGCGCAGCGCTCGTCGGCATACCGGCGGTAGCGCTCGAGGTCGCCGCGCAGGTGCTCGCGCACGAGCCGCGCCTCGTCGGGCGCGCCGGTCGGCTCGTAAGCGAGCTCGACGGTCACCGTCACGCGCCCCGCGGCGTCCTGCGCGAAGCGCACCGTGCCGCGCTCCACCGGGCTTTCGTCCACCCACCAGCGTGCGTCGGCCGGCGGGCGCGGCCTGCCGGCCGTCCGCGAGCCGAAGACGAACTCGTCCCACGCGCGCCCCGCAAAGCGGGCCGGCACGCCCGTGCCGATCGACTCGGTGATCGTCTCCATCGCCACTCCTTCCCGCGCCCTGCCTTCGCTGTCACTGTCCCTGCCCGCGCCCGCCTTCAAACCGGCCTGCGGCTGCGCCTTCTCCGGCGCCCCGTCGCCGTGTTAGCGCCGCGCCCCGCGCCGGTACCTACACCACATGGCCTACGAGACGACCGGCGTCACGACGACGGGCGACATGCTCGCCGAGGCGCGCGCCATCATCGACGCGGCGCGCGCTCGCGGCCTCACGCTGCGCCTCGTGGGCGGCCTGGCGGTGCGCGCCCACTGCCGCGCGCCGGCGCCGTGCGGGCGGCCCTGCCGCGACATCGACCTCGTCGCGGCGCGACGCAGCGCGCGCGCGACCTGCGCTTTGCTCGACGGGCTCGGCTGGGTCGAGAACCGCCAGGTGGCGATGGCGGCAGCCGGCGCCAAGCGCCAGTTCTTTCGCCGCTGCCGGCACCTCACCGCGGCCGGCTGCGCCCACGTCGACGACCGCATCGACCTCTACCTCGACGCCTTCCGGCTGCACCACGCGATCGACCTGCGCGCGCGGCTCGGCCTCGACCCCTACACCGTGTCGCTCGCCGACGTGCTGCTCGTGAAGCTGCAGCGCACCCAGGCCGAGCCCGACGACGTGCGCGACATGCTGGTCGTGCTCGAGAGCGCCCACGCGCTCGGCCGCGACGACGCTCCCGGCGTCCTCGACCTGTCCTACCTCAGCCGGCTCTGCGCCGCCGACTGGGGGCTCTATCACGACGTGGAACGCAACCTCGCGCGCTGTCGCGACGCCCTCGAGGGGCGGGCGTGGGGCGCCGCCTTCGCCCGCGCGCCGGCTCGCCTGGACGCCCTCGCGGCCGCCCTCGCCGAGGCGCCGCGCGGCTGGCGCTGGCGGCTGCGCGCCGCCCTCGGCGAGCGGCTCGCCTGGTACGAGCCCGTCGACGACGTCGAGGGCGTCGCCTTCGCCCCGGGCGAGCGGCCCTGACGAACGGCCGTTCGCCGCGAACGAGCGCCGCGGCGCGCTGTTGCGAGCCGCGCGCGCTGCGGCGATACTGGTGTCGCGTCTTCGGCCCGCCAGCCGTCGCACAAGGGATCGGGGGGATCGCCGGTGTCGAACGTGCGTACGTCACGCCGCACGCGCCCGCGTCGCGGCGTCCGGCCCCCGGCCACGCCGGGCGGACGGCCCGCGCTGCGGCACGCCGCGCGCCAGCCCCAGCGGCTCATGCGCAGCGTCCTCGGCCCCGTCGACATAGCCGCCTCGACGATGGCCAACATCGCGCCGGCGATGAGCTTCTACTTCGGCTTCGGCTTCCTCGCCCTCACCGCCGGGATCGCCTCGCCGCTCACGATCATCGCCGCCGGGGTCGCCATCGCCTTCCTGGCCAACACGCTCGCCCAGTTCTCGCGCGCCCACCCGTCGACCGGCTCGTTCATCACCTTCATCGGCAAGGCGTTCGGCCCGACCAGCGCGATCGCCACAGCCGTCATCCTCATCACCGGCTACGTGATCGCGATCATCTCGGTGCTCGTCATGTCGGGTGGCTTCGCCGCCATCTTCCTGCACCGCTACGTGCCGGCCGTGCCGGCCTCGTCGTGGCCCTGGTTCATGGTCGTCTTCGTGAGCGCGGCCGCCTACCTCATGGTGCGCGGCGTGCACATCTCGACGCGCTGGGCCGGCGTGTTCTTTGCCTTCGAGCTCGCGGTGCTCGTCGTGGTCACCCTCAGCGCGCTCGTGCACCACGCCGGCCACCTGACCCTGCACCCGTTCGACCCGCGCTACCTGTCGAACGGCTTCAAGGGTCTCGGCCTGGGCTTTCCACTCGCCGTCTACCTGTTCATCGGCTGGGAGAACTCGGCCGCCCTCGCCGAGGAGACCGAGAACCCGCGCCGCAACGTACCGCGCGCCCTGTTTGCCAGCGTCGGCCTCATGATGCTGAGCTACGTGCTGTTCGCCTACGCGACGGTCGAGGGCTTCGGCGAGAACGTGGCCGCCCTGACCGCGGCGCCGATCCCCTTCATCACGGTGGCCGACAGCGTGCTCGGCGTCCTTGCGTTCCTGGCCTACCTGGCGGGCGTCACCTCGACCCTCGCCTGCCTGATCGCCGCCGTGAACTCGCAGTCGCGGCTGCTGTTCCACGCCGGCCGCGAGGGGCTCCTGCCGTCGTGGGTGGGCCGCGTGTACGTGCGGCGCCGTACGCCGGTGAACGCCCTCATGACCTTCACCGGCATCGGCCTGGTGCTCGTCTTCGCCTGGTCGTTCGGGCAGCACATCGATCCGGTGACGCTGTTCGCCGAGGCCTCCACTCTCGGCACCATCCTCGTGGTCGCCGTCTACCTGGTGGCCAACCTGGCCCTGCCGGTCTTCTACCGCAAGCACCACCCCGACCAGTGGTCGACCCTGCCCCACCTCGTCATCCCGCTCGTCGGCGCGGGCCTCATCGCCCTGCCGATCTACGAGCTCGTCAAGCCGGGCCAGGCGAGCCCCTACGACCTGTTCCCCTACGTGGCGCTCGCCGTGATCGTGGTCGCGGTCGCCTACGCGGTGCTGCTGAACGCGCGCGACAAGACCCTCGCCGACCGCGTCGGCTCGCTCGTCGCCGACGACGCCGCCGACGGCAAGTTCGCCGGCTTCCTGGACGAAGACGAGGAACAGGTCCGCCACCTGCACCGCATCGCCCGCTGCCTGAACGAGGACCGCGACACCAAGCCGGCCGTGCAGCACGCGCTGCGCATCGTCGCCGAGACGCTCGGTGCCGCCTCGGGGGCCGTGTTCGCCGTGCGCCCCGGCGACACCGCCGAGGCCCTCGCCGTCTGCGGCGATGCGCGCCGCAGCTTTCCCTACCCGCCGCTCGACCTCGGCCACCCGCTGCTCGCCCGGCTCGCGCGGCGCCCCGGGCCGGTCGAGGTGGCCGACCTCGACGGCCTGCCGGCGCCGTTGCTCGCCGTCGTCGCCTCCGACGCCGCCCGCGTGGTCCTCGCGCCGCTGCCGGCCGGCCCCGCGACCGCCGCGCTCCTGCTGCTCAGCCGGCGGGCCGCCGTGCCGCTCTCGGCGCGCGAGACGGCCTTCGTCGCCGTCGTCTGCGAGACGCTCGGGCCGGCCATCGCCGGTCGTGCCCTGGCCGAGGAGTCGCGCCACACCGCGGCCGTCCTCGAGACCGCCTACGCGGTCTCGCGGGCGATCACCCAGAGCCTCGACCTCGACCTCACCTACCGCGAGATCGCGCGCAACGCGGCGCGCGTCGCGCGCGGCTCTCACTGCCTGCTCTTCGAGCTGGAGCGCGGCACCGGCGACCACCTCGCCGTCGCCTGCTCCGACCCCGAGAGCGAAGACCTGCTGGGCACACGCGTACGGCTCCTCGAGAGCGTCGACGGCCCCGGCCCGCGCGCCGGCGGCGGCTTTGTCGTCAGGCCCGCGGCCGGCGGCGGCCAGCCCAGCAAGTTCTCGCTGGGCGGTCGCCTCGACGCCCGCCTGGCCGGCATGTTCAACGCCGATCTCTCGGTGCTCGTGCCGCTGTTCGCGCAGCACGTGCCGGTCGGCTCGCTGCTCGTCTATGCCGCCGGGCGACGGCGGCGCTTCTCGCCGCTCGAGGTCGCCGAGCTCGGCAGCGTCGGCGAGCAGGCTGCGATCGCCATCCACAACGCCCAACTCTACCGCGACCTGGCCGAGAGCCGGGCGAGCGTCGAGGCTCTGCTCGACCGCCTCACACGCATCCGCGACCAGGAGCGCCAGGGCCTCGCCCGCGTCGTGCACGACGACATCGTGCAGTCGATCGTGGGCGCCGTGTACCGCCTCGACCTGCTGCGCGACGGCGTGGCCGGCGAGCGCGTCGCCGAGTTCGACGAGGCGGTCGCCGGCCTGCGCCAGAGCATCGACGACGCCCGCCGGGTGATCTGGGAGCTGCGTCCGCCGGCGATCGAAGGGCTCGGCCTGCCGGCGGCGCTGCGCTCGCTCGCCGACCGCACGCACGACGGCCGCGCCCGCGTCGCCGCGTCGATCGACGACGTCGCCGGCCTCTCCGAAGCGGTCACGACCGGCCTGTACAAGATCGCCCGCGAGGCGCTCACCAACGCCCTGCACCACGCCGCGGCGCGCCGCATCGGCATCTCGCTCGCCGCCGCCGCCGCGCACGGGCCCGGCGGCGCGCGGCTCGTCGTCGAAGACGACGGTGTAGGCTTCGTGACCGACGCTGCCCGCGACGGCGGCCATTACGGCACGGTGATGATGGAGGAGCAGGCCACGCTGATCGGCGCGACCCTGTCGATCGACTCGCAGCCCGGCCACGGCACGCGCGTCGAGGTCGTCGTGCCGGCGCCCCGCGCCGCGGCGGTGGCGCGCTGAGCGCGCCCGCCGACAGGGTCCGGGTGCTCGTCGTCGACGACCACGCGGTCGTGCGCGAAGGCCTCGAGCGCATCCTCGCCAAATGCCCCGACCTCGACGTAGTGGGCTCGGCGGCGAGCGGCGAGGAGGCGCTCGACCTCGCCGCCTCCCTGGCGCCCGACCTCGTGCTGCTCGACCTGTCGCTGCCGGACATGCACGGCCTCGATGTGCTGGGCGCGCTGCAGCGGCTTCCGCGGGCGCCGCGGGTGGTCGTGCTCACCGTGCACGACGACGACGACATCGTGCTCGGGGCCGTGCGCGGCGGCGCGCAGGGCTACGTGCTCAAGAACGCCACGCGCGACGAGCTGATCGCCGCCGTGCGCCGCGTCGCGGCCGGCGGCCAGGCCTTCGACGAGGTCGTCGTGCGCGCCCTGCTGCGCGGCGATCAGCACGACGTGCTCTGTGGCCTGCTCACCGCGCGCGAGCTCGACGTGCTGCGCCTCGTCGCCGGCGGCCAGACCAACAAGGAGATCGGCGCCGCGCTGTTCATCAGCGCCGACACCGTCAAGGGTCATCTCGAGACGATCTACCGCAAGCTCGGCGTGTCGGACCGCGCCCACGCCGTGGCCGTCGCCATCCGCAACGGCCTCGTCGCCTGACGTCCACCCCCCGAACGGCCCCCCGCCCAGCGGGCCGAACGCCGATACGATCCCACCCGATCGTCGCCGCCGGAACGCCGGTTGTGGCGTTTCGGCACCGCCCTGCCTCGCCTAGGCTCGGCGCGACGGTATCCGTAGTCGAGGATCGGGGGGTTCTATGGCTGAAGAGATCGCGTTCGCCCGCAAGGCGAGCGGCCTGGTGCGCGGACTGTCCTTCTGGGACGTGACCGGCATCGGGCTCGCGTTCATCACGCCCATCTACGCCATCTGGTACATCATCGAGGTGGGTCTCTACCTCTACCCATCGGCCAACCTGCTGATCGCGATCCTCATCTCGGTCGTGACGATCGGCTGGGCGAGCCCCATCGTGTGGGGTGTCCTGGGCGGCAGCATGCCGCGCAGCGGCGGCGAGTACATCTACAACTCGCGCATCATCAACCCGGCCGTTGCGCTGGGCGCGAGCTTCACCGCGATCGTCGCCCAGTTCTACTGGAACCTCTTCAACTCGAGCCTGATCGCGGTGCCGTCGCTGGCCATCCTCGGTCAGTACCTGGGCTGGACGGGGCTCTCGAACTTCGCCACGAGCAAGCACGGCGGCGTCATCCTCTCGTGCCTGGGCATCGGCGTCGCTTTCCTCATCCTGGCCTTCGGCATGAAGACCTTCCGGCACCTGTCGAAGGTCGTGATTGTCGTCATGCTGGGCGGCGTCGCGATCCTCGACATCGCCATCACCCTGTGCAGCAAGGCCGGCTTCATCAAGAACTGGAACGCGCAGGCGGCCAAGTACCATTCCCTGCCCTATCACCAGTTCGTCGCCGCGGCCCACACAGCCGGCGCCGCCACTCCGACGACCTGGACCTGGGGCGACACGTTCGGCGCCACCGCTGGTGTCTTCATGATCTTCATCTGGGCCTTCGGCATCGCCTACGTCGGCGGCGAGGTCAAGCGCCCCGACCAGACCGTGATGCGCGCCCAGTGGGCGGCCGTGGGCTTCCCCGTGCTGCTCTGTGTCTGGGCCGTCCTGGCGATCGGCCACATCATGCCCTACGACTTCCTGCGGGCCGCGGCCTTCCAGGACTTCTCGGCGGCGACCAAGGGCTACAACCTGCCCTACTCGACGAGCTTCATGTCGATCGCCTTCCTCGCGTCCGGCGCCAACTGGCTCGTCGGCCTCGTGGCCGGCATCACGTTCGGCGTGACGGCGCTCTGGCTCGTCGTCGTCAACCTGCTCATGTGCCAGCGCGCCATGTTCGCCTGGGGCATGGACCGCATGGGGCCGACCTGGTTCACCTCGATCAACACGCGCACCGCCTCGCCGATCGGCATGCTCGGCTTCGTCGCCGCCATCTCGGCGTTCCTGTCGGTGGGCTACTGGTACCTGTTCCCGAGTGTCCTTTCGGGCCTCTTCGCGTCGGGCATGCAGCTCGTGTCGGTCTTCGGCGTGACCGCGATCTCGGCGATCATCTTCGCCTACCGCAAGAAGGCGGCCCACATCTGGAACTCGTCGCCGTACCGCAACTGGAAGGTGGCCGGGATACCGGTGCTGACCATCGCGGGAGTCGTCTACCTCTGCTACATCGTCGCGCTGCTGTACTTCGCCTTCTTCGATGCAAAGACGAAGGACGTGACCGGCAAGAAGGTCTGGCTGATGGTCGCGGCCTGGGCCGCCGGCATCGCCTGGTACTACTTCTGGAAGTACCGCAGTGCCAAGCAGGGCGTCGACGTCGCGACCATGACCTACGGCGAGCTGCCGCCCGAGTGAGCAACGGCAGCGCGGCCGCCTGAACGACCGGGGCGGCGGGGGCGGGCGTCGCCCGCCCCCGCCGCCCCTCGCGGATGGTAGCGTTCACAGCAGCAGGCAACGGCACGACGAGCGGAGGCCGACGATGACGCAGGACGTCCAGATGCGCAGGCAGGATAAGGAGATCACCGAGCGCGACACGATCGAGCGCCTGCTCGACGACGCGCTCGTGCTGCACCTCGGCCTGGTCGACGACGGCCGGCCCTACGTCGTGCCGCTCAACTTCGGCCGCGAGGGCGACGCCCTCTATGTGCACTGCGCCGCCCAGGGGCGCAAGCTGCGCTGCCTGGCCGCGCAGCCGGCGGTCTGCGTCGCGGTCGAGCGCCTCGATCGCGTGACCAAGGGCGCCTCGGCCTGCGGCGAGTGGACCAGCCACTACGAGTCGGTGATCGGCTTCGGCACGGCGCGAGTCGTCGACGACGCGGCCGAGCGCGAACGCGGCCTGCAGGCGATCATGGCCAAGTACTCGGGCCGGCGCGACTGGAGCTTCAAGCCCGAGATGCTGGCCAAGACGGTCGTCGTGCGCATCGACCTGGAGCAGATCACCGGCAAGCGCTCGCCGGCGCGGCCCGCCTAGAAGCGGTCTGCGCACGCCGAGCCACGGGGGGGCCGCCCGGCGCCGCGGACCGGCACACCGCCGCGCACCGGCGCGGCGGCCTGTTCTAGACCTGCTTTACGGGCTCCGTCGCGACGGTCCGTGCGCCGAGCCCCAGCTCCATGCCCTGCGCGGTGAGCGCGTCCTGCAGGCGGTCGACCTCGACGTCGCGCGGCGCGCAGCCGTCGCGCACGGCCAGCGCCGCCGCGACGCCGGCCGCCTGCCCGGTGGCGAAGCACACCGGGATCAGCCGGAGCTGCACCATGGCGTCGGGGGCCGCCGAGAGGCAGCGCCCGGCGAAGAGCAGGCCGTCGACCGACTCGGGTACGAGCGAACGGTACGGGATGCGCATGGAGCGCCCCACATATGGTTTGGCCACGGTGTCGGGGAAGGCGGTCGCGAAGACCTCCTTGAGGCGCGGCGCGGCGAGGCCGGTGATGCGCCGCGTGCCGCGCACGCCGACCTGCGCCGCGGTGCATTCGATGCGGGCGTGCTCGCAGCCCGCCAGGCGCTCGCGCAAGAAGGCGACGAGCTTCATGGTGTGCTGCCGCGTGACGATCTCGGCCCGCGTCAGGTCGTCGGGGTCGATGCCGTTCACGCCGAACAGGCTGCCCGACCACAGGTTGATCTGTCCCGGGTAGCAGAGCTCGGCGGCGAAGACGCCGGGCGCGAAGGCGCGCGAGTGGACCTCGAGGTCGAACTCGAGCTCGCCGGCCGCCACGGCGTCTTCGACCAGGCCGCGCAGGTTGCCCCAGCTCCCGAGCTGGCCGAGGGCGCGCGCCGTGTCGACGCCGACCACGGTCGACATGAGGGTCACCGGCAGCGGCCGCGAGTCGAGCTCGTAGGCTGCCCCCGCAGCGGCGGCGAGGTCGCCGTCGCCCGTGGTGTCGATCACGAGGCGCGCGCGGATCGCCGCGCGGCCCGCCTTGGTCTCGATCACGACCCCGCTCACGCGGCCGTCTTCGGCCAGGCTGCCGACCACGCTCGTGTGCAGCAGCAGCCGGGCGCCGGAGTCGAGCAGCAGGGTGAGCAGCTCGAACTTGAGGATCTCGGGATCGACCGCGATCAGACCGTCGACCGCGGGGTCGTCGCCCAGGTTGGCGCACTCCTGGTAGGTGCGAGCCTGCTCGAGCCGCGCCCGCACCTCGCCGCTCAGGCCGTTGTCGAGCGGCGGCACGGTGATCACGAGGCCGCCGGTGGCCAGCCCGCCGAGGTAGCCGTATCGCTCGAGCAGGACGACGCGCGCGCCCAGGCGCGCGGCGCAGACCGCCGCGGCCACGCCGGCCACGCCGCCGCCGCAGACCACGACGTCGGTCTCGTCGTACACCGGGATCGAGCGTCTCTCCTCGGTCACCACATCCATGATCTCCTCGGCCTCCCTGCACCGCGGCTCGCGCACGACACGCAAGGTCTCCCGCGTCACGCCTGCCCTCCCGCGTCCTTCACCGCCCGCTTGAGCGGGTCGTAGCCGGGCAGTCCACGATAGAACTCGTCGAGCGTATAGCATCCGGACACGGTGCCGAAGCCCGGCGCCACGTCGCACCAGCTACACGCGTTGCACAGCCGCTTGCGCTGCAGCGGGCGCCCGGCGACCACGTCGGCCGCGATGTCGGGGTAGCTCAGCGCCATGCGGCCGAGGCCGATGGTGTCGGCCCAGCCGCGCTCGACGACCGCCTGGCCGACGTTGGGCAGCCACTGCTGCAGGTACGAGTAGCCGCTGCCGATGTGCACGAGCTCGGGATGCGCCTGCTTGAGCTCGGCGACGATCTGCACGAGTCGGACGACGCCCAGCAGCGGGTCCTCGGGCGGCCGGTGCGGCGCGACCGGCAGCGACACGTAGGGCTCCATCACGTGCGAGTTGTACTCGGCCCCGCCCGAGGCCGACACCAGGCCGATGTCGAGCTCGGCCAGCAGGTCGAGGAACGCGCGCGGCTCGCGCAGGTCGGCGCCCAGGCCGCTGCCGTCTCCGCCGAAGGCGTAGCGGTAGGGCGCGGGCCCGGCCGGCGCCGGCTGCGTGCGGTCGCCGTCGCCGTCGATGAACGGCACGAAGTCGACGGCGCTGAAGCGCACGGCGATGCCGAGGCCGGGCGCCTCGGCACGGATGCCGGCCACGATCTCGCGCAGGAAACGGGTGCGATTCTCGAAGCTGCCGCCGTACGGGCCGGGGCGGTCGACGGCCGACAGGAACTCGTGGCCCAGGTAGCCGTGGCAGTGCTTGACGTCGACGAAGTCGAAGCCGGCGCGCTGCGACAGCACGGCAGCGTGCACGAAGTCTGCGATCACGCGCTCGATCTCGGCGTCGCTCATGACGGCGTCGTCGCCCTGGGCGTCGTAGCGCTCGTCGAGCAGCGGGTGGTGGTACAGCACGCGCGGCTCGCAACGGTCCATGTCGTGCGGGTGCGCGACGCGCCCCGAGTGGGTGAGCTGCACGCCGACCATGAGGTCGTCGGCCCGTCCGAAGTGGCGCTCGTGCGTGGCGACCAGGTGACGCCGCAGGCCGGCGATGTCGTCGAGGTTGTCGTCGACCATGATGAGCTGGGTCGGGCTGCCCCTGCCCTCGGGGCACACGGCGATCGCCTCGGCGCCGAAGATCAGCTTGGCGCCGGACAGGCCCCAGCGCTCCCAGCGCCGCCGGGTGAGATCGGTCGGGCGCCCGTCGGCCGTGCAGTCCCAGCCCTCCATGGGCAGGATCGCGAAGCGGTTGCCGACGGTCCGTCCGAACACCTCGAACGGACGCCCGAGCGGCGCGTCGGGGCCTGAGCGGACCTCGTCGTCGACGGGCAGCTCCAGGCCGAGCGACTCGGCGTACGCCCGCAGCGACTCCACGTCTTCAAAACGACCGATGTTGCGCATGAGCCTCTGCTTCCTCCTTCGGGCCACGTCACTGCCCTCGTGCGGGCGACGCGGCCGGCTGCCGAGCCCGGGCCCGGTGCGTCCGCCGCGGCCGTCTCGCGGCCCTGTGCGTCGGCCGGGCCCGTGTCGTGGCCCGCTGCCGGCGCGTCGCTCCGGCGGCGGGGGTGGAGCATGCTCCACCCCCGCCGCCCGCGGTTCGTCCGGGCGCCCCGGCGGTTACTCGTCGGCGACGAGCGCGCCGACCCTGTCGCCGAGGGTCTTGTCGCGGCCGTTGATGATCGCGGCGTAGATCAGCGCCACGACGATCATTGCGAGGGCCACGTAGGGGAATGCGTTGTACGGCGAAGGCTGGCCGGGCTTCACCAGGTTGTAGAGCGGATAGACGATCACGGCCGTGCCGACGATCGGCAGGATGAGGTCCCTGACGACGCTGAACTGGCTGCGATAGTGCTTGAGGTAGAAGATCGGCAGCGACAGGTTCGCCACCGCGTAGACGATGATCACGAGGATCGTACCGAGGGTCGATGGCTCGGCGAACAGCACGATCGGCGTGATGCCCTGGATCAGGGCCCAGCCGAAGCAGCCGACCAGGCCGATCGCCATGAAGACCACGAGGGCGTTGACCGGCGTGCCGCGCTTGGCCGACACCTTGCCGAGCCACTTCGGCAGCAGGCCCTCGCGCCCCGAGTTGAACATGAGGCGGGCCTGCGAGTTGACGGCGGCGATCAGGCAGCCGACCGTCGAGGTCACGCCGGCGATGTAGGCGAGGAAGGCCAGGAGGGCCAGCTCCTTCTGCGCGACGCCGATGAACGGGATCGAGTTGGCGGTCAGCTTGCCGACGTTCTCGCCGTAGGCCTCGACCGTGGCGTAGCCGAACAGCACGAAGCTCGCCAGCATGAGCGCCACGCTGGCGAACAGGGCGCGCGGGATGTTCTTGCGCGGCTGGTCGGTCTCCTCGGCCATGGGGCCGGCCGCCTCCCAGCCGATGAACATGTAGACGGCGAGCGGGAAGCCCAGGCCGAGGCCCTTGAAGCCGCTCAGCAGGTAGTGCGGGTTGAACGGGTGCAGCGTGAGGTGGCCGCCGTTCTGGATGAGCGCGATGATGCTGACGAGCATCAGGATGATGAACTCGAAGGCGAAGAAGGCGCCCGCCCAGCGGGTCGAGAGGTGCACGCCGCGGATCATGAGGAAGGCGGCCAGGCCGACGAAGGCGCAGACGAAGATCGGCCACGTCCACGACGGGAACCCGTGGAAGTAGTTCTGCAGGAACATGGTCATGAAGCCGCCGGAGATGGCCATGATCGAGAAGATGTTCACGAGGTAGCCGCCGACCAGGACGATCGCCGTGGTGATGGCCAGGACCGGACCCAGCGCCATGCCGATGAAGGTGATGAACGAGCCGGTCGACGGATGGGCCTGCATGTAGCGTGAGAGCGTGTTGGCCAGGAACGCGACCGCGATGCCGGCCACGATGATGGTGAGCGGCGAGGCGACACCCGACGTCGCGGCAAGAAAGCCGAAGCCGAAGTAGAAGCTCATGGCCGGCGCGATGTCGGCCATGGTCGAAGCCGCCACCTCGAACGGGCCGAGCACGCCGCGCTTGAGGCGGTTGCTCTCGGCCGGGGTCGCCGGACCTGCGGTCGCCGCGGGCGGCGGCGCCGTCACCGTGCCGACGCCACCCTGGGCGCCGTCTGACTGGTTGGACTCCATGTCCCCCTCCCTCTCTCCTGGTACTCGATCAGCGGTACGTGGAACGGACGGCGGGTCTCCCCCTGGCCGGCCGGCTGTCGGGACGTGTCGGGCACGTGCTGGTCATCGGGGCGGCGCGATCGCCGCCACGAGCGGCTTGAGGATGTCGACGATACGGTCGGCCTCGGCGATCGTCGTGGTGCAGGGGGGCGCGATGACGATGCGGTTCGAGCCCATCTGCCGCAGGTGCAGGCCCAGGTGCCGGGCCTCGTCGAGCAGCGGCATGATCGGTCCGACCGGCGGGTCGAACATCGCCTTCGTCTGCTTGTCGGCGACGATCTCCATGGCGAGCATGAGGCCCAGGCCGCTGTACGTGCCGACGCAGGGCATCGGCAGGAACTCGCGCTCGATGCGCTCGACGATGTGGGCGCCGACCCGCGTCGCGTTCTCGGCGACGTGGTCGTTCACGTACACGTCGATCGCGGCGATCGCCGCGGCGCAGCCCGCCGGCGAGCCCGAGAAGGTGTACTGGTGCATGAGCGGGATGCCCTCGAGGCCCTGCCAGATCGTGTCGTTGAAGGCGACGGCGCCCATCGGGATGTAGCCGCCGGTGATGCCCTTCGACATCGCCATGACGTCGGGCACCACGTCCCAGTGGTCGATGCAGAACATCGTGCCGGTGCGGCAGAAGCCGCACATGACCTCGTCGGCGATCAGTGCGACGTCGTACCTGGTGCAGATCTCGCGGATCAGCGGCCAGTAGGTGTCGGGCGGCACGAGAAAGCCGGAGGCGCCGAGCTCGGGCTCGGCGATGAAGGCGGCCACGTTCTCGGGGCCCTCGGAGAGGATCACCGTCTCGAGGAAGCGCGCGCAGCGCGTGTCGCACGACGGATACTCGAGGCCGAACGGGCAGCGGTAGCAGTAGTAGGCCGGGATGTGCAGGTAGCCGGGCGCCTCGGGGCCGTAGCCGGCCTGCATGGCCGGGATGCCCGTCAGGTTCATGGGGCCGTTGCCGGTGCCGTGATAGCTCATGTAGAGGCTCACGACCTTGCGCTTGGTGGGCTGGCCGATCGCGTCGTAGTAGCGCCGCACCAGGCGGATCGCGGCGTCGGTCGACTCGCCGCCGCCCGAGGTGAGCCAGAAGTGGTCGAGGTCGCCCGGCGTGACCGAGGCAAGCTTGCGGGCGCATTCGACCATGGGCGTGCTGGAGTGGCCGTAGTACTGGCCGACGTGCTGCAGCTTGTCGAGCTGCGTCTTGACGGCATCGATGATCTCGCGCCGCCCGTGCCCGAGGTTGGCGCTCACCATCTGCGACGACGCGTCGAGGTACTCCTTGCCTTCGGTGTCGCGCAGCACGATGCCCTCGGCGGAGTCGTAGATCACGCCGAGCGTCTCGCCCAGCGGGATCTGGGCGTGCAGGATGTGCTCCTGGTCGTACTTGACGAGCTCTTCGGTCCGTGCGCTCACCATCTCTGTCCTCGACCCGTCCTTTCGACCGTCCGACGGTGCACCCGCAGGCCCCGTCCACCAACCCTCGGTATAAAACGATTTATGCGATAGAAAACGATTTCTCTCTTGGTGTCAAGCAGGAGGCTCCGTACGGTGTGGTTACGACGAGTAGCCCTGCTCGAGCGGCAGGATCTGGATCTGCGTCGTGTTGACCTGACGTGGCTGGGCGAGCGCGTAGGCGACGGCCCAGGCGATGTGCTCGGGCGAAAGGGCCTCGATCTTCTCGAGGTCGTGCTTGCCGATCGGCAAGGCGTGGATCAGCGGCGTGTCGACCAGGCCGGGCTCGATCTGGGTGACCCGCACGCCGTACTCGAGCGCTTCCTTGCGCAGGGCGCCGCCCATGCCGGCGATGGCCCACTTGCTGGCGATGTACATGGGCTCGCCGACGTAGGTCACGCGCCCCGAGATCGAGGCCATGATGACGATGTGACCGTCGTTTGCAGCCTTCATGAAAGGCAGCACGGCGCGGATCACGAAGGCCGTGCCCAGCACGTTGGTGTCGATCATGCGCTGCCAGTCGCCCGGGTCGGCCGTGAGCATGTCGCCCTCGATGTCGATGCCGGCGTTGGGCACCGCGAAGTCGACCTTGCCGTAGGTGTCGACGCACAGCTTGGCCAGGCGCTCCATGTCGGCGAAGTCGTGGACGTCGGCGGCGAGGCCCACCGCCGTGCCGCCGGTCGCCGTGATCGTCTCGACGAGGCGGTCGATGTCGGCCTTCGTGCGGGCGCAGACCACGAGCTGCGCGCCCAGGCCGGCGAGCTCGCGGGCCACCGCCTCGCCGATGCCCTTGCCGGCGCCGGTGATCACCCCGGCGCGCCCCGTCAGGTCGAAGTCGAGCATCGCGTCACTCCTTTCGCGGTCTGCTTGCGGGACGGGCCGGTCACGAGGCGCCGGCCCAGATCACGGCCTTGAGCTCGGTGAACTCCTCGATGCCGACGTCGCCGATCTCGCGGCCGATGCCGCTCTGCTTGAAGCCACCCCACGGCAGGCCGAGCGGCGCGCAGGCCCACGTGTTGTTGACGAAGACGGTTCCGGCGCGGACGGCCCGCACGTAGCGGCGAGCCTTGTCCGGGTCGCTCGTCCAGACCCCGGCCGTGAGGCCGAACACGGTGTCGTTGGCGATGCGGATCGCCTCGTCCTCGCGGTCGAAGGGGATGACGACGAGCACGGGCCCGAAGATCTCCTCCTGAGCGATGCGCATGGCGTTGTCGACGCCGGTGAAGACGGTCGGCTCGTAGAAGAAGCCCACGTCGCCGATGCGGGCACCGCCGCAGGCGAGAGTGGCGCCCTCCTGCCTGCCCAGGGCGACGTAGTGCTCGACGGTCGCGAGCTGCTCGGCCGACGACAGCGGCCCCATCTGCGAGGCCGGGTCGAGGCCGGGGCCCACGCGCAGCGACCGCACGCGGCGCACGAGCTCGGCCACGAAGCTGTCGTGCACCGAGCGCTCGACGAGCAGCCGCGAGCCGGCGCAGCAGGCCTGGCCGCAGTTGCCGAAGGCGCTGAACAGCACGCCCTCGAGCGCCGCGTCCTGGTCGGCGTCGGCGAACACGCAGTTGGGCGCCTTGCCGCCGAGCTCGAGGCCGACCTTCTTGATGGTCTGGGCCGCCTTTTCCATGATCTGGCGGCCCACCTCGACGCTGCCGGTCAGGGTGACCATGTCGACGAGCGGCGTGGTGGCCAGGAAGTCGCCGACCGTGCGGCCGGGGCCGATCACCACCTGAAAGACGCCCTGCGGCAGGCCGACCTCGTGGAAGACCTGCGCCATGCCGATCGCCGTGAGCGGCGAGATGCTCGCCGGCTTGATGATCACGGTGTTGCCGGCGGCGAGCGCCGAGGCGAACTTGAAGCCGGCCAGCACGAGCGGGAAGTTCCAGGGACACACGCCGACGACCACGCCGACCGGCTCGCGCACGAGCGCCGTCGGCTCGGTGATCGGCTGCTCGCCGAGGAACCGCTCGGCCAGGCCGCCGGCGTACTCGAGCAGGTCGGCCACGCGCAGGATGTCGCCGCGCCCGTCGCCGACGAGCTTGCCCATCTCGAGGGTCTCCCAGCGAGCGAGCTCGTCGGCGCGCTCGCGCAGCCGTGCGGCGGCGGCGCGCAGCAGCTCGGCCCGCGCGTGCGCGCTCAGGCGCGGCCAGGGGCCCTCGTCGAAGGCCCGGCGGGCGGCCCGCACGGCGGCCTCGGCGTCGGCCAGGCCGCCGTTTGCCACCCGCGCCACGACCTGCTCGGTGGCCGGGTCGACGACGTCGATCAGGCCGCCGTCGGCAGCCTCGACGAAGGCGCCGTCGATGTACATCTGAAAATCGCCCAGCGCGATGGTCGCGGCCGGGGCGCCGCTTCGTGTGTCAGCCTTGTCGCTCATGGTCACGCTCCGTCGTCTTGGTCTCTCGGCCGCCCGGCTGGGGCGGCGCCGTCCTCGTTGTCTGGCCGCCGCTCATTCGGCGGCCGCCGCACGGGCGCCGGCGGTCAGCCCCGCACCCGGCGCGTCGCCTGACGGCGGCGCCGTCGAGGCGCGCCGTACGAGCTCGAAGGGCACCTGCTCGCAGGGCGGCGGGCCCGGTGCCTCGCCGCCCCGCAGCAGCCGCCAGGCGGCCAGGCCGAGCTCGCGGGCCGGCACCCGGATGGTGGTGAGCGGCGGGTCGCTGTGAGCCGACATCACGACGTCGTCGAAGCCGACCACGCTCACGTCGGCTGGGATGTGCAGACCATGCTCGCGCAGCGTCGAGACCGCGCCGAAGGCGACCTCGTCGGTCGCGGCGAAGAGCGCGCTGAACGGCATGCCCGCGGCAAGCAGGCCGGCGACGGCCTGCGAGCCGCCCTCGACGCTGAGCGGCGTGGGCGCGACCAGGCGCTCGTCGAGCGGCTCGCCGACCCGCATGAGGGCGTTGCAGTAGCCCGTGTAGCGGTCCTGGACGGTCGTCGAGTTGAGCGGCCCTCCCAGGAACGCGATGTGGCGATGGCCGAGCTCGACCAGGTGCGTGACGGCCGTGTCGGCGCCGGCCACGTCGTCGACCGCGACGTGCGGGATGTCGAGCTCGTAGCGGCCGACCGCCACCACCGGCACGCCCTGCTCGCGCAGGCGCTGCACGGCGAGCGCGACCGGCAGGGTGGCGGCCGGCTCGCGGAGCTGGCCGCCGATCAGCACGACGCCGGTCGGCTTCTGACTGAGCAGCATGGTGAGGTAGCTCTCGAGCTTGCCGGCGTCGCGGTCGTCGTTGCCGACGAGCACGACCAGGCCATCGGCGACGGCGGCGTCCTGCAGGCCGCGCACGACGACGCTGAAGAAGGGGTCGGTGATGTCGTGGACGATCGCGCCGACGAGCTCGCTGCGGCCCGTGACGAGGGCGCGCGCGGCCGAGTTGGTGACGTAGTTCAGGGCGCGCGCGGCGTCTTCGACGCGGCGCCGCGCGCGGTCGCTCACCGGGTACGACGAGCCCGACAGCACGCGCGAGGCGGTGCCGGGCGACACCCCGGCCAGGCGAGCCACGTCGCGGATCGAGGCGCCCTGGCGGGCACGGCTCCCGCCGCGGCGCCGGGCAGGCCGCTCGCCGCTCGGCCGCTCGCCGGCGGCGCTCATCGCTGCACCCTCGCCGAGGCTCCGCGCACCAGGCTCTCGACCTCGGCGAGCGTCGCCATCGACGTGTCGCCGGGCGTCGTCATGGCGAGCGCGCCGTGGGCGGCGCCGTACTCGAGCGCCACCTGCGGCGGAAATCCGGCGAGCAGACCGTAGACGAGGCCCGAGGCGAACGAGTCGCCGCCGCCTACGCGGTCGAGGATCTCGAGGCCGGGGCGCGGCGTCGAGCGATACAGCTCGCCGCCGGCCCAGCAGACGGCGCTCCAGTCGTTGCGGCTCGCCGACAGGACGGCGCGGAGCGTGGTCGCCACCAGGCGCACGTTGGGATAGGCGGCGACGACCTGCGCCATCATGGCACCGTAGCGCTCCGGGTCGAGGGTGGAGAAGTCACGGTCGAGCCCCGCCACCTCGAAGCCGAGCGCCGCGCTGAAGTCCTCTTCGTTGCCGAGCACGACGTCGACGAGCGGCGCGACCCGCCGGTTGACCTCGCGGGCGCGCTCCTCGCCGCCGATCGCACGCCACAGCGAGGGCCGGTAGTTCAGGTCGTAGGAGACGATCGTGCCGTGGCGGCGGGCCGCCGCCATGGCCTCGATGGCGAGGTCGGCCGTGCGCTCGCCGAGCGCCGCGAAGATGCCGCCGCAGTGGAACCAGCGGGCGCCCTCGGCGCCGAACACCTCTTCCCAGTCGACGTCGCCGGGACCGAGCTGCGACACGGCGGTGTGACCGCGGTCGGAGCAGCCGACCGCGCCGCGCACGCCGAAGCCGCGCTCGGTGAAGTTCAGGCCGTTGCGCACCGTACGACCGACGCCGTCGTAGGGCACCCAGCGCACGTGGCTCTGGTCGACGCCGCCGCGCAGCACGAGCTCTTCGACGAGGCGGCCGACGGGGTTGTCGGCGAGGGCGCTCACCAGGGCAGTGCGCAGCCCGAAGCAGCGCCGCAGGCCGCGCGCCACGTTGTACTCGCCGCCGCCCTCGTACACGGCGAACGAGCGGCTGGTGGCGATGCGCCCCTCGCCGGGGTCGAACCGCAGCATGACCTCGCCGAGCGCGACGAGGTCCCAGCGGCACCGACCGGCGGGGCGGATCTCGAGCAGGCCCACGGCTCCCTCCTTCGCCTGGCTCAGGCGCTCGGGCGGGCCGCGCCGGCGAGGCGTCGGGCCTCGGCCGCGAGACCGCCGATGGTGTCGAAGTCGCCGGCGGCGATCAGCTCTTTGGTGACCATCCAGCTCCCGCCGCAGGCGACGACCTGGCGCACCGCCAGATACGACGCGAGGTTGTCGGGGCCGATGCCGCCGGTCGGCACGAAGCGGGCGGCGCCGAAGGGCGCGGCGAGAGCCTTGAGATAGGCGACGCCGCCCGCCGCCTCGGCCGGGAACAGCTTGAGCAGCGACAGGCCGCGGGCCAGCGCCAGCGTGACCTCGGTCGGCGTGCAGACCCCGGGCACGATCGGCACGCCACGCTGCAGGGCGAAGTCGACGACGGCGGGGTCGAAGCCGGGCGCCACGATGAAGCTCGCGCCGGCTTGCAGGGCGGCTTCGGCCTGCTCGACCGTGAGGACGGTGCCCGCTCCCACGCGCAGCTCGGGCACCGCCGCCGCGATGGCCGCGATGGCGGCGGCGGCGGCCGCGGTGCGGAACGTGATCTCGGCGCACGGCAGGCCCGCAGCGACCAGCGTGCGCGCCAGGGGCACGGCGTCGTCGGCCCGCGGGATCGCCACGACGGGCACCACGCGCACCTCGTCGAGGAACGCTGCAAAGTCCTCTGCGCTCAAGCGACCCGACCTCCTGCCACAGTGGTTGCCGTCGTAGTCCAGCACATCCGCGGCTTCGAAGCAAACGGTTTCTATGAGCTTCTGCTCAGCACTACGTTGTCAGGACCCCCGTCGGTGAGCCTGCCGGCCCCACGTTTGGGCGACGCAGAAGGCGGGCGATGATGGGAGCGCCGGCACCCACCGGAGGTGCCGGGGGACGCGGAGGGACGAGACATGGGCGACACGCAGCCGGACCATCTTCCGGGCGTCTACCTGCGGTTCAGGGAGCGCAACGCCGCGGTGGCGGGCGCGCTCGACCGTCTGGGCGCCGCCGTCGACGGCGCCGGACCGCTCGACGAGCGCACGCAGCGTCTCGTCAAGCTTGGCCTGTCGATCGGCGCCGCCGCCGAGGGCGCCGCCCGCTCCAACGCCCGCAAGGCCCTGGCGGCCGGCGCGACGCCCGCCGAGGTGCGGCACGTCACGCTGCTGGCGATCACCACCTGCGGCTTTCCGGCGGCCATCGCCGGGGCCGCCTGGGTCGACGAGGTCCTGAACGCCGCGGGGTGAGCGCGCCGCTGCCCAAAGAGCGCGGCGCGCGATCCCGCGCGCCGCGCTCGCGCCGCGCCCGCCGGCGGTTGCGCCCGCCCGGGCGATTCGTAAGACTTGACCCGAAGACATGCGAACCTCTGAGGTCCGCGGGCGGCGGACGAGGTTCCCGACGGTAGCGAGGTCGCGCCATCGACCCTAGTGAGTTCCATGCCGCCGAGGCCGGACGGGTGGTCACGAGCCCCGACGGCTACGCCGCCTTCGTCCCCGCACCCCTGCCTCCCCACCGGCTGCTGTTCGGCCGCGAGCTCGTGCTCGCGCTGTCGCGCGCCGACGCGGCGCTCGGCGAGCTCTCTGGCATCGTCAGCGAACTGCCCGACCCGCACCTGCTCGACGCGCCCTTCAAGCGCCAGGAGGCGCTCTGCTCATCACGCATCGAGGGCGCCCGGGTGAGCCTGTCCGACCTTTTCCTCGACCAGGTCGCGGCAGCTCCGGCCGGCGTGCCGCGGGACCATCTGCGCGAGGTGCGAGCCTGCATCGCGACGCTGCGGTACGGCGTCGAGCGCCTGGCGGCGGAGCCGCTGTCGCTCGACCTCGTGCGACGGCTGCACGAAGAGCTGCTGCGCGACGAGCTTCGCGGCAGCCGCACGCCGGGCGAGTTCCGCACGTCCGAGAGCTGGCTGGGGCCGCCCGGCTCGACCATCGCGACGGCCGCGTACGTGGCCCCGCCGGTGGCCGAGATGCTCACCGCGCTCGCCGACTGGGACGGGTTCCTGGGCACGCGCGACGAGCTGCCCGACCTCGTGCAGTGCGCCCTGCTCCACGCCCAGTTCGAGAGCATCCATCCGTTCGTCGGCGGCAACGGCCGCCTCGGCCGGCTGCTCATCACGCTCTTTCTGATCGACCGCCAGCGGCTCACCCGCCCGCTGCTCTACCTGTCGGCCTACTTCGAGGCGCACCGCGACGAGTACTACCGCCGCCTGCAGCGCGTGCGCACGCACGCCGAGTGGGTGCCGTGGCTGCTCTTCTTCCTGAACGGTGTGCGCCAGACGGCCGAGCGCGGCGTGCGCCAGGCGCGCGCCCTGATCGCCATCCACGGCGAGCTGCGCGCCCGTCTCAAGGGACCGGCCCTCGCCCTCGCCGCCGAGGCCTTCCGCACGCCCTGCCTGACCGTCCCCCACGCCCAGCGCCTGCTCGCCGTCACGAACGGCACGGCGCGCCGGGCGGTGCACGACCTGACCAGCCGCGGCATCCTCGAGGACTACGCCGAGCAGCGCTGGCCGCGCGTCTATCTGGCGCGGCCGATCCTCGACGCGGTGCTGCACCCGCTCGAAGAGCTGCGCCTGGCGCCCCAGACCGGCGACGGCGGCGGCGCGGTGCTCAAGTCGGTGGCCGGCCTGCGACCCGAGCCCACCCGGCCCGCCGACCGCCTGATGGCCGAGGCCATGGCCCTGATCGACGCGGCCCGCGAGCAGGGGGTCGAGCTGCGCCTCACCGGCGGCCTCGCGATCCGCCGCCACTGCGCCGACCTCGACTTCATGGACCGCGAGTACTCCGACATCGACGTCGTCGGCCTGTCCGCGCAGAGCCGCGACATGCACTCCGTGTTCGCCGGCCTCGGCTACGCCGAGAACCGCTACGTGAGCCAGGCCACCGACGGTCAGCAGCTTCAGTACGTCAAGGCCGAGACCCTGGTCGGCGCCGTGCCCGAGGCGCCGGCCAGCGAGGCGCCGCTCGTCGACCACGTCGACGTGTTCCTCGACGTCATGCGCATGGACCACGACGTCGACGTGCGCGAGCGGCTCGACATCGACGACTACGCGATCTCGCCGGTCGACGCGCTCATCGCCAAGCTGCAGATCGGCAAGATCAACCAGAAGGACGTGCACGACGTCGTCGCGCTGCTCAAGGACGTGCCGCTGCTCGACTCGGACGGCGGCCCGTCGGTCGACGTGCCCTACATGGCCGAGACCTGCTCGCGCGACTGGGGCCTCTACCACGACATCACGACCAACCTCGGCGTGGTGCTCGAGCGGGCCGGCGACTACGGCCTGGCGACCGACGACCTGCAGCGCGTGCGCGAGCGCGTGTCGGCCATCAAAGAGGCGGTCGAGGACGCGAGCAAGCCGATCGGCTGGCGCCTGCGGGCCCGGGTCGGCGAGCGCGTCGCCTGGCGCCGCGAGGTCGAAGACACCGAGGGCACGCAGCTCATCGCCCCGGAGTGGGACTGGCGCCGCGACCTCGGCTAGGAACGGCTGAAGGGCGGGTAACGGAGGTCTCGAGCAGAGGCAGCCGGGCAGACGACAGGCAAGCGACGGGAGCGGTGTGATGATCGGCCACAGACAGGATCTCGAGGGCACGCGGCTCGCCGGCGACGGCCTCGAGGGGGTCGTCAAACGGCTGCTGGTCGGCCCGGCCGAGGGCTGGCAGGGCTGGGCGTTGCGCCTCTTCGAGCTCGAGCCGGCCGGCCACACGCCGCGCCACGCGCACGCCTGGCCCCACATCAACTACGTGACGGCCGGCCACGGCACCCTGCACGTCGACGGCGTCGATCACGCCGTGAGCGCCGGCTCGTACGCCTACGTGCCGGCCGGCGCCGTCCATCAGTTCAGCAACGCGGGGGCCGACACCTTCGCCTTTCTGTGCATCGTGCCCGAGCAGGGCGAGGCCTGACAGAGCCGGCGGGCCGCGGCGCGACGCGGCGGCGGGTACGTCGCGCGCCGCACCCCCGCCCCCCGCGCTGACGGCCGCCGCGCCGGCCGGCGCTGCCTCAGAGGAACTCGTACAGCGGGAAGGTCTCGAGCAGGTCGAGCACTTCCTGGCGGATCTCGGCGAGCACCGCCGGCTTGCCCCTGGCCGCCACGGCACGCAGGATCAGCCGCCCGGTCTGGCGCATCTCGACCTCGGTGAAGCCGCGCGTGCTCACCGCCGGCGAGCCCACGCGCAGGCCGCTCGCCACCGACATCGGCCCGTCGTCAAAGGGCACCACGTTACGGTTGGCGGTGATGTTCACCGACTCGAGGAGCTGCTGGCACTCCAAGCCGTTCAGGCCGGTGCCACGCAGGTCGACGAGCGCCAGGTGCACGTCGGTGCCGCCCGACACGAGGCGCAGGCCGCCGTCGGCCAGCGTCTCGGCGAGGGCCGCGGCGTTGGTCACGATCTGGCGCTGCAGCCGGCGGAACTCCTCGCTCTTGGCAATGCGCAGGCACACCGCCTTGGCCGCGACGACGTGGGCCAGCGGACCGCCCTGCATGCCCGGGAACACGGCGCGGTCGATCGCCTTGGCGTACTCGGCCCGGCACATGATGAGGCCGGCCCGCGGCCCGGTGAGGGTCTTGTGCGTGGTCGAGGTGACGACGTCGCAGTAGGGCACCGGGTTGGGGTGCACGCCGGCCGCCACGAGACCCGCGATGTGGGCGATGTCGGCGAGCAGCAGGGCGCCGACCTCGTCGGCGATGGCGCGGAAGGCGGCGAAGTCGATCACCCGCGGGTAGGAGCTGTAGCCGCAGATGATGAGCTTGGGCTTGTGCTCGAGCGCGAGCGCGCGGACCTCGTCGTAGTCGATCGTCTCGGTGTCGCGCCGCACGTGGTAGGGCACGGCGTCGTAGGCGACGCCCGACATGTTGAGCGGCAGGCCGTGGGTGAGGTGGCCGCCGTGGGTGAGCTCCATCGCCAGGAACGTGTCGCCCGGCTTGAGCAGGGCGAACAGGGCGGCCAGGTTGGCCGACGAGCCCGAGTGCGGCTGCACGTTCACGTGCTCAGCGCCGAAGAGCTCCTTGCAGCGGTCGATGGCAAGCTGCTCGACCGCGTCGATCACGTCGCAGCCGCCGTAGTAGCGCGCCTGCGGGTAACCCTCGGCGTACTTGTTGGTGAGCACCGAGCCCGTCGCCTCGAGCACGGCACGGCTCGCGAAGTTCTCGGAGGCGATCAGCTCGAGCGTCTCCTGCTGCCGGCGCAGCTCGGCGCGCAGCAGCTCGTTCAGGTCGGGGTCGAGCTCGTAGAGCGGCTCGCGACGCCATTCCTTGCCGACGGGGTTCACAAGGGCTCCTCGTGACGATGTTGGGGGGTCTCGGCCGTCCGCCGGACGGCCACTCCAATCCTACCAGAGCCGCGGTCGGATGACCGGACCCGCAACGACGGGCACGAGGATGCCGGCCCGCGCAGGCGGCGGATGTCTCTACGAGCGCAGGCGCGCGCCGGAGGGGTCGTAGAAGGGCGCCGTCGACAGCGTCGCCGGCGCCCGCTCGCCGGCCATGTCGACCGCGACCCGAGCGTCGGCGAGCAGCTCCTCGACGGCGGCGCGCGGCGCCTCGAGCAGCGCGAGCCCGACGGCGGCGCCCACCGTGTGCCCGTAGGCCCCCGAGGTCACCCGGCCGACGGCCTTGCCGTCGGCGAGCACGGGCTCACCGCCGAGCAGTAGCGGGCCGGGCTCGTCGAGCCTGATGCCGACCAGACGGCGCGCGCGACCGGCAGGCGACCCCGCGAGCAGCGCGGCGCGACCGGTGAACCCCTGCGACTTGCCGAGGGCGACGGTGGCACCGAGCCCGGCCTCGTCGGGCCGATCGGCGGGGCCCATGTCCGCGCCCCAATGGCGGAACCCCTTCTCGGCGCGCAGGCCGTCGAGCGCGAGCATGCCGGCCGGCCGCAGCCCGTGCGGCCGGCCGGCGGCCGTGACGCGGTCGTAGAGCGCGACCAGCGATTCGCTCGACACGTACAGCTCCCAGCCGAGCTCGCCCGCGTAGCACACGCGCAGCGCCAGGGCGCGCGCCCAGGCGACCTCGATGGTGTGCGCCGTCGCCCACGGGAAGGCGTCGCGGCCGAGGTCCGCGTCGGTCAGCTCCTGCAGCAGCGCGCGCGAGCGCGGCCCGGCGAGCCCGAGCACGCCGAGACCCGACGTGACGTCGGTCGCGACGGCCTCGGCGCCGCAGGCGCGGCGCAGCAGGGCGGCGACGGCGCGCTGAGTCACCGTGGGCGCGACCACCAGGAAGGCGTCGTGGCCGAGCCGGGTCACGGTGACGTCGGCCTCGATGCCGCCGCCGGCGTTCAGCAGACACGCGTAGGCGACGGCGCCGACGGGCCGGTCGAGGTCGGCGCTGCAGGCGCGTTGCACGGCGGCGAGCGCGCCGGGCCCTTCGACGCGGACCTTCGCATACGACGACAGGTCGAACAGCGCGACCCCCTCACGCGCGGCGCGATGCTCCGCCGCGACGGGCTCGAACCAGTCCTGCCGCCCATAGGAGTAACGGTAGGCCGGCTCAACGCCGGGCGGCGCGAACCAGTCGGCGCGCTCCCAGCCGGCGGCCTCGCCGAAGCAGGCCCGGGCGCCGGCCAGGCGGTCGTACAGCGGACTGTGGCGCAGCCCCCGGGCCGTGGCCGGCTGCAGGTGAGGCCAGTGCATCGCGTACAGGCGGCCGAGCGTCTCGCGGGTCCGCTCGGAGAGCCAGGCCTCGCCGGCCTGCTCCGCCGCAAAACGCCGCACGTCGAGCTCGGCGGCGTCGATCGTCGGGGCGCCGGCCACGATCCAGGCGGCCAGGGCGCGACCCAGGCCGGGTCCCAGGATGATGCCCTGCGAGTTCAGCCCCGCCGCCACGTAGAGGCCCGTGACCTCGGCCGTCTCGCCGACCAGCGGCGCGCCGTCGGGGGTGAAGCTCTCGGGCGCGTTCAGGAAGTGCTCCAGGGCGGCGCCCCGCAGGCCCGGCACGCGCCGGCGCGCCTTCTCGAGCGACGGCGCGAAGTGCTCCCGGCCGCCGGGCAGCTCGCCGAAGGCGAAGTCGGCCGGCAGCGACGCCGGCGGGCACGGCAGGCCGTCGGGCTCGAAGGCGCCCACGACGTAGCCGCCGCGGTAGGGCCGTACGTAGACGTGGCCGTCCAGGTCGCGCAGGATCGGCAGGTCGCGGTCGGCGCCGGCGACCGGCGCGCTCTGCGCCCACATGTGCTGCGCCGGATACAGCGCGAGGGGCACGCCGGCCAAGGCGCCCAGGGCGCGCGACCATAGCCCGGCGGCGATCACCACGACCTCGCAGGCGATCGCGCCACGGTCGGTCTCGACGGCGGCCACGGCGTCGCCCCGCAGCCGCAGACCGACCACCCGGCAGCCCTCGACCAGGCGAACGCCGCGGTCGACGGCGCCCTTGGCGGTCGCCAGGGTGACGTAGCCGGGGTTCACGGTGGCGTCGCCGGCGAACAGGACGCCGCCCACCAGACCATCCGGGTCGAGGGGCGGCCAGGCAGCGGCGACGCCGTCGCGGTCGAGCCGTGTCGCCGGCAGGCCGTGGGAGCGCGCCAGAGCGAGGCCGTAGTCGAGCTCGGTCATGCGCTCCGGGCTCTGCGCGACCGACAGCGAGCCGTTCTCGTGATAGCCGACGTCGATCCCCGTGTCCGCCGCGAGCCCCGCATAGAGGTCGCGGCTGTACATGGCAAGCTCGGTCTGGACGTGGCTGCCGCGCGCCCGCGTGACGAGGCCGGCGGCGTGCCAGCTCGTGCCGGCGCCGATCACCGCCCGCTCGACCAGCACGACGTCGGTCCAGCCCAGCGCGGCCAGGTGGAAGGCGACGGAGCAGCCCACGATGCCGCCGCCGACCACGACGGCGCGCGCCCGCTCGGGCGGGGCTTCGCCGGCCCGCGGGGCGAAGTCGCAAGCCGTGATCGTGTCGTCCCGCAGACGCTCGTCACCCCAGGTCAAGGCGCCTCCCTTCGACCGCGTGTCCGAAAGCGCTTCCTACCCGCGCACGCAGGCGCGATGCACCGTGAGGCGGACCGGACGTCGCGTGCCGACGATGGCGTGCGCGCCACCGCAGACCCGGGACTCGCCGTTCAAGCCGGCGAGGAAGCCGTGCCGTCAGTGGCCGGAGCCGAGCGTCTCCTCGAGAGCGGACTCGCCCGGGTCGGCCGGCACGAGCGCGCGATCCGCGCGCAGCTCGTCGCGGATGCGGCGCAGCTCGAACGCGGCCCAGGCGCCGACGGCCAGCGTGGCGCAGCCGCCGAGCGCGAGGGCGGCGCGAGCGCCGAACTGCCCGGCGAGGTAGCCGATCAGCGGAGCGCCGATCGGCGTGGAACCGAGGAAGACCATCGCCCACAGGGCCATGACGCGGCCGCGCATGGCGGGGGTCGAGTGGAGTTGCAGGAGCGAGTTGGCCGTGGCGATGAAGCCGATGCTGGCGGCGCCCATCGGCAGGAGCAGGACAAGGGCGACCGGCAAGGTCGGAGCGGCGGCCACGGCCAGAATGAAGGCGCCGAAGGCGATCGTCACCGCAACGAGCAGCCGGTAGCCGGGTCGCTGGCGCGCGGCGATGACGAGGCCGCCGGCGAGCGCGCCGACGCCCATGGCCGTGACGAGGGCGCCGGCGGTGCCGCCGCCGTGCCTGAACACGTCCGCCGCGAACAGCGGCAGAATCACGCTGAAGTTGTACGCAAGGGTGCCGATCACGGCCATCATGACGATGGGGACGCGCAGCTCCCACTTGCCCCAGGCGTAGCGCAAGCCGTCCTTGATCTGGCCCTTTGCGCGCCCGACAGGCGGACGCCGGTGCAGCTCGGACGGGCGCATGGCGGCCAGGGCGCCCAGCACGGCGGCGAACGAGATCGCGTTGACCAGGAAGATGCGCCCGCAGGCGGTCGTCACGCCGGCGGTGCCGCCGCTCGAAAGCGCCAGCACCAGGCCGGCGGCCGCGGGCCCCACGATGCGGGACGCGTTCACGATGACGCTGTTCAGGCCCACGGCGTTGGTCAGGTCCTCGGTGCCGACCATCTCGACCACGAAGCTCTGCCGCGAGGGGTTGTCGAACACGTTGATGAAGCCGTAGCAAAGCGCCAGCGCCCAGACGACCGAAAGCCGGGCGTAGCCACTCGCCACGACGAGCCAGAGCGTGACGGACTGCGCTGCGAAGGCGGCCTGGGTGGCGAGGAGCACCTTGCGTTTGTCGAAGCGATCGGCGACGAGGCCGCCGATCGCGCCGAACGCGAGCACCGGAGCAAAGAGCAGCGCCGAGGTGATCCCCAAGTCGACCGCACTGTGGGTGAGGACCCGGTAGACCAGCCAGGGCAGGGCGAGGCTCTGCATCCAGGTGCCGCACTGCGACAGGGTCTGGCCGATGAACCAGAGGCGGTAATTGCGCGTGCGCAGCGAGCGGAACGTGCGGATCAGCACTCCCGGGCTCGACGCCGGCGGTGTCGGGCTCTCCGGCCGCACCGGCTCCCGTCCGAGCGTCGCGCCGGCCGCACGGGCCGGGATCGGCAGGTCGCTCACGGGCGTTCCTCGAGCAGGCGTTCGAGCACGGGCAGCGCCTCGCGCAGCGCGGCGAGCTCGGTGGCGTCGAGCCGTCCGAGGCGCCGAGCGAGCCAGGCGGTCTTGCGCGTGCGCGTGCGCTGCACGACGCGCGCCCCCGCGGCGGTCAGGCTGACGCGCGCCACGCGGCGGTCGGTCGGATCGGCCTCGCGGCGCACGAGACCCTGGCCCTCGAGCGTCGCCACCATGCGCGTCACGCTCGGCGGCGTGACCCGCTCGCTGGCCGCGAGCCGGCCGAGGCTGATCGGTCCCTCGCGCTCGATCGTGACCAGGGTCGAGGTCAGCGAGGGGCTCAGGTCGTCGGGGGCCTGGTTGCGCAGCCGGCGGGCCAGACGGTTCAGCACGAGCCGCAACCGGGCGGCGAGCTCGGGGTCGGTGAGCGGCGTCTCGGCGGCTATCGCCGCCGGCGTCGCGCCGCTCTCGGTCGTCATCTTCACGCCAGATAGTTTACCACGTTAATTACTTTTGTGAACCATCTCGCAGAGGACCTGTTGCCCGTGCCTGGAGACCCCCGGCGGCGTCACGCCGCGGCGGCCTGCCGACCCGCGACGAGCGTCGCCCTGGCGCGGGCGGCGCGCACGGCGGTCTCGAGGGCGCCGATGTCGTACACGCCGTGGTGGCGCAGACCGTTCACGAAGAACGTGGGCGTGCCGGAGACCCCCGACAGATCGGCGCTGTCGACGTCGCGCGCGATGCGGGCGGCGCCGGAGTGGCGCCGCAGGTCGTCGGCGAAGCGCTCTTCGTCGAGGCCGAGCTCCCGGGCGTAGCCCAGCAGGTCGGGCACGCGCAGCCGGCCCTGGTGGGCGAGCAACAAGTCGTGCAGGCCCCAGAAGGCGCCCTGGGCGGCCGCCGCCTCGGTCGCCTCGGCGGCGAGCTGGGCGGACGGGTGGACGTCGTTCAGCGGCAGATGGCGCCAGACGTAGCGCACGTCGCCGGCCTCGGCCATGAGCTCGCGCACCACGGCCTCGGCCCGGCCGCAGTACGGGCACTCGAAGTCGCCGTACTCGACGAAGGTGACCGGGGCCAGGCGCGGCCCCCGGATGTGGTCGCGTTCGTCGTCGACCGGAACGGCCAGGTCGACGATCGGCTCGACCTGGCCGATCAAGGCGCGCAGGCGCAGGCCGCGCGGCAGCAGGGCGGCGACGCGGAACACGGTCCAGGTGGACACGGCGGCGAGCAGCGCACCGACCAGCACGCCGAGCTTGGCCTCCTGGAGCACCCGGCCGTCGAAGGCGATCGCCGCGACCAGCAGCGACACGGTGAAACCGATGCCGGCGACCGCCCCGCCGCCGGCGACCGCGGCCCAGCCGACCGGCGGCCGCAGCCGGCCGCCGCTCAGGCGGCTCACGAGCGCCGACACGCCGAAGATGCCCACCGGCTTGCCGACGACGTAGCCGATCACGATCCCCAGCGTGACCCGCGACGACCACGCGTGAGCCAGAAAGCCGCCGCCCAGCGGGATGCCGGCGTTCGCGAGGGCGAAGAGCGGCACGATCACGTAGCTGGTCCAGGGGTGAAAGCGTTGCGCGAGGCGCTCGTTGGGTGAGATGGCCGACTCCACGCTGGTGCGCGCCTCGCGGGCCAGGGCGGGCGTCGGCTGCTCGCGGAACAGGCGAAAGCGCTCGGTGGCGCGCTCCAGGTCGGGCCGCGACGCGGGATAGGCCGACACGAGCAGCCCCATGGCCAGGCCGGTCACCACCGGATCGACGCCCGACTGCTGCAGGCCGAGCCAGGCGCCGGCCGCCAGCACGGCGAACAGCGGACCGACCCAGCGCCCGGCGAGCCGCAGGGCGAGCACGACGGCGAGCAGGCCGACCGCCACGAGCAGCGGGACGAGCGTGAGGCCGTCGGTGTACACGGTGGCGATCACGGCGAGCGCGATCAGATCGTCGACGACGACGACCGTGAGCATGAAGGCGCGCAGACGGTCGGGAAAGCGCGGGCCGACCAGCGCCAGCGTGCCGAGTGCGAAGGCGGTGTCGGTCGACATGGCCATGCCCCAGCCGTGGCCGGCGGGACCGCCAGCGTTGAAGGCCAGGTAGATGAGCACGCCGGCGAGCATGCCCGACACGCCGGCGAGCAGCGGCAGAGCCGCTCGCCGGCGCTCGCGCAGCTCGCCCATGTCGAACTCACGGCGCGCCTCGAGCCCGACCACGAAGAAGAAGAACGCCATGAGGCCGCCGTTCACCCACTGGCGCAGGTCCTGGGCGAGCACGGCCGGACCGAGACGCAGCGCGAAGGTCGTGCCCCACAGCCGGTCGTAGGAGGAACGCGAGACGTTCACCCACACGAGAGCGGCGAGCGTCGCCGCCAGCAGGACGGCCGCGCTGCCCGTCTCCGTGCTCAGAAAGTCGCGCAGCGGCGTCTCCAGGTGCCGCGTCCAGGCCGTGGCCCGGTCGGCCGTGGGCTCACGCTCGTCGGGCGTCGCAGTCTGGTCGTCGTCCTGTGATCGTCTCATGGTCACTCGGCGCTCCTCCACTCGGCGCCTGGTGGCTCAGCGCAGGTCGTTCGCTGTGCGGTCGGTCGGCGCGTGGGTCGCCCGACGGGCCGTTCGACGCCTGGCCGTCGCTCGGCCCGCCAGGGATCGCCTTCGGCGTTCCCCGCCGCGCGACTCCTCACGCTCGTCGGGCGGAGGCCGGCCCACGCGGGACCGCTCACGACCGGGTCCGCGGCTCGTGCTATCGTTGGCGCCGCGTCGCATCCGTGGAGGACGTCACCCGTGCCCGACCAGCGCTACCGCCACGCCGACTACCGTCTCGCCGACCTCGTCGTCGCCCTGCTTGCCTTCGACCGCCGCGAGTGCGGCGAGAACTCGACGTTCTCGTACGTCGCGACGACCGGGGCTCAGGGTGGACGGACGCTCGCCGGACAGCATCGGCCGCGAGCGCGCGTGTCGCGCCTCCTGCGCGCCGTCGACGACGGCGCCTGGCTGTTCCTGCCCTTCAGCGTGTTCTCGGCAGACCACGTGCGGTGCGCCGACGGCGCCCGGCCCGGGCGGCGACCGGCCTCGGAACGCGCCGGCTGGCTCGGCCGTGCGCGCGCCGGCGACTGCGCCGGCGTGCTCGTCGGACGTGACGGCGACGACCTCGTGGTGCGGCCCGCCTTCAACGAGTGGCGTGGCGGCGACTCGCTGATCGCGCCGGCCGACGACCTCGGCGCCCTCGACGCGCCCCTGCGGCGCTACGTCGACTCGTTCGCGCGGCGCTGACGGCTACCGAGACGCGACGGGAGGGCGAGCTTCCTGCAGCTCGCCCTCCCGTCGCTCGCGGTCGGCCGGCGCGCCCGCCGTTGCCAGGCCCGGGCTGCGCCCCGCTCTTCAGCGCGCTCGCCATTGCCAGGCCCGGGCGCGCCCCGCTCTTCAGGCGCGAGGCGTGCACTGCCTCGCCCCTGCGACGCGTCCGCCTGTCCCGAGCCGGATGCGCCGCCGCCGGCCGTGCTAGCTGCCCATGGGCACCCTCTGCACCACCGAGCTCTCCTGACCGTTGCGGTCAACCGAGTAGATCTCGATCTGTCCGTCGCGCTGCTGTGCATCGACGACGTAGTCGACCACGATCGTGCCGCGCAGCCGCGCCACGGTGAGGTCGCTCGGGATGAAGGTCCCGTAGGCAAACACGTGGTTGCTCGTGACCCACACGGCCGGAGCCCGGTCGCCGGCCGGCACGTGGTCGCAGTCGACCACCGCGTCGGAGCCGCTACAAGGGTTCACGACGTGCAGGTCGCCGCCGACGCGGCGCGACCCGCGCAGGTCCTGCGCAAGCCATTGCCGGGCGGTCGCCACCGATCCCTCGAGCGACGTGGGCGCCGCTTCCTGCACGTCGGCCCACGAGCTCTCCACCGGCGTCGCGATGTTTCGGGAGTTGGCCACGAGCAGCACATCCTCAGCCCTGCTGCGCTCACTTGCATAGACGGGACAAGCGGCCGCAGCGAGAATGGCGAGGGCCACCGCGACGATCAGAAGCTCGAGAAGACTGAAACCGGCCTGGGCCTGCCTGCGTCGCATCGCTCCTCCACCGTCGTGTTCGTTGTCCGCTGCTGGATATGTTCGGAGCCCGGCTTCCCGCTGGCCATGGGTAACGCTCCTCAACTGCGGGTGAACGGCAGACTCTGAGCGTGGGCGACGCCACGGCGACGCCGCCCCTTCGGCGGCGACGACGGGGCGCAACGACGGGACACGGGCCCTGCGCGACGCGGGCGCCTGCTGAACGCGACCGGCACGCTCGTCCCCGGCTAAGGCGCAGCAACGGTGAACCGGCGCGCGCCCGGGGGAAAGCACGAGGGCGCGACGAGGGGTCGCGCCGTGCCGGTGCTCGACGGGATGGCCGGACTCGAGCTCGGACATCGGCTGAACGGATGAGCACGCCGTAAGCGTGCGGCGCGACGAGCAGCCGGCGCAGCGGCGCCGCGCAAGGCCGGCGGAGGGAGCGAGGAAGGGCGCTCCCTCCGCCCTTCGCTTGTGCGCCGAACGCAACGGCGGCTACGGGGCTGTCGCGCGGGAACATCATGCGGCAGATACGTCAGCCGCCACCCGAGGAGTCCCATGCTCGCCACCGTCGCGGCCCTCACGGCCCACACCGCCCGCCGCCTCACCGAGCTCGGCGCCCTTCTCGGTCTGCTCGCCGGCATCGCGCTCGCCCTGGCCGGCCTGCCCGCCATGCGCCGCGGCGGCGCGATCGTGGCCGGCATCCTGTTCATCGTGGGCTTCGCGCTCATCATCTACGCGCTGCACTACGGCAAGGCCGGCGTGTAGGTCGTCGTGCCGCGCCCCGCGACCGTCGGCGAGCCCGGCGGCCGGCCCGACGTCCTGCGTCTCGTGCGCGACGGACGAGAGATCACCCGGCCGCTACCGCTCGACCCCGCTCAGACCGCGGTCTTTCGCGCCTGGCTCGAGATCGCCCGGGCGAGCGGGGTGCCGTACGCGCTCGGCGGCGCCTACGTCGTCTACGCCTACACCGGAGCCTGGCGCGACACCAAGGACCTCGACATCTTCGTCGAGCCACGCGGCGTCAAGCCGCTGCTCGACGCGCTCGACGCGGCCGGCTTCGACACCGAGGTGCGCGACCGCCTCTGGCTCGCCAAGGCCCACAGCGGCGAGAACCTCCTCGACCTCCTGTTCGCGGTCCGTCACCCCACGAGCCTGCAGGTCACGACTCCCTGGTTCGAGACCTGCAGCCCGGCGCGCTTTCTGGGCGTACCGACCTGCCTGCTCGGACCCGAGGAGCTGATCGCGACCAAGGTCTACGTCGCCGCCCGCGACCGCTTCGACGGCGCCGACATCGTCCACATCGTGCGCTCGCAGGAGGGCCGCATCGACTGGCGCCGGGTGGTCGACCTGCTGGGCGGCGATGAGGAGATCGTGCTCTGGCACCTGCTGCTGTTCCACTACGTCTATCCCGAGCTGGGCGACGAGCTGCCCACCGACCTCCTGCGCGATCTCTTCCGCCGGGCGCTCGAGGGACGCGCCCGCCCGCCGGCGGGACGAACCCGACGGGCGCCGCGCTTTCGCGGTACGCTGCTCGACCCCGCCTCGTTCGGCGTCGATCGCGAGCTCTGGGGCTACGAGGACCCGCTGGCGCGCGAGCCTTTGATCGACGCCGAAGGGGAGGCGTTGTGACGAGCGCCAGCGCCGCGCTCGTGTCCAGCCGCCGCGCGGTGCGCCGCGCCGGCCCGCACGCCACCGTGAGCCGGGAGTCGGCCGGCACGGCGGAGGACCGGCCTCGATGAGGGTGGCGGCGATCGGCGACCTGCACTGCACGACGGCCTCGCAGGCGGAGATCGCCGGCATCGTGGCCGCGCTCGAGGGCCGTGTCGACGTCCTCGTGCTGGCCGGCGACCTCACCAACATCGGCCTCGTCGCCGAGATGCAGGTGCTGGTCGACGGGCTCGCCGCCCTGCCCGCGCCGAAGGTGGCCGTCACCGGCAACCACGACCACGAGAGCGGGCGCGTCGGCGAGCTCGTGGCGATGATGCGCGGCGCCGGCTGGCACGTGCTCGACGGCGAGACGTGGGAGCTCGGCGACGTCGGCTTCGCCGGCACGAAGGGCTTCTGCGGCGGCTTCGGCGAGCGCCGCCTCATGCCGTTCGGCGAGACCGGCATCAAGACGTTCGTGCAGACCAGCATGGACGAGGCCGCGCGCCTCGAGACCGCCCTCGCCGGGCTGCGCACCGCGCGCAAGGTCGCCGTGCTGCACTACGCGCCGATCGTGGGCACGCTTGCCGGTGAGGACCCGCAGATCTATCCGTTCCTGGGGTACTCGCGCTTCGCCGACGTGATCGACCGCCACGGCGCAGATCTCGTCGTCCACGGGCACGCGCACGGCGGCGCGCCGTGTGGCGCGACGCCGGCCGGCATACCGGTGCGCAACGTCTCGCGCTACGTGCTGCGACGCACGGGCCCCGACGAGTTCCTGCTCGTCGACCTGTAGCCGGGCGCACGGCGCGCGCCGGCCTGCGGCCGGCGGGGGGCGGGAGCGCTAGGCTGTGCGGCCTCAGAGATGTAGCGACACATCCCGCTGCTTTCAGCGATACATCTTAGCGGCACCGAGCACCTCCGCAGGGGTGCGCCCCTGAGTCAGCCTGCCGGTGTGGGCGCGGTCGAAGTTGTAGTAGGCAAGGTAGCGCTCGAGCTCGCGCCGCAGGCCCATGTACTTGGGGATGAGGTAGCGGGCGAAGGCTGGCTTCCAGCACTCCTCCAGGATCGTGCGCTGCACGCGCTCGACGCAGCCGTTGGACTGGGGACGCCCAGGGTAGATCAGCGTGTGGCGGGCCTCGAGGCGGCGCAGGGCCTCATCGAAGGCGTGGTTGCGAAACTCGCTTCCGTTGTCTGTGGTCACGCGCTCGAGGCGCCAGCCGCAGGCGGCAAGTTCGCCCGCCACGCGCTTGGCCAAGGCACTGGCGAAGCGCACGTCCGGGTTGCGCGGCGTGACGTGCAGCTCGGCCCAGCAGAAGGAGCTCGCGGCGTCAATCGCGGTGTACTGCCACACCACGCCCTTGGTGCCCGCCAGGCGGCCGATGCAGAAGGCGTCCATCTGCACGAGCTCACCGGGGTGCGAGACGTCGAGGTGGCGTTCCTCTGCGGGCTCGACGTGCTGCGGCTCGGGCGGGGCAGCATAGCCGATCCCGGTGCTTATCGAGCAGCGCATCCTGGCCTTCAGCCTGGGCCACCCCGGTCTGGGGCCGCGACGCATCTCGGCCGAGCTCGCCCGGCCGCTTTGGGGCGGCTTCGCCGTCTCCCCGGCCGGCGTGTGGCGCGTTCTGGCCCGCCACGGGTTGGGCACGCGCAGCCGGCGCCTGGCCCTGATCGCCGAGTTGGGCATCTGCGGGCTTCGACGCTCGCGAGGCCGCAGGATCTCAAGCCCGAAGCGCTCGGCCATGTGCTGCCAGCGGTAGAAGGTCGAGCGGTGGATGCCGGCCAGGCGGCAGGCCATGGCCACCGAGCCACACTCACCCGCCAGCGCCAAGATGCGTAGACGGTGGCGATAGATGACATCATCATTGTTCATCGGGGCGACCTCCTGCTGCTTAGAGATTGGCGTCTTAAGCAGACAGGATGGTCGCCCCGACTCACAAGGGCGTGAAGGTCTCCTATGTCGCTACGACTCGGAGATAGGACACGCTAGGCGAGCCCGGTCGCGGTCATGAAGTTGGCCGCCAGGCGTTCGCAGAGCGCCGCCGAGGCCGTCAGGCGGGCGCGGCTCTCGGCGAGCAGGGCGTCGGCCGCGGCCCCGGCCTCGCCGGCCGCCTGGGCGTCGTCGCGAAACCAGCCGGCGAGGATCTCGTAGGTCACCTCGGGGTGGAACTGGACGCCCCACGAGGCCGCGCCCACACGGAACACCTGGGGATCGCCGTCGCCGGTGGCCGCGAGCACCGCGTGCTCCGGCAGGCGGCACGCGTACCACCGCCAGTGAAAGGCCCGCGTCGCCGTGTCGACCCCTTGAAGCAGCGGGTCGTCGCGCAGTACCGTGAACGGCCGCCAGCCCAGACCGAGGCTTGCGCGCCGCCTGACGCCGCCGCCACAGGCGGCGGCGAGCTGCTGGGCGCCCAGGCAGATACCCAGGGTCGGCAGGCCGCTCGCCACGGCGCCGGCCAGCAGCCCGCGCTCGTTGAGCAGGAACGGGAACCGCTCCTCCTCGCCGACGTTCATGTCGCCGCCCAGCACGACCAGCGCGGCGTAGCCGTCGAGACTCGCCGGCACCGCGTCGCCGGCGCACAGGACACGCTCCTCGAGGCGCAGCCCGCCGGCCCGCAGCGCGTCGCCGAACAGGCCGGCGGGAGCGCCCTGCTCGTGCTGCAGGACGAGGGCCGTCGCGACGCTCATCGTCATCTACCTCACCATCGTCACGAAGTCGGGCTTGCGTGGCGCCGCCTCGGGCAGGTCGCCGGCGGGATAGCCCAGGATACAGGCCCCCACGCCGATAAAGTCGCCGGTCACGCCCCACGTGCGCAGCAGGGCCTTGCCCTCGTCGGTCTCGAACATCTGACGCTCACGGTTCACCCAGCACGAGCCGAGACCGACCGCATGCGCCGCGTTGAACATGTTGCCGAGGGCGAGCGAGGCGTCCTCGACCGGCGTCGAGACGCTGCGGTCGGCCAGCACGAGCACGATCGTCGGCGCCCCGTAGTAGGGGTCGTCGTCGCTCGGGCGCACGTCACGGTTCATGCGGGTGAGGAGGGCCCTGGTGGCGGCGTCCTGCACGACCACGAAGCGCGCCGACTGGCGGTTGTTGCCGCTCGGCGCGTACATGCCGGCCTGCAGCACGGCCGCGAGCTCGTCGTCGCCGATCTGCTCCGGCTTGAAGCTACGCACGCTGCGCCTGCTGAGCAGCGTCGCGATCGTCTCGTTCGTCGCCCCCGTCACGGTCTCGCTCCTCCCCGGGCACGCCGGCCCGCTCCGTCTGGCTGTCCGCACGGATATTACCCCGGCAAGATACATCACATCGCCCAATCTGATTGAATCTCGCGGCTGAACGGGTACACTCTGAGCACCGCTCGCGCCGGCGCCGCGCGCCGCGCCGCGGGCGCTGCACGCCACGCGACCACAGCGGACCGACGAGGCGTCCACGACGCCCCGAGCGCTCGGCGAAGAGGTGACCATGACGCCCACGATCACACGCTCCAGGCTCGAATGCGGCATCGCCGAGGATCTACGGACGGTCTACGGCACCCTGCAGCATTTCAACGTGCCGGCCTGGCTCGAGCTCGACCTCACCATGGCGCAGTTCAAGGCGCTCGTCACGGTGCAGCACCACCCCGGCGTCTCGCTGTCCGAGGTCGGCCGCCGCCTGTCGATCGGCGAGTCGGCCGCGAGCCTGCTGGTCGATCAGCTCGTGCGTCGCGGCCACGTCGAACGAGTCACCGACCCCGACGATCGCCGGCGTGTGCGCCTCAGCGTGAGCGAGCAGGGCAAGCGACGGCTCGACGAGCTCCGGCAGGGGAGCCGCACGACGATGGGTGCCTGGCTTGCCGCCCTCGCCGACGACGACCTCGCGGCGCTTGCACGCGGCCTGCGGGCCCTGGCCGCGACGGCAGGCGACGCGTTCGCCCGCGACGCAGCCCCGACAGACGAACGACAAGGTGTGACGGCATGACGACGGACTCTCAGACGATCGCGACCCACGACCACGAGCTGCGCGGCGCAGGCGACGGGCGACCGCCGCAGGGCGCCCGGCGCCGGCTGGCCTACAAGTGGGTCGTCCTCTCGTGCACGACCTTCGGCGTGCTCATGGCCATGATCAACGCCTCGAGCCTGCTGATCGCGCTGCCGGCGATCTTCCGCGGCATCGGCCTGAACCCGCTCGACGCCGGCAACTTCACCTACCTGCTCTGGATCCTGATGGGCTACGGCCTGGTCGCGGCGGCGCTCGTCGTCACGGCCGGACGGATCGGCGACATGTACGGCCGCGTGCGCATGTTCAAGATCGGTTTTGTGATCTTCACTGCGGCCGCGCTCGGCCTGACGCTCATCTGGAGCAGGGGCGCGGCGGGGGCCACCGAGATCATCGCCTTCCGCATGCTCCAGGCGGTGGGCGGCTCCATGATGATGGCCAACTCGGCGGCGATCATCACCGACGCGTTCCCTCACGACCAGCGCGGCATGGCGCTGGGCATCAACGGCGTCTCCATGCTGGCCGGCTCGTTCATCGGGCTGATCGCCGGCGGCGTGCTCGCCGCGGTCGACTGGCGCCTGGTCTTCGCCATCAACGTGCCGATCGGCCTGGTCGGCATCCTCTGGGCCTTCTGGCAGATGCACGAGATCGGCGAGCGCCACCGCGCCCGCATCGACTGGGCCGGCAACCTCACCTTCGCCGCCGGCCTCGCCATGGTGCTCACCGGCATCACCTACGGGATCAAGCCCTACGGCGCCTCGAACATGGGCTGGGCGAACCCCTTCGTGATCGCCATGATCGCCGGTGGTCTCGCGGTCCTGGTCGCCTTCGTCCTGGTCGAGCTGCGCGTCGAGCAGCCCATGTTCCATCTCGACCTGTTCCGTATCCGCGCCTTCGCCGCCGGCAACCTCGCGGTCGTGCTGTCATCGCTGGCCCAGAGCGGCATGCAGTTCATGCTGATCATGTGGCTGCAGGGGATCTGGCTGCCGCTCCACGGCTACAGCTTCGAGCGTACGCCGCTCTGGGCCGGCATCTACATGCTGCCGCTCACGGCCGGCTTTCTCTGCGCCGGGCCGCTGTCGGGCATCCTCTCCGACCGCTACGGCGCGCGGCCCTTCGCCACCGGCGGCATGCTCGTCGCGGCGTCGAGCTTTCTGCTGCTCATGACCCTGCCGGCGAACTTCGCCTACTGGACCTTCGCCGTCGTCCTCTTCTTGAACGGCGTCTCCTTCGGCATGTTCGCGGCGCCCAACACGGCGGCCATCATGAACAGCGTGCCGGCCCGCGACCGGGGCGTCGCGTCGGGCATGCGAGCCACCTGCCAGATGCTCGGCCAGCCCCTGTCGATCGGCATCTTCTTCAGCCTCATGGTGGTCGGCCTCACGGCCCACGTGCCGGCCGCCATGTACGCCGGCCTCACCGCCCAGCACGTGCCGGCTCAGGTCGCCACGCCGCTCTCGCACATGCCGCCGACCGGCTACCTGTTCGCCGCCTTCCTGGGCTTCAACCCGCTCAAGCAGCTCCTCGGCGCCCACGTCCTGCACCTGGTGCCGGTGGCCAGCGCCCACGTGCTCGTGAGCAAGGCCTTCTTCCCCATGCTGATCGCCAGGCCGTTCAAGGACGGCATCGTCGACGTGCTGATCTTCGCCGCCGCCATGTGCGGGGTCGCGGCCCTGGCGTCGTGGCTGAGGGGCGGCAAGTTCGTGCACCACGAGGCGCTCGCGGCCCACGGCCACGAGCATCACGGCCACGCGCAGCAGCGCGTCGCCGAGGGCGCCGGCGAGCCCACCCAGAGCTGACGGCGGCGCCGGCCGGGCGTGCGCCCGGCCGGCGCCGCCGCGGCCGGGCCGCGCCGCCCGCCACGCGCGCCCCTCCACCGGGCGGGCCGCGTCGCCCGACACGCGCGCGCCCTTTGCGGTCTAGACACACGTACCCGTCTGCGGATCTGGCAACGGGGCAGGCTGAAGGCGAGCAAAGTCCCCGAACATCGAGGAGGGGGTGACCAACCACATGAAGCGTCTCGCCGCAGACCAGCGCGGGTTCACCCTCGTCGAGGTCCTCATCGTCATCATCATCGTCGGTATCCTCGCCGCGATCGCCATCCCGATGTTCCTGGACCAGCGCGGCAAGGCCAAGGACGCCGCCATCAAGGACAGCCTGCACAGCATCCAGATCGGCGTCCAGAGCTACGCTCTCGACAACAACGACACCTATCCGGCGTCGGTGGCCACGAAGGCCACGCTCGTCGACCCGTCCGGCAAGCCGTACGTCGACAACTGGCCGAAGAACCCCTTCACGAACGTCGACATGAAGGACAGCACGGCGCAGGGCGACTACACCTATTCGAAGCCGACCAGCAGCACGTACCGCCTCGTCGGCCACAGCTCGAACGGCATCGACATCACGGTGCCCTGAGCCGAGGGAGACGACCGCGGGACCGACGACGAGGGGGCGGCCCCAAACGGGGCCGCCCCCTCGTCGTCGTCAGACGCGCGTGGGCAGGTTCCAGACCGTGCCCGGCGGCGCGGCGAGGGGGCGCGGCAACAGCGCGGCGAGCGCCGCGACCGCCAGCGGCAGCGCGGCGACGACGTAGATCACGACGGCCGGCCCGGCAGCATCGCCGAGCAGGCCGAGCAGGGCGACGATCACCCCGCCGACGCCGCTCGTGAAGCCGATCGTGAGACCCGTGGCCAGGCCCATGTGACACGGCAGGTACTCCTGGGCCAGCACCAGGGCGATGCCGATGTTGGTGTTCAGGCAGAAGCCCACCGCCGCGACCAGCGCGGCGATGCCCACGAACCCCAGGCTGGGGAGCAGCGCGATGAGCGGCACGAGCGCGAGCTGGGGCCAGATCAGCACCGCTCGCCGGCCGAGCCGCTGGGCCGCCCAGCCGCCGGTCAGCGTGCCCAGGGCCTCGGCGCCCAGCAGCACGCCGACCACGACGGCGCTCGGCCCCGGCGACGCGCCGCGCACGCGCTGCACGAACAGGGGCATGTAGGTGAGCAGGCCGGTACTGACGCCGGCCGCAAGGCAGTACTGCGCGAGCAGAAGGGCGAACGGTCGCCACTCCGAATCGAGCGCCGCGATCGGTCGCAGCCCCCCGGCGGCGCCGGCGCGGGCGTGGAACCGCGCCAGGACGACGGTCACCGCGACCGCCGCGGCCACCGGCACGAGCATCATGAGCGGGGTGCCGCGCAGGCCCAGGGGGACGACGACGGCCAGAACGAGCGGCGTGCCGAGCGCGTAACCGAGCGTGCCGCCGACCGAGAAGACGCTCATGTCGGCCGTCACGTTGTCTCCCGCCGCGAAGCGCGCCCAGCGCGCCCCCTCGGGGTGGTACGCGGCCACGCCGACGCTGCAGACCACGACCGCCAGGAGCGTGAGCGGAAAGCTCGGCGTGAGCCCGACCGTGCCCACGCCCACGGCTGCGAGCGCGAGGCCGGCCGGCAGCAGCCAGCGCGCCCGGCCGCTGCGCGTGTCGCCATGGGCGCCCACCGTGGGTTGCACGCAGGCGGTCGCGAGACTGCCGACGAGGGCGAAGACGCCGGCCTGGCTCAGGCTGTAGTGACGGGCGTGAGCCAGGAACGGCAGCAGCGCGAACAGGCCGCCCGAGCACAGGTCGGCGCTGCCGTGCCCGAGGGCGAGCGCGAAGAGGGTGGGGCGCGACGTCGGGCGCGCTTCGACCGCGCTCACCGGCGCTCGCGGCGCGGACCGTCGCCCGGCGCGGCGAGCGTCGCGCCGTGTCCCGACCCTGCCCCGTGTGCCTCCACAGCGCTGACTCTATCACCGCTGCGCCGCGACCCGCTCGATGTCCGGCCGGGCACGGGCTGTGACAGAATGGGGCCACCGAAGAACGGATCGAGGAGGGGTCGACCGTGCGTCAGCGCTGCGCGTTGCTTTCCGTCTACGACAAGACCGGCATCGAGGACTTTGCCCGGGCCCTGACCGAGGCCGGCTTTCGCATCTACGCCTCGGGCGGCACCGCCCGCACGCTGGCCGGCGCCGGCATCGACACGACCGACGTCGCGACGCTCGTCGGCGGCGCGGCCATCCTCGGCCACCGTGTCGTCACGCTGTCGCGCGAGGTCCACGCCGGCCTCCTCGCGCGCCCGGTCGCCGAGGACCTCGCCGAGCTCGACGGCCTCGGCGTGCCCTTCATCGACCTCGTCTGCGTCGACCTCTACCCGCTCACCGACGAGATCGCCAAGCCCGACGCCACCACCGCGTCGGTGATCGAGAAGACCGACATCGGCGGCCCCACCATGCTGCGCTCGGCCGCAAAGGGGCGGCGCATCGTGATCAGTCTGCCCGAGCAGCGCGCCGAGGTGCTCGCCTGGCTCGCCGCGGGCGAGCCCGACGCCGAGACGTTCCGCAACGACCTGGCGGCGCGCGCCGAGGCCGTCATCGCCGACTACTGCCTGGCGTCGGCGCGCTACCACTCCGCGGGTCGCTTCGACGGTGCGGTCGCTCAGGTCGCCCAGACCGTCAAGTACGGCGAGAACGCCGCCCAGGCGCCGGCCCACCTGCTCACCGTGCCGACCCACGACCCCCTCGCCCTCGACCGGCTGACGCTGCTGGCCGGCACCGCGCCGAGCTACAACAACCTCGCCGAGGTCGCCCGCCAGATCCAGACCGTGACGCACATCGCCGCCGGCTTCGAGCGCAACTTCGGCGCCGTGCCGCGCATCGCTTTGGGCACCAAGCACGGCAACGCCTGCGGCGCGGCGGTCGGCGACGACCCTGTGGCGGTGGTACGCACGATGGTGATGGGCGACCCCCGGGCGATCTTCGGCGGCCTCGTCATGCTCAACTTCACGGTGACCGAGGAGATCGCCGGTGAGCTGCTCACCTGGGGCGTGGCCGAGGGCCGCCGCGTGCTCGACGCCGTGACGGCGCCGGCCTTCGAGCCCGCCGCCGTGCAGCTCCTGTCGCGCAAGGGCGACAAGTGCCGCTTTCTGGCCAACCCGGCGCTCAGCGAGCTCGGTGTGAGCTCGCTCGACGCCACACCCATGCTGCGCCAGGTACGCGGCGGGTTCCTGCGCCAGCCCAACTACACCTGGACGCCCGACCTCGCCGCCCGCGAGGTGAGCCGCATCGGCGACCTCTCGGCGGCGCAGCGTCGCGACGTCGTGCTGGCCTGGGCGATCTGCGCCACGTCCAACTCGAACACGGTCACGCTGGTGCGCGACGGTGGCCTGATCGGCAACGGCGTCGGCCAGCAGGACCGCGTCGGCTGCTGCGAGCTCGCCCTCAAGCGCGCCGCCGACGCCGGCCACGACGCGGCCGGTGCGGTCGCCGCGAGCGACAGCTTCTTCCCGCGCTCCGACGGCCCCGAGACGCTGATCGACGCCGGCGTCGTCGCCATCTGGGCGACTTCGGGGTCGGTGCGCGACGGCGAGACGCACGAGCTCTGCCGCGCCCGCGGCATCGCCCTCTGGCAGGTGCCCGACGGCGTCGGCCGCGGCTTCTTCGGTCACTAGGCGCGTAGCGCAGCCACGCAAGCCTGAGCGATGACGACGAAGTCGATCATCGGCACGAGGCGCGGCAGACCGTCGCGCCCGCTCGCGCGACGGCCCGGTCGCTCGCGGCTCGATCGCCACGACTGCACCGCCCCGCGCGGGCCAGGGCCCGCGCGGGGCGGTCGATGGGCTCACACGACCTGAAGGGCTCCGGCGATCGGTCGGCCCGCGCCCGTCCGGGGGCGGTCGGGCGGGACCTGCGCCGGGGCCACCCTCACGAGGTGTGGGCCTGGTAGAAGCTCTCGAGCCGATCGCCCTCGTCGTGCGTGAGCATGGCCTTGACCTTGAACGACGGGGCGCTGTCGATGAACGCGCCGCCGTGCGGCACCACGACCTTGGCGCCCGGCGTCTCGACGGCGTCCAGCGGCACGATCAGGTCGCGCGCCAGAAACCGTGAGATGACGAGATACGTGCGATCGGTCGCGTCGTCGCCGATCAGCGCTCTGACCTTGCCGAGCTTGACCCCATCGCGCGAAAACGCCTCGAGCCCGACCAGCTCATTGACGGCGGTGGTCATGACCGGTCCCCTCCTTTCGGCGCGGCGGGCGGTCAGGAGCCGCCGGCCGCCGTGGCCTCGCCTGAACCTGCGACGAGTCTACGAACGTGCGCCGGGCAGCACATCGCCCGAAGGGTTCATCTTGGGGTCGGTCAGCCGGCCGAGACGCGCCGCGGCCCGGGGCCGAGCGCACCAGGCGGCGGAGCGCTCGGGGCGGGCGCGCTCGGGGCGGGGCGCCCCGCCTCGAGCCCCGTCACTCGCTCGTCGGCAGGTGCAGGTACATCGACTGGACGCCGACGCGGCCGGGGCCGGTGAAGCGGTTGAACACGAGCTGGCCGGCGCCGCCGAAGATGCCGGTCTTCAGGCCGTACACCGTCGGCTTCATCTGCACGCTGTGGTCGTGGTAGACCCAGCCGCCGGGCTCGACGTCGATCGCCTCGCCCGGCCCCAGCACCTTCTCGAAGACGTTGCCGTAGCCGTGCAGCCACACGACGCCCTCGCCCTGCGTCGCCGTGAAGGTGTCGACGAAGAAGCCGCTGCCGCCGAAGAGCATGTTGCCGATGCCCTTGATGCGCTGGAAGCTGAAGTCGACGTTGCCGGTCGCGCAGAGCATCTGATGCTCGCGCACGACGATGCTCTCCCCCTGCTGCAGGTGCAGCGGCACGATGTGCCCGGCGCCGTCGCGCGAGAAGGCGATCTCGCCTGGCCCGCGCGCCTCGGTCATGAAGATCTGCATGCCCGACACCATGCGCTTGAAGGCGCCCTTCATGGCACGGATGCCGACCTCGAGCTGGGGGCTCTTCCACAGGACGATGTGGTGCTCGAAGTACACCGCCGTCTGGCCGTTCAGCGCGAGGTGCAGCACCGGCACGAGCTCGCCCTCGACGCGGTAGAAGATGCCGGCCGCCTGGCCGTCCTGCACCTGCGTACGCAACAGCGTGGGTGGACCGCCGACGATCGTGCTCACAAAGGCCTCCTCGGATGGGGTCGCACTTTAGCTACGCCGCGCGGCGCCCGTCCCCTCCTCAGGCAAACGCCCGGGCGAGGTCGGCGATCAGGTCGTCAGCGTCCTCGATGCCGACGGAGTAGCGGATCAGACCCTCGGGGATGCCCATCGCGGCGCGCTCCTCGGCCGTGCACTCGACGTGGCTCGTGGTCGCCGGCGGTCCGGCGATCGTCTCGACCGCGCCGAGGTTGGCGGCGCGATGGGCGAGCCGCAGGCGCGGCAGGACCTGCTTGACGGCGTCGAAGCCGCCGTCGAGCAGGAAGCTGAGCACGCCGCCGAAGCCGCGCATCTGGCGCACGGCGACGTCGTGGCCGGGGTGCGTCTCGAGACCGGGGTAGTAGACGGCGGCCACCGCGGGCTGCTCGGCGAGCCAGCGCGCGATGTGCAGGGCGCTCTCGTTCTGCTGGCGGATGCGCAGGTAGAGCGTCTTCATGCTGCGGATCAGCAGGTAGGCGGCCATCGGGTCGAGCGCGGCGCCGGTGATCTCGCGGTAGTGGAACACCCGGGCCACGAGCTCGGCGTCGCCGCAGACGACGCCGCCGAGCACGTCGGCGTGACCGCCCAGGAACTTGGTGGCGCTGTGTAGCACGAGGTCGGCGCCCAGGGCGAGCGGGTTCTGGTTGACCGGCGTCGCGAAGGTATTGTCGGCGACGACGAGCGCGCCGGCCTCGTGGGCGGCGGCCGCCAGGCGCGCGACGTCGATGACCTTGAGCGTCGGGTTGGTCGGCGTCTCCAGGTAGACGAGCGCGCAGCCGCGCGCGATCTCGGCTTCGAGGCGCTCGTGGTCGGTGGTGTCGCAGAGCTCGACCTCGATCCCCTGGCGCGGCAGGAAGCTCGTGAAGAGCTGGTTCGTGCCGCCGTAGGTGTCCTTGACCGACACGACGCGCTCGCCGGGGGCGACGAGCGCGAACAGGGTGTTGCTCACGGCGGCCATGCCGCTCGCGAAGCTGGTGGAGGCCGCCGCGCCCTCGAGCAGGCGCACCTTCTCCTCGAAGGCGTGCACGGTCGGGTTGGTGTTGCGCGAGTAGATGTGTCCGGGAACGCGGCCCAGCGCGACGTCGAGCCAGGCGTCGACGTCGGGGTAGCCGTAGGCCACGCTGTAGACGACCGGCACCTGGGTGGCGCCGAGCAGGGACGGCCCGTCCTCGCCGGCGCGCACCGCCAGGGTGGCCGGCGCGAGGCCCTCATAGTGCGGTCGCTCGGTGCGCGCGTCGTCTGCCATGTCCCGTCTCCTCGGAGGGTGGTCGATCGTGCCGTGGGGCCGCGCCGTCGGGGCGGCCTCTTCTTCAGTCGACGTCGGGCAGCAGCTCGGCGCGCCCCGTCTCGGGCGGCGCGCCGACCACGAGGACGACGAGCTCGTCGCCGGCCTCGTTGCGGATCTGCTGGCCGGTGTCGGTGCCGACCACGACCACGCCGCCCTGCGGCAGGACGACGCGCTCCGGCGGGTCGCCGAGCAGGAGCGTCGCCGTCCCCTCGAGCACGACGAACATCTCCTCCTGGGCGTGCTCGAGGTGACGCGTGCCGCGCGCGCCCGGCGGCAGGTGCCAGATGTTGCCCCGCATGGCGTGCAAGTCGTCGGACAGCGGTGTCAGGCGCCGGCGCTGATCGCCGCGCTGCGGTGGTCGCAGCTCGCAGGCACCCGGCAGGAAGACGCTGAAGCTCATGCCGGCAGGCTAGCCGACGGCCGCCGGGCGGTCAACAGACCGGCTGCCGTGCCTGACGGCAAGAGAATCCGTCTGCCATCCTGGCGACGACGCCGTTTTGCCGTGAAGTCCACGCTACCCCCTGTCGATACATCACCAGGAGGGTCAGATGCCCGCCCCGGGTACGGGTGGTCACGAAGTCGCCGTCTACCGTCCTGCAGTCCCCTGCACCGGTGGCCGGCGCTGTTGCGTTCGAAGGGAGGGTCCGTATGAAGGTACCCAACGCCTGGTTCAACCGCCTCGCCCTGGCGGCGTTCGTGGTCTCGTGCGCTCTCGCGAGCGGTGCGTTCAAGAAGTGGTCCTGAGCGCGCGGGCGCGCTCCTGTCGGGACCGAAGCATGCGTCACCTGTTTCACACGGAGAGGGAGTACTCATGAAGCAGCTGCTTTCGAGCAGGTTCGTCATCACCATCGGCATGATCACCGCGCTGGCCGTCACCAGCGGCTTCTTCCACGTCGTGCCGATGTGGCTCAAGTGGGACTGAGCAGCCTTTGGCGACAGTCCGTCGCCTGAAGCTCGGCGGCGAAGGCCGCGACCGGTACCCGGTCGCGGCCTTCGCCTTTTCTTGCCCCGTCCGGCCCGGCGCGGCCTGGGCCGGCGATCGAACGGCTGCGGCATGCGGCGCGCCGTGAACCCGCCGCGGCGCGCCCGGCCGGCAGGGCCCTAGCGGACCACCAGGTGGTTGCCGGCGACCGCCGTCTGCCGGTTGCCGGCGGCGTCGGTCGCCGCCACCGTGAAGCGGTACCGGCCCCGCGGCAGCCAGCAGGTGAAGACCCATTGCTGCCGGCGCTGCACGGCGACGCCGCGCAGCACGACCTTCTGGGCGAGCGCGCCGTGCGCGTCGACGATCTTGATCGTCACCGTCGCGGTCGCGCTGCCGGGCCGCGGGTCGCGCACGAAGAAGCGCAGCGCCGTGCGAGCGCCGCGCACTGCCGAGCCGGCCCACTGGGCGAGCGGGGTCGGCCGGCGGGTGTCGATGCCCACCCAGCCGCGCCGCGCCGCCGAAACGTTGCCGGCGTTGTCGATCGCCCGGAACAGAAACCAGTGCAGGCCGTCGCGCGAGTGGTCACCCGGCGCCGCTACCGTGAAAGCCGAGGCCCGCTTCCAGCTCGCCCCGCGGTCCGCTGAGTATTCGATCGCCGCGATCCCCGACCCGCCCGCGTCGCTGGCGTGGATGCTGACCCGGGCGGCGCCGCCGTGCCAGCGCTCGGCGCCGACGGTCCAGGTGGTCGGCGCGTGTGCGTCGGTCCAGCCGCCGCACCGGGTGGCGAGCATCTGGCCGGCCAGGCTGCTGGCGAAACCGTGCAGCGCGTCGACGAAGGCGACCGACGTGAGGTCCTGGCGCGCGGGGTCGGGCTGCGCCCGCCACGTCAGGCCGCCGTCGGTGGTGGCGATGACGAGGCCTCGCGCCCCGACCGCCCAGCCGTGGCGGGCGTCGATGAAATCGGCGGTGTAGAGGTCGCCGCCCTTGGCCGGGCGGCGCACCACCCAGTGCAGGCCGCCGTCGGTGGTGGCGAGCACGATGCCGCTCTCGCCGACCGCCCAGGCGCGCAGAGCGCCGTGGCAGGCCACGCCGTTCAGGTACGCGGTGGTCGGCACGCGCTGCGCCGTCCAGTCGACGCCGCCGTCGGTCGTGGCAAGGATCGTGCCGGCGTCGCCGACGGCCCAGCCGTGCTGCGCGTCGGCGAAGGTCACGGCGTAGAGGTCGGCCGACGTGGGCGCGGTCTGCGCGGTCCAGTCGGCGCCGCCGTCGGTGGTGGCGAGGACGGTGCCGTGCTCGCCGACGGCCCAGCAGCCGCTCCCCGTGGCGGCCGCACCGATCAGCGCGACCGAGGTCGGCGCGGTCTGCGCGGTCCAGTCGGCGCCGCCGTCGGTGGTCGCGAGAATCGTGCCGTCGGTCCCTACGGCCCAGCCGTCGGCGGCGTCGGCGAAGGTCACGGCGTACAGGTCGCTCGTGACCGGCGCCTGCTGCTCGGTCCAGCGTGCTCCGCCGTCGGTGGTGGCCACGATCTCGGGCCCCGGACCGACCGCCCAGGCGTGCAGCGGGTCGGTCGCGGCCACCGACAGCAGCGGCCCCGGTGTCACGGCCCGAGCGGTCCAGCCGGCCGGCGCCGCCGCGGCCGCACCCGCCAGCGCTGCCGCGGCGGCGCAGGCCGCCACGAAGACGGTCGTGGTGCGAAGCAACGCGGACGTGCGCCTCATGAGCCTCCAGCTATGCCACCGGTACGGTCCGGTCGATTCTATCGCGGCCAACATCTTCGCCGTTGCCGCCCCGCCCCCTTGCAGGCGGGCCCCCGGTCGGGTGCTGCCAGACCAGGCTACACGACCGGGGTCGCCATCGTTATCGCGCGCCCTCACGATTCCGATACTGACCATAGGCTGGTACGGCCTCTGCAGGCGAGGGACGGAGAGGGCCCATGCGACACGCACGAACGCTGCTGCTGATCGTTCTCACGACGGTCCTCCTGGTCGTGCCCGCCGGCCACGCGCTGGCCGGCCCTCCGGCGACCCGCGCCACAGCGACCCAGTCGTTCACCTGCGTCGGCACGGTCGTCGCGGCGAGCCAGGGCGGCCTCACGGTGACCGTGCAGCACGCCTCGCTCGCCCTCAAGGGCGTGCTCGGCGGCCGGCTCGCTCTGACCGTCACGAGCAAGAGCACCTTCATGGTGATCCTTCAGGGGAGATCGCGGTCCGTCTCGGCGCCGTGCCTGCCGACCGGCGACATGATCGCCGTGCAGGGCACGGTCGATGCGACCAGCGAGCCCGGCACGACGCTCTTCGACGTCACCACGGCGACCGCCTGGCGGCCTCAGGTGCTGAATCGCTTCGTCTGTGCGGGCACGGTCACGTCGGTGTGCCCCAGCCCGGCGCTCTGTCCCTGGTCGTCACCGTCGGTCGCGGCTCGAGCGGCATGGGCTGCTCCACCGGCTCGAGCGTGACGATCGACGTGCCGGCCGGCGCCGGCATCTACGTGCTCCAGCACCGTCTCGCGACGACCACGACGTTCAGCGACCTGACGGCCGGCGACATCGTGCAGGTCGGCGGCACGGCCGACCGCACGGACTCCAGGGTGCCGCTGTTCACCGCGAGCCGGGTGCTCGCGACGCACGTCGCCACGGTGGACCAGCTCACCTGGTTCGCGCTGCGCGGCGTGATCGACGGCCCCGGGCCATCGGCCGGCAGCCTGCTCGTCACGCTCACCTGCGGCACGCGCGCCGTGCGCGCCGACATCGGCGCGGAGCTGACTCTCACGGCCACGCCGTCGAGCGTCGTCCGCACGCTCGCCGGCGGTCTGGTCGCCACACTGCCCGTAGGCGACGTCACGGCCGGCGAGTCGATCGCGGTCACCGGTGCCATCGACCGCAGCGTGCCGGCGTCACCGGTCTTCGCGATCGGCAGCGCCTTCGTCTGGCAGGCAGCGACGCCTTAGGCCGCGCGGCGGCCCTTCGCCCGGCGGGCCGCGATGTCCTCGGCTCTCCGTCGGTCTTTCGTGCGGCCGACCGCGACGCGCTAGGCCGCTCGCCGATCGGTCATCGCCTCCAGTGGGGGCATTGCTTCCTCCATCAGTCGATTGGACGTGCCGGAGAGCTCCCGGGGCCTGCCGGTCCTAGCCCCGTCGGGGGCGCCGCCGACGCTCGCGGCCGCCGCCGGTGCGCCGCCGCGCCGAGCGCCGCGTCGCCGCCGCCTCTCAGCCCGCCTTGCGTAGCGCCGCGCGCGGCGACCGGTCGTCGCCCTCGAGCTCCTCCCGAAAGCGCTCGAGGTCGCGCCTGACCCGTCCCTGAAAGACGCCGAGCAGCTCGCTGGCCTGCTCGGCGAGGCCCTGAGGCTCGTACTCGACCCGGACGGTCACGCGCGTCGCCTGGGGCAGCGGCTCGAACCAGACCGTGCCGCTCGTGCCGGAGCCGCCGACGCTCTTCCACGACACCATCTTGCCGGGCACCTGCTGCGTGATCTCGGCGTCCCATTCACGGCGGTGACCGGCCACCTCGGCGACCCAGTGCGTGTGTGTGTCGTCGAGCCGCCGCACCGACTTCACCGCCTCCATGAAGCGCGGCAGCGACTCGACGTCGAGCCAGCGCTCGTACACCATGGCTCGGTCGCGCGCGATGTCCACCGTCTCCTCGACCTCGATCATCGTCGTCTCCTCATCTCTCGGTCGTCGGCGCGTGCATGGCCTTGGAGCGAGCAGCCTCTGCCCCGCTCGTGCTACGCGGCGGTCGCGTCTTCGTCGTCGCGGCGTGGCTTCTCCGGCTCGCCGGGCGCCTCGTGAGGCTCACCGGCCACCGGCCGGTCGGCATCGGCAGCCCCGGCGTCGGGCGCCTCGATCTCGTCGCGCCGAGGGTCGGGTGGACGATCCTCGACCGGCAGCGCAGGCACCCGCGGCGAGCGCGCCGAGAGCGCGCCGTACCCGGCCACGACGACGGCGGCGATGCCGATCACGACGTCGTTGGCGAGGGCGGTCCTGTGGTGCGCGTAGCCCGTGACGAACGGCGCGAACACGAGGACCGCGCCCGCCACGACCGTCAGCCAGCGCGGCAAAAGCTGAGGCCAGCGCGCCAGCGCCCACAGGCTCAGGATCAGCACCGCTAGACCCACCGAGACCTCGACGACGAGCGCCACGCCCCTCGATGACAGCACGTACGGCGCGGCGATCTCCCACACGCCGAGGGCCAGCGCCAGCCAGATATATCGTCGCGTCACATCCACCTTCCCATCCGGACTGACCCCCCGCTCTCCGTTCGCGCAGCAGCCTCACCTGTTCGCATACCCGTTCGCCACGGCAAGCGAGTGTTGGCGACCGTACGCGTGGGAACGGCGGCGGCGCCTGGTCACGCGTCGCCGGCGTCGCTGCGCGGGGGCACGCGATGGCGCGGCTGGCGCGGCGGGCTCAGCGGCGGCGCCGGCGGCACAGGTCGCGACACCTCGCCGCCGGGCTCGAGCTCGAGCTCCTCTCCCCAGTGGCTGATGCGCAGCGCGGCCTGGGCGGCGCGCAAGGCGTAGCTCGCGCGCGCCGGCTCGACGGCCACCTCCAGGGTGCCGGCGGCGAGCGTCAGCCGGAACCGCAGGCGGGTGAGGGGGTCGGGCAGGCGGGGCGAGAAGGCGAGGTGCTCGCCGTCGTCGCGCAGGCCGCCGAGGCCGGCGACCACCGCTAGGACGGCGCCGCCGAGCGCCGCCACGTGCAGTCCGTCACGGATGTTGTGGCCCAGGTCGTGGAGGTCGGTGAAGGCGGCCTCGCGCAGGTAGTCGTAGGCGAGCCTCAGGTGGCCGACCTCTGCGGCCACCATCGCCTGCGGAGCGGCCGACAGCGACGAGTCACGCACCGTGACGCCCTCGTAGTAGTCGAAGTCGCGACGCTTCTCGGCGGCGCTGAACGCGGCCGAGCAGCGGTAGAGCGCAAGCACGAGGTCGGCCTGCTTGACGACCTGCTTGCGATAGAGGTCGAAGTACGGGTAGTGCAGCATGAGCGGGTAGTCGTCGGCCGCGGTGCTCGCGAAGTCCCAGCGCTCGTGCAGCAGGAAGTCCTGGTCCTGGGGGTGCAGGCCGGTCTCGGGGTCGCGCGGCACGTACATCGCGTCGGCCGCGGCGGCCCACTGTGCGCGCTCCTCGTCGCTCACGCCCAGTCGCGCGCCGGCCTGCGGCCGGCGCGCGAGGCTTTCGAGCGCGGCGCGCAGGTTGGCGCGCGCCATCAGGTTCGTATAGACGTTATTGTCGGCCAGGGCCGAGTACTCGTCGGGACCGGTGACGCCGTCGATGCGAAAGCTGCCGTCGTCGGCGAAGTGGCCGAGCGAGGCCCACAGACGGGCCGTCTCCACGAGCAGCTCGGCGCCGTAGCGCTCCTCGAACTCGTCGTCGTGCGTGACCTGCAGATAGCGCCCGACCGCGTCGGCGATGTCGGCGTTCACGTGGAACGCGGCCAGGCCGGCCGGCCAGTAGGCCGAGCACTCCTCGCCGTGGATCGTGCGCCACGGGAACGCCGCGCCGCGCAACCCCGACTGACCGGCGCGCTCGCGGGCGAGGTCGAGCGTCGAGGAGCGCCAGATCAGGGCGGAGCGCGCGAGCCCCGGCATCGTGTAGGTGAGCATCGGCAGCACGAGCGACTCGGTGTCCCAGAAGGCATGGCCGTCGTAGCCCGTGCCAGTGAGCCCCTTGGCGGCGATCGCGCGCTCCTCGGCGCGCGCCGCCGCCTGCAGCGTCTGGAACAGGGCGAAGCGCACCGCCTGCTGCAGCGCGGGATCGCCGTCGAGCTCGATGTCGGCCCGCTCCCAGAACTCGTCGAGGTAGGCGCGCTGGGCGGCGGCCAGGCCGTCGAACCCCTCGGCGAGCGCCGTCACCAGGCTGCCGTCGACCTGGTCCCGCAGCCACTCCACCGACTGGCGTGAGGACCAATGGTAGGACAGGTACTTCTCGAGGCGCAGCGGCCGGCCCGGTTCGAGCCTGACGGCGAAGGCCACGCGTCCCAGGTCGGGCGAGCTGTCGACCCGTGCGCCGAGGTCGCCGTCGTCGGGCAGCACGCGGTGGTCCATGCCGGACGCCAGGGTGAGGCCGCTGCGGTGCGTGGTGTGGGCCAGCACGACGCGCAGGCCGTCGTGGGCGTGCAGCCGGCCCGCCAGCACGTCGTGCAGGGCCCTGGCCGAGCGCGGGTCGTCGCCGGCGGTCGCCTGGCTCTCGTTGGCCAGCAGGTCGGACTGCACGGCGACGCGCAGCGGCTCGTCGAGCGCCTCGAGCTCGTAGCTGATCGCCGCCAGGCTGCGGTAGCGAAACGACACCAGGCGCCGGCTGGTGAGCCGCACCGTGCGCCCGCCGATCGAGCGCCAGACGAGGCGTCGCTCGAGCAAGCCGCTCCGCAGGTCGAGCACGCGCTCGTGGCTCTGCAGGCTGCCGCGATGCACGTCGAGCGGCTCGTCTTCGATCAGCAGCCGGATTACCTTGCCGTTCGTCACGTCGATCAGGGTCTGGCCGGCCTGGGGAAAGCCGAAGGCGGTCTCGCCGTAGGCGATCGGCCACGACTCGTAGAAGCCGTTCAGGTAGGTGCCGCTCAGGCTGACCGGCTCGCCCTCGTCCAAGTTGCCGCGCAGCCCCAGGTGGCCGTTGGCGAGCGCGAAGATCGACTCGCTCTGGGCCAGCCGGTCGAGGTCGAGCGCGGTCTCGCGTATCGACCACGGCTCCACCGGATAGGGCGTCGTAGCGTCCATGACAGGGTTGTGTCCAGGCCGTGCCCGAGCATCACGGGGCCACCGTCAACGGGCATCGAGTCGCCCTGCGGCGGGCAGGTGAGCCGTCATGAGCGCCACCACCTCTGACGCGTTCGTCTTCTACGGCGCCTTCGGCGACCTCGCCGGCAAGAAGATCTTCCCCGCGCTCTACGCCATGGTGCGCCGCGACGGCTTCGACCGGCCGGTCGTCGCCGTGGCGCGCGGCGACCGCAGCCTCGAGCTGCTCAGGCAGACCGCGCGGCGCAGCATCGAGCAGCACGGCGGCGAGCTCGACGAGCAGGCCTGCGCCAGGCTGCTGTCGCTGCTGCGCTTCGTGCACGGCGACTACGACGACGACGACACCTACGTCGCGCTGCGCCGCGCGCTCGGCGACGCGGCCCACCCCATCCACTACCTGGCGGTGCCGCCCGACATGTTCGCGATGGTCGTCGGCAAGCTCGGCGCGTCGGGCTGCGCTGCCGGCGCCCGAGTGATCCTCGAGAAGCCGTTCGGCACCGACCTGGCTTCGGCGCGCGCCCTCGATCGCGCGCTGCACGCCGTCGTTCCCGAGGACCACGTCTTTCGCATCGACCACTTCCTCGGCAAGAGCGCCGTGCAGAACATCCTCTGCTTTCGCTTCGCCAACACGTTTCTCGAGCCCGTCTGGAACCGCACCTACGTCGACAACGTGCAGATCACGATGGCCGAGGAGTTCGGCGTGCTCAGCCGCGGCCGCTTCTACGAGCAGACGGGCGCGATCCGCGACGTCGTGCAGAACCACCTCCTGCAGGTGCTCGCCTACGTCGCCATGGAGCCGCCCCTGCTCGGCTACCGCGAGTCTGTGCGCGACGAGACGGTGCGCCTGCTGCGCGCCGTCGAGCCGCTGCGACCGACCGACCTCGTGCGCGGTCAGTACCGGGGCTACCGGCAGGAGCCCGGCGTGGCGCCCGACTCGGACGTCGAGACCTATGCGGCCGTCCGCCTGCACGTGGACTCGTGGCGCTGGAGCGGCGTGCCGTTCCTGATCAGGGCCGGCAAGCGTCTGCCGCTGACGGCCACCGAGATCCAGGTCACCTTCAGGGCGCCGCCGCTCGTGCCCGCGCCTGCGCCACGGGGCAACCGCGTCCGCCTGCGCATGAGCCCGCAGATCGAGATGGGCATCGAGGCGCGCATCAAGGGCGCCGGTGAAGACGGGCTCCTGGGCGGCTCGCTGCGCGAAGAGGAGCTGCTCGCCGAGTACCCGGTCGGCCGGAAGGAGCGCGGCGACTACGAGCTGCTGCTCACCGAGGCGATGCGCGGCGACGCCACGCTGTTCGCCCGCGAGGACACGGTCGGCGTCGCCTGGTCGATCGTCGAGCCCATCCTCGGAAACGCCACGCCCGTGCACCCGTACGACCCGGGCACCTGGGGACCGGTGGCGGCCGACGCGCTGGCGCGCGACGCCGGCCGCTGGCACGAGCCCGCCGTGACGCCGTCGCGCGGCTGATCGGCGACCGGTCGCGCGGCGCCGGTCGCGCGGCGCCGGTCGCAGCCCGCTGCCCGCCTACCAGCCGACCGTCTTCTGGACCTTTTCGAGCACCGGCTGCCAGGTGACGGTCCGGCCGGTGCCGAACTCGACGCGGTCGGCGTGGGAGAGCAGCAGGTTCACGCCGCTGGCCGCCAGCCAGCGCAGCGGCTCGGGCTCCCAGCGCCGGCTGCGATGGCCCACCCAGGGCAGCCGCACGAGCTCGCCGTCGATCCCGAGGATCAGGTCGCGCAGGGTGCGGCCGGCCAGGTTGGCGGTCGCCACGCCGTCGCCGACGTAGCCGCCGGCGAAGCCCAGCCCGCTGCGCGGGTCGTACTCGGCGGTCGTATGCCAGTCGCGAGTGGCGCCCAGCACGCCGCCCCAGCGATGGGTCACCTCGACCTCGCCGGCCGCCGGCAGCAGGAGCCGCAGCGCACGCTGCACCCGCTCGTAGATCGCCGCGGGGCGTTCGAGACGCTCGTCGATCCGCGAGCCGTAGTAGTAGGGCGCCGTCGTGCCGCCGATCGCGACGCGCCCGTCGGCGGTGCGCTGCGCGTAGACGATCATGTAGCGTCCGTCGGACAGCACCTCGCGGCCCGCCCAGCCGATCTCGTCCCAGGCGGCGGCCGGCAGCGGCGCCGTGGCGATCATGAAGTCGTAGATCGGCACGACGTCGCGCTCGTGGCCGGGCAGCTCGGCGGTGTAGGCCTCGGTCGCCAGGATGACGCTACGCGCGGCCACCGAGCCGGCCGGCGTCTGGACGGCGCCGGGTTCGATCCCGACGGCCGGCGTGCGTTCGTAGATCGTCGCGCCGAGCCCCTCGACGCGGCGCGCCAGGCCGCGCGCCAGGTGGGCCGGCTGCACGCTCGCGTAGTGGGGGCTGAAGACCGCGCCGCGACAGCCCTCGACCCGCAGGCGGGCCAGCACGTCGGCTCGGTCGAGCCAGGTCCAGTCGGCCTCGCCAAAACCGAACGAGCGCTGCTCGGCCACCACCGCCTGCAGGCGCGGCGTCTGCGCCGGCGAGGTGCTGACCCACAGCATGCCGCCCCTGTGGTAGCCGGCCTCGATGCCGTCCTGTTCGACGACCCGTCCGATCTCGGCGACCGTGTCGATCATCGCCCGCTGCATGGCGACGGCGGCCTCGCGGCCGCTCTCTTCGGCGAGCGTGGCGAGCGGCGTCGCGAACATCGACGACACCCAGCCGCCGTTGCGGCCCGAGGCGCCGAAGCCGGCGATCTCCTTTTCGAGCACGACGACACGCAGGCCGGGTTCGGCCTGTTTCAGGTAGTAGGCGGTCCACAGGCCGGTGAAGCCGGCGCCGACGATCGCCACGTCGGCCTCGATCGAGCGGTCGAGCGAGGGCCGCGGCACGAGGTCGTCGGTCGGGTCGTCGAGCCAGAAGCTGCGGGAACGGTAGTCGGTCATCGGTCCTCCTGCGGGCGAACCGGGGCACGCCCGCGGCGGCCAGGGTCGGGCCTCATTCTAGGAACCGTCCCGAGTGCCGACGAGCGCCCATCACTCGACGAGAATGTGCACCTTGGCCGCGCGGAGTGTGGACAAAGTTGACAGATGCTCCGCGCACCGGTCAGATAGAGCGATGTACCTGAGCACACAGGCAGCGGCGCGCCGCCTGGGCGTGGCGCCGCACACGCTGCGCCGCTGGGCGGCGTCGGGCATCATCGCCTGCGTGCGCACCGCCGGGGGGCACCGGCGCTTTCGCCAGGAAGACGTCGACGAGCTCCAGCGCCAGTCGCGCCACACCGGCGTGCGCGAGGCCACGGTCGCCCGCGAGCGCGAGCTCGACACGCTGCTCGACGTGCTGGTCACGCTCACCGGGCAGCTCGACCTGCCCGACCTGCTGGCCGAGATCGCCCGCCAGGCCACCCGCCTGCTCGACTGCCAGGCCTGCGTGATCTCGGCCTTCGACAAGGCGAGCGGCGTAGTGCGGCCGCTGGCCGAGTTCGATCGCGACGGCCGCCGCCTGCCCGACTTTCCGCCCTACACGATCGACGACGAACCCACCATCCGCGGCGTGCTGCTGCGCCGCGAGCCGGCCGTGCTCACGGCGAGCGACCGCTCGGCCGACCCGGCCGAGACGAGCGAGCTGCGCCGCTGGGGCATCAAGAGCGTGCTCTCGCTGCCGCTCGCCACCCGCGGCGGCGCCATCGGCCTGCTCGAGGCGATCGACCGCGAGCGCGAGCGGCGCTTCTCGCGCCAGGAGCTGCGCATCGCGCGGGCCATCGCGGCGAGCGCCTCGGTGGCGCTGCACAGCGCCGGCCTGCACGCCCGCCAGCAGGCCGCCGACGCCCAAGCCGTGCGCTTCGCGACGGCCGTCGAGCGCACGACCGCGCGGGTCGGCGACATCTGCGCCGCGGGCTCGCGCGACGAGGCCCTGCGCGCCGCGGCGGCCCTCGTCTGCGAGGCCTTCGAGGCTCCCTCGGCCGTCGCCCGCTGCGACCCCGGACGGACCGGCGGCAGTGAGCCGCTCACCCGCTCCGCCGCCACCGGCGACCCCGAGCGTGCCGCAGTGGGCGCCGCCCCCGCCGCGACCACCGTGCTGGCCTGCCGGGCGCCCTGCGGCGCCGGGTTCGTCGACCTGCACGCCACGCTCCACGAGACTCCCGGTCCCGGCCTGAGCGGCCTCGCCCGGGTGGTCGCCGCGCTCGCCGCCTGGCGGATCGACGACCTGACGGACCAGGCCCGCTCCTAGCGGCCGTGGCGCGGCGCGAGCCGCTCGCTGCCGGGCTGCCGCGCGCGCGGCGACACGCTTCCTAGCGGCCGTCGGCTTCGAGCGCCCGGACGCGCAACGCCGCCAGGGCGCGCTCCACGTCGGTGGGCAGCGGCAGCGGCTCGTGCGCGGCGAGCAGCGCGGCGACACGTTCGCGACACTCGTCCTCGAGCGAGGGCCGACCGGCGGCCAGCCAGGCGTCGAGGCCGCCGTGCCAGCCGAGCCGCGGCGCGAACCACGTTCCGTCGCGCAGGGCGCGACGGGTCGTCGGCTCGCCCAGAAAGGTGCCGCCCGGCCCGACGCGCTCGATGACGTCGTCGAGCCAGAGGTCGTCGGCGACGGGGATGCCGCCGGCCGCGTGGTCGCTCATGCGAAAGATCTCGACGTCGACCAGCACCTGGCGCGGGTCGAAGACGAGGGCGCCGGCGAGGCTGCCCGGCCCGAGCAGCAGATCGGGCCGCGCGAGGCTGCCGACCAGGGAGCCCGGCGCCTTTTCGTAGGCAGCCTGGGCGCCGCCTACGGCGTCGCAGCCGCTGCCCGAGCCCATCACCGGCAGGCCGTAGAAGCGCGCCATCTCGGTGCAGGCGGCGCTCAGCATCGGGTGGAACGTGTTGCTCGTGTAGCGCCCGCTGCGCGGGTCCATGGCGACCGGCAGGGACGCGGCGATGAACGGCGCGCCGGGCTCGGCGGCCTGCACCAGGCAGAGCACGCCGAGCGTCTCGCAGGTGGCGAGCAGGGTGGCGCCGAGCAGGCTGGCCGGCGCCGTCGTGCCCATCATCGGCATGGGCAGCGCGGCGACCGGGATGTCCCAGCCGCGCAGGGCGAGCCAGCTCTCGGTGCAGGCCTGCTCGATCACGAGCGGCGAGACCGGCGTGAGCAGGAACGACCAGGGATGCTCGCGGCGCACGCGATCGCGGCCGAAGACCACGTCGAGCACCTCGAGCGCCCAGGGCGTCAGGGCGCGGTCGAGCCACGAGTCCTGGACGTGCTTGGAGAAGGTCGCCTGCAGGCGCGCGTTGTAGTCGACCCAGTCGGCCAGCGGGTGCGGGCTCGGCGGCACGGCCTCGACCGTCGCCCAGTACACGCCGATCTCGTCGATCGCATCGATCAGGCGGGTCGCCTGCAGCCAGTCGTCGTGCGTGCTCGGCCGCAGCTCGCCGCTCTCGCCGTCGACCACGCGGGTCGCCTCGCCCGACATCACGAGGGTGGCCGCGCCGCTGTTCATGACGGTGCGCCAGCCGGGGCGCCGGGCGCCGAGCGCGAAGTGTCTGGGCGCCAGACGCAGCGCCTCGTCGATCAGGGCGGCCGGAAAGCGCACCACGTGGCTGCCGGCATCGACGGGCGCGCCGGCTTGCGCGAGCAGCTCGCGGGCGAGCGCCGAGTCGACCCGCATGCCGGTCGTGGCGAGCACGTGCAGCGCGCGCTCGTGCAGCTCGGCCCGCTCGGCGGTGCTCAGGACCTGCAGGTGGGCTTTCATGGCGGCCTCGCAGTCACCCCTCATCGTCGCGGGGCGGCCGCACGCACGTGCGACCCGACCGGCGACCATTCTAGAGGCGGCGCCGGCCACACCGCGAGCCCGTATCACTCGACGAGGATGTGCAGACCGCCCGAGCCGAAAGTGGACGAACCTGACAGCGTGATAGTCTGCCGCCTGCGCCGCTCCGCGAGCGGCGGCAGTGCACGCGACGGCAGAGGTGCCCATCAGCGCGAGCTTCCTCATCTGGGTCCTGGCGGGGCTCTTCGCGGCCGCCTGCTGGGGCGCGGTCGTCGTGCTCAACAAGCAGGTGCTCGACCACGTCGAGCCGATCACCGTCAACTTCTGCGTGCTCTTCGTGTGCGGCCTCAGCCTGGCGGCCGTCGGCGTACCCCTGAGCCTGCTCCACCTGTGGTCGCTGGGCCTCGGGCTCACCTGGCAGGCGGCCGGCTACACGGCGATCAGCGCACCGATCACCTGGCTCGTCGCCTTCAGCGCCTATTACTACGCCCTGCGCTCCGGCCACGCCGGCGTGGTCGGCACGCTCACCGCGACCGACCCGCTGTTCACCGGGCTCTTCGCCGCGCTCTTTGTGGGAGCGGCGCTCGACGGGCTCACGATCACCGGTCTCGTGCTCACCGTGCTCGGCGTCGTGCTGATGGCGCTCTGGATGGGCGAGGAGCCCGAGCCCCACGCTCCCATGCTCGAGGGGGTCAACGTGCTCGAGGAAGTCGGCGTGCTCGAGGGGGGCGCGGCGCTCGGGAGGGTCAGAGCGCTCGAACGGGCCGCGGCGGTCGAGGGCACAGCGGCGCTCGACGGGGCCGCGGCGCTCGCGGGCAGAACGACGCTCGAGGGGGCGGTCGTGCGGCGCGGCGGCGGCACGCTCGTCGTGGTCGGCTTTTCGCTGGTGACCGCGGCCGGCTGGGGCCTCTCCCCCGTGCTGGTCGAGCTCGCCGAGCGCTCGACCGGCGGCGCCACTACGACGATGATGCTCCTGAGCGCGGGTCTGGGCATGGTGTCGCTCGCTCCGTTCGTCGTGGCCCGCCGGCACGCCGTCTTCGTGCGCCGGCCCGACGAGCGCACCCGCCGGCGTATCGTCTGGCTGCTCGTGGCGGCCGGTGTGCTGAACGCCGCCTTCTCGGTGCTCTACTACGTGCTGGTCGCCGAGATCGGCGCCGTGCTCACCATGGTGACCACGGCCACGGCGCCGATCTTCGCCATCGTCGGTGGCGTGATCGTGCTGCGCGAGCGCTTCAGCCGCTGGCTCGTTCTGGCGGCCGTCGTGACGCTGCTCGGCGTGTTCCTGGCCGCTCTCCACCATGCAAGCTGAGTCCACCCGGCAGGCGCCGGCTGCCCCTCGACTCGTACCAGACGATCTCCTTCGACACGCTCGACACGCGGGCCGGGTTCACTCGTCGGCCGCCGGTTCACGTTCGTCGGCCAGGTCTTCGACGAACGCGACGCGGGCACGGGCGGCGAGCTCACCGGCTACCCCGCGGGCCGACGACCCGAGTCCTGGCTCGACGTCGACGTCGACTACCTCGGCGGGTTCTAGGCCGACGACGTGAGCGTGATCTACGACCACCCTCTCGGCGCCGTACACTCGAACGAGATCGTCGCCGTCTACGGCACCTGCCTCGGCTTCGACGGGCACAACCAGTGGCCGCTGATCGAGGCGAGCGTCGTGAGAAAGGCCTAGAGCGCACGCGAGCATGCGCCGCATTGAAGTCTGAGCCCTTCGCTGTCGATAGGTGTCCTCGATGGGCTTCCCGCTGTCGTACAGACGGGAGAGGGCAACGGCGATCCCGGCACCGATCATCCCCCCACCCATAACGGCGCTTCACAGGCCCGCGCGCGCCACTCGGCCCGCGGCCGGGGGTGAGCGCGCATGACGACGCCGTCGCCGCCCGACGCGCACGAGCGCCTGTCACCCGCGATCGCGGCCTGCATCGCCGCGGTGACGGTCGCCGCCGTGGTGCTGCTGGCGGCCACGCGCCAGACTTTCCCGCGCGGTCACTTGATCGACCTTTTCATCTTCCTGGCGGCCGCGGCCGCCAGCGAGCACTGGGCGGTGGCGTCGAGCCTCGAGGGCAGCACCTCGCCGTCGCTCACCGTCGGCTTCGCGGCGGCGATCCTCTACGGCCCCTGCTTCGCCGGCCTCGTGGCCGTCGGCGGCGTGGTCGTCAACGACCTCGTGCTTGCGCACCGGCACTGGACCCGCGTGCTGTTCAACGCCGGCCAGCTCACCCTGTCGGCCGGGCTCGGCGCGCTGATCTACCGGCGGCTCGCCGCGCCCGGCCCGGTCAACCTGAGCAGCGACGCGATCGCCGTGCTCGTCGCGGCCATCGTCTTTCTGGCCGTCAACGACGCTCTCGTCACCGCCGTCATCTCGCTCGCCGAGCGCTCGCTGCCGCGCCGCTGGACGGCTTCGCTGCGCGACCTCGGCGTGCTCTACATCTCGATGGCGCCGCTCGGCGCGCTGCTGGCCTACGCCTACCAGGGCAGCCGCTGGAGCGTGCTCTACTTTCCCTTCCTGATCTTCGTGATCTACAAGGGCTTCAAGCTCTACGCCGACGTGCGCGTCGAGACCGACCACGCCCTGACCACGCTGGCCGACACGATCGACAAACGCGACCAGTACACCTACCGGCACTCGCAGCGCGTCGCGCTCTACGCCGAGGAGATCGCCGTCGCCGTCGGGCTGCCGCGCTCGGAGGTCGGCCTCGTGGTCTCGGCCGCGCGCGTGCACGACCTCGGCAAGATCGCGACCGCCGACCGGATCCTCTACAAGGCCGACGCCCTGACCGACGAGGAGCGCGCGGCGATCGTCGCCCACCCCGTCGACGGCAGCGAGCTCGCCGGTCAGTTCAGCATGTACGGCAAGGGCCGCGAGTACATACGCCACCACCACGAGCGCTGGGACGGCACCGGCTACCCCGACGGCCTGGCCGGTGCCCAGATCCCGCTGGGGGCGCGCATCATCGGCGTCGCCGACGCCTACGACGCCATGACCTCCGACCGTCCGTACCGCGCCGCGCTGTCGCCCGCCGTCGCGCTCGCCGAGCTGCGCAAGGGGGCCGGCCACCAGTTCGACCCCGGCCTGGTCGAGGTGTTCGTCGCAAGCCACACGGCCGCGCTCCGACCATCCGACTCGGAGCCGGTCGCGGTCGGCGACGCCGAGCCGGTCGCAGTCGGCGACGCTGAGCCGCTGCCGCAGTGAGGCACCGCTCGCCGGACGACGCGGAGCGGAGGCGCCCACCCGACCTGCCGGCGGCCGCCTGATACGATGCCGCTGAAACGTGCCGCGCACCGCGTGCGGCGCCTATGCCAAGGGGGCGGCGCATGCCCGAGGAGCATCTGCTCGTCCACTTTCACGCCTGGCACCGCCCAGGGCTCGTGCAGCTCGACTGGGAGCCGGTCCCCGGGCTGGCCACGCCACGCTGGCGCGTGCTGCGGTCGCGGAGCGGGTTCGCCGCCGACCCCGACCCGGCGGCCGACCCGACGCAGACGCTCGTGTTCGAGGGTGAGGACAGCCACGTCGGCGACCATGGGGTCGGCGACGGGCGCTACTGCTACACGGTCTTCGGCCGCAGCGGCGCCGGTCCCTGGTGGCGCGTCGCCCACGCCAGGGTCAGACAGGGCGCTCTGCTGCACTGGTTCGCCCACGACAGCGAGCGCCAGCACCGGGCCGACAGGAGCTGGCCGACGGCGACGTCGTGGCCACGAACGCCGTCCTGCGCGCCGAGACCGAGCAAATCCTGAACGTCTTCCCCGGGCCTGTGCCTCCGTCGATGCCGTAGGCCAGGCCGGCGAGGTCGATCGCGGCGCCCCGTGCCGGCGCGGGTGAGACCGGGCTCAGGACCCCACGACCGCGCCGCGGTAGCTCGCGATCACCGCGTCGATGTGGCGCTGCACGTCGTCGGGCAGCCGCGTGACTTCGTGCGAGGCGAGCAGCTCGCGAGCGCGCTCGGCGGCGTCGGCCACCAGCGGCCGGCCGGCGTACGAGTCCCAGGCATCGCGCTGGAAGGCACGCGGCCACCAGACCTCGCCCGTACGGTGCAGCCGGCGCGTGCTCTTGCGCGCCAGGTAGTGACCGCCGATGCCCACGGCGGCGATGTCGTCGAACAGCGCGGTGGTCTCGTCGATCAGGCTCGGCCGCAGGAAGCGCTCGACCATGCCGACGAGGTCGGCATCGAGCACGATCTTCGCCAGGCTCACCGTCTCGGCGCCGTCCATGATGCCGAAGGCGAGCAGGCTGTCGGCGCCGGCCAGGGCCTCGCTCACCACTGTCATCATGCCCTCGGCGCCGGCCTGCAGGTTGCTCGCCTTGGCGTCGCCCGTCACGGCGCTGCCGGTCACCGGCAGGCCGAGCTCGTGGCTCATCTCGATGCAGATCACGTTCATGAGCGCGACCTCGGGCGTGCCGCACAGGTAGCCGCCGGTGCGCAGGTCGGCGACCGCGGCGCCGATGCCGGCGATCAGCGCGCAGCCCGGCTGGGCGAGCTGAAAGAGCACGACGGCCGAGAGCAGCTCGGCCATGTTGACGATGCAGCTCCCGAGCACGGTCATCGGCCCGGTCGTGCCGGTGAGCGGCATGGGCAGGATCAGCACGGGCACGCCCGCCCTGACGAGCGCCATGGTCGCCTCGGTCATCTCGCGCTCGTGCATGAGCGGCGCGACCGTGCAGTTGATGGTGCTGAAGATGGGCCGCTTCCAGAGCGAGTCGCCGGCCACTGCCTGGAAGATCTCGAGCAGGGGGGCGACGTGGGCCACCTCGCGCACCTCGTCCTGCAGGTGCTTGCTACAGCACTGCAGGGCGATCGCCTCGATCTCGAGGCCGGCGGTGCGCGGGTCGAGGTCGCGGGCCGAGATCGGCGGCCACATGTAGTCGCACTCGGGCAGGGCGTCGAGCAGGCGCATGGTGTCGCGCATGTCGGCGGCGGTGCCTTCGGTGCGCCGCCCGGTCACGTCGTCGAGCATGAACGTGCCCGTGCCGTCGCTGCAGAACAGCAGCGAGCCGCCGCCCAGCGTGACGTCGTGGCGTGGGTCGCGGGCCGCCAGGCGGATCTGCCGCGGGCAGCCGGCCAGGCAGCGCTCCACGAGCTCCCAGGGCAGCCTGGCGCGCAGCAGCTCGCGGTCGACCTCGGCGCCGGCCTCGGCCAGCAGCTCGATCGCCGCCGGGCTGTTGTAGGCCACGCCGACCTCGGCCAGCACGCGTGCGGTCTGCTCGCGGATGAACTCGCGCTCCGCCGCGCTCAGGTAGGTGAGCCTGCCGGCTGCCATGTTGCCTCCCTTTTGAGTGGTTTGCGTTCCGCGCGCCGCGCGAATCTCTCGGCGCCGGCGGCGTAAACTGAGGACCGACACCGCTAGCAAACAGCATCACGCAGCGTAAGCCAACGGCGCGAAGCTCGAGGAATCTCCCGATCGTCGCCGCGAGAATCTGCGCAAACTTGCAGCGGAGGCCTATCCTGAAGCGCGGGAGGACGCCGTGTACCTGAGCCTCGGCAAGGCGGCCCATCAGCTCGGCGTGACGCCGGCGACCGTGCGGCGCTGGACCGACACTGGCTTTCTCGCCTGCCGGCGCACCGCGGGCGGGCACCGGCGCATCGACAAGAAGGACGTCGACGAGCTCGCCCAGGCGATCGGCGACCGCGGCCACCTCGAAGCCCAACGGCAGCGCGAGCGCGAGCTGGAGACCCTGGCGGCCGCCTCGCTCGACGTCATCAGCCGGCTCGACCAGGACGAGCTCCTGGTCGAGATCGCGCGACATGCGACGCGGCTCTGCCGCTGTCACACCTGCGAGATCCTCGAGTACGACCGCTCGGCCGAGTCTGTGCGCGTGCTCGCAGAGTACGACGCGCGCGGCCGGCTGCGGCCCACCGCCGGCGTCTTCTGGCTGCGCGACCTGCCCGCCACGCGGCGGGTGCTCGAGCAGCAGGATACGCTGGTCGTGAACGCCGACGAGCGCGACGCCGACGCGGCCGAGGTGTCGCTCATGCGACGCTACGGCGAGAAGAGCATCCTCATGCTGCCGCTCGTCTTTCGCGGCAAGGCGATCGGCATGCTCGAGGTCTGCGACCACGAGCGCTCACGCCGGTACTCGGCGCAGGAGCTGCGTCTCTGCCGGGCGCTCGCCGGACACGCCGCCGTTGCCCTGCACAACGCCCGGCTCTACAGCGCCGCTCAGGCGACCGACGCCGCGCTCGAGCGGCTGCGGCTGCGGCTGTCCGCGCTCGCCGGGGAGCTCAGCGCGCTCGCCGCCGCTGCGCCCGCGGTCGGCGAGCCCGCCGCTGCTGGACCCGCGGCTGCCGGGCCTGCCGCGCCTTGGGCCGCCGCGCCTGGGCGCGCGGTCTCTGGGCCCGCCGGCTCGCTCGACCGGCTGGCCGGCGCCCTTGCGACCTCCTTCGAGGCGCGTTTCTGTCTGATCGCCGACGGCGAGACCGTGCTCGGCGCCGCTACGGCGAAGCCGCAGGCGCCGACGGCGCTGGGAACCGACGCTCGCGAGGCCCACCTGCTGAGCGCCCGCGCACCACACGCGGGCGGATGGCTCGAGATCTCACTGACGCTGCCGCGCCCACCGGTCGCCGGCGAGGCCGACCTGCTGATGCTGGCGGCGCTCGGTGCGGGGTGGGCAACAGGCGGGCGCTCGGAACGTCGAGCCTGAGGGCTACGCGCCATGGGGGGCACGCCGGGGGGGCGAGGCCGACGACGGCACCCGCACCGATCGGCTGACGGCGGCCGAACGCGCAGGACTCGTCGCCTTGCGTCCGACACCAGCCGCACGCCGCACCCTGAATCACCGATCGACGCACCCCGAGGCTCAGAAAACGAAGGGGATGAGCATCTTGGTCGAGCGCTTGAAGGCCAGGTAGGCATCGGGGAAGAGCTTGGTCATGTAGCGCTCTTCTGCGACGGCGCTGTAGATGAAGTAGGCACCGGACACACCGACGGCGACCAGCCAGTACCAACTGATCGCCACGGCGGTGCCCACCATGGCGAGGATGATGCCCGAGTAGATCGGATGGCGGACCCTGCGGTAGGGTCCGCTCGTGACGAGCTCGGGGTCGACCTTCTGGGACATGGGCGTGCCCCAGTTGCGGCCCAGGTAGATGCGGGCCCAGACGGCGAGTGCCAGACCACAGACGAAGAGCGCCAGGCCGATGGCCTGGAGCCACGGGTCGCTCGTGACGGCTTGGTGACCCTTGAAGACCCTTGCCCGTACGAGCAGCAGGACGAGGAGCACGAGCACAATGCGCGCCCCGGCGAAGCTGCCCCACCTGGCCCGTCCCCGCTTGACCCCTGCGGAGGCGGCGAACCAGTAGATCCAGAAGAGGACCCAGCCGGCCAAGACGACGAGGGCGACTCCGTGCATTGCTCGATCCTACCCTCAAAGGCGCGGAGACCCGTGGTTCGGCGAAGCTGGCCGACTCCGCCGTCACCATCGTGGCCACGCCGCAGGTGGCGCCGTCACACTTCACGCCGACGCCTGCCCCCGCCCTCACGTGGCAGGCTCCCCGATTCACACCACGTATCGCCACGGATCTCGCGCAGGCCGTGTCCGGCGAGAGCGGCTCCTGGATCGATCGGAACGGAGAAGAGGCGGGGCGCCGTCGGCGCCCCGCCTCTCAGGTTCAACTGTCGTGGGCGCGCCACTCGCTTCTGCCTGACACCGTGTGGTGCGTTCCGACCGGTCGACCAACGCGGCGGCCAGGCGCGAGCCTAGACCGCAGCCGGCTCGGGTTCTTTCGTCCACAGCATTTGCCCGACTGCACCATCGGCTCGCACCACCGTCAGCGTCGCATCCTCACCGGGAAGCGGATCCGGGGCCGCCACCGTCAGGTGGTCGGCGCCAGAAGCCTGATCGCTGTCGATGACCGAGATGCCCATGCCGTCGACGAGCACAGTCGGCAGGTGGGTCGTCGTGGTGTCGGTCATGATGAGGTCCCTGCCCCAGACCTCAACATGGGCAACCCCAGCTTCGATCTCCAGCAGCACGCGCGTGACGATGGGGTCACCGATGGTCAGGGTCAGAGCGAGGCCATCGCTTCCGTCGGATGTGACGGCGGCAACGCCATCGGCGCGCACTGCCGTCAACAGGGTCGCGCCGACCGGTGTAGCGCTGGGCACCTCCACTGTGAGTCGATCGGAGCCGTAGGCTGACACGAACGTCTTGACGGTGGCTTCCTGGCCGGCGATGAGCACGGTCGGCTCCATTTCGTGTCCGAGAGGGTGCGTCGCCGCAGCGGGCATGATGAGGCCGTGACCCCACACCTCGATGGTGACTTTCGCCCTCCCTCTCGGCACCGCGCTGGGGCAGAGACTGGTCAGCGTGGGCGCCCCGAGCGGATCGGTCAAGGTGAGCGGCAGACCGTCTTGATCGGCTAGAGCGCTCGCAGCGACGCCATCGTCACGCACCGCAGTGACCTTGACCTGACCCGCCGGCACCGATGCCGGGACTTCGACAGTGAGACGGTCGGCGTTCGATCGCTTCTCGCTCGCGACCAGCTTGGCCTCGACGCCGGCGACCAGGACGGCCGGCGTGCGATCGAGCCCGTCACCAAGCGGAGCCTTGACAATGAGGTTCTTGCCCCAGACCTCGATCTGGGTGGCCTTGGAGGCCAGGCTGCGCAGCGCGGTGCTCGGGGCTAGGCTGGTGAGCGTCGGGTCGGGCTCCTGCAGAAGGGTCTTCTTGGCAGAGTAGGTCGCGGCAGAGACGGTGGCCAGCCCGATCAGAAAGGACGGCAACTGAGGGATGCCAGCCGATAGATGCGGGATCAACGCCGCGAAGAAGAAGACCAGGGCAACGACGTTGAAGACGACGTACTGGAAATCGCCCAAGTCAGCTTGGCCTTGATCGTTTGCGACGAGTTGAGCTGGGCTTGCGCCACCCACCGCAGCGCTCGACTTGCCGCCCGACTGTGCCTGAGCGCTGGTCGAAGCCTTGGCGATGATCACAGCGGCATATGGCCCACCGAGCAGCAGCCAGTAGTCGTCGCCTAGACCGTGCTTCAGAAGAGCCTGGTAGCCGGCATTCGAGCCGAACCACTTGGCGATGATCAGGGCGAGTAGGGCGAAGACGACCGCGTAGGTCCAGGCCAGCGCCACGGTCTTTGAGGTCGAGGTGCGATTGTCGGCGCCGACCACGAGAGCGCGAATCAAACGGAGGTTCTTTTTTTTGCACGTCTCCGCGACGGCATCGCGGGCGGGCACCACCACACCGGCGGAGTAGGTCCTCTTCGGGCCGCCCCGTGGCGGCTCGACAGAGAGAGTCTTGCCCTTCTTGACGACCTGGACGGAGTCGTGTGGCACCCAGAGCAACACGAGCGTGATCACGCCAAGCGCGACGAGCGCGACCAGTTGTCCCCCTGTGGCATCGGTCATAGCGGTTCGCCCTCCATGTCTTGGGATGGACCGACCGCGGCACTCGTCGCTCCGAAACCATCGCAGCGGATATGGGGGCCGTGTCCGGCACGACCAAGCGGGCCAAGCATCTTCCCGCAGACGACCGAAGCGATCATCGATGCGACTCCGTAGCTCAAGGAACCGAGCGAAGTCGCCTCCAATGTACGCTCCCCTACGGTCTAGTCAATACGACCACCGTTATGCATCACAAGTCGGCTTTTCGCACCTCTCTCCAGCCTCATGCACATCACTGGCCAGCGATCGTCGGTCGAGCGGTGGATGCCAGCACTACTTGGGGATAGGACACCTAACGTCGCGCCACGAGGGGGCGCCGGAGTGAACCAGTTGAGTCCCGTAGTGTGGTGTAGAAGCTCCAGGCCCGAGAGCTGACGAAGATCGGCCACCGGGAGCGTCCTAGAATCGTCGTTGTTCCGCCAAGAGCATCGACGAGAGGAGCACCACGATGGCCGACCCGAACAGCATGACCACCGCCGAGGCGGCGAGCAAGTTACTGACATGCGAGCACGCCGACGTGCTGCGCGAGGCGGTCCGCCTGGTGCTCGTCGAGCTCATGGAAGGCGAGGTCGCTGAGGTCGCCGGCGCCGCACGCTACGAGCGTTCGGAGGGCCGCGCAAGCTACCGTAACGGCTACCGCGAGCGCCGCTTCGACACACGCGTCGGCAGCCTCGAGCTGGCGATCCCGCGGCTGCGAAGCGGCAGCTACTTTCCGAGCTTCTTGGAGCCGCGGCGCCGCAGCGAGCAGGCCCTGGTCGCGGTGGTCGCCGAGGCCTTTCGTCAACGGCGTCTCGACGCGCAAGGTGGAGCGCCTGGTGGCCCAGCTCGGCATCGAGGCCATGAGCCGCTCCACGGTGAGCCGCCTCTGCCGCACACTCGACGAGCAGGTGCGGATCTTCCGCACCCGGCCGCTGGAGGGCCGCTATCCCTATCTCTGGCTGGACGCCAAGGTGGAGCGCGTGCGCGACGCGGGCGGCGTGCGTCACAAGGCGCTCGTGGTCGCCTACGGGGTGCACGAGAGCGGGCGCAGAGAGGTGATCGGCATCGACGTCGGTGAGGCCGAGAGCGAGGCCTTCTGGCGCGAGTTCCTGCGCGCCCTTGTGGCCCGTGGCTTAGACGGCGTGCTGCTCGCCGTCTCCGACGCCCACGAAGGCCTGAAGCGCGCGATCGCCCAGGTGCTGGGCTGCCCCTGGCAGCGCTGCACCGTGCACTTCCTGCGCGACATGCTCGGCCACTGCGGCCGGGCCCAGCAGCCGCTCGTCGCTGGCGCCATCCGCCAGATCTTCGCAGCCGAGACACTCGAGGAGGCCCGCGCACGGCTGGTCGGGGTGGTCGCAAGCCTCGAGGCGGCGGCGCCCAAGGTGGCGCTGCTGCTCGAGGCCGCCGAAGAGGAGCTCCTGGCCTTCATGGCCTTCCCGGCTGAGCACTGGTGCAAGCTGCGCTCGACCAACCCGCTGGAGCGCCTCAACAAGGAGACCGCCCGGCGATCCGACGTGGTCGGCATCTACCCCAACGACGAGAGCCTGGTGCGCCTTGCCGGCGCCCTGCTGATCGAGCAGAACGACGAATGGCTCGTGGGCCGGCGCTACCTCTCGGCCGAGTCGCTCGCCGGGCTCTACGGCGCAGGACAGGTGCGCCGGCCCGAGCGACCGACAGCGGCGGTGCGGGAGGTGGCGCTGCTCACGACCTGACGACCCCGACGACGATCAGGAATTACACCACGTCGAGGGACTTGACCAGTGAACCGCCGGCTTTCCTGGAGGCTCCAACCCTTGAGAGGATGGAGGCCGTGGACAGACAGACCAGGTACCCCAAGGAAGTACGGGAGCGGGCCGTACGGCTCGTCTTCGAACACGAGCGCGAGCACCCCTCCCAGTGGGCCGTCATCTGCTCGATTGCAAGCAAGCTCGGCATGACACCCGAGACGCTGCGTAAGTGGGTACGCCGAGCTTAAGACGGACGAGGGTCTGCGCCCCGGCCTGACGACCACCGAGCGCGAGCGCATGAAGGCTCTCGAGCGCGAGAACCGCGAGCTGCGGCGCGCCAACGAGATCCTCAAGGCGGCAGCAACTTCCTTCGGGGCGGAGCTCGACCGCCACGGCAAGCGCTGAGCGCCTTCATCGACGCCCACAGGGCCTACGGACTCGAGCCGATCTGCGAGATGCTGCCGATCGCCCCGTCGAGCTACTACGCGGCCAAGACGCGACCCCCTCGGCCGGTGGGCAGACCGCGCGACTTCCTCATCGGCTACACGTCCTTCCCCACGCCGCAGACCGAGTTCTAGACCTGCCCCTGTCTGCGCCGGCCCGCTCGCGCAGGTGGCCGCCGTGACGGCGCCTACCTGCGGCCTCTGACCCGTGGCCTGCGTCTGCTGCGGGCGATCGTGTCGATCTCCTCTAAGTACTTGCCCGCACCCACAGCGACACAGGTGAGCGGCGACTCGGCCAGCTGCACGGCGATCTCGGTCTCCCTGCGCAGGCGCTCGGGCAGGCCGCGCAGCAACGCACCGCCGCCGGCCAGCATGATGCCGCGGTCCATGATGTCGCTGGAAAGCTCGGGAGGGGTCTTGTCGAGGGTGGCCTTGACGGCGTCGATGATGGCCTGCACGGGTTCCTCGAGGGCCGCCCGGATCTCTGCCGAGGAGAGCACGATGGTCTTGGGCAGGCCGCTTGTCAGGTCGCGCCCGCGGATCTCGGCCTGCTCCTCTTTGGGCAGCGGGTAAGCGGAGCCGATCTCACACTTGAGTTCCTCAGCGGTCTGGCTGCCGATCAGCAGCTTGTACTGCCTCTTGACGTAGCCGATGATGGCCTCATCTAACTCGTCGCCGGCGATGCGCAGGGACTGCGAGCAGACGATGCCGCCCAGCGAGATCACACCGACCTCGCTCGTGCCGCCGCCGATGTCGACGATCATCGTGCCGGTCGGCTCGCCCACCGGCAGGCCGGCGCCGATGGCGGCCGCCATGGGCTCTTCGATCAACTCTACCGAGCGCGCCCCGGCCGAGTAGCTCGCCTCCATGACGGCGCGCTGCTCGACGCCGGTGACCCCGGAGGGCGCGCAGATCACAAGCCGGGGATGGGCCCACCTGGCGGGGCTGACCTTGGCGATGAAGTGGCGCAACATCTGCTCGGTGACCTCGAAGTCGGAGATCACGCCGTCCTTTAAGGGTCGGATGGCGGAGATCGAGCCGGGCGTACGGCCCAGCATGCGCTTGGCCTCGGCACCGACCGCGTGGACCTCGCCCGAGCGATGGTCGATGGCGACCACGGAGGGCTCGGAGAGCACGATGCCGTGGCCGCGCACATAGACCAGGGTATTGGCGGTGCCGAGGTCGATCGCGATGTCGCGCGCGCCAAAACCCGGGAGGAAGTCGAGAAGACCGATGAGCTACTCCTTTGCGGTCCCTGGGTCGCTCATGCTACACGGCGCCCCAGGCGGCGCCAAACCGGCGAGCGGCACACAGGAACGACGAAGGGGCTGCTGCAGCTACCGCACGCGACCTATCAGGCGCGTCCCGATGAGGTAGCCGACAAAGAAGAAGGCAGCCAGCTCCGCCGAAAGGAGCAGCAGCCAGAGCACCACCCGTGCGCGAAGCCCGCCGGGGCGTCGCGCGGTCGCGGCCTGCCTTGCGGGTCTGGGCGCCTGCGAGCGGTCGCGCTGGACATTCTTGCGCGTGACGGCCAGATAGGTGACCCGCAACGATGAGGGCGCTCAAGCGAACCCGGCTCGGACAAGCGGGCCGCAGGTGGCCTCGCAGGCTGCGCCAGCGGTCGCGGACCAGCGAGCGTTGAGGCCGACGAGGGCGCCATGCTGGCTGTCAGTTCACCCGGCCGCCGCTGTAGAAGTCGCTGAAGAGTGTGTCGTAGCGCACCACGCATCCGGTGCAGGGCGCGTCGATCATGGTGTTGTTGCCGACGTAGATGCCGACGTGGTGGATGGTGGCCGGCGAGTAACCGTAGAACACGAGGTCGCCAGGCTCCAGTGCCGCTCGCGAGACCGGCGTGCAGCAGCCAAACTGCATGGCGGCGTTGTGCGGCAGCGAGACGCCGAGCTGGGCGAAGACATACATGACCAAGCCGGAGCAGTCAAAGCCAGACGGGCTCGCCCCGCCCCAGACGTAGGGCACGCCCAGGTAGCGCTGGGCGATCGTGATGTCGGCGCTACTGCCGCCGCTCGGCAGGCCGACCGGGGCGACCCCGGCGGCGGCGGCCGCTGCCCGTGCTGCCGCTGCGGCCGCCGCCGCCCGGGCGGCGGCGGCCGCCTTGGCTGCCTGGATCTGCGCGATGATGCGACGGACTTGGGCCTTGGCGTTGCGCAGCAGTTGCTGGCGGTGGGCAAGCGCAGCTTCGATCTGGTGTTTCTGGCCGGCGATCTCGCCCACCAGACGCTGCGCCTGGGAGCGCTCGACAACGAGACGCCGGTGTCGCAGCTCGATCCCCGCCTTGAGTACCGCGATCTCTTGGACCGTGAGAGCCGATTGCTGGCCGAGCTTGTCGTAGTAGGCGATGCGCGTCGCTAAGTCGGAGAAGGTGCGGGCCGAGAGGGCCACGTCGAGGTACTGCATGGCCGGCGTCTTGTAGATGGCGACGAGCTGGGCGGCAAGCTGCTGGTGGGCGAGGGCGAGCTGGTAGCGAGCGCGGGCCAACTGGCCCTCGTTCCTTGCGATGCTCGCCTCCACACTGACGAGCTTCTGTGACGCCGCGTCGTAGCGTTCGACGACGATCTCCATCTGGTTGTCGAGTGAGTCGACCTGGCTCTGCAGGGCGCGCGCCTGGGCGCGGGCGCTGGCAAGCGAGGGCGACGCAGAGGCGGCTGTCGGCAACCCCAGTGCCAATGCCGCGCAGACGATGAGCAAAGACCCGGCGAGGGCGACCAGGGGTCGCATGATCACAGTGACTCGCATGCGCCGCCCGTCAGAGCTGGTTGTAGAAGCCGCCGGCGCGAACGCCTGTCCCGCCGCCCGAGAGGTCGACCTGATGCGGTGTGAGAAGGAGGATGGCGCGCTCCACAAGGGACAGGCTGCCTTCGAGCGCGTAGGCCAGGCCGCTGCAAAAGTCGATCAAGCGCTTGGCCAGCTGCGCGTCGCAGCCCTGCAAGTCGATCGTCACACAGCAGCCGCGGCGCACGGCATCGGCGATTTGCTGAGCCTCTTCGAAGGTTCGTGGCGCGAAAAGCGCGAAGTCCAGCAGCGGCGGGCTCACAAGGTGGAGCTGCCTCGTCTCATGGACGGGATGAGCTGCCCCGCCTACGTAGATGTCGTCGAAGTCGTCGCCGGCCGGTCCGCCCGTGAGACGAGCAGCCCTGCTGCGCTCCTGGTCGTACATGGCGTGCTGATAGGCCTCTGCATCGTCGTAGGGCTCGTCGGCTTGGGTACTGATGCGGTCAAGAACATCGCGCAGAGCGTTGGCGACTCCCATGGGCCCTCCAATGAAAAGGGCACGCGGCTCGCGGTCGTGGAGCCCGTGGCGTGCTCGGCAAGAACCTTCCAAGCAGTCTGATTCGCGCCCAGCTGGCAATCGCCTTCTTCAGTCTGATGAAGTACTGAAAAGACTGCGCGAGCGGCGCGGCGCGGCGGCCCGTTCGAGGTTTCGAGGGGCCTTCATCTTCGACGGTAGTTTGTCGTGTTGGGCCGTGTCGCGGCGTTCATCTACTCGCGCAACACCTTCTTCACCAATAGCCCGTCCTGCCTGAACGGTCAGCCCGGCCAGTTCTGCCCGCACGGCGGCTGGGCGATGAACCCGGTCGAGGAGCCCTTTGTGACCTATTGCGACCCGGCCGGCAAGGCGATCAACACCCAGACCGCCAAGACCGAGTTTGAGGTCTTCGCCGTGGCCGGTCTGCACCCCTGTGGCAAGCAGCGCGCGGTGCGTGATGGCTGTGTCCAGATCATCAACCTGCTGGCAAACGAGGAGCTGCCGCTGGTGGTCGCCTCGCGCTGCCGGGGGCTCATCAGGGCGCTTGGCCAGGTCAGGCCGCACCACGCACGACCGGAGATTTACGATACCGACCATCCCGTCTTCTCCCATCCTCTGGATGCGCTGCGCTACCTGCTGGTGAACGGCGTGCCCAGTCCCGACCAGGAGGTCGTCGCCTGGTCGGGCGCTGAGCCAGACTCACTTGAGCTGCTGCGCCAAGCGGGGCAAAGGAGCCGTGTGAGCGATTACGACAGCTGGCCGAGGCCGCAGACGCAGTTCTGACCTGGCTTCTGGATCGCCGGGATACCCGCAACGGGGCGGGGACGTGACCAGTCAGTTCACGCTGCGCCGCCGAAGCTGGCCGATGTATGGCCCACGACGTGCTACGCTTGCCCTACACGCAAGTCCTGTATCAGAAACCAGTCGCGGCGATCACGAAAGGGGGGTGGCCCATGCCGCCCACGACAGCGAGCTGGCTCAAGGGCAGGAAGGGCACACCGTTCATCGGCATCGGCCCACTGGAGTCCGAGATCCTCGCGATCATCTGGGAGCGCAAGCGCGTCACGGTGCGTGATGTCTATGAGACGTTGCGTGAGCGACGCCAGATCGCCTACACGACCGTCATGACCGTGATGGGCAACCTGGTCAAGAAGGGGCTCCTCAGTCAGGATCGCGGCGCCGTGGCCTACGTCTATGTGCCGGCCATCCCCGGCGACGAGGTGGCCACCATGGTCTTAGACAGCGTCATCGAGCGCCTCTTTGGCGGTCGGGCCAACGTCGCACTTGCACACCTGCTCGGACTTGAGGGCGACATCAGCCCCCAACAGGCCGAGAAGGTACGCGCCTACGCCGCCAAGCACTTCGCCGCCTGAGCGGGCAGCACGGGCACATGGCAGACCGCAGCTACCGGCTCGCAGCGCGCATCAGCAGCGACGACCCTGCGGCGGCACGGGCCGTGGTGCACGAGCTGCTTCCGGCAGCGAGCATCACGGGCGACCGAGGGGAGCTCGTCGTCGAGGCCGAGCTTGTCGGCGCAAGCGCGAAGGAGCTGAACCGGTCACTGCTCTCTGCCTTGCGGCGCGCAGAGAAGAAGACGCGCCTGCGGGCGCAGTGGACGGCTCCGGACGGCGGCGTCGAGCGCTACTTCGACTACGTCCTCAAGAAGGTCATCCCGAGCCCGTAAGACGCGGGTACCGCGCGAGTGTCGCCCGGGCATTCACCCTCTACACACCGCCCGAGGCGCTTCTGAACGCCTGGTCGGCGCCGCGGTGCGGGCGCCGGTCGCCAACGTGTTTGCGACCGAACTCCGACTGGCATTTCCTGCTCGGGAAGTCCTCGATGGCGACGCAGCAGCGACAGGCAGGCAAGGACGGTCACGCGAACGCCGGGCCGGCTTACGACCGCGTCCTGGACCGCGTCGAACGCGTGGCGGACCGACCGTTCACTGACCCGGCCGAGACCAAGACCGACGCTCTGGTGATGACCGCGATGCTTGCCAGCGAGCGCAGGATCGCGCGCACCTGGGATGCCGACGTGACGGGCCCCGACATCTCGGAGACCGCGCAGGGGGGCGGCAGACAGCTGCTCGCCGTGCCGGACGGACGTGCCCTGCTCGCGGCCCACGACGTCACCGCAGTCGGCTTCTTCGGCAGTCTGCGCGAAGAGGCGGACCAGGGCGTCCTGTTCGAATACGAGCGCCGCGTCGCCGAGACGTTCCCCCACTACGCACCGCTCGGCTTTCTGAGCTACTTCGACGTGGGGCCCGAGCACGGGCGCTACGGCAACCTCATCCTCTTCTGGACAGCGGATGTACCTATGGAGTGGCACCGCGACGCCACCCACCGCGCCGCCGTCGCCCTTGCCCCGGACCACTACAAGCACATCCGTCTGCACAAGGGCAGAATACCGGGGCTCTTCATGGGCAACGGAGAGCTGCACATCGAACGCACACAGTACCTCGACTTCAGCGGCGGACGGCCGTGGCGCGCCCTTCGCCTCTACGATTGATATCCGCCGCAGTCGGACGCCGGCGCGCCACAGCCTTGCAGGCGGCGTCGAGGCGCGGTCGGCGACTCTGGAACTTTGGCGCCGCCCTGGCGGGGCGGCTCGACGCTTGCAGCCCGGTCTCGCGTCGGGTGGCAGGTCACCGCTCCCTATCTTTCCGTGGAAAGCTCTAGCGGATAGCTTCAGTCTTCGGCGGCTCGGCAGTGCGCGACGGCTGTGCGCATCATGGATCTGCTGGCCAACAAAGACAGGCCGCTCGTTGTCGCCCCCCGCTGCAAGGGCCTCGTGCGGGCTCTTTCTCAGGTCAAGCCGAAGCGCTCTGACCATCTCCCGGGATGCCACTGCGCCGAGTTCCTTCGAGACGCCGGCGCAGGCTGGCAGCGATCGCTGACGGGCCAACTTCTAAGATTCCGAACCCTAGGCTAGCCCCGACCTCCGGGCCTGAGGCCGAACCCCCTCCGACACCGCTACAAAGCGTAGTCGCTGGGCGCACCCTGGGACTGAAGAGGCCCAGTGAGCTGCGAGGCCAGGATCTGCATGTCGTCGCTCAGCCGGCTGGCGTAGCGCAGGGTCGCGTCTCGCAAGCGTTCGGTCACCTCGCGAGGGCCGAGGCCTGGCTCGGGGCAGAGCACCTCGGCGAGGCGGCGCTCCCCGAACAAGTCGCTGCCGACCCGTGCCTCGGTGATGCCGTCGGTGAACAGCACGAGGATGTCGCGCGGCGCAAGCACGACGTGCCCCGTCGAGTACTCGCAGGCAAACGTGCCGAGCGGCACGCCGAAGACCGTCTCGAGAAAACCGCAGGACTGCGGCCGCGGGAGCAGGGGGGCAGGATGACCGGCGCTGGCATAGCTCGCCTCACCGGTCGTCAGGTCGAGGGTGAGCACGAAGGCTGTCACGAACTGTTCGTCGATGCCGCCCCTGCGCAGCAGCAGCTCGTTGGTCTTGCGCAGGACGAACCCCGGCAGGGCGTCGACTAAGGCGAAGCTGCCGACCGCGGTGCGCACCGTCTCGGTCATGCCCGCCGCCCGCACCCCCTTGCCCTCGACGTCGCCGAGCAGCACGACCACCCTGCCGTCGGGCACCTGGAAGACGTCGTGAAAGTCGCCACCGACGAGCTCGGGAGCATAGGCGGTCTCTGAGATCGCCGCGATCTCCAGGCCGTCGATCTCGGGCAGCGGGTGGATGAAGTTCTCCTGCAGCGTCACGGCGATGTGGCGTTGAGCTTGCAGCAGCTCATGCTGGGCGCGCTGTTCGGACTCGTGGCGCTCCGCGTTCCAGACGGCGCTCGTGGCCTGCAGGGCGAGCAGGCGCAGGATGCTGCGCAGGTCTTCGGCTGGCGGCTCGCTGCGTCTGCGGCTCAAACCGACAAGCAGCCCCTTGAGGCGCACGCCTTCGACCACAAGGGGGGCCACCCAGGCCGCGCAGTAGCCAGAGCGGGCGCAGAGCGCTGCCAGTGCGCTCGAGCCGAGCGCCTCGATCGCAACGACCCGCGGGCCGCTGCGCTCCAGGTCGAGCGCGGCGACGTCGATCGGCCGCAGATGGACGGCGGCCGTGTCGTCGAGGATGCCCTCCGTGACCGCCACGCGCAGATCGCCGCCCGCTTCTCCTCTCACCAGGAGCACAAACGCCGGCAGACCCGTGAGGATGCAACCGTACTCAACAAGCTGCGCGGCGGCCTCGGGAAGCGAGAGTGCGGCGGCCAGCAAGGTGCCGAGATGAATCAGACCTTCGAGCGTGCGCGCATCGGGGACCGCTGAGGCGTCTTGCCCATCGGAGCGACGCCGCAGAGGGTGGAGCGGCGGCGGAGCCGTGCAGGCCGGACAGTCGCTCACCGCCTCGGTCCTTTACGAGCCGGACAGGGGGACCGAGTCGCGGAAGGCCTCGCCCAGGACGATGCCGTCCGCGGTGATCGTGAACTGCCGGATCTGCGAATCGTGGTCGCTCGCCCTGGTCTTGATCACCGAGATCGCCCGCATGATCTGCGAGTCGCCTCGCACATAGCTCAGCAGCAGCACGTTGTCGGACATGCGGCTGATGCCGCGCCGCTAGAGCACGGTGGTAGAGAACAGGTCGCCGACCTCGTGGGTCATGAAGACCGAGATGCCATTGACCGCCATGGCCTGGGTCAGCGAGTACATGAAGTTGCGAAAGCGGCCCTCGCCCGGCGAGGTGGCCTGCAGGTCGTTGACGCTGTCGATCAGCAGGCGCTGGGCGCCCTGCTTGAGGGCCTCGCGGATCACCCGGCTGACGAACTCCTCGATGTAGACGTCGACCGGCGAGACGTACATCAGCTTGAGCATGCTCACAGCGATGGCCGCCTCGAGGTCCCAGCCGAAGCCCTTGGCGATGCGCTGCAGCTGGGTCGGGTTCTCCTGCATGGTGGCGATCAGGCCCTTTTCGCCGGCCTCGATGCCCTTGGAGATAAGGTGCAGCCCAAGCAGCGTCCTGCCGCTGCCGGGAGGTCCGAAGACGAGCGTCGAGCTGCCCTTCCAAAGACCCTCCGAGAGCATGCCATCCAGGGCCTCGACGCCGGTCGCACTGCGCGCCCCGACCAGCTCGTAGTCGATCGGCGCCTCGGGTATCGTCAGACGCGGGAAGAGCTCGAGGCCCTCGGCGCCGATGCGGAAGGCGTGCTCACCGCCGAAGAAGGAGCTGCCGCGCAGCTTGGTCACGCGCAGTTTACGCACATCGCGGACGCCGACCTTGCTGAGCACTAGCTCCACGACGCTGTCGGCGACCGCAAACTCGGGCAGCACGGGGATCTCCTCGATCACAAGAAAGGCGGGCTGGTAGCGCTTGATCAGCGCGACGATCTCAGCGACCGCGGCCGCCAGGCCGCGGCTGCGCAGCGGCTCGCTCAGCTCCTCGTAGACGATCGCCTCGCCGAAAGGTAAGTTGGACACGGTGCAACGCCACTCGCCCCCGTTGCCGGCCAAGAAGTGCGCGTGCAAGACACGGCAGGGGCGTCACGACGGCCGCCCCTCCCCGGCCAGCCGCAGGACGACCACCTGCAGGTCGTCGTTGAGGCGACCGCCGGCGAAGGCAAGCGCGGCGTCGCGCACGCCATCGGCGACCTCCTGCGCAGAACGACCACGCAGGCCTGCTACGATCTCAAGCAGGCGCCGCTCCCCAAGCAGCCCGCCATCGCGACGGGCCTCGGTGACGCCGTCGGTGTAGAGCACGAGGTAGTCCTCGACGGTGAGCACGGCGCGCGACTGCGTGTATGGGCGTTCAAAGGTGCCCAGCGGTGGACCGAAGGCGACGGCGAGTGGCCGACAGGTGAAGGCGCCGAGGTGGAATGGGGCGGGGTGGCCGGCACTGGCGTAGCTCAGACGGCCGGTATGCGGGTCGAGTAGCGCGCAAAAGACAGTCACATGGGGATCGTCGGGATCGAGCCTCAACATCAGCTCGTTGGTCTTGCCCAACAGGTAGGCAGGCGAGGGGTCGATCGCAGCGAAGGCCCGGATCTTGGCGCGTACCGTCTCCGTGAGACCGGCGGCCCGCACGCCCTTGCCGGCGACGTCGCCGATCGTTACGAGAACGCTCCTGTCGTCGAGCAGAAAGACGTCGCTGAAGTCGCCGCCCACAAGCTCGGGTTCGAATGCCGTCTGGGCCACCACGCCGAGTTCGAGGCCGGCGACCTGGGGCAGGGGATGAATCAGGTTGTCCTGCAGGGCCGCTGCGATATGACGTTGTTCGTCGTAGAGCCGGGCGTTCTCGATGGCCACGGCTGCCTGCGAGGCGATGCCCTCGATGAGGGCGATCTCGCGATCGGTAAACTCGCTGCGCTCGCCAGGATCATCGATGGCGATATGACCAAGCACCCGGTCGCCGAAAAGGATTGGGACAAGAAGCGCCAAGCGTGAGTCGAGCGAACCTGCGACGCCACGACGCGCCTCGCGCAGCTTGCTGTAATCGACGATCTTCCGGCGTCCGTCGGTCAGGACATCCTGCAACGCGGAGGAGAGCTGGTCCCAGGCCAGCACCGTCCGGGCCGGTAGCGGGTCCTTGCCCACCGTCGTCACAAAGGTCGCCTGCGAGCGATCCTCGGAAAGCAGCGCCACGTAAGCCCGCGTGTGCCTGGTCGCGCGCAACACGACGTCGGCCAAGCCGTTGAGGAGCACATCGAGGCTCGTCCAGCTGTTGAGCTTGCTGGCCGCCTCGAGCAGCAGGCGCGTCGCCTCCAGGTCCTGAGCCGACTGCTCTTGCGCTCGGCGCTCCGCCTCGAAGAGCCGCGCGTTCTCGATGGCCGCCCCGGCCTGGGCGGCCATTGCCTCGACGAGCTGGATCTCCCTGGGACTAAACGGTCGTGCCTCGCCGGGCTGGTCGACGGTGATCAGCCCGATAAGCCGCTCGCGGTAGACCACGGGCACGACAAGCGTGAGCAGGAAGGCGTGCTCGTCCACGTAGGCCTTCTGAGGGCCGGGGATGCCAGTCATGGCGTAGTCGATGACGAGTCTCTTGTGGGTCATGATCACCTCCTTGGCGCCGTCGGAGATGCCACCGAAGGCGAAGCGCTGCTTGGGCGTGGCGACCGCGCCTCTGGAAACGGCGATCTCGACCTCTTGGCTCTCCTCGTGCCAGAGCTCGAGCAGGACGCGCGAATGGTCGGTGGCGCGCAGCAGGAGATCGCCGAGCGACTCCAGCATGCCGTCGAGATCGGCCGAGGAGGCCGCCGCGACGGCGGCCTCGAGCAACAGCTCGGCGGTGTGCAGTTCTTGCCCTGCCTGCTGCTGCGCCCGTCGCTCGACATCGAAAAGGCGCGCATTCTCGATAGCGACCGCAGCCTGCCCGGCGATGCCCTCGAAGAAGTCGATCTCGCGCTGGTCGAACTCGCGACGTTCGCCCGGATCGTCGATAGCGAGCACGCCCACGAGGCGCTCTCCGAAGTAAAGAGGAACGTCGAGTGCCAGGTGCGATGTCACCACGTCGCCGACGCCGCGTCTCCCCCGTGCCAGGGCGTCGTAGTCAACGACGGTAGAGATCCTTTCAGCGATTGCCCGCCCGACGGGTTCGGAGAGCTCTTCGAGGGCGATGGCCATGCTGGTGGGCAACGGCGATTCCCCCTGGGACGAGAGGACCTCGAGCCGCCGTTTCCGCTCGTCCCAGAGGGAAACGGTCACGCGCGAGTGGGCTTTCGATGCGAGGATGATCCGAGCGAGCTTGTCCAAGACCTCGCTCAGGGCCAGCGACTGAGTGAGTGACCCGGCTGCCTCGGACAGGAGCGTCTTGGTTTCGAGCTCCAGTCTTGACCGCTCCTCGCTTTCGCGCAGGGCCTGCTCGGCGCCCTTGGCGGCCGTGACGTCGCTGTGCATGACCAGGTTTGCGATGTGTTTGCCCTGGGCGTCGAAGATCGGGGTAGCGGAGTAGCGCGACCACAGCGCCACACCGTCCTTGCGGCGCAGCTTGATCTCGCGGCGTTGCACCTGGCCGGCGTGTAGCTCGGCGCGCGCCTCGGCCTGTTCGGGCTGCCAGCCTTCGAAGACAAGATCTGAGCCAGACATGCCGACAAGCTCGTCGACTGAGTAGCCCAGCATCTCGGCCAGGCGCTGGTTTACGAACTCAAAGGTGCCGTCCGGTGCGCCGATCGCGATACCCTCGGTCGAGGCCTCGACGATCGTGCGGTATCTCTCCTCGCTTGCCCGCAGGGCCGCCTGAGTCCTTGCGCGCTCGGTCGTATCGTGGGCGAGCACGGCAAGGCCGCCGCCGGTCAGCGGGTAGGCCACGCTATGAAAGGAGCGCTGGCGGACGAGATTATCCACGTCGTATTCGACGCTGATGCGCTCGGCCATGGCTCTATGCAAGGCGACGTAGCCTTCATTGCCGACGGCGTCCGGAGCCACTTCCCAGATGTCCCTGCCGATCAAGTCTGAAGACTTCGCGCCGAAGGTCTCACCGGCGGCTTCGTTGGCGAAGGTAAAGCGCCAGTTCGCATCGAGGGTCACGAAGGTATCGGTGATGCTGCCGAGGACGCCGTCGAGGAACTCCTCGCTTGCGCGCAAGGCCTCCTGATAGCGCTCACGCTCAAGCTCCTTGCGCTTGCGCTCGCCGATGTCGTGGAAGTAGGCGGTGATACCCGCCGAGGTCGGGTAGATGCGGGTCTCGATCCAGGAGCCGATGATGGGCGACTGCCACTCCATCGCCGTCGGCCTGCCGAGTTCCATCGCCGCCCGAAAGCCCCGTTCTAGCTCGGAGCCTCGGAAGGCGGAAAAGAGTGCAGAGGCGGAACGCCCGAGGAGCGCCTCTGGCGCCTTACCGAGCAGTTGGCAAGCGCGCCGATTGGCAAAGACGTAGCGATACTCCCAGTCCAGGGCTACGAAGGCCTCATCGATCTCCTCGAGCATGGCGCGAGTGCGCGCGTCGCGTTGGCTCGAGCCCACGCCCTGAGGTTCGCCGAGACCGCTCTCGAGCGGCGTGGCTTCGCAGCACGGCTCGGCGCGGCGCGCCATGCGCACCTCAAGACCTCCGTCGAGGCGTAGCTTGAGTGAGTCCATCAGGCTCGCCATGATGAAGAGACCTCGCCCGTGGTCGAGCAGCGGGTCGGGCCTGCCATCGGGGTCGAAGCGGGCGACGTCGAAGCCTCGGCCCTGATCCTTGACCGTGGTTACCAGTTGGGTCTGGGTAAAACGCAGGGCGATCTCGATGTCCTCGGGAGAGTCGCCATGACGAATTGCGTTGGTGCAGGCCTCTTCCACGCAGAGCACGACATCGTCGATTACCTGGCGCTCGCTGCAGTACAGACGCAGGTAGTCGCGGATGCGCTCGCGGGCCCGCAGCAGGTGGGAGGGTTCGGGAGGGACGCGGAAGTGCAGGCGCGGTGGCGTCGTCTGCGACTTCACGCTGCTGAGTGCCAACTGACTCTCCACACGGTGCCGGCCGACTCGGGAATGCCGTTCATCTTAAGGTGGCGGTACAGGAAGTATCGAGCGTTGCTGCTCAGGCCTTCTTTCCGAGGTGACGTTTGTCGACTCGACGGCCCTGGGCGTGCTGATCGGCGCAACCAAACAGCTGCAGGCCACCGATGGCGCGCTTGCCATCGTCTGCCCCCACGAGAAGATCCGCCGCGTCTTTCAGATCACCGGTCTCGACCGGGTCCTCGCCATGCACGCCAGCCGCGACGAGGCGTTCAGCGCAGTCCCGTAGGGAGATCTAGCCCTTCACCCCGGAAGTGGCCGACCAGGAGGTCATGCGCGCCCGCGTCGATGGCCTCATCGAGCGCTTCGTGTGGCTGAGGCGCGGTGCAGCACCGACCAGCGACCAGCCGACACGGAACCGACGACACTAGCGATCGATTTGCCCAGCGGCTGGCGCCCCCGGTGCAAGGCCGGCGCGAGCAGCCCGAGGCCGATGGGTCAGATCCTGCCTGTCGCCCGCGACGGCGGCGATGTAGGCACGCCGTTCTCGCAGCAGACGGGGCAGTCACAGTCGTCGTAGTGCAGCCAGGGACGGTCGGGGATCCCTGGCAGGCGCAACCTTTGGCCGACAGCGAAGCCGTTCAGCGCCGCGCGTGCCGGCAGACAGGCCCAGCTGTCGCCGCTTCTAAAGACCTCAAGCAGGCGCCAGGTGTCATCCTGCCAGACCGTTGGCCACTTCACTTCGAGCAGCACGCGGCCCTCGCGCTGCAACTGCGGACGGTAGCGCAGCTCCACGCCCTCGGCGGTGAAGCTCTCCCCGTAGGAGCCGGCCTCGATGATCTCCGCCAGGCCGAATCGCCGCATACCGACCTCCTTGTTTCGGCTCTCTCGTACCTATGGACTAAGACAGCTTGCCACACGACCCTGTGACTGCCCTGAGAATATGTCCAGCCGCTCGAGAAGGCGAGGCAGATCGATTAGGGACCGGGGGCCGGCACGGCTACAGTGTCTGTGCGCAGGACGTCAACGGGTCTTCCGTACGCGTAGAAGCGCGCTCGATGCTCGCATTGTTTCGGCCGTGGCACCGTGGTCAGTCAGTCAGCATCTGCCAGTTCGCGTGCACCTGTGGCAACTTCTGACTGGCGCTCGGGCTGCGCCGGCCTCAATCCAGAGGACCGAGAAGACCATGGTATCGGTAGCCAGCCGCCGCGCTTCATGGCTCCGACGAAGTCTGTCACGAATCTCTTTCACCTTCGCGTGAACCAAATGCCGCCAGAACGCGATAAAGAGGTGATGGACGACGACGAGCTGATCGGGCGCCTGGCGAGTGGCGACGACGCCGCGCTGCGCGAGTTGTTCTTTCGCCACGCGCCGTGGCTTGCGGCCCGCTTGCGCCTGATGCTGCCTGCAAGCGACGTCGAGGATGCTCTCCAGGAGACCTTTCTGGCCGCCTGGCACGGCGCCAAGGGCTACCGGCCCGAAGGCGCGGCGGGCGCCTGGCTGTGGGGCATCGCCCGCCGTCGGGCGGCCGACTTGTTGCGACGTTGCGGACCGGCCGAGCTGGCCTCGCTCGCGCTGCTCGCCGCCGGTGCCCAGGGCGCTGGTGATCCGGCAGACGCTGCCCTGTCGCGAGCGGAGCTTGAAGAGGCCGTCGCCGTCCTGGGCCCGCCCGGCAGCCCGGAGCGCGAGGTGTGGAGATTGCTCTACGTAGAGGACCGCCCGCTGGCCGAGGTTGCGCAGCTCATGGGTGTTCCCGAGGGCACCGTAAAGAGCCGCGCCCACCGGGCGCGCAAGCTGCTGCGGGCGGCCCTGCAGCAAGGCACGGCCGAAGGAGGAGTGCGATGACTCAGCCGTTTGGAGGCCCCTTCGCCGAGCAGGGGCCCGACGCACGCGTCGGGGTGCCCGCCGACGTCGACCTCGAGCGTGTCTGGTTGCGCGTAGCGACCGAGGTCTGGCGTCGTGAGCCAGCCTGGCCGGAGCGAGCGGCGGCTCGGCTGTTGCGCTCGCCCGGCCTCGCCCGGGCGCTGCTCACAACCCCCTCGCTGCTGCTGCCTTGGCTAATCGCGAGCGTCGCCGTGCTCGGCGCGGGCGCGCTTGCCACCCTGGGCACCGGCCAGCCGCTCGTGGCGCTGCTTGCCCCCGCGTTGGCCGGCGCTGGCATCGCCTACGCCTACGGCCCCGGCATCGACCCCGCCTGGGAGCTGTCGTGCTCCATGGCGGTCAGCGACCGCATGGTGCTGCTCGTGCGCGCGCTCGCGTTGTTCGCGCTCGACGCGGCACTTGGCCTAGTGGCCTCGGCGGTCTCGGGGAGCGCGGCCGCACTCACGCTGGGCTGGCTCGTGCCCATGACTGCGGTCTGCGCCCTGGCTTTAGCTGCCGCCACCCTGACGCGCTCAGCGATCGTCGGTGTGGCGGCGGGGCTGTCAGGGTGGGTCATCATGGTGCTGGCCGCCCAGGCCGCCACGGGACGTCTCGACGCCGCGGTCACGGCCTCCGGCCTCGTGCTTCCCTATCTGGCCTTCGCGGCCTGCTGCGCCGCGATCGTCCTCGTTTCGACCCGCATTCCCAGAGGAGCTTGATGAACGTTGAGATCAGTGACCTGACCCGGCGCTTCGGCCGCACCCAAGCGGTCGCCGGCGTGGACCTCCGGACCGGCCCCGGCGTCTTTGGCCTGCTCGGTCCCAACGGCGCCGGCAAGACCAGCCTGCTGCGCATAATGGCTACTGTGATCGCGCCGACCTCGGGGCGCCTGCGCCTGCTGGGTCGCGATCCCGGCTCCTACGCGCAGCGCAAGGAGATCCGACGGCGCCTCGGGTACCTGCCGCAGGACCCGGGCTACTACCCGGGCTTCACTGTGGTCGACTTCGTCGAGTACTTCGCCTTGCTCAAGGAGATGCCGCCAGCGCAGATACCGCACGCGGTGACACAGGCGATCGAACGGGTCGACTTAGGCGACAGGGCTCGGGCCAAGCTGGGCACGCTGTCGGGCGGCATGCTCCGGCGAGTGGGCATCGCCCAGGCGATCGTCAACGAGCCGGAGCTCCTGCTCTTAGACGAGCCCACCGCCGGGCTTGACCCCGAACAGCGGGTGGCCTTTCGTGGCTTGCTGCGCACCCTCGGCGAGCACGCCACCGTGATCGTCAGCACGCACCTGGTCGAGGACGTCGGCACCGCCTGCAGCGAGGTGGCCCTGATCGACCGGGGAAGGATCGTCTTTCAGGGCACGCCCGATGAGCTTGCCGGGCGCGGCGAGGAACACGGCGTGGGCGACTCCCAGCTTGAGCGCGGCTACAGCGCCGTGCTTGCCGACGCCCGTAACGCAGTGGCTGGGCGAGTGGGCGCATGAGCGCCACCACGGCTCTCCTGCGGTCCGGCCCGTCAAGAGCGGGGCTGCCCCTCGTGGGAGCCGCGCGCCTGTTCGGCTTGGAGCTGCGCCACAACGTGATGTTTTGGCTGGCGCCGCTGATCGCCGTGCTGTTCTACTTCGATGCCTACCACACCGCCATGGGCTACGCGGCCCTGTGGAGCCTGCGTGCCTCGGCCATTCCGAACAACCTCCTCTCCGACAGCGTGCCCTTTGTGGCGGGCGCCGCAGCCTGGATGGGCTCGCGCGATGGTCGCCGTCACACCTCCGATCTGGTGGCGATCACCGCACGGCCGCGCTGGCTGAGCCAGCTTCTCAGTTGGGTCGCGACCACGACCTGGGCCCTGCTGATCTATCTGGGTTGCGTGGCGGTGCTCTACGGCGTCACGGCCTCGCAGGCCACCTGGGGCGGACCACCCTGGTGGCCGGTGGCGGTCGGCGCCGCCGCTCTGACCGCCTACAGCGCCCTGGGCTTTGCCATCGGTTCGTTCCTGCCTGGCCGCTTCACAGCGCCGCTGGTCGCCCTGGGTGCGCTTCTCATACTCCTCGTGGGCTTTCACCTCGCGGTGCGCAAGACCGGTGGGTATGCCCTGATCTCGCCCCAGGGGCCCCAGCCCGATGTCCCAATCGGCGTCTTCTCTCCCTATCTGCCCGACCTCTTCATCGCCCAGGTCATGTTCCTCGGCGGCCTCGCTCTGGCGGCCCTGGCTGCGATGGGGCTGCGCCGGGCTTCGGGGGGACGTCGACTACGCATCGTCGCTGCGATCATCGTCATCGTCGGTGTGGCGGCCACCGGGACGGCCCTCGGTCTGGCGGGAACCGCCCGCTCCGAGCCCCAGGGCGTAGTCATCCCCGCCCTGCACGACGCGGCCAGCGATCGGGCGATTCCCTACACTGTAGTCTCCAGTGGCGGCGCCATTCCGATCCTCCTCCACCCGGCGTTTCGCGCTTACCTGCCGAGCATCACGGCAGCACTTGAGCCGGTGCTGCGCGAGGTGGCCGGCTTGCCGGGCGCGCCGGTCCGCGTCGATCAGGTCGCCTTCAGCGGGCAGGCGGGCCCGAGCCTGAGCGGCAGTCCGCCGGTGTTTGACTTTTCCATCGGCCAGGTCCTGGCGGGAAACTCGCCCTTTGCCGGTGTCGGCCAGGCGGCGACGCGCCTCGCCTTCATCGACACGGTGGTGAGTGGCACCAGCAATCTGCGCAACCCGCAGGTATATGCAGGACCGCCCAGAATCACCGGCAGCCCCGCCCAGCAGGCCGTTGAGGCCGCCCTTCTCGAGGAGGCCGGTGTGCCGCTCGTCTCGACGAGCAACCTACCTTCCGGCCCCCCTGTCTATGGACCGGCGCCAGGCACACCTGCCTACACGGCGGCACAGCGCTTGGCAGCGCTGTCGCCCAGTGCTCGCCACGCCTGGCTTGCGACGCACCTCGTCGCTCTGCAGGCGGGCAAGGTCACTCTCGCCCAGATCCCGTGATGAGCGTCCGCACACACGAGCCGCCCGAGGTCTTGGCAGTCTCACGGGATCGAGGGATCGGCAGTGCCTCGGCGGGCCTGCGGCTTGCGCGCCTGTACCTGGTCAGCCGCCGAGTGCCGACAACGTTGGTTGCGCTTGCAGCCTGCGGCGTCGCGCTGCGGGTCGAGCTGCAGCAACACTGGCTCTCCGGCGGCCTGATCCTGCCGCTGCTGATCGAGGCGGGCGCTGCCGCGCTTGTGGCCGTGGCGTGCGGCGGCCCGTTCGGCGATCCCGAGCGCGCCACCGGGCGCTGGCTGCCATGGCTGCGTCTTGGCGCCGCGCTCGGGCTGACCGCCGTCGCCTTCGGGGCCTTCGCTGCCGGTGCGGCGGCTGCGCACCAGCCCGGCGGGTACTTGACGGTGCTGCGCAACCTCGCCGGGATCACGGGCATTGGCCTGCTCTCGGCTGCCGTCGTTGGCGGCGCGCTGGCCTGGGTCGGTCCCATGGCCTACGCGGTGCTCGCCGGGGTCGCACTGCACGACACATGGAGGACGCCTTGGATGTGGCCAGCGCGACCGCCTGAGGACCACGGAGCCGCGCTTTGTGCAGGCCTGGTCTTCGTGGCCGGGATGGTGGTCGTCACGGTGCGTGGGGCGCGCGACTCGATCCACGAGTAGCGTTGTGGCGAACCGATCACCCGCAGCGCCTCTCCCGGCGCTCGGACAACGACCGATACTTGAGGCTTGTCGGTTGCACCGCCCCAACGGCCGCGCGAGACGCAGAGAGCGCCATCCGGACCGCTGGCAATTGGGTGCCTGCGGAGGCACCTTGGGCGCGGATTTGATTGCTCAGTGCGCTGAGGGCGACCGTATCGAGCTAGCCAGTGGCACCGGCAAGGTGCATCGGGTCTGGGTGGACCGATCCGGATTTCGCATCTGTCGCCCTTCTATGCTGAACACGACTAAGCGGGGAGAATCGTCGGAGTGGCGGCGCTTCCAGGGCTCGGAGGGTGACTTCAAGAGCCGCATGTGCCGGGGGCAGCGTCGCATATGGCCCGCTTGCAGGCACTTCTCACACCTCGCCGACCGCCCGCCGACTTCGTGATCGGTTGTCGCAGGGGAGAATCGGCGTATCTTTGAGTTGAGGTTGGCGCTCGCCACGAGCGCCGCGCTACAGCGCTCGGCTCTCCTGCGAACCGCCACAACCAGGTCAAGCCCGGAGGATGCCTCCTTGTCGCATGCCGCATTCACCCTCTCGCAGCCCAGCGGTGCCGGGCGACCCATGCGCCACGCCGTGCCGCGGCGCCCTTGCCCCAGCACATCTCGATGGGTATGAGCATCAACCCCTGGAAGCCCCACAGCTGCGAGATCTGCGGCGTGAGGATCCACTCGGAACGGGAACTTGACCTGCATAACTACCTGTTCCACGAGGAACGGTCGGGGTCGCCGATCGGTGCGCCGATTACCTTCCGCTGCGCCTCCTGTGATGCGGCCTTTGCCGAGCGACCGGATCTGCTCGCCCACCTCGCTGCAGACCACGGCAGCGCTCGCCCAGGGATGCAGCACTCACTTCGGCACCGGCGCAGGCCGCTCGTCACCTAGGCGCAACGGCCCGCAGGGCGGGCAGAGCCCGCTCACCCTCGTAGAGAGGCTCACGGGCTCTGATCGACCACTGCCTCAAGGCAGGAGCCAGCCGCCACACAGAGGAGCCCGCCGTCTGGGGGGAGCAAGGCGGCGGGCCCGGTAGATCCCTGGGTCAGGGGGATCCTGGAGGAAGCTCGCAAGGAGCGTACCTTGCCGCGCCGAGGTTCTCGCAAGCTCCGGGTGAGTCTCTCGTGAGGACGGAAGCCCCGCACCAAAGTGGTCGCCCATGGCCCTCTTCCCCGTGCTTTCGGTGCGCCCGCCAGCGTTGCTGGACTCCCATACCAGAGCGAAGCTAGCTCGATCGAAGGAGGCCGACACGCGGGGCCACATCCGCAAGCGCCAGCCGGCCGGGAACCCGCGCCACCGGGAATGTGCCAGCGCACGACGCGAGAAGATCGCGGCGGCGACGCCCCCCGCAAAGACGAAACGGCGAAGACCCCGCCCGGCGACCCGAGAGCCCGTCGGCTGAGCTGCAACTCCGGTCCCGGCCGCGCCTGTCACGAACGTGGCGATCGAACCTTCATGAGCGCTTCGCAGGCTACCACGCTCGCTCGTTCTTCAGGATGACTGCGGCCGGCGGCCATGCGACGGCATTGATCGTAGACAGCCCCGGTGACGCTTCCTCGTCGCAAGGCATCAACCATCGAGCGCTCTTGCCGAAGCTTGAGACGACCAGTCTGCGCAGACGGTCCACCCGCCACATGAGTGTGAGGCAAGCAGCGCCAGTGCGATCCCGCCTTCCCGGACGCGGCCGACGCTCACGCTCTGTCTCGTCGAGGAGGCCGCTGTGCGCACCGCCAGGATCTTTCCGTTCGTCGCCGCGATCGTCATCGCTGCCGCAGTCCTTCTGCCGGCCCCCGCCCAAGCTTCTCCGCACTCGCCGCTCGAGATGCGGGCTGAGGTCCTTGCCCGCGACGTGAGCACGCTCCAGCGGCGCATCGACTCGTTGAGCGAGCATAGCCACCCTGGCAGCCGCGCTGCACGCAGCGCGGCGTCACAGACAAGCAGCAAGCTGCTGCGCCTGGACATCAGCGTCAGCACCCTCAACGATGAGATGTTCGCGATGACGGGTGTCGACGATAGGAGCTGGGCGGCCCTGGTTTGCCTCGACCGCCAACTCGTCCGGGTTGACCGCAGGACGGTCAACCTCGACGGGCGCATCCGTCCCCGCCTGACGCGAACGACAGTCGCCTGGGTCGCGAGACTGAGCGAGCGCATGGGACCGCTGTGGAGGAGTGCCTGGAAGAGATGGCACGATCCCGCGCCCACGCCGCAGCCGACGCCGACTGTGACGCCGATGCCCGACCCGACTCCGACGGCCACGTCCGCGCCCAGCCCCACGCCGACGGTCACTCCAAGCCCCTCGCCGACGGCGACACCGACGCCGATGCCGGACCCGACTCCGACGGCCACGCCGTCGTCCGCGCCCAGCCCCACGCCGACGGTCACTCCAAGCCCCTCGCCGACGGCGACACCGACGCCGACGCCCGACCCGACTCCGACGGCCACGCCGTCGTCCGCGCCCAGCCCCACGCCGACGGTCACTCCAAGCCCCTCGCCGACGACGACGGCCACGCCGACCCCCACGACTCCGGTCGGCGACACCGTGATCAGCGGCCAGACCTACGCCTCGGCAAGCGGCGTGGGCTACACCGTGCCTTCCGGCCAGCACGACGTGGCCTACGAGGGCTGCAGCTTCATCAGCACGGCGCCGGCCGCAGCCGAGGCCTGTGCGCTCTACTTCAACCAGACACCGGCCAGCGACATCATCTTCTCCAACTGCACCTTCCAGAGCAGCAACTGGAATGACGTCAGTCTCTGGTCCAGCAACGCCGGCAACGTGCACGACATCACCTTCTCCAACTGCACCTTCGAGGCCTGTCCGCGCATGGGCCTGGAGGCCGGCGTCTGGCCGGAGACCGACGACACTGCCCACGGCTACTACGACGTGACGATCGAGGACTGCGTGTTCGACCCGGTCGGCGGCGAGGCGATGAGCTGGGGCGGCTGGGCACCGAACGCCAACCTGCTCATCGAAGGCGACACCATTCTGGGCTCCGACAACATGGCCGACCCGCAGTGGAACGGCGAGCTCGAGCTGGGCACGACGAGCTACGACACCGTGAGCGACTGCACGTTCTACGCGGGCGAGGGCAACTGCCTCAACCTCGATCCGACCGCGGGCTTCGGCGCCTGCCACAACACCTTCTCAAACGATGTCTTCGACTACTCGACGCTAAAGGAATCGGTGCCGACCGACGGCGGGTCGGCACGCATGATCGAGGCTCAGAATGTGGATGGGGCCGTCTTCACCGGCTGCACGTTCGACACCGGCTCGGCGACCAACCACGTCTACAACGCCGCCTATTGGACGAGCTGCACCAACATCGACATGAGCGGCAGCACCATCACTGGCTACATCAAGGACAACGCCACGGGAGCCGCGTACGAGCCGACCACCGTGGCGGCATACTTCACGACGGATTCGGGCTGCACGGGCGACCAGATGCCGACCCTCACGCCTTAGCGGACTGACGAGAGCGTGGACCCCCGACATCGGTCCAGGTTGAAGTATGGTTTTGGATCGTTGTCGGGGGTCCACTCCGCTGGCCGACCCGGCTCGACCTCGAGCTCGCTCTGGTCACCTACATCGGTTGGTACAACTCGCGCCGTCGCCACCGCTCGCTCAGACGACCGGGGAAGGAGAAGATCAGACGATTGGCGCCGGCCCAGGTACGCGATCTCTACAACCAGCAGAGGTCAGCAGCTTGAAGCGCCCCGGCTTCGCCGGAGACTCGCTCGTTTGAGTCCCACCCACTCCTCATATCTAGTTGGCTCTCCCAGGGCCATGCTCACAGGAATAGCGCGCATGACTTGTTGTTGTCCTGTAGCGTCGCATATGGCCCGCTTGCAGGCACTTCTCACACCTCGCCGACCGCCCGCCGACTTCGTGATCGGTTGTCGCAGGGGAGAATCGGCGTATCTTTGAGTTGAGGTTGGCGCTCGCCACGAGCGCCGCGCTACAGCGCTCGGCTCTCCTGCGAACCGCCACAACCAGGTCAAGCCCGGAGGATGCCTCCTTGTCGCATGCCGCATTCACCCTCTCGCAGCCCAGCGGTGCCGGGCGACCCATGCGCCGCGCCGTGCCGCGGCGCCCTTGCCCCAGCACATCTCGATGGGTATGAGCATCAACCCCTGGAAGCCCCACAGCTGCGAGATCTGCGGCGTGAGGATCCACTCGGAACGGGAACTTGACCTGCATAACTACCTGTTCCACGAGGAACGGTCGGGGTCGCCGATCGGTGCGCCGATTACCTTCCGCTGCGCCTCCTGTGATGCGGCCTTTGCCGAGCGACCGGATCTGCTCGCCCACCTCGCTGCAGACCACGGCAGCGCTCGCCCAGGGATGCAGCACTCACTTCGGCACCGGCGCAGGCCGCTCGTCACCTAGGCGCAACGGCCCGCAGGGCGGGCAGAGCCCGCTCACCCTCGTAGAGAGGCTCACGGGCTCTGATCGACCACTGCCTCAAGGCAGGAGCCAGCCGCCACACAGAGGAGCCCGCCGTCTGGGGGGAGCAAGGCGGCGGGCCCGGTAGATCCCTGGGTCAGGGGGATCCTGGAGGAAGCTCGCAAGGAGCGTACCTTGCCGCGCCGAGGTTCTCGCAAGCTCCGGGTGAGTCTCTCGTGAGGACGGAAGCCCCGCACCAAAGTGGTCGCCCATGGCCCTCTTCCCCGTGCTTTCGGTGCGCCCGCCAGCGTTGCTGGACTCCCATACCAGAGCGAAGCTAGCTCGATCGAAGGAGGCCGACACGCGGGGCCACATCCGCAAGCGCCAGCCGGCCGGCACATGGGAGTACATCCTCGATGTCGGCGTCTACGCAGCACAGCGCTGCCAGAGCTGCGGGCGGCGCACCTGGGTCGAGCGCAAGCCCAAGGAGAGCTGCCCGTCCTGCGGGGGGCGACTGCGCGAGACCGAGGAGCGTCGCCGGGAGACCAAGGCAGGCTTTGCCAGCCGCAGGGAGTGCCAGGCGGCACTGACCGCCAAGCTCACCACCCTGGCGCAGCATACTTACGTGCCGCCCAGCCACTTCAGTGTGCGCGAGTTCCTTGATGAAGGTCTGGCTGCCGGCGATTGAGCCGAGCGTGCGGGCCACGACGCTGTCGGGCTATCGCATGCTGGTCGCCTCCCACCTCGTGCCGCAACTCGGAGCGCTGAAGCTGCAGAGCCTGAATCCCGCCCAGATCAACGCCCACTACGCCCGGCTGCTGGCCAACGGCAGGGTGCGCGGCACAGGCGGCCTCTCCCCCAACTCGGTCCATCATGTCCACGCCGTGCTGCATCGCGCCCTGCGTGACGCCGTGAAGTGGGGCTACCTGCAGGCAAACCCGGCGAGCTTCGCCGAGCCGCCACGCGCCTCGGCCGAGCACAAGGAGCTTGCCGTCTGGTCTGAGGAGCAGCTCCACGCCTTCCTAGACAGCGTGAGAGGCGACCGCCTCTACCCCCTCTGGCGCTTCCTGGCCATGACCGGCAGCAGAAGGGGCGAGGCGCTGGGCCTGATGTGGCCCGACATCGATGTCGAGGCAGGCTCGGTCGCGATCAGACGGGCGCTTGTGCCGATCGACGGCAAGCTGCGCGAGAGCGAGCCCAAGACAAGGCGGGGACGGCGCCGTATCGCCTTGGACTCAGAGACGGTGGCGACGCTACGCGAGCTGGCCGCCACCCAGCTTGGCGAACAGCAGGTTGCCGGAGACGCCTGGGTCGATAGCGGTCGGGTCTTCGCTAAGGCAAACGGCGAGCAGCTCCACCCGGAACGCATCAGTGCCCTCTTTCGACGTCTGGTGCGAGCCGCGGCGCTGCCGCCGATCCCGCTGCACGGCCTGCGCCACACCTACGCCACCCTGGCGCTCTCCAAGGGCATCAACCCTGCAATCGTCTCACGCCGGCTCGGGCATTCCACGGTGGCTTTCACCCTGGATGTCTACTCGCACGTGCTGCCCCAGGTCGATGCCGAGGCGGCCGAGCTGATCGCCAGCTACGAGGCCGCCTGAACCTCGCAGTCTGATGTGCTGAGCCGTTCGGGCACTGGGTGGGTATGTCGTTCTCCGCTACCAGACTCGGCTCCAAGGGACGGAGGGTGACCATGGCAGAGTGGAGCGATGACGAGCGCCGCGAGTTCGAACGCTATCGGCGCGCGGGCAAGGAGCACCTCGCACTCGAGTCGCCGCGCATCCGAGTGGGCGACCGCATCGCCACCCCCGGGGGCACGGGCTGGGCGGTCGAGGAGAAAATGGGTGGTTATCTGATCAAGCTCGAGGCCAGCCCGCAAGCCTCGGATGTCACCACGCTGATCGGCGATCCCCTCACCGGCGAGGAGGAGGTCTTCTACCTGCCCATCGCGCTGCTACGCAGACTGAACTGACCGGTCCTTGGCGTGATGCGTGCTCACGATCCTTCCTGGAAGCGGTGGACCTCGTCGTGCACGCTTCTGAGCGTCTCGCCGAGGTACTGCTCGCACTGGGGCTGGTTGACGATCTCGCCGTGGCTCGGCTTGAGGTTCGCGTAGGCGACCCCGTGCTCGCGGGTGATGACCCCCAGGTGCTCGACAAGGGCCGCGGCTCGCTCCCCGTCCTGGCCGATCGCCTCGGCGGCTGAGGGCTGCAGCTTGATCGTGCGGCTGCGCACGATGTAGCTCCAGTCCTCGCCTGCGGGCTGATCGGCCTCCTTCCAGGTGACTCTGAGGATGATCGGCCCGAGCTGCACGATCGCCGGCTGTGCTGCTGCAAGGATGGCCTTGGCGAGAGCCAGCTCGTCGTCGTAGCTTTGGTCTGCGAACTTCCAGTCCATCGTCACCCTCCCGCCGTCAGCCAGGCACGCGGCTTGCACCGGGGATGCCGGTGCCGCCCGAGTTCGCTCCCAGTGTACAGCCGGCCCGTGCTCCGCTCAGCGGCGGGTCAAAGCGTCGGACAGACATGGCCGTGAGGAACCTGATTTGCCTCACCTCCAGGTGAGTTGCCGGGGCGCCGCCGGGGGGGTATAGCGACCGACGCGAGAGTGAACGGTGGAACATCGCGTTCCAACTCCAACTCCACCCCGGCCTTCTTCACGGCTTGAACGACGACGTCAAGAGCACTCCTCCCGAATGGCCCAACCAGGCCAGCGCCATCCCGGCGAGTGTGCAAGAGGTTGCGCGGAAGATTCACGTGTAAGCAACTGCGCAACTCGACACGACGGAGCTCGGATCGCCGGCTCCGGCTCAAATCCGGCGCAGTCTGCCGTGCGCTATATCAGAGCGCGTGCAGGACCACGAGCGCCACGACGATCACGACGGCGACCGCGGCCGCGATCCACGTCATGCGTCGGCGGCTGCGTTGCTGCGCCCGGTACTCCTCGGCGGCCCGTCGAACGCGGTCATCGTCGTGGGAAGGCGGCAGCTGCCCGCTGGGGGGCGGTGCATGGCCGATCGAGTCCATCCCGCTCTCCTTGCCGTTGCTCAAGGTCGCCCGGATCGTGCCTTGCCGGGGTGGCCGGCGATGGGCAGCGCCGCGGCGGCGAGCAGCAGGGGGACGAGGAAGACCGGGGCGACCCCACTACGCGAAGCGTATCACTGTGCGCCTGGTCGCGGGCGCGTTAGGACGAGGGCGCAGGGTCATCCTTGCAGCCGTCGGAGATCGGCGCCGGTCGCCGGCTCCGACTCGAGGCCGGCATGCCGCCGGGAGAACGGCATGTGGTTCGTCCGGCGACCCGCACCATGGCGCAGAGGGCTGAGCAACCCGCCGTGCGCCGCGGCTGTGGCGAGGACTACCGCGAACCCGCCACGTCTTCGCTCATCCAGCCCGGGCGCCGGCCGGCACAGACGGCGATGTCCTCGTAGATCCACTCGAGCAGCGTCCCCTCGGCCGTCGGCACGTCGTCGAGGAAGGTCTGCGTGGCGCGCGGTCGGTGTAGTAGTCGTAGGCGGTGAGGCCCGGGGCGCCGCCGGTGAAGGTCGGCTCGGTCTGTGGGCCGCGTACCTCGCAGCGCTGCCAGCCGTTCAAGCGGCCTCTGCCGAAACGGCTCGCCAGCTGCAGGACTCCAGAGACGCCGACAGAAAGCCGGACAGCCTCGGCGAGGGCGACGGGAACGCGGACTGGACTCCAGACTAACCCCGACCTAGTATGTCCTATCTACGAGTCGTAGCGACATAGGAGGCCTTCACGCCCTTGTGAGTCGGGGCGACCATCCTGTCTGCTTAAGACGCCAATCTCTAAGCAGCAGGAGGTCGCCCCGATGAACAATGATGATGTCATCTATCGCCACCGTCTACGCATCTTGGCGCTGGCGGGTGAGTGTGGCTCGGTGGCCATGGCCTGCCGCCTGGCCGGCATCCACCGCTCGACCTTCTACCGCTGGCAGCACATGGCCGAGCGCTTCGGGCTTGAGATCCTGCGGCCTCGCGAGCGTCGAAGCCCGCAGATGCCCAACTCGATCCCGGTGCTTATCGAGCAGCGCATCCTGGCCTTCAGCCTGGGCCACCCCGGTCTGGGGCCGCGACGCATCTCGGCCGAGCTCGCCCGGCCGCTTTGGGGCGGCTTCGCCGTCTCCCCGGCCGGCGTGTGGCGCGTTCTGGCCCGCCACGGGTTGGGCACGCGCAGCCGGCGCCTGGCCCTGATCGCCGGCTATGCTGCCCCGCCCGAGCCGCAGCACGTCGAGCCCGCAGAGGAACGCCACCTCGACGTCTCGCACCCCGGTGAGCTCGTGCAGATGGACGCCTTCTGCATCGGCCGCCTGGCGGGCACCAAGGGCGTGGTGTGGCAGTACACCGCGATCGACGCCGCGAGCTCCTTCTGCTGGGCCGAGCTGCACGTCACGCCGCGCAACCCGGACGTGCGCTTCGCCAGTGCCTTGGCCAAGCGCGTGGCGGGCGAACTTGCCGCCTGCGGCTGGCGCCTCGAGCGCGTGACCACAGACAACGGAAGCGAGTTTCGCAACCACGCCTTCGATGAGGCCCTGCGCCGCCTCGAGGCCCGCCACACGCTGATCTACCCTGGGCGTCCCCAGTCCAACGGCTGCGTCGAGCGCGTGCAGCGCACGATCCTGGAGGAGTGCTGGAAGCCAGCCTTCGCCCGCTACCTCATCCCCAAGTACATGGGCCTGCGGCGCGAGCTCGAGCGCTACCTTGCCTACTACAACTTCGACCGCGCCCACACCGGCAGGCTGACTCAGGGGCGCACCCCTGCGGAGGTGCTCGGTGCCGCTAAGATGTATCGCTGAAAGCAGCGGGATGTGTCGCTACATCTCTGAGGCCGCACAACCTAGTAGAGAACGTGATCGCCCACCCGTTGTTCTATCCTCACTCCGTCCCCCCGTTCAGAGGTCCCGCGAGGCTCAGTTGCGCACGAATGTCGGCTTTCGGGTGACTTCCAGGCTCACACAGGCGGCCAGAGGCAGGATCAGGCCGGCATCGCGCCAGGGTCAGACGGTGCGGAAATGCGCCGCGTGCAGGGACAAAAAGCTGGTGGCGAGGGACAGAATTGAACTGTCGACACCATGATTTTCAGTCGTGATCTGAGGCGGGCGAATCGGGGCCGAAAAGGGACCCGGAGAGCCGTTTACTGCGAAATGGTTCAACGTTTCGTCCCCTCGCTGACCGTCGCTCCTGCCCCTTTGCAGGACTTTCGCTTGGCTCTTCCCCACTTGGGCCGGTTCAGTGCGAAGTAAATGGGGCCTTTTCGTGCGCTACTTCGCACGAGATCGCACGATTCGTGCGCCGAGGAGGGCTCAGGAGTCGCCACGGGAAGCCCATTGACGCAAACGGTCGGCCCGGTGTCGGCACCTTGTCGGCAAGCGTTTAGTCGCTGATCAGTTTGAAGGCCAGGTGGCGGCTGCGTCCCTGCTGGAAGACGAAGGTGAACCACAGCGCCGTGAGGCCCTCGAGAAGGTCGAGCTGGGCGCGGTCGCCGACGCGTAGCGGCCGCAGGCCGATGTCTGAGATCAGCGCCGCGACGAGCGCGTCGGCATCGCCCTCAGCGCCGGCGTAGAAGAGGTCGACCTGCACGCCGCCAATCGACGGCTCGGCGAAGTTCTCCCAACCAAGGGTCGAGAAGGCGCGGAACACCCGGGCGCTGGGAGCGACAGCGGCGATGAGGTCGACGCTGTGTGCCGGCTTGGCCCCGACGTTGTTGGTGGCATCGACGACGATCTTGCCCTCCAGGGCGGCAGCGATGGCCGGTACAGTCGTCGCCATGCCCGCCCCCGGGATGGCAAACACCACGACCTGGGCAGCGCGCACCGCGTCGGCGACCGCAGCGACCCTGGCCTTCTCACCCAGTTCGCCGGCCAGTCTCTGTGGGCGCTCGCCGGCCGGGTCGCGAGTGCCCAGGACCAGCGCGTGACCGGCGGCTGCCCACTTGCGGGCCAGCGTGCCGCCGACGTTGCCCTGGCCGATGATGGCGATCGTGGTCATCTCCGCCTCCTCGTCTGCGTCGCCCGGCCGGCGCGGTCAGGTCCCTTCTCGGCGACTTTCGGCCCGCGCCTTGACGGCGGCGGCCATGGCCTCGAAGCCGCGCTGGGAGTCGCGCATGATGCCGCCCAGCAGCGGTACGAGGATGCCGCTGACATCTTCGCTTGTGCGAAAGCGGGCGCCGCCTTCGGTCGCTACCACCGACAGCGTGTGGTGGCCGTCGAAGAGGCCGGGCAGCAGGGTGCGGCCCAGCCAGGTGACGCTGTGACCGCGCTCGAACTCGACGACCCTCGGTCTGAAGCTCACGGGCCGATGCCCGGGGGCTGCAATGGTGATGTGCAGCCGCCCACCAACCACGAGCTCGCCGCTGGCCCGCACGATGAAGGGGTTCCAGCGCGCGTAGCCGGCAAGGTCGCTGATCAGCTCCCAAACCCGCTCGGATGGCGCCGCGATGTCGATGGCGGCATCGAGCGTGCGCATCAGCTCGCGCTGCTGTCGCTCGGCATCGGCTGCACGAGCGGCTCCGGTCCGGCGCCGTCAGCGCCGGCCGGCGTCCAGGGTGTGATGTTCCAGCGACCCGATCTGTCGCGCGCCCAGCGGTACGCAGGCTTGGTCCACTGCTCGCACTTTAGGTAGGCGACCACGGCGGTCACCACCGAGAGCCCGGCGAGCGTCGCGGAGAGGACGACCACGAACTTCACCACGGCGATGGTCACGTCGATCGCTCGTGTCATCGCCCTCACTGCGCGATCGATCCGTTTGAGAAGTCTCATGACCGCACACCCCCCTTCTGCATCGATAGCGCAGTCAAGATACCCATGGCAAGGATCCTGGTAGCTTGCGATCGGCCATACGACGGTCGCGGCGCGCCCACCGCCCTCGCCTGCAGGGGCGCCGCCACGGGCGTCAGCCGGTCCAGGTCCAGCCGCCGCCCAACGACACGGTGCGCCCGCGGCCCAGGAGATCGATGCTCTGCGCCACCCCGGGCTCACGATGCTTGATGAGCAGGTGGGTGAGCCCCCAGACCAGAGCGTCGACGCGATCGGGTGAGCCCTGGCGGCGGTCGATGTCGCCGGTGAAGGTGCACATCTGGTCCTCCAGGGCAGGGTGGCAGCCGACGTGGTGTACGCGGCCCTGCTCGTAGAGGGCGGCCGCCGGCTCGGCGCGCTGGTATTTGCCACGCTTGGCGTGCACCATCTTGACGGGCAAGGTGGACTCGAGCTGGCGCAGCATGTCGCGCACCATCAGGCCGCCCTGGTTGGTCTCGGCCACGACCACGTTGGCCTGGTGACGACGGTAGGCCTCCACCACCCTGCGGGCCCAGACGACCGGCTCGCAGTGATCGGAGAGGTCGGCCAGCACGTAGGCGTGGTCGTGCTCGTCTGTGCCGATCACCACGATGCCGGTTTCGTCTGATTCCTCGGAGCTGCTCACTGCCGGGTCGACGGCCACCACGATCTGCTTCAGGTCGGCGGGAGCTCTCTTGACGCGCAGCTCGTCGAGACGCTCGTGATGCCACAGCGCCCCGGGGACGTCGTCGAGGACCTCGCCGTGGATCTCCTGGCGCCCCAGGCGGGTGCCCTCGTAGTCGGCGATGATCTGATCGAGGAAGGCCGGGGCCAGATTGAAGCGGTTGGCGTAGGTCGAGGACTGTGTCTGCGCAGTGGTCGGCTGGGCGATGATCTCGCGGATCAGCCTGGTGGGCCGCGGCGTCGAGGTGATGATGCAGCGCGGGTCGCACCCCAGGCGCAGCCCGAAGAGCAAGTTCTGATAGGCCTCCGGGTACTTCCAGCTGGCGAGCTCGTCACACCAGGCGGCCTCGCACTGGGGGCCGCGCAAGCGGTCGGGTTCCTCGGCCGAGAAGAGGTAGGCCTCAGCGCCGTTGGGCCAGATGAGGCGGCGCAGTCGCGGACGATAGAGCGGCCGAAAGCCAGGCGGGCTCACGGTGAGCAGGCCGGAGGGCCCTTCGACCATCGTCTCACGTACGTCTGCGTCGGTGCGCCCGACGAGGTGCAGCCGACCGTAGACGCCGCGCTCCACCCAGCTGCGCACGGTCTCGGCACCGGCCCTGGTCTTGCCCGCACCGCGGCCGCTTCTCATCAGCCAGGTGCGCCAGGACCCGGGCGGCTCGAGCTGGTCGGGGCGCGCCCAGAAGGGCCACTCATAGGCGGCTGCCGCCAGGACCTCGGCCGGCAGGGCCTCAAGAAAGCCGGCGCGCTGCTCGACCGGCAGGGCGGCGAGGCGCTCGCGCAGCGAGCGCAGGTCGTCACTCATGATCTTCCTCCTCGGCTGGCGGAGCTTGGGAGGTAGCCTGGCGCTCGAGGCCGGCCAGGAACTCGGCGGCGCGCTCGGCCATGCTCGCCCCCAGGGGCTGACCGTTGGGGCCGCTCAGTTCGTGACGCTGGGCGGCGGCCAGGCCGAGGAGTTCGGTCGTGTCCTTGAGCACGGCCCGGGCCTCGGCCCGGTCGTTTTCAGCCAGGGCCTTCATGAAGAGCAGGTCGAGCCGCTCCAGGGCGCGGCCGAGCTCAACCGCGCGGTCACGCTCCGCGGCCTTGGCAAGCTGCGCCTTGGCGCGGGCGGTGTAGGTGTCCAACTGGCGCGAGGAGACATCCCAGCCGTGGCTTGTAGCGTAGGCCTGGATGCCGTGACGCCCGACGCCCTGCAGCAGCAGGTCGTAGAGGGCATCGACACGCCGGGCGACCTCGGCGGCGGTCGATCTAGGCATGACGCAGCGCCTGACGGCCGGTGAAGCGCTCCCAGCGGCTGACGATGATGTCACAGAACACGGGCTCGAGCTCGAGGGCATAGCAGGTCCGCCCCAGCTCCTGGGCGGCGATCAGCGCCGTGCCCGAGCCGGCGAAGGGCTCGTAGGCGATCTCGCCGGGCACGGTGTGGTAGACGATCGGCCGACGGAAGCACTCGACCGGCTTGATCGTCGGGTGACGGTCCTCGCCGTCTGCGATCTTCGAGTCGATCTGCCAGAGCGCGCGGGCGTCGTTGGGCGGCCGCCGGCGCGGCTGGTGACCCTTGATCCAGCCGTAGAGGCAGGGCTCGTAGTCGTAGAGGTAGTCGCAGTAGGTCAGCACGGCCCGGCTCTTGGCCCAGATCAGTACCTGATGGGGCAGCAGACCGGCTGCGTGCCAGGCGGCGAAGACCAGGTCGGCGCGCATCATGGCGTGCCACTGGTAGATGGCCGGGTCGTCGCTCAGGGCGCACTCGACCGCGACGCGCAGGTAGTCGGTGTAGAAGGCGGTCGCGCTTGCCGGGTCGTGATAGGCATCCCAGCCCTTGCTCGTGGCCCTGCCCCATTTGCCGCCGTTTGCGTAGGTGTCGGGATGATGACCGCCGTCGTAGTCCACCAGGTAGGGCGGATCTGTCGCCATGAGAGCAGCGCGACGGCCGTCCATCAGGCGCGCGACGTCGACGGCGCTGGTGGCATCGCCGCAGAGCAGGCGATGGTCGCCCAGGATGATGAGCTCGCCCGGCTTGGTGATGGCCTCCGCGGGGGCCTCGGGCACCTCGTCGGGATCGGTGAGGCCTTCGCTCGGCGTGAAGGTGAGCTTGGCGAGCTCGTCGGGGTCGAAGCCCAGCACGCGCAGGTCGTAGCCCAGGTCGGCAAGCTCCGTGATCTCCAGAGGCAGCAGCTCGAGGTCCCAGGAGCTCTCCTCGGCGGTGCGGTTGTCGGCAAGGCGGTAGGCCTTGACCTGTTGCGGGCTGAGGTCGGTGGCGACGTGGATCGGCACTTGGGGAAGGCCGAGACGCTTGGCGGCCAGCAGGCGGGTGTGGCCGGCGATGATCACACCTTGGAAATCAACGACGATGGGCTGACGCCAACCGTACTCGGTAAGCGAGGCCGCGACCTTGGCGATTGCCTCCTCCGGTGCGACGCGCGGGTTACGAGCGTAGGGGGTCGGACGCTCGGTGGGCCACCACTCAACCGATAGGCCAGCGCGGCCATCATCCGGCGCACGCGAGCCGGAGTTATCCTCCTCCGGCCAAGGGAGCTTGGTGGGCTCGAAGTTGCTGGTCATATACTCTCCCTTAGGACAGACTGTCCGACCGACGGGGCGCGGCCGGCAACTGCGCCTCCGGCTGCGGCACTACGACCTGTAGGTGATCTGTGAACTCGCTTTGCCTCGAATCTGCTCTTCAGTCCCGCCACAGGCACCGTCCTTGTCGACACGTCATAAGTCAAAGTTTTAAGAAATGTATTACACTGAGCCCGGTATGAACAACCCTCCCGAGCCCATGTTTCGCCTGAGCGCCTGGCCGCCGGGGCCCCTGCCCCTGCCCCAGCTGTTGGTCTATCCGCTTTTGCCAGTGACGCCGGACGGCTTCCTTGCGCGCGATCTCTCACAAGCGCGACCGCGCGGTGGTCAGCGCGGCAGGGCAGTCACGGTGCCCGATGAGCTGTATCTGCGGGAACTGCGCGAGATGGACCTCGACGATGCGCAGCAGGTGGCTGCCTTCGTGGCCGCCTACGGGCCGCTGGGCCAGCCGGACTGGCGCGAGCTACCGGGCGCCTATCTGCCGGGGCAACCGGGAGTGCTCGCCTTGATCGAGCAGGCGTTTGCCGGTTACTTGGCTGAGCGCGGGCACGCGAAGCGCCCGCCGGGCCTCAGCCACCTCGAGGAGTTTCGGGTGCACGCCCGGCTGCTGCGGGACCTGGTACGCATCCTCGAGGCTTACCAGGGACTGCTCACCCTCGATCAGGTCGAAGCACAGTGGGAGAGCCGCTGGGTCACGCCTGAGCTGTGGAGAAGCGCGGGGATACGTGAGGCGCTTGCCTTCATGGCCGAGTGCCTGCATCAGCCCTTGCGCGACTTCCACGCACGCCTCGAGATCCATGAGGAACCCTGGACAGGGCACGGTCTGCTTGAAGCCGTCCCCAGCCTCTACGCGGTGCTCTGCCTGCAGCTGTGGAACCACATCGCAGAACAAACGCCGTATCGGGTCTGCCAACGGCCGGACTGCGCTCGCCTGTTCGTACGCCAGCAGGGACGCGCCAGGTACGACCAGCACAAAAGAAGCGGGAGCCTCTACTGCACCGTCCAGTGTGCAAGGGTCGTGGCCTCGCGCAGGTTCAGAGAAGAGCGGCGCAAGGGGTCCGGCTAGCAGGGATTTGCGCACCGAGGCGGATCGGCGCTGCAGCGCGGCAGATCAGTCACGATCCGCATCGAAGCACAGCTCGCGACGCACTTCTCATCTCCGCTCTGTGCTCCCGTCCGTACGCTGCCGACGACGGCTGGAGGGGCGACACCGCGGGGCGTCGCTTCGCGCTCGCCTTCACGCGGGGCCCCGTCAGCGGCGCTTCCGGCCGCATGTTCACGGCAGGGCGACGGGGTCGCTTTTGACCCTAGGAGCGGCCTCTGACTCGCGGCCTGCGTCTGCTGCGGGCGATGGTGTCGATCTCCTCGAGGTACTTGCCCGAGCCCAGGGCGACGCAGGTGAGCGGCGACTCGGCCAGCTGCACGGCGATCTCGGTCTCCCTGCGCAGGCGCTCGGGCAGGCCGCGCAGCAACGCACCGCCGCCGGCCAGCATGATGCCGCGGTCCATGATGTCGCTGGAAAGCTCGGGAGGGGTCTTGTCGAGGGTGGCCTTGACGGCGTCGATGATGGCCTGCACGGGTTCCTCGAGGGCCGCCCGGATCTCTGCCGAGGAGAGCACGATGGTCTTGGGCAGGCCGCTTGTCAGGTCGCGCCCGCGGATCTCGGCCTGCTCCTCTTTGGGCAGCGGGTAAGCGGAGCCGATCTCACACTTGAGTTCCTCAGCGGTCTGGCTGCCGATCAGCAGCTTGTACTGCCGCTTGACGTAGCCGATGATGGCCTCATCTAACTCGTCGCCGGCGATGCGCAGGGACTGCGAGCAGACGATGCCGCCCAGCGAGATCACACCGACCTCGCTCGTGCCGCCACCGATGTCGACGATCATCGTGCCGGTCGGCTCGCCCACCGGCAGGCCGGCGCCGATGGCGGCCGCCATGGGCTCTTCGATCAACTCAACCGAGCGCGCCCCGGCGGAGTAGGCCGCCTCCATCACGGCGCGCCGCTCGACGCCGGTGACCCCGGAGGGCGCGCAGATCACAACGCGGGGGTGGGCCCACCTGCCGGGACTGGCCTTGGCGATGAAGTGGCGCAGCATCTGCTCGGTGACCTCGAAGTCCGAGATCACGCCGTCCTTCAAGGGTCGGATGGCGGAGATCGAGCCGGGCGTGCGGCCCAGCATGCGCTTGGCCTCCGCCCCGACGGCGTGCACCTCGCCTGAGCGATGGTCGATGGCGACCACCGAGGGCTCGGAGAGCACGATGCCGTGGCCGCGCACATAGACTAAGGTGTTGGCGGTGCCGAGGTCGATCGCGATGTCGCGCGCGCCAAAACCCGGGAGGAAGTCGAGAAGACCGATGAGCTGCTCCTTTGCGGTCCCTGGGTGGCTCATGCTACACGGCGCCTCAGGCGGCGCCAAACCGGCGGAGTGGTCTTCGCGTGCTATGCGTGGACGACAATGGAGCGGGACTGATTTGCACCGTTGAATCCGCGGTCAGGATGACCAACGGCTCAGGCGATCGCTCGGTGCGGGTCATGCCGCCATAGCCTGCGAACTTAAGCTCTGGCCAAACTAGTCCCCCGCCTACGAATCGAGGACGATTCCGGTCGCGGGACTTCTGCAGCCGACCACGATCGGCGAACAGGCCGGTGCAGTCGTACATCTGGGGGCGCATCCATCGTTTGATTAGCTCCTTACGCGGGCCATACCATGAACGCCCCTGATTAGCAGTCGTACGTTCCGAGTGCCAGATTCGGCACAGAAAGGGAGGGTTCTATGAAGCTGAAGCCGCTCGAGGACCGCGTCATCATCAAGGCGGTCACCGGTGAAGAGAAGACGGCCAGCGGCATCGTGCTTCCCGACACGGCCAAAGAGAAGCCCATGCTCGGCGAGATCGTAGCGGTGGGCGACGGCAAGTGGGACGAGGCCAGCACCAAGCGCGTCCCGATGGACGTGAAGGTCGGCGACAAGGTCATCTACGGCAAGTACTCGGGCACCGAGTACAAGACGAGCGACGGCGAAGAGCTCCTCATCCTGCGGGTGAGCGAGATCCTCGCCACGGTCAAATAGAGAGGAGGCTGAGGAAGCGTGGCTAAGGAACTCAAGTATCAGGACGAGGCGCGACGCGCCCTTGAGCGCGGCGTCAACGCTCTCGCCGATGCCGTCAAGATCACCCTCGGCCCGAAGGGCCGGTACGTGGTGCTCGACAAGAAGTTCGGTGCGCCCACCATCACCAACGACGGCGTGACCATCGCCCGTGAGATCGAGCTCGAGGACGCCTTCGAGAACCAGGGCGCCCAGCTGGTCAAGGAAGTCGCCACAAAGACCAACGATATCGCCGGTGACGGCACCACCACCGCCACCCTGCTGGCCCAGGCGATCGTCCGCGAGGGCCTGCGCAACGTGGCCGCCGGCGCCAACCCGATGGCCATCAAGCGCGGCATCGAGGCCGCCGTCGACGAGGTCGTCGAGGCCATCAAGAAGGCCTCCAAGGAGATCTCGGGCAAAGAGGACATCGCCCGGGTGGCCACCATCTCGGCCCGCGACCGCGCCGTCGGCGACGTCATCGCCGACGCGATCGAGAAGGTCGGCAAGGACGGCGTGGTGAACGTCGAGGAGTCCAACACGTTCGGGCTCGACCTCGAGTTCACCGAGGGCATGCAGTTCGACAAGGGCTATCTCAGCCCGTACATGATCACCGACACCGAGCGCATGGAGGCCGTCCTAGACGACCCCTACATCCTGATCGCCAACCAGAAGATCGGCGCCGTCCAGGACCTCCTGCCCGTGCTCGAGAAGGTCATCCAGCAGGGCAAGCAGCTGCTGATCGTGGCCGAGGACGTCGAGGGCGAGGCCCTGGCCACCATCGTCGTCAACAAGCTGCGCGGCACGTTCACCTGCGTCGCCGTCAAGGCGCCGGGCTTCGGCGACCGCCGCAAGCGCATGCTCGAGGACATCGCCATCCTGACCGGCGGTGAGGTCATCACCGAGGAGATGGGCCTCAAGCTCGAGAACACCAACGTCACGCAGCTCGGTCGCGCCCGCAAGGTCGTCGTGACCAAGGACGATACCACCCTCATCGACGGCGCCGGCAAGACCGACACGATCAAGGGCCGCATCAAGCAGATCAAGGCCGAGATCGAGACCACCGACTCCGACTTCGACCGCGAGAAGCTCCAGGAGCGCCTCGCCAAGCTGGCCGGCGGCGTCGCCGTCGTCAAGGTCGGCGCCGCGACCGAGGTCGAGATGAAGGAGACCAAGCACCGCGTCGAGGACGCCCTCAGTGCCACCCGAGCGGCCCTCGAGGAGGGCATCGTGCCGGGCGGCGGCGTCGTGCTCGTCAACGCCATCCCGTCGGTGAAGGTCGACAAGAAGTCCGACGACGTCGACTTCCGCACCGGCAAGCAGATCATCGCCCGTGCGCTCGAGGAGCCGCTGCGCCAGATCGCCGAGAACGCCGGGCTCGAGGGCTCGGTCGTGGTGAACAAGGTCAAGGGCCTGCCCGCCGGCGAGGGCCTGAACGCCGAGAGCGGCGTCTACGAGGACATGGTCAAGGCCGGCATCGTAGACCCGGCCATGGTCACCCGCTCGGCCCTGCAGAACGCGGCCTCGATCGCCAAGAACATCCTGACGACCGAGTGCATCGTCACCGACCTGCCCGAGAAGAAGGCTGCTGGCGGCATGCCGCCCGGTGGTGGCTACGGGGACATGATGTAGGAAGCAGCAGCCTCAAGCAGAGGGAGCGGAACTTCCCCTTTCGCGTTGCGGCGGGCGGGCCCATCCAGGCCCGCTCGCCGCTGTTTCGTGTCTCGTCCGGCTGGCTGACGGGCGGCTTCGCGCGGCGTCGACCATCCGATGGAACAGGAGGGCCGTCATGGAGGATGGTCGCCGCGCAGTCGTCTGGGCTCACACCGCGCCTGGCGGCCGGTGCGGCGTCCTCCAGAAGGCCCGCCAACACGACAAAGTGGCAAGCCCAGGCCGCGACGCAGATCGCGTTCTGCATGCCGGGATCCTCGCCCAAGAAGCGCCCCGCCGGCACTCAGGCGAGAGCCGGCACCGTACTGTGATAGGAACTGGATCGAGGCGCCCGTGGCGGCGACAAGCGCCGCGTCGACCGCCCAGTCGCGCGTCTACTTGACGGCGCCCTTCTTGGAGCCGCTCTTGTTGGTCGCACCCTTCTTAGCAGTGCCCTTCTTGGCGTTCCCGCCCTTCCTGTCGCCGCCCTTCGTCCGAGCCGCCACGGCCGCTCACCTCCTTTGGCTTTGCCGGCATGTCATCTTCCCGGCAAGACCCTATCTTGCGCCAGAGCCGACGTTACCGTTCAGCGCAGAGCAGAGTTTCAGTCCTGCCTCACGAGCGACTGCCTGCCGACATCACGCGACATCGCGCCCCGACCAGGACAGCAACGAGGGCGGCATGCCAGCCGCAGCGGCTGTTCGTAGCTCAGGCTCTGCGCGTCCTGAGGCGAGAGGGCCGCGGGATTCCCCACTCACGGGCGTCGGGCAGAGTCCGGCGGGATTCCCGTGCCCGAGGCGGACGCAAGACGCCATTTGATCTCCTCGACCTCTTTGGTCAGGTGCTCGAGCAGGATCTCGGCCTTGACGTTGACCCGGTAGTCGCTCTCCGCTTGCAGGCGGTCGCGAGTCGCCTGACGTTGCTGGCTCATCATGATGACCGGCGCCTGGATGGCCGCAAGGCAGGACAGCACCAGATTGAGCAGGATGAACGGATACGGATCCCAGTGGCGCAGGAGTACCACCGTGTTGATCGTGATCCACAGGCCGAGCAACCCGAGGAAGCTCAGGATGAAGGTCCAGCTGCCCGCCTTGGCGGCGAGCACGTCGGCGGCGTGCTCGCCGAAGGTCGCACGCTCCTCTTGCAGAGCGTTGACGTCTCGGCTTGCCCTGCTGCGCAGCACCTCTTGCACGTAGTCTTCCAGCTGCCGCAGCCACTCTAGTTCACTGTCGGAAGTGCCCGGGCTCTCCATCTGCGCCTACCTGTGTCCGCGTTGCAGTTCGGTGTTTCCGGGTTCTGTTGAACGGGCCATGTCGCGGTCCTTCTTTTCGTCCGGGGGCTATCATTGTAGCGACCCGACAACCGGGCTCTGGTCGCCACCAAGAGAGCGCCAGACACTGAGAAGCGGCGGCTCGCTCGTGGCCAAGCCCACGGCGACGCCCGCCACGGAGGCCCATGCCGATCGAGAACCTGGTCTTTCTCAGCGCCGACGAGGTAGCGCAGATCGCCGCGCGCTGGGGCACGCCGCTGTACGTCTACGATGAAGCGACCATCCTGCGCCAGGCCGCCCTGGCGCTCGCCTTCCAGGCCCCGTTCGGCTTGACCGTGCGCTTTGCCATGAAGGCCAATCCCAACCCGGCAGTCCTTGCGGTTCTCGATGGGGCCGGTGTGCGCTTCGATGCCAGCTCCGGCTATGAGGCAGCAGTGGCGCTGCGGGCCGCCATCAGCCCGGAGAAGGTCCAGATCACCACCCAGGAGATGCCCAAGCAGCTCGCCGACCTGGGCAAACTGGGTGTCAAGTTCAATGCCAGTTCGCTGCACCAGCTCGAGCAGTTCGGCAAGCTCTTCCCCTCCGGCTGCGTCGGTGTGCGCATCAACCCCGGCATCGGCAGCGGTCACTCCAAAAAGACGACCACGGCCGGCCCGACCGCCAGTTTCGGCATCTGGCATGAGTACATCCCAGAGATGCTGGACATCGCCCAAAGATGGGGTCTGACCATCTACCGCATCCACACCCACGTCGGCTCCGGCGCCGAACCCACCGTGTGGCTACGGGCCTCCGAGCTCAGCCTTGGGCAGATCGCCAAGCTGCCCGAGGTCACCCATCTCGACCTGGGCGGGGGTTTCCGGGTGAGGCGGATGAGCTACGAAGAGCCCACCGATCTGCAGGCCGTAAGCAAAGTAGTCGCCGAGAAGGTCCGCAGGTTCTCTGAGCAGTCCGGTCGCCAGCTGCACCTGGAGATCGAGCCCGGCACGTTCCTGGTGGCCAATGCCGGCTCGCTGGTGACGACCATACAAGACACCTCGGACACGGGCCCGGACGGCTACCAGTTCCTGAAGCTCGATTGCGGCATGGACGGCATCCTCAGGCCCAGCCTCTACGGCGCTCAGCACCCGATGGTCGTCGTCAACGACAGTGCGCGATCAAGAGAATACGTGGTGGTTGGCCACTGCTGTGAAGCGGGCGATCTGCTGACTCCGAGCCCGGATGATCCCGAGAACGTCGAGCCCCGGCTGCTACGGGAAGCTGCGATCGGTGACCGCCTGGTCATCGAGGGAGTCGGTGCCTACTGCGCCCACATGAGCGCTCACGGCTACAACTCCTTTCCGGTGCCGCGGGAGATCATGAGAAGACAAGACGGTAGTTTCATCGACGTGTAGCTGACCCGCGCGGCTGCTGCTGCGTGATGCAGTGCACGTTACCGCCACCGAGCACGATCTCGCGGCCGGGCACGGTCACGACCCGGCGGTCGGGGAACATCGCCTCGAGCGTCGCCCTTGAGCTTGCGCTTAGGAGAGGGTACCCAGGCGGTGGATCCCGTGCCCCGTGTGCAGCTCGGGCACGCCCCTCAGTGCAAGGTCTGCCAAGCAGGCTCCGCGCCCTGCGCCGCGGCGAACTCGCGCACGAACGCCTCGAAGGTCACGGCTTCTTTCCGCCAACCCGCTCAACAACGTCACTCACGAGCGACAGGTGGCCGGCTGCCCGGTAGGCCTCGGCTGTGACCAAGTCGAAAGCCAACCACTCCGGCAGCCCACCCCTGTGATAGCCGTCGGCCAGCAGCTCGGGGCTCAACTCGGTGTAATGCACATTTCGGCCTGTAACCGTCGAGATGATCGTAGCGACGGCCGGGTTCGAGAGCGCCTGCGGGCCGGTGACCTCGTACAGCCTGCCTTGGTGGCCTTCCTCAGTGAGGACGGTCGCCGCCACCGCCGCGACGTCGCGCGCATCGACCAGGCTGGACTCTCCGTCTGTCGTGGTCCCGTAGACCCGGTCGTAGGCGGTGACCTGGCCGAGGTAGTTCTGCATGAACGCGCTGGCCCGCAGAACGGTGAAGGATACCCCACTGTCTTCGAGGTGACGCTCTACCTCGGCATGCCAGCGGCCGATCGTCTGGGAGGCCGAGTCCTCCGAGGCTCCCAGCCACGACAGGTTGACCAGCAGACGCACCCCGGCATGGGCGGCGGCATCGATGAGGTTCTTCTGCAGAAAGATGGACTCGCGCCCGGAGTTGACGAAGACTGCATCGGCGCCCGCGACCGTGTGGGCAAACGAGCTGCGCTGGGCAAGGTCGCCCACGACGGTCTCCACTCCCGGGAACTGCAGGTGCTGCGCTGCGCCCGCATGGTGGACCAAGGCGCGCACCTGCTCGCCACGACTCGACAGGAGTCGCACCAGTTCGGTGCCGACGTTGCCCGGCGCCCCGCTCACGTAGATCATGGCCCTATCGTCCCTCTAGACCATATTGACTCACAGACCTGCATCATCTGAGGAAGCCCCCCACTGGGCAACCGGGACGACCTGTAGCGGCTCCTGCCCGCCTGGGTTGCCAGTCGTGGCGGGCAACGAAGGGCGGCTGCAGTGGCCTGGTGACCAAAGGTGACGAGGCTAGGCGGCCGTGGCACGCGCCCGCTCGCGCTCCATCTCGAATCGGCGCCCCGCCCTGCGCAGACCGAGCGCACCCACGGCCGTCATGACGCCCGAGGCGACGGCGACGAGCCCGACCAGGATGCCGACGATCGTGACCGTCGCCGCGGGCCAGGCCATTGCCAGGATGGCGAGCACGACCAGCCCGCCGCCAGCGACCATGTCCTCAACCGAGCTCTGGCCCTTGCGCCGGCGGCGGAGCGCCGTCAGGAGACTCACCAGGCCCCAGCCCAGGAAGGTGATGCCGGTGAGGAAGGCGAGGACCTTGAGTGTCTCGCCGGGCCAAGCAAGCAGGACGACGCCGCCTGCGACGGATATCGATCCGGCCGCCAGACGCGAGCGCCACGCGTCGGACCTGGCTGCCCAGAGCAGCTCACTGCCACCCATGATGAGCAGGAAGAGGCCGGTGAGCCACACGAGGGCGCTGAGGCTGCCGAAGGCATGAGTGAACACGACGATCCCCAGTGCGATCATGCCGACGCCAAGAGCGAGCATCCAGCCCCAGTTGTGCTCGCCCCAGCTCGCGCGCCTGTGGAGTTGACGCGCCTCCGGCGTCTCGGCATCTCTCTGCCAGCCGTTCATCCCGGACCTCCGTGGTCGATGTACGTCGATGCGCCTTTGGTCTGTCACCGCACGCACGACCACCACGCAAGGTCACCAGCAGTAGCCTCTAGAGCTCACACGTCTAGTAGCAGACAATTAGTTGTCCCCTGTGCAGCAGAATCTAGGCGCATGGTGCGGAACGCCAGCCATCGCCGTCGCCGCGCCCATCGCGCGCCCTCGACGGCAGCGTCTCAGATCGCTCAACGGGACCAGAGCCGCGCCCGCACAGACTGGTGTCAGCGACACCCTGTCGGCGAGCCGGCGGGCCTTCTCGTCACTGGCACCTGCCGACGCTCGCCGCCGCCACTTGTCTCAGACTTGAACCAGCGGGAATGATTCGGGCGCAAGGCTCAATTGGGAGCCCTTGACTGCAGGTAGCCTCGAGTCGTCACGACCCACCGACCCCGACCATCTGCGCCACCCGCGCCTCGAGCCCAATGCGGCCCGTTGTCAGATGCGAAGGAGAGGCTCATGAGCACCGTACTCAAACCTGCAAAGGAAAGGTCACCGCGATGGTAGCCGTCTCCGGCGCGACCATCACCTTGGCGATCGTCATCGCCGTGGTCGTGGTCGTGCTGATCGTCGTGGCGCGCAGCAGCGTGCGCATGGTGCGCCCGACCCACCGCGGCCTGATCGAACGCCTCGGCAAGTACAACCGCTACGCCGGACCGGGTATCCACGCGGTCATCCCAATCATCGAGCGCATGTACCAGGTCGACATCCGCGAGGTCCTGGTCGAGGCCCAGCAGCAGGAGATCATCACCAACGACAACCTAAACGCCAAGGTCGACGCCCAGGTCTACCTCAAGGTCAGAGCCGACGAGGAGAACGTCAAGGCGTCGCTCTACAACGTCACCAACTACGAAAACCAAGTGGTCAACCTGGCGCGTACCACGCTGCGCAACATCATCGGCACGCTGTCGCTGAAGTCGGCCAACAGCGAGCGTGGCAAGATCAACGAGGAGCTGCGCAAGACGCTGCTTGTCGAGACATCGAGCTGGGGCATCGAGATCCTACGCACCGAGCTCAAGGAGATCGACCCGCCGCGCGACGTGCAGGAGACCATGAACAAGGTCGTCAAGGCCGACAACGAGAAGGTGGCGGCGATCGACTTCGCCACCGCGACCGAGACCCAGGCCGACGGCGCACGGCGTGCCGAGATCAAGAAGGCCGAGGGCATCAGACAGGCCAAGATCCTCGAGGCGCAGGGCGAGGCGCAGGCCATCCAGCTCGTCAACGAGGCCGCCGACAGGTACTTCGTGGGCAACGCCCAGATGCTGCGCAAGCTCGAAGCGGTCGAACGGGCGCTCTATCACAATAGCAAGATCGTCGTGCCCGCCGACACCCAGCTCGTCAACGTGATCGGTGACCTCGGTGGGCTCGTGCCGATGCCGACCGACAACGATCAGCCGATCGTCAAGATCGCGGCGGTGAGCTGACAGATCCATAAGGGGCGGGTGCGCTCGCCGCGCACCCGCCCGCCGACGTCGCGCAAGTCCGGCGAAGGCTGTCCGTGTCGAGCCGGGCGGCCTGCCTGGAGAACGAGCGCAACGCCTGCGGGAGGAGGCTGAGCGGGATGCTGCTCTACCGTCGGACATACGTGAGTCGCCTGCTGCCCCTGACCGTTGGTCCGCTCGCAGTCATGCTCGCCTGTCTGTGGCTGGTGACGCGTCAGGGCGCACTCCTGGGCAGCGCGATGGGACTTGGTGTGGCGCTCTATCTGTTCGCCGGCCTGACCGTGACAGTGACAGACGGCGCGCTCACCGTGCAGTTTGGTCCGGGACTGATCGGCAGGCGGATCTCGCTGGCCGAGATCGTGTCGTGTGCCATCGTGCGCGAGAGCGCCCGGTTCGGTCACGGTGTGACCGTGATGCGGACCGCCACCTCCCACAGCCCCCTAGGTCTGCTCGAGGTCGCGCTCGCCGGGGGACGGCGTCTGCGCATCGGCAGCGACGAACCGCGCATACTCAAGCGTGTCATCGACCAGGCACGCGAGGCCCTGAGCCGCGACCACCAGAGGGTGAGCGACACGCAGGCAGATCGCGCCGCCTAGGATGATCACGCCCGGCTTGCGAGGCGTGAGCGTCGCACCGCGCAGCCGCGGCCCGCAGCTGGCGACCGGCCTGAGGCGTGCAAGGAGGAAAGGAGAACACCATGGCCTTCGACAACAACCGTGCCAAGGTCCTCTGGGCTGCCACGGCGGCTAGTACAGCCGCGCCCTACCTGCGCCGCATCCTCGGAGACGACGAGCTGCGCGGCGATATGCGGGGGCTCATCGTCGCGGGGCGCCATCTCTATCAAGGACTGACGAACGAGGGCGTCTCGAAGCGCCTCGACGACGGCGTCCGCCAAGACCTCGATCGCATGGTGGCCGCGCTGCAGGATGCAGGCGAACGGGTGGTTCGCCCGCGACGCCGCAGCCACTGGGGTTCCCGGCTCATCGGCGGCACGCTGATCGGCGCCGCCCTCGCTGGGCTGCTGATCTACCCGGGCACGCGCAGGCCGATCCTGCAAGCCCTGGGCATCGACGACAGCGGCCCTTGGGTGGCCACGGGCGAGTGAGCTTCACCAGCTGGATCGCGTTGCCGGCTCGGGCTCGGTGAGCTGCCGGCCTCAGGCCTAAATCTGGACTGATCGGCTCGGCGCTCGCGCCGTATCGGTGTCGGTAGAGCAGGCAGGCCACCCCGCCCGCTGGGATCGGTGTCCAGAATGAGACCAGCCGATAGGCGAGCGTGGCGAGGGTCGCATCGGCGACTCCGACGCCGGCCAGTCCCAGCGTGACGGCAAGGCCGACCTCCGCCGCCCAGCATATTGGAGAGCAGCTCAGAGCCTCAGCGGGCGACCGGCAATCGCACTTCCGTGACGTAGTCGGCCGGCGCTGCACCGCTGTCGCTGCCCACCAGGTAGACCTCGCTGGCCGGGCCGGCGACCCCATAGCCCAGGGCGTTCAGTTCTTCAGTGAGCGCGGCGTAGCCTGCACCGATCTCCTCGTAGGGGCCCTTGTGGGTGGTCACGAGGGCGTAGTGAGCGGGCATCGTGTCAGAGCGCACGTCTGCGGCATTGTCGGGCATCACGCCGTTGGCACCGAGGGCGATCGGCACGGCGACCTCGTAGTCGGCGTCGTCGGGGTCAGCGAGGTTCAGATCGAAGCGTGCCATCGGCGGCCCGGCTGCCGACAGGCCAGCCTTGGCGAGGGCGGCGAAGAGTCTCGCAAAGGGCTCTCGCATCTGTCGCACCGAACCGTGCACAGACAAGTAGGCAATAGTCTGTTCGGGTATCGCGATGAGTTCGACTGCGTTGGACACAAGGGCTCCTCTGCCGCGGGACGACGTGTGCCTTCGTAGGCTACCCACCGGCGCTCGGCAGGCAACACCCAAGTCGCTTGCCACGGGCGCGCACTGTTCGGTGCCTCTTCGTCGTCGGTCGCGAGAGTTGAGCCCGCGTGAATCGGGATCAACGCACGCCTCAGCACCGGTCCGCCTTTCTGGTCGATCGTGAATCCTAACCATCAGGTTGGACCAATCTCAGGGTTCCACTCCAGTCAGCAGCCTGGGGCTGAGTGGGACCCCCCCGACGGGCCAACGGTACGCCCGCTAGCGCCAGCTTGAACGGGCGCAGGGGTGAGCTTGTCCCTCAGTCGCGCGGCCCTCGCGTGCGCCAGTGGAACAGGGCACCGAGTACCATGCCCAGCAACAGGCCGAGGAGGGCGGCGAAGATCACCAGCCAGACCAGCGATACCGATGAGGCGCCGAACACCCAGCTGACTCTGACGTGGCCCGTATTGGCCAGCACCAGGGCGATCAGGCAAACCAGTAGGACGACCGCGACGCCGGCATAGAGGTACAGCAAAGTCCGATGGGCCTTGCGGGCAAAACGCGCACCACCTGTCTCGACGACGGTCTCTGTCGCGGCGCCGCTCCCTACTGGATCGACCGAGTCTGTCTGGTCGAAGGGTCCTTCGCCGGAACTCATCTTGCCCTCCTGTCGGCAAGCGACCGCCTGATCCTGTCTGGCGAAATGGCACAGCGCAGTGCCGCGGCCGTCACGAGGAGCTTTCCCACGGCGACACCGTTCGCACCACAATGGTCCATGTGACGGCCACCTCCCGTAACGGCCCATCGGGCCTGCAGGCCGCATACCGCGACTCCACCCAGCGCAGCCAACCGCGAGGCCTGGGGCCGGCCCTTGCCGTCCACTTCGAGTTGGCGGCGAGCCCGCGTCCACATGGCAGCCCGAGTTCGTTGCGCTGCTTGTGCTCGTCAGGCCTGACCCTCGCTGACCTGCAGCACCGACCAGTGACCGCCGGCGGCAGACGACCGCCGGCGCCTGACCCTGATCCCGAACCATACGACTGCTCGACGGTCTCCGTGCCGCTAGCTTCGTTACTGCGGTCGCACGGCAACCCGGGGCGTCACCTCGGACGGTGCCTTCGTTTCCACCGGATCGAGGATCCGATAGGCCAGTAGCTTCACGCGGTCACTGAACAGGAACCACACCAGCGCATAGCCCCACACCACTCCTGCCCAACCCCAGCCGAGGGGCGTCATGAAGATGCCGTAGACCGCGATCAGGGTGGCGATCGCCTCCACACCGAGCACGGCCGCCAGCAGGATCCGCGCCGGGGGTATGGACCAGAACGGCCCCCGGGTGCGGGTCAGGAAGATGGTCAGCGATCCGGCCACCGAGAGCAGCAGATACATCAGTGTCTGCAGGTGGGCGTGGTCGAGGTGAGCCACTCTGTCGCCAAGGTAGAAGAGGCCAAAGGCGGCAATCGGGCCGACGATGCCCAGCACCGTGGCGATGCCCAACACCAGGCGCATGTTCCAAGCCTCGGGCTGGTGCTTGTAGTGCACGTTGTCGTAGGCGATCGAGAGGATGGCGCCGTCGTTGAGCAGCGCAAGGATCACGATCATCACCGCGGTCACCGGAAAGAAGTTGAAGATCAGGATCGCCAGCGTGATGAAGAGCAGCACGCGCAGTGTCTCGGCGATGCGGTAGATCGCGTAGCTGTTCATGCGCTGCACGATTTTGCGGCTCTCCTTGATTGCGTCGATGACCACCGACAGGCCGGCGGCCATCAGCACGATGGAGGCCGCCGCCCGGGCCGCATCGGTCGCTCCCGATACGGCGATGCCGCAGTCGGCCTTCTTCAGGGCGGGGGCGTCGTTTACGCCATCGCCGGTCATGCCGACGATGTGGCCGCGCTTCTGCAGGACCTCGACGATGTGGAACTTGTGTTCGGGGAAGACCTGGGCGAAGCCGTCGGCTTTCTCGATCGAGTCGGCCATAGCCGCCGTCTCTTCACGCTTGGCGTCGTCCAGGCCGGCGGCATCGAGAATGGCGCTGCCCATGCCGAGCTTCTTGGCGGTCTCCTTGGCGATCGCCAAAGCATCGCCGGTCACCATCTTGACCTGCACGCCGAGCTGCCGCGCGGTGGCAATCGTTTCCTTGGCCTCGTCGCGGGGCGGGTCGAAGAGCGGCAACACGCCGAGGAACTGCCAACCGTCTTCTCCTGCGGCCCGCGCCACGCCCAATGCACGAAAGCCCCTGGCCGCGAAGGCATCGACCGCCTGATCGACGTCCGCCTTGACCTGCGCGGCGTTGACCGACAAGGCGAGGATCACCTGGGGCGCGCCCTTGGTCACTTTGAACGACGTGCCGTCGGCGGCCTTGACGGTGGCCTCGGTGCGTTTGTGGACCGCGTCGAAGGGCTGGAAATCGAGCACCTGATAGCCCTGAAGCGCGTGCTCGTCCGCAAGGCCGCCCAAGACGGCCAGATCGATCGTGTCGTCGTTGTCGGCACGCGAGGCCAGCGCGGCCGCGAGGATCACCTGCTCGGCGGACACCCCATCGATGCTGAAGGGATCTCCCAGGGTGAGCTTGTTCTGGGTCAGGGTGCCGGTCTTGTCGGTGCACAGCACATCGACACCGGCGAGCTCCTCGATGGCCACCAGGCGGCTGACGATCGCCTGCTTTGTGGCGAGCAGCCGCGCGCCCACCGCCATCGTCACCGAGAGCACCGTGGGCATCGCCACCGGGATGGCGGCCACGGTCAGCACCAGGGCAAACTGCAGCGTGGTCAAGACCGCGTTGCCGCGCAGGATCGAGACGACGGTGATCACGCTCACCAGCAGCACGGCGAGGGCGATCAGGTAGGTCCCGATCTTTAGCACCGCCCGCTGGAAGTGACTGACGGCCTGCACGCCCTGCACCAGTTCCGCCGTCTTGCCGAAGTAGGTCTGAGCACCCGTGGCATAGACCAGGGCGCCGATCTCGCCCTGGCGCATGATCGAGCCGGAAAACACCGCCTCGCCGGGCTTGCGCGTAGCGGGCAGCGACTCGCCGGTGAGCGCCGACTGATCGACCTCGACCGGGTCGCCGTCGAGCAGGCGGGCATCGGCCGGCACGATGTCACCGAGGCGCAGGCGGATGACATCGCCCGGTACCAGCTCGCGAGCCGCCGGGGTGACCCACTTGCCATCACGCTTGACCCGGGCCTTGATTGCCAGCTGGGCCTTGAGGGCAGCGATCGCCTGGCCTGCCTGGTGTTCCTCCCAGAAGCCGACCGTGGCGTTGGCCAAAAGCAAGACGAGGATGATGAAGAAGTCGGGCCAGTGTCGTAGCAGACCCGAGAGGATCACGGCGGCTTCGATCATCCAGGGGATGGGACCCCAGAAGTAGGTCAGCAGCTTCAGCAGCGGATTGGCCTTCTTCTCGGTGATCTCGTTGGGCCCGTACTGGGTCAGCCGCTTCTGCGCCTCGGCCTGACTGAGGCCGTCGGGCGAGAAGCCCAAGCGCTTCTCCACCTCCGCCAGGGGAAGGGACTGCAGATCATCCTTCGCATCGGGCCTTGGGCTCGACTGTGCGTCAGCCTTAGGATCCGGCTCTAGGCCAGTTGCGTCCGCGCTGTTCATCACACCGGCGGACGCTCGCCCGCGCCGAACGCCTCCTTCAGGGCCGCTTCAGCGTCGGGTGCGAGACTGGTACGCACAACGCGAGCGTTGGTGCCGCGCACCGTCTCGAGGAACCTCGCTTCATCGACATCATCGGCGAGCAGGACCCAGCCGGCTTCACCCGCCTGGATGGTCTCAGCGAGCTGCGCGAGGAACTGCTTCTCGAGGCCGGCACGGTCCTCGATCTTCTCGTGGATGAGCGCGAGGCCCGCGGCGATGATCGAGCCGAGTCCCGGAACGAAGAAGACCAGCGCGAAGAAGACACCCCAGAAGACACCGCCCAGAGCCCCGGGGCCCACAAGCTCGCTGGCGTGCCGTATCCTCGGCTTGCCAGTCTCGCCGAGCAGCACTTCTGCTGCGTCCCTGAGCTGCAGGACGGACGTCCTCTTCATCTCGGCAAGACAATCCCCGAACTCCTCAGCCTCGGCTTCGGAGTCGAAGCCAAGCGCGATCAGCTCGCTCATGTGGACCATCCCTTCGACAAGCCGACCCGAGCCGCTTGGGTAGCCCCACTCACCCACGCCCTTGAGAAGCAGTCCTCCCCCGAAGGGAGCACTCGGCAAACGCGAGGTAGCAGAGCCGGTTCGACCGGGCCGAAACTCGCGCGCCGAGTCGACTGGAACCGGCCAAGCGGAGAGTCAGACTGGGCGGACACCTGAGATTACGGCGCTCACTTGATGTGGCAACCGAGAATACCGCAGAGATCAGAGCGCTCGTCGTTGCAATCGCGTGCGCGGCAGACTTCGCAACTTTCTCGCGCCCTTCTTACACCGTTCTCACTGCCGCCGGGAACAAGAGAGTTCACGTTCGAACAGGATCGAGGACCTTGGTGAGCCTGGGCCAAGCGTACATCTCAGGAGCGACCGCACAGAGGTGCCGCAAGCCGAGGACAGCCTCTCAAGCTACTCATCATCGGAGCGCCGATGACTGTTCAGTCTCGGATCCGCGACAGCAACGGTTTGAACAAGAGTCCTTGCGAGGAAATTAGTGTTGTCCATGGCAGCAAGAGAGGGCTTCGACGAGCTGCCCGAGATGCTCCGCTGCCCGGTCCTCCGGACGTCACCAGGGTGGTGACGGATGTCAACAGGCGCGCGGGACGGGCGCGCCGACCTCCGGCCACAGTTCCTGCTTCGTTCCCCACCCTTTCACTCCCTCCTCGGGTGAGTGAGGGCAAACTCGACTCCCAACCATCACTTCCCGAAAGGAGACTCGATGTCGATCTCTAGCGCTGAGTCGGCGCCTGAGCCATCCGCATCCCGCGAGCAGCCGATGTCACCGCGAAACGAGCAGAGGGCTCACGCCATGGGGCTGACCTCGGCCACTGGGCTGGTCCTCGGCAGCATCGTCGGGACCGGCGTGTTCACGATGCCGGCCGTCATGGCCGGCGCTGGCACCATGAGCATTCTCGTCCTGGCCGTCATCGCCGTCGGCGCCATGCTCCTGGCAGTGATGTTCGGCCAGCTGACAAAGCGCGTGCCCAATAGTGACGGCGGGCTCTACGCCTACTCCCGCCACGAGTTCGGCGACTTTGCCGGCTACTTCGTGGGCTGGTGCTACTGGATCCAGTCGTGGGCCGGCAACGCGGCCATCGTCGCCTCCTGGGTGTTCTACGTTGACGCCCTGTTGGGCCTCACGAACCCCAGCGGCATGGAGAACTGGGGCATCGCCCTGCTGGGACTGTGGGTGCCGGCGATCGTGAACCTGGTCGGCGTCCGCCAGATGGCCTGGTTTCAGAACGTCACCGTCGTCCTCAAGTTCCTGCCCCTGCTGTTCGTCGGCGTCGTCGGCTGGTTCTTCGTCAGCTCGGGCAACTTCGGGGCCTTCAATGCCTCGGGCGGCAGCCTCTACAGCGGCATCGGCATCGCCGCCGGCGTGGCGCTGTTTTCCTTCATCGGCGTCGAGGCGGCGGCGGTCACGGCCAAGCGCGTGAAGAACCCCCGCCTCAACGTTGGTCGTGCCTCGATCCTCGGCACCGCGGCGAGCGCCCTCCTATACGTGCTGGTGACGGCGGCGGTGATGGGGCTCGTCGCCCACCACACCCTCGTAAAGACCGGATCGCCGTTCGTCAATGCCTTCCAGACTATGTTTCCCCACAGCGCCTGGGCCGGCAAGTTCATTGCCGCCGTCGCCGTCGTGTCGGGCATCGGCGCCCTGAACGGCTGGACCCTGATCGTCACCGAGACCTCGCGGGCGATGGCCCAAGACGACCTCTTTCCCCGGCCCTTTGCCTGGAGCGACCGCAAGGGCACAGCCTGGTTTGGCATTCTGCTCGGCACGGCGCTGCCCTCGCTGCTCATGCTGTGGCGCTACACCAGCAGCTCGGGACTCACGGTGTTCACCTACCTGGTCGACCTCACCGTGGTCACCGTGGCGATCCCCTACTTCTTCTCGGCCGTCGCCCAGCTCACCTATCTCGTCTCGCGCCGGCGGCGCGTGCAGGGCTGGCAGCTGGTCCGCGACCTCGCGATCGCCGGGGTGAGCGTCCTCTTTTCGATGTGGGTCACGTTCGCCTCAGGCTACCAGGTCGTCTACCAGGCCCTCGTGGTGATGGCCATCGGGGTCATCCTCTATGCCTTCCTAAACGCCCGTCGCGAGCGTCTCGGTGAGGCGGTCGAACCAGTGGACAACCCCGCTGAGAGCCCGCCAGTTAAGCACACCGAGGCCGCATGAGCAGTCATGCACAAGACGACACGAGAGACTCGACAGGAGGAAACCCCATGACGTTTCACGTCGACTCGGAGATCGGCCAGCTGCGCCAGGCCATCATCCACCGACCGGGCCTCGAGCTCTCGCGGCTGACCCCGGACAACATCGACGCTCTGCTCTTCGACGACGTCATGTGGGCCAAGAAGGCCAAGGAAGAGCACGACGCCTTTGCCGAGGCCCTGCGCGAGAAGGGGGTCACGGTCCACTATTTCGGCCAGCTCCTCTCAGAGACCCTCGATCTCCCTGATGGGCGGGCCTTCGTCCTCGACCGGGTCTGCACGCCCGAGATTCTCGGCCCGTCCCTCGTGGAGCCAGTGCGCCGCCTCCTCGACAGTCTCGATGGCGAGGCATTGGCCGAGTTGCTCGTGGGCGGGATTCTCAAGGCTGATCTCCACCCGCTACGGACCCACAGTCTCAAGTGGGACATGTTGCGGGCCGACGACTTCGTGCTCAGCCCGCTGCCCAACCATCTGTTCCCGCGAGACAACTCCTGCTGGATCTACGGCGGGGTGACCGTCAACCCGATGGCCAAGCCGGCCCGACAGCGAGAGACGCTCCATGCCCGAGCCATCTACCGCTTCCACCCCGTCTTTGCCGAGGCCGACTTCGTGACCTACTACGGCGGCGAGGACCGCACCTACCAGCCCGCCAGTTTCGAGGGTGGTGACGTCCACGTCATCGGCCACCAGGCGGTGCTCATCGGCATGGGCGAACGCACCACCCCCATGGCCATCGAAACGGTCGCCCACGCCCTCTTTGAGGCCAAGCAGGCGAGCAAGGTAGTCGCCATCGAGCTCCCCCACAGCCATGCCTTCATGCACCTCGACACCGTGATGTCGATGGTCGATGCCGGCACCTTCGTGCTCTACCCCTACTTCGACCGGCACCTGCGCAGCTGGACCATCTCGGCCGGCGAGCAGCCCGACCAGCTCACGATCACCCGCAACCAGAGCCTCTGGGACACCCTCGCCGAGATCCTGGAGGTTGAGGAGATCACGGTGCTCGCTACCAACGAGGACATCCGGGCCGCCGAACGCGAGCAGTGGGACGACGGCACCAACTACCTGGCCGTCGCCCCCGGGGTCGTGCTGGGCTACGAGCGTAATGTAGCCACCAACACCATGCTGCGCAAGCAGGGCATCGAGGTGGTGAGCATCGCCGGCGGCGAGCTCGGTCGGGGCCGGGGCGGACCTCGCTGCATGACCTGTCCCATCGAGCGCGACCCGGCGTAGCGAACCGATCTTGCGGAAAGGACAGCCCATGGACCTGCGGGGCAGAAGCCTGTTGAAGGAAATCGACCTTACCAAGGATGAGTTCCTCTTCCTTGTCGATCTGGCCGCGCAGCTCCGCCAAGAGAAGCGCGCGCGAACTGAGCGCCAGAGAATGATCGGGCGCAACATCGCCCTCATCTTCGAAAAGCCCTCCACTCGCACGCTGGCGGCCTTTGAAGTCGGGGCTCACGACCAGGGGGCCCACGTGACCTATCTCGGGCCCCAGGGGTCCCACATGGGCCACGCCGAGTCGGCCAAAGACACGGCACGTGTGCTCGGACGGATGTTCGACGGCATCGAGTACCGAGGCTTCGCCCAGGACACCGTCGAGACCCTGGGCACGTACGCCGGCGTGCCGGTTTGGAACGGCCTGACCGACCAGTGGCACCCCACTCAGATGCTCGCCGACGTGCTCACCATGCGCGACCACTCGGACAAGCCGCTTGAAGAGGTCGCCTACTGCTACCTCGGCGATGCCCGCAACAACACGGCGCATTCGTTGCTCGTCACCGGCGCGCTCCTTGGAGCCGATGTCCGGCTAGCGGCTCCGGCGGCGCTGCTGCCGTCGCCGGAAGTGCGCGAGATCGCCGAGCGACTCGCAGCCGCATCGGGCGCGCGCCTCATGCTCAGCGAAAGCCCCCGCGAGGCGGTCGTGGGAGCCGACTTCCTCTACACCGACGTCTGGGTCTCCATGGGCGAGCCTTTCTCTGATTGGGGCAGAAGGATCGACCAGCTGCTGCCCTATCAGATCACTGCGGAGCTCATGGCTGCGACCGGCAATCCCGACGTGAAGTTCATGCACTGTCTTCCGGCCCTGCACAACACCGAGACCGAGGTCGGTCGCCAGATCCACGACAAGTGGGGACTGACCGCCCTTGAGGTGACAGAAGCGGTCTTCGAATCTCCCGCTTCGATCGTCTTCGACCAGGCGGAGAACCGACTCCACACCATCAAGGCGGCGATGGTCGCCACCATCGGCGAGTGACATGCGTCTGGTCGTGGCCGTGGGCGGCAACGCCCTGCTGGAACGTGGCGAGGTTCCACTCGCCGAGATTCAGGAGAAACACGTCGGCGTGGCGGTCGAGGCCCTGGCCCCCCTGGCCCGGGACCATGACCTGGTGATCACCCACGGCAACGGGCCGCAGGTGGGCCTGTTGGCGACCGAGAGCACACTCGATCCCGTACTGCCGTGTCCCTATCCTCTCGACGTGCTCGGCGCACAGACCCAGGGAATGATCGGCTACTTCCTGCTGCAGGCCTTCGAGAACGCCCTGCCCGGCCGCGTGGTGGCGACTCTGGTTTGTCAGACAGAGGTGGCGACAGACGACCCGGCTTTCGGGCGACCGACCAAGTTCGTCGGGCCGGTCTTCTCCGAGGATGAGGGCCGCAGGCTGGCGGGACTGCACGGGTGGCAGGTCCGCCTCGATGGTTCCGACTGGCGGCGAGTGGTGGCGTCCCCCGAACCCCTGGCGATTGTCGAGCTTTCGACGATTCGCACGCTCCTCGCAGGCGGCGCCATCGTCATCTGCGCCGGCGGCGGCGGTATCCCGGTGATCCGAGGCCACGATGGCCGGCTCCGCGGGGCCGAGGCGGTCATCGACAAGGACCTCGGTGCAGCATTGCTGGCCCGGGATCTCGAAGCCGATGCGCTCATGATCCTCACCGATGTGGCCAGTGTCGAGGTCGGCTTCGGCACGGAAGCGGCCCACGCGATCGGGCACACCACACCACCCGCCCTTCGAGCCCAGAGTTTTCCTGCCGGGTCGATGGGCCCCAAGGTCGAAGCGGCCTGCCGCTTCGTCGAGGCAACGGGGAAGCGGGCGATGATCGGCCAGCTCGGCGAAGTTGCCGATCTGCTCCGAGGGTCGGGCGGTACCATCGTAGAGCCGGTCGGCCACACCGTGTCTGACTGACTGCGAGGACCGGCGCGGGGGTTGCATCGAAGGGGACGTGGTGCGCCCCACGGCCTGTTGTCGCGGCTCCGAAGGAGACTCAGCCCGAGGGCGGGCAGATCGCTCGGTCCGCCAACAAAGGCTGCGAATCAACCAGGGTCCGCCGCCCACCAGAGCAGTTCGTCTAAGACATAGACGGAATCGAACGCAGTCGCGGCCGGATGCACTGCCCCTCCCGCCGTTCTTCACGATGTACGCTTTGAGAGGTCAGCGGCCGCGCGCGGCGCGCGTCTATCCCTCGCCTGACGTTCACCGCTGTGATCCTCTCTACGTACAGGAGCCCGTGTGACCGACAAGAAGGCGCCCTCGCGAACGCAGCCAGCTTCGCAAACGCCACCATCAGCACCGCCCGACGCCGGTCGGCGTCCATTCACAGTCGTCGGCGTCGGTGCCTCGGCGGGCGGCCTCGAGGCCTTCTCGGCTCTCCTTGAGAAGCTGCCCACGGACACCGGCATGGCGTTCGTTCTTCTGCAGCACCTCGACCCCACGCGTGCCAGCCTGCTGACTCACCTGCTCTCCGCCAAGACCGTCATGGCCGTCACCGAGGTCACAGACGGCCTGCGTGTCATGCCCAACCACGTCTACATCGTGCCGCCCGGCGCCGACATGACACTCGAGGGAGGGCGGCTCAAGCTCTCACCGCGCGACGAGAAGGCCGCGCGACACCTGCCGATCGACGCCTTTCTACGGTCGCTGGCAGCCGATCTCGGCGAGCTGGCCTGTGGCGTCATCCTTTCAGGGGCGGCCTCCGACGGCGCTCAGGGCCTGGCGACCATCAAGTCCGAGGGCGGTCTGACCTTCGCTCAGGAACTGGCCTCGGCCGAGTATCCGAGCATGCCGGCCGCGGCCATCGCCACCCGGCTGGTCGACTTCGTGCTGCCGCCGCAGGAGATCGCCGCCGAGCTCGCTCACCTGGCCGCGGGCCTGCGCTCGACCGGCACGGGCACGCGCGCTGCGGCGGCCGCAGGCCCCGACCTTGAAGCGGACGAACTCGATCAGGTCTTCGCCTTGTTGCGCAACGCCCTGCGCGTCGATTTTTCGGCCTACAAGCTGCCCACCATCCGCCGCCGCCTCGCCCGTCGCATGCTCCTGCGCCGCTGCGCCGACCTGGAGGAGTACATCGCCCTGCTGCGCGCAGACCCCGCCGAGATCGAGGCCCTCTACCGCGACATCCTCATCACGGTGACCGAGTTCTTCCGCGAGCCGGAGACCTTCGCCGTGCTGCGCGAGCTGGTCTTTCCGGCCATCCTGAGAAGCAAGAACGAGGGCGCCTCGCTACGCATCTGGGTGCCGGGCTGCGCCAGCGGCGAAGAGGCCTACAGCCTGGCGATCACCGCACTCGATGTGATGGAAGAGCTAAGGCGAAATGTTCCCGTCAAGATCTTCGCCACCGACATCAACGAGCCCGATCTTGCCCAGGCCCGTCGCGGCGCCTATGCACAAAGCATCTCGGCGCAGGTCGCCCCCGACCTGCTGCGGCGCTACTTCACCGCCACCGACGGCGGCTATCAGGTCAGCAAGGACGTGCGCGGCCTCTGTATCTTTGCCCGCCACGACCTCACCGTCGATCCGCCCTTCCCCCGGCTCGACCTGGTGAGCTGCCGCAACCTGCTGATCTATCTCGGTCCCGTGCTGCAGCGCCGCGTCATCGCCAGCCTGCACTACGGCCTGCTCCCCGAAGGCTATCTCGTGCTCGGTCGCTCGGAGTCGATCGCCGGCTCTGCGCAGCTCTTCGGCGCAGTCGACAAGAAGCACAAGATCTTCCGCAAGCTGGCCTCGTCTGTGAGGATGGGCCACCTCAATCTACCGGTCCACCGGCGCAACGAGCAGGCGACCGGCTCTGACCCTTCATCGGGGGTAGGGAAACCGGTGGTGGCAGAAGGCGGCCCCAGCGTTCGTGAGCAGGCCGACAAGGCGCTGCTGGCCGAGTTTGCCCCAGCGGGAGTCATCGTCGATGCGCGCTACGGCATCGTCGAGTTTCGCGGCGACACGGCACCCTACCTCGCCAACCGACCGGGCAGGGCGTCTTTGCACCTGCTCGACATGGTCCGTGACGAGCTGGCCGGCAAGGTGCGGGCGGCCTTGGCCGAAGCGACAAAGACGCGGGCGAAGGTGACACTCGAGGGCATCGATCTGGGCACCGGCAAGGCCCGCCACGCGATCGACCTTCACGTCATGCCGCTGACCCTCAACGGCGCGATGCACTACCTCGTCCTGTTCGCGGAGGGCGCCCGCCCGCGCAACGACGGCCGTCCCACAGCCGCGGCGGCGCGCGGCGTCGGCCGCGACGCCAGTGAGCTCCAGCGCCTGCGCGACGAGCTTGCGACGACCCGTGAGCGTCTCGAGGCCCTGGTCACAGACAAGGAAGCGGCCAACGAGGAGCTACGCGCCGCCAACGAGGAGATGCTCTCAAGCGGCGAGGAGATGCAGAGTGTAAACGAAGAGCTCGAGACCACCCACGAGGAGCTCCAGTCGACCAACCAGGAGCTGCGCGCCCGCAACGACGAACTGGGCCTGGTCGGCGACGACCTGAGCAACCTGCTTGCGAGTGTGGACTTCCCCATCATCATGGTCGACCGGGGCTTGCGTATCCGCCGCTTCACTCCTGCCGCCCAGACCGTGCTCAACGTGATCGCCAGCGATGTGGGGCGGCTGGTCAGCGACCTGCGCCTGCACGTCGATCTTCCCGACCTCGAGGCGCTGCTGGGCGAGGTGATCGATACGGGAGCGCTGCGCGAGCGCGACATCCAAGACGAGCAGGGGCGCTGGTATCAGATGCAGGTGCGGCCCTACAGGACTGTCGATAACCGCATCGACGGCGCCGTGGTGACCCTCTTTGACATCGACGAGACGAAGCGCAGCCTCGCCGCCCAGAAACACATCGCGACCACCCTGCAGGAGAACTTCATCCACGCGCTGCCCGAGGTCGGCGACCTCGAGCTCGGTATGGTCGCCCAGGCGGCCACCGCCTCCGAGCTCGTCGGCGGCGACTTCAACGACGTGTTCGTGATCGACGAGGCGCACGTCGTGGTGCTGATCGGCGACGTGGCCGGCAAGGGCGTGCGGGCCGCGGGCCACACAGAGACCGTGCGCAGCGTAGTGCGCACTCTCGCTTCGACCGACCCCTCGCCGGCCTCAATCTTGGCCAAGGCCAACGAGCTGCTGCTGCGCTACGACCCCGACGAGCCCCACGTGACCGCCTTCCTTGCTGTGCTCGACCCGCATACGGGGCATGTCAGCTACGCGAGTGCGGGTCATCCCTCGCCCGTCCACCTCGCGGCCTTCTCCTGCCGCCCGCTCAGCGTGACCTTTGGCCCTCCGCTGGGCTCCTTCGAGCGTCCCTACGTCAACGATCACGCCATGCTCACCGTCGAGGACTACCTCGTGTTCTACACCGACGGCGTCACCGAGGCCCGTCGGGCGGACCGTGAACTGCTCGGCGAGCAGCGCCTGCTCGAGATCGTCGCCGGTCTGCGTGGACGCTCGGCCCAGGAAGTCGCCGAGGGCGTGCGCGACGCGGCGATCGCCTTTGGCGGACGGCTGCGCGACGACCTGCAGGTGGTGGTGCTGCGGCTAGCGTGAGTCCGCGAGTCTGGTAATCCGCGACGCCCACGATGGCCAACGAAATCAGCGAGCAACCGAGTTGCTGCAGGCCTCGGCCGAACTTGTCCCAGCTTCTGGCCACCCCCGTCACTTCCTCTGCGCGCATCTCCTTCCCGCACTTCGCTTTACGCAGGTGCAGAAGGCCTTGTCTCCACCGGACCGGCAATCCCATTGAGCGCTCGAAGTGGCCGCACCGGGCACGGCAGCCGCCCGAGAGCCGACCTCACCGGGCGCACCGAACAGGTTCGCGAGCGGCACAAGTTCTGTGCTTTTGGTGTCCGCTCCGGCGTTGCTGACCCACCCGGCCAGAGCGAAGCTCCTAACGCTCGGTCAGACGCGCGTTCAGGGGGAAGCGGCGTGCAGGGCCACATCCGCAAGCGCCAGCCCGCCGGCACCTGGGAGTACATTCTCGATGTCGGCGTCTTTGCAGCCCAGCGCTGCGAGGCCTGCGGGCGGCGCTTCTGGATCGAGCGCAAGCCCAGGGAGAGCTGTCCCTCCTGCGGCGGGAAGCTTCACGAGACCGAGGAGCGCCGCCGCGAAACCAAGGCCGGCTACGCCAGTCGCAAGGACTGCCAGGCGGCCCTCACCGCCAAACTCACTTCCCTGGCCGAGCAGACCTACGTACTGCCCAGCCGCTTGAGCGTGCGCGAGTTTCTGACCAAGGTCTGGCTACCGGCGATCGAACCGAGCCTGCGACCCACGACCCTGGCCGGCTACCGCATCCTCGTGGAGTCACACCTCGTGCCGCAACTTGGCGCGGTCAAGCTGCAGAGCTTAAACGCCGCGCAGATCAACGCCCACTACGCGCGGCTGCTGGCCAGGGGCAGGGTGCACGGTAAGGGTGGCCTCTCCCCCAACTCGGTGCACCATGTCCACGCCGCCCTGCACCGCGCCCTGCGCGACGCCGTGAAGTGGGGCTACCTGCAGTCCAATGTGGCGAGCTTCGCCGAGCCACCACGCGCCTCGGCTCAGCACCGAGAGCTTGCCGTCTGGTCTGAGGAGCAGCTCCACGCCTTCCTAGACAGCGTGAGAGGTGACCGCCTCTACCCCCTCTGGCGCTTCTGTGCCATGACCGGCTGCAGAAGAGGCGAGGCACTGGGTCACCTGGCCCGACCTCGACGTCGAGGCGAGCGCCGTCACGATCAGGCGGGCGCTTGTGCCGATCGACGGCGAGCTGCGCGAGACCGAGCCCAAGACCAAGCGGGGGCGACGCGTATCGCCCTGGACGCAGAGACGGTGACGGTATTGCGCGAGCTTGCCGCCTCTCAGCTTGGCGAACAGCAGGATGCCGGGGATGAGTGGGTCGCAAGCGGGCGGGTCTTCACGAAGGAGAACGGTGAGCAGCTCCACCCGGAGCGCATCAGTGCCCTCTTTCGGCGTCTCGTACGGGCCGCGGCCCTGCCGCCGATCCCGCTCCATGGCTTACGCCACACCTATGCGAGCATCGCCCTGGCCAAGGGCGTTAACCCGGCGATCGTCTCGCGCAGACTGGGGCACTCGACGGTGGCCTTCACGCTCGATGTCTACTCGCACGTGCTGCCGCAGGTCGATGCCGAGGCGGCGGAGCTGATCGCGGAGTTCGCCGCAAGCGCTGGCCAACGGCTGACCCGTGGCGACGGTTGAGCTTACGCCTGCTCCGCTCTCACCGCTTTCTTGAACATCCGCTTCTTGGCGAGGTACTCGCGATGCTCCTTTCTGGCTTGGAGCACACCCTCTTCAGTCAGTGAGCGCAAGAGCTTCACTGTCTCAGAGCTGTACTTGATAAGCACGCCCTCTCGAGCGACCCAGCAGTAGCGGGAATCACCCTTCAACTTCCACTTCCAAACGACTGCTCGGAAAGCCGCCTGCCCGATGATCGTGGCGCCGACGCTGAGCTTCAGCTCGACAATCTCCTTCTCCCGATATGGAAATGTGTTCGGGTCCCGGAATCGTTCGACGACGATGGTCTCGCCCGTGCCGCTGACACCGACGGTGAAGTCGGCCTTCTCGACCTTCTTCGTGGACTCCAGCTTGACGCGATACCAGGTCAGGAAGCGCGACGTGTCGACGTCATCCTCTTCAAGGCGTGCCACCTCTTCCTGCATCTGTCTGACGAATTCCGCAACCGCGGGAGACTGTCTCCTGCCGCTCTCCTTCATGCGCTTCAGCAATGCGATCGGGTCGACCGGCCGCTCCAGTCCGAGCGGCAGCATGGTCCCGGGAAGCGCGTCGCCAAGGCTTTGGCCGAAGACCGCTATGAGTGTGTCGTTGAAGTTCTTGACGGCCGTCTGAGCCAAGCCGAAGAGCAGAAACGTGAGGTCGCGTTGGTTGTAGAAATGCACCGCATTGTCGCGGAATACGGTAAGCGTTCAGTCGGTGTGCACTCGGTCAGACCAGTGAGGGGACGGGATCGCCGCGGGCGCTGGCGGCCAGGACCTCGCTGAGGTAGGCAAAGAGCGAGCGCTTCTGCAGGCGGCAGGTCACCGAGGCCGAGAGCAGCCGCTCGATGGTACGCTCGCCGTCCTCGGACTGGCTGCCCAGCGAGAGCTTGCGGTAGATGACCGCGCCACGCAACCCGCGCTCGGCCTGGTTGTTGGTGGGCTCCACGCCGGGCACGCTGGCGAAGGTCCACAGCGCCGGCCAGCACTTGAGCAGGTTCTTGGCGAAGGTGCGGTGCTGGCGGTTGCGGGGGCTCTTGTGCGCCGCTTCCTCAAGCAGCGCCCGCAGCTCCTCCTTGAGGGGCCCGATGCGCGCCGCGAGGCGTTCGCGGTCGCCGTCGAGCCGGTAGTCGCCCCAGGCGGCGAAGAGACGCTCGCTGATCGCAAGGCCAGCCTCGCCGAACTGCCTCTGCAGGCCGAGGCCCTCGCTGTGTGCCCGAAAGTCGCGGGTCAGGTGCGCCCAACAGAGCTGGCGCCGTTCCACATCCAGGTAGTTGTAGGCCCACCAGCGATCGCTGCAGGTGATCCCTGCGAAGCGCTCGCCGAGCAGGGCCACGGCCTCGCGCTCGTGGCGGTCGGCGGCGATGCGAAAGACCGCGGTCCGAAGCGTGAGAGCGCCCCAGAGGGTGCGCCGCCCGCCGCGCAGGCGCCAGCCGGTCTCATCGACGTTGACGGCGGGCGAGGCACGGGTCTCGTGCAGCAGCTCCTCGTAGGGCCTGGCAAGCGCCGCCGCCGCGCGCCGCAGGATGGCATCGACCGTGCCGGCGCAGAGGCGGGCGCCAAACAGCTCGCCGGCCAGCTCGACCGCATCGCGCCGGGAGACGCGGTTGCGCACGGCCAGGGTGGCGACCGCCGCGCACAGGCGCGGGCCGAAGGCGCTCTCTGGCACATCCGCGGGCAGCTTTGCGCGGGTGATCGCACCGCAGGCGGGGCAGCGCAGGCGATGGAGGCGGTGCTCGCTTAAGGTGATGGCGATCGCGGGCAGCTCGGCGACCTGCCATCGGGCCGGGTTGCCAACGGGGTGACGCTCTTCCGGGGTGAAGCGGTGGCCGCAGGCGCAGTGCTCGGGCCAGTGATCGATGAGCTCGTCGACGGCCTCGATCGGGGCCAGGTGTCGGCCGTGGCCCTTGTGACCGTGCTGGGCGCCGCGTCTGCCGCCTGAGGATGGTGGCCGCCTGCGGGCCGGCGCCCCAGGCGGATCGGCGCTCGGTGGCAGCGAGGAGTTCTGCGAGTTGCGCCTGAGCTGTCGCTCAAGCTCGGCGATGCGCTCCTCCTGCTTGGCAAGGCGCGCCTCCAGGGCGGCGACCTGAGCCGAGAGCGCGAGGAGCGCCGCGACCACCGCCTCGCGTCCCTGGTCGTAGATCGCCTCCGCCTCGGCGCGCTCCATGGCCGAGGGTTCGCTGCGCAGAAGCAGGTGCCTGCCTCATGGCCCTCGGCCTCTT
>CAVXDR010000002.1:0-354431 GCA_963760655.1 uncultured Actinomycetes bacterium
GCCTTGGCGATGACGGTGCAGGAGCGGATCGCGTCGTCGTTGCCGGGGATCACGAAGTCGACCCCGTCGGGGTCGCAGTTGGTGTCGACCAGGCCGATGATCGGGATGCCGCAGCGCGCGCCTCTTTGACGGCGATCGCTCTTTGCGGGGTCGACGACGAACATCGCGCTCGGCAGGCGCTGCATGTTCTTGACGCCGCCGAGGTTGGCGCGCAGCTTCGCGAGCTCGGCCGCGCGGCTACATCTGCTCGCGCGTGGGCAGCAGCGTCGAGCGGGCCCTCGGCCTCGAGCTGTTCGAGGTCGTGCAGGCGCCGGATGCGCTTGGATGGTCTGGAAGTTGGTCAGCAGGCCGCCCAGCCAGCGTGGTTGACGTAGGGCATGCCCGGCCGCTTCGGCCACTTCCTTGATCGTGTCCTGCGCCTGCTTCTTGGTGCCGACGAAGAGCACGGTGCCGCCGCTGTGGGCGACGTTGCGCACGAACTCCTGGGCCTCGTCGATCAGGCGCTGGTCTTCTGCAGATCGATGATGTAGATGCCGCCGCGCTCGCTGAAGATGAAGCGGCGCATCTTCGGGTTCCAGCGGCGCGTCTGGTGGCCGAAATGGACGCCGGCTTCCAGCAGGTCCTTCATGCTGACCGTAGGCACGGGTGCCTCCTTGGAGGGGTCGGTTTTCTGTGGCGCTGTCTGCCGACGGAAAGAGCGAGTGGAACCTCGGATGAGCTGAGGCACCGCCACTCGCCCGGGACCCGTCGGGTCGGGGTTGGCAGGACACAAACTAGCGCTCCATGGTACCACAAAGGGGCGTAGGGCATGCGTGACGCCGACGTGAGGCGCGGGCCGGGCGGCCGCGGCGCCGACGGCTACCCTACGGCGGCGGGCTCGATCTCGTCACGCAGCCTGCCCTTGAGGCGCAGGATCGCCTTGGTGTGGAGCTGCGAGACGCGCGATTCGGTGACGCCGAGGACCTCGCCGATCTCGCGCAGGGTCAGGTTCTCGTAGTAGTAGAGCGCGATCACGATCTTCTCGCGCGGCGGCAGGGCGTCGATGGCGGCCGCCAGGCGGCTCTTCATCTCGGAGAGGTCGAGCATGCGCGAGGGGTCGTGGCTCTTGGGGTCTTCGATGGTGTCGATGAGCGAGGCGGTGTCGCCGTCGGAGCCCCGAGATCGCCCACAGCTCGTCTAAGGCGACGAGCGAGGTGTTGGCGATCTGCGAGAGCGAGTGGTGGAACTCGGGCAGCGTGACGCCGAGCTCGCCGGCGACCTCGTCGTTGACGGCGCGCGCTGCAGGCGGTTCTCGAGGCGGGCGCAGACGCGCTCGATTCCGCGCGCCTTGCTGCGCACCGAGCGCGGCACCCAGTCGAGGGAGCGCAGCTCGTCAATAAATTCCACCCCTTGATGCGCGAGATGGCGTAGGTCTCGAACTTGATCTCGCGGCCCAGGTCGAAGCGTTCGAGCGCGCCGATCAGGCCGAGCAGGCCGTAGCTGATGAGGTCGGATTCTTCGATGTGGGCGGGCAGCCCGCTGCCCATGCGACCGGCGACGTACTTGACGAGCGGCGCGTAGGCCAGGATCAGGCGGTCGCGTGCTTGCTGGTCGCCGTCATTCTTGAACCGGCGCCAGAGATCGTTGATCCTGCTCTCGTCGAGACGACCCATTGACGCGACCTTACTCAACCGACGCACCACGTCACAAGTGCCCGCGCCGCCGGCGGCGACGCCATGACCATGCTACCACCACTGCGCTCAAGGCCATATGCCTGAGCCGCGGCAGGGAAAACTCCTCGCTCGCCGCCCACGCCCACGCCGCTCACGACCGGGGGTGATGTCGCAGGTGGACGGCCTTGAGGTGAGCGCCGCTGACGTGTGTGTAGATCTGCGTGGTGGAGACCGAGCTGTGGCCAAGGAGCTCCTGGATGGCGCGCAGGTCGCCGCCGTGCTCGAGCATGTGGGTGGCGTAGGCATGGCGGAACATGTGTGGCGACGCCGTGACCCCGGCCGCCGCGGCGTACTTGGCGACGATGCGCCGCACGTCGGATGTTTGCAGGGCGCGCCCGCCGCGCGTGAGCAGGAGGGCGTCGAGCGGCGCGGCGGCTGCGCCGCCGCGCCGCCGCTCGAGCTCGCCGCGTCCGGACGCGAGGTAGCGTTCGAGGGCCGCCGCGGCTTCGTCGCCCAGCGGCACCATGCGCATCTTGCCGCCCTTGCCGCGCACCAGCAGCTCGCCGTAGCGCGCGTGGACGTCGGCGCGGTTCAGGTCGACCAGTTCCTGGCTGCGCAACCCGCAGCCGTAGAGCAGTTCGAAGATGAGCCGGTCGCGCAGGGCGAAGGGGTCGGCGCCGACGACCGCGTCGCACACCGCGTCGACCTCGGCGGGCCGCAGGGCGTGCGGCAACCGCCGCCGCCGGCGCGGGCCGGGAAGATACTGCGCGGGGTCGACGGCAAGCACACCGCGCGCGGTGAGAAAGCGGCAGAACGAGCGCATGGACGAGAGCTTGCGAGCCAGCGTCGCGGGGGCGTAGCCGCGCCCGCCGAGTTCGGCGGCGTAGGCGCGCACCGCGCCGCGGTCGAGCGCCTCGAGCGCCAGGCCGCGCGTGTCGAGCCATTCGGTGAGCTGCGCGAGGTCGGAGCCGTACGAACGGCGCGTCGCCGGCGAGGCGCCCCGCACCTCGAGGCCGCGCAGGAACTGAGCGACCGGATCGCTGGGGCCTGCTGCAGGCTGTGGACGAGTGGCCATCGTGGGTGTCGTCGGTACTTCCTTCGTGGGGCGCCGCGCCGCCGCCGCGCGGTCGCGACGATGGCGTGTCTGTCTGCTTGGCAAGTTCGCCATGGCTCCCCACGCCTCCTGCCCCGTCATGGGCGGGCCGCCGGGCGGGGCCTGCGGCGCAGGCGGTAGCGCCCACCAGGCAGGACGTCGAGGAGACCGTCGAGCTCGAGCATGGCCAGCGCGGCGGCCACCTGCCGTGGGGCCAGCCCGAGGCTGCGTTCGAGCTGGTCGGCCGTGTGCTGGCCGCGCCGCAGCGCAGCCAGCACACGGCCCCGCGGGCGGCTCGGTGCGACGCCGGCAAGGCTCAGGTCGGGGTCGCCGGAGAGGTCGCCGGTGGCGGAGTCGGACCCGGCTGACGCGCCGCCGGCGTCGTGCGAGCGGGCGCCGGCCGCCGGCCCGGGAGGCCCAGGCTCGGGCGTCAAGCCCGGCAAAAGGGCGAGGACGTCGTCGGGCGACTCGCACAGGTGGGCGCCGTCGCGCAGCAGGCGATGTGGCCCGGCCGACAGCGGCCGCCGGCTTCGCCGGGTACCGCCAGGACGTCGCGCCCCAGGTCGAGGGCGAAGGCCGCGGTGTGCAGGGCGCCGCTCGTGTGTCTGCCCTCGACGGTCACGACGGCGTCGGCCAGGGCCGCGATCAGGCGGTTGCGCGCGGGAAACCGCCAGGGCGCCGGCGGCAGGAGCCAGCCGTACTCTGACAGCAGCACGCCGCAGCGCGCCACGTCGGCGAACAGCCGGCTGTTCGTGCGCGGCACGCTCAGCCGCGCGCCCGAGCCAGCACGCCGGCGAGCGCCACCGGCAGGGCGACAGGCGGATCGGCGGCCGTCGTGCGGCCGGACGGGCCGGGAGGCGGCGCGTCGGCGAGGGGCCGGCCGCAGGGCCAGAAGGGCGGGTCGTCGGCCGGACTGCGGCCAAGCCCGTCGAGTGCGCCGACGTGGGCCTGGGCATCGATGCCCAGGGCCATGCCGCTCACGACGTTCACGCCGGCGCGGGCGAGCCCCGAACCCAGCAGCCAGGCCATCTCGAGGCCGTAGGGCCAGGGGTGGCGGCGCCCACGATGGCCACGGTGGGGCGCTCGCGCAGGGCGCGCAGCATCGCCGCCCAGTGCCGGCCGCGCACGAACAGGGCGGGCGGCGGGTCGAACAGCTCGCGCAGGCCGGGCGGATAGTCGGCGTCGACCCAGGTGACCACGGCTTCGGCGCCCTCAGGTTGTTCCTGCCGAGATCCGGAGTCGCCGTCGTCGGGCGACGAGGCGTCGGCGGCATCGGTCGCGTCGGCCTGCTTGCGCACCGCGAGGGCCAGCGACCAGCGCGGCAGCGTCATGACCTGGGCGAAGCTGCCGTGCGCCCTGACGAGGCGCCCGACCAGGCCGCGGTCGGCGGCGGACTGGGCGGCCAGCCAGAGGCAGAGCTCTCGGGCCGCAGCGGCGCCGGACGCGCCGCCTGCCTCTTCCCCACCGAGCTGCGCAGCCGGTGGCTCCGGCGTGGCGGGAGGCGCGCTCACGACGGTCTCCAGGCCTGCTCGCGGTACGACAATGCCTCGGCGACGTGGCCTTCGCCGATGGCGGCGGCGCCCTCGAGGTCGGCGATGGTCTGGGCGACCTTGGTCACGCGGTCGCAGGCGCGCGCGCTCAGGCGCAGCCGGTCGTAGGCGTCGTCGAGCGCGCGGATGGCCCCAGGCTCGAGCGTGCAGAGCTCGCGCAAGCCGCGCGCCGTGAGATGGGCGTTGGCGGTGAGGCCGGCGCCGCCCAGGCGGCGGCGCTGGCGTTCGCGGGCCCGGGTGACCCGCGCCCGCACCACCGCCGACGTCTCCCCGGCCACGCAGCCGCGGCGGTCGCGCGGCAGGAGGCGGGGCACGTCGACGTGCAGGTCGATGCGGTCGAGCAGCGGTCCGCTGAGGCGCTGGCGGTACTGCGCGAGGCGATGCTCGGGGCACCGGCAGGCGTGGCCGAAGTCGCCCCGGTAGCCGCAGGGACATCCGTGCGAGTCGGAACTGCACCGCCTGTCGCACGCTCGTACTGCCGAGCGGACGTTGGGGGCGAACCGGCAAGTGAGCACCAACTACTCCCCACTCCTCGAAGACTCCCTCCGCTTTGTTCAGGCCCTATGGCGTCCCGACGAAGTGCGCGAGGTTCGCGTCCTTAGGTGCGACCGCTTCGGTCGCACCGCCTCCGGCTACTTCGACACACCCGAGAAGCTCGTCGAAGCCGCCGCCGCGTGGGAGGGTAAGGCCAACGTCTATATCACTGTCAACGCCACAGACCCCACTCTCTTGGCGCGAGCCGACAACCGCATCGTCGCCCCGGCGCAGTCCACGACCGCAGACGCCGAGATCGCACGACGCACCTGGCTGTTCCTCGACATCGACTCGGTCCGGCCGCCTGGAATCTCAGCCACTGAGGCGGAACTTGCCGAGGCCGGGAAGGTGCTGAACGCAGTCACTGGCTACCTGGCTGGTCTCGGCTGGCCGCCACCTATGAGCTGCCTATCGGGCAACGGGTACTACGCCCTCTTCCCCATCGAGTTGCCCAACACTCCCGAGACGCACTCGACCGTTCAGAAGGTGCTCGAGACACTCGCGCAGAGGTTCAACACGGCCGCGGCGACAATCGACACCACAGTCGCCAACGCATCACGTATAGCCTGCCTGATCGGGACCACCAAGAGAAAGGGCGACCCGACCGCGGAGCGGCCTCATCGTCGCTCGCGCTTGCTGAACGTGCCGGCCGAGTCCGGGCCGGTGCCGCTCGGACTCCTCGAGAGTCTCGTCGGCGATCGTGCCGACTCGCGGAGGACTAGGGTGACGTCGCCGGAGATGGCCCGACCGCTCGCTGAGATTCTGGAGGCGGCCGCGGTTGACTACCGCGAGCAGCAGGCCGACGTAAAGGGCAGCGTCTGGTATCACGTGCGCGCGTGTCCATTCCATGGTCCTGACCACCCATACGAGTGTGGCGTGGGCCAGGCGCTCGATGGCCGGTATCTGGGCAAGTGCTTCCACCCGGAAGGTGTCGGTAAGGGCTGGCGAGAGTGGAAGCGCGCTCTGGGTCTGCGGGTCGGGGGAAGCAGACGACGCAACGACGTGGCCTCCGCATCGGTGCGGGGATCCACAACCGGGGCGGACACTCGAGCAGTTCGCCTTGGAGCTCAATCGCACCGATGCCGGCAACGCGGAGCTCTTCGCAGAGCTCTACGGTGGGCGGCTGCGCTTTGACCATCGCCGCGGAGCCTGGTTTGTGCGCGACGAACATCATTGGCGCGACGACGCAGACGGCCAGGTCTATCGGCTGGCCATCGACGCGGCTCGCCAGCGCTATCAGGCGGCGCCTCGCATCGCAGACCTAGACGAACGCGACAAGGAAGCCAAGTTCGCCATCGGCAGCGAGAACCGCACTCGTCTCGAGGCCATGCTGGCTCTCGGTCGGCGCATGATCCCGCTTGCCACCGCAGGCGACGACTGGAATCGCGACCCCCTTCTGCTCGGTGTGGGAAATGGCGTCATCGAGCTCGGCTGCGGCAAGCTGAGAGCCGGCCAGCCGCAGGACATGATCAACTTCTTCACAGACGTCGTCTACGACCCAACTGCGCTATGCCCGCGCTGGCGGCGGTTCCTCCTGGAGATCTTCCAGAGCGACGAGGAGCTGGTCGACTGGATCTGGCGCCTGATCGGCTACCTGCTGACCGGCCTGACCAGCGAGCAATGCTTCTGCCTTCTGTATGGACGCGGCGCGAACGGCAAGAGCAGCTTCCTGAACGTGCTTTGCGCGCTCCTTGGCCGTTACGCCTTCAATGCACCGTTTGCGACTTTTGAGGCCCAGGCGCGTGCCGCGATCCCCAATGATCTTGCGGCGATGGTCGACAGACGGCTGGTCACCTCCTCCGAGACCAGTGAGCAGAGCCGCCTCAACGAGGCGCGCATGAAGATGCTCACCGGCGGCGATCCGGTCACGGCGCGGTTCCTCAATCACGAGTTCTTCACCTTCACGCCAGTTGCGAAGTTCATGCTCGCGGTCAACCACAAGCCGCACGTCAGGGACTACTCGATGGGGTTCTGGCGTCGCCTGCGCCTGATTCCGTTCGAGGCACAGTTCCAAGGAGACGCGGCGGATCGGGAGCTCGACAGGAAGCTTCTGGCGGAGCTGCCGGGCGTCCTCGCCTGGGCGGTGCGGGGCTGTCTTGAGTGGCAGCAGCGGCCGCTCGGCAAGCTTCCAGGGCCGTGGAGGCTGCTACCGACAGCTATCGCGCCGACAGCGATCCCCTGGCGGACTTCATCGCGCAGCGCTGTCTGCCTGAAAAGGGAGGCCACGTGAAGGCGAGCGTGGTTCGCGACGCCTATTGCCAGTGGGCCCAGGAAGAGGGGCTCACAGACGACGAGCGTCTAAGCAGCAATCGCTTCTACAGCGTCCTGGAAAGTCACTTCCGCAAACAGCACACCAAGACCGGCAACTTGTACGTCGGCCTCCGGCTCTGTGATCCCGCGAGGCCTACCCTCGAAGATGAACCTGGGGGTGAAGGCGGTGAAGGCTAGATCATGCCTCCTTCACGTGAACTCAACTTCTATGAGACGACCTAGCAGGAGCCTTCACCGCCTTCACCGACCCTCTCCCAGGAAAGGCGCGCAATGAGGGAGTGGGCCCGTCTCGACCTCAGAAAGGATCGCTCATGTACGACACGGCCACGATAGAACCGTGGGCAACCCGCATCACCGGAAGCGGCTCGATGCGTGCCGACGCCCTGATCCCCAACGAGCGCAACTGGCGATCTCATGGAGTAGGCCAGCAAGCTGCCTTGAGCAGAGTGCTGGCAGAGATCGGCTGGGTGGCGGGGACCATCGTCAATCTACGCAGTTCAGATGCTTGGGGAGAGCAGCGAGGCCGGCAGACTATGGTGGATGGACATCTGCGGGCAGAGCTCGCCTTGCGCCAGGGCCCCGAGACCGAGGTACCAGTGACGTTCGTCGACCTCGACCCCGATGAGGAGCGCGTGGTACTCGCCAGCCTAGATCCGATCTCTGCCATGGCGTCGGCCGACCGCGATAAGCTGCAGGAGCTGCTGGTCTCGATCCAAAGCGAGGACGAGGCGGTGCGCGGCCTGATCGAGTCGATCGCCCGGCAGGAGCGTATCGAGCTTCCCGCCATGACAGGGCTGGTCAATCCCGACGAGGTGCTCGAGCCGCCAGCCGAGCCGGTCTCACGTCTCGGCGACCTTTGGCTTCTGGGCGGCCACAAGCTCCTCTGTGGCGATTCCACCAAAGTCGAGGACGTGCGGCGCCTGATGGCCGACGAGCGGGCCGCCTTGATGGCAATAGATCCGCCGTACCTCTGTTTTTACGACGGCGGCAACCACCCCCAGACCTGGGCCAAGAACGGCCGTCGCATCAGCTCCGAGGAAAAGACGCGCCACTGGGACGACTACATCGACCACGACACCTCGGTCGCCTTCTATGCGGACTTCCTGCGGGCCGCTCTGGACGAGGCCCTACAGACTCCCCAGTGATCTACCAGTGGTTCGGCATGACACGCGCCGACATCGTCATGGCGGCCTGGCGGGCCAACGGCCTGCTGACTCACGAAGTAGTCATCTGGCGAAAGAACCGCGCCGTGCTAGGTCGCAGCGACTTCATGTACGACTACGAGCCCTGCATGTACGGCTGGGTGCAAGGTAAGCGCCCCGAGCCCGGGCGTCGCCCGCCGGCCAACGCCACCGCCGTCTGGGAGGTGGCGTCCCGTCTCGAGGAAGGTGACGACGGCGGCGAGCATCCGACTTCCAAGCCCACCGAGCTTATCCGCCGCCCAATCGAGTGGCACACCCGCCCCGGCGACCTGGTCTATGAGGCCTTCAGCGGCAGCGGGTGCGCGATTATCGCAGCCGAGATGAGCGGCCGGCGCTGCTACGCACTCGAGCTTGCCCCGGCCTTCGTCGATGTCGCCGTGATCAGGTGGCAGCACTTCACGGGCAAGCAGGCGACCCTCGAAGGCGACGGCCGCAGCTTCGAACAGGTCGCCGCCGAGCGCCAGGCCGATGCAGCCAGTGAACCCAAAGGCGGTAAACATGGGCAATCGTGACCGACGCATCGCAGCCCACGCCCGCCAGCTCCAGGCCCTCGAGTTGCGCCTGGCCGGTGTGACCTACGAACAGATCGCTACGCAGCTCGGCTACGCCGGGCGCTCCGGCGCCCACAAGGCCGTGGCAAGCGCCCTGGCACAGACCTTGCGTGAACCGGCCGATGAGCTGCGCATGATCTCGGCCGAACGCCTCGACCGCGCCACCCTGGCGATCTGGCGGGGAGTGAGCGGCGGTGACACCCGCGCCATCGACACCCTGCTGCGCATCGAGGCACGCCGCGCCAAGCTGCTCGGCCTGGACGCCCCCACCAAGGTCGAGCAGTCCGAACCCGAGGGCGAGGTGCGCATCATCCACATCGTGCCGCGGCTGATCCCGGCCGAAAACGGCGATGCCACAGACGAAGAGCCGTCGGGCGACCAAGCAGACCAACAAGGTAGGACAGATGCGCAGCCTCACTAGACAGGTCCGCGCCCACGAACGTCACCTCCAGGCCCTTGAGCTGCGCAAGGCGGGGGTGACCTACGAGCAGATCGCCGGCCAGCTCGGCTACTCAAACGCCTCGGGGGCGCGAAAGGCCGTGGCCTCGGCTCTGAAGGCGACCCTGCGCGAGCCGGCCGAAGAGCTGCGCGAACTGGAGGTCGTGCGCCTCGACGCCATGCTGCTGCCGCTCTGGCGGCGCGTGCAGGCGGGCGATGAGAAGGCCGTCGATCGCGTACTGCGCATCATGGAACGGCGCGCCCGTCTGCTGGGGCTGGATGCCCCGGCACGGACGGAGCTGAGCGGCGCCGGCGGTGGACCGGTCGATCTGAGCATACTTGCCAGGCAGGCCCGCGAGCACCTGGCGGCCAAGCTCGATGCCATGGCCGCGGCGCGCGAGCCGGTCGAGGGGCAAAGCGACGGGACGCATCCTGGGGGTGGCGGCCCGCCGGACAAAGGCGGCCTGCCTCAAAGGTGATCTGGCCATGGAGGCTGCACTTCTCGTCGGCTGCGCGTCGGCATATGGTGCTCTGTGCAGCGGGTTCTGAGGGCGCACATGTCTCGCAGTGATGTACCGCCGCCTGCGCGAGGGCATCAGGCAACTGTGCTCGCTGCCGCGGTTACCGGTCGAGCTGTTGCCTCTGCCTTGCACTTGTGCAAAGCACTCGCCTCTGCCTCGGATTCGCTCGAAGTTCTTGGGGTGCGGCGCTGATTCCCTGTCACCGGGGTCTGACAACGCCGATCGAGCGTTGCCCGAGACTGCCGGACGGCAGCTCCCGATGGAGTCGCGCCGGTCTTTTTAGGTGAGGGATGGGGTTCACGACCGACGATCGCAAGGCTAGGGTTGGAGGCGGCACCAGGAGTCGAACCTAGGATCGAGGTGTTGCGCACCTCCGCCTTACCACTTGGCCATGCCGCCTTGCGCGCTCGCCGGCTGGCCGTGGAGACCACTTCGGCCGGCGACCCACGCAGTATACCGGCGGCCCTTGCGCGGTAAAAGAAGTGCAGCAGAAGACGCCGACGAGCCGCTCCAGCAGGCGGCCGTGGCCAACGAGATGGAGGCCTTCAAGTTGGTCTTCGACAAGGCCCTCGAAGGCCTCTTCATCGGCCGCATGGAACAAAACGAGGCGATCACGGCCAAGTTCTTAGACGACAAGGCGTTTCGCGGATCGGTGAGCCGCTATCTGCTCAAGCAGGTCTACGAGCAGATACGGGGCGAGGCCCTGCCCGTTTAGCGACTCGTCTGACGCACTGAGGGTGTCGCGAAGCGACCAGCCCTCAGAACCATCCTCCCGCACTTCCTCGAGTCCTGAGAGAACTTCAGCAAATGACGGGTACGGTCCGTAAAAGAGGTTCGAGCACTCCCGTTCGTAGTCCACGGCCAGCGCCTCAGCCATCTCCGGTGTTGGAAAGAGAGCGACACTCTGCGAGAGGTCGAGGTTAACGGGCGGTCTGTAGTTCTTGAAGTACTGTCGGCTTTTTGCGTCGTAGTCGACTTTGATTTCTTGGTACTCCGCCGACCGAAGCATTCGGCGAACGTCCTCCCGCCGACCCAGCGCGTCGATGTCTGCGTAGTGCCGCGCCTGCCGACCTAGCGGCTCGCCAGTCTCAAGCATCATGGTAACTTTCTGATGAACGGTGAACAGCTTCTCAACGTAGGTCCGACGGTAGTGGAGGAGTTGCATGTCGAAGGGCACGAGATCGTCGGCAATGTCGCCAAGATCTCGGGACTCTATGAACTCCGCCACGTATGAGCGAAGGGACACAACTTCGCTTGGGAAGTCCCCGCTCTGGATACCAGGTTCGACGAAGACGACGGGCTCGATAGTCGGCAGACCGACGATTCTCGATTCGTATCCGAAGTAGTCCTCTCGCCCCAATCCACCGGATGTCCGGCTCCTTTCGCTCATATACGAAAGAGCTGGATGAGCGGCGATGGCATCGCGCAAGCCCTTGAGCGTGCGATCGATGGCGTGTCTGCCGGTCATTGCGGGCTCGACGTGCGGGTTGACGAAGAGGTCGATGTCTTCAGAGAACCTGGAGATTAGCCGCCATCCTTTCGAGAGACTGGTCCCTCCCTTGAATGTCACTCGACCGACGAGGTTCTGCTGCGCTATGCGAAGCGCCTCGGTGACGTAATAGTCTTTCTCAACAAAATGCGGCGGCATCTCGAAGTGCTCTGCCGCCGCGATTACCAGCGTGGGGAAGTCTGAATGCTCAAAAAGCCTCATGCAGCCTGCCATCGCTTGGCCGCAGACAAACACGACAGCGTGCCGAACTCGAACCGTGACAGCGGGTTCAACGATCGCCGCAGCTCCCGAAGCCGTCGTTCGGGCATGCCGAGCTGCTCACCGGCCGCGCCGAGCATGGCGCGCACGCGGGGGGGTTCGGCTTGCGCCGCCCTCGCCAACCGCACGTAGCTCCCTTTGTCACTGAGCAGGTCGAGCAGCCGTTGACAGGTCTGGCGGTCATTGAGATCGCTGGTCGTGCCTCTGTCCCTGAGAAACTCAAGCAGAGCGCCTTCCGTCTCGCTGAGTTGCTTGCGACTGGCGGGTCTGCCCGTGTGCACCATTGCGTTTCGGACAGCGCGTGACGCAGCTCGGGCAGAGGATGCGTACTCGGGGCGAGCTGGGTTCTGGCTAGTGAAGCCCAACAGGTTGGCTGCGGTCAGGCCAGCGGCATCGAGGCGTGCAGTTGAGCTCTCCTTGGCCACGGCACTCGGACTCGGTCGACTAGGTCCGAGCACTGTTGGTCGGGGCCGATAGTAGAGACCCTTGTGCACACGCTGGAGCTCTCCGCCTCGAGCCAGCCGGGAGAGGGCTTGGCTCACAGCAGATGCTGGGAGATCTGGAGAAGTCGGTGTGTCTCCAGAACCGCTCGCCGCCGCGGGCCACGCGGTCGCGCACTTTGAGTGCAGCATTTTGCGAAGTTGCTGTTGCCATGTCGGGAATATCGGCTTCCGAGCGATTTTTGTCAAGTAAATGAGCAAAAAAACTTGACCATATGATTCCCACGTGGTCGCCGTCGCAATCGGGTTGGCTGATTGCTCACGGCAAATGCGGACGTGCCGCGCTGGCCGCTCGACCACGTCAGCGGGTCGTCTGAGTCACCTCACTGCCCATCATGTCTGGCCTGCACGACGCCATGCTTTGCAGGGCTTTGTCGATCGCCGCCGACACCAAGCCGACGATACGCTCTGTGGAATCCTCTTCGCCGGCGGGTGGGCAGCGACACACACCTTCGCTAGAGTATCGCTGGGACTGCATCGGCGACGGGGGAGGCACCGTGCTCGCGCCATCGGAGATGGATTACATCCTCAACCTCGCTGAGAACTACTGGGCAGCCGAGGTTCAGACGGCTGAGTTCCGGCGTATCGCAGCTGGCAAGGAAATCGGCCACAAAATCGGCGACATGGTCGACGAGAAGACTACGCAGTTGCTCAAGGATTGCGGACGATTCACGAATCCTTCATCAGCAATCCAATGGAGTGGCGGCCTCAAGGTCAATGGGCGACCTCTGGCTCGAGGCCGGGGGCGTCTACAACCCAGTCAATATCAAGGCTGGGGAGTACGGCAAAAACGGCCAGCCTAACCTCGTTTCTCTCAAGCGCGTCTTAACCGCCCTCGCGGATTGCCTCATAGACAGCTACTACCTGCTGATCATGAAGATCGAACGGACTTCGGCTGGCTTCGTTCCTCACGTGTACTTCGTGGATATGCTCGACTTCCTCGACTACACCGTCTTTAACTCTGGCCCTGGACAGATGATGCTGAAAGAGGCTTACTTCTACCCCGCAATTGACGCCTTGCGCGCCAAGGGCGAACACGCACCGCACCCTGTCCTTTCGGTGGCTGAGAAGGTGGAGAAGCTGTACGCGACACTCGAGCAAGCGGACCGCCAGCTCTTCATCGATCGCGAGCGCAAGCGCGCTCAGATTGGCCAGTGCTGCGCACGCTTCCGAACAAACGGGGACACGACTATCTCGAGAAGTCAACAGATAGAGGGCTTCCAGCTTGGCTAGCACCAAGCACCACAGGGACAAGAAGCGCCAGCTGGGGCAGTTCTTGACGCCCCCGCACGTCGCGGAACGCATTCTGAACCGACACACTCTGCGACCGACCCATCGCGTCCTCGAACCAGGATTCGGGGGCGGCGCTTTTCTCCTTCCCCTCATCGCCAGGTTCATGGACATTCGCGGGGGCGATCTGGCCGCAGTCCTTACCGAAAACGTCTGGGGAATCGAGCTTGACCGGCACTTGTACGACGCAACGCTGCAGCAGATTCGCGACCGCTGGGGCGAGCTCCCGAGGCAGCACAACCTCGAGCCTGGAGACTTTCTCCTTCAGGACTATCCCGAAGGCGAGTGGCTAGAGCTGGCCAATCAGGGCCGGCTCGGGCGAGACGGCTGGTTTGACTTGATCGTCGGAAACCCCCTTTTCGGAGGCACCGTCTCCATCGAACACCAGAACCAGCTTGAGAGTCTCTATGGACGACGCGGTGGCCTGAAGATCAAGAAGGAGACCTACTCTCTCTTCATCGTGAAGTCGCTCGACCTAGTCAAGTCGGGTGGCACCATAGAGTTTATCTGCTCGGACACGTACCTCACGATCCCCACAATGAAGGGCTTGCGGAAGGCCTTGATGGACGAAGGGGCTAGCGAGGTCGTACGCCTCGATGAGTTCTCACCCGAGACCGCCTATCCGATGGTCGTGCTTCGATTCGTGAAGGGGCCGCCTTCCCAAGCCGTCCGGGTCGAGCATCGCACGGTGTCCAGAGAGGCCATAGAGGCAACGGCAAATCTCTCTTGGCAAGCAGGAGGCACGTTCGCATCGTATTTCACTGGCGCTACGCTCGGTGACGTAATGGTCGCGTCGAGCGGGATGACCACTGGCAAGAACGAGTACTTCGTACGCGACATTGTCCAGGGAGCACTAGAGGAGCCCTTCGACTTCGAGTACTTCGATGAGCCCATCTCCGTGGAGCGCGAGATCGAGCGAGCTCGCCTCAACCGGCTCTCCCCAAAACAGCTTGCCAAAATAGCGCGCATGGAGCAATGCGGGCAGACCCGTCGAAATGTGCGCATCATTCGGAGAGATGTTCCTCAGCTCGTTCACCTTCCCAACCTCGACTACCGGTACTACAACAAAGCGCAGAACGGTCTGTTCTACGCTGCCCCGAGGCACGCCATCTACTGGAAGGATGAGGGCGATGCCGTCTTGACCTTTAAGAAGAACGGACGTTGGTACTTACATGGCGTCGGTGGCGCACCGTTCTTCGGTAGAGAAGGGATAACGTGGTCCCTGGTGGCGTCTCGATTCAACATGCGCTACCTGCCCGTGGGGTATGTCCTGGACAGCGGTGCTCCCTGTGCCTTCCTGCGAGAGGGCGTCGCATCCGATGAGCTTTGGTTCGTGCTCGGCTGGACCCTGACCGAAACGGCCAATCGCATCCTGAAGAAGGTGCTGAACCACACGATGAACATCCAGAGCAAGGACTTTGAGCGGATGCCGTATCCCTCTTGGGTATGTGAGAGTCGCAAGCGCGAGGCAGTAAATCTAGTGCGCGAAACGGTTTGTGAGGCGATGAACGGTCACGTCAGCAGCGGAGCCGACGCAGTCCTCGACGCACTCGAGGCTCTGTACGAGCATAATCCGTCCGGCGCCGCGGTTTTCACTAACTCGGCATGTGCGATCGTCGAGTAACTCAGAGCCCATCGGATGGATTCGAGTTGCGCATAGGTGGGTCAAGGCCACTGCGCCCTCGCGCCACGCCGTCCCGGGCCCTCCTGAGGCCCAGATTTCGCGCAATCGCGACAGACGCGCCGCTCGTTCGCGTCCTTTCCACTACGTGCTGAACTTGCATCAGACGGGTCGGCGACACCATTTCGATTGCTCGACTGGGTGGACGCCCGGGTCACGTTCGGCACTTAGTAAGGCTCGCATTATGCATGCGGCGTCGTCAGGGAGCTCTGTGCGCGGCGCTGAAAGAAAATGGCCGCGCCAGCTGTGAGCACCGCGGGCCTTCTTGAAGTAGCTCAGTCCCTCGGCGAGCGTCCGCACTGGGACACTGCTCTCCGGAGGCAGGGTGACAAGGGCCCGCACCGGAACACGAGCAGAGTACTCCGCGTCGGACCATATCGGCGTCTCGTCCAAGTAGGGTTCTCCGACGACGGTAAGCGCTCCAATCCACCGCGAGACGCCCGTGACGTAGCAGAGAAGTACATCTGCAGGTCTGATGCGCCGGACGGTGCTCCAACGAGATTCGGGGAAGCCGGCCACGCTACCTCCGGCACCTAGGAACTCGTCCCACGTCTTCCCTGTGAAGATCGTGAGCCAGTGGGTCGACGGCATTACTTACCCCCATGTGCGACGCGCGGGACGGTAGTCTGACCGCTCCGCTAAGTGCTTTGGTCTTTCCGCTCAGAGACACAACCTACGCCATGTCCGTTCGCGGTTCCTGCGGATGGTGGGCGACCCACGCGGTATACCGGCGGCCCTTGCGCGGTAAAAGAAGTGCAGCAGAAGACCTGCTGACCGGACGGTGGCAGGAGGAGTGTGCGGCACTTGTCCTCTCACCGACTTCGATCTTGGCGAGCCTCCTATCTGACAGACTCACCCGTCGAGATCCTCCGCATTTGCATTATGAACGGCCTTGGTCGGACGGATTGGGAGACGACTGTGATGTGAGCCCGATGATGCTCGCGCTGCATCTGCGCTGGGGGCTCGATCGGCCGGTCGTGCGAGGTCGGCGGCGGGGCGCTGTGCAGCTGATTCTGGGGCCGTACATGTCCGGCAGTTATGCAGCTCGCAATGGGCAATGCGACGCGCCATTAGCGAAGGCTGGCGACGCTACTTGGCGGCCTGCAGCGTGCCAAGCGTAGAGGCGAGCGCCTTCAACTGCGCTCCATATCGGGCGAAGTCACCCGACTTCAGCGCCGCCTGGGCGGCTTGGAACTCGCTGTTGGCCTTGGCGATCAGGCTGTGGACGCGCGCTGAGACCGGTCCGGTGGGTGTTGTTACTGGAGCGGTGGCCGGAGCGCCGCTGCTGGCCGCCGGAGGCGCCGCGCCGAAGATCTGCGTGAGGGCGGCGGCCAGGGTCGGCTGCATCGCCACCTGCTGCTGGCCGCCAATCTCGCTCACGCCGGCCGACGTGCTCGCCCGATAGAAGACGATCACCCGTTGCAGCTGCGGCACCGGCGTCGTAGACGACTCGAGGTAGAGAGGCTCGACGTAGAGGAGCGAGTCGGCGATCGGCATCACGAGCAGGTTGCCGAAGATCACGTGCGAGCCCTGCTGGTTCCACAGAGTGAGCTGCTGCGAGACGGTCGGGTCCTGATTCACGGCGGCCTCGACCTGCGTAGGTCCGTAGACCGTGGCATTGCTGGGGAAGGCAAAGCTCACCGCCCGGCCGTAGTTGGGCGCGTCTGACTGCGCCGCGAGCCAGCCGATCATGTTGGGTCTCCCGTTGGGCACGAACGGCAGGATCTGCACGAACTCGTCGCGGACCTGGCCGGGCAGGCGCATGATCACGTAGTACGGCTGCATCTCTCCGCTGGCTGCGCTCAGCGAGGTGCCCGTGGGAATGGCCCACTGGTTGTTCTTGCTGTACAGCACGTCGGGCTGCGTCACGTGGTAGGTCGTGAACATCTGGGACTGCACGCTGAAGAGATCCTGGGGGTAGCGGATGTGGGCGAGCAGCACCTGAGGCATGCTCGCGAGAGGCATGAACATGCCGGGGAAGATCTTCTCGTAGGTACGGATGATGGGATCGGTCGGGTCGGCGACGTAGAACTTCATGGAGCCGTTGTAGGCGTCGATCACGACCTTGACGGAGTTGCGGATGTAGTTGATCGAGCCGTTGGGCTGGGAGTAGGGGTAGCGGTCGGTCGTGGTGTAGGCGTCGGCGATCCAGTAGAGCTTGCCGTTCGCGATGACCATGTAGGGGTCGCTGTCGAGCGTCAGGAACGGCGCCGCCGCGTGCAGACGCGTCACGATGTTGTTGCGGATGATGATGCGGCTCTGGCTCTCGATGGCCGTGTTCGTGAAGAACCTGATGGAGCCGAAGCGCACCGAGAAGGCGAGCTTGTTGAGGAACGAGTTGATGGGGATGCCGCCGCTCCCCGAGTAGTGGTAGTCGGCTGGGACGCCCGGATAGTCGAACTCAGCCGTCTTGGTGTCGACCAGCGTGTAGGTCGTGCCCAGCAGGCCGTAGTAGATGCGTGGCTGGGTGATGGCGAGGTCGGGGGCGGACGAGACCGGCGGCAGGTTCTGTACCAGGAAGTCGGGCGAACCGTCCGAGGCGACCTGGTTGACCGCCGAGACCACGGCCCCGTAGCCATGGGTGTAGATCACGTGCTGGTTGACCCAGCTCTGCGAGGGCAGACCCGCGATGTTCAGCTCGCGCGGCGCCAGCATGGTCTCGCGATAGACGCCGTTGACGTCGTAGCGGTCGATGCTCACCGTGGTGAACTGGTAGTAAGGACGCAGCTGCTGCAGCTGGGCGTAGCTTGTGAGCAAGGTGCTCTGGTCCCACAGGCGGATGTTGCCGACGGTGCCGGGGTCGGCGGCGAGCTTGGCGGTGCTCAGGTCGCCGGTCAGTGGATACATGGTCTGGGTGATCTTGTTGAGGTTGTAGGCGGCGCGCGTCGCCGCGATGTTGCGGGCGATGTAGGGGCCTTCTTTGGCCTGCTGGTTGGGGCTCACGATGAGCGACTGCATGACGGCCGGAAAGACGACGCGCACGACGATCAGGGCGACCACCCAGGCGCCCACTCCATAGAGTGGCCAGCGCCAGCGCCGCCGCCAGAAGCCGTTGGCGATGAGCACTGCGCCCAGCAGCAGACCGAAGATCAGCATGAACCGCATGCCGGGCAGGTTGGCGTGGATGTCGGTGTAGCCGGCGCCGGCCACCACGCCGCTGCTCGAGAACAGCAGGTTCCAGGCCTTGAAGAGGTAGCCCACCCCGGCCAGCGCGAAGATGATGCCGAGCAAGACAGAAAGATGGGCGACGGACTGGCGACGTGGCCTGACCACGAAGCCGATTGCGGGCTGACCCGCGGGGCGCGCGAAGGGGCCGCCGGGACCGAAAGGCCCGCCGGGTCCAAAGGGACCGCGTGGCGCAGCTGCGGGCTGCTCGGTGGTTTGGGCCGGGCGCTGCTGAGGCTGGATGAGCCCGCCCATGGCGCCGTGGATGATGACCGCAACGATCAGGCTTGCGATGAGCGCACCCATGACCAGGCCGTAGACGGCCTGCCAGGCCGGCAGCGTGAACACGTAGAAGCCGATGTCGTGGTGGAAGATCGGATCGCTGGTGCCGAAGCGCACGCCGTTCAGGGCACTCTGGAACAGCAGCCAGTTGCCCGACATGCCCACGCCGACAACGACGGCGATGAGCGCCGAGACGATGAGGCCCCCGCGGCGCAGGGCTTGGACCGCGTGCTCGTTGACGTACTCGACGACGTCGATGCCCTCGAAGGCGCGGTGGCGCGGCGAGAGGCGTCGGGCGAGCTCGACGTTGGCGTAGAAGATGGCGAAAAAGACGATGCCGGCCGCTACCCCGACGATCAGGCGCGACCAGATCTGACGCCAGTAGACGACGCGCAGACCTACCTCGCCGAACCACAGCCAGTTGGTGTAGGCGTCGAGGTAGACGACAAACAGCACGCAAGCAAGCGCCACGAGCGCCACGACGATGCCGATGACTCGACCGCGATGATGGGCTGCCGGTGCCGCTGGCTTCTTCGGCATGTTGTAGACCTTGGCCATGGCGCCAGTATGGCAGATGCCGGCGCAGCGTGCGTCGGCGACGTCGCAATTGAGTTCGAGGCCGGCGTTGCGACAGGCGGAGATGGTTTTGTCTTCCGCCGAGCGGCAGGTCGGGTCATTGACTCCTGCCCGTTGCCGCAAGGCTGGCCGGAGTCGCCAGCTCCTTCCGCCAACGCCGCCCTTGGTGGTGCAGTCGTGGCACCCGGCTCTGACCTCGTAGCTGATCGCCTCGGCGGCCTGCGGCCGGGAGGTCCCGGTGGCTAGGGTGGCTTGCGCACTGCTCAAAGCGAAGCCACGGACCGCCCAAGAGCGGCTCGTGGCCTCAGGCGTCGAAGTCTTCAGCAGTAGGTAAGGTTCCCGAGGTTACACAGCACGTCGTCCTCGGAGTGGTAGCTCTCTACATGCATGTCCTGCAGCTGGCTGGACACTTCCCGGGGCAGCTGGTGCCGCTTGGGCGCTCGGCGACTTCGTCCTTGCTCACCGGAAGGCTGACGCCTTTCAGGCAACCATCTACTGTGCTCTTGTCGACGACCATCGCTCTGCCTCTCCTTGGCAGCGAAGACTACGTTCGCGCGATTGATTCCCCGCCGCGATGGCTGTCCGAACGAGCGTGCCTGCCTCAGGGGTAAAGGTATTGTAGCGGCTTCGCTTCCCGTCGGCTCGGTGTCGGCGCAAGTCGCTGCGTGCAGCCGATTCTGAAGCTGTACATGTCAGAGGGTTATGTTCGCCGAAGGTTTGTCTGCGGCCCTATCGACCCCGCCGAGAAAGCCAGGTTTCCTTTGCCACGAGGCCATCGCCGAACGCGAGCACGCGGTTGCGTCCAGCACGTTTGGCCGCGTACATCGCCCAATCGGCCTTGTCGAGAAGCTCGTCGCGAGTCGAGGCGTCGTCGGGGCAGGTGGTCACCCCGATGCTCACCGTGAGCGGCTGTCCTCTGCTGGTGCTTGCCGCCGCGATCTCGGCGCGGATGCGCTCGGCAACGGTGCGTGCTCCCGCGGCGTCGGTCTCGACCAGCACGAGCACGAACTCTTCGCCGCCGTAACGCGCAGGCAGGTCTACCCGTCGACTACAGGATTCGATGATGCGGGCGATGCGTGCCAGGGCGGCATCGCCCGCCTTGTGTCCGTAGCTGTCGTTGTAGACCTTGAAGTTGTCGCAGTCGCAGAACAGCAGGGAGAGTGGAGTCTCGCGACGGCATGCCCGCACGATCTCCTCCTGTAGACGCTCGTGCAGGTAGCGGTGGTTGTAGAGGCCGGTGAGGCCGTCGGTGATTGCCTCGACCTCCGCGCGGCTGAAGCGAATGGCGGCCGACTGCAGCATGGCCGCCAGGTCACGCGAGCGCTCGCCCGCCGACGGCTGGCCGAGCCGCTCCACCGCAGGCACGTCCAGTGTGACCGCCGCGACGACCGCGCCCCGCGCATCGCGCACCGCAGTGGCGCTCGACACCCAGACGCCGAAATCGTCGGCGGTGACCACGTTGGCCGGCAGGCGCTCATCCGCCAGTACGCGGGCGAGGTCGTCTTCCGCCAGCCAGGGGTCCCCGCAATGCGACAGCTCGCTTTCGGTCTCCCCTGTATCCAGGATGGTGATGCACTGGTCGCCCACCATGGCAAAGCTCGTGATGAAACGCACCGGCGGGTGCAGTCGCGCAGCCGGCGCAGCGCGGCGACCATCGTTTGGTACTCGGGCCGCTCCTCGTCGGTGCGGCTGCGCAGCTGGCCATGGACGGCCGGGTCGATCGACTGCGCCGCCTGCTGGGCAAGCCTGGCGACCCACGCCCGCCGCCGCCGCAGGCGCCGAAGCGCAGCGCAGAAGGCCTCGACCATCGCGGGGTCGAACTGCGTACCCGAGCAGCGCCGCAGCTCGGCGAGGCACTGACGGTAACTCAGGGCGGGTCGGTAGGGCCTGCGGCACGACATCGCGTCGTAGCAGTCCACGACGCACATCGCGCGAGCTATCGGGGGGATTTGCCCGCCGGCCAGGCCATCGGGGTAGCCCTTGCCGTCGAAACGCTCGTGGTGATGGCGCACGCCGGCCACAAGGTCAGGGGCGAACAGAGGGCGCACGATCTCGGCGCTGATGCCGGGATGCTGGCGGATGAGCTCCCACTCCTCCGAGGTCAGGGGGCCGGGCTTGAGCAGCACGCGGTCTGAGACGCCGATCTTGCCGATGTCGTGCAGGAAGGCGACGTTCTCCACCTCCGCCAGGCGCTCATCGGGCCAACCGAGCTCGCGACCCAGCAGGGTGATGTAGGCCGCCACCCGGCTGGCGTGACCAAGCGTGTAGTAGTCCTTGGCACTGAGCGCCGAACTCAAGGCTCGCAGATTGCCCAGATGGAGGTCCTTTACCTCCTCGTAGAGCTGGGCGTGTTCGATCGCCAAGGCGACGAGCTGCGCCACCGCCTCGGCCGTCGAGATCTCCTCCTGGGTGAACTGTCGCTCGATGTGGTCGAACAACTGGACCGTGCCGATCACCTGGTCGCGGGCGATCAGCGGCAGCATGATCGAGCTGACCTGACCGAAGTGGCGCATCGCGGAGCGCTCAGCTTCGCTTAGACGGGGGTCGCTCAAGTTGGCGGTGGCGAGGGGGCGTCGGCTCTCGATTGTGAGCCAGTCGCAGGGGAAACCGTCTGAGCCGATCTCGTGACCGGCCCGGCTGCTGTCACATACCCCACCCAGCGAGGAGGCCAGGCACACCATGCGGTGGTCGTCTTCGAGCCGGTAGATGTCGCAGTCGGGGATCTGCAGGGCCGCGCTCAGGCGCCGCGCCGCCGACTGCAGGATCTCTGAGAGATCGAGGGTCGAAGCCAGTTCCAGACTCGTCTCGAGGAGCAGTTGGTACCGCTGCTGGGCGCCGTCGTGTCGCTCATCACGGCCATCGCACCGGGGTGCCGTCCGCGCGATCGTCTGCAGCTCCTCGGCCAGGAAGCGGCGCTGGCCGCTGGGCGTGCGCTGAGATGCGACCCTGCCGGAATCGGCCCAGCGCCGGATGGTGGTTGCGCTGACACCCAGCACGGTAGCGGCCTGCTGCACACGCAGCCACTTGGCTTTGGATGTCTTCGAGTTCATCGAACATGCTATCGGTACAGGCGGAATATTCTTGACCAGCTCTGCCAGTCGCTACCTCATGGAGCGCTGGCCGCAGCCGGGTGTCGGGCGACATTCGGTCGGCAAGCTAAGCCGGACGCAGGCGATTCCACGGCTGTACATGTTTCGTAGTGCTGTACCTGCGGCCACGAGACGCTAAGTGAAGCGTCGCCTCAGGCGGCGGACGCGCCGACGGCTAGGCGTTGCGCGGACACCGTCACCAGCAGCAGTGGGCAGGGGGCGTGTTCTAGGACAGCGCGCACGAACATCGAGCGCCCTGCTTTGAACACCCCCGCCCAGGCGAGCACGATGAGATCGGCGGGCGGCGTCGTGGCCTCTTCGACGATCGCCTCGGCCGGGTCGCCGACGCGCACGACGGTGCGGTGACGGCCGCCCTCGGGGCAGGTCACAAAGCGCATGGTGAACTCCTCGTGCCACGAGGACCACTCGTACTGCTCCTGGTCCACCATGCGAGGGGCGGGCAGGCTGCCGGGCTCGTCGGGCATGTCGGCGGTGCTCACGTGCAGCACGACGATCTCGCGGCCACGGGCGCAGAAGGCTTCCTCTGTCAGGCGCATCGCCCCGGAGCTCCTGGGGCTGCCCTCGAGGGGCACTACGATGCGCCGTAGCGACGAGATCGGCCGCATGCCCGGCCGCATGACGAGCAGGGTCTGCTGCGCGCGGGCCAGGATGCCATCGGCCACCGAGCCGACTCCCAGCTCGCCCTTGTGTCGCATGGCAAAGGCCAGGACGTCGTTACGCCCAGCGGCTCCAAGGATGGTCTCGACCGGGTCGCCGACCGCCTCCTCGACCTGGGTGGCGAGGCGAGCCGGCAGCTTGAGATCGGAGGCCGCCGCGGTCGCCTTGACGTGCAATCCGCGCACCGCCCAGCCGGCCTCTCGCGACAGGACGCGCGCCGAGGCCAGCAGCTCCTCGCCACCGGGTCCAGCCTCGAGCATGACGAGCAGGTTCATGGGCGTTCCTCCCAGGTCCCTCGCGGGCTCTTGCGAAAGTGATGGACGCCAAGCGCGAGGCGGCGCTTGCGCCGCCCGACCACGACCCTTGCTGCAGCGTCGCCGACCGTGATGTCGAGCTCACCGCCGCCGACTCTTACCTGTACCCGCGAGCCGCGAAAGCGCACATGAAGATCGAGCGAGCTCCACTGCGGCGGCAGATGAGGGTCGACGACCAGGGTCTCGTCTTCGCGCCGCACGCCGCCGAAACCCATCACCGCCGCTTGCCACAGGCCACCCATGGTCGCCATGTGCAGGCCGCGCGCGGCGTTGCCCATGTTGTCGGAGAGGTCGATGTCGGAGGCCATGTGAAAGGCCTCGAAGGCAAGGCGGGTGTCGCCCAGGCGCGCCGCCAAGGCTGCGTGGACGCCCGGCGACAGCGAGCTGCCATGACAGGTGATCGGCTCGTAGTAGCGCAGGTTGGCAAGGGCGACGTCGGCTGGGATCTCGTTTGACAGCACATGACAGAGCATCACCACGTCGGCCTGCTTGAGCACCTTGGACTTGAGCGTCACCTCGCGGCCGAGCAGAAGATCGGCGGTCACGGGGCGGGCGGCCAGGGCCGCCGGGTCGACGTCGTCCATCTCGTAGAACCCCGCGAACTGCTCGTAGAGCTTGGTGTGCGGGTCGTAGCCGTCGACCAGCGCGTCGGCCACGTTGCGCCAGTGGACGAGCTCGACGGCCGTCAGACCGATGCGCTCGGCGAGCGCCGCCGCCCTGTCGGGGGCGCGCTCACTGAGCCACGGGTAGGCGTCGAGGGCGCGCTCGATGTTGTAGCGGGCGAGCACGTTGGTGTAGGCGTTGTCGTCGACGCCCTCGTGGTATTCGTCGGGCCCCACGACGACCGAGATGTGAAAGCGGCCGAGCTCGTCGCGGCTCGCTCGCGACGCCCAGAAGCGAGCAGTCTCCAGGAGCAACTCCACGCCCATGCGCTCCATGAACTCGTCGTTGCCGGTGCACTTCCAGTACTCCCACACGGCCCAGCCCACGTCGGCCGAGATGTGGTGCTCGAGCAGGCCCGAGAGGATGGGGATGATCTCGCCGTGCGGGCCTGTGGCGTAGGGCGGCGTGGTCTCGATGCCCTTGTCGGCCGACTCCCAGGGGAACAGCGCGCCCTTGAAGCCCATGTCGCGAGCCTTGCGCCGGGCGCCCTCCAGGTTGCGAAAGCGGTAGGCAAGCAGCGTGCGGGCGGTCTCGGGGTGCGTGTAGATGAAGAAGGGCACGAGGAAGATCTCGGTGTCCCAGAAGACGTGGTTGAAATACGAAAGGCCCGACAGGCCGCGGGCGCCCACCGACACACTCTCTTTGGTGGGGTGCGCCGTCGACATCATGTGGTACATGGAGAAGCGCAGGGCGAGTTCGGCGTGCGCGTCGCCGCCGATCGAGATGGCGGCGTCGGCCCAGCGCTCCTGCCAGGCGTCCGTGTGGCGGCGCAAGAGCTCATCGACGCCTGTGTCCTGGGCCTGCGCAAGGACGCGCAGCGCCTGTGTCGCCGCCGGCGCCCGATTCGAAGACGAGACCACGGCCGCGATGCGGTCGATCGCCGTCGTCTCGTTACAGTCGAGGCGCCCGCCGATCAGGCCGGCCGACCACTCGAGACGGCGTGCCACCGGCGAGTCGCCCGCTGGGCGTGTCGAGACGGCCAGCAGATGGCCGCCGCCCTTGCGCCCCTTGGTGCGCGCCACAAAGCCGCCGTCGGTCAGTGCGTTGACCGAGGCTTCGTAGACTGGACCGCCGGCCTGCGAGACGCCCACGCAGGCCTCCCAGACCAGGTGCCCGCAGAAGTCCTCGGGGCGGGCTTCGGCGCGCAGGACCATGATCGAGCGGTCGGCAAGCGAGGCGAAGCGCGCGGTGCGCACCGCCACGGTGCGCCCCGCGCGGTCGCGCTGGCGCCAGTAGCGAAAAACGATGCCCCGGCCCATGTCGAGCACCCGGCGGTGCTCCATGATCTCGCCGTTTGTGAGGTTCAGCGGCAGGCCTTCAACCAGGAGCTGCAGACAGAGCCAGTCGGGTGCGCTGACCGGCTGGCGGATGTGCTGCTCGCCGGTGTCGTCGCCATAGACACCGGCTACGAGGGTGGCGGGCGTCGAGGCCGGCGAGCCCTCTTCGAGGGAGCCGCGCGTACCGGTCTCGCCGTTGGCCACGGTCAGCCAGGTCTCGACCTCGCGTTCACGAAAGGGGTCGAAGCCCTCGACTTCGAACAACCAGCCCGGATCCGGGCTGGGCGACGGGAAGCCCTCGAGCGGCTGCGCCGTGCCCGGCTCGGCAGGAGCCGCCCGAGGCGCCGGCGTCGAGCAGCGACTCATGGCGTTGTCTCTGCCTGGGCCTCTTTGGCCGTGAAGCCGTGGATGGCGAGCTTGGCGCCCAGCGACCAGTACTCGCCGTGCAGGTAGGCGAGGGCTTCAATCTTGCCGACATGCAGGCGGCCGCGGGAGTCGAGCAGCTCCTCGTCGCAGTGCACCGCCAGGATCTCGCCGATCATCAGGTCGTGGGCGCCGAGGCTCAAGCGGTGACGGGTGGCGCACTCGAGATTGATCGGACACTCCGCGATCAGCGGCGCCGCGACGTGGGCGGCCGGGAGGGCGTGAAAGCCGCAGAGTGCGAACTTGTCGGAGTCTGGCCCTGCAACGTTGCCGCAGAGATCGACCTCGCGCATCTGGGTGGCGCGCGGCACATTGACCACGAACTCGTGGCTGTGCTGCAGCAATGCGTAGGCGTGTCGGGCAGGTCGCAGCGAGATGCTCAGCATGGGCGGCGCCGAGCACACCGCGCCGGCCCAGGCGGGCGTGATGATGTCGGGCTCGCCCCCGTCTGCTCCGGCGACGCTGACCATCACGACTGGCACCGGCAGAAGCAGGGGCGTCGGCCTGCGCTGAACCTTCATCAGACTCTCCTTCGAGCATCGCTTGGGGCCACCATCCTAGTGCAGGCCATCTGCACCCGGGCGTTGCCGCGGCAGCGAGCGGAAGACTCGCCCCACGCCCCTATGCTCCTGCGCGACACGCGCCAAAGACACGAGGCCCTCGCGTCGGCAGGCCGTCGGCGAGGGGCGCCCGGTGCAGCCAGAAGGCGAGTCGCACATGTTCGCGTGTGATGTGCGAAGCGCCGCGCCGCGGAGGCTGACCGTCACGTCCCTGGACTTCAGTGGGCCACCCCCGATGCCGACAAGGGGAGCAGCTTGGAACGCTAGCCAAGACTTGGCCGGCTCCGGTGCTTCTGCAGCCGCGAGGAGTTCAATCGGACGCTCTCCGACGGACGTCGCTGCACAGGAGGCGCAGAGCAGCGAACTACAGGGAGAGTGGCGAGATGGCACCAATTGCTCATGCAACCCTCAGTGCGGCTCTCGCCACGGCGCGGGCCCGCATCGAGGAGATACACAACCTCGGCGAGCACCTGGGTGAGCAGGACACCAAAGCCATCCTCATCGAGCCGATGCTCGCCGCCCTGGGCTGGCGCCCCGACGAGTTCAGCGAGGTCCGCCACGAGTATCGCTTCAGGCCGCAGGACAACCCCGTCGACTACGCCCTGTTGGACTTCGGCCACCCCTGCCTGCTGATCGAGGCCAAATCACTCGACACACCCCTGGATCAGCACAAGTGCGCCACCCAGGTGCTGGGCTATGCCTCTGCTGCCGGCGTGGGCTGGTCGTTGCTGACAAACGGCGACAACTACCGGCTCTACAACGCAAACGCCCCGGTGCCCGCCGAGGAGAAGCTCTTTCGCAACGTGCGTCTCTCGCAAGCCGACCAGACCGACCGTTGCCTTGAGATGTTCTCGCTGCTTGCCAAGGCGCAGATGAGCAAGCCGGACCTCGATGCCCTCTGGCAGAGCCAGTTCGTCGATCGCCGCGTGGGAGCCACGCTGAAGGCCCTGCTTTGCCTCCGACGACGCCGCCCTTGCCGAGCTGGTCTGCACGCGATCGCCCGAGCTTGATCTGGGCGAGGTTCGCGAGTCGCTGCAGCGGGCGCAGTTCCAGGTGCATTTTCCTGTGGTCGGCTCACCGGCAGTGGCTAACGGACATGGGGTGCCCGCTCCGCTTGCGCCGGCACCGAAGGCGCCGCACCCAAAGCGGCCCCCAGCTCACTCGGTCCAGGTTGCCGATCTGATCAGCGCAGGTCTCATTCCAGCCGCCGCTTGCCCTCGAGAAGAAGTACAAGGGCGTGCAACTCGAGGCTACCATCGAGGCTGACGGGCGCGTGCACTTCGCCGGGCAGAGCTACGAGTCACTGTCCACTGCGGGTGGCATGGCGCGCAAGTCGGCCGTCGGTGCCCCCGACGGGCCGTGTCTCCGGCGACCAACGGCTGGACCTTCTGGCAGTACCTCGATCCCCAGAGCGGGCATCTGTTGCCAGTAGACGGTCTGCGTCAGCAGTATCTGCAGCGTGAGCCGTGACGCACACCCTGCGAAGGCGCTTGCCATCATCCGGACGATGAGCCGGTAGGCGAAAGCTCGTGACAGCAGAGGAACCGTTTGTGCGGCTACTGCGTCACCTCGGCGATCGGGCGGTCAAACTCAACGAGTGGTTCTTTGACGCCGGGGATCTGTTGCAGGCAGCCGCACAGGCCGGCCTGGATGAGGCGGAGCTTGCCGAGTCGCTGACCATCCTGCTCGAGAAGCGCATCCTCCTGTTGGGACGCGATCACGCAGGTGTTTTGCACGGCGGCCATCTCACCGACAGCGGCCTCGATGCCTACTTGCAGTCCTGTCGGACGAGCTACCTGAGGGAGCAACTCGGCGTACGGCGCAAGCTCGCCGAGTGCTTCTACACAGGAGGCCCCTGAGGTAAGCGACCGCATGATCGCCGAGGCCCTCGGTTATCCTCGCCTTGTGGTCGACCACATCGTGCGGGTCTTTGCCCGTCACGGCCTGCTGCGCATCGTCGGTCCGGGCCGCCGTGACGCCGGCGAGGTCATGATCGACGGAATCACCGAGGAGGTCGTCGGCGGCAGTCTGCTCGGTTACGAATCTGGATCACAGCGAGTGCCAGCCTCTGGTTATTGTTCGCGGCCCTGGGACCAGATCAGGCGGTACTCAGCCGGGCGACCAGGGCAGGAGCTCAGTCGAGAAGGCGACTGGTGTAGCTGACCAGCAGCTTCGTCGCCGAAAGAGCGTAGGCTGCGTCGCGGTGGTCGACGGGGAAATCCCCTTCTTCGCTGCCTGATTGAGCAATGTGCCTGCCGCTGTGCAGGTACTCGCCGAGAATCCTCGCCAGCTCATTGACTCGCTCGCGCTTTAGCGGATCGGCAAACTTGTCATAGATGTTCTTCTTGGCGCCGGGCAGCGCATCAATGGCAGCGCGACATCTGCTGAATGTGGCAGGGTCATCTCCCATGGCATAGGCTCGCTCGGCCTCCTGGATGTGCACTGTCGCCCGGGAGAACTCCGTGTGGAGTTCGTGGAGACTCGCCGGGATGCGAATCTCCACAGGCATGTACTGTTCAGCCCTAAGCGGCTGCAGTACGAGCGAGAACCAATCGCTGCGGGCGACCTGAAACCGCAGGTCGGTGGTGCTATCGGGACGGAGCTCCACGCTGTCCCAGCCTGCCCCCGGGAACTGCGGCGCGCCCCCTTCCGGGGTCTGGCCGTTATGCACGCAGAAGCGTCCGTGGAGCTGGAGGGTGAAGTCTAGGTGGTCGCCACGGAGTTGTTCGTCGACGTAACCCAAGGACCGAGGCGCAAGTGGAATCTCCACCTCTAGACTCTGGTCCATGACCATATTGGGCGACACGGGACCCACGCCGATAATGGCACCACTGCCGATCAACTCTTGGTCACACACCAATCGACACATAACGCCGTCCAAGATGATCCACGCCTCCGGGTCCGTAACTCTCGCCGTGAGCGTAAGCGCGACGCGCGGGACGACCCGTCCGCGCCCTTGAACGCGCGAATAAGCGATGTTCGCTACTATACGGTTCGCATATCCTAATGAGACTGGCGCCATGCTCCGTAGAGTATCACCATGGGCGACGGTCCCGCGGCCGGGGATCTGGTCGCTGGCTCTCCCGGCCCGTGATCGGACATTGCGGTCGGCGATGCGCTGGTGACGGCGCCCCGCGGCGGCGGAAGAGGAAGCTGCATATGGGGTGGTACAAAGCCGTGTCACATGCAGACCCTCACCGTCTGTCCTCTGCAACCGATAGAATCGGAGCACCGAGCGAAGGGGTGGGGGATGCCTGACGGCCGAGGCGACGAGCGATCGTGAACGGCTTCTCCGACAAGGTCAGCTTCATCTGGAGCGTCGCCGACCTTCTGCGCGGCCCCTACAAGCCCGCCCAGTACGGCAAGGTCGATCCTGCCGCTCACCGTCCTGCGCCGCCTCGACTGCGTCCTTGAGCCCACCAAGGCCGAGGTGCTGGCCAGGTACGAGAGCCTCAAGGGCGGCACGGTCAAAAACCACGAGCCCATCCTCAACCACGTCGCCGAGCAGGCCTTCCACAACACCAGCCGCCTCGACTTCCCCAAGCTCACCGACGACCCCAACAACATCGCGCCCAACCTGCAGCAGTACATCGCCAGCTTCAGCTCCCGGGCGCGCGAGATCATCGAGTACTTCGGCTTCGAGGCCGAGATCGAGAAGCTCGACAAGGCCGACCGCCTCTACCTGGTCGTCAAGAAGTTCGCCGAGATCGACCTGCACCCCGACGCGGTGAGCAACGTCGAGATGGGCTACATCTTCGAGGAGCTGGTGCGCAAGTTCTCAGAGGCCGCCAACGAGACCGCCGGCGACCACTTCACGCCGCGCGAGGTCATCCGCCTGATGGTGAACCTCCTCTTCGAGCCCGACAGCGAGGCGCTGACCAAGCCCGGCATCGTGCGCACGCTGTGCGACCCCGCCTGCGGCACCGGCGGCATGCTCTCGGTGGCCGAGGACTACCTGCGCGAACTCAACCCGCAGGCGCGCCTCGAGTGCTACGGCCAGGAGTACAACCCCGAGTCCTATGCCATCTGCGGCAGCGACCTGATGATGAAGGGCCAGAACCTCGAGAACATCGCCTTCGGCGACAGCTTCACCGCCGACGGCCACGCCGGTGCGCGCTTCGACTATCTGCTGGCCAACCCGCCCTTCGGCGTGGAGTGGAAGCCCCAGGAGCGCTTCATCCGCGACGAGGCCGAGACGCTGGGCTTCGACGGCCGCTTCGGCGCCGGCCTGCCGCGCATCAACGACGGCTCGTTCCTCTTCCTGCAGCACATGATCGCCAAGATGAAGCCCGAGGGTTCGCGGCTGGCCATCGTCTTCAACGGCTCGCCGCTGTTCACCGGCGACGCCGGCTCGGGCGAGAGCAACATCCGCCGCTGGATCATCGAGAACGACTGGCTCGAGGCGATCGTCGCGCTGCCCGACCAGCTCTTCTACAACACCGGCATCAGCACCTACTTCTGGATCGTGACCAACCGCAAGCGCCCCGAGCGCCAGGGCAAGGTGCAGCTCATCGACGCCACCGGCTTCTCCCAGAAGATGCGCAAGAGCCTGGGCAACAAGCGCAACGAGACTCTCCGACGAGCAGATCGCCGAGATCACGCGCATCTACGGCGAGTTCGCCGAGGGCGAGCACTGCAAGATCTTCGCCAACGAGGACTTCGGCTACCGCAAGATCACCGTCGAGCGGCCGCTGCGACTGAACTTCCAGGCAAGCGAGGAGCGGCTCGAGCGGCTGCAGGCGGAGAAGGTCTGGCAGAAGGTGAAGGACCAGGATGCCGTGCTGGCGATGCTGCGCGCGATGCCGGGCGAGCTGTTCACGGACCGGCCGGCCTTCGAGGCGGCGCTTAAGAGCGCCGCCCGGGCTGCCGGCCTCAAGCTCGACGCGCCGCTGAAGAAGGCTATCCTGGCCGCGCTCTCCGAGCGTGACGAGACGGCCGCCATCTGCCTTGACGCGAAGGGCAACCCCGAGCCCGACGCCGACCTTCGCGATACCGAGAGCGTGCCGCTTGGTGAGGACATCGACGAGTACGTCGCCCGCGAGGTGTCTGCCCTACGTGCCCGACGCCTGGGTCGATGAGTCAAAGACCAAGGTCGGCTACGAGATCAACTTCAACCGCTACTTCTACAAGTACGTGCCGCCGCGCCCGCTCGAGGAGATCGAGGCCGACATCCGGACGCTCGAGACGGAGATCGTGCCGATGCTGGGCGGGATCACAGGGAGGGCGAACGAGTTGGAGCGTGTCGTGACGGCCGGACGAGCGCGACTGGACGTCATCTCCCGGCCCGATGACTCGCCAGAGCGGCTCGGTCGCGCTGCCTCGACGCGTTCGCCAGTTGGCAACGCGTGTGCGGGTGCGCAGCTCATGACCATAACTCGCGAACGGACGTGCGCTGCGTGTCCGCGGCGAGACGTCGACGTCGGGCTCGCCTGCTGCCTCAGGATACCGAGACACGAGTCGGCGCCCTGATGGCACATTCCGAGGCGAACTACCAAGTCGCGTCTCGCTAGACGGCTACGGCGACTCGGCGTTGGAGACCATGTCCGGCACGACGATACGCTGGCCGGTCGGCTGGTTGTCTGCTCTACGAAGGCCACTGTCAGCCCCGCCTACATCGTACTTCGCCGCACGCGTGCGAGTAACCTGCGTTTCGATGCCACGCTGATCTCAGCTACCTGCACGTCGCACGTCTACTGCGGTAGGCGTCTATCAGGTCCGATCAGCGAACACTGGGATCCAGCACCTCGACGACTTCACGCCTATCTCGTGCGATGCCGAATGCCCCCGCTCGACGAGCAGCGCGCCATCGCCGACTTCCTCGACCGCGAGACGGAGAAGATCGACGCGCTGGTGGCGAAGAAGCAGCGGCTGATCGAGCTGCTGCAAGAGAAGCGCACCGCCCTCATCAGCCACGCCGTCACAAGGGCCTCAACCCCGATGCGCCGATGAAGGACTCCGGCATCGAGTGGCTCGGGCGGATACCCGACCACTGGGATGTCGGCTCCGCTGAAGCGCACGGACGACTCGCAAATGCGATGTCGGCTTGCCGAGCCGCAACCGTCCGTGCTCGACAGTGGCGTGCCCAATCAGTCGCTGCGCACCAAGTGCGACCGGAGCGGCTTCGGCAGACGACTACTTCGTTGACGCCGACGATGGTTAGCCGACAGGCACGCCAAGTCCATCCTCGAGCGGGGACATCCTGATCGTACAGACTGGCGACGCTGGACAGGTGCAGTGGTCCCGGCCGCATCTCGAAGGGGCCAACTGCTTATGCTGCTGATGACGTAAGCTGCGTCAATTCACTAGTGCGAGGCGAGTATCTGTCTGCGCTTACCTCATACGGCTTCGCCCTGAAGCGAGACTCGAGAGCTGAGAGGCGCTGCATCCGCACCTTAACTGCACTACTGTCAACGAGGTCATACTGCCTCCTTCCGCCGCTGGATGAGCAGACCGCCATCGTCGACTATCACGGCGATACGAAGAACGCAAGCGGCTTGCAGCTGCGCTGAAGACGAGCCGTTGCGCGGCTTGCGCGAGTACCGCTCGGCCCTCATCACCGCCGCCGTCACCGGCCAGATCGACGTGCGTGAGTACGCCAAGGAGGCGAGCTGATGCCGGTCGATCACAAGGAGATCGCCTTCGAGGCCGCCATCGAGGAGAGCCTGCTCACGCATGGCGGCTATCTCAAGGCCGACCCGCTCGCGTTCGACCGCGAGCTTGCCCTCGACCGCGCCGAGCTGTTCGCCTTCCTGCGCGACTCCCAGCCCAAGACGTGGGCCAAGCTCGAGGGTCTCCTGGGCGCACAGACCGAGGCCACCGTCCTCGACAACCTGCTCGGCGCCCTCGCCGCGCCGCGGCTCGCTCGACGTCCTGCGCCACGGCTTCAAGTGCTACGGCAAGCAGCTCGACCTCGCCTACTTCGCCCCGGCTCACGGCATGAACCCCGCGACGCAGGCCCTCTACGAGTCGAACCGCCTCACCGTCACCCGCCAGCTCAAGTACAGCCTCTCAAACGAGAACTCGATCGACCTGGTCATCGGCCTCAACGGCCTGCCGGTCGTCACCGCCGAGCTGAAGAACCCGATGAGCGGCCAGACCTGGCGCGACGCCGTCTGGCAGTACAAGACCGACCGCGACCCCGACGAGACGATCTTCCGCTTCAAGGCGCGCAGCCTGGTGCACTTCGCCGTCGATCCCGACGAGGTCCACATGACCACCAAGCTGGAGCGCAAAGCCACGAGCTTCCTGCCCTTCAACAAGGGCGACGGCACGGCCGCCGGCAACCCGCCCAACCCCGACGGCTACAAGACCGCCTACCTCTGGGAGCAGGTGCTGGCGCGCGACAGCCTCATGGACATCCTCGGTCGCTTCCTGCACTTGGAGACCGACGAGAAGACGCTCGGCGGCAAGAAGGTCGTGCGCGAGCGCATGATCTTCCCGCGCTACCACCAGCTCGACTGCGTGCGCAAAGCCGAGGCCGATGCCCGCGCCAAGGGCGCCGGCCGCAACTACCTGATCCAGCACTCGGCCGGCAGCGGCAAGAGCAACTCGATCGCCTGGCTTGCCCATCGCCTGGCGAGCCTGCACTCAGCCGACGACGAGAAGGTCTTCGACAGCGTCGTCGTGGTCACCGACCGCCGCGTGCTCGACAAGCAGCTCCAGGACACGATCTACCAGTTCGAGCACAAACAGGGCGTCGTTGCAGAAGATCGACGAGAACTCAGGCCAGCTCGCCGAGGCCCTGGGAGCCGGCACGGCGATCATCATCACGACGATGCAGAAGTTCCCCTTCGTCACCGAGAAGATCGGCCAGCTGCCCGCACGGCGCTACGCCGTGATCGTCGATGAGGCCCACAGCTCGCAGAGTGGCCAGAGCGCCGCCAAGATGAAGACGGTGCTGGCCGGCGCGCATCTTGCCGAGCAGGCCGCCGCGGAGGCCGCAGACGATGACCTCGACGACTACCAGGAAGAGGTCATCAAGGCGATGGCCGCCCGCGGCCGCCAGCCCAACCTGAGCTTCTTCGGTTTCACCGCCACGCCCAAGTACAAGACCCTCGAGGTCTTCGGCCGCCCCGGCCCCGACGGCAAGCCCGAGCCTTTCCACCTCTACAGCATGCGCCAGGCAATCGAGGAGGGCTTCATCCTCGACGTCCTTGCCCACTACACGACCTACAAGGCCTACTACGGCCTCATCAAGTCCGCGCAGACGACCCCGAGGTCGAAAAGAAGCAGGCCGCCAAGGCGCTGGCCCGCTTCATGAGCCTGCACCCCCACAACATCGCCCAGAAGACCGATGTCATGCTCGAGCACTTCCGCACCCACACCCGCCACAAGATCGGCGCTCGCGCCAAGGCGATGGTGGTGACCAGCTCACGGCTGCACGCCGTGCGCTACAAGCAGGAGTTCGACCGCCAGCTCGCGCAGAAGGGCTACTCGGACATCAAGACGCTGGTCGCCTTCTCCGGCGAGGTGATCGACCCCGACCTGCATGGCGCCTCCTTCACCGAGGTCGCCATGAACCAGGGCATCAAGGAGAAGCAGCTGCCCGAGAAGTTCGCCGGCGACGACTTCCAGATCCTGCTGGTCGCCGAGAAATACCAGACCGGCTTCGACCAGCCCCTGCTGCACACGATGTACGTCGACAAGCGCCTCTCGGGCGTGCAGGCGGTACAGACGCTCTCGCGGCTCAACCGCACAGCGCCCGGCAAGGAGGACACCTTCGTGCTGGACTTCGTCAACGAGCCCGAGGAGATCTACCTCTCCTTTGCGCCCTACTACGAGGTCACCGCCGTCGGCGAGCAGGCCTCAGCCCGAGCAGCTCTACGCCCTGCAGGCCGAGCTCAACGGCGCCCAGATCTACTACCAGGAAGAGGTCGAGGGCTTCTGCGGCGTCTTCTTTGCGCCCAAGGCCACACAGAGCCCGGGCGACCACGCCAGGCTCAACGCCTGGCTCGACAAGGCCGTGAAGCGCTTCGTCGAGCGCGGAGCCGGCGAGCACGGTCAGCAGGAATGCGAGGAGTTTCGCGGCAAGCTGGTTGCCTTCCGCAATCTCTATGCCTTCCTCTCGCAGGTGATCCCCTACGGCGACTCAGACCTCGAGAAGCTCTACACCTTCGTGCGCTTCCTGATCCCCAAGCTGCCGCGGCACGCGAGCGGGCCGCAGTACACCTTCGATGACGAGGTCTCACTGAAGTACTACCGCCTGCAGAAGATCAGCGAAGGGCAGATCGCCCTCACCAAGGGCGAAGGCGGCGTGGTTGACGGACCCACCGAGGTTGGCAGCGGCCTGGTCACCGACGAGAAGGTCGAGCTCTCCAAGCTCATCGAGATCATCAACGAGCGCTTCGGCACCTCGTTCACCGAAGCCGACGAACTCTTCTTCAGCCAGATCCGCGAGGAGGCGGTCGCCGACGAGCAGCTCCAGCAGGCGGCCGTGGCCAACGAGATGGAGGCCTTCAAGTTGGTCTTCGACAAGGCCCTGGAAGGCCTCTTCATCGGCCGCATGGAACAAAACGAGGCGATCACGGCCAAGTTCTCTAGACGACAAGGCGTTTCGCGGGTCGGTGAGCCGCTATCTGCTCAAGCAGGTCTACGAGCAGATACGAGGGGAGGCGCTGCCCGTCTAGCTCAGTCGAGGTCGGCGGCAGTCGAAGACCGGGGGTAGGAGGATCGATCACCTGCCCCACAGTGCGGCAATCACGGACTGGAGTAGCGCTGTGAGGATCGCTGAACTAATCATTGCGGCTATCAGCACCATCGCCGCCAGCGTGGCCGCCGTCGCCGCGCTAAGCGGCCTGCGCTATGCGAGGGCGTCCGCCGAGGAGGGCCGGAAGGCGGCGCTGGCCGGTCTTCAATCGGCCGAGGCCGCCCAGACCACCGTACAGCTCGCAGACGAGGTCCGACGAGACGCCGACCACGATCGCGAGCGTCACCATCTCGTGCACATCGGTGAACTTGTCGAGCGGCTCTTCTGGGTCGCCTCTCTGGAGTCCAATAACGTGGATCACCAGTTTCGAGCCACGATGAACCTCTTGACCCAAGCACTGGTGGGTCGTGACGAGTCGTTGCCTTGCTGTGCGCTCCTTCTGCAGGCTGCGTATTCCGCGCCAAGCCGAACACCGATTCCACGCCAAGCCGAACGGGCATTCCACGGCAAGCCGAACACCGATTCCACGGGAAGGCGAACGGTGATTCCACGCCAAGCCGAACAGTTTTCGGCCGGCCCGTGGATTCGCCACTGAGCTGACGAAGCGACGCATGGACGAGACCGCCAGACTCTCCTTCGACAAGCGAGAAGGAGGGGCCGGTGGCCTACCGGAGAGTGTCCATGCGTAAGACCAGGGAGATCCTCAGGCTCAAGTTCGAGAGCGAGCTCAGCCAGCGCGCCAGCGCGCGCGCTGTGGGCGTCTCGAACGCGACCGTCTGGGACGCGCTGCGGCGCTTCGAGGCCTCGGGCCTCTCCTGGCCGCTGCCTGAGGGGCTCGGCGACGCCGAGCTCGAGGCGCGCCTCTACCGGCCCCAGGGCACGCGCGCACCCGACCCGCGCGAGCCCGACTGGGCGAAGGTGCACGAGGAGTTGCGCACCCACAAGCACGTCACCCTGCAGCTCCTCTGGCAGGAGTACCGCCGCGATCACCCCGACGGCTACGGCTACTCCTACTTCTGCCAGCACTACCGCGCCCACGTCGGCAGGATCGACGTGGTCATGCGCCAGGCCCACCGGGCCGGCGATAAGCTGTTCGTCGACTGGGCCGGCGACACCGTGCCCTACGTCGATCCGCAGACCGGCGAGGTCCGCCAGGCCCACCTCTTCCTCGCCGTGCTCGGCTTCTCGAACCACACCTTCGCGCGCGCCTACGGAGACGAGCGCACGGAGAGCTTCCTGGCTGCCCACGTGGCCGCCTTCGAGCACCTCGGCGGCGTCCCCGAGCTCCTCGTCCCCGACAACCTGAAGACCGGCGTGAAGAGGCCCGACCGCTACGAGGCCGAGATCGCGGCGCCCTATGCCGAGCTCGCCGCCCACTACGGGTGCGTGGTCATGCCGGCCCGCGTCGGAAGGCCCCGCGACAAGGCCAAGGTCGAGGTCGGCGTGCAGATCGCCGAGCGCGAGATCCTGGCGCCGCTCAGGCACCGCACCTTCTTCAGCCTGGCCGACATGAACGCCGCCATCGCCGCACGGCTCCGCGCCGTGAACGAGCGCCCGTTCGCCAAGCTGCCGGGGTCACGGGCGAGCGTCTTCAGGGAGCGTGAGGCAGCGCTGCTGCGGCCCCTGCCGGCGGAGCCGTACGTGTGCCGCACGCGCAAGCTTGCACGCGTCCACATCGACTACCACGTCGAGCTCTGCGGACACTACTACTCGGTGCCCTACCACCTGGCCCGCGAGCGCGTCGAGCTGCGCTTCGACGGGCGCACGGTCGAGGTCTACCACGAGGGCGTGCGCGTCGCCGTGCACGTGAGAAGCCGCGGGAGGGGCAGGGCGACCACACTCGCAGAGCACATGCCGGCAAAGCACCGGCACGTGGCCTCCTGGACGCCGGAGCGCATCGAGCTCTGGGCCGCCGAGACGGGGCCTGAGACGGCCGCCCTCTGCCGGGCGATCATGGCTGCGCGCCCGCACCCCGAGCTCGGCTTCCGCAGCTGCCTGGGGGTCCTGCGCCTCAGTGAGCGTTACACCCCCGAGCGCCTCGAGGCGGCCTGCTCACGCGCCCATGCGATGGGCGCCACCTCGTACCGCTCCGTGCGCTCGATCCTCGAGCGCGGCCTCGACCGCCTGCCCGAGCCCGACGCCGTCACCCCGCCGGCGCTCACGCACGCCAACGTGCGCGGCTCCGACTACTACGACTGACCCAGCAAGCACGAAAGGAAGAAGATGAACGACGCACTGACGATCGAGCGCCTCTACGACCTCAGGCTCGGGGCGATGGCCGAGGCCTTTGCCGAGGAGGCGGGGCGCTCCGGTGACCCCGAGCTCAGCTTCGCTGAGCGCTTCGGTCTGCTCGTCGAGCGGCAGTGGAGCGCGCGCGAGGAGGGCCGCCTGGCGCGCAGACTGAAGGCCGCCCAGCTGCGCATGGAGGCCTCGGTCGAGGAGATCGACTTCCGTTCTGCCCGCGGCCTCGATCGCGGGGTCTTCCTCGAGCTCGCCGAGCTCGGCTTCATGGGGCAGCGCCGGCAACGTGATCGTCACCGGCGCCACCGGCCTGGGCAAGACCTACCTCGCCTGCGCGCTCGCCGACCGCGCGCTCAGGCGCGGCCACACGGCGCTCTACCGCCGCGTGCCGAAGCTCATCTTCGAACTGGCCCTGGCGCGGGCCGACGGCAGCTACCTGAAGGCGCTCGAGAAGCTCGCCAAGGTAGAGCTGCTTCTGCTCGACGACTGGGGCCTCGCCCAGGTCGAGGGCCAGGCGGCCAACGACCTCATGGACGTGGTCGACGACCGCGCCGGGGTGCGCTCGACGATCATCGCGAGCCAGCTGCCGGTCGGCGACTGGCACCACCTGATCGCCGACCCGAGCATCGCCGACGCGGTGCTCGACCGCCTCGTGCACCGCTCCGTGAGGATCGAGCTCAGTGGCGAATCGCTGCGTCAGCAGAACCCCGGACGAAGGAGAGCGAGTTGACCTGAAGCCGAACAGTACGTCAACCTTAGCAAGGCAAACGCGTCGCTTCGCTCCGAGGCGTTCGGCTTGGAGCGGAATCAGTGTTCGGCTTGCGGTGGAACGGGCGTTCGGCTTACGTGGAATGCGCAGCTGGGACCCCATCTGGGGGTAATCGAGGAGATCCTCGCCGCCGATCGTGAGGCGCCGGCCAAGCAGCGCCACACCGCCAAGCGCATCTTCGAGCGTCTGCGCGACGAGCACGGCTACAGCGGCGGCCTCACGCAGGTGAGGGTCGCGGTGGCCCGCCTGCGCCGCCACGCTGGCGAGGTCTTCGTGCCCCTCGCCCATCTGCCGGGCCGCGCCCAGTTCGACTTTGGCGAGGCCGCCGTGCAGATCGCTGGCGTTGCCTGCAAGGCGCACTTCGCAGTGATGAGCCTGCCCTACTCGGATGCCTTCTTCATGCGCGCCTATCCGCGCGAGTGCACCGAGAGCTTCCAGGACGCCCACGTAGCCGCCTTTACCTTCTTCGGCGGCGTGCCCGTAAAGACCGACTACGACAACTCCAAGATCGCGGTGGCGCGCATCGTCGGGCGCGAGCGTGAGCTCACGCGCGAGTTCCTGCGCCTCGAGGCCCACTTCCTCTTTAGGCACCGCTTCTGCCGCGTGGCGCGCGGCAACGAGAAGGGCCACGTCGAGTCCCTGGTCGGCTACGGGCGGCGCAACTTCTTGGTGCCGGTGCCGAGCTTTGCCAGCTGGGGCGAGCTCAACGCCTACCTGAAACAGCGCTGCCGCGACGACCTCGCCCGCCAGCTGTGGGGCCAGACCCAGACCAAGGCCGAGCTGCTTAAAGACGACCGCCGGGCGATGCTGCCACTGCCGGGCGAGAGCTTCGAGACCCGCCGCGTCGCCCAGACGCGGGCTAACTCGCTCTCGCTGGTGCGCTTCGATGCAAACGACTACTCGGTGCCGGTGGCCTATGCCCATCACGAGCTCACCGTCAAGGGCGGCATCGAGGAGGTGCGAATCGCAGAGAAGACCCAACTGGTGGCCGTCCACAAGCGCATCTGGGAACGCCAGCAGGTGAGCTTCGATCCTCTCCACTACCTGGCGCTGCTGGAGCGCAAGCCCGGCGCCTTCGACTCAGCCCGGCCACTGGCCGACTGGGACCTGCCGGACTGCTTTGCCCTGCTGCGCCGCCGCCTCGAGACGTCCCTGGGTCATCAGGGCCCCGCGAGTACATCAAGGTGCTGCGCCTGGCCGAGCGCGCCTCGCTTACCGAGCTTGCCAGGGCGGTGATGGCGGCTGCAGCGATCGGCACCACGAGCTCGGATGCGATCGCGCTCATCCTGGCCCAGCGCGCCGAGCGCGCCGTGACGTTGTTTGCCTTAGACGGACGCCCGCACCTGCAGGCCTTCGCCATCGAGCCGCCCGACCTGCGCGCCTACGCCGCCCTGGGGCGCCAGGAGGCACGGTCATGAAGCAGCTGCAGAGCACGTCCCTGGTGCTGTTGCATCATCATCTCAAGGCACTGCGACTGCCGACGATCACAGCCGAGTGCGAGAAGCTCGCCCGCCAGGCGGCCGCCGACAACGCCGACCACCTCACCTACCTCCTGCAGCTCACCGAGCTCGAGCTCCTGGAGCGCGAGCGCAAGGCCGCCGAGCGGCGCTTAAAGGCGGCCCACTTCCCGACCCACAAGACTCTCGAGGGCTTCGACTTTGCGGCCCGTCCCTCGGTCAACAAGGTGCTGCTCTGCGAGCTGGCGCGCTGCGAGTACATCGACCGGCGCGAGAACGTGCTCTTCGTCGGCAACCCGGGCACCGGCAAGACTCACCTGGCCACCGCCCTGGGCATGGCCGCCTGCGGGCGGGGCTACCGGGTGCGCTTCTTCCGTCTGACCGAGCTTGCCACGCTGCTCCTGGAGGCTCGCGACGAACGCTCGCTGCTGGGCTTGAAGGCACGCCTCGCGAAGCTCGACCTGCTGATCTTAGATGAGCTCGGCTACGTGCCGGCCTCCAAGATCGGCGCCGAGCTGCTCTTCGACGTCATCTCCAGCGCCTACGAGCGCACCAGCCTGATCGTCACTACCAACCTGCCGTTCGAGTCCTGGACCGAGGTGCTCGGCTCGGAGCGCCTCACCGGCGCGACCCTCGATCGGCTCACCCATCGCTGCCAGATCATCGAGACCAAAGGAGAGAGCTACCGCCTGCGTGACGCCAAGGCCAAGCTGCGCGAGGAAGGCGCAGCCAAGGGTGGCAGCTCAAGCGGCCGCGACAGACCCCGCCGCAGCGCCTTGGAAGGAGGTCAGACAAGCAGCTAAGATCGCGTTCCAGTGTTGACCGTTTCGGCCGACCACTGTTCGCCCTTTCGACCGACGTTCACACGCCAGACCGCCTTGGCATCAGCCGGTGGCTTGGCGGCGGGCATGTGGCCTTCGCGCCAGCCGTACATCAGTGGTTCGAAGTTCCAGAGGTAGTGTGAGTAGGTGAGCACGCTGCGGCTCTTCAGCCAGATCAGCACTTGGTGGGGCAGCAGCCCGACCTCGCGCCAGGCCTGCCAGATGACCTCGGTGCGCATGATGCCGAAGCACTGGTAGACGGCGGCGTCCTCGGCTGAGAGCGCAGTCCAGGGCGGTGCGCAGGAACTCGACGTAGAAGCTCGACCGAGTGCTCGTGGTCGATGTAGGCGTCCCAGTCTTGTCCTTGGTGGCGGCGCCCTTGTTGGCCTCGCTTGTGGGGTGGGCGCCGCCCCGGTAGTCGACCAGGTACGGCGGGTCGGTCGATCATCGCCACCGCGCGCTCACCGGCCATGAGGCGGCTCACATCGTCAGGCTTGGTACTGTCGCCGCAGAGCAGACGATGGTCGCCTAACAGGTAGAGATCGCCAGGCTTTGAGACGGGCTCGACGGGCGGCTCGGGCACCTCGTCGGGGTCGCCGAGGCCGGCGCTGCCAAAGTCCAGGGCGAGGTGGTTGGCTTTGGCCACGGCCTCGAGCAGGCCGCCGAGGTCGGGGTTGTCTATGCCCTGCAGCAGATCGCTGAGCTTCTCGCGGTCGGCGGTCGCCATGGCCCCGATTGGGTCCAAGGTCGAGAGAACGATGCGCTCCTCGTCTTCCGACAGCTCCACGAAGACGACGGGGATTGTCGGTTGCCCCTGGGCGATCGCAAGCTCGACGCGCAGGTGGCCGTCGACCAGGTTCCCGGTCGTGCGGTTGACGATGACCGTCTGCACCAGGCCGACCTCAGCGAGGACCTCAGACAGGGATCCCCGCTGAGTCGGGGAGTGCTGGCGCCAGTTGGCGGGGTTGGGGATGAGACTCTGAGGAGCCTCGTCGCCGTGCCCGACGATGCGATTGGCCCAGGGCACCTGAGTGGCTTGAGCGGAGTGGGGCATGGTCAGACCTCTTTCTTGGCCGGAGCCGGGAGGATGCGAAACACGACGTTGTTGACGTTGCCGCCGAGACTGCGAATGGCTTGCTCGTACTGGTGGCGCACCGCGTGCGAGCGACAGGCGACCACGACCGTTTCCCTGCGCGAGGCAGCGGCGACGATGACAAAGGCGTTCCAACGTTCGGCAGGGATCTCACGCCTCATTGCGCACCGCCTCGTGATGAAGTCGGCATATATAGAGAACACCCTCTGCCGACTTCGAAGTTGACGCAGACACTTGACCCTCGCGGACACGTCAGACCCACGCCCGTATGGGCGTGTGGCCCTGCCGTGTGCCGCTCACAGATCGTCAAGTGAGTCGGCAGTACCGCACGGGTCTGCCGACTTGCTCTGCCGGACCTAGACATCGCCATCGCCGAAGCCCCGCTGGCCTTGGCCGTCTTCGAGGCGCCAGTAGGCCTCCTGGTCGCGACGCTTGGCGCGACCGGCTCCCTTTTCGCCGGCCGCCGTGCCCTCGCGGCAAAGCTCGTCGATGGCTCGCTTGGCGGTGCGCTCCGAGAAGGCTTTCTTGTCCGTCAGATTCCACAGCTCCCGCACCGGCAGAGCCGCCTCCTTGCCTGCCGGCAGATGCTCAAGCCAAGCGGCCCGGGCAGCGCGATACTCGACATTGGCGGTGGTAGCCTTCGGCTACGTAGCAGCCGTCTTCGAGCTCGATGACCAAGGTGGGTGGCACATTGTCTTCGCGTGCCACCGTTCGCAGCTGACGGCGGTTGGGGTGGCCGCCTCCACGGGGGCGCGAGAGCACGGTGCAGACGTCGAACTCCCCGGGGAAGGCCGATGAGCCCCGTCCTGCGTCGACCACCTCCTTGATCTGGGTGACGCCCTTTCCTGCGTGACGCAAGGTAACGACGGCGACGTTGTCTTCAGCGATCAGCTGCACCGGTCCGCACACGCGCAACGCCTCGCCAGCGTCGTCTTCGTCGTTGATCTTCGCCCACTTGCTCAGGGTGTCGATAACGAGAAGGCCGATGGAGAGGCTCTGGCACTCCTCACGCACGACTTGGCAGATATCAGGCCAGCCCCAGCCGTGGTAGTCGGTGACAAAGAAGACGTGAAAGTCGTCGCCCTCGACGATGTCGACTGTCCTGAGCTTGTCGCGGAAGCTGCGCTTGGTCTGCTCGGTCAGGTAGAGGACCGGCACCGCCTTGGTGGGCAGGTCCAGGAAGGCCTCGCCACGCCGCAGCGCTTGAATGCCGAGCAGGATGAAGGTGGTCTTGCCGTCCTTGGGCTTGGCGACGATGTCGCTGGTCTTGCCGCGCTCGAAGTAAAAGAGGATCGGGTCGGGATCGGGGAACTCCATAGCGGCGATCTCGGCGGCGGTGTAGGAGAGCGGCCGCGGACGCTCCGTGACAGGCTCAACCGACACGGCGCTGTCCGCTGGGGGTCTGCGCTGGGGGGCGGTCACGGTCTGCCTGTTCGCCCAGCCGCTCAGCTTGGGCGAGGGCGTCAGCGACCAGTGCTTCTGCGTGGGCAAATCCGAGTCCGCTCAGCACCGCGAGCTTGTCGTGGCCAGCACGCACTGCTCGGCCAGGGGCATCCAGGCGATCTCTTGCGCCCAGCGGCGCATCACTGCGCTGATCGTCATGTCGGGCATCGTCTCTGCGACCCGCCGCCATATGGCGCGGCTCGCCTCGCTGTAGCGCGCATCAAGTAGTCGCTCCTCCTCGATGGGAAGCAGCGCCCGCAAGCGGCTCGCAAAGTCCAAGGGATCGCGCATGGTGACACTCGCTTGGCCTGATCTCCCGGCTCACTCGTCGCCGAGCAGCGTCTTCTCAAGCCAAGCACTGCGCACTTTGAGCAGATGGCCGAGGCGCAGCGTCGGGATTTCGGTGCAGCAGTAGGTGGCGCTACGTGACAGACCGAGAGCCCTGCCCGTAAAGGGCCAGAGGCTGACAGTGTGGCGTTCGCGTAGGAAGGCGACGAGCTCGTCGCGGCTGAGGGTTGCTGGATCCGGTTCGTCGTTCTTCATAGTGCCCTCGTGTCGTCTCCAGTCTTGACTTGTTAGTTAGCGATGGTACGCTGTGAGCCATGGTTCGGCCTTGCTCTCTTGGTTTATACGTTCAAACGAAGCTAGGAAATCTCCTTCATGGCTGAGACGAAAATCCGTATTGAAAGTATCAGAACTTGGCCCGGCCGCCCAGTCCTCTGCCACCTGCTCACCCAGAACCTCTGCTTCTGACCGACGACGGCTTCCTGGAGATCGACTGGGAGCGCGAGATTGCACCGGGTGGCGTCGAGCTGCCCGAGGAGCTCTACCTGCGCGAGTTGTGTGACCTCGATCTCGACGACACGTCAGCGTTGATCGCCTTCCTTGAGCGCTGGGGGCGGCTGTCACGCCGCGCAGCAGGCGACTTGGCAAAGACGGACCACTTGCTTCTTTCGCCGTTTGCGAGCGGTCATGAGGTCGACACGGACACGACCTGGGGGCTGCTGCCGCGAGGCTACGATTTCGAAGATTTCAAAGACGGTCACGGCAACCTGTGCCAGCGCGGCGAACTTGCCGCAATCGACAAGCTGGTCGCCGACTACCTGGAGACGCGCCCAACTGCGGTGCAGGGGCGTTTCAAGGAGCGCGCCGATATGCGCACCTTCTCTCACGTCAGGGAAGAGGTCGCTACGCACGCCTGCTGCGCAACGCGGTGAGGCTCTGGGATGCTTTTCAGGGTGGACGTAATCTGTGGAGCGCCTTCACATTTGAGTGGGAAGGCGACCTTGGGAACTGACCACCAAAAGCGGCCGCCCATGGTCGGCGGTCGCGATGAGGATGGGGCCCATCGTCGCTACGCCAAGGTCTACCTGCGCGATGTCCTAAGCGCCGGCTGCGTCCCTTCCACGCCTATGTCGACTTTCAAGGTCTCTTGGATCTTATAGCGAAGGGCCGCCCTGGCGAGCAAAGCACTTACTCGCTCGCTCTGCCTCCAGCTAGCCAATGGACATCAGCGAAGGCGCGGTCTACCGGCGCTGTGCCAACGAGAAGTGCGGGCGCATCTTTGCGCGCCAACGCGGACGCGCTCAAAAGGTCAGTACCTGCAGCGAACGTCTACCTTCTCTGCGATAAGAAGCCTGCGTCAGCGCTCCAGGCTCAGCGTGAACTACCAGAGCCGCAAGAAGGACAACCCGGTCGAGCCGGCAGACGAAAAGCCATGAGAGGCTCGGTGCGCCAGCGAGGGAGCAGATGGGAGTACAACGTCGACATCGGCATGGCGGCCGCCCAGCGCTGCCAGGCCTGCAACAGGCGCTTCTGGGTCGAGCGCAAGCCCAAGGAGTCCTGTCCCGCCTGTGGTGGTGAGCTCGTCGAGACCGAGGAGCGTCGCCGCGCGATCAAGGGCGGCTTTGCCACCCAGAAGGAGTGCCAGTCGGCGCTCAACAAGGTCCTGACCGCAGTCGACGCGCGCACCTACGTGCCGCCCACCAGGATCACGGTCAAGGCCTTCCTGATCGGCGAGTGGCTGCCGGCCGTCAAGGGCACGCTGCGCCCGACCACCTACGCCTCCTACACCATGCTCGCAAAGGAGCACATCATCCCGCGCCTGGGCAGCCTGCAGCTCCAGAAGCTCACGCCCGCCTCGATCAACGCCCTCTACGCCCACCTCGGCGAACATGGCCGCGTGCACGGCGGCGGTCCGCTCTCAGCTTCCTCGGTGCGCCGCGTGCACGCCGTCCTGCACCGTGCCTGCCACGACGCCGTGCGCTGGGGGCGGCTCACGGTGAACCCAGTCGATGCCGCCGATCCGCCCAAGCAAAGCTCAGAGCACGCCGAGCGCCCGGTGTGGAACGCGGAGCAGCTAGCCGGCTTCCTCGCCCATGTGGCCGACGATCGCCTCTTCGCGCTCTGGCGACTGCTGGCGATGACCGGCCTGCGCCGCGGCGAGGCGCTCGGCCTGCAGTGGGCAGACGTCGACATGGAGGCCGGCGCCATCAGCATCCGTCGGGCCTGGATACCGGTCAACGGCATCGCTCAGATGAGTGAGCCCAAGACCCGCCGCGGCCGGCGCACGATCGCCTTGGACCCCGTGACCTTGGAGGCACTGAAGGCCCACGCCGCCCGCCAGGCCGACGAGCAGGCCGACTGGCAAGAGGCCTGGGTCGAGACCGGCTTCGTCTTTACCCGCGAGGACGGCCAGCCGCTGCACCCCTGGCATGTGAGTAAGGCCTTCAGGGATCACTCAAGGCGGCCGCACTGCCCACGATCCCTCTGCACAGCCTGCGTCATAGCTACGCCACCCTGGCGCTCTCCAGCGGCGTCAACCCACGCATCGTCTCGGGCAGGTTGGGCCACTCGACAGTCGCCCTCACCCTTGACGTCTACTCACACGTGCTGCCTCAGCAGGATCGCGATGCCGCCGAGCGCATCGCCGACCTGCTTCTGCCGGCCATCTGAGGGCACTTGTCCCCGCTACCGTGCGGCGGACGCTACGTCGCGGTCTCTCGATTGGTGCTGGCTCATGCGCGACCGTGCCCTCCTATGATATTCGGTCGCGTCGTCAAGATGTCGGCATCTGGTCGGCTGGCGGGGACTGGGGGCGGGGAAGAGGCGCGAAAAGTAGCCTATGTGCAGCGACTTCTGGTGGGCCGCGTAGGGATCGAACCTACGACACCCTGATTAAAAGTCAGGTGCTCTGCCAACTGAGCTAGCGGCCCGAGTCCGGGGATTGTATCACCGGGAAAGCGCCGGCCGGGTGCAGCCGGCCGTCCGGCGCCGGCTTGGCCTGCACTCGCCGACTGCGGAAGCGGCGGCCGAGCTGCCGCGACCGGGCGAGTCGCCCTCGTTCCGCCTACCAGGGGCGCTGGTCGCCCGACAGCAGCGAGAAGACCGCGTAGTCGCCGTAGTCGCCGGGGCGGCCGTGGTCGGCGCGGCGCACGCCCTCGCGGGTGAAGCCGAGCGTCTCTGCCACACCGAGCGAGGCGCGGTTGCGGGTGTCGGCGAGGATCTGCACGCGGGCGAGGCCGAGGACGTCGAGCGCCCATTTCGCGACGAGGCGCGCCGCCGCCGTGGCGACGCCCCGGCGGCGCGCCCAGGGCGCCACGTGATAGCCGATCTCGGCCACGCCCGCCCACAGCTCGGTGCCGTGCAGGCCGACGCCGCCGAGCGGCCGGTCGCTCGCGGCGTCGGCGATGCAGAAGTAGGCGTCGTTGCTCGTCTGCCAGGCGGCGGCCGCCTTGGCCATGAAGGCGCGTCCGTCGGCCTCGGTGTAGGGCGTGGGCAGCACGTCGAGCCAGCGCTGCGTGACGGGGTCGTTGCAGGCGCGGACCAGGTCGGGCAGGTCGTCGTCGCGGTAAGGCCGCAGCAGGACGGCGCCGTCGCCGAGCGGCGGCGGCGCAGCCGGCAGGGCGGGCTCGACGGCGGGGTAGTCGGTGCGGGCGGCGGCGAGGGCCGGCAGGAGCGCCTCGTCGGCAGGCTCGGCCGCGGGCCGGCCCTCGCCGCCGCCCGCCGCCTGCCACTCGCCCTCGAGCAGGGAGTAGAGCACACAGTCGGTGCGCCCGCCGTCGAGCGGCCGGTCGCTGCGCAGCAGCGCCTCGGCGCGAAAGCCCAGGCCGCGGGCGACGCGACGCGAGAGGTCGTTGCTCACCATCGTGCCGATCCCGAGACGGCGCAGCCCGAGGCGCGGGAAAGCCCAGTCGATCATGAGACCCACCCCGGCGCGCGCCAGGCCGTGGCCACGCCGCTCGGGCAGCACCCAGTAGCCGAGCTCGGCCGTGCCCGGGTCGCGGCCGGTCTGCAGGCCGACGGCGCCGGCGACCAGGTCGTCGGCGCCGGCCAGCGCCAGATGGAGCCAGCCCTCCTGGCCCCAGGCTCGCGGCGCGTCGGCGATGAACTCGCGGGCGAGCTCGACCGTGTAGCCGTCGGGCATCATGCAGAAGCGGGCGATGTCGGGGTCGGCGCAGGCCGTCGCCATGACCGGCGCGTCGGCGACCCGCCAGGGCCGCAGGCGCAGGCCGTCGCCGCCCAGACGGACCACGCCGTAGTCCGGCCGTGCCGGGCGCTCGTCGCTGTGTCCTGTCACCGCTCCTCCGACGGGAAAGGGCCCGGACGGACCGAGCCCTTTCGCTTTGTTACCCCGCGGCGGCGCGCGCCCCGCGAGGGAGCGCGCCGGCGCCGCTCAGTGCAGGAAGTGGCGCCGGCGCGAGAAGACCATCGCCGCGCCCCGCTCGTTGCAGAGCTTGACCGACTGGTCGTCGCGCTTGGAGCCGCCCGGCTGCATGAACGCCGTGACGCCGTTTTCGATGGCGAGCTCGACGGCGTCGGGGAACGGGAAGAACGCGTCGGAGCCGATCACCGCGCCCCCGAGATCGCCGTGCGCCTTCTCGATGGCGATGCGAGTGGAATCGACGCGGCTCATCTGGCCGGCGCCGACGCCCATGGTGGCGAGGTCCCTGGCGATCACGATGGCGTTGGACTTGACGTGCTTGGCCACCCTGCTCGCGAAGATGAGGTCGCCCCACTCGGCCTCGGTCGGGTGACGCTCGCTCATGACCTCCATCGACTCGCGGTCCTCGAGGTCGGCGTCGCGGTCCTGCACGAGCAGGCCGCCCAGCACGCGCTTGTAGTCCATCTCGCCGGGGTTGTTCTTGCGGCGCTCGTTGTCGACCAGGATACGGATGTCGGCCTTGCCGGCGAGCAGCTCGAGGGCGTCGTCGTCGTAGGAGGGCGCGAAGAGCACCTCGACGAACAGCTCGGCCATGCGCTGCGCGGTGGCCAGGTCGACGGTGCGGTTGACGGCGATCACCGAGCCGAAGGCCGACACGGGGTCGCAGGCAAGCGCCTTGACGTAGGCGCGCTCGAGGGTCTCGGCGAGGGCCGAGCCGCAGGGGTTGTTGTGCTTGATTATGACGCAGGCGGGCAGGGCGAACTCGCTCGCCAGGGCGCGCGCGGCGTGCAGGTCGTAGAGGTTGTTGAACGACAGCTTCTTGCCGTGGAGCTGCGTGACGCGCGAGAGCAGGTGGCGGCGCGCGCCGCTCTCGGCGTAGTAGGCGGCCCGCTGGTGCGGGTTCTCGCCGTAGGACAGCTCCATGACCTTCTCGTAGTCGCGCAGTATGTGGCTCGGAAAGTCGCCCTCGGTCTCGGAGAACCAGTTGGCGATCACGAAGTCGTAGTGGGCCGTCTTGTGGAAGGCCTTGGTGGCGAGGTGGCGGCAGGTGACGGCGGAGAGCTCGCCGCCGCTCGCCTTGAGCTCGTCGAGGATGGGGCCGTAGTCGTCGGGCTCGGTCACGACCGCGACGCTCGCGTGGTTCTTGGCGGCGGCCCGGATCATGCTGGGGCCGCCGATGTCGATCATCTCGATCACCGCCGCCTCGTCGGCGCCGCGCTGGGCCGCGACCTCCTCGAACGGGTAGAGGCTCACGACGACCATGTCGATGGGCTGGATGTCGTGCTCTTGGAGGGTGCGCATGTGGTCGGCGTCGTCGCGCCGCGCGAGGATGCCGGCGTGGATGCGCGGATGCATCGTCTTGACGCGCCCGCCGAGCATCTCGGGGAACTGCGTGACATCGGAGACCTCGGTGACGGGGATGCCCTGGTCGGCCAGCAGGCGGGCGGTGCCCCCGGTCGAGACGATCTCGACGCCCATGTCCGCCAGCGCGCGTGCGAACTCTTGGAGACCGGCTTTGTTGAAGACGGAGAGAAGAGCTCGTTTGACCTTCACGTATCGCTCCCTTGCTCGTTCGTCGCTGGCGACAGTCTATAGGGCGTTGCCGCGTAAGTGAACGGTACGAGCAAGCCGTACGACGGATTTCGGTGCGACGAGCCTCAGCCGAGCCGCGCGACGCGCTCGCCGCGCACGTGAGAGCGCGCGTAGGCCGAGGCGTGCGAGAGGGCCGCTGCCGACTCGGCGAGCAGCCCGACGCGGGGCAGCGGCTTGCTGGTGGGCGACCACTGCCGCACGGCGTCGAGCACCGCCTGCCGGCCGCCGCCGGCGAAGGCGAGGGCGAGCTCGCGCGTGGGGCGTGTGTCGGCCGCGGCCACCGCGAGCTCGGCCGCGGCCAGCGCGTAGCGGTTGCCGTTGAAGCTCACGGCCACGCCGCAGGCGGCGCGCACCGCCTCGAAGGGCGGCACGTCGGTGATGGAGTCGCCGACGTACATGACCTCGGCCAGCTCGGCGCGCCGGCCGGCCGCGATGGCCTGGAGCGCCTCGAGCTTGAGGCCGCCGCCGATCGGGCGCACCGCGGCGACGACGTCGGCGCTGCGCCGGCCGGCGGCGCCCATGTCGACCCAGAACAGCCGGTCGAGCTCGGCGACGGCGGCGCGGTCGGCGGCCGACAGGTCGTCGGCCGACCGCGCCTCGTCGGGCAGCTCGATCACGGGGCGCTCGAGGACCGCCTCGGCACGGTCGCGCAGCCACTCGCTCTCGTCGCGGGTGAGGTGCCAGGCGTCGAGGTCGACCGTGGTGCAGCGGCACTGCGCGAACGGAAACCCGGTCACGCGGCAGAGCGCCCTGATGTAGGGCGAGTATGAGGTCGAGATGATGTAAGACGGCAGGGCGGCGGCGACGTCGGTGAGCAGCTCGCGGGCGCCCGGCACCACGAGCACGGTGTCGGCGCTGTAGTCCTCGATGTCGCGGTCGGTCACACCGTAGGCGAGCAGGAACGGCACGATCAGACGCAGCGTGTCGCCGGCGTTGTAGCCGGGCCGGTGGACGACGTCGGCGAGCAGGTCGTCGTAGCGCGACAGGCGGGCGAACAGCTCGGCGCCGTCGGGCACGAAGGCGGCGCAGACCTCCATGGCGTTGTCGTTGCGGGTGAGCGGGCCCTCGCAGTCGGTTACGAACAGGCGGGGCGGCGCAGTCACGGGCGCTCCTCGGGAGTATCGGTCGGGGTCGGCGCGCCGCCGGCGGGCGCGGCGCCGGAGCCGCCGCCGGCCGGAGCGTCGGCGCCCGTCGCCGGGTCGGCGGCGAGCTCGGCTTCGACGGCGTCGGTCAGGTCGAGCGGCGGCTGCAGGCCGACGCCGACGACGGCGCCGTCGCGCACGGCGAGCTCGCCGAGGGCGAAGGCGCGCACGGTCTGGTAGAGCAGCGGGATCTCGCGGCGCTCGCCCTGGCGGCGGACCTCGGCGAACAGGGGCTGCGCCTCGCCTTCGGCGGCCGCCAGACCTTCGACGCCCAGGCGCTCGCGACCGCGACGGAAGGCGTGCCAGAGCCGGTCGTAGCGCAGGCCGGCGATGGGGAACGCGCACCAGGCGACGACCGGCCCGCGGTCGAGCTCGGCGGTGGCCAGGTGGATCATGGCGCCTGTCTCGCGGGCCTCGTCGGCCAGCAGCCGCCAGATGACCTGCTGCCAGGTGCCCTGGGGGCCGCCCGGCAGGGCCGGATGCAGGTTGAGCGTGGCGAAGCGGGCGACGAGCTCGGGGCTTGTGATCAGCATGTAGCCGGCCAGCACGAGCAGGTCGACGCCGCTCGAGTCGAGGATCTCGATGACCTCGGCGTGGAACGCGGTGCGCCAGGCGTCGCGCAGGGCGGCCTTGCTCGGGAAGCGCTCCATCTGGTCGCGCCGCTCGAGCCAGCTCCGCCAGCTCGCGGCGCTCGACCTGGTGACCGCTGTGAGACCGAGCCCGGCGGCGAGGTCGAGGAACGCGTCGCTCTCGGCGTGCTCGCCGCGCTCGCGGTCACAGAACACGACGGCGATGTCGAGCTCGACGCCGTCGCGGGCGGCGCGGCGCACGACCTCGGAGAGCAGCGTGCGGGCCGCGGGGTCGCGGCCGGTGGCAAGCCAGCCGATCCTCATGACGAAGGCGTTTTGCCCGTGCCGCTCATGACGGGCGCGTCACCCGGTCGGCCCGCTCGCGTTCCTCGGCGACGCGCGCGCGAAAGGCGGCGGCGTCGGGGTAGGTGCTGCGCCCCAGGCCGCCGATGCCCTGCGAGGCGGCCCAGGCGGCCAGGCGGCCGGCGGCCTCGAGGCCGAGGCCCTCGAGCAGGCCGCCGAAGAAGCCGGCCGCGAAGAGGTCGCCGGCGCCCGTGACGTCGACCACCTCGGCCGGGTGCGGCGGCACGTACAGGTCGAGGCGGCGACCGGTGATCTGCGCCCCGCGATCGCCCATCTTGCGCACGACGAGGCCGACGCCGACGTCGAGCAGGAAGCCGAGCGCCTTGTCGGCCGGCAGGCCGCAGAGGGTCTCGAGCTCGCTCTCGGTGGCAAAGACATACGAGGCGCGCCGCAGGAACGGCATGAAGCGCTTGACGCCCAGGCGCGCGTAGATCTCGCCCGGGTCGAAGGCGATCTCGACGCCGTCGGGCAGTCGCTCGAGCAGGGCGAGCTGCGTCTGCAGGGCGCGCTCGCCGACGAACGACGAGAAGTAGGCGAAGCGGGTCGGCGGCAGGCGGCGCGGCAGGTCGGTCGGCGCGAAGTCGTCGTTGGCGGCCGGCCACACCAGGTTGCGGCGCTCACCCGATTCGTTGAGCAGCACGTACACGCGGCCCGACTCGCCCTGGCGGGCCAGGTAGCGCGCGTCGCAGGGGGCAAGCTCGCCGGCCAGGAAACGACCGTCGTCGTCGGCGCCGACGCGCCCGAGCATGGCGGAGGCAAAGCCCATGCGCGCCAGGGCGTACGAGGTGTTGGCCGCCTGGCCGCCGCCGCTGCGCGCCGGCTCGACGCCGTCGAGCGCGCCCTGCAGGTGCTCGCGGACCTCGGCGGCGACCGCGAGCTCGGCGCCGGGCGGCGGCAGCTCGCCCCAGAGCGGCGAGTCGGCCGGCAGGCGGTAGATGAGGTCGAGGTTGAGCGCCCCGCAGCCGATCAGGTCGTACTGCCTCACGCCGTCAGCCTTCCGCGGTAGCGCACCGCCGGCTCGCCTGCGGCACGGGCGACGACCTCGCCCACGACCCGCGCCTGAACGTCGCGCTTGGCGCAGACGTCGAGCGCTCGCGCGACCTCGTCGGCGGGCAGCACGACGATCATGCCGATGCCGCAGTTGAAGGTGCCGAGCAGGCCGGCGTCGTCGACGCCGGCCTCGCGCAGCCAGGCGAACACGGCCGGCAGGCGCCAGCTTTCGAGGTCGAGGACGGCCGCCAGGCCGGCGGGCAGCGCCCGGCCGACGTTGTCGGGAAACCCGCCCCCGGTGATGTGCGCCGCGGCGTGTACGCCGCACGCGTGGCCCAGGTCGTGGAGCACGGGGCTGTAGATGGCGGTCGGCGTGAGCAGGACGTCGCCGATGGAGCGGCCGGCGCCGGGGAAGGGCTCGCGCAGGTCGATGTGACGCTGCCCGAGGACGTGGCGCACCAGGCTGAAGCCGTTGGAGTGCACGCCGGTCGACGGCAGGCCGACGACGACGTCGCCGGCCGCGACCGCGGCCGCGCTCCACAGCTCGTCGCGCGACGCGATGCCCACGGCGAAGGCGGCGATGTCGAAGTCGTCGTCGTTGCGAAAGTGGCCGGGGTGCTCGCCGGTCTCGCCGCCGAGCAGCACGCACTCGGCCCGCCGGCAGCCCTCGTCGACGCCCGCCACGATGTCGGCGACGCGCTCGGGCACGAGCTTGCTCACCACGAGGTAGTCGAGCACGAAGAACGGCACGGCGCCGCAGGCCGAGACGTCGTTGACGTTCATTGCGACGGCGTCGATGCCGACCGTGTCGTAGACGCCCATCTCGCGGGCGATCATCGACTTGGTGCCGGCGCCGTCGGCGCCGGCCACGAGCACGGCGTCTTTGAGCGGCGGCATGCGCATCATGCCGCCGAAGCCGCCGATGCCGTCGAGGACGAGGGGGTGCTTGACCGTACGGATGCGTTCGCGCAGCAGGCGGACGGCTTCGTTGCCTGCCTGCACGTCGACGCCGGACTCCTTGTACGTGAAACCGCTGCCCTCGGTCATGACCCTCCGCCTGATGGACCCCGTGTGGACGAGCGCGCGACGATCGGTGCCGCGCGGCTCGCGGTGCGAGCTCGTCGCGGTTGGTGTCGCCCGGCTCGTGCCCGCTATTCTACGGCACAGTGATGACGCCCGCCCCCCACGCGATGTCCGCACCTTCGACGACGGCGACCGACCGCATGACGGCCGCCGGCGCGACGGGCGCGCGCACGACATCGGCGACCGCGACGGCGGGTACCGAGACCCTGACGGTCGGCGGGGTGACGTTCGGCCTGCGCCGCAGCGCCCGCCGCCGCACGATCGCCATCACGATCCCGCGCCAGGGCCCGCCGGTGGTGGCGCTGCCGCTGCGCTGCTCGCGCCGCCGGGCCGAGGCGGCCGTGACCGGTAAGCTCGCCTGGGTGCGGCGGAAGCTCGGCGAGCGCGCCGCGCTCGCCGAGCTTCCGCCGCACCGCTACGAGGCCGGCGAGCGGTTCCCCTATCTGGGTCGGGAGCACGAGCTCGTGGTCGTGGGCGGCCGGCCGCGGCCCGGCGCGGCCGGCGGGTCGGCGGTGGGTGAACGGGGCGGGCAGCTTGCGTTCGACGTGGCGGCGCTCGAGGCCGGCGCGGGCGGCCTCGTCGCGGGCGCCGGGGGCGGACCGGACGACGGTGCAAGCGTGCCGCTGCGTCTGCACGAGGGCCGCTTCGAGCTGCTCGCGGCGGCTCACGCCGAGGCGGCCGAGCATTTCCGTGCCTGGTACCGGCGGCGGGCCGCCGACGTGCTGAACGCGCGCGTCGCGCACTTTACGCCGCTCGTCGGCGTCGCGCCGCCGCACGTGACCGTCAAAGACATGCGCAGCCGCTGGGGGAGCTGCTCGGCCAAGGGCCGGGTGAGCCTGCACTGGGGTCTCGTGCTGCTCGCCCCGGCGCTGCTCGACTACGTCGTCGTCCACGAGCTCTGCCACCTGCGCGAGCTCAACCACCAGCCGGCGTTCTGGCGCCGGGTCGAGGCGGTGCTGCCCGACTGGCGCGAGCGCCGCAAGCGACTGCGGGTCGAGGGCGCAAGGAGCGTGGTCTAGAGGCCGGGCGGCGGTCCCGACGGCCATCACCGCGTCAGGGGCGGCACGCTTCTCGCAGACGGTGTGAACGGCCCGTACACGTCAACATGGCGCCGGGCGGCTGCCGGTACTTCGTGTACGGCGTGCCGGCCGGCCCGCCCGCCGGCCGTCAGCCTTGCGGCCCGGGCGCCGAGGGCTGACAGGGGCCGCCGCCCTCGAAGCGCATCTTGCACATGGCGAGCTCCTCGGGCACCGCGATCGGGTAGTCGCCGTCGAAGCAGGCCCGGCAGAAGCGCTCGCGCGGCAGGCCGGTCGATTCTTGCAGGCCCTCGAGCGTGAGGTAGTGCAGCGAGGTCGCGCCGACGTGGGCGCGCACGCCCTCGATGCTCTGCCGGGCGGCGATCAGCTCGTCGCGCGTGGCCATGTCGATGCCGTAGAAGCACGGGAAACGGATGGGCGGTGAGCTGATGCGCAGGTGCACCTCGCGGGCGCCTGAGTGGTAGAGCATCTCGACGAGCTTGCGCGTGGTGTTGCCGCGCACGATCGAGTCGTCGACGACGACCAGTCGCTTGCCCTCGATGACGGCGCGGATCGGGTTGAGCTTCATGCGGATGCCGAGCTGACGCAGGTGGTCGTCGGGCTGGATGAAGGTGCGGTGCACGTAGCGGTTCTTCATGAGCCCCTCTGAGTAGGGGATGCCGCTCGCTCGCGCGTAGCCGATGGCCGCCGAGATGCCGGTGTCGGGCACCGGGATGACGTAGTCGGCCTCGACCGGCGCCTCGCGCGCCAGGTGCTGGCCCATCTCGAAGCGGCAGTCGGCCAGCGTGCGGCCGTACAGGCGCGAGTCGGGCCGCGCGAAGTAGATGAACTCGAAGACGCACATCGCCGGGCGGGCGCCCTCGAGCTCGACCCGGGTGCTGCGCACCCGGCCGTCGCCCTGGGTCCAGACGATCTCGCCGGGCTCGAGCTCGCGCACCAGGTCGGCGCCGATGATGTCGAGCGCGCACGACTCGCTCGAGATCACCGGGTTCCCCTCGAAGTCGCCCAGGCAGAGCGGCCGCACGCCGAACGGGTCGCGAAAGCCGACCACCTTCTTGCCGGTGAGCACCGCGGCCGAGAAGGCGCCGCGGATGCGCCCGACCGCCTCGCGCACCGAGCCGATCAGGTCGTTCGAGGCGTGCTGCGCGATGAGCGCCGTGATCACCTCGGTGTCGGTGCCGGAGCGAAACTCGAGGCCCTGGGCGTGCAGCTCGTCGCGCAGCTCGGTGGTGTTCACCAGGTTGCCGTTGTGGGCCAGGGCGATGGTGTGCTCGCCGCGCGAGCGGGTGAGCGGCTGCGAGTTCTGCCAGGCCGTGGCGCCGGTCGTGGAGTACCGCACGTGACCGATCGCGTGCGAGCCGGTCAGTCCGGCCAGCACCTTCTCGTCGAACACCTGCGACACGAGGCCCATGTCTTTGACGACAGTGATCTGGCCCTCGTCGGCCACGGCGATGCCGGCGCTCTCCTGGCCGCGGTGCTGCAGCGCGTAGAGGCCGAAGAAGGTGAGGCGCGCCACGTCGCGGCCCGGCGCGAAGATGCCGAACACACCACAGCAGTCGCGCGGCTGATCGGCGCGCATGGGGGGCTCAGGCGAGTCGCTCAGGGAGCGACTCGTACGCCTTGTGGAGCGCGGCCACCGGCAGGTCGAGGGTCGGGGCGTCGTCGACGTCGATGCGCAGCCGGTCGCCGCCGACCGTGCCGAGCGCGGTGAGCGGCAGGGCGCCGGCGAGGCGGGCGAGTGCGTCGGCGTTGGTCGCTGTGCACGTGAGCACGACCCGCGAAGGCCCCTCGCCGAACAGCGCGAGGTCGGTCCGCGGCGCGCCGGTCGGCAGGGTGACGGCGGCGCCGAGCGCCGGCGGCGGAGCCGCCGTCAGCGCGCCGCCGCAGGCGCCGCTTGCGATGCAGCACTCGGCCAGGGCGACGGCGAGGCCGCCCTCGGCGCAGTCGTGAGCGCTCTTGATCAGCCCGGCCGCGATGCCCTGGCGTAGCACGCGCTGGAGCTCGGCTTCGAGGGCGAGGTCGACGTCGGGCACTCGGCCCTCGACGCGGCCGAAGTGGACCTTCTGATACTCGGAGCCGTCGAGCCAGGCACCGGCGATCGGGCCCAGCAGGAACACGCGGTCGCCGGCTTCTTTGAAGCGACCGTCGCAGTGCCGCGCGACGTCGTCGAACAGGCCGAGCATGCCGACCATGGGCGTGGGGTAGATCGCGTTGCCGAAGCTCTCGTTGTAGAAGCTGACGTTGCCCGAGACGACCGGCGTGTCGAGCGCCTCGCAGGCCTCGGCCATGCCCTCGACCGCCTGCTCGAAGGTCCAGTAGATGTCACCCTTCTCGGGGTTGCCGAAGTTGAGGCAGTCGGTGACGGCGACCGGCAGGGCGCCGACGCAGCTCAGGTTGCGGGCGGCCTCGGCCACGGCGGCCTTGGCGCCGCGATACGGGTCGAGGTAGCAGTGGCGGCCGTTGCAGTCGTTGACGAAGGCGATGCCGCGCGACGTGCCCTTGATGCGCAGCACGGCCGCGTCGGAGCCCGGGATCTGCACCGTGTTCGCCTGCACGATGTAGTCGTACTGCTCGTAGGCGCAGCGCTTGCTCGCGATGTTGGGCGCGGCCAGCAGCTCGAGCAGCACGGCGCCGGCGTCGGCCGGCGCCGGGTAACGCCCATCGCCGGCCGCGGTCGGCGGGGCGAGTGGCTCGTCGGCGAGGTAGGCCGGCTTGAACGACGGCGTGCGGATGACGGGCGACTCGTCGGCCAGGCGGCGCGCCGGGATGTCGGCCACGCGCTCGCCGTGCCAGTAGATGCGCAGCATCTTGCTGTCGGTGACCTCGCCGATCACCGTGCAGTCGAGGTCCCAGCGCTCGCAGACCTCGCGCACGTCGGCCAGGCGACCCGGGTCGACGATCGAGAGCATGCGCTCCTGGCTTTCGGAGATCATGATCTCCCAGGGCTCCATGTCGGCCTCGCGCAGCGGCACGCGGTCGGCGTGGATGTCGAGGCCCACATGGCCCTTGCTGGCCATCTCGGAGCTCGACGAGGTGAGGCCGGCGGCGCCCAGATCCTGCATGCTCACGACAAGCCCGCGGTGGAGCAGCTCGAGGCAGGCCTCGATCAGCTTCTTCTCGGTGAACGGGTCGCCGACCTGAACGCTCGGACGCTTTTCTTCGAGGGTCTCGTCGAACTCCTGGCTGGCGAGCACCGAGGCGCCGCCGATGCCGTCGCGGCCCGTCTTTGAGCCGATCAGCACGACGTGATTGCCCGGGCCGCTCGCGATGGCGCGCACGATCTGGTCGGCGCGCATGAGGCCGGCGGACATGGCGTTGACCAGGCAGTTGCCGGCGTAGGTGTCCTCGAAATAGACCTCGCCGCCCACCGTGGGGATGCCGAGGCAGTTGCCGTAGAAGCCGATGCCGCCGACGACGCCGTCGAACAGGAACCGCTGGCGGGCGTTTGCGTCGCCGTCGATCTCGCCGAAACGCAGCGAGTCGAGCGACACGCAGGGCCGGGCGCCCATGGTGAAGATGTCGCGCACGATGCCGCCGACGCCGGTGGCGGCGCCCTGGAACGGCTCGACCGCGCTCGGGTGGTTGTGACTCTCGACCTTCATGGCCACGGCCCAGCCGTCGCCCACGTCGATGATGCCGGCGTTTTCGCCGGGCCCCTGCAGAATGCGGGGACCGCTCGTGGGGAACCGCCCGAGGATGGGCCGCGAATGCTTGTAGCTGCAGTGCTCGCTCCACATGAGCGAGTAGATGGCGAGCTCGACGTAGGTCGGCTCGCGCTCCTGGATGCGGCAGATGTGGTCGAACTCGTCGGGCGTGAGGCCCAGCTTGACGGCCGCCTCGACGTTCGCCCGGCGCTGCTCGACCGCGCTCACCGCAGCACCAGCCGGTCGCGCACGCTGTCGACGATCGAGCGGAAGAACACGCGGCCGTCGGTGCCGCCGGCGAGGCCGGCTTCGACCGAGTTCTCGGGGTGGGGCATGAGACCGAACACGTTGAAGTCCTCGTTGCACACGCCAGCGATGTCGTCGAGCGCGCCGTTGGGGCTCGACCCACCGATCGTGCCGGCCGCCGTCGTGCCGGCCTCGGTGCCGTCGGGCCGGCAGTAGCGCAGCACGACCTGGCCGTTGTCGCGCATGCGCGACAGGGTGGCGGGGTCGACGCGGTAGTTGCCCTCGTTGTGCTTGACGACGATGCGCAGCACGTCGCCGGGCTCGGCCGCCTGGGTGAACGGCGTGCCGGCGTTCTCGACGCGCAGATCGACGTAGCGGCAGACGAACTTGAGGCCGATGTTGCGGATGAGGGCGCCGGGCAGCAGGTGGGCCTCGGTCAGTATCTGAAAGCCGTTGCAGATGCCCATGACGTAGCCGCCGCCGGCGGCGAAGTCGGCGATCGCCGCCATGATCGGGCTGAAGCGGGCGATCGCGCCGCAGCGCAGGTAGTCGCCGTACGAGAAGCCGCCGGGGATGATGACGGCGTCGACGTCGTGCAGGTCGGTGTCCTTGTGCCAGAGCCAGACCGGCTCGGCCCCGGCGAAGGTGGTGACGGCGTGCCAGGTGTCGTGGTCGGTGTTGATGCCGGGGAACACGGTGACGCCGATGCGGACGGGGCGCGCGGCGCTCACGATAGGGCTCTGGCGTGGGGGCCGGGGACGGGGGACGAGGCGGCCGGGTTCACGCTTCGTCGACGGTGAAGGTGTAGTCCTCGATGATCGGGTTGGCGAGCAGCTTGCGGCACATCTCGTCGACCTCGGCGCGCGCCGCGTCGGTCGACGTGCCGTTCGGCAGCGCCACCTGGAGCTCGATGAACTTGCCCACGCGCACGTCGGTCACCCCGTCGAACCCGAGGGCCGGCAGCGACCGTTCGATGGCCACGCCCTGGGGGTCGAGGATGCCCTGCTTGGGGGTGATGTAGACACGGACGTCCATGGACCTGCTCACGAGATAAACGCTACTCGATTGAGCGGCCGAAGTCCACGCCGTTTCCGGCAAGGATGCGGTGCGGGCCGGGCGGCAGCGGTGCGGGCCGGGCGGCAGCGGCGCGGGCGCGAGGCGCGGCGGGGTGCACGCGCGGGGCGGCGGGGGCGGCGCGTACGCGCCGCCCCCGCCGCCCCGCGCGGGTCGTACCTGGGAGCGGGCGCTCAGGCCGCCTTGCTCTCGGGCCGCGGCATGTGCTCCTCGGCGTACCGGCCGATCTCGTCGGACTCGCGCTTGAACTCGTCGAGCGGGATCTGCAGGCCGTGTAGGTACGAGCTGTACTTCGAGGTCTCGGCCGCCATGCGGTTGGCCTCTTCGAGCTGCGCCTCGGTCGTGCCGAACATGCTGGTCACGCCCTGATGGAAGTAGGTGCAGTACGGGCAGTGGATCGCGGCCGCGACCGCGTAGCCGATGAGCTGCTTCTCGCGCACGGTGAGCTCGGTGTCCGTCATCTGGAACACCTTGAACTCGTTCCACTCGTTCTCGAGTGTCGAGTCCGGCATGGTGGCAAAGAACGACGGCACGCGGCCGAGCGCTTGGCGGATCTCCTGCTCTGTGTCGGAACGACTCATGATCGACCTCCCGGACCGGGACTGACCGGGGCGCGGGGCGCCCCAAACGGACCTTCGGGCTGTTCCCGGATCGACCCGACCTAAGAATGTTTGCCGGACGGCAGGCGCGCGCCGACGGTCGCGCGTGCTCGGGAGCGGCGGTCGGGCGCGCCGGTCAGGCGCGCCCCACGTGGTCGAGGATGAAGTCGACCGTGCGGCGCTCGTAGTCGACACGGTGCTCGAGGCCGCTGATCTCGTGGCCCTCGTCGGGGTAGATCACGGCTTCACAGGGGGCGCCGGCGGCGCGCACCCGCTCGACGACGGTGTCGATCTGCCGGGTGGGGCAGCGCGGGTCGCAGGCGGCGGCCAGGATCAGGAGCGGCGCCTTGACGCGGTCGAGGTGGTTGATCGGCGAGGAGTACTCGAGCCGGGCGCGGTCGGCGACGACGTCGCCGCAGTTCTCGATGTCCCACCAGACCAGGTCGTCGCGCACGGCCGGGTCGGCCTGGGCGTCGATGTGGTCGAAGAACGGCACGCCGGCCACACCGCAGGCCCAGAGGTCGGGGAACTGCGTGACCATGTGCATGGTGAGATAGCCACCATGGCTGCGGCCGGTCACGGCGATGCGGGCGGGGTCGCAGCCCTGCGCGACGAGGAAGTCGAAGGCGCCGGCGCAGTCCTGCGCCTCGCCCTGGCCGAGCAGGTAGCGGTTGGCGAGCTGCCAGCGCCTGCTGTAACCATCGCTGCCGCGGTAGTTGGGGTGCACGACGTGACAGCCGGCGTCGAGCAGCGCCTGGCGCATCGGGTCCCACTCGTTGCTGTGGTGCCAGGTCGGGCCGCCGTGAATGATCACGACGCCGGCGCCGCTCGGCCGCGACGCGGCGCAGAACAGCCCCGGCACTTCGGCGAGCCGGTCGCGGCTCGTCCAGAAGGCGGCCACCCCCGAGACGAAGGGCTGCGCGCGCATGTCGGCCGGCAGCGAGTCGGTCAGGCGCCGCGCGTCGCCCGTGGCGACGTCGACGAGGAAGAGGTCGGTCGGGTCGCCGGGCCCGCTGTGGGCGCAGATCAGGCGGCCGCCGTCGGGCGTGAAGCCCGCCCGGTAGTGATTGCCGGGGCCGAGGTCGATGGTGCGCGCGGCGCCGCCGGCCACGACGACGTGGCGCAGCGAGTTCTCGGGGCCGTCGTCGACGATGAACACGAGCGTCCGTCCGTCGGGCGACCAGGCTGGGCTGTGAGCGTTGCCGTCGCCCTGCCAGACCCAGGTCGTGGCACCGGCGGCGACGTCGAACAGGCCGATCGCCTCGTGCTCGCCCGGCCCGCCGCAGAAGGCGATCAGGCGGCCGTCGGGCGACCAGGCCGGGTCGCGCGCCTGGAGCAGGGCCGCGCCGCCTATCGCACGCAGCTCGCGACCCTCGAGGTCGGTGATGAACACGGCCGAGTCCTGGCCGTGCGTGTCGCTCTGAAAAGCGAGCAGGCGGCCGTCGGGAGAGAAGCTCGGCGACCAGTCGTTGTACCAGTGGTCGGTGAGCGGGCGCAGGGCGCCGCCGCCGCCGACGGGCATGACGGCCGCGGTCTGGCTCCGGCCGTAATTGATCGACAGGGCGAGCGTGCGGCCGTCGGGCGACAGGTCGAAGTCGGGCGCCGGCGCGAGCTCGGGCGTGTCGGGCAGCAGGTTGACCAGGCTGCCGTCGGCCAGGCCGTAGCGGTACACGTCGAGGCACTCCGTGCCGCGGTCGTCGCGCGCGAAATACAGCCAGCGCCCGTCGGCCGAGAAGAGCGGGGCCACGCAGGCGTCGGGGAACGACTCGACTCGGCGCGGCTCGCCGTCGGGGAACGACCCGACCCTTCGCGGCTCGCCGTCGGGCAGGTCCATCAGCCAGATGTGCCAGTTGCCGTCGCGCCGCCAGGTGAAGGCCAGCGTGCGCCCGTCGGGAGAGACAGACCAGCAGCGGGCGTCGGTGAACACCTCGGGCACGGCCGCCAGTCGCTCGATCAGCGCAGGTGTCATGGCGCCCCCTCGGGTCGCGTGCCGCTCGTGTCGCGTCGGCCGTGCGCTTCCGCGGTCGATGCCTTCTCTCTAGCCTATCGGCAGCGCGCCCGTCGGTTCCAGCGGGTCTGCGAAGGCGGGCGGGGCGGCGCCGCCCCCGAGCGGTCTCGCGCCCGAGCGGCACCTGCCGCCTAGGGCCTCAGCCCGCGGGTGGATGACGTTCGCGGCGGCCCGGCCGCCGGGCGACCGCGTGCTCCGCCCAGGGACCGACGACAGCGGCCCCGCGGCGAGGTAGCCTGTCCGTGCCACGACGATCGCCGGTGTCCGCGCCGCCTCCCCGGCGCCCCGGCGAACGGTCAAGGCGCGCGGCGCCCCGCCGCCCCCTCCAATGTCTCCAAGGCCCCCGCACCACCCACCCCCGACCCGGGCCGGCGTCCGTCTCCCCCCGGACGCCGGCCCACCCCGATGGTCGGCCCCGGGCCGAGTGCCGAGCCGTTCGTGAAGTTTGGCGAAGAACGCGGCATGGACCGCGGCTGCGGGCTACGGGATAATCGCGGGCATGTCCGGCACCGAGAACCCATCGCGTCCGCTGCTCGAGCCGCTCAGGCGGGCCTTCACGCCGCGCTACCACGACGTCGCCGCACTCGACCGGCTCAAGCAGGCCACGCTCGACATCCTCGAGACCGTCGGCGTGCGCTTCCCGTCGCAGAAGGCGCTCGACATCCTCGCCGAGCACGGCTGCACGGTCGACCGCGAGCGTCAGGTCGTCACGTTCCCGCCCGACGTCGTGCTGTCGGCCATGGCGAAGGCGCCGCGCTACTTCGGCCTGGGCGCCCGCGATCCGAACTTCGACTTCACCATCCGCGACGACACCACCTGGTGCACCAGCGACGGCTGCGGCACCGAGATCGTCGACTTCGACACCGGAGTCACGCGGCCCACGACCAAGGCCGACCTGGCGCGCGTCACGCGCATGCTCGACTACCTGCCGTCGATGGCCTTCTGGTGGCCCACGATCTCGGCCGGCGACTGCGGCGAGACCGCTCAGCTCCACGAGCTCGACGCCGGCTGGAACAACACCGTCAAGCACCTGCAGGGCTTCGTGCAGGGCGAGCGCGAGGCGCGCTACGCGGTCGAGATGGCGACGGTCGTCGCCGGCGACGCCGAGACGCTGCGCCGCCGGCCGCTGCTGTCGACCCTCATCGGCACCGTCTCACCGCTCGTGCAGGACGAGGGCGGCATCGAGGCGGCGCTCGTCTATGCGGCGGCCGGCGTGCCGGTCGCCTTCGTTACCATGCCGACGCTCGGCACCACGGCGCCGGCCACCCGTGCCGGCGCCTTCGCCGTCGGCGCCGCCGAGCTCGTGAGCGCCACCGTGCTGGTGCAGCTCGCCCACCCCGGCGCGCCGGTGGCGCACTCGATCATGCAGAGCTACGCCGACCCGCGCACCGGCGCCATGGTGAGCTTCCCGCTCGACGGCCGCTGCCGCTACCTCGCCACCGAGCTCGCCCACCACTGGGGCGTGCCCTCCGAGGCCGCCGCCTGCGGCACCGACGCCGAGGTGGCCGGCGCCTGGCAGTCGGGCGTCGAAGACGCCATGGACCTGGTGCAGGCCGCCTGGGAGGGCAGCGACCTCATGCCCAGCATCGGCCTGCTCAACGTCTACACGACGTTCGACCCGACCGACCTCATGCTGGCCGACGACATCTACCACCGCGCCCGCTATGCCCTGATGGACCTCGACCTCGGCGACGAGGCGATCGCCCTCGACGCGATCCGCGAGGTCGGCCCGGGCGGCCACTATCTGGGCACCAAGCACACGCGCCGGCACCTGCGCAGCTCGTTCGTGCCGGCGATCACCCACCAGGCCGCGCCGACCGGCGGCTTTCGGGACCCCCTCGACGTGGCGCGCGAGCGCGCCGCCTGGATCGACGCCAACCACGTGCCCGAGCCCCTGCCCGACGACGTGCGGCAGGAGCTCACCCGCATTCTCGCCGCCGCCGACGCGGAGCTGCGGTAGGCGCGGCGGGAGCCGCAGGCTCCCGCCGCGCCTACCGCAGCTCCGCCGAAGCACGTGCCCTCCGCGCGAGTGGCGTCGCGCCGCGCTTTCGACTCGACGTCGGCCCCCGGCGCGAGTTGGCGTCGTGCGGCGCTTCGACTTGGCGTGGCCTTTCGCGCGAGTGGCGTGATGTAAGGCGGTCGGGGGCGGGCGGTCGTTGGGCTCGGTCCCACGCCGCCCGCCCCCGACGCCGCGGTCGACCCCTGAACGGCCTCCCCGAGCAGGATGCAGACGCACCTCCCAGCAGGGCGCCGGGGGTGGCGTCACGACCCTGTGGCAGAGAAGACGTTGGTCAGTGAAGGCTGTCGCGGAGGCGGCGCGGGGCGAGGGGTGTGAGCGACGGGTCCTATGACCCGGAGCTCACACCCCTCGCCCCGCGCACGCCGACAGAGGCCAGCGCTAGAGCGCGTTGAAGACGAGCCCGGTGAGCAGCTTCGGATAGAAGTACGTCGACTTCTGCGGCATGACCTCGCCGCCCTCGGCGACGGCGCGCACCTCGTCCATGGGCGTGGCGCCGAGGAACGCCGCCAGGGCGTAGTCGCCGGCGTCGAGCGCCGTCGCGGCGTCGGCGACGCTCTTGGCGAAGTCGAGGTGGCCCTCGAGCCGGTCGGCATCGAGGCCCAGGGCGTCGCGAAAGACGAGCTCGGCGAGCAGCGTGACCGACAGGCGCGCGAGCGCCGGCGAGAGGCCGCGCGCGGTGAGCCGCTCCACGGCGCCGGCGCGCTGCACGAGCGTGAGGCAGCGGCCCTCGCCCGGCAGGTACAGGCCGAGCTCCTTGCGCGGGCCGCCCGAGCGGCTGACCCGCTCCATCGCGGTCGCCCAGGCCCCGCCGTCCGGCTCCTCGGTGACGTCGAACGTCTCACCCAGCCGGGCGACGATCTCGTCGCACGGTGGCAGGGTCACGCCCTTGAGCAGCCGGTGTGTGGGGAAGATGGCGAGGCCGGAGTCGTCCATGCTCGACAGGCAGACCATGAGCCAGTCGGCGCTGTCGTCGCCGGCGGCGCGGCGCTCCTCGCGGTAGGCCAGGGCCGTCTCGTAGCGATGGTGGCCGTCGGCGATCAGGAGCTGGCGGTCGGCGAGCAGGGTCGCGACCTGCGCCGTCACCGGCCCGGTGAGCGGCGCCAGCCGGCAGAAATTGCCGTCGTCGTCTGCGGCCTCGAAGGCGGGCGCTGGCGGCGGCGCGGCCGCCGCCAGCGCCCGCCCGACGTCGTGCCGCGGGTCGGGGTAGAGCAGAAAGACCTGGCTCAGGTTGGCGTGAGTGGCGCGCAGCAGCTCGAGGCGGTCGACCTTGGGGCCGGCGTGCGTGCGCTCGTGCGGCAGCACGACGCGCGCGGCGAACTGTTCGAGGCGCAGCAGGCAGACGAAGCCGCGCCGCGTGCGCTCGCGGCCGTCGGGCCCGGTGAAGGTGTGGTCGACGAGGTACAGGGCCGGCTCGCCTTCGGCGCGCAGCACGCCGTCGGCGCGCCAGTGGGCGAGCAGGCCGGCGGCGGCCCGGTAGCGGTCGCTCGACCCGTCGGCCGGCGCCTGCGGCAGCTCGAGGTGCACGGCGTTCCAGGGGCTGCGCCGGCGCAGCGCGTCGGCCGCAGCCGGTGAGATGACGTCGTAGGGCGGGCAGACGGCGTCGGCGAGGGACACGCGCGCCGGGTCGTACCGCAGGCCGGTGAAGGGTCGGATGTCAGCCACGCGTCGTCGTCTCCTAGGGCTTGATGATGATCGGCACGCCCACGCTCACCCAGAGCTCCTGCCGGGATCGCGTGTGACCGCGGCGATGCGCGGTGCGCTGACGAGCTCGAAGGCGACGAAGGCGGCGACGACGGCCAGCGCGAGGGTAGCGACGATGCGGGTGCGATGATGCGCTGCGAAGGAGATGGCGGTCCTCGGGCACTTTCCGTCGGCTGGGCAATGACGAAGGATACAGGAATCGCCGCGGCCTTTCGAAGAGGTCCGTCCGCTGTTTGCATGCGGGCCCGCGACGCGGCAGGGTATGCTTGGTCTCCGTATGGATTGGGCGTGACCGTGAACGGACCTCTGAAGCATGGAGACGACCTGCGGGCCCTGCTGGCCGATGTGGCCGCCGGGCGCACGAGTGTCGACGATGCCGCCGCCGGCTTGGCCGCGCTCGGCATCACGACGATCGACGACTTCGCCTGTCTCGACGTGGGCCGCGCTCAGCGCAAAGGCGTCCCCGAGATCGTCTTCGGCGCCGGCAAGACGGTCGACCAGTTCAGCGCGATCCTGACCGCGTTTGCGCTCGCCGCGCCCTCGGTGGTGGCGAGCAAGGTGTCGCCCGAGCAGGCGGCCGCAGTCGCGGCGCCGCCGGGGGGCACGGTCGAGTGGCACGAGCGGGCCGGCGTGCTCGTCGTGCGCCGCGCCGACTGGCGGGCGCCCGAGCCCCGTGGCCTGGTCGGTGTGCTGGCGGGCGGCACGAGCGACGTCGGCATCGCCGACGAGGCCGCGATCGTCTGCCGCGAGATGGGCGCCGCCGTACTGACCGCCTACGACGTCGGGGTGGCCGGCGTCCACCGTCTGGCGCGTCCGCTGCGCGACATGACGGCGGCCGGAGCGGGCGTGTTCGTGGTCGCGGCCGGCATGGAAGGCGCCCTGCCCTCGGTCGTCTGCGGGCTCGTCGACGTGCCGGTGATCGGCCTGCCTGTGTCGACCGGCTACGGCATCGGTGGCCGGGGTGAGGCCGCCCTGCTCGGCATGCTGCAGAGCTGCTCGCCGGGCCTCTCCGTCGTCAACATCGACAACGGCGTCGGCGCCGGTGTGACCGCCGCCCTGATCGCCCGGAGGACATCGTGAGACAGCTCGCCCTGCTCCTGCGCGACCGCCGCGACGAGCTGCACGGCAAGTGGACGGCGAGCCTCAAGGACGTCGTCGGCCCCGAGTACCTCGACGTGCTCTCGAGCCCCCTGGGCCTGCGCCTCGTGCGCCACGTCGTCGACGACCTGCTCGCGCTCTCACAGGCCGAGGCCTACGAGGTGCCGTCGCTGATCCGCCGCATCGAGAGCGAGGTCGCGGCCGACGCCGCGCGCCGCGGCGCCCTCGGCTTCGAGCTCGGCGACGTGCTGGCCGGCCTGCAGCAGATCCGCGATGCGATCTGGAAGGTGCTGGTCGACGCGCTCGTCGTGGGCGATCTGCCGGCCTTCGGCGAGACCATGGACGAGATGTGTCAGGTCGACGCGTTCCTCGACCTGCTGGTGCGCGCCGAGGTGCGCGGCTATCTCGAGGGCGGTTCGCGGCCGCCGGCCGTCGAGGACGACGACTGGTAGGCCGGCCTCTAGCTCGCGTTGCTCTCGGTGGCCTGCGGGTGGAGGATCTTGTGGAACCACGGCCCGATGCCCAGGGGCAGCGACTGGAAGTAGTGGAAGACGTAGGTGTGGGGCGTCTTCGCGGCCGTGATCGTGACGCGCGACTGCGTCGGGTCGTTGTTCTTGGCCAGGGTGCTCTCGCTGCGCAGCAGCGTGGCGTCGTGCAGCTTGAGGAAGGTCGAGGCGCTCTGCATGGCCATGTCGACGCTCTCGCTCTGCACGTAGGTCGCCAGGGCCTGGTTGGCGGCGTCGGTCGCGTTCTGGCGGACGCCGAGCGTGGTCTGCACGACGGAGACGCCGTCGAGGACCAGCACGGCCAGGATGACGATGACCGCGGCGATCTCCACAGCTTCGCGCACGAAGCCGTCCTGTTGCCGCCAGCGCGAGAGTCGCACGCCTTCCCTCGGTCCGTCCGTCGCCTGCTCCTAGAGCCGTTGTTGCTCCCGTGTATCGGCTGATCGCGCCGCCACTAAAGACCTTTCTCGACGGCGCCGCGCCCGGCGCCCGGCGACGTGCCGGGGCGGCGGCCCTCAGGCGCCGCCCGCGCGTCTGATCAGCACGAGGGCGACGTCGTCGCCGGGCGCGTGTCCGCCGAAGCGGGCCGCGTCGACAAAGAGGCTTTCGAGGAGGATCGCGCCCGGCAGGCCGCGCAGCTCCTCGAGCGCCTCTTCCAGGCGCGCGTCCTCGTAGAAACGGCCCTCGGCGTCGCGCGTGTCGGACAGCCCGTCGGTGTACAGCAGCAGCGCCTCGCCCGGCGCGAGCTCGACGTAGTCGGTCGAGAGGGCCTGCAGCTCGGCCTCCTCGGTCACGCCGAGCGCCGGGTTGGCGAGCAGCAGGGGGCGCTCGAGGCCGTGCGTGCGCAGGACGATGGGCGCCGGGTGGCCGGCGGTGGCGAGGCCCACGCTGCCGGTGCGCGCGTCGACCGAGGCGATGCAGATCGTCACGAAGTCGTGCGGCTCGTGAGGCACCGCGAGCAGGGCGTTGTGGACGTCGCGCAGAGCCTCGCCCGGCATGAGCGGCCAGCGCTGCACGGCAAGGAGGGCGCGCGTGACGTACTTGACGGCGATCGCGCGGGCCGCGGCGCCGACCCCCTTGCCGCGCACGTCGCCCATGGTGACGACGAGCTGGGAGAGCGAGCCCGGCCGGAAGAAGTCGACGAAATCGCCTCCGAAGCCTTCGATCTCGGGTAGCTCGGAGCGGTCGTCGCCGTCGCGCGTGCGATACAGGCAGTCGACCTCGAGGCCGTCGATCTGCGGTCGCGGGCCCGGACCGAGCAGGCTGCGAAAGTCAGACAGCAGGCGGCGCACGCCGGGGTCGGTGGGGCAGTCGCCGGAGCGTGCCGGGGCAGGACGCTCCGGCTGGGCCGGCATGCGGTCGTTCACCGGGCCGATTCCCGCGTCAGCGCGGTGCGCAGGCGTCCGAGCCCGGCGCGCTCCACGCGGCGGCGCGCGGCGTCGCGCTCGGCGACCCGCGCCGCCTCGTGCTGCGCCGCGTCCTCGCGCTCGCGGCCGAGCGGCGTGAGCGGGCCGGCGCCGGCGTGCTCGAGGGCCAGAGCCAGCAGGTGGTCGGTGAGCCAGGCGTTCTTGGGCAGCACGGGGCCATGCAGGTAGGTGGCGATCACGCGACCGGCGTCGACTCCCTCGCCGCCGTCGCGGCCGTTGTTGCCGTAGCCCCAGCGCACGTGCCCGAGCGGCCGCTCGTCGCCCAGGTACGTGCGTCCGCCGTGGTTTTCGAAGCCGACCAGCACGCGGTCCTCGCCGACCCCACCGGCGGGCGCCGCCGGCGCCGGCACGTCGGCCACGACGTTGCCGATCAGGCGCCACTCGCCGGGCCTGGCGGCGAGCGTCTCGAGATCGAGCAGGCCGAGGCCGGCGAGCTCGCTGCCGTCGGCCGCGACGTAGCGCCGGCCGAGGAGCTGCAGGCCGGCGCACACGGCGAAGACCACGCCGCCGTCGTCGATCACGCCGGCGAGCCAGGGCCGCAGGCGGGTGAGGTCGGCGGCGGCGGCGTGCTGCACGCGGTCCTGACCGCCGCCCATGAACACCAGGTCACAGCGCGCCGGCGGCTCGCCGCCGAGCTCGACCGCGTGCCAGCGCACGTCGATGCCGCGCAGGTCGCCGCGGCGCGTGAGGGCGGCCACGTTGCCGCGGTCGCCGTAGGTGTTCATGGTCGTCGGGAACAGCCACGCCGCCGTGATCGGGCCGCCGGGCGCGGGCGCCGGCCGGACGTCCGCCGCCGAGGTGTCGCTCACTGCCGCACCACCTCCCAGCCGGCGAGCGTCGCGCGGACCTCCTTGAGGGCCGTGTAGGTGGGCAGCAGGAAGACGTCGGTCGCGCCGCGCGTGGCGGCCAGGCGCAGCGCCTCGGCAAGCGACGCGGCCGTCTGCAGGCGCTCGTCGGGCACGCCGGCGTAGCTCAGCCGCAGGGCCATCTCATGGCGCCGCGTGCCGGCCGTGACGACGAGGTCGGCGGCCGGCGGGAGCTCGTCCATGTCGGCGTCCCAGATCCACGAGATGTCGCGGCCATCGGCGATGTTGTCGTTGAGCACGAAGATGAACGTCTTCGGGCCCTCGACCTGGCCGAGGGCGCGCAGCGTCTGGTTCATGCCGGCCGGGTTCTTGACGAGGTTGACCTGGACCGTGAGGCCGTCGCGCCGGACGCGGCTCCAGCGCCCGAACACGGGCTGGTAGGCGGCGAACGAAGCGAGCGCCGTCGCCGGCTCGACGCCGAGCCGCTGCGTGAGGGCGAGTGCGGCCAGGGCGTTGTAGACGTTGTAGAGGCCGGGCACGCGGAGGCGCAGCTCGCCGGCCGCGAGGCCGGCGAGCTGCGCCTCCGCGTGCCCGGCGACCGTGCGCAGGTCGCGCGCCTCGAGGTCGCGCGGCGGCCGGGCGAAGCCGCACGACGGGCAGCGGTAGTCGCCAAGCTGCGACAGCCAGCGCGAGGTGTAGTCGAGCATCGTCGAGCAGCGCGGGCAGATGGTGACGTCGCTCACCTCGCGCTCGGCCTGGCCGTCGCGCACGTCGACGCCGAAGAAGACGGTGAACAGGCCCGACTCGCGCGCCACCCAGGTGACGCTCGGGTCGTCGGCGTTGGCCACGAGGACGGTCTGGGTGAGCGGCCGCAGCGCGGCCAGCCAGCCGGCCGCCAGGCGGTCGACCTCGCCGTAGCGGTCGAGCTGGTCGCGGAAGAGGTTGGCGAGCACGACGACCCGCGGTCGCCCAAGGGCATCGAGGGCGGCCGGCACGATCGCCTCGTCGATCTCGAGCAGGGCGAAGCGGGCGTCGGGCCGGCGTGAGAAGGCGGTGGCGATGCCCGACAGCAGGTTGGCGCCCTCGCTGTTGTGCACGAGGTCGCGGCCACTGTCGGCGAGCGCGCGGGCCGCCATGTTGGCGGTCGTGGTCTTGCCGTTCGTGCCGGTCACCACGGCGAAGCCCTCGGCGAGCCGGCGCGCGTGGGTCGCGAGGTAGCCGGGGAACAGGCGGTTCACGACCTTGCCGGGCATGCTGCTCGCCTGGCCGGCGCCGGCCAGGCGCACGGCGCGCGCCACGGAACGGGCGGTGAGGCGGGGAAGCAACTCCATGTCGCCGTTCATCTTACTCGATGGCCCGGACCGGGGACGGGCGGCCGCGGTGGGGCGGGGCCCGGTCTCAGGCGGTGCGGCCGGGAAGGATCGAGCTGAGCATGGCCTGCGCCACCAGCGCCACGACGCAGAGCAGCAGCGCGGTCCACAGGTCGAGGCCCAGGACGAGCACGACGAGCGCGATGGCGGCTGCCCACAGGAGCGTGCGCGGCAGGAGGTCACGCACGAAGCGCCGGCGAAAGCCGAGCCAGGCGAGCTCGCGGCTCATCGCCGAGTTGCGCTGGCCGTCGTCGAGATAGCTCGACTCGGCGGTGCGCAGGCGCTGGGTGAGGTCGGCGCCCTCGCCCGAGAACAGGCGGCACTGCAGCTCGAGGCCGAGGTTCTGCTCGAGCAGGGTGCGCTGCCCCCGCCAGTAGTAGGCGAGCAGCGACAGAAAGCGGTCGTCGCCGGCGAGGCCGGCGTCACTCACCGTGATGTCGAGGAAGAAGCGCCGCGCGCGGTGGTCGTACTGCACGCGCGCCTGCCAGCGCTTGCGCGGGAAGAAGTCGCGCAGGAACCGGTCGAGGTCGGTCGGCAGTCCCTCGACGACGTGGTCGGCACGCTCGCTCATCATCAGATTGTACCCCCCGTGAGCGCGGCGTGGGGGTTCGCCGGGCGGGCGCCGCCGGGCCGGTCGGCGGCGGTCCGCCGGAGCGGCCGGCCGGCGCCGCCGCACCGCCGCCGGGCCGGTCGGCGGCGGTCCGCCGGAGCGGCCGGCCGGCGCCGCCGCACCGCCGCCGGGGAGCCGGGGGCGTGAGCTCGGCCCGAGCGGCCGGAGGCCGGTCCGGGTTAGACTGGACCGGCAGCGCAAGCCAAGGGAGAGCTCGAGCGTGACGGGTCGCGTGGTCCTCTCGATCGTCGGCAACCGGCCGCAGTACATCAAGGCGGCCGTGGTGTCGCGCGCCGTGCGCTCGGTGGCGCGCGAGGTCCTGCTCGACACGGGACAGCACTACGACCACCTGCTGGCCGGCGCTTTCTACGACGAGCTCGACCTGCCGCGCGCCGACATCGAGCTTGGCGTGGGCTCGGGCAGCCACGCCGCCCAGACGGCCGCCATGCTGACCGGCGTCGCCGACGCGATCGCCGGCCTGCGGCCGGCGGTCGTGCTCGTCTACGGCGACACCAACTCGACGCTGGCCGGCGCCCTCGCCGCCGCCAAGCTGAACGTGCCGGTCGCCCACGTCGAAGCGGGGCTGCGCTCCTACGACCGGCGCATGCCCGAAGAGGTCAATCGCGTGCTGACCGACCACCTGGCAAGCCTGCTGTTCTGCCCGACCGACGCCGCCGTCGCCAACCTCGGCCGCGAGGGCGTGGTCGAGGGCGTGGTCCAGACCGGCGACGTCATGTTCGACCTGGCTCGGCGGAGCCTCACGCCCGAGCGCGAACGTGCGGCGCTGACGCGGTTCGGTCTCGAGCCGGGTCGTTACGTGCTGGCGACCGTCCACCGCCAGGCGACGGCTGACGACCCGGCGGCGCTGCGCGCGGTCCTCGAGGCGCTGAGCGAGAGCGGCGAGACCGTCGTGCTGCCGCTCCACCCACGCACGGCGGCGAGCATCGCCCGCTTCGGTCTCGGCGACGCGCCCGGGCCGGGGGTACGCCTGGTCGACCCTGTCGGTCACGCCGAGGCGCTCGCCCTGGCCCGCAACGCCCGCGTCGTCGCGACCGACTCGGGCGGCCTGCAGAAAGAGGCCTACTTCTTCGCCGTGCCGTGCGTGACCCTGCGCGACACGAGCGAGTGGGTCGAGACGCTGACGAGCGGCTGGAACGTGCTGGCCGGCACGGGCCGCGAGGCCGTCGCCGCCGCGTTGCGCGACCCGCCGAAAGGATACGACCACCCCGACTTCTACGGCACGGGAGACGCCGGCGAGCGCATCGCCGCCGCGCTCGCCGCCTGGCTCGAATGCACGGACGACGGCGGTGGCGCCCAGGGCGCCGCCGCCGTCGAGGACATGGGCAAGCACGGCAAGGACGGTCCTACGTGAGCATCCCCTTCATCGAGGTCGAAGCCAGCGGCAGTCATCGCGAGATCGGTCGCCAGATCGGCGAGACGGCGCGCGACCTGATCGTCGCCGGCCTCGCCTACTACGAGGAGTATCACGAGGCGATGGGGGGCGTGAGCTTCGCCCTCGCCGAGCGCGCAGCTCAGGCCTACCTGCCGGCGGCGCGCGCCGCCCTGCCCGGCGTGGTCGAGGAGCTCGAGGGCATGGCCGCGGGCGCCGGCGTGCCGCTCGCGCGGCTGCTCGTCCCGAACCTCGGCGAGGAGCTCACCTGCAACAGCGACCCGGGCGCGGCCGCCGAGCCCCAGCGCCCGGGCCACGGCTGCCACTGCACGACCGTCGGCCTGCGCGCCGGCGGCCGCTGCCTGCTCGCCCACAACGAGGACTGGTGGGCCGGCGACGTCGACAAGAACGTGCTGCTGCGCATCACGACCGACGACGGCACGAGCATCCTGGCGATGGCCTCGGCCTGCCTGCTGCCGCCGACCGGCATCAACTCGCACGGCATCGCGACCGGCGGCAACACGGTCTACGCCGACGACCAGCGCATCGGCGTGCCCAACAACCTGATCCGCCGCCACCTGCTCGAGGCGCGCTCGCTCGACGACGCCCGCGAGCGCCTGCTGCTGCCGACGCGGGCGCGGGGCTCCAACGCCCTACTGATCGATGCCGCCGGCCGCTTGCTCGACGTCGAGACCGCGGCCACGGCCGCCGCCGTCATCGAGGGCGACGATCGCCTCGTCCACACCAACCACTTCGTGCACCCCGACCTGGCGGCCCACGACATCTCGACATCGACCGGCACCCGTCTTCGTCTGGCGCGCGCGAGCGCCCTGCTCGACGCCGGCCTCGAGCGCGGCGACGACCCGCACGCGCTGCTGTGCGCCATCATGAGCGACCACGATGGCGTCGCCGACGCGACCTCGATCTGCGGCCATCCCGACCTCGCCGTACCGGTCGGCGAACGCGACATGACCACGGCCAGCATGATCTGGGACACGCAGGCTCTGACCGTCGACGTCTGCGCCGGGTCGCCCTGCGAGAACGAGCGGCGCCGGTACTCGCTGCGCTAGCGTGCGGCGGGGCGGGGGCGGGGCGGCCCGTGCGGGCCGCCCCGCCCCCGCCGCTCCGACGGCCCGTCGTCCAACGCTCCCGGCGATGGGATAGAATCTGACATTCCCGGCGCCCCGGCGACCGGGGTCTCGACCGGCACCTCGAACGGGAGCGCACAGTGAAGATCGCAGTCATCGGCATGGGCTACGTCGGCCTGCCTCTGGCGGTCACCTTCGCCGAAGCGGGCGTCGAGGTCGTCGGCATCGAAGCCGACGCCGGGCGCTGCGCCGCCGTCAATCGCGGCGACTCATACATCGTCGACGTGTCCGACGAGGCGCTGTGCGCCGTCGTCGCGCGCGGCCTGCTGCAGGCGACCACCGACTACGCCGCGACCGAGGACTGCGCCGCCGACATCATCTGCCTGCCGACGCCGCTCAACGCCAACCGCGAGCCCGACCTGACGCTCGTCAAGCAGGCGACCGCGACGCTCGCAGGTCACGTGCGCCCCGGTCAGCTCGTCTGCCTCGAGAGCACGACCTACCCCGGCACCACGCGCGACGAGCTCGCCCCTCTGCTCGAACGCGGATCGGGGCTCAAGGCGGGCGTCGACTTCCACCTGGCCTTCTCGCCGGAGCGGGTCGACCCCGGCCGCACGGACTACACGACCAAGACAACGCCCAAGGTCGTCGGCGGTCTCACGCCGGCCTGCACGGCCAAGGTGCTCGAGGTCTACGGCCAGGCGCTCGACACGCTCGTGCCGGTCACCACCCCCGAGGTGGCCGAGATGACGAAGCTGCTCGAGAACATCTTCCGCAGCGTGAACATCGCGCTCGTCAACGAGCTGGCCATGCTCTGCGACCGCCTGGGGATCGACATCTGGGAGGTGATCGAGGCCGCCGGCAGCAAGCCGTTCGGCTTCATGAAGTTCCTGCCCGGCCCCGGCCTGGGCGGCCACTGCATCCCGATCGACCCCTTCTACCTGTCCTGGAAGGCGCGCGAGGTCGACTTCTGGACCGAGTTCATCGAGCTCGCCGGCAAGGTCAACGAGAACATGCCGTACTTCTGCATGACCAAGGTCACGCGCGCCCTGAACTCGCAGGGCAAGGCCCTGCAGGGCGCCCGGGCGCTCGTGCTGGGCGTGGCCTACAAGGCCGACATCGACGACCTGCGCGAGTCGCCCGCCCTCAAGATCATCAGGCAGCTCCGCCGCCAGGGCGTGGCGGTCGACTATCACGACCCCTTCGTGGCCGAGCTGCCGGCGTTCGGCCTGAACTCCGTCGAGCTCGACGCCGGCGGCGGGGTGGGCGACTACGACGTGGTGATCGTGGTCACGGCCCACACGCAGATCGACTACGCCGACGTGGTCGACAAGGCGCGCCTGGTGGTCGACTTGCGCAACGCCACGGCCGGCCTCGACGGCGCCGGCAAGGTCTGGAAGCTCTGACGCGACGAGCGGCGGGCGCGCCCGCCCGAAGGATGGTGAGTCCTCATGAGTGCTGACCCCGTGCGGATCGGCGTGGTGGGCCTCAACTACTGGGGCCCGAACCTGGCGCGCAACGTCGACCGCCTGGCCGGCGCCGAGCTCGCCTGGTGCTGCGACGCCGACGAGAAGGTGCTCGCCCGCGCGCGGGCCCAGTTCCCCGACGCGGCGGCGACGACCGACCTCGACGACGTGCTCGTCGACCCGGCCCTCGACGCCGTCGTGCTGGCCACCTCGGTGCCTACTCACTACGCGCTCGGCAAGCGCGTGCTCGAGGCCGGCAAGCACGCCTTCATCGAGAAGCCGATGGCCGTCACCGCGGCCGACGCCGAAGACCTCGTGCGCACAGCCGAGGCGGGCGACCGCCGGCTCATGGTGGGCCACCTGCTCGAGTATCACCCGGCGGTGCGCAAGGTGAAGGCGCTGCTCGACGCGGGCGAGCTCGGCCACATCTACTACGTCTACGCAAACCGCTTGAACCTGGGCAAGGTGCGGCCCGACGAGAACGCCCTGTGGAGCCTGGGGCCGCACGACATCTCGGTGATCAACTACCTCACCGGCGAGGAGCCCGAAGAGGTCTCGGCGCGCGGTGAGTGCTACCTGCAGCCCGGCGTCGAGGACGTCGTGTTCGGCTACATCCGCTACCCGTCCGGCATGATCGGCCATCTCCACGTGAGCTGGCTCGACCCGCACAAGACGCGCAAGATCACGGTGGTCGGCTCCGACAAGATGGCGGTCTTCGACGACATGGACGCCGACCGCAAGGTCACGGTCTACGACAAGGCTGCGGTGGTGCCGGAGTACCAGTCGTACGGCGAGTACGTCACGCTGCGCTTCGGCGACATCCACATTCCGCGCATCCCCAACGACGAGCCGCTCAAGCTCGAGGTCGAGCACTTCGTCGAGTGCGTGCGCGAGGGCCGCCGGCCGCTCTCCGACGGTCGCGACGGGCTCAACGTCGTGCGCGTCCTCGAGGCCATGGAGCGCTCGCTGCGCGACGGCGGTCGGCCGGTCAGGACGGCCGACCTCACGGTGAGGTAGCGCGATGCCGCTCCATGCCTCCGAGCTCGCCCACAACCTGCTGCTCGGCGCCGACGTGACGGTCGGCGACGGCGTCGTGTTCGGGGCGAACGTGGTCGTCTACGACGACACCGAGATCGGCGACGGCTGCTTCATTCAGGACGGCGCCGTGCTCGGCAAGGTGCCCTCGCTGTCACCCTCGTCGACGGCCAGGCGCGGCGAGCTCGCGCCGCTGCGTCTCGGCGCCGGCTGTGTGGTGTCGACGGGGGCGATCGTCTACCGCGGGGTGACCGCGGGTCCGGGCTGCGTCATCGGCGACCTCGCCAGCGTGCGCGAGCGCTGCGTGCTCGGCGAGCGCGTCGTGGTCGGGCGCGGCACCTGCGTCGAGAACGACACGACGATCGGCGACTTCACCAAGATCCAGTCCAACGCCTACATCACGGCGTACATGACGATCGAGGACCACGTCTTCGTCGCGCCCTGCGTGCAGACCACGAACGACGACTTCATGGGCCGCACCGAGAAGCGCCACGCGCTCATCAAGGGCGCCACCATCCGCCGCGGCGCCCGCGTGGGCGGCGGCGTCGTGCTCTGCCCCGGCGTCGAGATCGGCGCCGAGGCGTTCATCGCGGCCGGCGCCGTCGTCACGAAAGACGCGCCGGCCGGCAAGGTGCTGATGGGCGTGCCGGCCCGCGTCGTGCGCGACGTGGCGCCCGAGGAGCTGCTCGAGAACCAGTAGACGGCGCTCGCCGGGCAACGCGCGGCTCGCCGTCGCCCTCTACTCGCGTGCCAGCGACCCCAGGTGCGTCGCGAGGCGCGGCCCGCCCTTGGGCAGCCCCAGCTTGCGCCGCACGTTCGCCCGGTGAAAGGCGACCGACGACGCCGAGATGTGCAGGGCCGCGGCGATCTCGGCGCTCGTCTTGCCGAGGCGCACGAAGTTGGCGACCTCGGTCTCGCGGCGCGTGAGCGGCGGCCCGGCGTGTGAGCCCCGCAGCCGTTCGGCGAACGGCGACACGATCTCGCGCAGGGTGCGGCGCACGGCTTCGACCTCGAGACGCTCGGGCCGGTGACGCAGGGCGTGGCTCAGCCGGTCGAGCGACGGGTCGATGAGCCGCTCGACGTTGAGCACGACGCGCTGCTCGAGCTCGCGGCGGTCCTGCTCGCGCTGCTCGAGCAGCACGCGCAGCGCGGCGTTGCGCTCGTCGAGGATCGTGGTCTGACGGCGTAGGGCGCGCGCCGTGCGCTCGAGCTCCTCCTGCATGGCGCGCTGCGCTTCGTGGGCCGCGAGCTGGGCGGCGCGTTCGTCGGTCACGTCGCGCATGACACCGATCATGCCGGCCGGCTCGCCTGCCTCGTCGGTCAGGATCACGCCGTGGTCGGAAAGCAGCCGGTACGAGCCGTCGTCGTGGCGCAGGCGGTACTCGCAACGGAACGGCGTGTGGCGCGTGACGCTCTCGCCGATCGCCTCGGCCACGCGCTCCCGGTCGTCGGGGTGGAGGCGGTCGAACCAGCCGCTGATCTCGCGCGGGAAGGCGCCGGGCCGCAGTCCGAGCACGGCGTCGAGCTGCTCGCCGAAGTAGATGGCGCCCGTCCGCATGTCCCAGTCGTAGAGGATGTCGAAGGTGACGCTGAGGAAGGCGCGCAGGCGGGGGTCGCTGTAGGTGAGGGGCGGTGGCGCGGCGCCGGCGCCCTCGGGCGAGACGAACAGGACCTGCCGGCCCTTGTGGCCGGGAGCCGTTGCGAGCGTGGATGGGATGCGTCTACTGGGCATTCCCTCGTAATAGCCTCGCAAAAGACTAGCCTTGTCGCGCCCCATTTTGTCTGTAACGTCGAAGTGCGTCAACGATGGGGGGCCATCGTGGCCCGGCGACAGGCCATCGGCCGGGAAGGGGGCGCTTGCGGACCACGCTGCGACGGGCGACCGCCGGTCGTCCGCGTCCGACCTTGCCACATGGGGGAGGCATGGTATGGAGTTCCATCTGGTCGCCGCTGCCGACATCGATCCCGCGCCCTTCGACGTCGGACCCGACAGCAAGCTCAGCCTGGTCGACGTGATCGACCGCACCCAGGGCGCTCCGTTCTCGGCCGGGATCTGCGAGGTGTTCCCCGGCGCGCCCGTCGACTTCGATTACGACGACGACGCCGCGGTGTGCTTCATGGTGGAGGGCACAGTGACCCTGGCGCAGGACGGCGAGACGCGCACGTTCCTGCCGGGCGACGTCGTCTACATACCGCGCAGGAAGGGGCTGCTGGTCTACTTCAGCACCGACTCCTACGGCAAGTTCTTCTACGTGACCTACCCGCACTGGCGGTAGGGGGAGGGGGGCACGTGTCACCGGAGACTGAGCACCATCGCATGTTCCACGACAGCGCCGACGCCCAGCATCGGCGCGACCAGGAGCTGCTCGCCAAGTTCGGCTATCAGCAGGAGCTGCGCCGCTCGCTGGGCTTCTTCTCGACCTTCGCGATCGCCTTCAGCTTCATCTCGGCGACCAACGGCTTCTACGCTCTGTTCTACTACGGCCTCGACGTGGGCGGCCCGGCCGGCCTGATCTGGCAGTGGCCGATCATCGTCTTCGGCCAGTTCATGGTGGCCCTGGTGTTCGCCGAGGCGGCCTCGCACTACCCGCTGGCAGGCGGCGTCTACCAGTGGGCGAAGCGCTTCATGGGCGGCACCTATGGCTGGTGGGTGGCCTGGATGTTCGCGGTCGCCCTCATCGTGACCGTCGCGGCCGTGGCGTTCGGTGTGGCCCCGATCGTCTGCTCGCTCATGGGCTGGAACACGAGCCACACGACCCTGCTGTGGATCGCGATCTGCTTCACCCTCGGGCCGATGCTGCTCAACATCTACAGCGTCAAGGTGACGGCCTTCTTCAACAACATCGGCACCGTCACCGAGATGATCGGCCTCGTCGTGATCGCCATCGCCCTGTATGTCGCCGTGATCACCGGGCACGGCGCCCACCAGGGGCTCGGTGTGCTCTTCAACACCACGCCCGGGGCCGGCAAGGGCGCCCTGTTCGGGTACGGCAGCGTCTTCCTCGCCGCCATGCTGACCGGCGCCTGGGTGATGTACGGCTTCGATACCGCCGGGGGGCTCGCCGAGGAGACGGTGAACCCGACACGCGAGGTGCCGCGCGCCATGCTGTTCGCGATCGGCATCACCGCCATCATCAGCGCCTTTTGGCTGGTCGCCATGGTCCTCGCCATCCCCGACGTCGGAAAGACGCAGGCGCAGAGCACCGGCGCCATCGCCTACATCTTCCACGCGCACTTCCCGAACTGGGTCACGAACGCCTTCCTCGTGTCGGTGTGCGCGGCGATCTTCGTCTGCTGCCTGGCGATCCAGGCGGCGACCACCCGTCTGCTGTACGCCTACGGCCGCGACAAGATGATCCCCGGTCACGGCTTCTTCGGGTTCGTGCACCCGAAGACCAAGACGCCGATGCTGTCGGCGATCTTCATCGGCGTGGCCACCATCGCGGTGCTGCTGTACGTCACCGTCGGCGGCGGCGATCCGTTCACGCAGATCGCGCGCGTCACGGCGTGGGCCACGGCCGGCACGTACATCGCCTACCAGATGGTCGTGCTCGGCGGCCTCATCGCCCGCTCGAAGGGCTGGCCCCGGGACAAGGCCTATTTCAACCTGGGCCGCTGGGGCTGGCCGGTCAACATCATCGCCTTCGTGTACGGCGTGTTCATGATCATCAACCTGGCCTGGCCGCGGCAGTCGGCGACCTGGCTCGACACGTACATCGTGATGCTGTCGCTCGGCGTCGTCGTGGTCGCCGGTCTCGTGGTGTACGCGATCCAGAGGGCGCGCGGCATCGACCTCTCGGCGACGATCCACGAGATCGAGACGGGGTCGACGGGCGCCGGGCCGGAGCTCGCCGCGGCGGTCGACGCGGGGGCCGCGCCGGGCGTCTCCGAGATGAGCGGGCCGCGGGGCCCGGACGGGCCCGGCGGGCTTACCAGCTAGCCCACGGGCGGGGCGGGCGGGGCGGCCGGACGGCCGCCCCGCCCGCCCCGCCGCATGCCGCCGCCGCCCGTCTGCCGGCGCCGCGGACCGCGACAGGCGCCGCGTCGCCGCGCTTCCGCCCTTGACGGGCCGCGTCGCGACCCGCTGTACTTGCCCTGGAGAGGCGAGACGACCCGAAGTCGCGGGCGGCCGGCCGGCCGCCCGCGACTTCGGGTCGCCGCGAAGAGCGGCAAAGGAGTCCGTCACATGCAGAAGTACATCTGCACGTTGTGCGACTGGGTCTACGACCCCGCGGTGGGCGACCCCGACAACGGCGTCGAGCCCGGCACGGCGTTCGAAGACCTGCCCGACGACTGGATCTGCCCCGACTGCGGCGCCGGCGTCGACATGTTCGAGCCCCTCGACGGGGACTGAGCGCGGGAGCAGGCGCGCAGCGAACGCTACGCCCGCCTCAGCCGCGACGACGCAGTCGATCGCGGGCCGATCGAGCTCGCTAGGGCACCAGCACGATCTTGCCGGCCGCGGGGCCGGCGATGATCGCCCGGTGTGCCTCGGCGGCCGCGGCGAGCGGCAGCTCGCGTCCGACCACCGGGCGCAGGCGGCCGTCGGCCAGGCCGCCGCGCAGGGCCTCGTGGGCCGCCGCGACCTCGCCGGCGGGCGCTACCCACAGGAGCAGGCCGCGCACGTCGGCCTCGCGGGCCATGAGCTCGCGCGGCGTGATCTCGACCGGGCCGCGGCTGCCCACCACGATCACGCGGCCGTGGGGGGCGAGCAGCTCGAGGTCCTCGGCCAGGCCGGCGTGAGCGGCGAGCTCGACGATCAGGTCGTACCCGCGTTCGCCGGCCGCCTCGCGCAGCTCCTCAATGTGTCCCGGGGCGCCGTGGTCGACGACGCGACTCGCGCCCTGGGCGGCCACGAGCTCACGGCCGCGCGGCGAGCCCGCGGTGCCGTGCACGGTGAGGTTCGCCGCCACGCCGAGCTGCACGGTGGCGAGGCCGACGCCGCCGCTTGCGCCGCGCACCAGCACGAGCTGCCCCTGCTGCGCCGCGCCGCGCTGGAACAGGGCGCGGTAGGCGGTCGTGTAGGGCACGCCGATGGCCGCGCCCGCGGCGAAGCTCAGCGACGCGGGCAGCGGGTGGACCTCGGCGGCCGGGCAGAGCGCGAGCTCGGCGTAGGTGCCGGTGAGCGAGCCCGACGTGTAGACGCGGTCGCCGGGGCGAGGCGCAGGCGCCGCGGTGCCGGTCTGCCCGGCGGCTGCGGGCCGCGGCGCGGGGCCGGAGCCGACGGCCTCGACGATGCCGGCGCCGTCGACGCCGGGCGTGTGGGGCAGCTCGGGCAGGCGCGCGTACTGGCCGGCCCGCACGTAGGTCTCGAACGGGTTCACGCCGGCGGCGTGAACCCGCACCAGCACCTCGCCCGCGGCCGGCGCCCGCGGCTCGGCGACCTCGTCGAGCCGCAGCTCCTCGGGTCCGCCGAAGGCGTGGACGCGGATCGCCTGCATCAGAACGACAAAGCCTCGAGCCGGGCGAAGATCACGTCGCGTCCGGCGCGGTACTGGTCGGGATCGAGGGCGGCGTCGACCTCGCCCGGCGACAGCACGGCGGCGGCCTCGGGCGACGCCTTGATCAGGTCGCCGAAGTCGACGCCCTCGCGCCAGGCGCGCATCGCCTGGTCCTGCACCACGCGGTAGGCATCGTCGCGCAGCATGCCGTGGTCGACGAGCGCGAGCAGCACCGCCCCGCTGAACACGAGGCGCTGCGAGGCCGACAGGTTGGCCAGCATGCGGGCCTCGTCGACCACCAGGGTGTCGAGCAGCTTCGTCGTCTTGCGCAGCATGTAGTCGAGCAGTAGGCACGAGTCGGGGAACACGATGCGTTCCGCCGAGCTGTGCGAGATGTCGCGTTCGTGCCACAAGGCTACGTTCTCCATGCCCACGACGGCGTTGCCGCGTAACACGCGGGCGCAGCCGGCCATGCGCTCCGACAGGATCGGGTTGCGCTTGTGGGGCATGGCCGACGAGCCCTTTTGACCCTTGCCGAAGGCCTCTTCGGCCTCGCGCACCTCGGTGCGCTGCAGGTGCCGCACCTCGAGCGTGAACTTCTCGATCGACGAGCCGACGATCGCCAGGGCCGACAGGAAGGCGGCGTGCCGGTCGCGCTGCACCACCTGGTTGGCGATCGGCTCGAAGCCCAGACCGAGCTCGGCGCAGACGAGCTCCTCGACGCGCGGGTCGATGTTGTTGTAGGCGCCGACGGCGCCGCTCAGCTTGCCCACGGCGGCGCCGTCGGTGACGCGCCGCAGGCGCTCGAGGTGGCGCGCCACCTCGAAGGCCCACATGCCGAGCTTCATGCCGAAGGTGATGGGCTCGGCGTGGACGCCGTGCGTGCGGCCCACCTGCACCGTGTCGCGAAACTCGAAGGCGCGCCGCTTGAGCACCTCGCCGAGGGCGACGAGGTCGCGCTGCAGGAGCTCACCGGAGCGCTTGATCTGCAGGGCGAGGCCGGTGTCGAGCATGTCGGAGCTCGTCATGCCGTAGTGGACGTACTTCGAGGCGTCGCCGACGTACTCGGCGACGTTGGTCAGAAACGCGATGACGTCGTGGTTGGTCGTCTGCTCGATCTCGGCCACCCGGGCGGCGTCGAAGGCGGCTCTGGCCTCGATCTCGGCCACGGCCTCGTCGGGCACCCTGCCCAGCCGGTTCCAGGCGCGCACGGCGGCGAGCTCGACGTCGAGCCAGGCCTGGAGCCTGGCCTGCTCGGTCCAGATGGCGCCCATCTCGGGCAGGGTGTAGCGGTCGATCATGGGAGCCCCTCGGTCGCGGCCGTCGAAGACGGTCAGATTCTCTCAGAACCGCGAGCCCCCGGCGAGGTCGGGCGCGGCCTGACGGGAGGGGCGGCCGCGCCGCTCGGGGTCGGGCGCTCGGGCCGCGCGGCCGGGCCGTGCGCTCAGCGTCGGGTCAGCAGCGTCTCGAGGGGCGTGCGGCCGTCGCTCCAGGTGAGGTCGGCGCGCAGCTGGTCGCGGTCGACGAACGACAGGGACAGGCGCCACGAGACGTCGCCGGCCGTGCCGCTCGCCCGCAGCGTGTCGTCGCTCACGCGGCCGGCGACGGACTGGGCGCCGACCGCGCGCAGGCCGCTCACCGTGTACGAGTCGCCCGAACGCGCGATGTGCACGATGCCGGAGCTGAGCGCCGCGTCGGACGAGCCCCACGTGCCTGCGAACGTCCGCCCCGACGTGGTGATGCCGACGTACTGGAGCAGCGTGACGCCACCGAGCAGGAAGAACGCGATCGTGACGGCGACCGCGAGCAGCACGAGCAGCGCCAGCAGCGGGGCGAGCCACCAGGCGTCGCGTAGGCGGCGGCGACCGCCTGGCGCGGCAGGGGCGGCGGGCGCGGCGTGCGCCGCGCCCGCCGCCGCGCGGTAGATCGTTCGGGCCGGCCGCTGCTCGGTCACGAAGCGGTCACTCCCGCATCGCCAGCGCCTCGATCTCGACGCGCACGCCCTTGGGCAGGGCCGCGACGGCCACGGTCGAGCGCGCCGGGTACGGCTTCTCGAAGAACTCGGCGTAGACCTCGTTCACGGCGGCGAAGTCGTTCATGTCGGTGAGGAAGATGGTCGTCTTGACGATCGCGTGGTTGGTCATGGCGGCGGCCTCGAGCAGATGCCCGAGGTTGGTGAGCGCCTGGCGGGCCTGGTCGGCGGCCGTCTCGCCGACGACGGCGCCCGTCGCGTCGAACGGCACCTGACCCGAGAAGAAGACGAGCGTCTCGGTGAGCACGGCCGGGGAGTAGGGGCCGATCGCCGGGGCCGCGGCGGGCGACGACACGGACTGCTTGATCATCTCGGGCTCCTTCGCTTGCGGGGGCTCGTCCGGCGTCAGCCGGCGAAGTGCAGCAGCAGCGCGATCAACGCGAGCGCGACCACGATGCTCAGGCCGCTCACCGCCAGGACGAGGACCTGGCGGCGCTGCTCGGGCGGCATCGACAGCCGGCGGCGGTCGGGCTTTCTGTCGTCGGCTGCCACGCTACGACCGGCGCCCCGTCAGACGTCGAGGATGCGAGCGGCGAGGATGGCGGCGTTGCGGGCGCCGTTGATCGCTACGCAGGCCACCGGCACGCCGGGCGGCATCTGCACGATCGACAGCAGCGAATCGAGGCCGCCGAGATCGCTCGTCTTGATGGGAACGCCGATCACCGGCAGGTTCGTGTATGAGGCGATCACCCCGGGCAGCGCGGCCGCCTTGCCGGCGCCGGCGATCAGCACCTTGAGGCCGCGGGCCTGGGCCGTGCGGGCGTAGTGCGCCACCTTCTCGGGGTCGCGATGCGCGGACATGACGTTCACCTCGTGGCGGATGCGGCGCTCGTCGAGCTCGCGCCCGGCGGCCTCCATCACTTCGCGGTCCGACTCGCTCCCCATGACGATGCCGACGAGCACCGGCTCGAACTCGATGCCGACCAGCAGCGTCTCGACCTCGGTACTCGTCTTCTCCACTGCTTCTCCCTTCGGGCGGTCACGGGACGTGCGGGTGTCGGCTGTGCGGCGCGCCTTGCGGCGAAGCTTACCCCCAGCGGGGGCCCTTCAGCGAGCCCAGGCGGCCGGGAACAGCGCGATCTCGCCGGCTTCGGCGCGCACGGCCCGCTCGGCGATGTCGGCGCGCGACTGCATGCCGGCGAACGAGATGCGCGCGAGCGCGCCGTAGGCGCGCTCGCGCGCATCGGCGAAGTGCGCGCCCAGGGCGCTCACCGCCAGCACGCGGCCACCCGACGTGACGATGTCGTTGCCGCGCACCGCCGTGGCCGCGTGGTAGATCGTCACATCGGGCAGCGCCGCGGCCTCGGACAGGCCGGTGATGACGTCGCCCTTCGAGCTCGAGGCGGGGTAGCCGCGCGAGGCCATCACCACCGACACGCAGGCCTCGGGCCGGACGCGCAGCATGGCCGGGTCGAGCTCACCCTGCGCGGCCGCCAGGCAGGCTTCGAGCAGGTCGGAGTCGAGGCGCGGCAGGATCGCCTGCGTCTCGGGGTCGCCGAAGCGGCAGTTGAACTCGAGCAGCTTGACGCCGTGATCGGTCACGATCAGGCCGCCGTAGAGCACGCCGCGATACACGATGCCGCGCCGTCTGAGCGCCTCGAGCACGGGCCGGAACAGGTCTTCGGTGACCGTCTCGGCGACGTCGGGCGTGAAGCCGGGCACCGGGCAGTAGCTGCCCATGCCGCCGGTGTTCGGGCCCTGGTCGCCGGCGAAGATGCGCTTGTAGTCCTGGGCCGGCGCCATCGGCACCACGCTCGTGCCGTCGCACAGGGCCAGCAGCGAGACCTCGGAGCCGGTCAGGTGCTCCTCGAGCAGCACGGCGTCGCCGGCGTCGCCGAAAGCGCGCTCGGCCAGGCAGAGCCGCACGGCCGCCTCGGCCTCGGCACGGTCGTTGCAGATGATCACGCCCTTGCCGGCGGCGAGGCCGTCGGCCTTGACGACGAGCGGCCAGACGGTCTGCCCGGCGACGTCGCGCAGGGCGGCGTCGAGGTCGTCGTGGCGGCGGTACCCGCCGGTGGCCACGTGGGCGTCGGCCATGATCTCCTTGGCGAAGAGCTTGCTGCCCTCGAGGCGCGCCGCCTCGCGCGTGGGCCCGAAGACGAGCAGGCCGTGCTCGGTGAAGAGGTCGGCGATGCCGGCCACGAGCGGCGCCTCGGGCCCCACGACGGTCAGGTCGATCCTCTCGCGCCGGGCGAAGGCGAGCAGGCCCTCGAGGTCGTCGCCGCCGAGCGAGACCGGGTCGGCCTCCTGGTCGATGCCGGCGTTGCCCGGCGCGCAGAACACCTGCGTGGCAAGGGGCGAGGCGCAGAAGGCGTGGACCAGGGCGTGCTCGCGACCGCCGCCGCCGACAACCAGAACGCGCATGGGGGCCTCCTTGCGGGTCGAAGACGCGGGAGCCGCGCGGGTTGCCCCTGGGCACGACGGCGGTCGCGTCGGACTGTCGCTCCGCAGTCTACGCGCGGCGGCCGGGGGAGGGAAGCAAGAGGTGGTGCCGCGCCCCGCGTCCGCCCGCGAACGTCGGCCGGAGCGGTGCGGGGCCAAAGCGGTGCGGGGCCGGCGCCTGACGGCGCCGGCCCCGCACGCGTCTTGTTCCGCTCGCTTTCAGCCGGTCAGGCCGCCTCGACCTCCTGGCCGCCGCGGCGGCGCGTCAGGGCGACGATCGCGACGACGGCCGCGACGACGGCCGCCACGATGACGATGAGGAGGGTCTTGCCCTTGACGCCGCCGCTCGCCTTGGCCGTGACCGGCTTGAGGTTCACGTACGAGTCGGTGGTCGCGGTCGTCATCCAGGCCGGGCCGCGGCCGTGGAACATGGGCACCCAGCCGGTCCAGCGTGACGTGTTGTACGCCTCGAGGTACTTGGGGTAGACGAGCGCGATCTGCGGCGACTGTTCGTAGAAGATCTGCTGCATCTGCCAGATCAGGTGCTGCCGTGTGGTCGGGTCGAGCGCGGCCGACTGCTCGGCGTTCAGCTTGTCGAACGCGGGGTCAGACCAGGCCGGCTCGTTGGTGGCGCCGATCTCGGCGGTGGTGAACGAGGTGAGCGTCTCGCCGGGGTCGCCGTAGCCGGCCCAGGTACTGAGGTAGAAGTCGAAGTCGGGTGCGAACGTCGTACCCTTGAAGTTGAAGACGCGGGCCTCCATCGCGCCGAGGTCGAGTACGGACAGCGTCACCTTGAGCCCGAGTTGATTGAACCAGCCGGCGATGAGCTTGGCCTCGACCTGGCCCTCCGGGAAGTCGGTGGTCGTATCGAGGCGCAGGACGATCGGCTTGCCCTGCTTGTTCAGCCGCACGCCGTTCCTGAGCGGGTAGCCGGCCGCCGTAAGGAGCTGGCTCGCCTTGGTCGGGTCGAACGTGTACTGGTCACCGGCCGGCGGCTGCCAGTGGTAGTCGGGGTTGAACCAGTTGCCGGGCGGCATGATCGTGGTCGCCGGGGCGGCCAGGCCGTCATAGGCGACGGCGGCGAGCTTGCCGCGGTCGATCGCGTAGTTCAGGGCCTGGCGAAAGCGCACGTCACGCAGCACCGGGTTGCCCGTGGACGCCGACGACGTCGAGCAGTTGCAGTCGAGGTAGTCCCAGTTGAAGAAGTTGTAGGCGAGCGTGTGGATGCCCGACGTGCTCTCGGGCTGGGCGGCGAGCTGTTTGAACTGCGCCTCGGGCATGCCCCAGGCGCCGTCGATCGCGCCCGATTTCAGGTCCTGCACCATCGTCGCCGGGTCCTGGTACATCTCGAAGTAGATCTCGTCGACGGTCGGCTTGGGGCCCCAGTAGTAGGGGTTGCGCTTCATCTCGACGTAGGAGCCCTTCTTGAAGGCCACGGTGTAGAACGGGCCGGTGCCGACGATCGGCATCTCGGAGTAGGTGGTGCCGGCGGCCTGCGGAGAGACGTGCTCCCAGACGTGCTTGGGCAGGATCGGCAGGAAGATCGCCTCCATGTTGGCCTTGGGCTGCGAGCAGGTGATCTGTACGGTGGTCGGGTCGATCTCTTTCGCGCTTGCGATGCCGGTCGTGGTGAGCGCCAGGTTGGCCATGTGGTTCTTGACGATGTAGTTGTAGGTGAAGGCGACGTCGGCAGCCGTCAGGGGCTGGCCGTCCGACCATTTGACGTTGGGCCTGATGTGGATCGTCCAGACCTTGCCGTCGGCCGAGATGCCGCCGTTCTCCTTGGTCGGCAACTGCGCGGCAAGGCTGAGCGTCGGCGCCATGGTCTGGCCGTTGAAGCCGAACAGGAAGTTGTAGTTGACCGTCCAGATCTCGTAGGTCGTGGTCGCCCAGCCGACGAAGGGGTTCAGGTTGTCGGGCTCGGAGATCCAGCCCAGACGCAGGACCACCTTGTGCGACGAGGGCGACGGCGACGAGCTCGAGGCGAAGGCGCCGGCGAGGCCCCAGACCAGGCCGCAGGCGAGCAGCGCGGCGACGACGAGCAGGAGCCGGCGGGCGGTGCGCGTACGCTTCATGACGTCCTCCTCGGCCACTGCGGCCGATCCGCGGTCGACTCATACCAGGGATGGGCCCGCTCGAAGGCGGCCGCCGCGGCGAACACCGTGGTGTCGTCGTAGGTGCGGCCGACGATCTGTAGGCCGATCGGCACGTCGTTTGCCGCCCGCCCGGCCGGCACGACCATCACCGGGCAGCGGCTCATCATGTTGAACGGGAACGTGAGCGAGCTTGTGAAGAGCTCGTCGACGTCGTGGGGCACGCCCGCCCTCAGGGCCGGCTCGACGAACGTGGGGCAGATCAGCAGGTCGTGGCTCTCGAGGATCGGCGCCAGGTGGCCGTAGGCCTCGCCCTCGATCTCGAGCGAGCGCAGCCACGAGACGGTCGGCCGGTTCACGGCGTCGTCGGCGAAGGCGAGGGCGTAGTCGGTCAGCAGGTCGCGGTACTCGGCGGCGACCTCGCCGATCCAGCTCCCGAAGATGATGCCGAGGTGGGCGCGGGCGCCCTCGGCCATGTCGTCGAGCGACCAGCCCGGTGTGACGTCGTCGACGCTCGCGCCGAGGGCGCGGAAGGTCTCGGTGGCGGCACGCACGGCGGCGGCGACCTCGTCGCCGACGTCGAAGCCGCCGAGGTCGACGCTGCAGGCGATCTTCAGGCCCGCCACGGGCGGCAGCTCGGCGGGCACGGTCAGCTTGGGGCGCAGCGAGACGATGTCCTCGGGGTGCGGTCCGGCCATGACGTTCTCGAGCAGGCGGCAGTCCTCGACGGTGCGTGCCATCGGGCCCTCGTGGCAGTAGGTGTCGAGGTTGAAGGGCGGCATCTGCGGGATGCGGCCGTACGGCGGCTTGAAGCCGACCACGCCGCAGAAGGCGGCGGGGATGCGGATCGAGCCGCCGATGTCGGAGCCGGTGGCGAGGGGAGCCATGCCGGCCGCGAGGGCGGCGCCCGAGCCGCCCGACGAGCCGCCGGGGCTGTAGTCCGCGTTCCAGGGGTTGCGCGTGATGCCCCACAGGCGCGACTCGGTGATGGCGGCGCAGCAGAACTCGGGGGTGGCCGAGCGGGCGTGGATGATGGCGCCGGCGTCGATCACGCGCTGCACGCTCGCAGCCGTCACCTCGGGCACCTCGTCCTTGAACACGAGCGAGCCGGCGGTGCAGGGTTGGCCGGCCACCTCGACCTCGTCCTTGACCGCGATCGGCAGGCCCTCGAGCGGGCGCGGCCCGCCGTGGCGGCCGGCGTAGCGCTCCTCGGCTGCGCGGGCCGCGACCAGAGCCTCGTCGAAGAAGCGGATGGGCAGCGCGTTGACGACCGGGTCGACGTCCTCGATGCGGGCGATCGTCGCCGCCATGAGCTCGACCGGCGAGAGCGTGCGGGCCTTGAAGGCCGCGAGCGCGTCGGTGGCGGTCAGGTAGTGCAGGTCGGATCGCGCGCGCACGTCGGTGTGCGCCTGCAGGTCTGTCTCCGTCATGTGCCCCCCTCGTGCGGGCGGCGCCGTGGCCGCCCGTCGCCCTGATCGGACCGCCGGGACGTTCGCGGGGCTCACGGTGCACCCGCCGCTTCCGCCCCCGACGGCGACAGTGTCAACCTTAGCCCAGCGATAAGGTCAAGGCCACGCCGGCGTGATCGTCCGGCGACCGTTGCAGCCCCTACAGCGCCGCCTGGTCCCGTGTCACCGCCTCGGCCCGTGTCGCCGCATCGGCCGGCACCCGGGCCTGCACCGGCCAGGCGATCTCGGTCAGGTAGCGTGACGGGTCGTCGGTGTCGCGCTCGTCGAACAGGTACGACTCGCGTACCGGGCCGCACACGTCGAGACCGCGCCGCGCGATCTGCGCGAGCAGCGCCGCGTAGGCCTGCCAGATGTCGTCCCAGGGTCCGCGGTACACAGCACGCGCCGCGCGGCAGCCGGCGAGCGGCCGCGCGCCGCAGGCCGCGGCCGTCCCCTCGGCCACCGGCAGGCACACCTCGACGTCGAGGCCCTGGTACCACTGCAAGGGGTTGGAGTAGAGGATGAGCTCGCGGCCGGTGGCTTTCGCGCCGGCGGCCGCGAGCTCATCCTCGAGCTCGGCCAGGGCGTGCTCGATCGCCGCGTCGAGGTCAGTCCGGGGCGTGGCGAGGTGGCGGCCGACCACCCAGGCCGGCGCCAGCTCCACGACCTCGAGCTCGTAGGGCAGCAGGCCATGCCCCTCGTGCAGCACGGCGTCGATGCGGGCCAGGATGCGCTCGAGGTCGGCGCGCCGCTCGACGATGCGCTCGCGGTGGTGGGCAAGGAGCGCGCGGACGTCGTCGGGGTGCTCGCCCGACAGCAGCTCGCGCAGGTCGTCGAGCGGTACGTCGAGGTCGCGCAGCAGCCGGATCGCGATGCCGGTGTCGAGCTGCTCGATGGCGTAGAGGCGGTAGCCGGTGAGCGGGTCGGTGAACGCGGGCGACAGCAGGCCGCAGTCGTCGTACCGGCGCAGCGTGTTGGCCGAGATGCCGGTCAGTCCCGCGAACCTGCCGATGGAGAGGTGTCGGGCGCGAGCCACGTCGGTCCCCCTGGCCGCGTTCGAGCTCCCGCGCGTCGCCGACTCCGCCGCCGCTCAACGCCGGCGGGGCTTCGTCGCGCGCCGCATGATCGGCGCCAGTGTACTACCCGTCGCCGCGAGGGGCAGCACGGCTCAGGTCGGGCCGGGATCAGGGTGGCGAGAGTCGGGCGCCCCGTCGGGAACGATCGGCGTCGCCGGTGGCTCAGCCGCGGCGGTCGCCGGGAAAGCGCTCGTCGCGAGCGCGCGCGGTCACGCGCGCCGGCTCGCGCCGCCCGCGAGCCAGGTGCCAGAGCGTCGTGCTGACGATGCCGGCGCCGGCCAGAGCGAGGACGATGACGAGCGCGAACGTCGGCGAGAGGCGGCTCGCGTTGAAGCCGGGGTCGAGCGAGTCGCCGAGCGCGGCGTGCGTGGCGCCCAGCGCGACGCCGGTCCGCAGCGCGGCGCCGACGGCGACCGCAAGCACGGCGAGAGCGGCCACGGCGAGCGGCAGGCGCAGGGCGTGGCGCCGGATCAGGTGCCTGTACATGAGGTCCTCCGATGTCTCTGGACCGGCAATTCGCCTGCTATCGTTCCCGCTTCGTGTGAACGGCGCGTGAACCAGGCTGAGAATGTGCTGAGAGCGGCCTCGCGCCACCGACCCCTCAGACCGGCTCGTCGGGAGGAGCCGGCGGCACGACCGGCTCGGCCTGCGACGCCGACGGAGCAGGCGCGGCCGGACCGTCGGCCGGCGCCGCGCCCTGGCCGACAGCGGGCGCGGCCGGAGCGCCGTGGGCCCAGCGATGCCACTCGTCGAGCTCACGCCAGCGGGGGTCGACGGGCGGCTCGTCGGGGTGGCCGACGAGCGCGCTGCCGGGCCTCGCGAGCACGGCGATCGCGGCGCCGACGACGCCGCCGATCAGCAGCAGCACGAGCGCCTCGACGGCCGGGAACGGGCGGGCGGTCCGCAGGAGCGTCGGCATGACGAACGAGCGCCGGAACGGACCTCCGACGACACGGCTCGAGCCATGGTCGGCGCCGACGTGGTAGGCGACGATGGCGGCGACGATCACCGCGGCGGCCGCGAGCGCTCCGACGGCGATCCAGGTGACGGCCTTGCGGCTCATGCGAGCTGCCTCCTCGTTGCTGCACGAACACTGAGGATGGGAGACTTCATAGGCGCGATTGTGGGCCGCTTCGATGAGAGAGCGCCCGGAAAGCGCTGTGGAACTGCTGTGACCGCGGGGTCCGGGCGCGAGCGGCGTCGACTCCGGCCGGTCGGCGCCGGCGCGAGCGCGGCGCCGGCGCGAGCGCGGCGCCGGTCGCTTGCCTAGAAGGCGCCGCCCCGGCCGATCGAGCGCGGCAGCACGATCGTCTCCTCGCGGCCGGGGCCGACGGCGATGAACTTCACGCGCGTCTTGGTGAAGTCGGCGATGTACTGGATGTAGTCGCGCGCCGCCTCGGGCAGGTCGGCCCACTCCTCGCAGTCGCGCAGGTCGTCGGTCCAGCCGGGCAGCTCCTCGAGGAGCGGCTTGGCGTGGTGAAAGTCGGTCTGGCGCACGGGGAACTCGTCGAGCACGCGGCGGCCGGCCTTGTACCTGGTGCAGACGCTGATCGCGGGCAGGCCGGAGAGCACGTCGAGCTTGGTGATGGCGAGGTGCGTGATGCCGCTCACGCGCACGGCGTAGCGCAGCGCCACGAGGTCGAGCCAGCCGCAGCGCCGCTGGCGCCCGGTCGTGGTGCCGAACTCGTGGCCGATCTCGCACATGGCGGCGCCGACGTCGTCGAACAGCTCGGTCGGGAACGGGCCCTCGCCGACGCGGGTGGTGTAGGCCTTGGCGACGCCGACGACGGCGTCGATGCGGGTGGGTCCTACGCCGGCGCCGGCGCAGGCGCCGCCCGAGATCGGGTTGGAGCTCGTGACGAACGGATACGTGCCGAAGTCGATGTCGAGCAGCGTGCCCTGGGCGCCCTCGAAGAGCACCTCACGGCCGTCGTCGAGCGCCCTGTTGACGAGCAGCGAGGTGTCGGCCACGAACGGTTCGAAGCGCGGCCGGTAGGCGAGGTACTCGTCGGTCACCTGGTCGGGGTCGAGCGTGCCGATGTCGTAGAGCTGCAGCAGGCGGTTCTTCTCGTCGAGCGCGACCCGCACCTTGCGGCGCAGGATCTTCTCGTCGAGCAGGTCCTGCACACGCACGCCGACGCGGGCGAACTTGTCGATGTAGCAGGGGCCGATGCCGCGCCCGGTCGTGCCGATCCTGAAGCGGCCGAGCTGACGCTCGGCCGCCCCGTCGAGCAGCAGGTGGTAGGGCATGATGAGGTGGGCGTTGGCCGAGACCCGCAGGTTCTCGACGGCGATGCCGCGGCCGCGCAGGGCGTCGATCTCGCCGAACAGGATGTGCGGGTCGATCACGACGCCGTTGCCGATGACGCAGGTCTTGGCCTCGTAGAGGATGCCCGAGGGGATCAGATGGAACTTGAACTCCTCGCCGTCGCGCACGATCGTGTGGCCGGCGTTGTTGCCGCCCTGGTAGCGGCAGACGACGTCGGCCCGCTCGGCCAGCAGGTCGGTGATCTTGCCCTTGCCCTCGTCGCCCCACTGGGCGCCGATCACGATGGTGGCAGGCATCACGCCCCCCTTGTGAGGATGGACCGGGCGGCGAGCACCCCCGACGCGCTCGCCTGCACGAGCCCGCGGGTGACGCCGGCGCCGTCGCCGATCGCGTACAGGTTCTCCACCGCGGTCTGCAGCCCCTGGTCGAGCTGCGGCCGGGCCGAGTAGAACTTGACCTCGACGCCGTAGAGCAGCGTGTCGCGCGCGTTCACGCCCGGGGCGAGCTGGTCGAGGGCCTCGAGCATGTCGAGGATGTCGCGCAGGTGGCGGAAGGGCAGCACGAACGAGAGGTCGCCCGGCGTGGCGCCGGCCAGGGTGGGCTGGACGGTGCCGCGGCGCAGCCGCTCGGCGGTGGAGCGGTGGCCGGCCAGCAGGTCGCCGAGGCGCTGCACGATGATGTCGGTGCCGAGCAGGTTGGCCAGGCGAGCGATCGACTTGCCGTAGGCCAGCGGGTCGTCGAAGGGCTGCGTGAAGTCGGTCGACACGAGCAGCGCGAAGTTCGTGTACTCGGTCTTGCGGTCGGCGTAGCTGTGGCCGTTCACCGTGATGACGTCGCCGTAGTTCTCGACCGACACGACCCCGTGGGGGTTCATGCAGAAGGTACGGACCGGGTCGTCGAAGGTGTGCGCGTAGCAGATCAGCTTGCTTTCGTAGAGCACGCTCGTGAGCGGCTCCATGACGACCGCCGGCACCTCGACGCGCACGCCGATGTCGACCGGGTTGGTGCGCAAGCCGATCCCCAGGCGGCGGCACTCGTCGGCCAGCCAGGCCGCGCCCTGCCGTCCGGGCGCGACGATCACGGCGTCGGCGCTGTAGCTGCTGCCGTCGGCGCAGGTCACGCCGGTCGCTACGCCGTCGCGCACGGTGACGCTCGCGACCGCCGTGCCGGTGCGCACGTCGACGCGCGGTTCGAGGTCGGTGCGCATCGCCTTGAGGATGCCGGCCGCGCGGTCGCTGCCCATGTGCCGCACGGGCGAGGCGACGAGCTTCATGCCGTGCACCAGGGCGTCGCGGCGGATCGCCTCGACCGCCGGCCCTTCGCCGCCGTGCACCTCGGGCGGCGCGCCATACTCCATCCAGACGTCGTCGACGTACCGCACGAGCCCGGCCAGGTCGCCGGCCGGCAGGAACTCGTCGAGCCAGCCGCCGACCTCGGGCGAGAGGGTGAGCTTGCCGTCGGAGAAGGCGCCGGCGCCGCCCCAGCCACAGGTCACGTCGCACGGCGAGCAGTTCGCGCAGACGCCGGTGGTGCGGGCCGGGCAGGTGCGCCGGTCAATGTCGGGGCCCTGCTCGAGCAGCAGCACCGAGCAGCCGTTGCGCCGCACGAGCTCGAGCGCGGCGAAGATGCCGGCCGGGCCGGCGCCGGCGATGAGGCAGTCGTAATGTGAACGCGTCGTGTCCATGGCGTGTGAGCGGGGGAGCGTGCGGCCAAAGGGACTTCCCTTTCGGAGATAGTACTGGCTCCGGGCCCCGTCCTCAACTGTCGGTCCGTCGGCCGCAGGCACCTGATACGATGCGCGGCACGAAAGCGAGCCAGCCCGAGGAGGCAGACCTGTGGACGACCCCATCCTGAGACGTCGCAGCATCCGCGCCTACACGGCCGACGCGGTGCCCGACGATCAGGTCGAGCGTCTGCTACGGGCGGCGATGGCGGCGCCCTCGGCCGGCAACCAGCAGCCCTGGCGCTTCGTCCTCGTCACCGACCGCGAGACGCTGCGCGCGGTCACGACCTTCCACCCCTACGCGCGCATGCTCGAGCGGGCGCCGCTGGCCATCGTCGTCTGCGGCGCGACCGAGGGGCTGCGCTGGCCGCAGTTCTGGGAGCAGGACTGCGCGGCCGCGGTCGAGAACCTGCTGATCGAGGCCGAGACGCTCGGGCTGGGCGCCGTCTGGCTCGGCGTGCACCCGCTCGAGGAGCGGGTCGCCGGCCTGCGCGCCCTGCTCGGCGCCCCCGAGGGGGTCGTGCCGTTCGCCGTGGTCGCCGTCGGCCGGCCGGCCGAGGGCAAACGGGCGGCCGACCGCTACAACGCCGAGCACGTCCATCGCGAGCGCTGGTAGCCGCGCCGGTCGGGGGCGATCGCCCGGCGCCGGCCCGGGCCGGCGCCGCTTCGCGGCCGACGCCGCGACGAACGGCGCGGACGCCCGTTCACGCATGGTAAGGTCGAGCACGATCGCGAGCGCCGGCGCCTTCGGGCCGGCCGGGAGGGACTGTGGCGCACGACTGGATCAAGGTGGCCGACGAGGTCACGCTGCGCGAGGGCGAGCTGCTCGCCGTGTACCCGCGCGGCCTGGGGCTGCTGCTTGCCAGGGTCGATGGCGGCGTCTACGCGGTGGCCAATCGCTGCGCCCACATGGCCTGCCCGCTCGAGGCCGGCGGCTGCGACGGTTACGTCCTCACCTGCCCGTGTCACGACTGGCGCTTCGACCTGCGCAGCGGCGCGTTCATCGAGGCTCCCGAGATCGCCATCCCGACCTACCCCGTGCGCCTCGACGGCGGCGAGGTCTTCGTGCGGCTTTCGAACGAGGTGTGAGACCGTGAACGACGGCGTCTTCGTCTACGCCCTGAGCACGTGCCCCTGGTGCCGCAAGGCCAAGCAGTACTTCGAGGACAGCGGCGTCGCCTTCGAGGCGGTCGACATCGACCTGCTGCCCGACGACGAGGGCGACCGCCTGGCCGACGAGGCGTTCGACCTGTCGGGCTCGCGCGCCTACCCCGTGGTGAAGATCGGCGGCGAGGTGGTCGTCGGCTACGCGCCGGAGCGCTACGAGCAGCTCCTGAAGGACGCCTCCTGATGGCCCACGACGCACGCGTCGCCGCCCTGCGCACGTTCTTCACGCCGCTCGTCGCGGCGCTCGGCTACAAGTTCACGCCCGACACCGAGCTCGCCGACTTCCTGCTCGAGCAGGAGGCCGTGCTCGAAGAGAACAAGGGCGCCCCCTACTGCCCCTGCCAGGGTCGCACCCGCGTGCGCGAGCAGGACATGCGCATCGTCTGCCCCTGCATCCCCTACCACCGCGCCCACTTCGACGCCATGCGGCGCTGCTGGTGCGGCCTGTTCGTGCACACCGACGTCGACGACCCGAGCACGCTGCCGCAGATTCCGGCGAGCGAGCTCGGCCTCGAGGGGTGAGCGGTCGTGTGGACTGAGGTCGCCCGCACCGCCGACGTCACCGCCGGCGGCCTCAAGTTCGTCAAGGTCGGGGGCGTCCAGGCGACGCTCGCCAACTGCGACGGCACCTTCTACGTGGTCGCCCGTCGCTGCGGTCACATGAACGCCCCGCTCGACCAGGGCTCGCTCGCCGGCCACGTGCTCACGTGCCCGCTGCACTACGCGCAGTTCGACGTGCGCGACGGCTCGGTGCTCGCCTATCCGCTCGACCGTCACTTCGGCGACGAACCCCTGCCGGCGGCGGCGCGCCGCCCGCTCGCGGTCGAGGACCGGCTGCAGCGCAAGATCCGCGTCGAGGGCCTCGCCACCTGGCCGGTGCGCGTGGTCGACGGCGCCGTCGAAGTCGACGCCTAGCGGCCGGCTGCGGCCGGCGGCGCGGGGACCGCGCCGCCGCAGCCCGGCAGGATCCGCTGAAGGTCAAGCGAGAACGACAAGGAGGGAACTGATGGCCTTCGAACTGCCGCCCCTGCCGTGGCCCGAAGACGCGCTCGAGCCGGTCACCTCGGCGCGCACGATCGGCTTTCACTACGGCAAGCACCACCGCGCCTACGTCGACAACCTGAACAAGCTGGTGGCCGGCACCGACCTCGAGGGCCAGAGCCTCGAGGAGGTCATCGCGGCCGTGGCCGGCGACGCCGCCAAGGCCGGCATCTTCAACAACGCCGCGCAGGTCTGGAACCACACCTTCTTCTGGAACTCGATGAAGCCGGGCGGCGGCGGCGCGCCGAGCGGCGCGCTGGCGGAGCGCATCGAGGCCACGTTCGGCGGCCTGGCCGCCTTCGCCGAGCAGTTCAAAACGGCCGCCGTGGGGCGCTTCGGCAGCGGCTGGGCGTGGCTCGTCGACGACGCCGGCGCGCTCAGGATCGTGACGACACCCAACGCCGAGATGCCGCTGCCGCCGGTCAAGCCGCTCCTCACCTGCGACGTGTGGGAGCATGCCTACTACCTCGACTTCCAGAACCGGCGGCCCGACTTCGTGCAGGCCTTCTGCGACAGTCTCGTCGACTGGGAGTTCGCGGCCCGCAACCTGGGCGCCTGAACGAGCGGCGGGCGGCGGGCGGGACGCCCGCCGCCCGCCCGCAACGCGCGCTCGGCGGTGTGACGGGGAACCCTCCCTCGTAGTCACGGCGAGGAGGTCGGGATAGGCCGGCAAACGGCATCGGCGCTCTCTGGTGAACCCGGCGACCTGCGGGGCCGGGCGGCGCCGCTGCGCGTCTCGCCGGCGCGCCGGGCGCTGCTCGCCACCGCCCCGCCCGGTCTTGCCGCGGTGCTCGCCCGGGGCGACCTGCCGGGCGCGCGCGTCGCGCTCGTGGGCCTGCTCGCGGGGCTCGCCGGCTCGTATGCCGTCTTCGCGCTGCGCGAGCGCCTGCTGCGGGGCGTCGTGGCCGCGCCGGCGCGGCCGCTCGGCGCGCCGCACGCCGTCCTTGTGTGGGACGCGCGCCGCAGCCGCTCGCTCGCCGGCCCGCTCGCCGGCCTGGCCACGCTCGCCGCGCTCGGCGGTCTGCTCGCCCTCACACTGTCGCCGCTCTGTCTGCTGTTCTACTGCGTGGCCGTGGCCCTCGAGGTGCTGGGCTGTCTGTCGGCGCTCGCCCCCGTCGGGCGGACGGCGGCCACGGGCCTCGCCGCCGGCGCGGCCGGCCTGGCGGGCTGGTCGGCCGTGGCGGCGCCGGGGCCGCGCGTCCTGACCGTCGTCGCGTTCCTCGTGATCTGGGCGGTGGGCTGCTGCGACATCGCCGATGGCCTGGCTCGCCACGACCGCACCGACCGGCCGCCGCGCAGCCTGGCGGCCGACCGTGGACCCGTCGCTGCGGCGCGCGCCGCGGGCGCCCTGGGCTTCGTCGCCCTCATCGCGACCATCACGCTCCCGATCGGCAGCGAGATGCTGACCGACGTGGCCATCCTCGGGGGCGTGCTCATGGTGGCCTGGCCCGGGGCGCGGCTCTGGTACCGGCCCGACGGGGTCACGGCGGCCGCCTACTTCGCGAGCGCCAGCCTGTACCCGGCGGTCGTGCTGGGCGTCGCCCTGCTGCCGCTCGTCCAGCACGTGCTGTGAGCGCCGCCACCGCGGCGCGGCCCCGCGACGACCTTGACGGCGGCCGGGCGGCCGCGTGGTAGGGTCTGCTCACGAGCGAGGCCCGGCCGCGCGGGCTCGCTTGCGACCGACCGCGCGACGACGGTGAGAAGGGGGAGACGGCACGTGAAGGCGCTCTTTGAGACCAGCGAGACCGATCTGCAGCTCGTGAGCCGCGGCAAGGTGCGCGACATCTACGCGATCGGCGACGACACGCTCGTGATCGTGGCGACCGACCGCATCTCGGCGTTCGATGTGATCCTGCCGACCCCCATCCCCGGCAAGGGAGAGGTGCTGACCCAGGTCTCGAACTTCTGGTTCGAACGCACGGCCGGCATCGTCCCCAACCACGTGGTCGACCCCGAGCCGTTCGCCAACCGCCCCGAGAAGGCGCACCTGCAGGGACGCTCGGTCGCCGTGCGGCGCTGCGAGCCGCTGCCGGTCGAGGCCATCGTACGGGGCTACCTCACCGGCTCCGGCCTGAAGGACTACGAGCGCACCGGCCGGGTCTGCGGCATCGAGCTGCCCGCCGGTCTCGTCGACGGCAGCCGGCTGCCGTCGACCATCTTCGCGCCCTCGACCAAGGCCGCCGTCGGCACGCACGACGAGAACATCTCGTTCGACGAGGTCGCCGCCCTGATCGGCGCCGACCTGGCGGCGCGCGTGCGTGACACAGCGATCGCCCTGTACGAGTCCGGCGCGGCCTACGCTCTGGAGCGCGGCATCATCATCGCCGACACGAAGTTCGAGTTCGGCGTGCGCGACGGCGAGCTACTGCTGATCGACGAGGCCATGACCCCCGACTCGTCGCGCTTCTGGCCGGTCGACGGCTACGCGCCGGGCCGGGCCCAGCCGAGCTTCGACAAGCAGTTCGTGCGCGACTACCTCGAGACCCTCGACTGGGACAAGCGGGCGCCGGGACCGGTGCTGCCCGACGAGATCGTCGCAAAGACGGCCGCCAAGTACGCCGACGCGCGCCGGCGGCTCACCGGCAGGGGCTAGCCGCGCCGCGCAGCGGCGCAGCCGGCGGGAGCGTGCGGACATGAGACTCCGGCAGACCGCGTTGTGGGTGGGCGTCGCCCTTACCGTCGCGCTGGTCGCCCTGGGCATCTGGTACTACGTGCGCGACGACTACCCGTTCCAGCTCACCTCGACCGAGATCACCGGCCTCGCCTACCGCTCGGTCACGGCCGGGCAGGTCGTCTCGGGCGTCGTGTCCCACCCGCCGGCCGAGCTCGCCGGCTGGATCAGCGGCATGGAGAAGCAGGCGCTCGACACGTCGCAGCCGGCGACGACCGAGGTCACGATCCTGCGCTCTGACGGCCCCGCCCTGCGGCTCTCGATCGCCGGCGGCCAAGCGGCGGCGAGCTGGGTCTACGCCGACGGCCGCACGACGCCGCCCGTCGGGCTGCAGTTGAACGAGGCGTTCGTGTGGTACCTGCACGGACTGCGCGACGGGCTCGCGACTGGCGCCGGTCGCACGCAGCCGCTCAGCCCCGGCGGTTAATACGCTTTACGAAGTGTTTATGCCGCGATAGGGTCTCCTGACCACGTCCCGGGCGGGCGCGCCACCCCGGTCGCGCACGAGGCGGCGCCGGGCGCCACCGCGAGCGAGGAGGGGCTCATGCTGAAGGGGTTCAGGAACTTCATTCTACGGGGCAACGTCGTCGACCTGGCCGTCGCGGTCGTCATCGGCGCGGCGTTCGGCGCGGTCGTGACGGCCTTCGTCGGCGACATCATCACGCCGCTGATCGCCGCCATCGCGGGCAAGCCCGATTTCTCCGGCCTGGTGTTCACGATCAATCACAGCGCGTTCAAGTACGGGGCGTTCATCAACGCCGTCGTGTCGTTCGTGCTGATCGCCGCGGCGATCTACTTCGTGATCGTGGTGCCGATGAACCACATGGCCGCGCGCCGCGCCAGGGGTCAGGACCCGACCACCAAGCAGTGTCCCGAGTGCCTGAGCGAGATCCCGATCGGCGCCCGGCGCTGCCCGCAGTGCACCTCTGAGCTCGAGGCCGCCGGCGCCTGACCGCGCCCGGCTCGCTCGCCACGATGTGCCCGCGGGCCGCCGGGTCGACGGGCCGCGAGGCGGCGCGCGCCATGACATGGCGCGCGCCGCCCTGCCCGTCAGGGCACGATCTTGTACAGGCGCCCGTTCAGGCTCGTGATGAAGAGCTCGCCGACCGCGTTCTGACCGAACGAGCTGATGCTTGGCAGCTTCTGCGAGACACCGGTCAGAATGTGGACGCCGCCCTTGGGGCCGGGCTTGGCCCAGACGCGCGCCGTGCCGTAATCGGCGAACAGGTAGTAGCCGCGCAGGGCCGGAATGGCGCTGCCGCGGTACACGTAGCCGCCGATCACGGCGTCGCCCACCGCGTGCGAGTACTCGGCGACCGGGAACACGAGGTGCGTGCGCACGATGTGCTGCACCTTGTAGACGTGATCGCCCTCGTAGTAGCTCCAGCCGAAGTTGGTGCCCGGCGCCGTGCCGGCCTTGAGATAGTCGATCTCCTCCCACTTGTCCTGGCCGACGTCGCCGATCCACAGGGCACCCGTCTTGCGGTCGAACGAGAACCGCCAGGGGTTGCGCAGGCCGTAGGCGTACAGGACGGGCTTGGCCGTGGTCGAGCTCACGTCGAGGCGCCAGATCTTGGCGTAGGGCACGTGCACGTTCTGGCCGTAGAGGTTGGGGTCGCCCTCGCTGCCGCCGTCGCCGACGCCGATGTACAGCAGGCCGTCGGGGCCGAAGGCGAGCTGCCCGCCGTTGTGGTTGGCGTGGGCGTGGTGGGCGACCGTCCACAGGACCTTGGCCGACCCGGCGTTCGCTCGGTCGGGGTTCGATGCGCTCACCGTGTAGCGCACGATCTTGATGTCCCCGCTGCGGTTCGTGTAGAAGACGTAGAAGCGGCCGTTGCTCGCGTACTGGGGGTCGAAGGCCAAGCCGAGCAGACCCTGCTCGGTGCCCGTCGACACGCGGCTGGCGATGTTCAGGAACGGGGTGGCCAGGCGCTTGCCGTTCAGGATCACGGCGATCCTGCCGGTCTTCTCGACGACGAACAGGCGGTGGGTGTCGGTGGGCGCCACCGCCAGGCCCACCGGCAGCGACAGGCCGCTCGCCACCAGCTTCAGCTTGACCGTGGGCAGCCTGGTCGCGGTGGTCGCCGCCGCAGGCGTCGTGGTGCCGGTCCCCTGGGCGTCTGCTCGGTCGTGGCCGCCGCTCGACACGAGCACCGCGGCGATGACGGCGGCGGCGACGATCAGGCCGACCGCGGCCAGCAGGATCAGACGGCGTGCTCTCATGGTCTACCTCGCGCTGTCGGGGGGTTCGTGGGCGCAACGTGCCCCGAAGCCGTCCGGCGTAAGCCTCGCCGGACGCGGGCCCTCGACGCGCGGGGGAATGAGGGCGGCGGCCGATACCGCCGAGCGTCGCGGCGGCCGGCGCCGTCGGGGCGGCTACGCGAGGTACTGGGCGCGGAAGGCGGCGGCCGCGGCACTTTCGGCGGCGGCCACGAGGCGCTCGAGGCGCGCGAGCATGGCGTGGTCGACGTGCAGCGGCCGGTCGTCGACCGAGGCGACGGCGGCGATGCCGCGCACGCTGCTCGTGAGGAACATGGCGTCGTCGGGCCGCAGGTCGGCGACCCGTCCGTAGGCCTCGACCACGGGGATGCCGTCGGCCTGGGCGACCCGCTCGATGGCGGCCCGCACCACGCCGGGCAGGATGGCGCCCTCGGCCGGCGTGGTGACGAGGCCGCCGCCGCGCGCCAGGAACACGTTGGACGTGGCGCCCTCGAACATGCGGCCCTCGTCGTCGACGAAGATGGCGTCGTCGGCGCCGGCCGCCGCCGCGGCGCGCTGGGCGAGGTGCGACTGCATGAAGGTCATGGCCTTGAGGGCGCCGCTCACCCTGATGCCGCGGTGGGTGATCACGCGCAGCGGCGCCCCGGGCCGCTCGCGCACGTCGTGACGGATGACGAGGGACGGACCGCCCCAGGCCGGCCCGCCGGTGACGAGCACCCGGCAGCCGCCGTCGACGATGCCGCCGGCGGCGGAGAGCTCGACGATGGCGCGGGCGATGGTGGCGCGGTCCCACGGCGCCGTGATCTCGAGCACGGCGAGCCCCGCCTGCAGGCGGTCCATGTGCTCGCCGAAGAAGACCGGCACGCCGCCGGCGAGCTTGAGCGTCTCGTACAGGCCGATGCCGTGGGTGACGGCCCGGTCGAGGGCCGGCACGACGGCCTCGCGCTCGTCGACGAGCCGGCCGTTCAGGCTGATCAGGCGCGCGCCGGCGGCGGGGCCGGCGCCGGCGTGCTGCTCAGAAGTCATAGCGGCTCGCTTCGTCGGCCTTGAGCGTGCGGAACTTGGTGTAGTCGCGCACGAAGCCCAGGCGGGCGACCCCGGTGGGCCCGTTGCGGTGCTTGGCGATGTCGACGGCCACGACGCCCTTGCTGTTCTCGTCGCGCGGCTCGTAGATGAAGATGACGAGGTCGGCATCCTGCTCGATCGCGCCCGACTCGCGCAGGTCGGAGAGCATCGGCTTCTTCTCGGCGCGGGTCTCGACGTCGCGGTTCAGCTGGGAGACGGCGAGCACGGGCACGTCGAGCTCGCGGGCGAGCTGCTTGAGCGAGCGCGAGATGTTGGCGACCTCCTGCTGACGGTTGTCGGCCCTGCCGTCGCCCATCATGAGCTGGAGGTAGTCGATGATGACCAGGCCGAGCGGCGGGTCGACGCGGCTCGCCAGGCGGCGCGCCTTGGCGCGCAGCTCGAAGACGTTGATGCCGGCCGTATCGTCGACGTAGATGGGCGCCTTCTCGAGCTCGCCGGCGACGGTCACCAGCTTGTAGTAGTCGTCGTTGGGCAGCGTCTGCCCCGAGCGCAGCCGGTGCGAGGCGACGCGCGCGGCCGAGCACAGCATGCGCTCGCTGATCTCCTGCTTGCTCATCTCGAGGCTGAAGATGGCGACCGATGCCTTGCCCGTGGTGCCGATGTTGTGAGCGATGTTGAGCGCGAGCGAGGTCTTGCCGACGCCGGGGCGGGCGGCCAGCACGATCAGGTTCGAGGGCTGGAAGCCGCCGGTGCTCTTGTCGATGTCGGCGAAGCCGGACGGCACGCCCGAGAGCTGCTGGCCCTCGCGGATCATGTCGATGCGCTCGAAGGTCGTCTTGATCATGTCGCTCATCGCGTCGAAGTCGGTGGTCAGGCGATGCTGCGAGATGGCGAAGACCTTCTGCTCGCAGGAGTCGAGCAGCTCGCGCGCGTCGCTCGGGTGGTCGTAGCCGAGCTCGGCGATCTCGTTGCCGACCCGGATGAGCTGGCGCAGGACGCTGGTCTCGCGCACGATCTCGGCGTACTGGCGTACGTTGGCCGCGGCCGGCACGATCTCGACCAGCGTGTGGACGAAGGCCTTGCCGCCGACGCGCTCGAGCACGCCCTGCTGCTCGAGCGCGGCCGAGAGCGTCACCGCGTCGACCTCTTTGCCCTGCCCGTACATGTCGCGGATGACGCGAAAGACGAGACGGTGCGTGTCGCGGTAGAAGTCGTCGTCGGCGACGAGCTCGGTGGCGATCGGGATGGCATTGGGGCTCACGACCATGGCGCCCAGGAGCGACTCCTCGGCGTCCAAGTCGTGCGGCTGCATGTGACGACCGTCTGTGTCGACCATGCCGGTGGCCACGGTGCTGCCCTCCCCCTGCGGCGTGCGCGCGCCGCGCTTACCCCGCGACGACGATGACCTTGACGGTGGCTTCGACGCCCTCGAAGACGTCGAGGTCGACCAGGTGGGTGCCCAGGCTCTTGATGGGCTCGTCGAGGTGGATCTTGTGCCGGTCGATCTTGATCTTGCGAGCGTCCCAGATGGCGTCGGCGATGTCGGTGGAGGTCACCGAGCCGTACAGGCGGTCGCCCTCGCCGGCGTGGGCGCCGATCGTGAGCACCGTCTTGTTGAGCGTTGCCGCGACCTCGACGGCGTGGTCGGCGCTGCGCACCTCGCGCGCCCGCCGTTCGTCCATGAGGCGGCGGACCTCTTCGAGCCGTCCGGGGCTCGCGATCTGGGCGAGACGCTTGGGCAGCAGGTAGTTGCGGGCGTAGCCGGGCGAGACGTTGGCCAGGTCGCCCTTCTGGCCCACGCCCTCGACGTCTTCGAGCAGGATGATCTCCATGGCGGGCCTCCTAACGGTCGGCGTAGGGCAGCAGAGCCATCGTGCGGGCGCGTTTGACGGCCACCGCCACCTGACGCTGGTGACGCCGGCAGGCGCCGGTGACGCGCCGCGAGCGGATCTTGCCCTTGTCGGAAACGAAGCGTCGCAGGACCGTGGCGGCCTTGTAGTCGACGTCGTCGAGCTTCTCGTTGCAGTAGAAGCAGGTGCGCCGTCGCGTTCGTGCGACGGCCCCGGCCTTGGCGCGCTTCGTGCGACGCCTCTGCGTTGATGCTGGCATGTGTGCCTTTCGCTGCTTGTCGTGCGTTCCGGGCCGGCGGCGGGGCTGCCTGCCGGCAGCCCCGCCGCCGGCGCTCTAGAACGGGATGTCGTCGTCGCCGGCGAAGTCGCCTTCGGCGATGTCGGGCGCGCTCGAGAACTCGGTCGCCTCGCGCGGCGCGCCGCCGCCCTCGCGCGGTCCGATGAACTGCACGTTGTCGGCGACGACCTCGACGGCCTCGCGCTTCTGGCCGTCGGCGGATTCCCACTGACGCCAGCGCAGCCGGCCTTCGACCGCGACCTGACGACCCTTCGACAGGTACTGCGCGCAGCGCTCGCCGTTGTTGCCGAAGACCGACACCGTGAAGTAGTTGGCGTAGTCTTCCCAGGCGCCCGAATCGCGGTTCTTGACGCGGTCGTTCACGGCGATGCGCAGGCTGCACACCGTGGTGGCGCCCGCCTGGCGGGTCTCGGGGTCGCGCGTGAGGTTGCCGACCAGGACGACGCGGTTGATGGATCCGGCCATGTCTTCGCTCCTTTGGCGGTTGGCGCTCGTCGGGTCGAGTGACTCCGGTGTCGCCGCTCGTCGGACGAGTGTCGTGACGGCCCGCCGATCGACGACGTCGTCGGCGTTCGGGCCGGCGTGACTTCGGGTCGCGCCTCGTGCTGCCCGGCGGCTTGGTCGCCGCGTCAGGCTAGCGCGACTTGGTGCTCGCGCCTAGTCCTTGAGGCGCACCGTCTGGAAGCGCATGACGTCGTCGGTGATGCTCAGCACACGCTCGACCTCGGCCAGCGTTTCGGGCGCGGCCGAGAACGTGACGACGCTGTAGAGGCCCTCGGTCTGACCGGAGATCTCGTAGGCGAGCTTGCGCTTGCCCCAGTCGTCGACCGATGCGACCTTGCCCTTGCCCTCCTGGACGGTGGTGGACAGGCGATCGAGGATCTCGGACTGCCGGCCGTCTTCGACGGCGGGGTTGAGCATGAGCATCAACTCATACTTGTTCGTGGAACTCACCTCCTGTGGTCTTAGGCGGCCCCAGCCTCGCTGCTGGAGCAGGGGTGAAAAACGCCGCCCCTTCGGCGGCGTGACCTCGGCATGATACCAGTGCCCGGCGTCCTGCTCAAACAATGCGCCGCGGGGGAGACGGAAAGCCAGGTGCTGGGCGAGGGGTCGCGGTGACGTTGCGCCGACCGACCGTGGACGGTGCCGCTGCTCCGGCGACCCGCGACCGGCGGCTCGCAGGCGCGGGGCCCGCAGGCGCCGGGGCTACGAGGCGAGCGCCTCGTCGGCCGGCGCCTCGTGCAGCAGGATCTCGCCGTCGGTGTCGAGCCCCTCGACCGCCCAGATCGCGGCCAGACGCGGCTCGCCGCGCTCGTCGCTGCGCATGTGGGCGAGGACCGGGCGCACCGCGCCGACGAGCTCGCGGGCCTCGCGCGGCGCGACGCTGAGCTCCATCTGGCGCAGCAGCTTGGCGACCGCCATGTGGACCGAGTCGGCGCGCACCGTGCAGAAGCCGCCCGCCTCGGGTCGCCGGCTGAGCTCGGTCAGGAAGTGGAGCATCTCGTCGGCGTGGATCTCGCCGACGATGATGCGGCTCGGCTGCATCTTGACGGCGCGCGCGAAGACGCCGGCCACGTCGACGCCGTCCTCGACGGTCAGGCGCGTGCAGAAGGAGCGGTCCTCGAGGGCGGGCAGGTGGTCGCCGTGCTCGATCGCCACGACGCGCTCGTCGACCGGCATCAGGTCGAGCAGCGCGTTCAGGAGCGTCGATTTGCCGGTCGAGCGGTCGCCGAAGATGAGCAGGGTGCGGTGCTCCAGCACGGAGCTCGCCAGGCGGGCCGCCTGGGTCTTGGACAGGGTGCCGCCTTCGATCAGGCCGCGCAGCGTGACCGGCACCGGCCCGGACGGGCTGAGCTCGCCGGCGTACATCGTGGAGGTGGTCGGCGACAACGCGTCGCGGCGGCCGGTGACGTAGGTCAGGTAGGCGGTCGCCTGCGACTTGAGCAGCACGCGCAGCGCCTCGAGGTACTCGCGCGGCTCCTCGCCCACGGGCTGCTCGCGCAGCTCGTCGATCATGGCGTCGATCCGGCCGACGATGTCGCCCTGGAGGCGCGTGACGATAGAGGTGCGCGCCCGGCGCTCTTCGCGGTCCTCTTCGCTTTCGCGGGGCCGGATGATGTCGGCCGCGCTGTCGGCCCTCTCGCTCAGGTCGATGTCGGTCACGCCGTGTCCCTCGTTCCCTCGCGCCGCGACGAGCGGCGCTCCGCACAGCGGGTATCGGCCGTCGGAGGGCTGAGGATGAGAGGATGACGAGGGCGTGTGCTCCATCCTGGCGTGGCCACGGGCTGCTCTGCTACAATCCGGCCATGGTCGCCGGCAACATCCCTCGGCTGGTCGCCGCCCTCAAGACCCGGGCGGGCGACGAGAAGCGCCTGTCGTGCGCCGACGCCTTCAAGGTCGCCCACGACCTCGAGGTGCCGGTCGCCGAGGTGGGCCGCGCCTGCAACGAGCTGGGCATAAAGATCGTGCACTGCCAGCTCGGCTGTTTCTAGGCCGCCGCCCGCCCCCCCGCCGCCCGCCGCTTTCTGCCCGTCCCGGCCGCGCGCGCTTCGTGGCCCTGCCCGTCGCGGCCGCACGTGGTCCACTGCCTTGCCGGCCGTGCAAGCCTCCTGCGAGTTTTCACCGTCTTCGTAACGTTATCGCCCCCCGCGGCCCGGGTATCCCTGCAGGGAGCCGCGGGTGGTCGCCCGCGTGTTGCCGGCGTCCTACGTTCGCGGCGGACAGGGGTGTTTACGCGCGGGGGCACCTTCCGCGCGGGTACGTCAGGAGGACGTTGTGTCAACGGTCGAGCAGCAACTGAAGACTTACCAGATGTACATCGCCGGTCAGTGGACCGGCGCCGAGAGCGGCGAGACCTACGAGGTGGTCGACCCGTCCACCGAGCGGCCGATCGCCGTCGTGCCGAAGGGCGGTGTCGCCGACGCGCGGCGCGCCGTAGCGGCAGCGCGCGCCGCCTTCGACGAGGGACCCTGGCCGCGCACGCTCGCCGTCGAGCGCGCCGACCTGCTGCGCCGCGTCGCGGCCCGCATCCGCGAGCGCGCCGACGAGCTCGCTCTCCTGGAGACGCGCCAGATGGGCAAGCTGCTCGCCGACTCGCTGGTCGACGTGAACGACACGGCGCACACGTTCGACTACTACGCCGGCCTTGCGGTGGAGCAGCACGGCCAGACGCTCGAGGTGCCGGGCGAGAGCATGAGCATGGTCGTGCGCGAGCCGATCGGCGTCACCGCCGGCATCACGCCCTGGAACTACCCGCTGCTCATGGCCGCCTGGAAGGTCGCGCCGTCGCTCGCCGCCGGCAACGTGATGATCCTGAAGCCGGCGTCGGTGTCGCCGCTCACCTCGCTCGAGCTCGGTCGCATCTTCGAGGAGGTCGGCCTGCCCGAGGGTGTCTACCAGGTGCTGACCGGCCCGGGCGGCGAGGTCGGTGACTTTCTCGCGTCGTCGCCCGACGTCGACATGGTGGCCTTCACCGGCAGCGTCGAGGTCGGCAAGCACATCATGCGCAAGGGTGCCGAGAACGTGAAGAAGGTCGGTCTCGAGCTCGGCGGCAAGAGCCCCAACATCGTCTTCGACGACGCCGACTTCGAGGCGGCCATCGACGGTGCGTTGATCGGCATCTTCGCCGGCAGCGGCGAGGTCTGCTCGGCGGGCTCGCGGCTGCTCGTGCAGCGCTCGATCTACGACCGCTTCGTCGGCGAGCTCGTCTCGCGTGCGATGGCGATCCGCGTCGGGCCGGCGGCCGAAGAGACGAGCGAGATGGGGCCGCTCGTGTCGCGCCAGCAGCTCGAGACGGTCGAGCGCTACGTGCAGATCGGCCGCGACGAGGGCGCCAGGCTCGCCACCGGCGGCCGTCGCCTCGAGGGCAGCGGCTACTACTACGAGCCGACCATCTTCGTCGACGTCGACAACTCGATGCGCGTCGCCCAGGAGGAGATCTTCGGGCCCGTGCTGGTCGTCATCCCATTCGACACCGAGGCCGACGCGATCCGTATCGCCAACGACACGATCTACGGCCTGGCCGGCGCCGTCTGGACGAAGGACGTGACCCGCGCCATGCGCGTGATCAAGGCGCTGCGCGCCGGCATCACCTGGATCAACACCTACCACCCCACCTACAGCGAGGCGCCGTGGGGCGGCTACAAGCAGAGCGGCGTGGGCCGCGAGCTCGGCACGTTCGGGCTCGACGAGTACCAGGAGGTCAAGCAGATCAACATCGACCTCACCGACCAGGCCCTCGGCGTGTACCAGCACGGCAAGGAAGAGGCCCCGGCGGGCAAGGTCGTGTCGCTGAGCGAGCGCCGGCCGTTCGACCAGGAGCTCAAGTCAGACCGCTGGGTCGGCTACTGCCGGAACTGTCGGTAGCGACGTGACGCGTGTGAGGAGGGGGTCGTGGTCGGAGTAGTGAGCGAACGTGTGGCCAAGGGGTTGCGGATCGCCGGTCCCGTGGGGACCGGCGATCCGCTCACGGTGCGCAGCCCGTGGGACGGCACCGAGGTGGCCACCATCGGGACGACGCGTGTCGAGGACGTCGGCGGCATCCTCGACCGGGCGCGCACGGCGCTCGCCGAGTGGCGCTGGACGCCGGCCTTCAAGCGGGCCCGGATCCTCGAGCGCACCTCGCATCTGATCGAGGAGCACGCCGAAGAGATCGCCCGGCTGATCGCCCTCGAGGGCGGCAAGCCCCTGAAGGACGCCCGGGTCGAGGCGCGGCGCGGCGCCTCGACCTTTCGCTGGGCGAGCGAGGAGGCCAAGCGCACGGCCGGTGAGATCATCGAGATGGACGCGGACGAGGGCGGCGAGAACCGCTTCGGCTGGACCATCCGCGAGCCGCGCGGCCTGATCGTCGCGATCTCGCCCTTCAACTTCCCGCTCAACCTGGTGGCGCACAAGGTGGCGCCGGCGCTGGCCGGCGCCAACGTGGTCGTGCTCAAGCCGGCGTCGTCGACGCCGCTCACCGCGCTGCGCCTCGCCGAGCTCCTGACCGAGGCCGGCCTGCCGGAGCACGTGTTGCAGGTCGTGGTCGGCCCCGGGCGCACGCTGGGCACCGCCCTCGTGAAGGACGACCGGGTCAACATGGTGACGTTCACCGGCAGCCCGCCGGTCGGCCGCCAGATCGCGAGCGACGCCGGCATGAAGATGGTGACCCTCGAGCTCGGCAACAACTCGGCGACGATCGTCGACGAGGACGCCGACCTCGAGCTCGCCCTGCAGCGCGTGGTGGCGGGCGGCTTCTCGAACTCGGGTCAGGTCTGCATATCGGTGCAGCGCGTCGTGGTCCACGAGAAGGTCTACGAGGAGTTCCTGGCCGCGCTCTCGGCGTCGGTGGCGGCGCTCAAGGTCGGCGACCCGCTCGACGAGACGACCGACGTGGCCGCCCTGATCGACGAGAGCGAGACGGAGCGGGTGAAGGCCTGGGTCGCCGAGGCGCTCGATCAGGGCGCGACGCTCGTCACCGGCGGCATCGACGAGCGCGGCGAGCTGCGGCCGACGGTGCTGGCCGACGTGACCCGCGACATGAAGGTCTGCGCCAAGGAGGTCTTCGGGCCGGTGCTCGCCGTGATCAGGGCGCGCGATATCTGCGAGGCGATCGAGATCTCCAACGACAGCGAGTACGGCCTGCAGGCCGGCTTCTTCACGCGCGACCTGAACAAGGCCCTCTACGCGGCGCACCACCTCGAGGTGGGCGGCGTCATGATCAACGAGGTGCCGACCTTCAGGGTCGACCACATGCCGTACGGCGGCATCAAGAGCTCGGGCATGGGCCGCGAGGGCGTGAAGTTCGCCCTTACCGAGATGACTGAGCTCAAGATGGTCATGATCCGCGAGATGGACTGGGCGAGCCCCGGCTCGCCGCTCGGCGCCTGCCGTCGCGACGGCATGTGACGGGCGCCGACGGACGACAACGACGATCACGAGAGGGCCCATGATCAGCGCACGCAACCAGCTTGCCGGCACCGTCAAGTTCATCACGCTCGGCACGGTGATGGCCGAGGTCGTGATCGACGTCGGCGGCAACGAGGTGGTGGCCGCCATCACGCGCCACTCCGTCGAGGCGATGGGGCTCCGGGAGGGCGACAAGGTGCAGGCGGTCATCAAGGCCACCGAGGTGATGGTACAGACCGCCTAGCGGCTCCCGCGCGGGCGGCGGGCGGCCCGCAGGGCCGCCCGCCGCCCGCAAGCCGTGCGTGTGACGGGGCGGTGCCGGGCGCGCTACACTGCCGCTGTGAGCGCCTTCCCGTCACGTCAGGTCGACTATCTGCGTCTCTCGGTCACCGATCGCTGCAACCTGCGCTGCGTGTACTGCATGCCGCCCGAGGGCGTGCCGCCGCGGCGCCACGACGAGATCCTGTCGTACGAGGAGCTGCTCACCTTCGCCGCGGCGGCGCTGCGGCTGGGCGTCACCAAGGTGCGCGTCACGGGCGGCGAGCCGCTCGTTCGCAAGGGGCTCGTCGGCTTCGTCGAGCGGCTCGCTGCCCTCGACGGCGTCGCCGACCTCGCGCTCACCACGAACGGCATCCTGCTGCCGCGGCACGCCGCCGACCTGCGCGCCGCCGGCCTGCGGCGGGTCAACGTGAGCATCGACAGCCTCGACCCCGGACGCTACGAGCGGCTCACGCGGGGCGCGCGCCTGGCCGACGCCCTGGCCGGGCTCGACGCGGCCCTCGAGGCCGGTTTTGCGCCCGTCAAGGTGAACGCCGTGCTGCTCGCCGGCGTCGACGACGAGGTCGAGCGCTTCGTCGAGCTCGTACGCGAGCGCGAGGTGCACGTGCGCTTCATCGAGTACATGCCGGTCGACCGCCGGCTCGGCGTGGCCGGCGAGTTCGTGCCTGCCGGCGCGGTGCTCGAGCGACTGCGCGGCCGCTACGCCGTCGAGGCCGCCGCCGGGCCCTACGGCCTGGGGCCGGCCTCATACTTCCGCGTGCCGGGCGCGCGCGGCACCGTCGGCTTCATCGCCGGCGTGTCCGACCACTTCTGCGGGCGCTGCAACCGGCTGCGGCTCACGGCCGACGGCCGTCTCAAGACCTGTCTGTTCTCGGCGCCCGAGCGCGAGCTCGACGTGCGCCCCCTGATCGGCCGGCCCGCCGCGCTCGCCGCGGCCCTGGACGACGCCATCGCCGGCAAGCGCTTCGACCGTGGGCGCGAGACGCCGGCGGCCGGCGCGCGCATGTCGCAGATCGGAGGCTAGGACGCATGAGCGGACTCTCCCACGTGGACGAACGCGGCCGGGCGCGCATGGTCGACGTCGCCGGCAAGGCCGAGACCGAGCGCGTGGCGCGCGCCGCGGCGCGCGTCGTGATGGCGCCGGCGACCCTGCGCGCCGTGTGCGACGGCGCCGTGCCCAAGGGCGACGTGCTGGCCACGGCGCGCCTCGCCGGCGTGATGGCCGCCAAGCGCACGCACGAGCTGATCCCGCTGTGCCATCCGCTCGCCCTGACCTTCGTGGGCGTCGAGATCGAGCCCGACGAGGGGCTGCCGGGGCTGCGGATCACGACCGAGGCGCGCCTCGTGGGGCGTACCGGCGTCGAGATGGAGGCCCTGGTCGCCGCCTCGGTCGCCGGCCTCACCGTCTACGACATGTGCAAGGCGATCGACCGCGGCATCGAGGTGACCGGCGTATGCCTGCTCGAGAAGGCGGGCGGGGCGAGCGGGCACTGGCGTCGCGAGGGGGAACCGTCGTGAGCGGCGCGAGCGCGGCCGGCGCGCACGGCAGCGTCGTGTCGGTGAACGTCGCCGCCACCAAGGGGGTGCGCAAGCAGGCGCGCCCCGAGATCGTGCTCGCGGTCGAGCACGGCGTCGAGGGCGACGGTCACGCCGGCCCCTGGCATCGCCAGGTCAGCCTGCTCGCCCTCGAAAGCATCGACACGATGCGCGCGAAGGGCCTCGACGTGGGGCCCGGCGACTTCGCCGAGAACGTCACCGTGAGCGGCGTCGCGGTCGCCGACCTGCCGATCGGCACGCGGCTGCGTCTGGGCGGCTGCCTGGTCGAGCTCACCCAGATCGGCAAGGTCTGTCACGACCGCTGCGCGATCTATCGTGCCGCCGGCGACTGCGTCATGCCGCGCGAGGGCGTGTTCGCCCGGGTCCTCGAGGGCGGGCCGCTCAAGGCGGGCGACGAGGTCGTCGTGACGGTGCTGGGTACCGGCGCCCGCGGGCCGGGGGCGACGAGCGAGGCGGGCGGGGCATGAGCGAGCGGGTGCCGATCCGGGCGGTCGTCATCACGCTCTCCGACTCGGGTCATGCGGGCCGCCGCGCAGACGAGAGCGGCGCCGTGCTCGAGGGTCTGCTGAACGAGCTCGGCGCCGAGTACGTCGAGCGCGTGCTGCTGCCCGACGAGCAGGTGCTGCTGACCGACAAGCTCATCCACTACGCCGACCGCACGCCGGCCAACCTCATCCTGACCACGGGCGGCACGGGTCTCACGTCGCGCGACGTGACGCCCGAGGCCAGCAGGGCGGCCTTCGACCGCGAGGCGCCCGGCTTCGCCGAGGCGATGCGCGCCGCGTCCCTCGAAAAGACGCCGCACGCCATGCTGTCGCGTGCGGTGAGCGGCCTGCGCGGCGCCACACTGATCATCAACTTCCCGGGCAGCCCGGTCGCCTGCCGTGAGCAGTTCGCCGTGATCCGCGCCGCCCTGCCGCACGCGCTCGAGAAGCTGGCCGACCTGGGCGGCGACTGCGCCCGGCCCGGCGCCTGAGGGCCGCGCCGGTCCCTCAGCCGGCGAGCGCCAGGGCGAGGTAGGCGGCGATCGCCGCGTCGGCGTCCTCGACCTCGCGCCAGTGGCCGCTCGCGAGGCGCAGCTCGAGCTCGGCGACCGCGATCCCCAGGCTCTCGGCCGCCGCGCCGCGCGTCGCGTGGCGCCGCACCGTGCGCACCGCGGCCCACTCGGCGGCGTCGCGCGCCCGCACGAGCGGCTCGACGAGGCCGCAGAAGGCGTTCAGCAGCAGGTCGCCGGCGGCGCCGGTGCCCCGGTAGTGCACGAGCCGATCGGCGCGCAGCGCCGCGACGAACGCCTCTTCGGCCGCGCCGTCGAGCGCGACCCCTACGCGGACCTGCAGGGGCGCCACCAGCTCGCGCAGCAGGCTCACGCAGAGCGGCGCCTGGACGGCGTCGGCCAGGACGCCCGCCGGAGCGTCGTCGTCGACGAGCGCGAAGGGTCGCACGAGACCGGGGGCGAAGACCGCGTTCAGCTCGTCGAGGGCGCGATCGAGTGCGGGAGCGAGCGTCTCGGGCTCGGCGAGGCGCCGGGAGCCGATCACGTCGGCGTGGATCGCAGCGTGCATGAGCGCGCCTCCTGCGGCGGGCGGCCGTCGGCCTACAAGTACGCCGACGGTCGCCCGAGTCCTCTCGAAGGTGCCCTATGCCGGCGCCGCGCCGTCGCGGCGCCCGGGCGCACCGCCGCCGTAACGAGTGACGTGCGCCGCCTCACCATCTACATTGAGACGGTCCGCAGCGCCCTGCGACGGCCCGAACCGCTCGACACGGTTCGAGCGCCGGCCGCCTGGGCACCACGTGGCGGGAGTGAGCCATGAGCAAGAGGGCCCAGCGACGCCTGATCGTCGCCACCATCGTCCTGGTGGCGGTGTTCGCCGTCGCCATGGTGTACGTCGTGGTCGCCCAGGGCGCCTACTACCGGCAGGTCTCGGCCCTGTCGGCCGCCGACGACGGCCACGACGTGAAGGTCGGCGGCGCCGTCGTGCGCGGCTCGATCGTGCGCGGCCCCGCTGGCGTGCGCTTCGCGATCGAGGACCTCACGGGCAAGAGCGCCACCGTGAACGTCGCCTACGACGGTCAGATGCCGGCCACCTTCGCGGCCGGCGTGCAGGTCGTGGTCACGGGCCGCTTCGCGGCCGGGACCGACCGGATCGCCGCCCAGCAGCTCGAGACCAAGTGCCCGTCGAAGTACGCGGGCAAGGCGAGCCCTCTGCCACAGGCGAACGTCGGGCAGTAGGGGTCGTCGCTTGATCGTCCTCGGCCGCCTCGCCCTCGCCTGCTGTCTGGCCTTCTCGCTGGGCGCCGTCGCGCTCCTCGGCCTCGGCGTGCGGCGCCGCAGCGCCGATCTCGTGCGGTCCGGCTACCTCGCCGTCTACGGCCTGTTCTTCGCCGTCGTGGTCGCCTGCGCCGTGCTGCTCGAGGCGTTCGTCGGGCGCGACTTCGCGTTCGCCTACGTCGCTCAGAACTCCGACTCCAGCCTGTCGCTGTTCTACCGCGTGGCCGGCTTCTGGGCCGGCCAGCAGGGCTCGCTGCTGCTGTGGACCGCGCTGCTCGCCCTGGTCACCGTGGTGATCGCCCTGCGCGACGTCGAGGCCGCCGACCGTCTTACGGCGGCGACGGTCGCCGTGCTCGCCGCCGTCACCGCCGTGTTCGTCGCGCTCATGGTGGTCGACGGCGGCTCCGACCCGTTCCTTGCGGCCGCGGCCGGCGCCTCGGGCGCCGGCCTGAACCCGCTCCTCCTGCACCCGGCCATGGTGCTCCATCCGCCCGCCCTCTTTGCCGCCTACGCCACGCTCGCCGTGCCGTTCGCCGGCGCCACGGCGACGCTGCTGCTCGGCGACACGGGTGGCGCCTGGGCCTCGGGCGCCCAGCGCTGGGCGCTGGCCGGCTGGCTGCTGCTGTCGCTCGGCATCGGGCTCGGCGCCTGGTGGGCCTACGTCGTGCTGTCGTGGGGCGGTTACTGGGGCTGGGACCCCGTCGAGAACACGTCGCTCGTGCCCTGGCTCACGGCCACGGCGCTCGTGCACTCGCTGCTCGTCTACCGCCGCAGCGGGCAGCTCGCGCGCTGGACCCTCGGCCTCGCCTGCGCGACCTTCTGGGCCACGATCCTCGCGACCTGGACGACGCGCACCGACCTGATCAGCTCGGTCCACGCCTTCGAGCGCAACGACACCATGATCGTCGTGCTGACCGCGCTGCTCGGCGTGGTGGCCGCCCTGTCGATCGGTCTGCTCGCGGGGCGCTGGCGGCGCTTCGCCGCGGCGGCGCCGGCGCGCGGCGACGGCGCCGCCGGCCTCGCGTCGGCGGGGCTGAACGTGGGGCTCTCCGTGCTCGCCGCCGCACTCGCGGCGGCCACCGTCCTCGTGCCGCTCACCACCGATCGCACCCTGGGGCCGGCCGCCTACCGCACGTTCGCCGAGCCGCTCGGCGTCGCGGTCGTCGCGGCGCTCGCCCTCTGCCCGCTGCTCGCGGCCGCCGCGGCCGGCCGCTCGTGGTGGCGGGCGCTGCGCTGGCCGCTGCTCGCGGCCGCCGCGGCCCTGCCCCTGCTGCTCGCCAGCGGGCGGCTGCGCGCGAGCCCGCTCGGCGTCGCCGGCCTCGACGTCTGCTGCCTGGCGGCGGCCGCGCTCGCCGTCCACGTGGCGGGCAACGCGCGGCGGGGCGCCGGCGAGCGTCTCACGCTCGCCGGCCTGCGCCGCGCGCTGCTCGGCAGCCGCAGCCGCTCGGCCGCGCTCGTGGCCCACCTCGGCGTCGTCCTGGTCCTGCTCGGCCTGGTCGGCTCCAACCTCTACCGCACTGAGCGCAACGCCTACATCGCGGCCCGGCCGGGCGCCACGGCCGCGGTCGCCGGCTACACGCTGCGCTTCAGCGGCTTCTCACAGGACACCGGGCCGCAGGGCTCGCGCCGCTTCTACGCCCACTTCACGGTGAGCCGCGGCGGCCGCGCGCTCGGCAGCGTCGCGCCGCACACCGACGTCTATCCCGCCGCCGGCGCCGCGCTGCGCGCCGTCATTCTCGGCAGCCCGTCGCGCGACCTGTTCGTGGTCGGCCAGGACCCCTTCGACACGGCCGTCACGCATCTGCGCCTGCAGCTCGACGTGTTCCCCCTCATGCGCGCGCTCTGGGCCGGCGTCGCCCTGCTCGTCGGGGGCGGCGCCGTGGCGCTGTGGCCGGCGCGCCGGCGCGCGCCGGCGCCGGCCCGCGAGCGGCGCGACGCGGCCGTGCGCGAGGGCGCCCGGTGAGCACGCTCGCGGAGCCCGAGATCGTCGCGGCCGGCCTGGCCCGCTCGTTCGGCCGCCGCGCGGTGGTCGCCGACCTGTCCTTTACGGTCGCCCGCGGCGGCTTTCTCGCGCTCTTCGGGCCGAACGGCGCCGGCAAGACCACCACGCTGCGCCTGCTGGCGACGCTGCTGCGGCCCTCGGCCGGCAGCGTCGAGATCGCCGGCCACGACGCGCGTCGTGACCCGGGCGCGGTGCGCCGCGCCGTCGGCTTCATCTCGCACGAGCCGCTGCTCTACCGCGACCTCACCGCCCGCGAGAACCTGCGCTTCTACGCCGACATGTACGGCGTCGCTGATCCTGCCGGGCGCGTCGCCGAGCTGCTCGAGCGGCTCGAGCTCGGCCACCGCGCGGGCGACGCGGTCGCGACCCTCTCCAAGGGCATGCGGCAGCGCCTCGCCATCGCCCGGGCGCTGCTGCACCGGCCGCGCGTGCTGCTGCTCGACGAGCCCGACGCCGGCCTCGACGCGCGCGCCGTCGAGCTGCTCGACGGCCTGCTCGCCGAGATCCGCGGCGAGCACACCTTCGTCCTTTCGACCCACGACCTGCGGCGCGGCCTGGAGCTCGCCGACCAGGTGCTGATCCTCGACGGGGGGCGCGCCGTCTACCACGGGCACGGCGCGCTCGACCCCGGCGACGTCCTCGCCGTCTACCGCGAGCGCGTGCGCGAAGGGGCGCTGGTGTAAGCCGTGGGCCTGCGCCAGTTCCGCGCGATGGTGCGCAAGGACCTCATGCTCGAGATGCGCACGCGCGAGACGGTCGCCGCCATGCTCCTGTTCGTCGTGCTCGCCATGATCGTCTTCCACTACGCCTTCACGGCCGGCGGCGGCGCGGCGCCCGCGCGCTACACCGGGGGCATGCTCTGGGTGGTGTTCGTCTTCGGCGCCCTGCTCGGTCTGGGCCGCTCCTTCGCCCACGAGAAGGACGAAGGCTGCCTCGACGGCCTGCTGCTCTGCCCGGTCGACCGGATGACGATCTTTCTCGCCAAGATGACGGCCAACCTCGTCTTCCTGGGTCTGATCCAGGTGCTCGCGGTGCCGGTCTTCGCCCTGTTCTTCGCGCCCGGCCGGATCGTCGCCCATCTGCCGGGGCTGCTTCTGCTGATCGCCCTCGGCGACCTCGGCATCAGCGCCCTCGGCACCCTGCTGGCCACCATCGCCATGCACACCCGCGCCCGCGACCTGATCCTGCCCATCGTCTTCCTGCCGCTCGCCATCCCGCTGCTGATCGCCGCCGCGACCGGCACGAGCGGCCTGCTGTCGGCCGCGGCCGGCGGCCCCTCGCTGCTCGGCCGGGCGGCGTTCCTGCTGGTGTACGATGGCGTCTTCCTGGTGCTCGCCTACGGCACCTACGACGTGGCCATCGGGGAGTGAGGACGGTGGAGGGTGCGACGACCGTCGCCGCGCGCGGCAGCGCCGCCCGGGCGCGGGCGCTCGGCCCGGGCACCGTCGTCGTGCTCGCCGTCGCGGCCGCGTTCCTGCTGGCCGACGTGCTCGTCGGTTTTCTGGCCGCGCCCACCGACGCGTCGACGCTCGGCTTCAGCCAGAAGATCTTCTACGTGCACGCGCCGATCGCCGAGACGGCGCTGCTCGCCTACGCCGTCGCCTTCGTCGCGGCCCTGCTGTTCCTGCGCCGCGGCGAGCCCCGCTACGACCGCCTCGGCCTCGCCGCGGTGCGGCTCGGGCTGCTCTTCAGCGTGCTCGTCATGATCTCGGGTGTCATCTGGGGGCGCGCCGCCTGGGGCGTGTGGTGGGCCTGGGAGCCGCGCCTCACGACGTTCCTCATCGCCTGCCTGCTCTACGCCGGCTACTTCGTGCTGCGCGGCGCGGTCGAAGACGAGTCGCGGCGCGCCACCTTCGCCGCCCTCTATGCCATCGTGGCCTTCGTCGACGTGCCGATCACCTTCTTTGCGACGCGGTTTCTGCCGGCCGGCCTGCACCCGGTCGTGCTCGGTCCGTCGGGCAGCGGCATGGCCTGGCGCGACCTCGTCGCCTTTCTGTGCGGCATGGCCGGCATGACCCTGCTGTTCGTCGGGCTCCTGCGCATCGAGACGGGCATCGAGGCCCTGCGCGAGGGGCTGCGTGACCTCGCCGAATGTCTGGAGGCCTGACATGCCGCTCGCCGAAGCCGTCAAGTACGTCGCGGCCGCCTACGGCGCCGTCCTCGTCGTGCTCGTGGCCTACCTGATCGTCGCCGGCCGGCGCGTCGCGCGGCTGCAGCGCGACCTGCGCGGCCTCGAGGACGAGGTCGCCCGGCGAAGGCGCGAGGCTTGAGCGCCGCGGGCATCGGGTAGGAAGGCACGTCGATGCATCCGCTGGTCGTCGGCATCTCGCATCGCACCGCGCCCATCGAGCTTCGCGAGCGCCTGGCCTTGGCGTGCGACGAGAGCGTGATGCTGGGCTGCGACCTGCTCGCGGCGGGGGCCGCCGTCGAGGCCGTCGTACTGTCGACCTGCAACCGCACCGAGGTCTACCTGGCGGGGGCCGACGCGCGCACGGCCGAGGCGGGCGTGCTCGAGCGCCTGGCCGCACGAGCCGGCGTTTCGGCGGCGGCGCTGTCGGCGGTCGCCTACCGCGCGAGTGGCGACGCCGCGGTCGCCCAGCTCTTCCGCGTCGCCGCCAGCCTCGACTCGCTCGTGGTCGGCGAGGCCCAGGTCCTGGCGCAGGTCAAGGAGGCCTTCGACGCGGCCCGCGCGGGCGGCACCACCGGGGCCGTGTTCAACCGGCTGTTCCGTCAGGCGATCGAGGTGGGCAAGCGGGTGCGCAGCGAGACCGCGATCGGCGAGCGGCCGGTGTCGGTCGCCTCCGTCGCGGTCGACCTGGCGCGCCGCGCGCTGGGCACGTTCGACGAGCGCGTGGTGCTGGTCCTGGGGGCCGGCGACACGAGCGCGCTGACCGCGCGTCACCTGCGCGACCAGGGCGCCGGGGCCGTGATCGTCGTCAGTCGCACGCTGGCCACGGCCGAGGCGCTCGCCGGGCGCTGTCACGGCCGCGCCGTCTGTCTCGACGAGCTCGACGAGCAGCTCGCCGCGGCCGACATCGTCATCTCTTCGACGACGGCGCCGGGCTACGTCGTCGACCGCGCCCGCCTTGCCGCGGTCATGGCGCGCCGGCCGGCGCGCCCCCTGCTGCTGATCGACCTCGCCGTGCCGCGTGACGTCGACCCCGACGTCGCCGCCCTCGAGGGCTGCCGCCTGTGCGACATCGACGACCTCGAGGCCGTGGTGGCCGCCAATCGCCGCGAGCGCGAACGCGAGATCGACCGGGCCGAGCGCATCGTCGAGCAGGAGATCGCGCGCCTGAACGAATGGATCGCGAGTCGCCACATGGTGCCGACGATCGCGCGGCTGCGCGGGGCGGTCGAGGACATCCGCCGCGCCGAGCTCGCCCGCATGGACGGCCGGCTCGCCGCGCTCACACCCGAGCAGCGCGACGACGTCGAGCGGCTGACGGTGGCGATCGTGAACAAGATCCTGCACCGGCCCACGGTGCGCCTCAAAGAGGCCGCCGCCGAGCACGGCTCCGGCGCCTACGTCGAGGCGCTCTGGCGGCTGTTCGACCTCGACCGCCCGCCGGCGGCCGGTGGCGCCGGCGCCGACGGCGACGTGGTGGAGCTGCAGGCCGTCGTGCCCGACGCGGCGGAGGCGCCGGACCGCCCGGCCGCCGCCGAGCGGCCTGCGGCCTCGTGACTCTGCCGCGGCTCGTCGTCGGCACGCGCGGCAGCCCGCTTGCGCTGGTGCAAGCGCGCGACGTCGCCGCCGGCCTGCGCGCCGCGCGGCCCGGCATCGAGGTCGCGATCGAGACGGTCACAACGACCGGCGACCGCGTGCTCGACGTACCGCTGGCGCGCGTCGGCGGCAAGGGGCTGTTCACCAAGGAGCTCGAGGCCGCCCTGCTCGACGGCCGCGTCGACCTGGCCGTGCACTCGGCCAAGGACCTGCCGACGACCCTGCCGCCGGGCCTCGCTCTGGCCGCGTTCACGCGCCGCGCCGACCCGCGCGACGTGTTCGTCGCGGCCGGCACGGGACCGCGGCCGGCCGGCCCGGCTGCCCTGCCGGCCGGCGCGCGCCTCGGCAGCTCGAGCCTGCGGCGCCGCGCCCAGCTCCTCGCCCTGCGGCCCGACCTGCGCCTCACCGATCTGCGCGGCAACGTGGAGACCCGCCTGCGGAAGGTCGCCGAGCAGGGGCTCGACGGCACGGTGCTGGCCGCCGCTGGCCTGGACCGCCTGGGGCGCGCGACCCTGGCCGCCTTCGCCTTTGCGGTCGACGAGCTGCTGCCCGCGGTCGGCCAGGGCGCCCTGGCGGTCGAGGTGCGGGCCGGCGACGAGCGCGTCGCCGCGCTCGTCGCCGGCCTCGACGACCGCTCCACCGCCCTGGCCGTGCGTGCCGAGCGCGCCCTGCTCGCCGCCCTCGAGGGCGGCTGCCAGGCGCCGATCGCGGCCTACGCCGAGCTCGACGCGGCGCCCGACGGCGACGAGCTCCTGCACCTGCGCGCCTTCGCCGGCTCGCTCGACGGCGCTACCGTCGTGCGCGACGCCCTGACGGCGCCGGCTGCCGCGCCCGAGGCGCTCGGCCACGCCCTCGCGGAGCGCCTGCGCACGGCCGGCGCCGACCGCCTGCTGGCCGCGGCCCGCGCCGCCGACCTCGCGCCGGGCAGCGCGCGGTGAGCGTCCTGCGCCGGCCGTCCGGCGACCCGGCTGCCTCCCCCGGTCCCGGCGCGGTCCCCGGCGCCCGCGCCGCAGCGGCGCCCTCGCCGGGGCCGCTCGCCGGGCGCACGGTGGTCGTCACACGGCCGCGCGGCCAGGCCGCCGGCCTGGCCGCGCCGCTCGAGCGGGCCGGCGCTCGCGTGCTGCTCTGTCCCGTCATCGCGATCGTGCCGCTCGGTGTGACGGCCGAGCTGGCCGCCGCGATCGCCGGCCTCGACGGCTACGGCACCGTGGTCTTCACGAGCGCGAACGGCGTCGCCGTCTTCTGCGACGACCTGCGCGAGTGCGGCCTTGCGGCCGCCGCGCTCGCGTCGCGCGAGCTCGTGGCGATCGGTCCCGCCACGGCGGTCGCCCTCGAGGAGCGCGGCCTGGTCACGAGCCTCGTGCCCGAGGAGCACGTCGCCGAGGGGGTCATCGACGCGCTCGCCGCGCGGGCCCGGCGCCTCGCCGGCCGCCGCGTGCTGCTGCCCCGCGCCCGCGGCGCCCGGCCCGTGCTGCCCGACGAGCTGCGCCGCCACGGCGCCCTGGTCGACGTCGTCGACCTCTACGAGGCGGTGCCGGCCACCACGCTGCCCTGCCCGCCGGCCGAGATCGAGGCCGCCGACTACGTGACCTTCACCTCGAGCTCGACCGCGCGCGCCTTGGCTGCGCTGCTGGGCGCCGAGCGCCTGGCCGAGCGCCTCGCCGGTGTGCGCCCGGCCTCGATCGGGCCGGTGACGAGCGCGACGCTGCGAGAGCTCGGGCTGCGGGTCGCCGTCGAGGCCGCCGTCTACTCGGCGAGCGGCCTCGCGGCCGCGATCGTGCAGGACGCGGCCGCCCTCACGCTCGCGGCCCACGGGACGGCCGCGGGCGGGTAGACTGCCGTCAGTGAGCGCCGCTCGACACATCTGCTTCCTGTCGGACTACGGCTACGAGGACGACTTCGCCGGCACCTGCCGCGGCATCATCGCGCGCGTGGCTCCCGACGTGCGCGTCATCGACATCACGCACGGCATCGTGCGGCACGACCTCGTGGGAGCCGCCTTCGTGCTGCGCAACACCGAGCGCTACATGCCCGCGGGCGCGGTCCACCTGGCGGTGGTCGATCCCGGCGTAGGGGGGCCGCGCCGCGCCGTGGTGCTGCGCTCGGCCGGCGATCGCTTCTTCGTCGGGCCCGACAACGGCCTGCTCGTGCCGGCCGCCGAGGCCGACGGCGGCATCGCCGGCGCCTGGGAGATCACGAACGACGAGCTCTTCGCGCAGCCCCTGTCGGCGACGTTCCACGGGCGCGACATCTTCGCGCCGGTGGCGGCCCGCCTGGCCGGCGGTCTGGCGCCCGCGCTGCTCGGTCCCGAGCTCGACCCCGCCGGCCTCGTGCGGCTGGAGATCCCGCCGCCGGCGGCCACGCGGCGCGGCCTGCGGGCCACGGCCGTGCTGATCGACCGGTTCGGCAACGTCGCGCTCAACCTCGACGCCGCGGGCCTCGAGGCGGCGCGTCTGGGCGAGACGATCGAGGTGGTCTGCGCGGGGGAGCGCTTCCTCGCCCGCCTCGCGCGCTCGTTCATCGAGGTGCGGCCGAGCGACATCATGGTGCTGGTCGACAGCTACGGCCAGGTGGCCCTGGCCGTGAACACCGGCTCGGCCGAAGAGGTCCTGGGGCTGTCGCCGGGCGACGCCGTCGAGCTGCGACGCCTGTCGTGACGGGTCGTGGCCGGCCGGTCCGCGGGGGCGGACGCCGCTCGGTCGCGCCGCCGAGCAGCCGATGAGCCAGACGATGGTTGCGTCGGCCCGGACGACCGGGTATCATACCTCCTCGCGCATTCAAGGAGTTCTCGCGTGAAGACCTTCGTAGCCAAGCCTGCGACCATCGAGAAGAAGTGGTACGTGGTCGACGCCGCCGGGCAGACCCTCGGCCGGCTGTCGACCGTGGTGGCCGACACCCTGCGCGGCAAGCGCAAGGTCATTTACACGCCCAACATCGACACGGGCGATTTCGTCGTGATCGTCAACGCCGAGAAGATCGTCGTGACGGGCAACAAGCTCGACGAGAAGACCTACTGGCGTCACTCGGGCTATCCGGGCGGCATCAAGGGCGAGTCGCTCAAGAGCCTGCTCGCGCGGCGGCCCGAAGAGGTCGTGCGCCGCGCCGTCAAGGGCATGCTGCCGCACAACCGTCTGGGGGCGGCCCAGCTCCGCAAGCTCAAGATCTACGCCGGTCCCGAGCACCCGCACAGCGCTCAGCACCCCGAAACGCTCGCGATCAAGGAGTAGGACGCGTGGCCACAGTCACCTACAGCGGCACCGGCAGGCGCAAGACGAGCGTCGCGCGCGTCGTCCTCACACCCGGCGCGGGCCGCGTGGTCGTGAACGGCAAGGACCTCGACGACTACTTCGGTCGCCGCGTGCTGCAGACCATCGCCGTCATGCCCTTCGAGGCGACGCACACCCAGGCCAAGTTCGACGCGCGGGTCAACGTGGTCGGCGGCGGCATGGCCGGCCAGGCCGGCGCCATCCGCCACGGCATCGCCCGGGCGCTCATCGTGGCCGACGAGAACCTGCGCACGCCGCTCAAGCGGGCCGGCTTCCTCACGCGCGACGCGCGCGTCAAGGAACGCAAGAAGGCCGGCCTCAAGAAGGCGCGCAAGCGGCCGCAGTTCTCCAAGCGCTAGGCAGCGTCCTCACCACCACCCGACCGACCGAGCGCCTCGTGCGAGGTCTCGCCGCGTCCCCGGCGATTCGCCGTCCGCACCTGCCGTTCCTGTGGCGCCCGTCGGGCGTCGGGCGTAGCATGGCCGGCGGGGCGACGCCAACCACACACCGGAGGTCCCGCTGACCGTGGCCCTGTTCGGCACTGACGGCATCCGCGGCCTGGCCGGCGAGCAGCTCACCGCCGAGCTCGCCCTGCAGGTCGGCCGCGCCGCGGCCTTCGTGCTGGCCGCGCATCGCGGCCACGCGCCGCGGTTCCTGATCGGCCGCGACACGCGCGTGTCGGGATCGATGCTCGAGGCCGCCCTGGTGGCCGGCATCACGAGCGGGGGCGGCGCCGTCGAGGTCGCCGGCGTGATCCCGACGCCGGGGCTCGCCACGCTCGTCGTCGAGCGCGGCGCCGACGCCGGCGTCGTCGTCTCGGCCTCGCACAACCCCTTCGCCGACAACGGCATCAAGTTCTTCAGCCATCTCGGCCTCAAGCTGTCCGACGACGAGGAGGCCGAGATCGAGCGTCACGTCGGCCGGCACGACGTCGTCGCGGTGCGCGGCGAGCAGATGGGCCGCGCCGAGGTCGTCGAGGGCGCGGTCGAGAGCTACGTGTGGAGCGTGGTGCGCCGGCTGCCGCTCGACCTGTCGGGCCTGCGCATCGCGGTCGACTGCGCGAACGGCGCCATGCACCGCGCCGCCCCCCTCGCCCTGAGCGAGTCGGGCGCCGAGCTCACCCTGCTGCACACCGAGCCCGACGGCCTGAACATCAACCACGAGTGCGGCTCGACGCACATCGAGGGCCTGCAGCGCGTCGTGCGCGAGGGCCGCTTCGACCTGGGCCTTGCCTTCGACGGCGACGGCGACCGCGTGCTCGCCGTCGATGCGCACGGCGCGCTCGTCGACGGCGACTTCGTGATCGCCATCCTCGCCACGCACCTCAAGGCGCAGGACCGCCTGCGCGGCGACACGGTGGTCACCACCGTGATGACCAACCTCGGCTTCCACCTGGCGATGCGCCGCGAGGGCATCGCGGTCGTGACCACCGCCGTCGGCGACCGCTACGTGATCGCCGAGATGCTCGAGCACGACTACGTGCTGGGCGGCGAGCAGTCGGGCCACATCATCAACCGCGACGTGTCGACGACGGGCGACGGCCTGGCGACCGCGCTCCTGCTGCTCCAGGCCCTCGGCGAGACGGGGCGCCCGCTGCACGAGGCGGCGGCCGTCATGGAGCGCCTGCCGCAGCGGCTCGTCAACGTGCGCGTGCGCGACCGCGAGGCGCTCGACGGCGCGCGCGCCGTCTGGGACGCGGTCGCGCGCGAGACCGAACGCCTGGCCGGCGAGGGCCGGGTGCTCGTACGCTCGTCGGGCACCGAGTCGCTCGTGCGGGTCATGGCCGAGGCCGCCACGCAGGACGACTGCGACGCGGTCTGTGGACGCATCGTGGCGGTCGTCGAGCGGGAGCTGGGCGCATAGCCGCCGAGCCGCCAGCCGGCGCCGGCCGGGCGCTGCCGCCGACGGCGCAGCGCATCCTCGCCGCGGCCCAGACGATCCTCGCCGAGCGCGGCTTCGCCGACCTCACCATGGCCGCGATCGAGACCGAGTCGGGCGTGAACCGCGCCCTCGTGTCCTACTATTTCGGCGGCAAGGCCGGCCTTGTGGCGGCGCTCGTCGACGGCGTCTTTCAGGACCCCGGGACGGGCCTCGTCGAGACGATCCGCGACGAAGCCGAAGGCGCGCTGCGTACGCGGCGCTTCCTCGACTGGCAGGAGCGCGTCTCGGCCCACGACCGCGTCAACCGTCAGCTCTACGAGCTGCTGCCGCAGGCCCTGCGCGACCCCGACGTACGGCGCCGCTTCGCCGACGAGTACCGCCTGTACCGGCGCATCGACGCCGAATGTCTCGACTCGGCGCCCGCCGAGCTCGACGACCCCGAGGCGCTCGCCGCCGTGACGATCGCGGTGGTCGAGGGGCTCGCCATGCAGCGTGCCCTCGACCCCGAGGGCTTCGATCACGCGCGCGCCTGGCGCGCCTGGCGGGCCGTGATCGACCACTACCTCGAGCTTTCGCGAGACTGAGTCGGAGGGGCGCGGGCGGGGCCCGGCTGCCCGGCGGTCGCGGGCGTCCGGTGTCTCGGCCGCCGCGGGCCGGCGGCTCCCAGCCACGGCGCCCCTCACGTTCGGCCTGCGTCGCCACGGCCGCTCGCGCGGCGCGCCGCCGCGGCCGGCGCTTGACAGGCTTCGGTTAAACGGTCATATAAGGGCTACACATAAATGTCCGTTTAACCAAGAGGCGGTGCATGCATGAGCGAGACAGTCCGTGGGCCGGTGAGCGAGCAGGCCGCACTCCCCGACCTGTCCGCGTTGCGCGGCCGCCACTTCTTCACCGACCAGGAGTTCACGGCCGAGGAGCTCGTCGGCCTGCTCGACCTGGCCGTCGCGCTGAAGGCCGTCTACCGGCGGCGGCCGCTGACGCCGTTCCTCGAGGGGCGCAGCCTCGGCATGATCTTCGAGCACCCCTCGACGCGCACCCGCATCAGCTTCGAGGCGGCGATGACCGAGCTCGGCGGTCACGCCCAGTACCTGCGGCCCGGCGAGATCCACCTGGGCGGCCACGAGACGGTGGCCGACACCGCTCGCGTGATCAGCCGCCTGGTCGACGCCATCATGGCGCGCACCGCCTACCACACGACGCTCGCCGAGCTCACCGCCGCCGCCACCGTGCCGGTCATCAACGGCCTGACCGACGACTACGACCACCCCGTCCAGTCGATGACCGACGCGCTCACCATCCGCGAGCGCTTCGGCATGGTGAGCGGGCTCACATGCGCCTTCGTCGGCAAGTGCGCCGACGCGATGGGCACCTCGGTGGCGCTCACCATGTCGCGGCTCGGCAGCAGCATGGTGATGGCCGCGCCGCCCGAGCACCAGATGAGCGCCGAGACGGCCGCCCTCGTGCAGGCCAACTGCGCGCGCAGCGGCGCGAGCCTCACGCTCACCGACGACGCGACGGCGGCGGTCGCGCAGGCCGACGTCGTGTTCACCGTCGGCTGGTGGTGGATGCAGCCCGAGGACGAGGTCCGCACGCTGCGCCGCGAGCTCGGGCCCTATCAGGTGAACGAGGCGCTCTGGCGCCACACCAGGCCGGGGGCCGTGTTCATGCACTGCCTGCCGGCGGTGCGCGGCGAGGAGATGACCGACGCGATCCTCGACGCGCCCTTCTCGATCGTGCTCGACGAGGCCGAGAACCGCAAGCACTTCCAGAAGGCGCTGCTGCTCGCGCTCATCGGCATCGACACGCCACCCGACGACCCCGAGCTCGCCGCCATCGGGCGGGCCCTGCTGCCATGAGCGGCCCGCATCTCCTTCTCCCGTCCTTCGAAAGGGGGCGACGATGAGCTCATCGACAGTCGAACCGGTCGGCGCCGGGCAGGCACACGCCTTGAGCGAGGAGCGCCAGAAGCTCAAGAAATCGCTGCATCGCATCGATCTCGTCTTCATCACGATCGCGGCGCTCGTGGCGATCGACACGATCGCGGTGACGGCCGGCGTCGGCGGCGGGCAGACCCTCGTCTGGCTGCTCGTCCTGATCGGCGTCTATCTGATCCCCTACGGCATGATCGTGTCGGAGCTCGGTTCGGCGTTCCCCTACGAGGGGGGCGCGTACGTCTGGCCGCGCCTCGCGTTCGGGCGCTTCGCGGGGGCCTACACGGCGGCGTTCTACTGGATGTCCAACCCGGTCTGGGTCGGCAGCACGGTCGCCGCGGTCGTCGTGGCGGCGGTCAACAGCCTGGTCGTGCCGGGACACCCGCTGGGCACCGCTGCGTCGATCGCCGTCGGCCTGGCGGTCGTCGTGGCCTGCACGGCCTTCTCCTGGATCGAGCTGCGGTGGGGCAAGTGGGCCGGCGCCGTCGGAACCGTGGTACGTCTGCTCACGCTGGGGATCTTCCTCACGCTGGTCGTCGTCTTCCTCGTGCAGCACGGCAAGCCCGCCGGCACCGTGACGGTGGCCGACCTCAAGCCGACCGTGACCGGCTTTCTCGGTGTCATCGGTCTGCTGCAGTTCCTCTTCGTGGGGTTCGAGATCTCCAACGGCGCCGCCGAGGAGATGACCAACCCCCAGCGCGACGTGCCGAAGATGATCCTCAGGTCGGGCCTGATCGCCTCACTGGTCACCGGCTCGATCATCTTCGGCGTGCTCCTCGTGGTGCCCGGCAAGTCGCTCTCGAAGGTGGCGGGTTTCACCGACGCCTACGCCTCGGTCGCCGGCGTCCTCGGTGGGGCGACGCACGTGTTCAACTACCTGATCGCGGCGCTCGTGATCCTGACCGCGATCAGCACGGCGGCCGTGTGGCAGCAGGGCACCTGCCGGGTGCAGGCCGTGGCCGCCCTCGACGGCGCGGCGCCGCTCTGGATGGGCCGCTTCTCGAAGTCGGGCACGCCCGTCGCCATGAACATCGTGTCGACGGTCATCGGCGGCGCGTTCGTCGCCGTCGTCTTCTGGCTCGCCAAGGGCAGCCTCGCCACCTTCTTCGCGATCACCATCGCGGTCGTGATCTCGCTCACCGCGATGATGTACCTGCTCGTGTTCCCCGCGATCATCCCGCTGCGCCGCAAGTACCCCGATCGGCAACGGCCGTTTCGCGTGCCCGGCGGCACCATCGGCATGTGGCTCTGCGTGATCGGCGCCGAGGCCATCATCGTCATCACGACGATCACCCTCCTGTGGCCCGGCCTGATCGACGCGGCTCTGGGGCACAGCTACAGCATCAGCGACGTCTGGGGCGTCTCGCGCGTGTACTTCGAGTCGGTGACGCTCGGCATCGTCGCCTTCTTCGTCGTGGTGGCCGTCGCCTTCTGGGCCCTGGGGCGGCGCAACGTCGCGAAGGGGCTGGTCGGCGAGGACGACCTGCTGTCCGCCGCGCTCGAGGAGGTCCCCGGACCGGCCACGCCGTCCGCTGAGGCGCCGGCCGCGCCGGTCGCAGCCCTGTCGGAACCGCTGTGAGGGTCCGTACGGGCTGAGCGCCGCCGCGCACCGGCCGATCGGTCGCGCTCCTCGACGGTGACGGGGCGGCATGCGCGGGTATCACCCGCCCATGCCGCCCCGCGTCAACATCGCCCAGCCCGGCTTCGAGTACGACGCCACAGACCCGCCCGGCTTTCGCTCGGGCATGTTCCGCTTCGGCCCTCTGCTCGGCGCCGAGCAGCTCGGCGCGACGGTCTACGAGCTGCCGCCCGGCCAGGCGATCTGCCCCTACCACTACGAGTACGCCGAAGAGGAGTGGCTGCTCGTGCTCGAGGGCCGGCCGACCCTGCGGCGGCCCGACGGCGAGGAGACGCTTGCGCCGTGGGACGTCGTCTGCTTTGCCACCGGTCCGGCAGGCGCCCACGGCGTGCGCAACGAGACCGACGCGCCGGTGCGCGTGCTCATGTGGTCGCCGGTGCGGCACCCGGCCGCCACCGTGTACCCCGACAGTGGCAAGATCGGCGTCTGGACGGGCAATCGCGACGATGACCTGATGGCCCGCCGCGACAGCGCCGTCGATTACTGGGACGGCGAGGTCGGGGACGGCCGCGCGAGCGAGGAGGCCGCATCCGAGCCGCCGGGGCCGTGACGCGCCCCGGCGCGGCGGCGCCTCATGGGGTAGAATGCCGTGACGTCGACGCGGGGGTGTGATCGCAAGCAGACCGAAACGACGAATGCTACGACGGCCCAGGCGCGCGTTCCTCTCTGCGGACGAGCTCGGTTCTTTCTTCCTAGCGCCAGACCCCCGGCGGCCAGCCGGCGGGTGACGAGGCGGAGGTTCATCGAAGTCTTCGGCGGATGCCTCCCGGCCCGACACGGTCGTGATCGATCCGACAAATCCCGCCGGCAACGGCGGCGACAAAACGGCTCGAACGTGTCGCTCGCCCCGCGCGCCCGTTTCCCTAGCGAAGCGAGGTATCCATGTGCGGCATCGTAGGCTACGCCGGGCACCGGTCCGGCAAGCCGATCATCCTCGACGGTCTGCGTCACCTCGAGTACCGTGGCTACGACTCGGCCGGCATCGCCCTCATGGACGGCGCCGACGGCATCGACGTGGTGCGCGCCGTGGGCAACCTCGACGCTCTGATCGCGGCCGCCGGCAACGGCGACTCGAACGCGGTGGTCGGTCTGGGCCACACGCGCTGGGCCACCCACGGCCGGCCCTCACACGAGAACGCCCACCCCCACGCCGATTGCAGCGGCCGCGTGTCGATCGTGCTGAACGGCATCATCGAGAACTACAAGGAGCTGCGCGCCGCGCTCGCTGCCCGCGGGCACACGCTCACCTCGGAGACCGACGCCGAGGTGGTCGCCCACCTGATCGAGGAGCATGTGGCCGACGGCCTGGGCGCCGCGGTGCGCGCCATCGTGCCGCTCCTTACCGGCAACTACGCGTTCTGCGCCGTGTCGGCCGACGAGCCCCACCTGATCGTCGGCACGCGCCACGAGGCGCCGCTCGTCGTCGGGCTCGGCGAGCGCGAGGTCTTCATCGCCTCGGCGATCCCCGCGTTTCTGGCTCACACGCGCCGGGTGGTCGTGCTCGACGACGGCGACGTCGTCGAGCTCACCGCCGACGGCGTGGCCGTGACCGACCGCGGCGGCGCCGCCGTCGAGCGCGAAGAAGGCGAGGTCACCTGGGACGCCGACGCCGCCGAGAAGGGCGGCTACGAGGCGTTCATGATCAAGGAGATCCACGAGCAGCCGCAGGCCCTCGCCGACACGCTGGCCGGGCGGCTGACCGACGACGGGGAGGTCGACCTCTCCGAGGTCGACCTCCCCGTCGACCTGCTGCGCCGCATCCGTCGCGTGCTGATCGTCGCCTGCGGCACGTCGTACCACGCCGGCCTCATCTCGTCGTATGCCATGGAGTCGCTGACCGGGCTGCCCGTGCAGGTCGACCTGGCGAGCGAGTTCCGCTACCGCCGCCCGGTGCTCGACGACGAGGTCCTCGTGATCGCCATCACGCAGTCGGGCGAGACTCTCGACACGCTGGCCGCGATGCGCCTGGTGCGCGAGGCAGGCGCCCCGGTGCTGGCGCTGACCAACATCATGGGCAGCCAGGCCACGCGCGAGGCCGACGCCGTGCTCTACACCCGGGCCGGGCTTGAGATCGGGGTGGCCGCCACCAAGACACACGTCGCCCAGATCGCCGCCCTGCTGCTGTTCACCCTGCACCTGGCCGCCGTGCGCGGCACGCTGTCGCGCGACGAGCTGCAGCAGGCCGGCCTCGAGCTCGGCGAGGTGCCGGCCCTGGTGCAGGACTGCCTGGTGGCCAACCCGCAGGTCGAGGAGGTCGCGCGGCGCTACGCCGACGAGCCCTTCTTTCTGTACCTCGGGCGTCACATCGGCTACGGCGTGGCCCTCGAGGCCGCCCTCAAGCTCAAGGAGATCGCCTACATCCCGACCGAGTCGTACGCCGCCGGCGAGATGAAGCACGGCCCGATCGCGCTGCTCGACGTGGGCTCGCCGGTGGTCGTCGTGGCCACTGACGGGCCGGTCTACGGCAAGGTCGTGTCGAACATCGAGGAGGTCCGGGCGCGCGGCGCCGACGTGATCGCCGTGGCGAGCGAGGGCAACGACGCGATCGACGAGATCGCCACCGTCGTGCTGCGCGTGCCGCGCTGCGACCCCCTGGTGGCGGCGATGGTCGCGATCGTGCCGCTGCAGCTCCTCGCCTATCACATCGCCTGCCGGCGCGGCCTGAACGTCGACCAGCCCCGCAACCTGGCCAAGACGGTGACCGTCGAGTGAACGGTCCGGGCGTGACCGGCGTGGGCGTCGACGCCGTCGAGGTCGCCCGCATGCGGCGCCTGCTGGAGCGCCTGCCACGCGCCTACGAACGGCTCTTCTCGGCCCACGAGCGCGCCTACGCCGACGGCTTCGCCGACCCGTTCCCGCGCTACGCCGCACGCTTTGCCGCCAAGGAGGCGGTGGGCAAGGCGCTCGGCATCGGCATCATCGGCTTCGTATGGCGCGAGATCGAGGTGCTGTCGGGCGGTAAGCCGCGGGTGGCGTTGCACGGCCACGTCGCCGAGGTCGCTCGACGACTGGGCGTCACGAGGGTAGAACTGTCTCTGAGCCACACGGCCGGCATGGCCTATGCCATGGCCGTCGCGGTGGGTCACACGGCCGGCGACGCTCCGCCGGAGAGCGAAGGCAAGGGAGGATGACGATGCTCGAGTCGCTGTCGCTCGGCCTGTTCACGGCGGAGCAGATGCGGGCCACCGACGCCGCCGCGATCGAGGGGCTTGGCATTCCCGGCGGACACCTGATGGAGCGCGCCGGCGCGGCCGTCGCGCGCGAGCTCGTGCGCGCCTTCGAGCCCGAGCGCGTGGTGGTCTACGCCGGCAAGGGCAACAACGGCGGCGACGGCTTCGTCGTCGCCCGAGAGCTGTTCAACGCGGGCGTCGAGGTCACCGTCTTTGCGATCGCCGGCCGCGACGCCTACCAGGGCGACGCCCTCCTCAACCTGCAGATCGCCGAGCGGCTCGGCGTCGACGTGGTCGACGGCGTCGGGCCGGTGGACGACGCCGACGTCGCGGTCGACGCCGTCTTCGGCACCGGCTTCAGCGGCGCGGCGCGCGGCGCCGCGGCCGACGCGATCGCCGAGATGAACGCCGCGGCGGCGGCGGTCGTCGCGATCGACATCGCCTCGGGCGTCGACGCTTCGACCGGCGAGCTCGCCGGGCCGGCGGTGCTCGCCGACCTCACGGTCACGCTGCACGCGCCCAAGGTCGGCCACTTCGTGAGCCCGGGCGAGCGCTGCGCCGGCCACATCCTGGTCGTGCCGATCGGCATCCCGCCGTTGTGCGACGAGCAGCCCGACGTGTTCGTGCTCACGAGCGACGCCGTCGGCATGGTCGTGCGGCCCAAGACCGAGGCCGACCACAAGCGCTCGGTCGGCACGGTGCTCGTCGCGGGCGGCTCGCCCGGCATGGGCGGCGCGGCCGCGATGGCGGCGCTCGGCGCGCTGCGCTCGGGGGCCGGCCTCGTGCACTGCATGCTGCCGGCCGACCTTGTGGCCGAGAAGCCCTATCTCGAGGTCATCAACGTGCCGGCCGGCGGCCGCGAACGGCTGGGTCTCGCCGACCTCGACGCCCTGCGGGCCGAGATGGGCCGTCTCAAGGCGACCGCGCTCGGCCCGGGCATGGGCCGCGACGACGACACCGTGGCCCTGGTGCGCGAGCTCGTCAAGGCGGCCGGCGACGTGCCGCTCGTGATCGACGCCGACGGGCTCCACGCCCTCGGCGCCGACCTCGAGTCGCTCGCCGGCCGCACGGCGCCGACCGTTCTGACCCCGCACGAGGGAGAGCTCGGCCGCCTGCTCGGCCGCGCAGCGTCCGAGGTAGCGGCGCAGCGCCTCGCGGCGGCCCGCGAGGCGGCGCGGCGCAGCGGCGCCACGGTGCTGCTCAAGGGGTCGCACACGATCGTCGCCGATCCCGGCGGCACGGCCTTCGTGGTGCCGACCGGCAACCCCGGCCTGGCGACGCCCGGCACCGGAGACGTGCTGACCGGGGTCATCGCCGGCCAGCTCGCCAAGGGCCTGCCGGCCACCGAGGCGGCCTGCCTGGGCGGCTTCGTGCACGGCCTCGCGGCCGACATGGCGGTCGACACGGCGGTGAGCGCCGAGGGCATGATCGCCAGCGACCTGTTCGACTACCTGCCCCTCGCCGTCGAGCGTCTCGTGCTCGGCGACGACGACGAGCACGACCACGACGACGACCACGACGACCACGATCACGGACGGTGACCAGGTGACAGACGACGCAGGGGCCCGGCGCGACGCCGCCCCGACCGGGGCCGGCGAGCCGACGGCCGCCGACATCATGGAACGCAAGGTCGTGACGATCGCTCCCGACGCCACGGTGCACGAGCTCGTCCAGCTCCTGCGCGCGAAGGACCTGGGCGGGGTGCCGGTGGTCGACGGCGACGGCCGCCTGGTCGGCATGGTGACCGAGGGAGACCTCGTGGTCGAGGACGCCGACGTGCGGGCGCCGCACTTCGTCGAGGTACTCGGCAGCCTCGTGTTCCTGGGCGGCCAGAAGAAGTTCGAGGAGCGCCTGCGCAAGATGGTGGGCAGCACGGTCGGCGACATCATGACGACCCGCGTGCTCACGGTGGCGCCAGGCGACCCGGCCGGCCGGGCCGCGACCATCATGGCCGACGAGCGCATCGACCGGGTGCCGGTCGTCGACGACGGCCGCGTGGTCGGCATCATCGCGCGGCACGACATCGTCCGCATGCTGGGTATCTGACGTGCTCGACGGCAGGGAGCGGGCGCTCGCCACGGTCGACCTCTCGGCCGTCCGCCACAATATCGCGCTGCTCGCCGGCCTGCTCGCCCCGGGCGCCTCGCTGTGCGCCGTGGTCAAGGCGAACGGCTACGGTCACGGCGCCGTGCCGGTCGCGCGCGCGGCGCTCCGCGCCGGCGCGTCGTGGCTCGGCGTGGCCACGGTCACCGAGGCCGAGGAGTTGCGCGAGGCGGCGCTCGCCGCGCCGATCCTCATCTTCGGTCCGCTCACCGGCCGCGAGCTCGCCCGCGCGGCACGGGCCCACGCCGACGTCGCCGTGTGGTCGCGGCCCTTCCTCGACGAGGCGCTGCGGCGCCGCGTGCGGCTGCACGTCAAGTTCGACTCGGGCATGGGACGGCTCGGCGTGCACGAGCGCGAGGCGCGCGAGCTGGCCGCGACCGCCGGCGATTCGCTGGCCGGCCTCATGAGCCACTTCGCCACCGCCGACGAAGACGACCCCGCCTTCTTCGTGGGGCAGCTCGAGCGCTTCAGCGCGCTCGCCGCCGAGCTCAAGGCGGCCGATCCGCGGCTCGTGGCCCACACGGCCAACAGCGCCGCCACCATGCGCGAACCCGCCGCTCACTTCGACCTCGTGCGCACCGGCATCGCGATCTACGGCCTGTCGCCGTTCGGCGACGACCCCGCGCCGCGCGGCCTGCGGCCGGCTCTGCGGCTCACCTCGTACGTCGCCGGCATCCGCCAGGTCAGGCCGGGCGACTCGGTGGGCTACGGCCGCCGGTTCATCGCCGACCGTCCGGCGCGCCTGGCGATCGTGCCGATCGGCTACGCCGACGGCGTCGCCAGGGCGCTCACCAACCGCGGCGACGTGCTGATCGCCGGGCGGCGCTGCCGCATCGCCGGCACGATCAGCATGGACCAGCTCACCGTGCTCGTGCCCGACGACCCGGCCGCGGTGCGGCCTGGCGACGAGGTCGTCTTCATCGGCCGGTCGGGTCGCGAGCGGATCCTTGCCGAAGACGTCGCCCGGCTGCTCGACACCATCAACTACGAGGTCGCCTGCGACGTGGCGCCGCGCGTCGTGCGGCGCTACATCGAGACGCCTGCCGACGTCGAGGTCCGGCCGGCCGTTCGCCCGGCGAGCGCCCTGACGGGCCCCGACGTGGCCGCCGGCCCGCTCGACACCGCCTGACGGGGCGCGATGCTCGACGTCCACGCCATCGCCGCCGCGGCTGCTCCCGCGGCCGCCGCGAGCGACGGGGCCTGGATCGTCGGGGGCGGTGTGCGCGATGCCCTGCTGCACCGTCTCTGCGACGACCTCGACCTGGTCGTGGCCGGCGACGCCGAGACGTTCGCGCGCACCCTGGCGGCCACGCTCGGCGGCGCCGTCTTCTCGTACTCCGAGCGCTTTCCGGCGTGGCGCATCGCCTGCGAGGGCGGTCACGTCGACGTCGCGCCGCTGCGCGGCGCGACGATCGCCGCTGATCTGCGCGCCCGCGACTTCACCGTGAACGCGCTGGCCCGGCCCCTGGCCGTGTCGCCCGGCGACCTGCTCGACCCCTGCGGCGGCCTCGCCGATCTGCGCGCCCGGCGCCTGGCGCCCTGCTCGCCGTCGGCCCTGCTCGACGACCCGCTGCGCGTGGTGCGGCTCGTCCGGCTGCGCTACGAGCTCGAGCTCGAGCCGGCGCCCGGCCTCGAAGAGGCGGCCGCCGCGGCGGCCGCCGGGCTCGCCGGCGTGAGCGTCGAGCGGCTCGAGCGCGAGCTCACCGTGCTGCTCGGCCTGCCGGCGGCGGCCCGGGCCGTGCGCAGCCTGTCCGACCTGGGCGCGCTCGACGTCGTGCTGCCCGAGCTCGCCGCCTGCCGCGGCGTCACGCAGAATCCCTACCATCACCTCGACGTCTTTGACCACACCCTCGAGGCGCTCGCCTTTCTGCCGCAGGTGGTGGCCGCGCTCGGCGGCGAGCGGTTCCTGGCGCCGCCGAGCGCGGCCGGCCTGCCTGGCGCGGCCGCCCTGGCGCCCCTCGCCTGGGCCGTGCTGCTGCACGACGTCGGCAAGCCCGCCGCCCGCAACGTCGACGCCGACGGCCGCGTGACCTTCTTCTCGCACGACCGCGGCGGCGAGGAGCTCGCGCGCGGCGTCTGCCGCCGCCTGCACCTGAGCCGCCGCTTCGAGCACTACCTGGCCGTCCTCGTGCGCCAGCACCTGCGGCTCGGCTTTCTCGTGCGCGAGATGCCGCTCACGCTACGCGCCCTCGTGCGTTTTCGGCGCGACGTCGAGCCGTTCGTCTTCGAGGCGATCGCGCTCTCGCTGGCCGACCGCGTCGCGACGCGCGGTGAGCGCACGCCGCCGCGCTCGCTGGCGCGCCACTTCCGCATCGCCCGCGACGTGTTCGGCGACGCGCCGGCCGCCGCGCCGCCGCTGCTGCGCGGCGACGAGGTCATGGAGCTCCTCGGGCTCGGCCAGGGTGCGACCGTCGGTCGCGCCCTGGCCGCCCTGCGCGAGGAGGCCGACTGTGGCCTCGTGACGACCCCGGCGCAGGCCAGGGCGTACCTGCTCGCCTGGTGGGAGCGCGAAGCTGGAGCGGACGGGGCAGAGGAGGTGAGCCGTGCCTGAGCTGCCCGAGGTCGAGACCGTGCGGCGGCGCCTGGCCGGCGTGCTGCCCGGCGCCGTGATCGGCGACGTCGTCGTGAACGACCCGGTCGTGTCGGTCCAGACCGCGGCCGAGCTGGGCGAGAGGCTGCTGGGCCGCCGCGTCGTGGCGCTGCGCCGGCGCGGCAAGTACCTGATCGTGGAGCTCGACGGCGCCCTGCTCGTCGTGCATCTGCGCATGACCGGCCGGCTGCTGCTCGCGCCCGAGGCCGGCGGCGCCGTGCCGCGCTTTGCGCTGCGCCTGCGCCCGGCGGGCGAGCTGCTCTTCTACGACACGCGCCGCTTCGGGCGCGTCTGGGTGCTGCCGGCCGCGGCGGAGGACGGGTTCTTCGCCGCCATGGGCCCCGAGCCGTTCGGCGAGTCGTTCACGACCGGCTATCTGCGCGGCGCGCTCGAGGGTCGCACCGCGCCGCTCAAGTCGTTCCTGCTCGACCAGCGCCGCATCGCCGGCGTCGGCAACATCTACGCCGACGAGGCCGCCTTTCGGGCCCGCCTCAACCCGCTGCGCGTGGCCGGCACCCTCGGGCCGGGCGAGGTCGCGCGCCTGCGCGACGCCCTGCTCGAGACGCTGCAGCTCGGCATCGACCACGAGGGCGCCTCGATCGAGAGCTTCGTCGACCCGGCCGGTCTGCGCGGCGCCTTTCAGGAGATCCTCAACGTCTACGGCCGCGGCGGCGAGCCCTGCCGCGTGTGCGGCACGCCGGTGCGCCGTATCGAGCTCGGCGGACGCGGCACGCATTTCTGCCCGCGCTGCCAGCCGCTGCCGCGCGGCCGGCGGCTCGCTACCGGCGGCCGAGAGGCGCTCGAGCGCGAGCACGCGCGGCGCGCCGCGGCGCGCCGCGCGACCTCGCCGGCCGGGGGCCCGGCGCGGCGCCGGGCGCCGCGGCGCAGCGACGACGACCGCCTCGGCCGGGGACCCGTGTGAGCGCCACGCTCACCGTGGCGCTCCTGCAGATCGAAGCGGCCGGGCGACCGTTCCCGTCGTGACGGCCAACCGCCTGTACGTGGTCGCGGCCTGGCTGCCGCGGGGCGCGACGATCGCCGTGGGCGCGCTCGGTCCGCTCCGCCTGGAGCGCGGTTGGCAGGCCTACGTGGGCAGTGCGCGACGCGGGCGGGACGCCCGCGTCGCGCGCCACCGCCGCGCGGCCAAGCCGCTGCGCTGGCACGCCGACTATCTGTTCACGCCGTGGCCGGCCCGCCGCGCCTGGCTGCTCGACACGGCGCTCGACGAGTGCGCCCTGGCCGCGCGCCTGCGGGCAGCGCTCGCCGGCGACGGGCCCGACCCGTCCTGCGATGCCGCCGCCGGCTTCGGCTCGTCGGACTGCGGCTGTCGCGGCCATCTGGTGCGGGCGCCCAGCCTTGCAGCGCTGCGCCGGGCGCTCGCGGCGGCCGCCGGCGACGGTGATACGCTGCGGGTGGCGCGGGCGGCGCGACCAGGGAGGACGGCATGAGCGCGGTCACGCTCTATGGCGTCGTGGCGGTCACGTTCATGATGCTGATGTACGCGCTCGAGCGGCGCGGGCCGCGCTTCGTCGTGGCCTTCGCCGCCGGCTGTGCGCTGTCGAGCAGCTACGGCTTTCTGTCGGGCGCCTGGCCGTTCGGCGTGGTCGAGGCCGTCTGGACGGTCGTCGCGCTGCGACGCTACTGGAGCGTCCGCACCGGCTCCTAGCGCGCCTTCTCCCACTTCTGCAGGTAGGCGACCTCGGCCAGCGTCTTGCCGGCGTCGATCTCGCCGCGCAGGCGGTTCTCCTTTTCGAGCACGTCCATGGCGCGGTTGGCGAGCTCGACGGCCTGCGCGCGCGGCAGCACGATCACGCCGTCGTCGTCGCCGACCACCCAGTCACCGGGCTCGACCGTCTGGCCGGCGATCAGCACCGGCACGTTGACCTCGCCGAAGCCCTTGGGCTCGCCGGCGTTGGCCGACACGAGGCTCGAGAAGGCCGGAAAGCTGAGCCGGGCGATCTCGGGCGTGTCGCGGATCGCGCCCCAGACGACGAGGCCGGCCACGCCCTTGACCTTGGCGCTGTGGGTGGCGAGCTCGCCCCAGATGGCGGGGTAGCTGTTGAAGGCGTCGACCACGAGCACGTCGCCGGGCCGGCAGACGTCGATCGCCTCGACCGGCTTGGCCCAGTCGCCCGGGTAGGTGCGCACGGTCACCGCCGGACCGCACATGTGCGAGCCGGGCAGCAGTGGCCTGATGCCGTGCAGGCTCGGCTGGCGGTGCCAGGCGTCGGAGATGTTGGCGGTCGAGACCTGCTCGAGCACGCCCCTGATGTCGGCCTCGCCGGCGCGCTTGTAGAGGGTGGTCTCGATGGCGACGCCCCGGTCGAGGGCGCGCCTGATCTCGGCCGTGGCGGCCGTGGCGTCGGTCGCCTTGGTGATGGCGCCGCCCACCACGACGACGCCGGCGCCGGCCGCCACCGCGGCCGCCGCCGTCTCGGAGTTGATGCCGCCGGCGGCGCTCACCGGGATGGCGACGGCCGCGGCCACCGCCTGCAGCGTGGCGAAGGGCGCCTCGCCGCGCATCTGCTGGTCGATGGCGGTGTGGATGCCGACGTAGTCGGCGCCCCAGGCCTCGGCCTGCCGGGCGCGGGCGACCGGGTCGGCCACCTCGATCATGTCGACGATCAGCTTGCAGCCGTAGTTGTGGGCCGCCTCGATGCACTCCTTGATGGTCGAGTCGCTGGCGGCGCCGAGCACGCCGACCAGGCCGGCGCCGGCCTTGGCCGCGTACTCGACCTCGATGCGGCCGGCGTCCATCGTCTTCAAGTCGGCGAAGACGAGCTTGTCGGGGAACGCGGCCTTGAGCTCGCGCACGGCGGCGAGGCCCTCGGCCTTGATGAGCGGCGTGCCGGCCTCGACCCAGTCGGCGCCGCCGGCGACCGCCTCGCGCGCGACCTGCAGAGCGCGCGGCAGGTCGACGAAGTCGAGCGCCACCTGCAGGGTCACGCGCGCGGCGCCGCTCGCGGCCGGCGCCGCGGGGCCGCTCGCCGGCGCGACGGCGCCGTTCTCGGCGCTCATACGCCCATCACCTGCACGACGATCTGGCGGTCGCGCGGGCGCGCGTCGAAGTCGCAGAAGACGATCGTCTGAAAGCGGCCGAGCGTGAGCCGGCCGTCGACGAACGGCACGGTCAGCGAGGGGCCGACCAGGCCGGCCCGCACGTGCGAGTGGCCGTTGCCGTCGCGCAGGTTGTCGTTGTGCAGGTAGTGGCGGTCGGGCGGGGTGATCTGGTCGAGCGTCTCCTGCACGTCGTGCACGACGCCGGGCTCGTACTCGAGGGTGGTCACCGCGCCGGTCGCGCCTGGCACGAAGACGGTCACGGTGCCGTCGCGCAGGCCCGTGCGGGCGACCGCCTCGGCGACCTCGTCGGTGATGCCGATCATGTCGGCGTCGCCGCCGCTCGAGAACTCTATCGAGCCGGTCACGACGCACATCAGGCCCTCGCGGACCGCCGCCTTTCGCCGGCCGTTCATCATCACTGTCGCCACGGTCTCTCAGTCCTCCTGTCGCGCCGCCCGCGCTGCGGGCGGCGAGGTCGTGTCCGGCCCGCCGGACGGGCCGGGTGTCTGGTCTGCGGCCGTGCCCGTCGGTCGTGCCGCCACGGTGGCGTCGTCGACGGGCAGGTTGTCGAGCAGTCTGGTGCCGCCGAGCCGCGCGGCAGCCACGATCAGGCCGGCGGGCGGCACGGGGCCGCCATCGTCGACCGGCGTGAAGCGGTCGGGGTCGACGACGACGGCGTAGTCGAGGGCGAAGCGCGGCTCGCCGGCGAGGTGCGCCGCGACCGCGGCGACGATCGCCGGCGCGCCGCGCCCGGCCGCCGCGCGGCCGGCCAGCAGGGCGCGCCGCAGCGCGGGGGCCGCGGCGCGCTCGGCCGGCGTGAGGTAGGCGTTGCGCGAGCTCATGGCGAGGCCGTCGGCCTCGCGTACGGTGTCGACCGCGACGATCGCGACCGGCAGGTCGAGGTCGGCCACGAGGCGCCGCACGACGGCGAGCTGCTGCGCGTCCTTGCGGCCGAAGTAGGCGCGGTCGGGGGCGACGATCGTCAGCAGCTTGGTCACGATCGTCGCCACGCCGTCGAAGTGGCCGGGTCGCTCGGCGGCCTCGAAGCCGGCCGCCGGGGGGCCCTCGAGCCGCACCGTGGTGGCGCGCTCCGGCGGGTACATCTCGGCGGCCGACGGCGCGAAGACGAGCCCGGCGCCGGCCGCGGCCGCCAGGCCGACGTCGCGGGCCTCGTCGCGCGGGTAGCGGGCGAGGTCCTCGTCGGGGCCGAACTGCGTGGGGTTCACGAAGATCGAGACGGCCACGGTCGCGCACTCGGCGGCCGCCGAGTGCACGAGCGCCAGGTGGCCGTCGTGCAGGGCGCCCATGGTGGGCACCAGGCCGAGCGGCCGCGGCAGGGCGGCGAGCACCCGGCGCGTCTCGGCGACGGTGCGCGTGACCGCAGGGGCGCCGGACGCGCCGGCGCGCCGGCCGGCGCCGTGGGCCGCGCCCGGGCCGGCCGGCGCCAGCGGGCTCGTGTCGGCGGCGGCGCTCACAGGCGTCCGTCGGGGCGGTCGAGCAGCTCGCGCAGGGCGTGCACGGCCTCGTCGTCCAGGCGCGGCGCCGCCAGGTGGAGCGCCTGCAGCGACAGCGCGCGGTAGGTGTCGGCGAAGCGCGGTGCCTGCTCGGCCAGCAGCTCGAGGTGGGCTCGCACGGTGCCGACGTCGCCGCGCGCGACCGGGCCCGTGAGGGCGCCGGCCGGCCCGCGGGCGGCGAGGTTCGCGGCCGTGGTGGCGACGAGCGTGGCGAGCAGGCGGGCGGCGTCGCCGGGCTCGAGGCCCGTCGCCGCCGCGGCCAGCTCGCCGGCCTCGCTCTGCAGCGCGACGAACAGGTTGCTCGCCACGGCCGCCGCCAGATGGTAGAGCGGCTTGGCGTCGTCGGCCAGCACGAAGGGGCGGCAGCCGAGCCGCTCGGCGAGCCACGTGCCGAGCTCGAGGTCGCCCGGCGTGTCGCCCGTGACCGCCATCGGCACGCCACGCAGCGCGGCGGCGTCGCCGGGGGCGGCGAAGCTCTGCAGGGGGTGGAGCGACAGGATGCCGGCCGTGTGGCCGCGCAGCGGCGCGAGCAGCGCGAGCGCGCCCAGGCCGCTCGAGTGGACCGCCGCGACCGGCCGTTCGAGGGGCCTGGGCAGCGCCGCCGCGACGTCGTGGGCGACGCCCTCGATGGCGTCGTCGGGCGTCGCGATCCAGACCACGTCGGCCTGGGCGACGGCATCGCTCAGCGCCAGGCGGGGCGGGTCGGCGGCGGGGTCGAGCGCAACGCCCGGCGAGGCCACGACAGCGGGTACGGCAAGGCCGGCCTGTCTGAGCGACGCGACGAGCGTCAGCCCCAGACGGCCTGGTCCGATCACACAGATCCGCAGCGCTTCGCGTGGAAGCAAGGCGACGGCTCCTTGGCTGCAGTCCTCCCGTGGCGGGCGGTACCGCGCCGACCTTCGTCTCGGCGCACCTTTGTTCCGGCGGTCGTCCCCGTCTCCTGCCCTCGGGCTCGAAGCGGGCACGGCGGGCGAGCGGCCGACGACCGTTCGTCCACTCACAGAGTAGGCACCGGTCCCGGCAGCGTCAATCGTGCCGCAGGGACGGCTTGGACAAACGTGGGCGGCTGGTCTCGACGGCAGGGGAAGGCGCCGCCCGCTCGACCCCGTCGCGAGCGCGGCCGATCGAGCCCTTCGCCGGCGCCGCCCGCTCGAGCCGTTGCCGTCGCCCACGCGGGCATTGCTCCGTCGCGCGCTCGGGGTGCGTACGCGCGGCTCGGGCGCGCGCCGGCACGGTCCCGGAAGGGACCCCGGTGGTACACTTGCGCCATGCCCATCTACGAGTTCATCTGTGAGCGTTGCGAGCTGCGGTTCGAGGAGCTCGTGCGCAGCGGCGACAAGCCGCGCTGCCCCGAGTGTGCGACCGGCGACGTGCGCCGGCTGCTGTCGGCCTTCGCCGTGCACTCGAGCTCGCCCGGCCTGGGCGGCGGCGGGGCGAGCAAGAGCTGCTCGACGTGTGCGGGCTCGTCCTGTGCCACCTGCCACTGACGATCCGGTCGTAGCCGAGCTCGAGGCCCTGCGGCGCGAGGCCGAGGCCTGCGAGAAGTGCGCGCTCGCCGGCACCCGCACGCGGGTCGTGTTCGGCGAGGGCGACCCTCACAGCGACCTCATGTTCGTCGGCGAGGCGCCGGGCTATCACGAGGACCAGCAGGGCCGGCCGTTCGTCGGTCAGGCCGGCAAGCTGCTCGAGCAGCTCCTCGCTACGATCGGCCTGAGCCGCGAGCGCGTCTACATCGGCAACGTGCTCAAGTCGCGGCCACCCAACAACCGCGACCCCAAGCCCGAGGAGATCGAGGCCTGCGAGCCGTTCCTGCTGCGCCAGATCGAGCTCATCGCGCCGCGCGTGATCTGCACGCTGGGCAACTTCTCGACCAAGCTCCTGTCGGGCAGCCCGACCGGCATCACGCGCGTGCACGGCATCCCGCAGCGCAAGCGCCTGGGCGCCCGCGAGCTCTATCTCTACCCGATCTTCCACCCCGCGGCAGCGCTCTACACGCCGGCCATGCTCGAGACGCTCAAACAGGACTTCCTACGCCTGCCCGAGGTGCTCGCCCTGCCGCTCGAATCCGACGACGGCGCCGCCGGTGGCGGCGACGAGTCGCTGCCCACGATCGGCCCGCAGGGCGCCCTGCCGCCCTCCGCCGAGCGCGGCCCCGCGCCGCCGGCGGTCCGCCCGGCCGGAGGCCCGGCCGAGCAGCTCGGTCTCTTCTGACCGATGCTGACGGCCACGCTCACCTCGCCGGACGCCACCGGGACGTTCGCCGCGCTGCTCGCCGCCGCGCTCGCACCGCCGGCGCTCGTCACGCTGCGCGGCGACCTGGGCACCGGTAAGACGACCCTGGTGCGCGAGGTGCTGCACGCCCTGGGCGTCGAAGGCGTCGTGGCGAGCCCGTCGTTCACCCTCGCGCAGAGTTACGAGGGCGCCGGCGGCCTGCGTCTGCACCACCTCGACCTGTACCGCCTGAGCCCCGGCGCCGACGCCGGCCTGTTCGCCTTCGACGACTACCTCGAGGGCGCCGCGCTCACCTTCGTGGAGTGGCCCGAGGCGGCCGCGGCGGAGCTACCGGCCGCCGACGTCGACGTGCTGCTCAGCCATCGCACGTTCGAGAGCCGCGGCCTCACGCTGCGCGCCGCCGCCCGGTTCGAGGCCGCGCTCGCCGGCGCCCTGCGCGCCGCCGGCGGCTTCGGCGAGGTGGCGCTGGCACCCGACGGGGCCGCTCGATCGGGCGACCGACCGCCCTCACCGGGCGGCCCGCCGGCCGCGGCCGGCGAGGCGACCGCGTGATCCTGGCGCTCGACACCTCGAGCGCGGCCTCGGCCGCGGTCTGCGACGACGCCGGCCTGGCGCCGGGCCGCTCGCGGCCGCTCTCCGACGGCCGCCAGGCCCGCCGCCTGCTCGAGTGCGTGCACGAGGCGCTGACCGCGGCCGGCGTGAGCCTCGCCGCGGTCGACACCGTCGTCTGCGGGCTCGGTCCGGGCACGTTCACCGGGCTGCGCATCGGCATCGCCGCGGCGCGCGCCCTGGCGCAGGGCGCCGGCCTGCAGCTCGCCGGGGTGCCGAGCCTCGAGGCGCTCGCCGGAGGCCTCGCCGCGGGCGAGGCCGGGGCAAGCGCCCCCTGTGTCGTGCCGCTCATCGACGGTCGCCGCGACGAGGTGTTCGCGGCCGTGTATCGCGCGCGGCCGGCCGCAGCCGGCGGCCTGCCGCCCGCCTGGCCGGCGCTCGAGCCGGTCGTGCCCCTCACCGTCGTGGCGGCCGGCGACCTCGCGGCCTTTCTCGAGCCGTGGCCGGGAGCCCTGGTCGGCGGCGACGGCGCGCTGCTGCACGCCGACCGGCTGCCGCCGGCCGTCGTGCACGAGCGCGCCCTGGCCACCGTCGATGCGCTCTTGGTGGCCCGCACGTACCTGGCCGGCTCGCCGGCCGCGACGCGCGGCTTCGCCGCGACGCTGCCCATCTACGGCCGCGAGCCCGACGCCGTGCCCCGCAGCGCGCCGGCGCCTGGACGCGCGGCCGCGGACGACGCCGGGGCCGCGAGCGGCGCCGGCTCGTCCGTGCCCTCGGGAGGTGCGCCGTGACCGACACCCTGCCCGGCCGTCCGGCCGGCCCGCCGGTCGTGATCCGCCGGCTCGTGCCGGCCGACGTCGGCGCCGTCGTCGCGATCGAGAACGCCACCTTCACGCTGCCCTGGCACCCGAACGTGTTCAGCTCGATGGTCGTCAAGCCCGAGGCGCTGTGCCTGGGCTGCACGCTCGACGGCCGCCTGGTCGGCTACCTGATCGCCGACATGTTCGTCGACGTCTGGCACATCATGAACCTGGCCGTGAGCGCGCAGCAGCGCCGCCGTCACCTGGCCTCAGACCTGCTCGAGAGCTACTTCGCGATCACCGAGGACCGGCCGCACCGGGGCCACACGCTCGAGGTGCGGGTCTCCAACGAGCCGGCCATCGAGCTCTACCGCAGCTACGGCTTCGTCACGACGGGCGTGCGGCGCGGCTACTACTCCGACAACCGCGAGGACGCGCTGATCATGTGGAAGGAGTGGGAGGGCGACTCGGCGTGAGCCTGCTGCTCTGCATCGAGACCTCGTGCGACGACACGAGCGCGGCTGTCGTCGACACCGCGGCGGCGCCCGGCGCCGACCCGATCCGCTCGTCGATCGTGTCGTCGCAGCACGAGTTCCACGCCGCCTTCGGGGGTGTGGTGCCCGAGGTGGCGTCGCGGCGCCACGCCGAGCTGCTGGTCGGCGCCGTGGCCGACGCCCTCGACGAGGCGGCGGTCGGCTGGGACGCGATCGACGGCCTGGCCGTGACCATTGGCCCCGGCCTGATCGGCGCGCTGCTCGTGGGCCTGGCCGGAGCGAAGGCGCTGGCCTACGCCCGCCGGCTGCCGCTCACGCCGGTCGACCACCTGCAGGGCCACCTCGCGGCGAGCTATGCGCTTGGCGTCGAGGCGCCCTTCGTCTGCCTGACCGCGAGCGGCGGCCACACGCTGCTCGCCGTGGTCGAGCGCGGCGTCGAGTTCCGGGTGATCGGCCGAACGCTCGACGACGCGGCCGGCGAGGCGTTCGACAAGGGCGCCCGCCTGCTCGGCCTGCCCTACCCCGGCGGCCGCGAGCTCGACCGGCTCGCGGCGCGCGGCGACCCGGCCGCCGTCGCCTTTCCGCGCAGCCTGCCGCGCGGCTTCGACTTCAGCTTCAGCGGCCTCAAGACCGCGCTGCTCTACCACCTGCGCGAGCACCCCGACGCGGCGGCGGACGAGACCCGTCGCGCCGCGGTCGCCGCCTCGTACCAGGAGGCGATCGTCGATCAGCTCGTGACCAAGGCCGTGCGCTGCGCGCAGGACGAGGGCCTGCGCCGGGTCGCGGTCGGCGGCGGCGTGGCCGCCAACTCGCGGCTGCGCCGCCGCCTCGCCGAGGCCTGCGCCCGGCACGGCCTCGAGCCCTTCATCCCGCCGGTCGCGCTGTGCACCGACAACGCCGCCATGGTCGGCCTGGCCGCGCGCCATCTGCCGGCCGTGGCCTGGCCGGACTACCTCGGCCTCGACGCCTACGCGTCGGAGCCGGCGCTCGACCGCCGCACGCGCTGACGGTCCGGCCTGCTCCGCGCGGCGTCGTACGGGGTACAACCGCACCACGTAGGCAAATGGCGAACCGGCAGACAGGCAGAAGCGGCGCGACGACGACGCGCAGGACGGCGTCGCCGGCTGTTGCGCGCCCGACGATCGCCGCCGACCAGTTCGTGGCCTGCCTCGAGAACGAGGGCGTCGAGTACGTCTTCGGCATCCCCGGCGAGGAGACGCTCGACGTGAACGAGGCCCTCGACCGCTCGGAGCAGATCACCTTCATCCCCACACGTCACGAAGCCGGCGCGGCCTTCATGGCCGAGGCCTACGGTCGCCTCACCGGCAAGGCCGGCGTCTGCCTGGCGACGCTCGGCCCGGGGGCGACCAACCTGGCGACGGGCATCGCCGACGCCAACCTCGATCACGCCCCCGTCGTGGCGATCACCGGCCAGGTCGACCTGACCGGCATGCACAAGGAGACCCATCAGTTCATCGACACCGTCGAGATGATGGAGCCGATGACCAAGTGGAACGCACGCGTCCACGACCCGCGCACCGTGGCCGAGGCGGTGCGCAAGGCCTTCGCCGTGGCCACCGCCGAGAAGCCCGGGGCGACGCACCTCGAGCTGCCGGCCGACGTCATGGCCGCGCCCGCTTTCGCCGGCCGCTGCCTGCAGCGCACGCCGCCCCCCGTCAGCGAGCCCGACGACGCGGCCCTGGGCGCGGCCGCTCGTCTCATCCGCAAGGCGCGGCTGCCCGTGCTGCTCGTCGGCCACGGCGTGGTGCGGCAGGGCGCCGCGCCGGCGCTGCGTGAGCTCTGTCGGCGCACCGGCCTGCACGTGATCACCACCTTCATGGGCAAGGGCGTGCTGCACGGCGACGACGAGCACTTCCTGTTCACCGCCGGCCTGCAGGCCCAGGACTACCCGGCCGGCATCCTCGGCCGCGCCGACCTCGTGGTGTGCGTCGGCTACGACCTCGTCGAGTGGGCGCCGGCCGCCTGGAACCCGGCCGGCGACCGGCGCATCGTCTGCATCGACACGGCGACGCCCGACATCGACGCGCACTACGTACCCGAGGTCGAGCTCGTCGGCGACCTCACCCACATCATCGTCGAGCTCGGCCGCCGGCTCGTCGACAGGCCGCTGCCCGCGCTCGACGTGCCGCCCTACCACCGCGCCCTCGCGGCGGCGCTCGACGGAGGCTCCGACGACGACACGCCGGTCAAGCCGCAGCGCGTGCTGCGCGAGCTGCGCGCCCTGCTAGCGCCCGACGACATCCTGGTGAGCGACGTCGGCGCCCACAAGCTCTGGGTGGCCCGCTTCTGGGAGACCGACGAGCCCAACACCGTGCTCATCTCCAACGGCTTCGCGGCGATGGGGTTCGGCCTGCCGGCCGCCATCGCCGCGGCGCTCACGGTGCAGGGCCGCCGCAAGATCGCCGCCATCGTCGGCGACGGCGGCTTTCTCATGAACGTCGGCGAGCTCGAGACGGCGCGCCGTCTCGGCAACCCGCTCGTGGTGCTCGTCTGGACCGACGGCAGCTACGGCCTGATCGAGATGCACCAGCGCCGCGCCTTCGGCCACGTGAGCGGCACCCGCTTCGACAACCCCGACTTCGTCGCCCTCGCGCATGCCTTCGGCCTCGAGGGTCATCGAGTGGCGCGCGCCGGCGACCTGCGCCCCGTCCTCGAGCGCGCCCTGGCGGCGCGCGGGCCGGTCGTCGTCGAGGTGCCGATCGACTACCGCGAGAACGACAAGCTCGGCATCGACCTCTGGAAGCTCGCTCCCGGGCTGCGGCGCCGCAGCTAGAGCCGGCGCGGCATGGCCCAAGCCGGCGCGCTGCGGTTGGAGCCTGCCCGCCGCGGTCGTTGGCCGTGCGCCGCATCGCGGCGCTCCGGCGCCGCGGGCGTTCCCCTCGGGATGCCGCCCTTTTCAGCGCCGCCCGGCCTTTAGTACACTGCGACGCGGAGGGGCAATCCTGGGGGGACCCGCCCCCTCCAGCACATCTGGCCGGAGCCGCCGCGGGCGCGCCGCGTCCCGCAGGGGCTCACCTAGATGCCACAGGGGGGATGCATGTCCGAGGTAGGCAACTTCTTGACCGACCCTGCGCTCAAGCGCGTCCGCATGCGGCTCTTCACGGTCGTGGTCGTCGTCTTTACGCTGGTCTGCTCGGGTTCGTTCGGCATGGAGGACGTGGTCTCGTCGTCGGGGCCCGGCTTCACCATCCTGATGATTGTGCTGCTGCCGTTCATCTGGAGCGTGCCGATGGCGTTCCTGGCGTCGGAGCTCGGCTCGGCGATCCCCGAGGAGGGCGGCTTCGGCCGCTGGGTGCGCCACGGCCTGGGCGAGTACTGGGGCTTCCAGTCGAGCTGGTGGTGGACGCTGTCGCTCTACGTCGACTCGTCGGTGTACATCGTGCTCGCCATCACCTACATCCAGAGCAAGTGGGGTTTCAGCGACCACTGGCGCTGGCTGTTCGGCATCGCTCTGGTCGCCTTCTTCACCTTCATCAACATCCGCGGCCTCGACCTCACCGGCAAGGCGCTGATCGTCGTCCAGGCCGTCGTCATGGTGCCGTTCGTGATCTTCGTCGTGTGGGCCTTCGCCAAGAGCGGCGCCAACCCGGTCTCGCCCTTCCTGCCCAAGGGCGAGGGCATCATCTCGGCCAGCAACCTGGGCCTCGCCGTGATGATGTGGATGTACTCGGGCTACGAGTCGATGTCGACGGTGGCGGCCGAGGTCGAGAACCCGCAGCGCGTCATCCCGCGGGCAATCATGATCGCCGTGCCGATCGTGATCGTCACCTACGCCCTCACGACCATGGCCGGCATCCGCGCGGCGGGTCCGGGCAACTGGCTCAACATGGTGTCCGACGCGAGCGAGGGCGGCATCGACTTCGTCAAGGCGGCCGAGCTCGCCGGCGGCGCCATCCTGATGTGGCTCATGCTGGCCTCGGCGATCGCCAGCAACCTGGGCCTGTACACCGGCTACCTGGCGACCGGCTCGCGGCCGTCGTACCAGCTCTCGCGCGACCGCCTCTACCCGAAGTTCATGGGGCGGGCGCACAAGAGCTGGGGCACGCCCTGGATCGCCATCCTCATCATGGGCGTCGTCGACGCCATCCTCGTGAAGGGCAGCTTCGACACCTTGATCGTGATCGACGTGTTCCTGCTCATGTTCAGCTACATCCCGATCTTCATCGCAGGCGTCGCGCTGCGCATCAAGCGGCCCGACATGCCGCGACCGTACCGCATCCCGATCCCCACCTGGCTGCTCGCCGTCTGGGTGTGCTTCCCGATCGCGATCGCCGTCTACGCGCTGTTCACGAACGGCAGCGACTACCTGGTCGGCGGCCTGGTCGGCGTCGTGTCCGGGCCGATCGCCTACCTGATCTTCAAGCGCGTGTACCGCGGCGTGGCCGACGACGCGGTCGAGGGTTCGATCGGCATGCCGGCCGTGTCGGCCGCGGAGCGTCGCGCCCATTTCGGCACGTGGCGCACGCTTGCGACCGGCCTCTCGGTCGTCGCCGGCGTGGTCGCGATCGCCTTGGCCTTCTACATCCACAGCCGTCACCCGTGGGCGGTGGGCGGCAACTGGAAGATCCTCGGCGTGGTGGTGAGCCCGCAGCGGCTGCTCGCCGCCATGGGCCTGCTGATGGTCGTCGGCGGGCTCGTCGTGCAGACGAGCCGCTGGCTCGGCGGCGTGCTCGTCGCCGTGGCCTGCGTGATCGCCCAATGCCTGATCTACACGCACGCCGAGTTCCGCACCGCCAACGTCTGGGTGTGGTCGGCGCCGATCGTGCTGGCCGTGCTCGGCGCCGTGTTCGCCGGCCTCGCCCTCAAGGCCGAGATCGAGCCGGTGGGGCGCGAGGAGCTCGGCGTCCCGGCGCCGGCTCCGGTCGAGGCGGAGCCGGCCGTCATGAGCGGCGTCTGACCCGCCCGCGGGGATCGCTCGCCGCAGGAGCGCCGCGCCCGGTCTGAGCCCGGCGCGGTGCATGATGGGCGGGGCGACGGGTGCGTGCGCGCACCCGCGACCCCGCCCCTCGCGTCGCTTCAGGCCTCGAGCAGGATGGTCACCGGGCCGTCGTTTTCGAGCTCGACTTTCATGTGAGCGCCGAAGACGCCGGTCGCGACCGGCACGCCGGCGGCCCGCACCGCGGCCGCGAACTCCTCGTAAAGCCGTTCGGCGAGCTCGGGCGGCGCCGCGCTCGAGAAGCTCGGCCGGTTGCCGCGCCGTGTGTCGGCGTAGAGCGTGAACTGCGAGACGGCAAGGACGGCGCCGCCGACCTCGCCGACGGCGCGGTTCATGAGGCCGCGCTCGTCGGCAAAGACGCGCAGCGCCACGCACTTTGCCGCCAGGCGGGCGGCCGTGGCGCTCGTGTCGTCGTGACCGACGCCGACAAGCGCGAGGAAGCCGCCGTCGACGGCGGCCACCTCGCGCCCCTCGACGACGACCCGCGCTCGCGTGACGCGCTGCAGCAGCACTCGCATGCCGGCGATTCTACTCTCAGCGGCGCTCGCGGTGGTTCGACGACAGCCTTCGGGGGCAGCGACCGGACTGCAAGAAAGTGCTGCTCATGGGGGATATCACCGGGGTCCGCGAGAGCCGCGTGCCGGCCGCCGCGGCCATCGTTTGACAAGTGGATCGCCGGGGCCATACCATATCGACCCCGGAACCTTAGCACTCTCACGATGAGAGTGCCAGAATGCGACAGAGAAGGAGGGCTGTATGAAGCTGAAGCCGCTCGAGGACCGCGTCATCATCAAGGCGGTCACAGGTGAAGAGAAGACGGCCAGCGGCATCGTGCTTCCCGACACCGCCAAAGAGAAGCCCATGCTCGGCGAGGTCGTAGCGGTGGGCGACGGCAAGTGGGACGAGGCCGGCACCAAGCGCATCCCGATGGATGTCAAGGTCGGCGAGAAGGTCATCTACGGCAAGTACTCGGGCACCGAGTACAAGACGAGCGACGGCGAAGAGCTCCTCATCCTGCGGGTGAGCGAGATCCTCGCCACGGTCAAATAGAGAGGAGGCTGAGGAAGCGTGGCTAAGGAACTCAAGTATCAGGACGAGGCGCGTCGCGCCCTGGAGCGCGGTGTCAACGCGCTCGCCGACGCCGTCAAGATCACCCTCGGCCCCAAGGGCCGCTACGTGGTGCTCGACAAGAAGTTCGGCGCCCCGACCATCACCAACGACGGCGTGACCATCGCACGCGAGATCGAGCTCGAGGACGTCTTCGAGAACCAGGGCGCCCAGCTCGTCCGCGAGGTCGCGACCAAGACCAACGACATCGCCGGCGACGGCACCACCACCGCCACCCTGCTCGCCCAGGCGATCGTCCGCGAAGGCCTGCGCAACGTGGCCGCCGGGGCCAACCCGATGGCCATCAAGCGCGGCATCGAGGCCGCCGTCGACGAGGCCGTCGAGGCCATCAAGAAGGCCTCCAAGGAGATCTCGGGCAAAGAGGACATCGCCCGGGTCGCCACCATCTCGGCCCGCGACCGCGCCGTCGGCGACGTCATCGCCGACGCGATCGAGAAGGTCGGCAAGGACGGCGTGGTGAACGTCGAGGAGTCCAACACCTTCGGGCTCGACCTCGAGTTCACCGAGGGCATGCAGTTCGACAAGGGCTATCTCAGCCCGTACATGATCACCGACAGCGAGCGTATGGAAGCCGTCCTCGACGACCCGTACATCCTGATCGCCAACCAGAAGATCGGCGCCGTCCAGGATCTCCTGCCCGTGCTCGAGAAGGTCATCCAGCAGGGCAAGCAGCTCCTGATCGTGGCCGAGGACGTCGAGGGCGAGGCGCTCGCCACCATCGTCGTCAACAAGCTGCGCGGCACCTTCACCTGCGTCGCCGTCAAGGCGCCGGGCTTCGGCGACCGCCGCAAGCGCATGCTCGAGGACATCGCCATCCTGACCGGCGGTGAGGTCATCACCGAGGAGATGGGCCTCAAGCTCGAGAACACGAACGTCACGCAGCTCGGTCGGGCCCGCAAGGTCGTCGTGACCAAGGACAACACGACGATCGTCGACGGCGCCGGCGAGGCCGACGGCATCAAGGGCCGCATCAAGCAGATCAAGTCCGAGATCGAGACCACCGACTCCGACTTCGACCGCGAGAAGCTCCAGGAGCGCCTCGCCAAGCTGGCCGGCGGCGTCGCCGTCGTCAAGGTCGGCGCGGCGACCGAGGTCGAGATGAAGGAGACCAAGCACCGCGTCGAGGACGCCCTGAACGCCACGCGCGCGGCCCTCGAGGAGGGCATCGTGCCGGGCGGCGGCGTCGTGCTGATCAACGCCCAGGGCGCGATCAAGGTCGACAGGAAGTCCGAGGATGTCGACTTCCGCACGGGCAAGCAGATCATCGTGCGGGCGCTCGAAGAGCCGCTGCGCCAGATCGCCGAGAACGCGGGCCTCGAGGGCTCCGTCGTGGTCAACAACGTGCGCGGCATGGCCACGGGCCAGGGCCTGAACGCCGACAGCGGCGTGTACGAGGACATGGTCAAGGCCGGCATAATCGACCCGGCCATGGTCACCCGCTCGGCCCTGCAGAACGCGGCCTCGATCGCCAAGAACATCCTGACGACCGAGTGCATCGTGGCCGACAAGCCCGAGAAGGAGCCGGCTGCCGGTATGGGTGGCGGCGGCATGCCTCCGGGCATGATGTGATCGGCTGACCCCGAGCGGTCACGACAAACGCCTTTCGCGTCGCGGCGGGCGGGCCCATGCGGGCCCGCCCGCCGCATCTCTTCTCGCTCATGGAACATCCGTCTAGGCCACGCTCGCGGCGCCCGGGCCGCTGCTTGCGTAAACGAGAAGCCGGGCATACGGTCGCGGCGAGCGCCGACGGAGACGCGAGATGCACCCGGGCAAGGGCAAAGGGGGTGCGATGGCAGCGACCGACGTCAAGGAGCTCGTGGTCACCGGTCCCGCCAGAGACCGGCTCTACGAGCTGTTCACCCGCGTCTACGCGGGTCGTCACGACGTGCGTGTCGTGCTCGACCGCCGGCGCGCCCCGTGGGCTCAGGGTGAGCGCGCCCGCCGCGCCGACGAGCGCCGCCGGGAGCCCCCGGCCTGGGTCTTCCCGCCGATCGAGTAGGCGCTCCCCGACCTCGCACCAGCGCCCGCGACGACGCCGTCGTCGCGGGCCCGACCAGGGCCGCCGCTGGCGATCGCCCCCCGAGCCGGCCGTCGGTGTAGCCAGGGCTGACAACAAAACGCTCAAGGATTGCCCGGGCGCGCACGACAATGACTGGGAGACGCCGTCGACGGGCAAGGGGCGGCGTCGGGGAGGACAAGGTGCGAAAGCGGATCCGTGGCCGGCGCACGGCACTCGTCGCGTGCGGGCTCGCGCTCGCCCTGCTCGTCACGCTGGTCGCCGTCATGCTCGTCGCCGGCCGCCGGCTCGACCTGTACTCGACCATCCTCGCGCTCGTCGCCGTCTGCGGCCTCACGCTGCTCGTCGCGCTCGGCCGGCGGCCGGCGCCCTTCGTGCAGCCGGCGCTGCCGCCCTTCACGCCGGCGGCCGGGATGCTCGGTCGGGTAGCCGCCGACCTCGCCGCCTCGCTCGACATCCACCAGCTCCTCGGCGTGGTCGCCCAGCGGCTCACCGTCGCGGTCGGCGTGTCGCGCTGCGCCGTCATGCTGGTCGAGGGCGACCGGCTGCGGCTGGCCGCCTCGACGGGCAGCGCCCTGGTCACGCCCTTCGGCGACGCCACCGGACGCATCAGCGACCGGCTGCGGGCGCTGCGCGAGCCCGCCGTCCTCACCCCCGCCACGGCGGGCGACGACCGGCCCGCGCTCGAGCGGCTCGACGCCCGCACGGTGCTCGTGCTGCCCTTCGTGGCGGGCGGCGAGATGCTGGGCATCGCCGCACTCGACGAGCCCGGCGTCGAGGCCGAGTTCGACGAGGAGCGCATCGGCGCCGGCCAGGCCGTCGCCGGCTTCGCCGCGCTCATGATCACCAACGCCAATCTCTACGAGCGCCGCTCCCAGCTCGTCGCCGCGCTCGCCGAGCGCTCCTCGACCATGGAGGCGCTGCTGCGTCTCGGCTACGAGCTGCGCGCGACCCTCGACCTGGACGACGTGCTGCGGCGTGTCGCGGGGGCGGTCCTCGAGTCGCTCGGCTACCGGCAGGTGAGCCTGTTCCTGTACGACGAGACCGACGAGACCTACCGCGCCCGGGCCGCGCTGGGCGGCCCGCCCGAGCTCACCACCCACCTGCTCACGACCGCGATCCCGCGCCTCGTGTTCGAGCAGGCCATGCGGCCCGAGTCGCGCATGGGCAACTCCTACTTCCGGCGCCGCCGGCGCGTGCCGCCGAGCGACGATGAGCAGCGCCTGCTGCCCTTCAGCGACCTCGGCCCGCGGGCCGACGACGAGTGGCAGACGGGCGACTGCCTGATCGTGCCGCTCCTGTCGCGCGCCGGTAGCCCGCTCGGCGCGCTCAACGTCTACGACCCGGTCGACCGGCGGCCGCCCACCATGGAGTCGGTCGGCGCGGTCGAGATCTTCGCCAACCAGGCCGCCGTCGCCATCGAGAACGCCGAGCAGTACGCCGCGCTCCAGGTGCAGGAGCGCCGGCTCGAGCGCCAGCTCCGCTCGCAGCGCGACCTGCTGCGGGTGAGCGAGTCGGTGCTGTCGACGCTCGACGAGCAGGTCGTCTTCGAGTCGATCACCGAGAAGCTGCGGGTCCTCGTCGAGTACGACACGCTGGCGATCAGCAAGGTCGACTGGGAGGCGCGCCGCATCGTCACGGTCTGGGCGCGCGACGAGTACGCCCAGGAGCTGATCGACAATCCCATCGCCCTCGATCAGGGACTCTGGGGCTGGGCCGTGACCCACGACGAGGCCGTGCTGTGCAACGCGGCCCACGAGGACCCGCGGTCGACCCAGGTTCCGGGCACGCCGGTCGAGCCCCAGGCCTCGATCGTGCTGCCGCTGCACGTCATGAACAAGGTGATCGGCGTCCTCAACCTCGACCGGCTCGACGGCAAGACCTACAGCGAGGAGGAGTTCGAGCTCGTCAAGCCGTTCGCCAGCCTCGCGGCGATCGCCATCGAGAACGCCTCGCTCTACGAGAAGAGCCAGCTCCGCGCCGTGACCGACCCGCTCACCGGCCTCTACAACCACGGGCACTTCCAGGAGACGCTCGATCACGAGGTGCGGCGCTGCGAGCGCTACGGCGACGCCTTCTCGCTGCTCATGATCGACCTCGACCACTTCAAGGGCGTGAACGATCGCTTCGGCCATCCGCGCGGCGACGACGTGCTGCGCGACGTCGCCAAGGTCCTCGCCGCCACCACGCGCGAGGCCGACTACGCGGCGCGCTACGGCGGCGAGGAGTTCGCCGTGCTGCTGCCCAAGACCTCGCCGGCCGACGCCGCCCAGCTCGCCGACCGCATCCGCTCGCGCGTGCGCGACATCGTGGTCGAGCCCGGCGACGGCTTTCGCGTGTCGGCCTCGATCGGCGTCGCCGACTTCCCCGTGTGTGGGCTCGACGCCAAGACCATGCTCGGCGCCGCCGACACGGCCCTGCTGTGGGCCAAGCGCCGTGGCCGCAACTGCGTGCTCTACTACCGCGACGTGCGCGAGATGATGGCGCCGCTTTCGGGCGACGAGGCCGGCGAGCGCTCGTGGCGCAACGGCATCGAGGTGCTGGCCGCCGCCGTCGACGCCAAGGCCAGCTTCCGCGAGCGCCACGGCGAGGCCGTCGCCGAGATCGTGCGCGAGCTTTCCACGCGGGCCGGTCTGCCGGCCGCCGATCGCGAGATCTACTGCGTCGCCGCCCGGCTGCACGACGTCGGCAAGGTCGGTATCAGGGCAGAGCTGCTCGAGAAGGGCGACCGCCTGACCGACGACGAACGTCGCGAGCTGCGCCGCCACGTCGACCTCGGCGTCGACATCTTCACGAACGCCGAGGCGCCGACCGAGTTCATCGAGATCGTGCGCCACCACCACGAGCGCTGGGACGGACGGGGCTACCCCGACGGCCTGCGCGGCGAGGAGATCCCGATGGGCGCCCGCCTGATCGCGATCGGCGACTCGTTCACGGCGATGCTGTCGGAGCGTCCCTATCGGGCCGCGCTCAGCCTGGACGAGGCGCGCGCCGAGGTGCGGCGCGGCGCCGGCGTGCAGTACGACCCCGGCCTTGCCCAGCTCTTCCTCGACGCCTGCCGCACCTCGGGCGCGGCCGGCGTGCCGCCCGAGCCGGCCGCGACCGACGGCTAGAGTCCCGGCGAGTACCCTCCGCGCCGCGCCCGCCTGCGCGGTTGGCATCGTCTCGGCGCCCCCGGTAAGATACGGCCCCCGGCACACGTGCCTGCGCGGGCGGTCCGGGACCAGTCGCGCGTCACACTCGTGGAGGTAGTGGTCATGCTGTTGGTAGGCGAATCGATCAACGGGACACGCAAGCAGGTCGGCGAAGCCATCCAGGCGCGCGATGCCGACTTCATCAAGAGCCTGGCGACCGACCAGGTCGAGGCGGGCGCCGACATCCTCGACGTGAACGGCGGCGTCGCCGGCGGCAACGAGGTCGAGGACCTGCTGTGGCTGATCGCCACCGTGCGCAGCGTCACCGACAAGCAGCTCATGATCGATTCGGCCAACCCCGCCGCGCTGCAGGCCGGCGTCGAGGCCGCGATCGCCAATGGCGGCACGGTGCCGCACATCAACTCGATCAGTGGCGAGCAGAGCCGCATCGACGCGGTGCTGCCCCTGGTCGAGAAGTACAAGTGCCCCGTCGTAGCGCTCTGCCTGAACGACGAGGGCATCCCCTGCACGCCCGAGGAGCGCTTCGCCGTCGTCCAGAAGCTCCACGGCAAGCTCGCCGCCGCCGGCCTGCCCGAGGCGGACATGTGGTTCGACCCGCTCGTCATGACCGTGTCGGCCGACCCGACCGCCGGCCTCGTCACCATGCAGACGCTGGCCCTGATCAAGGCCAAGCTACCGGGCGTCAAGTCGACCGGCGGCCTCTCGAACGTGAGCTTCGGGCTGCCCAACCGGCCGCTCCTCAACCGCACGTTCGTCGCCATGTGCGCCGGCATCGGCATCGACGGCGCCGTCCTCGACGTGCGCAACAAGCAGATGATGGCGACGATCAAGGCGATCGAGGCGATCCGCAACGAGGACAGCTTCTGCGGCAACTACCTCAAGGCGCATCGCGCGGGCCTGCTCGAATAGGAGTCCCGACGCAGGGCGGGCGGGGGAGAGCTGAGGGCAGCCCTCCCCCGCCCGTTTCCTTTCGGCCCCGGCGAGGCCCGGCTCGAGGCCGGGGCGGCGCCGGCCGGGGAGCGGGTCCGGTCGTCGCCTCTTGCCAAGTGGCGTAGAATGCCCGAGACACGGACTCGTTCGACGAGGGGGGTCGTCTACGGTCGCAAGTGGGCTCGGCGACCGTGCCCCCGGCGTCATGTCGCCCGGGGGTCATCCCCTCACAACTTTAGGCAAGGGCGCCTGCCGTGCGGACCCCAGGTCCCGCGGCCGAGTCGCGAAAGCACCGAAGGGAGGGGAATGAGCGCGCACATCTCGCCGACCGGTGCGGCGCGCGGGGGCCGTGGATAAGCGGCGCTATTTCGTCCGCAAGATCCTGAACGCCCTGCTCACCATCATCCTCATCGCATCGTTCAACTTCGTGCTCTTTCGCATCCTGCCGGGCAACCCGGCCCGTCTTCTCGTGCCTAAGGGACGCTTCTCGATGGCGGCCATGGCCAAAGAGGAGGCGGAATTCCACCTGAACAGGCCGCTCTGGGAGCAGTTCGTGCTCTACTGGGGCGACACCGTCCAGCTCAAGTTCGGCGACTCGTTCGCCGAGAAGCGCCCCGTGACCCAGGTCGTCGGGGAGCGCATCTGGCCGACCCTCCTGCTGGTCGGCACCGGCACCATCATCGCCACCATCATCGGAGTGATAACCGGGGTCTTCGCCGGCTGGCGAAGAAACAGCCGGTTCGACGTCGTCACCACCAACAGCGGCATGGTCATGTACTCCGCGCCGACGTTCTGGATATGTCTGATCTTCATCATGATCTTCGCGACGTGGTTACGCTGGTTCCCGGTCGGACGGATGTACGACCCCGGCGCCACCTACTCGGGCTGGTTCTCCCAGCTCACGGCGCTGCTACACCATCTCTTCCTGCCGGCCTTCACGTTTGCCATCACCTACATGGGCGAGTACCACCTGATCGTGCGCAGCGCGCTCACGGGCGTCATGAAGGAAGACTACGTGCTCACCGCGCGCGCCAAGGGCCTGTCCGACTCCAACGTGCTCTGGCGTCACGTGGCGCCCAACGCGATGCTGCCGACGGTCACCCTCATCATGATGAACATCGGCTTCGTGCTGTCGGGCGCCATCCTCACCGAGGCCGTGTTCAACTGGCCCGGCCTGGGCTTGCTGTCCTGGGACTCCATGATGAACCGTGACTACCCGGTCATGCAGGCCGTGTTCCTGCTCGCCAGCGTCGCCGTGATCCTCGCGAACCTGATCGCCGACATCATGTACTACTACCTCGACCCGCGGGTGAAGGCATGATCCCCCGTCGGCTGCGCACCTGGATCTTCGTCTGGACGCCAATCGTCTGGGTGCTGCTCAGCCTCATCACCTATCCCAAAGACCGGCCGCTCAAGACGGGTCTCGTGCACCTGCTGGGCGGCTTCGTGGCGCCCACCGTGGGCAACTACCCGCCCATCGTGCCGCTCATCGTGGCCGTCATCCTGCTGGCTTTCGGTGCGGCCCAGCTCGTCGGGCGATCGCGTTCGCGGGCGCTGCCGCTGCTGATGCTTGCGGCCTGCCTGGACTGCCTGCTCTGGTTCGCCGCCGGCGCCGACGCGTTCCAGGGCCACTTCGCGCTGAACGGTCGCGACACCACGTGGGCCTGGCTCTTCCAGACCGTGGTCGTCGTGCTGCTGGCCGGCTGCGTCTACGCCTGGGGCGCCGCCAACCCCGAGCGCGCCGAGCTCATGGTCTGGAACACGCGCCAGATCTGGCGTCTGTATCGCGGCAACTGGCAGGGCATGGTCGGCCTGTACATCATGGGCTTCTTCCTGGCTATGGCGCTGTTCGCGCCGTTCCTCGCCAACCACGCCCTGCTCGACCCGACGGCGCAGATCGGAGCGCCGTTCGCCACGCCGACCCACTCCTACTACCACTGGTTCGGCACGACCGAGCAGGGCATGTCGGTGCTCGCCGAGTTCATCTGGAGCTCGCGCATCTCGCTCGCGGTCGGCCTGTTCGCCACGGCGATCTCGACCGTGCTGGGCGCCGGCATCGGCGTCGCCGCCGGCTACTATCACGGCTGGTTCAGCGAGGTGCTCATGCGTCTGACCGACGCCTTCCTCGTCATCCCGTGGCTGCCGCTCGCCATGGTGCTGGTGGCGGCCTGGGGCCAGAACTACATGATCCTCGTGCTGATCATCGGCATCACGAGCTGGCCCGGCACCGCCCGGGTGGTGCGGGCCGACGCGCTGCGCGTACGCGAGTTGCAGTTCATCGAACGCTCGCGGGCGATCGGCTCGAGCGACGCGCACATCATGCGCAAGCACATCCTGCCGAACGTCTTCCCGCTCGTGTTTGCCAACACCGTCCTGGTGGTGGCGATCGCCATCCTGTCCGAGACGACGCTCTCGTTCCTCGGCCTCGGCGACCCGCTCAACTTCAGCTGGGGCACCATGCTCCACTACGCCTGGGACTCGGGCGCCGCCGGCCTGCCGGCCTGGTGGTACCTGCTGCCGCCGGGCATCGCCATCGTGCTGGTCGTGCTCTCCTTCACCTTCATGGGCACGGCCTTCGACGAGATCCTCGACCCGAAGCTGCGCAAGCGTGAGGAGAGCGGCGGACGGCCCGACGGCGGGTCCGTGTCCGGCACCGGCGTCACCGAACCCAACCTCGGTCACGATGCCACGGGCGGCGGTCAGTGGACCGGCCTGCCCGACGACATCGGTGTCGGGCAGGCAGGAGGCGTGTCATGAGCGCAGTCAAGGCAAAGCAGCCCGCCTCCCCCAAAGAGGCCGCCCCGCGCATCGAGCACCCCGGCATCTTGGACGTGCGCGACCTGAAGGCCTACTTCAAGCTGCGCGAGGGCGACGTCAAGGCCGTCGACGGGGTCTCCTTTACCCTGGAGGCCGGCCGCAGCCTGGGCCTGGCCGGCGAGAGCGGCTGCGGCAAGACCACGGCCGCCCTGGCGATCTTGAAGCTGCTGCCCGAAAACGGCCGCATCGTAAGCGGCGAGGTGCTCTTTGACGGGCGCAACCTAGCCAAGCGGACCGAGTACGGCATGAGCCGCATCCGCTGGAAGGAGGTCTCGATCATCTTCCAGGGGGCGATGAACGCCTTAAACCCGGTGCAGCAGGTGGGTCGCCAGATCGCCGAGCCGATCGTCTTGCACGAGGGCTTAAGCGAGTCCAAGGCGATGACCCGCGCCCGCGAGCTCTTCGATCTGGTCGGCATCAACCCGAAGCGCGTCACGGAGTTCCCCCACGAGATGAGCGGCGGCATGCGCCAGCGCGCGATGATCGCCATGGCGCTTGCCTGCAACCCCAAGCTGGTGATCGGCGACGAGCCCACCACCGCCTTGGACGTCATGGTCCAGGCCCAGATCCTGGAGCTCATCGAGCGCCTGCGCCACGAGCTCGATCTCTCCTTCATCTTGATCAGCCACGATCTGTCGGTGATGGCCGAGACCTGCGATAAGGGCGTCATCATGTACGCCGGCAAGGTGGTCGAGTCGGGTACCACCACCGACATCTTCACCTCACCCTCGCACCCCTACACGCGCCAGCTCATCAAGGCCTTCCCCAACATCCACGAGACCCGCGAGATGGTGAGCTCGATCGCCGGCGACCCGCCCAACCTCTTAGACCCGCCGCCCGGCTGTCGCTTCTACCCGCGCTGCGCGCTGGCCGAGCCGGCCTGCACCGAAGGCGACCAGGAGATGGTGGCGGTCTCGGCGGGACACTACGCACGCTGCTGGAAGGTGGCCTAGATGGCGACGCTGCCCGACAACCCCTCGGCCGCCGCCCGCGCGGCCGGCACGATCGGTCGCAAGGAGCTGCGCGGCGCCCAGCTGCAGGGCGCCGCGCTCTACGACATCCGCGGCCTGGAGGTCTTCTTCCCGGTCAGGCAGAGCTTCCTGCGCAGCATGGTGGCCACCGAGAAGCGCTGGGTGCGGGCCGTCGACGGGGTCTCCTTTACGATCGGCGCCGGCGAGATCCTGGCGCTGGTCGGAGAGTCGGGCTGCGGCAAGACCACGACGGGCCGCACCCTGCTGGGCCTCGAGCGTCAGACCGGCGGCCAGATCTTCTACAAGGGCCTCGAGGTGGGGCGCTTCAGCCCCCAGGCGATCCGCGACTACCGCCGCAGCTGCCAGATCATCTTCCAGGACCCCTACAACGCGATCAACCCCAAGCACACGATCTTCGACATCGTCGCCGAGCCGCTTCAGGTCAACCACCTGGTCAGCTCCGAGCGCGACAAGGAGCAGCGCGTCGTGAAGGCCCTAGAAGACGCCGGCCTGCGGCCCGCCCGCGACTACCTCTACCGCTACCCCCACGAGCTCTCCGGCGGCCAGCGCCAGCGCGTCTGCATCGCCGGGGCGATCGTGCTGGAGCCCGACATGATCGTCGCCGACGAGCCCGTGGCGAGCCTCGACGTGTCGATCAGAAACGACATCTTGAAGCTCATGGTGGCCCACAAGCGCGAGCTCGGCGTGACCTACCTGTTCATCACCCACGACCTCTCGCTGGCCTGGGTGATCTCCGACCGCATCGCCGTGATGTACTTGGGCAGGATCGTCGAGATCGGCGAGACCGAGGAGGTCGTGGCCAACCCCCGCCACCCCTACACCAAGGCGCTCATCAGCGTGATCCCGGTGCCCGACCCGACGGCAAAGCGCGAGCACATGGTGCTCACCGGCGAGACCCCCAACCCGGCCGCCATCCCCTCCGGCTGTCGCTTTCATCCGCGCTGCCCCGAGGTGATGGAGGACTGCAGCCGGATCGACCCGCAAGACGTGCAGGTCAAGGGCAGCCACTACGCGGCCTGCCTGCGGCTGGGAGGGGCAAGCTAGAAGGACGGCGGGGCGGCCGCCCCAGGCGGCCGCCCCGCCGTCCGAACATGTCGCGGGCCCGCCGCGGCGACGGCCCGGCATGCGGGGCGGCGGCCAGCGAAAGGAGCCACATGGCGGTCCCGTTCGTGTACGTGCGCGCTCGCGGGTCGTACCGCGAGATCGGCCGCCAGATCGGCGAGGCCGCCCGGCCCCAGATCGAAGCGTCGCTGGCCTTCTACCGCGAGCAGTTTTCGGCGATGAGCGGCGGGCTGTCGTTCGCCGAGGCCGAGCGGCAGTGCGCCGCCTATCTGCGCCAGGCGCGGGCCTGGCTGCCCCAGTACGTCGAGGAGCTCGAGGGCATGGCCGAGGGCTCGGGCCGCCCCTTCATGGAGCTCTTCGTGCCGAACTGCGCCGAGGAGCTCACCTCGGGCGAGCCGGTCGAGGGCCTTGCGGCGCCGCTGCCGGCCGCGGCCGGCCAGGGCGACCACTGCACGGCCGTGGCCGTGAGCGCGAACGGGCGGCACGTCGTGGGCCACAACATGGACTGGTACGTGGTCGACGTCGAGAACAACGCCCTGTTCGACGTGACGACGCCCGACGGCACGCGCTTTCTGACGATCGCCGGCGTGCCCTACCTGCCGATGCTCGGCATGAACTCGCACGGCGTCGGCAACGTGAGCAACTCGCTGCACTCGAACGACAACCGCGTGGGGGTGCCCAACGCCTTCGTGCGGCGCTGGTCCATAGAGGCGCCGACGGTCGACGAGGCGCGGGCGCGCGGCACGCTCGGCGCCCGCGCCCGGGGCACCAACCAGCTCTTCGCCGACACTCACGGTCGCCTCGAGGACGTCGAGTCATCGGCCACCGCTTTCGCGGTGGCCGCCGGCGAGTCGTACCTGGCCCACACCAACCACTACGACCTGGCCGAGATGGCCCGCTACGAGGCCGTGCACCACGACGAGACCCGCACCCGCCTGGCGACCGCCCGCCGCATCCTGGCCGAGGGGGTGGCGAGCGGCGACGACCCGATCGAGCTCGTGGCCCGCGTGCTGCGCTGCCACGAGCCCGGGCCCGAGGCGGCCATCTGCGGCCATCCCGACACGAGCGAGCCGCTCGCCGAGCAGGGCCAGACCGTGGGCAGCATGATCTGCGACCTGGACGAGCGCCGCTTGTACGCCTGCGCGGGTCCGCCCTGCGAGAATCCGTACCACGCCTTCGAGATGGACTGAGCGCACGACCTGCCGGGCAGGGACGCCGGCCCGCTGCGCGAACGTAGCCTCGAGCGGTGCCCGCGCCGTGACGGCGCCGGATCGCGCCGCGTCGGACCGCTGTGCCGTCGTCGTGTGCCAAGGGAGGCTGTCGTGGACTACGCATGGACTTCGACCACGTTCGAGATGCCGGGTTGCCATGTGGTGCGCAACCTGGGCGTGGTGCGGGGGGTGACCGTGCGCGCGGCGAACATCGGCCAGAACATCGTGGCCGGCCTGCGCTCGATCGCCGGGGGACGCATCGACGAATACGTCAACATGTGCGAGCAGACCCGCGCCGAGGCCTTCGCCATCATGGTGGCGCACGCCGATCAGACGGGCGCCAACGCCATCCTCGGCGTGCGGTACGACGCCACCGAGCTCGCCCAGAACATGACCGAGGTCATCTGTTACGGCACCGCGGTCGTGGTCGAGGCGAACGCGCCGGCCGGCTGAGCCGCTGGCGGCCCACCGCGCGGCCGCATCCGGCGTCGGGACGGCCCGCCGACGCCTCGGCTGGCTCCCCGGCCTCATCGACGCCTTGGACAAACTGGGCGCCCCCCTGGCCTTGTACTTGGACAGAAGGTAGAATGAGTGTCGACACACTGCGATGGCATGTGCGCGGAGGGGGCCGATCGACATGATCACCGTTCAGGACATCCTCGAGATCCCGGGGCTCAACCTCAAGCTGTGCGCCGGCAAGAAGGCGGTGAGCAACCCGGTGCGCTGGGTGCACATCACCGAGATGTCCGACCCCACGCGCTGGCTCAAGGGCGGCGAGCTCTTGCTCACGACCGGCCTCGCGCTGGTCGGCCGCGAGGCCGAGCAGCTCACCATGCTGCAGCGGCTGATCGACGCCAACCTGTCGGGCCTCGGCTTCGGCGTCGGCTTCGGCTTCAAGACCGTGCCCGAGGCCATGGTCGAGCTCGCCGAGCGCCACGACTTTCCGCTGTTCGAGGTGCCCTACAACGTGCCGTTCATCGCGATCACCGAGGCCGTGGCCTCGAAGATCGTGAACGAGCAGTACTCGCTCCTGCAGCGCTCGCTCGCCGTGCACGAGAAGCTCACCAAGATCGTGCTCGAAGAAAAGGGCCTGCAGTTCATCATCTCGACGCTGTCGGCGCTGGTGGGCTGCTCGGCCGTGCTGTTCGACTTCCACGGTCTCGTGCTCTGCGAGGCGGCCCACCGGCGCCGCATCCCGGCCGAGCTGATCGCCGACCTCTGGAAGGAGATCTCCGACAAGCGCGCCTCGCGCCAGGACTTCGCGATCGAGCTGCCGCACGGCGGCGGCGGGGTCGCCCAGGTCTACCCGGTGGTCGCCTCGCACCGCATCGGGGCGTTCCTCGCGGTCATCAAGGACGGCGGCGAGTTCTCTGACTACGACCGCATCATCCTGCACCACGTGGTCACCGTGACGGCGCTCGAGCTGGTCAAGAAGAAGGCCGTCGCCGAGACCGAGAAGCGCCTCGCCGGCGACTTCTTCGACGAGCTCATCGCAAGCGATCTGTACGAAGAGGAGATCGCCCGCCGCCTCGCCTTCTTCGGCCTCGAGCCCGGCGCCGAGCAGCTCATCATGCTGGTCGACGTCGACGGCTTCAAGGCCTTCGCCGACGGCGCTCGCGACCGCGAGGAGACGGTGCAGGACGTCAAGGAACGTCTGCACTGGGCGGTCGACGAGTTCCTTGCCCAGCGCGAGCTGCTGTTCATCTCGGCCTCGCACAGCGACTCGGTGATCGTCCTGCTGCAGCTCGGCGAGCGCAGCGCCCACGACATACTGGCGCTCACCGGCGAGCTGCAGACGGCGATCTCGGGCCTGATCCCCGAGGTCACCGTGTCGATCGGCATCGGCCGGCCGCACCACCTGCTGGTCGACCTGCGGCAGAGCTACTACGAGGCTCTCTACGCGATCCAGATCCGCAAGCTCAAGGGCGGCACGAGCGTGATCGCGAGCTTCGACGACCTGGGCTCCTACGGCCTGCTGCTGGGCCTGCAGGACACGGTGTCGCTCGAGGTCTTCTACGACAGCGTGCTCGGCAAGCTGCACGAGTACGACGAGCAGAACGCGAGCGACCTGGTCAAGAGCCTGGCCTGCTTCCTCGAGGCCAACGGCCACTGGGGCGAGGCGGCCGAGCGCCTCTACGTGCACCGTCATACGCTGCGCTACCGCATGAAGCGCGTCGAGGAGATCACGGGCCGCGACCTGGGCAGCTCTCAGGACCGCATGGAGTTCTGGCTCGCCCTCAAGGCGCGCGAGCTGATCGCCCAGTCGGGCAAGCGGCCGCGCCCGGTGCGCGTGGGGTAGAGCAAGGCCGCCGTCCGGCGCGCGCGAGCCGCCGGCGCCGGCCGTTCGCGGCGACCGTGAGCGTCGCCCGTGCCTAGAGCGACGCGCCGCCGTCGACCGGCAGGTCGACGCCGGTCAGCGCGTCGCACGCGATGGCAAAGCGCACCACCTCGGCCACCTCGGCCGGTGTCACCGGGCGCCCCAGCGGGGCGTGCTGGGCCGCGCGCAGCGTGGCGTCGGCGCGAGGGTCGTCGCTGAGCGCGGTGGGGCCGGGGGCGACGCCGCAGACGCGCACGCCGTCGGCGCCCCAGGCGCGGGCGAGCGACGCCACCAGCATGATCTGCGCCGCCTTGGCGGCGCCATGAGCGGCGAACGCCGTCGAGGGCTGCCGGCCGAGCACGTCGGTCAGGGCGACGATGACGCCGCGCGTGGCGCCGGGGGCGGCCGGCACGGCCGCGCCCGGCGCCTGCGCCACGAAGCGCTCGCGTGCCGCCCGGGCGGCCACGAAGAAGCCGCGCACGATCACGTCGAACGACGCCTGCCAGTCGCCGAGGTCGGCGTCGTGGGGCGGCGCCGGCCGGAACGGGCCGCTCGCCGCATAGACGAGCGCGTCGAGGCCGCCGAGCGCGTCGGCCGCCCTGGCCACGAGCGATTCTGCGCCGGCCGGCGTGCCGGGGTCGCCGGCGACCGCCGCGGCGCGCCGTCCCGCGGCGCGGATCTCGGCGCAGGTGGCGTCGGCCTCGGCGAGCGCCGCCCGAGTGCTGACGGCGAGGTCGGCGCCATGGGCCGCCAGGTCGAGCGCGATCACGCGCCCGAGGCGGCGCGCGCCGCCGATCACCAGACATCGCGCTCCGTGCAGCTCCACGCCCTTGCACCGCCCGTCCCGGGGCCACGACGAGCCCCGTCCGCTTTCTACCGTCGCGCCAGTATGATACACAGCAGATCACTGCCCGGCGGCTGCGAACGACCCGCCGGCCGCCGGCCTGGGGGGGACCATGAGACGCGGACTCGACCTGCTCGACAAGGCGCTGATCGGCACGCTGTGCGAAGACGGCCGCCTGGCGGCCTCCGACATCGCAGCACGCCTGCGCATCTCGACGCCGACGGTGCGCGGCCGGCTGCGTCACCTGCTCGCCCGCCGCGTCCTGCGCGTCGCGGCCATGGTCGACGCCTCCGAGATGCCGGAGCTCACCGTCGCCATCGTCGGTCTCAACCTCGAGCGCTACAACCTGGACGAGATGGTCGAGCGCGTGGCCGCGCTCGACGAGGTGAGCTGGGCGGCGGTGGTCACCGGCCGCTACGACATCATCGCCCAGGTCGTGACGGCCGACGGCATGAACGGCATCTACGAGTTCCTGAACGCCTCGCTGCAGAAGCTCGGCGGCGTAGAGTCGAGCGAGGTCTTCGTCGTCATGAAGGCCGCCGACAAATGGCTCGTCGTGCCGCCCGCGATGGCGACGGCCTGGACCCGGGCGAACGGCGCATAGGGCTGAGCCGGCTTCACGCCCCCCTTTTTTTGACGAATCGGCAAACGCGGGCCGCTTGCGGTTTCAACATCGGAAAGAAGCGACGCGGGATTTCTGTTAGACTCCAGCGCGTCGAAGTGGCGAAAGGGATCGGCGACGTCCCTCGAGCCGCGCAACTGTCGGTGAAGCGGTAGACCAAGGAGGACGCGATGATCGTCGGCGTGCCGAAGGAGATCAAGAACGAGGAGTACCGCGTTGCCATGACGCCCAACGGCGTCAAGGACTTCGTGCGCGCGGGTCACACCGTGGTCGTCGAGGCCGGCGCCGGCGTGGGCTCGGGCTTCAGCGACGACGAGTACAAGGCGGCGGGCGCCGAGCTCGCCCCGGTCGACGACGTCTTCGCGCGCGCCGACATGATCTACAAGGTCAAGGAGCCGATCCCGGTCGAGTACGGCAAGTTCAAGCCGGGCCAGATCCTCTACACCTACCTGCACATGGCGGCCGCCTACGCCCGTCAGCTCACCGACGCCATGATCGGCGCCGACATTCGCGCGATCGCCTTCGAGACGGTCGAGACGCCGAGCCACGCCCACCCGCTCCTCTTCCCGATGAGCGAGGTCGCCGGCAAGCTCGCTATCCAGGCCGGCGCCACCGCCCTGCAGAAGAACAACGGCGGCCGCGGCGTCCTGCTCGGCGGCGTCACCGGCGTGCCGCAGGCCAAGGTCGTCGTGATCGGCGGCGGCACCGTCGGCACCAACGCCGTCAAGGTCGCCGTCGGCATCGGCGCCCGCACGGTCGTGATCGACAAGAGCGCCGAGCGCCTCACCTACCTCGACGATATCTTCGGCGGCCACATCGAGACCGTCCTCTCCACCGAGTCGGCGATCGAGGCCGAGGTCATGGACGCCGACCTCGTCGTCGGCGGCGTCCTGCTGCCGGGCGGCGCCCAGGCTCCGCACCTGGTCAAGAAGGCCTGGCTCAAGGACATGCTGCCGGGTTCGGTGCTCGTCGACGTCGCCATCGACCAGGGCGGCTGCTTCGAGACCTCCAAGCCCACCACCCACACCGAGCCGACCTACGTGGTCGACGGCGTCATCCACTACTGCGTCGCCAACATGCCCGGTGCCGTCGCCCGTACGTCGACGATGGCTCTCGCCGGCGCCACTCTGCCGCAGGGCCTCGCCATCGCCAGCAAGGGCTTCGAGAAGGCCGTCGCCGACGACGCGTCGCTCGCGCTCGGCGTCAACGTCTACCGTGGCAAGCTCACCATCCCGTCGGTCGCCGAGGCTCACGGCCTCAAGTACACGCCGCTGGCCGACGCCCTCAACTAGAGCGCCTTCGATCCGAGCACGTCGCAAAGCGGGCCGGGCTCCCTGGAGCCCGGCCCGCTTTGCCCTTCAGAGATTCGTCGGTCGGGGCGCCGGAGCGGCGGTCAGGTGAGGTAGCGGCGCAGGCGCAGCCAGGGCGCCGAGGCGGTGCGCAGAGCCTCGGAGAGCACGCCGGCGCGCGTGACGGTGCGCTGCAGCTCGGTGAGGCGCTCGCTCAGGTCCTGACCCCTGTCGCCCAGGGCGGCTGCCCTGGTCGCGGCCGCGTCGGCGCGCCGAGCGAGCCCCTCGACCAGGGGCAGGAGCTCGCGCTGGGCGCGTCGCCCGGTGCGGTAGAGCCGCAGCGCATGCAGCCCGAGCGGGACGCACGTGGTGAGCGTGCCGACCACGACGAGGACGAGCAGACCGAGGAGGATCCAGCCGTTCATGACCGACAGTCTACCCCGGGCCGTGGCGGCGGGGTACCGCGCCGTCAGGGCAGGCGGAGCGCGTAGCGCCGGCAGGCGGTGGGCGTCTCGAAGTCGGACAGGCGGCTCACCTTGACCACGTCGCCGGTGTGGGGCGCCTGCACGACGAGGCCGTTGCCGGCGTAGATCACCACGTGGTGGATGGGGTCGCCGAAGAACACGAGGTCGGCCGGCTCGAGCTGCGATTCAGGCACCGGTGTGCCCATCTGGGCCTGCCAGGCGGCGAAGTGGGGGAACTGGACGCCGTACTTCGCGTAGACGTAGAGCACGAGGCCCGAGCAGTCGAAGCCGCTGGGGCTCGCTCCGCCCCACACGTAAGGCACCCCCAGAAAGCGCAGCGCGTCGCGCACGACGCTGATCTGCGCCTGGGTGCCGGCGATGGTGCCGAGCTGGGCGAGCGCGATGCGGGCCAGATGGCCCGATGCTCGGGCAGCCGCGCGGGCGCGCTGGTCGAGGATGGTGCGGATGCGGCCGTTCAGGCCGTCGAGGATGGCCTGGCGCTGGGCCAGCCGGTCGCTGATGATGAGCCGCTCGGCGTCGACCTTCTGCTGGGCGGCCATCGCCTTGTCGCGCTGGGCGGCCAGCGTCTTCTCGAGCTGATCGACGCGCTGCACGCTCGTGAGGAAGCCGGTTTGCAGCGCCCGGTCCTGCTGGTTCAGGCGACGGAACAGCTCGAGCCGGGCGCCGGCGCTGTTCAGGCTGCCGCCGTTCAGCAGCTCGTCGAGCAGCCCGTAGTCGCCGAGCTTGTACATCCAGGCGAGGTGGGCGCCGAGGACGGCCTGCTGCTGGCTGAGCTGGTCCTGGGCCTGGGAGAGCTGCAGCCGCACGTCGCCGAGCTGCGCCTCGACCGCCTCGAGCTGCGACTCGGCGGCGTCCCAGTCTTCGACCACGACCTCGAGCCGGTCGTCGAGAGCCGCCACCTGGCGCTGCACCTTGTCGGCGGCCTGCTCGAGCTGCGGCAGGGTGGCCGGCTTGCTGGCGACGATCACGTTGGGGCTCGCCGCCGCCCGCGGGGTCGCACCCGGCAGGGCCAGGCAGCCGCAGGCGGCCACGACGAGCGCCACGAGCGCCACCGCCCAGAGACCCGGGCGGCGCCCGCGAGGCACGGTGATGGCGGAGGGCGCGAGCGATAGGGTCATGCTGTCTCTATCGGCCGCTCCGCCGGGGCCTTTACAGCATCAGCCGTCCAGCGGTATACTGCCATCCCCAGTCGGGGAACAACCCGCTGGAGACGTCGCGGGGTGGAGCAGTCCGGTAGCTCGTCGGGCTCATAACCCGAAGGTCGCAGGTTCGAATCCTGCCCCCGCTACCAAGCCTTCCGGGGCGCCCGTTCGGGCGCCCTATCTTTTTTGCGGGCGGGCGCCGCGCAACGACCGGCCGGCGGGCCGCGAAGGCCCCCGCCGAGCACGGCGACCGCGCGAAGGAGCGACAAGGGCAGGGCGACGGCGTGAAGGAGCGACGCCATGGTGACCACGGTGATCGTCAACGGCAGCCCCTACGGCAGCGAGCTGCCCTACAACGCGCTGCGTCTGGCCGCCGCGCTCCAGGTGAAGGAGCACTGGGTCGAGGTGTTCTTCCTGGGTGACGGCGTGCACACGGCGCGGCGCGGCCAGCAGCCCCGCGGCGCCCACGCCTCGCTCGAGGACATGCTCGCCGAGCTCGTCGCAAGCGGCGCCGTCGTCACGCTCTGCGGCACGTGCTGCCAGGCCCGCGGCCTGACGGCGGACGATGTGATCGACGGCGTGCACCTGGGCACGATCCACGACCTCGCCGACCTGGTCGCGCGCAGCGACCGGGTCGTCTCGTTCTAGCGCAGGCGACGGTGGCCGGCCCCCCCACGAGCGAGCGCCGGGCGCGCGGCGACCTCGTCGCGGCGGTGCGCCGGCGGGCGGCCGACTTCGTCGCCGCCGGCGCCCTGCTGCGCCCCGGTGAGCGCGCGCTGCTCATGCTGTCGGGCGGCGCCGACTCGATGGCCCTGCTCGACGTCGTGCGCGCCGTCGACCGGCGGCTCGGGCTGGGGCTCGCCCTCTCCGCGCTGCACGTCGACTACGCGACCCGCGGCACGGCCTCGGCGCGCGACCGCGGCATCGTGACCGACGCCTGCGCGGCGCTCGGCGTGCCGCTGCACGTCGTCCGCCTGCCGCGCAAGCCCGAGGGCCCCGATTTTCAGGAGCGCGCGCGCCGCATCCGCTACGACGCGGCCCGCGAGCTCGTGGCGCGGGGCGGAGCCGACGTGGTCGTCACGGCGCACAACCGCGACGACCAGGCCGAGACCGTGCTCTACCGCCTGGTCAAGTACGCGGCGCCGTCGGCCTTGCGCGGCATGCGGCCGCGCGACGACGGCGTCGTGCGGCCGCTGCTCGTCGTCGGTGCCGCCGAGCTGCGCGCATACTGCGCGGCGCTCGCCATCGCCTACGGCGACGACGAGAGCAATGCCGGCGTCGACTACCGGCGTAACCTGCTGCGCCACGAGGTCCTGCCGGTGCTCGCCCGGGTCAACCCGCGGGTGACCGAGGCGCTCGCCGCGGCGGCCGCGCTCGCCGAGCGCGACCACGAGGTGCTGGCCGCGGCCGCCGACGAGGCCTGGGCGCGCGTCGCCCGGCCGGCGCCGGCCGGGCCCGACGACGCGCCGTGGGCGCTCGACCTCACGGCGCTCGCGGCCGAACCGTCCGCGTTGCGCAGCCTGTGTCTGCGTCGCCTCGCGCTGAGCGCGCTCGGCGAGCACGCTCTGGTCGGCCGTCGCGTCACCGCCCGGCTCGAGGAGCTCGCCGGCTCCCTCGCCGGCTCGCGCGTCGTGCCGCTCGGCGACGGTCGCGAGGCCGTGCGCGAGTACGGTGTGCTGACCGTGCGCACGACGCGGGCGGCGCACGACTGCCGGCCGGTGGCGCTACGCCCCGGCGCCGCCGCCGCCTTCTGCGGACGGCGCTTTCGCGCCGAGCTCACTCCGGGTGCAGCCTTCGAGCGCACGACCGCCGAGGCCTGGCTTGCGGTCGAGGGGCCGGCGCCGGCGATCGTGCTGCGCCACCCGCGCGCGGGCGACCGCCTGCGGCCCTTCGGCATGCCGGCCGACGTGCTGCTCAGCGACCTCTTCACCGCGGCGCGTGTGCCGCGCGCCCGGCGCGCGGCCGCCGTGCTGGCCGAGGTGGACGGTCGGGCCGCCTGGGTGTGCCCCGGGCGGAGCTCAGAATGGTTCCGGGTGCGCGCGGACACGCCGTATACTCTTCACATCTTCGCGGAGGCAACGGAGGCGACGTGATCGACCCCATTGGCGACACCCTCGTAGGGCGCGACGAGCTGCGCGCCAAGATCGCGGAGCTCGGCGAGCAGATCTCGGCCGACTACGCGGGCAAGGACCTCGTGCTCGTGGGCGTGCTCAAGGGCGCCGTGTTCTTTCTGGCCGATCTGGCCCGCGAGCTCACCATCCCCTGCTCGATCGACTTCATGGCGGTCACGAGCTACGGCTCGGCCACCGACTCGTCCGGGGTCGTGCGCATCCTCAAAGACCTGGACCACCCGATCGAGGGGCGCGACATCCTCATCGTCGAGGACATCATCGACTCGGGCCTCACGCTCAGCTACCTGCTCAAGAACCTGCGCTCGCGCAAGCCGGCCTCGCTCGAGGTCTGCGCCCTGCTGACCAAGCCCGAACGGCGCCGTATCAACCTCGACTGCCGCTACATCGGCTTCGAGATCCCCAACGTCTTCGTCATCGGGTACGGGCTCGACTGGGCCGAACGCTACCGCACGCTCGACCACGTGGCCGGCGTTCGGGCCGAGGCGGTCGCCGAAGCCGACGGGGCCTGAGCCGGCGTTCTTTGCCCTCGGCTGAGGGGTATGGTAGGCTCAAGCGTCCATCTGGCGCCCGATCCTGAACCGTCGGTCGCCCCACCGAGAGAGTCGACGTGAGCAGATTCATCCGCAGCGCGTTCTTTCCGATCCTGGTCGTGATCGTCCTCGCGCTCGTGCTCAACATGTTTCTCAGCCACCGCAACTCGAGCGGCGGCACGCCCAAGCACATCTACCAGGGCACGACGACCGTGTCGAACGTGGCCGGCGTCAAGGTAAGCCAGGGGTCGCTCGGGCAGCTCACGACCGACCTCGCGGCCGGCAACGTGCGCAAGGTCGTGATCGACGATCAGACCGACGCCGCGCTCGTCACAACGGGCATGTCGGCGACGAAGAGCGTCTCTTCCTCTTCCGGCGGCACCGGCGCGAGCGGCACGTCGGGCACCTCGACCACGGGCGTGGCGAGCCCGGCGCCGAGCGCGAGCGCCACGGCGAAGGCCGGCACGAGCGGCGCGGCGTCGACCACGGGCGCGGCGACCACCGGATCGAGCGCGATCACGGCGGCCGGCACCACCTACGGCATCCTGTTCGCCGACCCCACCGCGTTCCAGCAGCTCCTGGCCAGGTACAAGGTGACACCGGCCGTCGGCACCGTCGCCACCCAGAGCGATCCGCCGAGCTTCGTCAACGACCTGCAGAACGGCCGCGTGCGGTCGGTCGCCATGAACACCAAAAGCCAGACTCTGCAGGTCACGCTGAGCGGCAAGAGCAAGTACACGGTCGGCTACTCCGACACCACGACCACGACGTCGCTCATCGAACAGTACAACGTGCAGCTCACCTCAAAGAGCCCGGGCAGCCCGCTCTGGAGCAGCCTGCTGACATTCGTCGTGCCGGTCGTCCTCATCCTCGCGTTCTGGTTCTTCATCATGAACCAGATGCAGGGCGGCGGCTCCAAGGTGATGAGCTTCGGCAAGAGCCGCGCTCGGCGTGTGAGCGTCGACTCGCCCAAGGTCACCTTCCGCGACGTGGCCGGCATCGACGAGACCGTCGAGGAGCTCCAGGAGATCAAGGAGTTCTTGGAGAACCCGCGCAAGTTCCAGCAGCTCGGCGCCCGCATCCCCAAGGGCGTGCTGCTCTACGGCCCGCCCGGCACCGGCAAGACGCTGCTGGCCCGCGCCGTGGCCGGCGAGGCCGGGGTGCCCTTCTTTTCCATCTCCGGCTCGGACTTCGTCGAGATGTTCGTCGGGGTGGGCGCCTCGCGGGTCAGGGATTTGTTCGATCAGGCCAAGCAGAACAGCCCCTGCATCATCTTCATGGACGAGATCGACGCGGTGGGCCGTCATCGCGGCACGGGCATGGGCGGCGGCCACGACGAACGCGAGCAGACCTTAAACCAGCTCCTGGTCGAGATGGACGGCTTTGAGATGAAGGACAACATCATCCTGATCGCCGCCACCAACCGCCCCGACATCCTAGACCCCGCCCTGCTGCGGCCGGGCCGCTTCGACCGCCAGATCGTGGTCGATCGCCCCGACCGGGCCGGCCGCCAGGCGATCCTTGCGGTCCACACCCGCGGCAAGCCGCTGGCCAAGGGCGTCGATCTGGACACGCTGGCCGCCCAGACCCCGGGCTTCACCGGCGCCGACCTTGCCAACTTAGTCAACGAGGCCGCCCTGCTGGCCGCCCGCCACGGCGCCAAGACGATCGACATGGCCGAGTGCGAAGAGGGCATCATGCGCGTGCTGGCCGGCCCCGAGAAGAAGAGCCGCCTGCTCTCAGATGCCGAGCGCCGCATCACCGCCTACCACGAGATGGGCCACGCCCTGGTGGCCCACTACCTGCCCCACACCGACCCGGTCCACAAGATCTCGATCGTCTCCCGCGGCGCCGCCTTGGGCTTTACCATCTCGCTGCCGGCCGAGGACAAGTTCCTGACCACGATGGCCGAGTTAAACGACACCCTGGCGATGACCTTAGGCGGCCGCGCCGCCGAGGAGATCGTCTTTGCAGAGATCACGACCGGCGCCGCCAACGATCTAGAGAAGGCCACCGACACCGCCAAGCAGATGATCATGCGCTACGGCATGAGCGAGCTGCTCGGGCCGCGCACCTTGGGCCACAACCAGGCGATGCCCTTCTTGGGGCGCGACTTCTCCCAGGAGCCCGACTACTCAGAGGAGGTGGCGCGCGCGATCGACGAGGAGATCCGGCGCATCATCGCCGAGGCCCACGAGCGCGCCCGCGGCGTGCTGGTCGAGCACCGCGAGACCCTCGACAGCGTGGCCGCCATCCTGATCGAGCGCGAGACGATCGACCGCGGCGAGTTCGAGGCCCTGCTGGCCGGCAGCCCGGCCGAGCAGGTCTTTGCGGCGCGCGACGAAAAGGCGCGCCGCCGGGCCGAGCAGGAGAACGCCGAGCGGCACGCGCCCACGCCACGGGTGCCTCGCGTGGGCCAGCCCTCGACCGTCAACCCGCTCAACCCCGAGACGACCTGAGCCTCGGCTCGCACGCTCACCCGGCCGGCGCAGTGGACAGGGACAAGATAGAGCAGGCGACACGCCTCTTTCTCGAGGGCATCGGCGAAGACCCGACGCGGCCCGGCCTGCGCGACACGCCGCGGCGCGTCGCCGACATGTGGGACGACATCTTCTTCGGCCTCGAGGCCGATCCCCGCGAGCTGCTCGTGCCGATGCGCGACGACCACCACCACGAGATGGTGCTGGTGCGCGACATCGCCTTCTACTCGGTCTGCGAGCACCACCTCCTGCCCTTCGTCGGCACCGCGCACGTCGCCTATATCCCGAGCACGGGCGGGCACATCGCCGGACTGTCCAAGCTCGCCCGGGTGGTTCGCACGATCGCCGCCCGACCGCAGCTTCAGGAGCGCATCACGAGCCAGCTCGCCGACACCATCGTCGAGACCCTGCACCCGCTGGGCGCGCTCGTCCTGATCGAGGCCGAGCACCTCTGCATGTCCATGCGCGGTGTGCGCAGCCCCGGGGCCAAGACCGTGACCAGCGCGGTGCGCGGCATCGTCGAGTCCAACGAGGCGACGCGGGCCGAGGTGCTCGCGCTCATCAACGCGCGCCGCTAGGCGGGCGCCGCCCCCGAGCCCCGTGCGCTACCCCCCCACAGAACTGCCGGTGGCGCTGCCCTGTGTGATGGGGATCGTCAACGTGACGCCCGACTCCTTCTCGGACGGCGGTGAGCATGCCGACACCGCCTCGGCCGTGGCCCACGGCCTGCGCCTGGCCGCCGAGGGCGCCGCGATCCTCGACATCGGCGGCGAGTCGACCCGGCCGGGCTCCGAGCCGGTCACGGTCGACGAGGAGCTGCGCCGTGTCGTGCCGGTCGTCGAGGGCCTCGCGGCCGCCTCGCCGGCCCTGCTGTCGGTCGACACGACCAAGGCTGCGGTGGCGCGCGCCGCGCTCGACGCCGGTGCCGTCATCGTCAACGACGTCAGCGCGCTACGCGGCGACCCCGGCATGGCCGCCCTGGTCGCCGAGCGCGGCTGTCCCGTCTGCCTCATGCACATGCTGGGCGAGCCGCGCACCATGCAGGACGACCCGCGCTACGACGACGTGGTGGCCGAGGTGGCCGCGTTCCTCGAGGAGCGTCTCGCCGCCGCCGTGGCCGCCGGCGTGCGCGAGGAGCAGGTGCTGCTCGACCCCGGCATCGGCTTCGGCAAGACCCTCGATCACAACCTCGCGCTTCTCGCCCACCTCGACCGCATCGCGGCCCTCGGCCGGCCGGTCGTGCTGGGGGCCTCGCGCAAGCGCTTCATCGGCGCCCTGCTGGGGCGTGAGCCCGGCGAGCGCGCCGCCGGCACCGTGGCGACCACGGTGCTCGGCCTCGCTCGCGGGGCCGCCGTGCTGCGCGTCCACGACGTGCGCCCCAACGTCGAGGCGCTGCGCGTGGCGCAGGCCGTCCTGGCCGCCGAGGCACCGGCGTGAGCGCGCCGCAGCGCTCGGTCGAGATCAGCCTCGCGGGGCTCGAGGCGCCCTGCCACGTCGGCGTGACCGACGAGGAGCGGCGCGTGCCGCAGACGCTCCTCGTCGACCTGCGGCTCACGCCGCTCCTCGTCTCCGACTACGCGGCCGACGACGTTGCACAGACCGTCGACTACGGCGTGCTCGGCCGCCTCGCGGTGGCGACCGCGGCCGAGCATCCCTACCGACTGCTCGAGCGCCTCGCGACTGAGATGGCCGACCGTGTCTGGGCCGCGGCTGAGCTCGCCGAGCTGCACGTCCTGGTGCGCAAGCCCTCGCCGGGGAGCCTGCCGGCCGCCTGGGCCGGCGCCACGGTCTCCTACCGCCGATGACGGCTGTGGGCGCCGGCGAGCGGCGCCTGGCCTACCTGTCGCTCGGCGCGAACCTGGGCGAGCGCGCCGCGGCGTTGCGCGCCGCCCGCGCCGCGCTCGCCGTGCTGCCCGGCACCACCCTGCAGGCGAGCTCGCGGGTCTACGAGACGGCGCCCCAGGACGTGGTCGACCAGCCGGCGTTCCTCAACCAGGTCGTGGCCGTCGAGACCGCGCTCAGCCCGGCCGAGCTGCTCGCCGCGGCCCGGCGTATCGAGGACCAGGCCGGGCGCTCGCGCACCCTGCGCTTTGGCCCGCGCACCCTCGATGTCGATATACTCCTCTTCCAGGGCGTCGAGAGCGCTGCGCCGGAGCTCACCCTCCCGCACCCGCGCCTGTGGCGGCGAGCCTTCGTGCTCGTGCCGCTCGCCGAGCTGTGGTCGCTCGCGCGCGACATGCCGCAGGTCGACGTGGTCGGGCTCGCCGCCGAGCTGGCCGCACGCCAGGACGTCAAGCCGTACGTCGCGGAGGACTGACCTACGACCATCGACCACACCCCGTCACTCACGCCGACGCGGACGGGCTCCGCGGCCGGCGCCTAGGGCGCCGTGCCGCGCCCCTACATCGCGAGCGTGCCCGACCGGCCGCTCCTGAGCCGCCAGTTCGACGTGCTCGTGCTGGGCGGCGGCATCGCCGGCCTCACGGCGGCGATCGCCGCGGCGCGGCGCTGGCGCGTCGGCCTGCTCACCAAGGCGACCCTGAACGACACCACGACGTTTCTCGCCCAGGGCGGCATCGCGGCCGCGCTCGGCGAGTCCGACTCGCCCGACCTGCATTTCAAGGACACGGTCGACGCCGGCGCCGGTCTGTGCGACCCCGAGGCCGTGCGCGTGCTGGTCGACGAAGGTCCCGACCGCGTCCGCGAGCTCATCGAGATCTGCCCGCGCTTCGATCGCCAGAACGGTGAGATCGTGCTGGGCCGCGAGGGCGCCCACTCGGTGCGGCGCGTGGTCCACGCGGGCGGCGACGCCACGGGCCGCGAGGTCTCGAGCGCCCTGTCCGAGGCGGCCCGCCTGGGCAGCCGCGTGCAGCTCTACGAGGACGAGTTCGTGATCGACCTGCTCACGCTCGACGGGCGCTGCATCGGCGCCCTTTCGCTCAACCTGGCCGACGGCGAGTACACGCTCAACCTGGCGATGGTCACGATCCTCGCCACCGGCGGCGCCGGCCAGGTGTACGCGCGCACGACCAACCCCGACGTCGCGACCGGCGACGGCGTCGCCATGGCCTATCGCGCCGGCGCCTCGATCCGCGACCTCGAGTTCGTCCAGTTCCACCCGACCGGCCTCGCCGTCGGCGGGTCGCCGACGCCCCTGGTCACCGAGGCGCTGCGCGGCGAGGGCGCCCTGCTGCGCAGCAGCACCGGCGAGCGCTTCATGACGACGGTCGACCCCAAGGCCGAGCTCGCCGCGCGCGACGTCGTCGTGCGCGGCATGATGGAGCAGATGCGGCGCGACGGCTCCTCGCACGTCTTCCTCGACGCCACGGCGCTCGACGCCACCATGCTCCACGACCGCTTTCCGCGGGTCACCGAGCTGCTCGCCGGCCACGGTCTCGACCTCGCCCACGACCTGATCCCGGTCGCCCCTGTCGCCCACTACTTCATCGGCGGCGTGGTGACCGACGTCTGGGGCCGCACCACCGTGCCGGGCCTCTACGCGGCCGGCGAGGTGGCGAGCACCGGCGTGCACGGCGCCAATCGCCTGGCCTCGAACTCGCTGCTCGAGGGCCTCGTGTTCGGCGACCGTGTGGTGCACCACCTCGACCGCTACATCGGCCGCCTGGGCGAAGACGTCCGGCGCCTGCAGTTCGAGTTGCCGTCGGCCTCGGGCGACACGGTCCAGCCGGCCGACGTGGCCGCCCTGAGGCGCAGCGTCACCGAGCTCATGTCGGAACAGGTGGGCTGGGTGCGCACCGAGGACGGCCTGATCGAGGCGCTCGAGCGCCTCTCCGCGATCAACTCGGGCCTGCGGTTCGGCGCCGCCGGGCCACCCGAGTTCGAGCTGCTCAACGTACTCACGCTGGCCACCCAGATCACCAAGTGCGCCCTGCTGCGCGAGGAGACGCGCGGCGTGCACGTGCGCGACGACCACCCCGAGCGCGACGACCGGGACTGGCAGCGTCACATCACGCTGCGCCTGCCGGGGCAGCCCGCTGCCGTGGAGCGCGCATGACGGCCGGCCTGTCCGAGCAGGCCCTGCGGGCGGCGGCGCACGCCGCCGCCCGCAGGGCGCTCGCCGAGGACCTGGCCGGTCTCGGCGACCTCACAGGGCGCGTCTTCGAGGGACCGGGCACGGCCCGCATCGAGGCGCGCGCCGCCGGCGTGCTGTCGGGCCTCGCGCCGTTCCTCGAGGCGGCCCGCCTCGTCGACCCGGCCCTTGCGGTCGACGTGCGGGTGGCGGCCGGCGAGCGTTTCACCGCCGGCCGCACGCTCATCGGGCTCACCGGCCGCCTGTCGAGTATCCTCGCGCTCGAGCGCAGCGGCCTGAACCTTCTGGCCCGCCTGTCGGGCGTCGCCACGCTCACTGCCCGGTACGTGGCCGAGACGGCTGGCACGCGGGCCGTGATCGCCGGCACGCGCAAGACCACGCCGGGCCTGCGCGCCCTCGAAAAGCAGGCGATCGTCGACGGCGGCGGCAGCTCGCACCGCTTCGGCCTGTACGACGGGGCGATGATCAAGGACAACCACGTCGCCGCCGCCGGCGGCGTGACCGCGGCCGTCGCGGCCGTGCGCGCCGGCCTCTCGCACGCCCACCTGCTCGAGGTCGAGGTCGACACCTTCAAGCAGCTCGACGAGGCGCTCGCCGCCGGCGTACCGGTCGTCCTGCTCGACAACATGGACGTCGCCGCCGTGCGCGCCGCCGTGGCGCGCGTGGCCGGCCGGGCCGTGATCGAGGTCTCCGGCGGGGTCACGCTCGAACGCGTGAAGGACTACGCGCAGGCCGGCGCCGACGTGATCTCGGTCGGGGCCCTGACGACCGCCGCGCCCTGGGTCGACCTCACTCTGGTTGTGGACTAGGCGTGGAGGGCAGCCACACCCGGCTGAGGGGCGACGACGCACGTCGCTCGACGGCACGAGCCGTGCGCTACCGTCACACCTGCCTGAGTGCCCACGACGCGGTCCCCGGAGGGCACTGATGCTGCTGGTCGTCGACGTCGGCAACACGCAGACCGTGATCGGCCTGATCGACGCGGGCACGATCGTGGCCGACTGGCGCATCGCCACCGTGCGGCATCGCACGGCCGACGAGCTCGCCGGTCTGCTCCAGGGGTTCTTCTCGCTGCTCGGCGAGCGCTTCAAGGAGATGGTCGACGAGGTCGCGATCGCCTCGGTCGTGCCGACCCTCACCACCAAGTGGGTGACGATGAGCGAGAAGCACCTCGAGCTCACGCCCTTCGTGCTCGGCCCCGGCGTGCGCACCGGAATCCGCATCCGCCTGAAGAACCCAGCCGAGGTCGGCGCCGACCGCGTCGCCAATGCGGTCGCCGGCGTCGCGGCCTACGGCGCGCCGGTGATCGTGGTCGACTTCGGCACGTCGACCAACTTCGACGTCGTCGATCAGCAGGGAGACTACGTGGGCGGCTCGATCGCGCCCGGCGTCGAGGTGTCGATGGAGGCGCTCACCACGCGCGCCGCGCGCCTCACCAAGGTCGACCTCGACGAGCCCGGGCGCGCCATCGGCCGCGACACGACCGAGGCGCTGCGCTCGGGCGCCGTGTACGGCTTCGCCGGCCAGGTCGACGGCATCGCCGAGGCGATCCGCGCCGAGCTCGGGGTCGCGGCGCCGGTCGTGGCCACCGGCGGCCTCGCCCAGCTGATCGCGCCGCACAGCCGCACGATCTCGACCGTCGACCGATCGCTCACGCTGCGCGGCATCGAGCTCGTCCTGCGCCGCCAGCAGACGCGCTGACGGTCGCCCGGACCCGACGAGGCGCGCGAGGCAGGCCACGCATGCCCGATCGATGACGACGAAGCCGGTCAGCGACACGGGGGAGGGGCGGACCGTCGACGAGCTGCGCGACAGGCTGCTCGAACCGCTCGAGATCGGCACGCTCGAGCTCGACCGCCGGCTCTTCATGGCGCCCATGGCCGGCATCAGCATGCCGGCCTTCCGTCGCTCGGTGCGGCGCGCCGGCGCCGGCCTCGTCTACACCGAGATGATCTCGGCGCACGGCATCGTGCACGACAACCGCCGCACGCAGACGTATCTCGCCTGCGGGGCCGACGAGCATCCGATCGGCTTTCAGCTCTTTGCCGCCGACCCGGCCGCCCTCGCCGCCGGCGCGCGCGCCTGCCTGGCCGCCGGCGCCGACCTGATCGACCTGAACATGGCCTGCCCGGTGCGCAAGGTCATGAAGACGGGCGCCGGCGCCGCCCTGCTCGACACGCCCGATCTCGCCGTCGCCTGCCTGGCCGCGGTCGTCGAGGCCGTCGCCGGCGCCGCGCCGGTGACGGTGAAGATCAGGAGCGGCCTGCGGAGCGGCGACGAGGCGGGGCGCCGGCTGGCGCCCCGCCTCGTCGCCGCCGGCGCCGCCGCGGTGTGCCTGCACCCGCGCAGCGCGGCGCAGCTCTACCGGGGTCCCGCCGACCACGCCGTCACGCTCGCCCTGGCGGCCGAGCTGCCGGTGCCGGTGATCGCCTCGGGCGACATCGCCGCCGTCGGCACCGACGGGCGCTCCGACCGCGAGCTCAGCGCCCGGCTGCTGGCCGGCGGGGTCGCCGCCGTCATGGTGGCGCGCGCCGCGCTGGGGCGGCCCTGGGTGTTCGCCGAGCTGCTCGAGGGCGCCGGCGCGCCGCCGCTCGCCGAGCGGCGGCGCGCCCTCGCCCGCTTCGTCGACGAAGCGGGCGCCGACCTCGGCCCCCGCGCCGTGGGTTACCTGCGGCGCTTCTGGCCGCGCTTCAGGCGCAGCGGGGCGCTCAGCGCAGACCTGGCCGCCCGTCTCATGGCGGCCCCGGACACCGCGACTGTCTCGTCGCTCGTACGGGGAGAATGAGCGGCGGGACGCCCGGCGCCGCCGGCACGGTTGGCAGCGGCCGGGCGAAGCCCTATAATCCCTTGCTTGCCCGGGCCTGCAGCTAGCGGCCCGTTCGTCGTAAGAAAGGATGCCGACGTGCCGGAACGAGAGATCATCCTCACCCCCGCGGGGTACCGGCGCCTGAAGGACGAGATCGAGTACCTCTCGACCAAGAAGCGTGAGGAGGTCGCCGACCGCATCAAAGAGGCGCGGTACTTCGGCGACATCACCGAGAACTCCGAATACGACGACGCCAAGAACGAACAGGCCATGCTCGAGCAGCGCATCTTCGCCCTCGAAGAAAAGCTGCGCTCGGCGCTCGTCATCGACGAGAGCGACGTCAGCACCGAGGTCGTCGGCGTGGGCACCAAGGTGACCCTGCAGGACGTCAAGCGCGCCGACGTCGTGCAGTACTCGATCGTGGGTTCCGCCGAGGCCGACCCCACCGACCACAAGCTGTCCAACGAGTCACCGGTCGGCCGGGCGATCATGGGCCACAAGCCGGGCGAGATCGTCGCTGTGGCGACGCCGCGCGGCGAGACGCGTCTCAAGATCATCGATATCGAGCGGGCGTAGGGACCGGCCGGCCTTGGCCGACGAGGAGCAGCCGGTCGGCTCCGCCGCGGAGCGACGCAACAAGCTGGCGCGCCTGCGCGCCGGCGCCGCCGAGGTCTTTCCCACGCGCTTCGCCGAGCGCGACGAGATCGGCGACCTGCGCGCCCGCTTCGACGGTCTCGAGGCCGGCGCCGAGGCGCCCGGCACGTATCGTGTGGCCGGTCGCGTCATGTCGCGCCGCGAGCACGGCAAGCTCGCCTTCCTCACGATCAAGGACGGCTCCGGCCATCTGCAGCTCTTCGCCACGGTCGACGCCCTGGGTGCCGACGAGTTCCACCGGCTGCTCGAGGTCGACGTGGGCGACTTCGTCGGGGCCGAGGGCACCGTGCTCAAGACGCGGCGCGGCGAGCTGTCGCTGCGGCCGGCGTCGTGGTGCTTCCTGTCCAAGGCGCTGCGGCCCCTGCCCGAGAAGTTCCACGGACTGACCGACGTCGAGACGCGCTACCGCAAGCGCTACCTCGACACTGCCGTCAACGACGACTCGCGGGCCGTCTTCGTCAAGCGCGCCCGGATCATCACCGCGATCCGCCGCTTCCTCGACGACCGCGGCTTCGTCGAGGTCGAGACGCCCATCCTGCAGCCGCTCTACGGCGGCGCCATGGCGCGCCCGTTCGTGACCCACCACAACGAGCTCAAGCGCGACCTGTACCTGCGCATCGCCGTCGAGCTCTACCTCAAGCGCTGCATCATCGGCGGCATCGACCGCGTGTACGAGATCGGCCGCAACTTCCGCAACGAGGGCGTCAGCTTCAAGCACAACCCCGAGTTCACCATGCTCGAGACCTACGAGGCCTACGTCGACTACAACGACGTCATGGACATGGTCGAGCAGCTCGTGGGCGCGGCGGCCGCGGCGGTGGGCAGCCTCGTCACCCACTTCCGCGGCCACGAGATCGACCTCACGCCGCCCTGGCCGCGCGTGACCATGCGCCAGGCGATCCGCGACGCGAGCGGCATCGACATCGGCGCCGACGACGTGCGCGACGTCGCCGGCCTGCAGGCCGCGATCAAGGCGCACGGGCTCGACGAGCGCGTGCCGCTGCAGCCCACCTGGGGCATGCAGGTCGACGAGCTCTTCAGCGAGACCGTCGAGCCGAACCTCATCCAGCCGGTGTTCATCACCGAGTACCCGCTCGAGATCAGCCCGTTCGCCAAAAAGACGCCGCACGACCCGCGGTTCGTCGAGCGCTTCGAAGGCTTCATCGCCGGCATGGAGAGCTCCAACGCCTTCAGCGAGCTGAACGACCCCGACGACCAGCGTCAGCGGTTCCTCGACCAGCTCGCCGCCTTCGACGCCGGCGACGAAGAGGCTCACCAGTTGGACGAGGACTTCCTCGAGGCCATGGAGCACGGCATGCCGCCGACCGGCGGCATGGGCATGGGGATCGACCGGCTGATCATGGTGCTCACCGACTCGGCCTCGATCCGCGACGTCATCCTCTTTCCGGCGCTGCGCGGCTAGAGGGCGGCGGCGCCCGCGCGCGGCGCCGTCCGCCGGGGCCGCGGCCGGCGACGGTCTTCGGCGGCGCACCGGCCGGCTCGGGCCTCCTCGTTTGATTTCGAGTCCGTGAAGGTACAAGTCAGGCTCGGCCCGGAACCATCACGAACGTCTCCCCCCTCAAGTCTTGGGCTCGGGTCGCCGAGTCTGGGGAATCGGGTAACATACTGGGGAACCCAGTACAGAAGGAGCTAAGCATGTTCGAGCGCTTCACCGAACGTGCCAGACAGGTTGTGGTGCTCGCCCAAGAAGAGGCGCGCGCGCTGAAGCACAACTACATCGGCACCGAGCACCTGCTGCTCGGCCTGCTGCGCGAAGAAGAAGGCGTGGCGGCCAGGGTGCTCGACTCTCTGCAGATCTCGACCGAAGAGGTCCGCGCCGCCGTCGTGCGTATCGTCGGCACTGGCGAAGAGGTCGCGACGGGCCAGATCCCGTTCACGCCGCGCGCCAAGAAGGTGCTCGAGCTGGCTCTGCGCGAGGCGCTCTCGCTCGGCCACAACTACATCGGCACCGAGCACATCCTCCTCGGCCTCATCCGCGAAGACGAGGGCGTGGCGGCGCGCATCCTGCTCGACCTCGACGCCGAGCCCGAGAAGATCCGCAACGAGGTCATGCGCACGCTGTCCGGGCCCACGCGGCGCGGCCAGACGGGCGGCCCCGAGAGCAAGAAGAACCCGAAGATGCTCGACCAGTTCGGCCGCAACCTCACCCGCCTGGCCGAAGAGGGCAAGCTCGATCCCTGCATCGGGCGCGTCACCGAGATCGAGCGCGTCATGCAGATCCTCTCGCGGCGCACCAAGAACAACCCGGTGCTGATCGGCGAGCCCGGCGTGGGCAAGACGGCCGTGGTCGAGGGCTTCGCCCAGCGCATCGCGAGCAACGAAGTGCCCGAGCTGCTCAAAGACAAGCAGGTCTATACGCTCGACCTCGCGGCCCTCGTGGCAGGCTCCAAGTACCGCGGCGAGTTCGAGGAGCGCCTCAAGAAGGTCATGAAGGAGATCCGCGAGCAGGGCGACATCATCCTGTTCATCGACGAGCTCCACAACCTGGTCGGCGCCGGCGCGGCCGAGGGGGCGATCGACGCGGCCTCCATCCTCAAGCCGGCCCTGGCCCGCGGCGAGCTGCAGACGATCGGCGCGACCACGCTCGACGAGTACCGCAAGTACCTCGAGCGCGACGCCGCGCTCGAGCGCCGCTTCCAGCAGATCAAGGTCGACGAGCCCGACTCCGAGCAGACCGAGGAGATCCTCAAGGGGCTGCGCGACCGCTACGAAGCGCACCATCGCATCCGCATCACCGACGACGCGCTGCACGCGGCCGCCGTCCTGTCGACCCGCTACATCTCCGACCGCTACCTGCCCGACAAGGCGATCGACCTGATCGACGAGGCGGCCAGCCGCATGCGTATCCGCACCATGACGGCACCGCCCAGCTACCGCGAGCTCGAAGACGAGATCGCCGCGGTGCGCGGCGAGAAAGAGGCCGCGATCGAGGCGCAGGAGTTCGAGAAGGCGGCCAACCTGCGCGACAAGGAACGCAAGCTGTCGCACAAGAAGCTCGAGCTCGAAGAGCAGTGGAAGACGTCCGACGAAGGCATGCGGGCGAGCATCGGCGAAGACGAAGTGGCCGAGATCGTGAGCATGTGGACGGGCATCCCGGTGTTCAAGCTCACCGAGGCCGAGTCCAAGAAGCTGCTGCGCATGGAAGACGAGCTCCACAAGCGCCTGATCGGCCAGGACGTCGCCGTGCGGGCCGTGTCCAAGTCGATCCGCCGCTCGCGCTCCGGCCTCAAAGACCCCAAGCGTCCGGCCGGCTCGTTCATCTTCCTGGGCCCCTCGGGCGTGGGCAAGACCGAGCTCGCCCGCACGCTGGCCGAGTTCCTGTTCGGCGACGAAGACATGCTCGTGCAGCTCGACATGAGCGAGTACATGGAGAAGCACTCCGTGTCGCGCCTGGTCGGTTCGCCGCCGGGCTACGTCGGCCACGAAGAGGGCGGCCAGCTCACCGAGATCGTGCGGCGCAAGCCGTACAGCGTGGTCCTGCTCGACGAGATCGAGAAGGCGCACCCCGACGTCTTCAACATCCTGCTGCAGATCCTCGAAGACGGCCGGCTCACCGACTCGCAGGGGCGCACCGTCGACTTCCGTCACATCATCGTCATCATGACGAGCAACATCGGCGCCGGCATGATCTCCAAGAACACGACGCTCGGCTTTGCCCAGGCCGACACCATGGGCCTGAGCTACGACGACATGAAGTCGCGCATCACCGGCGAGCTCAAGCGGCTGTTCCGGCCCGAGTTTCTGAACCGCGTCGACGAGGTCATCGTCTTCCACAAGCTGACGCGCGAAGAGATCCGCCAGATCGTCGACCTGCTGGTGGCGCGCACCGGCAAGCAGCTCGCCGAGAAAGGCCTGGCGATCGAGCTGACCGCCGACGCCGGCGACCTGCTCGTCGAGAAGGGCTACGACCCCACCCTCGGCGCCCGGCCGCTGCGGCGTGCGATCCAGCGCTACATCGAAGACAAGCTGGCCGACGTGCTGCTCGAGCGGCAGTTCGACCCGGGCACCGTCATCAAGGTCGACCGGCGCGGCGACGACACCGTGCTCACGGCCGGCGGCGAAGAGATCGGCTCGCCGATCGACGACCTGTCGCTGCTCGGCATCGACGAGCCGCTGGGCGCCGCCACCGGCCAGCCGGCCGGCAGCGGCGAAGGTCCCACGCTCGCCGAAGTCCCCGGCGAAAGCTAGGCCGACGCTGCGGAGCCGCGCCGCGAGCGGCGGCGCCACGATCGACGACGAAGGGCCGCCCCCGGGCGGCCCTTCGTCGTCGCCGGCGCCGGCCGGGTCGGCCTTTCCGATATCCGCGGCCGATGGTAGCCTGCCGGCCATGGACGACCACGTGCAGACGACCACGCCGGGCGCATGTCCTGCCCTCCGCGACGTGCTCCTTCACGGCAAGCAGGAGATCGACCGGATCGCAGCCGCCGGCGCACTGGGCGAGATCGGCGGCGGCGAGGCGGCTGCCTGCCTCGTCGCCTACTTCGGCGACACCTACTCCGGCAGGCTGAACGAAGCGGTCGCCGCGGCGCTCGGCAAGTGTGGAGAGCCGGGCCTGGACGCCCTCATCGACCTCGTTCACGATGTGAAGACCCGCTCGCTCGCCGAACAGGTCCTGCGCACGCTCGGCGACCCGCGCGCCAGCCGCGCGCTGGCCGATACCGCCCAGCAGCGCGAGGGATACCTGCCCGTGTCCGGTCTGGACGGGCTGCTGGCCGAACATGAGGCGGCAGCCAGGGAGCGGCTTGCGGCGATGGGGAAGTCGGCTCACGGACTGCGCAGGAAGCGGCTGATCGCGTGGGGGGTCGCCGTCGTGGGCTGTGCAGCGATCTGGGCGCTCCCGATCGGGCGCCTGGGCTTCATCGGCCCGACGATCACCAAGTACGTCCTGGGGCTGATCGAGATGGTCGCCGTCAGCCGCGTGGTGGGGTGGCGGCTGGGGATCCCCTTCGGCTGGCGCTGGTGATCTCGAGACCGGCCGCGGCCGCCTCTCGCCGCTGACCGACACCGGCCCCAGTGCCGACGGCCCGTCGGTGTCCTCGGCAAGGCGGCGGGCATCCGGCGCGCACGCTCCGGCAGCCGGGCTCGACCGCTCGCCGGTCCGCGGCCGCTGCGTCGCCCGGCCATGGTACCCTCCTCTTGAGCGAAGCGCTCGGCGACGGCTCAAGCGCGCCGTGAGGGCGGGTCAGGTCGTCAGTGACTTCGTCGATCGGGCGCGCGAGCCAGGACCAGGGTCACGATACATGGCGGGTGCCAAAGACAGAGTGGTGTTCACGTGCGGCCAGTGCGGCCGCACCGAAGCCCGTTGGCTGGGGCGCTGCCCCGACTGCGGGGCGTGGAACTCGTTCGTCGAAGAGGTCGTGAAAGGCGCGACGGCGGGACGAGGCGGCTCCGCCGCCTCGTCCCGCCGGGCCCGCGAGCGGGCGGGCGGCGGCGCAGCCGCCGCCCGCCCGCTCTCCGATTTCTCGTCGTCGGCCGACGACCGTTTCTCGAGCGGCCTGCCCGAGCTCGACCGCGTGCTGGGCGGCGGCATCGTGCCGGGCTCGCTCGTGCTGGTCGGCGGCGAGCCCGGCGTGGGCAAGTCCACCCTGCTGCTCCAGGTGCTCGATGCCGTGGCCGGCGCCGACGGCCGCCCCGTCCTGCTCGTCTGCGGCGAAGAGTCGCCGGCCCAGGTCAAGATGCGCGCCGAGCGCGTCTGCCGCGCGCCGGCCGCCATCCGGGTGCTGCCCGAGACCGAGCTCGAGACCGTGCTCGACGCGGTCGAGAGCCTGCAGCCGGCCCTCGTCGTGGTCGACTCGGTGCAGACGCTCTACAGCGACGAGCTGTCGTCGGCGCCCGGCAGCGTGAGCCAGGTGCGCGAGGCTGCCTCGCGGTTCCTGCGCCTGGCCAAGGCCGGCGGCACGGCCGTGTTCCTGGTCGGCCACGTCACCAAGGACGGCGCGATCGCCGGACCGCGCGTGCTCGAGCACATGGTCGACACCGTCCTGCAGTTCGAGGGCGACCGCAACCGCTTCTTCCGCCTGCTGCGCGCGGTCAAGAACCGCTTCGGCTCCACCAACGAGCTCGGCGTGTTCGAGATGGGCGAGGCCGGCCTGGCGACCGTCGCCGACCCCACCGCGGTGTTCCTCGCCGAGCGCGGCGCGGCCGGCTCGTGCGTGCACGTCGCCGTCGAGGGCACCCGCTGCTTTCTGGTCGAGGTGCAGGCCCTGGTCAACCCGACCGACCTCGCCCTGCCGCGCCGCATCGCCACCGGTTTCGACCGCAACCGGCTCGCCATGATCGTCGCCGTCCTGGCCCGCCACGGCAGGCTCACTTTGGCAAGTGCCGACGTTTTTGTTAACATAGTCGGCGGGGTGCGCATCGAAGAACCGGCGGCCGATCTCGCCGTCGCTCTCGCAGTGGCCTCGGCCGAACGGGGTGTCGCGCTGGCCAGCAACGTCGCGGTGTTCGGTGAGATCGGTCTCACCGGCGAGTTGCGGTCGACCGGGCAGCCGGAGCGCAGGGTCGCCGAGGCCACCAAGGTCGGCTTCGAGACGGTGCTGATGCCGCGGTCAGATGCCCGGCGAGTACGTGGGGCGGCCCGGGTGGAGGGCCTCGCCACATTGAGCGATGCCATCGCGAGGGCCCTGCCGGTGACCGACGACCGACGCAGAAGCCACCCACAGAACGACCGGCCGGGAGGTGGCTGATCTTGTACAGAGTGGGCGATAAGGTCGTCTACCCGCATCACGGCGCGGGCAAGATCATGAAGATCGAGGACATGGAAGTCCGCGGTCAGCTGCGCGAGTACCTCACCATCCAGATCCTGCACAACGACATGACCGTGATGGTGCCGGTCGACTCCGCCGACCGCGCCGGCCTGCGCAAGGTCGTCGCGTCCGACGTGGTCGACGAGGTCCTCGCGGTGCTGCACGGCAACCCCACCAAGATGCCCAAGAACTGGAGCCGTCGCTACAAGCACAACCGCGACAAGCTCAAGACCGGCGACATCTTCGAGGTCGCCGAGGTCGTGCGCAACCTCGCCATCCGGCACTGCGACAAGGGCCTGTCGACCGGCGAGAAGCAGATGTTCTCCAAGGCCAAGAAGATCCTCGCGAGCGAGCTCATGTACGCCCGTGACCTCTCCGAGGACGACGCCAACACCTTCCTCGACGCGGTGCTCGACGAGGTCGGGTCAGGGGCGCCGGGCGGCCGTGTCGGCGCCCGCGAGCTCGCCCACGAGGTCGCTCCCGTCGCCTGAGTCGCAGGACTCCGACGGCCCGGGCCCGCTTCGTGTTCGTCGAGATCGTCCGCTTCGTCTTCACGGTCCTCGGAGCCCTGGTGGGCTACCAGACGACCGCCTATCTGCAGCACGGCGACCGGCTGTCGTTCCTGCCGCACGGCTCCGACCCGCTCGCCTTCTGCCTGCTGGCGCTGCTCGGCGGCCTCATCGGCTTCGTCGTCGGGGGGTTCGTCGGCCGCCTCTGCGTGCGGCTCGTCGGCCGCATGGAGCGGTTCCTCGCGCGGCGCTCGGCAGCCGAGGTGGTGGTCGGCACGGCTGGCCTCGTCGTGGGCCTGGCGATCGCCGCCCTCTGCAGCCTCGCCGTCGTGCGCCTGCCGGGCGGTCCCTATCTGCTCGTGCCGCTGTTCGTCGTGCTCGGCTACGCGTTCGCCTACCTTGCTGCTCGCAAGGACGCCGACCTCCTGCGCCTGATCGGCCTCGACCCGGCCCGCGCCGCGGTCGAGCCGGTCGCGCCGCCGCCGCGCCACCTGGTCGACACGAGCGCGATCATCGACGGGCGCATCGTGGGCATCGTCGAGAGCGGGTTCCTGCCCGGCGAGCTCGTCGTGCCGGGATTCGTGCTGGCCGAGCTGCAGCGCCTGGCCGACTCGGCCGACCCCGAAAAGCGCGCCCGCGGCCGGCGCGGACTCGACCTGGTGCGCAAGCTCATGGCGGTGCGCGACATCGAGGCGCCCGACGACGACTACCCCGACCTGCCCGGCGTCGACGCCAAGCTCGTGCGCATGGCCCAGCAGCTCGGCGCCGACGTGCTCACGACCGACTTCAACCTGGCCAAGGTGGCCGAGATCAAGGGCGTGCGGGTACTGAACGTGAACGGTCTGGCGCACGCGGTCAAGACCGCCGTGCTGCCGGGCGAGGCGGTCGAGGTCAAGGTCCTGCGCGAAGGCCGCGAGGCCGGCCAGGGCGTGGGGTATCTCGACGACGGCACGATGGTGGTGGTCGAGGAGGCGAGCGCGCTCGTGGGCGGCGTGGTGAACGTCGAGGTGACGAGCGTGCTGCAGAACCCGGCCGGCAAGATGATCTTCGCGCGGCCGGCCGGCGTGCCGGCGCGGACATGACGAAAGGCGGCGAGGCGGCGGTGGTGCACGAGCGATCCCGCGTCTGGGTGATCGTGGCGGCCGCCGGCGAGAGCCGCCGCATGGGTCTGCCCGAGGGCGAGTCCAAGCAGTTCCTGCTGCTCGCCGGCGAGCCCATCATCTGCCACTCGGTGCGCCGCCTGTCGGCGATCGGCGAGGTGGCCGGCGTGGTCGTCGTGCTGCACCCCTCGCACGTCGTGCGCTTCGCCGGTCTCGAGGCCGCGGCCGGCCAGGGCAAGCCGGTGCTGATCGCCGAGGGCGGCCGCGAGCGCTGCGACTCCGTGCGCGCCGGCCTCGCCGCCGTGCCGGCCGACGCCGAGGTCATCGCCGTGCACGACGGCGCCCGGCCGCTGTTCGGCCGTCATGTGTTCCTCGACTGCCTGGCCGCGCTCGACCGGGCCGACGGCGCCGTGCCGGCGACGGCCGTCGTCGACACGCTCAAGCGGGCCGACGGCGACGGTCTCGTGCGGCGCACGGTCGACCGTCGCGCGCTCTGGGCCGTGCAGACCCCTCAGGTGTTCCGGGCGGCGGCCCTGCGGGCCGCCTACGAGCGCGCCGACGTGAGCGGCGCGACCGACGACGCGTCGCTCCTCGAACAGGTCGGCGCCGGCGTCGTGGTCGTGCCCTCGACGCCGGCCAACGTGAAGATCACGACGCCCGCCGACCTGCCGCTGGCGAGCGCCCTGCTGTCTTGGGAGGCCGAGGCTGACGTCTAGGGTGGGGATCGGCTACGACGCGCACCGGTTCGCCCCGGAGCGGCCTCTCGTGCTGTGCGGCGTCGCGGTCGAGCACGAGCTCGGCCTCGCCGGTCACTCCGACGCCGACGTCGCCACGCACGCGGTGATCGACGCCGTCCTGGGCGCTGCGGGCCTGGGCGACATCGGCGCCCTGTTTCCCGACTCCGACCCCGCCTACGAGGGCGCCTCGAGCATCGCCCTGCTGCGCGACGTCGTGGCCCGCGCGCGCGCTGCCGGCTGGGTCGTGGGCAACGTCGACCTCGTGATCGTGGCGCAGCGGCCGCGGCTTGCGGCCTACCGCGAGCGCATGCGGGCGCTGCTGGCCGAGGCGCTCGAGGCGCCGGCCGAGGCGGTGGGCGTCAAGGCGACGACCACCGAGGGGATGGGTTTCGAGGGCCGTGCCGAGGGTGTGTCGGCGACGGCGGTGTGTCTGCTCGAAGCGACCCGCGAGTCAGCGGCCGGCGACTGATCGTCGGGCGCGGCCGCGAGCGGGTCGCGCTGCCGCTGCCGAAAACGCGCGGATGTCAGGCGACCGGCGGCTTGGCGTCGTCGGTCGGCTTGTTCTCGAGCTCCTTCGGCTTTTCTTCGTCGTCGCCCGCGAGCCCCGACTTGAAGCCGCGCACGCTCTGTCCGACCGACTTGCCGAGACCGGGCAGCCGCGAGGCGCCGAACAGCAGCACGATGATCGCGAAGATGATGAGCAACTCGGGAAGGCCGATGTTGGGCATATCCCATCTCTCTGCTTCGGGGGAACCGGCTCCGCGGCCAGCCGCGGAGGTGCCTGCGCGGCCGCTTGCAAGCCCGCATCGGCACCTAGGTCACTGTACGGTCTCAGGGGGCGACAATCAAGATTGGCGCCGGTGCGCGGGCCGCAAGCTGCGCCGGCGACCCTGCGCCGGCGACCCTGCTGCGGGCTCGTCTTTTCGGGCGCACCGGCGTCCGTCCTGGCCGCCCATCGCCCAGGTCCGGTCGCCGGGGGAGTAGACTCCCCCCGGTCCGGCAACCGACCGCGCAAGCGACACTGGAGCACCGCATGGCCTTCGACAGCCCTCAGCCCGCAGCCGACGACGCACCGGTCGTCGTGGCGATCGTCGGCAGTCCGCGCCGTCACGGCAACAGCTCGTTCCTGGTCGACGTCGCCCTCGACGAGCTCGCGGGCCGCGGCGTCGCGGTCGAGAAGATCGTGCTCGCCGAGCACCGCGTGCTGCCCTGCGCGGGCCACGACCAGTGCGAGGACCTCGCGGCCTGCCCCCACGACGACGACGCGGCCGGGCTGCTCGAGCGCATGTATGCGGCCGACGGGCTGATCCTGGCGACGCCGGTCTACTACGAGAACGTGGCCGGCCAGATGAAGGTCTTCCTCGACCGGAGCTGCTTCAACAACTACCACGAGATCTGGCTGCGGGCGCGGGCGGTCGGGCTGATCGCGGTGGCCGAGAGTACCGGCCTCGACGACGCGCTCGACGCGTTGCGCCGGTTCGCGGCCCTGGCGTCGGACCACAAGGTCAAGCCGCTCGCCGTGAGCGGCCGCGCCTATCGCGAGGGCGACGCCGAGCGCAACTCGGCGCTCGTCGGCGAGGTGCGGGCGATGGCGGTGACGCTGGCGACGGCTCTGCTGCGGCCGACGGCGAGCTGACGCCGGGGACGCTCAGGCGCCGTCGTGCCGGCAGCCCGTCTGAATGACGCGGCGCTCGGTGACGACGACGTCGACGCAGAGGTCGTGGGGCTCGCGTGGCACGCGCGCCACGACCTGCAGGTCGAAGCAGATGCCGACGCGCCGCGTGTCGGGCCGCGTGCGGGTGAGGAACGCGTCGTAAAAGCCGCCGCCGTAGCCCAGGCGCCCACCGCGGGCGTCGAAGGCCGAGCCGGGCACGATCACGACGTCGATCGCCGCCGGCTCGACGACCGGCAGCTCCGGGCGCGGCTCGGCGATCCCGTAGCCTCCCGGCGCGAGGTCGGCCGCCGGGTCGGTCACCGCGAAGGCCTCGATGTGTCGCGGACCCACCATGCGCGGCAGCGCCACAGTGACGCCGCGGGCGAGCAGCCAGGCGACCAGCGGCGCGGTGTCGACCTCGGTGCGAAACGAGGCGAAGCCGAGCACGGTGCCGGCGGCGGTCAGGGCCGGCAGGGCGGTGAGGCGGGCGAGGAGCGCCGCGCCTGCGGCGCGGCGCTCCTCGCCCGCCAGCGCGTCGCGCCGCGCGACCACGCGCCGTCGCAGCTCGAGCTTGGCGGCGCCGGCGCCGTCGTCAGGGCCGGCTACGCCGAGAGGGTCGGTCGGGTCGTCCACGAGTCGCAGCGTCCTTCCTGTGTCGTATACTCGGGCGGAGTATATCGCCGGCTCGCGGTCCCGCCCGTCGTCGCGGCCGACGGCACGGCAATCGCCCGTCAGGGCCGGCGGCAAAGGGGTGGGGGGATGGTCATCCGCTCTCGCGAGGAGCTTACGCTCGCCGATCTGTTCGCGCACACGCTGGGCAACCTGATCGCCCTCACGCACCCCGAAGACCCGCGGCCCGTGCCGACGGTCGAGCAGATCACGGGCGCCGCCGACCCCGAGCTCTCGTCGTCGCCCGCGCTCCTGCGCCTGCTGCAGCTCGTCGTGCTGCCTGAGGTCCTCGGCGGCAACTCGGGGGCCGTCCTCTACGCCGCGGCCAAGCGCTTCAGTGCCAGCCTCGAGCTGCAGTCCATCCACGACCTCAAGTCGTGGTTCGCCGCCATGTCGCTCGGCGACCTCGAGGTCGAGCTCGACGAAGACAAGGTGCTCGTCAAGCTCTCCAGGTGCCTCACCTGCTACCGGCTCCCGGCGCTCGGCGGGGCGGTCTGCGACTTCGAACGCGGCCTGGTCGACGGGGCGCTCGAGCGCATCACCGGCGCCGACGTCATCACGCGTGAGACGCTGTGCTGGGGCCTGGGTGACACCGTCTGCCAGTTCGAGGCCTACAACTCGGGCGCCGAGGGCTACGTGTACGTCGAGGACGGCTCGCAGCGCGAGGTCCAGCGCCGGCTGCTCGCCGGTATCGCCGACCAGTCCGACATCGCGCTCGAGAACCTGCACCTGGTGACCGACCAGCGCCACGCCGAGACGCGCGACGCGCTCACCGGCATGTACAACTTCCGTCACCTCCGCGAGCACGCCATCCTCGAGCTTGCGCGGGCCGCCCGGCACCAGCGCACCGTGGCCTTCGTCATGCTCGACGTCGACGACTTCGCGGCGGTCAACGAGGCCGTGGGCGAGGCCGCCGGCGACGACGTCATGCGCCAGTGGGCCGACCACCTGCGCGGCCTGCTGCGCGCCTGCGACCTCACCTGCCGCTACGGCGCCGACGAGTTCCTGCTGGTGCTGCCCGAGACCGACGACGAGGCCGCCGACGTCGTGCTCTCGCGCCTGCGCGGGGCGCTCGCCGAGACGGTCTGCGAGGCGAGCGAGCGCCGCTTCACCCTCACCGCCAGCGCCGGTGTCGCGACGTTCCCCGAAGACGGCGCCATCGTCGAGGAGCTCGTCGCCAAGGCGACCACCACCATGTACGTCGCCAAGTCGCGGGGCGCCGGCCAGATCGGCTTTTTCTCGCCGCCCGATCAGGCGTCGGCCTAGCACCACAGGGCGCACGTCCAGCCCCGGCGGAGCGCCGTTGCCCGCTGCGCGAGCGCCGTGGTAGGGTGACCTGCCGTGCCCGAGCGTCTCGAGATCCTCGCCGTCGGCCGCCTGGGCGCCGACCTGCGGCCGGCCTTCGCTCACTACGAACGGCTGCTCGCCGGCCTGGCGCGGTTCACGGTGCGCGAGGTGCGCGAGGTGCCGCTGCAGGGGCGGTCTCCGGCCGAGGTGGTGCGCGACGAAGGGCGGCGGCTGCTGGCGGCCCTGCCGGCCGCCGGCGTCGTGGTGGCGCTCGACGTGGCCGGGACGCCCTGCGACACCGCAGCCTTCGCCGGCCGGCTGCAGGCGTGGACGGGCCGCGGACCGGCGACCTTCGTGGTGGGCGGCTCGCTCGGTCTGTCCGACGAGGTCAAGGCGGCGGCGCACGAGCTGCTGTCGCTGTCGCCGCTCACGCTGCCGCACCAGCTCGCCCGGGTGGTGCTGGCGGAGCAGCTCTTTCGCGGGCTGAAGATCGCCCGCGGTGAGACATATCATCACTAGGCGGGCGACGACGTCACACCGGCCTGAGCGATGACGACCGAGTCGATCGACCGATCGATGCGACGAACAGAGGAACGAGACATGAGCGAGCGCGACGTGCACGGCGAGCTGTACGGCCTGACCGGCCTGGGGCGATCGCTCGCGCGCACCCTCGCCGAGGTCGCGCCCGCCGTGGGTGAGCTGCCGGCCGCCGAGCTGACCATCCCGCCGAAGCCCGAGTTCGGCGACGTCGCGACCCCCGTCGCGCTCGCCGTCGCCAAGCGGGCCGGCGCCCGGCCGCGCGACATCGCGGCGGCGCTCGGCGAGCGCTGGTGCGCCGGCCCCGGCGCCGGCCTGGCCACGCGCTACGAGGTCGCCGGTCCGGGCTTTCTCAACCTCTTCCTGAACGACGGCTGGTACCGCGAGACCACGCGCCGCATGCTCGCCCTCGGCGCCGACCAGGGGCGCGGCGTGCTGCCGCCCGACGAGCGCCGGCGCGTGAACGTCGAGTTCGTGAGCGTCAACCCGACGGGCCCGCTCCACGTCGGCCACGCCCGCTACGCGTCGATGGGCGACGCTCTCTGCCGGCTCTTCGCCTACGCCGGGCACGACGTGACCCGCGAGTTCTACGTGAACGACTTCGGCACGCAGATGGCCAAGTTCGGCCAGTCGCTCGCCGCCCGCTACGGACAGCGCCTGGGGCTCGACCTGCCGGTGCCCGACGACGGCTATCTCGGCGACTACGTGCTCGACGTGGCCGATCGTCTGATCGCCGAGGTGGGCGAGCGCTACCGCGAGCCCCTGGCCGCCGTCGCCCCCGACGTCACGCAGGCGCCCGGCGCGGTCCTCGACGAGATCAAGCTCTGGGGCCGCGACCGCATCCTCGACACCTTTCGGGCTACGCTCGAGCGCCTGCGCGTGCCGTTCGACGTGTGGAAGAGCGAGGCCACGCTGTACGACGGCGGCACGCCGTACCGGGGCTTCGCCGGCGAGGTCGGCAAGGCGCTGCGCGAGCTCGACGACGACGGCGAGCTCTTCGACGCCGACGGCGCGGTGTGGCTGCGCACCACCGAGTACGGCGACGACAAGGACCGCGTGCTCGTGCGCCAGACCGGCGCGCCCACGTACTTTCTCTCGGACATCGCCTATCACCGCGACAAGATGGACCGCGGCTTCGAGCACCTGATCGACATCTGGGGCGCCGACCACCACGGCTACGTGCCGCGCATGAAGGCGATGTTCACGGCCCTGCCGCCGCACGACCCCGACCGTCTCGAGCTCATCATCGGGCAGCTCGTGAACCTGCTCGAGAGCGGCGCGGCGCGGCGCATGTCCAAGCGGCGCGGCGACATCGTGACGGTCGACGACCTGACCGACGCGATCGGCGTCGACGCGGTGCGCTTCTACATGGTCGGTCGCAGCCACGACTCGACGCTCGACCTCGACCTCGACCTCGCCGTCGAGCAGTCGAACAAGAACCCGGTCTACTACGTGCAGTACGCTCACGCTCGCATCTGCAGCGTGCTGCGCAACCTCGAAGAGTCGGGGGCGCTGCCGGCCGACGTGCTGGCCCGCCTTGCCGCGGGCGGTCACGACGCGGTGGCCGAGACGCCGCCGCCGTCGTTCGGCGACGTCGCGGCCGGCCCCTACGAGCGCAACCTGATACGCGCGCTGGCGCGCTTTCCGCTCGTGGTGCTCGAGGCGGTCGAGCGGCGCGGCCCGCAGCGGCTGCACGTCTACCTCGGCGAGCTCGCCGCCGAGTTCCACGTCTTCTACCGCAACTGCCGCGTGATCGGCGACGACCCCGACCAGACGGCGTTTCGCGCCGGACTGTGCCAGGCCTGCCGTACGACGCTCGCCAAGGGGCTCGAGCTGCTCGGGGTGAGCGCGCCGCAGAGCATGTGACGGCGCGGCGCCCCCGCAACCGGGGCGCGGTTCACGCGCTCGCGGCGGTGCTCACGCCCTCGGGGCCACGCCGCGGCATAACCGCCGCGTGCGCAGCACACGAGTCCTCAGACAAAAGCAGCGACCGCGCACCGACCTTGCGGTCGGTGCGCGGTCGCTGGCCCGAGTGCCCGGCCGCCGGAGGGCGGCGTCAGGCGGCGAAGTGCTCGCGTGCGTACTTGCGCAGCTCCTCGGCCTGCTCGGGATCGAGGTCGCGCTCGAGGCCGAGCAGGTGCGACAGGGCGAGGTTGGCCCGGCCCCGGAACAGTCGCTGGACGACGCTGTCGAGGATGGTGCTGGCCACCTCGTTGCCGGGGATCGCCGGCGTGTAGACGTAGGCGATGGCGGCGCGGTCCTGAGACAGGAGCTCTTTCTTGACCAGGTTGTTCATGACCGTCATGACGGTCGTGTAGGCGATCGTGCGCTGCTCGCGCAGCGTCTCGTAGACGTCGCGGACCGTCGCCCGCTGACGCTCCCAGATGATCGCAAGGATGTCGGCTTCGAGTGAGCCGATGCCGGTGAACGGAGCACCCTTGGTGCTCTTGAGCCATTTCGGTCTGATGCGTTCCATGCGCCCGCCCCCTTTCGGAAAGACTTGTTGCCGTTTGTGACGGACCCAGTACGACCGCTCCTGCGAACGCAGGACGAAGGACCCCGTACATACCTACCATAGCCCCAGAATTACGGCAATAATCCGTTCGTCATCCGTTAGAGAACACGGCCGGCATACCCCGGCCGTATGAGTCGCCACAGGGCTAGTTTGGGCTCTTTCGGCGATTCCAAACGCGGGCGGCCCGGGCGCCGCTGCCAGGGGCGACTCCAGGGAGAAAGCGCACGCTCGCAGGACATGCCTGCGGAGCGCCCGAGAAGGCACCGGCGGCAGCCCGCGACGGCCTCTGGTAGGATGAGACACCGGCACGACAAGGAGGACTCGTGAGCACCGAACCCGACGTCGCATTCCTGCGCGACCTGGTCATGGCTGCCGGCCCGAGTGGCTTCGAGCAGCCGGCACAGGAAGTCGTGCGCCGACGCGTCGCCGGCGTGGCTGCCCCCGAGACCGACGTGCTCGGCAACGTCGTCGCGACCGTCAACCCCGGGGGCATGCCGGGCGTGGTGATCGCCGCGCACATCGACCAGATCGGTCTGCAGGTCACCTGGGTCGACGATCGTGGCTTCGTGTACTTCGAGAAGCTCGGCGGCGTCGACAACGCACTGCTCGCGGGCAGGGCCGTCGCCATTCAGGCACGGGCCGGCGTGGTGCCGGGCGTGATCGGCAAGCGGCCGACCCACATGATCCCCGAGGCCGAGCGCGGCAAGGCCGCCGCCGTGAACGAGCACTGGATCGACATCGGCGCGCGCGACCGCGACGACGCCCTGCAGCGCGTCGCTTGCGGCGACCCCGTCGTGTTCGAGCCGCACTTCGTCGAGCTCGGCGGCCACGCCGTCGCCGGTCGCGCCCTCGACGACCGCGCCGGCGTGTACGTGGTGGTCCGGGCCCTCGAGCTCTACGCTGCGGCGCCCGGTCGCGCCGCGTTGACCGCGCTCTCCACCGTGCAGGAGGAGACGCGCTTCATGGGCGCGCATGTGCAGGCGCGCCGGCAGCATCCGGAATGCCTCGTCGTGGTCGACGCCGAGTTCGCCACCGACCAGCCCGAGGTCGAGCCGCGCAAGGCCGGCGGCGTCGCCACGCTGGGCGGCGGTCCCACGGTGGGCCGCGGCGGCGGCAGCAACGGCGTCCTGCTCGAGCTCGTGCGCGGTGTCGCCGAGGCCGAGGGCATCGCCCTGCAGGTCAAGGCCTTCCCGGGCGACACGCAGACCGACAACGAATGGCTGCAGACGGCCGGCGGCGGCACCGCCGCCCTCAACCTGGGCATGCCAGTGCGCTACATGCACTCGCCGCACGAGGTCGCCAGCATCGACGACCTCGAGGCCGCGGCGGGGCTGCTGGCCGCCGCCGTGCGGCGTATCGGCGAGGTCTACGAGCCCGGTTACTTCACCCCGCAGGCCTGAGCGCCGGCGCACCGCACCGGCCTCGCAGCGGGGGCGCCGTGCGGTCGTGGAGCTGTCGTGGAGGCGCCCGTACGGGGTGGTGTATGCTGACCGCAGTGCGGATGTAGCGTAGCTGGTAACGCGTCAGCTTCCCAAGCTGAAGACCGCGGGTTCGAGTCCCGTCATCCGCTCCAGCTCCCGCGATCGCCCGGCGCCTGCGCGCCACGCGATGGTGCGCTAGGGCAGCAGCACGGCGGCGAGCTGCAGGCGCTTGAGCAGCAGCGCGCCGCCGACGTTCACCACGGCGAGCACGCCGCCCAGCAGCCCCATCCCGCCCTCGCCGCCGCCCGACGGCGTCTGCCGCGAGCCGCCGGTCACGCCCGCCTGCAGGGCGGCGAACGAGTCGGCTGCCTGCTGCACGGCCGCGGCGATGGCCGGGTCGGTCGCCGTGGGGCTCGCGCTCGGGGTGGGGGTGGTCAGGCCGGCCTGTCCGGTGGTGACCGTGTGACCCGCGGAGCGCCAGGCGTCGAGGTAGGGCGTGGGGTCGACCGCGAGACCGCCGTCGGGGTGGATCTCGAAGTGCAGGTGGGGCGGGGTCGTCGCGGCGTCGCCGGTGTTGCCGACGTAACCGATCGTCTGGCCGGCGATCACGTGGTCGCCCTGCTCGAGCCCCGTGGCGAAGCGCACCAGGTGCGCGTAGTAGAAGTAGTCGCCGCGTGCGTCGGTGAGGTGGATGTTGTTGCCGCCGATGGTGGTGGTCGACAGGCCGGTGATCGTGCCGTCGAGCACCGCGACGACCGGCGTGCCCTTGGCGGCGAAGATGTCGTCGCCCTCGTGCTGATGGTTCGGCATGTCGGCGCGGTAGGCGCCGAACGTGTCGGTGTAGGTGTAGGAGCCGACGACGGGGAACACGGCGCCGGGGAACCGGGCGAGGATCTCGGCCGACGGCGTCGTCGTGGGCATCGGGCTGTAGGTGGTCGCCGGCCAGGTCGTGGTCGGCGTCGGTGTCGGCGTGGGCCGCGGCGTGGAGCTCTTCGTGGGCCGCGGGGTCGTGCTCTTCGTTGGCGAGGCCGTCGGGGTCGGAGTGATGCCGAGCAGCGTGTCGAGGGTGGCCTGATCGGCGCTCACCTGCACCGTGCCGGCCACGATGGTGGTGCCGGCGGGCAGGCCGTCGGTCGCGTTCGAGAGCGTCAGGCTGAGGCCGAACGCCGCCGCGCTCCCCTCGCCGCCGCTCGCCTGGCTTTCCTGGGAGAAGATCTTGAGCGTGCCGACGCCGGGGACGGTCACGACCCCCTGGCTCGGCAGGTCGGCGTCGGCGACGCCGGCCACGTGCAGGCCGGTCACGGCGCTGCCGTCGGTCGTCGCCGTGGCGGCGCCGCCCGCGACGCTCGCGCTCGCCACCAGGTGGATCGTGTCGGCGGTGACGACGCCGTCGAGCAGGTCGATGCCGCTGATCGACGCCTGCGCGCTCGACACCAGGCGGTGGTCGATCACATACGACGAGCACGAGGCGGAGCTCGAGGCGACCGCGAGCCCCGCCGGCGGCGCGGGGTCGGTGGCCGTCGCGGTGTTGTCGGTGTCGGCGGCGTCGACGGCGACGCCGCCGACCGTCTGGCCGGCGACGGCGGCCACGCTGGCCGACGCCCCGGCGCCCGACGAGCCGCTGGCGCTGGGCAGGACGGCGAGACTGGAGAGGACGAGGGCGACGGCCAGCGCCGCCAGCGCCGCGGCGCGTCGGGGCGCGCGAGTCGAAAGCGGCTGTCGGCGACGGCCCATGATCTTCGCACGAGTATAGCATCGGGGCGCGCGCGGGCGGGCGGACCATACGGTCCGCCCGCCCGCGCGCCAACGGTCGCCGCCCGTTGCGCGGCGACCGCGCGCTGGTACCATGGACGGGCAGGGGGGCGATCTCGACGACCCGCACGGGCGGGGCCGTTCGCACCTCCTCGAGTCGTGTTGCCATGACGGGTCTGACGACAGACACCATCCGTCGCGAGGCCGAGCGGCTGCTGCGCGCCGCTCGGATCACCCGCGCCCCGGTCTCGCTGCGCACCGTCGTCAGCCATCTGAACCTCTCCCTCGTCGAGCGTCGCTGCGAGCCGTTCGTCGCCGAGGCTGCGCTCGTGCCGCTCGGCGACGGTCACGCCATCGAGCTGCGCGGGCCCGCCGACGAGCGCCGCCTGCGTTTCACGATCGCCCACGAGATCGGCCATTTCCTGCTGCACGGCGAGCGCGCCGTCGCGGAACGCGGCGGCGCGACGAGCCTGGCGACGGCGCACTACGAGCGCGAGGCCGACCAGTTCGCCGCCGAGCTGCTCATGCCCGAGACGCTGGTGCGCCAGGCCGTGCTCGAGGACGGTCTCGACGTCGGCCGTCTGGCCGACCGCTTCGAGGTGAGCCTCGGCGCCATGCGCCAGCGGCTGCGGCGCATGGGGCTCGCCGAGCGCGGCGCGCCGCGGCATCCTGCCTGACCGGCGCGCTCCGTGGCGTGCGGGCGGCCGCCGCGCCGGGTATGACAGGGGAGCTCGCGCCCGGCGGCAGGGAGCGGCGCGGCGCCGTCGCATTTGTGATGTACTACGGACCCGTCCACGCGAGAAAGGCGACCCGTGCGCGACGTCAACGTCGGCCGCAAGTACCTGGCCGAGTACCAGAGCATCGTCCACAAGGAGCTCATGGCCGAGATCTTGCGGCTGGCCGAGCCGCTGCGCGGCAAACGGGTGCTCCACGTCAATGCCACCTCGTTCGGCGGCGGCGTCGCCGAGATCCTCTATACGCTGTTGCCGCTGCTGAACGACGTCGGCCTCGAGGCCGAGTGGCAGGTCATGACCGCCGACAGCGAGTTCTTCAACGTCACGAAGAGCTTTCACAACGGTCTGCAGGGCGCGCCGGTCGAGCTCAGCACCGCCACGCGCGAGCTCTACGAAGAGGTCAACCGACGCAACGCCGCCCAGCTCTCGCGGCGCTACGACTTCGTCGTGATCCACGACCCCCAGCCCTGCGCGATGCGCGCCTGGGTCGCCGACGGCGGCGAGGGCGCGCGCTGGCTGTGGCGCTGCCACATCGACACCTCGACGCCCGACGCGGCGCTCTACGACTACCTGCTGCCCTTCATCAGGCGCTACGACCGCGCGGTCTACACCATGGCGAGCTACGCGCCCGAGGGCCTCGGCGTGCCGCTCGAGGTGGTGCCGCCTGCGATCGACCCGCTCGCGCCCAAGAACATGACCCTCGTGCCCGACGACGCCCACTACATCGTGCGGCAGTTCGGCATCGACGTCGCCCGGCCGCTGCTGCTGCAGGTCTCGCGCTTCGACCCCTGGAAGGACCCGCTCGGGGTGGTCGACGCCTACCGTCAGGTCAAGGCACGCCGGCCCGAGGTGCAGCTCGCCCTGATCGGCTCGATGGCCTCGGACGACCCCGAGGGCTGGGAGTACCTCGAGAAGCTCCACGCCTACGTGGGCGGCGACCCCGACGTGTACGTGCTCTCGAACCTCGACAACATCGGCAGCGTCGAGGTCAACGCGTTCCAGTCGCACGCCGCGGTCGTGCTGCAGAAGTCCACCCGCGAGGGGTTCGGCCTCACCGTGAGCGAGGGTCTGTGGAAGGCGCGCCCGGTCGTGGCCGGCGGGGTCGGCGGCATCCCCCTGCAGATCGAGGACGGCGTCACGGGCTTTCTCGTCGACTCGAGCGCGAGCTGCGCCGAGCGCTGCCTCGAGATCCTCGAGCGGCCCGACTGGGCGCAGGCGATCGCCCGGCGCGGCAAGGAGCACGTGCGGCGGCATTTCCTCACGCCGCGCCTGCTGCGCGACGACCTGCGCATCTTCAACGAGCTGCTGGCCGGCGACTAGGCGGGTGAGGGGCGCGCGGCTTCAGGCCGCGCGCCCGAAAGGGGGAGGGTCTTGGACAGTGCGCACACGCCCCAGCGCCCCGACCTGATCGTGGCCGCCAACCGCGGCCCCGTGTCGTTTCACAGCGACGCCGCCGGCGAGCCCGTGGTCAAGCGCGGCGCCGGCGGTCTCGTGACCGTGCTCAGCGCCATGCTGCGGCGCCACCCCGGGGTGTGGATCGCGGCGGCGGCGAGCGCCGAAGAAGAAGAGATCGCCGCCGCCGCGACTTCGGTGCGTGTCGAGCTCGACGGCGAGACGTTCCAGGTGCGCTACGTGGCTCCCGACCGCGACGCCTACAGCCTCTTCTACAACGTCGCCGCGAACCCCATGCTGTGGTTCATCCAGCACTACCTGTGGGACCTCGCGCGCCATCCCGACATCAGGCGCAACGAGCTCGACGCCTGGTACGAGGGCTACCTGCCCGTCAACCGCCTGTTCGGCGAGGCGATCCTCGACGAGCTCGGCGGCGACGGTGAGGGCCGCGTCGTGATCGTCCACGACTACCACCTCTACACCGTCTCGCCGGTGGTGCGGGCCGGCGCGCCGCGCGCCTTTCTGCAGCAGTTCGTGCACATCCCCTGGGCGCAGTCCGACTACTGGCGCGTGCTGCCGCGCGACGTGCGCGAGCAGATCTTCCGCAGCCTGCTGGCCAACGACGTGGTGGCTTTCCACACGCAGCACTACGTCGACAACTTCCTGCAGGGCTGCCGCGACGTGCTCGACGCCAGGATCGACGAGGACGAACGCGCGGTGCTCTCCGACGGTCACGCCACCTGGGTGCGGGCCTACCCCGTCTCGATCGACCCCGCGGTGCTCGAGCAGGCGGTCCGGTCGCCGCGCGTGGCGCGCGCCGAGCGCGCCCTGCTCGAACGGCGCCGCGAGCACCTGATCGTGCGCGTCGACCGGCTCGACCTGTCCAAGAACATCCTGCGCGGCTTTCTGGCCTTCGACCGGTTCCTCGAGCTGCACCCCGAGTTCAAGGACCGCGTCACGTTCCTGGCCCGCCTGCAGCCGTCGCGCGAGGACGTCGAGGAGTACGTCGCCTATCGCGACCGCGTCATGCAGCTCGTCGCCGAGATCAACACGCGCCACGGCAACACCGACTGGATGCCGATCGACGTGCGCATCGAAGACGACTTCTCGGCCACGCTGGCCGCCTACCGCCACTACGACGCGCTCATGGTGAACGCCATCTTCGACGGCATGAACCTGGTGGCCAAAGAGGGCGCCCTCGTGAACACGATCGACGGCGTGCTGATCCTGTCCGAGAACACCGGCGCCTTCGAGGAGATCGGCTCGCTCGCCGTGGCGGTCAACCCGTTCGATATCGAGGAGCAGGCCGACGCCATCTTCCGCGCCCTCACCATGCCGCTTGCCGAGCGCGCCACGCGCGCCGCGGCGATCCGCGAGGTCGTGCTGCGCAACAGCGTCGAGAAGTGGGTGTCGGCGCAGTGGCGCGACATCGACCGCAAGCGCGCGCTCGAGGCGACGGAGCGGTAAGGGCCCTGCGGCGCGGGAACAGGCCGTCGCGCAGCAGGCCGGGGCGCCGGGCGCGCCCTTGCCCGGGCGGCCGACCTAGAAGCGGGCGCCCACGGCGAGGCGCCGGTAGAGCGCCTCGTAGCCGGCCGTCATGGCCGCCACGCTGAAGCGCTCCTCGACGGTGCGGCGGCAGACGTACGGGTCGATCTCGCCGAGCCGGTCGAGGGCGGTCAGCATGCCGTCGACGTCGTCGCACACGAAGCCGGTCACGCCGTCGTCTACGACCTCGGTCACCGAGCCGTTGCGCAGGGCGATCACCGGCGTGCCCGACGCCATCGCCTCGACCATGACGAGACCGAACGGCTCCGGCCACAGGATGGGGAACAGAAACGCGTCGGCACCGGCGAACAGCTCGCGCTTGCGCTCGTCGGACACCTCGTCTTCGAAGACGATCTGGTCGCCGTCGATCTCGGGCTCGATACGCTCGCGGAAGTAGTCGCGATACCACTCCTGCACGACCCCGGCCATCACCAGGCGGCGGCCGCTGCGCCGGGCGATGTCGATCGCCAGGTGAAAGCCCTTGGCCTCGCTCACGCGGCCGAAGGCGAGCAGGTAGCCGTCCTTGTCTGCGCGAAACGGCCAGCCGTCGACCGGCAGGGCGTTGTACACCGTGCCGGCCCAGTCGAGCTCGGCCGGCCCCTGCGAGCGCTGGTAGTCGCTGATCGTGGCGTACGAGGCGGAGCGCGCGAACTCCTCGTAGAAGGGTCGCGCGTGCGTGTCGAAGGCGCAGTGGATGGTGTGCAGCACGGGCGGGAGGCTCAGAAAGCGGGCGAAGGCGACGAGCTGAAAGCCGGAGTGGTCGTGGACGACGTCGAAGCCGGCGTCGGCGCGGATGGTGGCGACCGCGTCGACCACGTGGCGCGCCTCGTACGACGACATGGCGCCAGGCAGCGCCATGACGTCGGGGAGCTCTCGCGGATAGTAGGCGTGCAGGATCGCCGGCGTGCGCGAGTCGCCGGTGGCGAACAGGTGGACCTCGTGGCCGGCGGCGGTGAGCCCGTCGCACAGGTGCTTGACCACCCACTCGGTGCCGCCGTAGCCGGCCGGCGGCACGGCGATCCAGGGCGGTGCGATCTGGGCGATCCTCATGGCGCGATTCTACCCGACCGGGAAACGGTGCGGGGGACCGGCCGGCGGCAGTGAGCGGGGCACCGGCGCGGCGCCGCGCGGCCGGTGGCGTCGGGCAGCGGTCGCCGGCGTGGCGGCGATGCTAGGATGCGGCGAACGCGACACCGCCTTCGGAGGCACCGATGGACGCCCAGGGACCGCTGCTCCACTTCGATTGCACGAGCGGGGCGAGCGGCGACATGCTGGCCGCCGCGCTGCTGGCGGCGAGCGCCGGCGACGGCGACGCCGTCGCCGGCGCTCGGGCGACGCTCGAGCGCGTCGTGGCGCCGGCCCTTGCGGCCGTCGGCATCGACCCGGCCGTCGTACACGTCGCGGCCACGCGCCGCGGCGGCCTCGCCGCCCTTGCCTTCACGGTCGACGAGCGACCGGGCTACGCCACCTTCGCCGAGCTCGTCGCCGCCGTGCGCGGGGCGCGGCTCGATCCCGCCGTGGCCGGCGCCGTCGCGGCCATCGCCGAGCGCATGGCGGCGGCCGAGCGCGCCGTGCACGGCAGCGACGACGAACACCTGCACGAGCTCGCCGGGCTCGACACCGCCGTCGATCTCCTGACCGTCGTCTCTCTGGTCGCGGCGCTTGCCCCGGAGCGGGTGAGCGCCTCGCCGCCGGCGCTCGGCTCCGGCGCGGTGCGCACCGCCCACGGCGACCTCGCCGTGCCGGCGCCGGCCGTCGCCTTTCTGCTGCGCGGCCTGCCCACGGCCGGCGCCGGCGGGGGAGCCGACGCCGAGCTCACCACGCCCACCGGCGCGGCCCTGCTGGCCCACCTCGTCTCGGGCTTCGGCGGCCTGCCCGCCGGCCGCCTGCTGGGTGTGGGCGTGGGGGCCGGCGGGCGCGAGCTCGAAGGTCGGCCCAACGTGCTGCGCGCCCTGCTCGTCGAGCCGCTCGAGCGGGCGCCGGGCGGGCCCGGCGCCCGCTGGTCGCACGACGAGGTCGAGCTGCTCGAGACGACGATCGACGACCTGCCGGCCGAGCTGCTGGCCGACGCGGCCGGCCGCCTGCTCGCGGCCGGCGCCCTCGACGTGTGGTCGACGCCGGCCGTCATGAAGAAAGGCCGGCCCGGCACGGTGCTGAGCGTGCTGGCGCGGCCCGCGGACCGGGCCGCGCTCGCGGGCCTCGTCTTTCGCGAGACCTCGACCTTCGGCCTGCGCGTGCTGCCGGCGCGGCGCCTGCTGCTCGACGAGCGCATGGTCGTGCTCGCGGCGGCCGAGCTGGCGGCGGCCGGGTTTGCCTCCGATGAGGGCGTTCCCGCGCCGCGCGAGGACAGCGGCGCCGCGGCCATCGCCGGCGCGGCCACCGTCCGCGTGCGCCTGGGGTACCTCGACGGCGGGCTCGTCACGGTCTCGCCCGAGTACGAGGACTGCCGCCGGGCGGCGGCGCGCGCCGGGCGGCCGCTCAAGGACGTCTACGAGGCGGCGCGTGCCGCCGCCCGCCGCCGCGCCGCCGCGGGCCGCTGAAACGCCGAGCGCGCAGGTCGTGGCAGGGTACGCTGGCGACATGCGCCTGCTCGACGCCTACAGCCTGCGAGCGCCGGTCTGGGACGACCTGGGCGCGATCGCCGCGGTTCTCGCCGGCGGCGACGGAGACGACGCCGGCGAGACCGTCCTCGACGAGGGCTTCGTGCGCAACGGCTGGGGCCGCCCCGGCTTTGACCTCGCCACCGACGCCTGGGTCGGCGTCGACGGCGCCGGGACGGTCGTCGGCTACGCGCAGGTCGCCGCCGAGGAGCCCGACGTCGTCGAGTCGTGGGGCGTGGTCCACCCGGACCACCGCGGCCGGGGGCTCGGCACTGCGCTGCTGGACCGCATCGAGGAGCGCGCCGGCCGGCTCCTGCCCGACCTCGAGACGGTGCGCTTCCGTCATGCGATCGACGCCGACGACGCCGCCGCCGCCGCGCTGCTGCGCGGCCGTGGCCTGCGTCTCGTGCGTCATTTCTGGCACATGCAGGTCGAGCTTGCGGGGCCGGTCGAGCCGGGCCCCTCGCCGGCGGGCATCGCGATCGCAGGCATCTGCTCGCCCGACGACCTGCCCGACGTCCACGGCGTGCTCGAGACGGCCTTCGCCGACCACTGGGACCACGCGCCGCGCACCTACGAGCGCTGGGTCGACGACGAGGCGAGCGGCCCGGACTACGACCCGTCCCTGTGGCTCGCGGCGCGCGCAGGTGGGGTCGTGGTGGGAGCCCTGACCGCGAGCGTCATGGGCGATCGCGGCTGGGTCGGCCTGCTCGGCGTCGCGGCGCCCTATCGCGGCCGTGGCATCGCGCCGGCGCTGCTGCGGCGCTCGTTTGCCGGCTTCGCCGCTCGTGGAGTCGACCGCGTTGTCCTGGCGGTCGACGCCGGGAACGCGAGCGCCGCCGCCGTCTACGAGCGCGCCGGCATGAGCGTGGTCAAGCGCTGGGACCTGTGGGAGCGCCAGTCGAGCCGCCGGCGGAGCGCGTCCATCGTCCCGTCGGGCAGGGTCGGACAGGGCTGACGAAGCCGACTCGGGCTCCGCCTGGGGCACCTCTACCCGCCTGCCGCCTGCGCGTCGATCGCGAGTGGCACCTCGACCGCCGAGACCGCCGTCTGGACAAGGACGACGACGCTCCATCGCCCCTGGACCGAGAGCTCGAGCCCCGAGCCCTGCCAGACGCCGGTCGGCCCGCGGGCGAGGCTGAGCGTCGAGGGCAGGACGGTCGTCTGCCTTGGCAGCGAGAAGTCGAGCGTGACCGCTCGCACGCCGGTCAACGGCCGGCCGGTCGCGTAGTCGGTGAGCGTCGCCGCGAAGGCATTCGCCCCGACTCGACCCGGGGTCACGGAGAGTCGGACGCGGACGGTGGTCGCGTAGTCGCTGCCGTTCAGCACGACGTGGCTCTGGGCCGTGGCCCTGGCCGATCTCGCCGCGATCGTGGCGGGTGCCAGGCCGCCGAGCACGCCGGTCACCGCGAGGATGCCGACCCCGAGGACGAGCTCCCCGCGCACCGCGCGACGAAACAGGGGCGCGGTGCGGTCGTCTGCCAAGGCGGGGACCAGCCGGAAGTGATTGCGCGCTCCGAGGGCGGCGAGCACGCAGAACAGGCAGAGCTTGACGACCAGCAGCAGGCCGAAGCTCGTGTGGAGCAGGTTTGACGGCGAGCCGACCTCGGCCATGGCCCGGGCGACGCCGGTCGCCAGCACGACGGCGAGGCCGAGCGTGGCGATGGTCGAGAAGCGCCGCCCGGCCTGCGCGCGCTCGTCATGCCGGGTGTGCCGCAGACCGAGCAGCAGCCAGGCCAGCCCACCCACCCAGGCCCCGACGGCCACCACGTGCAGCCACTGTACGGTCAGGTCGAGGTAGCGATACGGCGAGACGCCCCCCGCGTGGCTTCCCCAGACGGCCGCGAGCATGGCGACGGCGGCTGCTGTGCCGAGCACGATGAAGGTGGCACGGCCCGGCAGGATGCTCATCCATTGCGTCGCGAGGCCGCAGAGCAGAGCCGCGGCCGCGACCTGGCCCAGCAGGTTGTAGCCTTCCGGGGTCTCGATGATCGCGAGCAGCGACGGGGCCCGCACGATGGCCTCCTCGGTGAGCATGACCGCGAGGATCCCGACCGAGGCGAGCGACCAGGCCGACCAGAAGAGGACGCGACCGCCGTCCGGCAGCCTTCCCCGCCAGACCCACAGGCAGGTCGTGGCGCCCCCCAGAAGCAGGACCAGACCGCTCCAGAGCGACCAGCGGCCGATCGCCTGGGCGTCCGTGAGCCAGCGAGAGGTCGAGACGTACCTGCCGAACGGCGCCACCGTGCCGACGTTCGCGACCCCCACGCCGAAGGCGTAGCCGCCCCCGGCGAGGTGGCCGTCCAGGGCCGAGACGGTCTGCCAGTCGACGGTGTAGATGCCCTTGGGCAGCGGGCGGCTCACGGAGACCACAAGCTGCTCGGAGTCGCCGGGCACCGCACGGGAGGGCAGCACGCCGGGCACGGGCCGACCCTGTGTGTCGACGACCTGGACGTGCGAGAGCGAGGGGTCGACCGGCTCGCTGAAGGTGAGCAGCAGCCGGCCCGGCGACTGCGTCACAGTGCCGTTGACGGCCGGGCTGGCCCGGATCAGCAGGGCATGCGCAGCGGCCGTCGTCGGCAGCAGGGCCAAGGCGCCCGCGACAAGCAGCGCTACGAGCGATCCGGCGCGGGCGACTCTTCGCAGCACGGTGCGCACCGTCGACGGTCCTCAGGCGCGCTTGTGCAACAGGGCGACCAGAGCCACCGCGAGGCCCGCAGCGCCCATCGCGAGGCCGACGATGCCGAAGAGCTGGGCTCGCGAGGCGGCTGACGAGCTCGCCAGGCGCGGCAGCGAGACGCTCACCCGCTGGGAGAGCTCGGTCATGGTCGGCGTCTGCACGGGGAACTCGCTCGCCGTCGGGTCCTGCACCGTGTTGAAGGTGGTGGGGCCGCTCGTGAACTGCTGGTCTATGTGCTGGGCGCCGATCGTACCGATGAAATGGAAGGTGTAGTTGCCGGGCGCCGTCGGAAACAGCCAGGCGCGGTAGTCGCCCGGTGTGCCCAGGCCGGTGTCGGGGTCGAAGGTCGGCTCGAGGGCGAAGTCCATCATCTGGCTGCCGAACATCACCATGACCTTGAGGCTGTTGCCGAGATCGGTGACGGGCTTGCCCGTCGCCCGGCGCGAGAGGATCAGCTGGACGCTGTTTTCCTGGCCGACGTAGGCGGGCTCGGTGCCCCAGCCCACGACAAAGCGATAGGCGCCGACGTCGCGTACCTCGTGGGCCGCGGCCGGCGCGGCGGCCACGAGGCCGAGCGGCAGAAGCAGGCCGAACGCAACGAGAAGGCCGAGCGCGAACCTTCGTCTCATGATCTGACCCCCTGGTCCAGGCCGGGCCGCCCCGTGCGCCGGTCGGCACGCGTGCAAGCCTCGACGGATGTGAGTCGTCACGGGCTCCGTCGCAGACGACTGCGCCCTTTATGCCCCGTCGAGGCCGCCGCTGCACCGAGGCGATCGAGACCACGGCGACGGCCACCGCCGCTCACCGGTGGCGGCGATGACGCCCGGTGGGACGACGTGCCGATCCGAGAGCGCGCCCCGACGCCCTCCTGCGGGCCCTGACTCTGCATCCGAGCCCGGTTTGACCCCCATTTTTCGGCCCTTGTAGAATCGTGCACAAGAGCGGGCAGCGCCCCGCCCGGGTCGACGCCCGCCCACGGGGACCTCTCCGTAGCCGGCAGACACCCGCTCGGACCCTTGTCCGTCTATCGTGAAGCGCGTGGAAAGTGGATCAACTGAGGAGGGCGCGTTGAGCACCAAGCCTGTCCGGCTATCCCCCGTCCCGTCCGACATCGAGATCGCCCAGGCTGCGACCATGCAGCCGATCACGGCGATCGCCGAGAAGGCCGGCATCTTAGACGACGAGCTCGAGCTCTACGGCAAGTACAAGGCCAAGATCGACTACATGGCGGTCCTGGAGCGCCTCAAGGACAAGCCCGACGGCAAGATCATCGACGTCACCGCGATCACCCCCACGCCGCTCGGCGAGGGCAAGACCGTCACCGCGGTCGGCCTGTCCGAGTCGATGAACGCGATCGGCATCGACACCATGCTGGCGCTGCGCGAGCCCTCGCTCGGCCCGGTCTTCGGCATCAAGGGCGGCGCGGCCGGCGGCGGCTACTCGCAGCTCATCCCGATGGAGGACCTGAACCTCCACTTCACCGGCGACATCCACGCCGTCGGCACCGCCAACAACCTGCTCGCCGCCATGGTCGACAGTCACCTCATGCACGGCAACGAGCTGGACATCGACCCGCTCACCATCTCGTGGCGGCGCTGCGTCGACCTGAACGACCGCGCCATGCGCGAGATCGTGAACGGCCTCGGCGGCCGCTTGAACGGCCTGCCGCGCCAGACCGGCTACGACATCACGGTCGCCAGCGAGGTCATGGCCATCCTCGGCCTGGCCACCTCGCTCAAGGACCTGCGCGAGCGACTCGGCCGCATCACGTTCGGCTACAGCAAGACGGGCAAGCCGCTCACGGCCGACGACATCGGCGCCGGCGGCGCCATGACGGTGCTGCTCAAAGACGCCATCAAACCGAACCTCATGCAGACCCTCGAGGGCAACGCCGCGCTCATCCACGCCGGCCCGTTCGCCAACATCGCCCAGGGCAACAACTCGATCATCGCCGACAAGGTCGCCATGAAGCTGGCCGGCTACGTCGTCACCGAGAGCGGCTTCGCCGCCGACCTGGGCGCCGAGAAGTTCATGGACATCATCTGCCGCTACGGCGGCTTCGCGCCGAGCGCCGTGGTCATCACCTGCACCATGCGTGCCCTCAAGATGCACGGCGGCCTGCCGGTCGATCCCGAGGCGCTCAAGGCCGAGAACAACGCCGCCCTCGAGAAGGGCTGCGAGAACCTCGCCAAGCAGATCGAGAACATGAAGTACTTCGGCATCCCCGTGGTCGTCACCATCAACCGCTTCGCCTTCGACCGCGACACCGAGGTCGAGATCGTACGCAAGGCGGCCGTGGCGGCCGGCGCCGAAGACGCCGTGCCGATCAACGTCCACGCCCTGGGCGGCGACGGCGGCCAGGAGGCGGCCGAGGTCGTCAAGGCGGCGGCCGATCGCGGCGGCGACTTCAAGTTCCTCTATCCGCTCGAGGCCTCGATCAAAGAGAAGATCGAGACGATCGCCACCAGGATCTACGGCGCCGACGGGGTCGACTATCTGCCCGAGGCCGAGGCCAAGATCAAGCAGTTCACCGAGCAGGGCCTCGACAAGCTGCCGCTCTGCATGGCCAAGACCCACCTCTCGCTCAGTCACGACCCGGCGCTCAAGGGCCGGCCGCGCGGCTTCCGGGTGCCGATCCGCGACATCCGGCCGGCGACCGGGGCGGGCTACCTCTACCCGCTGCTCGGCGAGATGCGCACCATGCCCGGCCTGGCCAAGCGCCCGGCCGCGGTCGACGTCGACATCGACACGCAGACCGGCCGCATCAAGGGCCTGTTCTAGAAGGAGCGGACCCTCGCGTCGCCGCGGGTGCTGGGGCGGCGGCGCCGGTCGCGACCGGCGCCGCCGCCCCGCCGCTTCGCCCGCCGGCGCCGCCGGCGTCGCGCGGGCCCGACGCCCCGCGCGGCCGCGACCCGGACCGTCTGAGATCGGAGGAGAAGCCGTGAGCGACCAGGCCACCATCTACCGTGACGAGCCGCTGCAGACCTACGTCGACGACGCGGCGTCGGGCAAGCCGGCGCCGGGCGGCGGCAGCGTGTCGGCCTGCGCCGGGGCGCTCGGCGCCGCGCTCGTGTCGATGGTCTGCAACCTGACGATCGGCAAGGAGAAGTTCGCCGGCGTCGAGGCGCAGGTGCGCGAGGTCGTCGCGGCCTCCGAGGCGCGCCGCGCCGAGCTCGAGCGGCTGCTGCAGGACGACACGACCGCCTACAACGGTGTGATCGAGGGCTACCGCATGCCCAAGGAGACCGGCGAGGAGCAGGCGGCGCGCGCCGCTCACATCCAGGCGGCGCTCAAGGTGGCGGCCAACGTGCCGCTCGAGATCGCCCGGGTGGCGCTCGAGGTCTGCCGCCTGGCAAAGACGGCGGCCGAGATCGGCAACCCGGCGGCCGTGACCGACGCCGCGATCGGCGCCATCCTGGGCGAGTCGGCGGCCCAGGGCGCCGCCCTGAACGTGCTCATCAACCTCGGCTCGATCAAGGACGAGGCCTACGTGGCCGACGCCCGCGCCGAGCTCGACCGGCTCCTCGCCGAGGCGGTCGCGCTGCGTGTCGAGGTCATGGCGATCACGCACGACAAGCTGTGAGCCGCGGGGCCACGGCCGCGCGTCAAAACGACAGAAGGGCTGGAACGACATGAGTGCGCAGGTAATCGACGGCAAGGCGATCGCCGAGGCGGTGCGCGCCGAGATCGTCGCCGAGGTCGAGAAGCTCGCCGGGCGCGGCGTCAAGCCGGGCGTGGCGACGATCCTGGTGGGCGACGACGGTGGCGCGCAGTTCTACCGCGGCCAGATCGAGAAGAACACCGGCACGGTGGGCTTCGCCTACTTCAACCACACGCTGCCGGCCGGCACCACGCAGGCCGAGGTGCTCGACCTGATCGCCCGCCTGAACAGCGACCCGGCGGTGCACGGCATCCTCGCCCTCATGCCGATGGCCGGCGACATCGACCAGAACGTCGTGTTCAACGCGATCGACCCCATCAAGGACCTCGACTGTGTGAACCCGGCCAACGTCGGCCACGTGCTGCTCGGCGACTTCCTGTTCGCGCCGGCCACGCCGTCGGCCTGCATGGAGATCCTCGCGCGCGAGGGCGTCGACCTGATGTACAAGGACGACGAGGGCAGGGACCGCGGCCTCAACGTGACGATCGTCAACCACTCGAACATCGTCGGCAAGCCGGCCGCCCTGCTCTGCCTGAACAAGAACGCGACCGTGCACGTCGTCCACGTGTTCAGCAAGGACGTGGCGGCGGCCTGTCGCGAGGCCGACGTGCTGATCTGCGCCGCCCCCGTGCAGAACCTGATCAAGAAGGACATGGTCAAGCCCGGCGCGGTCGTGGTCGACGTGACGACCATCCGCATCGACGGCAAGCAGGTCGGCAGCCTCGACTTCGACGCCGTGTGCGAGGTCGCCTCGAAGGTTACCCCGGTGCCCGGCGGCGTCGGCCCGGTGACCAACGTCATCCTGCTCAAGAACGCCCTGGCGGCCTGCAAGGCGCAGACCGGGGCCGCCTGAGGCGGCGAAGAAGGGCCGGAGCGCCGGCGGCGGGGGCGCCTGCGCCCCCGCCGCCGGCGCACGCGGTAGCGGGTCGCCGCGGGCCGCGCGTCGGCGCCGCGCCGCGGCCGCGGTTGCGGCCCGGCTCGCCGAGGGGCGACAATGACGGGACCGGCGTGCGGCCGGCGCTCGCGAGGCGTCGCGCGGCCTGCCAGGTTTCCGTACGTTGATGGTGGAAGGCCTCCCGGGGCCTACCGGCGGTGGAGCGACAGCGGAAGGTAGGACATGCCCAGGCGCGTGACAGACTCTGAAGGCCCGGCCGGCGCGGCCGTCCCCGAGCTCGACCTCTCCGAGGTCGGCCGGGTGGTCGGCGAGATCGACCCGCACGGCAACCTCATCGCCGTGCTGCAGCACGTGCAGGCGCACTACGGCTACCTGCCCGAACCGGTGGTGAACGAGATCGCCCGCCTGTCGGGCGTGCCGGCCGCGCGCATCTACGGCATCGTCACCTTCTACGCCCAGTTCTCGACCGAGCCCAGCGGCCGCCACAAGGTCTACGTCTGCCACGGCACGGCCTGCCACGTGGCCGGCGCGCCGCGCATCACCGAGGCCCTCGAGCAGGAGCTCGGCGTGGCCGACGGCGACACCACCCCCGACATGAGCTTCACGCTCGGCTCGGTCGCCTGCATGGGCGCCTGCTCGCAGGCGCCCGTCATGCGCATCGACGCCGACACCTTCGGCAACCTCACGCCCGACTCCACGCGCACGTTCATCCTGGGCGTGCTCGCCGAGCTCGGTCTCACCGCGGCCGACCTGCGCGGCGAGACGACGCCCGCCGAGGGCGCCCCGGGCGACGGGGCGGCCGGCGACGGAGGTGGGCGATGAGCGCCGCGACGAGCGCGCCCGAGGGCGTGCGCGTCGGCGTCGTGCCGGCGCCCGGCGGCAAGCGCCGCGTGCAGGTGTGCGCCGGCACCGCCTGCGTGTTCGCCGGCTCCATGAAGATGGTCGAGGCCTTCGAGAGCGAGATCGCGGCGGCCGGCCTGGCCGACCAGGTCGAGGTGGCCATCATCGGCTGCCACGGCCTGTGCTCGCAGGGTCCACTGGCGGTCGTCTCGGGCGACGAGACCTACTACCCCAAGCTCAAGGCCAAGCACGTCAAGCGCATCGTCGAGGAGCATCTCGCCGGTGGCGCGGTCGTCGAGGACCTGCTCTACGTCGAGCCGGGCTCCGGCGAGCGCATCGCCTGCTGGCACGACATCCCGTTCTACGCCCAGCAGAAGCGCATCGCGCTGCGCGACGTGGGCATCATCCACCCCGAGCGCATCGACGAGTACGTCGCGCGCGGCGGCTACGCCGCCGCGCGCGACGTGGTGACCGAGAAGACCCCCGCGTGGGTCATCGACGAGGTGCTGGCCTCGGGCATCCGCGGGCGCGGCGGCGCCGGTTTTCCCACCGGCCAGAAGTGGAAGTTCGCGGCCGCCTCGAAGGGCGATCAGAAGTACCTGATCTGCAACGGCGACGAGGGTGACCCCGGCGCCTTCATGGACGCCTCGATCATGGACGGCGACCCGCACGCCGTGATCGAGGGCATGATCATCGGCTCCTACGCGATCGGCGCGCGCGACGGCTACATCTACGTGCGCGCCGAGTACCCGCTGGCCGTGCGGCGCCTGCGCCTGGCGATCGCCGCGGCCGAGGAGCGCGGCTTTCTGGGCGACCACGTCTTCGGCTCCGACTGGAGCTTCCACCTGAAGATCAAGGAGGGCGCCGGCGCCTTCGTCTGCGGCGAGGAGACGGCCCTCATGGCGAGCATCGAGGGGCGCCGCGGCATGCCGCGCCCGCGGCCACCGTTCCCGGCCGTGTCGGGCCTGTGGGGCAAGCCGACCAACATCAACAACGTCGAGACCTACGCCAACATCCCCTGGATCATCACGCACGGCGCGGCGGCCTACGCGGCCCTGGGCACCGAGAAGAGCCGCGGCACCAAGGCCTTCTCGCTGGCCGGCAAGGTCGTGAACGGCGGTCTCGCCGAGGTGCCGATCGGCTCGACCATCCGCGAGATGGTCTACGGCGTGGGTGGCGGCATCAAGGACGGGCGCGCCTTCAAGGCCGTGCAGCTCGGCGGCCCCTCGGGCGGCTGCGTGCCGGCCGCGCTCATCGACACGCCGATCGACTACGAGAGCCTGGCCGCGACGGGCGCCATCATGGGCTCGGGCGGCATGGTCGTGGCCGACGACCAGACCTGCATGGTCGACCTCGCGCGCTACTTCCTGCAGTTCACCCAGAACGAGAGCTGCGGCAAGTGCGTGCCCTGCCGCCTGGGCACCAAGCGCATGCTCGAGATCCTCGAGCGCATCACCGCCGGCGAGGGCGACGACGGCGACATCGAGCGCCTCGAGAAGCTGGCCGTGACGATCAAGCGCACCAGCCTCTGCGGCCTGGGCCAGACGGCGCCCAACCCGGTGCTCACCACGATCAGGTACTTCCGCGACGAGTACGAGGCCCACATCTACCGGGGCGCCTGCCCGGCGCGCGCCTGCAGCGCCCTGGTGAGCTACCACATCGATCCCGACACCTGCACCGGCTGCATGCTCTGCGCCAAGAAGTGCCCGGTAGGGGCGATCAGCGGCGAGCGCAAGCAGACCCACGTGATCGACCTCGCCGCATGCACCAAGTGCGACACCTGCCGTCAGGTCTGTCGCTTCGAGGCGGTCGAGCGCCTGACCGGCGACGAGCGCGCCGCGCTCGGCGTCGCGGCCGGCGCCGAGGCGTAGCCGGCCGACGGGCGGGCCGATCGTCTCGCATCGGGGGGCGAGCTGCGATATCCTGCGGCAGGGGGGTACCCGCGGGCGGCTCGCGCCGCCTGTGCGCATGCCCAGCGCCAGCCGAAACCGACGGACGGTCGGGGGACCGGTGTCCGAAACCGACGGTCCGTCGCGGTAGGTTGACATTTTCCTACGGTTGGATTGAAGTTAGCCGGTCTGTCCACGCCAGGGGGCCTAGGGGTGACGTTCAGTCTCGACGCGATCGATCGCCAGATCGTCGCACTGCTCTCCGAGGACGGCCGCATATCGTCGGCCGAGATGACGCGCCGCATCGGGCACGTGTCCGAGCGAGCGGTCCGCTACCGCATCGAGCGCCTCGTGCGCGCCGGCGTGGTCAAGGTGACCGCGATCGTCAATCCTCAGGCCGTCGGCTACCGCGTGACCGGCGACGTGATCATCGAGGTCGCCCCCGGCATGCTGCAGACGGTCGCCGAGCAGCTCTGCACGCTCGACAACGTGAGCTACGTCGGCGGCTCGGTCGGCGACGGCGACCTTTCCGCGCAGGTGTACGCGCGCGACACCGAAGACCTGCTGCGCTTCGTCGACGAGGTCATCGGCAAGATCAACGGCGTCTCGCGCACAAGGACCGTCATGGTCCCCTGGAAGCTCAAGGACATCTACCAGTGGCGCATCCCCGAGACCGTCGGGGAGAAGGGAGGCGGTCGGGAGTAGGCGCAGCGCGAAGTCGCACCTGCCTTCGCCGACGGCGACACAGTCGCCCGACCAGGCAGGCGCGCAACCGGCAGCCCGAGGGCGGCGAGGCAGTGGGTCGTCGCAGGGGCTGCAGCAGACGTCGGAGTAGGACGCCCGTCCTTTCGTCTCTCCTCTTTGCCAGCGAGGGGGCGGTCGTTGAAGAAACACAAGGGGGCGATAGTGTCTGAAGAACTAGCGTACGCACGCAAAGCAAGCGGCCTGGTGCGCGGCCTGTCCATGATGGACGCCTTCGCGGTCGGCTTCATGAACCAGGGCCTCACACCGAGCATCTGGGTCGTCGTGAGCCTCGGCCTCGGCGTCTTCCTCGGCGGCAACCTGATCTACGCCGCCATCATCTCCGCCGTCCTTGCCGGCATCGGCTTCCCGCTGGTGTGGGGCATCCTCGGCGGCTCGATGCCGCGCTCCGGCGGCGAGTACGTCTACAACTCACGCATCATCCACCCGGTCTACGGCATCGCCCAGAGCTTCGGCGACGCGGCCATCTGGCTGATGTGGCTCTACGTGCTGGCCCCGCTGGCCGTCAGCCCGGGCCTCGATACCACGTTCAATTACCTGGGCTGGACCCGCGCGGCGAACTGGGTCGACGCGCCCACCTGGCATACCTTCTTCATCGCCTCGATCTTCAACGTGATCGGCTTCCTCTTCGTGGTCTTCGGCATCAAGATCTTCGCCAAGGTGCAGAAGGTCGTCATGTTCTTCGGCATCGGCGGCTGTGCGCTGATCGGTGTCGTGCTCACGGTCACCTCGCGCTCGTCGTTCGAGTCGAAGTGGAACGCCGCGGCGCTGGCCAATCACGGCCCGACCTATCATGCCTTCATCGCCCAGGTGGCCACTCAGGCCGGCACGGCCATGCCCACCCACACCAACTGGGGCGCGACCTTCGGCACGATGGTCGCCATGTCGTGGCTGTTCGCCTACGCCTACTCGATCGCCTTCATCGCCGGCGAGGTCAAGCGCCCCGACAAGTCGATCATCTGGGCGAACCTGTTCGCCATCCTGGTGCCGTTCCTTTTCATGCTCTGGATCGCGATCGTGCTCTACAAGACGGTCGGCTTCCAGTTCCTGAACGCGACCGCCTGGAACGACAACAACGGCAACACGCTGCACTCGATGGCGGCCATGCCGCACGGCACGAACTTCATCGACCTCGCGGTCTACTCACTGGGTTCGTCCGCGGCCTGGGCGAAGATCATCGCCGCGTTCATGGGTCTGTCGTATGTCGCCTTCACCCTCTGGTGGCTGGCGCTTTCGTACCTGGCCTTCCCGCGCATCCTGTTCGCCTGGGGCATGGACCGCATGGGCCCGAAGTGGTTCACCGACATCAACCCGCGCTTCGCGAGCCCGGTCAAGAACCACATCCTCTGCCTGGTCCTGGGCCAGGGGCTCCTGATCTTCTACTACACGCTCCTGCAGAACCAGATGCAGAACATCGTGCTCACCGGCATGCAGATCACGTCGGTGTTCCTGCCGACGGCGATCGCCGCCCTGTGGTTCCCCTACTCGCGGCGGGCCAAGGGCGTGTGGGACTCGTCGCCCTACAAGAAGTGGACGTTCCTCGGTCTGCCGGTCGTCGTCTGGGGCGCCGCGGTCGACCTCGTCTACCTCGTCATCCTGCTGTGGGAGTTCACCGTCCACAACGCCGCGACCGCGACGTTCAGCGGACCTTCGTGGATCTTGTTTGGTAGCATCTGGGCCGCCGGCGTCGTCTGGTACTTCGCCTGGAGCGCCTACAACAAGGCCAAGTCCGGCATGGACATCTCGGCCGTCACCTACGGCGAGCTGCCGCCGGAGTGATCTGAACGTCGGTGTGGGGGGTGGGAGCGTCCGCTCCCGCCCCCCACACTCCGCCCCAAGGGAGGGTGATAGATGATCAAACTGTTCTACGTCACTGACATCCACGGTTCGAACGTCTGCTATCGCAAGTTCTTGAACGCGCTGCCGATCTACGGCATCGACATCGCCGTGCTGAACGGCGACCTGCTCGGCAAGGTGCTCATCCCGCTCGTCGAGAAGCCCGGCGGCGGCCGCGAGTGCCACCTCATGGGCATGTACACCGAGATGAACACCGAGCAGGAGCTCGCCGACGTCAAGAAGATCATCGAGAACGCCGGCTACTACTGGATCAACCAGACGCGCGAGGAGTTCGAGGCGACCAAGGCCGACCCCAAGCAGATCGACAAGCTCTTCAAGCACGCCGCCTACCAGCGGATCCAGGAGTGGCTCGAGCTGGCCGACGAGCGCCTCGAGGGCAAGAGCCATCAGATGTACATCTGCCCGGGCAACGACGACTGGTGGGAGGTCGACGACATGATCTCCTGCATGAAGGTCATCAAGCCCTGCGACAACATGGTGGTCGACATCGACGGCCACGAGATGGTGTCGTGCTCGCGCAGCAACCCGACGCCGTGGGACACGCCGCGTGAGGAGTCCGAGGAGGAGCTGTCGGCCCACCTCGACGAGCTCTGCAAGAAGGTCAGCAACTACGAAGGCGCGATCTTCAACTTCCACGTGCCGCCGCACGGCTACTCGCTCGACCTCTGCCCGAAGCTTGACAAGGACATGAAGATGTCGGCCGAGGAGAAGATCCACGCGGGCAGCCAGGGCGCCAAGATGGTGATCGAGAAGTACCAGCCGCTGCTCGGCCTGCACGGCCACATCCACGAGTCGCGCGGCGCCCAGAAGGCCGGCCGCACGCTCATGATCAACCCCGGCAGCGAGTACTCCGAGGGCATCCTCAAGGGCGTCGTGATCATGCTCGACAAGAAGAAGGTGAAGGACTACGTCTTCACCCAGGGCTGATCGTCCCTAGGCGAGCGACGGGACCCGCGCCGGCCGCGGGTCCCGTCGCTCGCCCGCCGCTACCGCGCGCGGCAGCCGCGCCCGCGTCAAACGAAGGAGGCGACAGCAGGCGATGAGCACAAAGCCCTTCATCCTGCCCAAGGACATCCCGCTCGACCAGTACCCCAAGCCCGAGACCTTCCTGGCCGAGGGCAAGCGCATCACCGAGGCCGCCCAGCAGGTGGGCATCACGATGCGCGTCATGGGGCCGCTCGCGCTCCACTACTACTTCCCGGAGCAGATCGACCTCTACGCCAAGCTGGAGCGCCTCGGCGACCGCTACTTCACCGACATCGACTACGCCGCCTACGGCAAGACCAGCGGCAAGATGCCGAAGTTCATGGAGACGCTCGGCTACGAGTGCGACCTGCAGACGATGATGGCATCGGGCAAGACGCGCCACATCTACTACGCCGGTCCCGTGCCGATGATCGACGTCTTCTTCGACAAGCTCGACTACTGCCACGAGGTGAGCTACGCCGGGCGCCTCGAGCTCGACCCCTACAGCGTGTCGCTCTCCGACATCATGCTGCAGAAGCTGCAGATCTGGGAGATCAACGACAAGGACCTGAAGGACATCGAGTACCTGCTCACGACCGCGACGATCGGCGACGACGACGAGAAGAAGATCAATCAGACCTTCATCGCCCGCCGCTTCGCCGACGACTGGGGCTTCTGGTATACGGCGACGACCAACTTCGGCCGCGTCAAGGAGCACGTCGACAAGGTGCCGGCGTTCAGCGAAGAGCAGAAGCAGCACGTCAAGGACCGCTGCGATCAGCTCCTCGCGCGCATCGAGGCCGAGCCCAAGACCAAGGCCTGGAACAAGCGCGCCAAGAAGGGCACGAGCAAGCTCTGGTACAACACGGGCTTCTCGGACTGGTGAGACGGCGCCGGCGCCGGCGGCAGCGCCGGCGCCGGCGCCAAGAGACGGGCGGCGGGGCGAGCTGAGCTCGCCCCGCCGCCCGTCTTGCTTTTGGGCCCGCCGCTCACCGCCGGCACTGCGGCGGGCGCGGCTGCCGTGTCGCCTGCGGCTAGTGCGCCACGAGCGAGCCGGCGGCGCGCGCCGCGCGCACCTCGGCCAGCGTGTCGTTCAGGCGCTCGAGCACCTCGTCGATCTGCTCGTAGCTGATGACGGCCGGCGGCTCGAGCCGGATCGTCTTGGCGTTGTTGAGCGTGCCGCCGACCAGGACGCCGCGTCCGAACAGCCCCGACGAGACGGCGTAGCCGGTCTCGGCGTCGCCGAACTCCATGCCGAGCAGCAGGCCGAGGCCGCGGACCTCGTCGTACAGGTCGGCGTACTCGTCGGCGAGCTTCTGCACGCCGGCCTTGAGCACGGCGCCCTTCTCGGCGGCCTGCCGCGGGATGTCCTCTTCGAGGGTCGCATGCAGAGCGCCGATCGCGGCGGCGGTGGCCAGCGGGTTGCCGCCGAAGGTGGTCGTGTGCAGGTAGGGGTTGGCGAACATGGCGTGGAAGATGCGCTCCTTGACGACGATGTTGCCGCAGGGGATGACCGCGCCGCCGAAGGCCTTGCCCATGGTCATGATGTCGGGCACGACGCCCCAGTTGTCGACGCCCCACAGCTTGCCGGTGCGGCCCATGCCGGTCTGCACCTCGTCGGCGATCATGACGACGTCCCACTCGTCGCAGATCTCCCGCACGCGCGGCAGGTAGTCGTCGGGCGGCACGATGGCGCCCGCCTCGCCCTGCACGGGCTCGACGATGAAGGCGGCGATGTCGTAGCCGATCATCTGGCAGATCTCGAGCTCGCGCTCGAGGGCGTCGGCGTCGCCGTAGGGCACGAAGCGGCTGCCCGGCATGAGGGGCTGGAACGGCACGCGGAACTCGCGCTTGCCGCTCACGCTGAGGCTGCCCATCGACTTGCCGTGGAAGGCGCGCGTGGTCGAGATCACACCCAGCATGTGGTCGGGCTTCTTCTCGTAGGCGTACACCTTGGCGAACTTGAGGGCGCCCTCGGTGGCCTCGGTGCCCGAGTTCACGAGGAACGAGTACTGCAGGTCGCCGGGCGTGACCATGGCGACGAGCTCGCACAGGTAGCCGCGCATGGGGTCGAGCAGCTCCTGCGAGTGCAGCGCCTGGTGCTTGAGCTGCCCCAGGACCGCGTGCATGACGGTCGGGTGACGGTGACCCAGCATGTAGATGCCGAAGCCGCCCAGGCAGTCGATGAACTCGCGCCCGCGGATGTCGCGGAACGTGGCGCCCCCGTCGCTCCACTCGACCGCCGTGTAGTCGGTCGAGACCGACTTGCGGTAGTCGAGAATGCCGGGGTTGACGTAGCGGCTGAAGTTGTCGACGCAGTCGGCGATGACCGCGTCCTGTTCGGCCGGGCTCAGCTCGCTGCGCTGCATGAGCTCGAGCGCCTTGCGCGATTCGTGCAGAACGCGGTCGCGCTGCTTGTCGTCCATCCTTGCTCTCCTCCGCACAAGTGTTTGTGGCGATGCGGTCGTCCGAGCACCGCGACCTGAAGAGCGAGGGGACGAGACACTCTCCCGTCCGAGGCTTGCGGGAGTAGGTCGCGCGCGAGTGACGGCCAGTCGCGCGGCCCCGCCGCAGACGCCAAAGGAGAGGCCCCCCTGATCGACTGCACTTTACTCGCAAGCAGAGCTTCTGCCAAGGGGCGGGGCCGCGGGCCAGGCTCGCAGCGGGCTCAGAAAGGACGGCGGGCGTACGATTATGCTCCTATGTATTTGCAGCGCCGCTCGCGGTGGTGTAACTTGACCGCGTTGTGAAACGGTCGTCGTCGATTCGGCGACCCCGGGGGGTGCCGCACGGCATACCGCGGCGGTAGCAGGAGGGAACACGTTGGCCCGAGGAACAGTGAAGTGGTTCAGCAATGAGAAGGGGTACGGCTTCATCGAGCGTGAAGAGGGTGAAGACCTGTTCGTCCACTTCTCAGAGATCCAGGTCGACGGCTACAAGACCCTGAACCAGGGGCAGGCGGTCGAGTTCGAGATCGCCCAGAGCGACAAGGGGCTTCAGGCCTCGAAGGTCGTGCCGGTCGGCTGATCGCCGTCGCGGCGCAGAGCCACGCCGCTCCGCGGCCCCGCCGGACCAGTCCGGCGGGGCCGCTTCTTCGTTCGGCCCCGGGCCGCCCGGCGGCCGCGCGCGGCACGCCCGCCCAGGCGCTCGCGCACGGCACGGTTTCTGGTACGATAGCAGGCCCGCCCGCGCGGGGATGTGCTAGGAGGACGCATGATCGAGCAAGACGACGTCCGTCACGTCGCCCGCCTGGCGCGACTGCGGCTCGAGCCTGCCGAGGCCGAGCGCATGACCGCCGAGCTTGCCAAGATCCTCGACCACATCGACAAGATCGGCGAGCTCGATCTCGCCGCGGTCGAGCCGACCGCCCACGTGCTCGCCTTGACCGACGTGACGCGGCCCGACAAGCCGCGGCCCGGCCTCACGCGTGACGAGGCGCTGCGCAACGCGCCGGCGGTGAGCGGCGACTGTTTCCGCGTGCCCAGGATGCAGTCGTGACCGCTGGCCTCGATCCGCTGCGCCTGACGGCGCGCGAGGCGCGCCGCCTGCTCGTCGATGGCGAGCTGGCCGCCTCGGAGCTCACCAAGACCTACCTCGACCAGATCGAGCGCGTCGAGCCCCGCGTGCACGCCTTCATCCTGGTCACCGCCGACAACGCAGCCAAGTACGCGACCGAGATCGACCAGGAGGCCGGCGCCACGCGCGGCGCGCTGGCCGGCCTGCCGACGGCGATCAAGGACAACATGGTCACCGAGGGTGTCACCACCACTTGCGGCTCGCGCATCCTGGCCAACTACCAGCCCGTGTACACGGCGACCGCGGTACGCCGCATCTGGGGTGACCACATCGTGATGCTGGGCAAGTCCAACCTCGACGAGTTCGCGATGGGCTCCTCGACCGAGAACTCGGCCTTCGGCGCCACGCACAACCCCTGGGACCTCAGCACCGTGCCGGGCGGCTCCTCGGGCGGCTCCGCCGCCGCCGTCGCCGCCGGCGAGGCGCTCTGGGCCCTGGGCTCCGACACCGGCGGCTCCATCCGCCAGCCCGCGGCGCTCTGCGGCATCGTCGGCATGAAGCCCACCTACGGCCTGGTGTCGCGCTACGGCCTCGTGGCCTTCGCGAGCTCGCTCGACCAGATCGGCCCGCTCACGCGCACCGTCTACGACTGCGCCCTGCTGCTGCGCCGCATCACCGGCCACGACCCGTGCGACTCGACCTCGGTGCCGCTGCCGGCGCCGATCGAGCTGCCCAGCGCCGAACGGCTCGACGGCGTCCACTTCGGCATTCCCACCGAGTACCTCGCGGCCGGCATCGAGCCCGGCGTCATGGCGCGCTTCGAGCAGACCGTGGCGCTCGTCGAGGAGCTCGGCGGCACCTGCGTCGAGATCAGCCTGCCGCACACCGAGTACGCGCTGCCGGCCTACTACATCATCGCGCCGGCCGAGGCCAGCGCGAACCTGGCGCGCTACGACGGCGTGCGTTACGGCTACCGCGCGCCGCAGGCCGTCGACCTTGCCGACATGTACGAGACCACGCGGGCCGAGGGCTTCGGCCCCGAGGTCAAGCGCCGCATCATGATCGGCACCTACGCGCTCTCGTCGGGCTACTACGACGCCTACTACGGCCAGGCGCAGAAGGTCCGCACGCTGGTGCGGCGCGACTTCGAGACCGCCTTCGGTCAGGTCGACCTGATCGTCTCGCCGACCTCGCCGACCGTCGCCTTCGGCATGGGCACCCGTACGGCCGACCCGCTCGCCATGTACATGAGCGACATCTGCACGCTGCCGGTGAACCTCGCCGGGCTGCCGGCCATCTCGATCCCCTGCGGCCTCGCCGGCCACCTGCCGGTGGGCTTCCAGATCATCGGCCCGGCGTTCTCCGAGAACCGCATCCTGGCGGCCGCCCACGCGATCGAGGGGGCGATCGGCTTCAACGCCGTGCCGACCTTCCGCCCGGCCGAGGCCGCGTCATGAGCGCCTGGGAGACCGTCATCGGCCTCGAGGTGCACGTCGAGCTCGACACGGCCACCAAGATGTTCTGCGGCTGCGCCGTCACCAAGGGCGACCCGCCCAACACGCACACCTGCCCGGTCTGCCTGGCGCACCCCGGCGCGCTGCCCGTGCTGAACGAGCGCGCCGTCGAGTACGCCACCCGCATCGCCCTGGCTCTGAGCTGCGAGGTGCGGCCGCGCAGCGTGTTCCACCGCAAGAACTACTTCTATCCCGACCTGCCCAAGGCCTATCAGATCTCGCAGTACGACGAGCCTCTGGCCGTCGGCGGCCGCTTCGAGTACTGGGTGGGCGACGAGCAGCTCGCGTGCCGCATCAACCGGGTGCACATGGAAGAAGACGCGGCCAAGCTCGTGCACGCCGGCGGCGAGGCCGGACGCATCGCCGGCTCCGACTCCTCGATGGTCGACTTCAACCGCGGCGGCACGCCGCTCATCGAGATCGTCTCCGAGCCCGACATCCCCTCGCCCGAGGCCGCCCGCGAGTTCCTGCAGCAGTTCCGCAGCCTGGTGCTGGCGCTGGGCGTGAGCGAGTGCAACATGGAAGAAGGTCAGATCCGCTGGGACGCCAACGTGAGCGTCCGCCCGGCGGGCAGCGACACCCTTGGCACCCGCACCGAGCTCAAGAACATGAACAGCTTCCGGTTCCTGCAGCAGGCCCTCGAATCCGAGGTGCCGCGCCAGATCGCGGTGCTCGAGGCCGGCGGCACGATCGACCAGGAGACGCTGCACTTCGACCCCGACACCGGCGCGACCACGCCGCTGCGCTCCAAAGAAGAGGCGCACGACTACCGCTACTTCCCCGAGCCCGACCTCGTGCCGCTGCTCACCGACCCCGGCTGGGTCGAGCAGGTGCGGCGCGATCTGCCCGAGCTGCCGGCGGCGCGCGTCGCGCGGTTCGCGAGCCGGTACGGCCTCTCGCGCTACGACGCCGCCGTGCTGGGCGGCGGCGGCGCGCTGGCGCGCTTCTACGAAGACGTGGTCGCCGCGGGCATCGAGCCCAAGCTCGCGGCCAACTGGACGATGGGCGAGTACGCCGCCCATCTCAACGCCACCGGCCTCGAGCCGGGCCACGGCCACGTCACGGCCGAGCGTCTGGCGGCGCTGCTGCGCCTGGTGGCCGACGGCACCGTGTCGGGCACGGCCGCCAAGCAGGCCTTCGCGCTCATGATCGAGGAGCGCGCCGAGCCGGGCGACGTGGTCGCGCGTCACGACCTCGGCCAGGTGTCCGACGAAGGCGCCCTGCGCGCCATCGTGGCCGAGGTGCTGGCCGGCCATGCGGCCCAGGTCGAGCAGTACCGGGCCGGCAAGCAGCAGGTGGCCGGCTTCTTCGTCGGCCAGGTGATGAAGGCCACCCAAGGCAAGGCCAACCCGCAGCTCGTGGGCGAGCTCGTGCGGGCGGCCCTCGCCCACGAAGGACAGGCATGAGCGAGTTCCGCCCCGGCGACCTCTCGACCTTCGTCATCGGCGAGGAGCCGGCCGAGGGCCCGCCGGTGCGCATCGACGACACGACCCTGCGCGACGGCGAGCAGACCGCCGGCGTCGTGTTCTCGAACCACGAGAAGGTGCGCATCGCCCGCCTGTTGAACGAGGTCGGCGTGCACCAGATCGAGGTCGGCATCCCGGCCATGCTGGGCGACGAGAAGCAGGTCATCTGCCAGATCGTCGAGCTCGGCCTCAAGCCCTCGATCCTCGCCTGGAACCGGGCCGTGATCTCCGACATCCAGCACTCGCTCGACTGCGGCGTCGACGCCGTCGCCATCTCCATGTCGGCGAGCGACATCCACATCGAGCACAAGCTGGCCAAGTCCCGCCAGTGGGTGCTCGACCAGATCCGCGAGTGCGTCGCCTTTGCCAAGGAGCACGGCGTCTACGTGTCGGTGAACGCCGAAGACGCGAGCCGTTCCGACCTCGAGTTCCTGCTGCGCTTCGGCCAGGCCGCCAAGGACGAGGGCGCCGACCGCCTGCGCTTCTGCGACACGCTCGGCATCCTCGACCCGTTCGACACCTACAACGTGGTCCGCTTCCTGCACCAGGAGGGCCTCGAGATCGAGATGCACACCCACGACGACTTCGGCATGGCGACCGCCAACGCGCTGGCCGGCATCAAGGCCGGCGCGACCTACGTGAACACCACGGTGAACGGCCTCGGCGAGCGCGCCGGCAACGCCGCCCTCGAAGAGGTCGTGATGGCGCTCAAGTACATCGGCCACGTCGAGCTCGGCCTGCACACGTCGCGCTTTCGCGAGCTGTGCGAGTACGTGGCCGCGGCCTCGGCTCGCACGATCCCCGCCTGGAAGAGCATCGTCGGCACCAACGTGTTCGCCCACGAGTCGGGCATCCACGCCGACGGCGTCATCAAGAACCCGCTCAACTACGAGGCCTACTCGCCCGAGGACGTCGGGCTCGAGCGCCAGGTCGTGGTCGGCAAGCACTCGGGCTCGCGCACGATCTATCGCAAGTTCCAGGAGTTCGGCATCGAGCTGTCCGACGGCGACGCCGGCGAGATCCTGAAGATGGTGCGGCAGACGGCGATCGAGCTCAAGCGCGCGCTGTTCGACAAGGAGCTCATGTACATCTACCAGGACTACGTCGGCCGCCTCGGCGACGCCGTGCCGCTGCCCGGCGCGCCGGCGGTCGAGGCCGACGGGTAGGTCGGGTCGTGCCGGCCACCATCGCCGAGAAGGTCATCGCCGCCCACACAGGGGTCGAGTCGGTGCGCGCCGGTCAGATCGTGGTCGCCATGGTCGACCTCGCGATCGCCCAGGACGGCACCGGGCCGCTCGCCATCCAGCAGCTCCGCGAGCTCGGTCACGTGCGCGTCACCGTGCCGCGCGCCGTGTTCTTCATAGACCACGCCGCGCCGGCCCCGCGGGTCGAGCTCGCCAACGCGCACGAGATCGTGCGCTGCTTCTGCGCCGAGACGGGCGCGACCCTGTCCGACGTCGAGATGGGCGTCTGTCACCAGCGCGTCGCCGAAAGCTACGCGCGGCCCGGCGACCTCGTGATCGGCGCCGACTCGCACACGTGCACGGCCGGCGCCCTGGGCGCCTTCGCCACCGGCATGGGCTCGACCGACGTGGCGATCGGCATGGCGACGGGGCAGACCTGGCTGCGCGTGCCCGAGACCTTCCGGGTCGAGGTCGGCGGACGCTTCGCCGACGGCGTCACGGCCAAGGACCTCGTGCTCACCCTGATCGGCCGCCTCGGCGCCGACGGCGCCACCTACAAGGCGCTCGAGTTCGGCGGCCCGGCGATCGACGCCATGCCCCTGCACGAGCGCCTCACCCTGAGCAACATGGCGGTCGAGGCCGGCGCCAAGGCCGGCCTTGTGGCGAGCGACGGCCTCACCAGGGAGTTCCTCGCCGCCCAGGGTCGCGCGGCCGACTGGCGCGCGGTCGAGCCCGACCCCGGCGCCGTCTACGAGCGCAGCCTGTCGTTCATCGCCGACGAGCTAGTGCCGGTGCTGGCCGCGCCCCACACGGTCGACAACGTGCACGCGGCGACCGAGCTGGCCGGCACCCGGGTCGACCAGGTGCTGATCGGCACCTGCACCAACGGCCGGCTCGACGACCTGCGCGCCGCCGCCCGACTGCTCGCCGGCCGGCGGCGCGCGGCGCACACCCGCCTGATCGTCACGCCGGCCTCGCAGGCCGTGTGGCGGGCGGCCGCCGACGAGGGGCTGCTGCAGGCCTTCGCCGCCGCCGGCGCGGTCGTCACCAACCCCGGCTGCGGCGCCTGCGTGGGCGTGCACGAAGGCATCCTCGCCGACGGCGAGGTCTGCGTGAGCACCGCCAACCGCAACTTCAAGGGGCGCATGGGCAATCCCCAGGGCGCCATCTACCTCGCCTCGCCGCTCACCGCGGCCGCGGCGGCCGTCGCCGGCGAGATCGTCGATCCGCGCGAGCTGCTCGCCGCGGGCGCGCCGGCCGGCGACGAGCATTGACGAAGGAGACCACGATGGCTCAGCAGTACAGCGCCCCGCCGGCGATGAGCATCGACCCGGCGCACACCTACCAGGCCACCATCTCGACCGACCTCGGCGACATCGTCGTCGAGCTCTACGCCGACAAGGCGCCGGTCACCGTCAACAACTTCGTGTTCCTGGCGCGCGACGGCTACTACGACGGCGTCACGTTCCATCGCGTCATCCCCGACTTCATGGCGCAGACCGGCGACCCCACCGGCACCGGCCGCGGCGGCCCCGGCTACCGCTTCGCCGACGAGTTCGGGCCGGGCCTCGTGCACGACGGCCCCGGCGTGCTGTCGATGGCCAACGCGGGGCCCGGCACGAACGGCTCGCAGTTCTTCATCACGCACCGCGCGACGCCCCACCTCGACGGCAAGCACGCCGTGTTCGGGCGGGTCGTGTCGGGCATGGACGTCGTGCTCGCGATCCCGGCTCGCGACCCCATGACGGCGCGCGAGCCGGGCCTGGCCATGAACACCGTGACGATCGCCGAAAGCGACGTCTGACCGATGGTCGCGCCGAACGACGCCTTCGGGGTCCTGCGCGGCCGGGCCTGGACGTTCGGCGACGACATCTCCACCGACCAGATCGCGCCCGGTCGCCTGTTCCACCTGCGCACCGATCTGCCCGAGCTTGCCAAGCACGTGCTCGAAGACGAAAACCCCGAGTTCGCCAGGCGCCTCAAGCCGGGCGATTTCGTGGTGGGCGGGCGCAACTTCGGCCTGGGATCGAGCCGCGAGCACGCGCCGCGCATCATCAAGCTGGCCGGCGCCGGCGCCGTCCTGGCCGGTTCGTTCGCCCGCATCTTCTTTCGCAACGCGATCAACGTCGGCCTGCCGGCGCTCACCTGCGACACGAGCGCGATCGAGCAGTGGGACGACCTCGAGGTCGACCTCGCCGCCGGCGAGGTGCGCGACCTGACGAGAGGCCTCGTGCTGCCCTTCGCGCCGCTGCCGCCGGTCATGCTCAAGATCCTGTCCGACGGCGGCCTCGTCGAGCACTTCCGCCGCTACGGCGCGTTCCACCTGCCCGAGGGGTAGGGCCCGTGCCGCATACCGTCACGCTGATCCCCGGCGATGGCACCGGCCCCGAGCTCGCCGCAGCGCTCGAGACGGTCGTCGCGGCGAGCGGCGTCGAGATCGCCTGGGAGCGCCGCGACGCCGGCGCGGCGGTCATCGAGCGCGCCGGCACGCCGCTGCCCGACGACGTCCTGGACTCGGTGCGCGACACGAAGGTGGCGATCAAGGGCCCGGTCACCACGCCGGTCGGCGGCGGCTTTCGCTCGGTCAACGTGGCGCTGCGCAAGGAGCTCGACCTGTACGCCTGCCTGCGGCCGGTGCGCTCGCTGCCCGGGGTGCCGAGCCGCTTCAGCGACGTCGACATCGTGGTGGTGCGCGAGAACACCGAGGACCTCTACGCCGGCATCGAGCGCCAGGTCGGCCCCGACGAGGCCGAGTCCATCAAGGTCATCACGCGCGCGGCGAGCGAGCGCATCGTGCGCTTCGCCTGCGACTACGCCCGGGCCCACGGCCGGCGGCGGGTGACGGCCGTGCACAAGGCCAACATCATGAAGCTGACCGACGGCCTGTTCCTGCGCTGCGCCCGCGAGGTCGCCGCCGGCTACCCCGACATCGAGCTCGACGACCGCATCGTCGACAACCTCTGCCAGCAGCTCGTCATGGCGCCCGAGCGCTTCGATGTGCTCGTCTGCCCCAACCTCTACGGCGACATCGTGAGCGACCTGTGCGCCGGCCTGATCGGCGGCCCCGGCGTGGCGCCGGGCGCCAACGTCGGCCCCGACTGCGCCGTGTTCGAGGCGGTCCACGGCAGCGGCCCCGATATCGCCGGGCGAGATATCGTCAACCCGACGGCGTTCCTGCTGTCGGGCGCCCTCATGCTGGCCCATCTCGGCGAGGCGACGGCGGCCGGGCGCCTGTCCGACGCCGTCGGCGCGGTGCTCGCCGAGGGCCGTCACCTCACCCGCGACTTAGGCGGCGCGGCCGGCACCCGCGAGTTCACCGCCGCCGTCGCCGCCCGCCTGCACTCAGAGACCGTCGCGTAAGCAAAAGGAGGCCGTTTCAGCCATGCAGACCGACGAACGTCGCTTCAACATCCACGCCACGCCCGAGATGATGGCCGGCGTCTATGCGAACTTCGCCAACGTCAGCCACTCCGACTACGAGTTCTCGCTGACCTTCATGCGCCTCGACCACGAGAACGAGACCGAAGAAGAGGTGAACGGCGTCGTCGTGGCGCGCATCAACATGTCGGCGCGCTTCATGAAGGAGCTCATCGACGCGATGAACGACAACTTCGGCAAGTGGCAGGCCGGCGAGAACATCCGCAACCTGCCCGAGGCGCCCGACCACGACTGACCGGTCGTCCGGCCCCGCACGGCGGGCGCCGGCGCCGGTCCGCTCGGCGTCAGCCGCGTGGCCGGTCGGCCTCGGCAGGTCGCGGCCGCCCCTTCAGCGCGGCGCGCAGGCGGGGTCCGAGCGACCGGGTCCGCTTGGCGTCAGGCGCGTCGCAGTCGGCCTGGAGTGCAGTACGCGGCGAGCGGCCGCCGGGCGCCGGCGGCGACGGCGTCTCGTCCCATTTCCTCACGTCAGGCTCCTCGCAGGCTCTGGTACCATGTGATGGTCATGATTCGCCACGCCCCTTCCCACGACCTCCCCGTGCCCGCCGTTCCCGGTCGGCGCGCGCCGGCGGCATGAGCCGAGTCGCGGCATCGGCCGCCGTCGCTCCCATCCTCGAGCGCGCGCTCGCCGGGCGGGCGCCGTCGGCCGGTGAGATCGTCACGCTGCTCGCGGTCGACGAGCCGGCCCTGGCGGCCGACTTGTTCGCCGCGGCGAGCGAGCTGCGCCGGCGGCGCTTCGGCGACGCCGTCTTTCTGTACGGCTTCGTCTACTTCTCGACCTACTGCCGCAACGACTGCACGTTCTGCCTGTACCGGCGCAGCAACCACGAGGGGCCGCGCTACCGCAAGTCGGCCGACGAGGTGGTCGCGATCAGCGTGGGCCTGGCCGAGTCGGGCGTGCACCTGATCGACCTCACCATGGGCGAGGACCCGCGCTACCGCGAGGGCCGTGAGTACGACGCCTTCCTGGCGCTCGTCGCGGCCGTGCGGACGGCCACCGGGCTGCCGGTGATGGCCTCGCCGGGCGTGCTCGGCGACGGCGCCCTGGCCGCTCTGGCTGCGACCGGCGCCGAGTGGTATGCGTGCTACCAGGAGACGCACGCCCGCGACCTGTACGACCGTCTGCGGGTCGGCCAGGACTTCGACGAGCGCGCGCGGGCCCGGCTCGACGCCGCCGCGCGCGGCCTGCTGGTCGAGAACGGCATGCTGCTCGGCGTGGGCGAGACGGTGGCCGAGCGAGCCCTCACGGTGACCGCCATGCAGGCCGAGCCGCTCGACCAGGTGCGCGTCATGACCTTCGTGCCGCAGCGCGGCACGCCGCTCGCCGAGCGCCGCCCCGCCGGGCGGCTCGGCGAGCTCGTCACCATAGCCACCATGCGCCTGGCCATGCCCGACCGTCTGATCCCCGCCTCGCTCGACGTCGACGGCATCGCCGGCCTCGAGTCGCGCATCGCCGCCGGGGCGAACGTCGTCACGTCGCTCGTGCCGCCCCACAGCGGGCTCGCCGGCGTGTCGCAGTCCGAGCTCGACATCGACGAGGGCCTGCGCAGCGCGCCGGTCGTGACCGAGCGCCTGGCCCAGAAGGGGCTGCGGGTCGCAAGCGCGGCCGAGTACGCCGCCTGGGTGGCGGCCGCGCGCGGCCGCGGGCGCGCGGCCGCCGGCGCCGGCGCGGACGGGCCGGCGCCCAGCGACGCCGGTCCGGCCGGCGAGCGCGCATGAGGCTCGCGGTCGTCGGCGGCAAGCTGCAGGGCACAGAGGCGGCCTACCTGGCCGGCGAGGCGGGCTACGACGTCGTGCTGGTCGACCGGCGGCCGGGCCGGCCGGCGGCCGGCCTGGCCGCCGAGTCCAACGTCTTCGACGTCGTCGCCGATCCGCCGCGCGCCCGCGAGCTGTTCCTGTCGTGCGACGCCGTGCTGCCGGCCTGCGAGGACGAGGAAACGCTCGCCTTTCTCGCCTCGTTCGTGCCGCACCTGGGCGTGCCCCTGCTCTTCGACCACGACGCCTACGCCGTGACGCGGTCCAAGCTGCGCTCCAACGAGCTGTTCGCCCGGCTCGACGTGCCGCGCCCGGCACCCTGGCCTTGCGACTTCCCGGTGATCGTCAAGCCCAGCGTGGGGAGCGGCAGCGCGCAGGTCGAGCTCGTCTGGTCCGAGGCCGAGCTCTCGCTGGCGCGCGCCCGCCTGGCGGCGAGCGGCGCCGACGCCGTGATCGAGGAGTACGTGCCGGGGCCCTCGCTGTCGGTCGACATGGTCTCCTGGAGCGGGGCGACGGTCACGCTCGCGCCCACCTGGCTCGAGTTCGACGCCGACTGGGACTGCAAGCGCGTGGTCGCGCCGGTCGCGCAGGCGGCAAAGGACCCTGCCTCGCAGGGCGGCGGCTCCGACCTGATCGACGAAGTCGCGCTCGAGGCGCTCGACGAGGTGAGCCGGCGCCTGGCCGCCGGCGTCGGCGCCGCCTGCGCGGCGGGCCTGCGCGGCGTCATGGACGTCGAGGTGATGATGGGCCACGCCGGCGCGCCCAAGGTGCTCGAGATCGACGCGCGGCTGCCCAGCCAGACGCCGGCCTGCGCCTACCACGCAAGCGACGTCAACATCGTCCAGGTACTGGCCGAGACCTTCGCCGGCGGCGTGACGCCGGCCGCCCTGGCGGCCGGCCCGGCGGCGACCGCCGCCCGGCGCGGCGCCGTGTACGAGCACGTGCTGGTCACCGACGGGCGCGTGCAGGTGCTGGGCGAGCACGTGGTCGGCGGGGCCGGTCCGCTGCGCCGCTACGAGGGGTTGTGGGGCGCCGACGTCGTGCTCACCGACGGACCGGCCGAGCGCGCCCTGGGCGGCAAGGTCGTCGACCTGGGCCGGGCCCGCGAGGCGCGCCGGGCGCGCGCCCGGCGCCGCGCCGACGGCTGGGTCGCCGTGATCATGACGAGGGGCGAGACGGCGGCCGAGGCGCGGGCCCGCGCCGCGGCCGCCGTCGACCGCCTGGCGGGCGAGCACGGCCTCGATGTCGTGCTCGAGTAGGGGCGAGGAGGGGTCACCGTGACGAGGCTGGTCGAGGACGACGTGCGTACGCTGACCGCGCATCTCGACGAGGTCGAGCGGCGTCTCGTGGCGCTCACCGGCTGCGATCTCGTCGCCCTGGCGGCGCGGGCCTGCGGCGCCTCCGAGGACGTCGCTCGCGACGCCCTCGGAGGCGCCGCCGTCGCCGTCGTGCCGATCACGAGCGGCGCGGGCGTCATCCCCGGCTTCTCCGAGTGTGTCGCCGCCATCTGCGGCCGCCTGGGCTGCCGTGCGCGGGTCACCGCGACCACCGACGTGGCCGGTTTCGGCGAGGCGCTCACGGCCGGCGACGACCTCGTCTTCGCCGCCGACGACGGCAGGTTTCTGGCCTTCGACCTCATGCGCCGCGTGGTCGCCGACGACGACCCCTGCACGGCGCACGCCTACGTGGCGGCGCTCGACGCCGCGGTCGGCCCCGGCGGTCTCGCCGGCCGGCCCGTCCTGCTGATCGGCCTCGGGCCCGTCGGTCGCGCCGCCGCCGCCCGGCTCGTCGCGCTCGGCGCCGACCTGCTCGTCTGCGAGCGCGACGCGGCGCGCCTGGCGCCGGTCGTCGCCGCGCTGCCGCAGGTCACGCCGGTCGCGCTGGCCGACGGCCTGGCGCGCGCCCGCCTGGTGCTCGACGCCACCCCGACGGCCGACCTGATCGACGCCGACTGGGTGGGCGCCGACGGCGTCGTGAGCTCACCGGGTCTCCCGCCCGGCGTGACGGCCGCCGCGGCCCGGGCGTTGGGCGAGCGGCTCGTGCACGAGCCGCTCGCCCTCGGCGTGGCCGCGATGGCCGTCGAGGCGCTCGTGGCCGGACGCTGAGCGCCCGCTCGCTCACCCGCACCCGTCGCACTCGTCAGCCCGGTTAGTTGACAACGTCATTGACTTCATCAATCATCTCCTCATGAACGATCGCCCCAGCTCCGAGTACGACGCCGGTCTGTTCGAGCACGACCCCGGCGCCGGCTACCTGCACCTGCTGCGCGAGATCCACCTGCTCTACCGGGCGTTCCTGCGCCGCATGGAGTCCGCGTACGGCATCTCGGGCGCGCAGTTCGAGGTGCTCCGTCAGCTCGCCAGGGCCGGCGGTCGCTCCTCGACCTCGGTGCTTGCTCGCGGCCTGGGCATCGACCCTGCGGCGGTGACCCGGATCGTCGCCGGCCTGGAGCGGCTCGAGCTCGTGGCGCGCGAGGACGACGCGCGCGACCGGCGGCGTCGGCCCGTGGTGCTGACCCCGGCCGGCCGCGCGCTGATGCTCGAGTTCCACGAGCGCATCCACGCCGGCGAATCGCGGCTGACCGCAGACGTCGACGAGACAGCGCTGCAGGGCGCCATGCGCGTCCTGCAGGCCATCAGAGCGGCTTTTGACGGCGACGCCACGAACGGGCCGGGCCGGCCGGTATGAACGGCATGTCCGAGCAGCACGACGTGACACGCCCGTCGCGCCACGCGGGCCGGGGCAGCCGCACGAGCACGCCCTTCGTCCTTCTGGACCGCTCCCGCTGTGAGGCGTGCTGGTCGTGCGTCGACGCCTGCCCCAAGGAGGTGCTCGGCAAGCTGGAGTTCCTCTGGCACAAGCACGCCGTGGTCGCCCACGCCGAGCGTTGCACCGGTTGTCGGGCCTGCCTTGGCGTCTGCGTGCCCGGCGCGCTGAGCGGCGCCGATGGCTAGAGCCTCGAGAGACAGGGACGTCGACCGCTTTGGCCGCTGGGCCGACCACTACGACAGGTCGTACCTGCAGCGTGTGCTCTTCACCCCGGTCCACGACGCCATGCTGGCGCAGGCGACGGCGGCCTGCCCCGTACCCGCGACGGTGCTCGACGTCGGCTGCGGGACGGGCCGGCTCCTGCACAAGGCCGCGGCATGCTTCCCTTCGGCCCGGCTGACCGGCATCGACGCGGCCGCGGACATGGTCCGCGTCGCCCGGGCCGGCCTGCCCGAAGGCGCCCCGGTCCAGATCGTCGAGGCGCGCGCCGAGCAGGTGCCCTTCCCCGACGGCTCGTTCGACCTCGTGCTGACCACGATGTCGTTCCACCACTGGGCCGACCAGCGGACCGCGCTGCGCGACCTGCATCGCGTGCTCGCGCCCGGCGGCGTCTTCGTGCTCGCCGACCTGCTGGCGACGGGGCCGGCGGTCCTGCTGCGGGCCGGCTGGTGGGGGCGCTTCAACACTCCCGCCGGCCTTGCGCAGATGCTGCGCGGCGCCGGCTTCGACGTGGACCGGCTCGTGCGCGTGCCCCGGGTGCCCGGCTGCGTGCGGGTGGTGCTCGCCCGGCCTCGGGCTTTGTAGCGCGCTCCCGATGCGCTACCCTTGGGGCGGCGCGGGGGGTCGATCGGAAGGATCAGCGTGGACTCTAAATCCACGTAGAGGGGTGTAACTCCCCTACTCCCCGCCAGCGTTTCTCTTCTCGCAGGCGTGCGCGCCGGGCCGCCGGTGCCTCGAACGCTCCGCCGGCGCCGTGCGGGTCGCGGGGCTCGTCAGGCCCAGCGCTTGACGGCCGCGTCGGAGAGCCGGTCGGCGGCCTCGTTCAGGCGCAGGCCGACGACGTCGAGCCGGCGCAGCACCTCGCGGCACTTCACGACCTCCATGGTGAGCGTGCCGTGGAACAGCCGGCCGAGCTCGACGTCGTAGAGCCGGCGGATCTCCGCGGCCGACTCCTTCGAGGCGAGCGCCTTCCTGACGTCCTTGGGGTCGGTCGCCACCGCGCGCACGGCGTGCTGCAGGTCGGTGATGGCGTCGGCCGTGGCGTCGAGCAGGCCCAGGTAGGCGCTCGCCGCCTCGATCTCGTAGAGGTCCCACTCGCGGATGAAGTCGCGCAGGTTGTCGAGCACGTCGTCGATCGAGCGCGACAGGCGGAACAGGTCCTCGCGGTCGATGGGCGCGACGAGCACCCCCGACAGGCGCGAGACGAGCTCGCCGCGCATGGTGTCGCCGCGGCCTTCGATGTCGGCGATCGCGCGGTAGGCGTCGGCTACCGTCACCTCGCCGGCGGCCACGCCGTGGGCGATGATGCACGCCGCGGTCGCCTCTTTCAGCTGCGCCTCGAGCGCCGCGATCACGGCGAGGCGGCTGTGCAGGCAGTCCTGCACCGCGCTGTCGACGGTCAGGTACAGGTGGTCCTCGCCGACCAGGTCGAGCAGGCCGCAGCGGCCGAAGACGTCGAGCACCGCCGAGCCGACTCGCGCGAACACGACGTCGCGGCCGCTCTCGCGCAGGCTGCGAGTGAGGCGCAGCAGGTTCTCGGCGGCCGTCACGTCGAGGTCGGTGGTCGACTCCATGTTCCACACGACGACGCGGGGCACGGGCTCCATGACCGAGAGGAGCCGGTTCAGACGGTCGACGGCAAAGCCGGCGTTGGCGAAGAAGAGCTGGCCGTCGAGCCGGAAGATCAGCAGGCCGGGGAACGTCTCGTTCTCGGGGTGGCGCGAGACGTCGCTGTAGGTCTTGGAGTGGGGCACGCGGCCGAGCACCGCGACGTGGGGCCGGCTCGAGCGGTAGATGAGGATGGCGAGCGACAGGGCGACGGCCACGCCGAGGCCGGGCAGCACGCCGAGGGCGAGGACGCCGATCAGGGCGGCGACCGCCGGGGCGGCGTCGAGCGCGCGCACGCGGGCAAAGCGGCGCAGGGCGCCGAAGTCGATCAGGCCCCAGACGGCGCGCACCACGACGGCGCCGAGGATCGCCTCGGGCAGATCGTGGCCGACGCGCGTCACCGTGAAGACGAGCACGACGAGCACGGCCGCGCCGATCAGCCCCGTGAGCTGCGATTGGGCGCCGCTGGACTCGGCCAGGGCCGAGCCCGACAGGCCGCCGCTCACCACGATGCCGCCGAAGGCGCCCGAGCCTACGTTCGCGAGGCCAAGGGCCACGAGCTCCTGGTTGGCGTCGATCTCGTAGCTGTGACGCACCGCGAACGTGCGGGCTCCCGACAGCGCCTCGGCGTAGGCGACGATGGCGATGCCGATCGCGCTCGGCAGCAGGGTGACCACGTCGATGCCGTGCAGGCCGGGCAGCTTGGGCATGGGGAGCCCGCTGGGGATGGCGCCGACCATGGCCACGCCGTGGTCGCTCAGGCGCAGGACGGCCGCCGCGAGCACGCCGAGCACGAGCACGGTGAGCGCGCCCGGCAGGCGCGGCCAGCGCCGGGCGAGGAACAGGAGCGCGAGCGCGACGGCACTGAGCAGGGCGGTCGACGGGCTGGCCTTGTCGAGGTGCGTAAGGTCGGCCCAGGCGACCCTGAAGAAGGCAGACGAGGTCGCGACGTGGATGCCGAGCAGGCTCGGCACCTGGCGCGCGATGATGGTCATCGCGAGGCCCGTCACGTAGCCGGTCACCACGGGCCGTGCGAGGAACTCCGAGATGAAGCCGAGGCGCGCGACGCCGCCGATCACCATGAAGAGCCCGACGACGATCGCCACCATCGCCACCAGGGTGAGCGCCTGGGCCGGGCTGTGCTCGCCGTGCGCGGCGACGATGGCGGCCGCCATGATGGCGGCGGTCGAGGTCGGCGAGCAGACGATCTGGCGCGACGTGCCGAAGACGGCGTAGACGGTCAGGCCGGCCAGCGTGGCGTAGAGGCCGGCCTGCGGCGGCACGCCGGCGATCTGCGCGTAGGCCATGCACTCGGGCAGGAGCAGGCCGATGACGGTGAGCGCGGCGATCGTGTCGTCGCGCAGGAAGCGGCGCTGATAGGTGGGCAGCCAGGAGGTGATCGGCAGGCGGCGGTGGAGGCGCGCTCCCGGGTCGGGGCGCCGGCGCACGGCGCGCGGGCGCCTCGCGCTCCGCCGTCGTGCTCGTTCGGTCCTGCTCGTCACCTCGTGTGCGACCCTGTCCGGCTCCCTGGCGCAGCCCTGTCGCGCCACTGGTCAGATGATAGACGACTGCGTAGGGTTTCGCTTCTGCGCCGCCGCCGGCGTTCCTCGCGGCGGCCGCGCTTTGCTACACTCCAGGCGTGCCCACCGATCCCAACAAGACCGTCTACTACCGCAAGCAGGTGCCGCTCTTCCGCCTCGTCGAGAAGATGAAGCTGTGGCCCTCGCGGCGCGGCCTGCTGCACGGCATCAAGGAGTTCGAGGTGCTGGGCAGCCGGGCGCGCCTCACGACTCACTGCGGCAAGGTCATGATCGTGCGCGACTCCAAGACGAGCCGCTCGGCGCGCTGGCTGCGCAACAAGCTCTTCTTCGAGGCCTGCCCGCAGTGCCGCATCCCCGAGTGGAAGCTGCAGAAGTACGCGGCGACCAGGTTCCGGCGGGGCTACGGCTCGTTCCTGCGCGAGCGGGACGGCGATAGCTAGTCATACCGTGCGACGAGCGTGCCTCTGCGCCGGATCGGCCCTGCGCCGCGCCGGCCGTTCGCACACGGCGGGCCGGCGCCCCTCTCCCTACAGCAGGCGCCACTCCTCGGGCTTCAGGCGCGCGCGGTCGGGCGCCGCCAGCACGGCGTCGAGGGCCGCCAGCATGGCGTCCTTGTCGCGCGGCAGGCGGCCGCCGACCGGCAGGTAGTTCGACGCGTGGTTCGAACGGAACAGTGCGTCGGTCACGTCGGTCGCCGCGATCATCTCGCGCAGCTCGCGCAGCATGGTGAAGGCGTCGGGCACCACGAAGTCGCCCGACGCCACCCGCGCCGCCGTGCGCGTGCCGGGCTCGACCATGAGGCTGAGCACACCGATGTAGCGCGGGTCGATGGCCGACAGCGCGGCGCCGGTGGCACGGGCGTGGACGAGCGAGCGCTCGGCGCCGGCCAGGCCGAGGATGGCGGTGACCGACAGCTCGAGCCCGGCCGCCGTCGCACGGGCGCAGCCCTCGATCTGCTCGGCCACGGTGACGCCCTTGTGGATGGCCGCGAGGGTCTCCTCGTCGCCCGACTCGAGACCAACGTAGAGCAGCTCGAGACCGGCCGCGCGGATCGCGGCCAGGTCGTCGGCGCTCTTGGTCAGCAGGTTGCGGGCGTTGGCGTAGGAGCTCACGCGCTCGAGCGCCGGCAGCTCGCGGCGCAGTAGCCCGAGGATGTGCTCGAGCCGGCGGCGCGACAGCGCGAGCGCGTCGCCGTCGGCCAGAAAGACGCGTCGCACGCGCTCCTTGATGGCGAGCGGCAGTCCGGCGAGGTCCTGCTCGACCTCGCCGGCGGGACGCACGGCGAAGGGCTTGTCGAGGTAGGTCGAGCAGAAGTCGCACGAGGCGTTGGAGCAGCCGTAGGTGACCTGGACGATCAGGCTCGAGGCTTCGCTGGGCGGACGGATGACGGCGCCGACGTATCGCATGGTCCGATTGTACCAATCCGGGGGCAAGGCGGCCGTCGCCGGGCCGGGCGCCTGCTGGAGCGCCGGACCGGGGCTCCGGCACGGGGCACGCGTCGGACCGGGGCCGGCGGGCCGGGCCGCCGGGCCGGGGCGGCGTGCTCACCCGGGCTCGTCGCGGTGGGGCGCTTGCGCCGGGGCGAACCTGTATACTTGTGCGCGAACGAGGCGGGCCGTCGCATGCATGCGCGCGCGGTCCGCCCGGCTTGCGCACCCATCGCTTGCGAGGCGAGTGGACGGCAGACTTCTTGAGGAGGAGTTGCACGCTATGGCCAACACAGACGAGCTCATCCAGGAAGCGATCGACTCGATCGTCAACTACGACGCCGCCGCTGCCGAGGACGTCGCGACGCGCGCCCTGGCGGCCGGCATGAGCCCCGGCGACATCGTCAACAAGGGATTCGTGGCGGGCATCAGCGAGGTCGGCGACCTGTTCGAGTCGGGCGAGGTGTTCCTGCCCGAGCTCATGCTGGCTGCCCAGGCCATGGACGCCGCCACCCGCGTCTGCAACGCGGCCCTCGAGGGCGGCGCCGCCGAGAAGAAGGGCACCGTGATCGTCGGCACCGTGCAGGGCGACGTGCACGACATCGGCAAGGCGATCGTGATCGCCTACCTGAAGGCGCACGGCTACGACGTCACCGACTGCGGTCGCGACGTGCCGGCCGAGACCTTCATCGCCAAGGCCAAAGAGAAGAACGCCGACATCATCGGCATGAGCGCCCTGCTGACCACGACCATGGAAGAGCAGCGCCGCGTCATCAAGACCATCAAGGACGAGGGACTGCCCTTCAAGACCGTCGTCGGCGGCGCCCCCTGCACGCAGCGCTGGGCCGACCAGATCGGCGCCGACGCCTACGCCGAGGACGCCTCGGACGGCGTCAAGAAGATCGACGCGCTGCTCGGCAAGTAACACCGCCTGCCGCCGGGCGACAGCCCGGCAGCCGGCGCAGGTCGGAAACGGGCCCCGGGCGGGGCGCCGTGAAGGCGCCCCGCCCGGGGCCGTTTCCGTGTCTGCCGGCCGTCGCGCGGGCGCGCCGTCGCGCGGGCGACCTTTCAGCCGCCGCTCGGACAGGTGGCGTGCAGGCCGGCCTCGACCTTGCGCAGCAGGCGCAGCAGCTCGGCGCGCTCCTCGCCGGTGAGCGCCTTCACGCTCTCGTGCTCAAGCTGGCGCCAGATCTCAGTGACCGCGGCCTGCAGGTCGCGGCCGGCGGCGCTCAGGGTCACGAGCGTCACGCGGCCGTCGTCGGGCGACGGCTCGCGCAGCACCCAGCCGTCGCGCTCGAGGCGCTGCAGCATCTTGGTCACCGTCGAGGGGTCGATGCCGAGGCGCTCGACGAGATCGGTCTGCGAGCAGCGGTCACGGTCCCAGAGCTGCAGCAGCAGAAGCTCCTGACCGGGCGCGAGGCCGAGGTCGCGCAGCAGGCGACCGGCCATCGTGCGGTGCATGCGCGACAGGCGGAACACCGCGTGCACGGTGGGGCCGGTGCGCTCCGCGAGGGCGGTGCTGCGCGGCCAGTGCTCGCAGACGAGCGTGTCGGGCGCCGCACCCTCGTCGCCCGCACAAGGCGTTCCGCAGTCTGTCGGCGGCGTAGTCATGGCCACAGTCTACCCGCGATGTTTGGCTCGCCAACTATCCGGGGTATTCGTTGGCCAGCCAAACATCATGCTCCAAGGAGGACACGATGGCCTGGACGACAGATACAAGTCACGCGAACCTGGAGTTCGCGGTACGTCACATGGTGGTCTCGACGGTGCGCGGCCGGTTCGACGACTTCTCAATCGACGCCGACATCGACGAAGACGACCTGACGAGGTCGCGCGGCACCGTGACCGTGCGCACCGGCAGCGTCAACACGCGCGAGGCGCAGCGCGACGGCCACCTGGCCTCGCCCGACTTCTTCGACGCCCAGACGTACCCGGAGATGACCTACGTCGTCAAGCGGGTCGAGAGGGCCGGCGACGGCTACAAGGTGATCGGCGACCTCACGATCAAGGACGTCACCCGCGAGGTCGTGCTCGACGCCGAGATCTCGGGGCCGGTCGCCGACCCGTGGGGCAACACGCGCATCGGCGTGTCGGCCGCCGGCAAGCTCAACCGCAAGGACTTCGGCCTGACCTGGAACGTCGTGACCGAGGCCGGCGGCCTGCTCGTCGGCGACGACGTCAGGCTGAGCGTCGAAGCCGAGTTCGTGAAGGCGGTCGAGCCGGCCGAGGTGGTGGCCGCGAGCGCGAGCGCCTGACGGTCTGCTCGCCGCGTCGGGACGCCGGCGCGGTCTGAGACAGACGGCAAGGACAGCGGAACGACGGGGCCGGTGAGGCGACAGCCTCACCGGCCCCGTCGTTAGAGCTGCAGCCGCACGCCGTCGAGGTAGCTCAGGCTGCGGCCGACGCGCTCGATGCCGGCCAGGCCGTCGCGCGCCACGAGCAGCCGCTCGAGGCCGAAGCCGAGGCCGACCCAGGGGTCGGTGATGCCCCAGGCGTCGTCGAGCGGGTGCGGCCCCAGGGCCGTGGAGCAGACCTCGACACCGCCGACCACGACGTCGAGCTCGTCGCCGTAGACCTCGGAGTGCTTGCGCACGAGCTCGTGCCCGGTCACGCCGGCGGCGTCGAGCACGATCGCGACGAGCTCGCGCAGGCGATCGTCGCGGCGCTCGAGCGGCGTGCCGAGCTCGACGAGGTTGAGCATGGTGAACTCGTTCAGGTGGCGGCTGCCCTTGGTGTCGCGGCGAAAGCACGAGCCGATCTCGTAGATGGCGAACGGCTGCCGCCACACCCGCGACAGGCGGCGCATCACGGTGTAGAGGTTGGGCGCGAGCATGGGCCGCAGGCAGCGGTCGCGGTCGAGCCAGAAGACCTGGTCGGCCATCTCGCCGCCCGGGTCGATGCCCATCTTGCGCAGCGCCTCGGCGCCGACGATGGCCGGCGTCACGACCTCGACGAGGCCGGCGCCGGCCAGCGCCGCCCGCAGCGCCTGCTCGAGGCGGCGCAGCGCCGGCACCCGCGGCCCGCTACGCAGCTCGTCGAGGGCGGCGCGGCCGGCCGTGGCGAGCTCCGTCTCGAGCTCGCGAAAGGCGGCGTCGCGCGCGGCCGCATCGGCGAAGGTCCGCCCGGCGGCTGTGACCTGGGCGCCCAGCTCATGCAGGCGCTGCCGCTGGGTCGTCGTGAAGGCGACGCCCGCGGCGGCCGAGCCGGCGTCGGTCGGCCCGGCGCTCACGCGCGCGACAGGTAGCGGGTGAAGCCGGTCACCACGGCGCGTGCCACGCGCTCGACGTAGTCGGCCCGGCCGGCGCGGGCGTCGTCGGCGGGGTTGGTCAGAAAGAGGGGCTCGACGAGCACGGCGATCGCGGTCGGCTCGCGCAGCACGGCGAAGTTACGCCCCAGGCCGGCGACGAAGCCGGCCGGCGACAGGCGCCCGACCTCGGCGCCGATGTAGTCGGCCAGCCGGGCGCCGTGCTCGGAGTAGTAGTGGCTGCGCTGGAAGTAGTAGCAGGCGGCGCCGGCTGCCGCCGGGCTCTCGCTGTTGTTGAAGTGCAGCGAGACGAGGTAGGTCGCGGCGGCCGTCTCGACCGTGTCGGTGCGCACGTAGAGCGGCACCGTCTGGTCGGACTCGCGGGTCATGACGACGCGGCAGCCCTCGGCGCGCAGCAGCTCCGCCAGGCGCAGGCCCACGGCCAGCGTGAGGTCCTTCTCGCGGCGCCCGCTTGGCGAGACCACGCCGACGTCGAGGCCGCCATGCCCGGGGTCGATGGCGACGACCGCGCCGGAGAGGCTGGTCTCGAGCACGAAGCCCTCGTCGCGGTCGGGGATCTTCTTGCCCTCGCGGCCCGACTCGGCCTTGCGCAGCGCGTCCAGCTTGCGCAGCGTGTCGTCGCCGACGATGCCGTCGGACGGCAGGCCGGCGTTGCGCTGAAAGTCGATCAGGGCGCGCTCGACCGCGGTATCGAAGATGCCGCGCTCGGGGCCCGCGTTGAAGCCAAGCAGGTCGAGCTTGACCTGCAGGGCGAGCACGTCGTCGCCGCGGAAGTTGGGCACGCGCAGGTAGAGCAGACGGTCGCCCAGGGCGTAGCCGGCCTCGACGAGCTCGCGCCAGGTGTTGGCCCCCAGGACGCCGTCGGCGAGCAGGCCGCGCACCTGCTGAAAGGCGCGCAGAGCCAGGCGGGTGCGCGGCCCCAGAAAGCCGTCGACCCCCTCGCTGCCCAGCTCGTAGCCCAGCGCGCGCAGGCGTTTCTGCACGTCGGAGACTTCTTTGCCACGATCGCCGAGGGTGAGTGTCCGCATGAGGAGTCGCCGCTTTCGCCGTTTGCGCGCTTGCGCTGTCTGCTCGCCGGGCCGCCAAAGTATAGCAAGCGGCCAGGGGCGGCGAGGGGGCGGGCGGCGCGGCCGCCCGCCCCCTCGCCGCCCCTCACTTCACGTCTTCTCCCCGCCGCGCCGGCGGCCGTCGCGCCTCAGATGCCGGTAGCGGGCCGCAGGCCAGCGACGATGACCAGCAGCAGGGCGACGCCGACGATCAGGCGGTAGGCGACGAAGATGGCGAACGTGTGCTTGCGCAGGTAGTCGAGCAGGAACCAGATGGCGGCCAGGCCGCTGATGGCGGCGGCGACGGTGCCGGCGATGAACGGGGTGAGCATATGCGCCGGCATGCCGTTCGCGGCGAGCTGGCCGAGCTTGAGCAGCGCGGCGCCGCCGACCACCGGCACCGACAGCAGGAACGAATAGCGCGCCGCCGACTCGCGGTCGAGCCCGATCAGCAGGCCCGTGACCATCGTGATGCCCGAGCGCGAGACGCCGGGAGCAAGGGCGATCGCCTGGGCGACGCCGATCCCCAGGGCGCCGCCGTAGCGCAGGTCGCCCATGTCCTTGCGCGCGCGCGCCGTCATGTCGACGGCCAGCATCACGAGGCCGAAGCCGACCATCATGATGCAGATGAGCCAGGGCTGGCCGAGCCGGTCCTCGACGAAGCTCTCGAAGGCGACGCCGACCAGGCCGGCGGGGATGGTGCTGATGAGCAGCAGCCAGGCGAGACGTTCGTCGGGGGTCTTCACGCTGCGCCGCGCCAGGCTGCGCAGCCAGGTCCTGACGATGACCACGATCTCGCGGCGGAAGTAGGCGAGAGCGGCGACGAAGGTGCCCAGGTGGAGGGCGACGTCGAAGGTCTTGTTGAGGTCCTGGTTGCCGTGGAAGACGTTCCAGCCCAGCAGCCAGGGCACGAGGATGAGGTGGCCCGAGCTCGAGATCGGCAGGAACTCGGTGAGGCCCTGGACGATGCCGAGGACGATGGCCTGCAGCAGGCTCATCGGAGCGCGGAGGGTCGCGGGGCGTGGTGGATCATGGCGAGCTCCTCCGGGGTCGTCGCGGCCGGTCTGACGTGGTGGCAGTCTAGCCTATGGGGCGCGCCGACCTCAAAGGGCAGCGCGGACAGGATGAGCCCCAGGGCAACGCGAGGGCGTCTTCGCGTGGCGGCTACGAACGAGACGACGGCCGCGGCCGTTCAGAGGACGGCGACGATCGTCATCGGATTGGACGGGCTGCTGTCACCCTCGCTCATGTCGCTGACCCACTGGCTCCCCGCCAGCGCGACGATCAGCGCGAGGACGAGGGCGGTGCCGCGGCCGGCGAGCGTCAGCTAGCGTTGGTTTTGCCATGACGCCTGCTTTCTCCCGAGCCGGCGACAGTCTAGTCGAGATGACGCTGCTGTCGCGTCGCCGGGCACGGGGGCAGCCTCGCATCACCCGTTCTCACTGTTGGCACCGTTGTTACCCCCAGCCGTTTCCAGTACGATGACAGGGCGAAGCGAAAGGGGCTCGTGGACAGCCAGCAGAGATTGACCGCCGTGCTCGCCGACGGCACGCGCTACGGCATCTACCGCTCGATCGTCGAGCGGCCGCACGACCAGGTGACCGTGGCCGAGGTCGCCGAGCGGTTCGGCCTGCATCCCAACGTCGCACGCATGCACCTCGGCAAGCTCGAGCAGGCCGGGCTGCTCGAGACCGCGCTGCGCAAGGACGGCTCGGGTGGCCGCCCGGCCCGGCTGTACCGGCTGAGCGACACCGTCTCGTCGCTGTCGCTGCCGCCGCGCCGCTACGACGTGCTCGCCGACCTCGCCCTCAGAGCGCTCGCCGAGGCCGGCGACCTCGAGCGGGTGGCGGCCGTGTGCCGCACGGCGGGCGACGCCGCCGCTGCGGCCTACGTCGTCGAACACCCGGGCTTTCACCGGGGCGGCCGCGACGAGCTCGTCGCGGCCATCGTCGAGGTCGGCGAAGAGGTCGGCATGCTGCCCCAGGTGAGCTGGGACCACGACGTCCTGGCCCTCGACGTGCGCAACTGCATCTTCAAGGAGCTCTCGTCGGCGCAGCCCGACCTGGTCTGCGTCATGCACCGGGCCTTCCTCGAGGGGTTCGTCGGGCGCCTTGCCGAGGCCGGCAGCGCCGCCGCCCTCGAAGCCTCGTCGGCGATCAGCCGCGGCGACGACCGCTGCCGGCTGCGCATCCTCTTCGCGTGACCCTCCGCCGGCGACCGCCGGCCCGGCGCCGGGCCGGCGTCGCGGCGCGCTGCGCCGGGCAGACATCGTCGACCGGCGTGGCGCGCCCCTGCGCGTGGTACAGTACGTTCCGTTTGCGGGACCCTCGGCCTGGGGGAATGACCATCTGATGCAGCTCGACGACCTCTCCAGAGACCTGCTCGAAGCCACGATCCGGCGCGCCCTGCGCCACGGCGGCGATTTCGCCGAGGTGTTCGTCGAAGACCGCAGCTCGCTCGGCCTGGCGCTCGAAGAAGGCCGCGTCGAGCGCGCCGCCGGTGGCCGCGAGGCCGGCTTCGGCGTACGCCTCACGAGCGGCGACCGCACCTACTACTCCTACGCCGACGACATCACCGAGGCCGACCTCGAGCAGGCCGCCGACGCCGTCGCGGCCGCGCTGCGCGGCGGGGCCGGCGCCGGCCGCGTCGTCGAGCTCGGCCCCGTGCGCGTGGGACTGCCGACGGCGCCGGTGATGGTGCCGCCGTCGTCGGTCGAGACCGCCGTCAAGGCGGGGCTGCTGCGGGCCGCCGACGAGGCCGCCCGGGCCACCGACCCCGCCGTCATCCAGGTCATGGCCGGCTACCTCGAGAGCCGCCAGCGGGTGCTCGTGGCCAACTCGCTCGGCGCCTACGTCGCCGACGACCGCACGCGCGTGCGCTTCACGGTGAGCACGGTGGCGCGCCGTGACGGGGTCATCCAGACCGGCTACGAGAGCCTCGGCAAGAGCCTGGGCTTCGAGATCGTCGACGAGGCCATCGCCCAGGACATGGCGCGCGGCGCCGCGCGCAAGGCGGTCACCATGCTCGACGCCCGGCCGGCGCCGAGCGGCCCCATGGCCGTCGTCATGGGCAACGGCTTCGGCGGCACGCTCTTCCACGAGGCCTGCGGCCACGGGCTCGAGGCCGACGGCATCGCCAAGGGCTCGAGCATCTACGAGGGCAAGATCGGCGCGGTCGTCGCGGCCCCCATCGTGAGCGCTTTCGACGACGGTGCCATCCCCGGCGAGTGGGGCTCGCAGGCGGTCGACGACGAAGGCGCGCCCACCCAGAAGACGGCCGTGATCGAGGAGGGCCGCCTGACCGGCTTCCTCTACGACGGCCTGCGGGCGCGCGAGGCGGGCGCGGCCCAGACGGGCAACGGCCGCCGGCAGTCGTTCCGCCACGTGCCGATCCCGCGCATGACGACGACCGCCATCGCGGCCGGCGAAGCCACCGCCGACGACATCATCGCCGCCACCGACCACGGCTTCTACGCCAAGACCCTGGCCGGCGGCCAGGTCGAGCCCGCGAGCGGCAACTTCGTGTTCGGCGTCGCCGAGGGCTACCTGATCGAGCACGGCCGGGTGACGACGCCGCTGCGCGGCGCCACGCTCGTCGGCAACGGCATCGACATCCTCAAGAGCATCGACATGATCGGCGCCGACTTCGAGGTCAAGTCGGGCATCTGCGGCAAGGACGGCCAGAGCGTGCCGGTCGGCACCGGCCAGGCGACGCTGCGCATCGCCGCCATGACGGTAGGCGGCACGGGCTCGTGATCGAGGCCGTCGACAGGCTGCTCGAGCTCGCCCTCGCGCGCGGCGCGGGCGCCGCCGAGGTCTACGCCGAGGAGAGCGTGTCGCGCCGCGTCAAGGTGTTCCGCGGTGCGGTCGAGGAGCTCACCTCGGCGCGCCGCAAGGGTCTGGGGCTGCGCGTCGTCCAGGACGGCTCGGTCGGCTACGCCTACACCTCCGACGTGTCCGACGCCTCGCTCGGCGAGGTCGTCGCGACGGCGCTCGGCAACGCCGGCGTGGCCGACCACGACCCCGACGCGGTGCTCGCCGAACGGGGCGACGAACCGGCCCCCGTCGACGTGTTCGACCCGGGGCTCGAGTCGGCGACCGACGAGCAGCGCATCGAGCTCGCCCTGGCCGTCGAGCGGGCCGCCCTGCAGGCCGACCCGCGGGTGAAGTCGGTCGACGAGGCGGTGTATGCCGACGGCGACGCCCAGGTGTTCCTGGCGAGCTCGACCGGCGTGCGCGGCCACTACCGCGAGGGCCACTGCTACGCCTACGCCTACGTGCTCGGCGAGCAGGACGGGCAGATCGAGACCGGGCTGTCGTTCACCGTGGCCCGCAAGCCGGCCGACCTCGACCCGCAGGGCTGCGGCGCCGAGGCGGCCACGCGCGCCGTGCGCCAGCTCGGCGCCACCAAGCCGCAGACGACGAAGACGACGGTCGTGCTCGACCCGTTCGTGTCGGCCTCGTTCTTCGGCGTGCTGTCGGCGGCGCTCACGGCCGAGGCCGTGCAGAAGGGCCGCTCCCTGTTCGCCGGCCGTGTCGGCGAGCAGGTCGCGGGGCCGGTCGTCACGCTGACCGACGACGGCATCCACCCCGACGGCCTGGCGAGCGCGCCGTTCGACGGCGAGGGCGTGCCCTGCGGCCGCACGCCGCTGCTTGCCGACGGTGTCCTGTCGGGCTTTCTCTACAACGTCAAGACGGCGCATCGCGAGGGCCGCGCGTCGACCGGCAACGGCGTGCGCGGCTCGTACCAGACGACCCCGGGGGTGGGCCCGACCAACCTCGTGCTGTCGGGCGCGACGACGCCGCTCGACGACCTGATCGGCGCGATCGACCACGGCGTGCTCGTCACCAACGCGATCGGCATCCACTCGGGCGCGAACCCGGTCTCGGGCGAGTTCTCGGTGGGTGTGAGCGGCCTGCTGATCGAGGGCGGTCGCGTGGGCGCGCCGGTGCACGAGGTCACCATGGCCGGCGACATCGTGTCGATGCTGCGCAGCATCGTGGCCCTGGGCGACGACGCCCGCTGGGTGCCGAGCGGCAGCATCCTCACGCCGTCGATCGCGATCGAAGGGGTGTCGATCGGCGGCGCCTGACGGCGCCGCCCTCGCGGGACCGACAAGAGGCGCGCGGCGACGTCACGGCGGCAGAAGCGGTGGCGACGACGTCGAACCGACGGACAGGGGGGACCCATCGTGAGCGAGCTCGGCGACCGGCTGCTTGCGGCCAGCTATCTCGAGGGCGACTTCGTGCTGCGCTCGGGCGCGCGCAGCAGGTACTACCTCGACAAGTACCTCTTCGAGACCCGCCCCGACCTGCTGCGCGACCTGGCGGCCGGCCTGGCCGAGCGCCTGCCCGCTTGCGAGCCCTACGACCTGCTGGCCGGGCCCGAGCTCGGCGCCGTCGCCCTGGTCGCGGCCCTCTCGCTCGTCGCCGACAAGCCCTTCGTGATCGTGCGCAAGGCCGAGAAGGACTACGGCACCAGGCGCCTGCTCGAGGGCCGCGCCGAGACCGGGCAGGGCGTGGTCGTGGTCGAGGACATCGTCACCTCGGGGGGCGCCGCGCTGCAGGCCGTGCGCGTGCTGCGCGAGGCGGGCCTCGAGGTGCGCGGCGTGCTCTGCGTGGTCGACCGCGAGCAGGGCGGCGGCGCCGCTTTCGCGGCCGAGGGCGTGCGGCTCGACCCGCTCTTCACCGCGAGCGGTCTGGGCATCAGGATCTGAGTCGCCCGCCCTGCGCGGCGCGGCGCAGCCGGCCGGGTCCCGGCCGGCGCCGGCTCTCAGCTCGCCCGGAACGACTCGATCGCGTGCGTGAACAGCGGCCGGTAGAAGCTCCACCGGTCGGTCGTCGCCTGTGCCGTGATCGCGTAGATGTGACCCGACGAGGCGAGCAGGTAGAGCCAGCCCATCACAGGGCGGCCGGCGACCGTGGCGGCGTAGGGCACGACGACCCCCGACAGGCCGTTCAGCGTGACGTCCGTCACGGCGCTCGCCTGGGCCTGCGCGCCGAGCTTGGCCACCATCGCCGTACCCAGGTCGCCCAGGGCGGCCATGAGCTGCGTGGTGCCGGTCGGGAGCGTGCCGGTGTCGACGAGCGACAGGGTGAGCGCGTCGAGGCGACGGCCCTGCGCCACGGCACCGGCGGGGTCGACGAACGAGACCTCGAAGGCGCTGCCGCCGCCGGCCGAGCTCGTGCGCCACTGGGGCAGGCGGCGGTCGACCACGATCGCGACGCCGAAGCGCGCGTTCGTGTAGTGCTGGGGGCCGGTCGCGGCGTGGGCGCCGCAACCGGCCCCCAGCACGACGCACGCGGCGAGGACGGCGGCGGCCCAGGTCGTCGCGAGGGCCGCGCGCAGCCTGCCGCAGACCGGGGCCGGCGCGGCGCCCGGCCAAGCCGGGCGCCGCGCCTCACGGCCACGTCTCGACGAGCGGCGCACGGCGCGACTCTCGCTCAGCTCACGACGCGCAGGGTCCCGAGGGTGAGGTCCTCGGGGCCGTGCACGTGCAGGCCGCGCGCCGCGGCCTCGGTGAGGTACGCCGCGATCTCGCCCGAGACCTCCTCGCCGGGGGCCACCACGGGGATGCCCGGGGGGTAGGGGGCGACGAGCTCGGCGCTCACGCGCCCGACCGCCTGCGCCACGGGCATGGCCTCGGAGGGCGCGAAGAAGGCGTCGCGCGGCGTCATGACCTGACGCGGAAAGCGCGGCCAGGCGGCGAGCGGCGGGGAGCAGACGACCGCGCCGGCGTCGCGCCGCCGGGCGGACAGGTCGGTCATGGCCACAAGGACGTCGGCGACGTCGTCGCGCGAATCGCCGTAGGTGACGTTGAGCAGCACGTTGAGCGGGTCGGCCGCTTCGACCGCGATGCCGTAGTCGTCGCGCAGCGCCGTCTCGAGCTCGTAGCCGGTCAGGCCGAGGTCGCAGGCCGACGCGGTCACCCGGGTGCGGTCGAGGTCGGCGACGCCGGGGCGCTCGAGCACCTCGGCGCCGAGCACGCGCACCCCGGGCAGCGCGCCGAGGCGCTCGCGCAGCCAGTCGGCGTTATCGACCGCGCGCGACCAGAGCTCCTCGCCGTGGGTCGCCATCTGCGCCCGGGCGGCGTCGATCGAGGCGTAGATCAGCACCTGCGGGCTTGTGCTCTGGGTCATCTTGATCACGCTCTCCAGGCGGCGCAGACGGATGCGCTCGCCCTTGGCGACCAGCACCGACGACTGCGTGATGCCGCTGATCAGCTTGTGGGTGCTCGCCACCAGGGCGTCGGCGCCGGCCGACATGGCGTCGAGCGGCAGGCGGCTGCAGAAGCGCAGGTGCGGCCCCCAGGCCTGGTCGACGACGAGCGGCAGGCCGGCGCCGTGGGCGTGCCCGGCGATCGCGTCGACGGCGGCGCAGACGCCGTTGCTGTTGGGCGACACGACGAGCACGGCGCGTGCCTCGGGGTGGGCGGCGATCGCCGCCGCGACTGCGTCGGCCGGCACGTTCAGGGGGATGCCCCAGAGCGGGTCGATGGCCGGCTCGACGTAGTGCGGCACGGCGCCCGAGAAGATGAGGGCGGCCTGCACCGACTTGTGCGCGTTGCGCGGCAGGATGACGCTCTCGCCGGGGCCGGCGAGCGCCAGCAGCAGGGCATGGACCCCGCTCGTCGAGCCGTTCACTAAGAAGAAGCAGCGCTCACCGCCCCAGGCCGCGGCGGCCAGGTCCTCGGCGGCGCGCACCAGGGCGGTCGACTCGCGCGTGTCCTCGACGCCGCCGGCCATGGCCACGTCGACCGCGAGCAGGTCGCCGCCGAAGGTCTTGCGCATGACGTCGGGGGCGCCCTTGCCGAGCTTGTGGCCGGGCGTGTGGAAGGGCACGAAGCCCCGCTCGCGGTAGGCGAGCAGGGCATCGACGTAGGGGGTCGCCTGCTGGGCGCTCGACTGCGCTTGCCTTCTCACGATGCGGGGCTCCCGTGGGGCGCTGGTCACCTCGAGCGCCGAGTGTATCACCCGGCAGGCGTCGCGTCGGCTCGTGGCTGCGGGCCCTGACGGGCGCCCCCGGCGGCCTTGCCGCCGGGGGCGCCCGCGGTGCCCGTACGCGCCCCCCGGACGGGGCCGGTGGTAGACTCGGAAAGGCGGTGGTCCCGACGAGCACGGGGGCAGAACGATAAGCTTCGACCAGACGGTGAGAGTCCGCTTCGCGCCGAGCCCCACGGGCTCGCTGCACATCGGTACCGCACGCACCGCTCTCTACAACTTCCTGATGGCCCGTCATTGCGGCGGCAGCTTCGTCGTGCGTATAGAGGACACCGACGCGGCGCGCTCCGAGGAGCGCTTCGAGCGGGCCATCCTCGACGACCTCGCCTGGCTCGGCCTGCGCTGGGACGAGGGACCCCACGTGGGCGGACCGTTCGGTCCGTACCGGCAGGCCGAGCGCGGACCGGGCTACCGCGCCGCGGCCGACCGCCTGCTCGCGGCCGGCCTCGCCTATCCGTGCTTCTGCAGCCAGGAGCGCCTCGACGCCCTGCGCGCGGCGGCCCTGGCGAGCGGCCGGCCGCCGCGCTACGACGGCCGCTGCCGGGCGCTCGAGCCCGGCGAGGTCGAGCGCCGCCTGGCCGCCGGCGAGACCGCCGCGCTGCGTTTTGCCGTGCCGCCCGGCGAGGTGCGCTTCGACGACGTCATCCGCGGGCCGCTCGCGATCGCCGGCGACCAGATCGCCGACTTCATCATCCTGCGCTCCGACGGCCGGCCGAGCTACAACTTCGCGGCTGTGGTCGACGACGGCGCCATGGCCATCACGCACATCATCCGCGGCGACGACCACCTCACCAACACCGCCCGTCAGGAGCTGCTGCGCCGCGCCCTGCGGCCCGGCACGCCGGCGCCGCTGTACGCCCACCACTCGATGATCCTGGCGCCCGACGGCGGCAAGCTGTCCAAACGCCACGGCGCCACGGCGGTGGGCGAGTATCGCGAGCTCGGCTACCTGCCCGAGGCCGTCGTCAACTACCTGGCTCTGCTGTCGTGGTCGCACGGCGACGACGAGATCCTCGGTCTCGAGCGGCTCGTCGCCGACTTCGATCTCGCGGCGCTGTCGGCGAGCCCGGCCGTGTTCGACCTGGCCAAGCTCGACTGGCTCAACCACCGCTGGATCATGACGCTCGACGACGCCGAGCACGAGCGCCTGGTCGGCGAGCGCCTCCCCTGCGCCCCGGTGCCGGCCGTGCGCGCGCTCGCCGCCGCCTTCAAGCCCTCGCTCGAGCGCTACGGCCAGGTGCCCGCGCTCGCCACCGCCGTGCTCGAGCGCCCTGTGCTCGACGCCGAGGCGCGGCGCGTCGTCGCCGACGCCGGCGAGTGGCTCGAGCTCTTCGCCGGCCTGCGCCGCGCCGCGCCGGCGCCGTATCTCACACCCGACGCCGCCCGCGAGCTGCTCGGAGAGTATCGCCGCATCGGCAAGGAGCGCGGCCTCGCACCGCGCGACCTGCTCATGCCGCTGCGCCGCGTCCTCACCGGCCGCGAGCACGGCCCCGAGCTGCACTACGTGCTCGCCGCCCTCGACTCCGCCGAGACGCTCGCGCGTCTTGCCGCCGCGACCGCCACGACCTAAAGGAGACCGACCGTGATCAGGCTCTTCAACTCGCTCACCCAACGCAAGGAGGAGCTCGTGCCGCGCGACGAGGGCAAGGTCGGCATCTACGCGTGCGGCCCCACGGTCTACAACCTGGTGCACATCGGCAACGCGCGGCCCTACGTCGTCTTTGCCGTGCTGCGCTCGTGGCTCACGGCGCGTGGCTACCGGGTGACGCTGGTCGAGAACATCACCGACGTGAACGACAAGATCAACGCCAAGGCCGACGCCGAGGGGCGCTCGCCGATCGAGGTCGCCGCCGCGTACGCCCAGGCCTACGTCGACGACACCGACCGGCTCGGCCTGGCGCGGCCCGACGTGGAGCCGCTCGCCAGCGAGACGATCCCCGAGATCGTCGATCTGGTCTGCCAGCTCGTCGCCGCCGGTCACGCCTACGAGGCGCAGGGCAGCGTCTACTTTCGCGTGCGCAGCTTTCCCGAGTACGGCAAGCTGTCCAAGCAGCGCATAGACGAGCTCGGCGACGAGGCCCGGGTCGAGGCCGAGCCGGGCAAGGAGGATCCGCTCGACTTCGCCGTGTGGAAGGCGGCCAAGCCGGGCGAGCGCGACCACCTGTGGGAGAGCCCCTGGGGCCGCGGCCGGCCCGGCTGGCACATCGAGTGCTCGGCCATGGGCCTGCGCTACCTGGGCGCCGGCTTCGACATCCACGGCGGCGGGCGCGACCTGATCTTCCCGCACCACGAGAACGAGATCGCCCAGGCCGAAGCGGCCGGCATGCCCTTCGCCCGCATCTGGATGCACAACGGCATGATCCGCGCGAGCGGCGAGAAGATGGCCAAGTCGGTGGGCAACATCTTCCTGCTGCGCGAGGTGCTCGACCGCTACCCGGCGCCGGTCGTGCTCACCTACTTCCTGACGACGCACTACCGCAGCCCGCTCGAGTTCTCGCTCGACAAGCTCGACGAGGCCGGGGCCGCCTACGGCCGCCTCGTCGAGGCGGTGCGCACGGCCGGCTTCCGTGCCGACAACCCCGGTCAGGGCGACACGCACGACGCGGGCGAGCTCACCGCGGCGCTGGCGCGTGCCCGCACCGCCTTCGGCGAGCACCTGGACGACGACTTCAACACGGCCGGCGCGCTCGGCGAGCTGTTCGGCCTGGGCCGCGAGCTGTTCCGCTACGTGACCGCGGCCGACCACGCCCGTCACGCCGCCGATCCGGCGGTGCTCGAAGACGTCGAGGACTTCCTGGTCGAGTGCCTCGACGACCTCTGCATCGCGCTGCCCGACGAGGAGCCGGCCGTGGTCGCGGCGGTCGCCGCCGACGGCGAGGTCTGCGTGACCGAGGCCGTGCCGCTGCCGCCGGCCGCGCGTCTGGCCGCCGAGGGACGCTGGGACGACGTGGCCGAGCTCGTCGACGAGCGCCTCTCCTGCGGCGACGCGAGCTACGCCTGCCTGCTGCGCGACCACGCCCGGGCGGCCAAGGACTGGGCCCAGGCCGACGAGCTGCGCGCGCGGATCGAGGCCGCCGGCTACGAGGTGCGCGACACGCCGGGCGGCACGCAGGTGCTGCGCAGGAGCTAGGCCGATGAGTGACTTCGTCGTCATCGCTCGGGCGGGCTCGACTTCGTGGAGCGCCTAGGCCGATGAGTGACTTCGTCGTCATCGCTCGGGCGGGCTCGACTTCGTGGAGCGCCTAGGCCGATGAGTGACTTCGTCGTCATCGCTCAGGCGGGCTCGACTTCGCGGAGCGCCTAGTCGTGGACTGGCTGTACGGGCGTCAGGTGGTGCGTCTGGCCTGCGCGGGCGGCGCGAAGCGCCGCCCGCGCGCCCTGGCCGGCACCGACGAGGGCCTCGCATGGCTCGCGGCGCACGGCGCCGATGCCGGCCTGCCCGTCGAGCGCCTTACGCCGGCCGACCTGCAGCGCCTCACCGGCAGCCGCGAGCACCAGGGCCTCGCCTGCCAGGTCGGCGACTACCCCTACGCCGCGCCGGCCGACGCGATCGCCGCCGACCTGCTCGTCGTGCTCGACGAGGTGAGCGACCCGCGCAACCTGGGCGCCGTGGCGCGTAGCGCCCTGGCCGCCGGCGCCGGCGCGCTCGCCCTGCCGCGTCACCGCTCCGCCGCGGTCACGCCGGCCGCCGTCAAGGCCTCGGCCGGCGCCACCGAGCACCTCGACGTCGCTCACGTCGGCAACCTCGTCGCCTTTCTGGCCGAGTGCAAGCAGGCCGGTCACTGGGTGTACGGTGCGGCCGGTGAGGCCGCTCACGGCTTCGACGAGCTCGACCTCGGCGGCCGCGTCACGCTGGTCTTCGGCGCCGAGGGGCGCGGCCTTCGGCCGCTCGTGCGGCGCGCCTGCGACGACCTCGGAGCGATCCCCATGGAGGGGCCGGTCGACAGCCTCAACGTGAGCGTCGCGGCGGCGCTGTTCCTCTACGAGGTGCGCCGCCAGCGTACGGCCGCGGCCGGCGGTCCGGCCCGGCGCGACCCCGGCGGTCCGGCCCGGCGTGAGCCGCGCCGCGGCGGGGCAGGCTAGCCTCATGGCACGCTCTCACGACTCGTACATCGTCGACGGCTACAACGTGCTGCACGCACTGTACCCCGACCTGCGCCGCGAGCAGCTCGACGACCTGCGGCGCTGGCTCACCGACCAGCTCGCCGGCTTCGCCGCCCTGCAGGGTGCGCGCGTGACGCTCGTCTTCGACGCTCACTCGCAACCGCGGGCGACCTGCGAGGCGCTGCCCGGCACGGGCGTCGAGGTCTGCTTTTCGGGCGGCTCGCAGAGCGCCGACGAGGTGATCGCCCGGCGCATCGCGAGCGAGCCGGCCGACGCCGCCATCGTCGTGGTGTCGGCCGACTACGAAGTGCAGCGTACGGCGGCTCGTGCCGGGGTGCGGCGCATGACCCCCCGGGAGCTCGGCGCGGCCCTCTCCGGAAACCAGAAAGACCTTGCAAACCACGAAAAGAACAGTACAATACCGCCAAGACTTGAGGATAAACTTGACCTTGAGACTTGGCGAAAGCTCGAACGCCTGCGACGCGAGGGCGGGTAGCCAAGGGCAGTCAGGCTGAAGCTCGGGGGGTCAAACGGCATGACGCAGCGGCGACAGGCCGATAGCAGCCGGACGGCAGGTCGTCTTTCTAACCCTCGACTCCACTCCGAGAGTTCCGACCTCGCGCTCGTCAACTCGTACCGCCGCGGCAACCAGAGCGCGCTGAACGCCCTCATCCTGCGCTACCACCAGTTCGTGCGCCTCAAGGCGAGCTCCTACTTTCTGGCCGGTGGCGACTCCGAGGACCTGATCCAGGAGGGCATGGTCGGGCTCTACAAGGCGGTACGCGACTACCGCGACGACCGCCAGGCGTCGTTTCGCAGCTTCGCCGAGCTCTGCATCACCCGCCAGATCATCACCGCCATCAAGACCGCGACGCGTCAGAAGCACGTGCCGCTCAACGGCTACCTGTCGTTCAGCCACACGCCGACCGATGCCGGTGACGACGGCGAGTGCAGCCTGGCCGACGTGCTGCCGGGCTCCTCGGTGAACGACCCGGTCAACCAGGTGATCTCGGCCGAAGAGGTCGAGAGCCTCAAGCACTGTCTCACGCGGCTGCTCTCGACCCTCGAGAGCCGCGTGCTGCGCCTCTACCTGCAGGGCCTGTCGTACGAGAAGATCGCCCGCCAGCTCGACTGCGACTGCAAGACCGTCGACAACGCGCTGCAGCGCATCAAGCGCAAGGTCGACCTGCACCTCGAGAGCCGCAAGGTCCTGCTGTAGGCCCGTGGCGGCCGCGGCCGGCGGCTCGGCCGCGGCAGGCGGCGCGCCTGCGGCCGGCGGAGCGGCCGCTAGAAGGTCATCAGGCTGACGTCGTGGCCCTGCGACTGCACGAGCAGCTTGAAGTCGTGCGGGTTGTTGGCCACCTGAGCGGCGTCGTGCAGCGTGATCATGCCCTGCTCGTAGAGCTTCAGCAGGGCCTGATCGAAGGTCATCATGCCGTAGAACTCGCCCTCTTTGATGGCCTGCCCGATGAGCGAGGTCTGGTCGGGGTCGAGCACGAAGTCGCGGATGCGGCTGGTCATGACCATGACCTCGACGGCCGGCACGCGGCCCTGGCCGTCGGCGCGCGTGAGCAGGCGCTGCGACACGATGCCGCGCAGCGTGCCGGCGAGCATGATGCGCACCTGCTTCTGCTGGTGCAGCGGGAAGAAGTCGATGATGCGGTTGATCGTCTCGGTCGCGTCGATCGTGTGCAACGTGCTCATCACGAAGTGGCCGGTCTGGGCGGCGGTGAGCGCCGCCGACACGGTCTCGACGTCGCGCATCTCGCCGATCAGGATGTCGTCGGGGTCCTGGCGCAGCACGTATTTGAGGGCGCTCCCGTACGACTCGGTGTCGAGCCCGATCTCGCGCTGGTTGATGACCGCCTTGCGGTCCTTGTGAAGCACCTCGATCGGGTCCTCGATCGTGACGATGTGGCGCCGCAGCGTGTTGTTGATGTGGTCGATCATCGCCGCCAGCGTGGTGGTCTTGCCCGAGCCGGTCGTGCCGGTCACGAGCACGAGGCCGCGGGGTTCGAGCGCCAGCCGCTTGATGATGTCGGGCAGCATGAGGTTCTCGAACGAGGGGATCTGCGTGGCCACCTGGCGCATGGCGATCGAGATGCTGCCGCGCTGGCGGTAGATGTTCACGCGGAAGCGGCCGATGCTGACCGCCGAGTAGGCGAAGTCGATCTCGTTGTGCTCGCTGAACCGGCGGATCTGCTTGTCGGTCATGATCGAGGCGGCCGCGTCCTTGGTGTCCTCGGGCGACAGCACCGGTTCGTCGAGCAGGTGGAGCTCGCCGTCGACGCGCACGACCGGCGGGCTGCCGGCCTTGATGTGAAGGTCGGACGCGTTGCGCGAGACCATCTCGTTCAGCAGCTCGTCTACCGTCTTCACGCGCTCATCTCCGTCGTTGCCACGAGGTCGCGGGCGTGTCGACGTGGCTCGCACGTGCGCACCGCCGACTGCCCTTCTCCTACATCGGCTGCAGCGCGCAGATGTTTACCCCCGGGGCGACCGACGGGGCGCGCCACGGGGGCTTCGCGCGGGGCGCGTCGCGGGGGCGCGCCACGTAGGCGCGCCGTGTGCCACGCGACGACGGCCGCAGCGGGAGAGCGGCGGGTAGCGCTCGCGAGACGATGAGAGGCGAGGCGACGAAAGGGTCGGCCGGCGCCGCTCGGCCGGCCGTGACCCGGCTAGGGCCGGCCGAACCCCGAGTTGCCCGAGACCGAGCCGTAGCTCACCATGCAGCCGGTGTGCGGCGCGTTCACCATGCTGCCGCCGCCGATGTAGATGCCGACGTGGTAAGCAGGGCTGCCGAAGAACACGAGGTCGCCGGGCTGCGGGTCGCCGGTCGAGGGGCGGCACATGGACTGCTGGGCGGCCGCGTTGTGCGGCAGGCTGACGCCGAAGGCGCCCCAGCAGTACATGGTGAAGCCGGAGCAGTCGAAGCCCGACGGCGAGGCGCCGCCCCACACGTAGGGCGACTTGCCGACGAAGCTCTCGGCGAAGGCCACGACGCTGCTGTGGTCGGGGTTCACCGGGACGGACGTGAGGACCTGGCCGCCCGAGCTCCTCGCGTTCGCCTGGGCGGCGCGCGACTGGGCTGCCTCGATGGCGGCGATCTGCGCCTTGACGCCGTGCAGCATCGACTGGCGGACGCTGAGCTCGTGCTCGACGCGGGACTTCTCGGTGGCGCGCTGGGCGACGAGCGCCTCGGCGGCCACCCTCTCGGTGGCGAGCTCCTTCTGGGCGGTCGTGATCGTCGCGCGATAGCTCGCGATCGAGTCGATCATGGTCGATTCGTCGGAGCTCACCCGGTGCAGCATCGAGAGCTGGTCGACCATCGACGAGAAGCTCTTGGTGGCCACGATCACGTCGAGCAGGTCGACCGGACGCTGCTTGTAGATCGCGACCACGCGCTGCTGCAGGGTGACCTTGGCGAGCTGCAGGTCGTAGTGCGTGACCGCCAGCGTGCGCTCGTTGCGGGTGATCTTCGCCTGGATGAGGGCGAGCTGGCCGGTCGCCGCGTCGTAGCGCTCGACGACGCGCTCCATGCGGGTGTCGAGCACCGCGAGCTGGCCCATGATCTCGTGTGCGCGGGCGCGCTTCTGGGCGAGCGTCTCCGCGGAAGAGGCGGAGGGGAGGACGAAGGGAAGGACGAGAAGGGCGCTGAGGGCGATGAGGAAGAAGATCCTGCGCTTGCGCTTCATGCATCGCCTCCTTGCGGGGCTCGGCATCGCGGCGCGTACGCCCGGACGTGGGCACGCCGTCGTCGCCCTGTGCGACTCGTCAAACGTTTGACCCCACTGGCTCCTCTCGGGTCCGGGGTACCGTACCATCGGCCACCGGGCTTTTCAAGGAAGCGCGGCGGCCCGCGGCACCTGGCCGGCCGGCCGATCGGCCGGCCGGTGGGGCGCCGCGGGCTCCGTGCGGTCCGGCCGGCCAGGTCTGTGCCGGTTCTTGTGCCGCGCCCGTCGAACGGGCTCGGAGTACGAAGGGCTTGGCGCGGACCGTGGTTGTGTCGTACAGTGCGCGTTCGAGGGGGGGTGATGTGGTGAACAGTGTCGCAGATGTGGCGCGACCGGCGGTCGGGCGCCGATCGGCGCGCGCCGGAGCGCGCCCAGTCGCCGCTGCGCCGTGAGCACCGTCGTCCTCATCGAGCCGGGCCTCGACGACCGGCTGCCGCCCTCGCTGCCTGGGGTCCGCCTCGTGTACGACCGGCGGGCGAGCGAGCGCTCCTACGCCGGCGCCGAGCGCCGTCACCTGCAGGCGCCGCGCCTGCGCGTACGCGGCGCCGACCTTGCCCTGGTCCACACCTGCGCCGCCTGCGGGCGACTGTCGATCGTGCCCTACCGGCTGGGCGCCGGCCTGGCCACCGCGCCGCCGTGTCCCTGCACGTTGCCCGTGGCCGTGCCGGCCGCCGACAGGGGCCGGCGGCTCGTGATCGGCGCGGCGCTCGTGCTGCTCTGGCTGTTCAACATCGAGGACGTGCTGCTCACGCACCGCGCGCTCGCGCTCGGGGCGGTCGAGGCCAACGCCATCATGGGGTTCTTCCTGCGCCTGGGGTTCGTGCCGGCGGCGCTCATCAAGATGAGCGTGGTCACGGCGGGCGTGCTGTTCCTGTGGTCGCAGCGCCGCCGCCGTCTGGTGCTGCTCGCGAGCGTCGGCTTGTGCGCCGTGTACGCGGCGCTCGTGGTCTACCAGCTCATCGTCCTCGCCCACGCCTGACTGGCAGGGCGACCTCGGCGCCGCTCGGGAGGGCGCGGCGCGGTCGCGCGGCTACTGCTGCGACTGCGAGGTCTGCACCACCTGCTGCTGCGGCCGCTTGCTCGGCAGCTTCTGCAGGTACTGCATGAAGGCCTGGTTGGCCTTGTTCTTGCGCCAGGTGTGGACGATCCACCAGCCCCAGGTCTGGAACAGCAGCTTGGTGAACTGGAACGTGAAGAAGTACTTGGCCCACTGGCGCGCCGAGTAGAAGCGCATGTAGCCGCGCAGCGCCTCGCGCTGCAGGTCGTACGCGGTCATCGAGCCGGGCTCGAAGACGACATGCTGGGCGTCGTAGAGGTACCAGCGCTTGTCGAAGATGCGGCCCTCGGTGTCGAGCTGCTCGAAGAGCGGCGTGCCGGGCAGCGGCGTGACCGCGGCGAGCTGGATCGTGTCGATGTGGTTCTTCATGGCGAAGGACACCGTCTCGCGCACGGTCTCCCTGGTGTCGTTGTCGCCGCCCAGCATGAACATGCCGTGCGACTCGATGCCGTGCTCGTGCAGGATGCGGATGGCCTGGACGATGTCGTCGACCGTCTGGTGCTTGTCGAACTGGTCGAGCGTGGCCTGGTTCACGGACTCGAGCCCCAGGTAGGCCCGAAAGCAGCCCGTGCGATGCATGAGGTCGAGCAGCTCGTGGTCGTGGACCACGTCGGTGCGCATCTGGGCCGACCAGGGCACGACGATGTCTTCTTCGAGCATGCGCCGCAGCAGCTCCTTGAGGCGCCGCTTGTCGGCCGCGATGTTGTCGTCGTAGAAGAAGATCTTGCGCGGCCGGCGCTGCTTGAGCTCGGCGATGATGTTCTCGGTGCTGCGGAACCGGTACTTGCGTCCGAACATCGCGGTGACCGAGCAGAAGTTGCATTTGAAGGGGCAGCCCCAGCTCGTCATGATCGGCGTCGTCTTGATGTTCTGCCAGCCGTGGATGAGCTCGAGGTCGGGGAACGGCAGGTCGTCGAGCACGGTCGTCATGCCGCGCCCCTCGTTGTGCACGACCAGGCCGTCGCGGCGGAACGACAGGCCCTTGACGTCGTCGTACGAGCCGGCGCCCTCGAGCACGGCGATGAGCTCGAGCATGAGCTGCTCGCCGCCCTCGCCGCGCGCCACGAAGTCGCAGTGCTCGAGCGCCTCGTCGGCCATGAAGGTCACGTGGGAGCCGCCCATGACGACGGGAATGCCGCGTTCGCGGCAGCGCTCGGCGAAGCGGTACCCCTCGGTGACGGTCGAGGTCGTCGTCGAGATGCCGACGAGGTCGGACGAGAGCACGTCGTTCCACTCGATCGGCGCGATGTTCGAGTTGTAGATGCGCACGTCGTGGCCGCTCGCCTTGAGGGTGGCCCCGATGATCGGCAGACCGAGCCGCGGTATCTGGATCATGCTGAAGACGTTCATGTCCGGCGGTTCGGGTTCGATCAGTCGGATCTTCATTCTCACCTCAAGTTGCCCGGGAAGCGCCGTCTGGCGACGCCTCCGCCGGTGGGCGGACGGGGGGACGGGTCGGCACGTGAACCAATAGACGCTACCGCACGAAACGGCTCGAAGTCAAAAGCCGCGCTCCGCTTGCAGCCTGCGGCGCACCCGTCAGCCGGCGCCGCCGGTCGCTCGGTCCCGGGGTCGACACGCCGCCTGTCGGCCGCCGGTCGCTCGGCCTCGGGTCGACGTCGTCCGTCTTTCGCCGGCCGCTCGACCCGGCGCAACCTTCCCCGAGAAGGGCTCGAGCGAAACGAGACCAGCAGCAGGGGGCGGCGGCGGGCGGGCGTCGGCCCGGCCGCGGCCGTCGCCCGTTGGGCCTCAGTGGACCAGGTTGACGACCAGGTAGGCGCCGGCGGCCACCGCGCCGGCCGCCGGGATGGTCAGGACCCAGGCCCAGATGATGTTGCCGGCGACGCCCCATTTGACCGCCGAGAGGCCGCCCGTCGCGCCCGAGCCCATGATCGAGGCGGTGATCGTCTGCGTCGTGGAGATCGGGTAACCGAGCGTGCTGGCCGTCCAGATCACGGCCGCCGAGCTCGCCTCGGCGGCGAAGCCGTGGATGGGGTCGAGGTGGATCACCTTGGTGCCCAGCGTGCGGATGATGCGCCAGCCGCCGCTGTACGTGCCGAGCGAGATCGACAGGGCCGACAGGAGGATCACCCAGGTCGGGATGTCGGCCGTCTTCGACAGGTGACCCGACGTGATCAGGGCGAGGGTGATCACGCCCATCGTCTTCTGCGCGTCGTTCATGCCGTGGGCCAGCGCGACGGCGCCGGCCGAGACCGGCTGGAGGATGCGGAACGTGTGGTTGACCGGCCGCGGCGACCAGCGAAAGACGAGCAGCAGCAGCAGGTTCATGAGCACGAAGGCGGCGAGCAGGCCGATCAGCGGCGACGAGACCATCGGCAGCACGACCTTGTGCCAGATGCCGGTCCACTTCACGCCGCTCACGCCGACCGCGACCAGGGTGGCGCCGACGAGGCCGCCGATCAGGGCGTGCGACGAGCTCGAGGGGATGCCGAAGCGCCAGGTGACGAGGTTCCAGACGATCGCGCCGATCAACGCCGCGAGCACGACGCGCTGCGAGTCGGCCGGCAGGGCCACGATGCCCTTGCCGACGGTCTTGGCCACGTTCTGGCTGATGAACGCGCCGCCGAGGTTGAGCGCCGCCGCCATGGCCAGGGCGACGCGTGGCGACAGCGCGCGCGTCGAGATCGACGTGGCGATCGCGTTGGCCGAGTCGTGGAAGCCGTTCGTGAAGTCGAAGCAGAGGGCGACGACGATGACGACGACGAGCAGCATCAGCGGCCCGGGGTGGCGATGGCGGCGGCGACGATCATTGAAGGTCAGGTGTTCTTGAGCACGATCGTCTCGATGATGTTGGCGACGTCCTCGCACTGGTCGATGGCCGACTCGAGCGTCGTGTAGATGTCCTTCCACTTGATGATGTCGGTGCACTTCATGTCGCCGTCGAAGAGCTCGGCGACGGCGTCGCGGTGCAGCCGGTCGCCGTCGTTTTCGAGCCGGTTGAGCTCGATCCAGTACTGCTCGAGCCCCTTGCGCTTTTCGAGGCCGTCGATCGCCGTGCGCACCACGGCAGTCTGCTTGCCGAGCACGGCCGCCTGCTCGACCAGGTGGGGCGTCGGCTCCGGGATGCGGTAGAGCAGCAGCAGGTCGACCGCCGCGTCGATGCTGTCGAGGATCTCGTCGAGGGTCGAGGCGAGGTCGTAGATGTCCTCGCGGTCGAGCGGTGTGACGAAGCTCTTGTTCAGACGGTTGACGATGTCGTGCACGATCTTGTCGCCGACGTGCTCGAGCTCGGTCATCTCGCGGGCGGCACTCTTGAGGGTGCCGTAGTCGGCGAGGAGGGAGGTGAGCAGCCGGGCGGCCTGGTCGAGCGTCGCCGCGAAGTCGGAGAACAGGCGGAAGTACTCCCGCTCCTGCGGCACGAGGCTGAACTTCACGATGGGCCCCCTGGTCGTGTCCCGCGCGGGCGGCGACCCGCCCTCTGCGCCGCAGGTATGCTAACGGGAACTGCGCGCCGCGCAAGGGGTGACATCGGACGTCCGTGGACCCCCGGTTGCAGAGCGTCGCGGCCTTCTGTAGCCTGAGCCGGCGTCCGTGCGTGAGGGGTCGGGCGTGTCCTGCAACCCGAGCTTCTTGCCGGCCTGCGCGTCGAGCGCCCGGAGCGAGAAGACCTTGCTGAAGGCAGCGGTGCTGAAGGAGGACCTGGTGAGCGACGAACTCTACGCAAAGATGGCCCAGGCGGTGATCGACGGCGAGGACGACACCGCCGCGGCGCTGGCCCAGCAGGGCTTAGACGCCGGTCTTGCGGCGGCCGACATCTTGGACAAGGGCTTCGTCAAGGGCATCGAAGAGGTCGGCGACCTGTTCGGTAAGGGCGAGTTCTTCCTGCCCGAGCTGGTCCAGGGGGCCGAGGCCATGAAGGCCGCCGTGGCCGTCCTGCAGCCCGCCCTCGATGCCTCCAAGGAGGGTCGCAAGGCGACCGGCGTGGCGGTCGCCGGCACGGTGGCCGGCGACATCCACGAGATCGGCAAGACGATCGTCTGCTCGATGCTCTCGGCGGCCGGCTTTGAGGTCTCGGACGTGGGCTGCGACGTGGCCCCCGAGACCTTCGTCGCCAAGTGTGCCGAGGTCAAGCCCGACCTGCTGCTGCTCTCCGCCCTGCTGACCACGACGATGCCCAACCAGCAAAAGACGATCGAGGCCTTGAAGGCCGCCGGCCTGCGCGACTCCATCAAGGTGATGATCGGCGGCGCTCCCACCACGCGCGCCTGGGCCGACGAGATCGGCGCCGACGGCTATGCCGAGGACGCGATCGAGGCCGTGGCCGCCGCCAAGGGCCTGCTGGGCGTCGCCTGAGCACGACGAGCGCCTTTCCCCGCGCCCGTCGCGACGACGGAGCGGGAGCGACGGGGGCGGGCGGCGCGCCGCGCTGAGCGGCGCGCCGCCCGCCCCCGTTTCGCGTGTTCGAACGCAGGTATACTAGCCCGGCAGTGGCCCCCGGCACCGACATCAACGCCTACCTCGACCGGGTCGAGGAGCTCTTCGCCGCGTCGACCGACTTCACGATCGGGCTCGAGGAGGAGTACCAGGTCCTCGATCCCGTCGGCCTCGGTCTTACGGGCGGCTTCGAGCGGCTGCGCGACAGCGCCCCGGCCGGCCTGCGCGAGCGCATCCTCGGCGAGCTGATCTCGAGCGAGATCGAGGTCGCGACCCCGCGCTGCGAGACGTTCGACGAGGCGGCGCGCGACATCGTCGGGCGCCGCCGCGCCCTGTTTGCTCACGCGCGCGACCAGGGGTTCGCCCTGGGCGCCACCGGCACCCACGCTTTCTCGCCCTGGCGCGACCAGCGCATCATCGACACGCCGCACTACCGGGCGGTCGAGGACAAGCTCAAGTACGTGGCCTGGCGCAACAACACCTGGAGCCAGCACATCCACGTCGGCGTGCGCGGCGTCGAACGCGCCGTACGGGTCTGCGACGCGCTGCGCGCCTGGTTGCCGCACCTGCTCGCCCTGTCGGCCAACTCGCCGTGCGTCGAGGGCGTGTGGACCCACCTGCACTCGGCCCGCACGCAGACCTTCGTGCGCATGTTCCCGCGCTGCGGCGTGCCCGACATCTTCGGCTCATGGCCCGTCCAGCGGCGCTACTTCGAGCTGCTGTTCGCCACCGACTGCATCCAGGAGTTCACGCAGGTGTGGTGGAGCGTGCGACCGCACCACTCCTACGGCACGGTCGAGGTGCGCATCTGCGACGTGCAGACCGAGGCCTGGCAGACCCTGGCCGTGCACGCGGTCGCCCTGGGCCTCGTCGCCACGCTGCTCGCGCTGCTCGACGAGGGCCGGCCGCTGCCGGTGCTCGAGACGCGCTGGATCGAAGAGAACCTCTGGCGCGCGATACGTTACGGTCTCGACGGTCGCCTCGTCGACTGGGACCGGGGCGTGCAGGTCGCGGCCCCCGAGGCCTTGCGCGGCCTCATCGAGTGGGTGCGACCGGCCGGCGAGACGCTCGGCCTGGCGTCGTACCTCGACGACGCCGAGCGCATGCTGGCGGCCGGCAACGGCGCCCAGCGGCAGGGCCGCGAGCTCGCCGCCGGGCGCACCGTCCACGAGGTGCACGCCGACGCGGTCGCGCGCGCGAGCGCGATCCTCGACGACGACGACGAGCGGAGGTGACGACGTGACCGACGACGCAGGCGACGCCCGCGAGGAGCGTCCACTGACCGACCAGGAGCGCGCCGACCTGTACCGCGAGCAGCTCAAACGGCTGCACGTGGTCGACCTGGTGCGCGACATGATGGTGACCCTCGTGACCGTGGGCTACGAGAAGCTCGGACTGACCGAGCAGACCCGGGACCTGCGCGACCTGACCGACGCGCGCGTGGCGATCGAAGCGCTGCGCCGCCTGATCGAGGTGGTCGAAGGCGAGGGCGACCCAGAGGCGGCGAGCCTGCGCTCGACGCTCGCCCAGATGCAGCTCAACTTCGCCCGGGCGAGCGCCGAGCCGCACCCGCCGGTGACGTCGCGCCAGCCCGCCGCGCCGAGTCACGAACCCGACGCGCCGCCCGAGCACGAGCCCGCGGCGGCGCCGGCCGCGAGCGAGCAGCAGGCGCCGAGCGTGCCGCCTTCCGAGCGTGAGTCTCAAGCTCCAGTCGAGGGTGAGTCGCAGCCTGAAAAGACCCCCGGCGCGGCGGCGCGCTCCGCGAGCAACGCGGCGACTGCGGCCGAGGGCGACGCTCCCGCCGAGGCCGCGTCGGCCAAGCGCCGGCGCGCCGGCGCCAAGGCTGCGGGCGCCAAGGCTGCGGGCGCCAAGGGCACGGGCGCCAAGGGCACGGGCGGCAAGGACGGCGCCGGGGGAACGACCCGCCGGCGTCGCAACGACGCCTAGCGGCGCGGCGGCTCCGGCGGCGCGGTGAGCGCGCCGTACAGCTCGGGCCGGCGGTCGCTGAGGCAGGTGTGGGTGTCGGCGCGGCCGGCGCGCGCCTCGTCGACCAGGCGCGGGCGCAGCTCGGCGGTCAGCATCTCGGCGCGCTCGCCGGCGTCGGCGAGCAGCTCGCCGGCCGGGTCGACGATGCGGCTGTGGCCGGCGAACTGGGTCGGCCCGCTCTGGCCGGCGTGGCCGGCGGCCACGAGGTAGCAGCCGTTCTCGATCGCGCGCGCGATCGTGGCGATCTGCCAGATGCGCAGCCGCGGCCGCCCGAAGGCGGCCGTCACGATCAGCAGCCGGGCGCCGCCGAGCGCGAGGGCGCGCGACACCTCGGGGAACGCGACCTCATAGCAGACGAGCACGCCGCACGGCCAGCCGGCGATCTCCCCGGTCCAGAAGCGCGCGCCCGGCGTGAAGAGCTCCTTCTCGGTGCGGAACAGATGCGTCTTGGCGTAGCGGCCCGGCTCCCGGCCCGGCCGCAGGATGGCGAGCGAGTCGTAGAGCATGCCGTCGCGCAGGTCGGGCAGGCCGACGACGCAGGAGATCTCCAGGGTGTCGACGGCCGCCTGCAGGCGGGCGAGCGCGGTGCGCGCCTGCGCGGCGCGGCGCACCATGGCCTGGTCCAGGTAGTAGCCGCCCAGGAAGAGCTCGGGAAAGACGACGAGGTCGACGCCGGCGTCCTTGGCGTCCTGCAGTCGCGTGAGTCCGGCCCGCAGCGACTCGGTGAGGTCGGGCGGCGCGTTCATGGCCTGGACGACACCCACGCGCACGACGCTACCCCTCCGCCGATCTCCAGAAGAGCGGCTCGTCGAGCGTGCCGCCGGGTTCGACCGTGATGAACTCGCCGTCGCGCGGGCCGCGCTCGACGAGCTTCTCGAGCAGGCGCAGCGAGCCGGGCAGCACCTCGAGTGGCAGGTCGTAGAACTCGCAGACCGTACGCAGGTAGTCGCGGTACTCGCCGGGGTCGTACGTGCCGGTGTCGACGAGCGCGACCCGCCGGTAGTTGCCGAGGATCAGGTGGGCGATCTCGCGTGCCTTCTGCTCGCCGTACCGGGGGATCATCTCGAGGTACTCGTGGTAGGGGTCGCGGATGTACTCGATCCAGCCGCGCGTGTAGTAGTAGGTGCCGGGACAGCCGTTGAACTGGCGCAGGTACTCGTCGCGCGAGCCGAGCAGGATGGCGATGCAGTCGTCGACGGCCGGCAGCACCAGGCGGTGGGGACCGGCGACGAGCCCGGCCGTGCCGTTCGAGCAGCGTCCGTAGGCGAGCAGGATGGTGCGGGCCCCCGGGGTCGCCGCGATGCGCTCGTTGAGCAGGTCGCGGAGGCGGTCGGGATGGTCGTGCAGACGGCCCTCGAGGTACTCGACCTCGAGGTCGCCGGCCACGCGCGTGACCTCGTCGCGCAGCGTCTCGCAGGCGATGATCTTGGGCGGCAGCCCGGCGTGTGTCGGCTGATCGGTCACGTCGCTTCCCATGGTACCGCGCGCAAGCGGGTGACCGCGACCGTCAGGGCTGCCGGGATGGTGGGGCGCGCAGCGACCGGCGGCGGGTTGCGGCGGCCGTCGGGGCCAGCGCAGCCTGCGGCGGTCAGCCGGCCGCCGCGGCCCGCCGCCGCTTCATGGCGTACATGCTGCGATCGGCGGCGAGCAGGAGCTCCTCGGGGTCGGCCCAGCCCGAGGTCTGCAGGCCCATGCTGGCGCGCAGCGGCAGGCTGTCGGCCTTTCCCATGTTGTGCCGCTCGATCGCCGCGTCGATCTTGGCGAGCACCTGGTGGGCGCCGCCTGCGTCGGTCTCGGGCATGAGCACGACGAACTCGTCGCCGCCGTACCGGGCCACCGTGTCGGTCTCGCGGCAGCTATCGGCGAGGAGCGTGGCGAGGTCGCGCAGCATGCGGTCGCCCGCCATGTGGCCGCGCTCGTCGTTCACGCGCTTCAGGTGGTCGACGTCGACGAACAGCAGGCTCACGAGGCCGCCGTTCCTGTGCAGGGCGCGCATCGTCTGGTCGAGCGCCAGCTCGAGGTAGCTGCGGTTGAACACGCCGGTGAGGCCGTCGGTGCGGGCCATGATGTCCTTCTCGCGCATCAGCCGCTGATTCTCGAGCGCGACGGCCGCCTGGCTGGCGAACGTGGCGAGGATCGTCTTGGCGTCGTCGGAGAAACGGTGGGGCCGATCGAAGTACACCGACAGCGACCCGAAGACCGACTCGTGGGACTGCAGGGGCGCCGTGATGAACGAGCGAAAGCCGCCGGCGGCGCAGACCTGCTTGTGCACGAGCGGGTTGCCGGCGACGTCGTCGACGGCGACCGGCGCGCCGTCGCGGATGGCGCGTCCTGCAAGCGACGAGTCGACCGGCAGCACGCAGCGCCGCCGGAACTCGTCGCTCAGGTTGTGGACGTCTTCGGCGACGAGCAGGTCGCCGCGCAGCACGAGCAGCGCCGCCTTGTCGGCGTTCATGAGGTGCGCCGCCTCTGCGACGACCGTCGCCGCGGCAGAGTGCGCGCCGAGGCTGCGGTTGACCTTCTCGACCGCCTTGAGCAGGCGGCGCTCGCGCTCGACGCGCTCGAGCTGCTCGGCGAACAGCAGGGCGTGCTCGATCGCCGAGGCGAGCTGCGCGCCGGCGGCGCTCGCGAAGTAGACGTCGTCGGCCGAGTAGGAGCGGGCGGCGCGCGTGGCGACGGCCATCACGCCGAGCAGCCGGCCCTGCGCCTTGAGCGGCGTCGCGAGCACGGTGCGCAGGCCTTCGGCGGCGGCGAAGGGCAGCGTGCCGTCGGCACTCACGTCCTCGACGACGGTCGTCTGCTGCTCGCGCGCCACGAGGCCGAGCACGCCCTCCTGGGCGCTCAGCCGCACCATCGTCTGGGCGTAGTCGTCGGACACGCCGCGGTGCACCGTGAGAGTGACCGCGTCGTCGCTCGCGAGGGCGATCCAGCCGGCGTCGACCTGAAGGATCTCGATCGCCTTGTCGAGGCCGGTGTTGAGCACGGTGGAGAGATCGAGCGACGAATTGACCGCCGACACGATCGCGTTCAGCGCGACGAGCTCCTGGTTGCGGCGCTCGACCTCGTTTGCAAGCTCGCTGGGCGGACGTGTGTGGTCGGACAGGCGGCAGCCCGAGCAGGTGCGCAGGGCGACCTCGCGGGTGGGGCCCAGCACGAACGGGTCGCGTTTGCGGCAGTACCAGACGTCGATGCTGTCGCCGTCGAGGTCGGCCTTGTAAGAGTCGAGGAACTTGCAATCCATCATCGCGTCGCGCACCGCACCGGCGCAGGGGCGCCGGGCCGCGTCGTCGTCAGGTTCTGGCTATGGTCGTGACCCATCTTCGTCGGTCCTGCCCGCCTGTCCTGCCGCTGCCGACTATCCGTGTCGGAGTAGTTGTCGGCCGGTTCTGCCCGGGACTGAACCGCCTAAACGTCTAGGCCGCGGCGGCTCGAGCGCGGCGGCTCGGGTGCGGCGGTCGTCGCGCCGGCGGTCGCGGCGGCGCCCCGAGGCCGAAGGGTCACCGTGCCGCTGCCCTGCGCAGCCCCTCTCTGACCCGCAGGCTGCCCTTTGGTAGCATAGGGTCCTGCCGCCGGTCGCACGGCGCGCCGTAAGCCGCCCGCGCGAGGGCGCGTGCCGCGGCCGCCCGGCCAAGCGTCGTCGTCGTATGAAGGAGCGATCGTGAAGGTTCAGAGCGTGCTGGTCGCCGGAGCCGGGCAGATGGGCGCCGGCATCGTCCAGGTCGCGGCACAGGCCGGCCTGCGGGCGACCATGATCGACGTGGCCGACGAGTTCATCGCCAAGGGCATGGCGGGCATCGAGCAGCGCCTGGGGCGCGCGGTCGACAAGGGCCGCCTCGACGCCGCCGAGCGCGACGCCACGCTGGCCCGCATCACGACCGGCCTCGACGTGTCGGCCGGCGCCGACGCCGACCTGTTCATCGAGGCCGCCCCCGAGGTGGTCGACATCAAGCGGCCGCTGCTCGAGCGGGCGGCGGCCGTCCTGCGGCCCGACGCGCTGATCGCCACCAACACGTCGAGCCTGTCGGTGAGCATGCTGGCCGGCTTCGTCGCCGGCCCCGCGCGTTTCTGCGGCATCCACTTCTTCAACCCGGTGCCGGCCATGGCGCTCGTCGAGGTCGTGCGCGGCGCCGCCACCGCCGACGCCACGGTCGCCGCGGCGCGCGACTTCTGCGAGACGGTCGGCAAGACGCCGATCACCGTGGTCGACTCGCCTGGCTTCGTCGTCAATCGCATCCTCTTCCCGATGATCAACGAGGCGGCCTGCGCCCTCGCCCAGGGCGTCGCGAGCGCCGCCGACATCGACACCGGGCTCAAGCTCGGCGCCAACTTCCCGATGGGCCCGCTGGCCCTGGCCGACCTCGTCGGGCTCGACACCACCAGGGCGATCCTCGAGACGCTCGAACGTGACCTCGGCGACCACAAGTACCGGCCCTGCCCGCTGCTCGATGAGCTCGTGGCCGCCGGCAAGCTGGGCCGCAAGAGCGGCGAGGGGTTCTTCGACTACCGATGACCGAGCGCGAGGGGCGCGTCCAGGTCTACACGGGCGACGGCAAGGGCAAGACGACCGCAGCGTTCGGCCTGGCCATGCGGGCCGCCGGCCACGGCCTGGCCGTGCTCGTCCTGCAGTTCATGAAGGCCGACCCGACGTGGGGCGAGATCGTGTCGGCGCGGCGCCTGGCGATCGCGATCGAGCAGGTCGGGCTCGACCACTGGGTGCTCAAGGGCAGGGTCTCCGACGACGACCGCCGGGCCGCGGCGGCCGGCTTCGCCCGCGCCCGCGAGCTCGTGCGCGGCGGCGCCTACGACGTGGTCGTGCTCGACGAGCTCTGCACCGCCCTGTTCTTCGATCTCGTGCCGCTCGCCGACGTGCTCGCCCTGCTCGCCGAGCGGCCGCCCGGCGTCGAGCTCGTCGTCACCGGCCGGCGCGCACCCGACGAGCTCGTGGCGGCGGCCGACCTCGTCACCGAGATGCGCCCCCTCAAGCACTACTTTGACGCGGGCGTGAGCGCGCGCGAGGGCATCGAGTTCTGAGACGCCGGCCAGGCCGGCGGCGGTCGCCTGCCCCCGGCCCCGGTCCACGGCCGCAGTGGCAGTTCGGGCGGCGACGACCCGGGCGACGACCCGGGGCGTCGCCTGGCGTAGGATACGGTCGTGACGCACACGCTGATCTACCCGCACACCTCCCGCCACAACGCCGCCGGCCACCTCGAGATCGGCGGCTGCGACGTCGTCGAGCTCGCCGCGCGCTTCGGCACGCCGCTGTTCGTGTACGACGAGCAGACGCTGCGCGACCAGTGCCGGGCGTACGTCGATGCCTTCCACTCGCGTCTCGCCGACAGCGAGGTCGTGTACGCGAGCAAGGCGTTCTGCTGCCGCGCCATGTGCGAGCTCGTCGCCGAGGAGGGCCTGTCGCTCGACGTCGCTTCGGGCGGCGAGCTGTTCACGGCGCGCCTCGCCGGCGTGCCGCCCGAGCGCATCTACTTTCACGGCAACAACAAGTCGCCGGCCGAGATCGAGGCCGGGCTCGAGGCGGGCATCGGCTACTTCGTCGTCGACTCGCTGCACGAGATCGAGCTGCTGGCCGCCGCGGCGCGCCGTCGCGCGGTGCGCCAGCGGGTCCTCGTGCGGCTCACCCCCGGCGTGCGGCCCACCACGCACAGCTACGTGCAGACCGGCCAGGCCGACAGCAAGTTCGGCTTCGGCCTGGCCGAGGGCCTGGCCGACCAGGCGGTGCGCCGCCTGCTGGCGGCCGACGACCTCGAGCTCGTCGGCGTGCACGCCCACATCGGCTCGCAGATCTTCGACCTGTCGTCGCACCGCCGCGAGGTCGAGGTCCTGTTCGCCGCCGTGGCCGACTGGCACCGCGAGCACGGCTTCGACTGCCGCCTCGTCAACTTTGGCGGCGGCCTCGGCATCCGCTACACCGAGCAGGACCGCCCCTCGTCGATCGCCGAGTTCGCCGACGCCGTGGTGAGCGCGGCGCGGGCGTCGGCCGAGCGCTACGACCTGCCGCTGCCACGCCTGCTGGTCGAGCCCGGCCGGTCGATCGCCGGCAAGGCGGCCGTCACGGCCTATACGATCGGCACGATCAAGGAGATCCCCGGCGTGCGCACGTACGTGGCGATCGACGGCGGCATGAGCGACAACCTGCGGCCCATGCTGTACGACTCGAAGTACGAGGCCATGCTGGCCGGCAAGGCCGAGGTCGCGCCGAGCGTCGTCGTGACGGTGGCCGGCAAGCACTGCGAGATGAGCGACGTGCTCGTGCGCGACGTGGCGATCGCGCCGCCCGCGGTCGGCGACGTGCTGGTCACCCCGGCCACCGGCGCCTACGGCTACGTCATGGCGAACAACTACAACATGGTGCCGCGTCCGGCCGTCGTCATGGTGGCCGGCGGCGCCGCCCGGGTGATCGTCGAGCGCGAGACCTGGCAGGACGTCGTCCGCCTGCAGCGCCCGCTGCGCGACGCGGGTCGCGGGTGACGCGGCTGCGATAGACTCGGACGCGCGCCGGCCGGCGGAGCCGGCCCGCCGCATCGAGATACCCCGACACGAAAGGAACCGCCGGTGAGCGAGGTCGGCATCGGGCTTGTTGGATACGGGACGGTGGGATCGGGCGTCGGACGGCTGCTTGTCGAGAGCGCCGACGAGATCCGCCTGGCGACGGGCCGCGACGTACGACTGCGCGCCGTCTGCGACCTCTCGGCCGAGCGCCGCGCGCTCGCGCCCGCGGGGGTGCGCACGACGACCGACGTCGCCGACCTGATCGGCGACCCCGCGATCGACGTCGTCGTCGAGCTGATCGGCGGCATCGAGCCGGCGCGCACGATCCAGCTCGCGGCGCTCGCCGCCGGCAAGTCGGTCGTGACCGCCAACAAGCAGCTCCTGTCGCAGCACGGCGCCGAGCTCCTGCAGGCGGCCGAAGAGGCCGGCACGTTCCTGCGCTTCGAGGCGAGCTCGGTCGGCGCCGTGCCCGTCATCAAGGTGCTGCGCGAGTCGCTCGCGGCGGCGCGGGTCACCGGCGTCATGGGCATCGTCAACGGCACGACCAACTACATCCTGTCGGCCATGGCGGAGACCGGGGCCGAGTACGCGCCGACCCTCGCCAGGGCCCAGGAGCTGGGCTACGCCGAGGCCGACCCGACCGACGACGTGACCGGCAAGGACGCCGCCGCCAAGATGGCGATCCTCGCCTCGATCGCCTTTCACAGCCGGGTCGCGCTGGCCGACGTCGAGCACGAGGGCATCGCCGCCGTCACCGACGTCGACGTCGCGCACGGCCGCAGCCTGGGCCTGGTGCCCAAGCTGCTCGGCGTGGCGCGCCTGATCGACGACCGCGTGAACGTGCGCGTCTACCCCTGCTTCGTGCCGCGCGAGCACCCGCTCGCCGGCGTGTCGGGCGCCTACAACGCCGTGTTCCTCGAGTCCGACAGCTTCGGCAGCATCATGCTGCTCGGTCCCGGCGCCGGCGGCACGCCGACCGCGTCGGCCGTGATCGGCGACGTCATCTCGATCGTCAACACGGCGGCCGGCGGCTACGTGCGCAACTGCACCTGCTTCAAGCAGCTCGCCCCGTTCCCCGGCGCCGACGTGGCCTCGCGCTTCTACGTGCGCATGGGGGTGGCCGACCAGCCGGGCGTGCTGGCCGCGATCGCCGGCGTGTTCGGCGACGAAGGGGTGAGCATCGACTCGATGCAGCAGATCGGCGGCGACGACGGCGCCCAGCTCGTGCTCGTCATGCACCCGGTGCGCGAGGCGGCCTTCTTCGCCGCCCTCACGCGTATCGCCGCGCTGCCCGTGGTGCAGGGCCGGCCGAGCGTGATCAGGATCGAGGGTCGCGATGGCAGCTAGCCTCGGCGCGCCGGCCGCGCGCGGCGCCGGCGTGATCGCCCGGTACCGCCGCTACCTGCCGGTGACCGACACGAGCCCGGTGATCACCCTCGGCGAGGGCGACACGCCGCTCGTGCCGGCGCCGCGCCTGGGCGAGGCGCTCGGCGTCGAGCTCCATCTCAAGCTCGAGGGCCTGAACCCGACCTGCTCGTTCAAGGACCGCGGCATGACGATGGCGGTCAGCAAGGTGGTCGAGGAGGGCTTCCGCGCGGTCGTGTGCGCCTCGACCGGCAACACGAGCGCCTCGGCGGCGGCCTACGCCGCCAAGGCCGGCATCAGGGCGATCGTCGTGATCCCCGAGGGCAAGATCGCCATGGGCAAGCTCGCCCAGGCGGTGGCCTATGGCGCCCACGTGGTGTCGATCCCGGGCAACTTCGACGTGGCCCTCGACGTCGTGCGCGAGGCCGCCGCGCGGCTGCCGATCGCGCTGGTGAACTCGGTCAACCCCTATCGCATCGAGGGCCAGAAGACGGGCGCCTTCGAGATCTGCGACACGCTCGGCCGCCCGCCCGACCACCACTGCATCCCGGTCGGCAACGCCGGCAACATCACGAGCTACTGGAAGGGCTACCGCGAGTATCGCGAGGCCGGCGTGACCGACCGTCTGCCCGTCATGTGCGGCTTTCAGGCGGCCGGCGCCGCGCCGCTCGTGCTGGGCCACCGCGTCGACGCCCCCGAGACGATCGCCACCGCCATCCGCATCGGCAATCCCGCGCGCGGCGACGAAGCGCTGGCGGCGGCGCGCGACTCGGGCGGCTTCATCGACCTCGTGACCGACGACGAGATCGTCGCGGCCTATCGGCTCGTGGCGGCGACCGAGGGGGTGTTCTGCGAGCCGGCGAGCGCTGCGTCGATCGCCGGCCTGCGCAAGGCGCGCGACGACGGCCGCATCCCGCGCGGCGCGCTCGTCGCGTGCGTGCTCACCGGTCACGGCCTGAAGGACCCCGACACCGCCGTGCGCACCGCGGCCGAGCCCGTGTTCACGTCGGAGCCGCTCGCCGAGATCGAGCGCGCCCTGGCCGCGCCGGCGCGGGCGTGACCTGCGCCCGTGGCGGGTATCCCCGATCATCGATGCAGGGCCGAGGCTCGGGAGCGGGCCGCGCACGACCGGCCCGTCCTTCTCTTCGCGTGAAAGGACCACGCCTCGTCCGCAGAGACTGACAAGCAGTCGCAGGGCCGCGCCGCGGCCGGCGGCCGGCCGGCCGCCGGCAGGGGCCGCGCTGCCGGGGGCGAGACCGAGATCGTGATCGGCGACGAGCGCTTCGAGGCGCTCGGCGCCGACGGCGCAACGACCGCCGCCGAGCGCTTCGTCATGACCGAGCCGCGCCGGCCGCGGCTCGTCAGCATGGAGAACGAGCTCCTCATGTACACCGACGAAGAGGGGCTCATCCCGGCGGCCGCCGGCTCGCCGCTCGGCCTCTACTTTCGCGACACGCGCTTTCTGTCGCGCCTCGAGATGACGATCGGCGGCCGCCCGCCGGTGCTGCTGTCGTCTACCGCCGAGCGCAACTACGTCTCGTCGGCCGAGTTCACGAACCTCGCCACCCGGGGCGTGCACGGCGAGGCGATCCCCCAGACCTCGGTGCACCTGCGCCGCACGCGCGTGGTCGCCGACCGCGTCTACGAGCTGCTGCGCGTCAAGAACTACCACGCCGCCCCGGTCGAGGTCGACGTGACGCTCACCTTCGACGCCGACTTTCGCGACATGTTCGAGGTGCGCGGCATGCGGCGCCACAAGCGCGGCACGCGCCTCGCCCCCAAGGCCGAGCGCGACACGCTCACCCTGGCCTATTACGGCCTCGACGAGGTGCTGCGCAAGACGATCGTGCGCTTCGAGCAGGCGCCGGCCGACCTCGAGGGCGGCACGGCGCGCTTTCGCCTGAGCCTCGCTCCGCGCGAGCGCAAGGTGCTGCGCTTCTCGATCGAGGTCTCGGTGCCCGACGGCCCGGCGCTGTCCGAGGGCGGCGACTTCACCGCCCGCCTCACCGACATGCGGCGCGACTACGAGCGCTCCTTCGCCGGAGCGACCGGCATCTTCACCGACTCCGAAGAGGTCACCCGCGTGCTGCGCCGCGGCCAGGCCGACCTGCGCATGCTCACGACCGACACGCCGTACGGCCGCACCTTCGCCGCGGCGGTGCCCTGGTTCGTCGCGCCGTTCGGCCGCGACGCCATCATCGCTAGCCTCGAGACCCTCATGCTCGACCCGCGTCCGGCGATCGACTGCGTGCGCCTGCTCACCGGGCTGCAGGGCCGCGTCGACAGCGTCTTTCGCGAGGAGGAGCCCGGCAAGATCATGCACGAGCTGCGTCGCGGCGAGCTCGCCGCCCTGAAGGCGATCCCGCACACCCCCTACTACGGCGCGGTCGACACGACGGCCCTGTACCTGCTGCTCGTCTGCGAGGTCGCCATGTGGACCGGCGACCTCGAGGCCTTCGAGCAGCTCCGCGAGCCGATCGAGGCCGCCCTGCGCTGGATCGACGAGTACGGCGACCTCGACGGCGACGGCTTCGTCGAGTACCGGCGCCGCTCGCGCGCCGGCCTCGTGAACCAGGGCTGGCGCGACGCCCGCGACGCGGTCGTGCACGCCGACGGCAGCGTCGCGCAGGGCCCCATCGCCCTCGCCGAGTCGCAGGCCTACGTCTACTACGCCAAGCGCCGCCTGGCGAGCCTGTTCGGGCACCTCGCCGATGTGGAGCTGTCGGAGCGCCTGCAGGCCGAGTCGCAGGCGCTCAAGCTGCGCTTCAACGAGCGCTTCTGGATGGACGACGAGGGCTACGTGGCGCTGGCGCTCGACGGCGACAAGCGCCAGGTGAAGACGATCGTCTCGACCGCCGGTCACTGCCTGTGGTCGCGCATCCTCTCCGAGGAGCACGTCGCGCCGGTCGCCGAGCGCCTGCTGTCGGCCGACCTGTTCTCGGGCTGGGGAGTGCGGACCATGGCCAAGACGGCGATCGGCTACAGCCCCATGAGCTTCTACAACGGGAGCGTCTGGCCGTTCGACAACGCGCTCATCGTGAACGGCCTCAAGAAGCACGGCTTCGACCAGGAGGCCAACCGCCTGGCTGGCGCGCTCTTCGACGCCGCCCTCGACGAGCCCGACGCGCGCCTGCCCGAGTTCATCTGCGGCTTCACCCGCCAGGCCGTGAACCGGCCGGTCGCCTATCCCATGGCGTGCTCGCCCGACGCGCCGGCGGCCGGCGCGCCGTTCCTCATGCTGCAGGCCATGCTCGGGCTCTACGCGAGCGCCGCCGAGAACGCGCTCTACGTGCACAACCCGCTGCTGCCCAAGTGGCTGTCCGAGGTCACGCTCAGCAACCTGAGCGTCGGCCGCTCCCGCCTGTCTCTGCGGTTCCGCCGCGACGGCAACCAGACCACTTTCTCGCTGCGCGACAAGCAGGGCGGCGTGCGGGTCGTCGTCGTGGAGTAGGAAAGGACGCCCCATGACTCCCTTCGTGCTGGCTCACGTCTCCGACTTCCACGCCGGCTCGCCGTACTTCGTGGCCAACCTCATGGACCGCGCGGTCGTCGAGCTGAACGAGCTCAAGCCCGACGTCGTGGCCGTCACCGGCGACCTCACCAACGAGGGTTTCAAGCAGGAGTACCAGGTCGCCAAGGACTACCTCGACCGGCTCGAGTGCCCGCGCGTGCTCGTCATCCCCGGCAACCACGACTCGCGCAACGTCGGCTACGTGCACTTCGAGCACCTCTTCGGACCGCGCGGTGTCGTGCTGCACACCGGCGAGATCTCGATCGTCGGCGTCGACTCGACCCAGCCCGACCTCGACTACGGCACGATCGGCCGCTCGCGCTACGCCTGGCTCGAGGAGCAGTTCGCGACGCCGGCCCGCTTTCGCATCTTCATGCTGCACCACCACCTGCTGCCGATCCCGGGCACGGGACGCGAGCGCAACATGGTCTACGACGCCGGCGACACGCTCGAGGTGCTGCAGCGCTGCAACGTCAACCTCGTGCTGTCGGGCCACAAGCACGTGCCGCACGCCTGGCACTTCGAGAACATGTTCGTGGTGAACGCCGGCACCGTGTGCTCGCTGCGCCTGCGCGGCGACACGCGGCCCTGCTACAACATCGTGACGATCGACGACGACCACGTGCGGGTCGAGCGCAAGTACCCGTTCCACGGCAGCGAGAAGATCATCGAGTTCTCGCCCTCGACACTGCACTACGAGCGCTTCGTCGGGCGACCCGACGAGCGCCGGCTGCAGACCTGAGGGGGTCGCGGGGGGTCATGGACGGGGCGACGGGGAGCGGCGCGGGGCCGGTGCAGGGCGGCGCGGCGGGTGCGGCCCGCCCGGTCGCGGTCGCGCTGATCGACGGTGAGCACTACCCGCCGGTCGTGCGCGACACGCTGCGCGCCCTGGCCGGCCGCTACGCCGTGGTGGCGGCGCTCTTCCTGGGCGGCGCCGAGAAGCTGCGCGAGGTGCACGCCGGCGCGCTCGACGAGCTCTACGGCCTGCCGGTCGCCACGGCGGCCGCGCCCGACGCGGCGACCACGAGGGTCGCGGCGGCGCGCGCGGCGCTCGCCGACCTGCTCGACGCGACCGGCGCGCGGGTGGTCGTTGACGCGTCGGACGAGCCGGTGCTAGGCTACTCAGAGCGGTTCCAGCTCATCAGCGTGACGTTGTCGCGGGGTGCACGGTACGTCGGAGCCGACTTCGAGTTCTCGCCCCAGCCTCTCGCCCGACTCTCCAGCAAGCCGTCGCTTGCGATCATCGGGACCGGCAAGCGGGTCGGCAAGACGGCCGTGAGTGGCTTCACGGCTCGCCGCCTCGCCGCTCGCCTCGGGCGCGATCGGGTCGTGATCGTGGCGATGGGGCGTGGGGGTCCGGCGGCGCCGCAGGTGATCGAAGGCGGGGCCGGGCTGGGGGTCGCAGACCTGCTTGCGGTATCGCGGCAGGGGCGGCACGCGGCCTCCGACTACCTCGAAGACGCCGTGCTCGCCGGGGTGACCACGGTGGGCTGCCGGCGCTGCGGCGGCGGCATGGCCGGGGCGGCGGTGCTCGACACCGTGGGCGCCGCGCTCGAGCTGGTCGACGACCTGCCGGCGGCGGTCGTCATCTGGGAGGGCAGCGGCTCGGCGATACCGCCGGTGCAGGCGCAAGCCGTCGTCTGCGTGGCTTCGGCCACGCAGCCGCCGGAGTACATAACGGGGTATCTGGGTACGTATCGCATGCTCATCTCCGACGCACTCTTCCTCACGATGTGCGAACCACCGTTCTGCGACGCCGCGCGTCTCGACGCGTTGCGCTCGCGCGTGACAGAGGTGAACCCCGACATCGACCTCATCCCGACCGTCTTTCGTCCGCGGCCCGTCGCCCCGGTCGCCGGACGGCGCGTGGCCCTTTTCTCGACGGCCATGGCCGCGAGCGCGAACCTGCTGGCCGGCCACCTGCGCGACGCCCACGGGGCCGACGTGACCCTCGTGTCGACCGACCTCGCCGACCGGGCGGCCCTGCGCGACGCCGTGGCCGCCGCCGCCGACCGGGCCGACGTGTACCTCACCGAGATCAAGGCGGCGGCCGTCGACGTCGTCGCCGAGGCCGCCGACAGGCTGGGTAAGGAGCTCGTCTTCTGCGACAACGAGCCCGTGGCGGTCGACGGCCGCGACCTCGCGGCCGTCGTCGACGGGCTCGCCGACACCGCGCAGCGCCGTTTCGCCGCAGGACGGGAGCCATGACCGACGACGTCGAGATGGTGGTCGTCAGCCGCGACCCGGCGCTGCCCTACTCCAAGGGGCTCATGGCGCAGGCGCTGATGGCGACCGGCCTGTCGCCCGAGCGCTCCTATCAGATCGCCGCGCGGGTCGGCGAACGGCTCGACGACAGCCGGCAGGGCACGATCACCCTGCGCGGGCTCGAGGAGATCGCGAGCGCCGTGCTTGGCGAGGCCGACGGCCACGCCACCATCGCCCGTTTTCGCAAGTGGCAGAGCCTGACCATGCTGGCCCGGCCGCTCGTCATCCTGGTGGGCGGCACCACGGGCGTGGGCAAGAGCACGCTCGCCACCCAGATCGCCCACCGGCTCGGCATCTCGCGCGTCGTGTCGACCGACACCGTGCGCCAGGTCATGCGCGCCTTTTTCGCGCCCGACCTCATGCCCGAGATCCAGTACTCGTCGTTTGACGCCGCTGCCGGCCTGCGGATCCCGCTCTCCGACTGGACCGACGCCGACGAGGCCGGCTTCATCCAGCAGGCCAAGAGCATCGCCGTGGGGGTGAACGCCGTCGTCGATCGCGCCATCACCGAGGGTCAGCGCACGATCATCGAGGGCGTCCACATCGTGCCGGGGTTCCTCGACCGCAGCCGCTGGCACGACGCCGTCGTGGTCGAGGTCGTGGTCGCCATCAGCGACGCCGAGCATCACCGCAGCCACTTCTACGTGCGCGAGTGGGAGACCGACGGCATCCGGCCGCTGCGCCGGTACATCCAGGGTTTCGCCAAGATCCGCAAGATCCAGGACTACATCCTCGCCCAGGCCGACAAGCAGGGCGTGACGGTCCTCGAGAACGACAACATCGACCAGACCGTGAAGGCGGTCATGGCGACCGTGCTCGACGCGGTCTCCGAGCACGCGCAACCGTCCGCGACCACGGGCGGGGGGCGTTGATGGCGGGCACGATCGACACGCCGACACGCTGCGGCCGCGGCCGCAGCGCTCAAGCCGGGCGCGGCGCTGCCGATATGGCTACCATCCCACCCCAGGTGCTCCATCGGCTCGGTCGCGTCTCTCGTCAGCAGTCGGACCCACAGAAAGGAGCCCGCGTCAGGGCGCATCGTCGTCGGGCGCACACCGCAAGGGCGGTCAAGCCCCCTACGTCACCCCGCGCGAGACAGTCATGAAGACCATCGAAGACTCGACAGGAAGTGAATCCGTGAAGGAGACCTTGCAGGAGACCGTTCCCGCGCCGGCCGGCGAGCCCGGCGGCGCGCGCGACGCGTCGCCCGAAGCGCCGGCCACCGGCGAAGGCGGCGCGGGGGGCGCCGGGCAGCAGAGCGCCCCGGCGCCGGCCGCCGAGGCGGCCGCGTCGAACGACGGCGGCGACCGGGCGCCGAGCGCCCCGGCCGTGCCGGCACAGGCCGAGGCCGCACCGACCACCGCCGACGCGGCGACGGCGACCGCCGAGGCGGCGGCCCCGACCGCCGAGGCGGCGACGGCGACCATCGAGCCGCCGGCGACCCAGGGCCAGTCCAACCAGGGCGACCAGCAGACCCGCCAGGCCCAGCAGCAGCGCGACGGCCAGCGCGGCGGCCGTGGCCGGCGCGACCGCGGCCGGCGCGGCGGCGGCGATCGTGGCGACGGTGGCGGCGGCGGCGAGCGCGAGCCGCGCGAGCGGCGGCCCGAGGCGCCGCCCGTCGACAAGATGGGCATCCTCGACGTGCTGCCCGACGGCTTCGGGTTCCTGCGCACGCAGGGCTTCAAGCAGAGCGACGACGACGTCTACGTGTCGCTCTCACAGATCCGCCGGTTCGGCCTGCGTCGCGGCGACGAGGTCGCCGGGCAGGTGCGCGAGCCCAAGGACAACGAGAAGTACAACGCCCTGCTCAAGATCGACACCGTGAACGGAGTCGACCCCGACACGGCCCGGCAGCGGCCCGTCTTCGAGAAGCTCACGCCGCTGTTTCCCGAGGATCGTTTGCGCCTCGAGACGCCCGAGCACGACACGGCGGCGCGCATCATGGACCTGCTCTGCCCGATCGGCAAGGGCCAGCGCGGCCTGATCGTCTCGCCGCCCAAGGCCGGCAAGACCACCATCCTCAAGAAGCTCGCCAACTCGATCACGACCAACCATCCCGAGGTCAAGCTGATCGTGCTGCTCGTCGACGAGCGCCCCGAAGAGGTCACCGACATGGAGCGCTCCGTCGCCGGCACGGTCGTCGCCAGCACGTTCGACCAGCCCTCCGAGAACCACGTGCAGGTGACCGAGCTCGTGCTCGACCGGGTCAAGCGCATGGTCGAGAGCGGCGACGACGTCGTCGTGCTGCTCGACTCGATCACCCGCATGGCGCGCGCCTTCAACCTGAACACGCCGGCGTCGGGCCGCATCCTGTCGGGCGGCGTCGACTCGACGGCGCTCTATCCGCCCAAGAAGTTCTTCGGGGCGGCGCGCAACATCGAGCACGGCGGCTCGCTCACCATCCTGGCGACCGCCCTGGTCGACACCGGCTCGCGCATGGACGAGGTGATCTTCGAGGAGTTCAAGGGCACCGGCAACATGGAGATCCGCCTCGACCGCAAGCTCGCCGACAAGCGCATCTTCCCGGCGATCGACATCGAGACCACCGGCACCCGCAAAGAGGAGCTGCTCATGGACCCGGCCGAGGCGGCCATGGTCTGGAAGCTGCGCGCCGTGCTGCACTCGCTCGAGCCCAACGCCGCGATCGAGCTGCTCATCAACAAGGTGCGCGACACCAAGTCCAACGAGGAGTTCCTGCTGCAGATCCAGAAGGGCTCGCGCTAGCGGGGTCGCCTCTCGCGAGGGCTCGCCCGCGGCGGAGCGCGACCGGGCGGGTCGCGCCCGAAAGCGACCGCGCCGCCGCCGGCCCACGGAGTTTGCCGGCGGGAACACTCGGGGAGTGGCGGCGTGGCGCGGCCGTTGGCGCCCGTCGCCGCGTCCGTGCTACCATAGCGTGCTTCACCCCGACATTTCTCGAAGGGACGACGGTTCATGAAGAAGGACATCCACCCGCAGTACGTCGAGGCGACCGTGCATTGCTCGTGCGGCAACACCTTCACGACGCGGTCGACCAAGCCCGAGCTCAAGGTCGAGATCTGCTCGCAATGCCACCCGTTCTACACGGGCAAGCAGAAGCTGATCGACTCGGGCGGCCGCGTCGAGCGCTTCCAGCGCCGGTTCGGCAAGAAGGTCAACGCGAGCTAGCGCGCCGATGGCCGCGACGCTCGCCGTCACTCTTCTCTCGTACACGCCCGACCCCGATCGCGCCGTCGCGGCGGCCGGCCGGCTGTGCTACGCGCCGGTCTCGGCGGCCGAGCTCAACCAGACGATGACCGACGAGGCCGTGGCGAAGCTCGTACGCGGCCTCGTCGCCTCGGGCCACCACTCGGCGCTCGAGCACGCCGTCTTCACCTGCGCGATCGACGGCGTCTCGCGGGCCTGCACGCATCAGCTCGTGCGGCACCGCATGGCCAGCTACAACCAGCAGTCGCAGCGCTACGTCAACTTCAGCCACGCCGACAGCTTCGTGATGCCGCCGGCGATCGCCGCCGACGCCGCCGCCGAGCAGGTGTTCCTGCGCGCCATGGAGCAGGCGCGCGAGGCCTACGACCGGCTCGTCGAGCTCGGCCTGGCCCAGGGCCGCAGCCGCGAGTCGGTGCAAGAAGACGCCCGCTTCGTGCTGCCCAACGCCGCCGAGACCAAGATCGTCGTCACCATGAACGGCCGCGAGCTGCGCCACTTCTTCGCGGTGCGCTGCTGCAACCGCGCCCAGTGGGAGATCCGCGCCCTCGCCTGGGATCTGCGCGACCAGGTCAAGCGCCTGGCCCCGGCGCTCTTCCACAAGAGTGGCCCCGGCTGCCTGTACGGCACCTGCCCCGAAGGCCGCATGACCTGCGGTCGGCCCTACGACGCCGCCGTGGTCGACGCTCCGGAGCACTCGGGGTGAACGTCCGTCGCGTGCCCGGCCGCGAGGCGCACGGCACGCGCCCCCTCGCCCGTCGCACCACCCTGCGGTTCGCCGCGGCGCTCGCGCTGCCGGCGCTCGCCGCGCGCCGCGCCGCGATCGGCGGCCAGGCGGTGATGGAGGGGGTCATGATGCGCGGCGTCGACAACTGGTCGGTCGCCGTGCGCCGCCCCGACTCGTCGATCTACCTCGAGTCGTGGCCGCTCGTCTCGTACATGAAGCGCTATCCGGTGCTCAAGCTGCCGGTGCTGCGCGGCGTGACCGCCCTCGTCGAGTCGCTCGTCGTCGGCGTGCGCGCCCTCACCATCTCGGCCAACCAGTCGCTCGGCGAGGAGGGCCAGGAGCTGTCGGGCCGCGAGATCGGCGTCACCCTGTTCATCGCGCTCGCCTTCGCCGTGCTCGTCTTCTTTCTGGCACCGCTCGGCATCACCCGCATCTTCCGGGCGCAGCTCGGCTCGGGCTTTCTGTTCTGGCTGGTCGAGGGCCTCGTGCGCGTGACCATCTTCGTCGTCTACCTGCTCGTCATCACGCAGTTCCGCGACCTGCGCCGCGTGTTCGAATACCACGGCGCCGAGCACAAGTCGATCCACGCCCTCGAGCACGGCGACCCGCTGACCGTGGCCAACGTCGACAAGTACAGGACGCTGCACGTGCGCTGTGGCACGTCGTTCCTGCTCGTCGTCATGGTCGTGTCGATCCTGGTCTTCGCCCTCGTACGCTGGCCGGCGTGGTATCTGCTCGTTCTGTCGCGCGTCGTGCTCGTGCCGCTCATCGCCGGCCTCTCCTACGAGATCATCCGCGTGGCCGGGCGCTACGAGCACAACCCCGTGGTGCGCGCCGTCATGGCCCCCGGTCTTGCCCTGCAGTGGATGACGACCAAGCCGCCGAGCCCCGACCAGATCGAGGTCGCGATCGCGGCGCTCACCCGGGTCGTCGAGCTCGAGCCCCAGGACCGCCCCGCCGAAAAGGGCGTCGAGGTGATGGCTTAAGCCGGGGCCGGTCCGCGTCGTTGACGCGAGGCGTCGGCGGCGGTACGTTGCGCCTCGGCCGCCACGCGCGGCCCCGTACCCGCGAACCGCAAAAGGCAGACGTCAGGGGGCGCCATGATCTCCGTTGACCGCGTCGTCGACCTCACCCGTCCGATCGACCCCGGCGTCGCCATGTGGCCGGGCACGCCGGCGCCGAGCTTCGAGACCAGGGTGACGGTCGAGGAGAACGGCTTCTTCGCCCAGCTCTGGCATCTCTGGGAGCACACCGCCACCCACATCGACGCGCCGGCCCACTTCATCAGCGGGGCGCCGACCATCGAGAGCCTGCCGCTGTCGGGCCTGGTCTGCCCGGCCGTCGTGATCGACGTGGCCGACCGCTGCGCCGGCAAGCCCGACTACGCGGCCACGCTCGACGACGTGGCGCGCTTCGAGGCCGCCCACGGCGCCGTGCCGCGTGGGGCCGCCGCCCTGGTCCACACCGGCTGGGACGTGCTCCACGACGATCGCGAGCGCTACATGGGCCCCGAGGGCGACCTGCACTTTCCCGGCGTGGGTGAGGAGGCGGCGCGGCTGCTGGTCGAGCAGCGCGGCGTCGTCGGCATCGGCATCGACACGCTCGGCATCGACCCGGGCAACGACACCGCCTTCTCGGTGCACAACCACGCCACGCTCGTGAACGGCGTCTGGAACCTCGAGGGCCTCGTCAACCTCGACCAGGTGCCGCCCACCGGCGCCCTGCTCGTGACGGGCGCGCTGCCGCTCGTCGGCGGCTCGGCCACGCCCTGCCGCGTGTTTGCGCTGATCGGCTGACCCTGCCCGTGCGGCGACGCCTGCCGGCCGTCGGGCCGGCGGGCGTCGCCGTCTGCAGGGAAGGCTCTCGCCGGGGTCCGGCCCGATACGTCAAGTTCTGCCTTGAGAGCCTGTGGCCGCACGATGTTCGGCGATCTTGTTGACGAGCAGAACGCAAGGTCCTAGTGTGTGGCCGTGGACTGCACGTGCCATCGCAACGACCGTGACCTCTGTACGTTCGTTCCCGCGTGGCCCGGGGCGGAGTCCGGACGGGGCCGCAAGGGGGAGCCATGACGAGCCGATCCGACCTTCGTCGCCGCCTCGCGCTCGCGCCGGCCGACGTCGCTGCCGTGAACGCCGCCCTCACCGCCGACGACAACCCGCTGGTCGACGCCCTGCTCGACCTGATCGACGCCCACGGCGGCGTCGAGGCGATCAACCGGGCGGCGGCCGAGAACGGCCGCCTCGAGACCCGGCTCGCGCGCCTGCGCGCCGAGCGCTCGCCCTGGCTCGACGACCTGGCCTGGCTCACCGAGCAGCGCGACCGCGGCGCCTTCGTGCCGCTCGCCGAGCACCGCCGCCGGGTCCTCGGCGACGCGGCCGGCGCGGCGCCCGACGACGGCCGCGCGGTGACCCTCGAGATCAGCGCCCTGCAGTACTTTCCGTGGCTGATCGCCGAGGCACGCCGCGCGATCGAGCGTCGCGAGCTCATGCCCGGCCGCTACATCCGCGTGCGCTCCATGGCCGAGCAGGCCGGCCCCGACGGCGACCTGCTCGCCGTGGCGGCCGCCATGCAGATCGTCGGCGCCTCGCACGTCGAGACGCTCGACACGCGCGGCATCGACGGCAGCAACGTCATGCTCGGCGGGCCCGACACCATCACCGGGTACTTCGGCGGCATCGGTGAGCCCAACGGCTACCCCCTGAGGTGGGCCGACGAGTACCTGCACTACCTCACCGAGTACGGCATCCGTCAGGTGCTCAACGTCAACCTCGGGACCGTGCTCGTCGGACTGCTGCTGCGCAAGCTCGGGGTCGAGAACGAGTTCAAGGTCTCGGTGTTCATGGGCGTCGACAACCCGTACGCGGTGCTCTGGCTGCTCATGGGCGCGCGGCTGCTTGCCGCCGACGGCGGCGCGACCAGCCTCGCCGGCCTCAATCTGTCGAACTCGGCCGACGTGGCCACGCTCGAGTCGTCGTCGGCGGCGCGGGCCGCGCTCGGCCTGACCGACGCCGTGCGCTTCGAGCACCACGTGACCGAGGCCTACCGCTCGATCGTGCGGCAGCCCTACGACCGCCGCGACGACCTGGTGGCGGCCGCGGCGAGCGTGCCCAACCTCTCGGCCAAGCACGAGGGCGGCGAGCCGGCGATCGAGGCCGAACGCGACCACCCGAGCGACGTCTTCGACTACTTCGTCGCCCGCGAGACGGCGCTGGCCGAGGGTCTCATGCCGGCGCTCGAGCGCAACTACTTGGACAAGCACGACGCCGTGAACCGCACCGCCGAGCAGCTCGTCAAGGCCGGCGTCGGCGTGCGCCCGGCGGGCCTGCTGCACGGGGCCTGACGGATCGCCTTCGCGGGCACGACGGGCACGATGGCCGCAGGGCGGCCACACAAAGGAGGACGATCGATGGAGTCGGACCGCACCGACCTGAAGGCTCTGGCGGCACGGGTCGAGCGCCTGGGCACCGAGACGGCCTTCGCCGCCGCCGCCGAGGCGGCCGCCGCGGCGGCGACCGGGCAGAAGGTCTACCCGTTCCACCTCGGCGACCTCGACATCCCGACGCCGGGCAACATCGTCGAGGCGGCCTTCCGCGCCATCCGCGACGGCAAGACGGGCTACTGCCCGAACGGCGGCATCGCGCCGCTGCGCGAGGCCATCGCCGCCGACGTGGGCGCGGCGCGCGGCATCGCCTACGGCCCCGAGCAGGTGAGCGTGCAGCCGGGCGGCAAGCCGGTGATCGGCAAGTTCCTGCTCGCCCTCATGGACCCCGGCGACGAGGTGCTCTACCCCGATCCCGGCTTTCCCATCTACGAGTCCTTCATCCGCTTCTTCGGCGGCGTCGCCCGGCCGTACGCCTACGAGGAGCGCGGCGACGGCTTCGGCTTCGACCTCGACGCCCTCGAGGCGGCGGTCGGCCCGCGCACGCGCCTGCTCATCCTGAACGACCTGCACAACCCCACCGGCGGCGAGTGCTCGCCGGCCGAGCTCGAGCGTGTCGCTGAGCTCGCCCGGCGCCACGACCTGTGGGTGCTGTCCGACGAGGCCTACTTCGACGTGCGCTACTCGGGCGGCCCGAGCCGCTCGATCGCGTCGCTGCCGGGCATGCAGGAACGTACCGTGATCCTCTACACGTTCTCAAAGAAGTACGCGATGACCGGCTGGCGCCTGGGCGCGGCGCTCGGCCCGCGCGCCGTGATCGACGTGATCACGACGCTCAACGTCAACGTCGAGTCGTGCACCAACCACTTCGTGCAGGCCGCCGGAGTCGAAGCGCTGGCCGGTGACCAGAGCGGCGCCCGCGCCATCATCGACACGCTGCGCGAGCGCCGCGACGTCGCCGTACGCTGCCTGAACGCGATCGACGGCGTGCGCTGCCACGTGCCCGACGTGACCTTCTACCTCTATCCCGATGTGGCCGAGGCCATGGCCCGCAAGGGCTTCGACGACTACGAGACGTTCCGCCGGGCGACGCTCGCCGCGACGGGCGTGTCGATGTGCTCGCGCACGCACTTCGGGCACGAGCTGCCCGGCGAGCGCGGCCGTCACCTGCGCTTCGCCTACTCGGGCATCGCCGTCGACCAGATCGAGGAGGGCCTCGACAAGCTGCGCGTCTTCCTCGAAAGTTAGCCCCGCGGGCGGCCCACGGTGGCCGCCGCCCCGACGCGAGACGAAGGTCAGGAGGTCAGGGTGGACCAGCTCGATCCGCAGTTCTTCAGGCGCACCGACATCCCCGGGGTCGAGGGTCCCGTGCGCGAGCTCGTCGGCTACGGCGAGAAGCCGCCGGTCGTGCGCTGGGAGCACGACGCCAAGGTCGCCATCAACGTCGTGGTCAACGAAGAAGAGGGCTCCGAGAAGACCTACGCGATGGGCGACAACGAGAACGACATCCTCTACGAGTTCCCCTTCATGCAGGAAGGCACCCGCGACCTCGCCATCGAGTCGATGTACGAGTACGGCTCGCGGGCCGGCATCTGGCGCCTGTTCCGCGTGTTCGACCAGGCCGGCATCCCGGCCACCGTCTTCGCCGCCGCCGTGGCGCTCGAGCGCAACCCGGCGGTGGCCGCGAGGCTCGTCGCCCGCGGCGACGAGGCAGTGGGCCACGGCCTGCGCTGGAGCAACCACTTCGAGATGACGCGCGACGAGGAGCGCGAGGCCATCAGGCTCGCGGTCGAGTCGATCACCAGCCTCACCGGCAGCCGGCCGCTCGGCTGGTACTGCCGCGAGATGAGCGTGAACACGCGCGAGCTCGTGGTCGAAGAAGGCGGTTTTGTCTACGACTCCGACTGCTACAACGACGACCTGCCCTACTGGTCAAAGGTCCTCGGCCGCGATCACCTGGTGGTGCCGTACTCGCTCGTCGTGAACGACTGCCGCTACCTGCTGGCGCAGGGCTTCGGCAGCCCCGAGCACTTCATCGAGCTCGCCAAGGCCACGGTGAACCGGCTGCGCGCCGACGGCGACGACTGCGGCCGCATGATGTCGATCGGCTGCCACCCCCGCATCAGCGGCAACCCGGCCCGCGCCGACGGTCTCGCGCGCTTCATCGAATGGGCCCAGCAGTTCGACGACGTCGTCTTCATGAAGCGCATCGACATCGCCCGCTCGTTCATGGCGCAGGTGCCGGCCGACGGCAGCAAGGGCGGCCTGACCGGGGAGTTCGCGCAGGCGTAGACGCGGCGCGCCGGCGCGCTTTTTCGCCGCTTCGATCGACACGCACGGTAGGCGCGGGTGCCCGCGGGGAACGCTGCCGTCATGACAGTGCTAATCTCTGTTACCTCTTGACGTGAGTCCGGTGACTTTCTAGCATCCGTTTCTACTTGGACGAGGTGACGGACGGTCGCGACACCCTGCAGCGCCTGGTCCACGACAGCATCGGACAGCTGACCGTGGCCGAGCGCCGGGTGGCGCGCGCGCTCCTCGCCCACTACCCGATCGCCGGCCTCGAGACCCTCGCCCAGCTCGCCGCGCGCGCCGAGGTCAGCGGCCCGACCGTCATGCGCTTCGTCAACCGCCTCGGCTTCGATGGCTACCCGGCCTTTCAGGAGGCGCTGCGCGAGGAGATCCAGCAGAAGCTCACCTCGTCGCTCGAGCTCCTCGAGCGCCGGCCGCTCGAGCCCGACGAAGAGGTGCTGTCGACGAGCCTGTCGACCTTCGTCGGCGAGCTGCGCACGACGATGGCCGGCGTGCCGCCGTCCGAGTTCGAGGCCGTCGTCGACCTGCTGTCCGACGAGCGCCGGCCGGTCCTGCTCACCGGCGGCCGGTTCAGCCAGATCCTGAGCTTCTACCTGACCGCTCATCTCGCCATGATGCGCAGCGGCTGCCGCTACGTGGCGGCGTCGCCGACGCCGCGCTTCGACGAGCTCATCGACGTGACGCGGCGCACGGTCGTCGTCACCTTCGACTACCGCCGCTACCAGAACTCGACGATCGAGTTCGCGCGCCGCGCGGCGCGGCGCGGCGCCACCGTCATTCTGTTCACCGACCCCTGGCTCTCGCCGATCGCCGACGTCGCCCGCCACGTGCTCACCTCGACCGTCGTCGCGCCGTCGCCGTTCGACTCGCTCGTGCCGGCCATGGGCCTGGTCGAGGCCGTCGTGGCCGGCCTGGCCGTGAAGGTCGGCGATCGCGCGCGGCCGCGCATGCGCGAGCTCGAGCGGTTGCGCGAGGGCACCACCTGGGGCGAGCGTGAGCTGGGGGCCGACGGCGCTTGGCCACCCGACCGTAGCGACGCGGACGGCGGCGAGGTCCGCCCGGCCGCGACGACCCGAAGGGAGAGATCGTGGCGCGAGTCGTGAGCACCGAGGTCGAGCTGTCCACCACGATCGACGAGCTGCGCCGCGCCGGGGTGCGCTACGTGAACGGGTCGATCGTCGACACGGGCTCGATCAACCGCCTCAAGTCGGTGCCCCTCGGCAAGCTCCAGAGCCTGGCGACGAGCGGCATCGGTTTCTCGTACTGCTGGGCGACGGCGCTGACCAACGACCACTTCACGACGACCGAGGCGCTCGGCGGCCCGAGCGGCGACATGCGCATGGTGGCCGACCTCGACTCGCTCGTGCGGCTCGCCGCCACGCCGGAGTGGGCCTGGGTGGCCCTCGACCAGTGCCTGGACGACGGCAGCGTCGCGCCCTGGTGCGAGCGCAGCTTCGCCAAGCGCATGGTGACGCAGGCGGCGGCCCGCGGCCTGCGCCTGCGCATGACCTTCGAGTTCGAGTGGTTCGCCGGCGCCGCCGCGAGCGAGGAGCCCGTTCCCTGCCACCACGGGCCCGGCTACAGCGCCAACGCCTGGGCCCTGCTGCACCCCTTCGCGCTCGAGCTGCTCGACGCCCTGGCAGCGCAGGACGTCGGCGTCGAATGCTTCCACCCCGAGTACTCGTTCGGTCAGATGGAGGTCTCGACCGAGCCCGTCGACCCGGTGCGCGCCGCCGACCAGCACGTGCTGCTGCGCCACACCGTGCGCACCGTCGCCGCGCGCCACGGCTACCGCTGCTCGTTCTCGCCGGTCGTGCTGCCGAGCGGCCTCGGCAACGGCTGCCACCTGCACTTCAGCCTCTGGAACGCGGCCGGCGAGAACCTCTTCGCGGGCGGCGACGGTCCGGCCGACCTCACCGCCGAGGGCGAGTCGTTCCTCGCCGGCGTGCTCGCCGAGCTGCCGGCGCTCACCGCTCTGGCCTGCGCGACGACGCCCTCCTACGAGCGCCTGCGGCCGCAGAACTGGGCCGGCGCCTACGCCTGCTGGGGCGCCCAGAACCGCGAGGCCGCCCTGCGCTTCATTCCCGGACCGGCCGCCGCCCGTGGACGGACGGCGAACATGGAGTTCAAGGCCGTCGACGGCAGCGGCCATCCCTACCTGACCGTCGGCGGCCTGATCGCCGCCGGCCTCGACGGTGTGAAGCGCGGCCTGCGCCTGCCCGCGGCGGTGACGACCGACCCGCATCTGATGGACGCCGGCGAGCGCGCCGCGGCCGGCGTGCGGCAGCTTCCGGCGAGCCTCGACGAGGCGGCGGCCGCGCTCGCCGCCTCGAGCGTGCTGCGCGCCGCGCTGGGCGACGTGCTCTGCGACGCCATGGTCGCCGTGCGCCAGGCCGAGGCCGAGGCCGACGCCGGGCGACCGCTCGAGGAACTCATCGCCGAGCAGCTCTGGCGCTTTTAGGAGGCGATCGTGACCGACGCATCGACACGGGGAAGGGCGGTCGACCTGTCCGGCTGCACGGTGGTCGACGACCACTGTCACGGCTTTCGCACGAGCGACCTGCTCGCGCGCGACGCCGCGGGCTGGGAGGACCGCCTGACGATCATGGGCACCTGCTTCGCCTCGTCCGGCCAGGACGACGCGCGCATCGCCGCCCAGGTCGCGGCGCTGCGCGACGGCACCGTGTTCGCCCTCACCGCGCGGCGCTGGCTGGCCGCCTATCTCGGCGTCGCGGCCGAGCACGACGCGCTGACGGCGGCCCGCGGCGCGGCCCTGGCGGCCGACCCGGCGGGGTACGTGCGCGGCCTCATGACCGACGCGCGCATCGCGGCGGTGATCGGCGACGACGGCTATCCGCAGCCCACGGTCACGCGCGCCGAGTTCGAGGAGAGCCTCGGCGTGCCGGTCTACCGCGTGGCCCGCATCGAGCCCTGGATCGTCGAGCTGCAGGGTCGCGAGCTCGGCTTCTCCGACTTCGAGGCGGCCTTCGAGGCGCGCCTCGACGAGGCCGCGGCCGACCCGCTCACGGTCGGCTACAAGTCGGTCATCGCCTACCGCACCGGGCTCGACGTGGGCGCTCCGGCCGCGGCCGAGGCCGCGGCCGCCTACGATGCCTGGCGCGCGGCCGGCTGGCCCAAGGACCGCGGTCCGGGCAAGACCGTGCGCGACTACCTGCTGCGCGCCGCGCTGCGCGCGGCGCGCCGCCACGACCGCGTCATGCACATCCACTGCGGCGGTGGCGATCCCGACATCGTGCTCAGCCACGTGCGGCCGCAGGACATCTTCCCGCTGCTGCACGACCACATGGACCAGCCCGTCGTGCTGATCCACTCGGGCTGGCCCTGGCTGGCCGAGGCCGCCTACATCGCCTCGATACTGCCCTTCGTCTATCTCGACCTGTCCGAGTTCCTGCCTTGGGCCTCGCTCGCCGCCGACCGCGAGCTCGAGATCATGCTCGGCGTGGCGCCCACCGGCAAGCTGCTCTACGGCTCCGACGAGGCCTCCGAGCCCGAGGTCTTCTGGGTGTCGGCGCGCCTCACGCGCGAGGCGCTCGAGCGCGTCCTTGCGCGCGCCGTCGAGCGCGACCATCTGACCGCAGACGAGGCGGGCCGCATCGGCGCCGGTATCCTCGCCGGCAACTGCAAGGCGCTGCATGGCATCGCCTGACCACAGCGCCCCGGCGCCGGCGGCGCCCGACCTTTCGCGCAGCGTCGCGGCCGCGACCGCGGCGCGCGAGCTCGCGGCGGGCCGCCTGCCCGTCTACCTCCAGCGGCTGGCGACGCTCGTCGACATCGACTCAGGCGACGACTGCCCCGCGGGCCGCGAGCGCGTGGCCGCGCTGCTTGCCGAGTGGGCGGGCGCGGCCGGCTGCTCCTGCGAGGTCGTGCCCACGCCGGGCGGTGGCCATCTGGTGGCGCGCCTGCCCGGGGCCGGCGCCCGGCGCATCGTGCTGCTCGGCCACCACGACACCGTGTTCGCCCGCGGCACGGCGGCGGCGCGCCCGTTCACGCACGCCGGCGGGCGCGCCTTCGGTCCCGGCGTCGCCGACATGAAGGGCGGCCTCCTGCTCGCGCTGCTGGCGCTCGAGGCGCTCGCCGCGGGCGAGCGGCCCTTCGCGACGCTCGAGCTGCACAGCGCTCCCGACGAAGAGATACGCACCGGCATGCTGCCGGCGCTGCCCCACGTGCACGGGGCGGCGGCCGCGCTCGTGTTCGAGTGCGGCAGGGAGAACGGCGACGTGGTCGTGGGCCGCAAGGCCGGCGCCTGGGTGCACCTGTCGGCCACCGGCCACCCGGCGCACGCCGGCACCGAACCCGAGCTCGGCCGCAACGCCGTGCTCGCGCTGTGCCGCTGTCTGCTCCGCAGCGACGGCCTGAACGGCGGCCGGCCGGGCCTGACGGTGATCGCCGGCACCTTCGCCGGCGGCACCATCGCCAACGTGGTGCCCGAGCACGCCGAGGCGGTGCTCGACGTGCGCGCGCCCTCGAGCGTCGACCTGGGCTGGGCGCTCGAGCGGATCGCCGCCACGGCGCGCGACGACGGGGTCGCGGTCGACGTCATGGTCGAGGGTCCCTGGCCCGGCATCGAGCCCAACCCCGGCACCGCCGCGCTGTTTGCCGCCGCCGACCGGCTGGCGGCGCGCCTGGGCTTCGCCGTCGGCGGCCAGACGAGCGGCGGCGTCTCGGACGGCTGCTGGACGTCGGCCGACGGGGTGCCTACGCTCGACGGCCTCGGGCCGGTGGGCGGCCTCGACCATTCCGCCGACGAATACATCCTCCTCGACTCGGTGGCGGCGCGCTGCGGCCTGGCCGCAGGGCTGTGTGACGCCGTCGGCCGCGGTCTGCTCGACGGTCGGCTCGCGGAAGGGGGTGGGCCGAAGGGGAGCGTCTGATGGGGCGCGGGGCGGCGCCCGAGCGCGCCCCATCCGTTGAATGTCCGTGACGTGCAGAAGAGAAAGGGGGCAGAGATGACGGACTTGACACAAGGGCCTCGGCTTCGCAGGGAGCTCTCCATCTGGGCCGCGATCGGTATCTCCCTGGCGCTGATGGCGCCGTCGATGGCGGCCAACATCAACCCGCAGGGCGCCGCCACGACCGTGGGGCGGGCCGTGCCGCTCGCCTTCGTCCTGGCGACGATCGGCGTGCTGCTCGTGGCCTACACCTTCGTGCGGCTGTGCCAGCAGTTCCACCACGCCGGCTCGGTGTACGGCTTCGTCGGTGCCATTCTGGGCCCGCGCGCCGGCGTCGTGTCGGGCTGGTCGCTGATCGGCACCTACGGCTTCTACGTGATCGTCACCGGCATGGCGGCCGGCATCTTCTTCGCGTCGTTCCTCGGTGAGGTCGGCATCTGGCACAATCCACCGGCCTGGAGCGGCTTTCTGTTCGGCGCCATCGCCATCGTGGGCGCCTGGTACCTCGCGATCTCGCCGGCCAAGCGGGCCACCGCCGTGCTGCTGGCGGTCGAGGGCAGTACCGTGGCCCTCATCCTGGTCGTGAGCGTCACCATCCTCGTGAAGCTGCTCAACCACACGGCTCCCACCCACACGAGCTTCACCTGGAGCGTTTTCAGCGTGCCGCACGGCACGTCGGCCTCGGTCATCGCCCTCGGCGCCGTGTTCGGCTTTCTGTCGTTCGCCGGCTTCGAGGCGGCCTCGACCCTCGGTGAGGAGAGCAAGCAGCCCCACAAGGACATCCCGCGCGCCATCCTCGGCGTGGCGATCTTCGGCGGCGTCTACTTCGTGTTCGTGACCGCCGTCGAGATGATGGGCTTCGGCACGAGCGCCAAGGGCGTGCAGGCCTTCATCAGCTCGGGCACGCTGCTCGGCGACCTGGGCAGCAAGTTCATCGCCGGCTGGGTCGGCGACCTCATCACCCTGGGCACCTCGATCAGCGCCTTCGGCTGCGTGCTCGCCTGCACGGTCGGCGCCTCGCGCATCCTCTACGCGCTGAGCCGCGACGGGGTCGGCCCCAAGTCGCTCGCCGGCGTGTCGGCCAGGCGGGGCACGCCGGTGCCGGCGACGATCGCCGTCACGGTCGGCGCGTTCATCATGGTCGTGCTCTTCGCGACCATCTGGAAGGCCAAGCCGTTCGACGAGTTCGTCTGGTCGGGCGTGATCGGCACGCTCATCCTGCTCGTGGTCTACGTGCTCGCCACGATCGGCGCCATCCGGGTGTTGTTCTTCTCGGGTCGCAAGGTCGTGCGCACCTGGGAGATCGTCATCCCGATCCTGGCGCTCGCGGTGCTGATCTACACGATCTACCGCAACGTCTATCCGTATCCGACCGGGGCGAACTGGAAGCTGCCGATCTTCTTCATCGTGTGGATCGCGATCGGCGTCGTCTACATCCTGCTGCGCCCGGGCGTCGCCAGGCGGGCGGGCGAGCTGCTCGCCGCCGAGGAGGGGCTCTCGATGAGCGCCGCGGGGGCCCGCGAGCCGAGCACCGGGCCGGCCGTGAGCGGACGCTAGAGGCGGCCCGAGAGCACCAGGCACGACGAGGTCGCGCCGTCCTGCAAGCGACGACGGCGCGGTCGAACGAACGTGGCGAGGGGCCGGCATCCGCCGGCCCCTCGCCGTTTCGGGCGGCTTGTGCCGCGGGCGCGCGGGTAGAAGTGAAGTGCGGGTGCGCTGCGGCCGTCGGCTGCGTCGCCACCTCCACCGGTGATCGTCGAGACGAGGCATCGTGGGCTCGATACACGGACCGTTGCCCGAAGGACGCGGCGGCCGCCAGCGGCGCGGCTTCGTCGTGACCCTCATCGCCGTCGCCGCGCTGGCGATCGCTCTCCCTCTCGCGGTCGTGGCCGAGCGAGGCACCGCGGCGCAGCCGCACGCCTACTACGCGCGACACTCGGTCGAGCTGCTGAGGACCGCGACGACCGCCGACGTCGTGCCGAACACGCACACCTACGCGGGCGGGCCGAGCAGCTTCGTCTCCCAGCTCCAGGCCGGCCAGGTACGGGCCGTCACGGTCGACACGAGCGCCCAGACGATCGCCGTCACGCCCCGGACTGGCGCGCCCTACACGATCTCCTACCCCGACTCCACCCTGCTCGCCCAGCTGCTGGCCGCCCACCCCGCCGTGGCGGTCACCGCCAAAAGCGGCGGCACCTCGTGGGCCGGCCTGCTCACCCTGCTGTTGCCGCTGCTGCTGATCGTCGTCTTCTTTGCCTTCATGATGCGCCGCATGAGCGCCGGCGGCAGCCGCGTGATGGGCTTTGCCAAAAGCCGCGCCCGCCAGGTCTCCCCCGATGCCCCCAAGGTGACCTTCTCCGACGTGGCCGGCATCGACGAGACCGTCGAGGAGCTCCAGGAGATCAAGGAGTTCTTGGAGAACCCGCGCAAGTTCCAGCAGCTCGGCGCCCGCATCCCCAAGGGGGTGCTGCTCTACGGCCCGCCCGGCACCGGCAAGACGCTGCTGGCCCGCGCCGTGGCCGGCGAGGCCGGGGTGCCCTTCTTTTCCATCTCCGGCTCGGACTTCGTCGAGATGTTCGTCGGGGTGGGCGCCAGCCGGGTGCGCGACCTGTTCGCCCAGGCCAAGGCGCAGAGCCCCTGCATCGTCTTCATGGACGAGATCGACGCCGTCGGGCGCCACCGCGGCGCCGGCTTTGGCGGCGGTAACGACGAACGCGAGCAGACCTTAAACCAGCTCCTGGTCGAGATGGACGGCTTTGAGATGAAGGACAACATCATCCTGATCGCCGCCACCAACCGCCCCGACATCCTAGACCCCGCCCTGCTGCGGCCGGGCCGCTTCGACCGCCAGATCGTGGTCGATCGCCCCGACCGGGCCGGCCGCCAGGCGATCCTTGCGGTCCACACCCGCGGCAAGCCGCTGGCCAAGGGCGTCGATCTGGACACGCTGGCCGCCCAGACCCCGGGCTTCACCGGCGCCGACCTGGCCAACTTGGTCAACGAGGCCGCCCTGCTGGCCGCCCGCCACGGCAAGAAGATCATCGACATGCCCGAGCGCGAAGAGGGCATCATGCGCGTGCTGGCCGGCCCCGAGAAGAAGAGCCGCCTGCTCTCCGAGAAGGAGCGCACGGTCACCGCCTACCACGAGATGGGCCACGCCCTGGTGGCCCACTACCTGCCCCACACCGACCCGGTCCACAAGATCTCGATCGTCTCCCGCGGCGCCGCCTTGGGCTTTACCATCTCGCTGCCGGCCGAGGACAAGTTCCTGACCACGATGGCCGAGTTAAACGACACCCTGGCGATGACCTTAGGCGGCCGCGCCGCCGAGGAGATCGTCTTTGCAGAGATCACGACCGGCGCCGCCAACGATCTAGAGAAGGCCACCGACACCGCCAAGCAGATGATCATGCGCTACGGCATGAGCGAGCTGCTCGGGCCGCGCACCTTGGGCCACAACCAGGCGATGCCCTTCTTGGGGCGCGACTTCTCCCAGGAGCCCGACTACTCAGAGGAGGTGGCGCGCGCGATCGACGAGGAGATCCGGCGCATCATCGCCGAGGCCCACGAGCGTGCCCGCTCCGTCCTTACCGAGCACCGCGAGACCCTCGACAGCGTGGCCGCCATCCTGATCGAGCGCGAGACGATCGACCGCGGCGAGTTCGAGGCCCTGCTGGCCGGCAGCCCGGCCGAGCAGGTCTTTGCGGCGCGCGACGAAAAGGCGCGCCGCCGGGCCGCCGAGAAGGCCCAGCGGCGCCCCGGCGCCGCGCCGCGGCCGGGCGCCCTGGGTCCGCCGCTCGGACCACCGCTGCCGGCCGACTCGCCCTCGTAGGCCCGGGCCGGGGCCCACGGTCCGGCGGGCGCGGCGGGGATGAGGGGGGCTGCGGTCGCGCGGCGCCCGTCGACGTTGGGGCCACGGGGCCGGTCGCTCGGAGGCGCAGGTATAATCAGGCACCCCGCAAGGACGACGACACATCCATCATGGCCGACGTGACCGACAGGTTGATCGACGAGATCGAGCGCTCCTACGCCGAGCTCACGGAGCAGCTCTCCGACCCCGAGACGCTCGCCGACCGGGGCCGCTATGCGGCCGCGGCGCGCCGCCACGCCGAGCTCACCGATGCGCACGGCCTGGCGCTGCAGTACCGCGAGGCCGAGCGCGCCGCGGCCGAGGCCGACGAGATGCTGGCCGCCGACGGCGACGCCGACGACGAGATGCGCGCCTACCTGCAGCAGGAGCTCTACGACAGCCGCCGCCGCCTGAGCGAGCTCGCCGAGGAGATCCGCGTGCAGATGCTGGCCCGCGACCCCAACGACGCCAAGGACGTGATCATCGAGATCCGCGCCGGCGCCGGCGGCGACGAGGCCGCCCTGTTCGCCGGCGACCTCTTCCGCATGCTCATGCGCTACGCTGAGAAGAAGGGTTACGAGGTCGAGGAGCTGTCGAAGTCCGAGTCCGAGTCGGGCGGCTTCAAGGAGGTCATCTTCGAGGTGCGCGGGCGCGGCGCCTACTCGACCTTCAAATACGAGGGCGGCGTGCACCGCGTGCAGCGCGTGCCGGTGACCGAGTCGCAGGGCCGTATCCACACCTCGACGGCCACCGTGGCCGTGCTGCCCGAGGCCGAGGACGTCGAGGTGCAGATCGACCCGAACGAGCTGCGCATCGACATCTTCCGCTCGAGCGGGCCCGGTGGCCAGTCGGTGAACACGACCGACTCGGCGGTGCGCATCACGCACCTGCCGACCGGCCTCGTGGTGAGCTGCCAGGACGAGAAGAGCCAGCTCCAGAACAAGGAGCAGGCGCTGCGTATCCTGCGCGCCCGCCTCTACGAGATGGCGCAGGCCGAGCAGGACAAGGAGACGGCCGCCCAGCGCCGCAGCATGGTCGGCACCGGCGACCGCGCCCAGAAGATCCGCACCTACAACTTTCCCCAGAACCGGGTGACCGACGGGCGCATCGGCCTCACCTCGCACCGCCTGGCGGCGGTCCTCGAGGGCGATCTCGACGAGTTCACCGAGGCCCTCGCGGCCGAGGACCGGCGCAAGCAGCTCGCCAGCGTGACCGCCGAGACATGACCGACCTGCCGCGGCCGCTCACTGTGCGTCGCGCGCTCGCGGACGGGGCGCGGCGACTGCGGGCGAGCTCACCGTCGCCGCGCCTCGACGTCGAGATCCTGCTCGCCTTCGTCCTCGGGCTGCGTCGCGAACGCCTGTACGCCGAGCCCGAGCGCGTGCTCACACCCGGCGAGCAGCAGACGCTGCACGTTCTCGTCTCGCGCCGCGCCGCCCACGAGCCGGTCGCCTATCTGACCGGCGTGAAGGCCTTCCACGAGATCGAGGTCGGCGTGACGTCCGACACGCTCATCCCGCGGCCCGAGACCGAGACGCTCGTCGAGGTCGCCCTCGAGAAGCTGGCCGCCCTCGCCGCCGGCGCCCGGCCCCCGGCTCGGGCGCTCGAGGCCGGGCTCGACGGCGCCTCGCTCGGCGCCCCGCTCGGCGCGCCGCGAGAGCTCGCCCGGACCGAGCCGCTGCGCGTGCTCGACCTGGGCACCGGCAGCGGCGCGATCGCACTGGCCATCGTGCACGCCCGCACCGACGTGGTCGCCGTGGGTGTCGACGTGCAGGCGCGCGCGCTCGAGCAGGCCCGCCTGAACGCCGAGCGGCTCGGCCTCGCGACTCGCTGCCGGTTCCTGGCGAGCGACCTGTTCGCCGAGGTACCGGTCGGCTCGCTGTTCGACCTCATCGTCTCGAACCCACCGTACGTGGCCGACCACGAGCTCGCCGCGACGCCGCCCGACGTGCACGCGTTCGAGCCCGCCGTCGCGCTGCTCGGCGGCCCCGACGGCCTCGACCTGTACCGGCGCATCGTGCCGGCGGCGGCGCTGTTCCTGGCGCCCGGCGGCTGGCTCGCCGTCGAGATCGCCGAGAGCCGGGCCGACGCGGTGGTCGAGATCTTCCGTGCGGCCGGCCGCTACGAGGCGGTCGAGGTACGCGACGACCTGGGCGGCCGGCCGCGCGTCGTCGTGGGCCGCGAGCGGGCGTGACCGATGCCGAGCCGGTACGAGAAGACGCGGGGAGTGGTGCTGTCGAGCCGGCCGCTCGGTGAGGCCGACCGCATCGTCTCGCTGTTCAGCCGCGAGCTCGGCCGCCTCGACGCCGTGGTCAAGGGGGTGCGGCGCACCAAGTCGCGCTGGGGCGGCCGCCTCGAGCCCTTCGGAGTGGTCGACCTCGTGCTGTTCCGCGGCCGTACGCTGTACACCATCACGTCCGCCCAGCTCGTGGCCGCGTTCACCCGGCTGCGCGAGGACCGCGAGGCCATGACGGCCGCCGCGCTGGCCTGCGAGGCGGTGGCCGGCCTGTTCGGCGAGGAGGAGCGCCACGAGCGCGTGTTCAACCTGCTGACGCGCGCGCTCGCCGAGATCGACCGCGGCTTCGACGGCCCGGCCCGCTCGGCGCCGCTCGTGCTCGGGGTGCTCATGAAGCTGCTGCATGAGGCCGGCTACCTGCCGGTGCTCGACCAGTGCGCGCGCTGCGGCTCGAGCGGTCTCGCGCTCGCCTTCTCGGCATCGCTCGGCGGCCTGGTGTGCGAGTGCTCGGCGGGCGAGGGCGTGCCGGTCGGCCCCGAGGCGGTGGCGGCCATGCGCAGCTCGGTCGAGCTGCCGCTGGCCGAGCTGCGCGAGCAGGCCGGCGGACTCGGCGCCGAAGAGGCGCTGCGCCACGTCCACCAGCTCTACATGTACCAGACCGGCGCCCGTCTGCGGGCGCTGCGTTACGCCCAGGTGCGGTAGGCGGGAGCCTGCTCGCGCCGCGACGCGCGGAGCGCGGCGCCCTCGGCTGCCGGGGTCGCGCGGCGAGGTCCTCGCCGCGGGCGCGACTACCGGCTCAGCTTCACCGCGAGCGCGTCGATGCCGCCCGCGTCGGTGACCACGGCGCCGACGACGAACACGCCGCCGCTTGCCAGGCAGATGGCGTTGCCCGACGCGCCGAGGCCGTCGGGTCCCGACCACACGCTGTGCCAGCGGTTCACGCCGCTCGCCGCGTAGTGCGCGACGGCGAGCGCGGTCGAGCCTCCGGCCGGCACGCCGCCGACCGTCCAAACGTTGCCGCTGCCGTCGCCGACCACGCCGTACCAGGCTGCCTTGTGACTGGTCGGGTCGTAGGCGATGGTGCTCCACGTGAGGCGGCCGTTCGGGTCGTAGTGCAGCACGAAGGCGTGCTCGCGCGTGGCGGGCTTCGAGAAGCCGGCGCCGACCACGACCGCGTCGCCGTGCCGGTCGACGGTCAGCCCCGTCGGGTCTTCGAGCGTGCGAGGCATCTCGAGCCAGGTGCGCAGCCACAGACGGCGGCCGCCCAGCGTGTATCTGGCGAGCACGGCGACGCGGCTCGTGGCGCTCGTCGTCTCGTAGCCCGACACCCAGAGGTGCGCGCCGCGCAGGGCGAGGGCGACGCCCTCGTCCTGCAGATGGCGCGCGTCGGCCGTGCGCGACAGCCAGAGCAGGCGTCCGCCGGCGGTGCTCAGCCGGCAGACCAGCATGTCGGGATCGCCGTGGACGCCGCCGCCGAAGCCGGTGCAGTACAGGTCGCCGGCCGTGCCCAGCGCGAGACGCAGGCCCCAGTTCGTGCTGTGCCGCACGCCCGCATAGGCGCGCGTCCAGACGACGTGGCCGTCGAGGCCGCTCAGCTTGCGTACGACGAGCGACGAGACCGGCCTGCCGCCGGCCGTGCCGGTCTGCGCGGTGCCGCACACATAGACGTCGCCGGCCGCGTCGCAGACGACGTCGCTCGCGCTCGCCGTCCAGGCCGCGCCGGCGTGCGCCGGGATCACGGTCTGCCAGGCGAGCGTGTGGCTCGCGGTCCATTTGAGCACGACCCACTCGCGGCCGTTCGTGGCGCTCTGCGTCGTGCCGGCCACGACGAGGTCGCCGCCGCCGTCGACGGCGAGGGCGCTCGCCTGGTCGACGAGGTGCTCCGCCGGGTTGTCCCAGACGTCGCTCCAGGCCAGGTGCTCGGTCGCGCCGTCGTCGGCGCTGAACTGGCCGACCATGATGTCGCCGGCCGTGTCGGTGGCGCCGAAGGAGCCGGCGGCATAGAGGGTGCCGTCGGGTCCGGGGGCGGCGTCGACCCAGGTCTCGGTGTCGATGGTCGGGCCGGTGACGGCCGCCCAGATGCCGCGCGGCGGCAGGGCGGTGACGGCGAGGGGCGGAGCGCCGAGGGCCGAAGCCACGGCCGTGGTGGAGCCGGCGGCGCGGGCCGGCGCGGCCGCGCCCGCGCCCAGCGCGGCGAGGGCCGCGGCGGCGGCGAGCGACGCGCAGGCGAACGTAGCGAGACGATGACGGACCATGACTTCCCCCCTCCCGGTTCTGCAGCCTGGAAGTATACGACGGTCCTCGAGCCTGCCGCAGCCGGCGTTGACCGCCGACTCCCGGTTTCGAGCGCGCTGCGTGCGTGCCGGGGCCGTCCGAGTTCGCGTCGCCAGACGTGGCGACGGGCGGCGGCGGCGTCCTTGCGGACGCCGCCGCCGCCCGTCATGGCACGCGACTGTCGAGAGGACCGCCGCGGCCTGTCAGGCCGTTCCCCTCAGGCGCTGTGGCTCACCCGTGCGGAGAGAGCCGCCCCTCGGCCTGCTCGTAGTCGCTTGCGCTCGAGTCGACGCGGGCGCCGGGCGCGGAGCCCGGAGGGCGGGCGTCGTCGTGTGACGCACCCGCGGGGGGCAGGTCGCTCATGATGACTCCTTTGCGTCGAGGAAGGCGAGGGACAGATGCCGCAAGGCGCGCGACACGCGCGGGCGGGCGCCGGCGGGGCGGATCGCCAGCGTGCGCGCGACCTCGTGGTGGGGCAGCTCGTGGACGACGTGCAGCAACGGGGCGTCGGGGCGCGCGTCCACGGCGCGCTCGTGGTCGTTGCTCCCCATGTCCCTCTATCGAGCTCGATCCCGACAGTGTGTCCGGTGCCGCGGCGGCGGGCGTCGCGTGCCTCGATGGGCCGGTCGGCCCCGATCGACGCCCGCGCGCGGCCCATCTGATAGAATCCTCAGTCCCGATTTGGAGCGGTCATGGCGAGCACTGCGAGATCAGCCGTGACGCGGCCTCCCACCTACCAGGCGATCATCGGCGCGCTGCAATCGTTCTGGGAGCGGCAGGGCTGCGTCGTGGTCCAGCCCTATCACACCGAGGTCGGCGCCGGCACGTTCAACCCGGCGACGTTCCTGCGCTGCCTCGACGCGCGGCCCTGGCGGGCCGCCTACGTCGAGCCGTCGACGCGGCCGGCCGACGGCCGCTACGGCGAGAACCCGTTCCGCAGCGGCCACTACTTTCAGTACCAGGTCGTGATCAAGCCCTCGCCGCCCGACATCCAGGACCTCTACCTGCAGTCGCTCGAGGCCCTCGGCATCGACCTGCGGCGCCACGACGTGCGCTTCGTCGAAGACAACTGGGAGGGGCCCACGCTGGGTGCCTGGGGCCAGGGCTGGGAGGTCTGGGCCGACGGCATGGAGATCACCCAGTTCACCTACTTCCAGCAGCTCGGCGGTTTTGACTGTGACCCGGTGACGATCGAGCTCACGTACGGCCTCGAGCGCATCGCCATGTACCTGCAGGGCGTCGACAGCATGTACGACATCGTCTGGTCGCGCTCGAGCGAGCCGGCTCACGGCGGCCGCGAGGTCGAGCGCGTCGTGACCTACGGCGACGTCTACCGCGAGAACGAGCGCGAGTTCAGCACCTACAACTTCGAGGTCGCCGACGCCGACATGCTCTTCCGCCATTTCCGCGAGTACGAGGCCGAGGCTCAGCGCTGCCTCGACGCGCGGCTGCCGATCCCGGCCTACGACTACGTGCTCAAGTGCAGCCACACGTTCAATCTGCTCGACGCGCGCGGCGTGATCAGCGTGACCGACCGTACCGCCCACATCGGCAGCGTGCGCGACCTGGCGCGCAAGGTCGCCGGCCTGTATCTCGAGGTCGTGGCGGGCGGTGCGGCCGACGACGGCGCCGCGTCAGGCGAGGCCACCATCCCCGACGTCCCGAAGGCCCAGGCATGAGCGGCGCCGGCTGGCTGCTCGAGATCGGCGCCGAGGAACTGCCCTACCGCACCTGCCAGTCGCTGCTCGGCCAGCTCGCCGGCGACGGCACGGCCGAGGCGCCCGGCCTGGTCTACGAGGCGCTCGCCGGCGCCCGTCTGCTCGGCACCGGCGACGGTCCGGCCGCCTTCGCCGAGACCCGCCTGCGGGTGATGGTCGCGCCGCGCCGCGTGGCGGTGTGGGTGAAGGACGTGCCGCACGAGCAGACGGCCGAGACGCAACGCTTTCGCGGCCCGCGCGCCGACGTCGCCTTCGACGCCGCCGGCGCGCCGACCAGGGCCGGTGCGGGCTTCGCCCGCGGCAAGGGCCTCACGCCGGCCGACCTGCAGCGCGAGACGGTCGACGGCACGGCCTTCGTCGTCGCCGTGGTCGAGGCCGGGCGCGAGAGCGCCGAGCGCGTGCTGCCCGACGTCTGCCGGCGCCTCATCGGCTCGCTGCAGGTGCCGCGCGGCATGCGCTGGGGCGCGCGGCCGGCCGGAGCGGCCGAGTACCTGCGGTTCTCGCGGCCGATGCGCTGGCTCGTGTGCGTCTACGACGGCCGGCCGGTGCCGTTCGACTTCTACGACCTGCGCGCCGGCGACGTCACGCAGGGCCACCGCATGCTCGGCCGGCCGGTGATCGTCGACCGTGCGAGCCACTACGAGCGCCACCTGCGCGAGCAGCACGTGGTCGCCGACCAGGACGAGCGTCGCCGCCTGATCGTCGAGGGGCTCGACGCGGCCGCCGCCCGCCTGGGCGGCCGCTGGACCGACCCGGCCGGCGTGCTCGAAGAGAACATCTACCTGGCCGAGTGGCCGACCGTGCACGCCGGCGCCTTCGCCGAGGGCCACCTGCGCCTGCCGGCCGAGGTGCTCACGACCGCCATGCAGAGTCACCAGCGCTACTGGCCGGTCGACGACGGCGACGGTGGCCTGCTGCCGGCGTTCCTCTACGTGAGCAACGCCGACCCGGCCGCCGCCGACCTCATCACCCGCGGCAACGAGCGCGTGCTCGAGGGCCGCCTCGACGACGCCGAGTTCGAGTACGACCGCGACCTGGTCGAGGGCCTCGAGGCCATGGCCGCGCGTCTTGCCGCCGTCGTCTTTCACGCCCGGCTGGGCTCGCTCGCCGACAAGTCGGCGCGCCTCGTCGCCCTGGCGCGCTGGCTCGCGGCCCGCGTCGGCGGGCCCGCCGACCGCGCGCCGGTCGACGCCGCCGCGACGGCCGCGGCGCTCACCGCGCCGGTGCACGGCGAGCTCGACGCCGCCGTGGTCGCGGCGCGCTACGCCAAGGCCGACCTCGTGAGCCAGGTCGTGATCGAGTTCCCCAGCCTGCAGGGCCGGGTCGGCGGCATCTACGCCGAGCGGGCCGGCGCCGACCCCGCGGTCGCGCGCGCCATCGCCGACCACTATCTGCCGCTCTCGGCCACCGCGCCGGCGCCGCCTACGCTGGCCGGCGGCCTGGTCGCCGTCGCCGAGAAGATCGACAACATCGCCGGCGCCTGGCTGGCCGGCGAGAAGCCGTCGGGCTCGCGCGACCCCTACGGGCTGCGGCGCGCCGCGATGGGCATCGTGCGCATCTGTCTCGAGCACGACCTGCACGTCACGCCGCGCGCGCTCGCCGCCCAGGCGATCGCGGCCTACGGCGACGCGGCGATCACCGGCAAGGTGGTCCTGCCCGACGCGGCGGTCTGCGGCGCCGACCCCGAGGGCGACATCGCCGCCTTCGTGTGGGAGCGCCTGCAGGTGCTGCTGCTCGACGAGGGCCTGCCGTTCGCGCTGGTCGAAGCCGCCCTGGGGGCCGCCGCGCGCGGCGCCGACGTGCCGCGCGTCGCCGCCCTGGCGCGCACCTTCGCGCAGGTCGAAGCCGAGCCCTGGTTCAACGACGTCGTCGTGGTCTACACGCGGCCGGCCGCCCTCGCCGGGCGCGCCGCGAAGGAGCCCGGCGAGCTGCCGGCCGCTCCCGACCCCGCGCGCTTCGCCGACCAAGCCGAGCGGGCCCTGGCGGCGGCCGTCGCCGAGGTGCGCGAGCCGCTGGCGATGGCGCTCGCCGGCGGCGACGTCGCGGCGGCGCTGCGCGCCGCCGCCGCCCTGCGCGCGCCCGTCGACCGCTACTTCGACGACGTGCTCGTCATGGCCGACGACGACGGCCTGCGCCGCAACCGTCTCGCCCAGCTTCGCGAGCTGACCGAGCTGCTCGGCGCCCTCGGCGACTTCGCCCGGCTGCCCGTGCAGCAGGGCTGACCGGGAGGTCGCGACGGGACGGGCGACGAGCGAGTGGCGGCCGTCCGACCGATCGGCCGCCCCGAAGGATCGGCGACGGCCGCCCGTGCGTTCGCGAGCCGTCGCGACCGACCACCGACGAACGAACCCCAAGGGTTGACGAACGACGCCCGGGAGCACAAGCAGACCAGTCCCGCGGGCGTGGCGCTTCGAGAGGCTCTTCAGGAGGACTTGATGGCTGACAAGTACGTGTACGACTTCGCCGAAGGCAACAAGGACATGCGCGAGCTGCTCGGCGGCAAGGGCGCCAATCTCGCCGAGATGACGGTGATCGGCTTGCCGGTGCCGCCCGGCTTCACCATCACGACCGAGGTCTGCAACCTGTTCTCGGCGAGCGGCTCGTACCCGGCGGGCCTCGACGCCCAGGTCGAGACGGCGCTCGAGCACCTCGAGAAGAACACCGGCAAGCGCTTCGGCGACCCCGGCGACCCGCTGCTCGTCTCGGTGCGGTCGGGCGCGCGCGCCAGCATGCCGGGCATGATGGACACCATCCTCAACCTCGGCCTGAACGACACCACGGTCCAGGGCCTCATCAGGAGCACCGACAACGAGCGCTTCGGCTACGACTGCTACCGGCGCTTCGTGCAGATGTACGGCGACGTCGTGCTGGGCTGCAAGCCCGAGAAGAAAGACGACCCCGATCCCTTCGAGGAGCGCCTCGACCAGATGAAGAAGCGCCGCGGCGTGAAGTTCGACACCGAGCTCACCGCCGCCGACCTGAAGGAGCTCGTCGCCGAGTTCAAGCAGGCCGTGCACGACAGCGTCGGCAAGTCGTTCCCCGAGGACCCGCGCGAGCAGCTCTGGGGCGCGGTCGGGGCCGTCTTCGGCTCGTGGATGAACGACCGCGCGATCGCCTATCGCAAGCTCTACGGCATTCCCGATAGCTGGGGCACCGCGGTCAACGTGCAGACCATGGTCTACGGCAACACCGGCGACGAGTCGGGCACCGGCGTGGCCTTCACGCGCAACCCGGCCACCGGCGAGAACGCCTTCTATGGCGAGTTCCTGGTGAACGCCCAGGGCGAGGACGTCGTGTCCGGCGTGCGCACGCCGCGGCCGGCCGCGGAGCTCAAAGAGGTCTGGCCCGACTGCTTCGACCAGCTCATGGAGGTGCGCGAGACGCTCGAGCGCGAGATGCGCGACATGCAGGACTTCGAGTTCACGATCGAGCGCGGCCGCCTGTACATGCTGCAGACGCGCAACGGCAAGCGCACCGGCCTGGCCGCGATCCGCATCGCCGTCGACCTGGCCGACCAGGGCCTGATCAGCCCCGACGAGGCGCTCATGCGCATCGAGCCCGACCAGTTGAACCAGCTCCTGCGGCCCGTGTTCCGCCCGCAGGACGAGAAGGCCGCCGAGAAAGGCGGCCAGGCGATCGCCTGCGGCCTGCCGGCCGGCCCCGGCGCCGCCACCGGCCGCGTCGTGTTCAGCGCGGCCGACGCCGTCGAGTGGGCCGCGCGCGGCGAGCAGGTGCTGCTGGTGCGCGACTTCACGAGCCCCGAGGACATCCGCGGCATGGACGCGGCGCAGGGCATCCTCACCGCCCAGGGCGGCATGACGAGCCACGCCGCGCTCGTCGCGCGGCAGATGGGCAAGGTCTGCATCGTGGGCTGCGGCGTGCTCGACATCGACATGGCGGCGCGCACGTTCTCGGTCGACGAGACGATCGTGAAAGAGGGCGACTGGATCTCGATCGACGGCTTCGTCGGCGAGGTCATCAAGGGGCAGCTCGAGACGCGCCCGCCCGAGGTGCTGCAGGTGCTGCTCGAGGGCTCGATGAAGCCCGAGGAGAGCGAGTCGTACGGCTACTACGCCAAGATCATGGCCTGGGCCGACGAGCGCCGCAAGCTGCTCGTGCGCACCAACGCCGACCAGCCAGACCAGGCGGCCAACGCGATCGCCTTCGGCGCGCAGGGCATCGGCCTGTGCCGCACCGAGCACATGTTCTTCGGCGGCGACCGCATCGTGGCGATGCGCGAGATGATCCTGGCCAACACCCGCGAGGAGCGCGAGAAGGCCCTTGCCAAGCTGCTGCCGATCCAGCGCGGCGACTTCGCCGGCATCTTCCGCGTCATGGCCGGCCGCCCCGTGACCATCCGCACGCTCGACCCGCCGCTGCACGAGTTCCTGCCCCACGACGCCGAGGGGCAGCAGGAGGTCGCCGAGCAGCTCGGCATCTCGGTCGCGGCCGTGGCCGCCGCCGTCGACGACCTGCACGAGAACAACCCCATGCTCGGCCTGCGCGGCTGCCGCCTGGGCATCGTGTACCCCGAGATCACCCGCATGCAGGCGCGTGCCATCCTGGAGGCGGCCTGCGACGTGAAGGCAGAGGGCGTGAACGTGCACCCCGAGATCATGATCCCGCTGGTCGGCACCAGGCAGGAGCTTGCCGATCAGGTGGCGACGGTGCGCGAGGTCGCGGCCGCCGTCTTTGCCGAGCGCGGCACCGAGGTCGAGTACCTCGTCGGCACCATGATCGAGATCCCGCGGGCGGCGCTCACCGCCGACCGCATCGCCGAGGTCGGCGAATTCTTCAGCTTCGGCACCAACGACCTGACGCAGATGACCTACGGCGTGTCGCGCGACGACGCCGGCAAGTTCCTGCCGCCCTACCTGAAGGCGGAGATCTGGCCGGCCGATCCCTTCGCGACGCTCGACCAGGAGGGTGTGGGTCAGCTCGTCGAGATGGGCGTGCAGAAGGGCCGCTCGACGCGTCCCGACCTGAAGGTCGGCATCTGCGGCGAGCAGGGCGGCGACGCCGAGACGGTCAAGTTCTGTCACCGCGTCGGCATGAACTACGTGAGCTGCTCGCCGTACCGCCTGCCGGTGGCGCGCCTGGCCGCGGCCCAGGCCGCGATCGAGGAACGCGGCGAGCTCGAGCTCGAGAAGTAGGGCGAAAGGGGGGCGGCGCCGCTTGGCCGCTACCACAGTCTCACGTACATCCGACGGCCGGGCGCTCGTGCTGCGCCCGGCCGTCGGCGCCGACGCGCGCGCCGTCTGCGCCATGATCGACGCGATCGCGGCCGAGCCCGCCGTGCCGCTGCTCGCCACACCGGGCAGCATCACGCTGCGCGACGTGCGTAGCCTGATCGCGCGCAGCGCGCGCGACCCGCGCGGCCTGTTCCTGGTCGCCGAGGTCGACGGCGTGACAGCCGCCAACCTCGGCGGCGCCGGGCTGGCCTTTGGCCCCTCGTCGCACGTCTTCGAGCTCGGCATGTCGGTCGCCGCCGCCTACCGCGGACAGGGCGTGGGCGGCGCCCTGCTTGAGACGGCGGCCGCCTGGGCGGCCACCGCCGGCTTTGCCAAGGTCGCGCTCTCGGCCTTTCCCCACAACACCCGGGCGATCGCCTTCTACGAACGTCACGGATTCACGTTCGAGGGCCGCCGCGTGCGTCAACTCCAACGCGCCGGGCGCTTCTACGACGAGGTGCTCATGGGGCGCGAGCTCGGCGTGGCCGGGCCGCCGCCGGCCGGCGCGCCGCCGCTGCGAGGCTAGGAGCGATGGGCCGCTACGGGCGCCTGCTCGTCGCCCTCGGCTGGCTCGTGCTCCTGCCCGTGCCCGCCGCCGTCTTCTTCTGGGCGGGCCTGTTCCACATCCATCGGGCGCACGGCGCCCTGGTCGCCCACGGCGCCCTGCACGACACGACCTCGCCGGGGGTGTGGGCCGCCCTCGCGGTCGTGTATCTTGTCTGGACGGTGGTCCTCATGGTGGGGGGCGTCTGGGTGCTCGACCGCCTCGGCTACCACTATCAGCCCTACGACCGGCCGCGGCGTCCCACGCGCCGGGAGCGCCGCCGGCAGCGCGCCGGCGCACGGCTGTTCGAAGCGCGCGAACGGGCGCGCCGCGACGCGCTACGCGAGATCGCCGACCAGTCCCGGCGGGCGGCCCGCGACGACGACGACGACGAGGCGGCCGGCGGCGGCCGCGAAAGGCGGTAGACCCTGGCGCGCATCGCAAAAGCGAGCATCGAGCGGGTCGTGGCGGCCGCCGACATGCTCGAGGTCGTCGGCCAGTACACGCAGCTGAAGAAGGCCGGCGCCAACTACATGGGGCGCTGCCCGTTCCACGAAGAAAAGACGCCCTCGTTCTCGGTCGACCCGGCCGAGAAGCTCTACTACTGCTTCGGCTGCGGCGAGGGCGGCGACCTGCTGTCGTTCGTCGAGAAGAAGGAGAACCTCGACTTCGCCGGCGCGGTCGAAGCCCTCGCCGAGCGCTTCGGCCTGCAGCTCGAGTACGACGAGTCGAGCGGTCGCGCCGACGCCGACCGGCGCCGGCGCGACCGCCTGCGCGGCCTGCTCGAGCTCACCTGCGCCTACTACGAGCGCGTGCTCTGGGACTCGACCGCCGCGCAGGCCGCGCGCGCCTACCTGGCCGAGCGCGGCCTGGGCGAGAAGGTCTGCCGCCAGTACCGTCTGGGCTACTCGCTGCCGGCCTGGTCGCGGCTGCGCGACGCCGCCGCCAAGAAGGGCTTCAGCGAGCGCGAGCTCACCGACGCCGGGCTCGTCGTGCCCGGCCGCAAGGGCGGCGTCTACGACCGTTTTCGCGGGCGGCTCATGTTCCCGCTCGCCGACGAGCGCGGCCGAGTGCTCGGCTTTGGCGCCCGTACGCTGGGCGACGACAAGCCCAAGTACCTGAACTCGCCCGAGACCCTGCTCTACCACAAGAGCGAGGCCCTGTTCGGCCTCGACAAGGCACGCGCGAGCGCCGCCAAGCTCGATCGCCTGTTCGTCGTCGAGGGCTACACCGACGTGATCGCCCTGGTGCAGGCGGGCGTGACCAACGTGGTGGCCGCGATGGGCACGGCCTTCACCGAGGAGCAGCTCAAGCGCCTCACCCGCCACACCCGCAACCTCTTTCTGTGCTTCGACGCCGATGCGGCCGGCCTGTCGGCCATGAACCGGGCCCTCGAGCTCGCCCGCCGGCACGGCGCCACCATGCGTGTCGTGCGCGTGCCCGACGGTCTCGACCCGGCCGACTACGTGCTCGGCGGCCACGACGGCGGCGCCTTTCGTGAGCTTGCCGCCGCGGCGCAGACTCTGCTACAGTTCCAGATTCACACCGTGCTTGCTTCTCACGACCTTCAGACCGTGGACGGTCGTATGCGGGCATTCGCCGTCCTGCGTCCCATCCTGGCGCAGGCGGCCGGCCCCCTCGAGCGTGACGAAGAGGTCCGGTACGTCGCCGACAGGCTGCGGCTGAGCGAAGACAACATCAGGTTCCTGCTCAGCGACGAAGCCTCCGCCGGCGCGCGGCGCGCGGCTCTCGCGGGCGGCGCGGCGGGCGGCAAGGCGCTCCGGCGCCCTTCCGACCGCCGCAGCGCCGAGGAACGCGTCCTGATGGGCACGCACGAGCTCGAAGTGAGCTTCCTGGCAGCCTGCCTGGCGTTGCCTCAGCAAGGGCGCGAGTACCTCACGGCGATCGACGAGAGCTTCTTCTCGACCGAGGGGTCGAGGGGTGCCTACCGCGCCGCGCTGCGGCGATTAAGCCCGCAAGGAGCAGGGAAAAACGACCGGGGGCACGGGTTGGTGAGAGACGGGGACGCCACCGACGAGGGTACCGTGGCGGCGATCGTGGTGAGGGCGGCCGCCGAGTCGTTCACACCGCTCGTGCTGAAAGAGCTGTTCCTGCGTGTCCAGGAGCAGCACGTCGGACGTCTCATCGTGAAGCTCAAGACGGCGGTGGCGCGTGACGACTCTGACTACGAGGCCAGGTTGATCGAGCTCGAAAGCACGCGGCGCCAGATACGCGACGAGCTGCGCGCCCTGCCGGTCGAAGCGTAGGGGTGGCGGCGTCCGCAACGGTTTGCGAACCTTGTCGGGACATCACGATTCGCCGAGTCAAATGAGGAGAACGCTTGAGCGAACCATCTGAACAGCACAGGTCGGTGGAGAGCGCCGAGCTTGCCATCGACGAGGTCAAGGAGCTCGTCGCCGAGGGGCGCGAACAGGGCTACCTGAACGGCGACCACATCACCGACGTGCTGCAGGACGTCGACCTGACGCCCGATCAGATCGACAACATCTTCCTGCTCTTCAACGACCTCGGCATCGACATCATCGAGGGCGACGAGCCCCTGTCCGGCGACGGCGCCGATGCCAAGCCCGAAGAGGAGATCATCCCCAAGCTCGACCTCTCGGTGAAGACGCCGACCAACGACCCGGTGCGCATGTACCTCAAGGAGATCGGCAAGGTGCCGCTCCTCACGGCCGAAGAAGAAGTCTCGCTGGCCAAGCGCATCGAGCGCCGCGACATGGAGGCCAAGCGCAAGCTGATCGAGGCCAACCTGCGGCTCGTGGTGTCGATCGCCAAGCGCTACGTGGGTCGCGGCATGCTGTTCCTCGACCTCATCCAGGAGGGCAACCTCGGCCTCATCCGCGCGGTCGAGAAGTTCGACTACCGCAAGGGCTACAAGTTCTCGACCTACGCCACCTGGTGGATCCGGCAGGCGATCACCCGGGCGATCGCCGACCAGGCCCGCACCATCCGTATCCCGGTGCACATGGTCGAGACCATCAACAAGCTGATCCGCGTGCAGCGCCAGCTCCTGCAGGACATGGGCCGCGAGCCGACCCCCGAGGAGATCGCCACCGAGATGGGCACCACGCCGCAGAAGGTGCGCGAGATCCTCAAGATCAGCCAGGAGCCGGTGAGCCTCGAGACGCCGATCGGCGAAGAAGAAGACTCGCAGCTCGGCGACTTCATCGAAGACGAAGACGCGACCATGCCGGTCGAGGCCGTGAGCGAGATCATGCAGAAGGAGGAGCTCAACCAGGTCCTCTCCACGCTCACGCACCGCGAGCGCAAGGTGATCGAGCTGCGCTTCGGCCTCAAGGGCGAGCATCCACGGACCCTCGAAGAGGTCGGTCAGAAGTTCGGCGTCACCCGCGAGCGTATCCGCCAGATCGAGGCCAAGACCCTCGCCAAGCTCAAGAGCTACCGCGACTCGCAGCGTCTGCGCGACTTCCTCGACTGATGGCGACGGGCGAGGCAGTCACGGCAACAGGCCTGGCTCCGGTTGCCGACCCACCGGTGCGCGGCGGCATCTCCGGGGCGGTCGTCAATGTACGGCTCGGGGTCGTGCTCGGTTCCGGCGCGATGGCGTCGGCGTGCGGCCTGCTCGGCGTGGTCGTCGAAGGCCGCCACCTGTGGTGGGGTGTGCCGCTGGCCGGCGCCGGGTTCGGCCTCTCGGGGTACGCCGCCTACCTGGGTATCTACGGCGTGATCCGCTATGGCCTGTTCACCGAGGGCTGCGGCGCCGGCGAGGTGGCCGACGAGCTTGCCCTATCCAGGATCGCCCGGACGGCGGGTATCACGGCCGAAGTCGCGATGCTGCTCACCGCGGGGCTCAGCGTGGCGCTCATCGCGCGCGCCCTGACGTAGGCGGCCGGGGAGCGCCGCACGTTTGAGCGCCGACGCCCCGTGACCTATACTTCGGCGGCCGGAGCCGTTCCTCGGTAGCTCAATCGGTAGAGCATTCGGCTGTTAACCGAAGGGTTGTAGGTTCGAGTCCTACCCGAGGAGCCAACTCTTCCAAAGCCCCCGCACGCGGCGGGCGTCGGCCACAGGCCGAGGCCGCGCGCGGGGGCCTTGTCGTGCGTGGGCCCGGCTCTTCGGCTCGCCCGGCGCGCACAAGGTGTACCCTGTCTCTAGCCCTGCACGTTCCCGGGGTCGGCGTGGGCGCCCACCATCTGCTCTGGCGCAGATCACCACACGGGAGATCACCGTGGACGATATCGAGCTGGGCGCGTCCGTGCGCTTCGAGGGCCATGCATGGACGGTGGCCGAACGGAACATGAGTACCGCGACGCGCTACGGGCAAGAAGCGCAGGAACCGTACGTGACGCTCGTCGCCCAGGGCGGCCGGCGACTGGTCGTGCGACAGTCGCGCTGGCACCTGCTCAAAGCCTTGCCGCTGACCGGACGAGGGCAAACAGGGTAGAATCCCCTCACGCGTCGAATGGTTCGGCGCGGCATTCAATGGAGAGCGCGTCGTTGCTTAGTTGCCGCGGACACGCTCCTACGAGAAGGAGCAGAAGTTGACTCAGGGTAAGGTCAAGTGGTTCAACGGCACCAAGGGCTACGGCTTCATCGCCCGCGACGACGGCGAAAAGGACGTGTTCGTGCACGTCAACTCGCTGGCTCCCGGTCTCGCCTCGCTGTCCGAGGACCAGCTCGTGGAGTTCGAGGTCGAGCAGGGTCAGAAGGGCCCGCAGGCGACCAACGTGCGGCTGGCCTGACCGACTCCCCAGGGGGGTCTGAGCAGACTTGCCGGGGCGCCCGCCGGAGCACATGCTCCGGCGGGCGCCCGTCGTTTCTGGCTCGATTCCGCCGTCGCCCGGCCGGCCGCGGCTCAAGACCGGGGGGCTCCGGCCGACGTCGTGCACTCTCCCCGTCGGGCCGGTCCGGGCGCGGCGAGGCCGGTCGAGCGGTCAGGCGACCGCTCGCCGGCGCTGCTGGGCGAGGCGGAGCTGGAAGGCCTTCATGCGGCAACGGTCGGAGCAGTACACCCTGCTCGGGTTCGAGGTCGTGAACTCGACCGAGCAGAGCACGTTGGCGCAACGCCGCGTCTGCTCGGGCCGCGCGCAGTAGTGGCGCGGCTCGCGCGGCGGTCGTTCGGCCCACCCGCCGGCGTGCAGCGAGCAGAGGCAGCTCGGGTTGTAACTCGACAGGATGGTGTCGCACCCATCGGCGGCGCAGCGCCGGCCGGAGCCGTACGTCCGCGGCCCCATGTCCCCGCTGGTCCCGCCGCCACCGTCCGGCAGGCGCCGGCCCTGCAGGATCAGTGTGTGCATACGCGTCCCCTCCCGCGCGTACCCTCTGGACTGCGACCTTCTTCCACAGGCCCGCCGCGCGAGTAACCGTTGGCGGTGCGGCGGCCTCGCGGGGCGAGCCGCGAGTGCCGGGGCCGGCGTGCTGCGGCAGCGAGAAGGGGGCGGGCGGCCGCAGGCCGCCCGCCCCCTTCGGGGGCCTCTTCGCCTGGTTCGACGCCGCTCAGGCCACAGGCACGCCGCGCTCGTCGGCGGCCGCGGCGATCGCGTCGTCGATACGCTGCGTGGCGCCGTCGGGCAGCGGCAGCGGCCGGTGGGTGGCGAGGATCTCGTCGACCGTCTCGATCGCGCGCTGCGCCTCCGACCGGCCCTCGGCGACCCAGCCGTCGTAGGAGCCGCGCACGAACAGGCGGGGCTGCTGCAGCTCGCCGCTGCGCAGGAACGTGCGCGTCTCGCGGGCCGCGAGGAAGTGGCCGCCGGGCCCGACCCGGGCGCTCACGTCGAGCATGACGTGCTCGTCGTCGAGCGCGAGACCGGCGAGCAGGCGGCGGCCCTGTCGCACGACCTCGGCGTCGAGCACCAGCTTGGGCAGGTAGAGGAGCTGGGCCGAGTCGAGCATGCCGGCGCCGGTGAGCAGGTCGGCGCCGGCCAGCAGGGTGCAGTAGGCCATCGGCGCGCCGTCGGAGCCGACCTGCACGCAGAGCTCCTTGGCGTCGGTCGACAGGCCGCACGAGAGCACCGGCAGGCCGTAGTGGCGCCCCATCTCGGTGAGCCCCGTGTTGAGCAGCACCTCTTCGGGGCCGGCCGAGGTGTAGGTCGAGGTGCGCATGTCCATGACGCCGGCGTTGGAGACGTAGATCAGCGGGCAGCCGGGCACGCAGAGCTGCAGCACGGCGAAAGCGGCGAGCTCCTCGGCGTTGGTCTGCACGGCGGTGCCGGCCAGCGTGATCGGCGCGGTCGCGCCGGCGAGCGCGAGGCTGTACACCGTGATCGGTACGCCCTGCTCGGCCAGCATCACGGCGGCCTCGAGGCTCTCGGCGTCGTGCTGCAGCGGGCTGACCGGGCAGTAGACGATCGAGAAGGTGGGTCGCTCGCGGTGCCAGAGCCCGTCGGGGCTCGCGGCGGCGAGCATCTCCATGACGTAGGGCACGTCGGCGGGGTCGGTGACCTCGCCCTGCACGTGCTTGGCGCTGCCCACGAGCATCGCCTGCAGGCCGCGCAGCGACTGAAGGGCCGGCTCCTCGTCGCAGGGGTAGGCCGTGTACCAGAGCACACCGATCTCGTCGAGCGCGTCGGCGACCGTCATGGCCTCGCGCAGGTCGCGCGCGGTCGACGGCCGGCGCTCGCCGCTGCGATGGTCGAGGCACATCGCGCCCATGCCGTCGTGGGTCGCGTAGGCGCGCGTATGGTCGAGCAGCGCGTCCTTGGCGGGGTCGCGCGCCGCGAGCAGCACCGTGTGCGGGGCGCGCGCCAGGGCGCCCTCGACCAGGTCGCGCGGCAGGCGGACGATGCCGGTCTCGGCGTCGACCCGCGCCCCCGCGTCGGCCAGCACGGCCTGCGCGCGTGCCAGTGGCACGCGCACGCCGACCTCGGCGAGCAGGCGCAGCGACTGCTCGTGGATGTACTCGACGGCCGCCGCGTCGAGCAGCGAGAGGCGCGGCCGCGCCGTCGTCTGGAACTGCGTCATTCGACCACCTCGACTACCTCGGGTGCCCGTCGGGGCGACGGCGCCTGGGCCCATCGCCGCCCCGGGCACGCTGTCGCGCGCTTCAGCTCTGGGCCAGCGCCTTGGCGCGATCGACCGCCATGCCGGCGTTCGCGCCGTAGCCGTCGGCGCCGAGCTCGTCGGCGAAGGCCTGCGTGACCGGCGCGCCACCGATCATCACCTTGACGGAGTCGCGCAGCCCGGCGTCCTTGAGCGCCGCGATCGTCTCGGCCATGTGGGGCAGGGTGGTGGTGAGCAGCGCGCTCATGCCGATGATCACCGGCGAGTGCTCCTTGACGGCGTCGATGAAGGCCGCCGTCGTGACGCCCGTGCCGAGGTTGACGACGTCGAAGCCGGCGCCCTGCAGCAGCATGGCGACCAGGTTCTTGCCGATGTCGTGCAGGTCGCCCTCGACCGTGCCGATCACGATGGTGCCGAGGCCGGCGCCCTCGCCCTCGCCCAGGTGCGGCTTGAGCAGGTCGAGCGCGCCCTGCATGGTGCGTGCCGACAGCAGCACCTCGGGGATGAAGCACTCGCCCTTGCGCATGCGCTCGCCGACGACCTCCATGCCGGGCAGCAGCGCGGTGTCGAGGATCTCCCGGGCCGAGGTGCCGCTGGCGAGCAGGGCGCTGGTCAGGGCGTTCACGGTGTCGCCGTTGCCGGCGATGAGGGCCTGGGTCAGCTGTTCCTTCATGTGGTCTTCTCCCTTCAGGCGACACCGACCAGGCGGTCGGTCTCGACCACGATATCGCGAATGCGCCCCTTCACGTCGTCATCGAGCTGCGGGGGTGTGAAGTTTGTGAGGATTTCGCGCGCCTGGGCCAGGCAACGGGCGTGCAGATCGGTCGCGCCGCGCTCCTCCCAGTCCTCGCGCACGCGCCGGTCCAGGAACTCCGGCTGCGAGAGCTCGCGCATGTGGTGCAGCGTCGCGTCGAGCGACAGGAAGTCGCCGAACGACCCCACCGCCGCGATGTCGTCGACGGCGAGCGTGTCGTCGCTCACCGCGATGCCGCCCACGCAGTGCTTGATCATGCGGGCGAACTCGTTGTCCATGACGAACTGCCCGCAATCGAAGGTGACGCCCGACTCGATCATCCCCGCACCGTAGATCAGGTTGGCCCCTGCCAACGCTGCCATGATGCCGGTGAGGGTCTTCTCGTGCCCGACCTGGGCGTCACCGAGCTTCGCATCCGCCTACAAGCCGGCGACGAAGCTCGGCAGCAGGTAGCGCCGCGCCATCTGGGCCACGGCGGCCGAGATCATGGCGAGCTCGGGCGAGCCCACACAGGCCGCCGCCAGCTTGAGGTCCATGGCCGTCGTCGAGCTGCCGTAGATGCAGGGCGCGCCGCGCTCGGTGAGCTGTGCCAGCGTGATGCCGCTGAGCACCTCGGCGTTGTGGGTGACGAGGGTGCCGGCCAGCGTGACCGGCGAGGAGCCGCCCGCCATGGCCATCGAGAGGATGTTGTTGGGAATGCCCCAGCGGGCCGTCTCGATGATCACCTCGGTGGCCTCGTGAGGCAGCTTGAGCGGGCTCACCGGGCACACGCCGTTGTAGACGATCGGCCGGCGGCGCAGCTCATCGGCGCCGCCGACGATCTCGGCGCCCATGCGGAAGATGGCGATCGTCTCGGTGCGCGACAGCGGGCCGATGCCGATCGGCTTGGTCGTGTTGCAGTACTGCGCCTCGGCGTTGTGCACGGCGCAGGTCTGGGGCGGCACGTCCTTGGCGCCGACCGCGATCTCGTGCGTGTCGATGTCGGACAGGTAGTCGTTCAATCGGGCGATGTCGCCGATGTCGGCCTTGGTCGAGGCGCGGATCTCGCCGGTCCACGGGTCGACGATGCGGATGCCCTCGCTGAAGTTGGTGAAGGCCACGCGGCCGGGCTCGAGCACGACGTCGTTGCGCGGCTCGCGGCCGCAGAGCACGACCTTGGCCGGCGCCGAGCGGATCGCGTCCTCGACGACGTGTGGCGGGATGCGCACCACATGGCTCTCGCGGTCGGCGTCGCAGCCACCGTCCGAGAAGATGTCGAGCGCTTCGTCGGCCTCGACGAACACGCCGGTGCGCTCGAGCACCTCGAGCGTCGCCGAATGGATGTCGTCGACCTCGGATTCGCTGAACACGTTCAGGCGCAGGCCGCCGCTGCGCGGGCGGCCGGCGAAGAGGTTCCGTTTCACGCTGCTCCCTCCGGACGTGGCCGTGTCGCGCCGGCCGCTCGTGCGCTCGTGCGCGGCGCGGTGCGCTCCTGGAACTGCCGCACGAAGTTGATCGGCACGTCGAGCACCTCGGCGATGTGGAACTTGGCCTCGATCGAGCCCGGCTCGCTCGGGTAGGTGAGCTCCTGCACCGGGATCAGGCCCAGGCCGAGCTCGCGCCGCACGTCGTGCATGGCGAGTGGGTCGCAGAGGTCGAGGACGCTCACGCCGAGCCGCTGCGCGACGTAGGTCTTGGCCTGCTCGAGCCGCATGCCGCGGGTCATCTGCATGCGGGCCACCAGATCTCCGGCGGTCCGCATTCCGCCCATGCCCGCGGCGAGCGCATGGCTGCAGGCCATGCCGAGCGGGTCACCGACACCCACCTACAAGCCGTCCAGCCGGCCGACCTCGCGCATCGCGCGCGCCATGCGCGAGGTCGCGTCGGCCGGCGGATAGGGCGTCATCGGCACGCCGCCCACGCCCATGCCGGCGTTCATGTGCACCGGGATTGGCGACTCCTGCACGCACGACTTGACGATGGCGAGGGCGCGGGCCACGTTCCAGGCGACGCTGCGCGTCGTGTTGACGTTGACCGCGGGCCCGAACATGGTCGCGCCCGCCTCGGCCGCCACGGCGACCTGGTCGCGCGGCCACAGGCCGGCCAGCCGCTTGCCGTGAAACTCGAGCTCGCCGTGCATGCCGAGCACGAACTCGCTCGCCATGCCGAGCTCGATGCCGATGTCGGGGTGGCGCCGCCTGATCTCCTCGACGGCGAGCAGCGTGGCCAGGAAGTCGGCGTCGCCGGCGGCGCCCGAGGTGTCGAAGTCCATGCCGTCGACGCCGGCCTCGATCATGCCCTCGGCGACGAAGACCATGTCGTGCACGGCGTGCTCGATCGCCTCTTCCTGAGCGGCGCGCGCCTCGTCGATGTGGCCCAGCGGCAGGAGTTGCGACCAGTTGGGGATGGGCCCGTCGGGCTGCGAGTAGCGGCCCAGGTCGGGCATCGCCCCGTACTGCAGCGGCGCCACCAGGTTGAGCTGGGCGTTCTTCATCACCTGTTGCTCGAACGACATGACGGTCTTGACCGCCTTGTACGAGTAGTCGATGTGATACAGCTCGATGATGTCGGAGCCGCGGTGGCTCTGGTAGCTGTACAGCTCGTCGATGCGCGTGCCCGAGTCCATGTTGCCCGAGCCGTCGCACGACAGGACGAGCTCGTCGCCGATGTCGACCGCCGTGAAATGGGCCGACGAGGCGAAGATCTCGAGCAGGCAGCCGAGCTCGTCGGGCGTGAGCGGCTCGGTCCTGGCTCTCTTGGCGCCGGCGGCGCTGCCTTCTTCGAGGTCGGCGCGGATCTCGCTCGGCGTCATGCGCACGAGCGAGCCGTCGGCGAGTCGCGTGATGACGCTCTGCTCCATCTGCCCCTCCCGGCCGGTGTCGTCAGAGCTCGTATGCCGCGCGAGCCCCAAGAAGAGCGAACGGAGTTGCCGGACGCTCTTAGTCATCCAGATAAATGACGGACTCAGTCTCGCGTGGAGCGGCCGGGTCTGTCAAGCGCGGCGCCGCGCTGACGTATACTGCGGCACTGACGGGGAGGCTGGACCATGATGCGGGAGCGCGAGACCGCCGCAGGGCGGCACGACGAGAGCGAAGCGGCGCCGGCCAAGCGGCGCTGGGCGGTGGGCGGCCGGCCGGCGGCCGGGGCCGACCCGGCCGCCGACCTGTCGCCCACCGCCCAGCGTATCCTCGAGGCCAGCAAGCGGCTGCTCGACGAGCGCGGCTTCGGCGGTCTCACGTTCGAGGCGATCGCCGCCGAGGCGCACGAGAACAGAGCCAGCATCCGCTATCACTTCGGCAACAAGGCCGGCCTGATCGCGGCCCTGGCCGACTCGGTCGTGCACGACGACAACATCACGCTGCTGCGCACGCTGCGCCAGCCCGAGGCCGGCGCCGATCGCGTCGAGATGCTGCTCGCCATGCACCGCCACAGCACCAAGGCGCAGGTCGGCTACCGGCGCTTCTGGGACCTGTTCCCGCAGCTCATCCGCGACGACGAGCTGCGCACGCGCATGGCCGAGCTCTTTCGCTGGTACCGCGACCTCGACGAGTGGGCCCTCGCGCCCGACGCCGATGCTCGCCTGAAGCGTGAGCTCGATCCGCTCTGCGCGATCACCGTGGCCGTCTGCGACGGCCTCGCCGAACAGGTGGCGGCCGACCCCGAGTTCGACGTCGACGCCGTCTTCGACTACTGGGAGGGCGTCATGCGCGAGCTGCGCGAACGCGCCTTTCGGCGCGCCGGCGTGGACCCGGGCGAAGGGCCGCCGCAGGCCTGAGGCCTAGCCCAGGATCAGCCGCTGCGGGTCGACCTCGTCGCGCAGGATGCGCAGCTCCTCGGCGCTCGGCGGCACGGCGTCGACCGCCCGCGAGACGTCGAGCGGAAAGCCGGTGTTGTCGAGCACCTGCTCGTCGGTCACGCCGGGGTAGCGCTCGGCCAGGTACATCTCGTGGGTCGTCTCGTCGAAGCGCAGCACGCACAGGTCGGTGACCACGGCGAGCGGACCGCCGCGGGCGAAGCCCGCCTGCTCGCGCCGCTCGCCGCCCTCGAGCCAGCCCGGGCTCGTGCGGTAGTCGAGGCGCTCCACGAACTTGCGCCGGCCGTGCTGCATGAACACGATGAACGCCGAGGCCAGCGAAGCGGCGTCGCAGGCGCCGCCGCTGCCCGAGAAGCGCACGGTGGGGTGCTCGTAGTCGCCGATGCAGGTCGAGTTGAGGTTGCCGTAGCGGTCGATCTGGGCGGCGCCCAGAAAGGCGATCGTGTGCAGCCGCGGGCTGGCGATGTACGAGAAGGCCTCGATGATGCCGGCGTTGATGCAGGTACCGTCCATGACGCGCGGGTCGGCCACGGCCATGGGGATCTCGTCGAGCGTCGGGTCGATGCCGCCGGTCTCGACGAACACCACGGCGCCGGGGGCGTGCACGCGCTTGGCGCAGCCGGCGGCCAGCAGGGCCACGCCGGTGCCGGCGAACAGGATGTCGCCGTCGCGCACGAAGCGCCCGGCGGCGATCGCCATCATCTCGCGCGCGGTGAAGGGCGGGGCGCCGGTCGCCGGCGTGGTCTGGTCGCTCGCGCTCATCGCCTCACCTCCGGTCCAGGCCGATGGCGTAGCCGCGCACCGGGTCGGCCTTGATCCTGGCCAGCCGCTCGGCGCCCAGTTTGGCCACGTAGGCCTCGTGGCTGCCGGGCCCGCGCACCCACTCCTCGACGAAGGCCGCCCAGGCGCCGTCGTCGCGCGCCGCCCGGCGGTAGTCGTTCAGGAACGTCGGGTCGTAGTCGTAGAAGTAGCGGCAGGCCGTGGGGTGGGCGCCGTGGGGCGCGAGCACGACGGCGTCGACCAGGAACGGCGGCAGGGCGTTCTGGTCGGGGTCGAGCCGCAGCTCGACGGCCGGCACGATCTCCTCGCAGGTGACGACCACGGCGCGGGCCGCCTTGGCCTGCTCGAGATCGGCGAAGGTGAGCCCCTTGATGCGCACCGTGCCGTCGTCGGCCACGGTCTGCGCGTGCACGACGGCCAGGTCGGGCTTGAGCGCCGGCAGCAGCACGACGTCGTCGCTGGCCCCATCGAAAGGGTCGGGCATGACCACGAGCTTCTTGTCGGACAGGCCGTGGGCCGCTCGGTAGGCGGCGTCGAAGCCCTGGCGCGCCACGAGGTCGGTGTGCAGCCCGGACTTGGTCGGGATGAAGGGCACGTTCAGGGCGCCGGCCAGAAAGCGCAGGGCCATCTGGTAGTTCGAGTAGTCCTCGACGGCGACCTCGCCGCGCTCGACGGCACGGCGAAAGCGCACGCAGGTGGGGGCGAAGCGGCCGTTGCCGCCGTAGGCCACCTCGATGCGGCTCACGCAGCCGCAGCCGACGAGCGTGTCGAGCGCCTGGCCGTTCGAGTGCGCCACGAGGTGCAGGTCGCGCACGCCGCGGCGCGCCATCTCATAGACGAACGCCATGGGGTTGCGGTTGATGGTAAAGCCGCCGAGGGCGACCACCGCGCCGTCGGGCACGAAGCGCGCGACGGCCTCGCCGAGGCTCATGAAGCGGGCCCCGGCCGGAGCGCCGCCGGCGCCGGACGTTGGGGTCACGACCGCCCTCCTTGTCGTCTTGCCTGCCGCGTGTGCTGCCCTTCGCAAAGGCGCGGGAACGGGCCCCGAACGCAAAAAGCCCCCCAGGCGACCGTCCGCACCTGCTGGGGGCCCGCGACCGGCGCGACCGGCCGTGAGGCGGTCGCAGATCGCGGATGCAGCGCCGTCATCCTACCGCCTGGCACGGGCCGCGCAAGGGCGCCCCGCCGGACGGCGCTGCCAAGCCGCGTGCGCGAGGCTGGCCCGATGGGCGACGCCGCCACGAAAGGCGGGCTCCGACGAGCGGCGGCCGGTCGCGCGCGATAGACTGTCGGCGTCGCGCACGGTCGCGACGCCGTCGCCGGAGGTGATGAAGGACGTGAAGAGCTACCTCTTCTCGGGGTACGCCCGCTTGCCCCAGGACGTGTCGCACCAGAACCTCCACCGGCGCGTCGGCATCGTGGTCGAGGTCGACGAGCACGGCGTCGTCACGGCCTGCTCGAGCACGTTGCTCATGGACCTCGCCCGCGACTTCTTCGCGCGCCTGCTGATCGGCCGCTCCGTGGTCACCGAGCGTCGCGAGATCGAGGCCACCATCCGCGAGCTCTACCTGGGCCACTCGCAGGCCGCGCTGCTGTTCGCCCTCCACCAGGTGTTCGAGGCGGTCGACCTCTCGGCGCCGTTTCGCGCCAAGGGCCGCGACGCATAAGCGCGCAAGCCAGGCTTGGACGGCCTGGCCGGTTGTCGGGGCCGGAGCGGCCCCTATATGATGAGCGCGAGCTGCACACATGGCTCGACGGCGGTCCTTCGGCCGCGGTCGCCACGGCCATGAGCCCCCAGCGAACGCGCCAGAAGCGCATCCCTGGGGGCGTTTCTCGTTTATGGGGAGATGCCGGCGCGCGAACGACGAGCGACGACGCGGCCGGCCGGCGGTCGCACGAGGAGGAGCCCATGGACTTCAGGTACACGACCGAGCAGAACCTCTACCGCCAGGCCATCCGCGAGTGGCTGGCCAAGAACCTCGAGCCGCGCGCCCGCGCGATCGACGAGGCCGAGGACGGTATCCCGACCGACATCACCGACGGCATGGCCGAGCTCGGCATCTTCGGCGTGACGATCCCCGAGGAGTACGGCGGCATGCCGCTGCCCGACGACGAGCGCCTGATCTACGCCATGATCACGGTGCACGAGATCGCCCGCGCCGACCTGTCCATGAGCACGCCGGTCTACACGCTGCTCACGATCGGCTGGTCGTACATCATCAACCGGTACGGCACCGAGGAGCTCAAGCAGGAGGTCCTGCCCGCGGTCGCCGCCGGCAAGGCCTTCGCCGGCATCAACACGACCGAGCCGGGCGGCGGCTCCGACCTGGGCGCCATCAAGACGGTCGCTCCGTGGAACGAAGCCAAGCAGGCCTTCGTCATGAACGGCGAGAAGGCCTACGTCTCGGGCCCCAAGGAGTGCGCCAAGTGGGGTCCGCCGAGCGGCCACTGCACCCTGGTCAAGACCGACCCGAACCAGGGCCACAAGGGCATGACTTTCATCTGGGTGCCCGCCCACCTGCCCGGCATCACCTACACCACCTACAAGGACATGGGCCGCATGGGCCTGTCGACGGGCGGCTGGATCTACAAGGACGTCGAGCTGCCGCGCAAGTACATCCTCGGCGAAGAGGGCAAGGGCTTCTACGTCAACATGGACGGCTTCAACGCCGCCCGCGTGCTCGTGGCGGCCGCCTGCCTCGGCGGCGCCGAGCGCGGCCTCGAGATCAGCGGCGAGTACACCGCGCAGCGCACCACCTTCGGCAAGCCGCTCGGCAAATGGGAGGGCGTCTCGTTCGAGATGGCCGACGACTGGATGCAGCTCGACATGCTCAAGCTGAACCTGCTGCGCGGTGCCTGGATGATCGGTCAGGAGCACACCAACCCGGGCACCTTCGACCGGCGCGAGATCAACAAGGTCATCAGCACCTGCAAGTGCCTGTCGCCGACGCTCTGCCACGACATCGCGCGGCACGGCATGATGTACCACGGCGCCTTCGGTTACACCAAGGAGACCCCGCTCGAGATGCTGCTGCGCGGCGTCATGAGCTACGAGGTCGGCGCCGAGGGCGGCCTCATGATCATGCGCGGCATCATCGCCCGCGATGAATGGGGCGAGACGCACAACCCGTTCAAGGACTAGGCGCGACCACGGAGTCGCATGGCCGGGCGATGACGGCCAAGCTGGTCAACGTACCGGCCTTGCGACGAAGTCACGCACGCCTCAGCCGCGACGACGAAGTCAACGCGGGACCAGGTGCTCGGCGCTGAGCGGCGGGACGGGTCCGCGTGGCGGATCCGTCCCGCCGAGACGCCAAACGAACGGAGGGCGGTGACATGGAGAAGGTCGAGTGCATCGTGGTCGGCGGCGGTCCGGCCGGCCTGGCGGCTGCCTACGGCCTCGCCACGCAGGGCGTCGAGGTCATGGTGCTCGAGCGCGGCAACTACGCCGGCGCCAAGAACGTCACGGGCGGCCGGCTCTACGTGCGGCCGCTGCGCCGCCTGTACCCCGAGCTGTGGGACGACGCGCCCTACGAACGGCCCGTGGCGCGCGAGCTCATCACCCTGCTCGCCGACGGCGCGGCGACCACCGTCGAGCTCGCCTCCGACAGGTTCCTCACGCCGACGCCGCTGTCGTACACCGTACAGCGCGCGAAGTTCGACCAGTGGCTGGCCGACAAGGTCACGGCGGCCGGCGCCATGGTCGTCACCGACATGAAGGCCGACGAGCTGCTGCGCGACGGCGGCCGTGTGATCGGCGTGCGGGCCGGCGACGACGAGGTCGGCGCCGACGTGACGATCGTGGCCGAGGGCGTGCTCGGGCTGCTGTCGGGCGGCGCGGGGCTGCGCGAGCAGCCCCGCGCCGCCGACCACGCCGTCGGCTTCAAGGAGATCATCGAGCTGCCGGCCGGCGTGATCGAGGACCGCTGGAACTTGAGCGAGGGCGAGGGCGCCGCCCAGCTCTTCATGGGCGAGGTCACGCGCGGCATGACCGGCGGCGGTTTTCTGTACACCAACCGCGAGTCGATCGCCCTGGGCGTCGTGGTGAGCATGGCGCAGGTGCGCGAGCGCAGCGACGGCCTCGAGTCGTGGCAGTTGCTCGACGCCTTCAAAGAGACGGCCCAGGTCAAGCCGCTGCTGCGCGGCGGCGAGCTTGCCGAGTACTCGGCGCACGCCGTGTTCGAGGGCGGCTACGACCGCCTGCCGCGGCCCTGGGGCGACGGCTACCTGCTGGCCGGCGAAGCCGCCGGCTTCGCCCTGAACGCCCTGGTCACGGTGCGCGGCATGGACCTCGCCATCGCCAGCGGCTGGGCGGCGGCGCAGGCCGCCCTGGCGGCGCGCGGCGCCGGCTCCTTCACGGCCGAGTCGCTCGCCTGCTACGACCGCTACCTGCGCGACACCTTCGTGATGCGCGCCATGGAGGCCGGCCGGGCCGTGCCGCAGGCGATCGAGAACCGCCGTCTGTTCGGCGAGTACCCCGGCGCCGTGGCGCGCCTGCTCGAGGACGTCTTCGCGATCGGCGACGAGGGCGGCGAGCGCCTCGTGCGCACCGGCCTGCGCGGGGCGCGGCGTGAGTTCCTCAAGTTGGCGACGTTCAAAGACCTGTGGTCGCTGCGCAAGGTGTGAGGTGATGCCGTCATGAGCGAACCCGGTAAGGTCGACGCCAAGCTCGGCCTCGACGTCTTCAAGCTCGACCAGGAACCGCACATCGTGATCGACCAGGACAAGTGCCGCACGGTCTGCACGCGGCGCGCCTGCCTGCAGGTGTGTCCGGCCGACCTGTACGAGCTGAGCGACCAGGGCGAGATGACCGTCAACTGGGAGGGCTGCCTCGAGTGCGGCACCTGCCTGATCTGCTGCGAGCCGCAGGCGCTGTCGTGGACCTACCCGAGGGGCGGCTTCGGGGTGCAGTACCGGATGAGCTGAAAAGCAACCTGCGGAGGTGCGTGAGCCGTGGACATCGCGGTGTGCGTCAAGACCAATCCCGACCTGCAGCTCGTGCGCGTCAAGGACCGCGTGCCGCTGCTCGAGGCGGTGCCCTTCAAGGTGGGCGACCTCGAGAAGAACGCGCTCGAAGCGGCCCTGCGCCTGGTCGAGGCGGCCGGCGGCGGTCGCATCGTGGCCTTCGCGGCGGTGCAGAGCGACCGCAAGGCGCGCGAGACCATGAAGGAGGCCCTCGCGATCGGCGCCGACGAGGCGGTCATCGTCGCAGACCCGGCGCTCGACGCGGCCGACCAGGCCGGCGTCGCGCTCGTGCTGGCGCGCGCCGTCGAACAGGCGGGGCCGTTCGACCTCGTGCTCTTCGGTGAAGGCTCGACCGACGGCTACTCGGGCCAGGTGCCCTCGCGCACCGCCGAGCTGCTCGGCCTGCCCCAGGTCGGCTACGCCCGCACGCTCGCCGTGACCGGCAGCCGCCTGCGCGCCGAGCGCAGCATGGGCGACGTCGTCGAGACGCTCGAGGCGCCGCTGCCGGCCGCCGCCACCGTCGTGAGCGAGATCAACGAGCCGCGCATCCCCTCGCTGATGAGCATCATGAAGGCCGGCAAGAAGCCGGTCGCCGAGCTCGGCCTCGCCGACCTCGACCTCGACGCCGCGGCCCTCGCGCCGCTGCGCGAGGTGCGCTCGAACCTGGCCGAGGAGCAGGCCCGCAAACACGTGCTGTTCGACGGCGAGCCGGCCGCCCAGGCCGAGGCCCTGGTCAACGCGCTGGTCGCCGAAGGCGTCCTGGGGAGGTAGCGGCGATGGCATCGATACTCGTCTACAGCGAGCAGTCCGACACCGCCCTCGAGCTCGTCGCGGCGGCCCGCGACCTGGCGCCGCAACTCGGTCTCGCGGTGAGCGCCGCGGCGCTCGGCCCCGACGCCGCGGCCTCGGCGGCGGCCCTTGCCGCGCACGGCGCTGCGCCCGTGTACACCTGCGCCGACCCGGCCCTGGCCGGTCTCGACCCGGCGGTCGTCGCCCAGGCCCTGGCCCACGTCGCCGCCGAGGCGGGCGCCACGGTCGTGCTGCTCGGCTCGACCCGTCGCGGCCGCGAGCTCGCCGGGCGCCTGGCCCAGCGCCTCGGCGCGGGCTGCGTCACCGACGCCACCTCGCTCGCCGTCGAGGACGGCCGCCTGGTGGCCGGCCGCTACAACCTGGGCGGCGCGACGGTGCAGCGCGAGGCGGTCACCAGCGCGACCCAGGTCGTCGCCGTCATGCCCAAGGTCTTCGAGGCCGGCGCGCCGGCGGGCGGCGGCGACGTCGTCGCCGTGTCGCCCGCGCTCAGCGCGCCGGCCGTGACCGTCGCTGACCGGCGCCCCAAAGAGGGCGAGTCGGTCGACCTGTCGGCGGCGCCGCGCATCGTCGGCATCGGCCGCGGTCTGGGCAAGCGCGAGGACGTGGCGCTCGGCGAGGGTCTCGCCGCCGCGCTCGCCGCCGAGCTCGCCTGCACCAAGAGCCTGGCCGACTTCGGCTGGCTGCCCGAGGATCGCATCGTCGGCCTGTCGGGCGCCAAGACCGTGCCCGACGTCTACCTGGCGGTCGGCATCTCCGGCCAGGTGCAGCACACGGTCGGCGTCTCGCAGGCCAAGGTGATCGCGGCCGTGAACACCGACAAGGACGCGCCGATCTTCGCGCTCGCCGACTACGGCATCGTCGGCGACCTCTACAAGGTCGTGCCGGCGCTGATCGAGCGGCTCCAGGCGCTGTAGCGCCACTCCGAACAAAGGCCCGCGGGGGGAGCGGGCGCCGGTCCGGCGCCCGCTCCCCCGTCTTCTCGAGACGCCGCCTCGCCCCCGCCGTCCCCGGCTCGGCGGTGATCGCGCCAGCGGTGTGAGCGACCGCACCCTGGGGAAGCAAGCGCTGCAGCCGGCCGGCGAGCCGGCGGTGCGACGGCGCGCGGGCAGCGCCAGGGGGGCGGGGTCGCGATGAAGGGCGCACGGGCTGGGACTGTCGGCGGGCGGGCCGGCGCGACGGCGGCCGGCGGGCGGGCCGGCGCTGCGGCGCCCGGCCTGGCGGCCGTGATCTTCGACTTCTCGCGAGGCAAGCAGGCCCTGCTCACCATCGCCCAGCCGGCGCTCGGCGTCGTGCTCGCCGTCGGCGGCCTGCCGCCGGCGCGCGTCGTTCTGATCGGCCTGCCGGCGGCCTGCGCGGCCTCGTTCTCGCTGTACGCGCTGAACGACCTGCTCGACCGCAAGGTCGACGAGGCCTCGCTGGCCGCCGGCAAGAGCGCCGCGCCCGAGCACGACGTCGATACCGCTTTCGTGCGACATCCGCTGGCGCACGGCCTGCTCAGCCTGCGGGTGTCGGTCGCCTGGGTGGCCGGCCTGGCGGCGCTCGGCGCGCTCGGCACCGCCCTGCTCAGCCCGCTCGCCCTGGCCTTCTTCGTCGTGGCCGGCGTCACGCAGGTCGTCTACTGCCGGCTGCGCTCGGTGACCCCCTGGAAGACGGTGCTGTCCGGCGTGATGGTGGGCTGCGGCGGCCTGGCCGGCTGGGCCGCCGTCGCACCGCTGCGCCCCGGCGCGCTCGGGCTCTTCGCCGTGCTCGGCCTGTGGGAGATCGGCGGCCGCAACATCGTGAACGACCTGACCGACGTCGGCAGCGACGCGCCGGTCGGCATCCGCACCGTGGCCACGGTGTACGGCGTGGCGGCCGCGGCCCGGGCCGCGGCCGCCGTCTCGGCCGCCTGCCTGGCCGCGACCCTGCTGCTGCCCATGCCGGCGGCCGCGACGGCGCTCGCCCTGGTGCTCGGCGTGTGGGCGCTCGGTGTCCCCGCGGTGCGCCTGGTGCGGCGTCCGACGCCGGCCCAGGCCGCGTCGTTCTTCAACCGCGGCAGCCTCTATCCCGACCTCGTGCTGGCCGCCCTGCTGATCGGCCTGGCGGTGACGGCGTGACCGCGTCGTCACCGGCGGCGCGGGGCGCCGTCGCCGGCATCGCCCGCCTGTTCGACGAGAGCGCCGCGACCTACGACCGCGTGAACACGGTGCTCACGTTCGGCCGCGACGCCGCCTGGCGGCGCTGGGCGGCGCGGCGGGCGGTCGAGGCCGCGGCCGGCCGGCCGGTGCTCGACGCCTGCGCCGGCACCGGCCTGCTCGCCCTGGCCCTGGCCCGCCGCGGCGCCGCGGTGACGGCGGTCGACGTCGCCCCGGCGGCGCTGGCCGTCGCCGCCGCCCGTCTGGCGGCGGAGGGGCTGCCGGCCCGCAGCGTCGTCGCCGACCTGGCCGACCCCGCGGCCGTCGCGGCCGTCGGCGGGCCGTTCGCGGCGGTCACGGTGGGATTCGGGCTGCGCTACGTCGCCACGCCGGATGTTCTGCTCCCTGCCCTGCGGGGGCTGCTCGTGCCGGGCGGCCGGCTCGTCGTCCTCGAAGCGGTGACGCCGGCGCCCGGCCTGCTGGGCACGCCGGCCGGACGGTACTTCTTCGACGTCGCGCCGCGCCTGGGCGCCGCCCTCGCCGGCCGCGCCGAGCTCTACGAGCTGCTCGCAGCCTCGACTCGGGCGCTGGGCACGGGCGGCGACGTGGCCGCCCACCTCGGTCGGGCCGGGTTTACGATCGTCGCTCGGCGGCGCTTCGCGGCCGGCGTCGTCGCCGGCTTCGTGGCGCTGCGTGGCTAGGTGTAGCGCCGCAGGGTGTCGAGCCGGGTGACGAGAAAGCGGGCCAGGCCCGCGCCGTCGTTCAGGCCGAAGCGGTGGCCGTGCTCGAGCGGCGCGTCGGTGACGAGCGCGAGGGCCTCACCGGGCGCGCAGAGGGGCGCGGCGTGGCCGGCCCCGGCGCGGAAGACCTCGACGCGGTGCGGCGCCGTGGCCTTGTAGCCCTCGGCGACCACCAGGTCGAAGCCGACGAAGTAGCGCCGCGCGATGTCGGCCAGGGGCAGCTCGCCGTCGAGCCGGGCGATGTAGGCGAGGCGCTCGCGCGAGGCCACCACATAGGCGTGGGCGCCGGCCTGACCATGGCGCCAGGAGTCCTTGCCGGGGTGATCGATCTCGAAGCTGTGGGCGTCGTGCTTGACGGTGCCGACCCGCAGCCCGAAGCGCACGAGCTCGGGGACGAGCTTCTCGATGAGCGTGGTCTTGCCGGAGTCGCTCTTGCCGACGATCGCCACGAGCGCCGGCGCCGGCCCGGGCGGCGCCGGCGCGACGGCGCCGGGGTGCCGGCCGCGGGCCGCTTCGTAGTCGGCCATCGTGTTGATGCCCAGGAAGGGCTCGTCGCCGGCGAACGGCACGGCCGCGACGCGGACCTCGGGGTGCACGTCGAGCAGGCTGTGGCGATCGGCTTCGAGCAGGCGGACCATGACGGGCAGGCAGCGCGGCCCGTAGGCGGCAAAGAGCGGCTGGAAGTGGCCGTCGATCGCGGGCAGCGCGAGGTCGTGACCGGGCAGCGCGCCGAGCAGGCGCTCGCAGGCGCCGGGGTCGGGCCGCACGACGTCGACGGCCAGCGCGAAGACCGGCGCGTCGCAGCGCCGCAGCGCGGTCGCGATGCCGGCCATCGGCGACGCGCCCGGCCAGGCGTCGGCAAGCACCTCGACGCCGGCTCCGCCGGCGTCGCCCAGATCGAGCCGCTGGCCCGGGCCGATGGAGACGAGGACCGTGGCGAAGCGCTCACGCAGGAACGCGAGGTTGCGCTGCAGCAGGGTGTGGCCGTCGAGCACGAGGAAGCGCTTGTCGACGCCGGCCCGGCGGCCGCTGCCGCCGGCCAGCAGCACGCCGATCGTCACGCTCGTGTCGTCGCTCGCCATGGCGGCCAGTGTACAAGAGAAGGACGGCGGGGGCGGGGCGCCGCAGGCGCCCCGCCCCCCCGTCACTGCGAGCCGCTCGATCAGGCGAGGTCGTACGCCGACTCGCCGTGGAGCTCCTGGTCGAGCCCGGCGAGCTGCGCCTGGTGAGACACCTGGACGCTCGCCACCAGGTCGACGACCTTGAGGATGCCGAAGCTCACGGCGAAGGCGTAGCCGACCGCGATGCCGACGCCGGCGCACTGCAGCGCGAACTGGTGGCCGTTGCCGGCGAGCATGCCGTTGTGGCCGCCGACCGAGGCGTAGGCGAACCAGCCGACGAGCAGCGAGCCGAGCAGGCCCGCGACGCCGTGCACGCCCCAGACGTCGAGGGAGTCATCCCAGCCGCGGGCGGCGCGGAAGTGCGTGGCGATGTAGCAGATCCAGCCGGCCGCCAGGGCGCTGAAGGCCGCCGCCCAGGTGGGCACGTAGCCGGCCATCGGAGTCACGACGACGAGGCCGGCGAGCACGCCGGTGAGGGCGCCCACCATGCCCGCCTTGCCGGTGCGCACCCAGTCGGTGAACATCCAGACGAGCATGGCCAGGCCGCCGGCGATGAACGTGTTGACGCAGGCCTGGGCGGCCACGCCGTTGGCGTGCATCGCGTTGGCCGGGTTGTCGCCGAGCCAGCCGAACCACAGCAGGCCGAGGCCGATCGCGATGAGCGGGATGTTGCTCGGCCGCTCCTCTTCGCCCGGGGCGAAGACGCGCTTGCCGATCACCCAGACCGACGCCAGGGCGGCGAAGCCGGCGCTCGCGTGCACGACCATGCCGCCGCCGAAGTCGAGCACGCCCCACTGCTGCAGAAAGCCGCCGCCCCAGATCCAGTGCGCGAGCGGCACGTAGACGAGCAGGCTCCAGAGCGTGAGGAAGGCGATGTAGCTCTTGAAGGGCACGCGGTCGGCGAAGGCGCCGGTGATGAGGGCCGGCGTGAGGGCGGCGACGGTGAGCTGGAAGACGAAGAAGGCCAGGAACGGCACGGTCGGTGCGTACTGCGGGTTGGGCGTCTGGCCGACGTGGTTCAGGAAGGCGAGATGCAGGTTGCCGATCACCCCGTGCACGTCGGGGCCGAACGCCAGGCTGAAGCCGCAGACGATCCAGATGAGCGTGACCACGCCGAGCGACACGAAGCTCTGCATCATGATCGTGATCACGTTCTTGCGCCGCACGAGGCCGCCGTAGAAGAAAGCCAGGCCGGGGGTCATGATCGCGACGAACGCGGCGCAGATCAGGACGAAGGCCGTGTCGCCCGGGTTGATGTGGCTCATTGTGAGTTGCTCCCTCCCTCGCGGGGTTGCCCCGTCTCGACTCGCGGGTCGTCACCTCTGAAAACCCTCTCGTCGGGTACGGCCGGGGTCAACCGCGGGACGGGCAACGCGATGGCCACGCGGCGCCGCCTGCGCACTACGTTTTGGCTGCAAATCGAGGGGGCGGGGCGAAAACCTCGCAAGCTTTCGCCCCGCCCCCGGGAGCGGCACGTTCGCACGGTGCGGGCGGGACGGCCGGCTCCGGTGCTTGCCGGTCGCCGCGCCGCCCGCGCCGCGCTGATCGACCCTTAGATCAGGTCGTAGGCCGCCTCGCCGAACTCGCTTTCGTCGAGACCCTTGAGCTCGACCGAGTCGGGTACGCGGATCGGTCCGAACAGGTTGATCAGCTTGAGGATGAGGAAGGTGGCGACGAAGGCGTAGGCCGCCACGATCACGGCCGCCAGCACCTGCCAGCCGAAGAAGCTGGCGTGGCCGGTGATCAGCCCCTGACCGCCCGACGGGTTGATGGCGGTCTCGGCAAAGACGCCGAGCAGGATGATCCCCAGCGTGCCGCCCACACCGTGGGCGGCCCACACGTCGAGCGCGTCGTCCCACTGCATCTTCTGCTTGAAGATCACCGCGAAGAAGGCCACCGAGCCGGCGCCCACGCCGATGATGAACGACGCCCAGGTCGGCACGAAGCCGGCGCACGGCGTGATCGTGGCGAGGCCGGCCACGGCGCCGGTGAGGGCGCCGACCAGGCTGGGCTTGCCGTCGTGCCACCAGCCGATCGCGAGCCACGTGCACATCGCGATCGAGCCGGCGATGTCGGTGTTGACCCAGGCCTGGGCCGCGAAGCCGTTGGCGGCCGATCCGTCGCCGCCGTTGAAGCCGAACCAGCCGAACCACAGCAGGCCGGTGCCCAGGGCCACGAAGGCCACGTTGTGCGGCAGGCTGCGCTCACCCGGGGCGAAGCGGCGCTTGCCGACGGCGAACACCGAGGCGAGGGCCGCGTAGCCGGCGCTCATGTGGACCACCGCGCCGCCGGCCCAGTCGCGCACACCGTGCTGCGCGAGCCAGCCGCCGCCCCAGATCCAGTGCACGAACGGGATGTAGACGATGATGCTCCACAGCACGAGGAACCAGAGGTAGCTCTTGAACTTGACGCGATCGGCGAAGGCGCCGGTGATGAGCGCCGGCGTGATGATCGCGAACATCTCCTGGTAGACGAAGTGGGCCTGGGCCGGGATGGTCGGGGCCCACGGGCCGGGGAGCTGGCCGACGTGGCTGAGCGCCGCCCAGTGCAGGTTGCCGATGACGCCGCCGGCGCCGCCGGAGAAGGCGAGCGAGTAGCCGAAGAACACCCAGATCGACGTCACGACGCCCATCGAGATGAACGACTGCATCATGATCGCGAGGAAGTTCTTGCGGCGGACCAGGCCACCGTAGAAGAACGCGAGACCCGGCGTCATCAGCGCGACCAGTGCCGCGCAGATCAGGATGAACGCCGTGTCTCCTGAGTTCACGTGCCCGACCATCCACTCCTCCTTGGAGTTCGCTCAGGGCAGCACGGAGCGGCCGGCGTAGGAAGGTGGTCACTATGGCCAGCCGACCCCGCTCACCATGAGCACTACGGAAGTCCGCGGGGGATATCCCTCGACCCCACGACCCTCCCCGATTGCCGTAGTCTCCATCTTCGTGAAGGCGCCCGCAAACGGCGCGACTGGACGGAGTGGACAAGCGAGCGGCGGGCGGCTGGACGAGTGCGTGAGCGTCGGGTCCGCTGTGCCGGGCGTCGGCGCGGCCCCGGCCGTCGGGGGGCGCCGACGCGGCCTTAGTCGGCGGCGGCTGGCGGTGCGCCGCCGGCCGGCTCGCCGGCGGTCGCCAGGGCCTCGCCCGGCGCCGGTGCGGCGCGCAGCGTGCGGATCTCGATGATGGTGATGGTCACGGCTGCGGCGACCGGGATGGCGAGCAGCACGCCGACGATGCCCGCGACGGCGGCGCCGCAGAGGGTCGCCACCAGGACGGCCAGCGGCGAGAGCGCGACGGTGCGCGAGTAGACGATCGTCTGGATCAGGTTGTTCTCGATCTGCTGATAGACGATGAAGTACACGGCAAGACCGGCCGCGGGCAGCCAGCCGACGCCGGCGAGGGCCACGACCACGCAGAGGATCGCGCCGAGGGTGGCGCCGACGAGCGGGATCAGGTCGAGCACGCCGACGGCCACGGCGAGCGGCAGGGCGAACGGCACGCCGGCGACGAGCATCGCGATGTAGGCCGTGACGCCGGCGATCAGGCTGATCAGCAGGTTGCCGCGCACGTAGCCGCCGATCGAGGCGAGCAGGCGGGCGGCCAGGTCGCGGGCGACGGGCCGGCGCTCGACCGGCAGCAGCGAGAGCATCCACTGCCAGACGCGCGGCCCATCGATCAGCAGCAGCACGGTCAGGGTAAGGATCGAGACGGCGGCGGCGATCAGCGCGAAGGTCGTCTTCAACGCCTGCAGCGCCGGCGTGCCGGCGCCGACCAGCAGCGTGAGCGTGCGCGGCGCGAGCTCCTTGAGGCGCTCGACGATGTGAAAGCGTGTCTCGAGGCTGCCGAAGGGGCTGCCGGGCCTGGTCAGGTCGTGGACGTAGTTGGGCAGGTCGTCGACGAGCTGGCGCGCCTGGTTGACGAGGGGCACCGCGAGCAGCGCCACGACCACGAGCAGCACGGCGAGGGCGATCAGGCTGACGAGCACGGCGGCCAGGCCGCGGCGCAGCCGGTGGCGGGTGAGCCAGGCGACGGCCGGCTCGAGCGCCATGGCGAGCACCACGGAGATGACGAGCCACAACACGATCTCGCGGACCTGCAGGAGCAGCCAGACGGCCGCCGCGAAGGCCAGGACCACGAGGAGCACGACGGCGGTGCGGCGTGCCAGCTCACCGAGCGGCAGGCCGGCGAAGCCCGGTGCCACGGGTCCGGATGGCGGAGCGGCCGCCGGCCCCGCGCTACCTGAGTCGCCGCTGACCGTCATAGAATCCCCCTGCCGGTGCGCCGTCCGCTTGCGGACCGCCGTGCCCGTGCGGCGCGTCCCGCACGACGGGCAGCGTATCATGGCCCCGTGGGGCCCATAGCTCAGCTGGTCAGAGCAGCCGACTCATAATCGGCCGGTCGCAGGTTCGAGCCCTGCTGGGCCCACCACTCGCCGTCGTGGGCGAGCGCCTCGCTCGACCTCAGCCGAGCGCCGCGGCGAGCTCGCCGCCCCAGCGCCGGGCGCGCTCGAGCTCGCCGTCGCGCAGCGGCCCGAACTTGCCCGCCACGATGAACCCCACCGGGTCGGCCAGACGCGCGTAGCCCACCTTCTCGAGCGTCGTGAGGATGGTCGGCGCCGCCTTGCCGAAGGGGCGGCGCGCCTCGGTGTCGAACGCGGCCGAGCGGCCGTGACCGGCCGGCAAGGCGTCGAGTCAGGAACGCATCGAGGGGTGGGACAGGTCGGCCGGACGGGGCGGCTTGCCGCCGGGGTTGGCGAGCGCCCCTTCGCGCATGCGCTCGGTGGGCAGCTTGAAGCCGAGCACGGGCGCGCCGACGACGATCAGGTCGGCGCCGGCGACGACGTCGGGCGTCGCCTCGGCGGTCGAGAGCGCCCGCGCCCCGGGCCCGAGACCCTCGGCGACGGCGCGGGCGACCGCGGCCGTGTTGCCCCAGAGCGATTCGTAGACCACGACGGCGTTCACTGCCCGGCTCCTTTCCGTGATCACCGCGGGCGCCCGCTCGCGGGCGCGGCCGCCTCTGCGAGGGAGCGGCCGTCGCTACGGCGTGACGCAGACCTTGTTCTTGCCGGTGCGTTTGGCGACGTAGAGGGCGGCGTCGGCGGCGGCGACGAGCGCGTCGGCGTCGTGCTCGTCGCCGAGCTCCGCTACCCCGACGCTGACCGTGATGCGCGCCGGCAGGATCGACGCGCTGGTGGCCGACGCGTCGGCCACGCTCTGGCGCAGGCGCTCGCCCACGTCGGCAGCGCCCTCGGTGTGGTCGTCGCTCGAGGGACGCGTCGAGATGAGCTCGGCGATCTCGTTGGCCAGGCGAGTGCCGGCCACGGTGGCGCCGCCCAGGGCGGTGTTGGGCAGGATCGCGGTGAACTCCTCGCCGCCGTAGCGCGCGGCGAGGTCGATCTTCTGGCGCAGGCCGAGCTTGAGGATGGCGCCGACGAGGCGCAGCGCGTCGTCGCCTGCCTGGTGGCCGTGAGCGTCGTTGAAGCGCTTGAAGTCGTCGATGTCGAGCATGAGCAGCGATAGCGGAAAGCGGTAGCGCCGGGCGCGCGCCACCTCCTCGTGGAGCCGGTCGTAGAAGTGGCGGTGGTTGGCGAGGCCGGTCAGCCCGTCGGTGATGGCCTGCTCCTCGAGGTGGTGGTAGAGGTGGGCGTTCTGGATGGCGGTCGCTGCCTGCTCCGCCAGCGCCCGCGCGAGGTCGAGCTCGGTCCCGCTGAACTCGCGCTCGCCGCGCGGCTCGACGAGCACGATCACGCCGACCGGCGCCCCCGCGAACAGCAGCGGCAGCGCCATGCGCGTCTGCGGCTGAGCGGGGACCGGCCCACGCCGGAACAGCTTGCGCCCCGGCGGCTGGTGTGCGACGAGGCGCTCGCTGGCGAGTTCGCCGGTGGCGATCGCCCGGCGCACGACCGAGGAGGGGTCGTCGGTCGAGACGGGCTCGGGGAGCAGGCCGTCGTAGTCGGGGTCGATGAAGTCGGTGCGCTCGTCGAAGCGGTCGGCGGCCTGGTCGTATTCCCAGATGCGGCAGCGCACGACGTCGAGCGCCTCGGCCGTCTTGCTGGCGACCGTCTCGAGGACCTGATCGAGCACGACCACCGAGCTCAGCGCGCGGCTCGACTCGAGCAGGGCGGCGAGGTAGCGGTTCTGGTCGGACTGCCGGCCGAACAGGCGGGCGTTGGCGACGGCCGGGCCGACCAGTGCGGCGAGCGCCTCGAGCAGCTCGCGCTCGCCCGGCGTGAAGTGCCTGATCGACTTCTCGCTCACCACGAGCAGGCCGAGCAGCTCGGCGCCCGCGCTGAGCGGGGTGGCGACGAGCGTCAGGTCGCTCCACAGGTCGTCACGCAGCCGCTGGGAGAGACCGGGGTCGTTCACGTGGGTCTCGACCGTGCGCCGTTCGCGCACGGCGGGGAAGAGGCAGGGGCGATCGGCCGGGCCGAACGAGGTACCGACCAAAGTCTGCAGGTCGTCGTCGTCGTCGGTGCTCCAGGCGGCCTTCAGCGTGAGCAGGTCGTAGGTCGGCGAGTAGTCGTAGACCGAGCAGCTCGCGGCGCATGTCCCCCGTCCGACGTTGCGCACGGCGGCGCGCAGCACCTCGTCCTCGTGCAGGCTCGCCGTGAGCTCGGCGGCGGTGCGCACGACGGTCTGCACGACGCCTTCTGCCATCGACTGCCTCCCCCCGGGCCGCGTGTCCAACGGCGTACCGTAAACCGTCCGCTTGGCGCGCGCAACCCTAGAAATGGCGCAGGCGTACGACGAGCATCACAGCAAGCGGCGGCGGGGCGGCGGGAGTCGCGGCGGGGGGCGCGTCGTAGGCCTGGGCGGGCGACGTATGATGAAGCGATCACGAGGGCGAGAGGGAGCATCGGGCATGCGTGTGCGCTACTACACCTGCGACGTCTTCACCGACACCCGCTTCGGCGGCAACCAGCTCGCCGTGCTGCCCGCGGCCGACGGCCTCGACGCGGCGCGCATGCAGCAGGTCGCGCGCGAGTTCAACTTCTCGGAGAGCACGTTCGTGCTCGCTGCCGAGGCCGGCCACACCCGACGGGTGCGCATCTTCACGCCGATGAGCGAGGTGCCGTTCGCCGGCCACCCCAACGTCGGCACGGCGTTCGTACTGGCCGCGACCGGGGCGCTCGGCCCCCTCGCCCCCGAGACGACCGTGACCTTCGAGGAGCAGGCCGGCATCGTGCCGGTCACCGTGCGCTCCGCGGCCGACGGCCGCCTGCGCTGCGAGCTGACCGCGCCGCAGGGGCTCGCGGTCGGTCCCGAGGTGCCGCTCGAGCTGCTCGCCCGCGCCGTCTCGCTCGCGCCCGCCGACGTCGCGACGAGCGCTCACCGGCCCCTGGTCGCGTCGGTCGGCCTGCCGTTCGTCATCGCCGAGCTCACCGGGCGCGACGCGCTCGAGCGGGCGCGCCCCGACACGGCCGGCATCGAGGCGCTCGTCGCGGCCGGCGTGCAGCCGCCCGACGTCCACCTGTACGTGCGCAGCGGCGACGAGTACGACCTGCGCGCCCGCATGTTCTCGCCGCTCGACGGCATTCCCGAAGACCCGGCCACCGGCAGCGCGAACTGCGCTCTGGCCGCGCTGCTCGCCCGCCTCGACCCGGCGGCCGACGGCAGCTTCGCCTGGCGTATCGCGCAGGGGGTCGAGATGGGCCGTCCAAGCGTGCTCGAGGCACGCGCCGACAAGCGCGGCGGCGCGGTCGTCGGCGCCTGGATCGGCGGCGAGTGCGTGCTGGTGAGCGAGGGCACGATCGAGGTCTGACGGTGCGCTTCACCGACGATCACGGCGACTGGTTCCTGCGCGACGAGCGCCTCGCCCGGGGACGGCTGACAGCGTCGCTGCACCCGTTCGAGCACCTGTTCTCGCCGGTCGCGATCAACGCGGTCACGATCAAGAACCGCATCGTGATGGGGCCGATGGGCAACCTCTCGTCGGCCGACGAGACGGGCCGCCCGAGCGACCGCATGGTCGCCTGGTTCGCCGAACGGGCGCGCGGCGGCGCCGGCCTCATCACCTCGGGGCTCGTGCCGGTGAGCCAGGGGATCGACCCGGCCGTCACCGAGCGCGGCGACCTGTCGTACTTTCCGCGTATCGACCGCTCGCGCTCGGTGTTCGCCGGCTGGCGCGACATCGCGACGGCCTGCCACGCGCACGGCGCTCGCTTCTTCGTGCAGCTCACCGCCGGTCTCGGCCGGGTCGGCTCGCCCGAGTGCCTGCTGGCCAAGCGCCGGCTGCCGGTGTCGGCGTCGTGGAACCGCAACTTCTACCTGCCGGCCGTGCCCTGCCGGCCGCTGCTCGACCGCGAGTGCCGGGCTATCGTCAAGGCCGCCGGGCAGGCGGCCGCCGACGCCAGGGCGATGCAGGTCGACGGCATCTACCTGCACGGTCACGAGGGCTACCTGCTCGATCAGCTCACGAGCCCCGCCTTCAACCGCCGCCGCCATGGACGCTACGCCGACTGGCGCCGCTTCGGCCTCGACCTGGTGGCCGAGGTGCGGCGCCGCACCGACCCGCGCTACCCGATCATGTACCGCCTCGACCTGACGTCGGCGCTCGACGAGACCTACGGCGAGCGCATGAGCTCGGTCGACGCGTTGCGCCGCCTGCGCGGTGAGCGCACGGCCGAGATGACGCTCGCCTTCATGGCCGATCTCGTGGCCGCCGGCGTCGACGCCTTCGACGTCGACCTGGGCTGCTACGACGACTGGTGGCTGCCGCACCCGCCGACCTTCATGCCGCCGGGTTGCTACCTGCAGGTCGCGCGCGCGGCCAGGGAGTATCTGCGCCACCGCGGCGTGCGCTCAAACGCCGGTCTCGAGGTGCCGGTCGTCGCGGTCGGCAAGCTCGGCAACCCCGACCTCGCCGAGCAGGCGCTGCGCGACGGGGCCTGCGACATGGTCATGCTGGCGCGGCCCCTGCTGGCCGACCCGCAGTGGCCGCTCAAGGCCTACGCCGGCCGCGTCGCCGAGATCGTGCCGTGCATCGGCGACCAGGAGGGCTGCCTCAACGAGATCGTCGAGGCCGGCCATCCGCAGTGCGCCGTCAACCCGCGGGCCGGCTTCGAGCACCTCGTGCCGGCCGACGCGCCGCCCGCCGCCGCGCCGCGCCGCGTGGCCGTGGTCGGCGCCGGGCCGGCCGGCGTGGCCTGCGCCTGCGCGGCCGCCGAGCGTGGCCACGACGTGACGCTCTACGAACGGCTCGACCGGGCCGGCGGCATGCTCGTGCCCGGCTCGGTGCCGCGCGCCAAGCTCGACGTGGCCAACTACCTCGAGTACCTCGGCGGCCTGCTCGCACGCACGGCCGCCGCCCATGCCCTGCACGTGCGCTTCGAGACCGCCGCCACGGCCGACGCGCTCGCGGCCGAGGGTTTCGACGCGGTGGTGACTTGCACCGGCGCCGAGGCGGTGCGACCGCCGGTCGACGGCATCGACGCGGCTCACGTGGTGGCGGCGGTCGACCTGCTGCGGCGCCCCGAGCTGGCCGCCGCCGCCCGCCGCGTCGTCGTGGTCGGCGGCGGCGCCGTCGGCTGCGAGGTCGCCTTCTGGCTGGCCGCCGAGCACGACAAGCAGGTCACCGTCGTCGAGCTGCTGCCCCACTTCATGGCCGGCACCTGCACCGCCAACCGCGGCTACCTGCTGCACTACCTCGAGCGCAACGGCGTGCGCCTGCTCAACTGCACCCGGCTCGCGGCGGTCGGCGCGGCGTCGGTCGCCGTCAGGCGCAACGCCGCGCCGGCGGTGCCCGATCCGTACGTCACTTGGGCGCCCCTGCTGCCGGCCAACATCCGCAACCCGCTGGCCCGCCCGCTGCCGGTCGACGAGGTCGACGACACGCTGGTCGCCGACCTCGTGGTGCTGGCGGCCGGCCTGCGGCCGGCCGCAGGCCTGCACGACGAGTGCCTGCGCCGGCACGTCGCCGCCGAGCTCTTCAACATCGGCGACTCGTTCGCCGTGGGCCGCGTGATGGACGCGGTCAAGGCCGGTTTCGGCCTGGGGCGCTCGCTGTAGGGCTACCGCCGGCCGCCCGCGGCCAGGCCTCGTGCGCAGGCGCGCGAGGCCGGTCCGCCCGCGTTGGGCCTGTGGTCGCGGCGTCGGGGATGGTCGGCACGGCGTCTCCTACCGGGGCGGCCCGCTCGGCTATACTCGGCAGTGGGCCGGCGCGGCCGCGCCGGCCGCACGCATGCCGGACCGACCGAAGCGACGGAGAGCCATGGGCGTGATCTCAGACGAAGCTGCAAGCTGCGTGCGCGACGACCTCGCCGCGGCCGGTCTCACCGGCGTCGGGCAGATCTACCGCAACCTGCCCTACGCCGAGCTCGTGGCGCGCTCGCTGGCGCGCCGCGAGGGCATCCTTGCCGGCAACGGCGCGATCGTGGTGCGCACCGGCCAGCGCACGGGCCGCTCGCCCGACGACCGGTTCCTGGTCGACGTCCCGTCGATCCACGACAGCATCGACTGGGGGCCGGTGAACCGGCCCTGCACGCGGCCGATGTTCGACCACCTGCTCGACAAGGCGAGCGCCTTCCTGCAGCACCGCGAGTCGTTCGTCTTCGACGGTTTCGCCGGCGCCGACCCGCGCTACCGGCTGCCGATCAGGGTCGTCTCCGAGGCGACCTGGCATGCGCTCTTTGCACACACGCTGTTCCTGCCCGCGACCGGGCCCGAGCTCCACGAGCGCTTCACGCCGGCGATCACCGTGGTCGACTGCGGCGCGCTCACCGCCTCGCCGCGCGCCGACGGCGCCCGCTCCGAGACGTTCATCGGCATCGACCTCGAGCGCGGCCTGGTGCTGATCGTCGGCAGCATGTACGGCGGCGAGATCAAGAAGTCGGTGTTCTCGGTCATGAACTACCTGCTGCCCGAGCGCGGCGTGCTGCCCATGCACTGCAGCGCCAACGTGGGGCGCGGCGGCGACACCGCCCTGTTCTTCGGCTTGTCGGGCACGGGCAAGACGACGCTCTCAGCCGATCCCGGCCGCCACCTGATCGGCGACGACGAGCACGGCTGGAGCGACGACGGCGTCTTCAACTTCGAGGGCGGCTGCTACGCGAAGGTGATCCGCATCTCGCCGGCGGCCGAGCCGCAGATCGTCAAGGCGGTGCGCTTCGGCTCGATCCTCGAGAACGTCAGGGTCGACCCCTGGACCCGGGCGATCGACTACGACGACGACACGATCACCGAGAACACCCGCGCGACCTACCCGGTGGGCCACATCCGCGGCCACGTCGCCGCGGGGCGCGGCGGCCACCCGCGCAACGTGGTGTTCCTCACCTGCGACGCCTACGGCGTGCTGCCGCCGATCGCCCGGCTCACCCCCGAGATGGCGAGCTACCACTTTCTCTCGGGCTTCACGGCCAAGCTGGCCGGCACCGAGGACGGCGTGACCGAGCCGGTGCCCACCTTCTCGGCCTGCTTCGGCGCGCCCTTCATGCCGCGGCCGCCGGCCGTGTATGCGAGCCTGCTGGCCGACCGGCTGCGGCGCCACGGCGCCACCTGCTGGCTGGTCAACACCGGCTGGAGCGGCGGGCCCTACGGCGTCGGGCAGCGCATGAAGATCGGCCTCACGCGCCGCCTGCTGCGCGCCGCGCTGGCCGGCGAGCTCGACGACGTCGCCTTCGCCCCCGACCCGTGGTTCAAGGTGCTCGTGCCGGCGTCGTGCCCCGGCGTGCCGCCCGCCGTGCTGTCGCCACGCGCGACCTGGGGCGATCCGGCCGCCTACGACGACCAGGCCAGGGCGCTCGCCGCGCGCTTCGACGCCAACTTCGACAAGTACCGAGCCACAGTGCCGGCCGAGGTGGCGGCGGCGGGGCCGACTGCCTAGGGCTGCGGCGGCCGGCCCGACCGCGATCGGGCCCGCGCGCGGCCGCTGCGCGCTCAGCCGTCGGGGTGGTGCCCCCACGTCTCCTCCACTGGGCGCGGATTGCCGGTTTCGCCGTGGCGACATCGGGAAACTCCTGCAAATCGTTCGAAAGGAGGATCCCATGTGCACTGGCTACAAGGACTACTCCGACCTGTGGTGGGAGGACGCCGAAGAGCGCCGCCGGCTGATCGAACGCCGACGGCAAGAGGCGGAGCGCGCCGAACGGGTCGAGCGGCAGCAGCGCGAGTACGAACGTGAGCGCCGCGAGGTGTTGCGTGCCCGCCAGGAGGAGCAGCTCCGCCGCATGGAGCGCGAGGTGATCGAGAGCCAGCGCCGGAGCGAGCGCTCGACGGTGCGGTAGCGGCCGCCGCACGATTGCTGCAAGGCGCGAGGGGGCGGGCCGTACGGCCCGCCCCCTCGCGCTGCCTGCAGGGCCAGGCGTGGTCAGGTCGGGGTGGGTGAGGGTGTGGTCGTCGATCTCCCAGCCGGCTCGCACGAGGCCGTGCACGAGGCCGACCGGCAGGTCGCGGTGGGGCCCGACGGCGTTCATGCAGAGGTTCAGGACGCCGGGCCAGCCGATGCGTTGCAGGATCGGGGCGGCGACGGTCCAGTCGCTGCGGTAGCCGTCGTCGAAGCTCAGCACGACCGGCTTGGCCGGCAGCAGGCCGTGGTCGCGCCAGAACGCGGCGACCTGGTCGAGCGTGACCGCCGTGTAGCCGTTGCGCTCGAGCCAGCGCATCTGGGCGGCGAAGTCGACGAGCGACACGAACAGTTCTGGATAGGGCTCGGTCGGCGGCGGCGCGCCGATCACGTGGTACTCGAGGATCGGCACGGAGCGGCCGCGCGGACCGCCCACGGTGGCGTGCAGCGGCGCCCGGCTGAAGTGCCCGACCCCGCGCGGCAGCGGCAGCAGCGTGGCCGAAGGTGACGGCGACGGCGAGGGCGAGCCGGCTCCGGGCGCGGTCGCGCTCGGCGACGGCGCCGCGGCGGTCGGTGAGCCGGTCGTCGCGACGGCAGACGAGCCGCCGCTCCGCTTGGGCCCGTTCCCCGGGTGGTAGACTCCCGCCATCATGGAGCTCGCCGATGTCCTTGCCGTCGTCGATCGCCTCGCTCCCTTCGAGCTCGCCGAGCCCTGGGACAGCGTCGGCCTGCAGGTCGGCGACCGCGAGAGCGAGGTCCATGCGATCCTCGTGACTCTCGACCCCACGGTCGCGGCGGTCGATCACGCCGCGCGGCGCGACTGCCAGCTCCTGCTCGTGCATCACCCGCTCGTGCGCGACCCGCTCGCCGCCGTCACCGCCGACGTCTGGCCTGGGGAGCTCGTGCTGCGCGCGGCGCGCGCCGGGGTCGCGGTGGTCGCCGCCCACACCAACGTCGACAAGGCCCACGGCGGCCTGGCCGACGTGGTCTGCGAGGCGCTCGACCTCGAGGGCGTCGTGCCGCTCGCGCCGGCCCGCATGGACTGGCTCAAGCTGGTCGGCTTCGTGCCCGAGGGCGACGTCGAAGCCGTGCGCGCCGCGATCTTCGCGGCCGGCGCCGGCACGATCGGCGAGTACATCCACGTATCGTTCGGCATCCCCGGCCGGGGCACGTTCCGCCCCGGCGACCGTTCACACCCCGTCGTCGGTGAGATCGGCGTCGAGCAGACCACGACCGAGCTGCGCCTCGAGAGCGTGTTCCCGCGGGCGCTGCGCGAGCGGGTCGTCGACGCGTTCGTCGCGGCCCACTCCTACGAGGAGCCGGCCTTCGACGTGTACCCGGTCGAAGACGAGGTGCGCACGCTTGGCCTGGGCCGCGTCGGGTTCCTGCGCGAGCCGCGAGCGCTCGCGGCCTTCGCCGCCGACGTGGCGGTGCTGTTCGGCCTGCCGGCGATCCGCCACACCGGCGAGCCCGACCGCCTGATCGAGGGCGTGGCGGTGCTGCCGGGCTCGGGCGCCGCGCTGATCGACCGGGCCGCGGCGGCCGGGGTCGGCGTCCTGGTGACCGGCGACATCAAATACCACGACGCGGAGCGCGCCGAGCGTCTTGGTCTGGCGCTGATCGACGTGCCACACGAGGTCATCGAGAGCTTCGCCATGGAGCGCTGGTGCCGGCAGCTCGCCGAAGAGCTGCGGTCCGGGCACGTCAAGGTGAGCTACCTCGAGCAGCCCCGTCGAGTGTGGCGCCGCCTCGCCGTGACGGCCGAGGCCGCCACGGCCGCGCCGTCTGCTCCCAGCCACAACCATAGCGACGATCACCTGCTGCTGTACGTCGACGGCGGCTCGCGCGGCAACCCCGGACCGGCGGCGATCGGCGGCCGGCTGCTGAGCCCCGAGGGCGAGGTCGAAGAGGAGTTCGCCGACACGATCGGCGTCGCGACTAACAACGTCGCCGAGTACCAGGCCATGATCGCCGGCCTCGAGCTGGCCCTCGACCGCCGCGTGCGCAAGCTCACCGTGCACTCCGACAGCGAGCTCATCTGCCGTCAGCTCACCGGGCGCTACAAGGTAAAAGACGAGAACATGCGCGGCTACCACGCCCAGGCGCGCGCGCTGCTCGAGCAGTTCCAGGAGGTCGAGATCAAGTGCGTGCGCCGCGAGGAGAACGCCGAGGCCGACCGCCTGGTGAACGAGGCGCTCGACGGCGCCGCGCGGTAGCAACGGCGCTCCACGGCACCGCACGGTGGACCGCGGCGCTCGACGGCGCCGCACGTTGACCGCGGCGCTCGACATCGCGGCCGGCGGCGCCCGGATTGCCGGGCCGCGCCGCGGTCGTGTACACTACCCGTCTGCGCGGGTGTAGCTCAGTTGGCTAGAGCGTCTGCTTGCCATGCAGAAGGTCGAGGGTTCAAGTCCCTTCACCCGCTCCAGATTCGCTTCGTACCGGCAGGCGCCGGGGCATCGGTCCCGCCATCTGCCTTTCGTCTGGCGGGGGGGAGCGGCGGGCCGGCCGCCACTGGCGGCCGGCCGCGCGAAACGCCGAAGCGCCGGGGCGGCGTAGCCAAGTGGTAAGGCAGAGGTCTGCAAAACCTTAATCACCGGTTCGACTCCGGTCGCCGCCTCCACAACATTCTCCTGCACTCGGCCACTTTCTCGGAGCGGTACGTACCTGCCCGCACAGCGAATGCCGACATCTTCGCCGACATCCGACGGCAAAGGACGCCGGCGACGCCTACGCATTGCAGCTCACAGCTCAAACACGTCTGACTCTCAAGCGGCAGCCGGTCCTGTCGATTTCACGCAAAGACACAGGGAACGGTGCCCGAGGATGGAAGGCGGTGCGATGCAACAGGCAGCCCTGGAGGCATACAGCCCACTCGCCCGGATCGCGGCGATCGACGTTGACGGCACGCTCTACTCGGAGCGCGCCGCACAGCTTGCCTTCCTGCGCCTGCTGCGCTCCTCCGGGCTGCTTGGCTGGGCCGACCTGGCGCGCCTGGCGGCGATCTTTTTGGCGCATCGCTGCGCCCTGCTCGACCCCGCCCAGGCGCGTCGCCGCGGCATGGCCGTACTCGACGGCCTGCCGGCCTTTGAGGCCGAACTGCTAGCCGACCAGCTGGTGGCGGCGCTTCTGCCGCGCGTGGCCCGCGAGGCACGTGAGGAGATCGCCGAGCTGCAGCGCCGTGGCTGTCGCGTGCTGCTGGTCTCGGCCGGTCTGAGCATGGTCGTCGGTCGCCTGGCCGCGGCCCTTGACGCCGACGGCTACCTCGCCACCGAGCTTGCCGTGGTCGCCGGTCGTTGCCGAGCGGCCTTTGTTGGGCCGGTGGTCGAGGGTCCCCACAAGTGGTCGGCCCTGCGCAGCTACGCCGATCGGCGCTTCGGTGCCGGCGGCTGGCAGCTCGCCTACGCCTATGGCAACTCGACAAACGACCTGCCCCTGCTGGCGCAGGCCGAGCGGGCCGTCGCGGTAAACGCCCAGCGCAAGCTCACTCACGCGGCCCTGCGCAGGGGCTGGCGGCGGGTCAGCTGGCAGTAGCTGGCGCTCTCGTCTCGTGCGCACCTGCGCCCACTCCGAAGGCGGACTCGTGAAGCCCCGCGAGCTTATCGGCAAGACCCTGCTCGTCCTGTACGGCCTGATCGTCGCGGCCATCCTGCTCGTCGAAGACGGCACCGCCTTGGGGCGGCCGGGCCTGACCACGCGTGGCGTGGAGGCCGTGATCCTCGTGGCCGCCGCGATCTGCCTTACGACCGTCGTTCGCCTGTTCGTGGCTTGACGGCAGGGGCGGCCTTGAGCTGTGCTTGCGTCTGCGTCACCCTGACCGAGCGCTACGTCGCCCCAGCCTCCCGTTCGAATGTGAGAAGCAGCACACCAGTGTTCGTCGGCGTGCCCCGTGAGTCGCAGCCGCAGAGGGTGGGCTGGCGCAATCATCCCTTGGCCAACCACGTGACGCCCCGCTCGCTTCTTCGATGGCGACGCACCTGCGCGAGGAGTAGTCCAAAAGCCATGGGTCCATCGGTCACTGGGCGCCGGTTGTGGACCCCATCGGCTGCACGGTTGCGCGATGCCGAACCTTGATCGAAAGCAGGCGGCCAGGGTCGCCACGATCGTCTCCTCCTGCTCCCTGCCTGCGAATCGAAGGCACGCACCAGGGGAATCTCTAGGGAGCTTGCGATGGAAAGGAGAGCCCCCATGGTCGACAAGCGCACCCTGGACGGCTGCCTGAAGGATGTCAGCTTTCCCGCCGATGGCCCGGAGATCGCCGACTGTGCGGCGGGCAACAGCTGTCCTGACGAAGCACTGGTTGAACTGCGCCGCTTGCAGGCGCGCACCTACCGCACCGAGGAAGGAATCCTCTGCGAGCTGGGCGACCCCAGCTACTGCTCCTGAGCGAAGCTCGTACTCAGGGACGGCAGAGGCGCGCAGGAAGAGAATCAGTCTGACAGGAGCAAAGCCGCTACGTCGCCGCGAACACCAGCTCCGCGACCAGCTGCGCCGCCTCTTCCTGCATGGCCGGGATGGCGTGCGAGTAGATGTCGAGGGTGATCGCCACGGTAGCGTGGCCGAGCCGCTCCGAGACGCCCTTGGGGTGGACGCCGGCCCGCAGCGCCAGGGTGGCGTCGTGTGCCGCAGGTCGTGCGGCCGGGTCATGGGCAGCATGGACTTCTTCACGGCCTGCCTGAAGTAGCGGCTCACGACCTCGGGGCTGATCCCGCTGGGCGGCGCAGCTCCGGCCGGCGCGCCATCGTCGGCCGATCGCTGCGCACGCAGGCACGCAGGAGCGTAGACTGATGACGTCCACCTACGTCGCTCACGCCGCCCTCTCACTCTCCTGCCACCATTGGCTGACGGCTGCCCCGAACCCCAGGAGGTTTCTTCTTGAGTGCAACACGCCTGTTCGCCTGCCTGTCCTGCGGACATCACT
>CAVXDR010000003.1:0-1018059 GCA_963760655.1 uncultured Actinomycetes bacterium
TCACGGCGGCGCCCTCGTCGGGCCTGTGGCGGCTGACAGACGACGGCCTCGTTGCCTACCATCGCTTCGAGTACCGCCGCGCCGCGATCGAAGACGAGCGCGACGGTCTCTACCTGCGCATCACCGGGCCGGGCGACTGGCGCTATGAGGGCGCCGACCTCGGCATCCTGATCACGCGCGGCAGGCTGATGACCGACGACCTCGCCCTCAACGAGCGCGCGCTTGCCTGGACCGCCGGCCTTCAGGCGGGCTATCGGACCGAGGCGTCGCACGGCTCAGGCGAGGCCGCTGCTGCCTCAGCGCCGTTTGCCAAGAGCTTCGTCAAGAGTCCCTTTAAGCTGCAGTGAGTCGATGAGCGCCCACCGGCCGACGGCTCGAGAGCTTGGCCCCGTGCACGGCGCCGCAACGGGGGCCGACCCCCGGGGCACCCTGGCCAACTGGCAGCGAGCGCCCTGGAACCGCTGGTCTTTCCAGCATGTGCGCGAGCTCGTGCCCTCGGCCCGCATCAGCCGCGGGCGCGGTCCCGTGCGCGAGCTGCCGGCGGCGCCGGCCGATCTCGACGGTCTCACCTTTGCGACCTCGCAGGGCTCGACGACGCTGGCCGGCCTGCTGGCGCGCTCCTGCGCGGATGGCTTTCTTGTGCTGCATCGCGGGCGGATCGTGACCGAGCAGTACTTCAACGGCATGGAGCGCGACACGCCCCACCTGCTGCAGTCGGTGTCAAAATCGGTCGTCGGCGCTCTGGTCGGCGTGCTGGTGGGCGGTGGCTGGTTGGCGGCCGAACGACACCTCGTCGAGTGCCTGCCGGAGCTTGAGGGCACATCGTTTGAGGGTGCGACCGTGCGCCACCTGCTCGACATGACGGCTGGCACGCGCTTCTCGGAGGACTACGACGACCCCGACTCCGACGTGAACCTCTACGAAAGCGCCGCCGGTTGGCGGCCACCACCCAGCGACCAGTGCGATCTCGACCTGCTCGGCTACATCCGCAAGTTGCCCAACCATCGCGAGCACGGCGAGCAGTTCGAGTACCGCTCGATCCTGACCGACCTGCTCGGCATCGTCGTGGAGCGTGTGTGCGGCCTGCGCTTCGCCGAAGCCATGAGCGCCCTGCTGTGGGCACCCCTGGGCGCCGGCTACGACGCCGAGATCACGGTCGATCGTCGCGGCAATCCGATGGCCGATGGTGGCCTGTCGATGACGCTGCGCGACCTGGCCCGCTTCGGCCAGCTCTACCTGCAGAGCGGCTGCTGGGACGGCCATCAGGTCGTGCCGGTCAGCTGGGTCAACGACACTCGCTACGCCGAGAAGGAGTGCCGGCGCACCTTTGCTGCCTCACACGACGCCCGGCGTCTGGGCTTCTGCGATGCGGCGCAAGCCGAGTGTTTTACCAAAGCTCACTACCGCAACTGCTGGTGGGTGCTCGACCCCGAACTCGGTGTGCTGCTTGCCTCGGGCATCTACGGTCAGATGCTGTACGTGAACATGTTCGCCAACGCCGTGATCGTCATGCTCTGCTCACAGCCGGCGCCTTTCGACGCCACTCTCAACGACGACGTCCTCGAAGCATGTGCCGCTGTCTCTTCGGCGCTCACCCTGCTCGCGTAGGCCCCGGCCGGGCTTCTCAGTACGACGCGCAGCCGTCTCCTTCTCCGAGGCCCGTGGGAGGCTCGGCGTCTGCTGGCGGCATTGCTTGACGTTTTGCTCGACCGCTACCACCGCGCTGCGTAGATGAAGTCGGCCGCCGGGCGGCCGAGCCACTGGGTGATGCGCATGGCCAGGCGCATCCCGATGGCAAAGCGCGCCCTGCGGATGCCGGTGAGCTGATTGGGCGTGCAGCGCAGCTCCCCGGCAAGCTGCGCCCAAGTCAGCTCACGACCCTCGCGACGCGCATCGAGGGCCTCGTAGAGGCGCCGCAGGGACCAGCGCAGGCGGCGGTCGGGGCCGCAGTGCGGTAGGGGCGCCTCAGCTCGGACCTCGCCGCCTGCGAGGAAGCTCTCCGGCGAACGCTCGAGCCAGCGCAGGAGGAACAGCGCGTGCTGGCAGGTGGTGTCGCCCCGCTTGGCCATGCCGGTGATCGTCGCCGGGCTGATCGGGTGGTCGCGGCGACGATCGTTCAGGGCGGCCGACTGCGACCAGATCGCCCCCGCCACCTGGGGCCAGCTCATCCCGGCTGAGGTTCGCTTGGCATCCAGCGCCGCAAAGAAGTCAGCGACATCGAACTCGGGCAGGTCAACCATCGAGCATCGCTTGGCCGTCTCGCTAGGCGGCGCGGGACTGGTGGTCGGCCTCGCTCACGCCGCCTGCTCGCTCGAGGCGCTCAGGCTGCTGTTCTCCGGTGCGAACCTGGTGGCGATGAAGCTTGCACCCTGGGGGTCGGCGATCACGGTCGTTACAGCCCAGGGAGCATCGAACGGCGGGGTCACTACCTTGCCGCCGAGCTCGGTTGCCCGTGCGGCGATCGCCTCCGCGTCTGCGATCAGGAAGGTCACGCTCCAGTGAGCCGGGACGTCAGGCTGCTCGGATGAGATCGGATTGATGGAGGCGACCACGTCCTCGAAGCCCGCCGCGCCCATCTCCGCCGTGCGCCGGCGCAGTCCGGGATCGCGCTCCTCGAGGTGGTCACCGTAGCCCGGCAGGCTCCACAGCTCGGCCCCGTTCATCACAAGAGTGTGCCAGCCAAAGACGGCGCCGTAGAAGGCCTTGGCTGCCGCCACGTTGCGGCTGTGCAGGCCGTTGAAGTTGAGCGAGCCCGGCTCGTTGACCAGGCGCGCACCGCGGTGCTGCCTTGCCTGCCAGACACAGAAGACGGCGCCCTCGCGGTCCGTGAAGGTCGCCATGCGTCCCGCCTCGGTCACATCGAACGGCGCGGCCAGGGTGCGGCCACCCGCTGCTTCGACCTTCGCGGCGCTCTCGTCCGCGCTTGTCACCCAGATGTAGGTGTTCCAGGTGGCCACCGGCGGCGCGCCATCCGGCAGCGATCCGATGGCTGCGACGTCCAGGCCGCGCAGGCGGGCCACGTAGTAGCTGCCGGGCGAGTTGGGCGGCATGGCGTCCTCGAACTCCCAGCCGAACAGGCCGCGGTAGAACTCCACGGCCGCCTCTGGGTCGGGCTGGCTTGTGTCTACCCAGCAGGGCACGCCGGGGATGTAGCCGTCTCGTTCGGGCATGACTGCTCCTTTGCGGTAGCCGACAACAGATGCAAGGCTGGCTTGCGGTCTACCTCTGCTTTCCCGGCACGGCGGCCGACGGGGGGCGGCGGCAGCGTTTGGTCACCGGACTGGCGGTTGTTGTTCGGCGCCTAACCAGTCGGCAGCCATGGCTGCTCGTCAAGCGATGGCCGCACCGAGAGCCGGCCTCCAACACGACCAACCGATGGAGGTCCAACAGCGCCACGGCGAGACGCGGCCCCGTATTGGGATATGCGAGCTCACTTCGACGAGGCTGACCGAGCAGATGGCCGCAAGATGGCGTGCGCCGTCTGCTTACGGTCGGCGAGGTCGCGTCGTTGCAGCGACTTCCAGGCGGCCCCGGGTCATCAACACCTGTGCTCGTCGGCGGACACGAAGACGGGCCGTCCGAGGCGCGCTGCCATCGACCCCTACGAGCAGGCGCTGATGTCGCCCAGGTGGCAGAGGACGTCCTCCTCGGAGGTGTAGCGGCTCACCTGCATGTCGCGCAGCTCGTCAAGCACGTCGCGAGGACAGCTGTTGCCCGAGGCGCACTCGGCGATCTCGTTCTTGCCGGCCGGGAAGCTGATGCCGGTTAGGCACTGCTCTACGGTGCTACGGTCGACCATGACCTGACCTCCAATGACAAGACTTACGGCGGATCGGTTCCCGATTTCCAAGACATCCGGACCCGTTCGTCTTCCTGGGCCGGGTGGAGTCCGACGGCAGGCCACTCAGTTGTGAAAGCGCTCAGTCATACCGGGAAGATAGAGGGGAAAGGTTCTCTCCAGGGGGTTGCAGCGAGGTGGAGCTCTACCTGCTCGGCTGTCACCGAGCCCGACTACCCGAGAGTGGGGTCACCGAGGAGCATCCTCGAGGGCTCAGCGAACAGGACGACCACAAAGTGCGACGGCTGGCGCGGGCTCTCGCCGACCTCGTCCTGAGTTTCGACCTCGTCCTCACAGGACCGGTGCCGTGCGCCCAGCAGACGGCGCGCATCGTGGCAGCGGCTCTGGGCGCCAGCCGACGCCTGCGATACCACGACCGGCTGGCCGGCGACATCGGATTAGACGACGTGCGCGCCGCCCTGGGCGTGCAGCCGAGCGCCGAGCACGTCCTGCTTGTCGGCGACGCATCAGAGCTGCGCCGGCTGCTCCGTCTGCTGACCGGTGAGCAGGTCGCTTTCGGTGCTGACAGCCTGGCTTGTGTCTCGCTTCCCGTGTACGGCTCGCGGGGCCGGCTGGTCTCTCTCGTGCAGGCCGATCGGCTCGGCGAGCCGGGCGCCGCGCTCGCCTGAGTCGACCTACACCACCTCGTCGTAGGCCGTGGGAGGCGCTACCCTCAAGAGGATCGGCCTCCGGGGACCCCTTGGCGGAGACGGTCATTCGCCTCGACCGGCGCCGCGGACGGGCCCGTGGCGCCGGTCCTTGGCGTCTCGGCGAGGTGCGTCGCCCGTGACGGCTGAGGCTGCGCACGACCGGGCAGAATGGGTGCGTATCGTCGAGGGGAGCTTGGGGTGTGATCAGCCACCACCGCAGATCGCCGGCGCAGAGCGCGCCCGAACGAAGCGCGGCCCTGACGACGCTGACACTCGACGGCCGACCGCTCTCTTGCCAGCACGCCGTGGTGATCAGCTCGGGCGCTGGCCCCGCGGGCGACTGGTCGCTCTGCCTGCTCGGCGTGCCCCGCGCGGCGCTTGGCAGGCTCGCCGGCCGGCAAGTCGCTTCCATACGCGGCTCGACGGCGCGGGGCCGCTGCGGCGCCTGGCGCTGGTGCCTGCCGAGCCCTCAGACGGTCAGCGGCTCGAGGCGGCGGGACCGTCGCGTGGCCGCCGAGGCGCGCGGCAGCTCGCGCCTCATGACGACCGTAGTCCCGCCTGACAGGCTGATCGTGACCTCGTCCATGAGGGCGTCCATCAGGCAGAGGCCGCGGCCGTGTGTGCTCCAGGGGCTGGGGCAGTGTCTCGAGGAGCTTGCGGGAAAGCCTTGACCATGATCGCGCACGCTTACCCAGACGATCCCGTCGACTATCCACGCGCGGACGGTCACGGGTCGGCCTGAGCTTGCCCGCAGCGCGTTCTTTGCGGCCTCCTGTGTGGCCAGCACGACGTCGGCCGTCGCCGCTGCCAGGGCGCCCTGGGCCGCCAGGAAGGAGCGCAGCTCTTGGCGTAAGACGGCAAGCTCCGCGAAGCCGTCGTCGAGCCTCCAGCTCCTTGCCTCTTGTCGTGTCGGTCCAGCGGCTCGCATCGCTAACGTTTTCGGAGTGTGCCCGCCGATTCCTTAGCGCGCGGCGTTTGTGAGCGGCGCGGGGGTGCAAAGCCGGCCCGCCGTCGCGTATCCTTTTCGTCCATGGAGCCGAACGATGAGTCGCGATTCTTCGTCGAGACGCGCCTGGCGGGCGCCGAGGTCGCCATCGTCAGCGCCGTGGGTGAGGTCGACCTGCACACGGCGGCTCGGCTGCACGAGGCTTTGGACGGTCTCGATGAGGAGCGCATCAAGTGCCTCGTCATCGATCTTTCGCGGTGCGGCTTCATAGACTCGACCGGTCTCGGCGTCCTGATTGCCGCCAGCAAGCGCCTCCACCTGGATGATCCGCCAACCATCGCTTGCACAGAAGCGGTCCGCAAGGTCTTCGCGGTGACTGGCCTCGACGCCGTCTTTGCCCTCTGCGACACTCTCGACGAGGCTCTCGCTTCGGCGCGCCCGACCGGCTAACGGTCGCTCTCGCGGTGCGACCGCGCTAGGCTCGCCGACGGGCATGACAACTCATCAGAAGTTAGCGTGACCAGCACTTCCGACAAGCATCCGGCGCCGCCGCGCCTGCATTTCTCGCTGGCGCCCGAACCGTCGCGCCTGCTGCGCGCCCGCGAGCGCATCCGCGACTACCTCACGCTCTACAGCTCCGACCAGACGGTCGTGAACGACCTCGTGCTCGCCGTCGAGGAGGCCTGCACCAACGCCATCCGCCACAGCGGCTCCGACCAGGCGATCGAGCTTCTCCTCGAGACCGAGGCGGGCACGATCCAGGCGATCGTCAAGGACCAGGGCCGCGGCTTTGACGTCGGTGCCTTCGATTCTGAGCGTACCCCCGACCCGCTCCTCGACCACGGCCGCGGCCTGTTCCTCATGGCGAGGCTGTGCGACGAGCTCGTCCTGAGCCGTGACGGCGGTCTCGAGGTGCGTCTGGTCAAGCGGGCCGGGCTGATCGACGGGGGTCGGGAGGTCGGTTTCGAGCGCGCCCTGCTGCCCAGCGGCGACGGACGTGCTAGCACCAACCGCCGGCGCGCCCTGCTCGACGAGATCGGCGAGGGCTTCGACGCCCTCGACTGGGAGTACCGCTACGTCTATGTGAACGCAGTCTCGCTGCGCAGGATGGGCAAGAGCCTCGACGAGCTGCTTGGCCGAACGCCCTGGGAGGTGTTCCCGGCCCTCGAGGGCAGCCAGCTCCTCAAGGCCTATCGCGAGGCCATGGAGCTCGGCCGTCCCGCCGTCATCGAGCACCGCTCGGTGGTCGACGGCCAGTGGCTCGAGGCGCGCGTCTATCCCACCACGATGGGCGCGAGCTGCTACTACCGCGGCATCGACGAGCGCAAGGCGACCGAGCGGTCGCTCGAGCACAGCCGGCGCCGTACCGAGCTGCTCGAGTGGGTGGCGGGCTCGCTGCTCGCCACCGACGACCCCCAAGGCTTGGTCGAGGAGCTCTGCCGCCGGGTCATGACCGAGCTCGACTGTCAGGCCTTCTTCAACTTCTTGGTCGACGAACAGGCCGGCCGTCTGCACCTCAACGCCTGCGCCGGCATCCCTGCAGCAGAGGCGGAGCGCATCGAGTGGCTCGACTACGGCGTCGCGGTCTGCGGCTGTGCTGCTCAACAGGCTGAACGCATCGTCGCCGAGGAGATCCCGACGACGCCCGACGTGCGCACCGAGCTTGTGGCCTCCTACGGCATCACTGCCTACGCGGCGCACCCACTCATGGTCCAGGGCAAGGTTCTGGGCACGCTCTCCTTCGGCACGCGCACGCGCATGCACTTCTCCGACGAGGACCTCGACCTCATGAAGGCGGTAGCCGACCATGTCGCCATGGCCGTGCACCACCAACACGCCGAGCAGGCAACGCGCGCTGCCGAGGAGCGCGAGCGCTATCTCGCCGACGTGGTCGAGACTGCGAGCGTGCCGTTTGCCCTGCGCCGTCCCGACGGTGCCCTCGTGCTCTTCAACCAGGCCTTCGCCGACCTCGTCGGCTACGCCCGAAGCGAGCTTGAGGAGGGCGCCGAAACACTGGCGGTCTCGATCACGCCACCCGACTGGTGGCAGCTCGAGGCACCGCTGCTCGCCGCGGCCGTGGCGCAGCGCCAGCCGGTGCGCTACGAGAAGGAATATCTGCGCAAGGACGGCAGCCGAGTGCCGGTCGAGGTCTTTGCGCAGCCGGTCTTCGATGACGCCGGCGAGCTGCTTCAGTATCACTCCTTCATCACCGACATCAGCGAGCGCAAACGGGCCGAGGAAGACAGTACCCGCCAGCTCGAAGCTCAGGCTCGTCGTCACGCTCTCGATCAGTCGCTTGCGCGCATCCACCGCCTCGTGTATGCGACCCTGCAAGGCGACGAGATCATGGAGCGCGCCCTTCAAGAGGCAGCCCAGGTGCTGGCCAGCGACGCCGCCTCGATCGAGACGCTTGATGCGCAGGGCTGGGTGATCCGCTATCAGAGCGGCTTTGCGAGCCCGCAGATCGGTCGGCACCTGAGCGCAGCGGAGGCTGCAGTTGCCGTGCGAGCCGCCTCGCTTGGTGAACCGCTTGGCGTCGGAGACCTTCTGACCGAAGGCGAGTCGGCCTGCCTGAGCGGACAGGAACTGCGAGCCGTGCTAGCCGTGCCGCTCGTGCTGCGCGGCACCGCAAGCGCCTGCCTGTTGTGGCACAATCGCAGACCACGGGCCTTTGCCCCCGAGGAACTGGACTACGCCCGCACCCTCGGCGCTGTCGTCTCGCTTGCCCTGGCAAACGCTCGCCTTGCAGATGACGAGGCCGAGCCGACCGTAGACCAGGCCGCCTGGAACGGCCCCAGCCGGCTCCTGCGCCGCCTGCAGGCCCACCGCTGGCGGGTACTAGCCGGTGCGCTTGCCCTCGAGGGCGCGGTCCTGGCGGCACTTGGAGCCGCCCCGACACGCCACATACTCGGCCTGCCCGGCTCGATCGTGGCCCTGATCGCCGTCGTGACGGGCGCCCTGGCCGGACCGGCGGCGGGCGCACTTGCCGCTGCGGGCGGCGGCGTCGCGTTCTTCTTCACCGTCGGTGGGCAGGGCAGCAAGTCGGCAGACTGGACGATTCTCGCCTCGGCGGCGCTATGGATTGGGGCCGGGGCAATGGCCGGCTACCTAAGCCGCCAGCTTCGCCTGCAGTCAGCCAGTCGCCGGGCAAGCGCGCTGGCCCTTGCCAGGGCGGACGCCGCTCGCCAGGTGCAGCTGACCGAGCAGCGGCGCATCGAAGGATTGGTCGCAGAGCTCCAGGCCGAGCGGGACGACCTCAGCCAGCGCGCCGCCTTGGCCGATTCACTGAACGCCATCAACCGCCTGATGCTCTCGAGCCTCGAGACTCCCACCATCATGCAGCTCGCACTCGATGAGGGTGTCCGCGCCCTGTCTGGAGATGCTGGCACGATCGAGATGCGCAAGGGGGCCGAATGGATCGTTCGCTATAAGAACGGCCTTCTCGACGTCGCCGTCGGCACACGCTTAAGCGATGCCGAGGCGCCGGTCGCTGCCTCAATCGAGAGAAGTGGTCAGCCTCGTGTGCTCGCCGACGCTCTCGCAGAGCCCGAGATGAACGGCGCCTTTCTTCGCACCCACGGCCTGCGTTTCGCGCTCGGCGTCCCCTTGCTCTCACAGCAGACGGTCGTCGGCTGCCTCTTCTTCTACGGCGCGGAGTCCCGCCTTCTTACAGACGCCGAGATCGACTTCGCCCGCAAGCTGGGCGCCACCCTGTCCCTGGCCGTCGAAAACGCGCGACTCTACGAGGAACAGCAGCGCATCGCCGTGACGCTACAGGAGAACCTCGTGCACGAGCTGCCGATGCTGGCCGGTCCCCCTCACATTCGTCCATCTCAGCCCTGCGCGAACACCAGTCCCGCGATCAGCGCCGCCGCATCCTCCTGCATGGCCGGCTTGGCATGCGAAGGCCGGCCCGTGACGGCCTCGCCTGCTGTCACAAGCGCCGCAGTCGCCTGCTGGCCACATCCAGCGCGGCCACGTAGATTGGTCCGGTCAATCGCGACCGAGGAGTGCGCCGATGTGGGATCTGGCCGGTGAGCTGACGCCCAAGCAGGTGGAACTCGTCCTACGGTCCATGCCGGTGGGCTTCGCCGTGGCCGATGAGAACGACGTCGTCAGGTTCTGGGCAGGGCCGGGCTTTGAGACCTGCGACCGGGACCTCATCGGTCGTCCCATGCTGGCATGGCATCCCGCACAGGCGCGTGCCGGTGTGCAGGCATTGCTTGAGGACTTCAGATCCGGCGCCAAGGACGTGGTCGATTCGGTCCAGGGTGCAGAACGCATCATCTACAGCGCCCTTCGCGACGAGGATGGCACCTACCGCGGAGCGCTCGAGACCGTCATACCGCTGATGGGCGAGGAGTGAACCCGGCCGTCACAACTCGAAAGAAGAGGAGCGTCGCGTGGTCGAGATAGAACTCACCGCTGACAGTCTGGTCGTGCACGTCAAGGGCGCGGACCGCATTTTCGCACTCAAGAGCGAGCTCACCATCCCCCTGGAGCACGTGCTCGGCGCGGCCAGAGACGAAGAGGAGGCACGGCACTGGTACCACGGCGTGCGGGCGCCGGGGACCGGTGTGCCCGGCGTGATCACGGCGGGCACCTTCTACCAGCACGGCGATCGCATCTTTTGGGACGTCCATCACCCCGAGCGCGCGATCGCTCTGAGCCTGCGCGGCGAGAGCTACGCCAAGCTCGTCGTCGAGGTGCAGGATCCCGACGCGACGATCCTTGCCATCGAGGCCGCCCTGGGCGAGCGGAAGTCCGACTGACGATAGCGTCGCCCTCGGGCTGAACCTACCTGGCTGCGAACACCAGCCCCGCAATCAGCGCCGCCGCCTCTTCTTGCATCGCCGGGATGGCGTGCGAGGGCCAGCGTGATCGAGACGGTGATGTGGCTGGTCAGCGCCTCTCTCGCAGGTTCCTCGCGTGAAGCAGGATGGCAAGGGCGGTGAGCGGCGCGTGGATGGCTGGGAGGTTGCGAGCGAACCAGTCGGGCAGGTAGATGTCGGTGACCGACCCTTATCGGCGCCGAGCCGCTCGGCCACCTGCTTCAGCCGGCAGCGACAGCGGTTACCTGCGAAGATGAGGCTTACCCGGCCACGACGGCGGCTGCGACGGCCGCTCGTCGGTCGGAGCGGCGGGCGAGTCCCGCGTAGAGCAGATAGGGTGACGAAGTGACCCGGAAGGAGGCGCTCGTGATCGGACGACAGCTTGGCCAGCATGGACCCGAGGTTTCCGCCATCGGCCTGGGCTGCATGGCCATGTCGGGCACCTACGGGCCCGCCGATGAGGACGAGAGCATCGCCACAATCCATGCCGCACTCGACGCCGGAATCACGCTGCTCGACACCGGCGATTACTACGGCATGGGTCACAACGAGCTGCTCATCGCCAAGGCGCTGCGCGGTCGGCGGCGCGACAAGGCGGTGCTCAGCGTCAAGTTCGGTGGCATGCGCGATCCGGGTGGCACCTTCATCGGCGTCGACGGTCGTCCGGTCGCAGTGAAGAACTTCCTCGCCTACAGCCTCAGGCGGCTGGGCACCGACGTGATCGACATCTACCGTCTCGGACGCGTCGATCCGGCCGTGCCGATCGAGGAGACGGTTGGCGCCATCGCCGAGATGATCGCCGCAGGCCACGTGCGCTACGTCGGTCTTTCCGAAGTGGGCGCCGAGACTTTGCGCCGCGCCCGGACGGTCCACCCCGTCGCCGACCTGCAGATCGAGTACTCGCTGCTGTCACGCGGCATCGAGGCCCAGATCCTGCCGACCTGCCGCGAGCTGGGTGTAGGCCTCACCGCCTACGGCGTGCTCTCCCGGGGCTTGCTGGGCGGCGAGCTCTCCGGGCAGGACTCCTTTGCCAGGGGCGACTTTCGCGCCGGCATGCCGCGCTTTCGGCCCGAGAACCTGACGCGCAACCTCTCGCTCGTCGACGCGCTGCGCACGATCGCTGCAGCAAAAGGCGTGACCGTCGCCCAGGTCGCATTGGCCTGGGTGCTTTCGCGCGGCGACGACATCGTGCCGCTCGTCGGCATGCGCCGACCGGGCCGCGTGGCCGAGACGCTCGCGGCTCTCGGGCTTCGCCTGACGCCCTCCGAGCTTGCGGCCATCGAGCAGGTGGCGCCGCCCGATGCCGTGGCCGGCAGCCGCTACGACGAGCGCCAGATGGAGACGCTCGACAGCGAGCGGTAGCGGGATCTCCTTGTCGTGCCCGCGGCACGATTGCCTGCCGGCGCTCACGTGTCTGCGAACACCAGCCCCGCAATCATCGCTGCCGCCTCCTCCTGCAGCGCCGGGACGGCGTGCGAGTAGGTATCGAGCGTGATTGAGACAGTGGCGTGGCCGAGGCGTTCGGAGACGACCTTTGGGTGGACGCCAGCCTGCAGGGCAAGGGTAGCATGCGTGTGCCGCAGGTCGTGCAGGCGGATCTTCGGCAGCATCGACTTCTTCACCGCCTGGCGGAAGTAGCGCGTCACGTCCTCGGGGTCGAGGTGCTCGCCGTTCTCGAGCGTGAAGACGTAGCCCGAGTCGGTCCAGCCTTCCTGCCACTCGGACTGCTCGTCGAGCTGGCGAGCGGCCTGCGCCTTGAGCACGGCGACGGTCCCGGGGTCGAGCGCGATCGAGCGGCGGCCGCGGGCTGTCTTGGGCTCGCTGACCACGACCTCGCGACCCGAGGGGATCAGGGCGCGGCGGACCGAAAGCCGCCCGGCCTCGAGGTCGACGTCGTCCCACTTCAGGCCCAAAGCCTCGCCGCGGCGCATGCCGGTCATCGCCAGTGTGTGCCAGAGGGGGTGGAGACGGTCGTCGGTCACCGACTTCAGAAACGCCCCAAGCTGCTCGGCCGTCCAGGTCTTCATCTCGCGGCGCTCGGTGCCGCGCTGGCGGGGCGGGTCGGCGGCGTCGGCGGGGTTCCTCGCCAGCCGTCCCCACTTGACGGCGTCGCGGAAGGCGCGATGCAAACAGGCGTGGACGTGGTGGACGGTGGCGGGGGAGAGGCCCTTCTTGCCGTTCTTGCGGCCCGACTCGGCGAGTTTGGCGTAGAGGCCGTTCAGGGTGGCGCCGGTCACCTTCTGCAGCTTGACCGTGCCGATGAAGGGCACGACGTGGCAGTCGACGTGCTGCACGTAGCTGTTGTAGGTCGAGTCGCGGATCGTGGACTTGGCCGCCGGCAGCCACTCGTTCTTGAGGTACTCCTTGACCGTGGCCTTGGTCGGTGCCACGTAGGTCTGCTCCTCGACGGCGACCATGAGCTTGTTCATGGCGGCGAGGCATTCCTTGCGAGTGGCGAAGCCGCCCTTGATGGCGCGGCGGCGCTCCTCCGTCTCACGCAGCTCCCCGCCGCAGCGGGGGCAGGACTCCCGCGGCTTGCGCTCCACCCAGAACCTGCGACCGCAGCTCTGGCAGCGCTGGGCCGCAGCGACGCCAATGTCGACGTTGTACTCCCAACTGTCGCCTCGTCGACGGACCGAGCCCCTCATGAGATTCCTCGCTTCCTGCTGATGGCGAAACGCGTGCGTCCCGTCCAATGAAAAAGCCAGCCGCGCCGAGCGAGGCGCTGGCTGGCAGGGTCCTCGGGCCGGGAGGGGTTCACGGTCCAGGCTTCTCCTCGTCAGCCTGCTGCCGGGCTTCGTGCACGAGTCGTGAGAGCTCGGCGAGGGTCTGATCCCATGCGGCCAGCTCTTCCTTCCTCTTCTTCAGGTTGGCCAGGAGCGGGGTCTGAGGCAGGCGCAGTAGCTCGGCGAGATCGGTATCCGGCAGGAGATCCTCGAGCCGCTTGAGGATCCTCGCCAGCTGTGCTTCGAGGTTCGCCCGTCCCTCCTCGCCACCGAACAGAATCCGCAAGTACTCGACCAGCGTCATCCGACTCCCACTCTCGCTTGTCTTGATCATCGGAGGATCGCCGGCAGGGATGCCGGGGGTGAAGAAGCGCAGCACAGGCTCATCGAAGGCGGCTGCCAGGGCGACGATGTCGTCGGCGCTGAACTGGCGGATACGCTCGCCACGCCCGCACGAGGTCTCGGCGGCCGAGTAGCTCGCTTTTGACCACTGGACGCCAAGGTAGGGCTTGAGCTGCTCGGCTGCTTCGTCTTGGGTCCAGCGTCGCGAAGCACGAAGGATGCGCATGTTCATGGCCACGAGCTGGTTCGCGCTGAACTCGCCTCTGTCGTCGCTGCTCACAAAGCCCTCCTGGACGTCTTCGACTGTATCGGGCAAGAAGCGCGCCGTCAACTACAAGATGGACCTGTCGTGACTGCATTTGACGACATTGCTCTCGCGGCGGTAGGCTATCGCTATCTAGACTTCGTCAATCGAAACGCAGACACGAGGTGGGGGATGGCAGGTCAATCGAATCCGACGAAGCCACAAGCTCATGGCCAGGCTGGGCGTTCTCCTTCTGTTGCGGATGATGGCCTGCGGGTCGATCTGCTGCGGCCTCGGCCACGTGTCACCGCCGAAGAGCTCGGTCTCATGCCGCCCAGCCTCACGCCGGCCGAGGCGATGCCTTGGGCGCGCGTCAGTCGGGCCTCCTTCTACTCCATGATCAAGACTGGGCAGGTGCACGGCTGTCGCCTTGGCGGCGTCATCCGCATCCCGACTCGGGCCTTCTTGAAGCAACTGGGCGTGCTCGAGGAGGACTAGTTGTGGGACGCGACGGTGCAGTGGCGCAGGCCTGCGAGGACGATCGTCGCTGGTTTGCCTCACACCCCAGGCGCATGGCGCGCCTGCGTCGCAGGGTCGCCGGCGAGTTTCACCCCTTCGAAGTGCAAGCGGGCGTTGGGCGGCTTGTCCTCGTTGTGCAGGTGAGTCCGGGAGTGCGCTTGCGCTCCGTGGCGCCGCTCTTGCGCACGAGCTTCGTTGTCACCAAGGACTTGCGATGAGCTGCCTGGAGGCGGCCCTCGACTACGCCCGCCAGGGCCTCTTCGTCTTTCCCCTGCAGAACACCGACGAGGCAGGCCGCTGCTCCTGCGGCAGGGCCGATTGCGGTTCGGCGGGCAAGCACCCCCGCACGTCCAGAGGATTCCACGACGCGACCTGCGACGAGGCGACTGTCCGCGATTGGTGGACGAGGTACCCCGACGCAAATGTTGGCATCGCCACCGGCGCCTCGCGTCTTGTCGTCGTGGACGTCGATGTCAAGGACGGCCAGCCCGGCAAAGAGAAATGGCTCAACCTGGTGGCGTGGTTCCGGGCTGATGCTCACGTGGACCTGCGCGACACCACGATCTTCGAGACCCCCTCGGGTGGGCTGCACGTCTACTTTCGCGCCGGCGAGGATCACGAGATCCCCTGCAGTGCCGGCAAGCTCGACACGGGCATCGACGTGCGCGCCCAGGGCGGCTACGTCGTCGCGCCGCCCTCGGTGATCGCCGGCGTCCCATACCGGCCGCTTGAAGGCCATGGACTCGAACGACTCGGCGACCTGCCCGAGGGTCTCGCTGAGTTTCTGAAGGCATGTTCATCGGCGTCGTCCAGCGCCGGTGCGTCCCCAGCAGGTGCAATCCCCCAGGGGCAGCGCAACGAGGTGCTCTTCAGTGACGCCTGTGCGATGCGCCGTCGCCGTCACACAGAGGCCGAGATCCGCGCAGCCCTGCGCGAGACCAACAAGCGCTGCGTGCCGCCGCTTCCCGATGGGGAGCTGCAGAAGATCGTCGCGAGTGCCATGAAGTACCAGCCCTCAGAGACCGCGAAAGAAGCGAAAGAAGCGAAGGAACTCGCTGGTCCAGGAGCCCAGTGGCCGGCAGAGCTTGGCCCGGCAGCCTTTCACGGCCCAATCGGCGATCTCGTACTTGTGCTCAAGCCGCATAACGAGGCCGATCCGGCGGCGCTCTTGGTCAACGCCTTGGCGGGCTTCGGCTCACTGATCGGTAGCGATGCTCACATGCGGGTCGGTGCCGACCTTCATCCCGCCCGGCTGTTTGCCGCACTGGTCGGCGAGAGTGCCAAGGCGCGCAAGGGCATGAGCTGGGGTCCAATCCGCAATGTCATGAGCGAGATCGATGTGACCTGGTGCGAGCGCCTGACTGATGGCCTTGCCTCGGGCGAGGGCCTGATCTGGGCTGTGCGCGATCCGATCAAGAAGCTCGTCGCCAAGAAGAACCGCGGCGAGGACGAGCTCGTCGAGGAGCTCGTTGATGCCGGTGTATCCGACAAGCGCCTCTTCGTTGCAGAGGGCGAGTTCGCCCGCGTGCTCAAAGTCATGAGCCGCCCCGACAACACGCTCTCGCCAGTGATGCGTAGCGCTTGGGACACAGGCGAGCTGCGCAGCCTGACGAAGAACTCGCCGGCTCGAGCAAGCGGCGCCCACATCTGCCTGGTCGGGCACATCACACAAGCTGAGCTGCTCGGCCTGCTGACCTCGACCGAGGCCGGCAACGGCTTCGGCAACCGCTTCCTGTGGGTCTGCGTGCGGCGCTCGAACGTCCTGCCTTACGGCGGTACCCCCGACCGAACAGACCTTGCGCCTCTAGTTGCCGAACTGGGAAGGGCGCGTCAGTTCGCCTGCACGCTAAGAGAAGTCGGCTGGGGCGACGACGCCCGGCCTCTTTGGGAGTCGGTCTACGGCGATCTCTCCGCGGGCAGACCAGGCCTGGTCGGCGCCCTCACTACGCGGGCCGAGGCGCAGGTCCTGCGCCTCGCGCTGATCTACGCGATCGCCGACTGCTCGGAGCAGATCCAACGCATTCACCTCGAGGCGGCTCTCGAGGTCTGGCGTTATTGCGCCGACTCGGCCCTCTACATCTTCGGCAAGCGTAGCGGCAACGAGGTCGCAGACACGATCATCACCGAGCTTCGCAAGGCCCCGGAGGGTCTCAGCCGGACCAAGATCAGCGAGATCTTCAAACATCACAAGTCGGCCGCCCAGATCGACGATGCCCTCGGCCTACTTGCCAGTCTCGGCCGTGCCGTCTGCAAGCTCGAACAGACCGAGGGTAGGCCGCGGGAGGTCTGGTATGCGCTCTGAACGCCTGCCTTCGTTCGCTTTCTTCGCTTCTTTCGCAACCCCATGGAGGGAGCATGACTGACCTTCAGCCTCGCGTCCCCTGGCGCAACCGCATCAGAGGCAGCGGCACGCTGAAGGTCGCCGAGGCGCTCGCCAATCCGCGGAACTTCAGAGCTCATCCGGCCCACCAGCGCGCGGCCTTGGAAGCCTCCCTCGATAATGTCGGCTGGGTGCAACAGATCGTGGTTAACAGGACGACCGGGCACCTGATCGACGGTCATGCGCGCCTTTCTTTGGCCGAGCAGCGTGGTGAGAGAGAGCTGCCCTGCCTGTTCGTCGAGCTCTCCGAGGATGAGGAACGCCTGGTGCTCGCGTCGCTGGATCCGATCTCGGCCATGGCGGTCGCCGATCGCGAGAGGCTCGGCGAGCTCCTAGCTTCGATCGACTGCGACGATGCCGGTGTGCGCACCATGCTCGAGCGCATCGCCGCCCAAGAGCGCGTGCCGCTCCCGGCGAGCGTCGGGCTCACCGACGAAGACGACCTACCGGCGCCGCCCGAGCAATCCTCGGTGAGGCCGGGTGACCTGGTGATCATGGACCGCAATAGGATGCTCTGCGGCGACGGCGGATCGCAGGCCGACCTCGACCTCCTACTGGACGGTGCCACGATCCAGCTGGTCAACATGGACCCGCCCTACAACGTCGCCGTACAGCCCCGTTCGAACAACGCCCTGGCGGTCGGGCTGTCCTCGTTTGGCCCCTCCAACACCGAACCGCAGATCTTCCTCCAACAGTTCGACCGGGCGCGGCGCGGCAAGCGCAAGCCGACCGACGCGGCGTTGCGCCCTAAGGACCGACCGCTTGCCAACGACTTCCTCAGCGACGAGCAGTTCGCCGAGAGACTGCTGGCCTGGTTTGGCAACGCCGCCCGCGTGCTCGATCCCGGTCGCAGCTTCTACATCTGGGGCGGCTATGCCAACTGGGCGAACTACTGCCAGGCGTTGGCTGCCAGCGGCCTGTTCTTCTCGCAGGGCATCGTCTGGGTCAAGCACCACCCCGTGCTCGGACGCAAGGACTTGATGAACGACTGCGAGTTTGCCTGGTATGGCTGGAAGGATGGTGCCGCCCATCAGTGGCTTGGCGCCAACAACCTCTCCAACGTCTGGGAGGTCACCAAGGTCAGCTCCCAGGCGATGGTGCATTTGACCGAGAAACCGGTCGGGCTGGCCCGCCGGGCGCTCGAGAACTCTTCGCGGCCCGGCGAGAACGTGCTCGATCTGTTTGCCGGTAGCGGCTCGACGCTGATCGCGGCCGAGCAGACCGGCCGCCGCGCCTACCTCATGGAGCTCGATCCGCTCTACTGCGACGTCATCGCGCGCCGCTGGCAGCAGTTCACCGGCCGGCGGGCTGTCCTGCCGGACGGGCGCAGCCTCGCCCAAGCCGGCGACGCGCAAGGAGATGGTCAGGGTGGCTGAGCTAAGGCGGAGCGCGATCCGGGACCTGCCGGACCGCAAGGCCGCGCGGGCACGCACCTACGCTCGTCTCGAGGAGCTCTACCGTCAAGCCGCCGCAGCCGGCGAGCGCCACGAGATGCTGCGCATCATCCAGACCGAGATCCTGCTGCTGGGCCTGGCCGCACCGCAGCGCGTCACCCTCGAGGCCTCCGGTCCCGACGGCGAACCGCTGCGCGTCGCGATCGTCGAGGGCACGCTCGCCGTGGGGAACGCAGAAGGCGGGCAACGATGACCAACCGCGCCAGTCCCCGCCACCTGCGCTCCCGTGAGCTGCGCCAGCAGTGTCTGGCGCTGCGCGAGGGCGGCGCCTCCTACGCCCAGATCGGCCGCCAGCTCGGCGTCAACAAGACCACCGCCTGGAAGCACGTGACCGCCGCCCTGGCCGAGATCGAGGAGCGCAACCGCGAGTCGGCGCAGCACGTGCTCGAGCTCACACTGCTGCGCTTGGACCACATGCTGCTTGGCATCTACCCACGGGCCGTGGCCGGCGCCGTCAAGGAGATCGACCGCGTGCTGCGCATCGAGGCGCGCCGCGCCGACCTGCTCGGCCTGAAGGCACCGCAGCGCCTCGAGGTCGAGACCTACGAGCCGCAGGTACGCACGGAGGTCGTGCGGGCCTTGCGCAGGCTGCCGCCTGAGAAGCTCGCCCAGTTCCGCGAGCTCACGGCCGAAGTCGAGCGCCTCGTGGCCGAGGAGCGCGAGGCCGATGGCCAGCCGGCCCGGTAGGCTCTCGTCTGCTCGCGGCTCGTCGGCATCCGGTCGGCGAGAGCGCCCTGTGCAGCGAGGTCTGAGGCTGCACAGGTTGACGGGTGATGTGCGGGCAGAGTCACGGTTTGGCACGCAGTCCTGCGCAGCTGTCGAAGGGCTGACGGCGGGCGATTGCCCCTGACCGGCGTAACCTCGGTTACGAGCCGGCAACGACGCAAACAAGCAGCGACGAAGCGAGTGGCACCGGCTTTGTTGTGAGGCTACCTCTGCACGCGCGTAGGATGGTCGCCATCGACCAGGAGGAACGCATGAGCAGATGGGACACGGAGGTAGCCAGGGCCGCCAGCGAGGACGAAGCGCGCGCCATTGGCGCCAAGCTCACACACGCGAAGATCAGCTACGTCGTCTCACGGCACGCCGCAGGCGACGAGTTCGTCATCAAGGTACAGGCCGCCGATCTCTCCACGGCACAACTGTCGATCTGGTCCGCGGGGAAGGCCGGGTTATGAAGCCCGCAGTGGCGCGCACCCACCTCCAGGGGCAGACGGAGCACGTGGCCAAGCGCGGCTGGCAGAGCCACTGGCACCGGCATCCGGGTGTGCGTTCGGGCAACGAGCTCACCCGGGGCGAGCGCGCCGCCGACCGCATGCGCAACGTGATGGGCTCGTGGCCGTTCGTCTTCTGCTTCTTCGCAGTCATGATCGCCTGGGCTGTGGCCAACACCTTGCTCTTTGAGCACGTCCTGCACCGCAAGGCCTTCGACCCTTACCCCTACATCCTGCTCAATCTCTTCCTCTCGATGCTGGCCGGCGTGCAAGCCGCCGCCCTGCTGATCGCCGCAAAGCGCGCCGATGCGATCTCCTCCGAGGTGGCGCTCCACACCGAAAGAAACACCGACGATCTCAAGTCACTGATGGCCGAGAACACCGAGCTCACCCGGCAGGTCAAGGCCAACACCGACCTGCTTGAGGACATCCACCGTCACCTGACCGGGCGGGGGTTCCAGGACGGACCGGGGGGCCAGGGCGCCGGGCCCGCGACCTAGGCCGCCGCAGGACCGAGGATCGGTCGTGTGGTTGTTCTCTGCCTCCGACGCAGCTACTGGGGCTGCCTTCAGCCACGCCATGGCCGGCCTCTGGCGTTCTGAGACCAGCACGAAGCGGCGCCCCTGACCAGCGCCCCACGAAGGCGGCCAAGCTCTCGCAGACGCCGATGGCCCGAGGGTGAGTCGAACGGCGACAGGACCACGGCCCTGGTATAGAAGAGGGTGGAGTGATTCCCGACAAGGCCCCACAACTGCGGCTGCGTTGCCAAGCGGAGAGGAGATACGTGGAGCGGAAGTGGTCATCCATTGACGGCAACGAGGCGGCTGCGCGGATCGCCTACGCGCTCAGTGAGGTCGTCGCCATCTACCCGATCACGCCGGCTTCCCCAATGGGCGAGGTGGCCGATGACTGGGCCGCCGCAGGTAGGACCAACCTCTGGGGTGTGGTGCCGGAGGTCGTCGAGATGCAGTCGGAGGCCGGTGCCGCCGGCGTTTTGCACGGTGCCCTGCAGAAGGGTGCCCTGACCACGACCTTCACCGCCTCACAGGGGCTGCTCCTCATGCTCCCCAACATGTTCAAGATCGCCGGGGAGCTGAGCCCGGCGGTCATGCACGTGGCGGCCCGCTCGGTGGCGACGCATGCGCTTTCGATCTTCGGCGATCACAGCGACGTGATGGCGGCGCGCACGACCGGCTGGGCGATGCTCGCCTCCGCCTCGGTGCAAGAGGCCCATGACCTGGCCCTCATCTCCCACGCGGCGACGCTGCGCGCCCGGGTGCCGTTCCTGCACTTCTTCGACGGCTTTCGCACATCGCACGAGATCAACAAGGTCGAGCTTCTCTCCACAGACGACATCCGGGCGCTGCTGCGCGAGGCCGACCTCCTCGACTTTCGCGCCCGTGGGCTCACACCCGACGCCCCGGTGCTGCGCGGCACGGCTCAGAACCCCGACGTCTTCTTTCAGGGCCGTGAAGCGGCCAACCCCTTCTACCTGGCCGCGCCGGGCATCGTCGAGGATTGCATGGCGGCCTTGGCACAGCGCAGCGGGCGCCGCTACCACACAGTCGACTACCAGGGCGCCCCCGACGCCGAACGCGTCGTCGTGCTCATGGGCTCGGGAGTCGGGGCGGCTCAGGAGGCCGTCGAGACGCTGTGCGCCGCAGGCGAGCGCGTCGGTCTGCTGACGGTGCGCCTCTACCGGCCCTTCCCGGCTGAGGCGCTGGTGGCGGCGTTGCCCACAAGCGTGCGATCCATCGCCGTCCTCGATAGAACGAAGGAACCCGGTTCGATTGGTGAGCCCCTCTATCTCGACGTCGTTGCCGCCTTCGCCGAGTGCGTGACCTCTTCGCCGCAGCCGTTGCGGCAGATGCCGCGCGTGATCGGCGGCCGCTACGGGCTCTCCTCGAAGGAGTTCACCCCGGCGATGGTCGCAGCGGTGTTGGCGGAGCTGAGCGCAGACGAGCCGAAACGGCACTTCACCGTCGGCATCCACGACGACGTCACCGATCTGAGCCTTGCGATCGACCCCGACTTTGCCGTGCGCCGGGAGACAACTGAGGTGCAGGCGTTGTTCTTCGGTCTGGGCTCGGATGGCACCGTGAGCGCCAACAAGAGCTCCATCAAGATCATCGGTGAATACACGGAACTGACGGTCCAGGGCTACTTCGTCTATGACTCAAAGAAGGCCGGTTCGGTGACCGTCTCGCATCTGCGCTTCGGACCCCGGCCGATCCGCTCCACCTACCTGATCACCGAGGCCGACTTCCTCGCCTGCCATCAGTTCGGCCTGCTCGAGAAGATGAAGGTGCTCGACTACGCAAAGCCGCATGCGACCTTCCTGTTAAACAGCCCCTACGGGGCCGAGGAGGTCTGGGACCACCTGCCTCGCTCCGTCCAGCAGCAGCTCATCGACAAGCAGCTGCGGTTCTGGGTCATCGACGCCGAGACGATCGCGCGCGAGGCCAGCCTGGGCAACCGCATCAACACGGTGATGCAGCCCTGCTTCTTTGAACTCTCCGGGGCGCTTCCCGGACAGGAGGCGATCGCGCACATCAAAGAGTCTGTCGAGAAGACCTACGGACGGCGCGGGCCGACCATCGTCGAGCGCAACTTCGCTGCCATCGATCGCTCGCTTGCCGAATTGACTCGTGTCGAAGTGCCCGAGCGTGTCACGAGCCAAGGGGAGTCGACCACGATGGTCCCGGCCGACGCTCCCGAGTTCGTCCAGCGCGTCACGGCGCGACTCATGGCCGGCGAGGGCGATCTGCTGCCGGTGAGCGCCCTACCGGCGGACGGCACCTTCCCGACCGGCACCAGCAGATACGAGAAGCGTTCGATTGCCAGGCAATTGCCGATCTGGGATCCGCAGGTCTGCATTCAGTGCGGCAAATGCTCGGTCGTCTGCCCGCACGCCGTGATCCGCATGAAAGTCTATGAGACGCAGATCCTGGAGAGCGCCCCGGAGGGCTTTCGCAGCGTGGCCTTTCGCTCGAAGACGCTGGCTGATCATGCCGTGACGATCCAGGTAGCGCCCGACGACTGCACCGGCTGTGGCGTCTGCGTCGATGTCTGCCCCGCCAAGGCGAAGACCGAGGTGCGCCATAAGGCCATCAACATGGCGCCTGCCGAGGAGCATCGCGAGCAGGAGCGGCGCAGTTGGGCGTTCTTCAGTGCTATCGCGCCACTCGAGAGAAACCTCCTGCCCCACGACTCGGTGAAGGGCTCGCAGGTGCTCGAGCCACTGTTTGAGTTCTCGGGCGCCTGCGCCGGCTGCGGCGAGACGCCCTACCTCAAGCTCCTCACGCAGCTCTTCGGCGACCGCATCGTGATGGCCAACGCCACGGGCTGCTCGTCGATCTACGGCGCCAACCTGCCAACGACCCCCTGGACGGTCAATCGCGCGGGCCACGGCCCCGCTTGGAACAACTCGCTGTTCGAGGATGCCGCTGAGTTCGGCCTCGGCATGCGCCTGGGTTACGAGGCCGAGGTGGCCGCGGCACACGCGTTGCTGCGCCGGCTCGGGCCGCGCCTTCCCGCCGCGCTGGCACGCGAGATCGTCGAGGCCGTCCAGGAAAGCGAGACAGAGATCGATACGCAGCGCGAGCGCGTGGCACACCTGGTGGCGGCCCTGGAGGCCCTCGAACCCAGGGATGCAGATGTCGATCACCTGCTCGCTTTGGCCGGCAGCCTCGTGCGTAAGGCCGTCTGGATCGTCGGCGGCGACGGCTGGGCCTACGACATCGGCTTCGGCGGCCTCGACCACGTGCTGGCCTCGGGCCGCGACGTCAACGTGCTCGTCTTGGACACCGAGGTTTACTCGAACACGGGCGGCCAAGCCTCGAAGGCCACCTCGCGGGCCGCGGTTGCGAAGTTCGCATCGCTCGGTAAGGGAACGGCGAAGAAGGACCTAGGCGCGATCGCGCGTGCCTACGGCGATGTCTACGTCGCCCAGATCGCTCTGGGAGCCAATGACTCACAAGCGGTCAAGGCGTTGCTTGAGGCGGACGCCTGGCCGGGGCCATCGCTTGTGATCGCCTACAGCACCTGCATCGCTCACGGCATCGACATGTCCAAATCGATGAGCCACATGAAGGACGCGGTGCGCTGCGGTTACTGGCCACTGTACCGCTACCGGCCGACCGAGAGCGCAACCGGTCAGCCGTTCGCGCTGGACTCGACGAAACCGTCCCTTCCCCTGCAGACCTTCGCCGCCAGCGAAGCGCGCTTTGCCATTTTGAGCCGGACCGACCCGCCGCGCGCCGAGCACCTGTTGGCCCTGGCGCAAGCCGATATCGACGAGCGCTGGCGCTTCTACCTGCAGCTGGCTGCCATGGAGCGTAGGATTCCAGAAGAACCGGGCATCGAGCTTCAGGCAGAAGGCGCAACCGGCCAGGCGCACGAGAAAGAGGGTGAGTGATGGGCCGTCTGACTACCTCCTATCTGGGGCTTGAGCTACGCTCGCCACTGGTAGCCTCGGCCAGCCCGCTGACCGGCAGACTCGAGAGCGTCCGTCGCATGGAGGACTGCGGAGCCGCGGCGATCGTATTGCCGTCGCTCTTTGAAGAGGAGATCATCCACGAGGACTCCGATCTCGTCCTCGCCCTGGAGGCCGGATCCGAGCACTTCGCGGAGGCGCTGAGCTACTTCCCCAACCTCGACAGCTATCCCAGCACGGCCGAGTACTACCTCTCACTGGTTCACGACGCCAAGCAGGCTCTGCAGGTGCCCGTGATTGCGAGCCTGAACGCCAGCTCGAGCGGCGGCTGGATCCGCTACGCAAAGCTGATCGAGCAGGCCGGCGCCGACGCCCTCGAGCTGAACCTCTACTGGCTCGCCGCCGACCCCACGCTCAGCGGCGCCGCTGTCGAAGCAAGCGAGCTCGAGATCGTCAGGAGCGTGGCCGAGAGCATCGCCATACCCCTGGCGGTGAAGCTGGCTCCCTACTACTCGTCGTTTGCCAACTTCGCCGCGAATGTGGCCGAGGCCGGCGCCTCCGGCCTTGTGCTGATGAATCGCTTCTACCAGCCCGACCTGGATCCCGACTCGCGCGAGGTCGTGCCCAGCATCGAGCTCAGCCAACCCTGGGAGTTGCGTCTGCCGCTGAGATGGGTGGCCATCCTGCGCTCCCAGCTTCGGCCTGGCGCCTCGCTTGCTGTTACCACGGGCGTGCAGGTCGGAACCGATGCGGCCAAGGCCCTGCTGGTCGGGGCTGACGTTGCGATGATGACCTCGGCCATTCTGCGCCACGGGCCCGGCCACTTCGCCACCGTCGAACGCCAGCTGCTGGAATGGATGGACGCCAATGAGTACGAGTCGGTGAGCGAACTGCGCGGCAGCGTGAGCTACACAACAAGCGATGACCCGGCTGCCTTCGAGCGCGCCAACTACTTACGAACCCTGCACTCCTGGACGACGCCGCCCAACCTGGCACCTGGCTCCCCGTCGGGAAGCTGACTCCTCTGACGAAGCGCGGCGCGCAAGCCGCCGGCTGAGATCTGGACTCGGGCTGTCGGCGTCGTGTCGGCCGATGGCGCCGTGTGCAGGAAGGTGTCGGGCCGCACATGTTTGGCAGACCTGCGACGCGCTCGACGCAGCGGGCGCAAGACTCTGCCCCCAGCAAGCGAGGATGTCGATGTGGCTTCCTGCCATCACACGTTTTCTTGGTTTACAATTTGTCATCCTGCAGTATGGTTTGTAAATGAGTTCCCGAACCGGAGGTGACGTATGGTGGGTGCGCGGCTAAAGACAGCGCGGAAGGCCGCCGGTCTCAGCTTGCGAGATCTCGCAGAGAAGGTGGGCGTCAGCGCCATGGCGCTCAGCAAGTACGAGCGAGACGAGATGACGCCGAGCTCCGCCGTAATGATCAGGTTGACCAACGCTCTCGAGCGCAGACTCGAGTATTTCATGCGACCCACGCACGTTGCGGTAACAGAGCCCAAGTACCGGCGGCGGGCATCGATGAGCAAGAGGGACGAGGCAGCCATCCGTGCCCAGGTTGAGGAGTTAGTGGATCGCTACCTGGCTCTTGAGTACCTCGTCGACGACACTCCCGAGTTCACTCTCGAGGCAGTCGAGGGTTCGATCGAGACGCTTGAAGATGCCGAAAGAGTCGCAGAGCAGCTTCGCAGGGCATGGGACCTTGGCTTCGATCCAATCGAGAATCTAGCTGATGTGCTCGAGCTGCACGGGGTGCGGGTCGGTTGTGTTGACGGGTCGTCGAAGTTCGATGCCCTGACGTTCCTGGTTGACGGCAACGCACCGATTATCATCGTCAAACGTGGTGTGAGTGGCGACCGTGAGCGTTTCAGCCTGGCACACGAGTTGGGCCACCTCGTCTTGGAGCCTGGACCCGATGTCGACCCAGAAGCTGCCGCCACGCGCTTTGCGGGCGCTTTCCTTGCGCCCCGAGAGATGGTGAAGCTTGAGCTGGGTCCGCCACGACAGAACCTCAGCCTTCGTGAGCTATCGGTGCTCAAGTGCAAGTATGGGCTCAGCATGAGGGCTTGGGTCTTTCGCGCCTCCCAGACCGGGATCATCGGCACGAGGGCGACTCGCGAACTGCACATGGTCTTCTCAAAGAGGGGATGGAACAAGTCCGAGCCGGGGGACCAAGTGGCGTTCGATGAGCCGCAGCGGCTCCGATCCCTCGCGATGCGGGCGGTCGCCGAAGGTGTCGTCTCATTTGAGCGCGCCGAGGAGTTGTACGGTGCGCCTCTGCCGGACTTGGACAGTGTGGGCGACTGCGCGATTGGGGCGCTCTGCTGAGGACCTACGTCGTGGACTCCGCTGTGCTTACTGACCTCGAAGTCGCCGGGTTCTTGCCAGAGGCTGGGCTGCCCATGCCATTTGGGCTGGTGGTGGCCGACCTGATCCACGCGTACGGCGAGAGCAAAGAACATGACACGGACGAGCTGGAAGAGCTGGGCTTTGTTGTGGAATCGCTGACTGGCGACGAGCTCGACGTGGCCCTCCGGCTCGGCCAGGGACACCTCGAGTTGTCCTTGCACGACGTTGTCGCGCTCACCCTGTGTCTAGAGCGCGGCTACGACCTGCTTGGACGCAGTCCTCAACTGCTCGTCGCGGCGCGCGGGCGCCAAGTCATTGGAGGCCGGGACGTGATCGTGCATGGCACGCTGTGGTTCTTGGATCAGCTGGCAGTGCACGGTCGCCTGGCGCCATGGGAGGCGGCTCAAGCGGTCAGGGCAATGCAGAATCATGGACGCGGTCTCGACCCGGGAGAATGTGAGCGGTTCATCGCCAAATGGGACAGGCCGGAGCGATGAGCGTCGCTACGGCGTCGGCTTCTAGCGCAGCCGCCGACGGCCGTCGGACCGGCTCTAGAGACCGGTGTCCTTGGCTCCTTCGTCCAGCCACTGTTCGATCTCATCGAGGCTAAGACCGTAGCCGCGTCCGATGCTCCACTCGGCTGCAACCACGCCTTTCGTGCGGACGTCGACGAGCTGGTAGGTGCCGTAGTCCCAGGCGTTCGGGTCGCGACGGCGCGATCTCATCAGTCGCAGTCCCCGTCTTTCGGCCACGCGCCTCAGGCGATTCTCTCGCACCTTGTCCATCGAAGGCCTCCCCCTGTGCTGGTAGACATGCTGGAAAGTGTACTCGAGCCTATGCCAGAGGACAATCTGAGGGGAGAGACTTCGCGCCGCGCCGTTGACGCAACGCGGTGCGGGTGGGGCGAATGCGAGAGTAGGCCCTTGCCGCGGAAGCTCAGGTCAGGCCTCCTCGCCACCTGCCTCGGGCACGCGCACCCAGATGCGCTTGAGGGGCAGCTCCGCCTGAATGCCGGGGGTGAGCTGGTCGTAGCGACGCAGCAGGTTGGCAACGACGTCGCCGGCATCCCAGAGGCGGATCTCGAAGTGCAGGTGGTGCGCCTCCTTGAGCAGTGGCGCAGCGAAGCCGCCCCAGGAGACAAGCAGTCCCTGATCGGCACCGAAGTTCTTCATCGTGCCCTGCAGCTCGCGCAGCACTGCCGCACCGGCTGCTGTCTCGCTCGACTTCACCTGGACGCAGAGGCGAGGCGCATCAAAGCCCATCGGCCCCGAGCCAGCGATGATATCGACGCCGCCGTCGGCGCCGGCCGGCGAGACGAGCGTCTGGTAGCCCTGCGTTTGGAGGATGGCATCGACCAGGCGGGCGAGCTCGTGACCCTTGAAGCGCTGCGAGATGAACTCGACGAGATCATCGGCGGCGTACTGCTCGAGGTCGACGGGCGTTTCGCTCTCATCCGGCTCGCCGTTCGATAGAGGCGAGGTCGGCACGGGCTGCCCCGTCAGCATCGCCCTGATGCGCGCCTCGGCGTTGTGGCGGCTGATCTGACAGACGGTGAGGAAGGCGCCGAACGTGTAGAGCAGGTCCTGGTCGAAGCGGGCCCGCGGGATGTCAGTCCGCAGCCACTCGACCGGACGGGTGTGGTGCACGTCGGCGCCGAGATCCACTCGGTAGGTGTAGGGCCCTGCGACCTTGCCGATGGCGATCGCCGCCTGGGTCTTCTGCGGCAGCACGACGAGATCGTCGACCTGCATGCGTTCGCGAAAGGCCCACAGTTGGCCCACCCAGTTTGCGACGCGCCCCTTGCCGGCATCCGGATAGGTCACCCGCACGAGCTCCTCGAGCTCTCCGCGAGAAGCCACATCCCCGAGATCCGGCAGTTCCTCCCAGCCGATCACGGCCAGGCCTTGCTCCAGGGCCAGTGTCTCGCGTTCTCCGTAGCGCCCTGCGCGCACCAGCCACACGGTCATCGGCGAGCCCCCGATCTTCCACCACAACAACTGTCACGACAGAGCCTACAGAAGAAGCGGTGTGACTCATAGTCCGTGGACCCATGGTCGACATGTCAGTTCACTTCGCACCATGGCTCGCTCCGAGGACCCAGTCGCCGCCTTCGCCCGTCGCCTGCGACGCATTCGTCGCGAGCGCGGCCTCTCTCAGGAGCAGCTGGCCAGCATCGCCGGCCTCGATCGCACTTACGTGAGCAGCTGCGAGGCGGGACGGCGCAATGCGACGATCAGGACGATCGATCGCCTGGCGAGCGCCCTCGGTGTTGATCCTTGTGCGCTCGTCTCGGACGGGCGATCCTGCTCGTCGTGAACAAGACTCACCTCACAAGTGACCTAGCCGGCGCCGTTGGGACCACAAGGCGGTTCTGTGGGCGCGACGCTTCTCGATACGGCGACTGGCTTCGCCTTGCGAGTTCGTGGCCGGGTGCGGACGCCTTCTTGGGTAGGGTCACAGATGAGGCCAGCGCGAGCCAGGTTGTTGACCACATGGCCTGCCTCTACTTCGGCCTGATCTTTCGCATGCTCGGTTTTGCCGTGGCCTTTGAGCCCAGCGGGGCGAAAGGGCCCGACCTGCTCGTCGAGCGAGATGCTGCGAGCGCGACGGTCGAGGTAACTCGGCGCCGGGCCATGGGTCAGGGTTCGCCGCGGCTCGGCTCGAGTGGCTTGCCTGCAGATCTCGTGCTGCCCTCCTACGGCGACCCGGTGCGTGGTATCGATCGCCTGTTTGAGAAGATCAAGGGGAAGTTCCCCCAGGCGTGCGGGCCATCGGCCATCATCGCCATATGGAACAGCGACGAGGACCTCGACGAGCTCGAGGCAGAACAGGCCATCACCGCACTGCGGACCGACCCCGACGTGCCCGCGGGGCTGGAGTTCGTTACCTTCGCCTCGGACTGGGTCCGCGCCGGGCGTTTCGTCCGCTGCTTCCCTGTCGGGGAACGCAGCCAGCCCCCCATCACGCGCTGGACAAACGATCTGGAGAACGTCACAAGTCAGGCGTTTGGTGAGTGGCTGCAGGCGTCGATCGAAGGACTCTCGGCCATCGGCTAGCGTCGGATCGTGGTCGGCTGCGACGCCCTGTGCAGCCGGTTGTGAGGCGTCACCGGTCCGGCAGACCTGTGCGCTGTGCGGCCGGAAGCACCGCGCGCTCGGCGTCGTTTTACCTTCCTCTGACACACCTCTGACGAGCCGCCGACCGGCCGTGTCGAGACTCGCCCCTGTTGGTAGCATGGCGGAGTCGAGGGGAGGCCGGGGTGGCGACGGTACTGGTCATCGAGGACGAGCGGCACATCGCCGATCTCGTCCGCATCGCACTCGAGCGCGACGGGCATCGCGTCATCGCGGTGCGCACCGGCGAAGAGGGGCTTGCCGAGCTGCCGCGCCACCAGATCGCCCTGGTCGTGCTCGACATCGGCCTGCCCGGCATCGACGGCCTCGAGGTCTGCCGCCGCATCCGCGCCGGCTCGCGCCTGCCGGTGATCATGCTGACCGCGCGCGACGACGAGGCCGACCGCGTCGCCGGCCTCGAGCTCGGCGCCGACGACTACGTGGCCAAGCCGTTCAGCACGCGCGAGCTGGCCGCTCGCGTGAAGGCCGTGCTGCGGCGCACCGCTGAGCCCTATCAGGAGGCCGATCGCCGCGTCGGCGACGTCACGCTGTCGCGGCCGCGGCACGAGGTGGTCGTGGGCGCCCGGACCGTCGACCTGACGGCCACCGAGTTCGAGCTGCTCGCCTACCTCATGGATCACCCCGGCCTGCTGTTCGGCCGCGACGCCCTGCTCGAGCGCGTCTGGGGCATCGAGTTCCCGGGCGGCACGCGCACGGTCGACCAGCACGTCGCGCAACTGCGCGCCAAGCTGGGCCGCCCCGAGCTGATCGAGACCATCCGCGGCGCCGGCTATCGCGCCGCCAGGGGGTGAACGACGATGCTGGTGAACTGGCCCTTGCTCATCCTCTTCTGCGGGGCGATGGCGTTCGCCCTTTACCTGGCCATCACTGTTGTGCGGCGCTTCGTCCGAGGCTTCCGCGCGGGTCTGCGGGGCGACGAATCGAGCAAGGAGCCCCCGACCGTGCGCCGCGTCCTCTTTACGACGGTGCTCATCACGTTGCTCGTCCCGTTCTCTATCTTCGTCGTCTGGGTCGGCCACAATGAGCAGGAGCAGTCCTTTCAAAGCAGCCAGGGCATGTACCAGTTCCAGGCTGCCCTATCGAGCGGTGCCGTCCGCGACCCTTCGGCCGTAGGTCCCGTGGAGGCCGAGCTGAGACAGATCGTGAACGGCAACCCCAGCGGGAGTGGCGAGTTCAGCCTAAACGTGCCCGGCTCGATGGTGGGGGTTGGGCTGCCCGCACAGGCGATCGCGTCGCTGCAGCGTCGCGGTTGGGCCGGCGGCTGGGCCACCGGTATGGCCCGCATAAACGGACAGCCGCAGCACTTCGCCGCGTGGCGCACCTCTCAAGAGGACGTCGACTACTACTTCGGCGTGCCGGTCCCCTGGTATCTGACCTTGACGCAGTACCTCTTCACGCTTGCCTTTGGCATCGGCATCCTTTCACCCTTTGAGGCGCTCGCCGCCTGGGTGCTGAACCGTCGCATCGTTAAGCCGGTTAGGCAGGTCTCGGAGGCGAGTGTCGTGCTCGCTGGCGGTGGACAGCCGATGGAGATCCCGACCAAGGCGCCACGTGAGCTGTCCGTCCTGGCGGACTCGTTCAACCGCATGGCGGCCAAGCTCCGCCGTGCCCAGGACGCAGAGCATGAGTTTCTCCTGTCGGTCGGCCATGAGCTCAAGACGCCGCTCACCTCGATCGACGGCTACGCCGAGCTGCTGGCCGACGGCGCCGTCGATGCCGACCAGGCCGCTCAGGTGGTCGGCGAGGAATCGGCGCGGCTGCGGCGCCTGATCGGCGATCTCCTCGACCTGGCCCGGATCGACCGCTCCGAGTTCAGCGTCGTCGATGAGCCGGTCGATCTTGCCCACACGGCTTCACAGGTGGCGGACCGCTACGTGGCGCTGGCGAAGCGCCTCGGTGTGAGGCTTGAGGTCGAATCGGCAGGCGCAGTCCTTGCCCAGGCAGACCGCGGACGCCTGCTGCAGGTCGCCTCGAACCTGGTCGAGAACGCGCTGCGTGTCACGCCGACGGGCGGTGCGGTCCGCCTTGTGGTGGGACCTGGTCTTGTGGAAGTGCGCGACTCAGGCCCCGGCCTGACCGAGGAGGACATCGAGCACGCCTTCGAGCGTTTCTACCTGCACCGCAAGTACAGCGGTCCTGACGTGGGAACGGGCTTGGGCTTGGCGATCGTCAAGGAGCTCGTCGAGGCCATGGGAGGAAGCCTGCGAGTCAAGAGTGCTCCGGGCGCCGGTACCACGTTCGAGGTCCGCCTGCGAGCAGCGAACAGCGCGCTCGCTGCGGCTAGATGAGGCTCAGCGGATCGGCCGAGCGTCGGCGCGAGTGCCCTGTGCAGGAGGAGCGCCCACCGCATAGGTTCGCGTGACCTGTGAAGGTCCTCGCGTTCCGTTCACATCGTTGACTAGGATTGCGAGGAGCGATGTCTTTGCGGACAGAGCACCGACCGGGCCGCGATCTCGCGGTTCCGCAATCATGGTGGTGGAACTGAACGATGAGTGGAGATGAAGTCGTGCTCCGGCTCCAGTTTACCGAGTCGGCCTGCGACGGCTGTGGCAGTCAGGGTGCCATAGGCAGGTGCCCCCACTGCGGGGGTATTCGCCCCGACAACACAGAGACCGATTCGATTCTGACAATGCGACGAGAAGCGCTGACTGGGTTGGCCAAGCGCGTTGCCGAGATCTCACTTGAGCTGGCCACGCCGGCTGATGGTCACATTCCGTGCACCGCGCTTCAGTTCGGGTTCGCGCTGACCGATTCCGACATCTTCATTCAGTGGGAGGTCGTGGTGGCTGCCTACAAGCGGCTGCACGACCTTGATCTCGGAGACCGGTCAGTGGTGGGCAAGACGCTGCGGCGCCGGGTGGTCGCGCTTGTTGACGGGGCCGCCCAAGTCGCTGCCCTGCGGTCTCCGCTGGCCTGGTTTGTGCCACCCTCGTGTGCCGTCGAGCTGCAGACGATGATCTGGGCACTGATGCAGGCCGCCGTTGACCTGGCCGGCACGACAATCGAGGTGCTGACGGCAGGTCAGGAGGAGGCTACTCGCCTCATGCCGGAGCTGCAGAAGAACCTCGAGCCACCCATCGACTCCGCGCGGTTCGGCGACCTTCTCAATCTTCTGATGAGCGAACCTGACTCGCTCAGCGATCGCGTCGGCGTCGCGCTTGGCATCAAGACGGAGGTCGTCAATGACTATGGTGGTCTTGACTTCGCCCACGTCTTCGCGGCCTGCACCGTCAAAGGGGACCCACTGCTCGACTTGAGAGATCGCGTAATCCGCTACCTGGGACACACCGTACGTGATCCCGGGACGTTGGGACCGGAGGTCGCGATCCTAGCGTGGCCGGCGGCCACTCTTGCCTCGCTCGACCGTCCATTGATTGGCCATCGCGTCGCCTTTGAGCTGGGGGAACTGCTGCGGCGAGCGTACGCGAGAGACGAACAGCTCACCCGGAGCCTCGTGGAACGGACGCTGGACGACGGTCCACGACTGCTCGCCGCCGTGGCGCGCGATGAGACCAGGCAGCGACGCATGGCGCTTGACGGGAATGCGACGCGGGCGGACATCACGTCGGATCTGGTCGACCTGTATGCGTCTGTGGCCGAGGCGGGCTTCCGTAGTTACGCTTGGCTGGCATTGAATCTTCTGAGGTTGGTGGGCGGCGAGACCGTGCGCGTCGCCGACCCCATGCCCATGCTCGGCGAGATTGCACAGCAGCTTGGAGCCCAGGACAGCGTTCTCACGCAGCTCCTCTTCGTGGCCGTGAACTCTGATCTAAGGAACGCCGCCAAGCATGAGAGCTACTCCGCCGATTGCGACGGATCGTCGGTCAGCCTGGGTAGCGGGACGATGGATGAGGTGGAACTGGCGCGGCTGATGCAGAGAATGGCGGCATGCGTCGCCGGCATGGACGCGGCCATCGCCGCGTGGGGTCTGGAGTCGCGTCTGTTGATGGATGCCGTGCCGGCAATGGACACGTCGGCTGGGAGCGCCTATGCGCGCCGGGTCATTCTGCGCTCGTTGGTGGCGGCCTCTGGCGCCGAGCTCGTCTCGTCGGAGTGGGGTGCGACCGTCACTCTAGTCGTCGCTGTCTCGCGGCCTCGCGTGCGGGCGAACGATCTGCACCTCCTCGCGGCCGTCAGCCCGCTGTGTACGCAAGCTACGCGCCTTGAGTTGCGAGATGAAAGCGGCCTGCAGATCGTGGCAGCCTCGGCCGAATCCTTCGGGCGCTTTGCACGGGCGGGCCCGGCGACCTCGCATATCGCGCTGCATTACGCGATCTTTGATGCTGCGGTGGCCCTCGGCGAGGATAGGGCGGAGGCTGCCCGGGACGCCCTCGCCGTCATGATTAGACTCCTCAGCCCCGAGACCGTGGATGAGGACCAGCCGCACACGAAGGCGGAGACGCTCGGAATCCTCGAGGCACGAGCACGCGCAGCGAAGGAATTCGTCGCGTCACACAGCCTCGGCTCGCGCCAACGTGACGCCGAAGTCTCTTCACGACTGCGGATGGCTGAATCGGCCGCTCGGGCGGCCGCCCGTGGAGATCAGGGCGGGGTCCTTCGTCTGTCGAGGGCGCTCGTGCCGCTGTTCGAGTGGTCGACCAAGCGGGACGCGAGCTTCGGCGGGCTCTTTCAGCCCTGGTAGACGGGGGCCTGAGTCGCGCCGTGTCGATGGGTCGATCGGCAATCTCCTGGGACAACACCTCTGCTGGCAAGGAGTTCGGGACCATCCGTTCGCAGGGCGAACGGGTCGGTGATCAGTCGGCGTCACGGCGATACGCAGCCGAGACGCGGCTGGACACCGCTATGGAGCCCGAACGGACCGGTCCCGAACCTGCAGGGCGACATCCAGTCGTACCTGCGCCTTCGGCCCGTCGCGGGCAGCGTCGCGAGCAGTGGTGGCGGCTCAAGCGGCCTGATCGTCGTTGTGAGCGCCGTCGTCGCGGCGGTTGTCGTGGCTGGCGTCGTGCTGCTGCGGCAGGGGGCGGCAGGCGGAAGTCGAGGCCTGAAGTCAGCCTGGTCAGCTCGCCCTGAGGCGAGCATCCTCGGCAGTCCAGGCATTGCTCTGCTGCGACCAAAGTGCTCACGCTGCGCTGCACCGCCAAGCGCTGCTCGCTAGCTTCGGTGCGCCGCAGGACCGACCGTCGCCTCGACCACGATTCTCGTGCCCGCCGACATGCAGACGCTCATCGAAGAAGGCCTGCCTGTCGCACCGGCCGCGGCCTCAAGCGCGACCCGAGCCGTTCTGGGTCGGCTCCACATCTCCTGTGAAGTCAGGCTGCTAGACCTTCTCCAGAGGCTCGCACGCCAGGGATCGAGGCCGCGCGCCGGCGCAGGTAGACTTCCTTCGCGCCAGCAGGAACAACCTGCATGAGGCGAAACCTTGCTCTATGCGTGTTCGCTTCGTCGCTGACACGGAGGGCGCGCAAACGGACGGGGAGGTAGCCATGATTTGCCCCGCGTGCGGCTCACCGGCCGCCGGCAACTTCTGTTCCAATTGTGGCAGCCGTCTGCCGGCACTGCTGCGGACGTCGCCCGACGAGCGAGCAGAGCCGGTGGCCCAAGCAGAATCGATCGTTGCCGAGGTAAGTGTGCCCGCGCCTGATAACGTCCCGCCTACCCCCGCGCCTTCGTCGCTGTGTCCGGCCTGTCGCCAGGGCGTTCTCCATGCAACTGAGGTGAAGCAGCTCTTGCGCGTGCGGCACGAGCTGCTCTGCGACCGCTGCGGTGCCGTGCTCGTCGATCGCGGCGGACAGCCTCGGCTCCTTGAGCTGCAGCGCACGCGCAATCCCCTGGAGGCAAACTGGCAACGCTTCAAGCACCAGAGCCTGACCGCCCTTGAGTGGCAGCGCATCGCTGCCGGGGGCGGCTCTGATGCCGAGCAAACCGAAGCCGACCTTGTGAAGGCCATGCTGCAGCTGCGCACGGGCGCGGTCGAACTGCCCTCCGCCGACGGCTGCGCCCTGTCCCTGCGGGCCAGCGAGCGACCGCTCTTCGTGTTGGCCTCGATCAGCCTGCAGGAACCGCGCGGCGCGGATGCCTGTTTTGGCGACGGTGCACCGGTCCGTGAGGCCCAAGGTGTCACGATCCGCCGGGCCTCCTTTCGCAGCCGGAACCGTGCGCTTCTCAGGACCATCGATCACGGTGTGCTCGTGCTCACCAACAAGCGCCTCTGTTTTGCCGGTCGGCAGAGCTTCATGGAGGCTGACCTCAACGCCTTCGTCTATCTCGATGCCTACGCCGACGCCCTCGCGGTGCGCAGGCCCGGCAAGCAGAAGAGCGAGCTGTTCTTCGGCCTTGAGCGCCACGGCTATGACTTCCAGGTTGAGGGGCGGTCTTACCGCGAGCAGATGAGCGGCCTCATCCTCAAGTACGCGATCGAGGGGTTGCTGGCCAAGGAGGGAGACGGACCGTCCGTCGGCGACCCACGACAGGAGGGCGATCATGTCACGGATGCGTGTCGTCATTGAAGAAGCAGACCTAGTGCTGAGTGTGGAGCTCAACCTCTCGGTCAGCGCCACTGCGCTCTGGGCAGCTCTGCCCCTTGAGGCTCCGGCCCAGACCTGGGGCGATGAGGTCTACTTCTCGGTCCCCGTGGACTGCCCCCCGGACGACGCCCAGGCGACGGTGCCCTCCGGGGCCGTGGGCTACTGGCCGCCTGGTCGGGCCGTTTGTCTGTTCTTCGGCGAGCAGCCTGTGAGCCCCGTGAACGTCATCGGCGTGCTTGGAGGCGACCCCGCAGTTCTCGGTGCAGTCGCGGAGGGGCAGACCGTCCGGCTCGAGCGAGCCGAGGACTGAGACCTAGAACTCGGACCGCGCGGAGCCCAGCTCGGCGAGCGTGTGGTCGTCGGCCGGATGTCGGCCGAGCCGCCGCTGCCGCTGCGAAATGGCGAATTCGAGGGCTCTCACATCATTCGAAGACCTGGTGCGTGTTCGGGCTGTCCGAAGGGCCTGCGCGTGTCAGGCACCCAGCAGCGCAAGCCGGCGCAATCCTGGGAGGGGCGCGCCGGCTTGCGGGGACAGGCGAGCAAAGACCCGCCGGTCACCCTTGACTCTACGCTTGCCCGATCGAGCGGTGGGCCGGGCAGCTTGCGCGTCGTGCCGCAAAGCAAGGCAAGCCGGCGCGGTGAGGGGGGGAACACGGGCGCGCCGGCTTGCGGGGCCGGCATGTGCGAGACCGGTAGTCTCAGTCTACTCGCGCCCACCCTGCCTGCTAGCCCGACAGCTGGGACGAGCTGGATGGTCTACTCGCAGAGGACTTGGCAATCTGGGGCAGCCGCATCCTGCAGGTCTCAGCGCCTCGGCGGTGGTCGTTCCTCAAGCAGCCGGACCTCGTCCCAGCTGCCCTCAGGCAGGGTCATCCTGAAAGGCTGCTGGCTACCGGGCGGGTCGGCCTCAAGTAGCAGCACGGCGTGAAGCTCGCCGTTTGCGATCATCTCGGCGCCCTCACGCTGATAGGCGTGACGACCCAGTGAGACGACGCGCCACGTCTTGCCCTCGTAGAGCAGCCGATCGCCGACCCGTAGTTCCACAAAGACCCCAGAAGCGGTCGGATGGAGCCGACCCTGGCCCTAGCCTCCGCGCATCCTATGCGTGCTCAGCGGGGAAAGCCAAGCGGCAACAGATCTGCCGATCTGCCTCCGAGCACCAGCATGAGCGCCCGGGCGCCGGAGAACCCAGCTGCGGCCGCGCTCAGTTCAGAGTCGTCGACAGCCCGAGACGACGCAGCGTCACCGAGATCAAGCGGGTGAGCTCCTGGTCACATGCGACAAGCTCATCGAGGATGTCTGCGGGCAGGTCCAAGAGCAGCATGCCAGCCACTGCGGTGCGGCAGCCTGTGGCGTCCTCAAGGACCTGAGCCAGGAGAGCGGTCCGATCCTTCCCTTGCATCAGTGGCTGTGGGTACATGCCCCAAGGCTCCGGCGCGGTCAGACCGCTGTGGCTCGTCGTTGAGCGGTCGCGCGACGCTGGAAGGTCTGCATGCGGCAGCGGTCGCAGCAATACCTCTTGGCGGGGTTGGTTGTCACAAACTCGGCACCACAGAGGGAGTTCTGGCAGGTGCTGACCAGCTCGGGCCGACGGCTCACGTTGCGCACAGCAGGCGTGGGGCGGCTCGCCCAGCCGTGGCTGTGCAGGCAGCAGATTGGGCTCGGGTTGTAGCGCGACAGCACCGTGGCACAGCCCTCCACCGCGCAGACCCGTCCGAAACCGTAGGTCCGGGGACGCTCCTCTGGGCTGGCCATGGCCTTCCTGCCGTGCACGACAGTGGCCGCAGAGGTGATCGTTGCTCCACCGTACACGTCCGTCCGCCTTCTCGCGCCGCTGCCTGACCGGGAGCGCTTCTACCGCGCCGCTTTGCCCCACTAACCGTTGCCGGCCAGGGAGCCCCTCCGGCTTCTGCAGCGGCGCGTCTCGGCTAGGCGTCGGCCTTGTGTCGGCAAAGCGGCGATCTGCAGGAGTTGTTGGGGTCGCAGAGGTCATCAAGACCTGTGCGCCCGCCCGGCTGGGCGGTCTTCCCGAACCCGCGCATGCGGCAATTGATGGCTGAGGCGCCCGGATGTCGCGTCGGCAGTCCTTCGGCCGACCTCAGTTCCTTGTAGCAAGCAGGCCGGTGTGTAGCCAATGCGTGCTCAGGGATCCGGTTCTTTGCGGTGTTGGAGGGGCCGCTACGTACACTTGGCGCCGCCGGTGGCAACGCACTTCGTGCGGGCCGATGGGGGCCAGATGAGTCTCGTGCTTCTGCTCGCTTCTGAGCCATTGTTGGCAGGAGACGCTTAGGTGATAGTATCGTCGGCGCAGTAGCTTGAGTCAAAGTAAGGGGGCCGCCATGGGGCGCTCGTGGGCACTGCTAGCGTGTTCGGCGCTGGCCATTCTTGCACTGACGGCCCTGCCATCGGCGGCCTGGGGTGCCACCCGGCCCGCCACTCACACCCACCCCCTGGTCGGACCACACGTTCGTCCCTCCGTCGCCGCGGGTCTCGGGATGGGGACGACGGTGACCTCATCCAACTGGTCGGGCTACGACGACTCGACTGACGGCCCCTTCACGAGCGTCACTGCCAGCTGGGTGCAGCCGGCCATCCGCAATGCCGGTGCCACCTTCACCGACGCCGCCTTCTGGGTGGGTCTCGACGGCGACAACTCCGATACCGTCGAACAGATCGGCACCGAGGGCTACAGCGAGGGCGTGGTGGGCTACGACGCCTGGTACGAGATGTATCCCGCCGCGCCCGTGCCGCTCGACATGTCGATTCGTCCCGGCGATTCAATCACCGCGACGGTCAGCGAGTCCGGCGCCGTCTTCACGCTGAGCCTCGTCGATCACACGACGAGCGTCTCCTACCAGACGCTGCAGACGATGGACGTGCCGCCCGCCCTCGCCTCGGCCGAAGTGATCGCCGAGGCGCCCAGCAGCGACGAGGGCATTGTGCCCATCGCGGACTTCGGAACCATGGCTTTCACCGACTGTGCCTTCGACGGCCAGCCGATCAGCGCCTACGACTGGAACCGGATCGACATGATCTCCGAGAACTTCAACGAGGTCTCCGGGACGGTCACTCAAGCCCTAATCGATCAGGCCCTGCCGCTCAGTCCGGACGGCACGAGCTTCTCCGTGACGACCGACGTCACGGCGCCGCACACGATCGTCCTTGGCGCCGACTCACGCTGGCACCACAAGCCGGTGACGCTGCGCTTCCTCGCCACCGACAACCCCGGCGGCAGCGGCGTCGCCTACAGCGAGTACTCGCTCAACGACGGCGTCACCTGGGTCAAGGCCGACTCGGCCACCATCCCCGCTTCTGCCGACCACACAAACGACGGCATCCACAAGGTCGTCTACCGCTCGGTCGACAACGTCGGCAACGTCGAGGCGCGCCGCATCTGCCTGGTGCGCATCGACACGACGGCGCCGACACCGATCGCAAACTGGCCCGCGAGCGTCAAGCGCGGAGCACGTGCGACCCTGCGCTATCTGATCAGCGACCCTCCGCCGGGTGGTCCTGACGCGGCCGTGACGATCGGGATCGTGAACGCCCATGGTCGCCTGGCAAAGCGGGTCGTGCTGTCGGTCACGGTCAATCACACCCACGACTTCGTCTTTCGTTGCACGTTGCCGAAGGGACGCTATCGCTTCACGGTCTCGGCGATCGATGCCGCCGGCAACCGCGGCTCGACTGTCGCCGTCAACACCCTGGTGGTGCGCTGATGGCGCCCCGGGTCGCTCGGTCGGCTCGATTCGGCGCCTGCTCGTCCATGCGCGAGCGTATCTGGAGGGGGTCCTCGATGAAACGCAACTGGCTTGTGGCGTGCCTGGCGACGGCCGTCGTAGCCGCGGGGTGGCTGGCCGCGCCTGCCCTGGCGCTGCAGCCCGACGGCAACAACGGCTGGTACTGGCAGATGCCGCAGCCGGCAGGCGGTATCGCTGGACTGAACGCTCTTGCCTTCCCCGATACGAGCGACGTCTGGTCGGTCGGTGCCGGCGGCCTCGTCCTGCACAGCAGCGACGCCGGCCTCAATTGGGAGACGCAGGCCACCCCGACGAATGACGACCTCTGGTCGGTGAGCTTCCCCGATGCGCAGCACGGCTGGGCCTGTGGCGGACCGTTGACCTCCGGCGGCGGTGTCGTCGTTGCGACCACGGACAGCGGCACCACCTGGCAAGACGTCACGCCGGCCGGTCTGAAGACCTCGCTCACCGACGTCAGCTTCGTCGACGCCACCCACGGGTTAATCGGCACCAGCAACGGCGACGTGCTCATCACGGGGAACGGCGGTGGCAGCTGGACCACCGAGCGGCTGAACGTGGAGCCGGTCCCCTCGCCCGACGGCGGCACCTCGGCGAGCGACGTCCTGGTCGATCTCGTCAGCGCCAGGCAGGGATGGGCGGCGGTCAACAACCAGCTCTTCCTGACGACGACCGGCGGACGCGGCTGGCTGGCCGTGCCCAGCGGACTGACGCGCGACATGGTCGCCACGCAGGTCGACTTCAGTGATCAACTGCACGGCTGGATTGTCGCCTATTCGCAGGACACCGGGGCCAGCACCGTCCTCGCCACGAGCGACGGTGGCTTTCTCTGGCGGAAGGTCGCCATCGGCGATGTCTGGGTGAGCGCCCTGGATGCGACGGGGCCTTCCAGCGTCTGGTTGCTGGAGAGCGGCTACGGGACGTTCTCCGGCGCGGACGAGTTCTACGAGGGCTTCGAGGGCGGCGGCACCGTGACCGTACAGCACTCCACCGACGGCGGTGCGCGCTGGACGAGCTCCTCGCTGGCATCACCCTACTCGGCTGCCGCGGTCGCGGCCGACGGTCCGAGCGTCTGCGCCGCGGGAGACGGCATCCTGGTCTCAGACGACGACGCTGCCACTTGGCAGTCGGCGACCTCGGGCCAGGAGTACTTCTTCACCGCAGCTCAAGCGGTCACGTCCAGCGACATCTGGGCGACCGACGCCGCCGGTGCGCTACTGCACAGCACCGATGGCACACATTGGACAGAGCAGGCCAGTCCACTGCGCTGGGTGAGCTCCCTCGACGGCGTGAGCTTCCCCGACACAAACGACGGCTGGGTCGTGGGCACCGATGCTCAGGGCAACGGATCAAGCGTGATTCTGCATACAAGCGATGGTGGCACGAGCTGGCAGCCACAGCAATCCAACCTCTCCGGCGAGCTCGACGGAGTCGACTTCATCGACGCCAATACCGGCTGGGCTATCAGCTACGACAACATGGGGATGGGCATGACCGCGCCCCTCACCATGGAGCACACGAGCGACGGCGGACAGACCTGGGTGCCCCAGTACGTCTACGACAACGCCACCCTCGACGCCGTCGACTTCGTCAACGCCACAACGGGCTGGGCCTGTGGCTCCTACCAGCCTTCGCAGGACAGCGACAGCCTGCCCGGCATCTTCGCCACCACCAACGGCGGACTGACCTGGGCCAAGGAGAAGGTGCCGGCCGAGTCCCAGGAGATCAGTGACCTGCAGTTTCTCGACAGCTCGAACGGCTGGGCGGTCGGCACCAGCTATGACGAGAACGACAACCCCCAGCAAGGCTGGGTGCTGCACACCACGGACGGCGGCCACACGTGGACCCGTCTGAGTGGCCTGAGCAACGTGCTGGCCGACACGATCTACTTCAGCGACGCCGCCGATGGCTGGATCGGCGGCCTGAACGGCGTCTGGGCCACGACCGACGGCGGCAGCAGCTGGCAGCAGGTCGCTGGCGGCGAAGGCGTCACCGCGATCGCGGCGACTGACGCAAGCCATGTCTGGGCCTTCGGCGACGGCTTTCTCGTCTCCCCCCTTGGCGCAAGTGGCGACTCAGCAGCGCCGGTGACACTGGTGAACAACTTCCAGCCCTGGTACAACAAGGCCGCTACGATTGCTCTCTCGGCCAATGATGTCGGTGGTGGGGCGGTGGAATCGACGCAGTTCAGCACCGATTACGGGTCCACGTGGCAGAGCGGGACGTCGGTCTCGATTGACGCGCCGGCCGATCACGGCAACGACGGCGAGCACACGATCCTCTATCGCTCGAGCGACACGGCTGGCAATCAGGAGCAGACCGAGAGCCTGATGGTGGGCATCGACACGCTGGGGCCGGCCTGCTCGGTCCCGCGCAAGGCCGTTGTCGATAGCGGCAAGACCGGCACGTTGTACTTCATGGCCGAGGATGCGACCAGCGACGTCGCCCGGGCCACGGTGAGCATCATCGGACGTCACGGGAAGACGTTGCGTAGGTTCGTCGAGCTACCCGGCATGTGGGACTTCGGCTCCGTGCCTTACTTCTACCTGCGCTTCCATTGCGCGCTCAAGCCCGGGACCTACCACGTCGAGGTGCAGGCAACCGACCTGGCCGGCAACGCCCAGGCGGTGACGGGCTGGGGCATTCTGAGGGTCGTGAGGAAGGGAGCACCGCGCTTCCACAGCCCGGGCTGGCCGGCCGGCCTTTCAGCGAGCTCCACCGGCTTCGCCAAGCTCCTGAAGGGCAACCTCGAGGTGCGACGTCTGCTGGAACTGCGGGCTTTGCGGCCTGGACCGTGGCAGACTCTCCTTCGGCTGGGACTGCATCAGTAGGATCACGGTCCATTCGGTCGCCAGCTGACCGTGTCGCAGCCAGAAGACGCCTTGCGTTCGAAGAGGAAGATGCTTGGCGTGTGCCGGTTTCTGCCAGCGACTTTCGGGCGGGTACCCGCCTCCTGACGGGCGTCGCCACTATCGCCGCCCGTCGCGAGTGGGGCACTCGCAATAGCAGCACGCGCCTTGCCGCAGGCAGACGACGAAGGATGGTCCGTGTTTGCTTGTCCACGGTGATCGCTGCGCTGCTCGCCCTCGGCGTTACAGCCTGTGGCTCGTCAAGGCTCGCGCTGGCTCGCGGCTATACCACTCCCACCCTGGGCTTCTCGGTCCACTACCCTGCCACCTGGTGGGTAAGCGAACAAGGCGCTGATGCCGTGCACCTGGGTGCCAGGGACGGCACCGTCAGCATCGGGTTGCGCATCCTGAACTTGCAGGGCTCCGCCTTCAAGAACGCGACCGGTGCCGATCTTCACCTTCTGATTGACACGGTCACGAAAGCGCCCGGTGGGGTCTCCAAAGCGGGGTTCCTGTCCGTCGGCGGACTACGTCTAGCAGAGGTCGCATACACACGGCGCAACACCCAGTACGTTCTGTTCGTGTCCGGACGAGATGGCAGGTACTTCAGGATTCTGGCCGTCAGGGTCGCATGCCCGACGCGGAAGTGGCCTGAGCGGCGCACCATTGCAACTGCCGTGATTGACAGCTTGAAGACGGAGCCCGTATCGATTGTCGAAGGTGCAGTCGTCGGCGATCGCGTGAGTGGCCTCTCCATCGAGTTCTCGACGCAAGCCGGCGTGATTGTGGCGCGCGCCGTGACCGACTGCGCGGGGCACTACCGTGTGGAACTGACGCCGGGCACCTACGCGATCAGCTTGGTGCGGACCCCGTCACATCCAGGCGTCGACACGAGCAAGAGGTGGTTCGGGGTTGAAGAGGATCGCTCCCTCGAGTTGAACATCTCCGAGTGACGGGACGGAAACCTGAGCCACTGGTGCGCCCCGGGTTCCGCAACGGCTCGATCACTTGGGATGACCAGTACGGCTGATTAGGATGGCCGGCGAAACCGACCGAGTACTGGTGTGGACTGGGACGAAGTGGTCTAACTGGAGGGTTACAGTGACAAATAGCGGGACTGGGTCCTTGGTGATTCGTGTCAGAGGCGAACTCGTCGGCTCGGACGTGGCTGGGCGCTCGGGACGTAGGAGGCCTCGTCTGGCAAGTGAGGTCGGGTGCGGCAGAAACTCTCTTGCCGACGGATTGCCGACGGGACGCCTCGTCACTGCCCACCACGGCTAGGCACGAGCGAGCATCCGTGCCCGCCAGAACCTTGCACCGTGCAGCACAATCGCGTCCGGCTAACTACCGTCCGTCACGCTTTCGGTGGGTTTCCTAAACCTGGTGTCGCTGGTTCGATTCCAGCCGGGGGCACCACAAAATCCCTGCTCAGGGCGATTTCCTATCGTGTGGTTCGCGCACGAAACTTCCGAATCGGTAGGAATGCCGACATTTTGCCGACGCGGCAGGACGTCATAGTAGGGTACGGCTCAACACGTCCCAGCACATCGCCGGCAGGTGATCGCCTGTGGTCACCGAACGAACTCGCATGCCCGTGCCCTGTCTGAGAGCTCCCGCCGCGATGAGCGCCCGAGCGATCCGGCCGTTGCGATCCGCTCTGCTGCTCAGTGCGATCGCGCTTGCTGTGGCGGGCTGCGGCGGCGCGAGCCATGCCTCTGGCATCTCGTGGACCCCTAGCTCCGTGCGGGTGGCAACTCTTGCTGGGCTCGCCGGCATGCCCGGCACTGCCGACGGGGCGGGCGCCGCAGCACGCTTCGACGGGCCCGAGGGCATCGCGTGTGACGCCGGTGGAGAGATCTTCGTGGCCGACACGCTCAACGAGACGATCCGCAGGATCACCCCCCCAGCTGATGTCGCTACCTTCTCGGGACAGGCCGGCTCGGTCGGCAGCGCCGACGGCCGCGGCGCCGCCGCACGCTTCCGCGGTCCGATAGCGATTGCCTGTGACGCCACCGGCGACATCTTCGTGGCCGACAGCGGCAACGACACGATCCGCAAGATCACACCGGCGGGGGTCGTCACGACGATCGCCGGGCGGGCCGGTTCGCCCGGCAGCGCCGACGGCACCGGACAGGCGGCGCGCTTCGACAGTCCCGAGGGCATTGCCTGTGACGCCACCGGCGACATCTTCGTGGCCGACAGCGGCAACGACACGATCCGCAAGATCACACCGGCGGGGGTCGTCACGACGATCGCCGGGCGGGCCGGTTCGCCCGGCAGCGCCGACGGCACCGGACAGGCGGCGCGCTTCGACGGACCCGAGGGCATCGCCTGTGACGCCGCCGGCAACCTTTACGTGGCGGACTTTCGCAACGACACGATCCGCAAGATCACTCCCTCGGCGGTAGTGACGACCCTGGCCGGGGAGGCTCGCCGCTTCGGGAGCACGGATGGCCGCGGCGCGGCAGCTCGCTTCAGCGAGCCCGAGGATGTCACCCTGGGTCCCGGCGGCGACCTCTTTGTGGCCGACACCTACAACGACGCGATTCGCGTGGTGACGCCGTCCGGGCTGGTCAGCACCTTGGCCGGGCACGCCGGCGTCGCGGCGAGTGCAAACGGTGACGGTCAGGTGGCGCGATTCAACCAGCCCGCCGGCATCGCAAGTAACGCTGCTGGTGAGCTCTACCTCACCGATTACGGCAACGACACGATTCGCACCATCAGCCGGAGCCCCTGAGTCCACGCGAGGCCCACAGAGATCGCCCGGGCCTGTTTGCGCCCCTGCCCGCGAACACCAGCCCCGCGATCAGCGCCGCCGCCTCCTCGTGCATCGCCGGGATTGCGTGCGAGTACGTGTCCAGCGTGATCGAGACGGTGGCGTGAATGGGCCGTCTGAAGGGCCTCTAGGGCTGGCGCTCGATCGGACCCTCTAGCTGGCCGCAGGGCTCGTCGTGGCGCTTCTGCCCTACGCGACTACTTGACCACGAGCGTGTAGCTGTGGCAGCCGACGTGCTTGGCCGCGTCTGTGACGAACACGACCACGCCGAAGCTACCCTTCGCCGTCGGCGTGCCGTCCAGCACGCCGCCGGCCGCGTGCATGCCGGGCGGCAGTCCGTAGAACACCCACACATAGCCGGACTTGCCTCCAGAAACCTTGAGCCGACTGTGGTAGGCGACGCCCTTGCTTGCCTTCGGCAGCGTCTTGGGGCCGATCGTGAGGAGCGAAACTGTGCCCTGCAGTCCGTACAGTTCAGGAGCGACCGCCGTGCCCTTGAAGCCGCTGAGTCCGGCCTCGCCCGCAGAGCCAACGTCCCCCGCCGTGCCGTCGTTGCCGGGGGTGGTCACGACGCCGAGCAAGTCAAGTCCGCCGAGGCCGCCCATGCCCGCCTGACCGGCGCTGCCACCTGTCCCAGCGCTGCCGGGCGACTGGCCGGGCGTGACCTGATCGCTGAGGTTGAGCGCGAGTTGCGCCCAGGAGAGCAGTGCCGTGGAGTCGACGGCGCCGCCATAGGCGCTGCCGGCGCCGCCGCCGCTACCGCCGTTGCCGCCGTCGCCGCCGTCGCCGCCCGCGCCGCCCGCGCCGCCCTGCGAGTTCATGCCGAAGCCGCCCCACTCACCGTTGGCTCCCACACCGCCGGCACCACCGGCGCCTGCGGCGCCGCCGGAACCGCCCGAGGCCGCGTTTGTGCTGAAGGAGGTCTGCCCGACGAGCGCGTTGTTTGTGACGTAGATCGCGCCGCCGTTACCGTAGCCGCCGTCGCCGCCGCTGCCGCCGTCGCCGCCGCTTGCGCCGTCGCCGCCGCTTGCGCCCGTGCCCGCACTGCCGCCCGCCATCGTACCGCCGCAGGCGCCCTCACCGGCGCCGCCGTTGGTGGAGTAGCGGGTACCCGCCGGGAAGCTCGCAGGCGAGCCGCCGGCACCGCCGGCGCCGCCCTTGCCGCCCTGCGCGCCGGTCGCGGTGTTGGCCGTGAAGCGTGCGCCCAGCACCGTGAGATGACCGCTGGCGTAGATCGCGCCGCCGGCGCCTGCGCCGCCCGAGCCGCCGTCGTCGCCGTCGCCGCCCTGGCCGCCGTCGCCGCCCTGGCCGCCGTCGCCGCCGTTGCCCGGTGTGCCGGAGACCGTCGGATCCTCCTGCCCGTTGGTGATGCCGGTGCCCGCGATCCCGCCGATGCCGCCGCTGCCGGGCAAGCTACCGCCCGCCGTGGTCTGACCGCCCACCGAGAGGAAGTCGCCGCCTTGGCCTCCGGCGCCGCCGGCACCACCGGCGCCGCCCTTGGCGGCGTCGGTTTGGAACGAGGTGCCGAGCACCAGCACGGTGCCCGCGGCGTAGATCGCGCCGCCCTGGCCACCGCCGCCACCGCCGCCTGAGCCGCCGGCCGCGCCGCTGCCGCCGTTTCCGGCCTCGGCTCCATCCGCGGCGTTGCCGGCGTTACCGCCTGGTCCGCCGGTGTCCGGGTTGCCCATGATGCCGGACCCGCCGGACCCGCCGTTGCCGCCGCTACCGCCGTTGCCGCCGGCACCGCCGGCACCGCCGCCGCCGCCCGCACCGCCGGTCGCGGTGTCGTTCTTGAAGGTGCCGCCGACGACGGTGAGACTCGCTTTGGCGGCCACGTAGATCGCGCCGCCTGTGCCGTCGCGCGCGTCGGCGGCCTGGCCGCCCGAGGTGCCGTTGCTGCCGTCGAGCCCCGGCTGTCCCGCCGCAGCGTCGCCGCCGCTTGCGCCGTAGTCCTGCGGGGACGGCTGCGTGCCGCTGGATCCAGCGGCGCCGGCCGTGCCGGCCGAGCCGCTCTGGCCCTTGGCAGCCGAGGAGCCTTTGGTTCCCGTGACCGCCGCGTTTTCCAGCGTGAGATCGATGAGCGTCAGCTTGCCGGCGGTGACGTCGAACAGCTGTGTCTTTGCCTGACCGTCGAACACGACCGACTTGCCCGATGCGCTGATCGTCACCGTCTTGCCCACCGTGATGACCTGAGGGAAGAGGATCGTGCCGCTGCAGGCGAACTGCACGACCCCGCCGGCCGCGACGGCCTTCTGGAGGGCGGCGAACGTGCACTTGGTGATCGTCGTGGTCTTGACCTTGCTCGCGGCGACCGTGTGCGAGGTATCGACCGCACGTGCGGCAAGCGCCGCCGGGCCGCCGCTCAGGGCGAGTCCGAGCACGCTCGCAAACGCACAGACTCCGATGTTGCGCATCAGTTTCACGGGCTGCTCCTTTGAGCGACCACCTTAGGGCGGCGATCAGCTTGCCCATGTCCCGGCGCATCAGGCGGACACAGTTTGAGGCGAAACTAGAAGATGCCGTGGAGCGCGTCAACGTCGCGGCGTGCGCATGGGGTGAGCGACTTGGCCACTCTGGTCGCGTCTGAGACTTGCCCGGTATGGACGGTGCGCACGTTCTGGGTACTGGACACCTGCCAAGGAAGCGTCGCCCAACGTGACAACGTCATCGGCACGACTCTGGTGGTCCCCTGCAGAGGTCTTGTGCGGCTGGCGAAGCTGGCTCGCGCTCGGTAGGTCGACGAAGCGACGACGGACGAGATCCAGTCGTCTCGTCGGCGCTTTCTCCCTCTGGGCGAGGGGAAGGGGGACCGGCCTCACCGGTCCCCCTCACATTCGTCCATCTCAGCCCTGCGCGAACACCAGTCCCGCGATCAGCGCCGCCGCATCCTCCTGCATGGCCGGCTTGGCATGCGAAGGCCGGCCCGTGACGGCCTCGCCTGCTGTCACAAGCGCCGCAGTCGCCTGCTGGCCACATCCAGCGCGGCCACGTAGATTGGTCCGGTCAATCGCGACCGAGGAGTGCGCCGATGTGGGATCTGGCCGGTGAGCTGACGCCCAAGCAGGTGGAACTCGTCCTACGGTCCATGCCGGTGGGCTTCGCCGTGGCCGATGAGAACGACGTCGTCAGGTTCTGGGCAGGGCCGGGCTTTGAGACCTGCGACCGGGACCTCATCGGTCGTCCCATGCTGGCATGGCATCCCGCACAGGCGCGTGCCGGTGTGCAGGCATTGCTTGAGGACTTCAGATCCGGCGCCAAGGACGTGGTCGATTCGGTCCAGGGTGCAGAACGCATCATCTACAGCGCCCTTCGCGACGAGGATGGCACCTACCGCGGAGCGCTCGAGACCGTCATACCGCTGATGGGCGAGGAGTGAACCCGGCCGTCACAACTCGAAAGAAGAGGAGCGTCGCGTGGTCGAGATAGAACTCACCGCTGACAGTCTGGTCGTGCACGTCAAGGGCGCGGACCGCATTTTCGCACTCAAGAGCGAGCTCACCATCCCCCTGGAGCACGTGCTCGGCGCGGCCAGAGACGAAGAGGAGGCACGGCACTGGTACCACGGCGTGCGGGCGCCGGGGACCGGTGTGCCCGGCGTGATCACGGCGGGCACCTTCTACCAGCACGGCGATCGCATCTTTTGGGACGTCCATCACCCCGAGCGCGCGATCGCTCTGAGCCTGCGCGGCGAGAGCTACGCCAAGCTCGTCGTCGAGGTGCAGGATCCCGACGCGACGATCCTTGCCATCGAGGCCGCCCTGGGCGAGCGGAAGTCCGACTGACGATAGCGTCGCCCTCGGGCTGAACCTACCTGGCTGCGAACACCAGCCCCGCAATCAGCGCCGCCGCCTCTTCCTGCATCGCCGGGACGGCGTGCGAGTAAGTGTCGAGCGTGATCGAGACAGTGGCGTGGCCGAGGCGTTCGGAGACGACCTTTGGGTGGACGCCAGCCTGCAGGGCAAGGGTAGCATGCGTGTGCCGCAGGTCGTGCAGGCGGATCTTCGGCAGCATCGCCTTCTTCACGGCCTGGCGGAAGTAGCGCGTCACGTCCTCGGGGTCGAGGTGCTCGCCGTTCTCGAGCGTGAAGACGTAGCCCGAGTCGGTCCAGCCTTCCTGCCACTCGGACTGCTCGTCGAGCTGGCGAGCGGCCTGAGCCTTGAGCACGGCGACGGTCTCGGGGTCGAGCGCGATCGAGCGGCGGCCGCGGGCCGTCTTGGGCTCGCTGACCACGACCTCGCGACCCGAGGGGATCAGGGCGCGGCGCACCGAGAGACGCCCGGCCTCGAGGTCGACGTCGTCCCACCTCAGGCCCAAAGCCTCGCCGCGGCGCATGCCGGTCATCGCCAGTGTGTGCCAGAGGGGGTGGAGACGGTCGTCGGTCACCGACTTCAGAAACGCCCCAAGCTGCTCGGCCGTCCAGGTCTTCATCTCGCGGCGCTCGGTGCCGCGCTGGCGGGGCGGGTCGGCGGCGTCGGCGGGGTTCCTCGCCAGCCGTCCCCACTTGACGGCGTCGCGGAAGGCGCGATGCAAACAGGCGTGGACGTGGTGGACGGTGGCGGGGGAGAGGCCCTTCTTGCCGTTCTTGCGGCCCGACTCGGCGAGTTTGGCGTAGAGGCCGTTCAGGGTGGCGCCGGTCACCTTCTGCAGCTTGACCGTGCCGATGAAGGGCACGACGTGGCAGTCGACGTGCTGCACGTAGCTGTTGTAGGTCGAGTCGCGGATCGTGGACTTGGCCGCCGGCAGCCACTCGTTCTTGAGGTACTCCTTGACCGTGGCCTTGGTCGGTGCCACGTAGGTCTGCTCCTCGACGGCGACCATGAGCTTGTTCATGGCGGCGAGGCATTCCTTGCGAGTGGCGAAGCCGCCCTTGATGGCGCGGCGGCGCTCCTCCGTCTCACGCAGCTCCCCGCCGCAGCGGGGGCAGGACTCCCGCGGCTTGCGCTCCACCCAGAACCTGCGACCGCAGCTCTGGCAGCGCTGGGCCGCAGCGACGCCAATGTCGACGTTGTACTCCCAACTGTCGCCTCGTCGACGGACCGAGCCCCTCATGAGATTCCTCGCTTCCTGCTGATGGCGAAACGCGTGCGTCCCGTCCAATGAAAAAGCCAGCCGCGCCGAGCGAGGCGCTGGCTGGCAGGGTCCTCGGGCCGGGAGGGGTTCACGGTCCAGGCTTCTCCTCGTCAGCCTGCTGCCGGGCTTCGTGCACGAGTCGTGAGAGCTCGGCGAGGGTCTGATCCCATGCGGCCAGCTCTTCCTTCCTCTTCTTCAGGTTGGCCAGGAGCGGGGTCTGAGGCAGGCGCAGTAGCTCGGCGAGATCGGTATCCGGCAGGAGATCCTCGAGCCGCTTGAGGATCCTCGCCAGCTGTGCTTCGAGGTTCGCCCGTCCCTCCTCGCCACCGAACAGAATCCGCAAGTACTCGACCAGCGTCATCCGACTCCCACTCTCGCTTGTCTTGATCATCGGAGGATCGCCGGCAGGGATGCCGGGGGTGAAGAAGCGCAGCACAGGCTCATCGAAGGCGGCTGCCAGGGCGACGATGTCGTCGGCGCTGAACTGGCGGATACGCTCGCCACGCCCGCACGAGGTCTCGGCGGCCGAGTAGCTCGCTTTTGACCACTGGACGCCAAGGTAGGGCTTGAGCTGCTCGGCTGCTTCGTCTTGGGTCCAGCGTCGCGAAGCACGAAGGATGCGCATGTTCATGGCCACGAGCTGGTTCGCGCTGAACTCGCCTCTGTCGTCGCTGCTCACAAAGCCCTCCTGGACGTCTTCGACTGTATCGGGCAAGAAGCGCGCCGTCAACTACAAGATGGACCTGTCGTGACTGCATTTGACGACATTGCTCTCGCGGCGGTAGGCTATCGCTATCTAGACTTCGTCAATCGAAACGCAGACACGAGGTGGGGGATGGCAGGTCAATCGAATCCGACGAAGCCACAAGCTCATGGCCAGGCTGGGCGTTCTCCTTCTGTTGCGGATGATGGCCTGCGGGTCGATCTGCTGCGGCCTCGGCCACGTGTCACCGCCGAAGAGCTCGGTCTCATGCCGCCCAGCCTCACGCCGGCCGAGGCGATGCCTTGGGCGCGCGTCAGTCGGGCCTCCTTCTACTCCATGATCAAGACTGGGCAGGTGCACGGCTGTCGCCTTGGCGGCGTCATCCGCATCCCGACTCGGGCCTTCTTGAAGCAACTGGGCGTGCTCGAGGAGGACTAGCTCGAGGCCAGCGCCGTGGACGTCCGCATCCCTGTCCCCATCGACGACCCAGAGAGGGCCGACGTCGTCCTGGCACGACTCAAGGGCGTGAGACGAATCGGCACCGGCTGGACGGCCCCCTGTCCCGCCCACGAGGATCACCGTCCCTCGCTGTCAATCGCGGTGGGTGACGACCAACGCATCCTGTTGCGCTGCCATCGCGGATGTCGTACCGAGGACGTCGTCGCCGCCCTCGGGCTGACGATGGCCGATCTGCAACCACCGAGGCCGTCCGCCAGCGGCAGGTCCCAAGTCGTTGCCACCTACGAGTACACGGACGAGCATGGCAAGGTCCTGTTCGAGGTCGTCCGTCTCGCTCCCAAAGACTTCCGTCAACGCCGGCCAGACGGCAAGGGTGGCCACATCTGGAAGCTCGAGGGTGTTCCTCGTGTGCTCTATCGCCTGCCCGCCGTAATCCAGGCGGCAGCGCAGGGCGCCACAATCTACATCGCCGAAGGTGAGAAGGACGTCGAGGCCTTAGAGAAGGCCGGTGTGGTTGCGACCTGCAACCCTGGGGGCGCCGGCAAGTGGCACGATGACTTCAGCGCTTTCTTGGCAGGTGCCGACGTCGTCATCGTCGCCGACAAAGATGCGGTGGGCCGAGACCACGCCCACGGCGTTGCTCGATCGGTTGCAGACTTCGCGGAGAGCGTCCGCGTCGTTGAAGCCAAGGTCGGCAAGGACGCGGCCGATCACCTCGCCGCTGGCAAGCGTCTCGACGAATTGGTGCCCGTTCCTGACGACAGTGCGGAAGAGCAGGCCGACTCCGAGGATGCAGCCAAGACCTTCTGGCTCTCGCCGCGCAGCGCAGCCGACTGGGCGGCGTATGTGCCCGAGCGACTCGACTACGTGATCGAGCCTTGGGCGGCACGGGGCTACGTCACCGACATCGTCGGCCGTGAGAAGGGAGGGAAGTCCACCTTCGTGGCGATGGCCTGCGGCGCAGTCGCCGCGGGGACGCCGTTTCTCGGCTACCGGGTCGAGCTGGCCCCGGTGCTCTATCTCTACGAGGGTGCACCCCCCGCCTGGCGCTATCTGCTCAAGGACGCCGACCTGCTCGATTGTGGCGGTCTGTACGCTCACCTCTGGCCCCTGCTGCCGCCAGCCATACGCGACCTGAGATGGCCGCAGCTGTGCGAGTGGATCGCCGAGCTTGTCGGCAAGCTGCACATCGCCCTGGTCGCGATCGACATCCTGCCCTGCTGGGCGCGGCTTGGTCCGGAGGAGGAGAACGACTCTGGCATCGCGCGCCAGATCACCGACCAACTGCGTCTCATCGCGACCAACTACGAAACGGCGATCTGGAACGTCCGTCACACACGGAAGGGGCTGGAGGAAGACCACCTCGAGGCAAGTCGTGGCACCGGCGCCTGGATCGGCGCCGCTGACATCTCGCTGGGCTACCGCACGCCGACCGACACCAAGGAGCGTGCCGCCCACCCCACACGACGCATCCTGAGCGCGGTGGGCCGCGCCGCCCTGCCCTCCGAGCTCGTGATCGACTTCGACCGCGACAGCCACTCCTTCACGGTGGTTGGCGAGCAGGCGACAAGCACCCGTCGTCTCAGTCTGCGCGACTGGCTGGTCGAGCACACGCCGGCGACTCTTGAACGGGCGATAGTCGACGGATGGTCGCGCACGAGCATCCGCGAGCGGGCCGGCGGGGCGGGCTACGTCGTCAAGCACGTCACCGCAGCTCTCGACTCGCTCGTCAGCGAAGGCCTGCTGCACGAAGGAAAGCCTGTTGGGGCGTCGGGGCGACCGGCCGCCTACTACTACCGGACACAGGCGGAGGAGCTGTTGTGACCGCCGCCTTTCTGCCCCCGTTTCCAGCCGAGCGGTTAACTCGATTTGCAGGCAGAAATCCGAGTTACTGCGCGTGGTTTCTGGCGCACCGACCAGACTTTCCGGCAGGAGCCTCCCCCCTACGGGGGGAGAGGCTTCTGCTCCAAGGAAGTCTGCGCTCGGCGATCAGGAGCGCGTCGTGAGCCGCGGGGTCCCCGCAGCACGCTGGCCGGTCCTGATTGCAGTCGCCGGGACGTCGCGGACAAAACACGTTCTCGTGATCTGCCGCTCCCGCTCGGTGCGCCGCCAGTACGAGCGCGCCATCCCCAAGCTCGGCGGCGATCTCGACAACGTGATCTTCCGCATCCTCGCAAGCGAGCCCGAGAGGGGGCACTGATGGTCGCCACCGATACCCCAACGCCCTGGACCAACCGTATCGTCGCTCACGGCGAGGCCTCTCCTGGGGACCTCGTCCCCAACCCCGAGAACTGGCGCCTGCACTCTGACGCCCAGAAGGGGGCGCTCGCGGGCGTCCTCGGCGACGTTGGCCTTGTGCAAAGCGTGGTCGTCAATCGTACGACCGGACATCTGGTCGACGGCCATCTGCGAGTCGAGCTGGCGATTGCCGAGGGGCAGCCTTCCGTGCCCGTCGTGTATGTCGAGTTGAGCGAGCGGGAGGAGCGCCTCGTCCTCGCCTCGCTGGATCCGATCACTGCGATGGCCTCGGCCGACCGTGAGAAGCTCGCCGAGCTGCTGACCTCGATCGACAGCGACGACGACGCGCTGCGCGGCCTGCTCGAGGCGATCGCTCGCCAGGAGCGTGTCGAGCTGCCTCCAGGGGTCGGCGCCGTGGATCCCGAGGAGGTGCCCGAGCCGCCCGCGGAGCCGGTCGCGCGGCTCGGCGAGACTTGGCGACTAGGCGCACACCGGCTTGCCTGCGGCGATTCCACGGACCCTGCGACCGTGGAGCGCCTGATGGCCGGCGAGCGCGCCGTGGGCATGTTCACCGACCCGCCGTATTTGACCAACTACCGCGCCGACAACCATCCCCAGAGCTTCGCCAACCGCCCCGAGACCAAGGATAAGCACTGGGACGACTATATCGACTACGAAAGCTCGGTCGCCTTCTACCGCGACTTCCTGCGGGTGGCTCTCGACCGTGCCCTCTGGGAGCGGCCTGTCATCTACCAGTGGTTCGGCACGCTGCGGGCGCCGATCGTCTTCGCTGCCTGGGCTGAGGTCGACCTGCTTTCCCACTGGGTCGTCGTCTGGCACAAGAGCCGCCCCGTGCTGGGCCGCGTCGACTTCCTGCTCGACTACGAGTGTGCCATGTACGGTTGGGTGAAGGGCAAACGGCCCACTCGCGACCGTCGTCCGCCGGCCAACACCACCGGCGTCTGGGAGATCTCTTCGGCGATCGAGGACGGTCGGCCCGAGCATCCCTGCCCGAAGCCCCTGTCCAGCGTGACGCGCCCGATCACCTGGCACACGAAGCCTCGCGAGCTGCTCTACGAGCCGTTCTGCGGCTCCGGCACCGCCATCATCGCTGCCGAGCAGACCGGGCGCAGATGCTACGCCATCGAGCTCTCGCCGGCCTTCGTCGACGTCGCCATCGTGCGCTGGGAGCGCTTCACGGGCGAGAAGGCGGAGGTGATCGACCGTGGCTGAGAGCAAGACCAGCAGGCGCACAGGGGCTCGCGAGCGCAAGCGCACGGCGCTCGCTCGTCTTGAAGAGCTCTACCGCCAAGCCGCCGCAGCCGGCGAGCGCCACGAGATGCGGCGCATCGTCCAGGCCGAGGTTCTGCTGCTCGGCCTCGCCAAGCCGCCGCGCCTCGAGATCACAGGCTCGGACGGTGCGCCCGTGCGCATCGCGCTCGTCGACGGTGAGCGTGTGCCGGGCGACGCAACAGGGGGGCAACGATGAGCAACCGCGCCAGCCCTCGCCACCTGCGCTCCCGTGAGCTGCGCCAGCAGTGCCTGGCGCTGCGCGAGGGCGGCGCTTCCTACGCCCAGATCGGCCGCCAGCTCGGGGTCAACAAGACGACGGCCTGGAAGCATGTGACCGCGGCCCTGGCCGAGATCGAGGAGCGCAACCGCGAGTCGGCGCAGCACGTGCTCGAGCTTTCGCTGCTGCGCTTGGACCACATGCTGCTTGGCATCTACCCGCGGGCCGTGGCCGGCGCCGTCAAGGAGATCGACCGCGTGCTGCGCATCGAGGCGCGCCGGGCCGACCTGCTCGGCCTGAAGGCACCGCAGCGCCTCGAGGTCGAGACCTACGAGCCGCAGGTTCGTACCGAGGTCGTGCGGGCTCTGCGCAGGCTGCCGCCTGAGAAGCTCGCCCAGTTCCGCGAGCTCACGGCCGAGGTCGAGCGCCTCGTGGCCGAGGAGCGCGAGGCCGACGGCCGAGTGGTCGAGTAGGCTCTCGTCTACTCGCGGCTCGTCGGCATCCGGTCGGCGAGAGCGCCCTGTGCAGCGAGGTCGCTGGCAGTACAGGTTGACGGGTGATGTACATGCGGCCCAACAGGCGAGGTGTACCCGACTCCCCGGGCGACCCCGATCGAGCAGCGTGATGAGTGCGGTCGGGGAGTCGACGGCATGAGCGGCCAGGAGGTGATCACATCACCGGGGCCAGCCCCACCGCAGCGGCCGGGGAACCGGGGGAGACGCCGAGCACGGCTGTCCGGGAGGCCACTGGTGAGAGCTCGACCCCGAGGAACCCAGTCGGGCCGACGTGCACGCTAGCCGAGGGGCAACCGCCCTCGATCTGCGCGGCAATCGCCAACGCTTGGTCGATCGGGATGGCGTAGGCCTGTCCCCAGGGTGAGTGAAACGCCGAGGCGGCGGTGTCGATCCCGACTACCTGCCCGGAGCTGTTGATGAGCGAGCCCCCCGAGTCGCCGGGTTGCACGTCGACGTCAACCTTCATCAAGCCGCTGAGCCGTTCGGAGATGGCGCCACTCTCGTCGGTGGCTGCGACGTGTCGATCGAGGGCGACCAACGTGCCCGCGGCCGCGCGTGGCGGGCCGCCGACGCCGCCGGCGTTGCCGACGGCGACGATCGATTCGCCCACCGCGAGCGTGGCGGATTCGCCAAAGGTCGCCGCCTTGAGACGGGCGGGACCCGTCAGCTGAAGGACGGGGATGTCGTGGCTGCGGTCGTAGCCCACGACCGAGGCTTTGTAGGTGCGTCCGTTCCCCACATCAATGGCGCTGATCGTTGTGGCACCGGCGATCACATGGTTGTTGGTGAGCACCCGGCCCCGAGGCAGCCAGGACGATCTCCGTCGCCAGTGTGTGTCTGCCTTGGTCGCCGAGGGTGGCGTTGATGTCGACCAGGCTCGCATCAAGCGCGCTGACGACCGCCGAGATGTTCGCGGGCCTAGCGCTCGGGTCGAAGGAACCCCGTTGCGGCGAAGCGTCGGTCCTCTGCGTCTCGAGGCCGCCGTAGGGGCGCAACTGCCAAGCCAGCGCCGCGGGCTGTGACCGCTCGCAACTGATTCCCAGACCGACCAGCAGTGCTCCAGCCGCAAACAGGGCGAACAAAGTGAGCGTCGTCTTGCTCATACGCTTCACATGCCGGGGCTCCGGCCGTGCGAGCCTGACGAATTACTTGGCGGACTGCAGCGCCTTGAGCGTCGCCGCGAGCGCCTTGACCTGCGCCCCGTAGCCCGAGAAGTCGCCGGCCTTGAGCGCCGCCTGCGCTGCCTGGAACTCGGCGTTGGCCTGCGCGATCAGGGTGCGCACGCGGCCCGTGACCGGTCCGCTCGGCGTGGTCGGCGTGGTGGGCGTGGTCGACGCCCCCGGCGAGCCGCTGCTGGCGGCGGCCGGCGCGGTGCCGAAGATCTCGGTGAGCGCGGCGGCGAGCGTCGGCTGCATCGCCACGATCTGCTGCCCGCCGATCAGCGTCACGCCCGCCGACGTGCTCGCCCGGTAGAAGACGACCACGCGTTTGAGCTGAGGCACCGGCGTGATGGTCGACTGCAGGTAGAGCGGCTCGACGTAGAGCAGCGAGTCGGCGATGGGGATCACAAGCAGGTTACCGATGATCACGTGCGAGCCCTGCTGGTTCCACAACGTGAGCTGTTGCGAGACCGTCGGGTCCTGGTTCACGGCCGCCTCGACCTGGGTCGGACCGTAGACCGTGGCGTTGCTCGGGAACGCGAAGCTCACGGCCTGGCCGTAGTCGGGCATGTCCGAGCGAGCCGCGAGCCAGCCGATCATGTTCGGTCTGTCGTTGGGCACGAACGGCAGGATCTGCACGAACTCGTCGCGAGTCTGCCCGGGCAGCCGCATGATCACGTAGTAGGGCTCCATCTGGCCGCTCGCGCCGCTCAGCGAGACGTTCGTGGGGATGGCCCACTGGTTGTTCTTGCTGTAGAGCACGGCGGGCTGGGTGACGTGGTAGGTGGTGAACATCTGCGCCTGGATGTTGAACAGGTCCTGCGGGTAGCGGATGTGGGCGAGCAGCACCTGCGGCATGCTCGAAAGCGGCGTGAACATGCCGGGGAAGATCTTCTCGTAGGTGCGGATGATCGGGTCGGTGGGGTCAGCCACGTAGAACTTCATGGAGCCGTTGAAGGCGTCGATCACGACCTTGACCGAGTTGCGGATGTAGTTGATGCCGCCGTCGGGCTGGGAGTACGGGTAGCGGCCGGTGGTCGTATAGGCGTCGGCGATCCAGTAGAGCCGACCGTTGGCGATCACCATGTAGGGGTCCTGGTCGAGCGTCAGGAAGGGCGCCGCGGCATGCAGGCGCTGCACGATGTTGTTGCGCAGGATGATGCGGCTGCCGGGCTCGATCGCGTTGCTCGTGAAGAAACGGATCGTGCCGAAGCGCACCGAGAAGGCGAGGCGGTTGAAGAACGAGCTGATCGGGATGCCGCCGCTGCCCGTGTAGTGATAGTTCGACGGCCCGTTCGGATAGTCGAACTCGGCCGTCTTGGTGTCGACCAGCGAGTAGTCGGTGCCGAGCAGACCGTAGTAGATGCGCGGCTGGGTGATGGTGAGGTCGGGCGCGCTCGAGGTGGGCGGCACGTCCTGCACGAGGAAGTCGGGTGAGCCGTCCGAGGCGACCTGGTTGACCGCCGACACCACTGCCCCGAAGCCGTGCGTGTAGGTGGTGTGCTGGTTGACCCAGGTCTGCGACTGCGACGGCAGGCCGGCGATGTTCAGCTCGCGCGGCGCCAGCATGGTCTCGCGGTAGACGCCGTTCACGTCGTAGCGGTCGATGCTCACGGTGGTGAACCGGTAGTAGGGGCGCAGCTGCTGGAGCTGGCCGTAGCTCGTGAGCAGCGTGCTCTGGTCCCAGAGGCGGATGTTGCCGATCGTGCCGGGGTCGGCGACGAGCTTGGCGGGGCTCAGGTCGCCGGTCAGCGGATACTGCGTCTGCGTGATCCGGTCGAGGCCGTAGGCGGCCCGGGTGGCGGCGATGTTGTAGGCGATGTAGGTGCTCTCCTTGGACTCCTGGTTCGGACTCACGATGAGCGACTGCACGACCGCCGGGAAGATCACGCGGATCACGATGAGGGCGACGATCCAGCCGCCCAGGCCGTAGAGCGGCCAGCGCCAGCGCCGGCGCCAGAAGCCGTTTGCGATGAGCAGCGCCCCGAGCGCCCAGCCGATCACCATCATGACCCGCATGCCGGGCAGCCCGGCGTGGATGTCGGTGTAGCCGGCGCCCGCGACCACGCCACCGCTCGACAGCAGCAGGTCCCAGGCCTTGAAGATGTAGCCCGAGCCGGCCAGCGCGAGGATGATCCCGAGCAACACCGAGATGTGGGCGACCGACTGGCGCCGCGGTCTGACCACAAAACCCACAGTCGCTTGGCCGGGGGAGCGCGCGAACGGACCGCCGGGCCCGAACGGACCGCGTGGCGTCGCCTCGGGCTGCTCGGAGGCTTGGGCCGGGCGCTGCTGGGGCTGGATGAGCCCCCCCATAGCGCCGTGAATGAGGATCACCACGACGAGGCTGCCGATCAAGGTGCCCAGCAGGAGGCCGTAGATCGCCTCCCAGGCCGGCAGCGTGAACACGTAGAAGCCGATGTCGTGATGGAAGATCGGGTCGCGCATGCCGAACGACACGCCGTTCAAGGCGCTCTGGAACAGCAGCCAGTTGCTCGACGCGCCGGCGCCCACGATGACGGCGATGACGGCCGACAGGACGAGGCCGCCGCGGCGCAGCGCCTGCACCGTGTGCTCGTTGACGTACTCGACGACGTCGATCCCCTCGAAGGCGCGATGGCGCGGCGACAGACGCCGCGCGATCTCGAGGTTGCCCCAGAAGATGGCGAAGAAGATGGCCCCGGCGGCTACGCCGACGATCAGCCGCGACCAGATCTGCCGCCAGAACACGACCCGCACGCCGACCTCGCCGAACCAGAGCCAGTTGGTGTAGGCCTCGAGGTAAACGACGAAGACGACGAGAGCCACCACGACCGCCGCTACGGCGATGGCGATTGTGCGGCCGCGACGATGTGCCGCCGGCGGCCGCGGCTGCTTGGGCGGCATCTGATAGACCTTGGCCATGCGGCTAGTATGACAGACGCGCATGACACCGCGCTCTCGGGAAGTGTCGCGGGCCCCCGCCTCGAGAGCCATACGGGACCTTCTGTGGCCGGTGAGCTCACCGCGTGTCTCCGGGAGAGTGAGCAGGAGGCCGGTCGGTATCCCGTCGGCGACGGCGTGGTGTGCAGCACCTTCTAACCACGCACATGTCCGGCAGTGATGTGCGCCGCTCTCTGCCGGGCCCTGTCGCCAGCGGGTCGCACGATTCTGCGACTTCCATCGACCCGCCTCCCGTGAGACTACAAGGGCGCAGGCGACGAGAAGGCTGCCCTGTGCCCGATTACGAACTGCTCCGCCTGGAGTGCGGCCGGCGTTTTAAGGCCGTCGCCTCGCGCTTCGGCGACGAGCTCTGCCCGAGCTGCGGCAGCATCGATCTGCGCCGCCTGTGTCCGCCAGCCGAGAAGCCGGCGGTTGCCGCCAGCGACGGTCCGCCTCGCGGGGAGTCGTCGCCTGCCGAGCCGCAGTAGCTCGGTCAGATGCGACGCACTGCGCGACACACCACCGCGCAGTGCCCTCCCCTTACGCCGCGGGCACCACGCGCTGTGCGCCGCCGTGGCCCTCGAGCAGGCGCAGCAGCTCGTTACGATCGGAGCTGCGCTCCAGGGCAAGCTCGCGCGAGATCTCGCGCCGGCGCACGAGCTCGACCAGGGCAGCATTCATCGTCTGCATGCCGAACTGGCCGCCGGTCTGGATGGCCGACGGCAGCTGGTGCGTGTCGCCCTGGCGGATCAGGTTGCGCACCGCGGCGGTCGGCACCAGCACCTCGCAGGCCGCGATGCGTCCCGCTCGGTCGCAGCGGGGCAGGAGCTGCTGGGCGCAGATGCCCTGCAGGGCTCCGGCGAGCTGGTTGCGGATCTGGTTTTGCTGGTGCGGTGGAAAGACGTCGACGATGCGGTCGATGGTCTGGGCGGCGTCCTGGGTGTGCAACGTGGCAAAGACCAGGTGGCCGGTCTCGGCCGCGGTCAGCGCCGTCGCCATCGTCTCGGCGTCGCGCATCTCGCCGATCAGGATGACGTCGGGGTCCTGGCGCAAGGCGCTGCGCAGGGCATTGGCGAAGCTTAGGGTGTCGGGTCCGACCTCGCGCTGGTGGACGAGGCTCAGCTTGTGGCGATGGAGGAACTCGATCGGGTCCTCAATCGTCATGATGTGCCGGCGCCGGGTTGTGTTGATCTCATCGATCATGGCCGCCAGCGTCGTCGACTTGCCGCAACCGGTCGGCCCGGTCACCACCACCAGGCCGCGCGGCCGGGCGATGAAGTCGCCCAGCACGGCGGGCAGACCGAGCTCCGCCAGGCTGGGAACCTCGACCGGGATCAGGCGAAAGACGGCGCCCGGGCTAGAGCGCTGAAAGTAGGCGTTGACGCGAAAGCGCGCCCGGCCCGGCAGCGAGCAGGAGAAGTCGATCTCGAGGTTGTTCTCAAGCTGCTGCCGCTGATCCTGGGAGAGCAGGCTGTAGATGAGCGCGGTGGTCTGCTGGGCGTCGAGGGCCGGCAGGTCAAGCGCCTTAAGTTCGCCGTCGACGCGTACCACCGGCGGGGCACCGACTGAGAGATGGAGGTCGCTCGCCCGGCGTCTGACCATCTCGCCCAGGAGGTCGTTGATCTCCACGCTGCTGCCTTTCGTTTGAGGTGACGCATTAGGGATAGGAGTGGTATCGGCCGATCGGAGCAGATGCCGCACCCCGAAAGCGGTCCTCTAGACGAACGGGCAAGCGCCCGTGGGCTGCCTCGGCAAACAGGGCTTGGCAGGCAGGCGAGTGGCTCGCGCTAGCGAACCGATGCGAGAGCGGGCGTCTGCGTTCGTGTGTTTCTCGGCGGCAATGGGTCGGCAACGATGCCCACGTGCAGGGACAAAGCGGGCCGTACCGGTTCGTGTGTGATGTGGCGCCGGCCATCACGCGGCCCAAGGTGGCCTTTCTCAAAAGCCCATGGCCTGGGACCGGATCCCCCCGTAGGCCGCACGCCCTGCGCTTTCAGTTGGCCGCTGCCGGGGTGGGGAACTGCGGCTGGCGCGGCGGCTCCTGTGTTGCCGGCTTGCCCTCCTGGGCGGCGCGCTTGCGGGCCTTCTCGTCCTTTTCGCAGAAGACCTCCTCTTCGGGCGTGCCGGCCAGCAGCGCCTCGAACTCGCCGCGGTCGATCGTCTCGCGCTCGATCAGGATGGCGGCCAGGCTGTCGAGGGTCGCGCGATGCTCGGTAAGGACGGAGCGGGCACGCTCGTGGGCCTCGGCGATGATGCGCCGGATCTCCTCGTCGATCGCGCGCGCCACCTCCTCTGAGTAGTCGGGCTCCTGGGAGAAGTCGCGCCCCAAGAAGGGCATCGCCTGGTTGTGGCCCAAGGTGCGCGGCCCGAGCAGCTCGCTCATGCCGTAGCGCATGATCATCTGCTTGGCGGTGTCGGTGGCCTTCTCCAAGTCGTTGGCGGCGCCCGTTGTCGCCTCGGAGAACACGAGCTCCTCGGCGGCCCGCCCGCCCAGGGCCATGGCCAGGGTGTCGTTTAACTCGGCCATCGTGGTCAGGAACTTGTCCTCGGCCGGCAGCGAGATGGTAAAGCCCAAGGCGGCGCCGCGGGAGACGATCGAGATCTTGTGGACCGGGTCGGTGTGGGGCAGGTAGTGGGCCACCAGGGCGTGACCCATCTCGTGGTAGGCGGTGACCGTGCGCTCCTTCTCGGAGAGCAGGCGGCTCTTCTTCTCGGGGCCGGCCAGCACGCGCATGATGCCCTCTTCGAGCTCGGGCATGTCGATGATCTTCTTGCCGTGGCGGGCGGCCAGCAGGGCGGCCTCGTTGACCAGGTTGGCCAGGTCGGCACCGGTAAGGCCCGGGGTCTGGGCGGCTATCGTGTCGAGGTCGATGTCCTTGGCCAGCGGCTTGCCGCGAGTATGGACGGCCAGGATCTCGCACCGCCCAGCCCGGTCGGGGCGATCGACCACGATCTGGCGGTCGAAGCGGCCCGGCCGCAGCAGGGCGGGGTCTAGGATGTCGGGGCGGTTGGTGGCGGCGATCAGGATGATGTTGTCCTTCATCTCAAAGCCGTCCATCTCGACCAGGAGCTGGTTTAAGGTCTGCTCGCGTTCGTCGTTACCGCCGCCAAAGCCGGCGCCGCGGTGGCGCCCGACGGCGTCGATCTCGTCCATGAAGACGATGCAGGGGCTCTGCGCCTTGGCTTGGGCGAACAGGTCGCGCACCCGGCTGGCGCCCACCCCGACGAACATCTCGACGAAGTCCGAGCCGGAGATGGAAAAGAAGGGCACCCCGGCCTCGCCGGCCACGGCGCGGGCCAGCAGCGTCTTGCCGGTGCCGGGCGGGCCGTAGAGCAGCACCCCCTTGGGGATGCGGGCGCCGAGCTGCTGGAACTTGCGCGGGTTCTCCAAGAACTCCTTGATCTCCTGGAGCTCCTCGACGGGCTCGTCGATGCCGGCCACGTCGGAGAAGGTCACCTTGGGGGCATCGGGGGAGACCTGGCGGGCGCGGCTCTTGCCGAAGTTCATCACCTTCGATCCGCCGGCACCGCCCTGCATGCGGCGCATCATGAAGATCCAGAAACCGATCAGCAGTCCGAACATCACGACGTAAATCAGCAGGCCGCTCCACCACGAGGAGCCGCCGCTCTTGGCGGTGACCGCCACGGCGGGATACTTGGCCAGCAGCTGGGTGAGCTGGGTGGAGTCGGGATAGCCGACCGTGTAGAGGGACCCGCTCTTGGGCGTGACCTGGACCGTCTGCGCACCGGTGTCTACCAGCACAGCCGACACCTGGCCGGCCTCGAGCTGGCTGACGAAGCTGTTGCTGGTGCCCTGATAGGTGTGGGTAACGCCGCTGCTGGTGTGGCTGCGCAGAAGCGTAGATGCGAGCAGGACGACCACGAGGATCATAAGCAGGGGGAAGATCAAACGGCGCGCGCTCACCTGGGCTCTCCTCCCTTCCTGCCTGAGGCCAGACCGAAAGACCTCAACTGTCATGATCCTTCTTCCGCTTATCGTAGCCTGCGAACCGCGCGCGGACTTTCGGTGCTGCCCCGTGCCAGGTCAGTTGAGGCCCGCGCCGTGGCTCCAGGCGAGGAAAGGGCCGCTGAGTGTGGCCGTGGCCTGTGGCTCAAGGAGGACCGGGGCGTCGTGGCTGACGTCGTTGCAGGGCGACGATGTCGAGCTGCGAGCTGTAGAGCAGGCGCAGCTCATCGCCGCCGTCTTCCTCGCTGCCCTGCAAGATGGCCGTGTCGAACTCGGCCAACGATGATCAGTCGGCGGGTGGGGCTGGCATGATCGTGATCGTCTCCGGATCTTCGAGGCGCTCGATTGCCCACTTGTGCACGTAGAGCGTGCCGATCAGCAGCGGCTGGTCGCTCTCGGGCTCCTCGTAGCGCACCGTGTTCTTGGTCTCGCGGGCGCGCTTCAGGGTCGCTGTGAGTGGTTCCATCGTGTCTCACTTTCGAGGAGGTGTGGTCCGCGCGTGCTTGCGGCGGGCACGAGCATCGCAGACTGCCCTACTCCGCGAGCCGCTGGCGCTCGCTTAGGCCCGCGATCAGGGGTGATCTGTGTTCGTGATCGGGCCGCTCCTGAGGGTTGTTGGACCAGATCTGCGTCCAGTGCTCGACCGGGAAGGCGGCGAAGGCGGTCACGTCGGGAGCCGCCTCTTCGAGCATCTCGGCGACCTGCGGGAAGCGCGCCCGCAGCTGCTCGACGACGCGACCGAGCTGGGCGGCGACCTCCTCGGGGCAGGGCTGCGCGAAGGTGGTGCGCACCATGGTGGCCACGAAGGGCTGGGCGCTTCTGGGCACACCAAGGCGATCGACGCGCTGTTGCCCGGCGCCAGCTGGCAGCGCTGCCGGACGCACTTCATGCGCAACCTGCTCTGCCGCCGGACGAGGTACCCGCTCAGCTCATGGCGAGCTGAGCGTCAGAGAGACGGATGGAGCGGAGAACCTCGTACACCACCTTGACGGACGTGGCCCTCCCGGCAAGTTGAATCGTCTGACCCTGCCCGGCGTTGCCATCGCTGTATACGTCCAACGGCCACCCCATGGAGTCATACCGGGCATAAGCGTCGCGGCAAACTGGCGACGCTGGAGGGTGCGGTCTGTCAGAAGGGGGACGCCCAGCGGGCGTGGCCCGGGTCCCTTGAGGGGCACCGGGGCAGACGGTCCAAGCGCCATGAGAGTGCCGAGGTGGGACGCGGCGCTCCTTATCCGGAGGAGCCATGAACAGACCCAAGACCTTCTTGACGCTCGCCCTGGGCACGACCATGGTGGTCGTCCTTGCCCTGCTGTTTGCCACCACCTCGAGCGCCTTCGCCTCGGGCTGGGGCTGGCACTCGCAGAGGGACCTCTTCGTCCAGACGAACAACACCACGGCCAACTCGATCATGGTCTACCAGCGCGCCTGGAACGGCACGCTCACCCTGGCCGGCACCTACGCAACCGGCGGCATGGGTGGCGTGGCGGCCGGCGCTGCGGCAGACCCGCTCGCCTCGCAGGGCTCGCTTGCCAGCGCCGATCACGGCCGTTTGCTGTTGGCCGTCAACGCCGGCAGTAACACGGTCTCGCTCTTCCGTGTGCGCGGTGACAAGCTGATGCTCAAGCAGGTCATCGCCTCGGGCGGCACCTTCCCGGTGAGCATCGCCGTGCACGGCAAGCTGGTCTACGTGTTAAACGCCGGCGTCACCCCGGTCACAACCCCCGGCGCGAGCTCGCTCCAGGGCTTCTGGCTTCGTGGCGGCCACCTCTGGCCGATCAGCGGGTCGAGCCGCACGGTCGGCCCGACGATCACCACCGAGCCCTTCTACCTGGCCTCGCCGGGCATGGTCGGCTTCAGCCCCGACGGTGCGCGCCTCGTGGTTGCCACCAAGTTCAGCGGCAGCCTGATCGACGTCTTCGGCGTCGGTCACTGGGGCCGGCTGAGCGCCACGCCGGTGGCAAACGCCACGCAGCCGATGGCGGGAAGCGTGCCCTTCGCCTTTGTCTTCGACCCCTGGGGCCGGCTGGTCGCAGTCCAGGTCGGCGACTCCGGCATCAGCAGCTACGCCTTCAAGCCCAACAACAGCCTCGCCTTCATCGGCGCGGCCAACGACACAAAGGACGCAGTGGCGGCCTCCTGCTGGATCAGCCGCGCCGGCCAGTACTACTTCGTCTCCAACGCCGGCAGCGCCAACATCAGCATCTACCGGCTCGACCACAGCGCCATGCCCAGCCTGATCGGCGCCATGCCGACCACCGCGGCGGCCGGCACCACAGACTCGGTGACCACACGCGACGGGCACTTCCTCTATGTGGAGTGCGGCGGCGCCGGCGTGGTGCTTGCCTACCGCATCCATGGTGATGGCGGCCTCAGCCTGATCCAGACCGTCACGGGACTGCCGGTCCCGTTTGAGGGGATCGCCCTCAACTGACAGCACTCTCTGGAGCTGTGGCGGCCCACACGCCCGGGCCGCCACAGCGGGGCCGTGGCGTCCGCGCCGCTCGAGCCCACCGGCGCCTCGGCCGGATAGCCGCCGTTTTGCTTCCAGTAGCCCTGCGCTTGCGTGGCGGTCACCTCGCAAGGCGCGCTTTGAGTTGCTCATCACGGTCTGCCAGCGCACCGAGAGGGATTGCCCCATGTTCCCGGGCCCGGGCACCCGCGAGTTCTGGACCCTTGCGGATCCCGACGCAAAGCGGGGCAGCAGCGAGGAGCGCCTGGGCAGCTTCCGCGAGGCGCGCGACTTAATCGAGACGCGCCTCCGGCGCTTCCTTGTCGAACACCGCTACAAGACCGTCGTTGCGCTGAGCCATGAGGGTGCCTCGCTGTAGCGGAGCCCCCTGGCCCTCATCGCAAGGCCGGCGGTCATGCCGGGAGCGGGATCGCCGCCGCCGGCGCCAGCAGGACGAGCTTGGCGTTCTACCCTTTGAGGACCAGCGGCTGTCCGCAGCAGGTGAGCGGTTCTGTGCATGAGCAGGCCGCTTCTGCGTCATCTGCGCAGGATGACACGACCTGAAGTTCGAGGCCGCAGCTTTCGCAGACGTAGACCTCACCGCTCTTCATCTCGTTGCAGCTGGCCATCTCTTCTCCTCCCGGGTGTACCTTCTCTGGACGATGCGCCGCGCAGGTAAGCGCGCCGGCCAACAGTAGCGGAGCAGACCGCCGTCAGTCACCGTATACGGGACTCAGCCTGCGCCGCAGGGGCGACCAAGCGATGACCTGATGCGCTGACGATCGGTGCGAGGGCCCGTGCAGGGTCAATGGGAAGGTCGCGACATCAGCGGAAAGACCAGTGCCGGCGGGTTGGGACCGGCCACGCGAGAGTGCGCCTGCTTCCCTATCGAGGCGACCGCCGTCGATGACCTCGCATATGGTCCGCTCTTCGCGCGCGCCTTCGCTGAGTCGCTCGCCAGCCTTTCTCGCATCGAGAAGGCACGCCTGGCTCCCGTCATCGGCGAGGTGGCCGAGGACTTGGCGCCTACCTTGCTCGAGCCCTTCGGCTTCGTCATGATCACGGACTCGCCGGGCCGCGGGAGGCACGGCGTGGACCTGCAGTTCCTCTCGCCGGAGAGTTCGCGCGTCGTTGCGGTCGAAGCGAAAGGCATCATGCGGCCGGGCTACTTGGCCACGCCTGAGCCGAGGCAGCCTGACCCAGATGAGCGCGGCTTGGCTCGACAAGTCCGACAATCCGGGCATGAGCAACTGGGAGTTAGACAGCGCCGACGTCTACACGGCGATCCTGCTCGTCAACTTCGCCGACCTCGCCTTCAAGGTACTGGGAAGCGGGGATCTATTCACGTACCGGGCGGTCGTCTCCGAGGGGCAACTGCGCAGTCTCGATTGGCTGGACGAGGCATCAGTCGCTCGAGAGCTCCCGAGTGTCCGCCCCTCCGATTAGAATAGGTCATCGTGGACTTAGTCGAAGCCTACCTCGCTAGCTGTCTGCCATTCGCGGCTCGGGCGCCGCGGTGCCCGAGATGTCGGGCTACCGCGCCCTGGCCACTCTCCTTAACGCTGTGGGCCACACTCTCAAGCCCCGGGTGCGCTGCCTAATCAACCTCGCCAATACTGGGGCCGGCATCCCCGATGGCGGGCTGTTCGTCGCCAACCAGTCCGAGCGAGGCCAGATCGAGCCCCTGCCTGGCCAGCTTCCAGCTCGCGGCGCGATCGAAGTCGAGGGTGCGGCCGAAGATGCGTAGCGCATCGCCGCACGCTGATTGTCGAGCGATCCAGACGAACAGCTCCGCCGCTACCTGGAGAAGTACCGGCAGGTCTCGGCACGCTGAACGACTTCTCGTGCATGCTGCGCTGGCAACCGCGAGACCAGCGCGAAGTCGACCTCGTGACTCGCCGCCTTCAGGATCTCGTTGGCCCGCCGCAGCTCGCGATGCTCGCGCCGCAGTGCCGAGAGCTCCTGCCGCTCCGCGGTCGTCAGACGGTCGGCCCGGCTACCGCTGTCGGCTTCATCCTGGCGAACCCACTGGCGCAGGGTCTCGTGATTGATGCCGAGATCAGCCGCGACGGCAGCGATCGATCGCTGCGACTCGTACGCCATGCGAATGGCGCGCTCGCGAAACTCAGGCGGGTACTTCGCTGGGTCTTCCCATGTGACGCTGACTGAGGATGCGATCCTCCAAGAAACAGAGCCTCCGTCAAACCCGGGGCGTCCCAGGCCACGTTTCGAAGTTCCTAAGCAGAGGGCGCCTACTGCGTGCTGATCGAAACTCGGGTACGCCTCGTCCCCGCCCTCATCGCCCGCCTACTACTAAGAGGGTGAGGGCTATCGTCGGGTGCCGCGTTGCCGATAAGGACAACTCAAGTGGCGTTTGCAACAGGTGCCAGACAGACAGGTGCACATGCGGGACGTTCGACCCCTTCGCCAGTCCACCAGGCCGCTGGAGGCACAAACCAAGCACTTCCATCAGCTGCTCGATGGCAGCCGGGAGGCCGTCCTACTCACGGACCAGAGTGGTGCAGTCCTGGCCGCGAACCCTGCCGCCTGCGCCCTGCTCGGACGCAGCGAGCACGAGCTCCGCGGGCTGCGCTATGGCAGTCTTGTTGAGGCTCCCGATCCGCCGGTCGAGCCCGCAGACAAACAATCCGACGAGGGGTCGCTCCTTGCCGAGATGACGCTCGTACGGGGCGATGGCACCACATTCCTGGCCGAAGTGGTCCGCGGTGCAGTCCTTACAGACAACGGCGCGCCGCCGTTCACGCCCCTGATCGTGCGCGACCTTGATGCACAGAGATCCGATCAGGCAGAGCTGCAGGAGTACCGGCAGCGCTTCGACAATCTCTGCGACGAGCGCATCGGGGAGATGCGCGAAGTTGCCGCCCGCGTTCATCAGGAGGCTGAGGAGCGCTGCTCGGCCGAAGCCGCGGCACGGGCAAGCGAAGCACGGTATCGCCTGCTGAGCGAAGCCTCTCCCGACATGATCTACATCGTCGGCAGCGATCTTTCGGTGCGGTACGTCAACAGCAAGGCTGCGCAGCACTTCGGCATGTCTGCGAAGAGGCTGGTCGGCAAGCCGCTCGCCGAGCTTTTCACAGGTCCAGTGGCCGCAAGGATCGTGGTGGCCGTCGAGAGAGTGCTCGCGAGCGGCAAGCCCTACGAGGCAGACGGACAGATCGCCTACCCCGACGACCTGAGGTGGGTGAACACCCGACTCGTTGCCCTCAAAGACGGCGACCGTGTCTCCGGCGTGCTCGGCGTCTCGCACGACATCACCGAGCGCAAGCGTGCTCAAGACGCCCTGGCCGAGAGCGAGCGCCGCTACCGCTCGCTCTTTGAGGACTCACCGGTGGCCATGTGGGAGGAGGACCACTCGGCCGTCAAGGCTTACGTCGGGCAGCTGCTTTCCCGGGGAGTCGACGACGTGGCCAAGTACCTGCGCGAACAGCCGGCCGAGTACCGTCATTGCCTCTCGCTCGTTCGGACACTGGCCGTCAATCAAGCGGCCGTCGCCCTCTTTGAGGCCTCAAGCCCCGAGGAGCTCATCGAGCGCCAGACCGAGCTCTACCCGCGCGGCTACGTCGGTGGTCTGCCCTCATTTTGGGCGGCGATCATGGCCGGGGCACGTTCGGCGCTCTACGAGGAGGCCAACCGGACCCTCACCGGTCGCCGCCTGCAGGTCCTTGAGACCTGCACCGTAGCGCCCGGCTATGAAGAGCGCTGCGATCGCATCTACCTCGCCGACGTCGATGTCAGCGAGCGGCAGCGTGCCACGGAGCTGCTTGACAAGTACCAGCTCCTGGCCAAGGAGGCCCGTGATGTCATGCTTTACGCTCGCACGACTGACGGGCGCATCATCGAGGCAAACGCAGCCGCCGAGAGGACCTACGGCTACTCACGCGAGGAACTGCTGCAGCTTTCCGTCCACGATCTGCGCCGAGACTCGCCGGGACCGTCACTTGCCGAGCAGGTGGCAGCCGCGGTAGACGGCGGCATCGTCTTTGAGACCGTCCACCACCGCAAGGACGGCTCGGCTGTGCCCGTGGAGGTCAGCTCTCGCGGCCAGACGACCATCGCCGGAGACGACGTGATCCTCAGTGTGATCCGCGATGCCACGGTCCGCAAAGAGGCCGAGCGCGAGGTCGCGCGCACGGCGGCGCGGCGGGTGGCCACCCTTCGGGCCGTGGTCACTGCCCTCGGCAGCATGGCCGAGCTCAGGGACCCCTTTGTTGCGGGCCACCAGCGGCGCGTGGCAGCGCTTGCCTGCGCCATCGCCGGCGAACTCGCCTGGGGCGAGGAGCGCATCGAGTCGCTGCGCACGGCGGCGCTGCTGCACGACATCGGCAAGATTGTGGTGCCGGCCGAGATCCTTTCCAAGCCGGGCAAGCTGAGCCAGATCGAGTTCGAGCTCATCCGTCAGCACGCCGGTGTGGGCGGCGAGATCCTCGCCGACATCGACTTCGAAGACGATGTGGCGGGGATGGTGTGCCAGCATCACGAGCGCCTCGACGGCTCGGGCTATCCAGCCGGCTTGAAGACCGACGAGATCCTGCCCGAGGCGCGCATCCTGGCTGTCGCCGACGTCGTTGAGGCGATGATCAGCCATCGGCCCTACCGGCCCGCCTTGCCGCTGGAAGCAGCGTTGTCAGAGATCGAAATGGGCCGCGGCTGCCGCTACGACGCAGAGGCCTGCGACGCCTGCCTGCGGCTCATGCGCGAGCAGCGCTTCGCCTTTTAGGACTCGACGTGGCCGCAAACGTCACGAGGATAGCAGGCCCCGGGGCCCGGGTTGCGCGGCCCCCGCGCCGGGAGCCCTACCGTAGCGTCGGACTGTCCGCCCTGGCTGGCGTGGCCTTCTTTCTCACTGCCCTGCTGGGCCTGCACATCGGTCTGCCGGGCAGCAGTGTCTCACCGGTCTGGCTGCCCTCCGGCGTGGCCCTGGCCGCCGCGCTGCTCTGCGGCCGTCGCGTGCTTATCGGTGTGTGGGTCGCTGCCGTGCTCGCCCAGCTCAGCGTCCACACGCCCCTCGCGGTGAGCGCCGCGCAAGGTCTCGGCGATGTCCTCGAGGCGCTGATCGCAGCCCAGGCGCTGTTGCTGCTCTGCGGCAGAGGTTGCCGGCTGCTCAACGTGCGTGAGGTCGCGGTGCTGCTGCTCTGCGGCGCGGGCCTGGGCGCCGCGGTCGGCGCCACCGTCGGTGTCGTATCGCTCGTGGTCGGCGCTGGGCTGCCGCTTGCCGCTGTGTGGACGACGTGGTTCACCTGGTGGCTGGGGGACGCGGCCGGCCTCATCCTCATCACGCCGCTCGTCATCTACGTCGCGGGTAGATCGCAGAGCAAGATCACGACCCGCCGGCTCGCCGAGGCCACTGCCTTTCTCGCCCTCGTCGGCCTTATGGCCTACGGCGCCTTCTGGGGAGCCTTCTCGGGCAGCCTGGCGACACCGCTCCAGTATCTGGTGTTCGTCGTCCTTCTGGTGATCGCGTTCCGCTTCGGACCGCGGCTCACCATCGTCTCGACGAACCTGCTGGTCGGCGTGGCGCTGCTCGCGGCCGTCGCGGGCCGCGGGCCGTTCATCCTCAGCTCGTTGAACGAGTCGCTGCTCCACGTGCAGACGTCGATGAGCTGCCTGGGCGTGGCCGGACTTCTGTTGGCGATCATCGTCAGCGAACGTCAGGTCGCCCAGCGCGCGGTCGAACAGGCGCGCGACGGCCTCGAGCAGGTCGTGCGCGAGCGTACCGCCGAGCTTGCAGAGCTGGCGAGCCGCGACGACCTCACCGCACTTGCCAATCGTCGCGCCTTCGACGAAGCCCTCGCCCGTGCGGTCGCCGGCGCTGTCCGCGGACACCTCTCCACGTTGATCTTCGGTGACCTCGACGGCTTCAAGAGATGCAACGACACGCACGGCCACGCGTTCGGCGACTCGATCCTGGTCGAGGTCGCCGATCTGCTGCGCGGCTGCACGCGCCAGAGTGACCTCGTCGCGCGCGTCGGCGGCGATGAGTTCGGCCTGATCTTAGACCGGACCCCCTCGGACGAGGCTCTCGAGGTCGCGACGCGCATCGAAAGCCGCCTGGCCGCGTTATCGGAGAAGATCGATGTGTCGGTCTCGATGAGCTGCGGCCTCGTCGAGATCGACGGCTCGCGCGACATGGCCAGCCTGCTCGAGACGGTCGACCAGACCATGTACCGCGCGAAGGCAAACGGCGGCGCACGGGTCGTGCGACTGGTGGCCGAGGGCGACGCCGGAGATGTCCTGACCGACATCATCAGCTCCGAGACCGTCGGCGACCATCTGCTCGGATGCGACCAGCTCCAATGGAGGCGGGATGAAGCCCAGCTCGCTCAACGAGAACAACCCTGTTGAGAACGAGGGCGCAGCAGTGCCGCGCGTCGGTGATAAGCGGCTGAGCCAGCAGAGTCGGGTGATCAGCGCCCAGTTCCAGCAGATTCTCGACTCGCTTCCGTTCACCGTGATGATCGTTGATGCGAAGCACAAGATCCAGTTCGCCAACAGCGCCGTGCGGCAGGCCGTCGGCCTCACTCTCGCGCAACTGCAAGGGCGCTACTGCCCGAAGATGATCCATGGTCTCGATGGTCCGTATCAGGGCTGCCCGGTAGAGCAGGCCATCGCGGGAGGGGCGACCGAAAAGGAGCACTTCGCGGCCGAGCAGGGCCGCTGGCTGCTCACAACCGCCTATCCCACCGGCGCCAAGTCCAAGGAGGGTCTTGACCTCTACTTCCACACCGTGCGTGACATCACAGACCAGAAGAACGCCCAGGAGGCTCTCCGGGCGAGCGAAGAGAACTACCATCGCCTCTTCGAGGAGCTAGAGGACGCCATCTTCGTCGTGACCGCGGGCGGGCGCCTGAAAGACCTGAACCGTGCCGGCCGTGAGCTGTTCGGCGTGGGGAAGCAGGATTCGATGACAGCGTTCAGCCTCTTCCGCGACCTCAAGCTGCTGGATTGCGGATGGGGCCCGTTCGTCGCTGCGCTCAAAGAGAATGGCCGTGTGGCCGACTACGAGATCTCCTTCAAAGGCCGTCGCGGCAGGACCACGATAGCCTCCATCAACGCCACGATGGAGCGCGACAAGGCAAGCGGAGAAGGCGTGATCCGCGGCATCGCACGCGATCTCACGCGCAACCGGGAGCTCGAGCAGCGAACCATCTCCGATGAGCTGACGGGCCTCTACAATCGTGCCTTCTTTGACGCCTGCCTCGCCGACAAGGTAATGCACACCAGCGGGAAGAGCACGGCCGCTCTCTCCGTGCTATTCGTCGATATCGATGATTTCAAGGCCTACAACGACAGCTACGGCCACCCAGAAGGCGACTACATCTTGCGCAGGGTTGCCCAAGCGATGATCACGCCCCTGAGGGACGACGATGTCGTTGCCCGTTATGGAGGCGATGAGTTCGCCGTCATCGTTGTGTCTGAGTCACAGGCCGCCGCCCGGGTCGCCGAGCGCATGAGGGCGTCAGTGGAAAGCAGCTGCTCGCCACGTTCTGATCAGCGCATCATTAAGACCGTCACTGTGTCGGTCGGCGTTGCCACCCTTGGAGTGGATGCGACGTCAGCCGACGATTTGATTAAGGTTGCAGACCAGCGCATGTACGACGCCAAGCGGCTGGCGAAGGAAGGCATTGGCGGGTGAGCGGAACCGATCGTTTCCCCCTGATCGCATGCCTGTGGCCTTGAGCGGGAGGCGGCCGAGGCTCGGCATGAGGCCACGCCAGTAGGTCGGGCTACTCTCCCTTGCGGTGCCGTCAAGAACGTCTCTGAGAGCTTCATCGAGTTGAGGCCAGTCCCACTGAAGCCACATCGGGCGGCGTGGAGAGAACGCCGCTCGCCGGTCTGTTTCCAGGAGCGTGGCCTGAGCGAAGACCGACCTCTCGACCAACAGCTCGGAGTTGTCGATCTGGCGCCATTGCCCCGAAGCGCGGGTGACGCCAGGGCCGGGTCGGCTGGCCGTGGGCTGCACGGTCGCGTGCTTTCGAGCGGCGACATGTCTCGAAGTTCTTAAGCAGACCTGGAAGTCGTCTGGGACCGAGCTTGCGTCGGCACGTGTCGGCAATCTCTAGAATCGTCTAGCCCGTAGAGAAGTTGCGTCGTCGGCCTGTCGTCGGCTACGTGCTGAAGAGCGCCTGCACCCAGGGGGGGTTCGAGCGCGCTCCACGTTTCGAAGACCTGGTGCGTGTTCGGGCTGTCCGAAGGGCCTGCGCGTGTCAGGCACCCAGCAGCGCAAGCCGGCGCAATCCTGGGAGGGGCGCGCCGGCTTGCGGGGACAGGCGAGCAAAGACCCGCCGGTCACCCTTGACTCTACGCTTGCCCGATCGAGCGGTGGGCCGGGCAGCTTGCGCGTCGTGCCGCAAAGCAAGGCAAGCCGGCGCGGTGAGGGGGGGAACACGGGCGCGCCGGCTTGCGGGGCCGGCATGTGCGAGACCGGTAGTCTCAGTCTACTCGCGCCCACCCTGCCTGCTAGCCCGACAGCTGGGACGAGCTGGATGGTCTACTCGCAGAGGACTTGGCAATCTGGGGCAGCCGCATCCTGCAGGTCTCAGCGCCTCGGCGGTGGTCGTTCCTCAAGCAGCCGGACCTCGTCCCAGCTGCCCTCAGGCAGGGTCATCCTGAAAGGCTGCTGGCTACCGGGCGGGTCGGCCTCAAGTAGCAGCACGGCGTGAAGCTCGCCGTTTGCGATCATCTCGGCGCCCTCACGCTGATAGGCGTGACGACCCAGTGAGACGACGCGCCACGTCTTGCCCTCGTAGAGCAGCCGATCGCCGACCCGTAGTTCCACAAAGACCCCAGAAGCGGTCGGATGGAGCCGACCCTGGCCCTAGCCTCCGCGCATCCTATGCGTGCTCAGCGGGGAAAGCCAAGCGGCAACAGATCTGCCGATCTGCCTCCGAGCACCAGCATGAGCGCCCGGGCGCCGGAGAACCCAGCTGCGGCCGCGCTCAGTTCAGAGTCGTCGACAGCCCGAGACGACGCAGCGTCACCGAGATCAAGCGGGTGAGCTCCTGGTCACATGCGACAAGCTCATCGAGGATGTCTGCGGGCAGGTCCAAGAGCAGCATGCCAGCCACTGCGGTGCGGCAGCCTGTGGCGTCCTCAAGGACCTGAGCCAGGAGAGCGGTCCGATCCTTCCCTTGCATCAGTGGCTGTGGGTACATGCCCCAAGGCTCCGGCGCGGTCAGACCGCTGTGGCTCGTCGTTGAGCGGTCGCGCGACGCTGGAAGGTCTGCATGCGGCAGCGGTCGCAGCAATACCTCTTGGCGGGGTTGGTTGTCACAAACTCGGCACCACAGAGGGAGTTCTGGCAGGTGCTGACCAGCTCGGGCCGACGGCTCACGTTGCGCACAGCAGGCGTGGGGCGGCTCGCCCAGCCGTGGCTGTGCAGGCAGCAGATTGGGCTCGGGTTGTAGCGCGACAGCACCGTGGCACAGCCCTCCACCGCGCAGACCCGTCCGAAACCGTAGGTCCGGGGACGCTCCTCTGGGCTGGCCATGGCCTTCCTGCCGTGCACGACAGTGGCCGCAGAGGTGATCGTTGCTCCACCGTACACGTCCGTCCGCCTTCTCGCGCCGCTGCCTGACCGGGAGCGCTTCTACCGCGCCGCTTTGCCCCACTAACCGTTGCCGGCCAGGGAGCCCCTCCGGCTTCTGCAGCGGCGCGTCTCGGCTAGGCGTCGGCCTTGTGTCGGCAAAGCGGCGATCTGCAGGAGTTGTTGGGGTCGCAGAGGTCATCAAGACCTGTGCGTCGCGCCGGCACCACGCGCCAGCGGCGTCAGGCCGAGTCAGCCGACGCACCCAGTCGCCAGCAAGTGAGGGTGATGAGCCGGCTGAGCTGAACTTCCGTCGCAGCAAGCTCGGTCCTGATCTCAACCGGCAGGGGACCAGCCAGGAGATTCTCGACCGCGACTCGCCAGCCGGTCGCATCCTCAAGCACCTGGGTCAACACGGCAAGATCGCTGTCGTCGGCGTGTGCCAGGCTCATGGTGCCTCACATCTCAGCAGGCGAGGCGGCCGCCGTCTTCGGCCTCCTTGTGCAACCGCTTGGCGAGTTGCCTCGTCATGCGCACCAGCGTGCCCTGCGCGCGCGGCACGAGCTCGAGGCTCTCCATGAGCTGCGCCATGAGGTACAGGCCGCGGCCGTGCTCGGCGTCCCTGCCGGCCAGTCGGGCTGGATCGACGCACACGCCGCGCACGCCGGAGCCCGCGTCGCGCACCTCGATGCAGACGAACTCATCGATCAGGGCGACGCTCACCTCGATGCGACACGAGGACGCCTTGCGGGCCACAAGTGCGTTGTTGGCGGCCTCCTCGGTGGCCAGCACGACGGCCACGCAGTCGGCCTCTCCTAGGCCGTGGGCCACGAGCATGCGGCGCAGCTGCGCTCGCAGGTCGGCAAGCTGAGCCGGGCCGCTCAGCAGCAGTCGCAGTTCTCCGCGGTCCTGGGTTCGCCTTGGCCTGGAGCCGGTCACCCGCTCGTTTCTGTTCGGTCTCACCTACCGACTATTCCCCTCGCAGAGGGTTTGCTCTGCCCGGGACGTCGTTTTGCCTGATAGAATGCGGCTCCCCGGTGGTGGCGCGTGGGGCGATGCCACCGGAAGTCGAGGTGAGGCATGACCGACGGCCGGCCCGAGTTCCACGTCGAGATCGTGCAGCGAAGCGACACTGTAGTGGTGGTCGCAGCGGCAGGCGAGATCGACCTCTACACCGCTCCGCAGCTTCACGAGTCCCTGTCCGCGGTCATCGCCGAAGGCGCGCAGCGCGTCGTTCTCGACCTCAGCGCAGTGAGCTTCTTGGACTCGACCGCCCTGGGCGTGCTGGTCACGGCGATCAAGGCCCTCCAGCCGGCCGGCGGTGAGCTCCATCTGGTCTGTCCTGACGAGAAGCTGCGCCGCATCATCGAGATCACCGGCCTCGATTCGGTCATGATCATCCACCGCAGTCTCGACGAGGCACTGGCGGTCCGACTCCGCTAGGCCATAGCGCTCTGCAACACTCGCGGCGATCCGCGCCCAGCAGTAAGCTCGCCGCCAGACAGAATTCGGTTCGCAAGGTAGCGTGAGCGACAAGATCTCGACACATCGCCTGGCACCGCCGCGCCTGCACCTCTCGCTTGCGCCCGAGCCCTCGCGCCTGCTGCGCGCCCGCGAGCGCATCCGCGACTACCTGACTCTGCACTGCACCGACAAGACCGCCGTCAACGACCTCGTGCTCGCCATCGAGGAGGCCGCCACTAACGCCATCCGGCACAGCGGCTCGGATGCAGACATCGAGATCCGGTTGGCCTTCCGCGGCGCCAATCTGCACGCCGCGGTCAGGGATAAGGGGCGTGCCTTCGACGTCGAGTCGTTCGACCCCCACCGGCGGCCCGACCCGTTGCTCGACCACGGCCGTGGCCTCTACATCATGGCGCGCCTGAGCGACGAGATGAAGCTGGGCCTGGACGGCGGTCTCGAGGTGCGTCTGATCAAACGAGCCGTCCTTGCGACGAGGTCGTCCGGCGACGAGCTCGATGGGTCGCTGGTACCTCCTGGGCGTCGGACGTCGGGCGACAGCGGTCGGGCGCGCGCCATGCTCGACGAGATCGACGAGGGCTTCGTCGCCCTCGACTGGGAGTATCGCTTCACTTACGTCAACGCCGCCGCCAGCCGCCTGTTGGGTCGTCCGAGCGATGAGCTGCTCGGGCGGGGCCCTCTCGATCTGTGGTCCGAGCTTGTCGGCAGCGAACTCGAGCGCGCCGCCCGACAGGCGATGGAGCTCGGCCGCCCGTCGATAGTCGATTACAAGACCGACGCCGGGGCCTGGCTCGAGGCGCGCTTCTACCCGACCACGGTCGGGCTGTCCGTCTACTTTCGCGACATCGACGAGCGCAAGCGCCGGGAGCTCGAGCGTGACGAGTTGCTCGCGGCGCTAAGAGACAGCGAGGAGCGCTACCGGCAGCTGTTCCAAAGCGAGTCCGATGCGATCCTGCTGATCGACCAGCAAAGCGGGGCCGTGCTCGAGGTCAACGCGGCGGCGCAGGTCATGTACGGCTACGCGACAGACGAGCTGCTCGGTCTGACCGACCTGGACCTCTCCGCCGAACCCGACCTCACGCGACAAACGACTCGAGCGGCGACGGCCGGAGACGACGTGGCCGTCTCGTTGCGCATGCATCGTCGCAAGGACGGCAGCACCTTCCCCGTCGAGATGACCGGTCGCGTGTTCAGCCTCCGGGGGCGCTTGGTACGCATCGCAGCGGTCCGTGACATCAGTGCCCGCAAGCAGGTCGAGGAGGCCCTTGGTCGTTTCCAACTCCTCGCCGCCAACAGCCGCGACATCATCCTGTTCATGGACCGCGACGGGCGCATCATCGATGCAAACGAGGCCGCTGAGAGAGCCTACGGCTACTCACGCGACGAGCTACTGCGGCTGACCATCGCAGACCTGCGGGCAGCCCCTACCCAAGGCGAGATCGCATCCCAGATGGCAGAGGCCGACGGGCAGGGCATCCTCTTCGAGAGCCTCCATCGTCGCAGGGACGGCAGCGTCTTTGCGGTCGAGGTGAGTTCGCGGGGTGCGACGGTCGGCGATCGCCGCACACTTGTCAGCGTCGTGCGGGATATCACCGAACGCAAGGCAACCGAGGAGGCGCTGCGGGCAGGCGAGGAGCGCGCCCGCTTCCTGGCCGGTGTCGTGGAGAAGGCCGACGTGCCCTTTGCCGTGCGCGAGCCCGGTGGCCGCTTGGTGCTCTTCAACCAGGCCTTCGTGGAACTGGTCGGATACAGCCGCCGCGAGCTCGAGGAGGGGGCCTCCACCTTGGCCGTCGGCCTCACCCCGCCGAACTGGTGGGAAGTCGAAGAGCCGCTCCTTGCCGAGGCAGTCGCCGCACGGCGCCCGGTGCGCTACGAGAAGGAGTACCTGCGCAAGGACGGCAGCCGCGTGCCGGTCGAGGTCTTCGCGCAGCCGGTCTTCGATGGCGCCGGCGAGTTTGCTCAATACCACTCCTTCATCACCGACATCAGCGAGCGCAAGCGCGCCGAGGGAGCACTGCACCAAAGCGAAGAGCACTACCGCACCATGGTCGAGACGGCCGCCGAGGGAGTGGTCGTCGCTGGATTGGACGGCACCTACACCTACGTCAACCAGCGCATGGCCGACATGCTGGGCTACGCCCCTGAAGAGATCATCGGCAAGTCGATTCACGATCTCACCTCCGACGATGGGCTGCGGGCGCAGATCCTGGGCGCGCGACACGAGCTGCGCCAGGGCGACGCTGTTCACGGCGAGATCGAGTTTCGCCGCAAGGATGGCTCCTCGCTATGGACGGCCTACTCAATCTCGCCGCTGCGCGACGCCAGCGGAGAACACATCGGCAACCTCGCCATGCACACCGACATCACCGAGCGCAAACAGGCCGAAGGCGCACTGCAGGAAAGCCGCGCGGAACTTGCGGAAGCAGTCACGCAGCGCCAACTCGCCCTCGATGCCGCCAAGCTGGGCTGGTGGCGCTACGACCCGCTGGCCAACGTCTCCTGGTACGACGAGGGCTACCGCACGATCTTCGACGTCACAGGCAGCGAGCGCCCCAACGATGAGATCCTCGAGCGTCTGCACCCCGACGATCTGCCAGATGTGTGGGCCAAGGTCGAGGCCGCTCTCGACCCCGTTGATCCGAAGCCATATGCCGCCGAGTATCGCATCTACCGCTCGGACGGTTCTCTGCGCTGGGTCGAGGCGCACGGTATCGCCAGCTTCGAGGGCGAGGGCGACCAGCGGCATGCCGCGAGCCTCGTCGGCACCGTCCAGGACATCACCGAGCGCAAACAGGCCGAGGAACAACTCCAACGCCTACTCGAACAGTCCCTGGCCCAGTCGACGGCGCTGCAAACCGCGCAGGAGCAGTTGACGCAGGAGCTGGATACAACGGTGCTTCTGTCTGAGGCGGTCGGATTTCTCAGCCAGTCGCTCGCCCTGAGCGAAGTCCTCGACCGGCTCGCGCAGATCATCATGAAGGCGGGAGGACACGCCAGGGTGACGGTCAGCCTCTGGCGAGAGCCCCAGGGCCGACTGGAGGTGGTGGCGGCTCAAGGTGAGCCGATCGTGCCGATCGGACTGTTGCTCACCCTCGACGAGCTCTCGGAGCCCGCCAGGCGTTCGATCGGCGAGCGCAAGAGCACGCTCATCGATTACGACGCCCTTGAGCCGGGGCGGCGTGGTGTCGGCGACAGGCTCACCTCGCACTTGTCGCTGAACGTGCCACTGTTCTTCGGAGAGCGCTTCGTCGGACTGGTCTCGACCGATGATCCCGGCGGGCGCCGCGAGTTCAGCGCTCGCGAGATTCGCCTGATCGAAGGCATCGGGGCGCAGGCCGCGGTGGCGATCGAGAACGCGCGGCTGTTCTCTGACTCCCTCGAGACGAGCCGGCACCTCACCAACGTTTTGCAGGGCATGACCGACGGCTTCATCTCGGTGGACCACAAGTGGCGCTACACGCTGGTGAACGCGCAAGCCGAGCAGTTGATCGGCCGACCGGCGGCCGAGTTGCTCGGCCGATCCATGGAGGAGCTCTTCCCAGACATGGAGGGCTGGTCGCACTACCGCACGGTGATGAGCGAGCGCCGGCCCGAGACCTTCGAGGTCTGGTCTAGGCCGCTTCAGGCGTGGCTCGAGGTCCACGCCTATCCAACCGCCGACGGCCTCTCGATCCTCTTCACCGACATCACGGCGCTCAGGGCCGCCGCCGAGGAGCTGCGCCTCCACAACGCAGATCTCGCCGAGCGCGCTCACTTTGCCGACTCCCTCAACGCCATCAATCGCTTGCTCCATGCCACGCTCGACTTCGGCACGATCATGCAGGGTGCCCTTGGCGAAGGCGTGGAGGCGCTCGACGCTGCCGCTGCCCTGATCGAGATGCGCGAGGAGTCACAGTGGGTGGTGCGTGGCCAGCATGGCTTTGCCGAGGCTGACGTGGGCCTTCGGCTGAGCGCGGCCGAGGCACCGATCGCGACCCGCATCGAGGAGCGCGGTGAGCCGCTTGCTATCGCCGACTTCGACGATGCCGTCGCGGAGACTGGGTTCGTCGGCGCCCACGGGCTACGCTCGGTGCTGGCCGTGCCCCTGCCTGCCCGCGGCGCCGTCACCGGCTGCCTCCTCTTCTACGACAAGAAGGTGCGCGTCTTTAGCGACGCAGAGATCGACTTCGGCCGCAAGCTTGGGGCAACAGTCTCGCTGGCGCTTGAGAATGCCCAGCTCTACGACGAGCAGCAGCGCATCGCCCAGACCCTCCAAGAGAACTTCATCCACGAGCTGCCCGCGGTCGCCGGCCTCGAGCTCGGCGTCGTCTCGCAGACGGCCACCGAACCCGAGCTCGTGGGCGGCGACTTCAGCGATGTCTTCGTCCTCGACGACACCCACGTCGTGGTGCTGATCGGCGACGTCGCTGGCAAGGGCGTGCGCGCCGCCGGCCTGACGGAGACGGTACGCAGCACGGTGCGCGCCTTCGCCGCCGTCGACCCCTCGCCGGCCTTCGTCTTGACCAAGACTGACGAGCTGCTCCTGCGCCACGACCCGGACGGACCTCACGTGACAGCCTTCTACTGCCTGCTCGATCCGAGGACTGGCCACACGAGCTATGCCAGTGCTGGCCACCCGGCGCCGATCCACCTCGGGCCGCTTCTCGGCCGACCGCTTGCCGTGCGCTTCGGCCCACCGCTGGGCTCCTTCCAGCACAGCTACGAAAGCGCCCACACCACGCTCACCCTCGACGACTGCCTCGTGCTTTGCACCGACGGCGTCACCGAGGCGCGTCGTGGCGGTGATCTCTTCGGAGAGCGAAGGCTCATCGAGGCCGTCACCAAACTGCGCGGGCTCCCGGCCCAGGAGCTGGCAGAAGCCCTGGTCGCAGCGGTTGACAGCTACGCGGACAGGCTCGCCGACGACATCCAGGTGGTCACGGTGCGGCTGGTCTGAGACCGTCTGACCCCAGGCCCTGCCGACGCAATGCCGACGAGACGCCTCCTCACGGCCCGACACGGCTGAGCACCACCGAGCACAACGGCTCGCCGAAACCGCGAACCGTGCAGCACAATCGCACACGATGAGGCACCCCCCGTCACGGCTTCGGTGGGTTTCCTAAACCTGGTGTCGCTGGTTCGATTCCAGCCGGGGGCACCACAAAATCCCTGCTCAGGGCGATTTCCATTCGTGTGGCTCGCGCACGAAACTTCCGAATCGGCAAGGATGCCGACATTTTGCCGACGCGACCGGACGACATGGGAGGGCACCGCTGAGCACGTGGCGGCACGGGCAGGACATCCCGCCTTGCGGACCAGGTACTCTGCCACTCCACCTCGCGAGTTCGCGACAGCGAGAGGAGCGTCGTGAGTTTCGTGATCTCCTGGCCGGGCATGAGACCAAGAAGGATGAACCGTTCTGGCGGGCGCTTGGGCCAGCGACCGCCTCGTTTGTGGTGGATCGATGGCTTCCGAACCCCTCGGCTTTGCGGTAGAGCAGGAGACGCAGCCCGGCGTCGGCCAATCACGTCACCTCGGCCTCGCCCTGCTCGTGATCGCCACGGCCCAGCTCATGATCGTGCTCGACGCGACCATCGTGAACGTGGCCTTGCCGCACATCCAGCGCGCTCTCGCCTTCAGCGGCGCGGGCCTCGAGTGGATCGTGACGGCCTACGCGCTGGCGTTTGGCAGCCTGCTGCTGCTGGGCGGGCGCCTCGGCGACATGTTCGGCCGCCGGCGCGTCTTCATCAGCGGCATTGCCCTGTTCTCGCTGGCCTCGCTGGCCGGCGGCTTTGCCAACGCCGAGTGGTGGTTGCTGGCCACGCGCGCCCTGCAGGGCGCCGGTGCGGCCATGGCGGCGCCGAACGCGCTCGCCCTGATCGCCACGACCTTTCCCGCTGGCCCGCCGCGCAACCGGGCGCTCGGCGTCTACGCGGCCATGGCCGGCGCCGGTGGCGCGGTCGGGCTGCTGCTCGGCGGCATCCTCACCACCTACATCTCCTGGCGCTGGGTGTTCTTCGTCAACGTGCCCATCGGCATCGGCGTGATCGCACTGGCGCCGCTCGCGCTCGTGGCTTCGACGCGGACGGGCCGCGAGCGCCTCGACATCCCCGGCGTCGTCACCAGCGCCGGCGGACTAGCCCTTCTGGTCTACGGCCTGACCCACGCGGCGGCAGGCTCGAACGGCGTCTCGCACTGGAGCAGTCGCGTGACGATCGCCTCGCTGGTGGGCGCCGCGGTGTTGCTCGTCGGCTTCGTGGCGATCGAGCTGCGTAGCCGTCACCCGGAACTGCCGCTGCACCTGCTGCGCTCGCGTCGGCGCTCGGGCGCCTACGTCATGATGCTGCTGCTGGGTACCGCCATGTTCGCCGTCTTCTTCTTCCTCACGCTCTACGTGCAGACCGTCTGGCGCTACAGCCCGGTCAGGGCGGGCCTCGCCTTTTTGCCGCTGACCATCGTGATCATCGCCATGAGTCTGCTCGTCTCGCGCGTGCTGGTCGTGCGGATCGGCGTGCGGCCGCTGCTTCTGGCCGGACCGCTGCTCGCTGGCGCGGGCTTCATCCTGCTGTCCGGCCTGAGTGAGACGGGCAGTTACCTTACGAACCTGCTGGGGCCCATGCTCATCGTCAGCACCGGGCTCGGGCTCATGTTCGTGCCGATCACTCTGATGGTCGTCTCGCACGTCGCCCCGGAGGAGGCCGGCGTCGCCTCGAGCGGCGTCAACATCGGCCAGCAGCTCGGCGGCGCCATCGGTCTGGCCAGCATCGGCACCATCGCCTGGACCTCGGTGGCCCACAGCGTCACCCAGCAGATGGCGGCGGCTGGAGTCGCGGGCAAAGCTGCGACGGCGGGCGCGTCCTCTTCAGGTGTCGCCGGCGTGCCGTCAGGTGTCCTGGACCACGCCCTCACTGTGGGCTTCTCGACGGGTCTGCTCGTCGCCGGTGTAGTCGTGCTCGTCGGTTTCGTCGTCGCTCTGCTTGCGACCTGGACGGGGTCGTGGCGCCTCGGCTCGGCCGTCCTTAGGGACCGCCAGCAGCCCTGTGACGAGGCGCTTGGGACCTGCGAGCGGTGAGGCAGCGATGCTGACGGGACCGATCACATGCGCCTTTGCAAGCCAAGGCGAGGAGGTAGCAGCTTCCCTGTCCGCAACGACCGGGCACGACCGGGACGATCTCGAGCGGGGTAATCCTGGAGGCGAAGACGAGCCGGCCTGCGGAGGCAGCCGTGTCCACCCCGAGCGAGCTCATCGATGAGCTGGTCGCCGCCACCCCCGATTGGCGCGGTGCCGCCTTCGCGAGACTGCGCGCGATCATCCACGACGCCGACCCCGACATTACGGAGGAAGTAAAGTGGAAGCGACCCAGCAATCCCTTGGGTGCGCCCGTCTTTGAGCACAACGGCATCGTCTGCACTGCCAACATCCTGAAGGAAAGGGTCAGATTGAGCTTCCCAGCGGGCCTGAGCCTGCCAGACCCGCAGAAGATCGCCGACGCTACGACTGGGGCGGCAGGGATACCTGGCCGGCCTGGGATGACGGCCATTGTTTTGCGTCGATTGCGGCCGTACGCGCCCATCTCGGTGCCTGCGGGGTCGAGCCAAAGCTGATCGTCATGGTCGAGTACGGCACGCCACCTGCAGGCGAGCCGTCGCGGGGGATGCCATGAGAGCGCGGTCCGCGCGTCGGCTCCTGGTCGGCGAGAGCGCCTTGTGCAGCGAGATCTGAGGCTACACAGGTTGACGGGTGACGTGCGGGCGAGGGGTCACATGCACTGGCGAGCGAACAAGGCAGCCCCAGCCACTTGCCCCCGCTGCGCATCCGCTGAACTGGGGTTCACTCTCCGCGGCTTGGATCGAAACACAAAGCGATGCCGCGCCAGGTTGGTCGGCACAGACGCGACCGGGTACCATTTACTGCCATGCGCCTCTCCAAGAGCCTTGTTGTCGCGGCTCTCGCCATCCTCGCCTTCGCGGCGGGCTTTGGCGCCGCCACCCTGCGCGATCGCAGCGGCCCAAGCGCATCGGCTTCTGCCCAGGTCGCCCTCTACCGGCAGGTCCTGGCCGACCTGCAGCACGACTACTACAAGTCGATCAACGTCGCGCAGCTCGGCCAGTCGGGCATCACGGGGCTGCTTGCCTCACTGCACGACCCCTATACCGACTTCTTCACGCCGCAGCAGGCCAAAGCCTTCAGCGACGAGCTCAGCGGCAGCTACACGGGGATCGGCACGGCGGTCGTCCTGAAGGGCGGTCGCTTCACGGTGAGCGAGGTCTTTGCGGGCTCGCCCGCGGCCCAGGCCAAGATCCGCCCCGGAGACGTGATTGTGAGCATCGACGGCACAGCGACGCTGGGCAAGTCGATCGATGCGAGCGTGGAGCGCATCCTCGGTCCGGCGGGTACCCAGGTCCACCTGCAGGTGCGCCAGCCGGGTACACCCGGCCTTCTTGACCTGACGCTCACCCGGCGCGCGATCTCCTTGCCCCTGACCAGCACGCGGCTCATCGACGATCAGGGCACGAAGGTCGGCTACGTGGCGCTCAGCGCCTTTGCCCAGGGCGCCGGGCAGCAGGTCGGCCGGGCGGTCGCCGACCTGCAGAAGCGCGGCGCCCGCTGGCTCATCCTCGACCTGCGCAACAACGGCGGCGGATTAGTCAGCGAGGCGGTCAACGTGGCCAGCGACCTCCTGCCGGCCGGCAAGGTCGTGGTCAGCACGCAGGGCCTGCACTCCCCCAGGGCTGTGCTCAAGACCGGCGCTGGAAACCACACCGGCCTGCCCCTCGTCCTGCTTGTCAATGGCAACACGGCAAGCGCCTCGGAGATTCTCACCGGCGCCCTGCAGGACTACCGGCGCGCCACGGTGATCGGCACGAGAACGTTCGGCAAGGGGGTCATCCAGACCGTGTTGAACCTGGCCGGTGGCAGCGAGCTCAAGATAACGATCGCCGCCGACCACACGCCACTGGGCCGCAACTTCAACCACATCGGTCTTGAGCCGTCGATTGTGGTCGTGCAGAACCCTCACAGCACCGCCGATCAGGTGCTGGCTCGGGCCCTGCGGTTCATCGCAAGCGGGCACTGACGGGCTGCGCCGGCGTCGTGCTCAAGGGACTCCGGGAACAGCCTGCCTGACCATGGCGCTCCTGGCCTACATCACGATCAACATCGATCCGATCATCGGCCACCTCGGGCCCTTTGCCCTGCGCTGGTATCCGCTGATCATGGCCCTGGGGGTCATCGTCGGTGCCTTCATCTTCGCCTCTCAGCTGCGCCGCAAGGGGATCGATAACGACCACGTCATCCCGATGCTGGTGGCCGTGGTGCCCAGCGCCATCGTCGGCGCCCGACTATTCAGCGTGTTCGACAACTGGGGCTACTATTCCAACTAACTGCTGCTCACCGTCAAGCCGCCGTATGCCGGGCTTGCCATCTATGGCTTGCTCACCGGCGGCATCTTGGCCCTGGTCGTCTACTGCCGCGTCCGCAAGCTGCCTGTCCTGCGCGTGCTGGACTGCCTGGCCTTGGCCATCCCCGTCGGCGGGAGGCGGGGCCACGTTCTTGTCGGCTGCGCATCGGCGACAGCGCCCTGTGCGACGGGACCAGAGGTGTGGCACCTGCAGCGGCTATCCGCCAGCAGCCTGGGCGGCCACGACGGACGCCTCATGGTGCAGACCGGCGCCAGACGTCAAAGCGATGTGACTAAAACACTACTGTAATGGTGATAACTGTCGACGAGGAGTTGGTGTGTCCCTGGACTCAGGGGCGCAGGTGGTACCAGCAAGGAGGGTCACCCGTGAACCGCAAGGTAGTCGACTACCTCATAAGTTGGGCTGGTCTGGTCGTGGCGATCGTGCTTCTGGCGGTCGGCGGGCTCATGATCTGGGGTCACGTCTTCATCGACAACCAGGTCCACAACCAGCTCGCCTCGCAGAAGATCTTCTTCCCACCCAAGGGCAGCCCGGCCACTGCGGCAGCGCCCTTTGCCGCGATGCGCAAGTACGCCGGCCAGCAGCTCACGACCGGTGCCCAGGCCGAGACCTACGCCAACCACTTCATCGCCGTGCACCTCTCTGAGGTGGCCGGCGGCAAGACCTACGCCCAGGTGAGCGCCGCGGCGCTGGCCGCCCCCACGAACACGACCTTAAAGGCCGAGGTGCAGACGCTGTTCCAGGGCACGACCCTGCGCGGCCTGCTGCTTAACGCCTACGCCTTCGGCACGGTGGCGACGATCGCGCTCTGGGGTGCGATCGTGAGCTTCGTCGGAGCGGCGATCCTGCTCGTGCTCTCCGGACTGGGCTTTGCCCACGCACGTAGCGTCGGCCGGGCCGTCCAGGCGCCGGCGGCCGTCTCCGAGCAGCGGGTGATCAAAGCAGCCTGAGTCCTTCCCCTCCCTCCGGCTGACGGGGCGGGCGGCGCTTGCAGCGCCGCCCGCTCTCTTTGTGAGGCTCTGGAGCGCTGTGCCACGCTTGTCGCTCGCCTCGCTTCGGCGCACACTCGGAGTGGTCTGATGGCCAAGGCGCGCTGCGCAAAGGAGGGTTGTGGACTCCCGTCGTCCGGCACAGGCCAGAGGCGGCGTGACGCTGCACCTGGTTTCAAACCACAGCCCAGAGAGCGCCGCTTCCGACGAGGCGCGCTCGTTTCGCCGCTACCCCCTGTGGCGGGTGCTCTGCCTGAACGGCCTGAATGTCGCCCACTACCTGCTGGGCTGCGCCGCGATCCTGCTCGCCTATCGTGGCTACCCCATCGTCGGCTGGCCTTTCGGTCTCGCCTACCTGGTCTTTGCCACGGTGCAGCTCTACGTGCTCACGCCCCTCGTGGTCTGTCCCGGCTGCGTATATCGCAGCGTTCCAGAGGGCCGTTGTCCAAGCGGCCTCAACCTGCTCTCGGCCCGGCTCTGTGCGCCATCACTAGGCGCGCTTGAGTTCCAAGAACGCAGCCGCGGCGCGCTCTGCCAGAGCAGCCTCTGTCTGTGGTCGTGGGTCCTGCCCGTGCCGCTTGCCCTGCCCGGGCTTGCCCTCTCGTTCTCGTGGCTGGCCGCAACCTTGACGGCCACCGTCGCTGCGCTCGCGCTGATCAGGCTGGCGCCGGTCACCAGACGCGCCGTGTGCGCGCTCTGTCTGGCGCGGCGCTGGTGTCCGGTGGTGCGCATGCGTCGGGCGGCGTAGCTGCTGGCTCCGGGCTGGCCAGACCCACTCGCGGGGCGTCTCGGTCGGGCCGGCGCCGCGCGCAGGGCACCCGCCAGCCCGGCAACGTATGTACAAACAGACTGCGCCCGGCTTTCGTCTGCCCTCAGGCCACCGCTTCTGGCTTTGCGACGAGTAAGATCAGCTTCGCTAGGTTTCTTGTCGGGAGGCAGACGTGGCGAAGAAGGTTCTCTTTCTCTCCAGTGCCAATAGCGTGCGCAGCCAGATGGCCGAGGGCTTTCTGCGCGCCCTTGCCGGAGACGGCTTCGAGGGCCACAGCGCCGGAACTGTACCGCGCGCCGTCGATCCCCTGGCGATCGCCGTCATGGCCGAACGCGGGGTCGATATCGCCGGCCAGCGGTCTAAGGGCCTGCACGAGTTCATGGGCAAGGCGCGCTTCGACTTCCTCATCACGGTCTGCGACCGGGCCGAGAAGGACTGCCCCATGTTCCCGGGCGCGGGCACGCGCGAGTTCTGGCCCCTCGCTGATCCTGACGCAAACCGGGGCAGCGCCACGGAGCGTCAGGACAGGTTGCGTGAGGCGCGCGATTACCTCGAAGCACGCGTCCGGCGCTTCCTTGTCGAGCGGCGCTACAAGCCCGTGGTGGAACTGAGCCACCAGGGCGGCACGGCCTAGCTGAAGCGGCAGTTCTTGAGCAACGCTCCGGCAGGCCGGGGCTTGGGGTCACGGCCAGATCGGCGGCAGCGCGTCGGCGCTGGGGCTGTGTGCGGCCAGATTGCGGGCCGCACAGGTTTTGCTGACCTGTGCCAGCGCCTTCCTGCTTACGCCCAGCTCCGGCGAGCCCAGCTTCAGGAAACCCCGGTGACGGCCTCGGCTGCTGCCCGGGCCAGCGCGTCGACCTGGGCGATCCCTGCCTCCTCCGAGGGCTGATCGTCGGAGAGCACCGCGACGAGCAGCAGCTGTCCAGCGTGCTGAATCACGCCGATGCTGTTGATCACCCAGAGCTCGGGGTCCGGCAGCCAGCCGTTCTTGACCGCAAACGAGCTGCCCGGCGTGGCCGCGGCACTCACGCCCCAGGCTTGGTCGGGCGTCACGTCCTCCATGAGGTCGAGCTCAGTCGACCGCGAGGCGGCCTCAAGCGGAGAGTGCGGCGAGGTCAGGTCCTCGAGCAGCCGGAGCTGGTCTGCGACCGTCGTCGTGGTGAGGCCCCAGTAGTAGTCGGCGCCCGGTGTCGTGTCGTGAAGGCCCAGGGTCTCGTTTCCCAAGCCCATGCCGTAGGCGGCCCCCGCGTCACCCCACAGGTCGTTGGCGGCATCGTTGTCGCTGTCTTCGATCATCTCCTCGGCCAGGTCGTCCTCCGAGCTGCTGAGTGCGGTCCCGGCCTGCTGGTGGCGGAGCAGCAGCACCGCCAGCACGTCGGCCTTGACGATGCTGGCGGTGTGGAAGCGCTCGGTGGCGTGGAAGATGGCTCGCACGCCCGTCGTGCGGTCGATCACGCCCACGGCGAACTCGCCGGTGTGCTGCGCGAGGATGGGGGCAAGCGCGGCGGCGAGCGCCCGCTGGGGGTGGATCGTGGGGAGTTCCGCGCTGGCCGAAGACGACCTCGTCACATTCGGGTGCGTGCGCGCGGGGCTGCCCTTGGAGTCGCGCGATCCGTCTTCTTGACGGCGGTGCGCCGCCACCGCCGAGACGCCGGCCAGAACGACCACGCCGATCACCAGCACCAGCGCCGCGACCGCCGTCAGCCTTCTTCGGCGGATGCGGCGGCCGGTGGCGCGCCCGGCCGGCGGCGAGCCGCGACGGACGGCTTGGGCGGCCGTCGCCGTAAGGCACTTGCGAGCGGCTCACCCGCTCGATTCGGGCAGTGATGCCACACCCGACTCCTGCGCCTGGTAGGTCCTATGATTGAAGCACCTAGGAGCAGAATAAGTTGAGCGCCGGTTCCACGCCAGCACGTGGCTCGACGACGAGGAGCCGCGGAGCAGGCTAGAATCACACCAGACCAGGCGGGGAGGGCGGCGGGCGTGCGTAGGCACAGATGGGCAGTCGTGGCACTGGGGGTCGTCGTCGCGTTCGCCGCGTTGTGCGCCGTCGCCCTGCTCGCCTGGCCGCGTGTCGATCTCGATCCTGCCGATGTGGCCCTGGCTCGCCTCGCCCTGCCCGGCCTGGCCGGCAAGGTGAGCGCCGTGACGGCCAGTCCGCCGAGCGGCCAGCCGATCCCGATCGCGCTGCGTCACGATGACCTCTGGCCGCAAGCCAAGCTCGCCGCCGGCGAGCGTCTCACGATCGAGGTGACCGTGCGTCGGCCCGCTTGGGCCGCTTGGCTTGTGGGCCGCACCAGCCGGCGCCGCTTCACGATCACGACGCCGAGCGCGCAACTGCTCGGCCGCTGGCTTCAGGTCAAGACCGGCGCGCCGATCAGTGTCGACTTCGACCGGCCGGTCGAGCTCGTCGCCTTCGCGGGCTCGCCCGTCCGGCCTCTCGCCAGCCCGAGCCCGACCGTGTCGACGGGCCTGATCGCCCGCGGCCCACACGCCGCGGGGTCGATCGAGGTCGCCGCCGCGGCTCGCCCCTGGGAGCGCCTCTCGGCTCCGGTGCGCGTGAGCTGGTTTCCAGGCCGGCCGTATCCCCAGCTGCTAAGCACACCGCGAAGCGGGGGCTTCCTCGACCCCGGCGGCCCGCTGCGCCTGACCTTCTCCTCGCCGGTGGCCGAGGTGCTGGGCGCCGCCCGGCCCCGCCTCTCTCCGGCCGTCGCCGGCCACTGGCGCTTAAGCGACGCCCATACCCTGGCCTTCCAGCCGAGCGGCCTCGGCTTTGCCTTCGGCTCTGCCGTGCGCGTCGTCTTACCGGTCGGGGTGCACCTCGCCGGAAAGCGGGGCGCGACGCTGACACGCACCTTGCACTGGCAGGTTCCGCAGGGCTCCGTCCTGCGCCTGCAGCAGCTGCTCGCGCAGCTCGGCTACCTGCCGCTTGCCTGGCGAGCGCACCGATCTCGGCCGAGCTCGCTTGCTGCGCAGCTTGCCGCCGCGGTCTCGCCCCCGGCGGGGCGTTTCTTGTGGCGTTACCCGCGCCTCGAGCCGCTGCTCGGCTCGCTCTGGCAGCCTGGGCAGTCCAGCGTTATCGTGCAGGGCGCGCTCATGGCCTTCGAAGCCGATCACGGTCTGGCAACCGACGGCGTTGCAGACGACCAGGTGTGGGCCGCTCTGCTGCGGGCCGCGGTCCATCACCAGGTCGACCGCCGGCCCTACGACTACCTCGAGGTTTCCGAGGCAAGTCCCGAGACGCTGTCGGTCTGGCGCGCCGGGCGCATCGTCTACAGCTCGCCGTGCAACACCGGCATCGCCATACGGCCGACCGCCCTGGGCACGTACCCGGTCTACGCCCGCTACCTCTCCACCACGATGAGCGGCACCAACCCCGACGGCAGCCACTACAGCGACCCCGGGGTGCCTTACGTGGCCTACTTCAACGGCGGCGACGCGGTGCACGGCTTTCTGCGGCCTGGCTACGGCTGGCCGCAGAGCCTGGGCTGCGTCGAGCTGCCCTACAGTGCCGCGGCCGTGGTCTTCAACTACGATCCCATCGGCACGCTGGTCGGGGTTTCCTGAGGCGCACGAGGTCCCCACGTGGGATAGCAGTTCGGGGCGGGGGCTGGTCGAGGCCCCTTTGGCAGACGTGGACGTCGGCGCTGGGTCGGCACGATTGGCCGCTTGCAGGGACTCTGGCGAGGCGACCGGTCCGGCTGACCTGTGCACAGCCCCTCGGTCCGACGAACGCTTCAGTGGCAGCTCGATGGAGCACTTCGTTTGACGGGCCGAAACGCTAGTAGGCGCGCCACAGCTCCCGCAGAACCCCGTACTGCGAACCCCGCTGTGCCGCCTGCTTTGACTAGGCGGCCTTGCGGGTCGTTCGCGGTTTGGCCTCGTCGAGCTCGAGCACCTGGGCGCGCTGCCCCGGCAGGCGTGGAGGACCGATGCCGCGTCGGCTGCTCAGGAAAGCGCGGACGAAGGTGGCGATGACCAGAGCGACGGCAATCACAGCGAGCACCGTGGCGCCCGTGCCTCCCGTCTGGACGGGCAGAGCGGCGCGCGGAGTCCCGCGACCGGCCGTGTTGGTCGTATACGCTTGGGCGATGGCGGAACCTCCGCCAACCAAGGCCGCCCAGCAGAGAGCGACTGTCCCTAGCAGGAGCCGCGCCAGGCGTGCCCTCATGACTCTCCCTTCAACCTCGCACCGGGCCGCCACACAGGCCACACGTTCCCCGATGTTGTACCCGCAAGCCGGCACAGCCAATGCGACGACGCCGGCACAGTTCCACGCCGCCGCCTCTCCAGTCAATGAATCGGTTCGCGCCCGCGGGTGTCGAGCGGGCGCTTGCGCATAGGCCAAAATCGCTCTGCCCCTCTGCAAGCGCGCCTGCCGCGGCCCTCAGAAGACTCGCGACCCCGGAAGCTCAGCCGAATCGATCACCGCGTAGCCCATGGCGCGATACGCGGCCCCTCGCTTGAGGTGCATCGAGCGAGAACCGGAACCTGGTCGTCTATGCAGTTGTAGATGATGACGTCGTCGGCTCGTCGTGCCCGGCCTACCTAACGACTCAGCGATCGATCGAGCGCCCGTTGCCCGTTCGCGCGTCGGACTACGACAATGTTCCTCTGGCAGGGGCGCCGGCGAGCACGCCCGGCCACTGAGGCCGACGCCGACCCAGGAGCAGCCTCGGGAGCCGACGGGAATCATCATGCCGGGTCTTGCAGTCGTCGGGGGGGGCGAGCCGGGAGGACGACCATGAAGGCGCGTTGGATCGATTTCGGCGAGATCGAGGTCGAGGGTAAGCGCTACGACTTCGACATCGTCATCGACAAGGGTAAGGTCACCAAGCGCCGCAAGGGCCCGTCGAAGGTCTACCGCGGCCGCTTCGGGCACACCCCCCTGTCACTTGAGGAGGGGATTCCGTGGGGCGGCAAGCGGCTCGTCATCGGCACCGGAGCGTACGGCAGCCTGCCGATTCTGCCCGAGGTGACCGAGGAGGCCGAGCGGCGCGGGATCGAGATCATCGCGGTGCCCACTGAGCAAGCGCTGCGCCTGCTGCGCGACGCGGGCAAGGACGTCTGCGCCATCCTCCACGTCACCTGTTGACGGAAGGAGGAGCTCCTCGTTGCGGGCGTCGGCACGCCGTCGGCAGCCAGGCCAGCATGCGGCGCTTTCCGGCCGGTTACATCATCGCGTGACCTCTTGCCGCCCCACCGCGCAAGCCACATCGAGGCATCCGCAGCCGCTGACGGCTTGGGCTTGTGGCCTGCGTGACAGAATGGCCGCACAATGACGCAGCCCAAGCACACAGTCCCCGTCGCCTCCGAACGCCTGATCTACGAGTCGGACTGGCTCGCCTCGCGGCCCTTCTTTTACAACCTGCGCACCGGGCGCGCGAGTCACGCCATCAACGAGGTCATAGACTTCGCCAACCTCGAGTTCGACCCCGAGGGACTGAACGACTACCTCGACTTCGGCTACTGCGTCTTTGAGCACACCCCCGCGCGCGACGTGCGTCTGCTGCGCCACTCAGCGCGACTGTGGTCCGGGCCTCAGGGCCTGCGCGTCGAGTACCTCGACGATCCCACTGCGGAGTGGTTTGAGCGCCGAAGCTCAGTCGACGAGGTGCTCGAGATCGCCAGGGCTGTCGTCAATCAGGCGGCCGGGAGCACTCACGGCGATCTCGTCGTACCGACGAGTGGCGGGTATGACTCGCGCTTCATCAACCTTCTGGTCGAGGAGCGCGCGCGGGTGCGGGCCTTCACCTACGGCATCAGCGACCGCCCCCAATGTTCCCAGGAGGTCGTCAAGGCGGCCGAGCTTGCTGGCCGCCTCGGCCTGCACTGGCAGTCGCTGCCGATCGGCCGGTTCCATCGCTACTTAGACGACTGGGACGAGCAGTTCGGACCTGCGGTCCATGCTCACGGCATGTACCAGATCGAGTTCTATCACGCCCTGGTGCCGCAGATCGCGCCCCAGAGCGTGCTCATCTCCGGCGCCTACGGCGACTCGATGGCCGGCTACGACGATCATACCGTGGCCGAGATCGACGTGCTCGCGCGTCCCGAGCAGATGCTCGGCGTCTTTCGCTACGGGGCGATGTGCGCCGACTCGCGGGCGAGCCGCCTCACAAGCAGCAGGGAGGGCTGGCAGACGCGACTGGAGGAGGAGCCGCGCCTGCGTTACGACGTGCGTGCCCGCCTCGTCGAGCTCAATCGCCAGCAGGCCGCGCTCTTCTCTTACCTCTACCTCGTGCCCGAGTCCCTCGGTCTTGCCTGCTGCACGCCCTTCACCGACCCCGGTCTGGCGCAGGCGATGCTCGCGCTGCCCTGGGAGTTGCGGGACCGCAGACGCTGGCAGGCCGCCCTGTTTCGCGCGAGTGGTCTCGACCTCGAAGATGTCGAGCTCGGCTACGACTGGCGCAACACCCTGAACCTGCGAGCCCTGCGCCTAGTGCCGCTGCCCCCGCTTGACGAAGGACTGCTCCGCGAGATCATCAGCCCGCGCTACGTGCGCTGGGTGAACCGCACGGCCGGCAGGCTGGGCTTGCCCTGGGAGCTCTACGTGCGCTCGGCCTGGACGCCCGGCCTGCGGCGCGCCGCCGCCGCGTTGCGGGCCTTGGGTTTGGAGGATCGCCGCATGCCGGCCTACTACGCCTACCTCACACTGCGGCCGCTCGAGATGCTGCTGCGGCGTCGCGACCGGGCACGCGACGGGGCAGCCTAGCTGGAGGTCGAGGTGTCGGCGCGAGCCGCCACGGTGTCGAAGCGCCTGCGAAGCTCGCGCTCGAGCAGCCGGCAGTGGGCAACGGTCTCGGCGACGATCCGCTCGACGATCGCCAGGTAGCCGCGCTCCTCGGTGCGCAGCAGCTCGTTCAGGTGCGTCTCGATGATCGAGCGCTCGATCTCGTAGGCCATCAGCAGTCCCGCACGACGCGCCATGCCACCGCGCTCGACCTCGCGGGCGCGGTCCTTGGCGTAACTCGCCTGGAGACGACCGGCCGCGCCGCTGAACGGCCGTCCGAGCGCAAATGCGGCAGGTCGCTCGGCGACGATGCGGGCCATCGCGGCAAGACAGGTGACGTGGCCACGCTCGGAGTCGGCAAGAGCATCCCAGAGCGCCGCGTCTTCGTGCCAGATCCGGCCACAGGCCGCATAGAGAGCGGCCAGCGCGGCCTCGTGGTCGCCGAGGCCGGCAAAGGTGTCAAGTACGCCGGGCAGCTCCTCTGCACGCATCGCAACCCCCTCGTGTCCACACGCTCTCGGGCACACCTCGCCCCTGCGAGGAGGGGCTAGCAGGCCATGATCGATCCGTTCCCGGGGCAGGTCAACTGTCGCAGCCACGTGCTTCCGTGGCGTGAGGCCACGTCGGCTGACGGTCGGCAGCAAGCGCGTGTGCAGCCATGAATAGGCGGCGCCAGATCAGCGGTCACCTCGCAAGGCGCGCTTTGAGTTGCTCATCACGGTCTGCCAGCGCACCGAGAGGGATTGCCCCATGTTCCCGGGCCCGGGCACCCGCGAGTTCTGGACCCTTGCGGATCCCGACGCAAAGCGGGGCAGCAGCGAGGAGCGCCTGGGCAGCTTCCGCGAGGCGCGCGACTTAATCGAGACGCGCCTCCGGCGCTTCCTTGTCGAACACCGCTACAAGACCGTCGTTGCGCTGAGCCATGAGGGTGCCTCGCTGTAGCGGAGCCCCCTGGCCCTCATCGCAAGGCCGGCGGTCATGCCGGGAGCGGGATCGCCGCCGCCGGCGCCAGCAGGACGAGCTTGGCGTTCTACCCTTTGAGGACCAGCGGCTGTCCGCAGCAGGTGAGCGGTTCTGTGCATGAGCAGGCCGCTTCTGCGTCATCTGCGCAGGATGACACGACCTGAAGTTCGAGGCCGCAGCTTTCGCAGACGTAGACCTCACCGCTCTTCATCTCGTTGCAGCTGGCCATCTCTTCTCCTCCCGGGTGTACCTTCTCTGGACGATGCGCCGCGCAGGTAAGCGCGCCGGCCAACAGTAGCGGAGCAGACCGCCGTCAGTCACCGTATACGGGACTCAGCCTGCGCCGCAGGGGCGACCAAGCGCTGACCTGATGCGCTGACGATGGGTACGAGGGCATCATGGCTCGGGCCATCGCGGGTCCGGCCTGTGCCTGTGCACTTCCCGCGATCGTCGGCTGGGCGTCGGCCTCAACTCCACCACAGAGTAGACGATCGTCGCCAAGGCCAAGCGGGAGTGGAAAGCCGCCGAACTCCACCAGCAAAGGCCGACCGGCGCACGACCGATCCAGACCCTCAGAACACAAAGACCGGCGTGCCCAGCCTGAGGAAGTCATAGACAAAGGGCGCCTCGGGCATCGAGACGCGCACGCAGCCGTGTGAGGCCGGGTAGGCAGGCACCGGAGCGAAGCCGTGGACGGCATCGCCGCCGGTGAAGAAGCTTGCGTAGGGCATCCACACGTCATAGAGGGTCGACCACCAGTCCGGTGACTTCAGGTAGACGGCGAAGCGCCCGGCCGGCGTCGCCAGGCCAGGCATGCCGGTCGAGCAGTGCACGGCCCGCACCAGGTAACCGTCATCGACCAAGAGCAAGACGCCGCGGCTGCGAAAGACCTCCGCATACCGTCCCTTCAGGTGCTCGTTGCGCGGCTTGGGCGGACCTGCGCGCAGCAGATGCAACTTGGTTATCGGTCCGGCGATGCCGTCGCGCTGCAGTCCCTCCCAGGCCTGGAAGGCCATGACCGCCTGCTGGGTGCGATAGTCATTCACGCCGGTCACGGCCGAGGCGGGCAGGTAGTGCAGGGCGACCAGGCGACGCTGCACCTCGGCGATGGTCTGCAGCTTTGGATTTGGCTTCGGCTTCGGTTTGGGCCGGGCTGTGGCGGAACCGGTGGGCGACGGGGTGGACGGAGGGCTCGTCTGTGGCGAGCTGGTGGCGCTCGGAGTGGGCGAGGGACTTCCCGTTGCGCCGGCGCGGGACTCCAGGCCGAACACGAGAGCAAGCGTGGCCGCGAACATGACCACGGCAACGAGGATCGCCCGCTTGACCCTGTGCGTCCCGCCAGTCCCTGCGCCGCTCACCTCGGCCTCCTCGAATATCGTAATGAGGAAATACCGTGTAGACCAACGCCCTAATCCCGCCTCGGAGCAGCACCCGACCCTATCTCAGCAAGGAGGAGGTGCTGGCCTTCCTCGGCCAGAACGAAGGCCTGCGTCACAACGGCTGACCATCGCCGGCAGTGGCACGACAGCCGCTGAACCGAAGGCAGGCCCTCACGTGGTCGGCTTCAGATCGGCCAGGGTGCCGTGTGCAGGAGAAGTGGCAGCCGTACATGTTTGCGTGTGATGTACGCGGGCGATCGGCAACGGCTGACTGCGCCGGTCGCCGGGGACGGACTCAGGGGTCGCCGCGCAGGACCAAGCGGCATGCAGGTTGGCACTCGGTAGCCGCCGGCGTGTCGCCCGTTCGACAGAGGGGAATCACGATGCTCGTATGAAAGCGATGCCGGGCGGTGCCAAGTCTCCGCCTGCGAGTCTCCGGTCGCTCTCTCCGGGGGTGGTCTCGCCGCCCAGGCTGTGATCGGAGGCTCGTCATGTCCATGCAAGAGCACGCCCCGGCGCGCGAGGCCGACCGCGATCTCGAGCTGCTCGGCTACCGACAGCAGTACGACCGCAACTTCAGGCGGTTCGCATCGTTTGCGATCGCCTTTTCGTTTATCTCGATCACCACCGGCATCTTCACGACCTACGGCTTCGTGCTCTCAAGCGCCGGCCCGCTGGGCATCTGGACGTGGCCACTTGTGATCCTGGGGCAGACCATGGTCGCTCTGGTGTTCGCGGCCCTGGTCTCGAGAATCCCACTCGCGGGCTACTCCTACCAGTGGATGTCTCGACTTGCCAACCCCCACATCGGCTGGCTTGTCGGCTGGTTCGTCTTTGCCTTTCTGATCGTCGACACCGTGGCGGTCGATTACGCGCTGGGTCAGACCGTCATCCCCGCCCTCTTCGGCTATACCGGCACGATCGACAACACCTGGGCAGTCACCGCACTTCTCGTGGCAATGCAGGCGGTGTTGATCTGCCTGTCGACCGTCTGGTCGTCGCGCGTGAACAACGTCGCCGTGGCGACCGAGGTGATCGGCATCGGCGGCTTGACCATCCTCATCCTGATCGTGGGCGCGATCGCCAGCAAGCTGGCTTTCAGCCACCTCTTCAGCAAGGGTGTGGCCGCCGGGGCGCCTAACTACTTCGGCTTCGGCACTCTGACTCACGTGACGCCGTTCATCTTCGCCTTCCTGCTCGGCGCCTTCACGATCGTCGGCTTCGAGGCGGCCGGCAACCTCGCCGAGGAGACCGACAACCCCGAACGGGTCGTGCCGCGCGCCATGTGGCTCTCGGTCGTCCTCTCGGGGGCGCTGGGCTTTGTCTTCCTGCTCGCAATCAGCGCAGCGACGCACAACATCCCAGCGCTTACGGCGGCCACCACGCCGGTCGCCGACATCGTCAAGTACGTGCTGGGCGGCGTCGTCGGCCGGATCTTCCTGGCCTTTGTGACCTTCTCGATCTTCTCCTGCGGCCTCGTCATCTTCATCACGGCGAGCCGCGTCACCTGGGCCATGGCGCGCGACGAGCGCTTCCCAGGCTGGCAGGTGCTGCGGCGGGTTAACGTCACGCTGCGCACCCCGCTTGCGGCGACTCTGCTGGTTGGTGTCCTGCTGGAGATCGTGCTCTCGGTCTTCGCCACGCGAACCGGGACGCTGGTCAACCTCTTCAGCTCGGCGACGCTTATGCCGGCCATCATCTACTTCGTCACCGTCGTGCTCTACGTCGCTGCCAGGAACAAGCTCCCGGCGGGTCGCGGCTTCAGCCTGGGCCGCTGGGAGTGGCCGGTTGTCGCAATCGCTCTGGTCTGGCTCGCCTTCGAGCTGCTGATCTTCCGCGACGCCTCGTTCAAGCTGCCCTGGGAGTACGTCGGCGTCATGGTCGGCATCGGGCTCGTCTACTTCGTCTACATGCTGGTGGTGCGCAAGCCGTTGACCATGCCCGGCATGGCCGTGCTGCCCGAGGAGGTGGCCGCCGCAAAGCCGTCAGTCGAAGTGCCGCCAAGCGACCTGCAGCGGCCGGCCGCCTGACGGTCGCGACGCTCCTGGCTCTCGGTCAGGCAGTCCGTCGATCGAACCCGTCGCGGTCGGTGAGACCTGCGTCTGGGGGCGTCCGCCGGGGGGCTACAGGTGGCCCCCCGGCGGACCCTTGCGCGCGCGGGCTTGCTGGTGAGTCGGGTGATGTTGGGGCTGCTGTTGGGGGTCCGCGCGGTCGCCCCCTGATGCCGCCTTCGCCCTGGTCGCCGGTGGAGCGGCAGCCGGCAGCCTTCCCGGCGGGCGAGATGGCACTCGCGCGCAAGCTCGCTGGCATCACCGGATCGGTTTGCTTGCAAGTGTGCTGAACGGTGGCGCTCTCGCCTGTCTCTACCGCAGCAAGTGGTCGGCAAGATCGAGCATGCGGCGGGGCAGCTCCGTCATGCCCTCGACCCAGACAAGACGCCCGCCGCCCGCGCGCGCGACGTCGGGGCCGACCGAACGGTGGGGCGCGATCCACAGACCGTAGCGGCGAGGCGAGCCGCCCACGGCCGCCGGGTCGCCACCGCTACGCTGTGGTGCAAGCGGTGAACCCGATGCCGGATGCGGAGGCACGGGCACGTCATGGGTGAGTAGCACGTGCAGCGTGCGATAGCGGGCCGCCACCGGACGCGGGTCGCTACCGGCCGTGTAGAGGCCGTCGCTCACGAGCAGACCGCAGCGCCGCGGGTCGCGACCGCGCGCAAGTTCACAGCAGCCGAGCTCGAGTGCGGCCGCCACGTTTGTCGCTCCACCGCAGGGCGTGTCGAGCATGCGTCGCACGAGCTCGGCTGCCGACACCTCCTCATGGAGACGCACCACAGTGCGTGCATCGTCGGCGAAGAGCACGACGGCGAGGTCGCCGGGCGCCAGGTTGAGCGCGAGCACGGCGGCCGCCACCGCCGCGAGCGCCATCTTCTCGCCGGCCATGCTGAGCGAGGTGTCCATCATGAGCACAACCTGGTGGCGGCGCTCGATCCGGTGCTCGACGATCCAGTCGCCGTCCTCGGGGTACGGCTTGCCGAGCGCGCGCTCGAGGGTGGCCTCGACGTCGAACTCGCCGACGAGATCGCCGGCCAGCGGCTCGCGCACCGGGCGAGTGGCGCCGCGCAGCGGTCCCACCAGGTGCGCCGCCCGGGCCAGTACGGCGCGCACGGCGAGGCGCTCTGCCACGGCCCGTACGCCGGCGTTGGCCAAGCGGAAATCGCCGCGCGAAAGGTCGGCGGCCAGGTGCCAGCCGTCGAGCTCCTCGGGTGAGCTGCGGTAGTGCCCGGCCAGGCGGGAGAGAGCAGCGGCCGGCGAGGCAGCCGGCTGAGGCGGATCGGGATGCGGCGTTGCGGGCTGCGCCCCGGCGGGGGCGCTTAAGCTTTTGGGTCGGGCGCCGGGGCGAGCGCGACGTCGGGGTCTTCGCCGCGCTCGACGACCAGCTCAAAGAGCTCGGCGAGCGCACCCGAGGCGTTGCCGTCGATCTCGTCGCGTAGCTCGACGCGAGTGGCCAGGGCCGCCTCGGCCGCGCAGCGCAGGACCTCACGGCTCACGGTGCCCCTGTTGCCCGCCTCCTCGGCCAGGCGGTGCGCGATGGCCACGGTCGCACAGGCGGCGCGCACCGAAGCGCCCTTGCGAAAGCGCGGGTGCAGGCGGCTGGCGCGCGTCAGGCGTACCGCGGTGCGCACCAGATCGGGGTCCTGGCAGCCCGTCTCTGCCGCGACGATGGCGCACTCGTCGGCGGCCGGCGGGTAGGCGAGGGCGAGGTGCTCGAAGCGATCGCGCAACGCCTCGGAGAGGTGGCCGGTGGCGACGTACTCTACCGGGTTCTGCGTGGCGATCACCTGAAAGCCGGCGGCCGCCCGCACCTCGCCGATGTGGGGCACCTGCAGGAGGCGCTCGTCGAGCGCCGGCAGCAGCACGTTCTGCACCGACTCGGGCATGCGGTTGAGCTCATTGATGAAGAGGATCTTGCCGTCACGCATCGCCTCGACTAGGGGGCCGGGCGTGAAGGACTGCTCGCCATAGCCGCACTGCAGCACAAGCGGCGGATCGAACCAGCCGGTGAGCTTGCTCTCGCTGTAGCGGTCATCGCCGTCGATTCGCACGGTGGCGCGGTCCAGGTGGCAGCAGACGGCGAGCGCGATCGTCGTCTTACCCACGCCGACCGGCCCCTCCAGCAGGAGGTGGCGGCCGACGTCCAGCACGGCCAGGGCGATCGCGAGCTCGCGCTCGCGGCCGACGATGCCGCATGCGCGGCGGATCGCATCGACCGCGCCCGAACGCTTTGCCACAAAGGGCAGATCTGTCTCACTCATGAAGGTCACCACATGGCACGATAGGCACATGCGGGCCGTCTGCCAACTTCCATCGCGTCCCCGTTCATGCGTTAGCTTCGCAGTCCACCCGCGACGGGCCCGTAAGAGCCAGCCGGATGTGCTTTCGCCCTTGGCACGTCACAGTGGACGACTAGCGCGAGCGAAAGGCCACTGCCACGAAGGCGAGGATGAAGAGCACGCCGACCGTCGTGCTGACGATACCGATCACGATGCCGGCGATCGAGAGTCCTTGTGCCAAGTCGCGCCGCTTGGCCCAGCGGTAGCCGACGATCGAGAGGACGAGCCCGATCATCCCCAGAAACGGGACGAAGAAGCCGACCAGCGAGCAGACAAGCCCGGCCACCCCGATGCCGGGGTTGGGGGCCGCGGTGGGCTTGGACCCTCTTGCATCTGACATGCCTGGTTGCTCCCTCAACAAGCTGGCTGTGGGTCTTGGAGCGGTGCGCTGGCCGCATTGCCGCTCAGTTCAGGCTCACGTCCGCGGCCCAGGCCAGGAAGGCACTACTGAGACTAGCCATGGCCGACGGCTCAAGGAGAAGCGTGGCTGTGGCTGACGTCCTGCAGGGCGACGACGTCGAGCTGCGAGCTGTAGAGCAGGCGCAGCTCATCGTCGCCGTCTTCCTCGCCGCTTGGCCAGATGACGGTGTCGAACTCAGCCACCACTGATCACTCCGCGGCTGCGGCCGGCGCGATCGTGACGGTGATCGTCTCGGGGTCTTCGAGGCGCTTGGCGGCCCACTTGTGCACGTAGAGCGTGCCGATCAGCAGCGGCTGGTCAGTCTCGGGCTCTTCGTAGCGCACCGTGTTCTTGGTCTCGCGGGCTCGCTTCAGGGTCGCTGTGAGCGGTTCCATCGGCTCTCACTTTCGGGGGGTGTGGGCCGCAGCGCACTCGTCGCGGCCACGAGAAGGGTGCTCTACCGCGCAAGCGCCTCAAGCAGTGCGTCACGCTGGCGCTCGCTTAGGCCCGCGACCGTCTTGCGGGGGCTCACCTGGCAGGACGCCAGCAGGCGTTCGACCTTCCTGGGCCCATAGCCCGGAAGCGCCGCGAGCAGCTTCGCGACCCTGGCCGTGGCAAGGAAGGTGGGCGGGTCGCCGAGCACGACCGCGATCGAAGTCCCGCCCCGCTTGAGATCGGCCTTGAGCAGCGCGCGTTGTGCGCGAATGCGATTGGCGAGGGCGAGCGCGGCGCGGCGCTGTTCAGCTGAACGCTTCGGGGCGTCGTTGCGCTCTGTGAGGGGCGGGGGCATGGCCGGCAGTATACCCGAGGGATCACGGCGGCGTGTGGTCGGCGGGAGGGCCGATGTGCAGGGACCCTCGCCCCTGCACCGGTGTCGGAGTCCGGTGGCCTTCTGCCCGGTCGCAGTCACTCGTCTATCATAGACACGGGCCGACGACAGCCAAGGAGGAACCGGCACATGCGAGGACGGCGGTCTGAGCCTTCGCGAATGCTTCGCGTCACCTTCGCTTGCCTGATCGCGGCCCTTGCCTCAGGGCTCGTTTGGGGCCTGGCCACGGCGCTTGCCCGAGGCAGCATCGCCGCCTCCCCGCCCAAGGTGATCCTTCGGCTCGGCGTCCTGAACGATGCCCCCGACGACCTCGACCCCTTCGCTGGTCAGTCGCCCTCGGCCCGCGAGATCTTCTCGCTCAACTACGACCTGATGGTCGGCTTCAGCCCGGGCGACTACGGCCACCCGCAGGGCGCCCGTGCCACGGGCCTGGCCGACCACTGGTCGGTCTCCGAAGGCGGCAAGGTGTGGACGTTCCACATCCGCTCCGGCGTGACGTGGCAGGACGGCGTGCCGCTCACCGCGCACGACGTCGCCTTCACCTACAACTACGTCATCAAGAACCAGCTCAGCAACTACACGATGTATGTGAACTTCATCAAGAGCGTGGTCGCGCCCAACGACAACACCGTGGTGTTCACCTGCACGAAGCCCAAGGCGAACATGCTCAACGCGGCGATCCCCATCGTGCCGCAGCACATCTGGGCCTCGATTCCCGGCGACCAGGCCGCGAGCATGGACGAGACCCCGCCCATCGTGGGCAGCGGCCCGTTCCAGCTCACAAGCTACGACATCCACAAGCAGGCCGAGTTGACGGCCAACCGCGACTACTGGGGCGGTGTGCCCAAGATCGACGAGGTCGACTTCCTCTACTACACGGACGCCACCCGGCTCACCCACGACTTGCGCTCGGGGTTTCTGCAGGGAGCCTGGGGGCTCACGGCAAGCCAGAACCACGACCTGCAAAGCGACGCCAGCCTGCACGTGACCTCCTTCGTTGATCCCGAGCTCGACGAGCTCGGATTCAACTGCTACACCGGCGCCCCCTCGCTCGGTAACCCGGTCCTCAGGGACTGGCACTTCCGCCAGGCGCTCCAATGGGCGATCGACCACGAGAAACTCGTGCAGATCGCCTACGGCGGCCTGGCCCAGCCGGCGACGTCGGTGCTCGTCTCTCACCTGTGGACGAACCCCGACTGGCACTACGAGCCGTCGGCGAGCGAGAAGTACACGTTCGACCTCGCCAAGGCGAGCCAGATGCTGACCGCCGCGGGTTACCCGCTCAAGAACGGCGTGCGCCTGAACAAGCAGGGCAAGCCCATCGTGCTGCGCCTGTGGACGCGCTCGGACTCCGAGTCGAGCCAGTCGGCGGGCAAGCTGATCGCCGGCTGGTTCGATCAGCTCGGCCTCACGATCAAACTGTCGGTCATGGACGACGGCGCGATCGACGACGGCCTCTACAACATGAAGGGGAACACGTTCGACCCCAACTACGACATGTTCCTCTGGGGCTGGGGCGGCGACCCCGACCCGAACTTCATCCTCAGCATCTTCACCTCGTCGCAGATCAACGCCTGGAGCGACTGCGCCTGGTCCGACCCGCAGTACGACAAGCTCTTCCTGGCCCAGCAGACGATGATCGACCAGACCGAGCGCGCGGCGGTCGTCCACCAGATGGAGCAGATCATCTACGAGCAGTCGCCCTACATCCCGACCGTCTACCCGGAGTCGGTCGAGGCCTACGACTTCAAGGACTGGACCGGCTGGCAGTCGACGCCCGGCAGGGGCGGCGGCGTCTTCTACACCTCGCCGGTCATGGCGAGCTACCTCACGGTGCACCCCGTCAGCGTGGCCACAGCCAAACGCACGTCCTCGCCGCGGCCACTGCCACTGCTTCCGCTCGGCGCTATCTGCGCCGCGATGGCCGCGGTGGTGGTACTCGTGTGGTTGGGCGAGCGGCGGGCCAAGGGCGTCCGGGGTGCGGGGGAGTTGAGCCCGCCCGGCTCGGGCTCAGTCAGGAGCTGACAGCGTCAGCGACCGCTTGAACGCGGTCGGTTCGGCGGCGGTCGCAACGCGAGACGCAGCCAGAATGAACCAACGACCGGACGTGGAGTCCGGTGCGTCAGGTCGGGCCGGCTGGTTGAGCAGACGCCGTGGCGTCCATGATGATCCGCTTAAGCCGCCCATAGACCGCGGCCAGCCCGGCTCCCCTATACTGCAGAGCGGACGCCCCCACGGCAGTTCCTTGGCCCAGACCTGAGCTCCGTGCTTTCGGAGCTCGTCGCATCTTCGCGCCTGGCAAAATCCGAACCGGGGCTGGGTGCGGGGCCAGTGACCAAGCAAGGAGTGTGAGACGGCCGACCCACGTGTCGAGTTTCTCAAGGCGCTCGCTGGAGAGCTTGCGCCTCTGGGCCAGACCGCAGCCGAACTGGAGGCACAGCTTTCCGCCTGTAGCGAGGGCATGGGCCTTGTCGCACAGTTCTTCGCGCTGCCTACCGTCGTGCAGATCATCTACGAGGAGTTCGGCGAGCAGCGCCTCGCCTTCGTCCCGGTGGGCAGGGGCAGCGTCGACCTTGAGACCGAGGCGCTGCTTGAGAACATCGCCGTGTCGGTCGCCAAAGGCTGGATCACGCCCCAGGTCGGTGTGCGCCGCATCGCGGAGCTGGTCGCCCAGCGGCCGCGCTTTCCCCTCTGGCTTCGCCTTCTTGCCGGGGGACTCGGGCCCACCGCTCTTGCCTTCCTGCTGGGCGGCGGGCCCCGTGAAGCCCTCGCCGCCCTGGCAATCGGTCTGGCCGTCTTTGTCTTCTACGGGCTCGCCCGCAGGGCCGGCCGCCTCGAGGGGCTGCTCGAACTAAGCTCGGCGGCCTTTGCCGCCTGCCTTGCCCTGCTGCTCAGTCACCTCGTGCACGGCTTCGACGCAAGCACCGTGGTGCTGGCTTCGATCGTGCAGTTGCTGCCCGGCCTGCGCATCACCCAGGCGGTCTCCGAACTCGCCGCGGGCGACCTCGTCTGCGGCACCGCCCGCCTGGCCGGCGCCGGCATGACGCTGCTCAACTTGAGCATCGGCGTGGCCCTGACCTGGACCGTCTTTCGGCGCCTCCACGAGGTGCCGACGGTGGGACACACCTCAGGAGCGACCACGGCCCTGCTGGTCTGCGCCGTAGTCGGCGCGGCCTGTGCCTTCGCGGTCTCGGAGAACGCCCGCCGCCGCGACGTGGGCTGGGTCTTCGTGGCCGTGATCGTCGCCACCGTGGCGAGCCGTCTCGGGGTCTGGGCGCTGGGCACGACCTTCGGCGTCGGCATCGCCAGCTTGGCAGTCGGTCTGACCGGCAACGCTTACTCCCGTTTCCTGCACCATCCCAAGGCCACGGTCACTGTGCCTGGACTGACCGTCCTTGTACCTGGAGCCCTGGGTTTTAACGGCGTCTTCAGTCTGGTCAGCAAGGGTGGCGTAGGCGGCATCAACGTGCTCGTCAGGACACTGCTGCTCGCCGCGGCCCTGGTGGTCGGCTCGATCATCGCCGAGGCCATCGTCTCACCGCGTACCGTGGCACAGCGTGTGAGCGAGCCCATTCCGCTGCCGCCGCGCCTGCCAGGCCGACGTGTGCGACCCACGAAGATGCGCTGACGCTTGGAGGCGGGTGCGGTCGGTCGGGCATCGGCTGCGACGCTCCGAGCAGCGAAGAGGTGGGCCGCATCGGTCGAGACCTGTGCTCAGCACCACTGCGCGCTCGAGCTAGTGTGCCGTCCCTGCCGGGATTCGTTCGCTCAGAGCCTGCTTCAGACACCTGCGCGATGTCGCGCCGAGAGCTCGGGCGGGACGGCCACGACCCGCGGCTTGGACCCGAGCGGCGACTGCCAGTCCCGGGGAAGTGCGACGCCGTGTTCGGCCAGGTGGGCCTTCAGCCGCCAGCGGTCGGGGAAGCTCGCCCCGCAGCGCGTGCAGCGAAGTACCAGGGCGGGCCGCTCAGCGACGGACGCGGGTGGCCCGGGCGCGCCGTCCGGTGCTGCCGTCAGCCTCATGCCCGCCGCGAGCAGCCAGGCCAGGCCGAAGGCGATCAAGAGGTCACCGATGCTGAAGATGTTCGCCAACGGCACCGCGCGGGGCACCGCGAAGATGTCACCCAGGAACGCCAGATGCGCGCCCGGGCCGGCAAGCTCGGAGTTGTTGTGGGGTTGCGCCCTGAGCGGCAGACCCGCAAGCGCCAGGGCGGCGCGGCTAGCAGGCATGTAGCCGCCGTTCACCACGATGGTGAAGGCGTTGCACAGCACACCGGCGCCGAAACAGATCACCGGCGGGCGCCACAGGTTGGCCGCCACACAGACCAAGAGCAACCCGTAAGAGGAGACGTGCATCGCCACGACGGCCGCGCTCGGCAATCGGTGTCCGATCGGTGAGAAGGCGACGATCTGCAGGCCCAGCGCGCTCGGGACAAGCCAGGGAAGGCGTAGGGAGAGTCGCTCGAGGTTGGCGAGCGAGCCGCCCAGAAGGTGGCCGGCAAGCAGTCCTCCGACCAGAGCGACGATGAGGACGATCATGGCGTCCGCTTCGTCGCGGGATGCAGATTCAGGTGCAGTTTGATCACCTCAGCCTTGCCCGGGTGAGGATGTCGTACTGTTCCTGCCTATCGGCAGCACGGACTGCGGACTTCACCACAGGCAGCCAGAGGAGGCAGGCCGAGCCACGGGAGGTGGGACAGGCCTCAGGGTCCTGGTGAGGGGTACTGAGGTCAGTAGGGCCGCGCAGGCTGAGGATGTCGGGGCGTCGTGAGCCCGAGCGCACAGACGGCTTCAAAGTCAGCCGTGGAGGCGGTCGCAGCAGCCAAGGCGGGTGTGATGCGACCTACCCGACCCGCAACGAGAAGGTGGCGTGGTCATCCGGCCTTGGGCCTCGGCGCGTCGAGGGTCTCACAAGACAGCGAACGCCCGTGGCCACCTGGAGTTTCGCGTCGTCGTCGTGATTGCGTGCGATGACGAGGTCATCCCTTTGCAGGAACGCATCGAGACCGTCGTCGACGACGCCGATCTCGAAGAGGTCTACAACACGGAGCGCCACCTGCTCTCCATGGCTGCTCGTCAAGCGATGGCCGCACCGAGAGCCGGCCTCCAACACGACCAACCGATGGAGGTCCAACAGCGCCACGGCGAGACGCGGCCCCGTATTGGGATATGCGAGCTCACTTCGACGAGGCTGACCGAGCAGATGGCCGCAAGATGGCGTGCGCCGTCTGCTTACGGTCGGCGAGGTCGCGTCGTTGCAGCGACTTCCAGGCGGCCCCGGGTCATCAAGACCTGTGCAGTCGGCCCAGGTCGGTGACATACGGGGCTACTCCTCGAGCAGCCGCACCTCTTCCCAGCTGCGCTCACAGAGGGTGATCCCGTGGGGGCGGCTGGCTGCCGGGCGGCTCTGCCTCGCGCAGCAACACAGCGTGCAGTTGGTCGTCTACGATCATCGCGGGGCCCTCGCGCTGATAGGCGTGACGGCCAAGCGACTGCAAGCGCGCGACGGGCGACTCGTCGCTGCGGATGCTCGGGGGGCATGGAACTGCGGGTCGGCGATCGCGTCTGGTATGAGGGCGAGACCTGGCGTGTCTTTTCACCTTCGAGGTTCGTCGCCCAAATGGTCGAGCCCTGCCTGACGGCTGTGTTGCTGACAAACAGGCATCGCTTCGCCTGCATGCGGGCAGGTCCATGGACCGCTGCCTTGGTTCGGGACAGAGGTCGCGTGATCGAGCAGGGCATCGATCGCAGCGACATCCAGGGCGGCGCGGCCTACCTGGCGCTCAAAGTCTGGCGCGCCGCCGCCGCCGCTCCACCTGGCGGGCACACGCAGGGACGTTGCCGGCAGACGGCGGGCGGCCCACCTTGGCCCGTATCACGGTGCGCGTCGCTGAACCCGTGCCTGCCAGCGCGCTCCGCGACGGGCACCCGAGCACTAGCGGCGCTGTGGCGGCCTGATACGAGGCCAGTGGCCTGGCTGTTGGCCGAGACGGGACAGACCTGAAGAAGCGACGGCCGGGTGCGGAACCCTTGCCGGCGATCCGCCGGCCGGGGCGGGCGGCGACGGCCCATTTGTGACTTCTCATAGGCGAAGGACCTCAGATGCCCCTCAGGTCGACTCTCGTGAGTTCGTCATTGATCATCGGACTCCACCCACACGATGTCCGAGCTATTGATCGTGGGGTGCACCGTGTCGGTGGCGGTCACCGTCTGGTCGCCGAGGGTCTCCAGGGTGACATACAGATAGGGGCTCACGCCGGACACGAAGGTGTAGTCGGCCGGCAGGCTCGCTGCAGGGTCGCTTGAGCTGAAATGCACCGTGCCCCGGTACCCGGTCGCGATGTTGTCGTAGGCGTCATAGGCGGTCATCATGAGGCCCATGAGGTCGCCCGGGGAGCACTGCCCTGGGAGACCGAACAGGACGAGCTGGGTGGCGCTGCCCGGGCTCACCGTGACGGTTCCGGTGTTGGCCGTGAGGCTGCCGACTACGGCGTGCAGGGTGGCGCTGCCGACGCGGTGGCCGGTGAAGACGGTCGAGGCGCCGCTGGTTGAGCTCAGGTCGCTTGGGGCGACCATGCCGCTGGTGTTGATCAGGCTCCAGGTGGCGCTCGGGTTGGCCACGAAGTTGCCGTAGGCGTCGCGTGTGATGGCGTAGGCGGTGAAGCTCGAGCCGGCGGTCACGCTCTCGGCGCCGATCGCCGTGCCTGTGCCGTTGGCGGCGGTCTCGATGGTGAGATGGGTGACGCTTCCGACGCTGATCAGGACCGTCTGCCCGCCGCGAATCGTGCCACTTGTCGTGTCGGTGGCAGTCACCGTCTGGGAGCCCGCGGTCTTGAGCGTGACGCCGCTTGTGAAGGTGTGGGCGCCCGAGTCGCCGGCCACGAAGGTGTAGCTGGCCGGCAGGCTAGCGGCCCCGTCGCTCGAGCTGAACTGCACCGTGCCGGTGTAGCCGGTCGCGGTGTTGCCGTAGGCGTCGTGGGCGCTCACGGTGAGGCTCTGGGCGCTGCCCGCGGTCTGGCTGGTGAGGCCGCTCAGGATGAGCTTCGTGGCGCTGCCCGGGTTTACCGCGGCGTTCTGCGAACCCGTGACCGTGCCGGTGACGGTGTCGGTGGCGGTCACCGTCTGGGAGCCCGCCGTCTTGAGCGTCACACCGCTCGTGAAGCTGTGGGCGCCCGAGTCGCCGGCCACGAAGGTGTAGTCGTTCGGCAACGTGGCCTGCGGGTCGGAGGCGCTGAAGTGCACCGTGCCCCGGTAGCCTGTGGCCGTGTTGCCGTAGGCGTCCTGGGCCGTGACGGTCAGCGTCTGGGCTGTGCCCGCGGTCTGGGCCGTGAGGCCGCTCAGGCTGAGCGTCGTGGCGCTGCCCGGGCTCACCGTGACGCTCTGCGACGTACCCGTGCAGAGGCCGGCGGTCGCGCTGAAGGTGTGACTGCCGGCGCTGCCGGCAAAGACCGTCGTGCCCGTGAGGCTCGCAACACCGTTTGTGAAGTCGAGCGTCCGGTCGAGGACGTTGCCGCCCAGCGAGCCGAGGCCGCTGATCGTGCCGTCGTTGGGCGTGGCGCTGATCGTGACAGCGTCAGCACTGGCGTCGAAGCTGGTGACCGTGTTGCCGTAAGCATCCTCTGCGGTGACCGTGTTGGTACCGCTGAAGGCCACGCCGGCGGTCTGGGAGCCGGCGACGGCGATGGCGAACTTGGCCAGCGGGCCGGCGACGCCGGTCGCGTGGAACGTCACCGGGGGAAGGCCGGCGCACGATGCCGTCAAGCTGTCGGCGCCGGCCCGCGTACCGAGAGTCCAGCTGCCGACCGTGGCCACGCCACTGGCGTTGGTGAGTGCGGTCGCGCCGGTCACGGTGCCTCCGCCGCTTGCGACCGCGAAGGTCACAGAGGCGCCGGGCACGGCGCGTCCCTTCGCGTCGCTGACAAGGACGCTGGGGAGCACCGGCGCGGCGCTGCCGGCCGCGGCCGACTGCCCGTCGCCTGCCTGGTCGACGATCCGCGCGGGTGGCGCGGCGATCGTGAAGTGGAACGTCTTGCTCCAGCGCAGGGAGCTGTGCCCCCTGCTGCCGCGCACCTTCCAGGTGAGTACCGCATAGCTCGGCGGCAGCTTGGTGCATCTCCATGAGGTACCCTTGATCCCCGCCTTTCTGATGAGCAGCTTCGCGCCCTGGTAGACGCGCAGCTCGTAGCGCTTGGCGCCGGGCGCCTTTGCCCAGGCGAACCTCGGCTGCAGGACCGTAGCCGTGCCCTGGGGAATGTTGGGGTCGACCCTGAAGGCGATGCGCTTGCTCCAGGGGCTCCGGCTGCGGCTGCCGAGGGCGCGGACCTTCCAGGTGAGCCCGGCGTAAAGCGGCAGGTCCCTGGTGCACTTCCACGAGGTCTTTGCCAGCCGCGCCCTCTCGAGCAGCAGCTTGCTGCCCTCATAGATGCGCACCTCGTAGGTGCGGGCGCCACTGATGCCGCTCCAGCTGAAGGTCGGCTTGACGGTCGTCACGGTGCCGTGCGGAGCCTTGGCGACCGGCTTGCCCAGGGTGGCGGCGAGCGCGGGAGAGGCCGTCGCGAGCAAGCACAGCAGAAGCGCGGCCAGGGGGCCGACCCTGAAGAGCAGCGCGCATGCCGAGCGTGCACGGTTGCTTCTGTGGCATCGGTGTTGTGACTCGGCTTCCATGACTTCCCTCACGTGTTGCGGCGATCGGGGCTCGTCGACGGGTAGACACCGAGCGTGCGCCCGCCCGTCGCGGGCTGGCGGCGTGGCCGGGACCCCTTCCCATCGTCAGGGCATGACATCTTCTGGCTTCCGATCGTCTGTTTCCTACTCTCTTCGTCGGCCAGAGGCCGGGCCGCCGCGATTGGACACGTGCCTGGTGTGGCGTGACGAGAGCCGGCCGGACGGCGCGCGTCTATGAGGGCGCCATCTGATGACAAGGCGATGAAGGCCGCGGTGTGGGTGGCCTGCAACATGCTCCGGTTGCGCTTCATCAGGACCGGTACCAGCTCCGCTCAGCCCGCCGACGACCAACTACTGGGCCTCGGTCTTGGCCTTTATCGGCATGAGTGCGACATCGCTGAATGCGGCCCAATGGAGTCGCACCCACCCCATTTGTTCAGGCGACGAGGAGCCCTTAAGGCGGGTCCGTTTCTGAGCGGCTGTCGGTGAGGGATCGCATGGCCATGGGCCGTGTCGCGGGCAGCGCCACGGCTCAGGCTGACCCCAGGCAGACCCCAGGCCCTGCCGACGCAATGCCGACGAGACGCCTCCTCACGGCCCGACACGCCTGAGCACCAGCAAGTGCAACGGGTCAAGTCCCTCGACGTGGTGTAATTCCTGATCGTCGTCGGGGTCGTCAGGTCGTGAGCAGCGCCACCTCCCGCACCGCCGCTGTCGGTCGCTCGGGCCGGCGCGCCTGCCCTGCGCCGTAGAGCCCGGCGAGCGACTCGGCCGAGAGGTAGCGCCGGCCCACGAGCCATTCGTCGTTCTGCTCGATCAGCAGGGCGCCGGCAAGGCGCACCAGGCTCTCGTCGTTGGGGTAGATGCCGACCACGTCGGATCGCCGGGCGGTCTCCTTGTTGAGGCGCTCCAGCGGGTTGGTCGAGCGCAGCTTGCACCAGTGCTCAGCCGGGAAGGCCATGAAGGCCAGGAGCTCCTCTTCGGCGGCCTCGAGCAGCAGCGCCACCTTGGGCGCCGCCGCCTCGAGGCTTGCGACCACCCCGACCAGCCGTGCGCGGGCCTCCTCGAGTGTCTCGGCTGCGAAGATCTGGCGGATGGCGCCAGCGACGAGCGGCTGCTGGGCCCGGCCGCAGTGGCCGAGCATGTCGCGCAGGAAGTGCACGGTGCAGCGCTGCCAGGGGCAGCCCAGCACCTGGGCGATCGCGCGCTTCAGGCCTTCGTGGGCGTCGGAGACGGCGAGCAGCACGCCGTCTAAGCCACGGGCCACAAGGGCGCGCAGGAACTCGCGCCAGAAGGCCTCGCTCTCGGCCTCACCGACGTCGATGCCGATCACCTCTCTGCGCCCGCTCTCGTGCACCCCGTAGGCGACCACGAGCGCCTTGTGACGCACGCCGCCCGCGTCGCGCACGCGCTCCACCTTGGCGTCCAGCCAGAGATAGGGATAGCGGCCCTCCAGCGGCCGGGTGCGGAAGATCCGCACCTGCTCGTCGAGTGTGCGGCAGAGGCGGCTCACCGTGGAGCGGCTCATGGCCTCGATGCCGAGCTGGGCCACCAGGCGCTCCACCTTGCGCGTCGAGACGCCGTTGACGAAAGGCCTCGGCGACCACCGCGACCAGGGCCTGCTCGCTGCGGCGCCGCGGCTCCAAGAAGCTCGGAAAGTAGCTGCCGCTTCGCAGCCGCGGGATCGCCAGCTCGAGGCTGCCGACGCGTGTGTCGAAGCGGCGCTCGCGGTAGCCGTTACGGTAGCTTGCGCGGCCCTCCGAACGCTCGTAGCGTGCGGCGCCGGCGACCTCAGCGACCTCGCCTTCCATGAGCTCGACGAGCACCAGGCGGACCGCCTCGCGCAGCACGTCGGCGTGCTCGCATGTCAGTAACTTGCTCGCCGCCTCGGCGGTGGTCATGCTGTTCGGGTCGGCCATCGTGGTGCTCCTCTCGTCGATGCTCTTGGCGGAACAACGACGATTCTAGGACGCTCCCGGTGGCCGATCTTCGTCAGCTCTCGGGCCTGGAGCTTCTACACCACACTACGGGACTCAACTGTGCAACGGCTCGCCGAAACCGCGGACCGTGCAGCACATTCGCACACGCCGGGCGACAGCCCGTCACGCTTTCTGTGGGTTTCCTAAACCTGGTGTCGCTGGTTCGATTCCAGCCGGGGGCACCACAAAATACCTGCTCAGGGCGATTTCCATTCGTGTGGGTTGCGCACGAAACTTCCGAACCGGCAGAATCGCCGACGCTTTGCCGACGCGGCAGGACGTCATGGTGGGGCACCGCCAAAGGCGGCCGAGCACGGTCCCGCGAGGGCGTCGCAACGACCCCCTGCAGAGACCGTCGAGGCTGGAACAGCAGTTTCGGCCACGCGCCACCCCGAGCGCGAGCGTCGGCGCTGACGAGGCCGCGTCGCCAGTCCTGACAGTCGCCTTGACTGCCGCCGCTTGCCCGCGTATCAAGGACACATCTGGTACGACTTGACTTATACCATCGTCTCAGTAATGACGGGGGGGTGACCATGTCCTCAACGCACGGTCGCCGGCAGGTCCGGCTCGCAAGGCTGCTCGTCTGCTGCTCGCTCGGGCTCCTGCTGGCCGCTGCGCTCATGCTGTTGCCGGGTGTCGCCGCCGCCAGCGCGATGCCGCAGACCCTCGCGCAGCCGACTCCGCCGAGCAGTCTCGCCACCCGGCCGCTCACGCACACCAACCTGCACTCGCCCGCCGACCTCATGGCACTGCTGGCACTCCAGCGGGCCGAGTTGACCTCACTAGACGGTGCCAGCGACGACGAGTTCGGCTACTCGGTCGCCATCTCCGGCGACACGGCGCTCGTCGGGACGAACGGATTTGGTCGCCCGGAGGGCGCCGCCTACATCTTCGTGCGCTCCGGCACGACCTGGACCCAGCAGGCGGAGTTCACCACGCCCGACGGCTCCGGTTGGTGGCCTGATTTCGGTTACTCGGTCGCCCTCGACGGCGACACCGCCGTGGTGGCGTATCCCGGTTACACGACACTCTCTATGACCGGCTCTGGCATCGTGTACGTCTTCGTGCGCTCCGGCACCACGTGGAGCGAGCAGGGCGCGCTGAGCCCAACCGACAACGCCAACGAGGTTGAGAACTTCGGCTCTTGGCTCGCCATCTCCGGCGACACCATCCTGGTCGGGGCCGACCAGACCATCGTCGGCGGCCTCACGGGTGGGATACCAAACGACGGCGGCGCCAAATGCCAAGGCAACGCCTACGTCTTCGTGCGCTCGGGAGCGACCTGGACCCAGCAGGCCGAGCTGACGGCCTCAGACGGTGCTGCTTTCGACTACTTCGGCTGCTCGGTCGCTCTCGATGGCGACACTGCCATCGTCGGGATGGCCTATCCAACCGGTCTCGGCTCTCCGCCACCGGGCAACGCTTACGTCTTCGTGCGCTCGGGAGCGACCTGGACCCAGCAGGCCGAGCTGACTGCCTCGGACGGTGCCGCCGGCGACCTGTTCGGCTCCTTTGTCGCCGTCTCCGGCGACACGGCACTGATCAGCGCGCCCGCGCATACGCTCAGTCCCGAGTCCGACCCGAGCTTCACTCACCAGGGGGCTGCGTATGTGTTCGTGCGATCGGGTACCGCCTGGAAGCAGCAGACGGAGCTGAGCCCCACCGAGGGGGACGGGGGCTTCGGCTGGGCGGTCGCCCTCGACGGAGACACTGCCCTGGTCGGCGTGGGCGACAACAACGACGTAGCCACCGGAGGGACTGACCACTTCGGCAGCGTCTTTGTCTACGTGCGCTCCGGCACGACCTGGAGCAAGCAAACCGCGCTGCTCCAACCCGACCCCAACAACTACCTGACCGACTACGCCGCGTCGGTCTCGCTCTCCGGTACGACCGCGCTGGTGGGGGAGTGGCGCGCCCCGGTCGGCAGCAACGATGATCAGGGCGCGGCCTACGCTCGTCCCCGCCCCCTCGCTCACCCTCAAGGCGTCGAGACTGTCGGTGATTCTCGGCCACAGCATCACCCTGAGGGGCGCGGTGAGCAACGCCGTGGCTGGCCAGACCCGCGTCACCATCGCGCGCAAGATCAGCAGCAGGCTGGTCCTGCTCAAGAATCTCACCATCGGCAGCGGCGGCGCCTACCGTTGGACCATGAAGCCCAAGAAGGTCGGCAGGTGGGTGCTGGTGACCTCCTATAAGGCCGGCGGCCGGACCTTCGAGAGCAAGACGGTGACGGTGACGGTGCGCAAGTAGCAGCCGCGGCTGGGGGCGTTTCTCGCCTACTTGGCGAACACCAGCCCCGCGATCAGCGCCGCCTCTTCCTGCATGGCCGGGATGGAGGCGACCAGCGACCCGCGAACCCTTCGCAGCGACCGCGCGTCTCTTGTGAAACGGACGTCAGCGACTCCGGAGGTCGGCCACATGCGACGCACTCTCTCTATCACCCTGCTCCTCAGTGTGCTGGTGCTGGTCGGAGGCGGCCTTGACGGCACTGCCGTCGCCTCCGCTTCGACGCCGGCACGCAGCCTGCGGCCGCCGACCTGGGTGGAGCGCGAGGTGCTCTGGCAGTCACTCTCCTCCGGCGTGGCGCACCCCAGCCTCGGCCGCTGGCTGCTGACGAGCCCGGTGCGCGCTGCTCGGCTCACTGGCGCGACGCGCTTCTTGCGCAGCTTCCCCGGACTCGGCAGGGTCGTGGTGGTCGTCGTCAACGGTCACTTCGGCTCGCCAAACACGGATGGCACCAAGGCGAAGCGGCTCTACCTCGTCTTGGAGGCGCGCAATCACGGCTGCCTTGTGCAGGGCATCAGCAGCGCGCGGCACCTCCACCTCGGTCGCCTGGGGCACCTGCATCGCTACCTGCCGAGGCAGTCGCTCAGCAGCGGTCTCTGGGGCCAGGCGATGATCGAGGGGGGACCGTTTCCCGGCGGCCCGTGGCCTTTGGCGCAGGTGAAGGTGGTGGTCTGGCAGGGTGCCGATGCCCCGACGACGCAGCCAGCCTTCACGCAGGTGCTCTCCGATTGGGCTGGGTTCTTCCTGCTGCAGCTCGCGTCGGGCAACTACACCCTGCGGCTGGACACCGATGAGGGGGGCTATCAGGCACCGACCACCGTCGCGGTCGTGGCGGGCCAGTTGGCCGCCGCTGGCGTCTACGAGCAAGTGCCCTGACGGCTGTCTACTTCCCAGCGAAACCAGCCCCGCGATCAGCGCCGCCGCTTCCTCCTGCATCGCCGGGATGGCGTGAGAGTCGTCTTGGTGCCCGCAACCGTTCAAGCAGGACGCTCTGTGAACCCCCATGTAGAGTCCTCCGCATGGCAGGCGTCACGGGATGCGACCGCAGCACATGATGATCATCGCGCTCGCGGCGCTGGTACCCGTGACGTAGATCTACATCAACCGCACTGTCATTCACCGCGAACGTCGCTCACAGGCGGCGAGGGCCGCCACTGCGTTCGCCTGGGGGCTCGTCTACGGGCTACTGCTCGGGTTGCTCCTCGGTAACATCCTTTGCTAGCCGGCATTGGGATCGGGGTTTACTCGTTCTTCGCGTAGCCGAGAGAGCGGCGTCGGCTCGACGGCGAATCCTGGCCACAGCAGCTCAGCGCGGTGCGCTCGGCCTCGGCCGGACCTTCTCGGCGGGCACCGCTTGCCAGCAGTGACGGCAGAGCCACAGCGGCGGCTCGCGGTCGAGGTCGATCGCCAGCATCACGGGAAAGTCGCAGTACTCCATCGGCCGCTTGCACTCGGGGCACTTGGGCCGCTTGGTGTGCTTGGCAGACGCCACCTCGGCCTCCTTTGCCGACGCGCCTCAGGTCCTGCAGTCTCTCCGCGCGACTCACTTCCGGTTGCGCTTCTCAGAGGGCTGGCGGCGCGCTCGCCGATGACGTTCACCGCAGGTCCTTTCTGCCGTACGTTCGGGACATGGTACGCCCTCGATGCGTCTCTGTGGGCGCACACAGCCCGACTGCAGGAGACGGCTTGCGTCGGTGGAAAGTCGGCAGTGAGGTAGCGACACACCGACAGGACCCGGCGCGACATGCCCGATGAGCAGCGCAGGAGCCCATCCACGAGGGCCGCGGACCGCGAAGCGACCGAGGTCCGTGGCTGGCTCGGCACGCCCTGGTTTGCCCGTCGCAAGGCAGGCTGGGGCTACCGTCCCGCGAGCTGGCAGGGCTGGGCCCTGACTGTGCTGTTCGTGTTCTTCGTGGTCTCGGCTAGCGGCATGCTGCAGGCCCACCACGTCGAACGCTTCGTCGTCACCTTGGTCGTGCTCTGCATCGCCTACATCGCGGTCGCGGCGATGATGAGCCGCGCACTGTGAGTCGCCGAGCGCCGGCGTCTGTCTGAGTGCGTCGATGCGCAGGGCTTCATTCATGCTCGTCGTCTTCCTGCTCGCGGGCTGGGCCTTCGGTCTGCTCGACTCGCGCATCCCCATGCAACATGCATCTGGCGTCTTCTGGGCCGGCAACCTGGGCGCCCCCTGGCTCGTGCTGCCCTTCTGCGCGGGCTGGTTGCAACGCTCCGGACGATGGGCGGTTCTGGCTGGCGTCCTTGCCTGCGCCGCTGCGATGGTCGGCTTCTTCGGCCCCGGGTCAGGTTGGGGATCGGCCTCGGCGGCCTTCGTCACGGGCTGGATCGCCGTCGGCGCGCTCACCGGCGGACTCTACGGTCGCTTCGGGTTCGCGTGGGGCCGCTCGCGGACGTTGCTGGACGGCCTGGCTTTGGCCGTGCCCTTCCTCCTCGAGCCGCTGGCTTGGTCATGGGGCCTTGGCTACTCCCAAGGTCGCCTGCCCATCTGGGATGTGGAGATGGCCGTCGGCGTCGTGCTTGTCGTTTGGGCAGTCAGCGCGAGCCGTCGGCGCGCACGAGTGACTAAGACGGCCGAGCCCTGACCTTTCGCGCTGCGGCGGCGCTCACGGCCAAGTTCCTGAGAACACCAGCCCGGAGAACACGAGCCCCGCGAGCGTCGCCGCCTCCTCCTGCACCGCCGAGATCGCGTGCGAGGAGGTGTCGAGTGTGATCGGAAGGTTCGCATACCCGAGGCGCTCGGAGATGACCGCGGAGCACTGCGTGACGTCTTCGATGACGCCAAGACCGAGTCGTGGCAGTGCTGCGCGTCAGAACAACATTGGGGCGCGGACCGTCGGGAACAACCCTGCATCCTGATCACCCAAGACGGAGGGCCACCATGAGCGAGATGAGCGCCTTCAAGGCTTCTCCTGCGGACTTCAGACAGCTGGCGAGCGCGGCGCACGGGCGCGTTATCGTGGCCGGCGATCCCGACTACGACGAGGCACGTTCGCTGTTCAACGGCATGATCGATCGTCGCCCCGCCGCGATAGTGCGTGTCGCCGATGCCGACGATGTGCGGCGTTGCCTCGAGCTGGCGCGCAAGCGGGACCTGCCGGTGGCCGTGCGGGGTGGCGGACACAACGTGGCCGGCAATGCCCTCTGCGACGGCGGTCTTGTCATCGACTGGTCGGATCGCCGCGCAGTGCGCGTGGGGCCCGAGGAGCGCCTCGCTTGCGCCGAGCCCGGTGCCACCTGGGCCGAGTTCGACGCCGCCACGCAGGCCCACGGCCTGGCGACTACCGGCGGTCTGGTCTCGACGACCGGGATCGCCGGATTCACGCTCGGTGGCGGCTTTGGCTGGCTGGTTCGCAAGCACGGCCTTGCGGCCGACAACCTGATTGCCGCCGAGGTCGTGAACGCCGACGGCGAGCTCGTGCGCGCCACGACCACCGAGCATGAGGACCTTCTCTGGGCTTTGCGCGGAGGCGGTGGTAACTTCGGCGTGGTGAGCGCCTTTGAGTACCGCCTCCATCCCTTGGGCGAGGTGCTGGGCGGTCTTGTGGCCCACCCCTTGGCGAGGGCGTCTGAGGTGCTGCGCTTCTTTCGCGAGTTCACCTCCGCTGCCCCCGATGAGCTGACCACGATGGCTGCTCTGCTGACCGGTCCCGAGGGCCAGCCCTTGATCGGCCTCGGGGCCTGCTACGCTGGAGACCCGACGCGAGGCGAGGAGATCTTGCAGCCGCTCCGTGCCTTTGGGCCGCCGCTCATGGACCACTTCGCAGTCATGGCCTACCCCGCACTGCAGCAGATGTTCGATGAGTCGGCGCCCTCGGGGGCGCTGAACTACTGGCGCTCAGGCTTCCTAGACGAGCTCAGCGACGCCGCCATCGAGGCCGTCGTCGCCCACGCCGCCGAGATGCCCCGCCCGATGGCACAGGTCCATCTCCACCACCTCGGCGGTGCCATGGCCCGTACTCCGGTGGAGGCGACAGCTTTTGCTCACCGGGTATCGCCCTACATCTACAACATCATCGGGATGTGGCGCGAGCCGCAGGAGACGCAGTCGGGCGTCGCCTGGGTACGAGACTTCGGCCAGGCCATGCAGCCGCTGAGTGCCGGCGCCTATCTCAACTTCATGGGAGAGGAAGGCGAGAAGCGCGTGCGCTCGGCGCTCGGTGTCAACTACGAGCGTCTGGCCGCAGTGAAGGCGCGCTACGATCCGGCGAACCTCTTCCATGTCAACCAGAACATCAAGCCAGCCCGGCCGGAGGCAGCCTGAGGAGAGTCCGGGCCCTACTTCGTCGCGAACACCAACCCCGCGATGAGCGCCGCCGCCTCCTCCTGCATCGCCGGAATGGCGCCCGGTCCCGTGGGAATGCCGCCGATTGGCTACCAGAAGACCTGATGCTCCACACAACGGCGCAGTGTCCAGCGCGGCCATAATTCGGGCAAATTGCCTCCACTTTGTGAGCCATGGGGTGAAGTGAACGTGCGCCACAAAGGAGGGCATCATGTCCGATCAGTTGGTCTCGGGCGGAGCGGTCCCCAGCAGCGACGCGGGGCCCTCAGCGGGCGAGGACGCCCGACTCGAGAGCCTCGGCTACAAGCCTCAGCTCAACCGGGTACTCCCCCTCTTCAGCAACTTCGCCGTCGCCTTCACCTACCTCTCGCCGATGGTCGGCATCTACTCACTGTTCGTGCTCGGCGTGGGTACCGGCGGCCCCGCCTACGTCTGGCTGACTTGGCTGCCGGTGGCCGGGATGCTCCTCGTCGCCCTGGTCTTCGGCGAGCTTGCCAGCCACTACCCGGTCGCGGGAGCGCTCTATCAGTACAGCAAGTTCTCGGTGGGTCCGAAGTACGGCTGGTTTGTGGGCTGGTTCTACGGGATCGCCCTGCTGGTGACGGTGGCGGCGGTCGACACCGGCATCGTCTCCTACGTCACCGCGCTCACGCACAACTGGTTCGGCTGGAATCTCAACCCGACCAGCCACTGGACGATCTTGGTCGTCGTGTTGATCCTGCTGGGCATCCAGACGCTGGTCAACATCTACGGCGCCCGGGTCATGGGACGAGTCGCCAGGTTCGGCGTCTACGTCGAGATCGTGGGCACGCTCGGCGTCGCCCTCATCCTGGCCGTCAAGGGGTTCCACCACGGGCTCGGCTTCCTGTTCAGCACCCAGAACGTGCAGCACGTGGCGAGCAACCCGCTCGGGTTGAACTTCCACGGCAGCTGGTTCCCGGCCGCGGCGCTCATCGCCGTGCTTGCGCCTGTCTACATCTTCTACGGCTTCGAAGCGGCCGGCGATATCTCCGAGGAGACCAAGAATCCGGGGCGCCAGGTGCCACGGGCGATGCGCTGGGCGCTGATCGTGGGCGGTGTCGCCTCGTTCATCCTGACCGCCGCGCTGCTGCTCGCCATGCCGGCCCACAACGCGGTCGGCGCGACCGTGACCGGCGGCGGGGTGCCCTTCATTCTGGCGGAGCTGCCCTCGTGGATGCAGGACCTCCTGCTGCTGCTCATCATCTTCGCCTTCTTCTCCTGCGGCAGCTCGGTGCAGGGGGCCGGTACGCGCTTGGCCTTCTCCTACGCCCGTGACGGCGCGCTGCCGGGCTCGAGCTGGATCGCCCGCGTGAACCGGCGCCACAAGATGCCGGCCAACGCGCTGATCGTGGGCACGGTCGTGACCGTGCTCTTCGTGCTGCTCACCTTCATCTCGCCGAAGCACAACGTCCACTTCGGCTTCATCACCTATCCGGCCAACACGAACGTCCTGGTGTCGCTCGTCTCCTTCGGCGTGAGCGGCATCTACCTGTCGTTCCTGCTCACGGTCGTCGCGGCCGCGATCGCCCGGGCGCGTGGCTGGATCCCCCAGGGCGCCTTCCGCCTGGGACGCTGGGCGTGGGCCGTGAACATCGCCGCGATCGTCTATCTCGGCCTGATGTTCGCCAACGTGGTCGCCCCCACCGGCCTCACCAGCCCGCGGGGCTACTTCAACCTCGACTGGATCACACTCACGGTGATCGCCATCATCGCGATCGTCGGCGCCGTCTACTTCGTGATCGCCCGCCCCGACTCGAAGGGGGTGAGCCACCACCTCCACGACGAGCTCGAACCGAGCGTTGCTGAACGCGAGCAACGCAAGGCGGCGTGAGCGTCTGGCAGACGCGCCGTGAAGAAGGAAGGCTGGCGCGTAGGGGCGATGGCTCTTTCTGCCGTCGCCCCACCCGCCTCCGTTTGGGGAGCTTCTTGGCGACTCTTCGCGGAGAGCCTTGGCCAGCAAGGACTGTAGCGATAGGAGACCGGATGGGATTCGCTCGCCAAGTGCGTGGATACGTCGCCGGCGCGATGCTCCTGGTCGGCGCCGCCGTCTTGCTGGGGGCCTGCGGCTCGTCATCGCCAAGCGTAGCGGCATCGATCTCACCCGCGTCGTCCGTAACGAGCGGTGCGACCCCTCCGAGTGCCAGCAGCGGCGCGAGCGGGCACGCGACCTCCCTGACCGTCATCACCCGCGCCCAGGCCGGCGCTGCCCTTGGCCAGTCGGTGACGGCACCCGCCCTGGGGCACGGCACGGTCGAGGGGGGCCAGGCCGCGGTCTTCTACGGTCCCAACGCCCCGAGCGGGGCCAGTGCGAACGTCCCCGTCTACGACAGCGTACGGGTCGTGTTGGTCACCGGTCCCAAGGCCGTCAAGTACTTTGACGACTATCGTGCCAAGGTCAAAGCCCAGGGGCGGGCCATCGCCGGGCTTGGCGATCGCGCGTACTGGGACGGCTACGCTTCGCTCAGCGTGCTCAAAGGCGACGAGTACCTGCGGGTCGCTGTGATTGGCGCAAAGAACGTCCTGAGGGCCGAGGAGAAGCTCGCCGCCGACGCCCTGCCGCGGATGTAGACGCTACTTGGTGGCGAACACCAGCCCCGGCGATCAGCGCCGCCGCTTCCTCATGCATCGCCGGGATGGCGTGCGAGTAGGTGTCCAGCGTGATCGAGACGGTGGCGTGGCCGAGGCCGCTCGGAGACGACCTTTGGGTGGACGCCAGCCTGCAGCGCCAGGGTCGCGTGGGTGTGCCGCAGGTCGTGCAGGCGGATCTTGGGCAGTATCGCCTTCTTCACCGCCTGGCGGAAGTAGCGCGTCACGTCCTCGGGGTTGAGCGGCTGCCCATCCTCGGTCGTGAACACGTAGCCTGAATCGGTCCAACCCTCCTGCCAGTCGGACTGCTCCTCGAACTGACGCGCCGCCTGGCTCTTCAGTGCGCTGACGGTCTCCGGGTCGAGAGCGATCGAACGCCGGCCGCGGGCCGTCTTGGGCTCGCTGACCACGACCTCGCGACCCGAGGGGATGAGGGCGCGGCGCACCGAGAGACGCCCGGCCTCGAGGTCAATATCGTCCCATTTCAGACCGAGAGCCTCGCCGCGGCGCATGCCGGTCATCGCCAGTACGTGCCAGAGGTCGTGCAGGCGGTCGTCGGCCGTCGCTCGGAGGAAGGCCCCGAGCTGCTCCGCCGTCCAGGTCTTCATCTCGCGGCGTTCAGTGCCCCTTTGGCTGGGCGGATCTGCGGCATCAGCAGGGTTGCGCGCGAGCTGGCCCCACTTCACGGCGTCACGGAAGGCGCGGTGCAGGCAGGCGTGCACGCGGTGCACGGTGGCGGGGGAGAGGCCGGACTTGCCGTTCTTGCGGCCCGACTCGGCGAGCTTGGCGTAGAGGTCGTTCAGGGTGGCGCCCGTCACCTTCTGCAGCTTCAGCGTGCCGATGAATGGCACGACGTGGCTGTCGACGTGCTGCACGTAGGAGTTGTAGGTCGACTCGCGGATCGTCGACTTCGCCGCCGGCAGCCACTCGTTCTTGAGGTACTCCTTGACCGATGCCTTGGTCGGCGCCACGTAGGTCTGCTCTTCGACCGCGACCATGAGCTTGTTCATCGCGGCGAGGCATTCCTTGCGGGTGGCGAAGCCGCCCTTGATGGCGCGGCGACGCTCCTCGGTCTCCTTGGCGCAGCGCCGCACTTCGGGCAGGTGCCCTTGGGCTTGCGCTCGACCCAGAAGCGTCTGTTGCAGGCGGTACACCGCTCCGCAGCCGCCACGCCGATATCGACGATGTACTCCCATGAGCCGGCGCGCTCGTCGCCACGATGACGGATCGAGCCTCTCATGAGCCGGCTCCCTTCTCGTGCTCGCGGCGTCGTGCGCCGCACCGTGCGCGACGTGCGCGCCGGGGCGCAGCCCGCGCCGCCCGCGCCGCAGCCGCCGCAGCCGCCCGAGGCGGTCGCCACGCCGCCGGCCGAGGCGCCGGCGCCGAGCGTGCCCGAGGCGACGCCGGCCGAGCGCCGCCGGCGCCGCCAGCAGCGCGAGGCCGAACGCACCATGCCGGGCGAGTCGCTCGACCTCATGGCTCACGTCGAGCCGCGCCTCGTGGTCGAGGCGAGCCCGGTGCTCGAGGTCGGTACCGTGGTCAAGCTCGAAGGCTGGATCATGATCGGGCGCTCGCCGGCCAGCGACCTCGTCCTCGACGACCCAGAAGAGCCCCTATTCGATCGACGAGAACCTCTGGGGCCGCAGCAACGAACTGCTCGTGCTGGTCGGCGTGACGGCGACGGTCGCCTATGCGTCGGTGTACGCGGCGCGCTTTCACGAGCTCAGCCGCGACTCGGTCACGACCGGCGCGGTGTTCGTGTGGCTCGCGCACGAAACTTCCGAATCGGCAGGAATGCCGACATTTTGCCGACGCGACCGCGAAGACGAGAGCACAGCGGGTCGGCATGGTTCATCACTGCAATGCCGGTGGGTTCGGTCGAGCCTGGCGGAGGGCCGAACGATCGGTCGGACGGTGTGACGCACGTGCTATGTGACCTCCTACGCAAAGCGACGTAGGCTTATCCTCCTACGCGCGAATCCAAGCGCACTGTCGGCCATGGACGGGGAGCCCAAGCGATGGATATGCATGATGCGATTGTGGCTGCCGTCACGAGCGTCGCCTCCCATGGAGACACGGACGTCCTCCCGTTCCCGTTCGAGTGCCACCTGTTCCACGACGAGCCTCCTGCAGGCGAGCCGTCGCGCGGGATGCCGTGAGAGCGCGGTCCGCGCGTCGGCTCCTGGTCGGCGAGAGCGCCTTGCGCAGCGAGATCTGAGGCTACACAGGTTGACGGGTGATGTGCTGACCGGTCCGGCAGACCTCTCGCGCCGGATCCACCTTCGGCTTCGATCTTCGGAGCACAACCTCAAGCGGCTCCCGTCACCGCGACCGCTGCCGCCCTCGCCACGGCATCGACCTGGGCGATACCGGCCTCCTCCGATGGCTGATCGTCGGACAGCACCGCGATGAGCAACTGTTGGCCGGCGTGGTCGACCACCCCGATGCTGTTGATCACCCACAGCTCGGGGTCGGGCAGCCACCCGTTCTTGACGGCGAACGAGGTGCCCAGCGTGGCGGCGGCGCTCACGCCCCAGGCCTGGTCTTGCGTCACGTCCTCCATCAGGTCGAGCTCGTAGGAGCGGGCCGCCGCGTGAAGTGGCGAGCTTGGTGAGGTCAGATCCTCGAGCAGGCGCAGCTGGTCGGAGACCGTCGTCGTGGTGAGGCCCCAGTAGTAGTTGGCTCCAGGGACGGTGTGAGCGAGGCCGAGCGTCCCGTTTCCCAGGGACATGCCGTAGGCGGCGCCGACGTCGGTCCATAGGTCGGTCGCGGCGTCGTTGTCCGAGTCTTCGATCATCTCCTGGGCCAGCGAGGTCTCGTCGTCGCTCAGGGGGGTGTTGGACTGCTGATGGCGCAGCAGGAGCACGGCGAGCACGTCGGCCTTGACGATGCTCGCCGTGTGGAAGGACTCGCTTGGGTCGTAAGAGGCTCGCGCCCCGGTGGTCCGATCGATGACACCGACGGCGAACTCGCCGGTGCGCTGCGCGAGGATGGGGGCGAGGGCAAGGGCGAGGGCGCGCCGGGCATCGCGGGTCGGCGAAACGATGTGGGCAAAAGGCGGCGACGGGCGCGCGCTGGTGCGGGCATGAGAGGCAGGCGAATCGCTGGGGTGTCTGGGCGACTGCGCATGGTGGCGCGTGTGATGCGCCTCGGCAGCGGTCACGCTCACCGCTGCGACCGCTGTCATCACGACGACCGCGAGGCCGAGTGCTGTCAGCCTCCTTGCCCGGCTGCGCCGTCTCCGGCGTGCCCGCCCGGTCGCGGACCCCGACGGACGGCCGTGCCGGGCGTCGTTTCCCCGCACGACCGCCTCAGGCCGCCGCGGCGTTGCCGGCCGCCGGCCGACCGAGTGGTGCCCTGGCAGACGAGTGGTGCAGCCTGGCCGGCCTCACGAACGTGCTTCCCGCCGGTCCGGCCACCACGGCTTCGCGCAGCGCGCTACCCCGCCAGAGCTGCCTGAAGGCAAGAAACCAGACCGTCCAGCCGTTGTCCCAGGTGCCGGCCCGAGGGCTGCCCTTGATGGTCACCGGGTCGCCCGGGATCTCCATCTCGTAGTAGGTCTGGGCGTCGGCGGGGGAGAGGTTCACGCAACCGTGGCTGACGTTCGTGAAGCCCTGCTCGCCGACCGACCAGTAGGCGTCGTGTAAGAAGTCGCCGCTCCAGGTGAAGCGCACCGACCAGGGCACCATGAGGTCGTAGCCCGGCCCCTTCATCTCGACCGGGTTGCCCTTGTCGATCGTCAGGTAGGTGCCGTTGGGAGTGTCGTCTCCGGGCCGGCCCGAGCTCATCGGCCAGTTGGCGTAGAGTCGCTTGTCACGGTAGATCAGGGCGCGATGGGTCTGCGTGTCGGCCACCACGATCAGGGAGCCTCCAATCACGAAGCTCTGCGAGAGGTCGTGCTCGCCGTATATGCCCGGTGAGGCCTCCACGCCGTCCAGGTGGGCGACGAAACGCACCCGGGTGCCGGCCGGCCAGTAGTCGCGCGGGCGAAAGTAGAGCGTGCTCGGGTCGTCCCAGTACCAGGCGCCCACGACGCGCTTTGAGGTCCACAGCTCGAGCGAGCGCTCCACCGCGCGACGGTCGGTGACCGGGCGGTCGAAGTCGAGGATGATCGGCATGCCGACCCCGTAGGTGGCACCGGCCGCCTCGAAGATCTCGGCCGAGAAGGTCTGGTTCGGGGTCAGGGTACGAAACGAGCTGCGCGCCGTGGTTTGCTTGCCGGCGGCGTCGACCGCCGTCGCCTCGATCCGGTAGCGGGCGTCCACCTCCAGTGTGGTGCGGCTGCGCCATACGGTTGCGCTTGGGCTCAGGCGGCCCACGATGGGCTGCCCGGGTCCCTTCACTACCACGCGCACGAGCCTGCCGTGGGCCACCCTGACGGTGATGACGCGTGCTGGTGGGAAGGTGTGCGTGCCCGAGCGCGGCCGGATGGTGATGCGCGCCGCCGGCACCGTCGCACTGGGCGAGGGCCCGGTTGCGACCTTCGCCGGTCCGCCGCAGGCGGACGCCAGGCAGAGGACCGACGCGCCCAAAGCGACACTCACAGCGGCGCCCGCACGTGACCGAGTGTCTGGGAAGAGTTTCATGGATGGCTCGCCTGACGCATTGTAACCTCGGACTTACGATCGGCTGATTTCTATCACCCCATCCTGAGAATGCTCTGTGAGACGCACGGACCGTCGGCCAGAGTCGACGTCCGGCTGTGCCCTGCGGCGTTTCCGCGATGCTCGTGTCGGCTCGTGGTCGGTGAGAGGGGCGAGAGCAGGAGAAGTGCGGGGCGAACATGTTCGCCTGACCTGTTGCGGCGACGGAGTCGAGCACGTTCTGCCGCCGTAGCAGAGACGGCCGCCGAACCCTAGGGCGTGGAGTGTGTGGAGTCGTCGTGAGGACCGGCGAGGTCGATCAACCACTCGCCAGCCACGGCGACCATCCGATAGTCGAGGGTCCAGCTGTCTGAGGTGTCGCCGTTTGGCCCTTGGCGTGCGTCCTGCGTGCTGTCGAAGGTCACGTAGGCCACGGCCGTCTTCGCATTGACCAGCTTGATTGAGTGAATCTCGATACCCGTGTCTTGGACGCTCGAGACGCCGGCGGCGAGCTCAGCGACGCTGAACTGCCGCTGCTCCCTCGGGCTGAACTGCTGCCACACGTAGCGGTAGTCGTGGTTGTTGATGCCAGTGAAGTAGTTCTCGAGCGTGAAGGGGACGCCGATGTCGGCGACCGTTGCCGGGCTCAGGTAGTAGTCGAGAAGAGCCATCGCCAAGTTGCGGTCGGCAGGCGGCAGGGCCACCTCGAGACTGTCAAAACCGGCTGAGAAACCCGACCAGCGCGCGATGCCGATGACCTCAAGCCCCCGACTGACCTCGCGGCCGCTCGTCCTTCGGTACCATACGAAGTTGTGGCGCACCTCGCGCTCGGTCAACCCCTTCATCGCCGCAGGCGCTGCGCCGCCTGTTCCGACCTGCCCCCAATGGGCGCGCACCCAAGGCAGGTAGAGAGCCGCCTCACCTACGCCGGGCCCGGTAGGCTGTGCCAGGTAGTCGAGTTGCCCGCGTATCACCGAAGTGCAGGTGGCCTTCAACATGGCGCTCGATCCGCCGTCGGTGCTCACCAGCGCCGCGCTAGTGCAGCGTCTTCTCGGGCCACCGACGTAGTGGTGTGATGTGCTCGACAGGCCGTCGCCGCCGGCCTTCGCCCCATCGAGGACCGAGCGAAAGCGGGCGACGCCTCCTGAGAGGCGTCGCCCGCGCTGTCACCCTTCCCTGGGCTGGCGTTCCTAGTTGGTGGCCACCGGCGACGGTGAGGACGTCGGCGCCGGGCGCACCGTCATCTCGGTAGCGGTGTAGCTCGGAGGCGTCGGGGTCCGATCGATTGTGCCGGCGATCCAGGCGGTTTCACCGACGGTCACCTGGCTGAGGGTGATCGGCTGGTGTACGCCGTTCTGCAGCAGGGTGAGGTCAGTGCCGTCGTTGACCGTCACGGTGAGGGGATCGCCAAGCTGCGCGTAGAGCGCCCGCGAGGCGTTATTGACGGTCACGGTGACCGTGCCGTTGGTGGTGTCGATTGCCGTCACTGGGCCGCCGCAGCCGAAGCTCGCCAGCTTGTCGGTGGGAATCGGCTCGAGCACCTGGATGCGCTGGGCGACAAAGACGCCATCGGCGCGTAGATAGCCGTCGATGTGCAGGGTGTTGCCGGCTGCGATGTCCTTCAAGGCTCCGACGTGGGCGATGCCGTCGGTGATGACGAGCATGCGCGCCTTGTCGGCCACGCGAAAGACGAAGGCGCCGCCGATGAAGCGCCTGATCTGAGCCGAGCCCAGATCGACGCGCATGGAGACGGCCCCGGCCGTGCGAAAGACGTGCTTGACGGTGCCCTGAGCGACGAAGCTGTGCGCGCCGGCTGGTTGAGTTGCCGAGGGTGAGGTGCTCGCGGAGTTCGACTTGGCGGTCGCCGCCAAAGCCGGGACCGCGATCGCCAGGCAGAGTGCCAGGGCGAGCGCGACGAGAAGCAGCTTCTTCTTCACGGGGGCCTCCTTAGCCACGGTGGGCGAGCAGATGCTCGCTCATCCATAGAGACGCTCCGGGAGGCCTGAACTTAGCAGGCAGTATCTCGGATGACCCCGTCGACCCACCTGGCGACACCTTCTGAACATCTTTCTCACTGCCCACTGCTAAGCTTTGCGGCGCTCAAGCGTCCTATCTAGTGACGCCGGTGCACTTGCCGGCCAACGACGGGAGTGCCTTGGCAGCAGACGATAACGGCGCGACCTCCGCCCAGGCCACCGTCTTTGCCGCTCTGCATCGCGAGCACGCGCGCGGCATCTACAACCTCGCCCTGCGCCTCCTGCACCACCACCAAGACGCCGAGGACATAACCCAGGAGGTCCTGCTCAAGCTCCTCCTGCAGCGCCCGGAACAGGAGGCGGCCAGTACTCGCGCCTGGGCCTATCGCGTGACCTACAACGCCTGTTGCGACCAGCTGCGGCGCGAGCGCCGTCGCGGGCTGGCCCTGCAGCTCGACGACGAGCTGGCTCCGGTGGCGGACGATCCCTACCAGCAGGCCGAGCTTGCCCGCCTGATCGAGACCTCCCTGCGTCGCCTGCCCCTGAGCCAGCGCACTGCCTTGCTGCTCCGTGAACTCCACGGGCTGAAGCCGGCCGAGGTCGCCAGCGTGCTGGGTACAGCGACGCCCTCGGCCGAGGTGACCCTCTCACGGGCCCGCCGCAGCTTCCGCGCTCGCTACTGCGAACTCACCGGCGAAAAGCCGGCGGCCACCGTCGGCGTCGGCGCCCTGGCGCTCGTCGCCCTGCCGGCAAGCCTCCATCTGTCGGCTCTGAGCGGCGCGCTCGGAGCCTTCGGCAGCGGCGTGGCTGCTGCAGGCTCGGGTGCGGGCACGCTCGTCTCCGGCGCGAGCGCCGGTGCCTCTGCAAGTAGCACGGCCGTGCTCGGCGGCGGCTCGGGCATGGCCTCGCAGGCCGGCGTGGGCCTGCTCTCCAAGATCGGCGGGGCGCTGTCGACCAAGGTCGCGGTGGCGCTGGTAAGCGCCGCGCTGGTGGCCGGCGGCGCTTCCCAAGCCTTGCACAGTCACCATCGCCAGGCACTCAAGCAAAGCGTCGCACAGGGCGTCTCCGGACAAGGGCACAGCTCGATCAAGCCGCGGAGCTCGGTCGCGTCCCGCCCAGAATCCACGCGCCTGGCCGTGGCCTCCAAGCCAAAGCCGCGGGTGAGCGTTTCTGCTCAGCCGACGCTGGGCTCTGCGCCGCTTGCTGTCGCCTCGTCGACACCTTCTCCCGACGCCACCCTCTCACCCCCTGCCACGATCGGTGCAGGTTCGCCTTCGCCAGCGTCTGAGCCGAGCCCTTCGCCGACTACCAGCTCTTCGGCCACGGCAAGCCCGGCGCCCTCCCCGACGTCCTCGCCCAGCCCCACGCCGTCCCCTACCGCGAACCCCAGCCCCTCGGTCACGCCCAGTTCCAGCCCCACGGTGCAGACGAGCTTCCGCTTGGCCCCCCTGCCCGCCGCCTTCGCCCGGCTTGGCTCCGGCGTGGCTGAGCGGCCGATCTCCTCTGGCTCGCTACCGGTGAGCTTTAGCTACGTTGACGCGGAAAGGCTGGGCGCGGCCCGGACCTACCCGGCAAGCTACGACCTGCGCAGCCTGGGCAAGCTGCCGGCCATGGACGATGTCGGCAGCCACAACGCCTGTTGGGCCTTTGCCGCCCTCGATTCGCTTGAGTCGCGCCTGCTGCCCGGCGATCCGCAACTCTTCTCGACCGACAACCTGCTGCTCGCCTCGGGTTTCAGCGATACTGGCTACGACAGCGGCGGCAACGACCTGCAGGCGACCGCCTATCTGGCGCGCTGGGCAGGCCCGGTGAGCGCAGCGGCAGAACCCTACGGCGCCGGGCTCGTGGCCGGCCTCAAGCCCCTCAAGCACGTCCAGGACGTGCTCTTCCTGCCGCCGCGCAAAGGGCCGCTTACCAACGGCACGATCAAGTGGGCACTTACGACCTACGGCGCCGTCGAAGTCGGCATGTACGTCGATCCGGCTATAGCCAACGCCGGTTCGGCCGTCTATGACGCCACCGACAGCTCCTACTACAGCGCCACCGCGCAAGCGGCTAATCACGCGGTCGACATCGTCGGCTGGAACAACGCCTATCCCGCCGGCAACTTTGCCACCAAGCCCCCCGGCAAGGGCGCCTTCCTGGTGCGCAACTGCTGGGGCGGCTCCTGGGGCGATGGCGGCTATTTCTGGGTCTCCTACTACGACGCTACGATTGCCAAGTCCGACAACGCCGTCTATAGCGACGCCGAGCCGACGAGCAACTACAAGACCATCTACCAGTACGATCCGCTCGGCTGGACCGAACAGGCGGCCATCGGCTACGCGACCGATACCGGCTGGTTTGCCAACCGCTTCAAGGCACGCAAGGCGCAGCGTCTGAGGGCCGTGAGCTTCTACAGCTCGGCCGCCGCCTCGCGCTACCGCATCTACGCAAGCCTCGGTTCGCCCTCGACGAGACGACTCGTGGCCACTGGCATCCTGACCTGGCCGGGATATCACACCGTGCGTCTGGCCGCACCGCTCGGTCTCCTCGCCGGCCACTTCTTCTCGGTGGCGGTCAGACTCGTCACGCCGGGGTCGCACTACCCGATCCCCGTCGAAGAGCGCGTGAAGGGCTACTCGGATGCCGCGACGGCCGCTGCCGGTCAAAGCTACGTGAGCGGCAACGGCACAAGCTGGACCGACGTCACGACCCTTACCGGCCAGCGCGAGACCAACGTCTGCCTGAAGGCGTTTGCCTCGTAAGTGTGTCGGGCGGAGTGCAGCGACCTTGGCGCCGGGACTCTTGCTCAGGCCGCCTGAACCCGTCGGCTAAGCGTCGGCGAGGGGTGCCCGTGCAGCCAGAGTGCGAGTCGTACCGGTTCGCCTGCGATGTGTTCACCCCTCGGGCGCTCGTGCTCAATGCGCCAGAATCCGATGTTTCGGCGAAACGCCGCCCCCTCTCACCGCGGGGGTCGCGGCGACTGACCGAGATCAGGGAACCGTGATGTCGATACCGGTAGAGGTGTGACCGACCAGCCGGTAGGTGTTGGAAGTCGGAGTCGAGTAGGTGTAGTCGCCCTGAGCGGTGCTGTCCTTCATAGGGGCGTTGGTGAAGGGGTTCTTGGGCCAATGGTCGACGTAGGGGTTGCCCTGCGGATCGACCAGCGCGGCGCTGGTGGCGACGGCGGGCGGGTAGGTGTCGTTGTTGTCGAGGGCGTAGCTCTGCACGCCGATCTGGATGCTATGGAGGCTGTCTTTGAGGGCGGCGTCCTTGGCCTTGCCGCGCTGGTTGAGGAACATCGGTATGGCGATCGCGGCGAGGATGCCAATGATGATGATGACAACCAGAAGCTCGATCAGGGTGAAGCCTGCCTGGACCCTTGCTGTGCGCTTCATCGTGCTCCTTGCCGGCAACCCGGGTGACTCGCCGCTTGCGGGTCTTGTGGCTTTGCGTCCCGCCCTCGCGACCGGTTGCTAGTTAGCCTGCCCCGTTGCTTGTTCTGTAGACACACACGGTCCTTCGTCGAGGTGGGTGAGGTCGAGCTGGTCGCACCCGCCGTGCTCGGCTGGGCGGGGCCGCCGGCCATACGGTGCGAGCGCATGTCGGCCGACCGTCGGCGGCAGGCGCATGTGCGGCGGTGAATGGGCCGCGCCAGGTCGTGGAGTTCTGTGCCGCCTCTCGCACAAGCCTCTCTCGACCGCCCTCAATACTGCTACTATGGTCGGAGCCGCGAAGGTCTTGTCTTAGGGGGAGCCATGGGCCGCTATTGGGCAGCACCGGCAGCGATCATGCTGGCGATCATCGCAGCGAGTGCCCTGCCGGGCACGGCGATCGGGGCCGCGAGACCCGCAACGCACACACATCCCCTGATCGGCCCGCCATCCGGAGCCTCGCGTCCGGCGACGGGGACCGCTCCGGTGTTGGGCACGCAGACCCAGTCGGCCAACTGGTCGGGCTACGACGACTCGACTGAGGGTCCGTTCACGAGCGTCACCGCAAGCTGGATCCAGCCAGCCGTCAAGTTCGCCGACGCCACCCTCACCGACACCGCTTTCTGGGTTGGCCTCGACGGCGACAACTCAGACACCGTCGAACAGATCGGCACCGAAGGCTACAGCGAGGGTGTTGTCGGCTACGATGCCTGGTTTGAGATGTACCCGGCCGCCCCGGTGACCCTCGATATGACGATCAGCCCCGGCGACCTGATTACCGCAACGGTTACCGAGTCCGGCGTGGCGACCTTCACACTCTCCCTGGTCGACCACACATCGGGCGCCACCTTCACCAAGACCACGACGACCACTTACGTGCCCCAGTTGGCCTCGGCGGAGGTCATCGCCGAGGCGCCTACCGACAGCAACGGCGACGTCGTGCCCCTAGCCGACTTCAGGACCGTCACCTTCAGCGACTGCGCCTTCAACGGTCAGCCCATCGGCGCCTACGACTGGAACGCGATCAGCATGATCTCCTACGACACGGGCGCTCCCGTCGACAAGGCACTGCCTTTGAGCCCGGACGGCACGAGCTTCTCGGTGACCACGGACGTGACCCCGCCCTTCACGCGGGTGCTCGGAGCTGATTCCCGCTGGCACCGACTGCCGGTGACCCTCCACTTCCTGGCCAAAGACAACCCCGGCGGTACCGGAGTCGCCTACACGGAGTACTCGCTCGACGACGGTTCGACCTGGACCAAGGCCGACAGCGTGACCATCCCAGCCCCCGCCGACCACTCAAACGATGGTGCCCACAAGGTCGTCTATCGCTCGGCCGACAACGCCGGCAACCTCGAGGCGCGCCGCTTCTGCACGGTGTGCATCGACACCAGCCCTCCGACGCCACTTCTGTGGCCGGCCACTGCCGAGCATGGCGGCCTTGTGAGATTGCGCTTTCGGGTCAATGACCCCCGTCCGGGCAGCTCGAACGCGGCGGTGACCATCCGTATAAAGAACGCTCGCGGACGCCTTGTGAAGCGGATCTTCATCCCCCGTGCCCCTGTCGACCGCTCACTTGGCTATCGCTTCACCTGCCTGCTACCCAAGGGCCGCTACGGGTTCACGATGACGGCAACCGACGCTGCCGGTAACCACGGCACGACGCTCGCGGCCAGCACCCTGGTGGTGCGCTGATGGAGCGCCCCCCGAAGCTCACTCGAGTCCGTTCCCGCTCGGTCTTCGGCTCGCTTGGAGGGTCTGCAATGAGACGTTGGTGGATCGTGATCTGCGGCCTGGCCGCCGCCCTGCTACTCGGTGCCCTGACGCCGACCGCGTGGGCCCTGCAACCCGATGGCAATCAGGGCTGGTTCTGGCAGATGTCGCAGCCCGCCGGCGGCCTCGGTGGGCTCAGTGCCTTGGCCTTCCCCGATGCCAGCGACGTCTGGGCGGTCGGCGCCGGCGGCCTCGTCCTGCACAGCAGCGACGCCGGCCTCACCTGGGCGACCCAGGCGACGCCCACCGCCGATGACCTCTGGTCGGTGAGCTTCACCGACGGCCAGCACGGCTGGGCCTGCGGCGGGCCGCTGGTGGGCAAGGGCGGCGTGATTCTGGCCACCACAGACGGCGGAGCGAACTGGCTCGACCGCACGCCCACCGGGCTGAAGGCAGCTACCACGGATGCCAGCTTCGTCGATGGCCTGCACGGGTGGGTGGGAACGAGCGCCGGCCAGGTCTTAAGGACCACCGACGGTGGGGTGAGCTGGGCCACCGAGAAGCTCCAGGTCACGCCGATCCCCTCGCCCTACACGAGCGCGAGCTCGAGCGACGTGTTCGTCGACTTCGCCGACGTCGACCACGGCTGGGCGGGTTCCGGCGACCAGCTCTGGATGACACAGAACGGCGGCACCGACTGGCTGCCCGTCTTTGCCGGCCTGTCCCCCGACATGACCATCGCCAAGATCGACTTCGTCGATCGCCTGCATGGCTGGCTGCTGGCCTACTCGCAAGACGACGGGTCCTCGCGGGTATTGGCCACAGGCGACGGCGGCTTCCTCTGGCGCGCCGTGCCGACCCACGACTCGGCGATCAGCGATCTTGAGGTCGCGAGCCCGCGAGACGTCTGGCTTTTGAGCGGTGGCTACAGCCAACTGACCGCCAGCGACCCGTTCTTCTTTGCTGACTTGTTCGGCGCAACCGGTGCCGTGAGTGTGCATCACACGACCGACGGTGGCGCCACCTGGCAGACCTCGACACTCGGTTCGCCGCTCGCCCTGGGCGCGATCGCTGCCAATGGGAATGCCGTCTGCGCTGTCGGCGACGGAATCCTCACCTCCCACGACGCCGGGACGAGCTGGCAGGCGGCAAGCTCTGGCCAGCAGTACGCGTTCACCTCGGCTCAAGCACTCTCAGCAAGCGATATCTGGGCGACCGACGGCGGCGGGGCGCTCCTGCACAGCAGCGACGGCTCACACTGGGTCGAGCAGCCCAGCCCGATGCGCTGGGACCAGGTGCTCTACGGCGTGAGCTTCCCCGACCCAAGCGACGGCTGGGTCGTCGGCAGCAGCGACCAGTTCGGCGACGGCGGCATCATCCTGCACACCAGCGACGGCGGGACCAGCTGGCAGCCACAGAGCTCCAACCTCTCGGGTGAGCTCGTCGGTGTGCAGTTCATCGACGCCAACGACGGCTGGGCGATCAGCAACGACAACTTCCCCTTCGGCGGCACGGGGGCGCCCCTCACACTCGAACACACCACAAACGGCGGCGCGAGCTGGGTGCCGCAATACGTTTACGACAACTCCGAACTGCTCGGCATCAGCTTCATCAGCGACACCACCGGCTGGGCGGCCGGCGCCTATCAGGCTTCGGAGAACGGCAACCTCCTCCCGGGGATCTTCGCCACCACCGACGGCGGCTTCACCTGGACGAAAGAGAGCCTGCCGGCGACCGCTCAAGAGATCGACGGTGTGCAGTTCCTCGATGCCAACGACGGTTGGGCCGTCGGCACCAGCTACGACCAGAACGACAACCCGACCCAGGGCCTGGTCCTGCACACCACAGACGGCGGCAAGATCTGGACGCAGATCACCGCGCTGAGCAGAGTGCTCGCGGACACCGTCGACTTCGTGAGTGCCTCGACGGGCTGGATCGGCGGCCTGAACGGCGTCTGGCAGACCACCGACGGCGGAGCCAGCTGGCAGAAGGTGGCAAGCGGCGAGGGCGTGACGGCGATCGCGGCGAGCGACCCCGGCCACGTCTGGGCATTCGGCGACGGCTTCCTTCTCTCCACGGTCGATTCGAGCGGCGACACGGCCGCGCCTCTGACGCTCACCGATGCGGCAAGCGCCTGGCACCGCAAGCCGCTGACCGCTCACTTCTCGGCCAGCGACGGGGCCGGCTCGGGTGTGGCATCGACGCAGTTCAGCACCGACGATGGCAGCAGTTGGCAGACCGGCACGGCGGTCACTATCGACGCACCCGCCGACCACGCCAACGACGGCGAGCACACCGTGCTCTACCGCTCGACCGACGCCGCCGGCAATCAGGAGCAGACCGAAAGCCTCCAGGTGGGCATCGACACACTTGGCCCCGTCTGCGGCGCCCCACGGCGTTCAGTCGCCAACGCCGGCCAGACCGGCACCCTGTACTTCATGGCAAACGACGCCAACAGCGGGGTGGCGCGCATCGTCGTAAGTATCGTCGGCCGCCACGATCGCGCGCTACGACGCTTCGTCGAGACGGCCGGCGACTGGGGCATGTCACCGGCGCCGCCCTTCTACTACCTGCGCTTCCACTGTGCGCTGCGGCCGGGCACCTACCGCGTCGAGGTGCGAGCCACCGACTGGGCCGGCAACCCGCAGGTCCTGATCGGGCACAACACGCTGCGCGTCGTACGCCGGGGTGCCCCGCCTTTCGAGAACCCCGGCTGGCCCGCTGGCATGCCCTCCGACTTCGCGCAGCTCCTGCACCGCAGTCTTGAGGCACAGCGACTCGTCCATCTGCGCCGCTTGATGCGGGGGTGGGGGCCAGCACTGCGCTGAGGGGTGCGGCGGCGCTTCCGGGGGGAGTCGCGCCTGCGGGCCTGCGCACCGGATGCGGTCGCAGGCCTGCAGGTCACCGTGCGGCTACTGACGGGCAGCACTCAACCCTTGCGAGTGACATGCTCGTGCCAATGCATGGTCGCTCGACGACCTCGCCCTGGTCGGCCGGGCGGCGTCGGCAGAATCCCCAGTAGCAGCACCTTTGCGGCCTCGATATGTTTCGAAGATGTGCTCCGGGCGCATGACCGCACCCAAGCCGAGCCTTCCACGAGGTGCCGGCCCAAAGACTCAATGAAACGCCTCAAAACCTCCGTTCCGTGGGAACAACGGGACTCACTCGCGCCGGCTGCCGTTGAGCAGGCGGTTGTACCTGGGGTGAAGAGGGGGTATCGGTGTCATCTGTAGCAGCTCGCAGCAGCACAGCGACGATCGTCAGGTCACGTGCGTGTGCGCCCTGGCCACGCGCCGGCGAGAGCATCACCAACATCTCCGGCGTGCGTCGCTTCTTCTATCGCAACACCCGCCCGATCTACTCGATCGGACCCACTGACTTCAACCTCGCCGGCATGGACGAGTGGATCGCCAACTTCCGTCACATCTGCCAGATCGACTGCTACGACGGGCGCCACCCGGGCGTCTTCGTGCCACGCGCCACCGAGCACGACGAGTTCCGTAGCATCCCCGACGTCAACAACCACCTGCTGCGCCACGAGCAGGTGCGTCGCTTCGTCCGCGCCCGGGGCAACGACGGGATCGCCATCTTCCTCATGTTCGACGACACCACCGAGGAGCTCTGCCAGGAGCTCGGCCTGCAGGTCTGGTTTCCGCCCGCTGCGTTGCGCGCGCGCTGTGACAGCAAGGTCGAGACGGTGCGTCTGGGCAACCGCGCCGGTGTGCCGAGCGTGCCCAACGCCCTCGGCCGCGTCAGAAGCTACGCGGAGCTGCGCCGACTGGCTGCCGCCGCGGGCCTGGGCGGGCACCTGGTCGTCCAGACGCCCTTCGGCGACTCCGGTCACACCACGTTCTTCATCTCCAATCGAGCGGACTGGCGCCGCCACTCAGCCGAGATCACGCGCGAGGCCGAGGTCAAGGTGATGAAGCGCATCGAGCCGCTCACCGCCACCATGGAGGCCTGCGCGACGCGCTGTGGCACGGTGGCCGGTCCACTGCTCACCGAGATCGTGGGTCATCCCGAGCTGACGCCCTATCCGGGCGGCTGGGCCGGCAACGAGGTGTTCGCTGACGCCTTCAGTGAGGCGGCCCGCACCACGGCGCGCAGCTACGCCGAGCGCATCGGGCGACAGCTCCTGGCAGAGGGCTACCGCGGCTACTTCGACCTCGACTTCCTGATCGATCGCAGCGACGGCGAGCTCTACCTGGGCGAGCTCAACCCGCGCATCTGCGGCGCCAGCCCGCTCACCAACCACGCCGCCTTCGCCCACGCCGACGTACCGCTGTTTCTCTTTCATTTGCTCGAGTTCTCGGGTGTCGATTTCGATCTCGACATCGACGAGCTGAACACCCGCTGGTCCGACCCACGCTTCATCGACAGCTGGAGCGCCGTCGTGCTGAAGAGCACCTCGCCGGCGCTGGAGCGTGTCACGGCGGCGCCCTCGTCGGGCCTGTGGCGGCTGACAGACGACGGCCTCGTTGCCTACCATCGCTTCGAGTACCGCCGCGCCGCGATCGAAGACGAGCGCGACGGTCTCTACCTGCGCATCACCGGGCCGGGCGACTGGCGCTATGAGGGCGCCGACCTCGGCATCCTGATCACGCGCGGCAGGCTGATGACCGACGACCTCGCCCTCAACGAGCGCGCGCTTGCCTGGACCGCCGGCCTTCAGGCGGGCTATCGGACCGAGGCGTCGCACGGCTCAGGCGAGGCCGCTGCTGCCTCAGCGCCGTTTGCCAAGAGCTTCGTCAAGAGTCCCTTTAAGCTGCAGTGAGTCGATGAGCGCCCACCGGCCGACGGCTCGAGAGCTTGGCCCCGTGCACGGCGCCGCAACGGGGGCCGACCCCCGGGGCACCCTGGCCAACTGGCAGCGAGCGCCCTGGAACCGCTGGTCTTTCCAGCATGTGCGCGAGCTCGTGCCCTCGGCCCGCATCAGCCGCGGGCGCGGTCCCGTGCGCGAGCTGCCGGCGGCGCCGGCCGATCTCGACGGTCTCACCTTTGCGACCTCGCAGGGCTCGACGACGCTGGCCGGCCTGCTGGCGCGCTCCTGCGCGGATGGCTTTCTTGTGCTGCATCGCGGGCGGATCGTGACCGAGCAGTACTTCAACGGCATGGAGCGCGACACGCCCCACCTGCTGCAGTCGGTGTCAAAATCGGTCGTCGGCGCTCTGGTCGGCGTGCTGGTGGGCGGTGGCTGGTTGGCGGCCGAACGACACCTCGTCGAGTGCCTGCCGGAGCTTGAGGGCACATCGTTTGAGGGTGCGACCGTGCGCCACCTGCTCGACATGACGGCTGGCACGCGCTTCTCGGAGGACTACGACGACCCCGACTCCGACGTGAACCTCTACGAAAGCGCCGCCGGTTGGCGGCCACCACCCAGCGACCAGTGCGATCTCGACCTGCTCGGCTACATCCGCAAGTTGCCCAACCATCGCGAGCACGGCGAGCAGTTCGAGTACCGCTCGATCCTGACCGACCTGCTCGGCATCGTCGTGGAGCGTGTGTGCGGCCTGCGCTTCGCCGAAGCCATGAGCGCCCTGCTGTGGGCACCCCTGGGCGCCGGCTACGACGCCGAGATCACGGTCGATCGTCGCGGCAATCCGATGGCCGATGGTGGCCTGTCGATGACGCTGCGCGACCTGGCCCGCTTCGGCCAGCTCTACCTGCAGAGCGGCTGCTGGGACGGCCATCAGGTCGTGCCGGTCAGCTGGGTCAACGACACTCGCTACGCCGAGAAGGAGTGCCGGCGCACCTTTGCTGCCTCACACGACGCCCGGCGTCTGGGCTTCTGCGATGCGGCGCAAGCCGAGTGTTTTACCAAAGCTCACTACCGCAACTGCTGGTGGGTGCTCGACCCCGAACTCGGTGTGCTGCTTGCCTCGGGCATCTACGGTCAGATGCTGTACGTGAACATGTTCGCCAACGCCGTGATCGTCATGCTCTGCTCACAGCCGGCGCCTTTCGACGCCACTCTCAACGACGACGTCCTCGAAGCATGTGCCGCTGTCTCCTCGGCGCTCACCCTGCTCGCGTAGCCTGGGCACGAGCTCGACCCCGCAAGCGCAGGGCGAGACGCATGGCATCCGTCGCAAGGCTCGCCATCTGACGTTCGTCGCACCGGCTCTGATGCTGCAGCGGCCATGATCCCTGCGGCCAGCGGTTGCCCTTGAGCCCCGCTTCGATCCCCTCAAGACAGACTGACCGGCGGACATACCTACGCCACGTCCGCGGCGACAGTTCTGCGCAGCTCACCGATGCCGGTCAGCAGCACGTAGCCGGCGCCGTCTCTTGCGAAGCTCGCAGCGACGGTGCCGGCATAGTGGTCTCCCTCCCAGCTGGCGAAGGAGATCTCGCAGCTCGCCTCCGTGTAGGGACAGCTGTCGGTGGGCACATCTTCGAGCTCCACGTGCCAGCCACCTGTGGTCTGGATGAGCACGGCGTGCGAGTAGCTCAGGCTCCTGCCTTCGATCTCCACGAAGGGGAGCTCTTCGCTGCTGGTTGTCATGGCTTCTCCCCCCCGGGTGTTCGTGCCAGGCCGACGTCGTCGCGGGGCTACTGCGAGTGCGGCGCCTCAGCTGGTCCGGCAGCTCTCCTGCTCGCAGCGGCGTAGCAGGAAGGTGCGGTACTTCTGGAGGTCGCGCTCCAGCCGCGCCTGCGCGCGGGCGATCTCTGTAGCCCGGTCAGCGTCCGGGCGGGGGGTGTACCTGACCTCGACCGAGACCTTCACGAGGCGTTCTCCTTCGGTCTCGAAGGTCACCGTGCCCGAGTCGGCGTCGATCGCGCTGGGCGAGGCGTCGGCGACGTCGCTGAATCCTGTGGCGAAGCTGCCGTAGAGCGAGCGCCACATGAACTCGCTCCACTCGCGATCGGCGAAGCTGATCGGCACGTCAGCTTCGATCGAGCTCTTCAGCGTGGCCATGACTGTCCTCCATCCTGCGACTATCCGCGTCACCGATGACGCGGGTTCATACCCATTGTTCCCGGCCGCAGGGAGCATCAGTTCGATGGGGCGTCTCGGCGCCGCCACCGTGCTGTCCCGGCAGTGCCGCCGGCCCCCGTGGGTCTCGCCTTGGGTGACGGCCCGCTCGTGCTGCATGGAACGGCTCAGGCGGGCCGCCGCTAGGAGTCCGGTCGTCCGGGCCTGCTCGTAGGAGGCGCTTTCCACCCTCTCAAGCCAGACGACGAGCGGCTTGGAGATGACGCCGCTGCGCTCCATGGCCTCGCCCCAGCCCGGGATCGCGCAGCAGAGCCACGGCCCGCTCGCGCGACTCGATCCTCAAGCAGCCGGACCTCGTCCCAGCTGCCCTCAGGCAGGGTCATCCTGAAAGGCTGCTGGCTACCGGGCGGGTCGGCCTCAAGTAGCAGCACGGCGTGAAGCTTCTGGCAGGTGCTGACCAGCTCGGGCCGACGGCTCACGTTGCGCACAGCAGGCGTGGGGCGGCTCGAGACGCCACCGGCAACCAGATCGCTGCCCCCTGGATCTCGGGCGACCAGTGCGGCGTCAATCCCTCCGGCTGGTCGCACAATGTCGGTGACCGGCGGTGACCGTGCCGGCGAGCCCCAACGGCCACCACACCCTGAGCTACTGGGCCACCGACGAGGTCGCCAATGCCTGCAGCGCACAGACGCTGCGCTTCGCGATCGACACAATCGGCCCGCACACCTACGCGCGTGCCGCGAGCGGCCGTGTCGGCCACGCCCTAAGCCTGCGCTACGAGGCCACAGACAACCTGAGCCCGCTCGTCCTGCGGCTGCGTTTGGTCGTGCTGAACAGTCACGGCAAGGTGGTCAAGACTCTGCGTATCGCAAGCCGCAAGGTCGGCACCTGGTATGCCGCGCGCTGGACGCCCAAGGCCAAAGGCATCTACCGCTACCGCGTCTATGCCACCGACGAGGCCGGCAACGCGCAGAGCGTGCTCGGAACGGCGCGGGTGAAGGTGGGGTAGGCTGGCCCAGAAGCGTCTGCTGCCCGCTCACGGCGCGCCGCTGGCGAGAGGGTCAGGGTCATCGGGCGCTCCGAGACAACAGAGACAACGGCCCGATGCCGACGAAATGCCGACGCGACCCATCGTCGTGGCCGGATACGGTTGGACACCAGAGAGCATGGCAGCTGGCCAGAACTCTGGACCGTGCAGCACTATCGCGTCCGAGTGACCACCGCTCATCAAGCTTGCGGTGGGTTGCCTAGACCTGGTGTCGCTGGTTCGATTCCAGCCGGGGGCACCACAAAATCCCTGCTCATGGCGATTTCCATTCGTGTGGGTCGCGCACGAAACTTCCGAATCGGCAAGAATGCCGACATCTTGCCGACGCGACCGGATGTCATAGGGGGACACGGAGCACAGAAGAGCACGGGCCCCCTGCCTTTGCCGGCCGGCCGATACTTCTGACCAAGACTGGCGTCTAATCGGCAAGACCACGCCCGGCTCGTGGCGGGGGGGTAGCGGCGCCCAAAGTTCTGGTTGGGCCCGACGTTGGCCTCCTCATGTCCGGACCGGGGTGCCTGGGGAAAGGATGTCGAGATGGCCGATTGGATGCGTTCTCTGCGGCCGGGCGCGATAGCACTCTGTGCCGCCGTGCTTGTGTTGCTCGTCCTGCCTGCCTCGGCCCTCGCACTGATGAGCACGGGCGACGGCGGCTGGCAGTGGCTCGACCCGCAGCCCCAGGGCAACGACCTCGGGACGGTAGTTGCGCTCGACGCCCAGCACGCGGTGGCGGCCGGCAGCTACGGCACAATGCTCACCACGAGCGATGGCGGCGGCGCGTGGAACGAAAGAGTGCCTGGCGTCGCTGGGGCAAACGTCGTCGAACTCAGCTTCCTGAACGCCCAAGAAGGTTGGGCCCTGGAGGTCCTTCCGAACGTGAACAAGCGAATCATCGTGCACACCACCGACGGAGGCGCGACTTGGACCATCGAGAGCACGTGGCCCGCGGGACTCGTTGACTTCGTCGATGCCGACCACGGCTGGGTGCTGGCCGGTGATGTCTGGTCGACGAGCAACGGCGGCCGCACCTGGAAGCGCCACGGCGTAGCCGGCGACTTCTCGAGCATCGACTTCGTCGATGCCGACCACGGCTGGGCGGCCGGCTCGACCTCAATCCGGGATGACCCCAATGCGGGTACCACGGGCGCCATCTTCGTAACGAGCGACGGCGGGGTCACCTGGCGCCAACAGTCTTTCCCCGGAGACACCGACCAGATGAACACGGTCGACTTCGTCAACGCAAAGGATGGCTGGGCCTGCGGCCAGGGCAGCGACATGGGCGGCGCCGGCACGATCGTCGCCACCACCGACGGAGGCGCCCACTGGACGGCGCAGAGCGCGGGCACCGACGGGGACCTGAGCGGTATCACCTTCATCGACGCCACACACGGCTGGCTGCCAGAGGGCGGCAGCACCTACGCCACGACCGATGGCGGCACGACTTGGACGGCCGCAGACAGCGGTCTCACCTCGGTGAGCTCCGTCTCTTTTGCCAACGACCTCGACGGCTACGCCGTCGGCGCCGTAGGCGGCCTCGCCACCACGACCGACGGCGGTGTGACCTGGCAGGTGCGCAGCTCGATCACGCCGGCCGGCGGCTTCCCGCTGCTCTCGGCCCTCGCCTTCCCGAATGCAAGCCAGGGCTGGGCCATCGGCGGCCAGAGCATCTTCGCGACCAGCGACGGTGGCGCCACCTGGTCGAGTCAGACGGTGAACGCCAATCTCGCCGGCCTGAGCTTCCCTGACGCCACGAACGGCTGGGCCGTCGGGGCCACCGGCGGAGCCTCCGTCATCCTGCACACCACGGACGGCGGGCAGAGCTGGCAGAGCCACGAACTCGGCAAGGGTCTGCCGAGCGGGTTTCGCGGCAACGAGGTCGTCGACTTCATCGATGCCAGCCACGGCTGGGTGACCGGCGCCAGCAGCGAGTCAAGGTGGGTCGGCCACCCGATCGTCGGCAGGACCACCGACGGCGGCGCCGACTGGCGGTTCTCCGAGCTACGCCACGCGCTCAACGTAGCCATGGCCGTGAGCTTCGTCGATGACCAGCACGGCTGGGTCGTATGCGCGCCCTACAACGACATGCGGGCGCCCTCGACCATCTACCGCACGACCGACGGCGGCCTGACCTGGAAGCTGCAGGACACGACGAAGCGTCGCATCACCCTGCGCGATGTCGACTTCGTCGATCGCCTCCACGGCTGGGCGGTCGGACAGAACACCGGCTCCAGGGGCGCTTGCTTCGTGTTGAGCACGACGAACGGTGGACGCACTTGGAGTGCGCGCAAGCTGCCGGTCCCTGGCTATTACAGCGCCGGCCAGCAGGTCGTCTTCGTTGATCGGCTGCACGGCTGGATCGCAAACGACAAGCTCATCTATGCGACCACCGACGGCGGCCGCCACTGGCGGGCACAGAAGCCAGGCAGTGAGATCACTGCGCTGGCTTTCGCCGATGTGGACCACGGTTGGGCGGCCATCAATTCAGGCTACTTCTTCATTGGCTCCGGCGGCATCCTCACGACGGCTACGGGAGGCTTTGCCGCCGCTCCCTGATGACTGAGTCACGCGAGGTCGGTGCGGCGGTCTTTGGTTCAGAGGCGCCACTGATCGGCGGAGTGCCCGAATGGCAGTTGCCTACCTCGCGATGAACACCAGCCCCGCGATCAGCGCCGCCGCCTCCTCCTGTATCGCAGGGATGGCGTGCGAGCAGGTGTCCAGCGTGATCGAGACGGTGGCGTGGCCGAGCGCGGCTCGCGAAAGGCCCAGCAATGAGCCGCGGTCCAGCACCGGAGGGCGAACGGACACTGGTTTAGACTGGCGCTCCAGCGGAATCGAGGGCAAGTGCGACCGCTCGGGTCGCTCGAGTGTTACCACGAGCACAAGAACGCTCGCGAGTACTCTGCGGGGAGTCGTATCGGTGGACCACTTCGCTCTTGACGACCAGATCGCCTCTCAGGCAGGTGCGGTCCGCGACGTCCTGGACTCCATGGATGTGCCTCAGCTCGACCCGGGGCGTCCGCTTGTCTTCACCGGTATCGGGACCTCGCTACACGCCTGCAAGATCGCATGCTACTGGGCGGCTGAGCTTTCGGCTGGTCGCATCCGACCGACTGCCGTCGAGGCGCATGAGTATGCCCTGCGCGGCACGATCGGGGCCGCCGACCAGATCGTGGTCGTGAGCCATCGCGGTACCAAGCGGTTCCCAGTCCAGGTCCTGGACCGCGCCCAGGTCGCGGGCGCTGCAACGATCGCGGTCACGGGACGCGGCGCCGCGCACCCCGGCGGCGACATCGTTGTGCGCACCTGCGCCGATGAGCGGGCGCGCACCCACACCGTCTCCTACACCACCGCGCTGGCGGTGCTTGCTCGCCTGGTCGCCGGACTGGTCGGCAGTCCGGCGGCGGCGAGATTCGAGGCTGCCGTGAGCAAGGTTCCGAGCGCCATGGCGGAGACGCTCGCCCAGCCGGCTCCGGTCGCTGTGCTGCCGCTTCTGACCAACAAGGAGCCGATCCTTCTGACCGGGTTCGGCATCGATGCGGTCACGATGAGCGAGGCCGCGCTGAAGATCAAGGAGGGCGCCTACCTGTGGGCAGAGGCCATGTCGATCGAACTGGCCCTCCACGGCACCCCCGCGGTGTTCGAGCCGCGCCACGCCGCCATCGTCGCGGTGCCGGACGAAGACGATGGCGGCCGCACCGCGGCGTTCCTCGGCATGTTGCAGGAGTTGCACATCCGGGCCATCCTGCTCGGCACAGGTGACCATGATCTGCCCTTCGCGAAGGTCGAGTATCTGCTGCGACCGTTCGTGTCCATCATTCCTCTGCAGCGCCTTGTCGCCGAGCTTGCCCGTCGCCGCGGCACGAACCCAGACACGACCAGGACCGACGTCGAGCCGTACAAGTCGGCTATCGGTCGCGTTCGTCTCTGACGGCAGGGGCTGCTCGAGGCGCTCTTTCGGCAGCCGTCACTTGCCGGCGAACACCAGCCCCGCGATCAGCTGCGCCGCTTCCCCCTGCAGCGCCGGGTGGGGGTGTGTTTGCCCTACGGTCGGCTGGCGAATGAAACTTGCGACGCAAGGGTAAGAGTGCTACCATGCGCGACATGGCAGCTGACTCTCAGCGACAAACGGAGCTTCTGCGCGGCGTGCTCGACCTTTGCCTGCTGGCAGTAATGAACGAGGGGCCGGCCTACGGCTACGAGATGACCAAGCGGCTGCGCGAGCGCGGCCTGGCGATCGTCGGCGAGGGCTCAATCTATCCCCTGCTCGGACGTCTGGAGCGCGACGGCCTGGTCGAGACCTACCGCGCTCCCAGTAACGGAGGGCCGATGCGCAAGTACTACCGGCCCTCCCAGGCGGGCCGACTGGCGCTGGCGATGGGCGTGTCCGAATGGCGAGCCGCGCGCGATGCCGTCGACGGTGTGCTTGCTTCGGTGAAGGTCGAGGTGCTTCATGACTGACTACATCGAGCAGTGCCGCGCCGAGTGGCGCCGCCTGGCTGTCGCCGATGCGCTCGCCGACGAGATGGCGGCAGATCTTGCCTCAGACCTCGCAGAGGCCGAGGCCGACGGGGTCTCCGCCGAGGAGCTCTGGGGCAGTGATGCGCGTTCGTTTGCGGCCTCCCTGGCCGCCGAGCGCGGCATCATACCGGCGACGCCCGGCCCAGCAAAGGCTCGCCGCAGGCCGCTCGTCCTGGTGGCCTTCACCGTCGCCGCCGCGCTGGTGCTGATCTTCGCGGCACGGGGCCTTTTGACCGGACAGCCCAAGGCGACGCTCGTCAGGTCCTTGTCCGGAACGCCAGGGCATGATCTGCCATCGCCAATCCCCCTCGGACCGCTCGGCACGAGCCGGCATGAAGTCCTCGTTCTCGGCAACCTCGCCGCCCCGATCGAGTGGATCCTGCTGGTCTTTGCGATCGTTGCACTCGGCTTCGCCGTCTGGCTTTGGGCCAACTGGGGCCGCTCGCGACCGCCCGGCGTGACGGCCTAGCCAGCTTCCGCGGCTGTTCGCTGCGTTCGCCTCATGGCGCCACCGTCCGGCGAGGTCGGACGTTCGCGCGGTCGGGGGGCCCTGCGGTTGTGCGGCGGCTACTTTGCGGCGAACACCAAGCCGGCGATCAGCTGCGACGCCTCCTCCTGCATCGCCGGGATGGCGTGCGAGTAGGTGTCGAGCGTGATCGAGACGGTGGCATGGCCGAGACGCCCTGAGACGACCTTGGGATGCACACCGGCCCGCAGCGCCAGGGTGGCGTGGGTGTGGCGCAGGTCGTGCAGGCGGACCGTGGGCAGCATCGACTTCTTCACCGCCTGACGGAACCAGGGCGTTACGTCCTCGGGGTTCAGCGGCTCGCCGTTCTCGGCAGTGAAGACGTACCCTGAGTCGCTCCACCCACCCTGCCAGTCGGCTTGCTCGGCGAGCTGACGAGCGGCCTGGCCCTTCAGCACGGCGACGGTCTCGAGGTCGAGGGCGATCGAGCGGCGGCCACGGGCCGTCTCGGGCTCGCTGACCACGACCTCGCGTCCCGAGGGGATAAGGGCGCGGCGCACCGACAGGCGTCCGGCCTCGAGGTCGACGTCGTCCCACTTGAGACCGAGCGCCCGCCACGCCGCGTGCCGGCACGAACCTTCGTCTTGAGCTCTGTCCCGGTCTTGACGACTGGTGGACGCGCGCCCAGAAGGCCTGGGACGACAACAGGGGCGAGAGCCACTTGACTTTGCTCGAGCGGGCCGACTATCGAAGGGGTCTGGCGCAGTAGTTCCCAACGGCGCCGCACCGCGTGCTGTACACAAGCAGTGGGCAGTACCTTGCCGCGGCGCTAACCGACGATCCGACTGTAGTCGTCGATAACGCGCTGTACTGGGCGGCCGCTGCTTCAGCAGAAGAGGCTCTCTACCTATCGTCGATTCTCAACACCCCTTGCCTGACGAACCTCATGGCGCCTCTTCAGGCCAGGGGAGAGCACAATCCTCGCCACTTTCACAAGCTGGTCTGGCGTTGCCGATCCCGCTGTACGACGCAGACGACCCGGCGCATCGGCAGCTTGCCGAGCTTGCTGCGCAAGCAGAAGCGCTGGCAGTCGGAGTCGACGTCAGCGGCCATGCCACGTTTCAGGCACAGCGCCGTGTGGTCCGCGAGAAGCTTGCTCGACAAGGCCTGGCGGCGGAGATGGATGCCATTGTCACCTCGCTCCTGCAGGTCGCGGCCCCGGCGGACGCCGCCGTCGTCCCATGAGCCAACGAGCAAGGACCGAAGGGCGCCGAGCACAGGCGCGGTAGGGGGTCGGACGGGTCGAGCGGCGTTGGCGACCTTGGACTCCGTGGCGCGCGTACCACTCGCCGTCGCGAGTCGCCGCGTGCTAGGGTGGGCACCACGCTCCGATCAACTCGGTACTCACGGGCTCCAGCAAGGGGGGCAGCAATGGTCGGCTGGTCAGTCAAGCGACTCGTTCGCGGGCAGCTCCTCCTCGTACTGGTGGTCCTTGCGGTCGGGCTCGTCTGGGGCCTGACCGCTGCCCTTGCCGTCACGTCGGCGCCCTCGCCGTCGCCTACCGCCGGGCAAGTGGTCCTGAAGCTCGGCTGGACCCAGGAGCCCGACAACCTCAACCCCTATGTCGGCTACCAGGCCGAGTGCTGGGAGATCTGGGCGCTCAACTACGACTACCTCTTCGGCTCGGGCGACCATAACCAGCCGACCCTCGACCTCGCGAGCGAGTTCCCGACCCAGGCAAACGGCGGCATCTCCCCCGACGGCAAGGTCTGGACGATCCACATCCGCCAGGGTGTGAAGTGGCAGGACGGCGTGCCGCTGACCGCTTCCGACGTGGCCTTCAGCTACAACTACGTGATCAAGAACGTCCTGACGCAGTACACCCTCGACACGGCCGGCATTTTGCGGGCCAGCGCCCCGAACGCTGACACCGTGCGGCTGGTCTGTGCCCATCCCATGGCGACCGGCTTCATCGAGACGCAGTCGGTGCCCATCGTGCCGCAGCACATCTGGGAGCACATCTCGGGCAACGCCGCGCAGTCGAGCTACCTCCCGCCGGTGCCCCTGGTGGGCAGCGGTCCCTTCCAGGTGGTTGCCTGGAAGAAGGGCAGCTACATCGAGATGGACCGCAACCCGAACTACTGGGGCCCCAAGCCGACGATCCAGAAGATCTTCTTCGAGACCTACCAGGACCCCGAGACGATGGTGACCGACCTCGAGGCCGGCAGGCTCGACGGGGCCTGGGGCATCCCCGTCGCGCAGTTCCGGCAGCTGAAGTCGCTCAAGGGCTTCACTTCGTTTGCCTACCCCTACTACGCATTCGATGACCTTGAGTTCAACTGCTCCACCTCGCCGTACTCGACGGGCAACCCGGTGCTGCGCGACTGGCGCTTCCGCCAGGCGCTGAACTACGCGATCAATAAAGAGAACCTCTGCGAGCTTGCCTACAACGGCCTGGCGGAGCCGGGCACGACGGTGCTGCTGCCCGGCATCTGGAGCAACCCCGACTATCACTGGCAGCCGCCGGCGCCGCAGACCTACAACTTCGACTTGGCCAAGGCCAGCCAGATGCTCACCGCTGCCGGCTACCCCCTCAAGAACGGTGTCCGCCTGAACAAGCAGGGCAAGCCCATCGCCCTGCGTCTTGAGACGGCGACCGATCTGCCCGACGAGCAGACCGCGGTCAAGCTGATCGCCGGCTGGCTGCAGCAGCTGGGCATGAAGGTCACCCTCTCGGTCGTTGACTCGGGGACGCTCGAGGGGGCGATGACCAACATGCACGGTCAGGATTGGGCGCCCGACTTCGACCTCGTGGCGTGGGGCCTGACCGGCAACTACGATCCCGGCCAGACGATGGACTACTTCACGACGTCGTCGATCGGTCTGAACAACACCTACTACTGGTCGGACAGCGCGTTCGATAGGCTGGCCCTGGCTCAGGCGAGCGCGGTCGACCCGCAGAAGCGTGCCGCGCTCATCTGGCGCATGCAGCAGATCATGTACCAGCAGTCGCCCGACATCATCTTTGCCTACCCCGACAGCCTCGAGGCGATCAACACTGCGAGATGGACGGGCTGGGAGGTGATGTTCGGCGGTGCTGGCCCCGCTTGGCAGGCGGAGGGCAACATCCAGTCCTACCTGCACCTGCACCCGGTCGTCGCCGGTGCGAGCTCGGGCGGATCGGACAGCTTGCTCATCGCCGCGATCGTCGTCGTGGCGATCGTCGTGGCGAGCGTCGCCTTCGTTGCGCTGCGGCGAAGGCGCCCTGCCCAGGTCGAGGAGTGATGGCGGCTCGCACCAGCGGCCGTGCATGACCTCGTTCTCGGCCCGTGCTGATGCCGGGCCGCGACCTCAAGCACCTGCTCGCCAACTGCCCCGACGCCCTGGCGGCCGCGCTCTGAGGCACGGGCACCCCGGCCGGCGCCATCCAGAGCAATCTTGAGGCGATGGAGCCGGCCGCCATCGCCAAGACCAACAGCCGCTCGCACCTGGGCACGCTGAACGACTTCTCCTTCATGCTGCGGTACCAGCTGCACGGATAGGCCGACCCCGATCTCGTGCAGGCTGCCCTCGAGCTTGCCCACGCTCCGGTCGGTCCGCTGCGGCCGACGCACTTTCCCGACAGGCTCACTCGTCAGCTGCTCGGCGGCTGAGGAACCCCAGGGAAGCGTGGCGTCGGGTGTCGTCTCTGTACAGTTCCTCCTGCACGTCGCCGCTTTGTTGTAGCGGGCGCACATTTCGAAGTTCTTATGTACAACGCCGCCGAGCCAGCCTGGGAAGGTGGCTCTCGCCATATCATGAGGAGCTGACCGGCGGCGCGGGTCAGCGAGGGAGCGGCCCGGCGAGACGCCGGAGACCATGCGCAGATGTACCAAGCAGCCACACGAAGCGTGAAGGAGGCCACTGTGCAGCCCGACCCCGGCACCATCCTCGCGGCGCTCAGCATCCGCGAGCCCCTCATCGGCCTCTACGACGCCCCGGACCCGACGCCCTTTGCGCCGCTGGTCGAGCCTGCAAAGGCACGGGAGTGCGTCTTTGCCTCCTTCGGCGCTTGGCGCGAGGGCAAGACATTGCATATCACCGCCGAGAAGCACGGCTGCGGCGCGCCGCACCTGCTCGGCCTGCAGACCCGCTCGCGCGAGAACATGGTCAAGTTCTTAGTCGACGAGGAGGGCCTGCGCGCCACGCACGAGCTCATGGGCCAGTGGCTCGACGGTGGCGCCGCCTTTGCGCCGCGCCACGGCCACGTGCTCATCGGACCGCTCAAGGCCGAGCAATACGACTACCTGCGCAGCGTCACCTTCTACGTCAACGCCGACCAGCTCGCCGTGCTGGTGACCGGCGCCTCGTATTTCAGCGGGCCGGCCGACCCGCCCGTGACGGCTCCGTTCAGCTCCGGCTGCGGCCAGCTGGCAGCGGCCATCGGCGACCTCGACGAGTCGCGTGCCGTGATCGGCGCCACCGATCAGGCCATGCGTCAGCACCTCGACCCCGATCTGCTTGCCTTCACCGCCACCAAGCCGATGTTCGAGGCGCTCTGTCGCTGGGCCGACGACCCGAAGAGTTCGCTGCACAACAACTTCCTCAAGCGCACGATCAAGGCGCGCGGCGGCTCGTTTTAGGCGCAGCGAGGACAGGAGATTCGTGCATGGCGCGCGTGCGCATCGTGATCGAGGAAGCCGACGTCGAGTTGACCGCCGAACTCAACCTCTCGCAGACGGCAAGCGCCCTCTGGGATGTGTTGCCCCTTGAGAGTGCGGCGCAGACCTGGGGTTCCGAGGTCTACTTTTCGGTCCCGCTGAGCTGCCCTCTAGATGCCGCCCAGGCGGAGGTGCCGTCGGGGGCGGTGGGCTACTGGCCACCGGGTCAGGCGGTCTGTCTGTTCTACGGCCAGCAGCCCGTCAGCCCGGTGAACGTGATCGGCGTACTCGAGGGTGATCCTGCTGTGCTCCGGGCGGTCCAAGAGGGCCAGGTCGTGCGGCTTGAACCTCTCGAAGAGTGAGAACCACCCGGGCGCTCGCCAAGCTGGGTCCACGACCTGTGGTCGGCCGAACGTCGGCCCGCTCTCCGTTTGCGCTGCACGCCGGGCGGTTTGGCGGCGTCTACATGATCAGTAGTGATGTCGCGCGGAGCCGCTTCTCCAGCTCACCGCCGGCCCGGCTGCTCGAAGACCCGGCATTGAACGAAGCTCAGTCTCCCGCGTCTCGGCCACGAGCGCCACACCGACAGCCCACACCTAAAGGCGCTGACCCAACAGGGCGATACAGTCGACATGCTTGACCAGGCCAAGACCGATCGCTGGCCGCTTGCGACCGTCACGCTCATCGGCATCAACGTGCTGCTGTTCGTGTTCGAGCTCTCCGCCGGTCCTCTTCTCCCGCCGTTTCTGCAGCAGTGGGCACTCGTCCCCGCGCGCCTGACCAACGAAATCAGCCCGCACAACATGGTGACCATCGTGACGTCACTGTTCCTGCACGTCGGCTGGCTGCAGCTGCTCGCCGACCTGTGGTTTCTCTGGGTGTTCGGCGACGCCGTCGAGGACGCCTTCGGCTGGCGCTTGTTCGTGGCCCTCTACGTGCTTTCGGGGCTGTTCGCCAACGTCGTCTTTACGGCCACCGCCCCTGGCTCGGCGATCCCCGCGAGCGGCGCAAGCGGGGCCGTGGCCGGCGTGCTTGGGGCGTGTCTTGTCTTGTGGCCCAGGACGCGACTGAGGGTCCCGGCTGTGCTGGTCATCTTCTTCGCTTTCATGCTGGTCTACGAGCTCGGTCTCAGGATCGGGATCTCGGCGACCATCCTCAACATAGCCGGCGGCTTTGGCATCGGCGGCGGCCCGGTGCTCTTTGCCCTGTCGATGCTTCTGACCATCGGCTGGTTTGTGGTGAGCGCCCAGCGTCGCAGAGGCGGGATCTCCCTTGAGGGCGTGCTGAAGGTGTGGACGCTACCTGTGTGGCTCGTGGTGGTGTTCTTCTGTCTGCAGACGTACTGCAGCGGCACGATGGCGATTGTCAGCCCACAGCTCGGTGGCGCGGTCGACGTCTGGGCTTGTCTGGGCGGGCTTGGCAGCGGTGTCATCTTGTCAAAGATCCTGCCCAGGCGGGATGGCGCGTCGGCAGAACCAGTGATGCCGGCCTACTACCTGGCGGGGGCCGAACGGCCCGTCGACAGGGGCGTCGCCGGCTGATCGAGCAGCGCCTTGGCGTTCGGCGCCCGCAACCTCGGCAAGGCCATTCTCGAGGCCCTGATCTCACAAGGCTGGGCGGTGGCCGGTACCGCGCTCTCAGATGCCACACTCGAGGGCGTCAAGGCCCTTGGGGCTCTCGCCGTGCGCGCCGACGTGACCGACCCACAAAGCGTTGAGCGAGCGCTCGAGCAGGCGGCCCAAGCTCACGGCCCCATGGACCTCGTCGTCAATGCGGCCGCAGCCTACGGCGGCAAGCGCAGCGGGCCGTTCGGCGGCGGGCCGATCGCCGCGGCACGACCCGAAGCCTTCGACAGCTGGGCGACAGCCCCCGCCCGCTCAGCCTTCACGTTCCTTTCTGCAAGCGGCCGGTTCCTGCGTGTCCAGGGCGGCCGGCCACGCTCGTCCAGGTCACGGGTGGCTCCGCCAGGCGCGCCATGGCCGGCCGTGGCCTGTGGGCGGCGGGCTCGTTTGCCGTCAGAGCGGTCACCAACGCCGCGGCACTCGACCTTCGTGAGGAAGGCATCCAGGTCACCCTGCTGATCGTCGACGCCGGCATTGAGCCGCCGAGCGGGCCCTACCCGGGCACGCAGCGCGCCGCACTTGCCGATCCGCACGAGATCGCCCAGGCTGTTGCCTACCTTGCCGACCAGGGCGCCCGCGCCGCCAGCCACGAGCTGGTCCTTACGCCCTTGGCCGAGCGCTGGGTGCCCTGACGAAGACAGGAGGCGGCTTTAGCATCTGCTCGGCGGCGAACTAGAGCACCCGCTCGAGAAACCCGGCTCGACACCGCCGCCTATGCGCGGCAGGATGACGGGCGATGAGCCGCGCCCTCCTGCTGATCGACATGGACGCCTTCTACGCCTCGGTGGAGCAGGCCCGTCGCCCCGAGCTTCGTGGCCTCCCCGTGATCGTCGGCGGTGCGGCCGAAAGCCGCGGTGTGGTCAGCACCGCCTCCTATGAGGCTCGCGCCTGCGGGGTGCGTACCGCCATGCCGACCGGCCAGGCGCGGCGTCTCTGTCCCCAGGGCGTCTTTCTTGAGGTCGACATGACGGCCTACCAGGCGGTCAGCGGGCAGGTGGTAGAGACCCTCGGGCGCTTCACCGACCTAGTCGAGCCGGTCTCGATCGACGAAGCTTTTCTCGATGTCACGGGCTCTCGTCGCCTCTTTGGCTCAGCGCAGCAGATCGCCGCGCAGATCCAGAAACTGGTGCATGTCGAGCTCGGCCTTTCTTCTTCGATCGGCATCGGCCCCACCCGACTGCTTGCCAAGCTGGCCGCCGAACTCGACAAGCCCGGCGGACTCACGACGCTCACGAAAGCCGATGTCCACGGCCGGCTGCGCGCCCTGCCGGTGGGCAAGCTCTACGGCATCGGGCCGGTGGCCGTCGAGCGGCTGCGCTTGTTGGGCGTGGCCACCGTTGGCCAACTACAGGACGTGCCGCTGCCTGTCCTTGAGGCTTCCTTTGCCAAGGCGGCGGCGACGCTCAAGCAGCTCGCCCTGGGGGGTGGCGACGAGCCGGTGCGTGCCGGCCATGCCCCGCCCAAGCAGCTCGGCCACGAGGTCACCTTCTCATGCGACGTCACAGACGAGGGCGCCCTGCACGCCTGTCTGCTCGACCTCTGCGACCGCAGCGCCACTTCCCTGCGCGGCAAGGGCCTCTGCTGTCGCACCGTCTCAGTGAAGCTGCGCGACGAGCACTTCCACACCTTCGGCGCTCAGCGGACCCTGCAGACGCCGACCAGTGCCACCGGCCTGATCTTCCAGACGGCGAGCGCGCTGCTTTGCGAGCTACACAGCGACGGTCGCCCGCTGCGTCTTATCGGTGTCTCGTTGAGCGGCCTTTGTGCCGAGGCGCCCCAGCTTGCCTTCGAGGACTCCTGGCGCCAGCGCGCGAGCGACGCCGCCGTCGATGCCGTGCGGGCCAAGTACGGCAAGGCGGCGCTGCGCAGGGCCGGCGCCGACCTCGCCCCGTATCGCCAACGTTCGGACCTTGTGCCGGGCGCACGCACAGAGGATGAGTAGGCCGTGGAGCAGGTGAGCCCGGCTCGAGCCCTGCGCCTCAAGCGGCGCGTCATCTATCACCGCCACAGCGCCAGCGGCAAGCTCTTACGGGTGCAGGCCGTCGAGCGCAAAGGACGCCATTTTCGCCTGCACCTGGAGGACGGGCGCAGCTTTCTGGTCGACCCCGACCACCTGCTCTACCTCGCCCCCAAGGAGGAGCAGCTGCCGCTCTGCTGACACGTCTGGGTTGTCCGCGGTAGCGGGCGCTATCATGAGTCGGTCCAGCCGACGAGCCGCGAGCTGGCCCTCCGCCTTCGGTGCGCCGCGGCCCCAGACAGGCTGCGTCAATCCAGCTGCTGCTGGTGTGAGCAGTGCCGAGCAGATGGCGGCCCACTGCGAGGGGTGCTCGCGCTCGTGTTCGAAGACGAGCCGTACGGCCCGCTCCGGTACCTTCCTTGGGGTTCCTCGTCTGTCTGCCCATGGCTCCATCCTCTCAAGGGTTGGAGCCTCCAGGAAACCCGGGGCGGTTCAGCCGGAGAGGTCTCCCCCCGCTCCCGTTCTTGCTTACCCCAACCTCCTCGCTTAGCCTAGTACGCCGAGGGTCCGGGACTGCCGTCGATCAAGGGAAGACCTCACGATGTTGGAACCCACCGACTTGCCCGCGGTCCGATCGGAGTGAGCACCGCCTCGCCGGTCCTGGATGTCGAGGTGCAAGCATCACAGTCCTCGGATCATGAGGATACTCTTCGCGTCGGCACCGCTCCCCCGGGTCCTTTCCGGTCGCGCACGCTTCTGGTCGTCGCCATCCTCGCACTCGCCCTTGTACTGGGAAGCGGCCTGCGCCTCGACAGCATCTCCCACAAGCATGGCCTGCATATAGACGAGGCTTGGTCGTATGTCGCGGCGACGGGGCATCTAGGCAACTTCGAGACCGGTAGCGGAGAGCCGCTCGGGCGCTGGGTCACCGCGGCCCGCTGGCAGGCGCTCTGGCACCCGCAGTCGGTCTTGGACTTCCGCCAGATATCGGTCGACCTCGCGAGATACGACGTTCATCCGGCCCTGTACTTCTGGGTGCTGCACGTCTGGGTTCTGGTCTTCGGCGTGACCCTGTGGTCCGGGCCGCTCCTCAACCTGGTGATCGACATCGCGACGGGGGCCGCTCTCTTCGGCCTGGCCCGTCGGATGCTGCGCGATCCGTTGCCGGCTGCCGTGGTCACCCTCACCTGGGCCGTGAGCCCCGCGGTGCGCTTCACCTCTTCCATGGCCCGCATGTACCCGTTGCTCGCCCTCTTCGCCGTGCTCTTCGTCTGGCTGCTGCTCGTCGCCAGCCAGCATCGCAGCCCGCCGCGCCACGCCCTTCGGACCTATGCCCTCCTTGCCCTCGTGACCGCCGCGGGCATGCTCACCCAGTACCAGTTCATCCTGATCGTGGCCGGTGGCGCTCTGCTCGCGGTCGCCTGGCTTGCGCGAACGCACGTCCGGCGCTGCCTGACCGTGCTGGTCACCCTCGCCGTCGGCCTTGCCCTCACGGTGCTGGTGCAGCCGGGTGTCTACGGGCAGTTCAACCGCGAGCAGGCTAAACAGCAGGTGCCCTTCACCTTGCTGGGTTTCGAAGAGAAGGTCGACGGCGCCGCCGGCTGCGTCTTCGGCTTCTTCGGCCTCGAGCGCCCCTGGTTCACCGGCTCGATCGACCGCGTCGTGCGACTCGACGGCTTCATGCCGGGACGACACGCGACCGCACTTGCTCTTCTTGCCTTCTGGCTGGTCGTCGTCGCGGCGGGTGCGCTGATGGTGCCGAGCGTTCGTCGTTGGCTGCAAGGCCGCGACAAGACCGGCTGGCTTGCGCTTGCCCTCATCGCCTGGGTGGCCGGTACGATCATCGCTCAGAACCTCGCCTTCCTAAGCCAGCCCAAGATACTCAGCCCGCGCTACCTGGCGGTGGCCTGGCCGTTCCTCGCCTTCCTGCCACTGCTCGTGGCCCGCGCCTTCAGCATGCGCTGGGCCACCGTGGCCGTGGCCTGCTTCTGCCTGGTCTGCCCGGTGGCACTCGCCTGGGGGCCGACCAACTACGTCTCCTCGCCCGGTCCCGCACGGGTCCTCACCTCGGCCCGGCGCGCCGTCATCGACTGTCCCATCCCGGGCGCCCTGCCGATCATCATGTGGCCGATGCCGCGTGACGCCCAAGTGTTCGTGGCCTCGCCGACTCAACTGGCGCGCGACCCGTCGCCCTGGGTAGGGGCACTTGCCCCGGGCGACTTCTACGTGCACCGCGCCAACGGCAAGCCGTGGGCCTACGCCATCCTGCGCTCGCGACATGCGTTGGTCCTGGCCGCCCCGCCCCAGAGCAAGATCTACGTTTACAGACTCGGCGCGGCGGTTGACGAGCGCGGCGTGGGCCCCGGATAGCCGAAGCGCACCCGGTCGGTTCGCGGCGACAGGCCCGCCGTCTCCGACGAGGGCGGGTCTGTCGCCTATGACGTCAGGCTCCTATCACACTCCGGGCTCGAAACCGCCCGAGACTCCTCGCGAAACCGTGATAACCAACCGGCCATAACATACCTGCACAGCGGCGGTTTCCGGCGTTCGTCACGAGACCTCGCGGAACCCGTGATAACCAGTCTGGGGTCCCTCGTAATGATGGGGTCTTGAGAGCGGGGAGGCGCTCGGCTTCCGTCGGCGACGCGTCGGCGGAGTCCGCAATCGCGCTGCAAAGTGGAGCAGTCTCAAGAGTGGACCGGTTTCGAAGATGCGTTATGACCTTCCCTGCGCCCTCACCCTGTGTGAGGGTTCCCGCCAGCGTGTTGGTGCCGCTCGAGGCGACCACGATGGCGGTGTAGCCATCCGCCTTGGCAAAGAGCAGGTCCAGGCCGCCTGGGCGGCGGCGAGAAGGTGTCTTCTTCCTTCACGACGAGCCGACGGCCGGGCCGTGAGACAAGACCAAGTCGCGCAGAACAGGGGCGACGGCATCGACGCTGTACCGCTCGACGCAGCGCTCCCGCGCTCGGCGCCCGAGCTCTGCCGCCCGACCCGGGTCGTCGAGCAGCGCCCGCATCGCCTGCGTCAGCGCGTCGATGTCGCCGGCCTCGACCAGCTCGCCGCAGCCGTCAAGGATGCTCGGCAGATCGGAGACGGCGCTCGCCACGATCGGCTTTGCCATGGCCATGGCATCAAAGACCTTTGCCGGGACCTGACCGGCTGCCGACCGCGACGGCATCTGGAACAGCGCGATCACGTCGGCCGCGGCCAGGAAGCGTGGGATTTCGTGGAACGGCTGCAGCCCGAGCACCTTGACGAACTCGTCCCGGGGCAGCCGACCGGCCTGCACATCGGTCGCCCCCACGACCAGCATCGCAACGTCGGAGCGCTCGAGCCGTCTGATCGCCTCCGCGAGCTGCTCCAGCCTCTTGTGTCGGCGCGGGGTCCCGAGGAAGAGCACGACCTGGCGACCGGCAAGCCCCAGCTCCTGCTTGCAGTGCTCGTGGTCGTAGAGGACCGGATCGAAGGCCGTCGTGTCTCTGAAGTGGGGGATCAGTTCGCCGCCGAACCGGCCCTGCAGGAATCGGTTCGAGACGGTGATCCGATCCGCCATGCCGGTCAGCTTGTCGAGCATCCACACATAGCAGATGTTGTTGGGGTCGGCGATGCGGCGCGCACTGCGCAGTCTGGCCCGCCGGCTGCCGTGGTAGTGCAGCCAGTCACCCCACTCCCAGTCGTCGATGTCGAGGACGAGCCGCTTGCGATTGAACGGCTTCGCGGCCAGCGACAGGCCGAAACTGTTGACGAGCGGCTTGACGGCGTAGACGACGTCCGCGTCGGTGGTAAGCAGGCGCCGCAGGCAATCGACGGGCCGGCGCACGGTGACCGTGAGGGACGTGTCGTCGGCCAGCGGCTCCCAGATCACCCCGCGGGTCGCCGGGCCCATGATCTCGACCTCGCAGTATGGGCGCAGGGCGTTCGCCAGTATGAACGCCCTGCCGAGACTGTTGTTCGACAGGTCGAACGACACGATGAGCACGCGCTGAGGGTCCGTGGCTCCTCCTTAGGGGTTTCGGCCAGCGCACAGTCAACCATCACCGAAACGGCAGGAAGGCCGATCTGCACAATCCTTAACCGCCGCTTAATCGGTCGTTCGCCGCCACTCCGTGCTAGTGATGCCGTCGATGAGCGGTCGGAGGAATGCCGGTCCGGGTCGGACGCGACTCAGTCAACCTGCCTTCAGCTCCACAGCCTCTCAGGAGCAGAGACTGCAAGGGAAGGATCGCGCATGGAGACCTATGCAGCAGACTACATGCGGTCAGAGAGCCCAGCCGCGCGGACTTGACGTGGCGCTCAGTGGGGATGGCTGGAGACCGAGACCAGCACCCGCAGCTGATCAATAGGGGGCCACGGCCTTTGGCGATGCAGGACCCGATCACAGTTTGCGCAGACCAGCGCGAGGTCCTTGAGGCGGGTCTTGGCGCCCGGCTCAAGCTCGGCGAGCGGGACGACGTGACGACACTCGATGTAGCCCTCGCCAGTCTTACCGTACACATTGTCGAAGTTGAAGCCGCAGACCTCGCACGAGAGATCCGAGGATGCCGCCTTCTTCCTCTTGACCAGACTCTGATTCCGCTCTCGACTCATGTGCGAGCTCGTGAGCTGGCGGCGAGCGGCTCGGCCTCTTCGGTGAGAGCCTGAGCGGCTCGGAGGAGGCAGGCGACGCTGTCGACCGAGCCGTTGACGGCCAGGGGCCTTAGGCAGCGATCGCTGCAGTCCTAGAGCAGCTCCATGCGCTCGAGGTCAGCACGGCTCACGATACCCGAGCCGTGCGATCCGCAGATACCACTGGCCGTCCCAGTTGGCCCAGGCGTTGCACGCCAAGGGCGAGGCCGAACCAGAGATAGCGGAGTCGCGTACTCGACGCTCGGGCACCCAAGGAGGCCGAGGTCGCATCTAACACGCCCGTGAAAGCGGGACTCGTGGCGATCGCCGGCGCTCCTGACTTGGGCTGTGCATCGGCCGAGACCAGCTCCGCGGACCGCGAACAGCAACCCGCAGCGCCTTAGGCACCGGGTGGCTTGGCCTTGACGAAGGCCCCGGGCAGTGAGTGCCGCACGGCCTCGACCACAAGACGCGTCGTCTCCGGACGCAGGTGCACCGCGTCGTAGAAGCCAAGCGGGGAGCCCCCGATCGACGAGACGCGGCTGAAGTCGAGCAGGTTGAAGCGGTAGATGGACTGCAGGCGGCGCAGGTACGAAAGCACGAGAAGGTGGCGCGCCTCCCAGCCGTGGTCGTAGATCGCGGCCAGGTACCAGGGCTGCAGGGGCGCAAGCACCACGGTCGGGGCGACACCCAGCCGGTTCATGAGGCTGAGCGTGGTCGTGAAGTAGCGGGCCGCCTGAGGCCGGATCCGGGGCGGGGTGTGTGCGTAGAAGTGCAGTGCGCCCTTGATGTAAGGAGCCACGCGCTCCCGCAGTGTGCCGTGGCGAGCCGCCGAGGAGATCGCATCTGCCAGCGTGAAGCCGTCAGGCCTGATGACGCTCGGGTGCTGGGCGCCGACGGCCAGTGTGGCCTGCGCCGCCGGACCGAGGCTGTCCATCACAGCATCGACGAGCTGGGGAGGCAGGAAGTGGGCCAGCGAGGGGTCCTCCAGCAGCGCGGCGCCCGGGCTGAACTGGTCGAACTCGTCGACGTGGATGACCCAGAGCAGTTGGAAGCGCGCGTCGGGAAAACGGGTGTGCAGCAGTGCGACGAAGCACCACTCGTCCTCTGGCGTGGCGTGCTGCACCGCGGCGTTGAACGCCGTGAGACCGGTGAGACGGCGAATGTAGGCTGGATCGAAGCGCAGCGCACGCGAGCCGCCGATCACGAGCAACTGTGGGGGTCGCTTCATCTTCAGGATGAGCCCGCTCTTGATCCCCCGGTCGGAAAGGGTCCAATAGGCGGCGCTGGGTGATGCCGCGGAGCGCACCGAGACCAAACTCGCGCCGCAGCCGCCGACTGCGGCGGCGATAATCACAGCAGCGACAGCAGGCCAAAGCCAGATTCTCTTGAATCGGTTCTCGTCGGTTGCCATGCGAACTTCAGCTTAGCCTATCGCCTTGGCCCAGTGGCTTCGGCGAAGTGTGCCCTTGGCCGACCGAAGCTGGAGGATCGTCTCAGACCATGACAGACGGTTGCCGACGAAATGCCGACCTGACGCCTCGTCACGACCCGGTACGGCTGAACATCAGCGAGCACGAAGGCTCGGCAGAACCTTGGACCGTGCAGCGCAATCGCGCACGGTCGGCTACAGCCCGTCACGCTTTCGGTGGGTTTCCTAAACCGGGTGTCGCTGGTTCGATTCCAGCCGGGGGCACCACAAAATCGCTGCTCGGGGCGATTTCCTATTGTGTGTTCGTTGGCGTCAACGTCTTCAGCCTGCACGGGGCGTGCGCTGAGTGTGTCGCCATTGGCGCCGCGATCACCGCCGGACAGAGGGACCTCGTCTCGCTTGCCTGCGCGAGAGGTGCTGATGGAGATGAGCTTGTACCGCCGTGCGGCAACTGCCGACGAATGCTGTCGGACTACGCGCCCGACTGCGAGGTCATCATTGCCAGCGAGGGCGGCCCTGTGGCGACCAAAGCATCCGAGTTGCTGCCGTTCGCCTACCGGGTCGAGTAGAGCTCGTACCCGGTGGCGCTGCAGTGGGCTGCTGTTCAGGGCGACCGGCGTGTCTGATTCGGCCGCGATGATGGGTCTCGACCACCACTCGCGCGACCTTGCCCTGCTGCCCAAGGCGCATCTCCACCTACACCTCGACGGTGCCATGCGCAGTTCCACGCTTGCCGAGCTTGCCGCCCGCCGCGGACTCGCCGGGCCCGCGCTTGGTGCGCACGGGTCGTTCGCTGCCTTCGGTGAGACAATCAGGGCGGCCGCTGCAGCACTCGCCGATGTCGAGCCGTCGAGCGCGTCCTCGACGAGATCGTCGCGGATGCCGCCGGCGAGGGTGTCGTCTGGCTTGAGCTCTCGGCCTGGCCGGGGCTGTTCGCCGGTCGCCTGGGGAGCGACCTCGAGGCCGTCGACGTCTTGCTACAGGCCGGCCGCCAAGCCGCGGTCCGGCACGGCGTGGGCTTCGGTCTGATCATCGCCGCCAATCGCGATCGCGGTCCTCAGGAGGCCGTCGAGGTGGCGCACCTGGCGGCCGCGCGGGCGGGAGCAGGAGTCGTTGGCTTCGGCCTCGACGGCGACGAGGCGACGCACCCGGGCGCGGAGTTCGCAGGGGCCTTCGCGATTGCTCACGCGGCTGGGCTGCAGTCCGTGCCGCACGCCGGCGAGCTCGCCGGCCCTCAGAGCGTCCGCGAGGCAATCGAGCTACTTCACGCTGACCGCATCATGCATGGCGTGCGAGCGATCGAGGACGAGCGCGTGGTGGCGTTCCTTGTCGAGCGCCGTGTCTGCCTCGACGTCTGCCCGACGAGTAACGTACTGCTGGGAGTCGTACCGAGCTACGAAGCGCACCCCTTGGCGAACACCCGCCCCGCGATCAGCTGAGCCGCCTCCTCCTGCATCGCCGGGATGGCGTGCGAGTAGGTGTCCAGCGTGATCGAGACGGTGGCGTGTCCGAAGCGTTCGGAGACGACCTTGGGGTGGACGCCGGCTTGCAGGGCCGGGGTGGCGTGGGTGTGGCGCAGATCGTGCAACCGCCGGCAGCAGGGCCGGAATGCGAACTCAGAATGGCGGCTTTCCGCTAGGTGGCGTGCCGGCCACCGGTGCTGTGGTCTGGCCGCGGTCGCCCGTCCAGCTTGCGTTCCTGCGTCGGCGCGCTCATCAGGCGCGACGATCTGCCGATAGAGGCAGAGCCGGCCCGGTCGCACGCCGCATCTGCGCCGGACCGATCTCCTGTGAGACTGATCAGGAGAAGACGCTAGGGGGGCCCGTCGCCGCGGCGGCAGCGACGGGCCTTTGCGTCGCTGCCGCCGCGCAGCGTGTCGCCGGTGCGGGCTGCCCATTTCCTGTCGTCCTAGACACGGCAAGTGTTCTCAGCGCGGGCGAGGCTTTCTAGACGAATGTTCTACTCAACCGGCGCCCTGCTACCGATGGAGGCCATTGAGCCAGTCCATCGTGTGGAGGTCAGATCATGAACCGTCACCCTAGGCCAGACCGGCATCTGGCGCCTCTCCTGGTTGTTCTTGCCTTCGCCGGCCTGCTCATGGCAGCAGTCGCCCCGATCGCCGCCGCGGCCCCGCGCGTCGGCTGTCACGACGGCCAGCCGGTCGTCACCGAGTTCCCGGTCGCCATCTCTGCCGCCGTCAAGACCGCACCACACACCGACGGCGCAAGCGTCGTATGGTCCGACGGCCGCAACGGGGCCGCCGCGATCTACTCCTACGACGTCTGTTCTCAGGCCGAGTCGCTGATCGCCAGCGCAAGCGGTGACCTCGTCACTCCGACGGTCTGCGACGGGGCGGTCTTTTGGACCGACCTGAGCGGGACCAATCCCGCCGTGGCCGGCTATGATCCCTGCGCGACACCCTCCCAGCTCGCAGTCGGCAGCGATCCTGCCGACCAGGAGGCCGTCGACGGCAACTACGTCGTCTTCACCGACCTGGCAAACGGTCAGTCGCACATCTGGGGCTACAACCGCTCGAGCGGCCAGGTCTTCCCGATCTGCACCGCCACGGGCACGCAGAGCAACCCCGCCATCAGCGGCGACCTCGTCGTCTGGCAGGATAATCGCAACGGCGACTGGGCGATCTACGGCTGCAATCTCGATGCCCTGGCAAGCACCGGCGCCACTCCCGCCAAAGCCGCGCAGGTCGGCTGCTCGGACCTGCCCGCCGAGTTTGCCGTCTGTGACTCGAGCGGCAACCACGAGCACCCCGCGATCAGCGGCGACACCGTCGTCTGGCAGGACGATCGCAACGGCAACTGGGACATCTACGGCTGTGACCTCTCCCAGCTTGCCGACCAGATCGCCGCGCCGTCTGGTGCGCATCGTGTGGGCTGCGACTCCTCGCCCGAGTTTGCGATCTGCACGGCCACCGGCGATCAGACCAACCCGACGATCAGCGACAGCCTCGTTGCCTGGCAGGACACCCGTGACGGCGACAGCCACATCTACGGCTATGACCTCGATTCGCAGAGCGAGCTAGCCATCTGCACCGCGGCGGGCAACCAGACCTGCCCCTCGGCCGGCTGCGGCAACACGGTCGTCTGGCTGGATGACCGCAACGGCGGTAGCGACGTCTACGGCGCGACGGTCAGCTACGACGCCCCCCTGCCGCCCGAGCAGTGGACCTCAAGCAGCGTCGTCAACCTGCTGCTCTCGGCGTTCAGCGGCCTGGGCGTCTTCGATGAGTGGAACTACTCGCTCGACGGCGGCCAGACATGGGCGAGCGACAGCTGGCTCACGCTCGACGACAGCAGCACGATCCAGCTGCCGGCAGGCGACGGACCCAAGACCGTCTTCCTGAAGTTCGCCGACAGCGCAAGCGGCGTGGTCATCGGCCCGATCGAGTTCACCGTCTGCGTCGACACCGAGCAGCCGGTCACCCAGGCGCTGGGCACGACGGTGGTGGGCCGTGGGAAGGTCGCGACGCTGCACCTGCTGGTGCGCGAGCATCTCAGCCCCAAGGCCACCGTCACGGTCCTGATCCGCCGTCACGGCAGACTGGTGAAGACGCTCGCCCTCGGCCGACGCGCCACCAACAAGGCGCTGGTCGCCAGGTTCCGCTGCAACCTGGCCCGCGGTGTCTACCGCTATAGCGTGCGGGCACGCGACCTGGCGGGTAATCGCCAGTCCAAGGCCGGCTCGGCGCTGCTCGTCGTGCGCTGACCCGCGATCACACCCCAGACGCCCGAGCGGCGGCGGCTCCCCGAAGGAGCTGCCGCCGCTTCTTGTTGGGGAGGCGTCGTGCATGCCCGAAGCGACTCTCACGTGCCTGCGAACCGCAGCCCCACGATTCAGCGCCGCCGCCTCCTCCTGCATCGCCGGGATGGCGTGCGAGGAGGTGTCGAGCGTGATCGAGACGGTGGCATATCCGAAGCGCTAGGAAGCGAGCTGGGCTTGCACGTCGGCGTGGCTGCGAGCGGCCGACTAGCATATGCTCCGTGGCGGTTTCGGCGTGCTTGGCTCCCGCCGGGCTACGGTAGGCGCTCGCGACTCGGGGGGTTATGCCATGAGGAAGGTCCTGACCGGTCTCGCGCTCGTTTGCCTCTCTGTGCTTGCCTGGGCAGGAGTCGCCTCTGGCGCCGGCGTACGCGCCCCAGGCACCGCGACCGGGGCCGCGCCGCTGAGGAGCACCGTGCCGGTGACCTTCGTCTACGACGACTTCGAAGGCGGGCAGAGGTGGGACGCAAGCTCGTCGGGTTGGAGCCTTGTGGCCGACAAGGCCTTTGACGGGACGCACTCCGCCTGGGCTGCCGAGTTCGGCTCGCCGATGATGATCTACGGACCGTTTGATCTCAGTGAGGCGACCGCAGCAACCCTATCCTTCGAACTGTGGTACGACGCGCCCACTCTCACCGACCCGCCAAGCTCGACCACCTGCGGGGCGTTCCTCATCGGCTACTCGACAGACGGCTCGCACTTCACCTTCCCCACTCAGTGGAGCGGCTCGACAGGAGGTACATGGCAGGCGCAAACGGTCGACCTGGGCAGCTGGTATGACCAAGTCGGTCAGACCACGCTCAGCCTGCTCGGCGAAGCGAAGGTCTGGATCGCCCTCTCAAGCTCGGTCACCTCGAGCTCTGCGAGCACGACCGAGGGCAGCTACGTCGACGACGTGAGCCTGAACGCCACTGTCGCCGACTCGACGCCGCCGACGACCAGCGTCGCGGGCCTGCCGGACGGCTGGACGAACCAGCCGGTGCCCCTCACTTTCACAGCGACCGACAATTCCGGTGGATCGGGTGTGGCCTACACCGAGTTCTCGACCGACGCCGGAAAGGACTGGACCGAGGGCAACTCCCTGGTCATCGCGGCGCCGGCCGACCACGCAGGCGACGGTGTGCACGCCGTCCTCTATCGGTCCGTCGATCTGGCCGGCAACACCGAGATCGCGAAGAGCTGCGAGGTCAAGATCGATACGCGACGGCCGACGACCAAGGCGCCTAAAGAGGCTTACGTCGCCCGTGGCCAGACGGTCCACCTGCGATACACGGTCGCAGATCCGCGCCCGGGAAGCCCGACGGCCAACGTGACGATCACCGTCCAGAACGGTGCAGGGAAGGTCGAAAGGACGCTCACCCTCCGGACGGCAGCGGTGGACAAGGCGCTCACCGCCAGCTTCACCGTGCCGCACACCTGGAAGCCAGGCGCCTACCGCTTCTCGGTTCTGGCTACCGACCAAGCTGGTAACACGCAGACCCTGCCTGCCGCAGCGAACAAGCTGATCGTCAGGTTCACGAACCGGGAGCTGGCGACGATCCTCGCCAAGAGGCTCGCACGGCACAGTGGCAACCTCGCTGTGGGGGTTATCGACCGCACGAGCGGCGCCGAAGTGCTCTACGAAGGCGCAGTTCATTTCCACACAGCCAGCATCGTCAAAGCCGACATCCTCGCGACCCTGTTGCTCCACCATCAGGCCACGCGCCGCGCACTGACGGCGGCAGAGAAGGCGCTCGCCACGCGGATGATCGAACACAGCGACAACGACGCCGCTACCGCGCTCTGGGACGAGGTGGGGGGGGTGTCTGGCGTTGCCGCGGCGAACGTCCGTCTGGGGTTGCGCCACACCGTAATGAGCGTCGCCTGGGGCCTGACCGCGACCACAGCAAGCGATCAGCTGGCGCTGCTTTCCGACCTCGTCTTGACCCGCTCGCCCCTGAGCGCCGCCTCGCAGTCTTACGAGCTCGGTCTGATGCGCCACGTCGAGCCCGACCAGGCGTGGGGCGTGACTGCGGCGGCGACGCCGGGAACCCCATCTGCGGTCAAGAACGGCTGGCTTCCCGACCCGAACCTCTGGGTGATCAACAGCATCGGCGTGATCCACAAGTCGGGACAGCTCCTGCTCGTTGCTGTGCTGTCCAACGACCAGCGCAGCGAGTCCGGCGGCATCGCTCAAGATGAGGCTGCCGCGCTCGCCGCGGTACACGCGGTCACGGCGCTCGATCCCTGAGGCTCACCGTTGCGTCGATCGCGGGCGTTGGGTGCTGCCGGTGCCTCACGTGCCCGCGAACACCAGCCCCGCGATCAACGCCGCCGCCTCTTCCTGCATCGCCGGGATGGCGTGCGAAGAGGTGTCCAGCGTGATCGAGACGGTGGCGTGGCCGAGGCGCTCGGAGACGACCGCGGGGTGGACACCGGCCTGCACCACAAGTGATCGTTCTGGCTCGCTCGCAGGTGCGTCAGCCTGGCCCGGTCCCTCGGAAGGTGGCGTAGTCGGGCTTGGACAGCCCCATCGCCAGCCCGAGCGAGCGCCAGAAGCCTGGTGTGCGTGCCACCCAGCGCACGGGGCTGCCGAGGCCGGCGACGTCTTGGCAGCCGGTCGCCGAGACGCTCACCGTGAGCACGCGATCCCCGCCCGCGAAGAAGCAAAGGTGGTAGCGGATGCCGAGATCGACCGGGCAGAACATGCCCTGTGGCATGAGCGGCAGGGCAAGCAGGGCCTGGGCGACGGTCTGCACGTGGGCGGCGTCGCTCACCATTACCACGGACGGGAAGCTGAAGCTGATGTGGTTCGAAGGAAACGCGTTACTGCGGCGCACGACCAGGCGGTCGAGGTGAGCAAGTTCGGCGCGCAGGATCGCAACCGGTGAGGGCACGGAGGCAAGGCGTCCCCCGGGCAAAGGCGAGCCGGGGGAGCCGTTGGCCTTGGGGGCAGGTCGTATCGAGGGCCCTCGGGAGACGCCGGCGCGAGCTCCACAGCCCGCCACCAAGATGACCGCAGCCAGCGCTACGACAAGCGCGGTGGCCGCAGCTCGATGCCCCATTCCGCCCATGCCCTCCTCCTTGTCTCCCGCTGCCTGCGAGATGGAGACGCGCGTCGATGGTGATTGGTTCAGATGAAGTGGGCGTGAGGAGCGCGAATTCGCCGCCAGGCGGAACGGGGCAGCGCGAGTGCGTGCCTGCTCTGGAACGAGTGCGTCAGCCGCGAGTGAAGTCGGCGTCGTCGGCCGGCCAGAGCAGACAGCCGTGCGAAAGGTCGAAGCGCGCGAGGCAGGTCATGCCTCGGCAGCCCCTCGCGGTCGAACCGATCAAGACACACTTGACGACGATCCCGTTGCGATCGAGGCGAAAGGCGCCGTGCTGCAACCAGACGAGCGAGCCGTACAGCGAACAGGTGAAGGTGGCGATGCCGTCGGGGGCGAGGCTCATGGCGACGTGACTGCCACTTCGCTCTCGCCAGGTGCCGAGCAGCGGCGAGCGCAGACGGGCATCGCCGGTCGACGGTCCGCACCAGACACCGACGGGGCTGCCGAGGGGCACCAAGCCAAGCCCGGAGCCGCTGAGCGCGGCGCCGCCCGCCACCGGCGCGACCCCGACGGCCTGCCAAGTCGTGGTCAGGGCAAGCGCAGCCAGGGCGAACGCGAGCAGCCATGCTGGCCGCCTCGGCCTGTGTACCACGATGCGTGTCACCTGCCTCCCACCGTCCTTTGTGCAGTACATCGGCACCATCAACCGTGAGGGTGAGGCTGGGGCCTGGAACCGCCCACGTTCTGGGCCACCACCGAGCGACGACACCTGCTGGCGAACACCAGCCCTGCGATGAGCGCCGCGGCCTCCTCCTGCATCGCTGGGATGGCGTGCGAGTAGGTTACGAGCCGCCGCTAGGAAGCCGGCGAGCGCAGAGCGCGCGTTCTCTAGACGAGCGCGTAATGACTCGACTCGATGCGCTCCAGTTGCCCAGGACACCGTCGAGGAGACGGGGCTCCCGATCGCCAGCTGACGGCGCGTGGAGCCGGCGCGCCGTCCCGACTCGACAGAGCCGCCCGAGCGCGCCAAGATGGCAGGCGATGAGCCGTGCTCTCCTGTTGATCGACCTGGACGCCTTCAGCGCAGAGGTTCTCGCACCATGAAGATCGTAGTCGCCCTCGTCCATATCTTCTTCGCCACGCTCTGGCTGGGCGGTTCGTTCTTCTACGCGGTGCTGCTGTTGCCCAGGCTGCGCGTCCTCGATGTCGCGGGCCAACGCGCCTTGAAAGGCTCGCTCAGGTCAGTCATGACGCCGCTGCTTGCGGCGAGTGCCGTGGCCACCATCGCCAGCGGCCTCGTGATGATGGTCCAGCTCCATGCACTCCATCCCGGCAGTTTCTCGCACACGCGCTGGGGAGTCGCGCTGATCGTCGGGACGCTGGCCTCCCTGGCGGCGCTGGCGATCGCCGCGGCTTGCGAGCTGCTGCGACGACAGACTGCGCCGTCCCTGGGGGCACGACATACCGGAGAGGTGCTCCACCGCGAGTCGGTCCTTCGCCTCGGTGCTCTCATCCTGCTGGTCGTCGCCCTGGCGACGATGGCGATAGCGCGCTACAGTTGAGGGCCTGCGCTATCGACCGTCTCGATCCCCTCACCGCCCGTCGGTCGACGGTCGGCGAGGGCGGCCCTGTGCAGGGAGTTCTGAGCGTGACCGTCCGGCAGACCGGTGCAAAGGACGTCTTGCGAGCGTTGTCGGACTAGATGTCCAGGTAGCGAAAGGCCTTGTAGCCGGCCCACACACCGACGCCGCCGCCGATCGTGCTGCCGATGAAGCTGGTGAGACCCCAGGCGCTAGCGTGCATGAGCACGACCGGTAGATAGGCGCCGATGAGGCCACCAAGCAGGAGTCCCGCGCCGACGATTGTGCGCCCCATGGCCGTTGCCCCCTATCAGAAGGTCAAGCAGAGGTCTGTCGGACACGGTATCGGCGCGCAGGACCCGTAGGCTGAGACTCAGGTCCGACTCCTGCGATGCGGACGGCCGCCGCTTGAGTTTGCGCGATCGAATGCTCTACTTGGCGCGCGGACGATGGGTCATGGTCGGCGAGCTTCGGATGTGTGCACTCTCCGAAGCGCGAGCAGCGCGCTAGCCGACCAGCGCGACGAGGGCCAGCAGCAGACCGACCACCGTGCCGACGATCCCAACGACGATGCCAGCGGTGGCGAGCCCGCTGGCCGTGCCCAGCCGCTGGGCTTCTCGCCGGGCGTGAATCGAAAGGACGAGCCCGAGCACACCCAGGAGCGGCACGCCAAGGCCGAACAGCGAGCAGACCAGACCGGCTTCCGCCAGCGCCGGGTGCGCTGTGCTTGGCTCCGCCGAGTCGGGCTCTGCCGCGCGAGTCGCGTCGGGCTGGACAGACGCCGACTTCGGCGCGTCCGTCACTGCGTGGCCGACCCTCCTGGTGGGCTCCACGTTCGGCAGCCGGTCGGGCCCCGAGGATCCTGCAGTGGCCGTGGGTGCGCGAATCCCTGCGCCCTTTGGCCCTGCCGCGTACCTCTCACCTGACGGAGGCGGCGCTTCGCCATCCGGCTGGGTCGCCTGCGACGCTGCCTGGGCCGCTCGTTGAGTCCAGTCGCGCAGTCCCTCGTCTGCCCAATCGAGCTGGCCCTGCGCGTCGTGGCCAAGCAGCGCCTGGGCGCTTATCGGTCCGCGGCCCTCAAGGATGAACTGATGTGGTACGTCTTCGTAGGTGATGGTCCTCCCGGGCCACTCCGAGCTCTGATTGAAGACTGCGACAAGCAGGCCCATACCGCACCTCGTGGATGAACGCCACAGTGGGTTATTCCCCGGCACTGGATCTTGGTCTCGCGAGCGTCGAAAGTGATCGGCGCACCGTCGGCCTGCACCCGCGCGTGCAGCGGTCTACTCCCCATCACATCATCGCCTGTGATGTGGACTCCTCCGTCGACTGCTGCCCGGGGCGGCGTGGACGTTGGCCGGCGACGTCACTACGATAAGCTCATGCCCGTCCCGCCCCAGGTCTGCGTGACCCGATATCGAGTCCGTAGGCGCCGGCCCAGACGCCACGTCGTGCGCCTCGTCGTGCTTGCGCTCGTCGTTGCTGTGATCGCCGCCGCTGCTATCGGCCAGACTGCCTGGGGCTCACACCGGACCAAGCCCGCCGCGCGCGCCACAGAGCGCCGCACCGGCGCGACAAGGACTGCAAGTCCTCGCCCGAGCGCCGCGGCGAGGTCGTCGAGCCCCTCCCCGCTCGAGCTGCTCGCCAACAGCACGGTCACGACCACCTTGCAGCGGCGCCTCTGCGCCGCCCTTGGTGCGAACGGGCTTCTCGACGCCGGCAGCGCCGTCTGCGTCTATGACCTCTCGAGCGACCAGCTGGTCTTCGCCCGTCACGGCGAGACGCCTCTGCGGCCTGCCTCCAACGAGAAACTGCTGACCACTGCGACCGCCCTGGCCCTGTGGGGGCCGACGCATCGCTTTGCGACCGACCTCTACGAGGACGGCTCGCTGGCAGCGAGCGGCGTCTTTCGCGGCACGCTCTACCTCAAGGGGTTCGGCGACCCGAGCCTCGGGACAGCAGCCTACCAACGCGCTGAGCTGCAACTGCGCGGTGCACGCCTCTCTGACTTTGTCGCGGCTCTCAGGCGCGCCGGCATCGAGCGTGTTGTGGGCCGCATCGTGGGTGATGCGAGCTACTTCGATGCGAGGCGGGCGGTGGCGAGCTGGCACGCAGACGAGAGCGAGGACTGCGGCCCGCTCTCGGCCCTGAGTGTCGACGAGGGGACGGGCCCGCGGGGCCGCACAGTCGCGAACCCGCCGCTGTACGCCGCCGCCACGCTCACCGCGCTTCTGCGCCGCGCCGGTATCGGGGTGAGCGGAGCAGCCGCCACCGGCGTGACCCCGCAAGGCGCGACGCTGCTCTACGAAGACCGCTCGGCGCCTCTTGCGCGGATCCTCGCCAGCATGGACCAGCGCAGCGACGACTTCTTCGCCGAGATGCTGACCAAGGGACTGGGTGCTGCGTTTGGCGGCAAGGGCAGCACGATCGCCGGTGCGAGGGTAGAGCGCGCCTGGGCGCGCTCCTCGGGGATGGGCCTTACGGGCGTCGTCGTGGCCGACGGTTCCGGCCTGAGCTATGCCGACCGCGAGACGGGCGCCGATCTTGTCCGACTGCTCGTAGTCGAGGCACGCGGCCCCCAGTGGCCTGTCTTCTACCGCTCGCTCGCCGTGGCCGGCGAAAGCGGCACGCTGGCGAGTCGCATGCGACACACCGGGGCTCAGGGCAACCTGCACGCCAAGACCGGCACACTCGACGTGGCAAGCGGCCTCTCGGGCTACGTTACCGCGGCCAACGGTCACCTGCTCGTCTTCGCGATCCTCATGAACGGCGACCCCTTCGACCTGGCGGCCGCTCAGCAGGCGCAGGACGAGATCGGCGTGACTCTGGCCCGCTCGCGCGCCTGACCGAGCTTTCCGCCGGTCTTTTCTTCGCGGGTCGCGGCGGTTCGCGCTGGAAGGCTCTGCCCCGAGTGCGGGCACCGGCCGGTTGAAGTCGCCACGACCGGGTTCTGCGTGTGTGCACCATTCGCTTCAGCGATCGACTGGCCAGCGACCGCGGCTACGAGCTTGAGACGGCACGCGATGTCGTCGACCTTCACGGCGCGACGCTGGTCGCCGCGCGTGTCGATCGTGCGTTGGTCGCGGCGCGCCAGCGTCGACACCGCCAGCGCGGCCGCAACCAGGGCGGTCTCAGCCGACGTCGAAGCGGTCAAGCATCATGACCTTGCCCCAGGCGGCGACGAAGTCGCGCACGAACTTCTCCTGCGCGTCGTCGCATGCGTAGACCTCGGCGATCGCCCGCAGCTGTGAGTTTGAGCCGAACACCAGATCAACGCGGCTCGCCGTCCAGCGGACCTCGCCCGTCGCGCGGTCCCGGCCTTCGAAGGCCTGCTCGGTCCCGTCCGCAGGCTGCCAGATCGTGCTCATGTCGAGAAGATTGACGAAGAAGTCGTTGGTCAGCGTCCCTTTGCGGGTGGTGAGCACGCCGAGGCCGGACCTGTCGTAGTTGGCGCCGAGCACGCGCAGGCCCCCCACGAGCACCGTCATCTCGGGCGCGGTGAGGGTGAGCAAGCTCGCCTTGTCGACGAGCAGGTGCTCGCCGCGCCTCGCCGCGCCGTTTCCCAGGTAGTTGCGAAAGCCGTCGGCGAGCGGCTCGAGCACGGCGAACGACTCGACGTCGGTCTGTTCCTGCGTCGCGTCAGTGCGGCCCGCGGTGAAAGGCACGTTGGCCGCGACGCCGGCCCCCTTTGCGGCCTGCTCGACGGCCGCGCAACCGCCCAGCACGATCAGGTCGGCGAGCGAGATCTGCGTGCCGCCCGACGCCTCGGCATCGAACTGCTCGCGGACGGTCTCCAATGTCTGCAGCACCTGCGTCAGCTCGGCGGGCTGGTTGACCGCCCAGTCTTTCTGCGGGGCGAGGCGAATGCGGGCGCCGTTGGCGCCCCCGCGCTTGTCGGTGCCGCGGAAGGTCGCGGCCGAGGCCCAGGCCGTGGAGACGAGCTGCGACACCGAAAGCCCCGAGGCGAGGATCCGCCGCTTGAGCGCCGCGATGTCCGTCGCTCCCACCAATGGGTGGGAGACCGGCGGCACCGGGTCCTGCCAGATCTGCGGCTCGGCCGGCACCCAGGGGCCGAGGTAGCGGCTGCGCGGCCCCATGTCGCGGTGGGTCAGCTTGAACCAGGCCCTGGCGAAGGCCTCGGCGAGCTCCTCGGGGTGCTCGTGGAAGCGCCGCGAGATGGGCTCGTAGACCGGGTCCATGCGAAGCGCGAGGTCGGTCGTGAGCATCACCGGGGCGTGGCGCCTGGCCGGGTCGTGCGGATCGGGCACGGCGTCCTGCGCCGCCGGGTCGGTGGGGATCCACTGCTGGGCGCCGGCCGGGCTCCTGGAGAGCTTCCATTCGTAGCCGAACAGGGTGTCGAAGAAGCTCGAGTCCCAGGCCGTCGGCGTGGGCGTCCAGGCGCCTTCGAGGCCGCTCGTGATGGCGTCGTCTCCCGAGCCGCTGCCGTGACTGCTCTTCCAGCCGAGGCCCATCTGCTGCAGCGGAGCGGCCTCGGGCTCGGGGCCCACGTTGCTTGGATCGCCGGCGCCGTGGGTCTTGCCGAACGAGTGCCCGCCGGCAATCAAGGCGACGGTCTCCTCGTCGTTCATCGCCATGCGCCGGAAGGTCTCGCGGATGTCGACGGCTGCGGCCAGCGGGTCCGGATTCCCGCCCGGGCCTTCGGGGTTCACGTAGATCAGGCCCATCTGGACAGCGGCCAGCGGGTCGGCGAGGTCTCGGTCGCCGCTATAGCGCTCGTCTGCAAGCCAGGTGTGCTCCGTGCCCCAGTCGATGTCCTCGGGCTCCCAGGCGTCCTGCCGCCCGCCGCCGAAGCCGAAGGTGGCAAAGCCCATCGACTCAAGGGCGCAGTTGCCGGCGAGGATCAGAAGGTCGGCCCACGAGATCTTGCGGCCGTACTTGCGCTTGACGGGCCAGAGCAGGCGTCGCGCCTTGTCTAGGTTGGCGTTGTCGGGCCAGCTGTTGAGGGGAGCGAATCGTTGCTGACCAGAACCCGCGCCGCCGCGACCGTCGCTGATCCGGTAGGTGCCCGCGCTGTGCCAGGCCATGCGGATGAAGAGCGGGCCATAGTGACCGTAGTCAGCCGGCCACCAGGCCTGCGAATCGGTCATCAGGGCGTAGAGGTCGCGGCGCACGGCCTCGAGGTCGAGGGTGGCGAACTCGGTCGCGTACTCGAAGTCGGGCCCCATCGGGTCGGCCGCTGCCGGTTCGCGGTGCAGCACCGTCAGGTCGAGCCGGTCTGGCCACCATCGGCGAACGGTCATCGCCTCGGACATGCGCGCGTCGGCGCGTACGCTCTCGTCGGACATCTCAATCTCTCCTCTTGAAGGCGGCCCGGTTGTCCCGCAGCTTGCCAACCGCAGTCTAGGCTCGCGGTTGCGAATCGGTCGAGATGAACCGCCGTTGGCGAAGGCCAAGGACGACGAAGGCCGGGCCGCTGGGCGTCTCCTGACCGTGCTCGACGCTTGTGTCAAGGCGCACGACGGGCGCGACACGGGTCGGCAGTGCGACCATGGTTCTCATCGCGTTGCTGTCCACCGAGGTCGCCGCTTCAGAGTGGGCCGACCTCGGTGACCATCACCGGCTCTCTCGTGTCTCTCCTGCTGTAGCGATGCAGGAGATCTGGCAGGCCGATGAGAAGTGGCGACGTGGACGACGGATTGGTCGCACAGCCGAACCGGACGTGGTCATCCGCCCCGAAGGTCCGCCGCAAGCCCGGCCACGCCCTGGCCGCCCTCGATCTCGAAGCGGGCGAGCTGGTATGGATCGTCCTTTGTCGCATAGCCTGCTCGGTCGTGGCGTTGGAGTAACCGGCGGCGCGCACCGCGGCAATGACCGCAGCGTCGTACTTGCTCGGGGGGTGGCAGAAGCTGTTCACCGGAACATGGAGCAGACGCTGCAGATAGCGCCGGCTCGCGACCACCTGGTAGCGCAACTCGGCGGCATCGAGCGTGGTGAGATCCGGGTGGTTCACCGAGTGCGCATGACCTCGTCGAGGGTGACCGCCTGGTAGCCACGGTCGGCAAGCCAGCGCATCTCAGCCACGAACTCGGATCTCGAAACGTAGAGGCCGGGGTAGGGCTCGCTCGCCGGCGGCGTGCCCAGGGCGTGGCGCTGAGTGCGACGAGGCATGGTCAACGAACTCCCGCCGGCTCCAGGCCCTCTTGCCCGCCACGATCACCGGCGCGGCAAGAGCGTCGCGGGCGACCCGGATAGTGCGCCCCGACCTTTGTGGCCGGAAGGCTGCCGCGCATGATCTGCTGGTAGATGGCCTTGGGACTCACGCCGAGGTAGGCGGCCACGACTTTGACGCTGATCTGTTCGGGCAGATCGGCGTAGGCCGGGGTGGTGTCGAGACGGTAGGGCATCACACCTCCTCTTGAGCCGCGAGCCGCTCACGAGGACGAGGCGGCCTCGCTGCCACCGACCATACCTGCCCGACCGACAACCTTGGCTCAGCGGCCGCTCTGACCGAGGCGTGCTGCCCGTTCGGCGAGCCACTCGCGCACCCGCAACTCGATGGCGTCGCGCACCTCGCGGAACTTCTCGAGGCGCTCGTCCTCGTCGCCTTGGGCTGCGGCCGGGTCAGCGAAGGACCAGTGCAGGCGGGTGCTCACGCCGGGGAAGACCGGGCACTCGGCCTCGGCGCGCTCGCAGACGGTGATGAGGATGCCGAAACGCTCGCGCCCGAGATACTGATCGAGCCCCTTGGTGCGCTGGCCGGCCATATCGATGCCGCGCTCGTCCATCGCCCGGACGGTAAGCGGGTCGATCTCGCGGGGTTCAAGACCGGCGCTGCAGGCTTCGTAGGACTCGCCGCCGTAAGTGCGCAGAAAGGCTTCGGCCATCTGACTGCGGGCCGCGTTGTGGGTGCACAGAAAGAGCACCTTGGTCTTTGCCATGAGACCTCCTCGCAGGCTGCTGCTGCGAAGCTAGCCGGTCGCCGTCAGGTTCACGTTAGCTTGCGCTCGGAGATGACGACCATGGTGGCCGCGGAGATTCCTCGCGTGCAACAGGAGGGCCAGCACGATGAGCGGCACGTGGATGGCTGGCAGGTTGCGAGCCAGCCGGTCGGGCAGATAGATGTCGGTGACCGAGCCTTTCTCGGCGCCGAGCTGCTCGGCCACCTGGGCCAGCGGACAGCGCCAGCGGTTGCCTGCGAAGACGAGGCTCTCGCCGGTCACGACGGCGGCCGCGATCGCGGCTCGCCGGTCCGAGCGGCGGGCGAGACCCGCGTAGAGCACATAGGCCATGCACGATTCGATCGACAACCAGACCAGGGTGTGGATGGCCTTGATGGCCGCCAGCCCGGCCTCTCGACGTTGCGGACTTCTCATGACGCAGAGGATACGCGATAGGCGACATCGGGGTCCTTTACTTGGCCGCGAACACCAGCCCCGAACGGACCGAGGCTAACGGACGACCTGTCTCGCTCCAGGCCCTGGCGAAGGGCCTCTCGCTCACTCATCGTCGGCCTCCTCGCTGATCTCGGCGGGCGGACCGAGCGCCGCCCGGTGTGAGCCATGGACGGCAACGATGCGATCGAGGCCGACCAGGCGAAAGACGTTGAGGATGGCCTCGTCTGCGCAGATCAGGGCGAGTGAGCCCGGCGCTGCCTTCTTGGCGGCGCTCACCAGCACACCGAGGCCGGTCGAGTCGATCGAGGCGACGTGGGTCAGGTCGATCACGATACGCGGCGCCCTTTGTTCGACCGTCTCGAGCAGCAGCTCCTTGAACTGCGCCGCCGAGGCGATGTCGATGCTGCCGACCACGATCACCACAAGCGCACCATGCGCTGTGCTTTCGACCCCGGCGGCAAACTCGTGATCGACGTCCATCTGCACCCCCTGCTGGTAGCGGGTCTGTGCCTGGCTTTGACCAGGGAGTATCACGGACGCCTGTGAGGCCGCCGTGAGCATGCTGAGGATGGGCTGATGGTGCGGTGTCGAATGGCCGATCCGAGCACGGGCTCACGGCCAACGGCGAGGCTGCGGCACCGCCGCGGGCATAAGCGTCGCGGTCGAACTGGCGACGCCGGAGGTGTGCTTGACCGCATGAGTGACGCCCAGTGGGCGTGACCCGGGGTCCGTTGGGGCCTCTGGGCAGACGGTCTGACAGACGATGCCGCAGGCAGCGCCGGGGTGAGAGACGGCGCTCGATGACCTGGAGGAGCCATGAGAAGACCCAAGACCTTCCTGACGTTCGGCGTGGGTACGGCCGCGATGGTCGTCCTCGCTCTCATGCTGGTCGCCACCTCGAGCGCTTTTGCTTCGGGACGCGATCGGCACGCACAGCAGGCGCTGTTCGTCCAGACCAACAACACCACCGCCAATCAGATCATGGTCTACGACCGCGCGTGGGACGGCACGCTGACCTTCGCCGCCAGCTACTCGACCGGCGGCGCGGGCGGCACCGCTGCGGGCGCCACGGCAGACCCGCTCGCCTCTCAGGGTTCGCTGATGAGCGCCGACCACGGCCGCGTGCTGCTGGCGGTCAACGCCGGCAGCAACACGGTCTCGCTCTTCCGCGTGCGCGGCGATCGCCTCTGGTTGAAGCAGGTGGTCGCCTCGGGCGGCCAGTTCCCGGTGAGCATCGCCGTCTACCGCCACCTGGTCTACGTCCTCAATGCCGGCCTCGACGGCTCGGTGCAGGGCTACCGGCTGGGCCGTGACCACCTCTGGCCGATCCGGGGCTCGAAGCGCTCGCTGAGCCTGGGCAACACCAACCCGCCGGACTACCTGCACTCGCCCGGTCAGGTCGGTTTCAGCCCCGACGGCCGCAAGCTGATCGTCACGACCAAGGCCTCGACCAGCTCGATCGACGTCTTCTGGGTGCACGACTCCGGCAGGCTGAGCAAGACGGCGGTCTCCACCGTCTCAAAGACGCCGGTGCCCTTTGCCTTCGTCTTCGATCCCTGGGGTCGCCTCGTGGTGACGGAGGCCCTGAACAGCTTCCTCAGCACCTACGCCATCAACCCCGACAACAGCATCACCAACATCGGTTCTGTGACCGACGGCCAGGCTGCGGCCTGCTGGGTGAGCGCCGCCCGCGGCTTCTTCTACGTCTCCAACGCCGGCAGCGGCGACGTGAGCTCGTTCAAACTGGACGGCAGCGGCGCTCCGGTGCTCGTGAACGCCACGGCGGCCACGATCGCCCCGGGTGTGACCGACTCCGTCGCAACCGCCGATCAGCGCTTCCTCTATGTGGAGTGCGGCGGGGCGGGGACGATCAGCGTGTTCCGCGTCCAGCACGACGGCAGCCTCACCTTGGTCCAGACCGTCACGGGACTTCCGATGCCGCCTGAAGCGGTCGAAGGCATCGCCCTCGGCTAGAGACCAGCGTCCAAGGAGCTGTGGCGGCCCGCACACTCGGGCCGCCACAGCGGGGCGACGACACCCGCCGGTCAGCCCACCGGTGCCTCGGCTGGATAGCCGTTCTTCTCCCAGTAACCCTGCGCCCGCGTCGCGGTCACCTCGAGATGCGCGACCCACTTCACGTTCTTGTAGCCGAGTTGCGAGGGGATGACGAGGCGCAGCGGTCCGCCGTGGGCGGGCGGCAACGCCGCCCCGTCGAGTGCGTCGGCAAGCAAGGTCTCGGGCGACTGGGCCTCGGCCAGCGTGAGGCTGTCTGAGTAGCTGTCGCCATAGGCGTGGAAGGTGACGAACTGACCGGCGGCCTGCGGTCTGGCCAGGCTGAGCAGGTCGGCGACGCGCACCCCCTCCCAGCCGAGATGGCTCACGCTCCAGCCCTCGACGCAGTGGAAGTCGCGCGTCTCCTGCGTGCGCGGCAGGGCAAGCCAGGCGCTGCGATCAAGACGCTGGGGGCTGTCCACGAGGCCGTCCACCGTGACCACCCAGCTTGGTGCGCCGACCTTCGGCGGCCCGCTCTCGATGTTCAGGACCGGGAAGTCCTCGAGCAGGCCGGCCGGTCCCGAGCGGGCCGCGCGGTGGCCTCTGCGCGTGAGATCCAGGCCGGCGATCACGGCCGCCGCGGCGCCGGCAGCGAGCAGCAGGAACCAGCGCCGGTCGAGGCGCAATCGCGGCGATGGGTCTGAGGCGCCGACGCCCTGCTCGTCTGCGTCGACTGCCGGGTCCGGCGGCCGCCTGGGCGCGGCTGGTGCGGCCCTCTGGGAAGCAGCGGTCGGTCGCACCAGGCGGGCGAGCATCTCGCCGACGCGACGCCGGTTCAAGACGATGTGTGCCACGACAGCCGCCGTGAGCGCCAGGGCGCTTCGCTCGTGGACGGCACGCCATGTCAGCAGGGAGATGCCGAAGACCGGAACGAGCCGTCCCGGCATGTACAGGACCAGGCCGCTCAGGGCCGTCACGACGAAAGCGACCGTGATGAGCGCCGTGACGACGAGCTGGGTTGTGAGTCTCCTCATGCTTCCTTGCCGTGGCCGCTGCTACGGTACCCATCGTTGCCGCCGCAACAACGTCACGGCTCGTCGAGCCGGCTGGTGAGCGCGGTCGGGACCTCGTCGGTCTGGTCGATCAAGGCACAGGAGGCACGATGCGCGAGCGCGTGCTCCCTTGAGGTCTGGCTGTCGTGGACGATGACGGTATCGACGTATAGGCTTCATCGCTACGAAGAAGGCAGGCCCCACGGCGAGCGCGAGCCACGAAGAAGGCAGGCCCCACGGCGAGCGCGAGATGACAAGCGCCGGCCCCGGTGTCGGCTGGTCGTCCGGCGTGGCTGGAGAGTCTCAGCAACCTCGATAGCTTCATCTAGCAGTATGCTCTAGGACGTACCAGGGGACTGAGGAGGCGAACGTCATGCTGTTGCTGTGGCACTGGTTCATGCACTTCAGCGGAGCCGACAACGGCAAGTGGTATCCGTGGTGGAGCGGCCCCGGCAGTGACCTCGGGGAGCTGACGTTGCTTGTCGCGGTGGTCGCGTACTTCCGGGCGCACAGCTGTCACGTGAAGGGCTGCTGGCGCCATGGACGTCACCCGTATCGTCACTACATGCTGTGCGCCAAGCACCACCCCGATGTGCCGTCGGGCGGCATCACGCACGAGCATATCCGCACATTGAAGGTCGGCGACGCAGGTGGACCTGGCGAACGACCAGGAGCAGAGCCTGTTGGTGGCCGGTCGCATGGGCATGCGAGCAAGGAGAGAGTCCCGGCAGTCGAGTGAGCGCGGCGGGCGGTCGTGCGACGCCGCCGTCAGCGGCGGCCGGAGCTTGGTGGAGAGTATCGACTACGGGTGAATGGCGGGCGGCCATCCGGCTCGCGCTTGGTGGTCGCAGGGCGGGCGGGCACTGCCAGAGGCAGTGCCCGCCCGCCGGAGCATCAAGGCGCCGGTTGCGACGCTAGGCTGCCCTTCTTACCAGCGAGTCCGTCGCCGGCTGCCACACGAAGGCATGGCCGATGTCGTACACGGGAGTCGTCGGGTCGCTGCGATCGATCTGACCCGAGACGACGATCGACTCGCCGCTTGTCAGGTCGCCGACGCCGATCGTGGTCACGACGCCGTCGGCAAGCGTGTTGATGACGCTCGAGCCGGAGACGGTGAGCGTCACGTCGCCGCCGATGTCCGCATGGAGGGCGCGGGTCGCGTTCGCCAGGGTCACGGTCACGGTGCCGGCTCCCGCGTCGAACGAGCTCACCGTGCCGCGGCAGGCGTACCACGTGAGCTGATCGACGGGCACGGGATGGTGTACGAGGACGCGGCGTGCCGTGAAGACCGGCGCGCCGGGGTCGCTGCGGTCGGCGACGCCGCCGATCCAGACGCGATCGCCGACCGTGATCTGGTCGAAGGTGGTGGCGCTCCTCGAACCGTGCTGCAGGCAGAAGATGGGCGCGCTCGAAGGCACGTCGATCGTGATCGTCTTGTGCAGGTAGCGCGGCAGTCCGAGCGAGCCGCGGGCCACGGTCACCGCCAGGTAGGCGGGGTCGAGGTTGACCGACGAGACCACTCCCACGCAGAGGAAACGGGTATGGAGACGCGGTCGCCAGATCCGGGCCGTGCTGACGTCATAGGCCAGCGGCGTTGCCGTGGCGTCGATCGTGCCGTGAGCCAGGACGAGGTCGCCGGTGGGCACATCCGCGGCGCTCACCGTGGTCTTCGCGCCTTTTGTGAGCTCGGTGAGGACGCTCTGGTCGGTCACCGTGAGCGTGAGACTCTGGCCGAGCGAGCCCTGTAGCGCGCACGAGGCACGTCTCACCGTGATCGTCACGCTGCTTGCGGTCGTCGCCGTCACCCTGCCGAGGCAGGTGAAACCCTGCGGACTGGCGCCGGGCGCCGGGTCGGCGAGCGCCTGTGAGGCACAGGCCAGGACCAGCGCGCAGACGACGACAAAGGGCAGTAGTCTTCTGGTAGGTATCATCCGGAACCTCCGTGGCTCTCACGCGAAACCGCGCATACACAGGTATCGGATCTAGCGTGCCTCGCTCATGAGCGATCGTCCGTCGATTGTGTCGCCAGAACAGACGCGCCTGCGCGGAGCTCCGGGCCGAGGCGCGGCAGCGGACCGCGCGCGGCCTGCGGGGCAAAACCGCTGTCGTTTGGTGATAGAACACGAGATGCCCGACCGGCCGTGCGGCTGAGCGGCCGGTACGGACGCACGCGATCGGGGCCAGCATCGCTCGAGGGAACATGAAGGGGGTGTCCTGTGAGTCGTACCGACGGTCTCTACGGCGCCGTGCAGCGGCGTCTCATCAAGGAGATGTTCCGCTTTGCCGCAAGCGACAACAAGAAGAACATCCTGCGCGCCTTCGCGGTGGCCGAGAAGCTCGCGCCCGATAACCACAAGTCCGAGGTGCGCTTCGTGCGCGAGAAGGTCGAGCAGGACCACCCCGCCCTGGGGATCTCCCGGCACGTACTGCGCGACCTGAGCCCGGCCTGCCGCGACGGCTTCATCAACGGCTTCGTCGTCAACGCGCTCCTGCGCGGCTCCCAGAAACGCCAGGACTTCAACCGCCGCACCGGCATGGTCGCGCCCTTCACCGTGATCGTCAGCCCGACCATGCGCTGCAACCTGCACTGCGAGGGCTGCTACGCGGCCGAGTACTCGCTCGAGAGCGACATGGCGCCCGAGCTGCTGCAGCGCATCGTCGATCAGGCCGCCGAGATGGGCGTCTATCTGATCACCGTGCTGGGCGGCGAGCCCTTCATCCGCGCCGACCTGCTCGACCTGGTCGCCGCCAACCCCGAGACCTACTTTCAGATCTTCACCAACGGCACGCTGGTCAGCCCGGCGCACGTCGACCGCCTGGCCAAGCTCGGCAACGTCGCCCTCATGCTCAGCATCGAGGGCGACGAGCGGCGCACCGACGAACGTCGCGGGGCGGGCACCTATCGCGAGCTCATGCGCACCATGGACCTGCTCGGGCAGGCCGGCCTGCTGTTCGGCTACTCAGCCACCGTCACCCGCAAGAACTGGCAGATGCTGCTGAGCGACGAGTTCGTCGACCCGCTCGTCGCCAAGGGCGCCGCCCTGTCGTGGCACTTCCTCTACATGCCGGTCGGCGGCGCCCCCGACGTGGCGCTCATGCCGACGCCCGAGGAGCGCAACGAGATCCGCCTCGGCATCATCCGCCTGCGCAACAGCAAGGCGATGTTCCCCGTCGACTTCTGGGGCGACGCGCCCTTCGTCGGCGGCTGCATCGCCGGCAGACACTACGTGCACGTCAACAACGAGGGCTGGGTCGAGCCCTGCATCTTCTGTCACTTCGCCACCGACAACATCGCCGAGACCTCGCTGGCCGAGGCCTTCAACAGCCCCTACTTTCGCGAGATCCGCGCGCGCCAGCCCTTCAACCACAATCTCTACCTGCCGTGCATGCTGATCGACAACCCGCAGCAGTCGCGCGAGATCGTGACCGCGACGGGCGCACGACCGACCCACGACGGGGCGGAGAGCATCATCACGCAACTCTGCGGCCCGCTCGACCGCTACGCCGCAGAGGTCGCTCGTGTCTACGAAGCGCCCTGGACCGAGCATGAGAGCGCGGCGGCGGCGCAGAAGGCCGGTACGGCGGCGCAGAAGGCCGGTCCCGACGCCGCCCGCGGCACGCGGGGCGCGACGTAGCGCCTCACATCGACGCAGGGCCGGGCTGCGACCCGGCGCGTCCGGCGCACGCGCCCGTTGTGGCTCAGCTCACCGCCGCGATCTTGACGGTCGGCTGACCGTTGTCGGTGGGCATCGGCACGAGCCCGCCGAGGTCGCCGATCACGTTGACGAGCTGCGTGTCGGCCGGCACCACGATCTTGCTGTTCTGATAGAGCGCCCGCTCGACGGCCTCGAGCTTGCGCAGCATCTGGGCGTTGCCCACGAAGTACTTGTCGGCCGCCTCGTTGACGAGCTGGATGGCCTGGGCCTCACCCTGCGCCTCGAGGATCTTGGCCTGCTTGATGCCCTCGGCCTTCTTGATCTCGGCGCGCCGCGCGCCGTCGGCCTGGGTCTCGGTCGCGGTGGCGAAGTCGACGGCCGCCACCTTCTCGTTCTCGGCCTTCACGACCTTGTTCATGGTCTCCTGCACGTCGCGCGGTGGGTCGATCTCCTTGAGCTCGGTGCGCAGGATCTCGATGCCCCAGGCGGCGGTCTCGGTCTTGAGCGCCGTGCGCAGCTCCTCGTTGATCTTGCCGCGCTCGGAGTTGGCCGACTTCAGCGAGAGCGTGCCGATGATGTTGCGCAGCGTCGTGCGCGCCAGGTTGACCACCTGGTTCTGATAGTTGGTGACGTTGTAGACCGAGGCCTTGACGCTCTCTTCGTCGGCCTTGACCTTGAGGTAGACCTGCGCGTCGACCTTGGCGTTCAGGTTGTCGTTGGTGATGATCTCCTGGGGCTGCGCCTCGACCAGGGCCTCGCGAATGTCGACCTGGTACATGCGCTCGATGATCGGGATGACCCCGTGGATGCCCGGCCCGGCGTAGCGGTTGTACTTGCCCAGGCGCTCGACCAGGCCGCGATGGGTGGGGCGCACCATGCGCACGCTGCTGCGCCCCAGGGCGAGCAGCACGACCACGACCACGGCGATGACGACCAGTTCGGCGATGGTGGCGCCGGCGACGGCTACCATGACCGTTGCCTCTCGGCTGCGGCATGGACCGAAACGCTGCTCATGGGGCTCTCCTTCGCATCTGACAAGGGGCCGCGTGGGGCTCGGGGCGCGGGTGGCACGCAGGTGGTCGGCGTCGGTCTCGCGTGACCGCTCCAGTCTACCTGCAGTCAAGGGCTCCCGGACGAGCCCGGCACGACGATCATTCCCGGCGGGCTCGGCTCTGAGACACGAGTGGCCCCGGAACGAACGCCGCTAGGCGACCGTGCGGCCGGTCGCGTCGAGGCTGAGCGCAGCCTCGTCGGCCGGCGACGACCGTCGCGAACGTTCCGCGAGCTCCTTCAGGTAGGAGCGGTTCACGGGCTCCCGGCGCCAGCGCCGAACGAACCACCAGCCCCAGAGGTGGTCGAGCAGGTGGCTGAAGCGCAGCCGGCTGAGGTGCCCCAGCCCACGGCGCACCGAGTAGAAGCGCCGGTAGGCGGCCACGACCTCGCGCTGCAGCTCCAAAGGGGTCATCTTCTGGGGCGTGAAGACGACGTGCTGGCCGTCGTAGAACTGCCAGCCCTGCTCGAAGATGCGACTGCCGGCGTTCATCGCCTCGTACTGCCTGGTGCCGAGAGCCGGCGTGAGCACGTTGAGCATGAGCGTGTCGATGCGGTGCCGGGCGGCGAACTCGACCGTCGTGCGCGCCGTCTGCGCCGTGTCGGTGTCGGCGCCGACCACGAACATGCCGTGGCACTTGATACCGTGGCGGTGCAGCGCCTCGACGGCGCGCACGGCGTCGTCGACCGTCTGTGACTTGGCATAGCCGTCCAGCGTCGCCTGCTCGATCGACTCGAGGCCGAGGGCAAGGCGCCGGCAGCCCGAGCGTCGCATGAGCGCAAGCAGCTCCTCGTCGCGGGCGACGTCGGCCCGCACCTGAGCCTGCCAGGGCACCGCGAGGCCGCGCTCGATCATCATCTGCAAGAGCGTCTTGAGCCGGCGCTTGTCGGCTGCCAGGTTGTCGTCGTAGAAGAAGACGCTGGTCGGTCGTCTGGCCTCGAGCTCGGCGACCACATGCTCCGGGCTGCGGCAGCGGTAGGCGCGGCCGAACATGAGGGTCACTGTGCAGAACGTGCAGCCGAACGGACAGCCGAGGCTGGTCATGACCGGGGTCTCCCGGATGCGCTCTGCGCCCACGATCAGGGAGAGGTCGGGCAGCGGCAGGCCGTCGAGATCGAGGCGGCGCTCGCGTGCCTGATTGTGCACGGCGTGCCCGTCGCGGCAGAACGAAAGTCCCGCGATACCGTCGAGCTCGCGCCTGCCGGCGAGCGCCTCGATGAGCTCGGCCATCAGCGCCTCACCGCCCTCGCCGCGGGCCACGAAGTCGGCGTGCGGCAGCGCGTCGTCGGGCACGAACGTGGGGTGGGGGCCGCCGATCACCACAGGGATGCCGGCGGCGCGCAGGCGGTCGGCCAGCCGGTAGGCGGCCGGCGCGGTCGAAGTGGTCGTCGAGATGCCGACGAGGTCGGCGGTGGCAAGGTCGTCGCGGTCGATGGGCGCCGCCTGGGGGCAGTAGATCCGCACGTCGTGGCCGGCCGCCTTGAGCGCCGCCCCGATGATGGGCAGGCCGAGTCGCGGGTAGATGCCGTAGGACAGGATGTTGATGCTGGGAGCGGCCGGCTCGATGAGCCTCACCTTGAGGCTCTGCTTGCGGAACTTCATGACCTGCGGCGCTGCCGCGGCTGTCTGCGTGACGATGGCTGCTCCCCCACTCGGCTGGAAACGAAAGGCTGCGCCTACGTTCTACCCCTGCTACCTCCCAGTATCCCATGCGCAACGCTCGCCGGCCCCGTGTGGTACGCCGCAGGCGCGGTCTGACCCCATCTGCCGCCCTGGTCGCGCCTGAACTCGGCGTGGGCCTCGCGACTCAGGTGAGCGTTGCGCCGGGCCGCGAGGCTGCTGACCAGGCTGCTCAGGGGCTGGCGGCGACCGCGCAGGTCGCGTCCCGCGCGCCGCGCGATCTGCGAGACGGAGTAGAAGCGCCGGCTGCAGCCGTCGACTTCGTCGATGCTTGCGTCGAGCGAGAGGTGCGGGTAGCGCACCACGGGGAACCCCAGCGTGTAGTGGGCCCAGTCCTTCGGGTAGTCGTTGAGCACGATGCGCTGCTCGGCGTCCATCTGGTCCCACAGGCGGGTCCCCGGCAGCGGTGTCAGGAACAGCACGTTGAGCATGTCCACACCGTAGCGGCCGGCCGTCTCTGCGACGCGTCCGCCGATGCCCGGCGTGTCGCCGTCGAGACCGATGACGAACGAGCCCGCGACCTGGATCTTGTGGCGCTGGATGCGCCGCACCGAGGCCGGGATGTCGCGACCTCCGCGCAGGTTGAACTTCTTGCCGAGCTCCTGTAGCCCCTCTCCGGTGAGCGACTCGAAGCCGATGAAGACGCCCCTGCACCCGGCCCGGGCGGCCAGCGACAGGAGCTCCTCGTCGTCGGCGAAGTTGATCGTGACCTGGGCGATCCACCGCTTGTGCAGCCTGGCGGCGATCATGGCACGAAAGAGATCCTTCGCTCGCGCGATGTGCTCCGGCCGCGTGCCGATCAGATTGTCGTCGACGATGAGCACGGCGAGCTCGTTCATCAGGCGAAGCTCGCGGATGACGGCGCCGATCGGTCGCTGCCGGTAGCGGGCTCCGTTCATGGCCGTCACGCTGCAGAAGCTGCAGCTCAGCGGGCAGCCGCGCGTGGTCTGGACCGCACCGAAGAAGTAACCTCGCGGCAGCAGATCGTGGCGTGCCGGCGGGATCTGGCTCGGCTCAGCGTGCCCCCCGTCGTAGCGCCGCGCCAGCTTTCCGCGCCCGAGGTCGTCGAGGACCCGCCGCCAGACGGTCTCCGCCTCCTGGGTGACCACCGCATCGACGCGCTCCATGACTTCGTCGGTGCGGGTGGTCGCGTGAATGCCGCCCATCACCACAGGGACGCCGCGCCGGCGAAAGGAGGCGGCGAGCTCGTAGGCGCGGTCGGCCTGTGAGGTGAAGGCGGTGATGCCCACGAGATCGGGGCGCGGCAGGGCCTCATAGTCGGGCACCCCGAGGTTCTCGTCGACGATCGAGATCTGCCAGTCGGGCGGGGTCAGACCGGCGAGGACCATGAGGCCGAGAGGCTTCCAGACACGGAAGCGGTTCCAGCGGTTCTGCTTGACCCGCACGACGGTCGCGAGCGGGTTGGATGGGTTGATCAAGTACAGTCGCATGGCCTTCTCGCGTAGAACGCCGGAGACGTGCCCCTGGCGCTCCACGCCACGGTCTGTCGCCCAGCGTCAACGAGATGATACAGGGCGTCGAACGGTCGCCGACTGGTTCGCCCGCTTCGCGCGCGCAGCGGCCCTCACTTTGAGAGAATGTGAGGACGGCGGACGCCGCCCCGAATCGCGCTCGAAAGGTGACGTGACATGCAGCAGGTCGACGAGTTTCCCAACCTCCACCTCCTCGACCACCCTCTGATCCAGCACAAGCTGAGCCACATGCGCAACGTCGCCACCTCGACTCGTACGTTCCGCCAGTTGCTGCGCGAGATCGCGTTGCTCATGGGCTACGAGGTGACCCGCGACCTGCCGCTCACCTACGAGACGATCCAGACGCCGCTGACCAAGACGAAGGCTCCGGTCATCGCCGGCAAGAAGCTCGCCGTGGTGCCCATCCTGCGGGCGGGGATCGGTATGGCCGACGGTCTGCTCGAGCTCGTCCCGGGGGCGCGTGTGGGGCATATCGGGCTGTACCGCGACCCCGTCACCAAGGAGCCCCACGAGTACCTGGTGAAGCTGCCCGAGGTCGAAGGCCGCACCTTCATCCTCGTCGATCCGATGGTCGGCACCGGCAACTCGTCGGCCCACGCGGTCGCCACGCTGAACGCCCACGGTGTGCCCGACAGCTCGATCCTGTTTCTCGCCCTGGTCGGCGCGCCCGAAGGCATGCGCCGGTTCAATCGCGACCACGCCGCCGTGAAGGTCTACATGGCGGCGCTCGACTCGCACCTCGACGAGCACGCCTACATCGTGCCGGGCCTGGGCGACGCGGGCGACCGTCTGTTCGGCACGACCTGACGGGGCACCATCGACCCGGCGGCGCGCGCCGGACGGTGCCCGCGGCCTCAGTCGGGCGGCACCCGCCAGGTCGCGCCGGCGGCCTCGCTCGCGCGGATGTAGTCGATCGACTCGCGCTCGCGGCCGGGCCAGTCGAGCCGGGCCGCCGCCGGCGGGGTCGTGGCGACGATGCGCCCGTGCGACACCACGTGGGACGGCCGCACCTGGCGGCGTATCACGTCGAACGCGTTCAGGGCCGGCAGCACGACGAAACTGGCCGGCCTGCCGAGGGCGATGCCGTAGCCCTCGCCCAGGCAGAGGGTCGCCGCCGCGCGGTCGGTCACCATGCGAAAGCACTCGTCGATCTCGGCCGGCGCCGTCATCTGCGTGCCGTAGGCCCCGACGAGCGCCACCTGGACGGGGCTGGCGGTGCCGAGCGGGTGCCAGGGGTCCATCACGTCGTCGTGGCCGAGGGCGACGTTGACGCCGGCGGCGAGCAGCTCCTTGACCTGGGTGAGGCCGCGCCGCCTGGGATAGGCGTCGAAGCGCCCCTGCAGGTGCAGGTTGGTGAGCGGGTTGGCGATCACACTGATGCCGGAGCGCAGCAGGATGCGGCGCAGCTTGTAGGCGTAGGCGGCGTTGTAGGAGCCCATCGCCGTGGTGTGGCTGGCCGACACCCGCTCACGCAGCCCGCTGCGCAGAGCCAGGGTGGCGAGCACCTCGACGAAGCGCGACTGCTCGTCGTCGATCTCGTCGCAGTGGGCGTCGAGGAGCCGGTCGTAGCGCTGGGCGAGCTCAACGGCGATCTCGACCGAGCGCACGCCGTCCTCGCGCGTGTCTTCGAAGTGGGGGATGGCGCCGATCACGTCGGCGCCGCGCCGCGCCGCTTCGTCCATGAGCCGTTCGCCGTCGGGGAACGAGCAGATGCCCTCCTGCGGGAAGGCGACGATCTGCAGGCCGACGACGTCGCGTACGCGGTCGCGGACCTCGAGGAGCGCGTCGAGGGCCTGGAGCGTGGGGTCGGTGACGTCGACGTGGGTGCGCACGAACAGCACGCCCTGCGTCACCTGCCAGCGGATGACCTCTTCGGCGCGCTCGATGACGTCGTCCCTGCTCAGGCTCGCCTTCCGCTCGCTCCAGCAGGCGATGCCCTCCCAAAGCGTGCCGCTCTCGTTCCAGCGCGGCTCGCCCGCGGTGAGCACCGCATCGAGGTGGACGTGCGGCTCCACGTAGGGGGCCGAGAGCAGCGCCCCGCGCGCCTCGACGACCTCGCGGGCGGGGACCGCCGCGGCCGCCGCCGGGACCACGGCGACGATGACGCCGTGGTCGACGTGAAGGTCGACCGGCGCGGGTTCGCCGCCCACGATCCTCGCGGCCCTGACGAGAAGGTCGATCATGGCCCGTCCCTTCGTATGTCGGTGTCTGCGCCGCTCGCCAGGCTCTAGGCCCTGAAGTCCAGGCCCAGCGCGGCGACGGCCTCCTTGGTGCGCTCGTAGGTCGCGAGCCAGTCGGCGGTGGGCTCGATCGCCCTGACGTCGTAGACCTCGGGGAACGGTCGGCCGAGGTCGGGCGCGTCGAAGCCGTGCTCGTAACGCGCGAAGAGCTCGAGGACCAGCTCGTTGGCGCGCTCGGCGTCGAGGCCCTGCTCGAAGACCGCGTGGGCGACCTCGGCGAAGAAGCGCGCCTCGAGGCCGCTGCAGTTGGGGTAGACGCCGTTGGTGGCGCCGAGCGAGTCGGTGTGCAGGGCGCTCGTCTCCTGGGCCACGGCGAGCGCCGCGGCCTCGAGCAGGATCTCCTCGGTGCCCGCCCCCGCCGTGGTCCAGGCGTCGGCCAGCAGCGCCAGCGGGGCGTTGCGGGCGAAAGCCCGGCCGACCACGCTGTCGACCCACATGGCCTGCCTGGTGCTCACCGAGATGTACTTGTTGTGGATGGGGTGCAGGCAGTGCATGTCGACGCGGTAGGCGGCGGTGGCCAGCATGATCCCCGCCGCGAGCACGACCGCCGCGCCCTCGGGGCCGCCGCCGAAGCCACCGATGATCGGGTTGATCAGGCTGGTGGTGAAGGCCGGGTACTCGAGCCCGGTCATGACGCGCGAGAGCCGCTTGTTGTCGGTCTTGAGCTCGGACAGCACCGGGATCATGTGCGAGTCGCTCGTGCGCATGTAGCGCTCGTGGCAGATCGCCAGGGTGCCGAGCTCGGTGGCGCTGCTCTCGCCGGCGGCGTAGATGTGCAGGCCGGGCCGGCCCGCCCGCTCGAGGGCCTCGCGCACCCAGGTCATCTCCTGGCGGCAGGCGCGGATCTCGAGCGGCCCCCCGGTGGTGACGTCCATGCCCTCGATGCTCGTCAGCGAACCCGGGATGAGCAGGTCGATGAGGGGCTCGCGCGCGTAGGACAGCATCACCGGCAGGAAGAGCTCCTCGGGCAGCGGCGTGCCGGGGCAACCGCCGGTCACGGTCATCGGGTGGCCGTCGCCGAACGTGCGCGCCCGCAGGGTCCGCGCGTCCTTGCCCTGCCCGAGCACCAGCTCGCGCGGGGCCAGGCGCAGGGCCTGCAGCAGCTCGCGCTCGCTGAACTCGATCACCCGGCTCGTGTCGGTGCAGAGCATGCCCATCTCGACGGCGAGCCGCAGCCCGGCCTGGAACACGCCGTCGGCCATCCGGTCGTCGGTCGTCACGACGACGTCCGGGTCGAACCTGATGCCGTGCTCCTTGACGAGACTGGAGGTGGTCCGGAACAGCTTCATGTCGAAGTCGTGTTCCCTGGCGTAGGGACCGCCGTCGGCCCGGCGCAGCACCTCGAAGATGTCGGTCATGGCCGCCTACCTCCCCGCCGCGACGAGCTCGTGCATGAGCCTGACGGTGGCCGCCGCGTCGACGGCGTAGCCGTCGGCGCCGGCCCGGGTCGCGTAGTCGGGCGTCACGGCGCCGCCGCCCAGCGCCACGCGGAAGCGCCCGTCGAGACCGCGCTCGTGCAGCAGCCGGGGCACCTGCGCCGCGAACGGCAGCGACGTGGTGAGCAGCGACGAGAGGCCGATCACGTCGGCATCGACTGCGAGCGCCCTGTCGATCACGACGTCGGGCCGCACGTCGTGACCGATGTCGTGCACCGTGAAGCCGGCGGCGCGCAGCATGGCGGCCAGGATGTTGCGGCCGATGTCGTGGATGTCGCCCTGCACCTGCGCCAGCACGACGGTGCCGCCGCCCGCGCTGGCGGCGCCTTCGCCGGCCAGTGCCGGGCGCACGATCGCCATCGCCTGGTCCATGGCGTCGGCCGCCGTGATGAGCTCGGGCAGGAAGTACTCCATGGCCTCGAACCTGTCGCCGACCTCGTTGATGCCGGCGCTGAGCGCGGCGACGATGCTCGGCGCCGCGCAGCCGCCCTCGAGGGCCTCCTCGACCAGCCCGGGGAGCGCGTCGGTGTCGAGCGTCACCATGGCCGCGGTGATACGCGCGAGGCGCTCTTCGCTGCCCTCATCCTTCATGACACATCCCTCCGCTGCTTCAGGTACGGACATCGCGGGGCCGAGCCGCAAGGCCTGCGTGTGGGCGGCGCGAGTCGCTGCTCTCGTCCTTGCGTCTTTGCGTCCTGCATCGTCGTCGGGGCGCCGCCGAGAGACGCTGCGACCCGGTCGTCTCGCGCCGGGCCTACGAGGCTCCGGCCACGAGACGCCGGCCGACTACGACTCCGCGGCCGGCTACGACTCCTCGGCCGGCTACGACTCCTCGGCCGGCGCGGCCGCCAAGGCGCCCGGCCCGCCTGCGGCGGCCGGCGTGGGGCCCGCTGTAGCGGGCCCCACGCCGGCCGCCGCATCGTCGACCTCGCGCCAGGACTTCGTCACGGCGTAGCGCAGCGGCACATAGGCCGCGAAGGCGACGACGAAGCCCACCAGGTAGGCGATGTCGCCGTACTGCAGCCAGTGTGACGACGCCCAGCCGATGTACAGCGAGGTGTCCATGAACGGGATCGCGACGACGAAGCCGAGCAGCATGGCGGCCAGGGCATCCCAGCCCGGGCGCAGCAGGTCCTGCCTCACGAGGTGCAGCACGTTCGGCCGGCCGGCGCGGCGCCGCCAGTCGATGATCTGCACCGCCACGAAGGGCGGGATCCAGTAGGTGATGAAGAGCAGCACGTTGGTGAACTTGGTGGCGAAGTCGCCGCCGCTGTGCAGCCACAGCGTGAGCAGGAAGGCGACGATCGTGACCACGACGGCGACCCAGGGCCGCTTGATGCGCGCGCCCGTGGCCTGCAGAGCGAGCGAGCCCGAGTAGTCGTTGACGGCGTTGACGGTGACCGTGCCGGTGGCGATGGCGATCAGGGCGATCACGCCGATGATGCCGCCGCCCACGAGCTTCTGGATGCCGGCCGACGTGTCGTCCTTGATGACCGTCGCGGCGGCGAGGCCGAGGATCTCGATCCAGATGCACGAGGTGCTGACGCCGGCCAGGGTCAGCCAGAAGACCTTGGCGCTCGATGTGTCGGGCTTCATGTAGCGGCTGTAGTCGGAGGCGTAGGCGATCCAGGGCACGACGAAGCTGGCGGAGATGGTCGTCATGAGCAGGAAGCCGCCGACCAGGGGCCCGCCGTGCACGGCGTTGGGCGTGCCGAAGTGCCCGACGCCGATGATCTTGACGGTGATGATGACGAACATGACGCCGAGCACGATCGACATCCACTTCTCGACGGTCTGCACGATCTCGTAGCCCCACAGGCCGACGAGACCCTGGATGATGAGGATGATGGCCAAGCCGAGCCAGAACGGCAGGTGGACGAGGATGTTGAGCGCCTCGGCGCCGAAGATCCCGTTGATCGCGTCCCAGGCGGTGCAGGAGGCCCACTGCAGGATGCCGGGCACGATCACGGTCTTGCCGAAGGGCAGCCGGGCCAGCGGGAGCTGGCCGACGCCGGTCTTTGGACCCCAGGTGCACAGGTAGGCGAGCAGCACGCCGGCGATCAGCGTGCCCAGCACGATCGCGATGGCGCCGAGCTCGAAGCCCAGGCCGATGTAGCTGGCCGTGGCCAGGGTGCCGATGAAGAAGGCCGAGGGGACGAGGTTGGGGGTGAACCAGACGGTGAAGACGCGGTGCAGGCGGCCGTAGCGGTTGTCCTCGGGGATCGGCGCCATGCCGTGCATCTCGAGGATCGCCTGACCCTCGCCCGAGGGCATCGCGCCCCCGAAGATACCCTCCTCGCCTTCAGGCAACCCTGGCATAAGTCCCCCCGTTCGTCGTGGCCGGCCTCTCCTCCCGAGGCTTGCGCCGATGATATGCAGCGGGCGGCGCGAATCAAAGAGGGCGAATCGAGAGTGAGAGCGCCGCATCAGCTCGGTCGGGCGGGCCTGCTGGCTACCCGAGACTCTGCCCTCCGCGCACGCATCGCGGCGGAACGGTTTTGTCCGGCCGCGCCCTGTCGAAGGTGAGCTCGACCGAGAGAACCGCCGGCTGGGGGTGAGCGATGCGCAAGCTGATCGTCGTCGAGTTCATGTCGCTCGACGGCGTGGCGCAGGCGCCGGGAGGCCCGGACGAGGATCGCAGCGGCGGCTTTGCCCACGGCGGCTGGCACATGCGCCACGCGGGCGATGAGCAGGCGCGGCGCTGGGTAGTGCGCAACATCGTCGAGGCGGGCGGCTTTCTGCTCGGCCGGCGCACCTACGAGATCTTCGCGGCCTACTGGCCCCAGGCGGCCGCCGAGCAGCAGGTGATCGCGGCCCCGCTCAACGGCAAACCGAAGTACGTCGTCTCGCGCACGCTCGCGGGGCCGCTCGCGTGGCAGAACTCGACCCTGCTCGAGGGCGACCTCGCCACGGCCGTGCCCACCCTCAAGCAGCAGGACGGCGACGACCTCCACGTGATCGGCAGCACGGCGCTGGTGCGTGCCCTGATCGCCGAGGACCTGGTCGACGAGCTCCGCCTGATGATCGACCCCGTCGTCGTGGGCGGCGGCAAGCGCTTCTTCGGCGACGACGGCTCCCTGAGGACACTCCGCCTGGCCGACGGCCAGGTCACGAGCAACGGCACGATCCTGACGACCTACACCCGCGCGGCGTGAGTCACCTCACGGCGCACGTGCGCCGCGCGGCGTGAGTCACTTGACGGTGAGCGTGCGGCTGTAGGCGCTCGTGGCGGCCGCCCACTCCATCGTCGCCGTAGTGAAGGCCCTGAAGCGGTAGGTGCCGGTCTGCGTGAGCGCGAACCGGGCGGTCATGTACCTGCTGGCGCTGCCGGCGTCGACGTTCACCGCCGAGTAGCTCTTAGAGAGGACCCACTCGCGGTTGACATACCGGTACGCCCTGACCGTGACGGTGCGCGAGCCGGCGGTGAACTGCGGCGCCAGCGTGCCGGAGACCGTGAAGCGGCCGCCCGCCTTCACGGTCGCGGGACAGGCCGGCGTGCCGAGCGTCGGCCGGGTGATGCTCGGCAGCTCGTAGACGTAGCCGGCGCCCTGGTCGGCGTTGCTGCCGACCTTGTGGTAGGGCGCTCCGATCAGGGCGGTGTCGCCGGACACGGCGACGGCCGAGCCGAAGAAGTCGTGGACGCCGTCGTTTGCCGTGGACAGGGTGCCGCCCTGCCGGCTCCACGTGCTGCCGTAGCGCACGAAGGCGTACGCCGCGCCCTGGATGTTGCCGTCCACGACGTCGCGCGGCGACCCGACCAGGGCCCTGTCGCCGGCGAGCGCGACCGAGTAACCGAAGCCCTGCCTCGAGCTGTCCGTGTTCAGCTCGCCGCCCTGTTGGCTCCAGGTGGCGCCGGAGCGCACGAAGACGTAGGCGACGCCCTGGTCCGTGTTGCTGCCCACCTTGTGGTAGGGCGCCCCGATCAGGGCGGTGTCGCCGTCGAGGGCGACTGCTGAGCCGAACGAGTCGTTGGCTGTGCCACCACTGGCGGTCAGGGCGTCGCCCTGCCGGCTCCAGGTGTCGCCGGATCGCACGAACACGTAGGCGATGCCCTCGAGCTCCCTCGCGCCGACCTGGCGATAGGGCGCGCCGATCAGGGCGGTGTCGCCGGAGAGCGCGACCGAGTAGCCGAAGTAGTCCTGGGCCGCGCCGTCGCTCGCGGTCAGCTCGTCGCCCTGCTGTGCCCAGGTGTCACCGGAGCGCACGAAGACGTAGGCGGCGCCCTGCGCCGCGTTGGCGCCGACCTGGTGGGCGGGCGCCGCGACCAGGGCAGTGTCCCCGTCGAGGGCGACCGACAAGCCGAAGGTGTCGTAGGTGGCGCCGTCGGCGGCGGTCAGGGCGTCGCCCTGCTGGCTCCAGGTGTCGCCGGAGCGCACGAAGACGTACGCGGCGCCCTGCTGCGCGTTGCCGCCGACCCGGCGGCCGGGCGCCCCGATCAGGGCCGTATCCCCGTTCAGGGCGACCGCCGCGCCGAAGTAGTCCCTGGCGGCGCCGTCGGCGGCGGTCAGGGCGTCGCCCTGCTGGGTCCAGGTGTCGCCGGAGCGCACGAAGACGTAGGCCGCGCCCTGGTAGACGTTGCCGCCGACCGTACGGTCACGCGTGCCGATCAGCGCCGTGTCGCCGGAAAGGGCGACCGAGTAGCCGAAGAAGTCGACGGCGGCGCCGTCGCTCGCTGTGAGGGTCGCCTGCCGCAGGGCGACGAGCGCCAGAGGACCCGGCGGCGAGACGCGCGGCTGGGGCGGGACGCTGCTCGTGTCGGCGGGGCCCCTGGGCGAGGGCGTCGCGGCGCCGGCGGACGCGGCGCACAGGAGCAGAGCGAGCGAGCACGCGCACACGGCGAGCAGCGACTTCTTCAAAGGATCCCCCCATGGATCGTGCGCGCCACGGCCCTGCGGCGCGCCTAGCAGTTCCCGTCGCCCTCGTACCCGCCCCACTTGGCATCCACCCGCGCCTGCGCGTCGGCGGCCTGCTCGGCCGACATCACGCGGAAGCGCGACTGCGACCGCAGGTAGTCGCTCACCGGCTTGCGCTTCCCCCTCTTGAGGGTGGCGGCGGATGCGCCGGTGAGCCGGAACTCGCCCTTCTCGACCTCGTAGAGGTCCCAGTAGCCGGACTGCACGGCGAGCTCGCCGACCTTGACGGTGTAGCGCGCCTCGTAGCCCCAGCCCGGCGGGCAGGGCGTGTGGATGTGGATGTACTTGACGCCCTTTAGCGAGATCGCCCTCTTGATCTTGTCGTAGAGGTCGAGCGGGTAGGCGGCCGAGGCCGTGGCCACGTAGTCGATGCCGTGGGCGGTCATGATGGCCGCCACGTCCTTCTTCTGCTGCGGCTTGCCCTTGAACGGCGTGTTGGCCGTGATCGCGCCCTGCGGCGTGGTGCCCGAGCGCTGCACGCCGGTGTTCATGTAGCCCTCGTTGTCGTAGCACATGAAGAGAAAGTCGTCGCCGCGCTCGGAGGCGCCCGACAGCGACTGGATGCCGATGTCGGCGGTGCCGCCGTCGCCCGCCCAGGCCACCACGTTGATGTGCTCCCGGCCCTGCACCTTGAGCGCCTCGAGCACGCCGGTGGCGGCCGCGGCCGTGCAGGCGAAGGTCGTGTTCAGGCTGGGCAGCTTGGTGCTGGCCACGGGGAAGAGGCCCTGCAGCACGGTGAGACAGCTCGGCGGCACGATGACGATGGTGTCGGGGCCGAGCGCCTTGAGGCCGATGCGGTAGGCGATGCCCAGGCCGCAGCCGGTGCAGGCCCGATTGCCCGGGTGGACGTACTCCTCGGTTGGCAGCGAGAGGATCGTGGTCCTGGCCATGCCGTCCTCCTAGAGCTGGATCCCGATCCAGTTGGGCTCGGGGACGGCGCCGGCCAGGCCGGCGCGCAACGCGTCGACCAGGTCGGCGGTCCTGATCTCGCGGCCGCCGATGCCGGCGATGAGGCCTTTGACGAACGGCGCCCTGACCGTGCCGGCGGCGTGGTCGTAGAGAGCCGCCTTGAGGTCGGAGCAGAGGGCGCCTTCGTAGCCGTACGAGAGCGCCTTCTCCATGACGAACACGCCGCGCGCGCCCTGCAGCGCGGCCGCGACGGCGGCATCGGGGAACGGCCGGTAGAGCCGCACGCCGAGCACGCCGATGCGATGCCCCTCGGCGCGCAGCGTCTCGACGACGTCGCGCAGCTGGTAGGTGAGCGACCCCATGCCCACGACGACGTACTCGGCGTCGTCGCAGCGGTACGGCTCGACGAGCGGCGCGCCGCCGCGCCCGAAGACCTCGCGGAAGGCGGCGTCGGTGTCTTCGACCACCTGCACGGCGCCGCGCAGGTCCTCTTGCAGCAGGTAGCGGATCTCCATGTAGCCGTGGGCGAGCTCGCCGTGCACGTCGAGCCGGGTCTCGGGCAGCGTCACCGTGTTGAGGTTGGCCGGCGAGCTCGGATCGAGCGCGTAGGCCGGCTCGAACGGCGGCAGGAACCGCGCCACCTCGTCTGGCCGTGGCACGGCGAAGGGCATGTAGGTGTGCGACAGCAGGTAGCCGTCGTAGCAGACCATCACCGGGATGCTCGCGGTCTGCGCCACGCGAAACGCCTTGAGCGTGTCGTCAATGATCTGCTGGTGGTCGCAGCAGTACATCTGGATCCAGCCGGTGTCGCGCTGCGAGACGGAGTCCTGGTGGTCGTTCCAGATGTTCCAGGGCGCGCCCACGGCGCGGTTGGCCACGCACATCACGATCGGCAGCCGGGCACCGGCGGCCCAGTGCACCTGCTCGTGCATGTAGAGCAGGCCGTTGGCGCTCGTCGCGGTGAAGGCGCGCGCGCCGGCCGAGCTCGCCGCGATGCAGACGGCCAGGGCCGAGTGCTCGCTCTCGACCGGCACGTAGCGGGCGTCCATCTCGCCCGCCTCGATGAACTCGGACAGCTTCTCGGTGAGCGGCGTCTGCGGGGTGATCGGGTAAGCGGCCACCACCTGCACGCCGGCCAGCTTGACGCCCAGCGCGGCCGCCACGTTGCCGGTCTCGATGACGTGCACGGCCCTCAGCCCTCCGCGTGCTCGTGGAAGACCGACTCGTCGACCATGGCGATCGCCTTGGTGGGGCACTCCTCGGCGCAGATGCCGCAGCCCTTGCAGTACTCGTAGTCGATCGCCGGCGGTATGGTGCGCGACACGACGCAGTCGGGGCAGTACAGCCAGCAGGTGAAGCAGGCCTCTTTGCCCTGGCGGGCCGGAGTGCAGCGCGCCGGGTCGATGACCGGACGCTGCACGCGCCACGACCCGGTGTTGCCGCCGTCGCCCGGGCCGGGCAGGCTATGCGACGTTTTGTAGCGGTAGCCTCGAGTGCCCATCAGGCGACTCCCACCGTGGTGTGCTCGTAGGCCAGGCGCGCGGCCGCGGCGTTGGCCTGCGGCTTCTTGCCCTCGAACTCGGCCTCGATCTGCTCGAGCACGGCCGCAAACGGCACCAGCTCGACGGCCCGGCAGAGCGCCCCGATGATGCCGGAGTTGACCCTGCCCTGGGGCAGCCCGGCCTCGACCGACAGGGCGCTCACGTCGGCCACGGCCAGACGCGCGCCGCCGAAGTCGTAAGCGCTCAGGGGCTTGGGGGTGTTGAGCACGATCAGGCCGTCGTCCTTGAGGCCGCGCGCCACGTCGACCTCGTCGAGCAGCAGGTGGTCGAGCACTACGACGACGTCGGGCGCCTCGATGGGCGAGAGGTCGTAGATCTTCTCGCGCGCGATCTTGAGCGACGAGAAGATCGGCGCGCCGCGGCGCTCGGTGCCGAAGGTCGGGATCATCACGGCGCCGGTGAAGCCGTTGTCGAACGCCGCCGTAGCGACGATCTTCGAGGCGGTGATGGCGCCCTGCCCGCCGCGGCCGTGCCAGCGGATCTCGGTCATACCCTCGACTCCACCCTGTTGCTGCGCCGCCACACGCCCATGCGCTGGGCTTCGCGCACGAGCTCGTCGCGGAACCGCGGGTGGGCGATCTCGATCACGCGCTCGGCCCGCTCCCAGGTGGAGCGGCCGTGCAGGTTGGCGATGCCGTACTCGGTGACGATGAACGGCGACTGCGAGCGCGGGCCGGTGACGATGCTGCCGATGTCGAGCGTCGGCACCACCCGCGAGCGCATCTCGCCGGTCTTCTTGTCGGTGTAAGTGGACGACATGCACACGAAGGCCTGGCCGCCGCGCGACATGTAGGCGCCGGTCGTGAAGTCGAGCTGGCCGCCCGTGCCGCTGATCTGGCGCAGGCCCGACGACTCGGAGTTGATCTGGCCGAACAAGTCGACCTCGACGCAGTTGTTGATGGCCACCACGTTGTCGTTGGCGGCGATCACGGCCGGGTCGTTGGTGTAGTCGACCGGGTACGAGGCCAGGCCGGGATTGCGGTCGGCCCATTCGTAGAGCGCCTTGCTGCCGACCGAGAACGAGAACGCCCCCTTGCCGCGGTCGATGTTCTTGGACCGGTTCGTGAGCTTGCCCGCCTCGAACAGGTCGAGGTAGGCGTCGACCAGCATCTCGGTGTGCATGTTCAGGTCGCGCAGGTCGGACTCGCAGAGCATGCGGCCGATCGTGTCGGGCATGCCGCCGATGCCGAACTGGATGGTGGAACCGTCGCACACCTGGTCGACGATCAGGCCGGCGATGGTCTTGTCGACCTCGGTCGGCGCCAGTCGCGGCAGCTCGACCAGATCGGGGCTCTCGCCCTCGACCACGAAGTCGACCTCGGAGATGTGCACGCACTCTTCGCGGCCGCCCAGGCAGACCGGCAGCTTCTCGTTCACCTCGACGATGACCGTCTGCGCCTTTTCGACCTGCGCCCGGGTCGACGAGTTGAACAGCGAGAAGTTGAAGTAGCCGTGCTCGTCCATGGGCGGCACGGCCAGCATGCAGACGTCGACCTCGAGCGACTGGCGGTAGTGGCGCGGCTTGTTGCGGTAGAGCAGCGGGATGTAATGCACGAGGCCCTGGTCGCAGAGGCGTCGGTCGAGGCCGCTGAAGTGCCAGCACATGAACGTGAACGCTTCGTTCTGGGGGTCGGCAGCCACCACGGCGAGCGGGCGCAGCGCGAGCATCCAGCGGATCTTGACGTCGGAGAGCTCGCCCTTGCGCGCGGCCAGCGCCCGGTCGAGCGCCTGCGGTATGCCGTGGCCGAAGGTGTACTCGACCCAGTCCCCGGAGCGGACCGCCTGGACGGCTTGCTCGGCCGTCCTTCTCTTGGCCTTGTACTGCTCCAGCGTGTTCACCGTGAAGCGTCTCCTTCGCGGGTCGTCGGTGCGGGACGTCCGGCAGAATCGTCTGCCCGGGGCGCCCGGGAGAATCGTGAAGCGACATCTTCTCGCATTTCCGGGAGAAACGGTAGCCGGGCGGCGCCGCGACCGGCCGGGCCGGCCGGTCGCGGCGCGGATCAGTCCCGGCGTGCAGCCGGCCGGGAGCCTGCGCGGCGCCCCCCTAGTACGGCCGCCGCGCCTCGTAGACCATCGTCACGAACGTGCTGTGCGAATCGATGTTGCTCATCGCCGGCTCGCGCGACACGCCGCCTCGCAGCCGTTCGAGCTCGGCGAACCCGGCCCTCCGCAGCGCGAGCTCGAGGGTGGCGCCGCCGTAGAGAAAGCGGTGACCGTAGCCATAGAACGCGAGGTTGATGGCGAACTCGGGCCTGTGGAGCTCGGCGTCGCCGAGCTTGTCGGTCTGCCAGGCGACGTAGCGCTCGGTCTCCGGATCGTCGGCGCCGTACAGACCGGCGAGCGCGCCGAGGTCGGGGGTCGCGACGCGCAGCGTCCCGCCCGGCCGCAGCACGCGCCGGCATTCCGCCAGCAGGCGGGCGCCGTCGTCCCAGGTGAAGTGCTCGATGAAGTGCTCGCTGAAGATGCAGTCGAACACGGCGTCGTCGAACGGCAGGGGCCGGCGCGCGTCGAGGTAGACGACCCCGCGCGGCTTGAGCCGATGGTCGACGCAGAGCCAGCCCGGTAGCGGCGCGCCCTCCGCGCCGAGCTGCAGGCGGGGGCTGCCGCTCTGCGCCAGGTACTCACGAATGTGCCTGGCGCGGGTGGAGCGTCCCGCGACGGCGCGGCCGACGCGCACCGTGCGCACCAGCGCGTCCGACCTTCTGAGGTACTGTCCTGCGCTCGTCACGTACCCTCCTGCCGCGCGGCGGGAGGTGATTCAACCACGCCGGTGCGGCGCCCGCAAGGCACGCGGCGGGCCTGCCTCGTTTTGCATCGCAAGACGGCATGCGGCCGGCCCTTCGCGACCGCCCGTACGCCCCGCCGGCCACCGGCTCTTCTGCACGGTGACGGCCACCAACACGGGCGGGAGCGCCCAGGCCACGAGCGACACGCTCGTCGTCCTCGCCGTCCCGCACGTCCTCAAGCTGGGCCCCGTCACGGGCAAGGTCGGCGCCGTCGCGACCATCACCGGCAGGGGGTTCGGCGCAAAGCGCGGTTCGGGCCGCGTGTTCTTCGGCACCAGGGCCGCCACCGCATACCTCTCGTGGAGCAGCACCAGGATCAAGGTGAGGGTGCCCGCGATCGCCAAGGGACGCAAGACCGTCACCGTGAAGACCGCGGGCGGCAAGAGCAACGGCAGGTACTTCACGAGGGTCTGACGACGCCTGCGTGCGACCGGCGCTGCGCGGCGGCTGCCGCGATCACTCCTCGGCGGTGGCCTCGTCGGCAGTGAGCTCGGCGGCGGGGTCGGCCTCGAGGCGCTCGTCAGGAATGGGCAGACCGCTGCGGACCGAGCGCCCGTAGGAGCCCGCATCGACGCGGGCTTCGGCGCGATCGAGGCTCGCCAGGCGCCGGCGAAGGTCATCGACGAAGGCCTCGTCGACGCCCTCGGCGGTCAACGCCTGTGCCGCGTCGACCGGATCTCCGACCTCGCGCTCAGCGGCGTCGTCGAGCTGTCGCGCCTGCGTGGCGTCGTTCAGCAGGCGCGTCACCTCGGACCGCTCGCGGCCTATCAGCTCCCGCGCTCGTGCTTCGTCCATGCTCATCCTCTCGTCGGTCTCTCTCGCCGGTCGGACTCTCGTGAGTCTTGTTCCCGACGAGCCGCGCAACGGTGCCCGGCGCCCGTGGGCGGGTAGCGTCTGAGCACGCTGGATCGCAAGCGAAAGGAGTGCGCCGTGCCGAGCGAGGTCGAGCACGTCGCCGTACCGGGGCAGACGGTCGCCTACCTGGCGGTCCACGGCTCGGTGAGAAAGACGCAGGAGCCGTTCGCGCGACTGTTCGCCGCGCTCGCCGCGGCCGGCCTGTCGCCGGCCGGACCGCCGATGGCGCGCTTCGACCTGGACCTGCGCGACCCCGACGACGCCGACTACGAAGTGGCCGTGCCGATCGCCGCCGTGGGCGCGGATGGCGGTCCCGTGCCCGGCAGCATCGGCGACGTCCGTACGGGCACCCTGCCGGCCCACTACGCGCTCGTCACCGTCTACCGCGGGCCGTACGAAGAGATCGGCGCCGGCTACACAGCGCTCACCGAGGCGCTCGACGCTCTCGGCCACGCCGTCGCCGGTCCGGCCAGCGAGGTCTACCTGGTCGGAGCCGACAGCGGCGCGGCGCCGGCGGACTTCGTCACCGAGGTGCGGGTGCCGGTGGCGGCGGCCCTCTGAGCACGCGGAGCTCGGGCCGCCCGGTCGCGGCGGGCGGGTGCAGAGCTCTGGGCCCTCGCGCTCCAGATCCGTGACACACTTCTCGCGCTGCAGTCATCTGGCAGATGTGAGACGCGACATGGACAGACCGACCGATGCTGAGCTCCTCAGAGCCAACGATGCCGACGCCTTCACAGACCTGTACGACCGTCACGTCGCGCAGATCCACGCCTGGGCGCGGGCGAGGGTCGGCGAGCATGCCGCCGACCTGACCGCCGAGGTCTTCGCCCGCGCCTGGCTTGGCAGACGGCGCTTTCGCGACGAGGGCGGCGGTTCGGCGGCGCCCTGGCTGCTGGGCATCGCGGCGAACGTCCTGCGCGAGTCGCTGCGCCGGGCCGCCGTCGAGTCCAAGGCCCGGCACAAGCTCGGTCTGCCGGAGGCCCTCGCCACCGACGACGGTTTCGGCGCGGTCGAAGAACGGCTCTCGCTGCCCGCGGCAGCCCTGGCCGCGGTCCGTGACCTGCCGGCTGGCGAGCGCGAGGTCCTCACGCTGCGGGTCGTCGAGGAGCGGCCCTATCGCGAGATCGCCGAACGGCTCGGTTGCTCCTCGCAGGCCGCCCGCCTGCGCGTCTCACGCGCCCTGCGTCGTCTGCACGCCACCCTCGAAGGAGAGCACTCATGAGCGAGATCCCCGACAGCCTGCGCGACTTCCGCGTCGAGCTGCACACCGCCGTCACCCGCGACGTCGACCGGCGACGCGGCCTGCAGACGCTCCTTGCGCGCCTGCGGCCGCGCCGCCGCCGCGGCTTCGTCGCCTACGCCACCGGAGCGGCTGCGGCGGTAGCCCTTGCCGTGGCCCTGGTCACGGCCGGCAGCCCCGTGCAGCCGGCCGACGCGGCGATCCTGAGCCATGTGGCCGCCGCGCTCACACCGCCTGCGGGCACGGTGCTCCACGAGGCGGGCACGATCGACCATGCCGGGCAGGCGGCGCCGCAGCCCTTCGAGGTCTGGGCGCAGGCCGACGCGCCGTACGGCGTCACCTACAAGCTCGGCTCGGACGGCAGCCCCGTCGGCAGCACTCACGTCAGCTCGAGCGCCACGGGGCCTGCGGTCCACGGCTCCGACGTCGGCCGTGCGCCGCTCGACGCGGCGGCGACCCTGCGCGCCCTCGCCCAGTCGGGGAGCGCCAGCGTCGTCGGCACCACGACGATCGACGGCGTCGCGGCTTACGAGCTGCAGGTCAGCGGCGCTCCCGCCGCGAACCTCGACGGCACGGCCTACGTCGCCCAGAGCGACTACCGGCCGTTGCGCATCGAGACCACGAGCGGCGAGACGATCACCTACTCGACCTACGAAGACCTGCCGGCTGCAGCCTACCCGACGCCCGGCGCCTGAGCGTTCGCGCCGGCGCAACGGCAGGCCGGCGAGGGCCCGACCTCTGAACGAGGGCGGGCCCTCGCCGTTCACGCCCCTAGAGTCCGAACGCGCCCTCCATCAGCTCGGTCAGGCGCCGCAGGAACAGCGCCACCGGGACGCCGTCGGTCACGTCGTGGTCGAACAGGACGGTGAGGCTGAGGACGTCGCGTCGTTGCGGGGCGCCGGCAGCGGGCGGGGCATCGGTCGGGGCAGCGGCGTTGGGCGCGGTGCCGGCGCTCGTCCGCTCGCCGATGGCCCCCAGGGCGACGACCAGCGGGTGGATGCCGACGGGGATCGCCCAGGCGCCGCCCTTCGAGGCCGTCTTGAGCGGCACCGACGTGAGCATCACGGTGCCCATGGTGCGCTTGACGCGGAAGGGGTCGCCGAGCAGCCGGTCCCAGTAGAGCCATTTGCGCAGCCGGAACGGCGCCGCGAAGGCGAGGCGCAGCAGTCGCGGCGGCGGGGCGAACCCGGACGGGTCGAGCCACTGCTCGCCGGGCGCGAGCGAGCGCGTCTGTGCCTGACGCAGCTCGGCGCTCACCTCGGTCACGGTCTTCTGGTCCGCCCGGCGCACCACCGTGGGCATCGGCAGCCGCTCGCTGCCGTCGGCCAGACGGCGAAAGACGGCGAGGCTCACGTCGACCTGGTCGAAGATCACGAGGCCTCCCCGGCCGCGCCGCAGGGCGTGCACCGCCTTGTGCTCGCTCACCGCGCGCGCCAGGCAGACCGTCGCCCAGGCCGTGAACGACAGCTCCTCGGCGGTGTCACGGTTGCGGGCCGCAAGGGCGGCGCGCGCGGCCGTGACGTCGACCTCGAGGAGCACGGGGATGTGGTGCTTCTGCTTGCCGATCCGCACCGTGTCGACCGCGGCCGTGCGGGCCGGCGCGAAGGCCTGCTCGTCGTAGGTGCCGATGAGGTCGTCGGCGCTCATCACGCCATCAGCATATCGCGGGGGCGCGGCGGCGGGCGGGACGACGTCCCGCCCGCCGCCGCGCCCGCGACAGCGTGGTAAGCTCGCCGGGATCGGGCCTGTGGCCGACCCGACGCAGCGAGGAAACGAATGAGGTCTCGGACCCGCTCGTGAAGATACGACCGGCTACCGCCGCCGACTTTCCCGCGATCCTCTCCCTGAACGAGGAGTTCGTCGAGGTGCTCGCGCCGCTGTCGCGCGAGCGCCTCGAGCTGCTCCACGCGCGGGCCTCGTACCAGCGCGTGGCGCTCGACCGCGACCAGATCGTCGGCTTTCTGCTCGCCTTCGGCTCCGAGGCCGAGCACGACAGCGTCAACTTCTGCTGGTTCGCGGCGCGCTATGCGAGCTTTCTCTACGTCGACCGCGTGGTCGTCTGCGCGGCACGACAGGGCTCGGGGGTGGGCAGCTTGCTGTACGACGACCTGTTCGCCTTTGCCCGCGCCGGCGGCTACGAGCGCGTCACCTGCGAGATCGACACCGAGCCGGCCAACCCCCGGTCGGAGCGCTTCCACCAACGCTTCGGCTTTCATGCGGTCGGCAGCCAGCGGGTCGAGTACGTCGCCGGACGGGCGGTGCGCGTCTCGCTGCGCTGCGCCGGGCTGGCCCGCCCCTAACGACCGCCGGGGCGCCACGTGATAGGGTCTCGCCGGTGCTGCACTCGGGGGAGACGCAGCCGGATCCGCCGCGTCCTCGCGGGTGGTCCAGGGGTCGGCCTGTGGCCTGCGGCCGCGGTCGTCAGGCGATCTGCAAGGAGGGGAAGTTGCTCGGTCTCGACGCCGATCGACTCAGGGTCTCGTGCCCGAAGCTCCTGATCGCCGCGCTCGTCGTGGCGTTCGTGGGCCTGTCGCTGTTTGCGACCTCGGCCTCGGCGGCCTCGGCGTCGGCCTCGCCCGCAGCGGCGCCGGGTAACGGGCTCACCTACTGCATCGGTATCCAGGGCGGCGTCGACAACATGAACCCGTTCACGACGTACATGACGATCCCCTGGGAGTGCTTCCGCGTCTGCTACAACTTCCTGACCTGGTACGACGCCGACTTCCGGCCCGTGCCCGACCTCGCCGAGCAGGTCCCGACGGTCGCCAACGGCGGCATCACCGAGGGCGGCAGAGTGTGGACCTACCACCTGCGCCACAACGTGACATGGAGCGACGGCGTGCCGCTCACCGCCGACGACGTCGCCTACACCTTCAACCGCATCCTGCGGCAGAAGCTCGGCATGTACATCGGCTATTTCACCAACGTGACGAAGGTCGAGGCGCCCGACGACTACACCGTGGTCATCACGTCGAGCAAGCCCAACGCCGTGCTGACCGCCCTCTACGTGCCGATCCTGCCCGAGCACATCTGGAGCAAGGTGCCCGACAAGACGGTCGAGTACTGGTCGAACATGCCCATGGTCTCGAGCGGGCCGTTCTTCGTGTCCGACGTGCAGAACGGCAAGTTCGTCAAGCTGACCCGCAACCCGTACTACAAGGCCGGCTTCGGCGTCGAGCCGACGGTCGCCACCGTGCTCTTCGAGATGTACCAGCAGCAGGACAGCCTGGTCGACGACTACAAGATGGGCAACCTCGACGCCGCGATCGAGCTCGACCCGGGCTACTACAAGGTGCTCAAGAACATGGCCGGCTCGACCATCGTCTCGGCTCCCGCGATCGGCTTCCACGAGCTCGGCATGAACTGCTTCCAGAGCTCCAAGAGCAAGGGCAACCCGCTGCTGCTCGACGTTCGCATCAGGCAGGCCGTCAACTACGCGATCGACAAGCAGAAGGTCGGCACGATCGCGATGGACGGTCTCGCCCCCGCGGCCACCTCGATCCTCCCGCCGGTGCAGCGCTTCTACCGCTGGGATGTGCCGGCCGCCGAGCAGTACACCTACGACCCCGCCAAGGCCAGGCAGATCCTCGACGCGGCCGGATACAGGATGGGCGCCGGCGGCATCCGCGTGGCGCCGAACGGCAAGCCCGTGAAGTTCCGCCTGGCGGCGCTCACCGACTACCCCATGGACGTCACGGCCGCCACGCTGATCGCCGGCTATCCGAAGGCGGTCGGCATCGGCGTGAACCTGCAGGTGATGGACGAGGGCGCCTTCACGAACGACAACTACGACAACGGCAACGACGACCTCTACATCTGGAACTGGAACGCCGACATCGACCCCGGCGACATCCTGAGCACCTTCACCACGGGCCAGCTCCTGAACGGCAGCGACTCCGACTACACGAACCCGGCCTACGACAAGCCTCCACGCAGCAGGCCGCCGCGGTGGACCCGACCGATCGCCGGGCGATCGTGCGCAAGATGCAGCAGATCCTCTACAAGGACGCGGTGTACGACGTGCTCTGGTACAACGTGCTGATCCAGGCCTACCGCAGCGACAAGTGGACCGGGTACGTGACGGTGCCGCCGGGCGGCAAGGGCGCTCCCTTCCGCGACATGCTGCGCACCACCTACATCGACCTGAAGCCCAGGACGGCGGCCGTTGCCACGAGCGGCGGCAGCTCGACCGGCGTCATCTTCGGGGTCGTCGTCGCGGCCGTGGTCGTGCTCGGCGTCGCGGTGGTGCTCGTGCGGCACCGCCGGCCTCAGCAGGTCGAGGCGGAATGAGCCCGGCACAGGGTGACGCCGGGGTCGGCGGCGGCGCAGCCGCCGCCGACCCCGGCGTCGTCGACCCCTCGCAGTTCGACCCCCGGCGGCCGCTCGAGGCCGAGCTCGTCACGCGCGTGCCCGACGGTTTTTGCCTGACCGCGGTCGGCGACTGCATCATGACCCGGCCGCTGTCGACCTGGCTGGCCGACCCCGGCTTTGCCGCGATCATCGACGTGCTCGCGCGCGGGCACGTGCGCTACGGCAACTGCGAGATCAGCATCGTCGACCTGGCCCGGTTCAAGGGCTACCCGCACTCGTGGGAGGGCGACTATCCCATGATGGCAGCGCCGGCCGTGGCGGCCGACTTCGCCCGCCTCGGCTTCACCCTCATGTCGCGCGCCAACAACCACGCGCTCGACTGGGGCATCGAGGGGATGCGCGAGACCAGCAGGTGGCTCGACGAGGCCGGCGTGGTGCACGCCGGCATCGGCGAGCATCGTGGTCTCGCGCGGGCGCCCGCCTACAAGGAGACGCCGCAGGGCCGCGTCGGCCTGGTCTCGTTCGTGTCGACCTTCCTGCCGGTCTCCGAGGCGCTGCCCTACCGCGATGCCGCGCCCGGCCGGCCCGGCGTGAGCGCGCTCAAGGTGTACACGAAATGGGTCGTGCCGCCCGACGTCATGCGGGCGCTTGCGACGATACCGGCGCAGGACACCCACGGGCGCGAAGCCGCCGCGGCGCAGCCGGCCGGCGAGCCCGGCGCGACGGCGCAGGCGGCCGGCGAGCCCGCTGCGGCCCGGCCCGAGCCCGCCGCCGGCAAGCGGCGCTCACTCAACCGCTTCCGGCTCGACTTCGTCGAGGGCGACGAGCCCGGCACGACCTACGAGGTCGACGACCTCGATCTCGCCGACATCCTCAAGAACGTGCGCCTCGGCAAGCAGCACAGCGACTTCCTGATCGCCGCCCTGCACACCCACGAGGCGCGTGACGAGACCCCGTTCCCGGCGGCGCCGCTGCTGCCGGCCGACTTCGTGCAGCCCGTCGCCCGGGCCGCGATCGACGCCGGCGCCGACGCCTTCCTCACGTGCGGCACCCACAACCTCGGCCCGGTCGAGGTCTACCGCGGCCGGCCGATCTTCTACGGTCTCGGCAACTTCTTCTGGAGCGACCTGCAGGAGCCGCTCTCGGCCGACCTGTACGAGGCCAGGGCGACGCGCGCGCGCCTGGCGAAGACGTTCGCCCACCCCGAGCGCGCCACGCACGCCGACTACACCGCGGTCGAAGAGAAGGACGAGTTCGGTCACGACTACGTGTTCGAGAGCGTGGTCGCAAGCAGCGTCTTCGACGACGGCCGGCTGAGCGCGATCGAGCTGCACCCCGTGTGGCTGCGCTACGGCGAGCCGCTCACCAGGAGCGGCGTCCCCATGGTGGCGCCGCCCGAACGCGCGGCTCACATCCTCGCGTGGCTGCGCGACATGTCGGCCCCGTACGGCACCGAGATCGAGATCTCGGGCGGCGTGGGCACCGTGAAGGTGCGGCAGGGCGCCCTGGCGGAGTAAGGAGTCGGACGCGGCCGGCCGGCCGACCGCCACACGAAGGGCTGAGGCGCCGCCGCCCGGCGATGCCCGGCGGGTCCAGTCGCACGGGGCGTGCCTGCAGAACGAGCGCACGGGAAGGTCTGCGTGCCGTTCGCCCGTCTCCTCGTCTGTGCAGGAGAATCGGGCGGAGGTCGCGAACGAGCAGAGCGACCCGTACCGCCCGCCGCGCGGGTGAACCCGGCATTCGGCGAGGCGGCCCGAACGTTCCACAAGGAGGTCCGACGGTGGCCATCACACGACCCTCGAAAGCGGCTGCGTCACGCCTGTTCCTGGGCGTCGCCCTCTGTCTGGCGGTGGCGCTGGCCGGCGCCGTCACGGCGCGGCCGGCGGCGGCGGTGGGCATCGGCTGGAGCGCGCAGACGTCGGGTACGACGAACTGGCTCTACGGCGCCGCGAGCGCCGATGTGGACCACGCCTGGGCGGTCGGTGAGAGCGGCACTATCCTCGCGACCACCGACGGCGGCCTCACCTGGAGAGCACAGCCGTCGGGCGACACCGGCTGGCTCTTCGGCGTCGCCTGTGCGGACGTCAACCACGCCTGGGTCGTCGGTCACGACGGTACGATCCTCGCGACCACCGACGGCGGACGCATCTGGAACACCCAGACGTCGGGCACGACGAGCAACCTCTACAGCGTCACCTGCGCCGACGTCAGCCACGCCTGGGCCGTCGGCAGCGGCGGCATCATCCTTGCGACCACCGACGGCGGTGCCACCTGGACCCAGCAGAGCACGGGCATGACGGCCGGGCTGCGCGGGGTCGCGTGCGCCAACGACAGCCGCGTCTGGGCCGTCGGCGGGCAGGGCTCCGCGTACGGCACCGTCCTCGGGACCACCGACGGCGGCGCTTCCTGGATCGACGAGAGCCCCGCTACCGGCGACTTCCTCACCGGGGTCGCCTGCTCCGACGCGACCCACGCCTGGGTCGCCGGTGACGCCGGCGCCATCTTCGCGACCACCGACGGCGGCGCCCACTGGGCCTCACAGGACTCGGGCACGGACCAGAACCTCTGGGCCGTCAGCTGCGTCGATGTGAACCACGTCTGGGTCTCCGGCGCGAGTGGCACAGTCGTGGTGACCGCCGACGGCGGCGGGGCCTGGAACGTACCGGGCACCAGCCCGACGGGCGACCTGTGGGGCATCGTCAGCGCCGACATGGACCACGTCTGGGCGGTGAACGCGACCGGCGGCATCTTCGCCTACGGCTATCCGGCGCCCGCCGTGCAGCTCTCGGGAACCGATACCGGCTGGCACAAGGCGGCGGTCGACCTCACGGCCACGGCCACGGTCGACGCTACGCTCAGCCTGCACGCCTTCCAGTACTCCTTCGACGGCGGCGTCACCTGGACGGACATGCCCGGCAGCGGCGCCAGCCGCGACCTGTCGATCGCCACGCAGGGCGTACACGCCGTGACGGTGCGCGCCATCGACTCGTCCGGCGCCGCCGCGACGGCGACCGCCACGGTGAAGATCGACACCACCGGGCCGGTGACGGCTGCCAAGGCGGCAAGTGGCAAGGTCGGCAAGAAGATCGCCCTTCTGTACAAGGTCACCGACAACCTGAGCCCCGACGCCACCGCGGTGCGCGTCGTGGTGCGCAACAGCAAGGGCAAGACCGTCACGACCTTCTCGCTCGGCAAGCGCGCGCTCGGCAAGTGGCTGCAGGTCGTCTGGAAGCCCAAGACGAGCGGCACCTATCACTACTCCGTCTTTGCAAGCGACGAGGCCGGCAACACCCAGTCCACCCTGGGCTCGGCGAAGGTCGCGGTGGCGAAGTAGCGCGGGACACAAGCCAGAACGCCAAGCGAGCCGGCCGCGGCCGGGCTCCCTGCATGCAGGGAGCCCGGCCGCGGCCGTCACTACGGCCGCACGGCGGCTGAGCGCCGGGATGGGGCGTGGGCCGGCGGGCGAGGGGGCATGCTCTTCTTGAACCAGTGGACCCGGGTCGCCCCGGCGGCGGCCGCACGCCGGAGGTCTCCCTTGCGTATCTTCGTCACCGGCGCGTCCGGACACATCGGCTCAGCCGTCGTTCCCGAGCTGCTCCGGGCTGGCCACCAGGTCGTGGGGCTTGCGCGCTCCGACGACTCGGCCGCCGCGCTCACCGCATCGGGCGCGACGCCGCTGCGCGGCGACCTCGACGACCGCGACGGCCTCGCCCGGGCCGCCGCCGCGGCCGACGGCGTGATCCACCTCGCCTTCAAGCACGAGGCCGTGCGTTCGGGCGACTACGCGGGTGCGGTCGCGGCCGACCTGCGGGCCATCGAGGCGATCGCCGGCGCCCTTGCCGGCTTCGGCAAGCCGTTCGTGAGCACGTCGGGGACCCTGCAGCTCAGCGGCATCAGCGACCGTCCCGGTACGGAGCGCGACGTGATCGCGGTGGGACCGCGCGTCGACGCCGAGAACCTGGTCGTCGCCCTGGCCGAGCGCGACGTGCGCTCCTCTGTGGTACGGCTGCCGCCGATCGTGCACAGCTCGCTCGACCACCACGGCTTCGCCCCGACGCTGATCGGCATCGCTCGGGCCACGGGCGTGTCCGGGTACGTGGGCGAGGGCGTCAATCGCTGGCCGTCGGTGCACACCCTCGACGCCGGGCGCCTCTACCGGCTGGCGCTCGAGGCGGCCCCGCCCGGCGCCCGGCTGCACGCGGTCGCCGACGAAGGCGTGCCGTTCCGCGATATCGCCGCGGCCATCGGCCGCCGGCTCGGCGTGCCGGCGACGAGCATCGCGGCCGACGACGCCGACGACCACTTCGGCTTCCTCGGCAGCCTCGTCGTGCTCGACAACCCGACCTCGAGTGCGATCACCCAGGAGCTGCTGGGCTGGCAGCCGACCCGGCCGGGCCTGATCGCCGACCTGGACGAGGACCACTACTTCGGCTGAGCCGCTCCCACGCCCGGCCGTCGCGGGCCCGAGGCGCGGACGAGCGCGCTACCATCGAGGCGGACTTAGGCGCGGAACCGTTCTCCGAGCGCTTTGGCCAGGGCGCCCCGCAGGGTCTCCACCTGCTTGTCGGTCCGCAGGTGGACCTTGAACGACGAGCCGTCTCTGGCCTGGACGACCAGCGTGGCCTTCAGGGTGTTGATCGACACCAGGGGTCGCTTGCCGAGCCTCGCGAGCTCGATGTCGTCGAGCGGCAGGCGCGTGTTCCGGGAGTCCTCGGCGAGCAGCCGGGCCCGGTCGCTCGTGCTCAGCTCCTTCAGGCGCTGCGCGACCTTGCACCCCTGGGGATGCTGCAGGACGTACAGCCCCTGGGTGTCGAGCAGCAGGTCGATGCGGTGGTTGCCCTGCACCGCGCCGACGATGCTCGCCAGCCAGCGGTTGTCGACCACGGAGTCGGGGTTGTTGGGGTTCTCGCGGTGGTGCGTCGACCCCTCGCCGAGGCGCACCAGACGGGGCGCTCCGGCCCAGGCGTCGACGAGCGCGGTCAGGGCCTCGCCGCCCTGCCAGTTCCACGGCACGACCTGCACGACCGTCCCGGTGGGCCCGAGCAGAGTGCGCAGGCCGTTGTCCCAGGTGAAGCAGGCCACGAGGTCGGACCAGCGGATCGTGCGGCGGCGGTTCTCGTCGAGCACCCACGACACGCCGGCCTCGCCGACGACCAGACAGCCTTTCTCGCGGGCGGCGATCGGCGTGAACGTCCTGCCCTCGACCCAGTCGTACGACCAGTCGGGGTACGAGGACCAGCCGGGCAGATCGCGGCCGAGCGCGTTCGGGCCGATGGCCAGCAGGCTCGCGCCCGTCGAGGCGAGGTCCCGGCGGAGCACGTCGGTCGTGAGGTCCAGCAGCTTCTCCTCGGACTCGGCAGGGCCGGGCGCCCACTGGTTCAGCAGGCGCCGCTCCGCCGTGCTGTCCAGGTAGGCGAGAACGTGCTGCGGATGCTCGCGCACCTGCAGTGCCATGCGCTGAAACGCGGCGAGCTCCTCGGCGGTCGGTCCGACCTCGGCCAGCTCCGTCAGCGTGGCCATGAGGCCGTCGAGGATCTGCTGGTGCGTGCCGTCGGCGCCGTCGGCGACGAGGTACTCGAGCGCCTTGCCGCCGCCGATACGCAGATGGAGGTACTCGACCGCGTAGCTGATCGCGTCGCGAGTGCGCAGTCGCTCGAGGGCGCGCTGGCGCGCGATGCTCATGACCGGCGGGATGCCCCACTGGTCGTGGTCCGAGACGACCGAGAGCGACACGGCCCGGGTCTGCGCCGTGGCCCAGCAGCGCGGCGGCAGCGGCAGGTGCGGCACCGCCGCGCGCGGCGGCGGGGTACCCTGGGGCAGGGCGGCCAGGCTCAGGCCCGGCGGGATCGGCCCGCTCAACCACAGCACGGCGTTCTGCGCCGTGAACCGCGTGCGCGCCCAGTCGACGACCTCGTCGGGGCGCAGGCGGTCGAGGCCGTGCTCCTGCCAGCCGAGGAGACCCTCGCCGAACGGGCCGCAGCGCAGCGAAAGGTCGAAGCCCGGCTGATATGCCTTGCGTCGCTGGCTCTCGACCCGCAGCACGCGCGCCTCGTCGGCGAGGCGCGCGACCGGGGGCTCGCGCAGCTCGCCGGCCACGTGGGTGAAGAACTCGACGACGTCGGCGCCGCCGCCCATGACCCGAAACGCCGTCGACACCGGCTTCACCTGGCCGTTCCACTGGTAGGTCTTGTTGCCCAGCCGGTGGAGCGCGAGATGCTCGATCAGGTGGTCGATGCCGCTCTGCAGCATGACCTCGTCGCAGATCCCGACACCGAACAGCAGGCACGCCTGCAGCGGCCCCTGGACCGCGCCCTGCCCGGCCCAGAGGGCCGGGACGCCGTCGACCTCGTCCCAGTGGACCTCGAAGGCGGGCACGGTCACGGCTCCGCCCTCCCGGCCCAAGTGCCTCGTGCCGCCCGCGGCTGCGCGTGCGCACGAGGCGCGGTGTCACACGCCCACATGCTCCGGCTCCTCGTCGGGTTCACGGTGGGCTCCCCGCGCCTGTCGGCACCGCGGCGGGGCCCCGTGGCAGGTATCGGCAGGTGGGCCGGCGGGCATCAGCCCCGGGGGCGCCGCGAGGTGCGGCGACCCCGAGGGCGAACATCATGCCGATGCCTGAGAAGCTGCGATAGCCTGTGGCACGGGTGTTGATCAGGCGGGCCGTGCCCGCCGACAGCGCGATGCTGACCGCCATCGCCCTGGCGGCCAAGGCCCACTGGGGCTATCCGGCGGACTTGCTCGAGCTCTGGCGCGCCGACCTCACCGTCACGCCGGCGTTCGTCGCCGAGCAGCTCACGCTCTCGGCCGAGCTTGACGGGGCGACGGTCGGCTTCGCCGCCGTCGCCGAGCTCGAGCAGGGCTGGGAGCTCGAGCACCTGTGGGTCCTGCCGGCGTACATGCGGCAGGGGGTCGGCCGCGACCTGCTCGGCGCGATCCTCGACGCGCTCGGGGCGCTCGGCGCCGAGAGCCTGCGCATCGCGTCCGACCCCCATGCCGTGGGGTTCTACAAGCGGCTCGGCGCGCAGATCGTCGGCGAGGTCGACTCGACACCCGCGGGCCGCCGCCTGCCACTGCTCACCCTGGCGGTGCCCCGCCCGGGCGAGGAGCGCGCGGGCGCCTAGCCGATCTGCTGGGCCAGGTAGTTCTCGCGGCCGGCCTGCTCGATCTGCTCGAGCTGGGCCTCGAGCCAGTCGACGTGGCCCTCCTCGTCGGCCAGGATCGACTCGAGCAGCTCCTTGCTGCCGTCGTCCTTGAGCTCCGTGCAGATGCGGATGCTCTCGTTGTACTGGCGCACGGCGTCGACCTCGAGGGCGAGGTCGTTCGCGTGCATGTCGGGCACGTTCGAACCGATGCGGATCTCGTTCAGCTTGCTCACGATCGGACGTCCGTCCAGATAGAGGATGCGCTCGATCAGCCGCTCGGCGTGCTTCATCTCGACGATCGAACGCTGCCGGATCGGCTCCATCAGGCGCCCGTAGTGCCAGTCTTCGGCCATCTCGGCGTGGACGAAGTACTGGTTGATGGCGGTGAGCTCCTCGGCCAGCCTGGCGTTGAGCTCGTCGATCACCTTCGTGTCACCTTGCATCTCACCCCTCCTGCGAGTCGAAGCGGCACGCTACCCGCACCCGCGGCGCTGAAAACCGGTGAGGAAGACGGGAAGGCGCGGAGGGTCGGGCGGCCGGCTCGCGGCGCCGGTCCGCGGCCAAGTGCGCGGCGACGCTGCCCGGCGGCGGCTACGCGGTCAGAAACGAGGCGAGGTATTCGCCCACGTCGCGGTCGGCGGTGTCGACGCCGAGCGCCTGGAGCAGGCGGAAGAGGCACTCGTCGTCGTCGACCAGCCGGCGGCCGAGGTCGGAGTAGCGATCGAGGAAGCGCTCCACGATCTGCGCCCGGTCCTTGCGTGTCGTCGGTCTCTGTCGCTCTCGTGGCTCCATCTCACCAACAGGCGTCGCCAGGGCCGGCCGCAAACTGCATGAGACGGACGTCTATGTCGCCGAGCGGGCTACGCCGGCATGCTCGCGCCGGTACCCGCGGCGAGCCTGAGGACCCTCTCGCGCCGGCCGTTTCCGTTGCCCGTGCAGATGACGGATGTGCGACCTGCTGCGCCGCCTCCGGTGCCTCAAGGTGCTGCCACGGTAGTCCGATAAACGACGCAGGGTGATTTCCGGCTGTTCGACCACGGGGGACCACATGAGGACCACGCTCAGGACCGTCATCGTCGCCGCGAGTCTCGCGGCCCTGGCTCTCGTCGGGGCCTGCGGATCGAAGTCGACGGGCACGGCCACGCCTGCACCCGTGCCGGTCAAGCTGACCACGCAGGCTCAGGCCAGGTCGTACTGCGAGGCGCTCGTGCCGGTCTACAAGTCCGAGTGGGCCCTCGACGTGAAGATCCGCAGGGCTCGGGCGATCGTGACCACCAGCAACGCGTTCAGCATGGCGGCCCGGTTCAACGATTCGTTCCTGCCGGTCTCCGAGCAGGCGCAGGCGCGGCTCAGGGCGATCGACCCGCCGCCTCTGTTCCGCGTAGCGCAGCGCCGCCTCGAGCGATGCTTCGCCCTGCAGAGCGACTTCCTGTACTTCGTGCAGGACGAGCTGCGGCGCGCGAACTTCACAGGGACCGTCGACCCGGTGGTGTTCAAGGCCGAGATGGACCGCTACATCGCCCGCATCAAGGCTGCCTGCCGGAGCTGGGAGGTCACCCTGCGCACCGCGCTCAAGCGCTCCGGCGTCAAAGAGACGCCGCGGCCGTTGCGCCGCATGATCCTGGCCTGACGAGCGCGCGCCGCACCTGCGCGGCGATCTCGAGGTCCTCGCGCGACTCCACGACGAGGGTGTGCACGGGCGCGCCGGGCGCGCCGATCTCACGGTCGCCGCGTCCTTCCTCGTTGGCGTGCGGATCGAGCGCGACGCCGAGATACCCGAGGCCGTCCGCCGCCAGGCGCCTGATCTCGGCGGCGTGCTCACCCACGCCGCCGGTGAAGACCAGGGCATCGAGGCCGCCGAGCGCGGCGGTCATCGCGGCGGTGAGCGATCGCAAGCGGTGCACGTAGACGTCGACGGCCAGCGTCGCCCGGCCGTCGCCGGCGGCCCGCGCCTGCAGCACGCGCTGCATGTCGGGGCTGCCGGCCAGCCCGGTCAGCCCCGAACGATGCTCGAGTGCCGCGGCGAGCTCGGCCGGCGGCGTCCCGACGTGCTCCTCGAGCCACAGCACGAGGCCCGGGTCGACGCTGCCCGAGCGGGTGGCCATGACCAGCCCGTCGAGCGGAGTGAAGCCCATCGTCGTGTCGACCGAGCGGCCGTCGAGCACGGCGGCGAGCGAGGCGCCGGCGCCGAGGTGGCAGGTGACGACGCGCCGCGGCACCGGCGCCTCGGGAGCCGCCTCTCGCACGATCTCGACCGCCCGGCGCGACACGTAGGCGTGGGACAGGCCGTGAAAGCCGAACTTGCGCAGCGGCCAGCGCCGGCGCCACTCGGCCGGCAGGGCGTAGGTCGCCGCCGCGGCCGGCAGGTCGGCGTGGAAAGCGGTGTCGAAGCAGGCGATCTGCGGCACGCGCGGCAGCTCGGCCGCCACCATGCGCAATGCGGCGAGCGAGCGCGGCAGGTGCAGCGGGGCGAGGTCGCTGAGCGCCTCGAGGCGGCGCATGACGTCGCCGTCGACCCGGACCGGGGCGACGAAGCGGTCGCCGCCGTGGACCACGCGGTGACCCACGGCGTCGACCTGCCCGGCGTCGGCGACCGCCGCGGCGACGGGCCCGGCGTCGGCCTGGCCGCGTGGCGCCGGCACGTCGCGCGAGAAGGCGAGCTCCGCGCCGTCGAGCAGGCGCAGCTTGATGCTGCTCGAGCCGCCGTTCACGACCAGCACGCGCGCCGGCCCGGCGGGGTCGCTCCCGCCGGCCGGCGCGGGCTCGGCGCCGGCGCTCCGAGCGCCCGCTGCCTGCGCCGGACCGGCCTCGCGGCCCATCAGTCGCCCCCGCCTGAGCGGCCGCGGTCCATTCAGGTCGCCTCCGCCTGACCGGCCGCCGAGCCGGTCTCCGTCCAGCCCCAGTCGCGCACTTCGGGGATGTCCTCGCCGTGCTCGCGCGTGTAGGCCCGCGCCGTCACCCGCTTGTCGACCATGAGCTGCCGCACGTGACCGGCGGTCGCGGGGAGGCCCGGCACGCGGTCGATCACGTCCATCACCAGGTGGAAGCGGTCGAGGTCGTTCATCATGACCATGTCGAACGGCGTGGTCGTCGCGCCCTCCTCCTTGTAGCCGCGCACGTGCAGGTTGGCGTGGCCGTGACGGCGGTAGGTCAGGCGGTGGATCAGCCACGGGTAGCCGTGGTAGGCGAAGACGATCGGCCGGTCGGGCGTGAACAGCGAGTCGAACTCGGCGTCGGTCATGCCGTGCGGGTGCTCGCTCCGCGGCTGCAGGCGCATGAGGTCGACCACGTTGACCATGCGCACCCTGAGCTCCGGCAGGTGCTCGCGGATCAGGCTGATCGCGGCGAGCACCTCCTGCGTCGGCACGTCACCCGCCGCGGCCAGCACCACGTCGGGCTCGCCGTCATGGTCGTTGCTGGCGAACTCCCAGATGCCGGCCCCGCGGATGCAGTGCAGGATCGCGCCCTCCATCGGCAGCCACTGCGCCTGCGGCGCCTTGCCGGCCACCACGATGTTGATGTAGTCGCGAGTGCGCAGCGTATGGTCGACGACCGACAGCAGGGTGTTGGCGTCGGGCGGCAGGTACACGCGGATGATCTCGGCCTTCTTGTTGACGGCATGGTCGATGAAGCCGGGGTCCTGGTGCGAGAAGCCGTTGTGGTCCTGCTGCCAGACGTGCGAGGACAGCAGGTAGTTCAGCGAGGCGATCGGCGCCCGCCAGGGGATCGTGCGGCTGACCTTGAGCCACTTCGCGTGCTGGTTGAACATCGAGTCGACGATGTGGATGAAGGCCTCGTAGCAATCGAACAGGCCGTGCCGGCCGCTCAGCAGATAGCCCTCGAGCCAGCCCTGGCAGAGGTGCTCCGAGAGGACCTCCATGACCCGTCCGTCCGGAGCCAGCTCGACGTCGGTCGGCAGGCGCTCGGCGTCGAAGGTGCGGTCCGTGACCTCGAAGACGTCGCTCAGGCGGTTCGAGGCGGTCTCGTCGGGGCCGAACAGGCGAAAGCTCTCGGGGTTGCCGGCCATCACGTCGCGCAGGTAGCCGCCCAGCACGCGGGTGGGCTCGGCTCGCACGGCGCCCGGCGCGTCGACCGCGACGGCGTAGGCGCGAAAGTCGGGCAGCGCGAGGTCACGCCGCAGCAGACCACCGTTGGCGTGGGGGTTGGCGCTCATGCGGCGCCAACCGCGCGGCGGCAGGGCGGCGAGCTCGTCGACGAGCTCGCCGCCCGGCGTGAACAGCTCCTCTGGCCGGTAGCTGCGCAGCCAGTCCTCGAGCATCCGCAGGCGGTCGGGCCGGTCGCGGACGTCGGCGAGCGGCACCTGGTGGGCGCGGAACGTGCCCTCGACCGGCAGCCCGTCGACCTCTTTCGGACCGGTCCAGCCCTTGGGCGAGCGCAGCACGATGAGCGGCCAGCGCGGGCGTGCGGGATCGTTGCGCTCGCGAGCGTGCGCCTGGATCGCGTCGATCTCGCGCAGCGCCGCGTCGAGCGCCGCCGCCATGGCCTGGTGCATGCGCGGCGGGTCGTCGCCGCTCACGAAGGTGGGGCCGTACCCCAGGCCCTCGAAGTACTCACGCAGCTCGTCTTCGCCGATGCGGGCCAGCACCGTGGGCTGCGCGATCTTGTAGCCGTTCAGGTGCAGGATCGGCAACACCGCGCCGTCGCGCACCGGGTCGAGGAACTTGTCGGACTGCCAGCTCGCCGCGAGCGGCCCGGTCTCGGCCTCGCCGTCGCCGACCACGCAGACGACCAGCAGGTCGGGGTTGTCGAAGGCGGCGCCGTAGGCGTGGGCCAGCGAGTAGCCGAGCTCGCCGCCCTCATTGATCGAGCCGGGCGTCTCGGGGGCGACGTGGCTCGGGATGCCGCCCGGAAACGAGAACTGGCGAAAGAGGCGGCGCAGGCCCTCTTCGTCGCGCGTGATGCTCGGGTAGACCTCGCTGTAGGTGCCCTCCAGATAGGCGTTGGCGACGAGGGCGGGGCCGCCGTGACCGGGGCCGGTCACGAAGATGGCGCTGCGGTCGAATGCGCGGATCACGCGGTTCATGTGCGCGTAGATGAAGTTGAGCCCGGGCGTCGTGCCCCAGTGACCCAGCAGGCGCGGCTTGACGTCGTCGGGCCCGAGCGGGCGCCGCAGCAGCGGGTCGTCGAGCAGGTAGATCTGGCCGACCGACAGGTAGTTGGCGGCGCGCCAGTAGGCGTGTATCAGCTCGAGCTCGTCGGGCGCCAGCGGTCCGGCGCCGGGGTCGGGGCCGGCCGCGTGAGGGGGCGCCTCCGGGGTCATCCTCTCTCCTTCCTGCCATCGAGGCTTGCGACGCGCGGCGGGCGCCGCGAGCGGCGCTCGCCGCGACGGCGTACCTCAGGCGGCCTTCTTCTCGCGCCAGGGAGCGTCCTCGCCCATCTTGCGGTAGTAGCGCTCGACGCAGCGTCGCACCGACCCCACGTCGCCGGCCGGCAGGTCGACGCCGCCGCGCGCCCCTTCGAGCACGCGAGCGACCGCCATCACGGCCTGGGGGACGGCCTCGAGCTCGCCGTCGACGATGTCGCCGATCGGCAGCTTGTACGCGGTGAACTCGCCGGCCTTCTCGGGGTCGTGCCAGAGAAAGGCGCGCCGGTACGCCGCGTTGGGTCGGTCGGCGGCCTTCGCCCAGCGCCGGACGCGGCGCTCGGCGGCATCGCGGTCCCAGCGTCGCCCACGGTCGGCGAGGGGCAGGTTCGGGCAGGTCGTGGCAGCCATCGCATCGATCTCCTTGAGCGTTCGCGACGCGCGAAGCGCCGCACGTCGGTGTCCGCGCGGCGCACACGCGCCACGTGTCGGTGTCCCGAGCAGGCGTTCCCCGCTCGCCGGCCGGCAAGCCGTTGGCGCGGCCGCGCGCCGGTTCCCGCATCGCGGTGGTGCGGGAGGCCGCTCACGCCTGCGCCGGCCGCCTGCGACTGCTGCGGTCTGGACCGGCGCAATCGAGCCCCGGCGCGTCGTCTGGGCCGACTACGACCTGTGATTGACATCGGAGAGCGAGGTCCCACAATGACGAAACGAGCCACGCACTCGTGCGGGCGTGACACGTGCAGGAGGCCGAGATCCGTCGGGGCAGCAACGCGGTCACCGTTTTCCGGCGGGGAGCCAATGGTGAGACCGGTCCTGTGGGCCGGTCTCTTCGTCGTTTTCGGGCCCTTCACGCGGTCGGCTGGGTCGCGGCGAACGGCTTCTTCCGGCGTGGTGCCGGGCGCCGGCCATGCCGGCGCCCACCAGCAGTGGGGAGGGGGAAGCGCCGGAGGGTGACGGCGGCGGGGGAGGGGGCTCCCCGCCGCCGTCTTCGTTTCAGCCCCGCTCGGCGTCGCGGCAGACCGCCGCGCAGGCGGCGAGACCGGGGCGGGCGTCGCCTCCGCCCACGCCCCCCCGCTCACGGCAGCCCGCCCCCGGCACCCCCGCCCGCACGCGCCGTCAGCGCGCGCTCAGGGCCTACGCGCCCGCTCGTGGGCCTCGGGCGGCCTTCCCGGCTGCCCACTTGACAGAATTGACCGTTACCTATCAGATTGTACTGACATGTGAGGAGCGAGATGGCCGACGGTCGCAACGGAGACGAGATCCTGAAGATGCTGAGCGCCCTGGCGAACCCCCACCGCCTGCGGGTCGTCGCGGCGCTGCGCGCACGCAAGGTGCACGTGAGCGAGCTGGCACGCGAGCTCGGCATCGGCCGTCCCCTGCTCCACATGCATCTGCAGGTGCTCGAACGGGCGGGGCTCGTGGCAGGCCACCACGAGGTCTCGCCCGACGGCAAAGCGCTGCGCTACTACGAGGTGACCGAGTTCGACGAGCACCTCACGCCGGAGCGCGTCTCGGAGGCGGTGGCGACACTCAGCCTCGACAAGCGAACGGAGGGAACGACGAAGCCATGAACCAGTACGTTGTAGCGACGACCGTAGGATGGCCCCTGGCGCTGGTCGCCGTCTTCGTCCTGATCGTCTGCGCCGTGGTGCTGTCCACCATCTTCGGCGGCAGGGCCGCGGTCGCCAGCGAGCGGGCCAAGGGCGACAACGGCGAGCGGTACCGCAAGCTCGCGGCCGACTACGAAGCGCTCGCCCACGAGGCCCACGACCTGGAATCGGCGATCAGGGCAGAGCTCACCGCGCTGCGGGAGAAGGTCGACTCGATCGAGGCCATGATGCGGGACGTGGCCTAGCTAGGCGCCGGTGACCCGGGCGCGGCCGGTCCGGTCGCGCGGGCGTCGAGTCACAAGCGACGGGCGGGGCGTGACGAGTTGGGTTCCCTTGCGCCCGCGGCGCGGCTGCGAGAGGGTCAGCTCATCGAACCGAGGTGTCGTCGTGCGTCGTCGTCCATCCGAAAGTGCCGCGTGCGACCCGCCGCAAGCGGACCGCACGACCGGGCAGCTCCTGGTCGTCTGTATCGCCGGCTTCGTCACGTGGTCCGGGTTCGGCGCGATCCTGCCCTATCTGCCGATCTTCCTGCGGGAGCAGGCGCACAGCTCGCTGTGGCTGCTGGGCGTGATCGCCTCGTCCTACTACGTGGGCACCCTGGCGTTCTCCGCCCTCTTCGGACGCGCGAGCGACGTCGTCGGCCGCAAGCCGCTCATGGTCGGCGGCCTCGTGCTGTTCGCGGTCTCCACCGCGCTCTTCATGACGACCACCCAGGCGGGCTGGTTCGCCGTCTTCCGGCTGCTCGAAGGCGTCGGCGGAGCGGCCGTGGGGCCGGCGAGCCAGGCCTTCGTCGCCGACATCAGCGACGAGGGCACGCGCAGCCGGGCGTACGGCTGGCTGACGAGCGCCCAGTACGGCGGCCTCATCCTCGGCCCCGCCCTGGCCCCGCCCCTCTACGCGCTCGGCGGCGGCCACGGCACGCGCGCCTTCTACGCGATCTTCCTGTTCGGCACGGTGCTCTCGGCGGCCACCGCGCTGCTGCTCGCCGTCACGGTGAAGGAGCCCGACCGCGCCGTGGCGGTCGAGGGGGCACGTGAGCCGCGCACGCCACTGCGCGCGGTCGTCTCGGGGCCGGTGCTGGCGTTCGTGCTGATCGCGGCCGCGAGCAACTACGCGATGGGGGCCTTCGAGGTGCTGTGGAGCCTGTGGCTGCATCGGCTCGGCGCCTCGCTCGGCTTCATCAGCGCCACGTGGGTCGTGTTCAGCGTGCCCATGCTGCTGTCGTTCGTCGGCGGCGCGATCGCCGACCGCGGCAACCGCTTCTGGCTCATGTTCTCGGGCTACACGGTCTCGGCACTCGCCTGGATCGTGTACGGCACGACGCACGACCTGTGGCTGTTCATCATCGTCAACGGGCTCGAGGGCCTCGCCTTCGCCTGGGCGTATCCCGCCAAGCAGGCCTTCCTCGTGCAGGTGAGCCCGCCGCGCTGGATCGGTGCGATCCAGGGCCTCGAGACGTCGGCGGCGCTGATGGCCGCGCTCGTCGGCACGCTGCTCTCGCCCGTGGTCTACGGCCTGATCGGCGGCTGGGCGATCGGCATCGGCGGTCTGATGGCGCTCGCCGGCCTGCTCGGCGCCGCTCCCGTCCTGCATCGCGAGTGGGGTCGGATCGCCGCCGCGCGGGCGCTCGACGGACCATGGCGGCCGAGCCCCGCGCAACCACCGCGCGACGAGTGAAGCGCTCGTGTGAGCAGCTGTGGGACCTGTTCCTCGCCGCCGGCGGCGAGGCGGCGGCGGGGGCGCACGGCGCGCGCTTCTCGTGCTGGCAGTTCGGACTCGGACGCGAGCAGGGCGACCGGCTCCTCGACGACGTGCTGCGCGGCACGAAGCGCGCCACCGCCGGAGCGCTCGCCGTCTACGAGCACGACGGCGAGCCGTTGCCCGCCCGCGGCGACTTCTCGGTGGTGACCGACGGGACCGGGGGCGGGCGCTGCGTCATCCGCACGACCCGCGTCGACGTCGTGCCGTTCGACCGGGTCGGCGCCGATCATGCCTACGCCGAGGGCGAAGGCGACCGGTCGCTGCGGCAGTGGCGGACGAGCCACTGGGACTTCTTCGCTTGCGAGCTCGCGGCCCGGGGTCTCGCGCCCGCGCCCGACATGCTCGTCGTGTGCGAGCGCTTCGACGTGCTGTTCGTCGCCCCGGACCGGCAGGCCGCGACGCCCGGTCCCGCCCCCTGACCCGCAGCCGAGTGCCGGCCCCTATGCCGCCGTTCGGGCCTGCGGTAGAGTCGACGCCGATGTCTGTCGAACGGGTGAGAGCCGACGGCCTGTGCACGCAGTGCGGCACCTGCGCCGCCGTGTGTCCGCACGACGCCGTCGCCATGGAGTGGACGCTCGCGCATGGCTGGCTCCCGCGCGTCGACGGGGCTCGCTGCACCGAGTGCGGCACCTGCCTTGCGGTCTGTCCCGGTCGCGGCCTCGATTACGGCCGGCACGCCTGGTGGCGCGCGGCCAACGAGGGCGCGCCGGCGCCCGACTTTCTCGGCCCCTGGAGCAGCCTCTGGTTCGGCTGGGCGAGCGACGAGGAGGTCCGCTACCGGGGAGCGTCGGGCGGGGTTGCCACGGCGATCCTGAGCGGCGCCCTCGCCGACGGGCTGATCGACGGCGCCGTGGTCGTGCGCCCTGTGGCCGGCAACGCCCTGGCCATGGAGCCGCTCGTCGCCCGCTCAGATGCCGAGATCGCCGCCTGCCGCGGCTCCAAGTACACCATGGTGGCGCTGAACGTCGCGCTCCGCGAGGTGCTCGCCCAGCCGGGCCGCTACGCCGTCGCCGGCCTGCCGTGTCACATCCAGGGCCTGCGTCTCGCCCAGCGCCGTGACGAGCGTCTGCGCGAGCGGGTCGTGCTGACTCTGGGCGTCTTCTGCGGCTGGAACGGGGAGCCGCGCGGCACCGCCCTGGCCGCCCGGCGCCTCGGCCTCGACCCGGCCGCGCTCGTCGCGGTGCGGTACCGCGGCCCGGGCTGGCCCGGCGGCCTGCGTCTCGAGACCCGCGGCGGGGCCGTGCGCGAGCAGTCCTACGCCGACTATTACGACGCCGACATGGTGGCCCTCACCGCGCCGCGTTGCCGGCTGTGTCCCGACGGCATGGCCGAGCTCGCCGACGTCTCGGTCGGCGACGCGTGGCTCGACCGCTTCGCGGGTTCGCCGGGCGTCTCCGACCTGGTCGTACGGACGCCGGCCGGCGAGGCGCTGGTCAAGCGCCTCGCCGGCCGGCGCCTGACCCTCGCGCCGGCCGGTCCCCGCGAGATGCTCGAGTCGCAACGCGAGACCCGGCGGCTCAAGCGCGGCGCGTGGCGCGGACGTCTGTGGCTGCAGCAGCGCCGCGGGCGCCCCGTGCCCGTCTACCCCGGCCTGCCCGACCGGGCCGACAGGCGCGAGATCGCCGCCGGGCTGCTCGCGGCCGCCGACGAGGCAGCGCGGCGGGCGCTCATCGCCCGGCGCTACGGTCTCTGAGGCGCCGGCCGCCGCTACCCCGAGCGCCTGCGGGGCGCAGCGGCCGGGGCCGCACTCAGGGTCGGGCGGGCCGCTTACGCTAGCGCAGCTCGACGATGCGGCAGGGGATGTCGGCGTCCTCGTCCAGGTGGTAGCTCGCACAGACGCGATGGTAGCCGTCGGCGATCGTCAGGACGACGCAGCGCGAGAGGTCGCCGCGCACCAGCAGGACGGGTGAGAGCTTGATTCCCCGGGCGACCTTGGCCAGGTCCTTGGCGACGTGCACGTTGTCGGGGCCGAGCGCCGGCAGGCCGCTCGCCCGCAGCAGGTCCTTGGCCTTGCGGTGCTCGACGGCGGCGGCCCGCAGGGCGGCCACGGTAGCGGTCACCGCGGCCTCGTCCGAGAGCAGGCTCAGGTAGTCGGCGGCGGCGGGGTAGTCATGGTCGTCGGGCTCCTGCTTCCAGTGCTCGTGGGCCATCGTCACGGCCTCCTTCGGCGCGGTGTGCGGGCGAGACGATACGCTACCAGCCGGTGGCCGGCCGGTGCCGTTGCGAGCGCCGGCACGAGGCAGGGACGCGAGGACCGAGGCAGGGCGCGACGATCCCGAGCGTGGGGGCGAGCGGCCGCGCTCTTGATCATGGTCAAGGCGGCGTGTTCGGCGCGTCTCGACATTGTGACGCGTTTCGCATTCCGCTAGCCTAGCGTCAAGGTCTCGTTGTCACCGCCGACCGAAGGCACGTCGCGACCGGTCTCAGTGCGCGAACGCTCTGGAGCACATGGACGTCACCGACCGACCACGCCATCGTGAGAGCCACGCGGCACGCAAAGACGTCCGCTCGCAACGCCCTGCCATCCTCCCTTGCAACGGGTCAGTCCGTTGTGTCCGGCCGCTCGCTCCTGCACGAGCGGCACGTGTGCGACCGAGCGAGGTCCGATGACTGTCTCATTCCTGAGAGGTGACGACTTCCCGGCGTTCGTCGCCGCGCTGATCGCGTCGCGACCGGTGTACGGACCGGTGGCCAAGCGGTCGCGCTTCGCGTTCGAGCGTCTCGAGACGCCCGACGAGCTGCGGCTCGACTACGACGTCAGCATTTTGCCGCCCAAGAAGGTCTTCTTCCCGCCGGCCCAGGACCTCGTCAGGTTCGACGCCGAGGGCTACCGGGCGGCGCTCGAGCCGACCGAGAAGATCCTGCTCGGCGTGCACTTCTACGACGTCAAGGCGATCGACCAGACCGATCTGCTGTTCTCGGAGCGCAACTTCGACGTGAACTACATGGCGCATCGCCAGACGACCACGATCGTCGCGGCGAACGTGCAGAACGTCTCGAGCCGGGCCTTCTTCGCCTCGGTCGGAGCCGACGTGCAGCCCCGGGGCCACGACGCCTTCCTCACGGCGATCGGCGCGGGCTATGTGCTCGAGACGCGCAGCGCGCGCGGCGAGGAGCTGCTCGGCTTCGGCGCCTTCGCGCCGGCCACCGCCGCGCAGGTCGGCGAGGCGGCGGCGGTCAACGCCGCCGCCCTCGAGCGGTGCCCCGAAAAGCTCGAGCACGGCACGCAGGCGATCGCCGCCAAGGTGCGCGCCGCCTTCGGCGACGAGCGGCTCTGGGCCGACCTGGCCGCGGACTGCTTCTCGTGCGGCACCTGCAACACCGTGTGCCCCACCTGCTACTGCTTCGACGTGCAGGACACCTGGAACGTCGACCAGACCTCGGGCCAGCGCACCCGCTATTGGGACGGCTGCCTGACCGAGGACTTCGCCAAGTGCTCGCTGGGCGAGGGTGCCTGCGAGAACTTCCGCGAGGAGCGCGCCGCGCGCTTCCGCCACCGCCTCATGCGCAAGGCGACCTACCTGAACGAGAAGCTCGGCGGCCCCGCCTGCGTCGGCTGCGGTCGCTGCTCGGCGGGCTGCACCGCCGACATCGCCGACCCGGCCAGGGTCATCAACCGGATCATGGGCTCGTGAGGTGGATGCGATGAGTGACCAGGTGCAAGAGATGAGCCACCAGTGCCACTGGACCGAGGTCGAGAACATCTTCCTGCCGCGCAGGGCGACGGTCGTCCACACGCTGCAGGCGACCCCGACCGAGAAGCACCTCACGCTGCAGATGGCCGATGGGCGGCCGATGGCGTACGGGCCCGGCCAGATCGTCGAGCTCTCGCTGTTCGGCTACGGCGAGATCCCGATCGGCTTCGCGAGCTCGCCGACCCGCACCGACACCTTCGACCTGGTCGTGCGCGCCGTGGGCCGCGTGTCCAACGCGGTCGCCCGGCTCGAGGCGGGCGACGCGGTCTACGTGCGCGGACCGCTCGGCAACGGCTTCGACCTCGACGCTCTGCGCGGCCACGACGTGCTGATCGTCGCCGGCGGCATCGGCATCTGCCCGACCCGCAGCCTGATCCAGTACATCCTCGACCGGCGCGAGGAGTTCGCCCGCTTCGTGCTCTTCTACGGCTCGCGCGAACCCTGCCTGCAGCTCTTTTCGGACGACCTCGCCTGCTGGCGCGGGGGCGAGGGCGTCGAGTTCTTCGAGACCGTCGACAAGGGCGACCCGACCTGGACCGGCAACGTCGGCGTCATCACCACGCTCTTCTCCAAGGTCGAGCTCTCGCCGCAGACCCGCGCCGTGATCTGCGGGCCGCCGATCTTCTACCGCTTCGTGATCCGCGAGCTCGACATGATCGGCATCCCCCGCGAGCACGTCTTCGTCGACCTCGAGCGCCGCATGAAGTGCGGCGTGGGCAAGTGCGGCCACTGCCAGATCAACGACAGGTACGTGTGTGTCGACGGCCCGGTGTTCCCCTTCGCCGACGTCCAGGGCCTCGAGGAGGCGTTCTGATGAGCAAGCCGAGGGTCGCGTTCTTCGATTTCACCTGCTGCGAGGGCTGCCAGATCGAGTTCACCAACTACGGCGACGCAGCCTTCCTCGAGCTGCTCAACCACGTCGAGGTGGTCGAGTTCCGCGAGGCCATGTCCGAGAAGACGACCGAGCCGATCGACGTGGCCTTCGTCGAAGGCAGCTTCTCGCGCGAGGCCGACCGCGCTCGCCTCGAGAGCATCCGCGAGCGCGCCGCCGTGGTCATCGCCTACGGTCAGTGCGCGGCGAGCGGCGGCATCAACGCCCTCAAGAACCACCAGACCGACTACCGCCAGTTCGTCTACGGCGCCGACGCCGCGCAGCCGCACCTCGACTCGCAGAAGGCGCAGCCGATCGCGGCCGCCATCAAGGTCGACTACGCTGCCTACGGCTGCCCCGTCAACAAATACGAGGTCCTGCAGATCGTGGCCCACCTGCTGCACGGCAAGGAGCCCGTCATTCCCAACCACCCGGTCTGCGTCGAGTGCAAGCGCCGTGAGACGGTCTGTCGCTACGACGAGGGCGACCACTGCCTGGGCATGGTGGCGCGCGCCGGCTGCGCGGCGCCGTGCCCCGCCTACGGCGTGCCCTGCGAGGCCTGCCGCGGCCTGGTCGACGCCGCCAACCTGCCGGCGCTGCGGAAGGTGCTCGTCGAGCGCGCCGGCTTCTCGGAACAGCGCGCGGCCGACAAGGCGCTCATGTTCACCGCCAACGACCTGGAGGCTGCGTCTCTGGAGGCCGCATCATGACCACGACCCGCATCCGCGTCGACCACGTCACCCGCGTCGAGGGGCACGGCAACATCGTCGTCAACGTGACCGACGGCGTGGTCGAGAAGTGCGAGTGGCAGGTGCCCGAGGCGCCGCGCTTCTTCGAGTCCATGGTCCGTGGCCGCCACTACTCCGAGGTGGCCCGCATCACGAGCCGCATCTGCGGGATCTGTTCGGTGGGTCACACGCTGGCGTCGGTCAAGGCCACCGAGAACGCGCTCGGCATCGCGGTCAGCCCGCAGAGCTGGAAGCTGCGCGAGCTGCTCAAGCACGCCGAGAACTTCGACTCGCACGTGCTGCACATCAACGTCCTCGCGGCCCCCGACCTGCTCGGCGCGCCGTCGGTGTTCCCGCTGGTGGCCACCCACGGCGAGGTCGTGGCGCGGGCGCTGCGTCTCAAGCGCCTCGGCCACGAGTGGGGCTCGCTGATCGGCGGCCGCACGACCCATCCGCTGAGCGTCGTGCCGGGCGGCATGGCGGCCGTGCCGACCGTCAAGGAGCTGAAGGCGCTGCGCGAGCAGCTCGTCGCCGCGGTGCCCGAGCTCGAGGCCATGCTGGCGACGGTCACCGCCCTCGCGCCGCAGATCCCGGCCTTCGACCGGCCGACCGAGTACGTCGCCCTGTCCAACGACCACGACTACGGGCTCTACGACGGCGAGATCCAGTCGCTGCTGCCCGACGGCACGAAGCAGCGCTACCCGGTGGCCGACTACCGGCGGGTCACGAACGAGTTCGTCGTGCCGCAGTCGACGGCCAAGTACACCAGGAACAAGCTCGACTCCTACGCGGCTGGCGCCCTCGCGCGCTTCAACAACAACTACGAGCGGCTCCACCCCGAGGCAAAGAAGGTGGCCGAGGCGCTCGGCGTGCAGCCGATCTGCACCAACCCCTATATGAACACGGTCGCGCAGGCGATCGAGATCGTCTCCGACGTGTACGAGTCGCTCGCCCTGATCGACGAGCTCGTCGAGACGGGCGTCGCGCTCGAGCCGCTCGCCGCCCCGACCCGGTACGGTACGGGCGCCGGCGCGACCGAGGTGCCGCGCGGCATCCTCTTTCACGAGTACGCCTACGACGACGAGGGCGTCTGCCGCGGCGGCGACTGCATCATCCCGACCAACCAGAACCACAACAACATCCAGCACGACTTCGAGAAGCTCGTGCCGGAGCTGCTCGCCCAGGGCAAGGGCGAGAAGGAGATGGAGCTCGCACTCGAGATGCTGGTGCGCTCCTACGACCCCTGCATCTCGTGCTCGACCCACTACCTCGACGTGCGCTTCAGGACGGCGCCGGCCACGAGCTGCCGTTAGCGCGAGACGGCGTCTCCGTCCGCAAGGAGCGAGAGACCGTGGCGCGCTACCTGGTCGGCGTGGGCAACGTGCTGGCCGGCGACGACGGCGTGGGGCCGCGTGTGGTCGAGCACGCCGCAGCGAGCGGCCTCGCCCCCGGCGTCGTGGCGGTCGACCTCGCGACCGACGCGCTCAGCCTGGTGGCCTATCTCGGGGCCGAGACCGAGGCGCTGCTCGTCGTCGATGCGGCGCGCCTCGGTCTTGCCCCGGGCGACTATCGCATCTTCTCGCCCGACGAGGTCGAGACGCAGAAGGAGCCGAGCGGCCTGACGACGCACGAGGGCGACGTGATCAGGGTGGTGGAGCTGGCGCGCGCGGCCGGCTACGCGATCCCGCCGCTTGCCGTGATGGGCGTCGAGCCGCGCGAGACGGCGATGGGGACGCCGCTGTCGGCCGAGCTCGAGGAGCGGCTGCCGGCCTACGCGGCCGCGGCGACGGCTCACCTGTGCGGACTGTGAGCCGCACGCGTCGACAGAGGTGCCCCGGCGCCGGGCGAAGGGTCGTGAGCGTGGTCGGGCGTAGCCGCCGGCTAGGCGGCCGGCGCCGCGGGAGCGCTGAGGGTGAACACGCTGCCGCGCCCCTCGTCGCTCGTCACGGCCAGCTCGAACCCCTGCAGGTCGGCGACCGCGCGGGCGACGGCGAGGCCCAGCCCCGCGCCGTCCGGGTGCTGCTTGACGGCGCTGTCGGCGCGGTAGTCCTCGTCGAAGACGTGGGGCAGGCAGCGCTCGGGGATGCCCATGCCGTGGTCGGTGACCGTGACGGCGACGCGGCTGTCGGCCGTGGCGTCGACGGCGACCGCGACGGACCCGCCGGCCGGGGAGTAGACGATCGCGTTCTCGAGCAGCTCGCGCAGGAGCAGTACCGTCTGATCGGGGTCACAGCACACCAGGTCGGGCGTTGCGGCCGGCGTGAGCGCGATCGCGACCTCGCGCGCCGCGGCGAGGGCGGCGAGCTGGCCGGCCGCGCGGCCGGCCAGCTCGCCGAGGTGCGCCGCGCTCGTCTCGAGGTCGCCGCGGTCGATGCAGCGCAGGTCGGCCAGCAGGCGGCGCTTGGCCAGGGCGGCGAGCGTCGCCTCGCAGCGCGCCTTGATCTTCTGCATCACCTCACGGGTGCGGTCGGGGATCTCGCCGGTGTAGCCGCCCAGGACGACCCCCACGTAGGTCTCGATCGACGAGATCGGCGACTTGACCTGGTGCGAGGCCTGTCGCAAATAGCGCGCCTCGTCGGTCCTGGCGCGCTCGGAGACGGCCGAGAGCTCGCCCAGCAGGCGTACGACGAGGTCGGCGCCCGCGCCGTTCAGCAGGCGGTGGCCGGCGAGCCCGGCGGCCCGCAGCGCCGCGGCGGCGCCCGGGTCGTCGCCCGTGTCGACGATCAGGTCGAGGTCGGCGTCGAAGGCCAGTTCGTCGAGGCCGGCGCCGAGGCAGCGGATGCCGCGCTCGCGGGCCGCGGCGAGGCCAGGGGCGTCGGGGTCGCCGTCGACCACGTAGCGCACCTCGACCCCCGGCACGCGCAGCAGCGCCGCGAGGACCGCTGTGCCGCGCTCCCGTGCGCCGACGAGCGCGACGATGTCCGAGTCATGTCTCATGTCGTCTCAGTTGCCGGGCGCAGCCCGGCTGTGGTAAGTGGTCCCGAGAGTCCGGCACTCATAGACGGAGGTAGGTCGTGAAGCGAGTCTACGTCATCGACGATGATCCGAGTATCGTGGAGTCGGTCACGATGATCCTCGAGAGCAAGGGCTACGAGGTCGGCGCGCAGAACGACGCCCGCGACGTCGTCGACCATGTCGTCGCCTTCGGCGCCGACCTCGTCATCGTCGACGTCATGCTGCCCGAGGACACCGGCGCCGGCTTCACGATGTCGCGCGCCCTCAAGGCCGACGAGCGCACCGCCGCGCTGCCCCTGCTCATGCTCAGCGCCGTGAACGAGGCGGGCATCTACCCGGGCAAGTTCTCCAACAAGGACCGGGACGACTCGTGGCTGCCGGTCCAGGAGTTCGTCGAGAAGCCGGTCGACCCCGACGTGCTGCTGGCCAAGGTCGAGGCGCTCTGTCCGGACTGAGCGCGCGCCGGCGCCGCGCTGTGCCCCGACCCGGGACGCCGGGCGGCCTCGGCGTCTGCACCCCGCCGGTGTCTCAGGGCGCCTGGCCGTAGACGCCGACTGCCACGGTGCGGCCGGCGGTGACCGTCACCGTGCTCGGCGCGGGAAAGCCGTGATCCTCGGCGAGCAGCTCGAACGTATAGGCGCCCGGGGCGAGCGCCAGCCTGAAGAAGCCGTCGCGGTCTGACCGCACCGTGCGCCAGGGCCGCTCTGAGGGCGAGCCGACTGCGCCCTGCCAGATCCCGACGGCGACGCCGCCGATCGGCATGGGCCCGCCCGGCGCCGGCCCGCCCTCGAACATGGTGTGGCCCCACACGCCGGTCGCCGGCGGCGAGGTCGTGAAGATGTGCACCGGGCCGAGGCGCCGCAGGCCGATGCGGCCGGCGACGACCCTGAGGGCCAGGGTGGAGCGGTCGGGACGCACGACGAGGCAGAGCGTGCTCGCCTTGACGGTCGTGCCCTGCTCGCTGGCGAGGCTCGCGGCGACGACGTAGACGCGCGTGGGGGAGTGGGCCCCCATGGTCTTCAGCAGCGACGCCGACCCTCCGGCGATCGCCGCCGCTCGCGAGAGGCTGGTCGAGGTCCAGCGGCACAGGACGGGTCCGTCGGCGCCGGCGGCAAGCGCCTGCCAGGCGGCCTCGTCCTGCACCCAGACGGGCGGCCCCGCCTGCGACGGTGCGGTCGTCACGGCGGTGCCGGGCGACCCGGTGGCGGCGCCGCACCCGGCGAGGCACGCGGCGGCGACGATCGTGCATGCGGCAAAGAGGAGTTTCACCGTGACCTCCGGCCTGTCGACTGGCGTTCGCAGGAGCGACGCAGAGAGGGGGCAGAAGGTTCGCCGACGGCGGCCGGGCCGGGCCCGCCCGCCCCGGGGAGCGTCGGCGTGCGGGCCTGCACGAATCCCCGTGGCGTGCTAGGATGGCCGTCGCGGCGGGACCGTTTCCCCCCGAGCGGACCGACCGTCGGGAGGTGAGGCTCATGGACCGGCCAGAGTTTCGCGTCGAGATCGATCACCCCGGCCAGGGACAGGTCGTCGTTGCGGTATCGGGCGAGATCGACCTGTACACCTCCGGCCGCCTCCGAGAGGCCCTCGACGACCTCGACATCGCTTCGGTCCGGCGCCTCGTGATCGACCTGAGCGCCGTCGACTTCATCGATTCGACCGGGCTCGGGCTGCTGGTCGCGACGGCCCGCCGGCTGCCGGTCGGCGCCCCGTTCGTCGTCGTCTGCCACACCGAGAAGGTGCGCGAGGTCCTGCTCATGACCGGCCTCGACCGCATCTTCACGATCTACGGCACGCGAAGCGAGGCGGTCGAGGCGCGCCTGAACTAGCCCGCCCCGCGCGGGCGGCGCTCCGATGGCGTAGTGTTCTCCGGCCAAGGACGAGTCGCCGAAGGGAGCCGGCCGTGAGCAAGTGGAACGTCGTGATGATCCTGCTGATCGTCGCCGGCATCGCGCTGGTCGCGGTCGCCGTCGTCTACTGGGTGAGGCCGGCCGGTTCGTTGCCCGGCTTCTTTCCCGGCCACCTCGCCGGCTCGGCGCACAAGCACCTGAAGCACGGACTGGCGGCGTTCATCGTCGGCATCCTGTGCTTCATCGGCGCCTGGATGGTGTCGGCCAAAGAGTAGCCCGGGCGCTGGCGCGCTCGATCGACGCCTGCCCGGGCTGAGTCACATCGCCAGCTTGGATGATGCTTTCTGTCCAGCCCGTCCTGTCGGCCCCCGGCGCAGTGCCGAATGCAAAGCGAAGCGGCGCGGCCGCTCCGTGATCCCCCCCGGCGCGGGGTGGGCCGCCGCCCTATGATCCCCCTACCGGGCGTATCGCGGGCTGCGCCTAGACGGGCTCGACGCTCCTGACGGCGGCCGCTACCACGTAGCAGCGCTCGATGTTCGAGCCGGCATCGGCCGGTTCCATGAAGAAACCCGGGCGTTTCGGCTGGTAGCCCTGCGTCGTGCCGATCAGGACCTCGCCGTCGGCGAACTCCACGCGCAGATGCCGTCCCACCGCCGGGCGGGCGGGGTCGAACTCGTTGCGCTCCTTGTGCTGCGGGTCGCCGGCGAGGTCCTTGACGAAGAAGACGGCCTTGAGATCGGCCGCGCGGACCTCGAGCGACCGGGCCCCGGGCTCGGCGGCGGCGTCGGTCAGGTGGAACAGGTCTTTGGCCGGGACGAAGTCCGAGGTCGTGCCCTTCACCGTCCTGCCGTCCGCGTACCGTACGACGACCTTGTTCACCGGGCGCCCCCTCTCGATCGTTCCATCGCCTGCGACGTCGACCGGCGTCGCGGCCGCAACCTACCGTGCAACGCGGCCGCCTGTCCAGCGCCGCGTCGTGCCTGAGCGAGCGGCGGCCCGCCGGCGGGCCGCCGCTCGCCCGCGGTCGTCTCTGTTGCAGGCGGTGATAGCCTGTGGCGCAGCGGACGTCCCCGGTCGCGCGATGACGGCCGGAGGTCCCGTGTCGCTCAGTCCGTTCGTGGAGGGGGAGCCATGAGGATCAGATTCGCGCTCGGAGCGTCGTGCGTCGCCGCCGCGGCGGTGCTCGCGCTCGTGTGCACCGGCGGCGCGTCGGCCGGCACGCCGCCGGCCCGGGTCTTCGCACCCTACCAGGTGCCGCCGCACGTGCCGGCGCCCACGACGGCGCGGGCGCGCTGGCTGCTCAAGCCGGCGAGCGTGAGCGCGACCGACGGCTGGATCGTCGTTCACCTGGCCGGTGGTCCCTACCGCATGGGCTTTCAGAACGGCTACCTCACGGCGCAGTCCTCGCACTACACCATCCTGACCGACTTCGGCACGCCGGGCGGCATCACGCGCGCGTGGGCCGACAGAGTGGCGCGCCGCTTCGTGTGGGCGCGGGTGCCGTGGCAGTACCGCGAGGAGCTGATCGGCATCGCCGACGGCATGCACGCCGCCGGCTACCGCAAGGACACGCTCTGGGACGTCGTCGCGGCCAACGCCTGGGCCGACCTCGACTGCTACGGCGAGCTGCTGGCCGGCGCCCAGGAGCCGGTCAGGGCGGCCGTGCGCGAGGCGGTGCGCCAGGCCCATGTCGGCGGCTGCAGCGCCTTCATCGCGAGCGGCGACGCGACGGTCGACGGTCGGCCGGTGATGGGCCACGACACCTGGACCGACTACGCGGCCGCCTTCACCAACGACATCATGTACTCCGTGCGCCCCTGGCGCGGCTACGACTTCACGTTCCAGTCGACCGGCGGCGAGATCTGGAGCGGCGAAGACTGGTACGAGAACAGCGCCGGCCTGCTGCTGACCGAGACCACGCTGGCCGACTCCACCTACACGCCCAGGGGGCTGCCCGTGTTCGTGCGCGCCCGCGAGGCGATCCAGTACGACGGCACGGTCCATCAGGCCGTGCACACCCTGGTCCACCTGAACAACGGCGCCTACTCCAACGAGTGGTTGATCGGCGACCGCGCCGGCACGATCGCGTCGCTGCAGCTCGGCGACAAGGTCTACGACCTGAACGTCACGCGCAACGGCTTCTACGGCTCCTCGAACTTCGACTGGGGCCCCAGGACGCGCAAGGAGGAGGCCGCGGTCGACCAGGGCTGGGCGCCCGATCCGTACGACAAGGTGTACGTCGACTACGCCCGCTACGTGCGCTGGGGTCAGTTACGCGACGAGTATTACGGCCGGATCGACGCCCAGGTCGGCATGACCATGGAGTCGGACACCTACGACGCCTACCTCGGCAGGCAGCAGCCCGACGCCCGCGACCTGTGCGGCGAGCCCGAGTTCGCCACCCCGGGGCTGCGCAAGTGGGACGACTGGGTGCTCGATCCCGAGGGCGCGATCGACGGCAAGGTCTGCACCGAGGCGATGGCGCTCGACGGCCTGTCGACCTGGGCCTGCTGGGGCCACGGCAGCGGCGAGCACTTCGACGCGAGTGCCTACCTCGCCGCTCACCCCGGCTGGGCGGCCGCAAACGGAGCGCTCGCCGTGTTCGGCCTCGCGACCTTCTCGGCACAGACGACCGACGACTGGGTAATGCTGGGCGCTGCGAACACCTGACGCCCCGCCGGCCGCCGGGGCGCGCGGTGCGAGCGCGCCCGCCCGGCGGCTGCGCCCGCCCGGCGCCCGCGGGCCGGCTCGCGCGAGGCCGCCGGCGATTGACCGCAGCCCGGCTGCGGGTGTAGACGGGCCAGGACGGGTCGTCAGCGGCGATGGGGGTGCCGCGGCCCGGCGCAAACGGCCCGACCGGACAGAGCCGCCGTCGAGGGGGGGGACGCCATGAGAGCTCGGTGCTTGACCGCCGGTCTTATCGCCGTGGTCTGCGGGGCGGCGCTGCTCGCTGCCGCTCGCCCGGCGGCGGCGGCGCAGGCCGCCCCGCGCGCGACCTGGACGGTCGCGATCTACGCCAACGGCGACAACGACCTCATGTACACCTGGCCGCTGTTCACGCGTCCGGCGTTGCGCGGCATTCCGGCGAGCGCCCGGGTGAACGTGGTCGTGATGCTCGACACGCCGCGGCGCGACGGAGCCTGGCTGTATCGCATCTCCGGCGCGCACGTGGGGCTCGTCAAGCACTTCCCGGTCGAGCGCGACTTCGGCGCACCGGCCACCTTCACGTGGTTCCTGCGGCAGGTGCACGAGCGCTTCCCCAGCGACCACCTGCTGGTCGACGGCTGGGACCACGGCTACGGCTGGCACTACTTCAGCTGGGACGCGACCTCGCGCCGCGAGCTGACGCTGCCCGGCCTCACCGGCGCCATCGTGCGCTCGGGGGTGCACATCGACGTCCTCGCCTTCGACGCCTGCAACATGGCCGACGAAGACGTCGCCGACGCCCTCGCCGCTACCGGCCGGGTCGACTATCTGGTCGGCTCCGAGGACGAGATCGACCAGGACGGCTACCCCTACGCGAACATGTTCACGCCGCTCGCCGCCGACCCCGCGCAGTCGCCGGCGACGGTCGTCGGCGACATGCTGGCCGGCTGGCAGCGCTACTACGGCTCGCGGCGCAACTTCAACTGGGTCACGCTCTCGGGCATCGACCTCGCCCGCGTGCGCGCCATGAAGCCCGATCTGTGGCGCTGGACGAGCCGGCTGCGCGCCGGCCTTGCACACTACGCGCCGCGCTACCGCTCGGACATGCACCACAGCCTCTATGCCTGGGAGTCGTGGCAGCTCGACCTGGGCGACTTCGCCGCCGCGCTGGCCGGCGATGGGCTGATCGCCGACGCGCCGCTGCGGGCGGCGTCGGCCCCTCCAGGTGGACGAAGCGCCCGGCCTACTGCCTGACCGACGTGTACTTTCGCGACGGTCACGACGGCTGGGCCACCGGCACCGACAACACCACGAACACGTCGTTCATCATGCGTTCGGCCGGCAGCGGCGGCAGCGCCTGGAAGACGAGCGACCTCTCGGTCATCGACAACTACCTGTTCACGGCGGTCACGCGGGCGCCCGGCGGGGTGCTCTGGGCGGTCGGCGACTTCGGCTACGGCGACAGCGTCATCGTGCGCAGCACCGACGGCGGCGTGACGTGGCGCCAGCGTGTGTCGGGCACGAAGCAGTACCTGTGGAGCGTCGACTTCAGCGCCGCCCACGACGGCTGGGCCTGCGGCGCCGCCGGCACGCTGCTGCACACAACGAACGGCGGCCGGACCTGGACGAAGGTCACGACGGCGCCGGCCGGCGACCTGCAGCAGGTGACCTTCCGCAACGCGACCCACGGCTGGGTCGTGGCCAACGACCAGCGTTTCCCGCAGTCTCGTCTCGAGTACACGACCGACGCGGGCGTGACCTGGACGACCGAGGACGAGGTGCCGGGTGCGCTGCTCTACGGGCTCGACGTGCTCGGCGACGGTCAGGTCTGGGCGGCCGGCGGCGACCCCGCGAGCGGCGCCGGCGTGCTCGTGCACGGCGCCGCCGGCGGGGTCTGGACGACCCAGTGGGGCGCGCCCGACGCGCCGCGCCTGGCCGCGGTGGCCATGGCCGACGATGCCCACGGCTGGGCGGTAGGCGACGGCGGCGCGATCCTGCACACGAGCGACGGCGCCACCTGGACGGCGCAGACGAGCGGGGTGAGCTTCGACCTGACCGGCGTCTGCTGCGTCGGCGACGAGACGGCCTGGGCGGTGGGCGACGGCGACGCCATGCTGCGCACGACCGACGGCGGGCTCACCTGGCAGCAGGCTCGCGGCAAGGTCTAGCCGGGCGTCGCGCGCGAAGTTTGCTCAAGGATCGGGGCTGACAGGCGCGACCTCCCCTCGTACGCTGTCCAGAGGCCGATGACGGCCGCGTCACGAGGGGGGAGAGGCATGACGGATCTTCTGGCCGGGAACGGTGCGCGGGGCGATGCCGCGAACCTGAGACGCAACAGCGTCCGGCTCATCACGGTCTTCTTCATGATCTACATCCTGGTGTCGGGCGGCTCGTTCGGCATCGAGGACATGGTCTCGTCGTCGGGGCCCGGCCTGACCATCCTGCTGCTCTGCCTGCTGCCCGTTTTCTGGAGCACGCCGATGGCGCTCATCGCGAGCGAGCTCGGCTCGGCGCTGCCGGGCGAGGGCGGCTTCTACGTCTGGTCACGCCGCGCCCTCGGCGACTTCTGGGGGTTCCAGACGGGCTGGTGGTGGTCGCTTTCGATCTTCGTCGACTCGTCGGTCTACATCGTGCTCGGCGTGGGCTACCTGCAGAACTGGCTGCATTTCAACCACTGGTGGTTCTATGTGATCTGCTGGGCGATCATCGTCGTCTTCACGGTGATGAACGTCCTCGGCGTGCAGATCATCGCGCTGTCGTCGACCCTGTTCTCGGTGTTCATCATCGCGCCGTTCATCGCGCTGATCGTGGTCGGCCTGGTCAAGTGGAAGTTCGATCCGTTCACACCCGTGACTGCGCCGGGCGTGCCGCTCTTCGGCACCAACGGCACGCTCGGCCTGGGCCTCGCCATCGGCGTCTGGATGTACTCCGGCTACGAGTCGATGTCGACGCTGTCGGGCGAGATCCGCAACCCGCAGCGGGTGATCCCGCGCGCCCTCATGCTGGCCGTGCCGTTCATCATCGCCCTGTACGTGCTGCCCACGATCGCGGGTCTCGCGGCCTACGGCCACTGGGATCACTGGGCCACGCAGGCGGGCGGCGGTTACGTGTCGTTCGTCGAGATCGGCCGCAAGCTGGGCGGCTCGGCCCTGGGCGTCGCCCTGCTCGCCTCGGCGCTGCTCGGCAACCTCGCGCTCTACCTCGACTACCTGGCCTCGGGGGCGCGGCCGCTGTTCGCCCTCGCCTCCGACGGACTCTTCCCAAAGACCATCTCGGGCGTGAGCAGGCGCTGGGGCACGCCGGTCGCGGCGATCGTGCTCATGGCCGCGCTCAACGCCGTGCTCATCATCGGCCCGTTCCAGAACCTGGTCGTGATCGACGTCATCCTGTTCATCTCGTCGTACGCGGTGATCTTCGTCGCCGCCGTGCGGCTGCGCACCAAGGAGCCGGGCCTCAAGCGCCCGTTCCGCGTGCCGTTCGGCACGGCGGGGCTTGCGGCCATGGTCGTGCCGCCGATCCTCATCGTGATCTTCACGATCTACGTGAACGCGATCGACCACAGCACCAAGATCTTCGGCATCACGAGCATCAACGTCGGCCTGCACCTCGGCTGGTACGGCATGGGCGGCCTCATCGCCCTGGCGTCGGGGCCGGTCTGCTACGTCGTCTTCCGGCAGATCTTCGGCGGACCCTCCACGCCGTCGCACGAAGCCGGCAACGAGGAGCTCGCGCTGGCCGAGGCCGAGGCGGCGCAGGCCGACGGCACCCAGGTCGAGGACACCTCGTACCGGGTCACGTCGTGAGACCGACCGTTGCCACGATGGGTGCTGCCGAGACCACGGAGGTGTGACGCGATGGAGACGTGCATCCAGGTGCTGTCCGACGACGAGCGCGCCCAGGTCCACGAGCGCACGCTGGCGGTGCTCGAGCGCGTCGGCGTGCGCTGCGACACAGACGAGGGGCGCCGCATCCTGGCCGAAGCCGGCGCTCGCGTCGACGACGAGACGCGCATGGTGCGCCTGCCGCCCGAGCTGGTCGAGCGCTCGCTGGCGGCCGCCGGCCGGCGCTTCGCGCTCGGCGGCCGCCGCCCGGGCTTTCGCTTCGCGCTGAACGAGGGCGGCCACACGCTGCTCGCCGACGGCGGCGCGACGAGCGTCCACGACTTCGCCACCGGCCGGCGCCGTCCGCCGACCCACGACGACTGGCTCGCGGCCACGCGCATCCTCGACGCCCTCGACGAGGTCGGCCTGTACTGGTGCCCCACCGAGTACGCGCCCGACTACGAGGAACCGGCCGGCTTCGTGCGCTACTTCACCTCCGTCTTCTCGACCTTCAGCAAGCACGTGCAGGACTCGTTCGGCACCCCCGAGCTCGCGCCCTGGCTCAAGGAGATCCTCGACATCGTCTTCGGCGGCCGCGAGCGGGTGCGCGAGCTGGCGCCGCTGTCGTTTCTGATCACGCCGGCCTCGCCGCTCACGATCGAGCGGGACTACACCGACACGTGGCTCGCCCTGGCCGACTACGGCTTGCCGGTGGCGATCATGCCGATGCCGCTGCAGGGTGCGACCGCCCCGGGCAGCCGCCTGGCGACGCTCCTCACCGCCAATTGCGAGACGATCGCCACCCTCTGCCTGGTCCAGTGCGCGGCGCCCGGCACGCCCGTGATCTACGCGCCGGTCAACGCCACCATGGACCCGCGCACCGGCTTGTATGCCGGCGGCGCCATCGAGCACGCCGCGCTCTGCGTGGCCGGCACCGAGATGGCGCGCTTCTACGGCCTGCCGGCCGAGTCGTCGGGCTTCTGCACCCAGACCTACGCCCCCGACCTGCAGACCGCCTGGGAGAAGGCCAACGGCGGCCTGCTCGTGACGCTCTCCGACCCCGACATCCTGGTCGGCCCCGGGCTGCTGGGCGGCGCCACCGTGCTCAGCCTCGAGCAGATCGTGCTCGACGTCGAGGAGTGGCGCCTGGCCTGCCAGGCGCGCAGCGGGGTGCCGGTGCGCGACGAGCTCTGGCTCGACGAGGTGCTCGAGCGGGTCGGTCCGGGCGGCTCGTTCCTGGGCGAACGCTCGACCCGCGTGAACGCCCGCGCCGGCGAGTGGCGCCTGAGCGACTTCGGCCTCTACGGCGGCCACGACGCCTGGCGCGCGGCGGGCTCGCCGTCCACGCTCGACTACGCCCACCGCAAGGTCACCGAGATCCTCGACGCCCAGCGCTCGCTGCCGTTCGACGACGACACGGCCACGGCGCTCGCCGCCGTGCAGAAGCGGGCCGACGCGGCGACGTCGTAGCCATCGCCGCTGCGGTCACCGCGCGCGGCCGCCGGCACGGGGCGGCGCACAGCGCCGCCCTCGCTTGGCTCACTGCCGCCCGCGCGTTTCCAGGCGGGCGGGCCGGTCGCCGGCCTGATGGGCACGGGCTCGACGATCCCGCACCGGCCCCCAGCGAGACGCGTGGCCGCGGTCGGCGGTGGTAGTCTGATGTCTGACAGCGTCACTGCCACCTGGCGCCGCCGCCGGCGGCTTGCCGGCGGCGGCGCCGCGCGCGTGTCCCCCGGCGGCAAAAGGAGGCCGATGCCGAGCGAACTGATCGAGGCCATGGACCATGCCATCGCTGAGATGGGGCGCCTGCCCGAGCGGGCGGTCCAGGTCTTTCACCACAACGACTCCGACGGCCTCACGTCGGGCGCCATTCTCACGCGGGCCTTCGAGCGGGCGGGCTACGCGGTGCGGCGGTACTGCCTCGAGAAGCCGTACCCCGCTGTGCTCGAGAAGGCCTTCGAGCAGGAGGGCAAGCTGCTCGTCTTCGCCGATTTCGCCGGCCGCATCGCGCCGCTGCTCTCCGACCTGAACCGGGGCCGCAACCTGGCCCTCATCCTCGACCATCACGTCGCCGAGCCGGCGACCGAGCCACGGGTCATCAACCTCGACCCCGACCTCTTCGGTCTCAAGGGCGATCGCGACATCTCGGGTTCGACGACCTGCTACCTGTTCGCGCGCACGATGGACCCCGCCAACCGCGACCTCGCCGCCGTCGCCACGATCGGCGCGGTGGGCGACGGCTTCTTCGTCGACGGCGCGCTCGTGAGCGAGAACCGCGGCGTCGCCCTCGAGGCGCAGCGCCAGGGGCGCGTCGAGATCCACGCGCGCGAGCGCGGCGAGCTGTACCTGTGGAACGGGCGCGAGGGCCGGCGCGACGTGATCGCCGTGGGCGACGACCTCGACGTGCTGGGCGGCGTGGGCTACTACCAGGGCGGCCCCGACCTGGGCGTCTCGGTCTGCCTCGACGGCGTCTCGCCCGAGTCCGACCGCACGGTCGCCGAGCTCAAGGCGGTGCGCGAGAAGATCTTCACCGCCGAGATCGACCGGCTGCGCGCCGGCGGCCTGCACCAGGCGCCGCACATCCAGTGGTTCGACGTGGAGCGCCGCCTGTTCCCGATGGGCGTGAAGATGGTGGGCGCCTTCTGCGACGCGATCAGAGTGACCGACCTGATCGATCCGACCAAGTACCTCGCCGGCTTTCAGGTGATCCCCGACGAGATCCCCGGCTTCGGCAGCATCAGGTTCGACCAGGTCAAGGTCTCCATGCGCGTCTCGCCGGCCATGGAAGAAGAGATCAGGGCGGGACGCGCGCTGGGGCTGAACGTGCTGCTGCCCGAGGCCACCGGCAGGCTCGGCGGGTTCTCCGACGCCTGCCACAGCCTGACGGCGGCCACTACCGTGGCGATCGGTCTGCAGGAGCGGCTGGTCGCGGAAATGGAAGACATCCTGAAGGGGCAAGTGCATGGCTGAGGGACGCGGCTACGGCAAATCGATCCTGATCGGCGACCAGTTCGTACTCGACGAGGTGCCGGCGATCGTCTCGGCGCTCCCGTATGAAACGGTCACGACCGTCGAGCGCATCGCCGGCGACGGCTGGCTGCTCGAGGACGACCGCATCGAGGTACCGGGCTACAAGGCGCGCAAGCGCGAGCAGCAGGTCGGCTCCATCGACCGCATCCTCGAGGTCATGGGCATCGACGCCCATGCGACGCCGCTGCGCATACGGGTCGGCGGCACGCTGCTCGCCGGCAGCGGCGTGGGCGCGAGCGCGGCCTCGTGCGTGTCGCTCGCTCGCGCGCTCGACGCCGAGTTCGAGCTCGGACTTCCCGTCGAGGAGATCAACCGCGTCGCCTGGCAGGGCGAGTTCCCGTATCACGGCGTGGCGAGCGGCGTCGACAACACGGCTTCGACCTACGGCGGCCTGCTGCGCTTCTGGCTCGAGGGCCGGCAGCAGCACTTCGAGCGGATCGTCTGCCCGCGGCCCTTCGAGATCGTGCTCGCCAACAGTGGCGTCACGGTGAACACGGCGGCGCTCGATGAGTTCATCGACGCCCAGAAGACGGGCGACCCCGCGCTCTTCGCCCGGCGCCTCGCCACGATCACGACACAAGTCGGCGAGATGAAGACGGCGCTCGAGGCCGGCGACCTCGCCACGGTTGGGCGCATCATGACCGAGAACCACGACCTGCTGATCGACATGGGCATGTCGCACGAGACGGTCGATCAGCTCTGCGAGATGGCGCGCGCCAACGGCGCTCTCGGGGCGAAGGTCACGGGCGGCGGGCGCGGCGGCTACATGGTCTCCCTCACCCCCGGCGCCGAGCTGCAGGACAAGGTGGCGAGCGCCTTCGAACGCGAGGGCTACAAGGTCATCCGCGCCACGATCGGCCGGAGCTGAAGCCGTAACGGCGCAAAAGACGGGCGGGGAGGCGGCTCATGAGCCGCCTCCCCGCCCGTCTTTTGCGTCCGCGCTTCAGCTAGCGGATCAGGGGACCGTGAAGTCGATGCCGTTCGAAGTGTGACCGACCAGGCGGAAGGTGTTGCTGGCCGGGATCGTGTACGTGTAGTTGCCCATCGCCGTGCTGTCGATCATACCCACGTTGGTGAACGGGTTCTTGGGCCAGTTGTCGACGTACTTGTTGCCGGACGCGTCGACCAGGGCGGCGCTGTTGGCGATCGCCGTCGGGTAGGTGTCGTTGTTGTCGACGGCGTAGCTCTGGATGCCGATCTGGATCGAATGGATGCCTTCCTTGACCGCCGCATCCTTGGCCTTGTTGCGCTGGGTCAGGAACATGGGGATGGCGATCGCCGCGAGAATCCCGATGATGATGATGACGATCAGCAGCTCGATGAGCGTGAAACCGCCCTGTCCCCTCGTGTGACGTCTCATGGCTCCTTTTTCGGCCGTCCGGGCCGGTTGCGTCGGGTCTCGGCTGGCTGGCCGGGACCACGATGCCGTTTGCGCCCACAGGTCCGAAGGATCCTTCGGCGGCAACCCAGCCGGCTCGCCGAGACGAGCCCCGTGGCTTTGCGCCCCGCCCTCGCGGACGGTTTGCCTTTTGCGCCTGTCGAAATCAGGCTGCCCCGGGTTCGGCCGGCCGGACGGCTCCGGAGGCCGTCATAACACGAGCTGCGCCGTTTCTTAACGTATCTTCATAAGCCGGCCGGTGGTGGTCGCGTCGGGAGGCGACGTGGCGCGGTCGGCGACCACTCGCGCAACCACGAGAGGGCCGGCGCCGCGGCGCGCTGCGAGGGCAGCGGATCAGTAGGCGTGGATGTGGTCGGGCGCCGAGAACGAGAGGAACGCCTGACCGATGATGGCGCTGCGCGGCAGCGGGCCCCAGGAGCGGCTGTCGGTCGCGCCGGCGCGACCGTCGCCGAGCACGAAATAGCGCCCGGCCGGCACGCGGTAGGGCCGGGCGAGGCTCCAGGGAAGGGCGGGGTCGCCCGGGGTGAGCCGGTCGAGCGCCACGAGGGGGTGGACGACGCCGTCGTCGCGGTCGGCGAGGGCGACGTCGGCCGGTGCGCCGTTCACATACAGGCGGCCGGCGCGCAGCGTCAGCACGTCGCCGGGCAGGCCGACGACCCGCTCGATCAGCACGCCGGAGGCCGGGGTCGGACGCCGGAACACGACGATGTCGCCGCGCGCGACGGGGCGCAAGCGGTAGATCAGCCGATCGACCAGCACATGCCGGTCGCGCGCGAGCGTCGAGGCCATCGAGCTCGACGGCACCACGTACGGCCTGATCACGTAGGCCTGCACTCCGTAGAGCCCGACCACCACGACGACCGCCGCCAGGGCGAGCTCGACGGCTACGCGGCGCAGGCCGCGCCGGGCGTGCGACCGGCGCCGCCTGGGCAACGACGAGGGGGCGAGGTGCATGCCTGCGCCGGTCTGCGCCCGGGCGGCCGTCAGGGCGACGCCGGCGGCCGCGGTGACGGCGCGCGCCGGTCGTGCGGCGGCCCGCGCGTCGAGGGCCTGCGCTGCGTCGGCGAGCAGCGTCGAGACGGCGTCGCGCTGCGCGGCGGAGGCGGCCCGCGGGTCGGCCGAAAGGGCAGCCCTGGAGACGAACTCGCCGGGCGGACCGAGCTGCGCGCCGGGTCGTGGCGGTTCGGCGTCGACCCAGAACGAGAGCTCGTAGCGCCGGGTCGCCGCCGCGTCGGTGGCCGCCGCACCCGTATCGCCCGCGCGTTCGTCGCGCCACTGCAGCACGCACGACCAGGAGCCGTACGACAGGGCGGCGCGGACCTGGGTGGTCAGGGCGGCGGCGAGACGCGTCGCGTCGGTGCCGGGGCGAGCCAGCTCGGCGGGACCGTCGAGCCAGCGCCACCGCGTCGCCGCCGTGGACGGCTCGGCACGCTCGTCCCGTCTCGCTGTCGTCGTCTTGCTCACAGGTCTCCGTCGACTCCGCGTCCGTGAGCCATCAGCGGCTCACGGTCTGCGACGACGACGCCAGGGCGAGCATGGTCGCGTTCGGCAGCTCGTCGTCGAGTGTGTTTGATACCCAGTATGCGACATCGCCCGTAGTCCAGGCCACGAGGTGCAGCTGGGCGCCGTCGTAAAAGAGCTCGTAGGTGCGACCGGCGATGCGCCGCGTGGTGTCGGGACTCGCCAGGATCGGCGCGTCGGTCCAGGCGATGGCCTGGATGTCGAAGTAACCGCCCTGCGCGGTCGTGCCGACCGCCACGGCGGCCGGCACGCTGCGCCCGTCGACCTTGAGGCGGTAGCTGCGGAACTGGTCGTAGCCCAGGCCGCTCGACCAGACCGTCGGCATGAAGAGCTTGATGCTGCTGTGGGCCTGCAGGACGCGCCACTGAGCCCGGTCGAAGACGGTGTGCTCCAGAGCCGTCTGAGCGGTCTCACCGCTCGCGCCGCTCGCTGCCCCGAGGCGACCCGTAAAGGAGGAGCCCACGACGATCGTGATCCGGTCGGCCGTGCTCGACGACCCCCGGTCGACCGTGACCTGGGCCGGCGCGAGCAGGCTCGCCAGGCGACGCGCCACCCTGGTGGCGGCGGGGGCCGCCTTGAGGGCGGTCGTCGTGTAGCCGAACGCGATGGCGTTGCCGCCGTCGGTCGCGGTGAAGCCGGCACTGCGCAGCTCGGCGGTGACCGTCGCGGCCTCGCCGGTCGTGCCCGAGCCGTTCAGGACCGTGACGTGCACGCTTGCGGCGGGGAGCTGAGCCACGCTCGAGGTCGTCGTCGTGCCGCCGCTGGTCGGGGCCGTCACTGGGTGCAGGAGCTGCCGCACCGCGGTCGCGATCTGCTGTTGCGTCGCGACCACGTAAAACACGCCGCCGATGGTCGGCGTCGCGCCCTCGATGTGGGTCTGATAGACACGGTTGGAGTGCAGACGGAGCGCCAGACTGAGCAGGCTGGCGATGCGGCTCAGGCTCGAGATGTCGGAGACCGCGTAGTGCGACATGATGGCGGCGACCGAGAGCAGGCGCGGGAGGCTCGTGATCGAGGTCGAGCCGCTGAGCTCCCGCTTCATCTCGCGCAGGAACATCTGCTGGCGCACGACGCGCGTGAAATCGCCGTTCTGGTCGTGGCGGAACCGCACGAACTCGAGCGCCTGCTTGCCGTTCAGAAGCTGGTAGCCGGGCTGCAGGTCGATCGACGACCAGCCCGTCACCGCGGTGTTGTTGTAGTAGCGACGGTCGACCATGAGGTAGGCGCCGCCGAGCCGGTCGACGACCTCGCGGAAGCCGTCGAAGTTCAGGTCGATGAAATCGTTGATGGGGATGCCGAGCACCTGCTTGACGGTCTGCACGGCGAGCTTGGCGCCGCCGAACGAGTAGGCGGCGTTGACCTTGTTCAGGCCGTACCCCGGGATGTCGACCTGCAGGTCGCGCGGGATCGAGAGCATCGAGATGCTGCCGCTCACCGGGTTGAGGCGCACGACCATGAGGGTGTCTGATCGGGCCCCCAGGTCGGCCTGACCGACGCGACGGTCGCTGCCGATGATCAGGATGTCGACGGGCTGCGACGGCAGCGCCACGGTGAGCTGATGACTGGCCGCCTTGACCTCGGTCGGGTCGTTGCGCGCCACCTGCGCGGCCGTACGCTGCAGCCAGGCCGACAGCACACCGGCCGAGAAGCAGGCGCACACCACGAGGGCGAGCACCAGGAGCTTCAGCACCTGCAGCCAGCGTGGCCGGCTGGGAAGGCGTGGCGGCCTCGCCGTGTAGCGAGTGTAGGTCGGCCTGTCCAGGTCGCTCCTTCGGTCGGGGTCCGCTCTACAGGGTACCAGCCACGAGCCCACCCCCCTTCCGCGGTTAACACACCTTAACGAAGCGGCCGGGCGCCGACCCCGCGCAGCGACGGGCGCCGACCCCGCGCAGCGACGGGCGCCGACCCCGCGCAGCGACGGGCGCCGACCCCGCGCAGCGACGGGCGCCGACCCCGCGCAGCGACGGGCGCCGACCCTTCGTACGTAAGGGGAGAGGGTTGACCTCGCTTGCCGCGGCCGGTAAGGTGCCGAGCGTTTACCAGCCAGGCAACGCCCGACCCGACCAGCACGAACGGCGCGCTACATGACGGCGCCCACCCCAAGGAGGTCCGCAGGACCTCCGAAAGGAGGCAGGTCATGCACCGTACACGATCGGCACCGGCCCACCATCACCTCCCCCGCACCCCTCTCGAGACATCTGACCCGCGGCGCCGGCCGCCGGGCCACGACCTCACACCCGTCGCGACGGCACCGCGGTCGCGCGCGGCGACCGTCGCGGCGCGGACCGCCTTCTAGCCCCCTCACCTCGCGCGTTCGGCGCGGCGGCCCTCAGGCCGTCGCCGGCGTGGCTCTGCCACGCCGGCGGGTCCGGCGCGCGCAGGACTCCGATCCGGACGGCGTCGCGGCGCCGTGCCGGAGGACGGTCGAGCGAGGGCGCGCGCGACACCCCTTGCAGACGAAGCGTGAGCGACGCCGCCGAGAAAGGGCGCGGCAGTACGGACGCGGACGGCCACGCGCGGGCACGCCGTGTCACACAGCAAGGAAACGGAGCCATGGATGAAACGCAACGCACTGACCATCGCGGTCCTCGCGCTCGTCGCGAGTGCCACCCTGGCCGTCGCACTCAGTCCGGCGACCGCCCAAGCTCAGACCATCACGGGGAAGACCTACACGACCTACAACGTGCCCTCGGGCACGCACGGCGTGACCTACAGCAGGTGCACGTTCAAGGGCGGCAACAGCTCCACCGCGGTCCTCACCCTGAACCACGCCTGCTATGACCTGACCTTCAGCGACTGCACGATCGACTCGGGCGCCTGGAACGGGATCACGCTCAACGTGACCAACGGCAACATCCACGACGTCACCTTCACGGGGTGCCACATCCTGGCCCAGGGCCGGATGGGCATCGAGTGCACCCAGCGGCCGGCCTCGAACACCGTCGGCTACAAGAACATCAAGATCGTGAACACGGTGATCGAGCCGTCCGGCGAAGAGGCCATGTCGTTCGACGGCGGCTACTTCGCGGCCGACTGCCTGATCGACGGAGTCACCATCAACGGCTCCGACAACAAGGCCAGCCCGGCCTACTCGGGGGCCATCGAGATCAACGGCCCGACGCATTTCACCGTGCAGAACACGACGATCTACGCCTGCCGCAAGAACGCCTTCAACCTCGAGGGGCCCAAGGGCGTGAACGGCGCGCTCGTCTTCAAGAACGACACCGTCGACTACAGCGTGCGCAAGGAGAGCTACGCGACCGACAGCTCGACCGCACGCCTCACCGAGCTGCAGAACGTGAACGGCGCCGTCTTCAGCGGCTGCAAGTTCGTGCTCGGCAGCGCCTGGAACGCGGGTTACTGGACGAACAGCTCGAACAACAACATGTCAGGCAGCACGATCTCCGGCAAGACGCCGTCGGGTCGCAGCATGTGGTCGCTGAGCGGCTGCTCGGGCAACACGATGCCCAAGCAGCTCTGACCGAGCGCCGGGTCGGGCGGGCCGGGCGGCGTGAGCCGCCCGGCCCGCCCGACCCGGCTTCGACCGCGCGTCGGTAGCCGCCTCCCCCTTGCACCCGCCGGCGACATAGAATGGTCGCGCCAGGCGATCCAAGGGGGGCTCATGGGCGACGGTCGGTTCCAGCACGAGTATGCGGAGCATCTCGTACGCGAGGCGCTCGCCGGACGGCTGACGCGGCGCGAGCTGCTCGTGCGAGCCGGCATCGTCGGCCTGTCGGCGACGCTGGTCGGCCAGGTCCTGGCCGCCTGCGGCAGCTCGGGTACGAGCGCGGCGTCGAGCCCGGCGACCGGCGGCTCGCCCAAGAAGGGCGGCACACTGGTGTTCGCCTGGGATTCCGAGCCGTACTCGCTCGACCCGGCGATCGCCTGGAACCTCGTCGACTGGCAGGTCGAGCACAACGTCTTCGAGAGTCTCTACCGCTACAAGTCGGTGCCGGGCGAAGCGGGCACGCAGCTCGAACCGGCCATGGCGGTCGCCATGCCCGAGCTCAGCAACGGCGGCAAGACCTATACGATCAAGCTCAAGCCGGGCCTCATGTTCCAGCCGCCGGTGAGCCGCGAGGTCACGGCCCAGGACTTCAAGTACAGCTTCGAGCGCATGATGCGGCTGCCCAACGCGCCCGGCACCTACTTCTATACGAGTGTGGTGGGCGCGACCGATTTTCAGAAGGGCAAGGCGCCGCACGTGGCCGGCTACAAGGCGCTCGACAAATACACCATCCAGATCGACCTCGAGGAGCCCAACCTCGCCTTCCTGAACGCGATCACGGTCGACTTCTGCGACCCGATCCCCAAGGAATGGGTCGACAAATGGGGCCCGAAGGTCGCCCGTCACCCGCTCGGCACGGGGCCCTACTCGTTCGTCAAATGGACGCCGGGCCAGGAGATCCTGCTGACGCGCAACCCCAACTACCGCGACGCCGACAAAGTGATGCTCGACGGCATCAGGTTCGAGCTCGACGACACGGTCGAGTCGGCCTTCCTCAAGCTCCAGGCGGGCGATGTCGACGTGCTCGGCAACAACGTGCCGCCGGCCAACGTGCTGTCCGTGCTGGGCAGCGCGGAGTGGAAGCCGTACGTCTACCAGGAGCCGGTGATCGGCACCATCTACCTGTTCCTGAACGTGCAGTTCCCGCCGCTCGACAACGTCCTCGTGCGGCAGGCGATCAGCTGGGCGATCGACCGCGACAAGCTCGTCAAGCTGCTGACCGGCCAGGCCCAGGCCCTCTACCAGGTGTATCCGCCCGGCATGCCGGGCTACCAGGCCGACAAGAAGTGGTACGGCTACGACCCCGAGAAGGCCAAGGCGCTGCTCGCCCAGGCGGGCCACCCGAACGGCTTCAAGACCATGCTGTACACCGACAACGTCGACCCGTACCCCAAGCTGTTCCAGTCGATCCAGGCCGACCTCGAAGCGGTCGGCATCAATGCCGGCCTGCGCACCATGAGCAACTCGACGTACTACACGTTCGCCTCGACCGCCCACAACGCGTCGATCGGACGCTACCTGTGGTACATGGACTTCCCCGACCCCTCCGACTGGATCAGCCCGCTGTTCTCCAAGGCGGCAGCGGTCTCCGAGGGCACGAACGGCAGCTTCTGGTGGAGCCCCAAGCTCGAGTCAATGATGGCCCAGGCGCAGACCATGACCGACGCTGCGGCGCGCATCGCCAAGTACGACGAGATGCAGGCCTACATAATGGAGCAGGCGCCGTACGTCACGCTGTACTCGCCCGTCATGACGACCATGTGCTCCAAGCGGGTGCACGGCTTCTACCTGCACGAGGTCTTCACCTACGATCCGATCAAGTACTGGATCGACTAGCCGTGCCGCACAGCCTCGCCGGCAGGGGCGCGACGCTCTCGACGAGCGGCACGGCGGCGTGACGATGCGACGTGTGTGGCAGCCGTGAGGGCGCGCGAGCTCGGTATCGAGATCGGCACCGGGCGACCCGGGCCAGGCAACGCCATCACCGACGTGGCCGGCGTGCGGGTCGGCTGCGCGACGCTCATCGCGGGCGACGGCCGGCTCGACGTGGGTCGTGGCCCCGTGCGCACCGGCGTCACGGTGGTCGTGCCGCGTGACGAGGAGATCAGTGAGCACCCGCTCCTGGCCGGCTGTCACCGGCTGAACGGCAACGGCGAGCTGACCGGCCTCGAGTGGGTGCGCGAGTCGGGGCTGCTCACCTCGCCGATCGCGCTCACCAACAGCCACTCGGTGGGCGTCGTGCGCGACGCGCTCGTGCGCCGCGAGATCGAGGCCCGCGCACCCGGCGCCCTGTTCTGGAGCCTGCCGGTGGTCGGCGAGACCTGGGACGGCTGCCTGAACGACGTGAACGGCCAGCACGTGCGCGCCGAGCACGTGGCCGCCGCCCTGGCGGCGGCCGGCGACGGTCCGGTGCCCGAGGGCAACGTGGGCGGCGGCACCGGGATGGTCTGCCACGAGTTCAAGGGCGGCACCGGCACAGCCTCGCGTGTGATCGAGGCCGGCGACCGGCGCTACACCGTCGGCGTGCTCGTGCAGGCCAACCACGGCGAGCGCCCCGGCTTTACGGTGAACGGTGCGCCGGTCGGGCGCGTGCTCCACGAGGGCGTCGTGCCTGCCCCGATCCTGCCCGAAGAGGCCCTCGCCGCCGGCGCCGGCTCGATCATCGCCGTGGTGGCCACCGACGCGCCGCTGATCCCTACGCAGCTCGCCCGGCTGGCGCAGCGCGCCGGGCTCGGCGTGGCCTCGCTCGGAGCCTGGGCGAGCAACTACAGCGGCGACCTGTTCCTCGCCTTTTCGACCGCCAATCGCGACCTGCCGCCGATGAGCTACGGGTCGGGCGGGCCGCCCGTCGTGGCGCTCGAGATGCTCTCGCTCTGCGTGATCGACCCGCTCCTGGAGGCGGTGGTCGAGGCGACCGCCGAGGCCATCGTGAACGCGATGTTGCAGGCCGAGACCATGACCGGACGCGACGGCGTGACGGCCCACGCCTTGGACGGCGCGGCCCTGGTCGAGGTGCTCGAGCGCTACGGCCGGCGGACGGCGCGGCCGTAGCGCCGCGCCGTCCGCCGCGAGTCGCCTACCTGCGCAGGAACTCGCCGATGAGCGCCGCGTGGGCGTCGTTTGCGGTGAGCGGCGCGAGGCCCCAGTCGGCCTCGATCGTGTGCAGGAGCGAGTAGTGGTCGTACGGCCGCGCGGAGCGGCAGTGCAGGCGCGCGCCGCTGCCGACGAGTATCGTCCGCGACGTGGTTGTTGGCCGCCGAGCGCGGGTCGGCCGCGAGGTCGGTGAAGGGCACCACGTGGCGGCGCAGCCGGGCGGGATCGTCGAGGATGTCCTTGTAGTACAGGAACGGCACGTGCCGCGTGGCGTAGAGCGTCGTGTCCGTGGCGTAGCCGGGGCTCGGCATGCTCTCGCCGTAGGCCTTCCACGTGAGGCCGGCCGCCTCGATGCGGTCGGCCAGGTTCGTCGCGGCCACGGCGTAGCCGGCGCTCGGCGGGCTGCGGTCGTCGGTGATGCCCTGGTTCGAGCCGCTCGTGAGAGCGATGTAGTTGGGCAGGCTGGGGTGGAAGAGCGCCGAGTAGTCAGTCGCCAGGCTGTAGCGGTCGGCGAGGCGGTTGAGGAACGGCGCCTGGGCGCTGCCGACGATCTGCGAGCCCGACTCGTTCTCCATGAGGATGACGAACACGTGGGCGAGGCGCGGCAGCGTCGTCGCGGGCGTCGCGCCGGCCGCGACGGTCGGTGAGGCGGACGCCGGGGCGTGGCCGGCTGCGGCGGGTGCGCGCCGCAGCCGGCCACGCCCAGCGCCGCCAGGAGCACGGCGGCGGCCGCGACCACGCGCCGTGCCTTCGTCGCCCGATCCACTGCCTGCTCGCTCATCGCCTCGGCCATGCTTCGGGCGCCCCGCGCGAAACCGTGCGAGGCGCGACGAAAGCGGCGCCGCAGCCCGACGCTCCATTGCTATACTCTCCCGGTGCCGCTGATCACCCGCATCACTCCCGAGCAGCTCGTCGAGCGCCGCTGGCAACTTCTCGCCCTCACGTCGGTCGGCGCCTTCATGGGGCCGCTCGACGGCTCGATCGTCGCGGTGGCCCTGCCCAAGATGGGCGCCGACCTCAAGCTCAGCTTCACCTCCTCGATCTGGGTGCAGGCCGTCTACCTGCTGGTCATGGCCGTGCTGCTCATCCCGCTCGGCCGCCTCGCCGACCGCCGCGGCCGCGTGCACTACTACCTGGGCGGCGTCGCGCTCTTCACCCTCGGCTCGCTGCTGTCGGGCGTGAGCATGAACGTCACCTGGCTGGTCGCGAGTCGCGCCCTCCAGGGCGTCGGCGCCGCGCTGCTCGTGGCGACCTCGACCGCGATCGTGACGGCCGTGTTCCCGCCGCAGGAGCGCGGCCGGGCCCTGGGCATCAACGTCATGGCCGTCTACCTGGGCCTCACCGTGGGCCCACCGCTCGGCGGCTTTCTGACCGACAGCCTCGGCTGGCGCTCGATCTTCTTCGTCAACATCCCGATCGGCCTCGCCGTCGCCGTCTGCGGCTACCTGCTGCTGCCGCGCCATGAGCGGGGCGACGAGCGCGCCGCGGGCTCCGACCCGCTCGGCACCGCCCTGTGGGCGGCGGCGCTCGTTTGCCTGCTCGTGCCCGTCACCTTCGCCTCGGAGTGGGGCTGGACCTCGGGGCGCACGCTCGGCCTGATCGCAGCGGCGGCGGTCGCCCTGACCGTCTTCGTCGTCGTCGAGCTGCGTCTGCGCACACCGCTGCTCAATCTCGACCTCGTGTTCCACAACCGCCTGTTCGCGACGGCCAACGCGGCCGCGCTGCTGAACTACATGGCGCTCGGCGCGATCACCATCCTGACCGCCGATGAGCTCGAGATCGTGCAGCACCACAGCGCCGGCCTCACCGGCTGGCTCATGCTCGCCCAGCCCGTCATGATGGCCGCGCTCAGCCCCTTCGCCGGGCGCTTCTCCGACCGCGTCGGCTCGCGCCTGCTGTCGAGCGGCGGCATGGCGATCGTGGCGGCCGGCATGGTGCTGCTCGCCACCGTGCCGGCGACCTCGGGGCTGCTGCGCGTCATGGGCAGCCTGGCCGTGGTCGGCCTCGGCATGGCGGCCTTCAGCGCGCCCAACACGAGCGCCATCATGGGCAGCGTCGAACGCCACCAGCTCGGTCTCGCCGGCGCCTTCGTGGGCACCATGCGGGTGACGGGGCAGTCGCTGAGCGTGGCCGTGCTGGGCGGCATCGCGGCGAGCTCGCTGGGCCGGTTCGGCAGCCGCCTGCTCCTGCAGCTCGGCAACCCCGTCCCGGGCCAGAGCCGGGCGGCGGCCCGCGTGCTCGCGGCGCATGTCGCGCACGACTACTCGCACGGCTACCGGGTGGCGATGGTCACCGGTGCCGCCCTGGCCCTGTTCGGGGCGCTGCTGTCGCTCACGCGCGGCCAGCACGTGCCGCACAGGGCGCCGGCGGCAGAGCGGCCGACCCTCGCCGGCGCCGACCGGGAGCGACGGCGCGAAGAGCACACGACGCAGACCGGAGCCTGACGAGGCGGCCACGCGACCGTGGCCGATCACCGCGCGCCCGACGGCAAGACCGAGGCCCTCTGCTCGTCAGCCTCGGCCTCCACAGCGTGGCCACCGGTTTCGCCGCAAGGACGTCCTGGTCCAGGCATCCTCGTCGGGGACGGTCCTGGTGAGGACCGCCCTGTGCCGGGACGGTCCTGGAACGGGCCCCTGTCTCAGGGGCGGTCCTCGAGCAGGGCCACGGCCGACGAACAGTCGAGCGCCTGAAGCCGGCCCGGCGGGGTGGGCCGCGACCAGTCCTCGCCGATGAGGCCGCGGGCGTTACGTCGCGACCAGGCGGCGGCTGCGTTCGCGTCGAGCCAGGCCTCGTCGTCGGTCAGGCCGTGGTGCTCGGCGAACGCGGCGGCCCAGCGCGCGAAGATACCCTTGAAGCCGCCGCCGTCGCCGCCCGAGCCTTCGCTTCGCAGCACGCCGTCAACGGTCAGGCGCTCGCGTGTGAAGCTCAGGGTAAGGGCCGCCCGCCGTCGATAGGACGAGACACCCGTCGCGCGGCCCAGCAGGTCGGCCGCGCCGATGAACGTGCCCTGGTTGTAGGTGTAGGTCGAGCGATCGATCGTGCCGCGCGACCCGCCGCGCACGATCTTGTCGTAGACGGCACCGTCGGCGGGGTCGTAGAGCGTCGTCGCAAGCCAGGCGAACAGGGCCCGCGCCTTGCTCAGGTACGACGGGGCGTGGAGGTCACGGGCCAGCAGGCAGGCGGCGATGGCGGCCGGCCCGTTCACGCAGGCGTTCTTCTCGTGACGGCTCGTCGTCCACCAGAGGCCGCCGCCGAAGGTCGCGTCGTGCGCCCGGCCGTACGCGCCGTCGAACTCGCGCCGGGCCTGCGTGCGGTAGGTTCGGTCGCCGGTCAGCTCGTAGGCGCGCAGGTAGGCGATGACCATCCACATCACGTCGTCGTTGTAGGGGTCGCGCAGCCAGTCGACGCCGTAGCGTGCGGTGATGCCGGCGCGGAGCTGGCCGATCATGCGGCGGTAGGTGCTGGCGTGCGTCCGGGCGTAGGCGTCCTCGACCGTCTCGAGCATCTCGGCCTGTCGCCAGAACTGCGCGACGCCGCCGGTCGTGGCCCGCGCATACAGGCCCCGGCCGTCGCTGCAGCGGTAGAAGGCGCGGTCGAAGGCGGCCATGGCCTGCGCGGCCTGCGCCGGCGTCGTCGAGCTCGGGGCCGCCGGAGAGGGCGTGGGGGCGGGCGAGGAGGTGGGTGCGGCGGTGGGCAAAGACGTGGGTGCGGCAGTCGGCGAAGGTGTGGTGGTCGGCGAGGGGATGGCAGTCGGGGAAGGTGTGGTGGTGGGCGAGGGTGTGGTGGTCGGCGAGGGCGCGGCGCCGCGTGCCGCGCTCGTGGTCGGCGGCGAGGTCTGGGCAGCGGTCGTGACACGTGCCCGAGAGCGCACCTGAGCGAGCGCCCGTGCCGCGAGCCAGCCGGCGTGAAGGTGCGGGGCAGAAGAGAACAGGCCGGTCACCGCGGCGGCTGCCAGGCAGACGGCGAGCATGCGTCGGTTGCTGCGATCCCTGCGCTTCATATGGTCCCTCTCCCCGTGGCTCGCGCCAATGGTAGACGGTCGCGGCAAAGGCACGCCATCGTACGGTGCGTGCGGGGGGCCTCGGGCGCGAGTGGCGGCGCCTGCGTGCGGCCACCGCAACGGTGGCGGCGCCTGCGGCGGTGCGGCCTGGGTACGTTGCTCGGTACGTCGTAGCCACCGACTTGTCGCGCCAATGGCCCAGCCACTCCCAGAGGAACAGACCGCCGCGCAGCAGCGCCGTCGGGCGCCAAAGCGGGCGCCGGTCCACGTCGTGCCCGCTCCGGCGCCCGCCCCGGCGCCGCCGCTCGCCGTGTGGGCGCTGATCGTCGGCAGTCGCGTGCTCGTGCTGCTGGCCGGCTACGCGGCCGTGCTGCGCTTCACGCCGGCGGCCTTCACGCAGCGCCTCGTCTACAACCCGACCGTCATGCTGCACGGCGTTGCCGGCCGCTGGCTCGACGCCTGGGCGAATTGGGACGGGCAATGGTATCTGCGCATCGCGCGGCTGGGCTACGAGCGCGTCGACGCGACCGCGTTCTTCCCGCTGTACCCGCTGACCGTGCGTGGCCTGGCGGCCGTGACGGGGCACGCCTACGTGGCCGCGGCGATCGGCGCGTCGCTGGCCTGCTACGTGGTCGCCATGTACCTGCTCTACCGGCTCGTCGTCATGGACTACGGGCCGCGCGTGGCGGCCGCGACCGTGGCCTTCGCATGCCTCTTTCCGGTGAGCTTCTTCTATCAGGCCGCCTACAGCGAGTCGGCGTTCCTGCTCGCCACGGTCGCCTGCGTGTTCTTCGCCCGGCGCGGGCAATGGCTGGCCGCAGGCGTCGCCGGGTCCTGCGCCGCCCTCACCCGCAACACCGGCTTCCTCGTGCTGCTGCCGATGGCGCTCTTCTATCTGCAGGCCCGCGGCTGGCGCCTGCGCCGCATCGACGCGCGTCTCGCCCTGCTCGCGCTGGTGCCGGCCGGCCTGGGCGTGTGGATGGCCTACCTGAAGGGCAGGTTCGGCGACCCCCTCGCCTTCAGTCGCGCCGAGGTCCACTGGCACCGCCATCTGACGGCTCCCTGGGTCACCGTCGTACGGGGGGTGCGGGCCGGCTCGTCGGGCCTCACGACGGTCGTGCACCAGGGCGTGGCCAGCCCCACGCTCAGCGGCCGCGGCCACCTCGTGATCCCCATCGCCCTGCCGAACGCCCTCGCCCTGATCGCCCTGATCGGCGCCGCGGCGGTGCTCGCCGCCAGCGCCCGCCGCCTGAAGCTGCCCTACCTCGTCTACGGCGCGGCGGCGCTCGTCGCGCCGCTCTTCTACCCCACGGAGCGCCAGCCGCTCTACTCGATGCCGCGCTTCGTGCTGGTCGTCTTTCCGGTCTTCATCGGCATCGCGCTGCTCACCCGCCGAGTGACCGCGACGCGGTTGGCCCTGCTCGCCGGCTCGGCGGCTCTGCTCGTCGTGCTCACGACCATGTTCGTGCGCTTCCAGTTCGTGGCCTAGGGGGCGCGAGATGAGCGTGTCCGACAGACGGAAGGCGGCGGGCGAGGCCGTGGCGCTGCCGGCGGTCCATGCCGTGGCGCCGGCGGCCGGTGGCCCGGCGCCGGCGCCGGGCGAGCGCGCCGCCGGCGGCGCGCCGGCGCCGCTGTGGCGGCGGCTCGCGCTGCTTGCGCTCGCGATCGCGCTCGTCGTCGGGCTCGGCTCGACCGTGTGGTTGCCGGCCGCTCACCGCTCCTTCGACTACCACACCCGCACGCACGGCTGGAACTGGGACTTCCGCGTGTACTACGCGGCCGGCCGCGACTGGTCGCTCGGCATCGACCCCTACAGCGACCAGTGGCTGCCGGTCACGACGGCGCGGGTGGGCGAGTTCCCGATCCGCTTCGCGCACCAGAGGACGCTGCGCTTCATCTACCCACCCACCCTGCTGCCGCTCTATCGCGCCCTCGCGGTGCTGCCGTACCGGACCGCGCGCGTCCTCTGGCTCGGCCTGAACGCCGCAGCGCTCGCCGCGGCCGCCGTGATCGCGCTCGCGCTCGAGCGCGGCCGGCGGCTCGAGGTGGGCGCCGCGCTCCTGCTGCTCGGTCTCGTCTCGTACCCGCTGCTGTACCACATCCGCGAGGGCAACATCGACATGATCGTGGCGGGCCTGGGGACGAGCGCGTTCCTGCTGTACGGGCGCTGGCGCTCCTGGCCGACGGCGTTGCTACTGGCCCTCGCCATCGTCACGAAGGTCACTCCCCTGCTGATCCTGGCGGCGCTCGTCGTCTACCACCGCGACCTGTGGCTGCTCGCCAAGAGCTGCGCGGCGCTGGCCGTGCTGGTCGGTGTCTCGCTCCTGGTCATGCCCCTGCGCTTCTACGACGAGGCGGCCCAGGTGCTGTTCCTGCGCTCGCGGGGGATGCCGACGTTCGTCAACCAGTCGGCCATGCGCCTGCTGTTCCACGAGCACACTGCGGCGCGCCTGGTCGCTGCGGCGGCCGTCGCGGCGCTCCTCGTGTGGCTGTTCGTGCTCGGCCGGCGGGCGGCGGCCGGGCGGCGCGCCGGCGCGCCGCCCGGCCGCCCGCCGGCGCCCGACGTCAGGCTGTTCCTCGTCGTGGTGCTCGTGATGCTGCTCTTCTCGCCGATCGCCTGGGTGTGGACCTACGTCTGGGCGATCGTGCCTGGGGCGATGCTCCTGGCCGGACGGTGGCGCCTGCGGGGCGCTGTGGCCTGGCTCTGGCTGGCGGTCTCCCTGGCGCTCATGAGCGCCCCGCTCGCCCACCACGGCGTGCTCGACTCGGTCACCATGCTCGGCGGCGCTGTCGGCCTGGCCGGCCTGCTGGCGGGCTACGCGGGCGTGATCGATGTGGCCGCGCGGCCGGCGGCGCCCGGGCCGGTCGCGTCCCCGGGCCTGCCGTCGGCGGAGCTGCGCCGGGCCGCCTAGACAGAGTGGCGCCCCCCGGAACCGTGCGAGGGTATGCTGTCCGGGCGCGGCGCGCCGGCGCGCCGTGTGCCAGTCCCACTCGAGGAGGACCACGTGACCGAGGCAGTCCCCGGCGGCTTTGCCGGCGCCCGATCCTTCGAGCTGCGACCGGGCGCCTACGTTCTGCAGGCGCCCTCGTTTGCGGCCGATCCCGAGATCGGCCGCGCCCTGCGTCGCACGCTCAACGTCTGCCTGCTCGTCGAGCGCGGCGCCGTGACCCTCGTCGACGCCGGCCTGCCGGGCGTGCTGCCAGCGCTCACCGCCTGTCTCGACGGCCTCGGCCTGGGCCTCGACGCGGTGCGCCGCGTCGTCGTCACGCACAGTCACGTCGACCACGTCGGCGGTCTGCCCGAGATCGTCGCCGCGACCGGCGCCGAGGTGTGGGCCCACGGCGACGACGCCGGGGTCATCGACGGCTCCGTCGCGCCGCCCGACACGAGCGCCCTGGTAGAGGGTCTGCGCGGCCGCCTCGAGGTGCTGCTCGCCGATCTCGCCCCCGACAAGCGCGCGCTCGTGATGCGCACGGCGGGCATGGTGTACCCGACCGAGCACGTGCCGGTCGACCTGCGCCTCGCCGGCGACGAGGAGCTCGCCGTGCTCGGCGGCTGCCGCCTGCTCCATACGCCCGGTCACACACCGGGCCACCTGAGCCTGTTCCTGCCGGCACTCGGCCTGCTCATGGCCGGCGACCTGCTCACGTTCGAGGCCGGCCACATCCTGCCGTCGGCCGACCTGCTGGCGGTCGACCCGGCGCTGCTGCGCGAGTCGGTGCGGACCGTCGCCGCCTTGCCGGTCGAGGCCTTCGTCGGGTACCACGGCGGGTGGACGCTACACGGCGCCGGCGTCCTGTTGCGCGGGGTGGCCGGCGCCTGAGGGGCCCCCGGCGTGGCGCCGTCGGCGTGGCTCCGGCCGGTCGGGGGGAAGGCTCGACGACATGGTGAGTCTTGCCTGGACCCTTGCTCCTCTGGCCGCAGACGGCTCGTATCGCCGGCGCCCGGCCGTCGGTGCACGGCTACTCGCTCGTCGGCTTGGTCGTGGCCCCTCCGGCGATCGTCGGCGCTCTGGCGGCGCTCGCCCGGTATGCGCCCGCTCATCTGCGACCCCTCCAGGGGTACCATCCTCGGGTGGCGTCCGCGCGACGAGCCGCCGCGGGCGTGGGACGAACGAGACCACCGGCACATGACGAAGCGGGACGGAGGAGCGATGATCGACGACGCGGCCACGACGACGACCGCCGGACTGCGCGCGCGGGTCGCGGCGATCATGCCGGCTGCGCGCGCCGACCTCGAGCGGCTGGTGCGTATCCCGTCGGTGTCGGCGCCGGGCTATCCGCAGGCGCCGCTCGTCGAGGCGGCCGAGGCCGTGGCCGCGATCGCGCGGCGCCTGGGTCTCAGGACCAGGCTCGTCGACGTGCCGGGGTCGTCGCCGGCCGTGCTGGCCGAGCGCCCGGCGCAGCCGGGCGCTCCCACGGTGCTGCTGTACGCCCACTACGACGTGCAGCCACCCGGGCCTGAGGAGCGCTGGACGAGTCCGCCCTACACGCCGGTCGAGCGCGACGGGCGCCTGTTCGGCCGGGGGGCGGCCGACGACAAGTCCGGAGTGGTCGTGCACGCCACGGCGCTCGCGGCGCTCGGCGCCGACCGGCGCGTGGGCGTCAAGCTGCTGGTCGAGGGCGCCGAAGAGGTCGGGGCGGGCGCGCTCGAAGAGCTCGTGCACGCCCGCCCCGACCTCTTCGGCGCCGACGTCATGGTGATCGCCGACCTGGGCAACGCGGCTCTGGGGGAGCCGACTCTGACCACGTCGCTGCGCGGCATGGTCAAGCTCACCGTGTCGGTGTCGACGCTGGCCGGTCCCGTGCACAGCGGCGCCTACGGCGGCGCCGCGCCCGACGCGCTCGTGGCGCTCGTGCGCATGCTGGCGACCCTGCACGACGACGCCGGCGACGTCGCCGTCGCGGGCCTCGACGCCTACCCGTACGACGGCCCCGCCTGGGACGAGGCGGGCTTTCGGCGCGAGGCCGGCGTGCTCGACGGAGTGGCGCTGCCCGGCACCGGCGCGGTCGCCGACCGCGTCCTTACGAGGCCCTCGATCACGATCACCGGCCTCGACGCCACGCCGGTCGCCGAGGCGGTCAACGCCGTTGTCCCCACGGCGCGGGCCGTGCTCGCCGTGCGCCTGGCGCCCGGCCAGCCGCCCGCGGTCGCGGGCGCCGCCGTGGCGCGTCACCTGCGCGCCGTCGCACCCTGGAACGTGGCGCTCGAGATCGCCGAGACAGGCGCCGGTGAAGGGTTCCTGGCACGCACCGACGGTCCGGCCTTCGCGACGGCGCGCCGCGCGCTCGAGGCGGCCTTCGGCCGCCCGGTCGTACGCCTTGGTCAGGGCGGCTCGATCCCGCTCGTCGCGGCGCTGCTCGATGTCGCGCCGCAGGCCGAGGTGATCCTCTGGGGCGCCGCGGAGCCGCAAGCGCGGATCCACGGCACCGACGAGAGCGTCGACCTGGCCGAGCTCGAGCGCTGCGCTCTGGCCGAGGCGCTGTTCCTGTCGTGGTGTGCGGAGGGGACTGGTCGCTGACGGGGTCGGTGGCGCGGCACGCAGCGACGCCGGGCGGGGCTCAGGCCCGGCTGTTCGCGGTCGCGCGCACCTGGTCGTAGGTGCGGGCCGCGAGGTAGGCGCCGAGCTCACGGTCGGTGCGCGCGAAGGCCTCGTCGAAGGAGCCGATCCGGTCGGCCGACAGCCCCTCCTCCACGGCGTGGGCGAGCACCGCGGCACGGGCCGACTGGAGCTCGACCACCGACTCGGCTAGGACCTCGAAAGCGGCGCCGGCGCGGTCGGCGGCGGCGCGCCGGGCGCGCGTGCTGTCGGCTGCCGGCCGCGCGCGGCCGGCCTCTCGATAGGCCGCCTCGGCGCGGCGCAGCGCCGCCGCCGCCGCCGCATGACGCTCCAGCAGCCGCAGCAGGGACCGCGACACCGCTCCGGTGTCCGGCTCGTCGCCCGCGCCGCGTGTCTGGTCGTCGACCGTCGCCTCTCCCTACGCTCCTCGACCGGCGGTGACACCCGTCCGCTGCCGGCAGGCGCAGTCTGAGGGACGGTCGTTAGCGTTCGATGAGCAGGCGGTGAGGGTCGCGTGAAGCGGCGCGAGCGAGCCGGGTGAAAGGCGGCTCTGCCGGCGGGGGGTCCAGCGGTCTAGCCGCCCGTGACCGCCTTGTCGTGCAGGAACTGGGCGTAGCTGCTCGAGAACAGCAGGGGGCCGCTGCCGTCGGTGCGCCCGACATAGTAGAGGTAGCCCACGCGGTCCGGGTTAGCGGCGGCGGTGAGCGCGGCCAGGCCGGGGTCGTCGATCGGCGTCGGCGGCAGGCCGGCGTGCAGGTACGTGTTGTAGGGCGAGGCGACCTTGAGGTCGTGGTAGGTGACGACGGCCTTGTGCGTGCCGAGCGCGTAGAGCACGGTCGAGTCCATCTGTAGCCGCATGCCGTCCCTGAGACGGTTCCACACGACGGCCGCGATCCTGGCGCGATCGCCCGGCGCTCGCGCCTCGGCCTCGATCAGCGAGGCGATGGTCACGACGTCGTACGGCGTGAGGTTGGCCGCCGCCGCCCTGCGCAGGTCGACCCGGGCCAGGTTCTCGCGGAAGGCGGCGAGCTGCAGGGCGATGAACTGGCGCGGCGTGACGCTCGGCAGCACCTCGTAGGTGGCGGGGAACAGGAGCCCCTGGAGCGTGGTGCCCGTGCGGTAGCCGGCGACCGGGGCGGGCCCGTGGTAATGGTTCGCAAGCGACACGTAGGTGGCGGCCGGAAAGCCCGGTACGTCGTGGGCGAGGCGGGCAGCCGTGTCGGCGATCGTGAAACCCTCGGGGATGGTCACGCGGATCGTGCGCGGCCTGGCGCCCGCCACGAGGGCCGCGATCAGGTCGGTGAAGGGCTCGTTGACGTGCAGGGTGTAGGTGCCGGCCTTGAGCTGGGAGCTGTGGCCGTCGAGTCGCGCGCGGATCTCGAAGGCGAGGGCGTGCGGCACGACGCGACGCTCGGCGAGGATGTCGGCGATCGCGCTCAAGCCCGAGCCGCTCGGAATCGTGACCGACACCGTGCGACCCTCGGGTCCGGTACGAAAGTACGTCACGACGGTGACGACGGCGAGCGCCGTCACGACCAGGGCGACCACGAGCGCGATCAGGACGGCGAGTCGCCGGCGGGCGCGGGCGCGCGCCCGCGCCCTGCCACGAGGCGGCTGTCTGTCGGCGGCCATGCGTTGCTCCTATGTCAACTAGCCAGCAGAACGGCTGGTCGAGTCGGCGTCGTGATGGCAGGGACCATACTCTCCCGTCGCGCCTGCGCCGTACACAGTGCGAGCCAGACGGCCCGCGCCAGGTGCCGCTCGAGGCGGATCACTGCTGTCCCCTTTCGGCCCTATCCACCGAAAAGCCGGGACCGCCGGCGGACAGGCCTTGGTGGGGGCCTCTTGGCCAGGCTCCTATCAGGTCACGCCGGCGAACCAGCGGCAGGCGGCGGGGGACACAACGCATGTTGGTCAGCCCCGTCGGGCGACACGCAGTCTAGGGGTCACCCCGCCGCCGGGCCGCAGGCTACCCGACCGCAGTCGGGAATCCCAGCGGACCCAGCCTGACACCAAGCGACAGTCTACGGCAAGCGGCGGCGCTCTGCCCGAGCGCCGCCGCCCGCTGCACATCGCGAGCGGCGTTGCCGGGTCGCTCTCGTCACGCCGAATGACGGGCCCGGGCTCGGCGTGGGGGATCGTCTACGTGAGGCTGGGGCTGGGCGCCGGGCTGGCGGTGACGCTCGGCGTCGGTGTGACGCTCGGTATGTCGCTGGGGCTCGGAGCCGGCGTGTCGCTGGGGCTCGGACCGGTCGTGTCGCTCGGCGTCGGGCTGGGACTTGGGCTCAGCGTGTCGCTCGGCGTCGGCGATGGAGTCGGCGTGTCGCTCGGCGTCGGCGACCCGCTTGGCGTCGGCGACCCGCTTGGCGTGGGCGAGGGGCTCGTCGGCGGCGAGGCGCTGGGCGTGCCAGAGGGCGAGCCGCCCGAACCGCCTGCCACGGGTGGAGCGGCGCCCGCTCCCGCGCCAGCAGGCGCCGGGAAGGTGACGGCCGGCAAGCCGGGGATCGCGAGCGTCGCGGAGAACCCGGCGGGACCGACGAGGCGAGGCACACCGGCCCGCGGCGCCGCAGAGCGCTGCAGGCCGGACGGCACCGCAGCCGCGCCCGCCGCAGCCGCGCCTTGACCGGTCTCTGCGACGCCGGCGGGCGGGACCGCCCCGGCGACGCCGTGCGCACGTCCGATCATCACGACGGTGACGGTGAGGGCGGCGGCGAGGGCGATGGCCACGGCGATCGCCCGGTTGCGCCGCCGGCGGCGCAGGAACCACCAGTACGGCTCGATGTCGTCGTCCGGTGGCGACCCGGCCGGTGAGGAAGGCAGGTGCTGCGAGTTGCCGCTCACGCTCTCGGGTTGTCGGTTCCTTCTCCGGCGCGTTCGTCTTGCTGATGGCTAGCTACCCGCGTCACGCCGTCTCAGACCGATGCTCGACGGTCTCGCCATGGTCGGGGTGGGTCGGCTCCGGCACGCCGCGGGGGTACAATCGTCGCCATGGTGCTCACGGCGATCTGCCGATCTCTCCCAGACACGGACCCGGCGACGGCGGGCTGACGTCGTGCGTCTCAGGGTCGCGCTCATCGTGGTCGTGGCGGTCGCCGCCGCCCTCGCGGCGCTGGCCGGCGCTGCTCTCGCTCTCTGGCCGCAGGCGCGTCTTGCGGCGACGCCCGACGCCCTCGCTCACGTGTCGCTGCCCGGGTTCGCCGGTCGCGTGACCGCGCTCAGGGTGTCCCTGCCCGACGGCCGCATCGTGCCGGTCGCGCTGCGCGGCGGCGACGTCTGGCCGCTCGCCAAGGTAGCGCCGGCCGAGCGGCTCACGGTCGCGGTGACCACGCGACGGCCGCGCTGGGTCGGCTGGCTCGTCGGGCGTGAGCGGCGGCGTGCGTTCAGCGTGGTCACGCCGAGCGTGCGTCTCGAGGGACGATGGCTCCAGGTCGATGCCGGCGCGGCGGTGACGGTGGCGTTCGACCGGCCGGTGGCCCGGGTGGCCGTCGACGGCGCGCCGGTCGTGCTGCCGACGCCGCGCGCCGTGGTGCCGATCGGCGTCACCGCACAGGGCTCGGCCGGCTCCGGCACGGTCGAGGTCGCCGCCGCGGCGCGTCCCTGGGAAGAGCTCGCGGAGGCGCAGACCGTGAGCTGGTTCCCGGCGCGGCCTTACCCCCAGCTCCTCGCGGCGCCGGCCCCGACGGCGAAGCTCGCGCCGGCCGGCCGGCTCACGCTGACCTTCTCGCAGCCGGTCGCCGACGTGCTGGGCGGCGCCCGACCGCGCGTCGTGCCGGCGGTGCCCGGCGGCTGGGTGCAGCTCGACGAGCACACGCTCGCCTTCGAGCCGCGCGGCGAGGGCTTCGGTCTCGGCGCCAGCGTGCGCGTGGTGCTGCCCGTCGGGGTCCATCTCGCCGGACAGACCGGGGAGACGCTCACCCGTACGCTCCGCTGGCAGGTGCCTCCCGGCTCGACCCTGCGGCTGCAGCAGCTCCTGGCGGAGCTCGACTACCTGCCCGTGGACTGGCTGCCGACCGGCGTCGATCCCACCACGGTCGCGGGGCAGCTCGACGACGCCGTCGCGCCGCCCGATGGGCGCTTCATGTGGCGGTTCCCCGACGACCCGCCCGAGCTGCGCGCGCTCTGGAGCCCGGGGCAGCCCAACCAGGTCACGCGCGGCGCGATCATGATGTTCGAGGACAGCCACCACCTGACGGTCGACGGGTTCGCCGGGCCCCATGTCTGGAGCGCCCTCATCGACGACGCGCTGCGGGGCAGGCGGCGCCAGGGCGGCTACAACTACGTCTTCGTCCATCGCAGCGTGCCGCAGTCGCTGAACCTGTGGCACGACGGCCACGTCATCCTGAGCTCGCCGGGCAACACCGGCGTGCCGGCCGCCCCGACCGAGCTCGGCACGTTCCCGGTCTTCGAGCACATCCCGGTGGGCACGATGAGCGGCACCAACCCCGACGGGTCGCACTACAACGACCCGGGCATCCGCTACATCAGTTACTTCAACCACGGCGAGGCGATCCACTCGTTCAACCGGGCGTCGTTCGGCACGCCGCAGAGCCTCGGCTGCGTCGAGCTGCCGCTGGCCGCGGCCGCCAGGGTGTGGCCCTACACGCCGATCGGCACGCTCGTCACCATCGAGAACTAGCGGCGGGCGGGCCGGGCGAGCGTACGCTCGCCCGGCCCGCCCGCCGGCGCCTCAGAACGAGCGCACGGCGCGCACGCTGACGGCGGGCGAGCCCAGGCCCTTTACGAAGTCGGCGACGCTGCCGTTGCCGAAGTGCTGCAGCCAGGCGTCGTAGGCGTCGCCCTCGGAGGAGCTCCAGTAGTACGCCGCGGCGAAGGCGGTGCCGCTGTTGGCGAGCGCCGTGGTGTTGATCGCCGCGCGGTTCGTGTAGAGCTGGTTGAGCTCGTCCTTGCTCGGCAGGTACCAGTCGGTGTAGCCGCCGCCGTTGTAGGCGTGGGCGAGACCGGCGGCGTAGCCGGTGCCGGCACCGTTCTGGGCGATGACCGCGGTCGTGTTGGCCGCGCCGGTGCCCAACGCCGTGCCCGTCGTGCCCACCGCCGTGTTCTGGTAGGCGGCGAGCGCCCAGATGGCCGCCGAGCTCTGGTCGGTCACGGCCGCGATGAAGCCGTGACACTGGCCCGCGGTGTAGCCCGGGTCGCCGGATTTGAGGATGTAGGCGACGACCCCGCCGCCGTAGTACGAGCCGATGGCGATCGCGGTGGCGTGGAAGGTCACCGGTGAGCCGCTCAGCGTGCCGCTCGTCGCCGTCAGGGTCTCGGCGCCGATCGTGGCGCTCATGGTCCAGCTCCCGACGGTCGCGATGCCGCTCGCGTTGCTCGTGGCGGAGCCGCCGGTAAGCGTGCCGCCGCCGCTGCCGATCGCAAAGGTCACGGCGGTCCCCGAGACCGGGTTGTTGCCGACGTCGGTCACGAGCACGCTCGGGTTCACCGCCACTGCGGTGCTCGGTGAGGCGACCTGGTTGTCGCCCGCGTTCAGGGCGATCTTGCTCGCCGCGCCGATGCCGAGCGTGAAGGAGCTCGAGGTGACCGCCGTGAGCGAGGTCGGCGTGAAGGTGAGCGTGTAGGAGCCGGTGGTGCCCGTGACGATCAGGTTGCTGAAGGTGGCCTGGCCGCTGGCGTTGGTGCTCACCGTGGTCGTGCCCGAGAGCGTGCCGCTGCCCGAGGCGATCGTGGCGACCACGCTCACGCCCGAGGTGCTCACGTTGTTACCGCCGGAGTCCTGCAGCTGCACGACGGGCGCCCCGGTGAGCGCGATGCCGTCGACGGCGCCGCTCGGCTGTGTCGTGAGGACGCCCTTGGTCGCCGCACCCGCTCCCAGCGTGAAGCTACTCGAGGTCGCCTTGGTGAGCGAGGTCGGCGTGAAATCAAGCTTGAAGGAGCCGGCCGTGCCGGTGAGTGCCAGGTTCGTGAAGGTGGCTACACCGCTGGCGTTGGTCTGGACTGTCGTGGTGCCCGACAGCGTGCCCGTGCCGGTGTTGATCGAGGCGACCACGTTGACACCCGAGGTGCTCACGCTGTTGCCGCCGACGTCCTGGAGCTGGACCACGGGCTGGGTCGTGAAGGCCGCGCCGTTGACGGCGCCGGCCGGCTGGGTGGTGAGGGTGCACTTGGTGGCGGCCCCAGCGGCCAGCGTGAAGGAGCTCGAGGTGACCGCCGTGAGCGAGGTCGGCGTGAAGGTCAGCGTGTAGGAGCCCACCGTGCCCGTGACGATCAGGTTGCTGAAGGTGGCCTGGCCGCTGGCGTTGGTGCTCACCGTGGTCGTGCCCGAGAGCGTGCCGCTGCCCGAGGCGATCGTGGCCACCACGTTGACGCTCGCGCTGGAGACGCTGTTGCCGCTCGCGTCCTGGAGCTGCACGACCGGGGCGGTGCTGAGCGCCAGGCCGTCGACGGCGCCGCCGGGCTGGGTGGTGAGGGTGCACTTGGCGGCGGCGCCGGCGGTGAGCGTGAAGGCGTTCGAGGTGGCGGCCGTGAGCGAGGTCGGCGTGAAGGTCAGCGTGTAGGAGCCGACCGTGCCTGTCACCACGAGGTTGGTGAAGGTGGCGATGCCGCTCGTGTTGGTCTGGACCGTGGTCGTGCCCGATAGCGCGCCGCTGCCCGAGGCGACCGTCGCCACCACGTTGACGCCGGAGGTCGAGACGTTGTTGCCGCCGGCGTCCTGCAGGCGGACCACCGGCTGCGTGGTGAGCGCGACGCCGTTCACGGCACCCGCGGGCTGCGTCGTGATCACGCCCTTGGTCGCGGCGCCCACCGTCACGGTGACGTTGCTCGAGGTGGCGCTGGTCAAGCCGCTGGCGGCGAAGGTCAGCGTGTAGTTGGTGCCGGCCGTGCCGGCCAGGGTGAGGTTGGTGAAGGTGGCCACGCCGCTGCTGGCGGCCAGGCTGGTCGTGCCGCCGATCGTGCTGCCCGCCGAGGAGGTCACCGTGACGGTGGCGCTGCTCGAGGTCACGAGGTTGCCCTGGGCGTCCTGCACCTGGACCACGGGCTCGGTCGCAAGGGTCGCCCCGCATGCCCCGCCCACCGGCTGCGTGGTGATGGCGAGCTTGGTCGCCGTCCCGAAGGTCACGGTGACAGAGCTCGAGGTGGCGCTGGTCAAGCCGCTGGCGGCGAAGGTCAGCGTGTAGTTGGTGCCGGCCGTGCCGGCCAGGGTGAGGTTGGTGAAGGTGGCCACGCCGCTGCTGGCGGCCAGGCTGGTCGTGCCGCCGATCGTGCTGCCCGCCGAGGAGCTTGCCGTGATGCTGGCGCTGCTCGTCGAGACCACGTTGCCGGCCGAGTCTTCGACCTTGACCACCGGCTGGGTGGCCAGCACGGCGCCGCTGGCGCCGCCCACCGGCTGCGTGGTGATGGCGAGCTTGGTCGCCGTCCCGAAGGTCACGGTGACGTTGCTCGAGGTGGCGCTGGTCAAGCCGCTCGCGGCGAAGGTCAGCGTGTAGTTGGTGCCGGCCGTGCCGGCCAGGGTGAGGTTGGTGAAGGTCGCCACACCGCCGCTGGCGGCCAGGCCGGCGGCCTGGCTGCCGCCGATCGTGCTGCCCGCCGAGGAGGTCACCGTGACGGTGGCGCTGCTCGAGGTCACGAGGTTGCCCTGGGCGTCCTGCACCTGGACCACCGGCTGGGTGGCCAGCACTCCGCCGCTGGCGCCGCCCACCGGCTGGGTGACGATGGCGAGCTTGGCGGCCGCGCCCGGCACGTAGCTCACCGTGGCCTGGGTCTGGCCGGCGCTGCCGCTCTTGACGGCGCCGCCGTTGAGCGTCGCCACAAAGACGCCGTTGCCGACCGAGGTGGGCGCGGTCACGGTCGCCGTGTAGCTGCCGTTGCCGAGGTCGGTGACCGTGCCGATCGAGCCGCTGCCCGACTGGCGCGTGATCGTCACGGTGGCGCCGCCGCTGGTCAGGGCATTGCCGCTCGAGTCGTAGGCCTTCACGGTCAGGACCTGGGTGGCCGTGCCGTTGGCCGTGATGCTGGCGCTGGTCGGGGTGAGGGTCGACTGGGTGGCGTCGGCCGTGCCGGGCGTCACCTGCACGTTACCCGAGGTGGCGCTGGTCAAGCCGCTGGCGGCGAAGGTCAGCGTGTAGTTGGTGCCGGCCGTGCCGGCCAGGGTGAGGTTGGTGAAGGTGGCCACGCCGCTGCTGGCGGCCAGGCTGGTCGTGCCGCCGATCGTGCTGCCCGCCGAGGAGCTTGCCGTGATGCTGGCGCTGCTCGTCGAGACCACGTTGCCGGCCGAGTCTTCGACCTTGACCACCGGCTGGGTGGCCAGCACGGCGCCGCTGGCGCCGCCCACCGGCTGCGTGGTGATGGCGAGCTTGGTCGCCGTCCCGAAGGTCACGGTGACGTTGCTCGAGGTGGCGCTGGTCAAGCCGCTCGCGGCGAAGGTCAGCGTGTAGTTGGTGCCGGCCGTGCCGGCCAGGGTGAGGTTGGTGAAGGTCGCCACACCGCCGCTGGCGGCCAGGCCGGCGGCCTGGCTGCCGCCGATCGTGCTGCCCGCCGAGGAGGTCACCGTGACGGTGGCGCTGCTCGAGGTCACGAGGTTGCCCTGGGCGTCCTGCACCTGGACCACCGGCTGGGTGGCCAGCACTCCGCCGCTGGCGCCGCCCACCGGCTGGGTGACGATGGCGAGCTTGGCGGCCGCGCCCGGCACGTAGCTCACCGTGGCCTGGGTCTGGCCGGCGCTGCCGCTCTTGACGGCGCCGCCGTTGAGCGTCGCCACAAAGACGCCGTTGCCGACCGAGGTGGGCGCGGTCACGGTCGCCGTGTAGCTGCCGTTGCCGAGGTCGGTGACCGTGCCGATCGAGCCGCTGCCCGACTGGCGCGTGATCGTCACGGTGGCGCCGCCGCTGGTCAGGGCATTGCCGCTCGAGTCGTAGGCCTTCACGGTCAGGACCTGGGTGGCCGTGCCGTTGGCCGTGATGCTGGCGCTGGTCGGGGTGAGGGTCGACTGGGTGGCGTCGGCCGTGCCGGGCGTCACCTGCACGTTACCCGAGGTGGCGCTGGTCAAGCCGCTCGGCGTGAAATCGAGCTTGAAGGAGCCGGCCGTGCCGGTGAGTGCCAGGTTCGTGAAGGTGGCCACGCCGCTGGCGTTGGTCTGGACCGTCGTGGTACCCGACAGCGTGCCCGTGCCGGTGTTGATCGAGGCGACCACGTTCACGGCGGCGGCGTTCACGTTGTTGCCGCCGACGTCCTGGATGCGGATCACGGGCTGGGTCGTGAAGGCCACGCCGTTGACGGCGCCGGCCGGCTGGGTGGTGATCGCGGCCTTGGCGGCGGCGCCGGCGGCCAGCGTGAAGGAGCTCGAGGTGACCGCCGTGAGCGAGGTCGGCGTGAACGTGAGCCTGTAGGCGCCGGTGGTGCCCGTGACGATCAGGTTGCTGAAGGTAGCCGCACCGCTGGCGCTGGTCGTCGCCGTGGTCGTGCCCGAGAGCGTGCCGCTGCCCGAGGCGATCGTGGCGACCACGCTCACGCCGGCGGCGGCGACGCTGTTGCCGCTCGCGTCCCGGAGCTGCACGACGGGGGCGGTGCTGAGCGCCAGGCCGTCGACGGCGCCGCCGGGCTGGATGGTGAGGGTACACCCGGTGGGGGCGCCGGCGGCGACGCTCACGGCCGCCGACGTGCCGGTCGCGGCCTCTATCTGCGACGTGGCGGTGAACGTGTGGCTGCCGGCCAGGCCCGTGAAGACCATCGTGCCGGACAGGTCGGCGACGCCGGCCACGAAGTCGCTCGGCTGGTCGAGCACGGCGGCGCCCTCGAGGCCCAGGCCGGAGATCGTGCCGTCGGCCGGCGAGGCGCTGATCGTGACGGGGTCGGCCAGCGCGGAGTAGCCGGTGATCGTGTTGCCGTAGGCGTCGAGCGCCGTCACCGTGTCGCTGCCGACGAACGGCTGGCCGTTCCACTGGCTGCTCGCGAGGTCGAGCGCGAACGAGGCGAGCGGCCCCGGCGCCGCGGTCGCGTCGAAGGTGACAGGCGATCCCGAGCAGCCCTCGCACGCGGCCGTCAGGCTGTCGGTGCCGGCGACCGTGCCGAGCGTCCAGGACGTCACGGTCGCGATGCCCGAGGTGTCGGTCGTGGCGTCACCGCCGGCGACCGAGCCGCCGCCGGTCTGCACGCCAAAGGTGACGGCTGCGCCGGTTACGGGGTTGCCGTAGGCGTCCACGACGAGCACGCTCGGAGCGACCGGCACGTCGTGGCCGACCGCCGCCGTCTGCGCGTCTCCGGCGCTCAGTGAGAGCGTCGCCGGCGGGCCGGTGAGGGCCGTGTCGGTGAACGTCACCGGCGAGCCGGAGCAGCCGTCGCACGTCGCCGTCAGCGTGTCGTTGCCGACGCCCGCTGCCGTGCCCATCGTCCACGGGCCCGGCGAGGCCGTGCCCGACGCGTCGGTGATGGCCGTCGTCGTGGGGATCGACCCACCGCCGCCGGTCACGGCGAAGGCCACCTGGACGCCCGGCACCGGGTTGTCGTGCGCATCGACGACCGTCACGGTCGGTGCGATCGGCGCATCCTGTCCGACGATCGCCGTCTGCTGGTCGCCCGCCGTCGCGCTCATGGCGGCCGGCGGGCCGGCGGCGTAGGTCACGACGATCTCGACCTGACTCGTGCCGCCGCCGTCGATCTGGCTGCCGTTCAGGGTAGCGACGAACGTGCTGCTGCCCGTCGTGGTGGGCGCTGTGACCACCGCCGAGTAGGTGCCGTCGCCGTTGTCGACCACGGGACCGATCGTGTCGGCGCCGAAGAGCGCCGTGATCGCGACGGCGCCGGCGCCGGCGTCCACCGGGTTGCCGTTGGCGTCGGTGACGGTCACGGTGATGGTGGTGGTGCTCGTCCCGTCGGCTGTGATCGTGGTCGTGGTGGCCGCCAGGGTGGAGGCCGCCGCGTCGGCGGCGCCGGCGATGCCGGTGGCATGGAAGGTCACCGGGGCGACCGCGCCGCACGAAGCCGTCAGGCTGTCGGCGCCGGCCGTCGGGCCGAGGGTCCAGCCGCCGACCGTCGCTATGCCGCTGGCGTCGGTGAGGGCGGCCGCGCCGGTCACGCCGCCGCCGCCGGCGGCGGCGGCGAAGGTCACGGGCGCGCCGGGGACCGCACGTCCCTTGGCGTCGGCCACGAGCACGCTCGGCAGCACCGGCACGGCTTCGCCTGCCACGACCGACTGCGCGTCGCCGGCGTACACGGCCATCTGGGCGGCCGGCGCGGCGATCGTGAAGCGGAAGGTCTTGCTCCAGCGCAGCACCCGCCGTCCGGCGCTCCCCCGCACCTTCCAGGTGAGGGGCGCGTAGCTCGGCGGCAGGATGGTGCACTTCCACGAGGTCTTCGTGATCCCGGTCTTCTTGACGAGCAGCTTCGTGCCCTGGTAGACGCGCAGCTCGTAGCGCTTCGCGCCTTTGACCTTGGCCCAGGCGAACGTCGGCTGCAGGGCTTTGGTCGTGCCCTGGGGGACGTTGGGGTCGACCTTGAAGGTGGCGCTCGCGCTCCAGAGGCCCGCGCGCTTGCCGCTCCATGCGCGGATCTTCCAGGTGAGCTTGGCGTACAGCGGCAGGTTCATGGTGCACCGCCACGAGGTCCTGGCGAGGCTCTTCTTGTCGATGAGCAGCTTGTGTCCCCTGTAGACGCGCAGCTCATAGGAGTGAGCGCCGCTCGCCTTGCTCCACGTGAAGGTGGGTCTGGCGGTGGTCACGGTGCCGGAGGGGGTCTTGGCGACGGGCTTGCCCAGGGTGGCGGCGAAGGCGGGCGAGACGACGAACAGGCAGCACGACAGTGCCGCCGCCGCTACCAGCGCGAGTCCGAGCGAGCGGCGTGCCGCCGCTGCGCGATGGTGTCGGCGTCGAGCGTGGCTTGCGTCGTCGGGTCTCATGGCTCCCTCGGGTGGTCGGGCGATCGGGTCGGTCGCGTGATGGGCCGTGGGCAAGCGCCTGGGCGGGCCGCCTGCCGGCCAGTCTGTCACCCCACCTCCTGCGCCGTTTGCGTGGGACGTGCCCCTATATTGAATCTCGGCCCGCGCATTCCTACCTGATGTGGTCGGCCGAGCGCCCGCCGTCCGCGATGGGACATCTGCCTACGTGCCGGCGCGCGCTGCCGCCGCGGCCGGGTGCGCTGCGGGCGCTGTCTCCCGAACGTGGCGAGGGCCGGGCGGGCGCTGCAGCGCCCGCCCGGCCCTCGCCGGAGCGCTACCCGGCGCTACCTGATGGTCAGCTTCTTGGCGACGAGCTTGGAGGTCTGCTTGTTGCCGGCGAGGTCGACCGCCGACACCTTCCACGTGTAGGCGCCGCGCTTGAGCTTCGCCTTGTACGTGTAGACCAGGTTGCGGTTGACCGCCGCCTTCTTGATCACGATGCGCTTCACGACCTTCTTCTTGAGGTAGATCGTGATGGTCACCTTGGCGTAGCCGCAGCTCGGCGACGAGTCGGCCACGCGGTACGACAGCTTGCCGACCTTGTTGTGCGTGATCGTCGCGTTCCTCAAGGCCTTGGCCGAGGGCCGGCGCAGGTCGATGCGCACGGTGGCCGAGCGCGGCGGGTCCTCGACCGTGCCGGCCGCGTTGGCCGAGCGGTAGAGGATGGTCGTCACGCCCGCCGTGGTCACCGGCAGGGGCTGGCCGGTGGCGATCTGCGTCCAGGTGGCGCCGCCGTCGCGCGAGTACTCGGTGCGCACGATGGGGGCGCCGGTGCCGGGCGTCGCCGTGAAGGTCAGCGAGACGGCGTGGTTCACCCAGCTCGTCGGCAGGCCATGGATGATCGTGTTGGGCACGCTCGGGTCGATGTTCACCGTGAAGGTCGCGATCGCCGTCGCGTTGCCGAGGGCGTCGGTCGCCGCGTACTCGTACGTCGAGCTGTGCGGCTGGCCGTCGGTCGGCAAGGGCACGTTCACGGTGGCCTGGTCGCCGCTCACCGGCGTCCAGCTCGTGGCCCCCTGCAGCCGGTAGTCGACGGCGCTCACGCCGGCGCCCGAGTCGGTCGCCTGCAGGTGCACGGCGACCGCGGTGTTGTGCCAGTAGGCGTCGGCGTCGTTCGTGACGACCGGGCCCTGCGTGTCGATCTTCACCGAGCAGGTGCCGGTCGCGCTCGTGTTGCCGGCGTTGTCGGTCGCCTGGTACTCGTAGGCGTGCACGCCGTCGTTCGAGCCGTCGCTCGGGGCCGGCACGACGAACTGGCTGTTCGTCGCCGTCGACCACGTCGAGGCGCCCTGCAGACGGTACTGCACGACGGCGACGCCGCTGCCGTTCGTGCCGTCGTCAGCCGCCACGGTGACCGTGACCGGCGCGTTGTGCCAGGCGCCGTCGCTGTCGTCGCCGACCGTGGGCGGCGTGCCGTCGATGTTCACGTAGCCCGCTTCATGCTGCTCGGCGTTGCCGGCCGCGTCGACCGACCAGTAGTCGACGGCGTGCGAGCCGTCGCCGCTCACCTGGAACGGGCCGCTGTAGGTCTGCGGGGTGCCGCCGTCGACCGTGTAGTACGTGGCCGCGACGCCGCCGCTCATGCCCGACGTCGCGTCGGCCGGGCTCAGCGTGACCGTCTGGGCGGTCGTCACCCAGCCGGAGTGATCGTCGGTCTGAAGCGCCTGCGACCCGGCCGTCGCCGCCGTCGTGACCGGCGGCGTCTGGTCGACGTTCAGGTAGCCGGTCTCGTGCACGCTCTGCACGTTGACCGCGTTCGTCGACCAGAAGACGATCCGGTGGCTGCCGTCGGTGCTCTCGTCGATCGTGACGTCGCTGCCCGTCGGCGCCGTCTGCACCGAGCCGCCGTCGATCGAGTAGGAGATCGTGAACGGCGAGTTGCTGCCGCTGGCGGTGATCGTCGCCGAGGCGGGCCCTGTATGCCAGCCGGAGCCGGCGTCGGCGTTCAGCCCGCTGCTCTGGGCGTACGGGTTGGAGATGTTCACGTAGCCGGTGTCGTGCGAGGCGTCGTGCTGTTCGACGTTGCCCGCGGCGTCGACCGACCAGTAGACGATCGTATGAGACGCGGCGCCGCTCACCTGGAACGGGCCGCTGTAGGTCTGCTGCGCGCCGCCGTCGACCGTGTAGAAGGTGCCCGCCGTGCCGCCGCTCAGGCCCGAGACGGCGCCGGTGCCGTCGCTCGCCGTCAGGGTGACGGTCTGGGCAGCCGTCTGCCAGCCGGTCAGCGAGTCGGGCTGCAGGCCGGTGGCGGTCGTGGTCGGCGCCGTGGTGTCGATGTTCACGTAGCCGTGCTCGACGGTCTCCGTGTTGCCGGCGTTGTCGGTCGACCAGTAGGTCACGGCGTGCTGGCCGTCGGTGCTGATCGTGAACGGCCCCGTGTAGGTCTGCTGGGCGCCGCCGTCGATCGTGTAGGTGGTCGCGGCCACGCCCGACAGGTCGTCGCTCGGCGTGAGGCTGACGAGCTGTGGCGTGTTCACCCAGCCCGAGCTGCTCGAGGCGGCCAGGTTGGTGGCCGAGGTGACCGGCGCCACGGCGTCGATGTTCACGAAGCCGATGTGCGGCGTCTCGATGTTGCCGATGGCGTCGACCGACCAGTACACGATGCGGTGGCTCTTCGAGCCGCTCACCGTGAAGGCGCCCGTGTAGGTCTGGCGCGCCCCGCCGTCGAGCGTGTAGTAGGTGTGAGCCACGCCCGCGCCGGCGTCGGTCGCGCTCAGGTGCACGACCTGGCTCGACGTCTGCCAGCCGGTGCTCGCGTTCGCCTGCAGGTCGGTCGTCGTGGTCTGCGGCGCCTGCGTGTCGATCTTGACGGTGCAGGTGTGCAACGAGCTCGTGTTGCCGGCGTTGTCGGTCGCCTCGTACTCGTAGACGTGGGCGCCGTCGCCCGAGCCGTCGCTGGCCGCCGGCACCGTGAAGGCGTTGTCGACGGCCGCGAGCCAGGTCTGGCTGCCCTGCAGTCGATACTGTGTACCGGCCACGCCCGAGCCGCCGGTGTCGGCCGGCGTGAGCTGCACGACGACGTCGCTGTTGTGCCAGGCGGCGTCGGCATCGTCGGTCACGGTCGGCAGCGCCTGATCGATGTTCACGTAGCCGAGGTTGGCCGGCTCGCTGTTGCCGGCGTTGTCGACCGACCAGTACCCGACCGTGGTCGAGCCGGTCGTCGCCACCTGGAACGGCGTGCCGTAGCTCTGGGTGGCTCCGCCGTTCAGGTTGTACGAGGTGCTCGCCACGCCGGAGCCCGTGCCGTCGTTCCCCGTCAGAGTGACCGTCTGGGCCGTGTTCTGCCAACCCGAATGGTTATTGGCCTGCAGGCCGAGCGCGCTCGTGGTGGGCACGCGCGTGTCGATGTTCACCGTGCAGGTGCCGGTCGTGCTCACGTTGCCGGCGTTGTCGAGCGCCCGGTACTCGTAGGCATGCGAGCCGTCGTTCGAGTGGTCGGCCGGCGCCGCCACCGTGAAGGTGTTACCGCTCGTGGCGAGCCAAGTCTGGCTGCCCTGCGGCCGGTATTGCGTGGCGGCCACTCCCGAGCCGCTCCCGTCGCTTGCGGCGAGGGTCACGACGTCGGCCGTGTCGTGCCAGGCCGTGCCGGCGTTGTCGGTCACGGTGGGCGCCGTCGTATCGATGTTGGCGTAGCCGCTGCCGGCCGTCTCGGTGTTGCCGGCCGCGTCGACCGACCAGTAGGTGATGTGGTGCGCGCCTTCGGCGCTCACGGTGAACGGCGCACTGTAGGTCTGCGTCGCGCCGCCGTCGATCGTATAGAAGGTGCTGCCGACGCCCGAGACGGCGTCGGTCGCCGACAGGGTCACGGTCACCGGGCCGTTCTGCCAACCTGTGCTCGCGCTCGCGACCAGGTTGGTCGCCGTCGTGGCCGGCGCTGTCGTGTCGATGTTCACCCAGCCGGTGTTGACCGCCTCGGCGTTGCCGAGGTTGTCGACCGACCAGTAGGTCACCTGATGCTGGCCGTCGCCGGAGACGGTGAAGGCGCCCGAGTAGGTCGCCTGGTCGCCGCCGTCGAGCGTGTAGTAGGTGGCCGCCGAGCCGCCGCTCATGCCCGACTCCGAGTCGCTGGGCGTGAGTGTCACGCTGACCGGGGTGGCGTTCGTCACCCAGCCGCTGGTGGCGTTGGCCTGCAGGTTCGTGGCGGCCGTAGTCGGCGCCTGGGTGTCGATGTTCACGTAGCCGGTGTGGGTGGTCTCGACGTTGCCCGCGTTGTCTGTCGAGAAGTAGGTGACCGGGTGCGAGCCGTTCGCCGAGATCGTGAATGGGGTGGTGTACGGCGTAGCGGCGCTGCCGTCGACCGTGTAGGTGGTGCTCGCGAGACCCGAGCCGCCGGTGTCGGTCGGGGTCAGCGTGACGGTCTGGCTCGACGTCTGCCAGCCGGTGGTCGCGCTCGCCTGCAGGCCGCTCGCGGCGGTCGTCGGCTTCGCGAGGTCGATGTTGCAGTAGCCACTCTGGTGAACGCTCTGCACGCTCACGCTGTTCGTCGCGTAGTAGCTGATCGCGTGGCTGCCCTGCGTGCTGAAGGTCACGCTGGCGGGACTTGCGACCGTCGTCCAGGTGGTGCCGCCGTTCGTGCTGTAGGAGACGGTGATCGGCGTGTGGTCGCCGCTGCCGGTGATCTGCACCGTGGTGGCCGCGTTGTGCCATCCGGACGTCGCGTCGGGCGCCAGGTTGGTCGCCTGGGCGTACGGGTTCGAGATGTTCACGTAGCCGGTCTTCTGGGCGGTCACGTTGCCCAGTGCGTCGACCGCCCAGTACACGACGACGTGCGAGATGTTGACCGCGTTCGAGATGGTGAACGGACCGGTGTAGGTGGTCTGCGCGCCGCCGTCGACCGTGTAGTAGATGTGGGCGACGCCCGAGCCGGCGTCGGTCGCGGTGAGTGTCACCTGCTGGCTGGCGATCTGCCAGCCGGTGAGGTCGTCGACCTGCAGGCCGGTCGCGGTGACGACCGGTCCCTGCGTGTCGATCTTGACCGTGCAGGTGCCCGTGGCGCTGGGGTTGCCGGCGTTGTCGAGGGCGCGGTACTCGTAGACGTTGGCGCCGTCGCCAGAGCCGTCGGCCGGGGCGGGCACGGTGAACTGGTCGCTCGTCGTGTCGAGCCAGGTCGATGAGCCCTGCAGGCGGTACTGTGTCTTGGCCACGCCCGAGCCGCCGGCGTCGTGCGGCGTGAGGGTGACCGTCACCGCCTGGTTGTGCCAGGCGCCGTCGGCGTTGTCCGAGACGGTCGGCGCCGTGGCGTCGATGTTCACGTAGCCGGTGTTCTGGCTCTCGACGTTGCCGGCCGCGTCGACCGACCAGTAGAGGATCGTGTGCGAGCCCTGGCCGGACACGCCGAACGGGTTCGCATACGTCTGTACGGCCTGCGAGTCGAGCTTGTAGTAGGTGGTCGCGGCGCCCGACAGCGCGTCGGTCGCGGCCAGGCTGACCGTCTGGCTCGTGTTCTGCCAGCCGCTCGAGGCGCTGCTCTGCAGGCCGGTCGCGGTGGTCGCCGGCGCCGTGCGGTCGATGTTCACATAGCCGACGTCGTGCGTGGCGTCGTGTGTCTCGATGTTGCCGGCCGCATCGACCGACCAGTATGTGATCGTGTGGGAGCCCTCGGCGCTCACGGTGAACGCGCCGCTGTAGGTCTGCGTGGCGCCGCCGTCGACCGTGTAGTACGTCGCCGCGCTGCCGCCGCTCATGCCCGACGTCGCGTCGCTTGCCGAGAGGCTCACCGACACCTGGGCGGCGTTGGTCCAGCCGCTCGAGGCGCTGCTCTGCAGGCCGGTCGGCGTCGTGACGGGCGCGGTGGCGTCGATGTTGACGTAGCCCACGTTGTGCGGGCTCTCTGCGTTGCCGGCCGCGTCGACCGACCAGTACGTGATCGTGTGCGAAGCGTCGCCGCTCACCTGGAACGGGCCGGTGTAGGTCTGCTGACCGCCGCCGTCGACCGTGTAGTAGGTCGCCGCGGCGCCGCCGCTCATGCCCGAGGTCGCGTCGCTTGCGCTCAGGGAGACGGTCTGCGCCGTGCCGACCCAGCCGGAACCGGCGCTCGCCTGCAGGTTGGTGGCCGTCGTCGTGGGCGGCGTGGCGTCGATGTTGACATAGCCGGTGTGGTGCGACTCGGTGTTGCCGACCGCGTCGACCGACCAGTAGACGACGGCGTGCGAGCCCGCGCCGGAGACGCTGAACGGGCCGCTGTAGGTCTGCTGACCGCCGCCGTCGACCGTGTAGTAGGTCGCCGCGCTGCCGCCGCTCGTGCCGGAGCCGGCGTCGGTCGCGGTCAGCGTGACGGTCTGCGCCGTGCCGACCCAGCCGGAGTGCTGGTCGGCCTGCAGGTTCGTCGCCGTCGTCGCCGGCGGCGTGCTGTCGATGTTCACGTAGCCGGTGTTGTGCGTGCCGTCGTGCGTCTCGACGTTGCCGGCCACGTCGACCGACCAGTAGGTGACGGGGTGCGAGCCGTCGCCCATCACGAGGAACGGCCCGGTGTAGAGCTGAGCCGCGCCGCCGTCGACCGTGTACCACGTCGAGGAGAGGCCTGAGCCGCCGGTGTCCGACGGCGTCAGGGTGACGGTGACGCCGGTCGTCGACCAGCCGGTCGTGGCGCTGCTCTGCAGGCCGTTCGCCGTGGTCACCGGACTGGTGAGGTCGAGGTTCACATAGCCCGTCTCGTGGAAGCTGTCGACCCCGACGTTGTTGGTCGCCCAGAACACGACCGGGTGGCTGCCCTGTGTGTTCACCGTGAACGAGGTGGGGTTGCCCGCCGCCGTCTGCGGCGTCGCTGTGTCGACGCCGTAGGTGACCGAGATCGGGGCGTGGTCGCCCGTGCCGGTGATCGTCACCGTGGCGGGGCCGTCCTGCCAATTCGAGCTCGAGGTGGCTGCGAGGCCGGTCGCCTGGGCGTACGGGTTGGAGATGTTCACCCAGCCGGTGTGCACGCTCTCGACGTTGCCGGCCGCGTCGGTGGCCCAGTAGGTCACGGGGTGCTGGCCGGTGCCGGACACGGTGAAGGGCGTCGAGTAGGTCTGCGTGCTGCCACCGTCGACGGTGTAGGAGATGCTCGCCACGCCCGAGCCTGAGCCGTCGTCGGCCGCAAGGCTGACGGTCTGGCTCGTGGTGCGCCAGCCCGACAGATCGTCGGCCGCGAGGCCGACCGCTGTCGTGACCGGCGCCATCGTGTCGATCCACACCGTGCAACTGCCGATCGGGCTCGAGTTGCCGGCGTTGTCGAGGGCGCGGTACTGGTAGACGTGCACGCCGTCGGCCGAGTGGTCGGCCGGCGCCGCGACGGTGAAGGCGTTGCCGGCCGCCGTGCTCCACGTGGAGCTGCCCTGCAACCGGTACTGGGTGCCGGCCAGGCCGCTGCCGCCGGTATCGCTCGGCGAAAGGTGGACGATCACGGCCGTGTGGTGCCACAGGCCGTCGGAGTCGTCGGCGACCGTGGGCGACGCCAGGTCGATGTTCACGTAGCCGGCGCCGGCGGTCTCCTTGTTGCCGACGCCGTCGACAGACCAGTAGGTGACCTTGTGCGAGCCCTGGGTCGCGATCGTGAAGGGGCTCGTGTAGGTCTGCTGTCCGCCGCCGTCGATGGTGTAGTAGGTCGCGGCGACGCCGGACAGGGGGTCGTTACCGGCCAGGCTGACGACCTGGCTCACGTTCTGCCAACCGGTCGAGCCGTTTGCCTGCAGCCCGGTGGCCGTCGTGACCGGCGCGGTCGTGTCGATGTTCACGTAGCCGACGTGGACGGGACTCTCGATGTTGCCGGCGTTGTCGACCGACCAGTAGGTGATCGTGTGCGAGCCGCTGCCGCTCACGAGGAACGGACCGCCCGCGTAGAGCTGCACGGCGCCGCCGTCGAGCGTGTAGTTCGTGGTCGCCACGCCCGAGACGCCGTCGGTCGCAGAGAGCGTGACCGGCTGCGCGGTCGTCTGCCACCCGGTGTTGGCCGCCAGCTGCAGACCGCTCGCCGTCGTCACGGGCGCCGTCGCGTCGATGTTGACGTAGCCGGTGTGGCTGGCCTCGGTGTTGCCGCCTTTGTCGACCGACCAGTAGACGACCGAATGCGAGCCCTGGGTCGAGATCGTGAAGGGCGCCGAGTAGGTGGTCTGGGCGCCGCCGTCGATCCTGTAGTAGGTGGCCGAGACGCCGGATTGCGCGTCGGTCGCGCTCAACGTGACCGTCTGGCCGGCCGTCTGCCAGCCCGTGGTGGCGCTCGATTGCAGGTTGGTCGCCGTTGTGACCGGCGGCGTCGAGTCGATCAGGTAGGTCAGGCAGGTGCCGCCCGCGCCGCAGGCCCACAAGCTGCCGCCGGCGCCGCACACGTCGCGCAGCGCCTGCGTGGTGCTCGAGGTCTGGGCGGCCCACGACGACCCCGAATTGGAGGTGTGCGTGATGGTGCCGCCGCCGCCCACCGCCCAGGCGTTGGCGGTATCGGTCGCGTAGACGCCGTAGAGCGTCTGCGTGCCCGACGCGAGCTCGGTCCAGCTCGTGCCGCCGTTCGTCGTGTGACAGATGTTGCCGGTGTTGCCGGTCACCCAGCCGACCGACGAGTTGACGAAGTAGATGCCGCGCAGCGTCTGTGTCGAGCCCGACGTCTCGGCGGTCCAGCTCGTGCCGCCGTTCGTGGTCTTGCGCACGCCGCCGCCCGTCGTGATGAGCCAGCCGGTGTTGGCGTCGGTGAAGCAGACGCCGTAGACGGTAGACGTGATGCCGGTCGTCTGCGCCGTCCAGGTCGTGCCGCCATTCGTGGTCTTGCGCACGACGCCGCCGGTGGTGCAGAACCAGCCGGTGTTCGCGTCGACGAACGACACGCCGTAGATGGTGCCGGTCACACCCGACGTCTGCGCCGTCCAGCTCGTGCCGCCGTTCGTGGTGTGCAGCACGACGCCGCCACTGCCCACGGCCCAGCCGTTCTGGGCGCCGACGAAGGCGACGCCGCGCAGGTTCTGCGTGGTGCCCGACGTCTGCGCCGCCCAGCTCGTGCCGCCGTTCGTGGTATGGCGGACGTTGCCGGCGGAGCCGACCAGCCAGCCGTTGCTCGCGTCGGGGAACCAGTCGCCGTACCAGGTCGTGTTGACGCCCGGCGACTGCGCCGTCCAGGCGTTGTACGTGGCGGCCCGCGCGGTCGCCGCGCCGAACAGGCCGGCGGCGGCCAGCACGAAAAGGGCGGCGGCCACGACGGCGCCGCGCGTGGGGCAACGGCGCGGCCCGGCGAGCGGACGCTTGCTCGTCCACGGGTACGTCTTCATGACTGACCAGCCCCCTTCGCTACGCTCGCGCGCACGGCAAACCTTCGGTGTCCTCCACCAGTCGGACCACGCATCGCTCCCATTAGTCGGCACGAGGCCTCAGGAAGTTGATGAGACGTTCGCCTATTCGGTCGTACGAATCGGGGTCTGAAGAGCGCTCCCCGGCCCGTCTGGGGTCGGTTCCCCAGCGGCGCGGCGCCGCAGGTGCCGGTCAGAAAGCGTTGTCTGGCAGTGCGATGCGCGGGCGCAAGCCCGCCCGCCCAGCTTGCTCCCGGCCAACGTCGTAGGATGCGCGTGCGGCGGTGATATCGCGGGTACGGCGGCGCTGCGCGCCGCCGCACCCGACAGGGGAGGCGCCATGGGTGAGGCAGCGGTCGTCACGGGAGCGTCGTCGGGCCTCGGCGCCGAGCTTGCCGGGGTGCTGGCGGCGGCCGGCTTCGACCTGCTGCTGGTCGCCCGTCGCGAGGAGCGCCTGCGGGCGCTCGCCGTCGCGCTCGAACGGGCGCACGGCGTGGCGGCGCACGTCGCGCCGGTGGACTTGGCGCGGCCGAACGCCGCCGGCGAGATCGTCGCGGCCTGCGAGCGGCATGGCCTCGCCGTGACGTGCCTGGTCTGCGACGCGGGCTTCGGCACCTTCGGACGGTTCGTGAGCCTGGATCTCGAACGCGAGCTCGCCGAGCTGCAGGTCAACGCCGCGGCGCCGCTCGCCCTGGCCCATGCCTTCGTGCCCGGCATGGTCGCGCGCGGCGGCGGCCGGGTGCTGCTGGTGAGCTCCGTCGCAGGCTTTCAACCCGGGCCCTTCATGGCCACCTACCACGCGACCAAGGCGTTCCTGACCTGCTTCGGCGAGGCGCTCGCCGAGGAGCTGCGCGGCAGCGGCGTGACCGTGACGGTGAGCTGTCCGGGGCCGCTCGCGACCGAGTTCGACGCGGTGGCCGGCAAGCGCCCGGGCCGGCTGCGTCGGGCCGTCCGGGGGCGTTCGACCGCGCGCGTCGCGCGCGACGCCTATGAGGCGATGATGGCCGGGCGGGTCGTCGCCGTCCACGGTGCCGCGAACCTGGCCGGGGTCGAGGCCCTGCGCCTGGTGCCGCGCAGCCTGGTGCGCGCCGCCGTCGCCCTGGTCAACCGCCGCGGGCGCTGAAGCGCTCGGTCAGAGGCCGGACGAGTCCGGCCTTTCGGTGACCGCAGCGCCACGACCCTCGGTCAGGCCCGCGGCGCCGAGCACGGCCAGCGCCCCCACGATCAGGACCATGCCGGCGGCCTCGAAGCCGCCCGGCCGCTCGCCGAGCTGGATCCAGGCGGCGAGCACGCCGATGGTCGGCACGGCCAGCGTACCGAGGCCCGCGGCGCCGGCAGACAGGGCGCGCAGGGCGCCGAGCCACAGCAGCCAGGCCAGGACGTTGGCGAGCAGCACGGTATAGGAGAGGGTGGCGGCGAACGGCAGCGTCCAGTGCGGCCCCGCGCTGCCGAGGGCCAGGGCGATCGCCACGAGCGGCGCCGTGCCGATCACCATCTGCCAGGTCGTGAGCGACAGGATGTCGACGTGCTGGCGGCGCTGCAGCAGCTTCACCACGAGCGAGCCGGCCGCCCAGGCGACGCCCCCGGCGACGGCGAGCGCGCTGCCGGGCAGGTCGTGCAGCCGCCAGGGCACGACGACGAGCACGAGGCCGGCCAGCGCCAGCCCGACCGCCACCCTGTGGGCGCGCCCCAGTCGCTCGCCCAGAAAGACGCGGGCAAGCAGCAGCAGCCAGAACGGCATGGTGTAGGTGAGCACGGCGACCTTGCCGGCGCCGCCCAGTGCGACCGCCCATACGGACAGGCCGACGAAGCCGGTCGTCTGCAGCAGGCCGAGGGCGACGGTGTACGCGGGGGCCGGCAGCCGCAGCGAGCGGCGCGTGACGAGCAGCACGGCGAACAGGCAGGGCAGGCTCAGCACTCCGCGCAGCGCGGCGAAGGTGAGCTCCGGGCAGTAGCCGAGCGCGACCTTGGTCGCCACCCAGCCGTAGCCCCAGACGGGCGCGATGACGACCAGGGCGACCACGCCGAGGTCGCGCCGGCGCGTCGCCGACGTGCCCGGCGCCCCGCCCGCCGACGGGTCTGGCTGTCCCTGTGCTGGTGCCACGTGTTCCTTTCGGCGGGCCGACCCGGGCGGCCGACGCCGCCCGCTCCACCGCATAGCCTATCGTCTTGTCACAGCGCGCGCGCTCGGCGCGGCTCGACCGCGCCGCGGTGCGTTCGCGGCCGCGACTCGTCCTACCGCACGGCCGGCGGCAGGACGCGCAGGACGTGGAACGACCCGAGGCAGACGTTGCCGGCCTGGTCGACCGCCGAGACGCGCCACCTGTAGAGGCCGGCGGCGAGCCCGATGCGGGTCGAGAAGCGCACGAGCCGGCTGGTGGGCAGCGCGCCGCAGCGCACCGTCAGCTTCGTCCTGCCGTGGCCGGCAACGATCACCTTGCAGGTCAGGCTGCGATACGACACGACCGTGACCCCCTGCAGGCTGACCGGGCAGCTCGTGCGGTGGTCGAGTCGAGCGTGCCGTAGCGGTACTCGGTGTGGTCGATCGTGCAGCCCGCGGCCGGGGTGGCCGTGAACTGCAGGGTGACCGGCACCCGGCTCCAGCCGCTCGGCACGCCGCTCACGGTCGTGGTCGGCGCGGTCGTCGGGTCGGCGGCGAACTCCGCCGTCACGTCGACGTCTGCGGTCACGTCGTGTCGGCGCGCGTGGCCGTCTGCACGCCGTCGCTCCAGCCGATGAAGTGGTGACCGATGTCGGGCGCCGCCGTCACGGCGCTGCCGTCGCCGCCGGCCGGCACGCTCTGCGTGCTTTCGCCGTCGACGCTGCCGCCGTCGCTCGTTGCGGGCATCTGGCTGGCAAGCAGGACGAAACGCCTCGTGTCCTGCAGGCGGTGAATCGGCGAGCGTGATGCCCAGCGCGGACAGGGCGCTCTCCCCGTTTGCGGGACCGGTCCCGGCGGCCACCACGCCCGGCGTCTCCCACCCGGCCGGCGCTCAGCCCCGGCGCCTGTTGCCCGTTTCGGGGCGCCCGGCGCGCAAGCGCGCGAGTCAAGCGGCGGCGCCTCGCTGCCGATAGCGCCGGTAGATCGTTCGTGCCAAGCGGCTGCCCGGGTCGGCCGCCGTCAGGGGGAGGTCCCGCGTTGAAGCTGCTGAAGAACCTCGTTGGGTCGCACGGCCTCATCGCGCTCGGCGCGGCCCTGGCCGCAGCCGGGGCGCTCCTCACGGTCGCACCGGCGGCTCAGGCGGCGGTGTGGACCGCCCACGGCGACACCAGGGTGTTCCCGGCCACAGCGGCGGGCAGCAACCACACGGTCAGCCTGACCGCGGCCGGCGGCGAGTACATCGGCGCGATCATCGGGCTACAGGGCGGCTCCTCGCGCCATGCGTCGGTGACCTGGGTCGACGGCAGCGACCCGTTGCTGACCGGCAACAGCGTGCTCGACCAGGTCGCCTTTGTGCGCATCACCCACGTCACGACCTACAGCGGCGCCAAGCCCGGCCTGTATCCCGATCCCCTTTTGCCGCGCGCCTTCGGCCAGACACTGAACGTGCCGGCGAGGAGCTCGTCGCTCTACGTCCTGTTCCACGTGCCGTACGGCACCACTGCCGGCACCTACACGGGCACGCTGCACGTGGTGAACGGGGGTGGCGAGCAGGTCGACCTGCCGGTGAGCCTCAAGGTCTGGGACTTCGGCTGGAGCAAACTGAGCGTGAGCACAGCCTTCTCGGCCAACTTCCGCACGATCGTCAACCAGGTGGGCACGTACCGCATGCTGCAACAGCACGGCGTGACCGTGCTCATGCCGAAGGTCGTGCCGAAGACGTCGTCGAACGGCGCCATCAACGCCACGTCCTACGCCGGCGCCCTGCGACCCTTCCTCGGCAGCGACGGGCTCGACCTGCAGTTCTCGCGCCTTCCGTGGCTCAACTGGTGGCCGTCCTACTCGTGGAAGTGGTCGGCCGGCAGCTCCGCTCTCATGAACTACCTGACAAGCGTCTGCCGCGTGTACCAGGACAACGGCTGGCAGGACAAGCTGATCGCCTACCCGATCGACGAGCCGCTGAACCGCTCGACCGAGCTGCGCGCCCAGGCGCTCGCCGTGGCCCTGCACGAGGCGAGCGGCAAGTTGGGCTTTCGCGCCAAGTTCCTGCTGACCGACGACCCCCGCACGAGCACGCTCGGCCCCCTGCTGCCGGCCAACAGTGAGCTCTTCAACGACGTCGACATCTGGTGTACCCGCTACTACTACTTCTTCGGGCGGGTGCCGCTCCTGCAGAAGCTCAAGCGCACGCGCGGCGTCCAGGTGTGGTGGTATCCCTACTACAACTCGTCGGTGAAGGTCCTGCCCAACTTCGTGATCGACAAGGGCCTGGGCGACGAGCGCTGCTGGGGCTGGCTCATGTACCAGTGGAACGTCGACGGCATGCTCTACTGGGGCGTGAACCGCTGGGGCAACGCTCTGACAGGCAAGGGCAGCCGCGATCCCTACCAGAACCCGCTCTCGTTCGAGTATCCCGACGGTCGCAAAGCCAACGGCGAAGCCTGCCTGATCTACCCCGGCTACTACCCGCGTTACGGCCTCGACGACAAGGACGCGCCGTGCGTGTCGTCGCTGCGCCTCGAAGCGCTGCGCGACGGCTTCCAGGACCTCGAGTACTGTCGCATCGCGACCGGGCTGATCGGGGCCACCGCCGTGCGCGCCATCGTCGCGCGGGTCACGCAGTACCCTTACCCGATCAAGTACGGCCACATCTTCAAGTTCCCGAAGTACGCGAAGTCGATCTCGACCTACGATGCGGCGCGCGCCGCCCTTGCCCAGGCGATCGAGCAAGCCGAGCAGGCAGGGGCCGGGCAGCCCACGGCGACACCCACGCCGGCGCAGACCACGCCCTGAGCGCCGCCGGCGCGGCTCACCAGAGCCGGTCGATCGTACCCGGATAGAGCTCGATGCGCGCCCGCCGGAACGCGCCGGCGTTGCGGCGGGCGCGGTCGCTCAGGAACGCCGCCATCACGGTCTTGTCGAGGCTGTCGCTCGGCAGCGGCTCGGCCGGCGTGCCGCCCACGAGGACGGCGCCGGGCAGCGCCGTCCAGCCGGCTCGTCCGTAGAACGCCTCGAGCTCGCGATCGCAGGTCAGCAGGCTCAGGTCGGCGCCCGCCTGCGCCATGAACGCGAGGCCGGCTTCGACCAGGCGCGTGCCGTGTCCGCGTCGGCGCCGGCGGGACTCGGTCACGACCGCGCTCAAGCCGCTCGCCTCGTAGCGCTCGCCGCCGTGCTCGATGCGCTTCGACAGGACAGCGAGGGCGGCCACGACCGTGTCGCCGTCGAGCAGCGCGAGGCACACCGGGCGCAGGTCCTCATCGTGAGCGAGCTCCGCCATCATGGCGCCGGGCCAGGCCGCGCGCTCGAGTGCGGCGATCTGGCGGCGGACGATCGCGGGCACGCCGGCCTGCGGCCAGGAGGCGACGGTCGGCGGGGCGTGGTGCACGGTAGCGGTCATGCAGCTCCTCGGCTGACTGGCGGGCGCGCAGTGCGTGCGGTGCGCGTCGGCATGGTACACCGGCCGTACCACGTTCGACCTCCGCGGCTGGCGCGTGGCGGGTAGACTGCGCAGCGATGGCCGGGTCCACCCGGACAGCCCCCACCCCGATCGGCGACGAGCACGTGCACATCCGCTCGGCGGCCGGAGAACCGTTACCGCGGTTGCGGCCGGCGCCGTGATCGGTGCGCTCGTCGCGGCGCGCTCGTCGTTGGGGTCAGACCTGATCGCGGCCTGCTGGACGCTCTGGGCGGTCGTCTGGGTCGGCGGCGCGCTATAGGGCGCGCGGAGCGCGCCGGCCGTGGCGCGCCGCGGCCTGCCCACCACCATGTGGCTCGGCGCCCTCGTCGTCGCCTGGCTTGTCTTGCGCGCCCTGCCGCACCGCCGGCCCCTACGCGGTCACGCGCCACCCAATCTACACGGGGATGCTCGGCATGCTGCTCGGCAGCGTCCTCGTGGCCGGCCTGGGACGCGCGGGCTTCCTGCTCGGCGTCGCGCTGGTCGTGGTCAAGGCGCGCGCCGAGGAGCGCCTGCTGGCCGGGACCTTCGGCGCCGACTGCGCCGCCTACTGTGCCCGCACGCCGCAGTTCGTGCCCGGCCTGCGGCGCTCACGTCGTCGCTAGGTTAGGCGGATAGGCAGCCCTCGCCCACTAAGCCAGGGGGCGCTACGCGCCGATAAGTCGTCACATACGACGACGCCGCACGGCGAAAAGACGCGGAGCGAGGGGCTCGCCTATGAGTCACGAGCAGGTGAACTGCCTGATCATGCTCTGCGCCAGCGTGCTCATGTTCGCCGAGGCGCTCCTCGCCCTGCGCAGGTTCCGGTTCCCGGGCGGCGTCTCCATGTGCCTCGCCCTCACGGTGGGCGGTATCGAGTCGCTCTGCTACGCGTTCGTCTTCCTGCTCGACCGGGGCGACACCATGATCCACCTCGCCGCCGTCTACTCGGTCACCGGACCGGTCATGGGCGCCTTCTGGTTCACGTTCGCCGCGCGCTACGCTCGGCTGCGCCGGCTGGGGCGCACCTGGATCACGGTGGTCCTGGTGGGCGCCGCGCTCACCCTGATCGTGGCCGTGATCTCGCGCCCAGGCCTGATCTACCCGCCCCACAGCGCTCTCACCGCGATGGACTTCGCCCACATCAACGTGGCAGGCAGCGGCGTGCTGTTCTCGATCCAGCTCGTCTGGTTCTACGTGCTCGTGCTCGCCGGCATGGTCATGCTGCTTGGCGAGGCGCTGCGCTCGTGGGACGTGTTCCGCGGCCAGGCCGAGGCGGTGATCGCGAGCATCGGCATCGCCTTCCTGCTCGACGTCGGCTTCATGGCGGGCTACACACCGGTGCGTGGCCTGCACCTGGGGCTCGTCGTCCTGGCCGCGGCGATGCTGCCGCTGATCTGGGCGCTGCCCGGCTTGCGTGCGTCCGACTATTCGGCGGCCTGGCAGCGTCGCATCCTCGAGGGCATGAGCGACGCCGTGCTCGTGACCGATGACGAGGGCCGCATCGCGAGCGCCAACCGCGCCGCGCAGCGGCTGCTCACGGTCGAGTCGGGGCGCGAGCGCATGGCGCCCGTTCTGAGCGACTACCCCTGGCTGGTCGAGCGGGGCGAGGAGATCGACGACCTCGACGCCGACGCCGGCCTGGGCGCCACGGTCACCCTGCCCGGCGCGACCGGTGACCGGCACTTCGACGTCCGCCGGTCGAGCCTGCGCGGACGCGGCGGACGCGAGCTCAGCCGCGTGCTCGTCCTGCACGACGTGACCGAGCGCGTCGAGACCGCGAGCGAGCTCGACGACGCCAACAGCCGGCTGCAGTCGCTGGTCGACGCGAGCCTCGAGTTCGGCGGCTCGCTGAACACGGCGGACGTGCTCTCGGTCGCCGCACGGCGCATGCGTGAGCTGTCGGGCACCGGCCAGTGCACGATCTACCGGCTGAAGGACGGCCGGGCGCAGGAGCTCAAGACGACTCGGGGCACGATCACGGCCGACGAGAGCGAGGAGGGCAGCTTCAGCCTTGCGCAGTACAACGTCTCACGGTCGGCCATCGAGGCCCACGAGGTGGTCTGCGTGTCCGACACGAGGACCGACCCACGACTGTCCGACCTCGAGCGCAGCGACGCCGAGCAGTTCGGCTATCGCTCGAGCATCGACGTGCCGCTCGTCTCCGAGGGCACCGTCGTCGGGCTCGCCGTCCTGACGAGCGCCGAGCCTCGCGAATACGGTCCGCTCACGCTGCTGCCGAGCCTCGCGCACAATGCCGCACAGGCGCTCGTGAACGCCGAGATGGTCGCCGAGCTGCGTCAGAGGGCCAAGCGTCTGGCGCTCGTGAGCGAGTCGGGCGCCCTCTTCTCGTCGACCCTGGCGGTCGACGACGTGCTCGTGACCGCGTGCCGCCGGCTCTGTGACATCGCCGACGCCCCCATCTGCAGCGTCTACGTGCTCGACGAGGGCGCCCTGCGCTGCCGCGCGGGCGTGCTCGACGGCGAGGTGGACCAGGTCTGGATGGCGCAGAGCTTCAGCCTCGACCTGTGGCCGACCACCCGGCTCGCGCTCGAGTCGAGCAAAGCCGTGACGGTCGTCGACTTGGACGACGCGCGCCTCGGCGTCGAGCAGCGCGCCTCTATGGCCGAGCGCGGCGAGGTGAGCCTGCTGGTCGTGCCGCTCGTCGCCCGCGGCGAGGCGTTCGGCGTCGTCGAGCTCGTCGACCGGCGTCCGCGCAGCTACTCGCCCGACGAGCAGACCACGGTCGAGGCGGTCTGCAGCGCGGCGGCACTCGCCATTCGCAACGCCGACGCCTACAGCCGTGAACAGGAGCACGTCGCTCGCCTGGCCTCGCTGCTCGACGCGAGCCGCGCCATCACGTCGACCGTCGTACTCGACCGGGTGCTGCCGCTCGTCGCGCAGAAGACCTGTCAGGCCGTGCACGCGTCGGAGTGCGTCATCTGGGAGTACGACGCCGACGCCGATGCGCTCTTCGAGCGCTCCTACTTCAGCTCCACCGGCTTCGACTACACGCCGAGCGACCGGGTAGAGCTGGCCGCCGACGACACCGAGCGGCGCGTCATCCTCGCCGGTGAGGCGTGCGAGGAGCAGCTCGCCGACCCCGACCTGCCGCCGACCATCCATGCGGTGATGGAGCGATGGGGCGAGCAGACCAGGCTGTCGGTGCCGCTCGTCTTCGACGGCAAGCCGATCGGCATGCTCGTCCTCATGGAGCTCGACAAGGCCAGGCACTTCCGGCCCGACGAGCTCGAGCTCGTCCAGGCCCTGGCCGAGGAGGCGGCGGTCGTCATTCAGAACGCCCGGCAGTACGAGCGGCTCGAGACGACGGGCAAGCTCCTCGAATCGCAGGTGGAGCTGCAGCAGGCCGTCCTCGAGCTGTCGGGCAGCCTGCTGTCGACGCTCGACGGCGGCGACGTGTTCGCGCGCATCGCCGAGCTCGTGCAGCGGGTCGTCGCCAACGACAACCTCGAGATCCGGCTCGTCGACCGCGAGGCCGGTGAGCTGTACTGCGCCTACGCGAGCGCCGAAGAGGACGACTACGTCAAGAACTGGCGCTCCTCGCTCGACGCGGGCGTGAGCGGCTGGGTCGTCCAGCACAAAGAGGCCCAGCTCGTGAACGACATGCCCGGCGACCCCCGCGTCGCGGTCGTGCCCGGCACCGAGGCCGACCCGCAGGCCTCGATCATCGTGCCGCTCACGGTCGACGGCGAGGTGATCGGGGTGCTTGCCATCGACCGCATGGAGGGCCGCACGTTCGCGGAGCACGAGCTCGAGTCGGCCCGACTCTTCGCCAACCTTGCCGCCATCGCCATCCGCAACGCCGAACAGTACCAGCACGTGCGGGCGGTCTATGCGAACAACCTGCGGACGCTCTGTATCGCGCTGAACGCCAAGGACCACTACACGCTGGGCCACACTGCCCGCGTCGCGGCCTACATGGTCCTGCTCGGCAGGCAGCTCGGCTGGTCGGCCGAGATGGTGAGCCGTGTGGGCGAGTCCGCCTACCTGCACGACATCGGCAAGATCGGCATCCCCGACCGCGTCCTGACCAAGCCCGGCAAGCTCAACCAGCGCGAGTGGGAGATGATGCGCGGCCACCCGGCCATGTCGGCCGAGATCATCAAGCCGCTGTACGAGGACGAGGTCGTGCTCGGCGTTCGTCACCACCACGAGCGCTACGACGGCCGCGGCTACCCGGACGGTCTGGTCGGCGACGACATCCCGCTCGTCGCTCGGGCGATGTGCGTGGCCGACTCCTACGACGCCATGTCGGCCGACCGCCCGTATCACCGCGGTCTCACCTACACGAAGTGTCTCGAGGAGCTCGAGCGTTGCGCGGGCGCGCAGTTCGACCCGGTCATGGTCGACGCCTTCCGGGCCGTCCTCGCGTACGTTGCCGAGCGACGCCAGCGGGCTCTTGCTCTCGCTCGGCAGGCGGCCGCGCTCATCGACGGCGACGCCCACCGCGCGCTCGGCGCGGGCGGCTCCGAAGCCGATCCCGCCTATCGCGAGACGGTCGCGATCCTGCGCGGGGTGCGCGACGCCGACCCCGCCGTGCGCTTCATCACCACCGTGGCGCGCCGCGGTGCGGGCTACGAGTTCGTCTGCGACGCCGAAGAGGACGAGTCGCTGCGCTCGCGGCTCGGTGACCTCGTCGCGTTCGACCCCGAGCTCGTCCGCGCCTTCGAGGGCGCCGACCTCGACATCTGCCTGGTCGCCGCCGACCAGTTCGGCATCTGGATCAGCGCCGTCGCGCCGGTGACCGACTCGGCCGGCGACATCGTCGCCGTCGTGAACGTCGACTACCCCGCCTGTGACGAGACCGCCGAGGACAGCCTCGAAGGTGGCGCCATGTCGTCGGCGCTCACCGCCCTGCTCGAGGGTTCCCAGGAGCGATTCGACCGCGTGACCGTCGACGCCGTGACCGACACGCTCACCGGCCTCTACAACCACCGCTACCTGCACGAGGGCCTCGCCAAGGCGCTCGAGGCGGCCATCGACGAAGCCGCCGAGGTCTCGCTCGTGCTGTGCGACGTCGATCATCTGGAGCGTCTCAACCGCGAGCTGGGCCACTCTCAGGGCGACGACGCGCTGCGGGTCATCGGCCAGCTCATCGACGGCGCCGCACGGGCGACCGACATCTGCGCGCGCTTCGGCGGCGACGAGTTCGCGATCGTGCTCGCCGGCATGGGCGGCGCCGACGCCGTCGCGCGCATCGAGGGCGTGCGCGCCGCCGTGGCCGCGGCCGGCCTCGGCGCCGAGGGCGGCACGCTGACCCTGAGCGCCGGCGTGGCCACGTTCCCTTGGGACGGGCGCAGCAAGGACGAGCTGATCGATGCGGCACGCCGGGCGCTCGCCGTGGCCAAGAACCGCGGCCGCGACCGCTGCGTCGGCTTCGCGTCGGTCGTCGACGCGGCCGAGTCGGAGCGCGCCCACGACTACCTTTCGATGATGGCCGACCTGGCCGACGCCCGCATGCTCTACCGCGAGCGCCACTCCGAGGCGGTGGCCCGCCTCGCGCGGCTGCTGGCGATGGAGCTGGGTCAGACCGAGCACGTAGCCGACCAGATCGGCCAGGCGGCGCGGCTGCGCGACGTCGGACAGTTCACCGTCCCCGACGAGGTGCTGCGCAAGCCCGGCGTGCTCACGAGCGAGGAGTGGGACCTGATCAGGGAGCACCCGACCGTGGGGGCGCGCCTGCTGCGCCGCATGGGCATGGACTCACTGGCCGACGCGGTCGCCTACCATCACGAGCGCTTCGACGGCACGGGCTACCCCTCCGCGCTGCGCGGCGATCAGATCCCGCTGGCCGCGCGCATCGTCGCCGCGGCGTCGTCGTTCGAGGCGATGCTCAGCAGCCGGCCCTATCGCGAAGCGCACTCGCTGCCCGACGCGCTCGACGAGATGCGGCGCTGCACGGGCACCCAGTTCGACCCCGACGTCGTGTCGGCGCTCGAGCGGGTGATGGTCGCCGTCCGCCCGGATGACTAGGCGCGACACGTAGCCACGCACGCCCGAGCGATGACGACGAAGTCGATCATCGGCACGAGGCGCGCAACGAAGCCACGCATGCCCGAGCGATGACGACGAAGTCGCTCGCCGGCTCGCCTCAACTGCCGCGTGTGCCCTGTCCCGCGATGCCCTGCAGGAACGCCCGCGGGTCGGGCGGCACGCTCGGGTCGGCGGAGGCGAGGCCCACGGGGCTGCGGCCCTCGATCGTGCGGTAGACCACGCACGCAGCCAGGTAGGTGCCGGCCGGCGTCGGATGGCCGTCGACGTTGTTGAGCAGCAGGTCGGGCCGCGCGAGCAGCGCCGTCGCGAAAGCCTCGCCAACCGGCGCGACCTGCGCCCCGAGCGTGGCTCCCACGTCGTCGTAGGCCGCCGCGAAGTTGGCGGTGGTCACCCCCGCGGCGATGCTGTCGGAAGCACGCGCGGCCCGGCCTTGCCGCCGCAGCCCGCGAGCAGGGCCGCCGTGGCCGCCAGCGTGCACAACGCGACCGCCAGCACACGCAGCATGGCCGCGACGGGCCGGTCGCCGCGCACGACCGCGCTCTTCGTTGTCGGGCATCCTCGCATGGCGTTTCCCTCTGGCTGCTGTATCGGCAACGCGAACCGGCTCTCGATGCTCCTCGCGGCACGGTAGAGCGTCACGACACTGAAAACGACCCGCGCCGGGAAAAGCAAGCGCAGGGGTGGTCGCAGGCGCAGGGGTCCGCCGCCTCGGGGCTACGAGGGAGGTGGCGTCTCGATGGCCCAAGTGAGCTTCGAGGGCGTCAGCAAGGTCTACGCCGACGGCACGGTCGCCGTCGACGCCATGGACCTCTCCGTCGATGATGGGGAGTTCATGGTGCTCGTCGGCCCGTCGGGTTGCGGCAAGACGACGGCTCTCAGGATGGTCGCCGGCCTCGAGGATATCTCGGCCGGCGTCGTTCGTATCGGGGACAGGGTGGTGAACGACGTGCCGCCGCGCGATCGGGACATCGCCATGGTGTTTCAGAGCTACGCCCTGTACCCGCATCTGAAGGTCTACGAGAACATCGCCTTCGGGCTGCGCCTGCAGAAGGTGCCGAAGGCCGAGATCGAGCGCCGGGTGCGCAAGGCCGCGCAGGTCCTGGGGCTCGACGAGCTCCTCGACCGCAAGCCGCGAGCGCTGTCGGGCGGCCAGCGGCAGCGGGTCGCCATGGGGCGCGCGATCGTGCGCGAGCCGCAGGCGTTCCTCATGGACGAGCCCCTGTCGAACCTCGACGCCAAGCTGCGTGTGCAGATGCGCGCCGAGATCAGCCGCCTGCAGGTCGACCTTGGCACGACGACGCTCTACGTCACCCACGACCAGGTCGAGGCCATGACGATGGGCCACCGCGTGGCCGTCATGCGCAAGGGCCGCCTGCAGCAGGTGGCCGAGCCCCAGGAGCTGTACGACCATCCGGTCAACCTCTTCGTCGCCGGCTTCATCGGCAGCCCCACCATGAACATGATCGCCGTGACCCTCGAGCGCGAAGGCCGCGAGCTCGCGGCCCTGGCGGGCGGCCAGCGGCTGACCCTGGGCGCCGGCGTGCTGCGCCGCTTCCCGGGTCTGGCCGGCTACGAGGGCCGCACCGTTGTGCTCGGCGTGCGGCCCGAGAACCTGGCCGATGCGGCGCTCCTGCCCGACACCCCGGCCGGACACCGGCTGCGGGGCCGGGTCGTGCTGCGCGAGTCGCTCGGCTCCGAGGTCAACGTCCACTTCATGGTCGATGCGCCACCCGTGCTCACCGAGGACACCCGGGAGCTGGCGCGCGACGTACACGGCACCGAGACGTTCCGGCCGCTCGGCGTACAGGGCCACGAGGAGTCGAAGCTCGTGGGCCGCTTCTCCCCGCAGACGCGGGTGCGCGAGGGTCAGGCCATCGAGGTGGCCGTCGACGTCGCCGCCCTGCACTTCTTCGACTCAGACACCGGTCTCGGCATCTACGAACCGTCTGAGGCCGAGAGAGGAGTTGTTGCAGCATGATCACTCATCGTCTCCACCACAGGAGGTATCTTCTCCTCGCGGTCGTGCTCGTCGCCCTGGTAGCGATCGCCGCGGGCTGCGGTAGCAAGAGCGGCGCGGCGACGACCCCGAGCGCGTCGCCGAGCGCGCTCGGCGGGATCCCGACGAGCACCTCCGGGTCGCTCTCCATGACGGCAGTGTGGAGCGGTCAGGAACAGACGGCGTTCCAGCAGGTCATCGCCGGCTTCAACAAGACCTATCCGCACATCAAGGTCACCTTCACCTCGGACGGCAACAACCTGCCGCAGATCCTCTCGACGCAGGTGGCCGGCGGTCACCCGCCCGACCTCGCAGCGCTGCCGCAGCCCGGTCTGATGAAGCAGTTCGTGGCAAGCGGCGCGCTCAAGCCGATCGACTTCGCGAAGGGCATCGTGAGCGCCGACTTCTCACCGACGATCGCCAACATCGGCACCGTCAACGGACACCTCTACGGCCTGCTCTTCAAGACCGCCAACAAGTCGACCGTCTGGTACAACGTGCCGGCTTTCAAGAACGCCGGCATCACGCCGCCCACCACCTGGACCCAGCTCCTGGCCGACGCCAAGACGCTCAAGGCATCGGGTGTGACGCCGTATTCGGTCGGCGCCGACGCGGGCTGGCCGATCACCGACCTGTTCGAGAACATCTACCTGCGCACCGCCGGGCAGGCCATGTACGACAAGCTGACCAACTTCCAGATCCCGTGGACCGATCCGTCGGTCACCACGGCGCTCAAGGACATGGCGCAGATCTACGGGAACTCGAGCTACATCTACGGCGGTAACGGCGGCGCCGCCACGACCGACTTTCCGACGTCGGTGACGAACGTCTTCACCAACCCGCCCAAGGCGGCGATGGTGTTCCAGTCAGACTTCGCCGAGAGCGTGATCACGAGCTCGACCAAGGCCAAGCCGACCACCGGGTTCGACTACTTCGCGTTCCCGTCGATCAACGGCCAGGGCGGCAACTGGGTCGAGGCCGGCGGCGACATCGTCACGATGTTCAAGGACAGCCCGGCCGCGCGCGCCTTCGTCGACTACCTGGCAACGCCGCAGGCGGCCGAGATCTGGGCCCGTCTCGGTGGCTACTCCTCGGCCAACAAGATGGTGCCGGCCAGCGTGTACACCGACCCGATCGGCCGCCGTGCGGCGGTCGCCCTCGCCAACGCGCCGGTCGTCGTCTACGACATGTCCGACCAGCAGCCGGCGGCCTTCGGCGCCACCACCGGCCAGGGCGAGTGGCAGATCTTCACCAACTTCCTGAAGAACCCGAAGGACATCTCGGGCACGCAGAAGGCCCTCCAGGCTGCCGCCACCGCGGCCTACAAGAAGTGAGCCCGGCGCTCGCTTCGCGGGAGTAGGCCATGGCAGTCTCGACACCCATCGAGGCGACGCCCCCCCAGCCGGGGGCGTCGCCTCACCCCTCGCAGAAGGGCTCGTTCTGGCGGCGCTACGGCGTGACGCTCGGCTTCCTCGCGCCGGCCGTCTTCTTCTTCGGCGTCTTTCTGATCTACCCGACCGTGTACACGGTCGTGCGCAGCCTGTTCGACCGGTCGGGCGCCCACTTCGTCGGCCTCTCGAACTACAAGACCCTGTTCACCACGAGCACGTTGCTCACTGCCATCAAGAACAACGCGATCTGGGTGGCCGTGGCGCCCGCCCTGGTGACCGCGATCGGGCTCGTCTTCGCCGTGCTCACCGAGCGCATCCGCTGGTCGGTGGCCTTCAAGACGGCGGTGTTCATGCCTATGGCGATCTCGCTGTTCGCGGCAGGTGTGATCTGGCACATCATGTACATCCAGGACCCCTCGCAGGGCGCGGTCAACGCGGCGCTCTCGGGCATCAAGGACGTCTTCAGCCCACCCGGCCCGCTGTCGGGGGCGGCTCCGTCGACGAACGCCCTCAGCGGATCGACGGCGCAGGGCTTCACGCTGCGTCAGACCTTGCACCCCGGCGCGGTCGCGATGCTCGGCCTGACGGCGATCCCCGTGACGGACGTCCCGAAGAACGCCGTTCAGGCGGCTGCGCCGGCGCCCGCGGCGCACACCGTGAGCGGCGTGGTCTGGCGCGACTTCAAGCCCGGCGGCGGCGTAGCCGGGAAGATCGACCGGGGTGAGCTCGGTCTGCCTGGAGTGACGCTCGAGCTCAAGGCGCCGTCGGGCAAGGTGATCGCGCGCACCACGAGCAATGCCGACGGCAGCTTCGCCTTCACCGGCGTCTCGCCGGGCTCGTATCGGGTCGGCGTCGGGGCCGCGACGTTCGCCGCGCCCTTCGCCGGCGTGGGCTGGCTCGGCACCCAGCTCATCACGCCGGCGATGATCATCGCCTACGTCTGGATCTGGGCCGGTTTTGCCATGGTGATCATCGGTGCGGGTCTGGCGGCCATCCCGCGCGACGTGCTCGAGGCGGCGCGCACCGACGGCGCCAGCGAGTGGCAGGTCTTCCGCCGCGTGACGGCGCCGCTGCTTGCGCCTGTGCTGTCCGTGGTCTTCATCACCATGATCATCTACGTGCTCAAGATCTTCGACATCATCCTGTCGATCGCCCCGGGCTCGTCGCAGGCGGCCGCCAACGTCGTGGCCCTGGCCATGTGGCGCACCTCGTTCGGCGGGATCAACGACTTCGGTCTGGGCTCGGCGATCGCCGTGTTCCTCTTCATCCTCGTGGTCCCGGTGCTGCTGCTCAACGTGCGGCGCTTCAGAAGGGAGGTCTGATGGCCACTGTGGCCCATCCCGTGGGGCGGCCGGCCGGACCGGCGCCGGCCGCCGGTGTGTGGCACGAGGGCGCCGCGCGCCGCGTGAGCCGTGCCCTCACCCATGCGCCGCTCAACCTGCTGCTGGCGGTCATCGGGGTGCTCTGGCTCGTGCCTACGATCGGCCTGCTCGTGACCTCGCTGATCGTGCCCTCGCAAATCAGCTCCACCGGCTGGTGGCGGGCCTTCGCCCACCCCAGCCTGCTGTCGATCGAGAACTACCGCACGGTCCTGTCGGACCACGCCATCACCGGCGCTCTCCTTACCACGCTCGAGATCGCGATCGGCGGCACGGTGCTGCCGCTGCTCGTGGGCGCCCTCGCCGCCTACGCCTTCGCCTGGCTCGACTTTCCGGGGCGCGACTGGATCTTCATCGCCGTCGTCGCGTCCATCGTCGTGCCCTATCAGATGGCGCTGATCCCGATCTTCACGCTCTACAACCACGCCGGCCTGTTCGACACGGTCGTCGGCATCGTCCTGTTCCACACCGCTTTCGGCCTGCCGTTCGCTGTCTTCCTGCTGCGCAACTACTTCCTCGGCATACCGAAGGAGCTCATGGAAGCGGCTCGCATCGACGGCGCGTCGGAGCTGCGCATCTTCGTGCGCCTCATCCTGCCGCTGGGTCTGCCGGCGCTCGCGTCGCTCGCCATCTTCCAGTTCCTGTGGGTCTGGAACGACCTGCTCGTCGCCCTCACCTTCGGCCGCACGACGCAGCCCATCACGGTCGCGATCTTCACGCAGCTCCGCGAGTTCGGCTCGAACATCAACATCATCGCGCCGGCCTCGTTCCTGTCGCTGATCGTGCCGCTCGCCGTGTTCTTCGCCTTCCAGCGCTACTTCGCCGAGGGTCTGTTGGCGGGCTCGGTGAAGTAGGCGGCGGGCCGGGCCGCGGGCGCGGGGCCCGGCGACGGCGGCGGGCAAGGTCCGGCGCCCGAGCCGGAGGTGGGCCCGAAGCGCCCTACCGCGGCGCGAGCCGCAGGCCGTAGCTTACGGCCAGGCCGCGCAGCCGGCCGGCATCGGCACGCAGGCGCCGGCGCAGCTCGCGGCGCAGCCCGGCGAGGTCGGCGAGCTCGCGCTCGCCGACCTCGCGCCCGCCGTACAGCACCGCTTCGAGACGGTCGGCGAGGGCCGTGGCGTCGAGGCCGTAGCGGCGCTCGATGTCGGCGGCGGTCTCGGTCAGCGTCTGCGAGGGCGGCACCGGGCGGCCGTAGTCGCGCAGGTCGGCGCGAAGCTGAGCGAGGCCGGACTGAAGGCGGCGTTGCGCACCGCCGCCGCGCAGGCGGCGCCGGCGCGCAACGCCGCGGCCCAGGGGCCAGGCGACGACGAGCGCCAGCGGCACGAGCGCCCAGGGCAGCCAGGCGACCCCGCGCCCGCTCGCCGCGGTGCTCCCGAGGCCGCCGCTGCGCTGCTTGGCGGCGTTCCCCCCGGCCACGCCCTGCAGCTTGGGCGCCGCGGTGCCCGACGCCGCCACGCTGCCGCGCGTCGCGTCGCCGGGGAACGGGTCGGAGAAGCCCAGGCTCGTGCTCGACGCGCCGCGGCCCGGCAGGGCGTCGCCGGGCGTCGGTTCGAAGGGCACCCAGCCCACGCCCGGGAAGTAGACCTCGACCCAGGCGTGCGCGTCGTTGCGCGTCACCGTGTAGGTCTGGCGGCCGGTGAGGGTCCCGGCGGTGAATCCCAGGACGACCCGGGCGGGGATGCCGTTGTAGCGTTCGAGCACGGCCATGGCGCCGGCGAAGTGCTGGCAGTAGCCGGTGAGCGTGGCGAACAGAAAGGCCGCGTAGGGCGAGGTGTAGCGCGTGGCCGGCGGCGACAGAGAGTACAGGTAGTGGGCGCGCAGGTACTGCTCGATGCGCAGGGTGACCTGGTAGGGGTCGGTCGCGCCGCCTACGATCGCCCGGTCGAGCTGATACAGGCCGAGCCACTCGCGATGGGCGGCCGTGTCGCTCATGGCGGTGCGCCACTCCCGCACGGGGTCGGCGGTCGTCATGTCGGCGGCCGTGGAGAAGGGCAGGGCGAGATCGGCTGCGACGCCCGCCGGGTAGTCGCGGCCGCGCCCGACCAGGTCGGCGGGCCGCACGCGCGGGACGACGGCGCTCACCACGTAGGACGCTCCCGGTCCGATGGGGTCGGTCAGGCGCAGGGCCTGCGTGGCCGGCGCGAAGAACGGTGCGCGCCCGCCGATCACCACGCTGCGCGGGTCGCCGCCGGTCAGCAGGAACGGGGTCGCGAGCGTCTGCAGACGAAAGGTCTCGACCGCCGCGACGCCGGCCGGTCCGCGGGCGGCCGGCGGCACTTCGTAGGCGAGCTCGCCGCCCGGCACGATCGCGCCCCGCGTGAGCCGCATCTCGCTCGTGCGGCTCGCCGTCCAGGCGCTGCCGGTGAAGACGTCGAGCACGTTGGCCCGCCAGTACGACGCCAGTGGCGACTCGACCTGGAACACGCGCGTGTCGTGCCGCGGGTCGAGCAGGCTGGGGAAGTTGAGCATCCAGTCGAAGCTCACACGTGACGTGGCGGGACCGGGCGCGCCCCAGGCGGTCCAGTCGCGCCAGGGCTTGCCGGCGGCGACCGGCGTCGCCGCGAGCAAGACAAGAGAGCAGGCCATGGCCACCACGGCGAGCCCCGTCCCGGCTACCGCGCCCGAGGGGGCGCCGTCGGCGCGCTGCACCGATCGGGAGAGCGCGAGCAGGCAGGCGGCCAGCGGCAGGAACACGAGCGGCAGGATGGCGACACCGGCGGTGCCGTCGACGGTGAGGGCGTAGCCCATGACCACGAGCAGGACGACGACCGCGGGCAGGGCGCGACGCAGGCTGAGAGCGGCCAGGGCGGCGAGGCCCGTCGCGCTGTAGGCGGCGAGCGTGAGCAGCAGGCGCAGCGCGCCGGCTCCCGCCAGGTCGAACGGGAACGGGCGCACCGAGTACTCGTGCGCACCGTCGCTCAGGGCGCTCAGGTAGTAGCCCAGCCGGGGGTCGTAGGCGTGCGTCGCCGCCGGTGGCGGCAGCACCAGCCGGGCGACCAGCCAGGCTCCGAGCGGCAAAAGGAGGAGCGCCGCCGGCCAGAGCCGGCGGCGCACGAGCCCCGGGGCCCCGGCGAACGTGGCGAGCAGCGCTGCCCAGACCAGCGCGTGCGCCAGTCCGGGCCGGGCGACGCGCGCCATGGCGAGGGCGGTGACGAGCGCGAGCGCCGCGAAGCAGGCGAGGTAGGCGAGGCGGCCCGCGAGCCTCATGGCCGTGTCAGCGACCGCGCGCCCGGAGTGCGACGTCGCCGACGTCGCGTTCGGCCCGACCGAGTGAGAGGGCCGTCCGCAGGTCGTCGCCGGCGCGCAGCGTGAGGCAGACGACGCCGGCGGCGGCGAGCGCGACCAGCGCGCCGCGGTCGAGCGTGCCGCCCGCGGCCGGCCGGGGCGGTGGCGCGGCGGCCGCCGTCGTGGCCGTCGCCGTGGCCGGCGTCGCCGGCCGGGCGCGGTCGAACGAGGCCCCGTCGATCGCGATCACGCGCGTCTGGACGCCCTCGCGGTGCAGCCCGACGAGGGTGCGCGCGAGCTCGCGGTCGAGCGTGAGCGCGACGACGACCAGGGTGCGGGTGGGCGCCAACCGGCCGCCGCTCCTGCGCAGGTGCTGGAGCGAGGTGGCAAGCGGCACCCGCGCGGTGGGGCGCACGGCCGCCAGGGTGTCGAGCAGACGGCCGCGGCCCTGGACGTCGGCGGCCAGGCGCGTGGGGCGCCAGCCGCCGTCGTGCACGAGCAGGACGGTGTCGTGCCCGGTCGAGAGCACGAAGTCGGCTACCGAGGCGGCCGCCTGGACGGCGAGCTCGAAGCTCGTGAGCGGATCGTCGCCGGCGACGGCGGCCGCCGTGCCGTCGAGCAGCACGGTGACGTCGCCGCTCTCGGGGTCGTCCATCTCGCGCAGCATGAGCGTGGCGGTCTTGGCCGTGGCCTTCCAGTCGACGTGGCTCAGCGGCTCGCCCGGCTGGTGTGGCCTGATGCCGCGCAGCTCGGTCGCGCCGCGCGGCACGAGGCCGTGGCGCGCGAGACCGCGACGGGCGCCGAGCTCGGCGAAGACCGCGCACGAGCCGAGCTCGGCGAGCCGGGGGTGGACGGTGACGTCGAGGGGGTCGCCGAGCCGGCGCCGGGCGCGCCACAGGCCGAGCGCGTCCTCGGCGTCGACGCGTGGTGGCGGCAGGACGTGCACGCCGCGGCGGGCCGGCAGGGGCGGGCTCATGGCGACCCGCTCCTCGCGCGCGCCGAGGCTCGGGAAGGTGATCGTCGTGGCGCCGGCGTGAAGGTCGCCGGCGGCGTCGGGCAGCGTGACCTCGAGCCCGGGAAGCTGGGAGCCGTTGATCGCGAGAAACGAGACGACAAGGTCGTCGCCCGCGATCGGACGGCGCGGATGCAGCGTCCGCACGATCGCCAGGCGCCGGCCGGCCGCCAGCACGAGCAGCCACGCGACGAGCAGCGTGACGGCGAACGTCAGCGCCACCAGGTAGAGCTCCCACGTGCCGAGGAGGCGGGCCGCCAGGTAGGTGGCGACGGCCACGGCGAAGAGGGCGAGGCCGCGGCGGGTCGGACGGACGATGTCAGGCTCCCGGGACGGGGACCCCGCCGAGCAGGCGGTCGACCACGGTCTCCTCGGACTCGCCGTGGACCCTGGCATCGGACGACAGGATCAGGCGATGGCCGAGCACCCTGGCGGCCAGGTCCTTGATGTCCTGGGGCACGACGTAGTCCCGGCCGCGCAGCAGCGCGAGCGCCTTGGCGGCCCGGACCAGGGCGATGCCGGCCCGCGTGCTCGCGCCCAGGTAGACGTCGCGGGCCTCGCGGGTGGCCGCCAGGATGGCGACGACGTAGCGGTGCAGCTCGGTCACGCAGCGCACGCGCGTGACGGCCCGCTGCATGGCGAGCACCCGGGCCGCGTCGACGACCGGCGCAAGCTCGGCGAAGGGGTCGCGCACGGTCTGCTCGAGGAGCACGGTCTGCTCGGCGGCCGCATCGGGATAGCCCAGACTCAGGCGCATCATGAAGCGGTCGAGCTGGGCTTCGGGCAGCGGGTAGGTGCCCTCGTACTCGATGGGGTTCTGCGTGGCGATCACCATGAAGGGCGCCGTGATCTCGTGGGTCGTGCCGTCGATCGTCGCCTGCCGCTCCTCCATGCACTCGAGCAGGCTGGCCTGGGTCTTGGGCGAGGCGCGGTTGATCTCGTCGGCCAGCACGATGTTGGCGAAGATCGGGCCGGGCCGGAACTCGAACTCGCCGGTCTTCTGGTTGAAGACGCCCACGCCGGTGACGTCGCTCGGCAGCAGGTCGGGAGTGAACTGCAGGCGCGCGTAGCGGCAGGACACGGAGCGCGCCAGGCTCTTGGCGAGCAGGGTCTTGCCGACGCCGGGGTAGTCTTCGATGACGAGGTGGCCGCCGGCCAGCAGGGCCACCACGCAGGTGCGGATGACGTCGTCCTTGCCGAGGATGACCGAGGCGACGTTGCTCTCGATGCGCCGGGCGGTCTCGGCGGCCGCGCGCATGTCCTCGTCCTGGAACGGCACGCTGTTGCGCGTGTCTACCGCCATGCTTCGTCTCCCGCTCGGCGGGGCCGATCGCTGCGTCACCGCCGGCCGGCAAGCCCGGCGGTCCTCGTTCGTATCAGTCTATTCCCACAGAGAGTGCATGCCCGCACGGATCGCCGCTGTGCCGAGCGGTTCGAGCGGGCCGCCGTCGGCGTCGGCCGGGGCGACCGGCTGGAGCTGCGCGAAGCAGGCCGCGACGGCGTCGGTGAGAAAGCGTGAGCGCTGCGCGTAGCCATGGGTGTCGGCCTTGGCCCAGGGCTGGCTGTAGTAGCGCAGGGGGTGGGTGACGTAGAGCTGGTCGCGCGCTCTGGTGCAGGCCACGTAGAACAGGCGGCGCTCCTCGTCGATCTCGGCGTCGGAGCCCGTGGCCATGTCGGACGGCACGTTGCCGTCGGCGGCGTGGATGACGTAGACGACGTCGAACTCGAGGCCCTTGGCCGAGTGCATGGTCGAGAGCACGAGGTAGTCCTCGTCGAGCAGGGGCGGCCCGGCGAGGTCCTGCGTGGACGACGGCGGGTCGAGCACCAGGTCGGCCAGAAAGCGGGCCCGGTCGGGGGAGTGGCCGGCGACGCTCTCGATCTGCTCGAGGTCGCGCAGGCGGGCCGTGGCGTCGTCGTAGCGTCGCTCGAGGAGCGGCTGGTACACGGTGCGCACGGCGTGGATCTGGGCCGGAACGTCGCCCGGCGCGGCGCCCGCGAGGCGGCGCAGCAGGGCGACCAGGCCGGGCCAGACGGCGTGCGCGGCCTCGGGCACGCGGGCGCCGGTCCAGGCGGCGAAGTCGCCGCCGCCGGCGAGCAGGATCTCGCGCAGCGTGGCTGCGGTGGCCGGTCCGATGCCGGGCACGAGGCCCAGCACGCGCAGGCCGGCCGTGGAGTCGCGCGGGTTTTCGGCGAGGCGCAGGAAGGCGGCGAGGTCTTTGACGTGGGCCGTCTCGGCGAAGCGCAGGCCGCCGTATTTGCGAAACGGCACGTTGCGCCGCGACAGCTCGATCTCGAGGGCGAGCGAGTGATGCTGGGCGCGGAAGAGCACGGCCTGACGCGTGAGCGGCGTGCCCTGCTCGCGATGCTCGAGCACGCGCTCGCAAACGTAGGCGGTCTGCTCGTCTTCGTCGCGGCAGGCGACGAGCACGGGACGGGCGCCGCCGGGACGCTCGGTCCAGAGCGTCTTGTCGCGGCGCTCGGCGGCCGCCGCGATGATCGCGTTGGTGGCGGCGAGGATGGGGGCGGTGGAGCGGTAGTTGCGCTCGAGCGTGAGCACGGTGGCGCTCGGGAAACGCTGCTCGAAGTCGAGGATGTTGCGCACCGTGGCGGCGCGGAAGCCGTAGATCGCCTGGGCGTCGTCGCCGACGCAGGTGATGCCGCGGCCGCCCGGCCGCAGCAGCGAGACGATGTCGGCCTGCAGGGCGTTCGTGTCCTGGAACTCGTCGACCAGCACGTGGTCGAAGCGGCCGCGCACGCGCGCCCCGGCCGCCGGATCGGCGAGCAGCGCGCGCCAGAACAGCAGCAGGTCGTCGTAGTCGAGCACCTGCTGCTCGTCTTTGGCGCCGGTGTAGCGCTTGAAGAGCAGCGCGAGCCCCTCGCGGGCCGGCTCGCACCAGGGAAACGACGCCGGCAGCACCTCGGCGAGCGGCGCCTGGGCGTCGACGCAGCGCGAGTAGATGTCGAGGCAGGTCGATTTCTGCGGAAAGCGCACGCCGCCGGACTCGAGCCGCAACGCCGTGCGCGCCACGTGGAGCAGGTCTTCGGCGTCGGCGCGGTCAAGGATGGTGAAGTCGGGCTGCAGCCCCAGGTCGCGGGCGTGCACGCGCAGCAAGCGGGCGGCGACCGCGTGGAACGTGCCGCCCCAGACGCGGCCGACGGTGCGGCCGCCGCCCGCCTGCTCGCCGGCAAGCAGCGCGTCGACCCGGTGCAGCATCTCGGCGGCGGCGCGTCGTGTGAAGGTGAGCAGCAGGATGCGCCCGGGGTCGGCGCCGCCCGCGATCAGGTGGGCCACGCGGTGCACGAGGGTGGCGGTCTTGCCGGTGCCGGCGCCGGCCACGATGAGCAGGGGGTCGTCGCCGAACTCGACGGCGGCGCGCTGGTCGGCGTTCAACTCGAGCTGCATGAGTCGACTCCCGGGTCGCTTGGTCCGGCAGGCTACCACGCGCCGGCGACGGCAAAGTCGCTCCCGGCAAGAGTCCGGCTTCTGCGGGTGTCGCGGCGCGCAGGCGGCGCCGGGGCAGGCGACGCGCTAGAGTGACTTGCCATGAAACGCATTTCGGCACGCGTCATCATGCTCCAGGGGACGGCCTCGCACGCCGGCAAGACGGCGCTCGCGGCCGCGCTCTGCCGGCTGTACGCGCGGCGCGGCCTGGCCGTGGCGCCGTTCAAGGCGCAGAACATGGCACTGAACTCGGCCGTGACCGCGGCCGGCGACGAGATGGGCCGCGCCCAGGTCTTTCAGGCCCAGGCCGCCGGCGTCGAGCCCGTGGTCGACATGAACCCGGTGCTGCTCAAGCCGACCTCGCGCGGCGCGAGTCAGGTCGTCGTGATGGGGCGCCCGGCGGGCGAGATGACGGTGTCGGCCTATCATGCCTACCAGGCCACGGTCTGGCCGCTCGTGACCGCGGCGCTCGCCCGGCTGCGGGCGGGCTACGACCTGATCGTGATCGAGGGAGCCGGCAGCTCCGCCGAGGTCAACCTGCGTCACGCCGATATCGTCAACATGCGGCTCGCGCGGCACGCCGGCGCGCCGGTGCTGCTCGTCGGCGACATCGACCGCGGCGGCGTGTTCGCGGCGCTGCTCGGCCACATGGAGCTGTTCACGGCCGAGGAGCGCGCCCTGGTGGCCGGCTTCGTCGTCAACAAGTTCCGCGGCGACGCCGCGCAGCTCGCGCCGGGGCTCGAGCTGCTCGAGGAGCGCACCGGCGTGCCGACGCTCGGCGTCGTGCCGTTCCTCGAGGGCTGGCGCGGCGACGAAGAGGACTCGCTTGCGCTCGACGCGCCTCCGCCGCGCCGCTCGTCCGCCGCCGTCGAGGTCGCCGTGGTGCGGCTGCCCTACACGAGCAACACGACCGACTTCGACGCTCTGGCGGCCGAGCCCGACGTGGCTGTGCGGTACGTGCGCAGCCCGGCCGAGCTCGCCGCCGCACGCCTCGTCGTGCTGCCCGGCACCAAGAGCACGATGGCCGACCTCGCCTGGTTGCGCGAGCGTGGCCTCGACGCCGCCATCCTGGGCGCCGCCCGCGCCGGCGTGCCGGTCGTGGGTATCTGCGGCGGCTACCAGATGCTCGGCCGGCGGCTGCGCGACCCCGCCGGCGTGGAGTCGCCCGTGGCCGAGTGCGCGGGGCTCGGTCTGCTCGACGTGACGACGACGTTCGGCGGCCGCAAGCGGACCGTCCGCGTGGAAGGGGCCACCTGCACGGGCGGACCGCTGGGCGCGGGGGTCGAGTTGCGCGGCTACGAGATCCACATGGGCACGACGCGCCGGGCTCGGGGCGCGCGGCCCTTCGCCCGCGTGCGCCCGCGCGGCGGCCCGGCCCGCGCCGACGGCGCGGTCTCGGCCGACGGCGTGGTGCTGGGGACCTACGTCCACGGCCTGTTCGACGCGCCCGGGCTGCGGGCCGCGCTGCTCGATCGGCTGCGTGCGGCGGCGGGGCTGCCGCCGCGGCCGCCGGTCGTCGTCGAGTCCGACCTCGACCGGCTCGCGCGGCACGTCGAGGACCACCTCGACATGGAGCGGCTCGATGCGATCATCGGGATCGCTCAAACTCGGAGGCGCTCCGGTCGATGATGTGAGGGGCGACGAGGCACCCGGCGCACGACCGGACGGGCGCGCGGGCCCTTCGCGCGGGCGAGGTCGGCGCCAAAACGGGAAGAGAGGCTGCGTGATGCGTTCCAGGAGACTGCTGACCGTCCTGCTGGTCGTGCTCGCCTTCGTCGCGGGCTTCGGCCTCGCGACGCTCCTGGCGACCGTCGGCGGCAGCGCCGGGGCCAAGGGTCAGGCGCGGCTGTACCGTCAGGTCCTGCAGGACCTGCAGAGCGACTACTACCGGCCGGTCGACGCGACGCGCCTCGGCCAGGCGGGCGTCAACGGCCTGCTCGCTTCGTTGCGCGACCCGTACACGGTCTACTTCACGCGCCAGCAGGCCGCGGCCTTCGACCAGGAGCTGAGTGGCACCTACACGGGCATCGGCACCGAGCTCGACTCGAGCCACGGCAAGCTGACCATCACGCGCGTCTTCGCCGGCTCGCCGGCGGCGCGCGCCGGCGTGCGTTCCGGCGACGTGATCGTCGCGGTCGACGGGACCTCGACTGCGGGCCACTCGGTGAACGACGTGGTGAGCCGCATCCTGGGGCGCGCCGGCACGAAGGTGGAGCTGCGACTGCGCCGCGGCACGAGCGTCATCGACCTCACGCTGACGCGCGGCACGATCACCCGGCCGCTCACGGTCGCGCGCCTGATCGCAGACCACGGCACGAAGGTCGGCTACGTGGCCCTCTCGGCGTTCGCCAGCGGCGCCGGCAGCCAGGTCGCCAGCGACGTCGCGAAGCTCCGGGCCCAGGGCGCGCAGGCGCTGGTCTTCGACCTGCGCGACAACGGCGGCGGTCTGGTCGAGGAGGCCGTGAAGGTGGCAAGCGACTTCCTGCCGCCCGGCCGGGTGGTCGCCACCGAGAAGGGCCTGCACGTGCCGACCACGATCCTGAAGACCGTGGCCGGCCACGCCACGAGCCTGCCGCTGGTCGTGCTGGTCAACGGCGACACGGCGAGCGCCTCGGAGATCGTCACGGGCGCCCTCCAGGACCACGGTCGCGCCACGGTGATCGGCACGCGCACGTTCGGCAAGGGGGTCGTGCAGACGGTGCTGCCCTTGCCGGCCGGCGCCAGTCTCAAGATCACGATCGCGGCCTACCTCACGCCCGACGGACGCAACATCAACCACAAGGGCCTACAGCCCGACATCGTGGTCGCCCAGCCGGCCGGCGCGACCGCCGATCGCGCCCTCGAGCGCGCCCTGCGCTTCTTCGCAGCCGGACGCTGACCGGCGAGGCCGCCGCCGCGCCGCGGCGGGCGCTCGAGGCCGCGCACGCTTGGTCGGCCCTGCGATGGGGAACGTAGGGGCCACGGTCGCGGGGCGCCGCCCCGGGGGCGGCGCCCCGCGACCGCCGCTCCCGTCGCCCAAGGAGGCCCGCCGCGATGCTGACGCGCCACAGTCTCGGTCTCACCTGGGTGCTCGACGAGCCCATGGCACGCGCCTCGCACGCCCTCGTCGACGACTTCGGCGGAGTGTGGCTCGTCGACCCGACCGACGAGCCGGCCGCGCTCGAGGCCGCCCGTGCGCTCGGCCGGCCGGCCGCCGTGCTGCAGCTCCTCGACCGTCACAACCGCGACTGCGCGCGCCTCGCCGAGCGCCTCGCCGTCCCTCGTCTGCTGGTGCCGGTGGCGGTGCCGGACGCGCCCTTCGAGGTCGTCCCGCTGGTCGACCGCCGCTTCTGGCGCGAGGTCGCCCTGTGGTGGCCGGCGCGCCGCGCGCTCGTCGTGGCCGAGGCGCTCGGGACCTCGCCCGGCTACGCGCCCGGCAGCCTGGGAGCGGGTGTCAGCATCGGCCTGCGGCTGTGGCCGCCGCGCCGGCTGGCCGCGCTCGAGCCCGAGCACCTGCTCGTCGGCCATGGAGCGCCGCTGCACGGGCCGAGCGCCGCACCGGCTCTGCGCGAAGCCCTGCGCCGTTCCCGCGTCGATCTGCCGCGGGCGGTCGTCGCCCTTTCGCTCGCGCTGGCCGGCGTTCGGCGGCGACGGCGACCCTGACGGCCGGCGCCGTCGAGCGGGGTATCACCAGGCTCATGGAAGCAGCTCCGATCAGGCAGACGGCCCCGTCCGCGCGGACCGCGCGGAGCGATGTAGTCGGCAGCCTGCTGCGGCCGCCCGAGCTGCTCGCCGCGCGCGAGGCGCACGCCGCCGGTCGCCTGCCGGCTGCGGCCTTCAAGGCCGTCGAGGACGCGGCCGTCGACCAGGCGATCGCGCTCCAGGTCGAGGCCGGTCTCGACGTGGTGACCGACGGCGAGATGCGTCGCCTGTCCTTCCAGAGCCAGCTCGTCGAGGCCGTCGACGGCTTCGGCGACTGGGACATCGACGCGTTCCTCTGGGGCGAGTGGCGCAGCGACGAGCTCGGCGAGCGACGTATCGAGCGTCCGGCGTTGGGAGTGACCGGCAAGCTCGCGCGGCGCCGCTTCCTGTCGGCCGAGGAGTTCACCTATGCGCGCGGCCGCACCGACCGCTTCGTCAAGGTGACGCTGCCCAGCCCAAGCCTCTTCGCCAACTTCTGGGACCCGCGCCGCTCGGTGTCGGCGTACCCGACCCTCGACGCGTTCCTGGCCGACGTCACGGCCATCCTGCGTGGCGAGGTCGACGAGCTCGTGCGGCTCGGCGCCACCTACATCCAGCTCGACGCGCCGCACTATCCGTTGCTGGTCGACCCCGCATACCGCGAGTTCTACGAGAGCCGCGGCTGGCCCGCGGAGCGCTGGATCGCGCACGGCGTGGAGCTCGACAACGAGGCGATCGGCGAGCACTCCGGGGTGACGTTCGCCCTGCACCTCTGTCGCGGCAACCAGATGAGCCGCTGGCTCGCGCGCGGCGGCTACGAGCGCATCGCGCGCGAGCTGTTTGGCAGGGTCCACGTGCGGCGGCTGCTGCTCGAATACGACGACGAGCGCTCGGGCGGCTTCGAACCGCTGCGCGAGGTGCCCGACGACGTGGTGGCCGTGCTCGGGCTCGTCACCACCAAGCACGGCCGGGTCGAGGCGGTCGACGACCTCGTGCGCGAGGCGGCGGCGTACGTGCCTCTCGACCGGCTCGCGATCTCGCCCCAGTGCGGCTTCGCGACGTCGGTGGTCGGCAACGACCTCACCGTGGCGCAGGAACGCGCCAAGCTGGAGGTCGTGGCCGAGACGGCACGCCGGGTCTGGGGCTGACGCGGGAGCGGCGCGCGTGGCCGAGGCTCGTGGCCGACGCCCGGGAGCGCGCCTGGCGGCCGGCCCCCCGGGAGTGGCGGCCGGCGGCGTCCGGGTTTCTCACCCGTGACGCTATGAAACAGGCGCGGTCGCGAGTAGACTCGGCCGGCGGACGCCGCGATGGCCGGCGCATCCGGCCATGGGCGCCGGCCCCCGCGCAGGCGCGGGAGCCACGACCGCGGCGAAGGGGAGTGGGCTATGACCGACGGACAGCAGTTCGCAGTGACGCTCGAGCGACCGGCCGAAGGCGTGGCCGTCGTCGTGCTCGAGGGAGAGGTCGACCTGTACACCGCCCCGCGCTTCAAGGACGTGCTGCTGCAGGCGATCGACGAGGGTGCGCGCCACGTCATCGTCGACCTTGCCGGCGTCAGCTTCGTCGATTCGACCGCCCTGGGCGTGCTCGTGAGCGGCGGCAAGCGTCTGCAGCAGACGCCGGGCGGTCTTGCGATCGGCTGTCCCGACGCGAAGATCCGCCGCATCCTCGAGATCACCGGGCTCGACACCGTGTTCGGCGTCTATCCGAGCCGCGACGAGGCGCTCGCGGCCAGCAAGGCCTAAGCGCGCAGCGGCGCGCCGCTGCCGCGCGCCGGCCCTTAGGACGCGGCGCGCTCGTCGGCGACCGACGCAGTCACCGTCTCGTCGTCGACGAGGGTCGCTTCGTCGGCTTCGATGGGTGCGCCGTCGACCGGCTCGTCGACGATCGTCACGTCGCTCGGGTCGACGACCTCGTCGGCCGGCGCCTCGGCCGCATCGCCGTCTCCCGTCATTGCCGCGTCGCCCTCGCCGCTCGTAGCAGCTTCGCCGGTCGCCGCGTCGCCCTCGCCGCTCGTAGCAGCTTCGCCGGTCGTCGCGGCGGCGGGTGCCGCGGGCTCGCTCGGCGCATCGGTCACGGCCGTCACGGCCGGCGTCTCGAGCGGCTGCTCGAGCGCCTCGGGCTCGCCATCGCTCAGCCCCGCGATGCCGCTGCGAAACTCGCGGATACCGTGGCCCAGCGACTTGCCGAGGTCGGGCAGCCGTTTGGCGCCAAAAAGGAAGAAGACGATGACGAACAGCACCAGCAGGTGCGTGGGCGTGAACAGGTCTTCGATCACCGGGTACCTCCGCGGTCGCGCGCTCAGAGTGGGCTGCCTGTCTGCATGGTCGCCCCCCCGGCCGGGGCCGTCAAGTCTCGCCGGCGCCGGCGGTCGGCTCGGGCGCGTCAGGCGCGGCGTGCGCGCCGTGCCGCGAGGTGCCGAGCACCGAGCCGCCCAGGATGAGCGGCAGGGCGACGGCGACGCCCACGCCGAAGCGCTCGTGCAGGAACACGACGCCGAGGATCACGGCGACGAGGGGGTTGACGTAGGTGATCACTGTGGCGCGCCCCGGTCCCACCTCGACGATCAGCGCGAAGAAGAGGATGAAGGCCAGGGCGGTGCAGACCAGGGCGAGCGTGGCGACGGCCGCGATCGTCTCGCCCGACACCGACGAGGGCAGCTCGGCCAGGCCGAGCGGCAGGTACAGCAGCGCGGTGATCACGAGCGAGGCGGCGACCACGGCCAGGCCCGGCAGGTCGGCCAGCCGACGGCTCACGATCAGCGGCCCGGTGGCGTAGCCGAGCGAGACCACGAGGACCTCGACAACGGCGACCGGCCCGGCGCCGCCGGTGCTGTCGAAGCCGACGAGCGCGGCCACGCCGACGAAGCCGATCACGAGACCGGCCAGGCGCCGGCGGCTCAGGCGCTCGGCGTCGCCGGCGAGCCGGTAGAGCACGGCTCCCATGAGCGGCACGGTGGCGACCAGCAGGCCGGCGATCGAGCTCGACAGGCGCTGCTCGGCGTGCGCCAGCAGCAGCCAGGGCACAGCGAGCTCGGCGAGCGAGTAGGCCAGCACCCAGCGCCATCGCCCGCGCAGCGCCTCGCGGCCGCGGCGCCGCACGACGAAGGGCAGCAGGAGCAGCGCGACCGGCGCGGTGCGGAGCAGCACGAGTGAGGCGGGCGGCAGCTCGCGTACCGCGATCCTGATCAGCAGGTAGGGGATGCCCCAGATCAGACAGAGCGCGCAGAAGAGCAGCCAGCCCTTGCGCGACACGAACCTCACCTCCGATGCCGGCCGGAGGCCGCCGGCGGAGAGGCCGGCCTCGGGCGGACGGGTCGAGCACGCCCCGCCCGCACGCGGCGGGCGCGGCGCGACCGCCGCAGCGTAGCGGCGCACCGCTCGCGAAGCAAACCGGGGGCGCCGTCGTGGCGCGCGGCACTCGTCTGCCGGCCCCCCCTCCCGATACACTAGGGGTGCGCCGACCGATGGTGCTATGGCGCGCGCAGGCGAGCGAGGGGATGGAGCCATGAGAGCAGGAGCCCGGCGGCGGATGATCATCGGCGGGCAGGTCGCCGCCGTTCTGATCGTGGTCCTGCTCGTCCTGGGTGGCGCCGCCTGGGCGCTGGCCGGTTGGGTGACACAGCCCTCGAGCACGAGCGCCGCCCTCGCCGGTGTCGCTCTGTCCGGGTCTGCCGACGGCTGGGCCGTGGGCGCCGGCGGCGTCGTCCTGCATACCACCGACGGCGGCTCTGCCTGGGTCGCCCAGACCTCGGGCGTGGCCGCCGACCTCGCGAGCGTGACCTTCGCCGACGCCGACGACGGCTGGGCCGTGGGCGCCGGCGGCGTCGTCCTGCATACCACCGACGGCGGCTCTGCCTGGGTCGCCCAGACCTCGGGCGTGGCCGCCGACCTCGCGAGCGTGACCTTCGCCGACGCCGACGACGGCTGGGCCGTGGGCGCCGGCGGCGTCGTCCTGCATACCACCGACGGCGGCTCTGCCTGGGTCGCCCAGACCTCGGGCGTGGCCGCCGACCTCGCGAGCGTGACCTTCGCCGACGCCGACGACGGCTGGGCCGTGGGCGCCGGCGGCGTCGTCCTGCATACCACCGACGGCGGCTCTGCCTGGGTCGCCCAGACCTCGGGCGTGGCCGCCGACCTCGCGAGCGTGACCTTCGCCGACGCCGACGACGGCTGGGCCGTGGGCGCCGGCGGCGTCGTCCTGCATACCACCGACGGCGGCTCTGCCTGGGTCGCCCAGACCTCGGGCGTGGCCGCCGACCTCGCGAGCGTGACCTTCGCCGACGCCGACGACGGCTGGGCCGTGGGCGCCGGCGGCGTCGTCCTGCATACCACCGACGGCGGCTCTGCCTGGGCGCCGCAGACCGCGCCGGCCGGCACGAGTGGCCTGGCCGCGGTGGCGGCGGTGAGCCCGCGGCGGGCGACGGCGGTCGGCGCGCAGGGCGCGATCTGCGCGACGGTGAGCGGCGGCGAGACCGACACGACGCCGCCCGTGACCGTCGCCACCGGGCTGCAGGCCGATGCCCACAGCGGCTGGCGCAACAGTGCGGCGACCGTGTCGTTCGCCGCGACCGACGCCGGCTCGGGCGTCGACGCCACCTACTACAGCATCGACGGTGGGACGGCCCGGACCTACGCGACGGCCTTTGGGATCTCGGCCGCCGGGTCGCACACCGTCGCGTACTGGTCGGTGGACGGCGCCGGCAACGTCGAGGCGCGCCGGACCGGCTACGTCAACATCGACAAGGGCCGTCCCACCTGCGTGGCGGTGTCCCGCATCGACACGAAGCGCGACTCCACGGTGAGCTTCGTCTTTCGCGTGAACGACCCCGCGCCGAGCTGCGGCAAGGCCGACGTGAAGATCGTGATCAAACGCGGCGCCAAGGTGTTGCAGACCATCCGCTTCGCCGCCCTGCGCGTCAACGTGCGGCACACATACAGCGAGAGCCTGCACCTGAGCTATGGCGCCTACACCTGGGTGGTCACCGCGACCGACCTGGCCGGCAACGCTCAGCGCCGGGCCGGCAGCAACGCGCTACGCATCGTACTCTGGCCGATCCACACCCGGGGCGACGTGCAGCGCTGCCTCGTGCACCTCAAGTACCTGCCGCCGGACGCGGTCACCGGCCGGCTCGACTACCGCACCGAGCAGGCGCTCATGGCCTTCCAGGCCTGGACCGGCCTCGTGCGCGACGGCATCGACGGCGCGAAGACGCGCAACGCGCTCGAGATGGCGCATGCCCCGCGGCCCCGCCCCGAGTCGGCGAGCGGCCACTACGCCGAGGTGTTCCGCAGCCTGGGCGTGCTGCTTGCCGTGAACGACGGCACCCTCGTGCGCGTCGTGCACTGTTCGACGGGCCGCCCCAGCCTGCCGACGCCGGCGGGCCGCTTTCACATCTTCCTGAAGTCGCCCGACTGGTGGTCGACCGCCTACGGCGACTGGATGCCGTTCGCGAGCTTCTTCTCGGGCGGCGACGCCATCCACGGCTACCCCGACGTGCCGGCCTACCCGGCCTCGCACGGCTGCTGCCGCATCTCGATGCCCGAGGCGCCGTGGGTCTACACGTTCATGTACTACGGCGCGACCGTCTTCGTGTACTGAAAAGTGCCGGCGGCCCGCGTGCCGGGCCGTGCCGGTCGCGACGGCGTGCTCGAGCGCAGCCGGCCGCGTCGCTAGGCGGCCCGGGGCAGGTCGCGCTCGCGGGCGACCAGCGGCACCGCCGGACGACCGTGGCGCGGCGGGGCCGCGACCCAGGTGGGCTGGTCGGGCACGAGCGCGACGCACGTCGGGCAGAGCGCGACGTCACGGTCGAAGCGACGCACGTGGGCCGCAGGCTCGCCCATCACGATCGCTCGCCCGCAGCGGTCGCAGACCTCGACTGCCCAGCGCCCGACGAACGCCGATCCCTCGCCGCGCTCCGCGCGGGTCGCGTCGCCCCGGCGGCGCGCCGCCTGCTGCCGTTCGCTGGACCGATGACCCCGACGACTGCTCATGACGCCCTCTCTCCCCGTCCCCGCGCATCCCTCCGGCGGGCTGTGACCGCCTGATTCCCAGGAGCGGCCCGCCGATAACGCGGATCTGCGACGCCGGCGTCAGGGATCGTCGCCGCGGCCGGTGGCGAGGCGCTCGTCCGTCCCGGCCGCGCACAGCCGCGGGGCGTCGAGCGGGCACGAGAGGCGCAGGCTCTCCTCGGCCGCAGCCCGGGGCGCCGGCGCGCGGCGTATGGTGAGCGCCGCGACCACGCCGCCGAGCGCGCAGCCGCCGCCGGCCAGCCACATGGCCAGGCGAAAGCCGTCGCCGAAGCTGGCCGGGTGCAGGTAGCTCGAGGCGGTGAGCCCGGCCGCCGCCGGCAGCACGGCGACCGCGATCAGTCCGGCGGCCCGCGCGACGGCGTTGTTGACCGCCGAGGCAAGGCCGGCGTGCTCGACCGGCGCGGCGGCCAGCACGGTCGCGGTGAGCGGCGAGACGGTCAGGGCGAGGCCCAGGGCGAACACGACGATGGCCGGCAGGAAGGCGCCGGTGTACGAGGCGCCGGCCTGCACGCGCGAGAGCCCGGCCAGACCGGCGCCGGCGACGATCGGCCCCAGGGTCATGGGCAGGCGCGGACCGATGCGCTGCGACAGCTTGCCGGCTTGGGGCGACAGGGCGAGCATGACGAGCGTCACCGGCAGCAGCGCGGTGCCGGCCTCGAGCGGCGAGTAGCCGAGCACCTGCTGGAGCTGGATCGGGATGAGGAACAGCGCGCCGCCCAGGGCGCCGTACACCGCGAACGTGGCGAGGTTGGCGCCGCTGAACTGGCGGGCGCGGAAGATGCCGAGCGGCAGCATCGGGTGCGCCGTGCGCAGCTCGACGAGCACGAAGACGAGCGCCGCGACGGCGGCGATCGCCAGGGCGATCACCACGCGGCCCGCCGACCAGCCCGCGGTCGTGCCTTCGATCAGGCCGTAGATCAGGGCGCCGAGTCCCACGGTGGCCAGGCCGGCGCCCGGCACGTCGAGCCGGCCGACGGCCGTCGGGTCGCGCGTCTCCGGCACGTGTCGCACGGCGATCCAGACGACGGCGACGACGAGCGGCAGGTTGATCAGAAAGATGAGCCGCCACGACACCGCCTGGATGAGATAGCCGCCCACGAACGGCCCGACCGCCGTGGCCACGCCGGCCAGGCCCGACCAGGTGCCGATGGCCTGGGCGCGGTCGCGCTCGTCGAAGGTGGCCTGCAGGATCGCGAGGCTCTCGGGCGTGAGCAGGGCCGCACCGACGCCCTGCAGGGCGCGCGCCAGGATGAGGACGGTCGGACTCGGCGCGAGGCCGCAGGCAAGCGACGCGAGGGCGAACCACACGACGCCGATCACGAAGCTACGGCGGCGACCGTAGCGGTCGCCGATCGAGCCCCCCACCAGGATGAACGAGGCGAGCGTCAGCGTGTAGGCCGTCACCGTCCATTGCAGGGTGGTGAGGCCGCTGTGGAACGTGTGCCCGATCGCCGGCAGTGCCACGTTGACCACCGTGCCGTCGAGCATCACGATGCCGGCCCCCAGCACGGCGGCCGCGATCACCCAGCGGCCGCGGGCGGTGTGGAGTCGCAGACCGCCCGAGCGCGGCTCGCGGCGGATCGGTTCTGCGCGGTCAGGCTGCGTCGCGGCCCTCGCGGGACGGGTCGAGCCCGAGTCGCCGGCGGATGGTCACGGCGAGCGCGGTCAGACGCTCGTCGCAGCCGGCGAGCTCGTCGATCACATCGTCGGGCAGCTCCAGCAGGAGCATGTCGGCGACCAGGGCGCGGCAGCCCTCCACGTCCTCGAGGACCTGGGCGAGAAGCGATGTGTTGCCGTCGTCGAGACTCACAGGCACACCAACGCAAGGATGCACGCTTCGCGCCGCCGCCGGGCGCTCTCGAGAGTCGCGGCCGGCGACGCTTCCTGCATCGCACATACCCCGACGCCGCGCGGGATAGCCGTCGCAGACAGCAGTCGCCGGCGCTACGTCGCGGCGAGCCCGGGCAGCGCGTCGGCGAGGGCGCCCAGGCCGGCCGTCAGCGCCGCGGAGAGCCGGTCGTCGAGCTCGCCGGTCGTGGCATCGACCGCCACCACGCGGCGCGAGGGGCCCTGCCGCAGGACGGCGGCGTAGACGGGCAGGTGACAGGCGACGGTCTCGTCGATCGTGAGGGACGCGGCCGGCAGCGGCAGGCCGAGCTCCTCGGCGGCGAGCTCCCAGCGCCGGCGCGTCGCCTCGCGCGTGGCGCCGCGCCAGCGCTCGAAGGTGGTCTCGATCTCGCGCCGCAGCGCGCTCGGCCTCACCCGGGCGGGCAGGCGGTGGGGGCCGAGCGCGACCTCGCCGGGACGGGGGTCGTCGGCGTAGCGCGCGACCAGGCGCCCGTCGAGCGCCTCGTAGAGGTTGTGGACCGACGAGTGTCGCGCCTGGCGCCGCAGGCGGCCCCGGTCGCGGGTGTGGCCCAGCGTGAGCAGCAGGCAGGGCAGCCACAGGAGGTCGAACCACAGGACCTCCTCGGCGCCGAGGCCGAGGACGCCCTTGCCGCGCCGGCGCTCCGCGCGGCGCGCGGCGCGCTCGGGGGCGACGGCGACGGCAAAGCCGAGCGCCGGCGCCCACGAGCCCGCCGCGGCGAGCCCCGAGAGGCGCGCCCGGCCGAGGCGCCGTTCGAGCTCGTCGGGCCCCCACACCTCGACGCCGAGCTCGCTCGCCGAGAGGGCGGCGCCGTCGGTCGCGCCGCTCAGGGCGACGACGATCGTCTTGTCGGCGCCGACGTCGGCGCCGACGAAGGCCGCCTTGGCCAGCACCTGCTTGTCGATCGGGTGGCCCCAGGCCTTGCACTCCACGACGAGGGTGAAGGTCGTGAGGCCGTCGTTCTTCTCGGCGTGGACGTCGACCTCGTGACGCGCGCCTGAGCGCCCGGTGAGCACGACGTTGCGGCGGGCGGCGTACCCGCCCGCCGCCAGCGCCTCGGCCACCTCGGCCTCGAGGCGGCGGCCCTTGTCTGCATCGCGTTCGTCGGACACGGTCGCTCGCACGGGAAGGGGCGGCCCGCAGCGGCCGTCGGTCGGCACGGTGCTCGCCCTGGGTCTCGTCTCACAGTTCGACGCCCCGAGAGCCTTTCTTGCCGTCCGCGGCGTTCGCGGCGTTCACGGCGCCCGCGGCGCGGACGCCGCAATGCGACCGCCGCTATAGATGCGGCCCGCGGCGCTGTAGACTTGGCGGCGGCTCGAGCCAAAACGACCGGTAGCGGAGGGAACAGATGAGCCTGGCCAAGCGACTCGACGCGCTGCGCGAACGGGCGGAGCGCGACGTCCTCAAGAGCGACGACGACGCGCTGCTGTCGCCTCGTTCGGCGTCCATCCCGGCCGAGGTGGCCGAACGCCACTACCTCGCGCCAGTCCGCCTGCGCGGCGTCATGTTCGACACGCCGCGTCCGGTCCGCATCGGCGTCGCCGGCGAGCCCGGTCAGGAGACGCCCGGCGGTCAGCCGGTCGCGGTGCGCGGCACACGCGTGAACCTCTTCGTGAACGCCGACGGCGTCGAGACGCTCGCCTTCCTGCACGAAGAAGACGACGACCTCGAACAGGCCCATATCGAGCTCGAGCCCGATGAGCGGCGCATCGTCGTGCGCTACCTGGCCGAGCATCCCGACGCCGCCCAGGCCAACCAGTTCTTCGAGCGCAGCGTGCGGTACGTCGAGGACGAGGCCAAGCGCGCCAACGACGTGGTCCGCGAGTTCAACGACGGTCTCGTGGTGAGCCTGACCGAGGCGCTCGAGCGGGCGCGGCAGTGGGCCAAGGAGCGCCGCGACCTCGCCGACAAGCTCACGCCGCCGCGTCTGCAGGAGGGCATCTGGTCGCGCGGCTGACCTCGGCCGGCGGGCACGGGCGGCGCGTCGCGCCGCTTCTCTCCAGACGAGGCCGTTAACCGAACGCCGGTTTCGGCCGATGTAGGGACAGTGGGTGACGGGTCGCCGCGGACGCGGCGGCGGCCCGGCCGGGTCTCTCGTGAGGAGAGCGTGTGCTCCTGCAGGGAAATCTCAAGGAATTCAGCCTTCCGAACGTCCTTCAGCTCGTGAAGATGAGCGCCAAGACCGGCGCCCTGTCGATCACGCGGCAGGGCGAGTCCGGCAAGATCTTCTTCCGCACGGGCCAGGTGTACTTCGCGACGGCCGACCCCGGCACGATGCCGCTCGGCGAGCGCCTCGTGAAGTCGGGCCATCTCACGAGCAAACAGCTCCGCAGCGCGCTCAGCGAGCAGAAGAAGCAGGCCGCCAGGGGGCGCATCGGGGCGATCCTTCTCGAGCACGGCTACATCGACCGACCGATCCTCGAGCAGGCCGTGCGCGACCAGATCGAGGACGTCACCTTCAACTTCTTCAGCTGGACCGACGGCGACTTCATGTTCGAGGCCGACGAGACGGTGGCCGACGAGGACATCTTCGTCGAGATGAACGTCGAGTCGGTGATCATGGAGGGCTGCCGGCGCATCGACGAGTGGGAGCTGATCTTCGAGACGCTGGGCTCGCTCGAGCGTGTGCCGCACCTCACCTGGGACGAGCGCGTCGAAAAGGACGGCAGCGTCGAGTTCACGGCCGACCAGTGGCGCGTGGCCTGCCTGGTCGACGGGCGCCACGACATCAACACGGTGCTCACCGAGTGCGGCCTCGACCGCTTCAACGGCGCCAAGATCATCTACGAGCTCCACCAGGGGGGCCTGCTCGCGGTCGAGGACTCGGCCATCGAGGAGATCGGCCGCAGCCGCACCATCATGGTGCGCGGGCCGATCGACGTGTACAACCAGGTCTTCATCAACACGCTGGGCGACAGCAACGTCACCGAGCACCTGCGGGTCGAGCTCGTCGACGACCGCGAGATCGAGGTGCCGATGTTCGCCGCGACCTACTCGGGCAACGGCCTGCACCACGACGACGCGTCGGCCGGCGACGGCGAGACGCTGGTCGTGACCGCGACGGTGAGGTCGCCCGACGAAGTGTGGCGGCGCTTCGCCGAGCAGTGCGCCGCCTTCATCGTGCTCGCCAACGCCAACTCGCTCGACAGCCTCAAGGCATCGGTGCGCGACCTGGGCTTCGTGCGCAAGCTCGGCGAGATGCCGATCGTGGTCGCCACCTACGTGTCGATGGAAGAGGATTCGCTCGAGCCGAAGACCGTGGCCAAGACCCTCGGCCTGGGCGACGCCATCCCCGTGCTGCCCTGCGTCCTGCGCGACCGCACCTCGGTCGAGGCCGTCGTGCGCCGCGCGATCGAGCTCACGATCAGCGCCTGACGGCGCATCGCCCACGCCCTTCACGGACCGTCGCCCGCAGGGCTCACGCGCGCCCGCGGCGCCCAATCGGCGGCACCCTTGTCAGCGCGCGCCGGCGGGGAATAGATTCTGGGCAGCCCCGACTGGGCCTCGCCTATGGAAGGACCTGATCACATGTATTACCCCACCTACCGCATGCGGCGCCTGCGGCGTACGCCGACGATCCGACGCATGATGCGCGAGACCGCGCTGTCGCCCGACGATCTCATCTACCCGCTCTTCGTGACCCACGGCGAGAACGTCAAGCGGGCGATCCCCTCGATGCCCGGCTGCGAGCAGCTCTCGATCGGCAACCTGCTGCCCGAGGTGCGTGAGATCCGCAAGCTCGGCATCCCCGCCGTCTTGCTGTTCGGCATCCCCTCGCACAAAGACTCGGGGGCGAGCAGCGCCTACGACCCTGAGGGCGTGGTGCAGCTCGCCGTCAGGGCGATCAAGGACGAGGCCCCCGACCTCGTCGTGGCGACCGACGTCTGCCTGTGCGAGTACATGGACCACGGCCACTGCGGTGTCGTGCAGAACGGCGAGATCGCGAACGACGTGACGCTCGAGCTGCTCGCCAAGATGGCGGTCAGTCACGTCGAGGCCGGCGCCGACATCGTGGCACCGTCCGACATGATGGACGGCCGCGTCGCCGCCATCCGCGCGGCGCTCGACGACGAGGGCTACACCGACTCGATCATCATGGCCTACTCGGCCAAGTTCGCGTCGGCCTTCTACGGCCCGTTCCGCGACGCGGCCGAGTCGCCGCCGCTGTTCGGCGACCGCAAGACCTACCAGATGGATGTCGCCAACGGCGAAGAGGCCGTGCGCGAGGCCCTGCTCGACATCGAAGAAGGCGCCGACATCGTCATGGTCAAGCCGGCGCTGTCGTACCTCGACGTCGTCAAGATGGTCAAGCAGGAGACCAAGTTCCCGCTCGCCGCCTACAACGTGAGCGGCGAGTACGCGATGATCAAGGCAGCCGCCAAGAACGGCTGGCTCGACGAGCGCGCCTGCGTCATGGAGGCGCTCACCTCGATCAAGCGCGCCGGCGCCGACCTGATCATCACCTACCACGCCAAAGACGCCGTGCGCTGGATGGCCCAAGAGGACTTTTAGGCGCGTGCGGCGCGCGTCTGCCGCGGGCGGCGGGGGCGGGCAACGGCTCGAGCCGTTGCCCGCCCCCGCCGCCCGTTCCATACTCTGCTTGCCAATGAGTGACTCCGGCAGCACCCACTCCCCCCACGGTCCGGCCGCGGCCGGACCCGGCCCCGCAGCCGCCCCCGGCGCTCACGCCGGCACCGGCCAGGGCGCCACGGCCGACGGCCTCGCCGCCGCCGACGCCACGGCCCGCGAGCCGCGCCGCCGGCGCGGCCTGCTCGACGCCGGCGCGCCACGCGTGGTCGCCTGGGAGGTCACGCGAAGCTGCAACCTGTCCTGCGCGCACTGCCGGGCCGCGGCCGCCAACGGGCCCTACGAGGGTGAGCTCTCGACCGCCGAGTGCCTCGAGCTCGTCGCGCAGATCGCCGCGCTGGGCAGGCCGATCCTCATCCTCACCGGCGGCGAGCCGCTGCTGCGCGACGACGTCTTCACGATCGCCGCAGCCGCCCGCGACGCCGGCCTGCGGCCCGTCATGGCGCCCAACGGCACGCTCGTGACGGCTCAGGCGGCGGCCGCCATGAAGGCGGCCGGCATCGGCCGCATCAGCGTCTCGATCGACTTTCCCGACGCCGCGGCGCACGACCGCTTTCGCGGCTGCCCGGGTGCCTTCGATGCCGCTCTCGTCGGTATGCGCCACGCCCAGGACGCCGGCATCGAGATCCAGGTCAACGCGACGATCACGCGCCTGAACGTCGCCGAGCTGCCGCGTCTGCTGGCCCTGGCCGAGGAGCTCGGCGCCGTCAGCTTCCATCCGTTCATGCTGGTGCCGACCGGTCGCGGCAAGGAGCTCGCCGAGCAGGAGCTCGCCCCCGACGACTACGAGGCCGCGCTCAACTGGATCTACGACGCGCAGCGCTCGTCGGCGCTGTTCTTCAAGCCCACCGACGTGCCGCACTACTGGCGCGTCATGCGCCAGCGGGCGCGCGCCGACGGCGTGCCGCTCGAGGTGCATCCTCACGCGCACGGCGGCATGGACACGCTGAGCCGCGGCTGCCTCGCCGGGGTGGGCTTCTGTTTCGTGTCGCACGTCGGCGACGTACAGCCGTGCGGCTACTTCGACCGCTCGGCGGGCAACGTGCGGCAGGCCTCGTTCGGCGACATCTGGAAGGGCTCGCCGCTGTTCGCCGACCTGCGCGACCTGGCGAAGCTCAAGGGCAAGTGCGGCGCCTGCGACTTCAAGCGTGTCTGCGGCGGCTGCCGGGCACGCGCCTACGAGCGCACCGGTGACTACCTCGCCGAGGAACCCTACTGCGCCTACCTGCCGCCGGGCTGGCCGCCGGCCTGAGCGGGCCGGGCGCGAGGCAGCATCTCTCTCAGAAGTGCTTCTCGAGCTGCAGCGCCTCGTCGACCAGGCCATGCTTGCGGTACAGCGCGGCGGCCCGGTCGTTGCCGAACACGGTGGCGACGGCGGCTTCGGCGCAGCCGGCCGCCTCGAACCGGCGCATGGCCTCGGCGACGAGGGCGTCGCCGGCGCCGCGGCCCTGCGCGGCGGCCGTCACGATGAGCTCGTCGATGTAGCCCCAGCGGCCGCCGTGGAACAGGCCGGGGCGCACGAAGTAGGTGAGCGCGCCGACCGGGCGTCCGTCGAGCTCGGCTACGAGGATGCCGCTGTCGGCCCGCGCCTGGTAGGCGAGGACCTGACCGGCGTCGACGCTGCTCTCGACATCCTCGCCTGCGGCGAGCTCGCGGATGAGATCGGCGATCGCTGCGGCCTCGTCGGCGCGCGCGTCGCGGACGACCACGTCAGATGTCGGGAAATCGGTCACCGGCGCCCTCCGGCAGCGGGGAATCATGGTTGTCGTGACCCGGCACAGTAGGATGTACTCTAAATCACAAGGAACCAGGGAACTACGTCAACGGCGCTCAGGCCGGCGCGACTTGGCCGTGCGCCGAGTCTAGTCCGCCGCTTGGGGAGGGGTGTGGACAGCGACACGTCGGCGCGCCTGTTCGACGAGGCCAGGCGCTTCATTCCGGGTGGGGTCAACTCGCCCGTGCGCGCCATGAAGGGCGTCGGCATGCCGCACCCCCTGTTCATCGAGCGGGCGCGCGGCGCCCATGTGTGGGACGCCGACGGCAACGAATTCGTCGACCTCGTCTCGTCGTGGGGACCCATGATCCTGGGCTGGGGCCGGCCCGAGGTGGTCGCGGCGCTGCGCGAGCAGGTCGAGCGCGGCACGAGCTTCGGGGCGCCGACCGCGCTCGAGGTCGAGCTCGCCCGGCTGGTCTGCGAGGCGGTCCCCTCGGTCGAGCTCGTGCGCATGGTCAACTCGGGCACCGAGGCGACCATGAGCGCGCTGCGCGTGGCGCGCGGCTTCACCGGCCGCGACAAGGTGGTCAAGTTCGTGGGCTGCTACCACGGCCACGCCGACCCGTTCCTGGCGGCCGCCGGCAGCGGCGTGCTCACCCTGGCGCTGCCCGACAGCCCCGGCGTGACCCGCGGCACGACGGCCGACACGCTGCTCGTCGAGTTCAACGACGCGGCCGGCCTGGCCGAGCTCTTCGCGGCCCGCGGCGACGAGATCGCCTGCGTCATCGTCGAGCCGGTCGCCGGCAACATGGGCGTAGTACCGCCCGAGCCGGGCTTTCTCGAGACGGTCCGCCGGCTGTGTACCGACTCCGGCGCGCTGCTCGTCTTCGACGAGGTCATCACCGGTTTCCGGGTGGCCTGGGGCGGCGCCCAGGCGCGCTTCGGCGTGACCCCCGACCTGACCACGCTCGGCAAGATCATCGGCGGCGGCCTGCCGGTCGGCGCCTTCGGTGGGCGCCGCGAGATCATGGAGACGGTGGCGCCGCTGGGCACCACCTATCAGGCCGGCACGCTGTCGGGCAACCCGCTCGCCATGGCCGCGGGCGTCGCCACGCTGCGCGCGCTGGCCGAGCCGGGGACGTACGAGCGCCTCGAGCGGCGCGCCGTGCAGCTCTGCGAGCCGCTCGTCGAGGCCGCCCTGGCGGCCGGAGCGCCGGTCACGCTCAACCGCGTCGGCGCGATGATGACGCTGTTCTTCTGCGAGGGGCCGGTGCGCAGCTTCGCCGACGCGCGGCGCGCCGACACGGCGCTCTACGCGCGCTGGTTCGCCCACCTGCTCGAGCACGGCGTGTACGTGGCGCCGTCGCAGTTCGAGGCGGCGATGGTCTCACTCGCCCTGACCGACGACGACGTGGCCCGCATAGCCGGCGCCGCGACGTCGTTCTTCGCGAGCCTGTAGCCGCTGTGGCGCGCCCCCTCGACAAGAGCCTCGTGCCGGCCGTCACCGTGCCGCGCCTGTCCCTGTACCTGCGCAAGCTGCGCGAGCTGCAGGCGCGCGGCGTCGAGCGTGTGTCGTCCAAGCAGCTCGCCGAGATGATCGACCTGAATGCCGCCCAGATCCGCAAGGACTTCTCGTACTTCGGCGAGTTCGGCACGCGCGGCGTCGGCTACGAGGTCGACCGCCTCGCCGCCGAGATCAAACGCTGCCTGGGCCTCGAGCGCTCCTGGAACGTGATCATCGTCGGGGCGGGCTCGCTGGGCACCGCCCTGGCCCGCTACCGCGGCTTCGCCGAGCAGGGCTTTCAGCTCATCGCCATGTTCGACGCCTCGAGCCGCAAGGTGGGGGCGAGCTTCGGCGACGGGCGCACCGTGCGCGACGTCGCCGGCCTCGAGGAGTTCTGCCGGCAGGAGCGCGTCGACATCGCGATCGTCTCCGTGCCGGCCCACGCCGCCCAGTCGATCATCGACCGCCTCACCGGCCTCGAGCCCGCCCGCCGCGTGCGCGCCGTGCTCAACTTCGCGCCGATCAAGGTGTTCGCGCCGCGCGACGTCGTGGTGCGCCAGGTCGACTTCTCGAGCGAGCTCATGTTCCTGTCGTTCTGCCTCGACCGCGAGGCCTGAGGGCCGTGAACGAGCAGGCGATCCGCGAGGCGCTGCGGGCGGCGGCGGCGCCGTTTGCGACGGCGCCGCCGCCGCCCGCGCTCGACCTGGTCTACGCGCCCCTGTTCTGCGCCCTCGCGCCGGCCGGCGCCGCGGCCTACCCGCTGGCCCTCGAGTTCGTCTACGAAGGCTACCTCGCCCACTATCGTGAGCCGCGCGTGCTCGCGCCCGACACGACGCTCTCAACCCGGCTGCTGGCCGGCGATCACTTCGATGCGAGCGGCCTGCGGCTGATCGCCCGGCAGGGCGACCTCGACGGGGTGAAGCTGCTGACGAAGCTCATGGCGAGCCTGTCGTGGCTGCGCGCCGAGGAGCAGCCGCTCGCCTACGACGACGACCTGTGGGCGCTCTGCGTGGCCGGCGTCGCGTCGGGCGCGGCGGGCGGCCACGCGGTCGCCGCGCTGCACGCCTTCGACGAGGTCGGCCGCCTGTTCGAGCGCGACCGCGCCCACCGGCTGCCCGACCTGGTGCGCCGCTCGGCGGCGTCGCTCTGGCTGCGCGACCCGGCGCCGCTGCGCGCCGCGCTCCACGTAGACGAAGCCGCCGCCGACACGCTGCCCGGCGAGGCCGCGCTGTGAGCCTGCGCGAGTTCGTCGAGCTGCTGCGCCGCGAGGGCGAGCTCGCCGTGGTGTCGGCGCCGGTCGACCCCCACCTCGAGATGGCCGAGATCGCCGACCGGGCGAGCAAGGCGCAGGGCCCGGCGCTGCTCTTCGAGCGCCCCGAGCCCGCCGTCGCGGCGGGCGCCTCGCCGCCGGCCAACGCCCATCGCGCCCACGGGCCGCTGCCGCCCGTGCTCATGAACCAGTTCGGCTCGTACCGGCGCCTCGAGCTCGCCCTGGGCGCGCCGCTCGACGAGATCGCCGGCCGCATCGCCGGCCTCGTCGAGCTGCAGGTGCCGCGCGGCCTGGTCGGCAAGGTCAAGGCCCTCGGTCAGCTCCGTGAGCTGGCCTCGTTCGCGCCCAAGCTGGTCGGCAAGGCGGCCTTCCGCGAGGTCGTGGTCGAGCCGCCCGACCTTGCCCGCCTGCCGGTGCTCACCACCTGGCCCGGCGACGGCGGCCCGTTCGTGACGCTGCCGGTCTGCATCACCAAGGACGCCGAGGGCCGCCGCAACGCCGGCATGTACCGCCTGCAGGTCTACGACGGGCAGACCACCGGCATGCACTGGCACGTGCACCACGACGGCGCCGCCAACTTCCGCGAGGCCGGCGGTCGCCTCGAGGTGGCCGTCGCCCTGGGCACCGACCCGGCCGTCACCTACGCCGCCACGGCGCCCCTGCCGGCCGGCATCGACGAGCTCATGTTCGCCGGCTTCCTGCGGGGCCGGCCGGTCGAGCTCGCGGCCTGCTCGACGGTCGACCTCGAAGTGCCGGCCGACGCCGAGATCGTGCTCGAGGGCTACGTCGACCAGGACGAGCGGCGCCGCGAGGGGCCGTTCGGCGACCACACCGGCTACTATTCGCTGGCCGCCGACTACCCCGTCTTCCACCTGACCGCGATGAGCATGCGGCGCGACGCGATCTATCCGGCGACGATCGTCGGCCGGCCGCCCATGGAGGACTGCTTCCTGGGCAAGGCCACCGAGCGCCTGTTCCTGCCGCTGCTGCGCCTCACCCTGCCCGAGATCGTCGATCTCGAACTGCCCATCGAGGGCGTGTTCCACGACTGCGCCGTGGTCTCCATCCGCAAGGCCTACCCGGGCCACGCGCGCAAGGTGATGAGCGCGGTCTGGGGCATGGGGCAGATGATGTTCACCAAGTTCGTCGTCGTGGTCGACGAGCACGTCGACGTGCACGATCCGCGCGAGGTCGCCTGGCGGGTCTTCAACAACGTCGACCCGCGGCGCGACACGATGATCGTCGACGGCCCGCTCGACGTGCTCGATCACTCCAGCCCGACGGCCGGGTACGGTGCCAAGATGGGCATCGACGCCACCAGGGCATGGCCCGACGAGGGTCATCCGCGCGAGTGGCCCGACGAGCTCGCCATGGACCCGGCGGTGAAGGCCCGGGTCGAGGCGCGCTGGGCCGAGCTCGGCCTGGACTTCAGGTAGGCCGCCGCCGTGTCTGCGTCGCCCCCGTCCGGCGCTCTGCGGCCGGCCCTCTTCGCCCGCCTCGTGAAGGTCGAGCACAGCGTCTACGCCCTGCCCTTCGCCTACGCCGGCGCCTTTCTCGCCGAGCGGCGCGCGCCTTCGTGGCAGACGCTCGTGTGGATCACGGTGGCGATGGTCGCGGCGCGCAGCGCCGCGATGGCCCTGAATCGCCTGATCGACGCCGGCATCGACGCTCGCAACCCGCGCACGGCGCAGCGCGAGCTGCCGACCGGCCTGCTGTCGAAGGCCGAGGTGGTGGGCTTCACGGCCGGCTCGCTCGGCGTGCTCGTGCTGGCCGCCTTCTTCTTGTCGCCGCCCTGCCGCTACCTTTGGCCGATCGTCGTCGCGGCCTTCATCGTCTATCCCTACACCAAGCGCTTCACCTGGTTCTGCCACTACGCGCTCGGTCTCACCGACGGCCTTGCGCCGGCCGCCGCCTGGGTCGCGGTCTCGGGCCACATCGCGCTCGCGCCGGTGCTGCTGTTCGTGGCGGTCGGCCTGTGGGTCGGCGGCTTCGACGTTATCTACGCGATCTTCGACCTCGACTTCGACCGCCGCGAGGGCATCCACTCGATCCCGGTGTCGCTCGGCATGCGCCGCGCGCTCGGCGTCGCCGCGCTGTCGCACCTGGCCGCCGTGGGCCTGCTGATCGCCATCGGCCCGCTGCTCGGCCTGGGCTGGGTCTACGCTGTGGGCTGCCTGCTCGTGGCGGCGCTGCTGGCCGCCTCGCACGTCGACATCGCGCGCCGCGGCCTCGGTCGCGTCGGCATGGGCTTCATGACCGTGAACGGCGTGGTCGGTGTGGTCTACGGCGTGGTCGCGATCGTGGCGGTCGTGCTGCACCCGTGAGCGGCCGGCGCCGTGGATGCCGCGGTAGGATAGGGGCGGTCGCCGCGCTCTGCGCGGCGACCGCGCCCGCCCGCAAGCGACCCGAGGAGCGCTCCGCGTGACGCAGCCGCCCAGCAGCCTGTTCGTCGGCATCACCGGCGCGAGCGGCGCACGCTACGCCCTGCGCCTGCTGCAGGCGCTCGGCGAGCGGGACTGTGCGCTCTCGTTGTGCCTCTCCGAGGCCGGCGTGGCCGTGGCCGCCCACGAGCTCGAGCTCGGTCTGAGCGACCGCGCCGCGGTCGAGGCCGCCCTGCTCGCGGCCGCCGGGGTCGAAGCGCGCGTCTACGGCCCCGACGAGATCGGCGCGCCCATGGCGAGCGGCAGCAACTTTCCCGACGCCGCCGTGATCTGCCCGTGCTCGCTGTCGTCGGTCGCTCACATCGCCCTGGGCACGAGCCGCACGCTGATCCACCGCGTCGGCGACGTCGCCCTCAAGGAGGGCCGGCCGCTCGTGCTCGTGCCGCGCGAGACGCCGCTGTCAGAGATCCACCTCGCCCGCCTGCTCGAGGTGCGCCGCGCCGGCGCCGTCGTCGTGCCGCCCATGCCGGGTTTCTACGGCCTGCCCCGAAGCCTCGACGACGTCGTCGACTTCGTCGCCGGCAAGGTGCTGCAGGCGCTCGGCTTCGACCAGCGGCTCGCGCCGCCATGGCGCGGGGAGCAGGCGTGAACGGCCGCTCGGCGAACGCCGGTTCGGTGTCATACCACGACGGGCGCCCGGTGACGGCGCGATGAGCACGCCGGCGCCCGACCGCGACCCGCAGCGCATCGTCGGCATGTTCGACCGCATCGTGCCGCGCTACGACCTGATGAACCGGCTCATGACCGCCGGTCTCGACCGCCGCTGGCGGGCGGCGGCGGCCGCCGCCGCCGCGCCGCCGCCCGCGACCGCGCTGCTCGACGCCTGCTGCGGCACCGGTGACCTTACGCTGGCCCTGGCCAGGGCCTATCCCGGCGCCGCGCTGACCGGCCTCGACGCCTCGCGGGCGATGCTCACGCAGGCGCGCGCCAAGGCGGCGCGGGCCGGTGCCGCCGCCGAGTTCGTGCACGGCGACCTGCTCGCCCTGCCCTTCGCCGACGACAGCTTCGGCGCGGTGACCGTGGGCTGGGGAGTGCGCAACGTCGCCGACCTCGAACGCGCCTTCGCCGAGATGACGCGGGTGGCGCGGCCCGGAGCGCACGTGGTCTGCCTCGAGGCGACCACGCCGCTCTCGGCGGCCGGACGCCGCTTCCACGCCGTCTGGTTCGAGCGCGTCGTGCCCGCCCTTGGTGCGTTCGTCGCCGGCGACGCCGAGGCCTACGCCTACCTGCCGGCCTCGGTGCGCGCGTTCCCCGACGTCGAGGGTCTGGCCGCCGTCATGCGCGGCGCCGGCCTGCGTCACGTGCGCTACCGGCTGTTCGGCTTCGGCGCCATGGCCCTGCACGTGGGCGAGGCGCCGGCGTGAGACCGGCCGACATACTGTCGTGGCGTTCGGCCGCTCAGCGCCATCGCGTGGCCGCCGGCCTGGCCGCCGTCGAGCAGCGCCTGCAGCGCACCGTCTCGGCGCTGCCGGGGCGGCTCGGCGAGGCGGCCGGCTCGACCCTGGCCGCCGGTGGCAAGCGCCTGCGACCGCTGCTCGTGCTGCTCGCGGCGCGCAACACCGGCCTGCTCGACGGGCCGGTGTTGCGCGCCGCCACCGCCGTCGAGCTCGTCCACATGGCGACGCTCGTGCACGACGACGTGCTCGATCAGGCCGACCTGCGGCGCGGCCTGCCGACGGTGGCCCGCGGCTACGGCGACGAGATGGCCGTCTCGACCGGCAACTTCCTGCTGGCCCAGGCCTTCGGCGAGCTCGCCGACACCGGCGACGCCGGCGCCGTGACCGACCTCGCCGAGGTCGCCTGGGGCCTGTCCGAGGGCGAGCGCCTGCAGGCCGACGACGCCTTCCGCCTGACCGTCACGGTCGACGACTACCTGCGGCGCTGCCGGCTGAAGACCGCCGACCTGTTCGCCGTGGCCTGCCGGCTCGGCGCGCAGCTCTCCGGCCTGGGCGACGAGAACGTGAGCGCCTTGGGAGCCTTCGGCGACTCGCTCGGCCTGTCGTTCCAGATCCTCGACGACATCCTCGACCTGACCGGCGACGAGGCCGTCACCGGCAAGCGGCGCGGCACCGACCTGCGCGACGGCACCGTGACCCTGCCCATCGTGCTGGCGCTCGAGGCGCGGCCCGACATCGGGCCGCGCCTCGTCACCTGCCGCGACAATCAGACCTGCCTGACGCAGGTCGTAGAAGACGTGCTCTCCTGCGGCTCGATCGACGGCGCGCGGGCGATCGCGCTCGATTTCATGAACAAGGCGCGCGGCCTGCTCGCGGCCTGTCCCGGCGGCTTCGAACGGGAGCTGCTCGACGAGCTCGCCGCGTCGATGGTCGACCGCTACAACTGAAAAGAGACGGAAAGAAGTGAGCTAGCGTGGACGAGCAACGCATCGAGGCCCTGAGCCGGCGCGCCGGTCTTGTGGCCGTGTGGGACAAGGTGGCGGCCGGCGAGCGCCTGTCGGCCGACGACGCGCGCGAGCTGCTCGTGTGCGACGACCTGATCGCGCTCGGCGCCCTCGCCGACCACGCGCGGCGGCGCGCGGTGGGCGACGACGTGTACTTCATCGCCAATCGCCACATCAACCACACCAACGTGTGCCGCAACCGCTGCCTGTTCTGCGCCTTCAGTCACGACGACGGCGACGCCGACGCGTTCACGCTGTCGGTCGACGAAGTGCTCGACAAGGCGCGCGAGACGCTCACCGGCGGCATCAGCGAGATCCACATCGTCGGCGGCGAGCACCCCGACCTGCCCTTCGACTACTACCTCGAGATGCTGCGTGGCCTCAAGGAGCTCGCTCCCGACGTGCACATCCAGGCCTTCACGGCGAGCGAGGTCGCCCACCTCGCCCGGCTGAGCGGCCTGGGCGTGCCGGCCACGCTGCTCGCGCTCAAGGAGGCCGGCCTGGGCTCGCTGCCGGGCGGCGGCGCCGAGGTCTTCAGCGGCCGCGTGCGCGACCTGATCTGCGAGCGCAAGATCTCGGGCGAGGAGTGGCTCGCGGTCATGCGCGCGGCCCACGCCGTCGGCCTCAGGTCGAACGCCACCATGCTCTACGGCCACGTCGAGCAGCCCGAGGAGCTTGCCGACCACCTGCTGCGCCTGCGCGCGCTGCAGGACGACACCGGCGGCTTCAACGCGTTCATCCCGCTGTCGTTCCAGCCGGCCAACACCGGCTTGTCCGAGCTGCCCGGGCCGACCGGCTACGACGACCTGCGCGTGCTGGCCGCCGGTCGCCTCGTGCTCGACAACTTCCGCCACATCAAGGCGTTCTGGATCAACGTCGGCCTCAAGCTCGCCCAGGTGTCGCTGTCGTTCGGCGTGAACGACCTCGACGGCACCGTGGTCGAAGAGAAGATCAGTCACGCAGCCGGCGTCGACACGGGCCAGGAGCTCACCCGGGCCGAGCTCGTGCGCGTGATCCGCGGCGCCGGTCGCGTGCCGGTCGAGCGCGACACGCTCTACAACGTCGTGCGGCGCTTCGACGAGGCGGTTCCTGCATGAGCACGCCGGCGCGCGTGGCCCGCGTCGGCCGCATCGCCTTCGTCAACTGCTTTCCGCTCTACTGCCACTTCGCCGAGGAGCTCGACCGGCTCGGCTACCGGGCCGAGGTCGTCGAGGGCACGCCGGCCCAGTTGAACGCGCTGCTCGTGGCCGGCGAGATCGACGTGGCCCTGCCCTCGTCGATCGAGTTCGCCCGCCACGCCGACCTGCTCGGCCTGCTGCCCGGCATCTCGATCAGCTCGTTCGGCGCCGTCGACTCGATCCAGCTCTTCACGCAGATCCCGCGCGAACAGCTCGAGAGCGTCGCCCTGACCGAGCAGAGCGCGACCTCGGTCTGCCTGCTCAAGGTGCTCTGCCGCGAGTGGGGCATCGCGCCGTCGTTCGCGCCGCGCCAGGGGCCGCTGGCCCAGGCCCTCGCCAACTTCGGCGGCCTGCTGCTGATCGGCGACGAGGCGCTCCACATACTGCGCGCCGGCGTCTACCCGCACAGCTACGACCTGGGCGAGGAGTGGCGCCGCGTGACCGGCCGGCCGATGGTCTACGCGGTCTGCGCGGCGCGGCGCGAGTTCCTGGTCGAGCGCCCCGACGAGGCCGCCGCGATCGAGGCCGCCCTGGTCGCCTCGCGCGACCGCTGCGCCGCCCACCCGCTCGACACGGCGGCCGCGGCCGCGCAGCTCTACGACTTCAGCGCGGCCTACCTCGACCACTACTTCGACCAGCTCAAATACGGCTTTCCGGCCGAGTACCGCGGCGGCCTGCTCGAGTTCTACCGCCGCGCCGCCGCGCTCGGTGAGCTCGCCGCCGTGCCCGACCTGGGGCCTGCAGCGGCCAGGACGGCGTAGGAGGCAGCGACGATGACGGCGGACGAGAGCGTGCGAGCGTCGGGCCGGGATGCCGGCGCCGGTGCGCGGCCCGAGAGGGCCGGCCTCGGCCGCGTCGTCGTGCGCGAGGCGCGCACCGCCGACTGGGACCGCGTCGTGGCGGCCATGCCGGCCTGGTGGGGCGGCCGCGACCTCACGCACCTGCTGCCGCGCATCTTCTTCGAGCACTTCCGCGCCACGTCGTGGGTCGCCGACGAGCCCGGCGGCGAGCTCGCCGCCTTTCTCGTCGGCTTTCTGTGCCCCGACCACGCCGACGAGGCCTACTGCCACTTCGTCGGCGTCGCGCCGACCTGGCGGCGCACTGGGCTGGCGCGCCTGCTGTATGGGCGCCTGATCGCCGCCGCGCGGGCCGACGGTCGCGGCGCCGTGCGGGCTGTCACCGCCGTCGTCAATCGCGACTCGATCGCCTTTCACCGGCGCCTGGGGTTCACCCTGCTGCCCGGCGAGCTCGAGGTCGACGGCCTGCCGGCCTGGGGCGACCCCAACGTGCCCGAGGGCGCCGTCGTCAAGTTCGAGCTGAGGCTGGACCATGAGTGATGCGCAGCCGGAACGCCTGACCGACGCCGCGGCGCTCGACCTGCTCGAACGCGCCGACCTGCTCGAGCTCGGGGCGGCGGCCGACGAGGTCCGCCGCCGCCTGCACCCCGAGCGCGAGGTCACCTTCGTCGTCGACCGCAACATCAACTACACCGACTACTGCGTCTCGGGCTGCCGCTTCTGCGCGTTCTACAAGGAGCCCGGCAGCGGCCGGGGGTACCTGCTGACCCGTGACGAGATCTTTCGCAAGATCGAGGAGACCATCGCGCTCGGCGGCACCGCCATCATGATGCAGGGCGGCCTGTCGCCCGACCTCGACGTGTGCTGGTTCGAGCGCGTCTTCTCAGACATCAAGGCACGCTATCCCATCCATATCCACTCGTTGTCGCCGCCCGAGATCGTGCACATCGCCCGGCAGAGCGACCTGACGGTCGCCGACACGCTGCGCCGCCTGCGCAGCGCCGGCCTCGACTCGCTGCCCGGCGGCGGCGCCGAGGTGCTGGTCGATCGCGTGCGCACCGAGATCAGCCCGCACAAGATCCCCGTCGACACCTGGCTCGGCGTCATGCGCGAGGCGCACGCCCTGGGCCTGCGCACCACGGCCACCATGATGTTCGGCTCGGTCGACACGCCGGCCGAGCGCATCGAGCACATGCGCCGTATCCGCGACCTGCAGGACGAGACCGGCGGCTTCACCGCGTTCATCCCCTGGACCTTCGCCGCCACCAACACGGCCCTTGCCGAGGGCCACCTGCCGCCGACCGGCGTCGACTACCTGCGCCTGCTCGCCGTGAGTCGGGTCTACCTCGACAACGTGCCGAACCTGCAGGCCTCGTGGGTCACGCAGGGCCTGCGCATGGGCCAGGTGGCCCTGGCCTTCGGCGCCAACGACATCGGCTCGTCGATGATCGAGGAGAACGTCGTGCGGGCCGCCGGCGTGAGCCACGCAGTCACGGTCGAGGAGCTCGTGCGGCTGATCGGCGCCGCCGGGTTCACCGCGGTGCAGCGCGACACGCTCTACGGCGAGGTGCGGCGCTTCTCCTGACCGTCGCGCAGCACCTTCCAGCCTGGCGCAGCGCCGCGCCAACCGTTTACCACCATGTACACAGGGAATTCCCCTCTCTGCCGCTTCGGCCCGCCTGGACCGGACGCGGAACGTGCAACTCGTGGCGGAAGGGGACTCCGCCCTCCGCCTCGGCAGAAGGGAAGGAGGGACGTTGGAAGGTGCAGTAGTGCCGCTCCCCGAGCCGGCCAAGGACCAGGCACCGGCCACCTCGTCTGACACCGCCAAGGGTCTCAAGACCAACGCCGTCGGCATGCTCTCGAGCGTCGTGATCGGCGTCGCCTCGACCGCACCCGCCTACAGTCTCGCCGTCACGCTCGGCCTGGTGGTCGCCGTGGCGGGCATCGGGCTAAGATCGCCGGCCATCATGCTGGTCTCGTTCGTGCCCATGATCCTCATCGCGGCCTCGTATTACTACCTGAACAAGGCGGACCCCGACTGCGGCACGACCTTCAGCTGGGTCACGCGGGCGATCGGGCCCAAGACGGGCTGGGTCACCGGCTGGGTGATGGTCGCGGCCGACATCATCGTGATGGCCAGCCTGGCGCAGATCACCGGCACCTACTTCTTCTCGCTGATCGGCGCCAACGGCCTGGCGAACTCGCTCTTCTGGGTGACGTTCGTCGGCGTCGCGTTCCTCATCATCATGTGCGTGGTGACGGCGATCGGCATCGAGGTTTCGGCCCGCCTGCAGTGGTTCCTGCTGGGCTTCGAGTATCTGATGCTCGTGATCTTCTCGGTGGTGGCGCTGACCAAGGTGTACACCTCCCACCCGGCCGGCGCGGTGCATCCTGCGGTCTCGTGGTTCGTGCCCAACATGAACCTCGGCGCCCTCGCCGGCGGCGTCCTGCTCGCCCTGTTCATCTACTGGGGCTGGGACACTGCCGTCTCCGTGAACGAGGAGACGGAGCGCAAGTCGATCGTGCCGGGCATCGCCGCCATCCTCAGCACGGTGGCTCTCGTGTTCATCTACGTGCTGGCCACGACGGCAGCGCAGGCCTTCCACGGGCCGGCCTACCTGAGCAAGAACTCGGCCGACGTGCTCAGCCCGCTGGGCAACGCCGTGCTCGGTTCGGGCCTCGACAAGCTGCTGGTCGCGGTCGTGCTGACCTCGGCCACGGCCTCGACGCTCACCACCATCCTGCCGGGCGCCCGCACGACGCTGTCGATGGCGTCGCACCGCGCCATCCCCAGTGTATGGGCGCGGGTCAGTCCGCGGTTCCAGACGCCGGTCTGGGGCACCGTCATCTACGGCGTCCTGTCGATCGTCTGGTACGTCGGGCTCACGCTGGTCAGTCAGAACGTGCTGGCCGACTCGATCGCGGCGCTCGGCATCACGATCGCCTTCTACTACGGCATCAACGGCTACGCCGTGCCGCTCTTCTACCGCCACCACCTGTTCGCGAGCTGGAAGAGCGTGCTCCTGCTGCTCGTCTTTCCGCTGGCCGGCGCGGTCATGCTGACCTGGGTGCTGGCCGCCTCGTTCGACCAGCTCTGGTACCCGGCCAACTCGGCCTCGGGCACGTCGTGGTTCGGGGTCGGGCCGCCGTTCATCCTGGGCGCGGCGTTCCTCGTCACCGGCGTGATCGGGATGCTCCTGTTCTGGGCGTTCTCCAGGCGCGCACGGCCGTTCTTCGCACGGCGCATGGAGACGGTCGACGCCATGGTCCCGTGGGCCGAGGAGCAGGAGGGGTTCGAACAGTCCGGCGGCGTGATCGGCATCGCGCCGGCAGCCGGTCCGGCGGCGGCGGAGTCGGCGGCGACAGGTCCGACGCCGGCGGCGCCGACCGACCCGGAACGGCCCGGGCGCGCGGCCTGAAAGGAGGCGGGCGTCCGGCCCGCGAGAGGCAGCGAACAACGGGGCGGGGGCGGCCACAGGCCGCCCCCGCCCCGTCCGTCGGCGAGGGTCTGTCAGAGGTTGCCGATGCGGCCGAGCGGCCAGTAGGTGAAGAACGCCCGACCGATGATGTCGCGACTCGGCACGGTGCCCCAGTAGCGGCTGTCGCTCGAGTCGGTGCGGTTGTCGCCCATCACGAAGTAGCGTCCGCTGGGCACGCGGAACGCGTGCGAGAGCGACCAGGGGGCATCGGGGTCGCTGCTGGCGTAGGGATCGGCGGCGGTGGTCGGCTCGGTCATGCCGTCGACCTTGTCGACGAACGAGTCGGGCGCGAGGACGCCGTTCACGTAGAGCCGGCCGCCGTGCACCGCGAGCAGGTCGCCCGGCAGGCCGACGACCCGTTTGATCAGCACATCGTGCGGCGGCTCGGGCCGGCGGAAGACGATGATGTCGCCGCGGTGCACCGCGCGGAAGCGATACGCCAGGCGATCGACCAGCACGCGCTGGCCGGGCACGAGCGTGTTCGCCATCGACGTCGACGGGATGAGGTACGGCTTGACCACGAACGACTGCACCGCGATCGCCAGAGCGACGGCGATGAGCGCCGTGAGGCCGTAGTCGATGATGGTGCGGCGTGGGCCGCTCTTGGGGCGGATCTTCTCGAGCATCGGCACCTGCCTCGGTGATCGGACCTCGAAGTACGTTACTCCGGGATCGGCAGCGCTTCAATCGCTCATGAGCGCCGACGGCCCGTGCGACCGACGAAGACGGCGGGCCCGGGGGGCGGGACGAGGCGGCCGCCGTCGGCCCGAGGCTGTCGCAATCGGACCGACGCGGCGGCCGCGACGCCCGGTCAGGCGAGCGGGGCGCGCTCGTCGTCGAAGCCGGCGCCACGGGCCGCGGGGGCGAGGCGCTCAGCCTCTGCGAGGCTGAGCGCCTCGCCCCGCGCCACGATGTCCTTCCAGGCTCGCCCGAGCACGGGCGCCGCGCAGGCGAGGCCGGCGAGCGCCAGAAAGCCGCCGACGCCGATCGCGTCGCCGCTGATCCAGGTGAACAGGTAGGGCGCCGTGAGCGTGCCCACCAGGGCGGCGAGCTGCATCGAGGTCTGCTCCATGCCCTGCACGGTGCCGAGCCAGCGGCGTGGGCTGCACTGCACAAGGAAGGCCTGCTTGGCCGGCATCGAGATGGCGATGGCGATGCCCTCGAGGACGTTGAAGAGCAGAAAGACGGTGAGGTTGCGAGTGAAGCCGTAGACCACCCACGAGCACGCCGAGAAGGCGTAGCCGGCGAACATGAGCCGGAAGCGATTGCCCTTCTCGGCCAGCACGCCGCCGGCGAACGAGAACAGCATGGGCACCGAGAAGGCGGTCCAGGTGAGGCTCACATAGGCCATCGAGGCGCCCAGGTGGCGCAGCCAGAGGCTCCAGAGCACCTCCCAGCCGCCCATGGCGAAGTGGCTCGTCGCGGCGACGAGCAGGAACGCCGCGATGGGCGGCGTGACGAGCGGGCGGTAGCTCGCCACGACGCGCGCGACCCTTTGCCGGAGCGAGCGGACCACGGCGGCCGGGAGCGACCGCAGCGTGATGCCACCAGGGCGCTTGCGCTCGGCGACCTCGCGGCGGTGGTCGGCGGCAGCCTGACGGCGCCGCGCCGCGGCGTGGGCGGGCTCCCTGAGCAGCGCCAGGACGAGCACGGCCATGGCCAGGGTCATGCCGCTGCCCACCAGGAAGATCGTGTAGAAGCCGCGGCGGCCACCGCCACCCAGGTCGTTCAACACGATGGCGAGCAGCGGGCCGATGACGAGGCCGCCGAACTGTGCGCTCGTCAGCATGCCGTAGGCGCGGCCGCGCGTGGCTTCGTCGCTGAAATCGGCGATGACGGCGCTGCCGGCCGGCCCGACCGAGGCGGCGCCGACGCCCTCGCAGAGCCGGAACAGCAGGAACCACCAGGCGCTCACCGTCGTCACGAAGAGGAACGTGGCGAGCCCGTAGAGGAACAGACCTACCACCACGACCGGCTTGCGGCCGATGCGGTCGCTGAGCCGTCCGAGCGGCGACGAGAACAGGAACGTGCCGGCGTAATACCCGGCGGCGATCCAGGCGATCATGTGCACCGACGCGTGAGCCTGCTCGTGCAGGAACACCGGCAGGTAGGGCAGGATGGCGCCGAAGCCCGACCACACGACGAACGACGCAAAGCAGACCAGCGCAAGCTGCGACCAGTCGGTCTTGTGGGATGTCGGCGCCCGGCCGGTGTCGGCTGCCGTTGTCATGTGGCCTTCCCCAAGAACCGGCCGGCGAGTGCCGGCCGCGCTTTGAGCCCCGCGCCTAGGCTACCACGCTCTCGCGAGGCGACCGAACGGATGAGAGGCGGCCGGACGCCTCGACGGCGCCGCGCGCCGCTCAGACGTCGCGCACGACCGGCAGGAAGAAGCCGACGAGGGCCGGCACGAACACGATCGCGCCGCACACCGCAAAGAGCGGCCCCAGGCTGACGACGGCGGCAAGCGCGCCCGCCGCGAGCACGCCGATCGCGTACACGCCCTGGGTGAGCGTGAACCGGGCGCCCCACACACGACCGCGCAGGTGTTCCGGAACGACCGACTGCACGTACGTGTCGATCGAGATCAGCATGACGGCGTTGGCCGCGCCGAGCACGACGAAGTCGGCCAGGACGAGCGGAAGGGTACCGAGCGCCCAGGGTAGCGTGTAGCAGACGCCCATCGCCATCAGCCCGAGGGTGATGGCGAGGCCCTTGCGCACGCGCTTGGCGCCGGCGGTCATGGCCACGGAGCCGGCGATGTAGCCGAGCCCGATCGCGGCCTCCATGAACCCCCAGTAGCCGGGGTGCCGGAAGCGGCCGGCTGCGAGCAGGAAGGTCAGCGGGTAGAAGGCTCCGACGCCGGCGACCGCTGCCACCGCCAGCAGCGTGTTGGCGCGCAGGCCCGGATGACGTGCGAGGTAAGCCATGCCTTCGCGCAGCTGGGCGGCAAAGGTCGACCGTGTCGCAGGCTCAGCTCTACTGGCCTCGCGGTTCGCCCTGTCCATCGTCATGGCCAGGAGAGTGACGGCCGACACACCGAACGTCGCAGCGTCGATCGCAAACGCCGTGTGCGTGGCAAGGATGGGGAGCACGAGGCCGGCCGTCGCGTAGCCCAAGACCTCTGTGATGTGCTCGCTCGCCGAAAGGACCGAGTTGGCGCGCAGCAGGCCGCCTCCCGGCACGATGTCCGGCAACAGGGCCATGAGCCCCGGATCGAAGAACACCGTCGCGCACGACACGAGGAAGGCGAGCGCATACACGCCGAGGACCGAGTGCGTGGCAACGAACGGCACCGCCAGAACCAGCCCGCCGCGCACGATGTCGGCCGCCACCATGACCCCCCGGCGGTCCAACCGGTCGAGCACGCCACCGGCGACGGCCCCGAACAGCACGTAGGGCAGGGTGAACAGTGCGAGGACGACTCCGGTCGAGAGTGCGGAATGGGTCGTACGCCAGACGAGCAATGGAAACGCCACCATGGCGATGCGGTCGCCGAGCTGCGAGACGAACTGGCCGCCGAGCAGTAGAAGGAAGTTCGGGCGGGTGGGGCGGACATCCCGCTGCTTCGCATTGGTCCAAGCCGTCAACGCTGTCTGCGGGAATCAGGTTCAGGCCTTGGCGCCTCGACCACCGTTCCGCATCCCCCTCTCAAGGCCAAAGGGTACCAGAGCTTGCCTACGGGACCGAAAGGTGTATACCATCCAGGCCACACCCAATCGTCAACCTTATTGTATCGGCACCTCGCTCATGGACTTTAGGGGGTCCAGATGCCTCGCTCGCAGACCCGGCTTCACTGACGCATCGGAATAGAAGGTTCCAATGAGGAAGATCGAAAACGTCTTGGCGTCGATCGTGCTGGTCTTGGTCGCGCCTGGCGGTAGCAGCAAGATTCACTAGCGTCACCACCCGTTCGCGCTAAAGGTTCACCCGCCGCGCGCCGATAGATACATGCTGCACTCGAGGCGGCGCGGGGTGCGTGTGGACAGTCGTGAGCGTAGATTCGTGGTTCTGGCGGGGGCAGCCGGCCTGGTTGCTGCGTTCGCCTGCCTCTGGGCGGCAGTCCTTGTACGTTCTGACGTTTCCCTTTCCGCCCACGTCCTCGATGCGATTATCCTGGCCTTTGTCGCAATCGTCGCAGAGGAAATGGCGGTGGAGATTCGGGAGCGGGTGACCGTCACCGCTGGCAACCTGCCAATTCTCCTAGCAATCATGTTCCTCGGCCAAGTGCCCGCCATGGCTGTGGCGCTCGTTGTTGGGTTCTGGGGTTCTTGGAGGGAGGAATCGAGGGCGGTCGCTGCATACAACTGCGCGAATCTCCTCATATCGGCCTTCATCGCCGGGTGGGTGTTCTCCGCCGCTCAGCACCACTTCGGGATCGCTCTTCATTCGCTCTCGCTGCCTTTGCTCCTCACTGGTGCGGCGGCGGCTATCGTCTACGAGGGTACGAACAACCTAATCACGAGCTTGGGCGCTTGGGCAAAGTACGGGGTTGCACCGGCGCTCTACTGGCGAGGCGGAATGCCCTCGCAGCTGCTTCAATCCATGGCCGTTGTGGTTGGGTTGGGTCTCGCGGTGGCGGCCCTCTATGCGACAGCGGGCATTACCGCGGTCGTGCTCCTCTTCATTCCCTTGTTCGCGAGCCAGTACATGTTCAAGCTCCTCGTCAGGGAGAGGGCGCACGTCGCCAAGCAGCAGGAGCTCACAGACAAGTATCTTGAGATGAACCTTGGCTTGGCAGTTGCCATGGTCGTCCTCCTTGACAGCAAGGATCAGTACACGGCCGACCACTCCGCCGCTGTCGCGATGTACTGCCGCGACATGGCCCTCGCAGCCGGCATGGACGAAGGCGAGGCTGAGGAGATCCACCTCGCCGGCCTGCTTCACGATCTGGGCAAGGTCGGCACTCCGGACGCGATCCTGCGCAAAGACTCGGGTCTCGACGACGAGGAGTGGGACTACATCCGCCAGCATCCCGAGAAGGGCGCCGAGGTGCTGTCTCACCTTGCCGCCTACAAGAACGTGGCCGACATCGTGCGCTACCACCACGAGCGGCTCGATGGGACCGGTTATCCGTTTGGACTGATGAGCGAGTCAATCCCCGATGCGAGCAAGATGCTCGCGGTCGCCGACACCTACCATGCGATGACGTCGGATCGTCCGTACCGCCGCGCCCTGAGCTCGTTCGAGGCGCTCAAGGAACTGCGCTCCATGGCCGGCGTCGCCCTCGACGCCCATTGGGTCGAGATCCTCGCCGGCATCCTGCGCGACAAGGACCTCGCCTATCGCGACGGCAGCGCGACCGACTTCATGGACGAGTACGAGCGCGGCCGCCTGAACCTGCGCCTGCGGGGCGAGGCGCTGGCCGATCTCAGCGGGCTCGCGAGGTCGCGGCGAGATCCAGCGGCAGGCTGACAAGGGCGCGGGCGACGAAGGCCGCAGCGACGGCCTTCGTCACGTCCCCCGGCAGAAACTGCACGATGCCTCCCCAAACGATGGCCTGAATGCTGCCCGTGTGCAGTTGCAGCGCAAGCCAGGTCGCGCCGATCGCGTAGATCGGGATCAGGCCGGCGAGCGCGATCGGGAGCGCGGTGCACAGGGTGCGCGGACGGAGCCGGTCAGACAGCCAGCCTACAAGCCCGGCCGCGATCACGAACCCGACGAGGTAGCCGCCCGCCGGGCCGACCAAAGCACCCGGGCCCGATGAGCCCTGGGCATAGACGGGTGCGACCAGCCCCATCACGATGTAGACCGCCAAGCTGAGGGTCGCCAGCCGAGCGCCGAGGACGAGTCCGGCGAGCAGGACGAAGGCGACCTGCAGCGTGAAGGGCACCGGCCCGAAGAACGGCACCGAGACGAGCGCCCCGAGCGACACGAGCGCCGCGAACAAGGCCGCGAGGGCGAGGTCGCGAGGTGTGAGGCGGAGGAACAATTGTCAACTCGCTACAAGCACAGCAAGTTGACAATGTAGCGGCTCCGGCGGCTTCCTTCAACGGTTGCCGCCGGAGCCGCTCGCGCTACTGATGCAATGTCACGTCGCCGGAGTGGAAGCGCCTGATGTGGCGATCGGGCAGCTCGACCAGCAGCGCCCCGCGGTCGTCGATGCCGGCGGCCTCGCCGACGACGAGCCCCTCGCGGGTCTGCATGCTCACGCTGCGGTGCAGGAGGTAGTCGCGTTCGCGAAACTCGCGGAGGGTGCGCTCGAAGCCGTTCGTGAGGCAATCGAGATAGGTCTTCTCGAGCGTGAGCAGGATGCGGGCAAGGAGCACGCTGCGATCGACGGTCTTGTCGGTCGCCATCTTGAGTGACGTGGCGGTCTTGCGCAGGGCAACGGGAAGCTCGGTGAACTCGACGTTCACGTTGATACCGATGCCGGCAACGACCCAGTCGACACGATCCTGCTCACCCGAGACCTCGAGCAGGATGCCGCCGGCCTTCTTGTTGTCGATGATGATGTCGTTGGGCCACTTCAGATGGACGGGTACCTTCGCCTGGGCCTCGATGGCCTCGGCCACAGCGTCGCCGGTCGTCAGCGTGAGCAGGTGAGCCTCGGTCATGGCGAGCGTCGGCCGCAGCACGACTGAGAAGAGCAGGCCCTTGCCGGGCGGTGAGGTCCAGGTGCGCCCGAGACGGCCCCGGCCCTTGAGCTGGCTCTCGGCGACGACGACGGTGCCCTCGGGCGCGCCCTCGGTCGCCAGGCGTCGGGCTTCGGTGTTGGTCGACTCGATCTCGTCGTAGTAGCGGTACGACCTGCCGAGCGCTGACCTTTCAGTCAGCTTGGCCACGACCGGCATGACCAGGCGCCGCGGCTCCTCTTCGAGCCGATAGCCGCGGCGGGAGATGCCGAGGATGCGAAAGCCGCGAGCGCGCAGCGAGTTGACGTGCTTGTGGACCGCGTTACGCGAGATGCCGAGCGAGTCGCTGATCGCCTGGCCCGACACGAACCCGGGATTGTCGCGAAGGATCTCGATGACGGTCTTCTTACGTGGGCTCATGCGTTGCGACTCGACGAAGACGATGGATGCGGATGATTCCATGGCCCCCCTCCGGAGTGGTTGTGGGAAGGAGGCTACTGGTCGGCGTTCGGTGGCGAATCAGTCCCGGGTTGTATCTTGTCCGGCCAGCGGTTGGATGTATGCGCGATAGTACAGCACGGCCTGGACGCGATCGCTGACGCCCAGCTTCGTGAAGATGTGGTTGATATGGGTCTTGACCGTCTTTTCAGATAGAAAGAGGCGCCGTGCAACCTCTGGATTGCGATGGCCGGCGGCGATGAGGCCTAGGACCTGCTCCTCCCTGCTGGTCAGCTGTGTGACTGACGCGCTGGGGTGGTGTGGCAAGGCCTTCCGAATTGCGCGCAAGTCGCGGATTCGACCATGCCGCCTTGCCCATGAAAGCAGCTCCTGGATCACCGGCTCGGGCACTGCACCTTCGCACTCCAGGATGAGGCTGATCAGGTCGCCATCCCCCGAATCCAACATGCCAACGAGTAGCGGGGTTGATCGTCGACTTCGAGTTAGCGCCGCAACTAGGGGGGACCTCCACTCTGCTAGCCCGGAGTCGTGGGCGGCCTCAAGACCTAGGTCCGGCCACGTAGCGAATTCCTGGCAGAGGAAGTCGATGTGTCCCAATCTCAGTTGAGTCGGCAGACACCTCTTGAGTGAGGCCATGGCGCCATTTTGCTCTCCCGCTCGGAACGCCAAGACGGCACTGAAGAAAGCACAGGTGTTTGCGATGAAGGCGAGGTCGAGGCGCTGGCACTTGCGTTGAAGCTGTCTTAGCGCGTCGCGCCCACCACCGTGCAGAAGGGCTTGCGAGAAGACCAAGCCCGCCTCAGCGGACAGCAAGGGGGTTGGCGCCTGAGTCCTGCGCCCCGAGTCAATGGCGGCTCGATATGCGTCCGTGGCCTCGTGAAGGAGTCCGGCGCGCCTTAGGGTGTCAGCAAGTCCACAGAGAGTCGTGGAAAGGGACCAGGCATCCTGCGCGATGCGGGAGGACTTGGCGAGACGCTCGAAGACTTGCCTGGCCGAGTCGAAGTCTCCATTTGCGGCTGACACGCGAGCAAGACCCTCGTCGAACATGTGCCTCAAGTGGTCCAAGCCGAGTGCCTCACACTCATCGATGCAAAAGCGGCCCGCCGCCGCGGCCTCCGTGTAGCGCCCTAGGTCCCGCAAGAGATCGGCGAGGACCCCAATCAATGTGACCTTAAGGGGCCCGAAACCCGAAGTCTCAACAAATGGAATGACCCGTGTCAGTCCCGCGTGCGCGTTCAAGAAACGCCCGCACAGGTAGTCCATATTGGCGCGGAGGGCCGCCACCCGCGCCCGCTCTCGCGGGCACAGCCCGGGCCGAAGGGATTCGGCCTCTTTCCACAGGAGGTCAGCCTCTCCCCAGTGGCACATGTAGCTTTGTGCCGACCCGAGGCTCACAAGCGTATGCACCCGCTGCTCCGTCGTGGTCGCTGCCTCCAGGGCCGCCTGGCAGTACGTTGCTGACCGCTCGAAATCGCCCTTCCAGAACCAGATGGCTTCGATCGCGCTCAGCGCGTGGTACACGCCCCATTGGTCGTTGCGAGCGCGGAGTTGGGCTTCGGCGCGGGTGAGCGCGGCGAGAGCCTGGCTCGAGTCGCCTTCGCGCAACGCCAGTTGGCCGGCCAGGAAGAGGACCCAGGGGTCGTCGAGGGACGTGTTCGGCGCGAGACGCTCGAGCCAAGATCGCAGCGCGCTGAACCGGCAGTTGTCGGTGACGAGCTCGCCGCTCCGCGATACCATGCCCAGCGCCCTCTCAGGCTCGTTCGCGGCGAAGTAGAGCTCGATGGCGGTCTCAGGATCGCCGGCGTCCTCGACTGATGCGGCCGTGTGAAGCTGCTGGCTGCGAAAGGCCTCGGCGCCGTACTCGTTCGCGTACCACTGCTGCAGGTAGTCGCGGAGCAGTTGGTGATAGCGATACGTGCCGGTCGCGCGGTCGACGAAAGTGAAGACGTTGTGAGCTACCAGGCGCTCCAGCGACCGGCGCGCGTGATCGGACCTGGCGACCGTGTCGGCGAGCTCGATCGTCATGGACTCGAGGCAGCACGTCGCGAGCAGGAACGCGACCGTCTCGGCATCTTCTCGCCTGAAGGCTTCTTCAGAGAGGTACGAGAAGACGTCGCTCGTGAGCCGGGGGTCGACGAGCGCGTTCTCGATCGAGCCGAGGCTCGTCCAGTCGCGTGCTCGGCTGATCAGGACGAGGCTCGCCGGCCAGCCCTCGGTGATCTCGACCAGCCGGACTGCCTGGTCGTGCTGGAGGCGCGCGCTCGACCGGTCGGCGAAGAGCTCTACGACCTGCGAAGGCTCGAGCCTGAGGTCCTCGAACGACACTTCGGCGAGGGCGTCGTCGAGCTTCAGGCGCGTCGTCGAGACGGTCGGTTGGAACCGGGTGAGGAGAACGAGGTGAACGAGGGGCGGCAGGTTCGCGAGCACGTAGTCGAGCGTGCGGTTGAGTTCGGCCGAGGCGATCGCCTGGTGGTAGTCGTCGACGATGATGTGCAGCTCGTCGTCGACCTCGTCGCGCAGTTCCGACACGAGCAGGGCGACCATCTCGGCCGGCGACATCGGCGTCTCGTGTGCCTCGGCGAAGCGTTCGATGAGGATCGCGCCGAACCCGGGGACTCGATCGCGGACCGCCTGCACGAGCGATGCGACGAACACGGCGGGGTCGTGATCGAGGACGTCGATGCGGTACCAGGCCGCCCGCCAGGCGAGTCGCCGAGCGGCTTCGGCGATGACGGCGGTTTTGCCGTAACCGGCCGGCGCACGCACGATGAGCAGTCGCTTGCTCGCTCCGGCGGCGATCCGGGCAAGCACGTCGGGCCGGATGAGCGCTCGACCGACGCTCGGTGTTGCGATCTTTGCGGCGACGAACGCCGGCGCCCCGGCCGGCACACCGCGTCTTGGATTGCGGCGATCCCCCACTGTCAGGCCCCCGTTTGGAGCGTGCGCTCCTGCCCCGATGTCGCTTACTATAGCAGTCGCACGATTGCGAGAACCGGGGGCTGCCGCCGTGAGGGTTGACATAGCGATGAGGGCGGGCGTGACGATGGCCAGATCGGTCGTCTTCGGCCCGACCGACCTCGGGTGCGCTCGGAACTGTGTTGCCCGTCCGTTACTATGACCGTGATGAGTCAAACCCCCCAGAGACCCCCGCGGCGCCGTAAGAAGAAGGAATCGCTCGCCGTCCTCATCCTCGCCCTGCTCGTCGCGGTCGTGGCGTGGCCGTTCGAGCGGCTGGCCGGGCGGCGGCGCGGCCCGCAGGGCCGCGCCGCCGCCCGGCCCCGCCCCGCGCGACCGGCGGAGAGCCCTTCGCAGCCGGCCGTGGCCGCGGTCGAGGACTGGGGCCCGGAGCCGGGGCTCGGCGTCGGCTGGGTGCGCGTCCGCGAGCGCGACGCGCAGGGTGCTGGCACCGCCGGGCGCCCCGGGCGCTCGTTGCGCGGCGCGCGGCCGCGCGTCGGCGACGGTGGCAGCCCCTCGCAGCGCCGCCTCGCGATTTTGCTGATCGTGGGCGTCGTCGTGGCGCTCTTCGTCGCGGCCGTGGCCTTCGCCGAGGCCACGCAGGGCTCGACCATCGGTCGCCATGTGAGCGTGAACGGCGTGCCGGTCGGCGGCCTCACGGTGGCCCAGGCGACGAGCAAGCTCGAGGGCGTCGCGCTCTCCACCGGCAGCGTGCGGCTCACCTGGCGGGGCCACCACTGGACCCTGACGGGGCGCGCCCTGCACGCCCGCATCCAGCCGCGCCAGACGGCCGTCGCCGCCTTCGCCTACACACGCTCGGGCAACCTCGCCGCGCGTGTGTGGGACCGCTTCGCGCTGCTCTTCTCGAGCCACTCGGTCGACCCCGTCGTCAGCTACGGCAAGACCTCCACGCGCGAGCATCTCGACGCCATCGCCCGCGCCGTCGACGTGAAGCCGGTCGAGGGCGGCGTCACGGTGCGCGGGACCGATCCGGTCGCCCACGAGGCCAAGGACGGCCGCGCGGTCGACCGCGCGGCCGTCCTTGGCCTGCTCGACGCCGCGCTGCTCTCGCAGACCAACGCGAGCGCGGCCCTGCCGGTCGAGACGATCGACCCGTCCGTCTCCACGGCCGACGCCCAGACGGCGGCCGCGAGCGCGCGGAGCTGGCTGTCCGGCCCACTCTCGCTCACCCACGGCGGCCACACCTGGACGATCGCCCGCCAGGACCTCGGCCAGTACCTGAGCTTCGCACGCCAGCAGGCGTCGCCCCACCTGCGCCCGACCTTCGACTCGCCGGTCACGCGCGGCTGGTTCGACTACATCACGCGGCAGGTCGGCCGGCCCGGCAAGGATGCGAGTTTCACCGTGACGAACGGCGGCAAGCGGGTGTGGGTCAAGCAGGGCACGGCGGGCTACGGCGTGGTGCCGGGCCCGACCATCGCCAACATGAACGCGGCCGCCGCCGGCACCGGCAGCCGGAGCGCGACCGCGGTGTTCGGCCAGGCGCCGCCGTCGCTGAGCTACGCCGACGCCAAGGCGCTGCGCATCACGACCCGCATCGGCACCTACACGACGAGCGTGGCCGGCACCACGAACCGGCTCGACAACGTCAGGCTGGGCTCAGCGCTGCTCAACGACACGCTGATCGCGCCGGGCAAGGTCTTCTCGGTCAACGAGACGACCGGCGAGCGCACCGCGGCCAAGGGCTTCAAGATGGCGCCGACCATCATCAACGGCAAGCTCGAAGACTCGGTGGGCGGCGGCATGTGCCAGGTGTCGACGACGGTCTTCAACGCCGCTTTCGAGGCCGGCCTGCAGATCGTCGAGCGCCACAACCACGAGCTCTACATCTCGCACTACCCGCTGGGTCGCGACGCCACCGTGAGCTACGGCGCCTACGACCTGAAGTTCCGCAACGACACGCCCAACTGGATCCTGCTCAAGACCGACTTCACGGGCTGGTCGCTCACCGTGTCGCTCTACAGCTCGCCGCTGCATCGCAAGGTCGTCGCCTGGACCAACAGCTGGTATGACATCGTGCCCTTCACCGTGCACAAGTCGCGCGACCCGTCGCTCGCCAAGGGCCAGACCAGGGTGCAGACGCCGGGGGTGAACGGCATGAGCATCGACTGCTTCCGCAAGGTCTACGACGCAAACGGCAAGCTGCTCTGGAACGACGACTTCAAGAGCGTGTACTCGATGGTCCGCGAGATCCTCATGGTCGGCACCAAGGAGCCGACGCCCAAGCCGAGCACGTCGAGCACGTCGACCAGCAGCCCGAAGCCCAAGCCCAGCACGTCGTGGAGCCCGCACTGACCGCCGCCATAGCTCGGCAGGGTGCGCCCGCCTGAGGGCGACCACCGAGCCGCTCGGCCTGAGCCGATCCGAGTGCCCGGTTACCCCGGCTGAGCGCCGCCGCGCGCCAGGGCGAGGGCGAGCTCGACGGCCTGCGGCGCGTCGGTGGCCCGGTGCAGGCCGTCGAGCTCGCCCTCGGCGGCCGTCACGCTCCAGCTCTCGAGCAGCACGACCTGACGGCCTATGGAGCGCGCCAGGCCGATCTCAGACAGCGTGCCCCAGGCGCCGCCCAGAGCGATCACCACGTCGCCGCTCGCCACGACCGCGAGGTTGCGGGCGTGGCCGATGCCGGTGGCGACCGTCACGGTGAGGTCGGGCGCCGCGTCGCGCCGGTCGAGGCCGGGCAGGATGCCGACGCTGCGGCCACCGCGCCGGCGCACGCCGCGCGCGACGGCCTCCATGACGCCCGACTTGCCGCCGCAGACCACCGTGCAGCCGCGCTCGGCGAGCAGCTCGCCGAGCTGCTCGCCGAGCGCGGCGACGGCCGGCGTGCAGCTACTGCCGCCGATCACGCTGACGCAGATGTCGTCCATCACTCGCCGCCGTGCCGCGTCTGCTTTGCCGGTCGAGCTCACGGCGACGTCGTCCGTCAGTCCTCGCCGTGCGACGCCGTCTCGGGCGTCTCGCCGGGCTCGGTGTCGGCGACGGCCCGCCGCCCGGCGATCCAGCCGTGCAGCAGGTGGAAGCCGTCGCGAAAGCCGCGCCGCGCATAGAAGCGCCGGGCGCCGTCGTTCGTCGTGTCGACTCCGATGCAGTACTGGTCGATGCCGCGCGCGAGCAGGCCGTCTTCGGCCGCGTCGAGCAGGACGGTGCCGATGCCCCCGCCGCGCTCGCCGGGCGCCACCGACAGCGAGGTCAGCTCGGCGAAGTGGGCGCCTGTGTACCACACCGGGTCGGGCGGCATGACGCGCATGACGGCGTAGGCGATCAGCCGGTCGCCGCGCCAGGCGCCCAGGGCGAACGAGGCGCCGTCGGTGAGCATCTCTTCGTACATCGCCCGGCGGCGCGGCCACGACTGCTCGTGCGGCACGAGCTCGACGACCGGGCCCGACTCGCGCAGGTGGTCGATCAGCCCGCGCCAGAGCGGTTCGACCGCGTCGAGATGGCCGGCCTCGAGTGGCCCGATCACCACGCCGTCGGCGGTCGCCGGCCGGGCGGTCGCGCCCGCGTGCGGGGCCTGCCCGGTGGCCTGGCCGTCGCTCGCGGCGGCGTTCATCTGCGCGTCCTCATGGTCGCTGTCTCCCTTCGGCATCGCCGGCCGTGATCGCCCGCAGAAGGGCGAGCGCCCCCTGCTTGTGGAGCGGTTCGTTCAAATTACCGCACTTGGGGCTCTGGACGCACGAGGGACAGCCCGACTCGCAGGGGCACTCGGCGATCAGCAGCGCAGCGTCGGCGGCGAGCTCGGCAAAGGCCTCGAAGGCGCGCCGCGTGAGGCCGATGCCGCCGGGGTGGCCATCGTAGATGAAGACGGTGGCCAGGTCGGTCTGCCAGTGCCAGGCCGTCGACAGGCCGCCGATGTCCCAGCGGTCGCACATGGCGTAGAGCGGCAGCACGGCGATGCACGTGTGCTCGGCGGCGTGCAGCGCGCCGAGCACGGCTCCCTCGTCGACGTGGGCGCCGAGCAACTCGGGCGGCAGCGTGAACCAGAGCGCCTCGGTGGTGAAGACCTGCTCGGGCAGGTCGAGTTTGACCGTGTCGATCACCTCGGCGTCGTCGATGCCGCGCTTCTGGTAGGCCACGACCTGCTCGGTCACCTCGATCGAGCCGAACGACAGCACGGCGCCGCCCGCCAGAGGGCGCGGTGAGCCGCCGCCGGCGATGGCGACGTGCTTTTCGACCTTGGCCTGCGTGTAGTAGGCGCCGCGGAACGGCTCGACCATGACGGTCGCGCCGTCTAAGTCGAGGTGGCGCACCAGGTAGCTCTCGCCGAGGTGCAGGTAGACGGCGCCGGGGTGGGCGGCGCGAAAGACACGCTCGCTCTCGACCGAGCCGAGCACCGTGCCGTCGCGCCCGTCGACGATCGTGAAGCTGCGGTCGGAGGCCGAGCGCAGACCGGTCTGCAGGGCGGGGGAGTGGGAGCGGCCCCAGGCGAGGGCGCCCTTCGCGGTGCGGCGCAGCTCGCCGCCGGCGGCGAGCTGCGCCGCACGCGCCATGCCGGCCTCGCCGAACCAGGCTTCGTCGCGCTCGTCGAGCGGCCGCTCGTAGGCCGCCGCCGCCAGGTGGGCGGCCAGGATGTGGGGGTTGGTGAGGTCGACGATCGCGTCTTCGACCTCGCGCGACAGCAGGCGCTCGGGCTCGCGCATGAAGTACTGGTCGAGGGCGTCCTGGCCGGCGACCAGCACCGCCCAGCCCTTGCCGGCGCGGCCCGCCCGGCCCCAGCGCTGCCAGAGGCTCGTCATGGTGCCGGGAAAGCCGGTCACCAGGGCCAGGTCGAGGCTGCCCACGTCGATGCCGAGCTCGAGCGCGCTGGTCGCGACCACGGCGCGCAGCTCGCCGTCGAACAGGCGGCGCTCGATCTCGCGGCGCTGCTCGGGCGTGTAGCCGGCGCGGTAGGGCATGACGGCGTCGGCGGCCGCCGGGTCGCGGTCGGCCAGGCGGCGGCGCACGAAGCCGTAGACGAGCTCGGCGGCCTTGCGCGTGGGGGCGAAGTCGATCGCCCGGCGGCCGCCCAGCACGGTCTCGGCGAGCACGTAGCTGGACTCGGCGAGCGCGCTGCGTCGCACGCCCAGGGCGACGTCGAGCAGCGGCGGGTTCCAGAGCACGACGGTGCGCTCGGGCTGGGGGGCGCCGCTGTCGTCGATCGCCGCGAACGGCAGGCCGACCAGGCGCTCGGCGAAGGGCTGTGGGTTGGCGATCGTGGCCGAGGCCAGCACGAAGCGCGGGTCGGCGCCGTAGGCGGCGCAGAGCCGGCGCAGGCGCCGCACGACCTGAGCGACGTGCGAGCCGAACACGCCGCGGTACACGTGGGCCTCGTCGAGCACGACGTACCGCAGCCGGTGCAGGAACTCGGCCCAGCGTTCGTGGGCCGGCAGGATGCCGGCGTGCAGCATGTCGGGGTTGGTGAGCACGATCGTCGCGGCGGAGCGCAGCCGCGCGCGCTGGGGCCGCGGCGTGTCGCCGTCGTAGAGGGCGGCCACCGCGCCGGGCAGGTGCAGCGCCGCGAGCTTGCGGGCCTGGTCCTGGGCGAGCGCCTTGGTGGGGTAGACGAAGAGCGCCCGGCTCGCGTGGTCGCCGGCGAAGGCGTGCAGCGTGGGCAGCGCGAAGGCGAGCGACTTGCCGCTGGCGGTGCCCGTGGCGACCACGACGTTGTCGCCGGCGGCGAGGTGGTCCCACACGCGGCGCTGGTGGCTGTAGAGGCGGTCGATGCCCTGGCCGCGCAGGGCGGCGGCAAGCTCGGGGTGCAGGTCGTCGGGCAGCGGTTCGTGGCGCGCCGGCTGCGCGGCGCGGTGCGTGACGTACACGACCTGCTCGTGGGAGCCGTCGGTCAGAAAGGCGACGTCGGCCATGGCCGCATCCTAGACCATGGCGGCGACGGCTCGGGCGGATGGCGTCGGCGGCGGCGGCCGGCGCGTGAACGGGGGCCAAGACGAGGACGGCCGCGGCGGCCCGCAGGGCCGCCGCGGCCGTCCGTCACGCCGACCGGTTACGAGGTGCGCGCGCCACAGTCGAGCGTGAAGAACACGACGCCCGACATGCCCTTGTAGGAACCCCTGGCGCGTCCCAGGCCGGCTCTGCGGAAGTGCCCGCAGAGAATGACGGCGCGGTGTGGCGCGCTGTGCATCCAGGCGCGGAAGATGGCCTTGGGCGAGCCGCGACTGCCGGCGCCCCAGGCGATGCACTCGCCGACCGCCCAGCTACGGTAGCCGGACGGCGAGAAGCCGAAGCGGATCAGGCGCTGGGCAAAGCTGTTGCCGTTGTACGAGGAGTGGCTGAAGTAGCCGCGTCGCAGCATCTCGTGCGAGTGCGCGGTGGCCGCCTTCTGCAGACAGGTCGCGACGGTGAGCTTGCACAGGTGGTGCCTGGCACGCGTCTTGTTGATCAGCGCGAGGAGCTGGCGCTCGGGCTTCGTCAGGGTCGCGGCCCTGGCCGTCGCCGGTCCGACGAAAAGCAGGACGAGCGTGGCGAGGACGATGCAGATCGTGAGTCGCTTCACGGCCACCTCCGAACGCGTCCCGGCGGCCTGCCGGGACGTTTTGTAAACCGCATCCTCCTAGCGATATCGGAGACGCCGCGCGCGACTTGAGCGCGCCGGCGGAGGCTGTGCGGCGGGGGAGCGCGCAAAGGCGTTGCCGGACCTGGCAACGGCGCTCGTCGCCGGCTCCGGCGCGAACCTGGCAGCTTGCCAGGAACCGGGACCCGCGTATACCCTCAGGAGCATGCACAGCCTGAGTTACGAACGACGGCAGGCGAAGAGGGCTCGCCGGCGTCAGGTCAGGCGCCGGCGTTTCGTGGCCATCCTGGTGGTCGTCCCCCTGGTCATCGGCGCGATCTGGGCGGCCTATGCATGGCCCGCTCCCAAACCCGCACAGGTGCCGTCGGCCAACGTCGTCTCGCAGTTCGGCCAGTCCGGCACGGTCGTGCGCCACATCGTGGTGGCGCGTGTCGAGGGCATCGACCTGCTCCTGCCGGTCAAGCTCGAGGCCACGACGGCGGTCGCCTTTCACCCCGTCGACAACCGCAACAGCGTCGCTTTGCAGCCGGTCGGCCGGCAGGGCGATCCCTCGGGCGTCGCCGGCACGCTAGCCGACCTCTTCGCGAGCGGCGGCATGCGCTACTACGAGATGGGCGGCGACGCGAGCGACGCCTCGTCGCGCACCGCCGGCCTCGACGTCGGCGCCGTGCCCGGCGCCTTCATCTACAGCCCGGTCGACGGTCGCGTGATCGCGGTCACGACCTACCGCCTGCTCGGGCGCTACACCGACACCGAGATCGACCTGCAGCTCGACGACGACCCCAGCCTGATGCTGATCATCACCCACGTCGCGCGCCCCCAGACGAAGATCGGCGCCGACGTGACCGCCGGCCAGAGCGTGCTCGGCGCGGTGCGCGCCTTCCCGCGCAGCCTGCACCAGGACCTGCGCCAGTTCACGACCGATAACGGCGACCACGTGCAGCTCGTCGCCGTGCGCGAGCCCACCCAGATCTCGGGGTTCTGACCGTGGCCGGCCGTGCCGTACCGGCCGCGCGCCTGGCCCTGATCGGCGGTTCGGCGACCCAGGGCGGTTCGTTCCCCGGTGACCTGCACCCCGACGTCGTGCCGCTCGACGACGACCTCGTCTTCGACACGCTCTGGGGCGACAGCCCCCCGTTCGGGCTGTTCGAGCTCGCCGGCCGCCCGGCGCTGCACGTGCGCATGCACGGCTGGCGTCCGGGGGTGGCGCGCGGCCGGGCCTCGCGTCAGGTGTTCAGCGTGCTGCAGCGCGCGGGCGTCGGCCGCATCCTCTCCGAGGCCGGCGTGGGCAGCCTTAACCACCTGCTCGACCCCGGCGACCTCGTGGTCTGCGACGACTTCGTCGACATGACGACCGACCGCGCCGGCGAGGGCGTCGTGGGCGACCACCTGCTGATCATGCGCGAGCCGGTGTGCGCGGTCGGGCGCGCGGCGTTGCTCGCCAGCGCGCGGCGCCTGGCGCCCGACCGGCGCCTGTTCGGTCGCGGCACCTACGTGGTCACCGAGGGGCCGCGATTCGAGTCGCCGGCCGAGGTGCGCCACCTGCAGGGTCTCGGCGATGTCGTCGGCCAGAGCTTCTCGCCCGAGGTCTGGCTTGCGCGCGACATCGGCGCCTGCTACTCGGGCATCTACCTCATCGTCAACTACGGCGAGGGGGTCGTGGCCGACTGGAGCCACGACGAGCTCAAGCGCCGCTTCAGCGACGACGCGGCCGTCATGGGGCGGATCGTGCTCGACGCGGCCGCCGCGCTGCCCGACGACGGCGCGGGCTGCCGCTGCCGCGAGCTGCGCAAGCCCACGTTGCTGCGCTGACGATCGACGAGACCGAGCCCGCTCAGGCTCGGCACGACGGCGAGCGTCTGTCGGGACCCGTCCGACGGGGCGGCGGCTACGACTTCGTCTTGATGAACCACCAGGCGACGATGCCGACGGCGTTGAAGATCGCGTGGAGCGTCATGTTCGTGTAGATCGACCTGGTCCAGTAGAAGGCGGCGGCGAGCACCATGCCGAGCCCGAAGATCGGGATCAGCACCGAGAGCTGCTGGTGCCAGGCGGCGAAGACCAAGGCGGACACGACGCCGCCCGCGATCGGCCCCCACGTGCGCGACAGCCCCTGAAAGACGAAGGCGCGAAAGAACGTCTCTTCGAGCACGGGTGCGATCAGCACTGCGAGGATCGCGAACAGCACGAGCCCCGACGAGGTGTGCGGGAAGATCGTCACTACGTTCTCCTGCGGCACCGGGCCGACGACCTGCTTGTACAGGTAGTCGCTCAGGCTCCCCAGCGCGTTGGTCACGATCAGGCCACCGACGATCAGGGCGAAGGCGATCGCCCAGGCGCTGCGCTCCTCGTAGCGCCGAAAGCCCCACGACGCGAACGGCAGGTGGTATTTGCGCAGCGAGAAGAACCAGGCCCAGAAGACGAGCCAGCCGTCGACCAGCACGGTCGAGACGATGGCGGCGAGGACGTAGCCCGAGGTGTGGGTCTGCTGAGTGCCGCTCGCCGAGCCGGCGATCATGCCCAGCACGGTGAGGGCGAGGATCGGGGCGCCGGCAACGACGATGGCCAGCAGCACGTCGCGCCAGGTCCAGGGCACCTGACCGGGGCGGGCGCCGCGCGCGCGCCCGAAGGCCAGGTGCGGGTCGACCGGCGGGGCCGGCGGCCTCACCTGCGGTGGCGGTCCGTACGCCTGCGGCGCGGCCGGCGGCGGGCCCGCGTAGGGATACTGTCCGGGCTGCTGCGCCGCGGGGCCGTAGGCGTACTGTCCGGGCTGCTGCGGTTCGTAGCCGTACGTGTCAGGGGGCTGCTGCCAGACCGGCAGCCAGCGGCCGTCGGGCGCAGGTGCCCAGCCGCTGGGCGGCTGCCAGACGGGCTGCCAGCTTCCGTCGGGCGCCTGCCACCAGCCGGCCGGCTGGGGCGGAGCGGTGGCGTCGGGCGGCGGGTACGCCGCAGCGCCGGGGTCGCGCGGCGGCGGGTACTGTCCGGCAGCGGGTTCGCGCGGCGGCGGGTACTGCCCGGCGGCGGGTTCGGACGGCGGCGCCCCGCCGGCAGAACCCACGTCGGTGTCCTGTCTCGTGGGGTCGTCGTCCACTGCTCACCTGTCTCCGGTCGCCTGCGATTCTACACACCAGCGCCATGGTTGAGGCGGCGCGCCAGGGGGCAGACCGGTCGTTGGAGGTGGCGCGGCAAAGGTTTGGCGGTGCGGACCGGTCTGCTATACTCACGCCTCGTCGGGGGTCCGACCGGGCCGCGGCCGACGCGGGTGCCGGTCGTCGGCAGGTTCGTTGACCCCCTCGCGAGGGCCTGCTATCCTAACTTGCTTTCTGTGAAAGGGAGACAGCGTGCGCCAACTGGTGACTCTCGCTTGCCAGGAATGCAAGCGTCGGAACTACCATACGAACAAGAACAAAAAGAACGATCCCGACCGCATCGAGCTCAAGAAGTACTGCCGGTGGTGCGGGCGGCATACCGTCCACAAGGAAACTCGTTAGGACCGGCGCCGCTCCGCCCGATGCGGAACGGCGTCCGGCTTCCTTAGGGCTGTAGCTCAATTGGTAGAGCACCGGTCTCCAAAACCGGGGGTCGGGGGTTCGAGTCCCTCCAGCCCTGCCAGGTAAGCAACGGGAGCAGGTCGTGGCGAAAGCCGTGAGGAACAACCAGGCAGGACCAGGCAAACGGTCCGACTCCACGCAGACGGGCAAGCGCGGCGAGGCCGGCACGCCGGCCAAGCGCGGCAACGCGCGGGTCAACCAGGCGCGCCAGCGCGCCCAGCAGCGGTCCGGTCAGAAGACGGGCTTCAGCTGGTCCAAGTTCCTGCGCGACGTGCGCGTCGAGCTGTCCAAGGTCACCTGGCCGACCCGTAGCGAGCTCGTCATGTCGACGCTGGTCGTGCTGGTCGCGGTGGCCATCGCCGGCGCCTATACCGGTGCGCTCGACTACGTGTTCGGCCACCTGATCAACCTCGTCATACCCAAATAACGAAACGGAGTCGGTGTGTTCCAGTGGTATGTGGTCAACACGTACTCGGGCCACGAGAACAAGGTCAAGGAGAACCTCGAGCATCGCATCGTCTCCATGGGCCAGCAAGACGCCATCGTGCGCGTCGTCGTGCCCACTGAGCAGGTCGTCGAGACCAAAGACGGCGAGAAGATAACGAGCGAGAAGCGCGTGTTCCCGGGCTACGTCCTCGTGCAGATGGAGCTCACCGACGAATCGTGGTCGGCCGTCAAGAACACCCCGGGCGTGACCGGGTTCGTGGGCGCGGCCAACAAGCCGGTCGCGCTCTCGCGCGTCGAGGTCGACCGCATCCTGCACACCGCCTCGGTCGAGCGCCCCAAGCAGAAGGCGGAGTTCTCGGTCGGTGAGGTCGTCAGGGTCACATCGGGCCCGCTGTCCGACTTCTCGGGCGAGGTCTCCGAGGTCAACGCCGACCAGAACAAGCTCAAAGTGATGGTCTCGATCTTCGGCCGCGAAACACCCGTCGAGCTCGGGTTCGAGCAGGTCAAGAAGACCGGCTGACGCACTGATCCCACCGACGAAGCGAGGCTGACGTGGCCAAGAAGGTCATGACCGTGATCAAGTTGCAGATCCCCGCCGGGGCGGCCAACCCGGCGCCGCCCGTGGGCCCCGCCCTGGGCCAGCACGGCGTCAACATCATGGAGTTCTGCAAGGCGTTCAACGCCCGCACGCAGGCTCAGACCGGCACGATCATCCCGGTCGAGATCTCGGTCTTCGAGGACCGCTCGTTCACGTTCATCACCAAGACGCCGCCGGCCGCGGTGCTGCTGCGCGAGGCGGCCGGCGTCGACAAGGGCTCGGGCGAGCCCAACCGTCACAAGGTGGCGAGCGTCTCGCGCGACAAGGTTCGCGAGATCGCCGAGCTCAAGATGCCCGACCTGAACGCCAACGACGTCGAGGCCGCGATGCGCATCATCGAGGGCACGGCGCGGAGCATGGGCATCACCGTCGAGTAGCCGCTCGACGCCGCACCGGCAAGAGAGCGGGCGCCCGTCGGCGCCCGCGGTGGGAGGCGGTCCCAGGGGCCGCCGCCAGGACCACGAGGAGGCACACATGGCCCACGGCCGCAAGTACCGCACAGCACGCGCCGCCATCGACCCCGACCGGCTCTACAGCCCGCTCGAGGCCGTTCGTCTGCTCAAGGCGCTCGAGACCGCCAAGTTCGACGAGACCGTCGAGGTCCACTTTCGCCTGGGTGTCGATGTCCGCCACGCCGACCAGATCGTGCGCGGCACCACCATCCTGCCGCATGGCACCGGCCGCTCGGTGCGGGTCGCCGTGTTCGCCGAGGGCGAGAAGGCGCGCGAGGCCACCGAGGCCGGCGCCGACATCGTCGGCTCCGACGACCTGGCCAAGCGCGTCCAGGACGGCGCGCTCGACTTCGACGTGGCGATCGCCACGCCCGACATGATGGGCACGGTCGGCCGCCTGGGCCGCATCCTCGGTCCCCGCGGCCTCATGCCGAACCCCAAGTCGGGCACCGTCACGTTCGACGTCGGCAAGGCCGTCACCGACGCCAAGGCCGGCAAGGTCGAGTACCGCACCGACCGCAGCGGCATCATCCACCTGAGCATCGGCAAAAAGTCGTTCGACGAGTCGCAGCTCATCGAGAACTACGGGGCCGTGCTCGACGAGATCGTGCGCGCCAAGCCGTCGGCCTCGAAGGGCCGCTATCTGAAGAGTGTGAACCTCACCTCGACGATGGGCCCCTCGATCGAGCTCGACTCCACGCGCACCCGCGACCTGCTCGAAGCGTAAGGCAAGTCCGGCGGGCGGGCCGGCTCGCAGGCGAGCCGGCCCGCCCGGCAGTTGCCGCAGCGCCCGCGAGGGCGTATACTGCGCCGTCGCGGCGCCCGTCGGCGCCGCAGCCGAAGAAGGTCGGTGCCCCGCAGGGGGCTGAAAGGGGCCGCAAGGCCCGCCCGCCCGAGGCGAGAAGCGACCACCGCGTGGCCGCTCCCCGTCCGGGAGCGGTTTTTTTGTGGAGCGACAGCGAGGTCTCCAATGCTGCGAAAAGACAAAGAGGCGGTGGTCGAAGAGGCGACCCGGTTGCTCGCCGCGACCGAGGCGCTCTACCTGAGCGACTATCGCGGCCTCACCGTGGCCGAGCTCACCGAGCTGCGCGGCAAGCTGCGCGAGGGCGGCGCCGTGCTGCACGTCCTCAAGAACACCCTGGCGCGGCGCGCCGCCGCCGACGCCGCCCGCGAGCAGATCGTGCCGCTGCTCACCGGCCCGACCGCGGTCACCTTCTGCGGCGACGACCCGGTGGCGCCGGCCAAGGCGCTCGTCGAGTTCATGCGCACGCACCCGCAGCTCGTGGTGCGCGGCGGCCTGCTGCAGGGCCAGACGATCGACGTCGACGGCGTACGCTCGCTGTCGTCGCTGCCCTCGCGGACCGTGCTCATCGGCCAGGTGGTCGGCACCATGGCGGCGCCGCTCACCGGCCTCGTCACCGTGCTCCAGGGCAGCATCAGCGGCCTGGCGCGGGCACTGCAGCAGATCGTCGACCAGCGCACGGCGGCCGGCGAGGCCTGACGCAGCCTGCGGGCGACGTCGAGCCAGGACCGACAAGACAGCAAAGAGACGAACGAGAACGAGATCCGTTCCGACGACGAGGTGAACTGACGTGGCAGACAAGACCCTCACCAAAGACGAGCTGATCGAGCAGATCAAGAAGATGAGCGTCCTCGACCTCGCCGAGCTCGTGCACGCGCTCGAAGACGAGTTCGGTGTGAGCGCGGCGGCTCCGGTCGCCGTGGCCGCCGGCCCCGCCGGCCCGGCGGCCGACGCCGAGCCGGCCGAGGAGAAGACGAGCTTCGACGTCGTCCTGCAGGCCTTTGGCGAGAAGAAGATCGAGGTCATCAAGGTCGTACGCGCGCTGACCGGCCTCGGCCTCAAAGAGGCCAAGGCGGCCGTCGAAGAGGCGCCCAAGGTCATCAAGGAGGGCGTCAACAAGGACGAGGCCGAGGAGGCCAAGAAGCAGCTCGAGGCGGCCGGCGCCACCGTCGAGATCAAATAGACAGCGCCGTCACCCCCGCGCGGGGAAGGCTGTCGGGGCCTGCCGCGAGCGTGGTTTGGAGGGCGCCGGATGAGGGCAACCACATCTGGCGTCCTCTTGCCATGCCTTGCCCACTTGTGTAATCTATGCGGTCGTGCCGTCCGCCGCGTTCAGCCATAGCCCAGCCTCCCCGCGGCTTGCCGTCCGCTGCTTCAGCCTACCGAGAGGAGTCTCCACTTGAACCAGCCGAAGTGTCCTCGCGTGCGCACGTCTTTCGCCAAGCTGGACCAGCCGCTGCCGGTTCCCAATCTGATCGACATCCAGAAAGCGTCGTGGAAGTGGTTCCTCGAAGATGGCCTCAAGGAGACCATCGAAGACATCTCTCCCATCCGTGACTACTCCGAGAAGCTCCTCGTCGAGTTCGGCGACTACCAGTTCGGCGAGCCCTCGAAGCCGATCGAGGAGTGCCGCAACAAGGACATGACGTTCTCGGCACCGCTCACCATGGTGGTGCGGTTCGTGAACGAGGAGACCGGCGAGATCCGCGAGCAGCACGTCTTCATGGGCGACTTCCCCATGATGACGGACCGCGGCACGTTCATCATCCACGGCACCGAGCGCGTGGTCGTGACCCAGCTCGTACGCTCGCCCGGCGCCTACATCATGGAGCCCAAGCAGGCCGAGCGCGAGAAGCAGGTGCTGATCGCCAACCTCATGCCGCAGCGTGGCTCGTGGCTCGAGCTCGAGATCGACAAGAAGGGCGCCGTCAACGTGCGCATCGACCGCAAGCGCAAGTTCCCGGTGACCGTCCTGCTGCGCGCCATGGGCTGCGGCGGCAACGACGACATGCTCAAGCTCTTCAACGAGTCGATCTACATCAAGAACACGCTCGACCGCGACTCCACGACCTCGCAGGAGGAGTCGCTCATCGAGCTTTTTCGCAAGCAGCGCCCCGGTGAGCCGCCGACGCTCGATTCGGCGACCGCCATGCTGCGCGGCCTCTTCTTCGACCCCAAGCGCTACGACCTGTCGCGGGTCGGGCGCCACAAGCTGAACTCACGCCTGCACGGCCACGTCGCGCCCGAGGAGCGCCCCGACGGCGACGTCCGCGTGCTCACCACGATGGACATCGTCGAGCTCATCCGGCGGCTCATCGCCCTGCCGCCCAAGCTCGGCGTGCCCGACGACGCCAAGGATTACGCCGACGCCGCCATGAACCTGATCGGCACGCGTCGCGAGGACATCGCCGCCGAGCTCGACGAGTACGAGCACTTCGGCAACCGCCGCCTGCGCACGGTCGGCGAGCTCGTCCAGGACAGCTTCCGTATCGGCCTCACGCGCATGGAGCGCGTCATCAAGGAGCGCCTCACGACCGAGGACCCCGACACCATCGTGCCGGCCACCCTGGTCAACATCAGGCCGGTCGTGGCCGCCCTCAAGGAGTTCTTCGGCTCGTCGCAGCTCTCGCAGTTCATGGACCAGACGAACTCGCTGTCGGGCCTCACCCACCGGCGCCGCCTCTCGGCGCCTGGGCGCCGGCGGCCTTACGCGCGAGCGCGCGCCCATCGAGGTGCGCGACGTGCACACCACCCACTACGGCCGCATGTGCCCGATCGAGACGCCCGAAGGCCCGAACATCGGCCTGATCGGCTCGCTCTCGTCGTTTGCCACGGTCGACGAGTTCGGCTTCATCAGGGCGCCCTACCGCAAGGTCGTGAAGGGCAAGGTCACCGACGAGATCGTCTACCTCGACGCCTCCGAAGAAGAGGCGACGGTGGTCGACCCGAAGACCAAGGAGGAGCGCGCCGTCACGATCGCCCAGGCAAACGCGCCCTTCGACCCCAAGACCGGCAAGTTCCTGAACGACCAGGTGCTCGCCCGTACGCGCGACGGCGAGGTCGTGTCGGCGCCGCCCGACCAGATCGACTACATGGACGTCAACCCGACGCAGCTCGTGTCGGTCGCCACGGCGCTCATCCCGTTCCTCGAGCACGACGACGCCAACCGCGCCCTCATGGGCTCGAACATGCAGCGCCAGGCGGTGCCGCTGCTCACCACCGAGGCGCCCTACGTCGGCACCGGCATGGAGTTCCGCGCGGCCGTCGACACCGGCGACGTCATCCTCGCGCGGCGGCCCGGCCGGGTCGTCGAGGTCGACGCCAACGGCATCGTGATCGACGCCGGCAAGGGCGAGGTCGACGAGTACTCCCTCGTCAAGTTCACGCGCTCCAACCAGGGCACGCTCATCCATCAGAAGCCGGTCGTCGACGTCGGCGACAAGGTCGACCAGGACACCGTGCTGGCCGACGGCTCGTCGACCGACAACGGCGAGCTCGCCCTGGGCAAGAACCTGCTCGTCGCCTTCATGAGCTGGGAGGGCTACAACTTCGAGGACGCCATCATCCTGTCCGAACGCCTCGTCAAGGACGACGTGCTCTCGTCGGTCCACATCGAGGAGTACGAGGTCGACGCCCGTACGACCAAGCTGGGCGACGAAGAGATCACGCGCGACATCCCGAACCGCTCCGAAGAGTCGCTCAAGGACTTGGACGAGCGCGGCATCGTGCGCATCGGCGCCGAGGTCAACTCGGGCGACCTGCTGGTCGGCAAGGTCACGCCCAAGGGCGAGACCGAGCTCACCGCCGAAGAGAAGCTGATCCGCGCCATCTTCAAGGAGAAGGCGCGCGAGGTGCGCGACACCAGTCTCAAGGTGCCGCACGGCGAGGGCGGCAAGGTCATCGACGTCAAGATCTTCAGCCGCGAGAACAACGACGAGCTGCCGCCGAGCGTCAACCAGCTCGTGCGCGTTTACGTGGCCAAGAAGCGCAAGATCGCCGAGGGCGACAAGCTCGCCGGCCGGCACGGCAACAAGGGCGTGATCTCCAAGATCGTGCCCGAAGAGGACATGCCGTTCCTCGAGGACGGCACGCCCGTCGACATCATCCTCAACCCGCTCGGCGTGCCGAGCCGCATGAACATCGGCCAGGTGCTCGAGACGCACCTGGGCTGGGCGGCCCACCGCGGCTTCCAGGCCGACGGCACGCGCGTGAACGGCCCCGCCTTCGTGGCCTCGCCGGTGTTCGACGGTGCCACGCTGGCCGAGATCGACGAGCTCCTCATCCGCACGACCGACGAAGACGGCGGGAGCCCCGTCAAGTTCAAGATCAACGAGAAGGAGCCCCCGGGGCGGCGCTGCTCGGGCAAGGTCTGGCTCTACGACGGCCGCAGCGGCCAGCGCTTCGACAACAAGGTGACGATCGGCTACATGTACATTCTGAAGCTGCTCCACCTGGTCGACGACAAGATCCACGCCCGCAGCACCGGTCCGTACTCGCTCGTCACCCAGCAGCCGCTGGGCGGCAAGGCGCAGTTCGGCGGCCAGCGCTTCGGCGAGATGGAGGTGTGGGCGCTCGAAGCCTACGGCGCCGCGTACACCCTGCAGGAGATGCTCACCATCAAGTCCGACGACACGGTGGGCCGGGTCAAGGCCTACGAGGCGATCGTCAAGGGCGAGAACATCTCCAAGCCGAACATCCCCGAGTCGTTCAAGGTGCTCATGAAAGAGGTCCAGAGCCTGAGCCTCGACATGCAGGTGCAAAGCGAAGAGGGCGGCATCCTCGAGGTCCACGAAGAGGACGACGACCTGCTGCGCGCCGCCGAGGAGCTCGGCATCGACCTGTCGGCCAGCCTGCGCCAGCGCGAGGGCGCCGGCGAGGAGGCGCTCGAGGTGCCCGGTCTTTCGAGCTTCCTGGGAGCGCGCTCGCCCGACGAGGGTGACGGCGACGCCGACGGCGATGGCGACGGCGAAGGCGAGACCGAAGAGGTCGAGATCATCGCCGCCATGAGCGAGACCGGCAACGGCGAATCCGACGACGAAGAAGACATCGACCTCAACGTCGACGACGAGGAGGGCGACGAGTTCCCCGAGATCGTCAACGCGCTCGGCGTCGACCTCGACGAGCAGGTCGAGGGCGAGCCCGACGACATCGATCAGTGACGAGTAGGCCACGCCGCCGGCAGAGGGAGCATCCACGTGATTGACATCAACAACTTCGACTCGATCCGGATCGGCCTCGCTTCGTCCAAGCAGATCGAGGCGTGGTCCAAGGGCGAGGTCACCAAGCCTGAGACGATCAACTACCGCACGCTCAAGCCCGAGCGCGACGGCCTGTTCTGCGAGCGCATCTTCGGTCCGACCAAGGACTGGGAGTGCTACTGCGGCAAGTACAAGCGCGTGCGCTACAAGGGCATCATCTGCGAGCGCTGCGGCGTCGAGGTCACGCGCGCCAAGGTGCGGCGCGAGCGCATGGGCCACATCCGGCTCGCCGCTCCGGTCAGCCACATCTGGTTCTTCAAGGGCGTGCCTTCGCGCATGGGCTACCTGCTCGACATCGCTCCCAAGGAGCTCGAGAAGGTGCTCTACTTCGGCGGCAGCTACGTGATCATCTCGGTCGACGACGAGAAGCGCGCCGCCGACCAGGCGCTGCTGTCCGAGAAGGTCGACGAGATCAAGGCGCGCTACGGCGTGTATGCCGACGACCGCGCCGCGGCCATCCGCACCATGCGGGCCGAGGTGCAGCGCGTGCTCGAGCACGAGCTCGACCCCGACGAGTTCCACAGCGGCGCCGAGCCCGACGACGAGTTCGGCTTCTTCAACTACTTCGACATCTTCGAGACCTACCGCCGCATCGTCGTGAACGCCGCCCAGCTCGGCCCCGACGAGATCAAGGCGCAGCGCACCAAGGTCGACAAGCTCGCCGACGACTACGTCGACCGCGGCCTCAAGGCCGTCGACGTCGCCAAGGCCAACATCGACCGCGCCTGGGAGCAGTTCAAGACGATCGGCCCGCGCGACGTGGTGGGCGACGAGACGCTGTACCTGCAGATGGAGCGCATGTTCGGCCGCGACGCGGGCTTCGAGCCCGAGAGCTTCGGCGTGTACTTCAAGGGCGGCACGGGCGCTGAGGCGGTGCGCGAGCTGCTCACGCAGGTCGACCTCGAGGCCGAGGCCGAGGAGCTCAAGCACGTCATCGACACTGCCAAGGGCCAGCGCCAGAGCCGCGCCGTCAAGCGCCTGCGGGTGACGTCGGCCTTCCTGCGCTCGGGCAACCGCCCCGAGTGGATGATCCTCGACGTGATCCCGGTCATCCCGCCCGAGCTGCGGCCCATGGTGCAGCTCGACGGCGGCCGCTTCGCGACGAGCGACCTGAACGACCTGTACCGGCGCGTCATCAACCGCAACAACCGCCTCAAGCGGCTGCTCGACCTGCAGGCGCCCGACATCATCGTCAACAACGAGAAGCGCATGCTGCAGGAGGCCGTCGACGCGCTGTTCGACAACGGCCGTCGCGGCCGCGCCGTGACCGGCCCCGGCAATCGCGCCCTCAAGTCGCTGTCCGACATGCTCAAGGGCAAGCAGGGCCGGTTCCGTCAGAACCTGCTCGGCAAGCGTGTCGACTACTCGGGCCGTTCGGTGATCGTGGCCGGTCCGCACCTGAAGATGCACCAGTGCGGCCTGCCCAAGATGATGGCGCTCGAGCTGTTCAAGCCGTTCATCATGAGCCGCCTCGTCAATCGCAAGCTCGTGCAGAACATCAAGGCGGCCAAGAAGATGGTCGAGTCGATGGTGCCCGAGGTCTGGGACATCCTCGAAGAGGTCATCGCCGAGCACCCGGTGCTGCTCAACCGCGCGCCGACGCTGCACCGCCTGGGTATCCAGGCCTTCGAGCCGCTGCTCGTCGAGGGCAAGGCCATCCAGATCCACCCGCTGGTCTGCGCGGCCTTCAACGCCGACTTCGACGGCGACCAGATGGCCGTCCACCTGCCGCTCTCGTGGGAGGCGCAGGCCGAGGCCCGCACGCTCATGCTGTCGACCAACAACATCCTCTCGCCGGCCAACGGCAAGCCCATCGCCGTGCCCTCGCAGGACATGGTGATCGGCGCCTACTACCTGACGTTCCACCAGCGCGGCGACCTCTCCAAGGTGACGCTCGAGGAGCTCGACGAGACGCCGCCCGCGTTCTCGAACTACGAAGAGGTCGTGCGCGCCTACGAGCAGCGCCTGCTCGACCAGCGCCAGGTGCCCGTGGCGCGCGCCGCCGGCATCGCCGAGTTCACGCGCCGCATCATCCGCCTGCGTCTCGACGACGGCTCGCGGGTGATCACCACGGTGGGCCGCGCGATCTTCAACATGGAGGTCGAGAACGGCCTGCGCGAGCTGCTCGAAGACGAGTTCGACCCGACGAGCTACACGTACCTCAACGACAACGTCACCAAGAAGGCCCTGGCGGCGTTCATCAACGAGCTCGTGGCCGCCTACGGCGCGACCAAGGTCGCCCGCCTGCTCGACGTCTTCAAGGCGGTCGGCTTCCGCTACGCCACGCGCGCCGCGGTGACCGTGTCCAAGAACGACGTCGTGATCCCCGAGAAGCGCAAGGCCGAGATCCTGGCCGCGCACGAGGACATGGTCACGCAGATCCAGGAGCAGTACAACAGCGGCTTCCTGACCGACGCCGAGCGCCGCGAGAAGATCGAGGAGATCTGGCGCGAGGCCGACGTGCAGATCACGGCCGCGACCAGGGCCAACTTCAACCCGCTGAACCCGATCTACATGATGGCCACCTCGGGCGCCCGCGGCGACATCAAGCAGATCCGTCAGCTCGCCGGCTGGCGCGGTCAGATGTCGAACCCGAAGGGCGAGATCATCGAGCGGCCCATCAAGTCGAGCTTCATCGAGGGCCTGTCCGTGCTCGAGTTCTTCATCTCGACCCACGGCGCCCGCAAGGGCCTCGCCGACACCGCGCTGCGCACGGCCGACTCGGGCTACCTCACCCGCCGTCTGGTCGACGTCGCTCAGGACGTGATCATCCGCGAGGAGGACTGCGGCACCAAGGAGTCCATCCCGATGTCGCCGTGGTCGACCCGCAAGGACGACAACCAGGCGCTGCTCGGCAGCATCCTGGCGCAGGACGTCGTGCGGCCGCACAGCTCGCGCGTCGTGCTCAAGAAGGGCTCGGTGATCGACGCCGGCGCGATGGGCCTGCTCAAGGAGCTCTTCGGCGACATGCCGAACGCCAAGATGACCGTCAAGCCGAGCGCCAAGGCCAAGGCCGTGAGCCTGCCGATCTGGACCCACGAGCCCAACGAGAACCTGATCGGCCGCTACCTCGGCAAGCCGCTCATCGACGACGAGACCGGCGAGGTCATCTTCGAGCACAACACCGTGATCGACGAGAAGACCCGCGCCGAGATCGTCGAGTTCATCGGGCGCAGCAAGGAGTCCGACCCGATGGTGCCGGTGCGCAGCGTGCTCAAGTGCGACGCCGAGCACGGCGTCTGCCAGCACTGCTACGGCTATCGCCTGGCGACCAACTCCGAAGCCGACATCGGCGACGCGGTGGGTCACATCGCCGCCCAGTCGATCGGCGAGCCGGGCACCCAGCTCACCATGCGGACGTTCCACACCGGTGGCGTGGCCGGCGCCGACATCACGCACGGCCTGCCGCGCGTGGTCGAGCTCTTCGAGGCGCGCAAGCCGAAGGGCGTCGCGCGCATCGCCGAGGTCAGCGGGCGCGCCGACGTGCAAGAGGGCGAACGCGGCCCCAAGGTGACGGTCGTAGCCGAGGACGGCACGTCCAAGGAGTACACCTTCCCGCGGCGTACCCGCGTGCTGGTCGAGGACGGCGACGCGGTCGAGGCGGGCGATGCCCTCACGCCGGGCTCGCTCTACCCGGCCGACGTGCTCCACTGGGCCGGCGACACGCGCACCGAGCGCTACCTCGTCGACGAGGTCCAGGAGGTCTACCGCTCGCAGGGCGTCGAGATCAACGACAAGCACATCGAGATCATCGTCCGTCAGATGATGAAGAAGGTGCGCGTCCTCACCCAGGGCGACACCGTCTTCCTGCCCGGCCAGCTCGTCGACCGGCACCCGTTCCGCATCGAGAACGAGCGGATCGTGGCCGAGGGCGGCCAGCCCGCCGAGGCGGAGCAGGTGATCCTGGGCATCACCAAGGCGTCGCTCGCGACCGAGAGCTTCCTGTCGGCGGCCTCCTTCCAGGAGACCACCAAGGTGCTCACCGACGCCGCGATCGAGGGCAAGGTCGACAACCTCGTCGGCCTCAAGGAGAACGTCATCATCGGCAAGCTGATCCCCGCCGGCACCGGCCTGCGGCGCTACCGCTCGATCGAGATCGAGCCGGCCTGGAAGCGCGAGGCCCAGCAAGAGGCGATCGAGGCGCTCGGCTACGGAGGCTCGCCTCTCGATTGACCTCACCCCCGCGGGGGAACCAACACGCGGACGCTCCAGCGGACGGCCGGCCCGGCGGGCCGGCCGTCCGGCGGGGGCGTTCCAGGGGCGCCGGTCGGAGCTCGCCTTGCTCCTACCCGCCAGGCTTTGGTACACTACGCGACTGCTGTCCGATGGGCGGCGTCGCCGAACGACAATCAGGAAGGGTGCATGGCCACGATCAACCAGCTCGTGCGCAAGGGCCGCGAGAGCAAGATCAAGCGGGGCAAGACGCCCGCACTCAAGGCTTCGCCGCAGAAGCGGGGCGTCTGCACGCGTGTCTACACGCACACGCCCAAGAAGCCCAACTCCGCTCTGCGCAAGGTGGCGCGCGTCCGGTTGACCAACGGCATCGAGGTCACGACCTACATCCCCGGCATCGGCCACAACCTGCAGGAGCACTCGGTCGTGCTCGTCAGGGGCGGCCGTGTCAAGGACCTGCCGGGTGTGCGCTACAAGATCATCCGCGGCTCCCTCGACACGGCCGGCGTCGCCGACCGCAAGAAGGCGCGCTCCAAGTACGGCGCGAAGTCGTAGGGGAGGGGGAGCCGACATGCCACGCCGAGGTACCGTGACCCGCCGAGAGGTCCTGCCCGACCCGGTCTACAACAACAAGCTGGTCACGCAGGTCATCAACAAGGTCCTGCTCGACGGCAAGAAGTCCGTCGCCGAGGGGATCGTCCACGACGCCCTCGAGATCGTCCGCTCACGCACCGGCCGCGAGCCGGTCGACGTGCTGCAAGAGGCCATCCAGGCGCTCACGCCGCATCTCGAGGTGCGCAGCCGCCGGGTCGGCGGCGCCACCTACCAGGTGCCCGTCGAGGTGCCCGGCCGGCGCGCCCGCACGCTCGCCATCCGCTGGCTCGTGACGTTCGCCCGCGACCGGCGCGAAAAGGTCATGTCCGAGCGTCTGGCCGGCGAGATCCTCGACGCCCTCGCCGGGCAGGGCGGCGCCTTCAAGAAGAAGGACGACATCTTCCGCATGGCGCAGGCAAACAAGGCGTTCGCCCACTACCGCTGGTAGACGCCGCGCGGCCCCGGGGCCGCAACACGCGCCCGCGCGCCGGGCGGACGAGCTCATGGCAAACCGCGATCGAACGAGCTGATCTTGACGACGACCACCGCTGCGCAGCGCCAGGTCACGATCGACAATACGCGCAACATCGGCATCATGGCCCACATCGATGCCGGCAAGACGACGACCACCGAGCGCATCCTCTACTACACCGGTAAGACCCACAAGATGGGCGAGGTGCACGAGGGTGCGGCCGTGATGGACTGGATGCAGCAGGAGCAGGAGCGCGGCATCACCATCACCTCGGCGGCCACGACCTGTGACTGGCGCGACACGCGCATCAACATCATAGACACGCCCGGGCACGTGGACTTTACCGTCGAGGTAGAGCGCAGTCTGCGCGTGCTCGACGGCGCGATCGCCCTGTTCTGCTCGGTGGGCGGCGTCGAGCCGCAGTCCGAGACCGTGTGGCGCCAGGCCGACAAGTACGGCATCCCGCGCATCGCCTACATCAACAAGATGGACCGCATCGGCGCCGACTTCTTCCAGGGCGTCGACATGATGATCGAGCGCCTCGGTGCGCGACCGGTGCCGGTCCAGGTGCCGATCGGCCGCGAGGCCGAGTTCCGCGGCGTCGTCGACCTCGTGACCATGGAGGCCATGGTGTGGACCGACGAGCTCGGCACGTCCTGGGAGACGGTGCCGGTGCCCGACGACCTCCTCGAGCTCGCCGACGACTACCGCCACCGCCTGATCGACGCGGTCGCCGATCACAGCGACGTGGTCACCGACGCCTATCTCGAGGGCCGCGAGATCGACCCGGCCGAGCTGCGCGCCGCCATCCGCCGCGCCACGCTCGATATCTCGATCACGCCGGTGCTCTGCGGCTCGAGCTTCAAGAACAAGGGCGTGCAGCCGCTGCTCGACGCGGTCGTCGACTACCTGCCGTCGCCGCTCGACGTGCCGCCGGTCCACGGCCTGTCGCCGACGGGCGCCGACGTGGTGCGCGAGGCCGACGACGGCGAGCCCTTCGCGGCCCTTGCCTTCAAGGTCATGACCGACCCCTACGTCGGCAAGCTCACCTACTTTCGCGTCTACTCGGGCCAGCTCAATGCCGGCTCGTATGTGTACAACTCGACAAAGGACCGCAAGGAGCGCATCAGCCGCCTGCTGCAGATGCACGCCAACCACCGCGAGGACCGCGACGCCATGTTCGCCGGCGAGCTCGGCGCGGCGGTCGGCCTCAAGTTCACCGGCACCGGCGACACGCTCTGCGCGCAGCACCAGCCGATCGTCCTCGAGTCGATGGTGTTCCCCGAGCCCGTCATCTCGGTGGCGATCGAGCCCAAGACCAAGGCCGACGAAGACAAGCTGTCGACCTCGCTCGCGCGCCTCGCCGACGAAGACCCGACCTTCCGCGTGGTCTCCGACGAGGAGACCGGCCAGACGGTCATCTCGGGCATGGGCGAGCTCCACCTCGAGATCATCGTCGACCGCCTGCTGCGCGAGTTCCGGGTCGACGCCAACGTGGGCCGGCCGCAGGTGGCCTATCGCGAGACCGTGCGCAAGCGGGTCGAGAAGGTCGAAGGGCGCTTCGTGCGCCAGACCGGCGGCCGCGGCCAGTACGGCCACGTCGTGATCGCCCTCGAGCCCAACGAGCCCGGCGGTGGCTACGAGTTCGAGAGCCGCATCGTCGGCGGCACCATCCCGCGCGACTACATACCGGCGGTCGACCAGGGCATCCAGGAAGCCATGAGCACCGGCGTGCTGGCCGGCTACCCCATGGTCGACGTCAAGGTGCAGCTCGTCGACGGGTCGTACCACGAGGTCGACTCCTCCGAGCTCGCCTTCAAGATCGCCGGCTCGCTGGCGCTCAAGGAGGGCGCCAGGCGAGCCAAGCCGGTGCTGCTCGAGCCCATGTCGGCGGTCGAGGTGGTCACCCCCGTCGAGTTCATGGGCGACGTCATGGGCGACCTCTCGTCGCGCCGCGGCCACGTCGACGGCATGGAGCAGCGCGGCAACGCGCACGTGATCACGGCCACCGTGCCGCTGGCCACGATGTTCGGCTACGCGACCGACCTGCGCTCCATGACCCAGGGACGCGCGACCTACACCATGCAGTTCAAGCACTACGCCGAGGTGCCGGCCGGCATCGCGGCCGAGATCGTGGCGAAGGTGAAGGGTGTCTGAAATGGCCCTGTTTGCCCTTGCCGAGGCGGATTGTGTATACTGCCAGTCTTGCGGTCAGGCAGGTCTCCTCGCCGTGGCCGACGACTGGGTATCACGTCCCCCTGAGTGACCATTGCCTTCGGGTGCCGGGATAAAGGAGTAAGTACATGGCAAAGCAGAAGTTCGACCGCAGCAAGCCCCATATGAACGTGGGCACGATCGGGCACGTCGATCACGGCAAGACGACCCTCACTGCGGCGATCACGCTTGTGCTTCATAACCGCGGGATCGGCAACACCCAGTTCGTGGCCTTCGACCAGATCGACAAGGCACCCGAAGAGCGCGAGCGCGGCATCACCATCGCCACCGCTCACGTCGAGTACGAGACCGAGAACCGCCACTACGCCCACGTCGACTGCCCCGGTCACGCCGACTACATCAAGAACATGATCACCGGCGCGGCCCAGATGGACGCCGCGATCCTGGTCGTGGGCGCCGACGACGGCCCCATGCCGCAGACCCGCGAGCACATCCTGCTGGCCCACCAGGTGAACGTGCCGAACATCATCGTCTACCTGAACAAGGTCGACCTCCTCGACGACCCCGAGCTCCTCGAGCTCGTCGAGATGGAGGTCCGCGAGCTGCTCACCGCCTACGAGTTCCCGGGCGACGAGATCCCGGTCATCTCCGGTTCGGCCCTCAAGGCCCTCGAGTGCGGCTGCGGCAAGGACGACTGCGAGTGGTGCTCCTCCATCCTGCAGCTCACCAAGGCGCTCGACGAGTACCTGCCGCAGCCTGAGCGCGACGTCGACAAGCCGTTCCTCATGCCGGTCGAAGACGTCTTCACCATCACCGGCCGCGGCACCGTCGCCACCGGCCGCGTCGAGCGTGGCAAGGTCAAGGTCGGCGAAGAGGTCGCCCTGATCGGCATGCAGGAGAAGATCGACAAGACCGTCGTGACCGGCGTCGAGATGTTCCGCAAGCTGCTCGACGAAGGCGTCGCCGGCGACAACATCGGCATCCTGCTGCGCGGCACCAAGCGCGAAGAGGTCGTGCGCGGCATGGTCGCCGCCAAGCCGGGCAGCATCACGCCGCACACCCACTTCAAGGCTCAGGTCTACGTCCTGTCCAAGGACGAAGGCGGCCGGCACACGCCGTTCTTCAACGGCTACCGTCCGCAGTTCTACTTCCGCACGACCGACGTGACCGGCGTCATCACCCTCGAAGAGGGCGTCGAGATGGTCATGCCGGGCGACAACACGGTGATGGAAGTCAAGCTCATCACCCCGATCGCCATGGAAGAAGGTCTGCGTTTCGCCATCCGCGAGGGTGGCCGCACCGTGGGCGCCGGGGCGATCTCGGAGATCATCGCCTAAGCGAGTGTCGCAGGGTCGAGAGCGGCCGGGTGTGTGCTGCCGTAAAGCACGGACACGCCCGGCTGCGTGAACAAGAAGGCGAGAGTGGCTCAGCAGAAGATACGCATCAGGTTGAAGTCCTACGATCACGAGCTGATCGAGCGCAGCGCGCAGTCGATCGTCGAGACCGCGCAGCGCAGTGGGGCGACCATCTCGGGCCCGGTGCCGCTGCCGACCGAGAAGAACGTCTACTGCGTCATCAAGAGTCCGTTCAAGGACAAGGACTCGCGTGAGCACTTCGAGATTCGCACCCACAAGCGGCTCATCGACATCCACCAGCCGACCCCCAAGACGGTCGATCAGCTCATGCGCCTCGACCTTCCGGCGGGCGTCCACATCGAGATCAAGCTGTAGGCGGCATGAAGGGCATCATCGGCAAGAAGCTGGGCATGACGCAGCTCTTCGACGAGAGCGGCAACCGCATCGCGGTGACCGTGGTCGAGGCGGGCCCCTGCGTGGTCACGCAGGTGCGCACCGCCGAGACCGACGGCTACAGCGCGGTGCAGCTCGCCTTCGAGGACTGCAAAGACAAGCAGCTCACCAAGGCCGAGCTCGGCCACCTCAAGGCGGCCGGCCTCAAGCACGGCAAGCGCCACCTGGTCGAGTTCCGCGGCATGGCCGACCTCAAGGTCGGCGACACCGTGACGGTCGAGGCCTTCGAAGACGGCCAGCACGTCAGCGTGACCGGCGTCTCCAAGGGCAAGGGCTTTCAGGGCACGGTGAAGCGGCACAACTTCGGGCGCGGTCCCGAGACCCACGGCTCGCACAACATCCGCCAGCCGGGCTCGATCGGCGCGAGCGCCTACCCGAGCCGGGTCTTCAAGGGCAAGCGCATGTCGGGCCACATGGGCGACGAGCGCGTCACGCAGCGCGGCCTGCGGGTCGTGGCGCGCGACCCCGAGAACAACCTGCTGCTGATCAAGGGCGCGGTGCCGGGCGCCACCAATTCGGTCGTCATCGTCAAGGGTACGTGATCGTGGCAGACGAACAGGAAAAGACTCAGCACGGCGCAGACGAGGCCCCCGAGGCCAAGGCCGACAAGCCGGCCAAGCCGCGGGCGCCCCGCAAGCCCGCCGCCAAGGCGACCGACAAGGCCGCTCCGACCAAGCGCGCGGCGGCCAAGTCCGCCAAGCCGGCCGCAGCCGAGCCGGCTGCGGCCGAGCCCAAGGCCGACCAGGCCGCGACCGAGACGCCGGCCAAGCCGGTGCGCCGCAGGGCGGCCAAGCCGGCCGCCGCGGCGCCCGCAGCCGACGACACGGCCGCCGAGCCGGCCGCGGCCGAGCCCAAGGCCGACGAGGTCGCGACCGCCGAGCCGGCCAAGCCGGCCCGCCGGCGCGCGCCCAAGGCCGCCGAGCCCAAGGCCGACAAGGCGCCGGCCGAGCCGGCGCGCCGCAAGGCCGCCAAGGCGGCGCCGCGCGAGCTCGCCCATCACGCCCCCGACCAGCGTACGGCCGTCGTCGTCGACGCGGCCGGCAAGCGCGTCGACGAGATCGGCCTGAGCACCGAGCGCTTCGGGCTCACGCCCGACGTCAACCTCCTGCACCTGGCGGTGCGGGTCGAGCAGGCGGCTCAGCGGCGGGGCACGGCCTCTACTCGCACGCGCGGCGAGGTCTCGGGGTCGACCGCCAAGCTGTACCGGCAGAAGGGCACCGGCCGGGCGCGGGCCGGGTCGGTCAAGTCGCCGACCCGCTCGGGCGGCGGCACTGCCTTCGGCCCCAAGCCGCGCTCCTACGACCTCAAGATGAACCGCAAGGCCGCGCGCAAGGCGCTGGCCATGGCGCTGTCCGACCGCGCCGAGGGCGGCACCATCTACGTCGCGCGCGGGCTCGACCTGAGCGAGCCGTCGACCGCGGCGGTCGACGGGCTGCTCGTCGCGCTCGACATTCCGGCGCCGGTGCTGTTCCTCACCGACGACGAGCCCGTGGTCGCGCGCTCGGCGCGCAACCTGCGCTACGCCGAGACCGGCGAGGCGCGCGCCCTCTCGGTCGAGCAGGTGCTGCGCAACCGCTCGATCGTGGTGACCGAGAAGGCGCTCTCCGTCCTGACTGGAGCATGACCGTGATCGAAGCCGAAAAGATCATCCTCAGGCCGATCATCTCCGAGAAGAGCTACGCCCAGATCGACCATCACCGGTACACCTTCGAGGTGCACCCGCGGGCGCACAAGACCATGATCGCCCAGGCGGTCGAGCAGCTCTTCGACGTCAAGGTCCTCGGCGTCTCTACGTCGCACGTCCGGCCCAAGCCAAAGCGGCGGGGCTGGACGGCGGGCCGCAGCGCGGCCTGGAAGAAAGCGGTCGTGCAGCTCTCGCCGACCGACAAGATCGAGTTCTTCGAAGGCAGGTGAGGTAGTGGGCATCAAGAGCTACAAGCCGACCTCGCCCGGCCGCCGCTTCATGACGACCGAGACCTTCGACGACGTCACGCGGTCCACGCCGGAGCGGTCGCTGGTCGAGCCGGTCAAGCGCAAGGGTGGCCGCAACAACAACGGCCGCGTCACCACGCGCCACCAGGGCGGCGGCCACAAGCGGCGCTACCGGGTGATCGACTTCAAGCGCGACAAAGACGGCGTGCCGGCGCGCGTGGCGCACATCGAGTACGACCCCAACCGCTCGGCGCGCATCGCGCTGCTGCACTACGCCGATGGCGAGAAGCGTTACATCGTGGCGCCGCAGGGCCTCAAGCCCGGCGACGTGGTCGAGTCGGGTCCGGCCGCCGACATCAAGCCGGGCAACTGCCTGCCGCTCGAGAACATCCCGACCGGCACGACGATCCACAACATCGAGCTCCATCCGGGTCGCGGCGCGCAGTTCGTGCGCAGCGCCGGCACGAGCGCCCAGCTCCAGGCCAAGGAGCGCGGCTACGGCGTCATCCGCATGCCGTCGAGCGAGCTGCGCCGCGTGAGCCTGGCCTGCCGGGCGACGGTCGGCGAGGTCGGCAACTCCGACCACTCGAACATCGACGGCGGCAAGGCCGGGCGCACCCGCTGGCGCGGCGTGCGGCCGACCGTACGCGGCACCGCGATGAACCCGGTCGACCACCCGCACGGCGGCGGCGAGGGCAAGACCACGGCCGGCCGTCACCCGGTCACGCCGTGGGGCGTGCCCACCCTGGGGTACCGTACGAGGTCGGACCACAAGCGGTCCGACGCGCTCATCATCCGCGGCCGCAAGCGCGGCAAGCATTCGTGAGGCAGGAGGAAGCCTCTTGAGCAGGTCAGCGAAGAAGGGTCCGTTCGTCGACGAGCGTCTCCTGCAGCGCATCACCGCCATGAACCAGGCGGGCCAGAAGCGCATGGTCAAGACGTGGTCGCGCGCGTCGACCGTCTTTCCGGAGATGGTCGGTCACACGATCGCCGTGCACGACGGCCGCAAGCACGTACCCGTCTTCATCAGCGAGTCGATGGTCGGCCACAAGCTCGGCGAGTTCGCCCTTACGCGTACGTTCCGCGGCCACGTCAAGAGCGATCGCTCGGCGAGGCGGTAGACCATGGCGGTGAAGGCACAGGCCAAGTACATCCGTACCTCGCCCCGCAAGGTTCGCGAGGTCGTCGACCTCATCCGCGGCAAGTCGGTGGCCGAGGCGCGCAGCGTGCTCGTGTTCGCCAACCGCGGCGCGGCCCCGCTCGTGGCCAAGGTCCTGAACTCGGCCGTGGCCAACGCCGAGAACAACCAGAACCTGTCGGCCGACGACCTCTTCGTCAAAGAGGCCTACGTCGACGAAGGTCCCACGCTCAAGCGCTGGCAGTTCCGCGCGATGGGCCGGGTCAACCGCATTCGCAAGCGCAGCAGTCACATCACCATCGCGGTCGACGAAAGGAAGCGGTCGTAGTGGGCCAGAAAGTGCATCCCGGCGGCTTCCGGATCGGTGTCATCCACGACTGGAAGTCGCACTGGTATACCGAGAAGGACTTCAAGACGTTCCTCGCCGAAGACGAGCGCATCCGCAAGCACATCTTCGGCAAGCTCTCGCACGCCGGGCTGTCGCGCGTCATCATCCGCAAGGACCAGAACAACGTGACGATCGACATCCATACGGCGCGGCCGGGCATCGTCATCGGCAAGAGCGGCTCCGAGGTCGACGCGCTCCGCAAGGAGCTCCACGCCATGACCCGCAAGAACGTGCAGGTCAACATCGTCGAGGTCAAGCGGCCCGAGCTCGACGCCGTGCTCGTGGCGCAGTCGATCGCCGAGCAGCTCGAGAACCGCGTGAGCTTCAGGCGCGCCATGAAGCGCGCCCTGACGAGCGCCATCCGCTCGGGCGCCGCCGGCATGCGCGTCAAGTGCAGCGGTCGGCTGGGCGGCTCCGAGATGGCGCGCAGCGAGCACTACAGCGAAGGACGCGTGCCGTTGCACACGCTGCGCGCCGACATCGACTACGGCTTCAAAGAGGCCAAGACGACGTTCGGGCGCATCGGCGTGAAGGTCTGGATCAACAAGGGCGAGATCATGCCCGAGGGTTTCCCGGTCACCGGCCGTCAGCCCGAGCGCGAGGAGCCGAGCCGCGACCGCGGCCGCGGCGACCGTCGCCGCCCGCGGCCGCAGTCCGACCGACCGGCGCCGAGACGATAGCAGGGGTCGAACGATGCTGCTTCCCAAGAGAGTCAAGCACCGCAAGCACCAGCGCGGCCGTATGACGGGCGCCGCCAAGGGCGGCACCGAAGTCGAGTTCGGCGAGTTCGGGCTCAAGGCGCTCGACCCGGGCTGGGTCACGAACCGCCAGATCGAGGCGGCCCGTATCGCGATGACCCGCTACATCAAGCGTGGCGGCAAGGTGTGGATCAACATCTTCCCGCAGAAGCCGGTGACCAAGAAGGCGGCCGAGACGCGCATGGGCGGCGGCAAGGGCTCGCCCGAGACCTGGGTGGCCGTGGTCAAGCCGGGCAAGGTCATGTTCGAGCTGGCGGGCGTGAGCGAGTCGGTGGCGCGCGAGGCCATGCGCCTCGCCTCGCACAAGCTGCCGGTCCGTTGCAAGTTCGTCACACGGGAGGGGAACCTCTTTGAAGGCTAGACAGGTTCGTGAGCTCTCCGACGAGGAGCTCGAGGTGCGCATCCGCGACACGCGCAAGGAGCTCTTCAACCTGCGCTTCCAGCACGCGACGGGTCAGCTCGACAACCCGCACAAGCTGGCTCTGGCGCGCCGCGAGATCGCGCGCCTGCTGACGGTGCGCACCGAACGCGAGCACGCCAACGTAGGCGGAGGTGAGGCCTGATGCCGGCCCGCAAGTCAGACTCGGCCGGCACGCCGGCCAAGAAGGCCTCGGCGGCGCGCAAGCCGGCCGCCAAGAAGGCGGCGAGCGCCAAGGCGAGCGCCAAGTCGGCGACCGCGCGCAAGGCGGCCGCGGCCAAGGCCGCGCCGGCCCCCGCCAAGCCGGCCAAGAAGGCCAAGCCGGCCCGCCCGGCTCCGGTCGCGGTGCCCGGGCGCAAGGAGCGTCGCGGCATCGTCGTGAGCTCGGCGATGGACAAGACGATCGTCGTGCGCATCGACTCGGTGCGCTCGCACGACAAGTACCGCAAGGTCGTGCGCCGCACGAGCAAGCTGCACGCCCACGACGAGCACAACGTGGCGAACGTCGGCGACGTCGTGCGCGTCGTCGAGACGCGCCCGCTGAGCGCGACCAAGCACTGGCGGCTCCTCGAAGTGCTCACGAAGGCCAAGTGAGAGGCGAAAGAGAGCGATGATCCAGACCGAGTCGAGACTGAGGGTCGCCGACAACACGGGCGCCCGCGAGATCCTGTGCATCAGGGTGCGCGGCGGCTCGCGGCGGCGCTACGCCCGGGTGGGCGACGTGATCGTGGCCACGGTCAAGACCGCGACGCCGGGCGGCAGCGTCAAGAAGGGCGACGTCGTCACGGCGGTCGTGGTGCGCACCAAGAAGGAGTTCGGGCGCAAGGACGGCACGTACATCGCTTTCGACGAGAACGCCGCCGTGCTGATCGACAACCAGAACAACCCGCGCGGCACCCGTATCTTCGGTCCGGTGGCGCGCGAGCTGCGCGAACGCAACTTCATGAAGATCGTCTCGCTGGCCCCTGAGGTCCTCTAGGGCCGGCGCGAGTAAGGACGAGCCGATGTCGGTGATGAAGATCCATAAAGGCGACCAGGTGATGGTCGTGAGCGGCAAAGAGTCGGGCAAGAGCGGCAAGGTGCTGCGCGTCGACAAAGAGAAGCGGCGCGTGGTGATCGAGCGGCTCAACGTCGCCAAGCGGCACACCCGGCCCAACCCCAAGAAGAACCCGCAGGGCGGCGTGATCGAGCAGGAGGCGGCGATCGACGCATCCAACGTGATGCTCGTCTGCCCCTCGTGCGGGCAGCCGACCAGGGTCGGCTACCGGCTCTCAGGCGACGGCAAGGTACGCGTCTGCCGGCGAGCGACGTGCGGCAAAGACATCGACAGGGCTTAGGCATGGCACGACTCAAAGAGAAGTACACGGCCGACATCGTCCCGGCGCTGCGTGAGCGGTTCGGCTACGACAACATCATGCAGGTGCCGAAGGTGACCAAGCTGACCCTCAACATGGGCGTCGGCGAGGCCAAGACCAACGCCAAGCTGCTCGACGACGCGGTCGAGGAGATGGCGCTGATCAGCGGCCAGCGTCCCGTCGTCACCAAGGCGCGCAAGTCGATCGCCGGCTTCAAGTTGCGCGAGGGCATGTCGATCGGCTGCAAGGTCACCCTGCGCGGCGAGCGCATGTACGAGATGATCGACCGCCTCGTGTCGGTGGCCCTGCCTCGCATCCGCGATTTTCGCGGCATCGCCCCCGACCAGTTCGACGGCCAGGGCAACTTCTCCATGGGCATCCGCGAGCAGACCATCTTCCCCGAGATCGACTACGACTCGGTGAGCGACATGCGCGGCATGAACATCACGATCACGACGACCGCGAAGACCGACGAAGAAGGCCGCGCTCTGCTGTCCCTGCTGGGCCTGCCCTTCCGCGAAAGCTAGGAGTCACCACCCATGGCCAAGACATCCCTGGTTGTGAAGGCCGGCCGCAAGCAGCGTTACAGCACGCGTGAGTACCACCGCTGCATGCGCTGTGGCCGTCCGCGCGGGTATTTCCGTCAGTTCGGCCTGTGCCGCATCTGTCTGCGCGAGCTCGCCCACGAGGGCGTCGTGCCGGGTCTGACCAAGTCGAGCTGGTAAGGAGGCGACGAGAAAGTGTCCATGACCGATCCCATCGCCGACATGCTGACCCGCATCCGCAACGCGAGCCGGGCCAACCACGCCGAGGTCGAAGTGCCGGCCTCGAGCATGAAGGCGGGCATCGCCCGGCTGCTGGTCGAGCAGGGCTACATCACCGGCGTCGAGACCCGCAGGGGCGAGCACGGCGACCTGCTCGTCATCGGCCTCAAGTACGGCAAGAACCGCGAGCGGGTGATCTCGGGCATCAAGCGCATCTCCAAGCCCGGCCGCCGCATCTATGCACGCAAGGACGCCCTGCCGAAGGTCCTGGGCGGCCTCGGCGTGGCCATCATCTCCACGTCTCGCGGTCTCGTGACGAGCGCCGAAGCGCAGCGTCTCGGACTGGGCGGCGAGGTCATCTGCTTCGTCTGGTAGGGAAGGCGCATGTCACGTATCGGAAGAGCTCCCATCACCGTCCCGTCGGGCGTCGAGTTTCGTAACGACGACGGTCTCGTGACGGTCAAGGGCCCCAAGGGCGAGCTCACGCAGCGCGTGCCGCGCGAGATGATCGTCACGCTGGCCGACGGCACGATCACCGTGGCGCGGCCCACCGACAGCGCGACCCATCGCTCTCTGCACGGCCTCACCCGCACGCTGATCTTCAACATGGTGCACGGCGTGACCGAGGGCTTCGAGAAGCGCCTCGAGATCCAGGGCGTCGGCTACCGGGCCGGCATGAAGGGCGCCGACCTCGAGCTGCTGGTGGGCTTCAGCCACCCGGCCGTGGTCACGCCGCCGACCGGCATCGAGTTCGAGACGCCGCAGCCGCAGGTCGTGCTCGTGCGAGGCATCGACAAGCAGGCCGTCGGCGAGGTCGCCGCGCAGATCAGGGCGCTGCGGCCGCCCGAGCCTTATAAGGGCAAGGGTATCCGTTATGCAGGCGAGTACGTCGCGCGCAAGGTCGGCAAGCGCGCCTAGGCGTGATCTCAACCAGAGGGAACTGACGAGCTCATGACTACGAGGACAACCGTCGAGGCCCGCGCCAAGCGGCGCCGCCGCATCCGGGCCAAGGTCGCAGGCAACGCACAGCGTCCGCGTGTCTCGGTCTTCCGCTCGAACCGGGCGATCTCCGCCCAGCTCATCGACGACGCCACCGGCACCACGCTGGCCGCGGCCCGCTCGGCCGAGGTCGACGCGAGCGGGCTCGACAAGAGCGCCGTCGCCAAGAAGGTCGGCCTGCTGCTCGCCGAGCGCGCGCGGGCCGCCAACGTCGACTCGGTCGTGTTCGACCGGTCGGGTTACCTGTACCATGGGCGCGTCAAGGCGCTCGCCGAGGGCGCCCGCGAGGGCGGGCTCGTTTTCTAGACGAGGAGAAGGAACCTCTTGGCCAGGACACCTGCAGAAGGAGTAGAGCTCAAAGAGCGCGTCGTCGACATCAATCGCGTCGCGAAGGTCGTCAAGGGCGGTCGTCGCTTCTCGTTCACGGCCCTCGTGGTGGTCGGCGACGAAGCCGGCAACGTGGGCGCGGGGTACGGCAAGGCGCGCGAGGTGCCGCTGGCCATCCAGAAGGCGATCCTCGACGCCAAGAAGAACATGTTCAAGGTGCCGCTCTATCGCACCACCATCCCGCACGAGGTGCTCGGCGTCTACGGCGCCGGCCGCGTGCTGCTCAAGCCGGCCTCCGAGGGCACCGGCGTGATCGCCGCTGCCGGGGTGCGCGCCGTGCTCGAGCTCGCCGGCGTGCGCGACATCCTGACCAAGTGCCTCGGCACGACCAACCCGATCAACATGGTGCGGGCGACCGTCACGGGGCTGCAGAGCCTGAAGACGCCGGCCGAGGTCGCGCGCCTGCGCGGCCTGACCACGGCGCAGGTGCTGGGCGCCCCGATCGAGGGCGGCAAGGCCGCCGCCGGCGGCGAAGGAGCCTGACCATGGCGCAGCTCCAGATCACCCAGGTAAAGAGCGGCATCGGTTCGCCGCCCGACCACCGCGGCACGCTGCGGGCCCTCGGCCTCAAGCGCATGCACCAGACGGTGGTCCACGACGACAACCCCGTCATCAGGGGCATGGTCCGCAAGGTGTCGTACCTCCTCGAGGTGCGGCCGGCCACAAGCAAGGCGTGAGCAGAGCATGAGCGATCTCGGACTCCACGATCTGCGGCCCAATCCGGGCAGCACCAGGAACACCAAGCGTCTCGGACGCGGCAAGGCGAGCGGCCAGGGCAAGACGGCCGGCCGCGGCCACAAGGGCTTCAACGCCCGCGCGGGCGGCGGCGTGCGGCCGGGCTACGAGGGCGGCCAGATGCCGCTCTACATGCGGCTCGGCAAGCTGCGTGGGCCCAACGCCAAGAAGAGCATGCCGATCGGTCCGTTTCGCACCTACTGCCTGCCGGTCAACGTGGGCACGCTCGCCAAGGCTTTCGCGGCCGGCGACGAGGTCACGGCCGAGGCGCTCGTCGCCAAGCGCGTCATCAAGAACACGCGCACGCCGGTCAAGGTGCTGGGCGGCGGCGACATCGCCGTGGCCCTCACGGTGCGCGTACCGGCCTTCTCGCAGACGGCCGCCGACAAGATCCGCGCGGCCGGCGGCACCATCGAGCCGCTCTGATCCGTAAGCTTCTGACCAAGCGGGGCGCGGCATGAACAACAAGCTCTGGCAGTCGCTCGCCAACTCCTGGAAGATCCCGGAGCTGCGCAAGAAGCTCCTGTTCACCGCGGGCATGATCGCGATCTACCGGTTCGGTGCGCACGTGCCGGTGCCGGGCGTCAACATCGCCGCCCTCGAGAACTTCTTCAACAGCGGCGCGGCCGGCGCGGTCGGGCTCCTCAACCTCTTCTCGGGCGGCGCCCTCGGCCGCGTCACCGTGTTCGCCCTGGGCATCATGCCGTACATCACGGCGTCGATCATCATGCAGCTTCTCACCGTGGTGATCCCACGGCTCGAGGAGCTGCAGAAAGAGGGCGAGCAGGGCCAGAAGATCATCACCCAGTACAGCCGCTACCTCACGGTCGGCCTCGCCGCCGTGCAGTCGGTCGGCTACATCTTCCTGTTCCGCTCGCAGGGTGCGATGCCGGGCCTCACCCCGGTCAAAGCCTTGCTCATCCTCTTCACCTTCACCGCCGGCGCGACCGCCGTCATGTGGATCGGCGAGCTCATCACGGCGCGCGGCATCGGCAACGGCATGTCGATCCTCATCTTCATCAGCATCATCTCGCGCATCCCTGGCGGCGTGCGCGAGTTCCTGAGCGGCTCCATGAGCCTGGTGGCTCAGATCGGCTTCATCGTGATCGCTTTGGCCGTGATCGTCGCCGTCATCTGGATCACGAGCGGCGAGCGCCGTATCCCGGTGCAGTACGCCAAGCGCATCGTGGGCCGGCGCATGATGGGCGGCACGAGCACCTTCATTCCTCTCAAGGTGAACATGGCGGGCGTGATCCCGGTCATCTTCGCGGCCTCGATGATGCTCATCCCGACCACCATCTCGACCTACCTGCCGGGCGGTCAGACGAGCTGGTTCTCGCGTAACTTCGGGCCGAGCTCGTTCCCGTATATCATCGGCGAGGCGCTGCTCATCATCGTGTTCACGTACTTCTACACGGCGGTCACCTTCAACCCGGTCGACCAGGCCGACAACCTCAAGAAGTACGGCGGCTTCGTGCCCGGCGTACGCCCGGGGCGGCCCACGGCCGAGTTCCTCGACCGCATCCTCACGCGTCTCACCCTGCCCGGCGCGCTGTTCCTGGCGGCCGTCGCCGTGCTGCCCTGGCTCCTCAACCGCGAGCTGGCCGTGCCGTTCTACTTCGGCGGCACGACCATCCTGATCGTGGTCGGCGTATCGCTCGACACCATGCGGCAGATGGAGGCGCAGCTCCTCATGCGCCATTACGAAGGCTTCCTCAAGTAGCGTGCCGCGGCCGCTCGACATCGTCCTGCTCGGCGCGCCCGGCTCGGGCAAGGGCACGCAGGCCGAGCGCATCGCGCCGGCCTTCGACGTGCCGCACATCTCGACCGGCGACATCCTGCGCGCCGCCGTCAAGCGCGGCACCCCGATGGGTCTCGCCGCCAAGCGCTACATGGACGCCGGCGACCTGGTGCCCGACGACGTCGTGATCGGCATCATCCGCGACCGTCTGGGCGAGCCCGACACCGGCGGCGGCTTCATGCTCGACGGTTTTCCGCGCACGCTCGAGCAGGCCGCCGCCCTCGACGACATGCTGACAGGCGCCGGCCGCGCGCTCGGCCTGGTGCTGCAGATCGACGTGCCCGAAGAGGAGCTCGTGCAGCGCCTCGCCGGCCGGCGCGCCTGCCGCCACTGCGGGCGCGGCTACAACGTCGTCTTCGACCCGCCCAGGGTCGAGGGCGTCTGCGACGCCTGCGGCGGCGACCTGTTCCAGCGCGACGACGACAACGAGGACACCGTGCGCAACCGCCTGGCGGTGTACCGTCGCCAGACCGAGCCGCTGATCGGCTACTACCGCGACAGGGGCGTGCTCGCCACGGTCTACGGCGGCGGCCGCACGCCCGACCAGGTCTACGCCGACGTCGAGAAGCTCCTCGCCGGCGCGCTTTCGTGATCGTCCGCAAGTCAGAGGCCGAGATCGGCCGCATCGCGGCGGCCGGCGCGATCCTCGCCGGGTGTCTCGACATGCTCACCGTCGCGGTCGCTCCCGGAGTGACCACGCTCGAGCTCGATCGCCTCGCCGAGGAGTTCATCCGCGGCCACGGCGGCACGCCGACGTTCCTCGGCTATCGCGGCTTTCCCGGCTCGATCTGCGCCTCGCCCAACGACATGGTGGTGCACGGCATCCCGGGCAGCTACACGATCGCCGACGGCGACGTGCTGTCGCTCGACGTCGGCGTCACCCTCGACGGCTTCGTAGCCGACTCGGCGCTCACCGTGCCGGTCGGCACGGTGAGCGCCGAAGCGCTGCGCCTGATCGACGTCACGCGACGCTCGCTCGAGGCGGGCATCGGCGCCTGCCGGGTGGGCAACCGGCTGGGCGACATCTCGCACGCCGTGCAGCTCGTCGTCGAGGCGGACGGTTTCGGCGTGGTGCGCTCGCTCGTCGGCCACGGCGTCGGCCGTGAGATGCACGAGGAGCCGCAGATCCCCAACTACGGGCCGGCCGGCAAGGGGCCGCGGCTCGAGGCGGGCATGGTGTTCGCGATCGAGCCGATGGTCAACGTCGGCAGCCACGAGGTCTACGTGGGTGGCGACCGCTGGAGCATCTACAGCGCCGACGCCTCGCTGTCGGCGCACTTCGAGCACACCGTCGCGCTCACGGCCGCGGGGCCGCGGGTGCTGACCAGACGCACGAGCGAAGTGATGGGCGGCTCGCGGGCGGCGAGCGCCTGAGGGCGGGCTCAGAGGGCGCCCGACGGCGTCGCGCCGGCCTGCCTGCGGGCAGCGTCGTCGAACGGCAGTCTCAGCCTCGACTCGACAGACGGGGCTGTGGTATCATGAGCGGCCGCGTTTCCATATGACGATGGGGAGTATGGCGAACAAAGAAGAAGCGATCGAGATCGAGGGCGAGGTCGTCGAGGCCCTGCCGAACACCATGTTCCGGGTCCTCCTCGACAACAAACACGAAGTGCTCGCCCATATCTCGGGAAAGATGCGCATGAACTACATCCGCATCCTGCCCGGCGATCGCGTCAAGGTCGAGTTGTCGCCGTACGACTTGAAGCGCGGACGCATCACGTACAGGTTCAAGTAGGCGCTCGAGAACCGGCGACCGTACGGCAGGCAGGTACGCCGGCTCGTGGGCCGCTTGCGCGTTCAAGTGAGGATGGCATGAAGGTCAGAGCATCAGTCAAGCCGATCTGCGAGAAGTGCAAGGTCATCAGGCGCCACGGCGTGGTGCAGGTGATCTGCTCCAACCCGCGGCATCGGCAGAGGCAGGGGTAACCGATGGCACGTATCGCCGGCGTCAACATCCCGCCCCAGAAGCGGATCGAGATCGGCCTCACGTATATCTACGGCGTCGGCCGCTCCACTTCGAACGTCGTTCTCAAGCAGCTCAACATCGACCCCGACACCAAGGTCCGCGACCTGACCGAAGAAGAGGTCGTGCGCCTGCGCGAGGCCATCGACGGCTCCGTCACGGTCGAGGGCGACCTGCGCCGCGAGCGCTCGCAGAACATCAAGCGGCTCATGGACATCGGCTGCTACCGCGGCATCCGTCACCGTCGCGGCATGCCGGTCGACGGCCAGCGCACCAAGACCAACGCCCGCACGCGCAAGGGTCCCAAGAAGACCGTCGGCGCGCGGCGCAAGAAGTAATCGCCCACGTACGAGACGACCCGGAGGTCGAGAGCAAAAGTGGCAAGACCGCAGAGAGCCAAAGGACGCCAGCGGCGCAGGGTTCGCAAGAACATCGCCATCGGCCAGGCGCACATCAAGACGTCGTTCAACAACACCCTCGTCACCCTCACCGACAAAGAGGGCAACGTCATCGCCTGGGAGAGCGCCGGCGCCGTGGGCTTCAAGGGGTCGCGCAAGAGCACTCCGTTCGCTGCGCAGGTCACCGCCGAATCGGCGGCTCGCAAGGGCATGGAGCACGGCCTCCAGAAGGTCGAGGTCTTCGTGCGCGGTCCCGGCTCCGGACGTGAGACCGCGATCCGCTCCCTGCAGGCTGCGGGCCTCGAGATCCTGGGCGTCCGCGACGTGACGCCGGTACCCCACAACGGCTGCCGCCCGCGTAAGCGGCGCCGTGTCTAGCGAGGTCGTCCCGTGGCAAGAGACCTTTCACCCCAGTGCAAGCAGTGCCGCCGCGAGGGCATGAAGCTGTTCCTCAAGGGCGAGCGGTGCTTCACCGACAAGTGCGCCGTCGAGCGGCGTGCCTATCCGCCGGGCGAGCATGGCCGCGGCCGGATCAAGCAGTCCGAGTACCTGCTGCAGCTACGCGAAAAGCAGAAGGCGCGGCGCTACTACCAGGTGCTCGAAAAGCAGTTCCATCACTACTACGAGCTCGCCAACGCCCAGCAGGGAGTGACCGGCGAGAACCTGCTGCGGCTGCTCGAGACGCGGCTCGACAACGTCGTTTACCGCCTCGGCTTCGGCGCCTCGCGGCGCCAGGCGCGGCAGCTCGTGCGGCATGCCCACTTCCTCGTGAACGGCAAGAAGGTCGACATCCCGTCGTACCAGGTGCGGGCCAACGACGTCATCTCGGTCAAGTCGACGAGCAAGGCGGCCGAGACCATCCGCGCCGCGACCGACCTCACCGCGTCGGTGGCGCCGTGGCTGCAGGCCGACCACGACAACCTGACCGGCAAGGTGCTGCGCTTCCCGGAGCGGACCGAGATCTCGGCTCCGGTCCAGGAGCAGCTCATCGTCGAGCTGTACTCGCGGTAAGCCGGCGAGCGCTGCGGGCAGCACAGGCGCCGGCAAGAGAACATCCACAGGAGGTCAGTTGCTTACCTTCCAGATGCCCAACATCACCCGCGAGCAGGTGGCGAACAACCGCACACGTTTCGAGGTAGAGCCGCTCGACCGGGGCTTTGGGCATACCTTCGGCAACGCGTTGCGGCGCGTCCTCCTGTCGTCGCTCGAAGGCGCGGCCGTGAGCTCGGTCAAGGTCGAGGGGGTCTCCCACGAGTTCTCCACGCTGCCGGGCCTAAAAGAAGACGTCACCGACGTCATCCTCAACCTCAAGGGCATCATCTGCCGTCTGCACGGTGAGCTCGACGAGGTGCAGGTGCGCCTGGTCAAAGACAAGCCGGGCAAGGTCGTGGCGGCCGACATCGACGTGCCGGCCGAGCTCGAGATCCTGAACCCCGACCACTACATCGCTTCGCTGTCGGGCAACGGCGCCATCGAGATGACACTCACCATCAGGCGCGGCACCGGCTACGTGTCGGCCGACGGTAACAAGGGCGTCGAGACGGTCATCGGCGTCATGCCGATCGACTCGATCTTCAGCCCCATCAAGCGCGTCTCCTACATCGTCGAGAGCGCCCGCGTGGGGCAGCGCACCGACTACGACAAGCTCATCCTCGACGTCGTCACGAACGGCGCGATCACGCCCGAAGAGGCGCTGCGCCAGGCCGCCGAGCTGCTGGTCGACCGGCTGCAGATCTTCACCGACCCCGACCGTCAGCGGGCCGTCGACGAGTTCCCCATCGAGGGCGTCGGTGGCGTGACCGGCGGCGGCATGGACGACGTCCTGATCGAGGAGCTCGAGCTGGGCGTCCGTTCGTACAACTGCCTCAAGCGCGAGGGCATCCAGACGGTGGGCGACCTCGTCACCAAGACCGAGGCAGAGCTGCTCAACATCCCGAACTTCGGCAAGAAGAGCATCGACGAGGTCAAAGACAAGCTGGCCGAGCGCGGTCTGGCGCTACGGGGTGAGGACTGATGCGTCACCAGAATCAGGGCCGCAAGTTCAACATGGCGCCGAGCCAGCGCAAGTCGCTCATGAGCGGCCTGGCCGTGGCCGTGCTCGAGCACGAGAAGATCAAGTGCAGCCAGGCGCGCGCCAAAGAGGTGCAGTCGCTCGTCGAGCAGACCATCACGCTCGGCAAGCGCGGCGACCTCGCCGCCCGCCGGCAGGCGATCGCCAAGCTGCGCAACAAGCAGATCGTCTACAAGCTCTTCAACGATGTCGCGCCGCGCTATGCCGACCGTAGCGGCGGCTACACCCGCATCGTCAAGCTGGGCCCGCGCCCGGGCGACGCATGCGAGATGGTGTTCCTCGAGCTGGTCTAGGCGTCGGGGCGCCACCGACTCTCCGCCGGGGGCGGGGGCGCCGCAGGCGCCCCCGCCCCTCGTCGTTTCCCTGAGTCCCGGATGGTGAGCCCGTGCCCCTGATCGAGATGGCCGGCCTGCGGTTCCGCTACGGCGGGGCCGAGGTCGAAGCGCTGCGCGGCGTCGACCTGACGGTCGCCGAGGGCGAGTTCGTCGCCGTGGTCGGCGCGAACGGTTCGGGCAAGTCGACCCTGGCGCGGCTGCTCGGCGGCCTCGCGCGGCCGACGGGCGCGACCACCGCCGTCGTCTGCGGCCACGACCTGACCGGCGACGACGGCCACCTCGCGGTGCGCCGCGACGTGGGCGTGCTCTTTCAGAACCCCGACAACCAGATCGTCGGCTCGACGGTCGAAGAAGACGTCGCCTTCGGCCTCGAGAACGTGGCCCTGCCGACCCCCGAGATCGCGCGCCGCGTCGACGAGGTGCTCGCCCGCTTCGGGCTCGAGGTTCTGCGGCTGCGCGAGCCGCACCTGCTGTCGGGCGGTCAGCGTCAGCGCACCGCCCTGGCCGGCGTGCTCGCCGTGCCGCGTCGCGTGCTCGTGCTCGACGAGCCGACCGCGATGCTCGACCCGGCCGGGCGCGACGAGGTGCTGGCCGCCGTGCAGGCCGAGGCGGCTCGCGGCCTCACCGTCGTGCTCGTGACGCAGGAGATGGACGAGGTGCTCCTGGCCAGGCGCGCGGTCGCGCTGGCCGAGGGCCGGGTGGTGTTCGACGGGCCCTCGCGCGACCTGTTCGCCGACAGCGCCCAGCTGCGGGCGCTGTCGCTCGGACTGCCCCCGGCGGCCGAGGTCGGTCTGGCGCTGCTCGAGCGCGGCGCGCTGCCGCGCCTGCCGCTCACCGTCGACGAGCTCGTGTCCGAGCTGCAGGCGCGGGCGCGGTGAGCACGGCCCGCGAACGCCCTGGGGCTGCCGGCGCGGGCGCCTTGCGCGTGGAGTGCCGCGGGCTGTCGTTCTGGTACGACGAGGGCGCGACGCGCGTCCAGGCCCTGCGTTTCGTCGACCTCGACCTCGACGCCGGCTCGAGCGTGGCCCTGCTCGGCCCGACCGGTTCGGGCAAGTCGACCCTGCTGCAGCTCGTGCGCGGCCTGCTCGCGCCCGACCGCGGCGAGGTGCTGCTCGACGGTGTCGCGCGCGGCAAGGACGGATTCGACGAGCGCGCCCGGCGGGTCGGGCTGGTCTTTCAGATGCCCGAGATGCAGCTCTTCGCGCCCACCTGCGGCGACGACGTGGCCTTCGGCCCGCGCCGGCTCGGCTGGACCGACGACGAGGTCGAGCGCGCCGTCGAGGCCGCCCTGGCGACGGTCGGGCTACCGGCCGAGCGCTTCGCCGACCGCCACCCCTACTCGCTGTCGGGCGGCGAGCAGCGTCGCCTGGCGCTGGCCGGCGTGCTCGCCATGCGGCCTGCTCTGCTGCTGCTCGACGAGCCCTTCGTGAGCCTCGACCCGGGGTCGCGCCGCGAGCTCGAGCAGGTCCTCGTACGCCTCAAAGGCGACGGCATGGGTCTGGTGCTGGCCACACACGACGTCGATCGCGCCTACGCGCTCTGCGACTCGCGGGTCGTGCTCGACGAGGGCGTCGTGGTCGACGCCGGGCCCTGGCGCTTCGGCGCCGGCGGCGAGGACCTGCTGCTCGATCACCGACTGAAGCCGCCGTTCGTCGTCGAGCTCTGGCGGCGTCTCGGCCGCCGCGCGGCCGAGGCGCCGCCAGAGCTCGCCGCCGCCGCCGAGGCGCTCCTGCCATGAGGATGGCGCTGGCGCAGTACTACCCGCGCTCCTCGCCGGTCCACCGGCTCGACCCGCGCTGCAAGGTGGTCGCCGTCCTGGCGATCGTGGTGGGTCTGTTCCTGCGGGGCTCGTTCGCGGCCCTCGCCGTGTACGGCGGTGCCGCCGCGATCGGCCTGCTGCTGTCGGGCGTACCGCTCGGCTGGGTGGCGCGCGGCCTGCGCCCCGTGGCCTGGCTGCTCGTGCTGACCTTCGTGGTGCAGCTTCTGTTCGCGCCGGGGCCGGCGTTCGCCAGCCTCGGGCCGCTGCAGCTGTCGTCGCACGGGCTCGCCGTTGCCGGCTACCTGTGCCTGCGGCTCGTCGTGCTGATCGTGGCCAGCCTGCTGCTCACGCTCACCACGCCGCCCATCGCCCTGACCGACGCGCTCGCCTGGCTGGGCCGGCCGTTGCGGCGCCTGCGCGTGCCGACCGAGGAGCTCGCCCTGATGGTGACGATCGCCCTGCGCTTCATTCCCACGCTGCTGCAGGAGATCGACACGATCATGAAGGCGCAGCGCGCCAGGGGGGCGCGCTACGACCGCGGCGGGCCGGTGCGCCGCGCCCGCGCCCTGGTGCCGGTGCTCGTGCCGCTCTTCATTCTGAGCTTTCGCCGCGCCGACGAGCTCGCCCTCGCGATGGAGGCGCGCTGCTACCGTCCGGGCGCGCCGCGCACGCGCCTGCACCCGCTGCGTGCCCGCTGGACCGACGCGGTCGTGCTCGCGCTCGTCGTGGCCGTCGTGGTGCTGGCCGAGGTCGTCTGACCATGAGCGGGCCGCTTGCCTGCTGGCGTCTCGACCTCGCCTACGACGGCACGCCGTTCTCGGGCTGGGCTCGGCAGCCTGGCCGGCGCTCGGTCGAGGGCGAGCTCGAGGCCGCACTCACTACCGTGCTGGGCGCGCCCGTGCGGCTGAGCGTCGCCGGTCGCACCGATGCCGGCGTGCACGCGCTCGGCCAGGTCGCGTCGTTTGCCACAGCGGCGGCGGTCGATCCGCGCCGTCTGCGCCTGGCACTGTCGGCGCTGCTGCCGGCCGAGATCTCGGTGACGGCGGTGACTCCGGCGGCGCCGGGGTTCACCGCCCGCGCCGCCGCCGCCCGCACCTACCGCTACCGCCTCTGGCTGCCCGACTGGCGGCCGGTCTTCGAGCGGGCCTACGTGTGGGACGTGCGCGGCGCCGTCGATGTCGACCTGCTCGCGGCGGCGGCCGCGCTGCTGCCCGGCCGCCGCGACTTCGCCGCGCTCACCCCGTCGGCGCGCTTCTACCGCACGTGCGAGCGCGAGGTGCGGCGGGCCGCCTGGCGCCTCGCGCCCGCCGGCCGCGAGGCCTGGTTCGAGATCACGGCCGACAGCTTCCTGCACAACATGGTGCGCGTCGCGGTGGGCTCGATGGTCGACGTCGCCCAGGGTCGCACGAGCCTCGTGGCGCTGGCCGAGGGTCTCGAGGGTGGACGGCGCGCGGCGCTGGGCCGCACCGCACCGGCGCGCGGGCTGGCGCTCGTGCACGTGGACTACGTCTAGGCGGAGCGACCGCGTCGTCCTCGCTCAGGCGTGCGTGGCTTCGCTGCGCGCCCAGGCCGAGGAGCGACCGCGTCGCCCTCGCTCAGGCGTGCGTGGCTTCGCTGCGCGCCTAGTGTCGCAGGAAGGCGGCGACGTCGCGGCGCAGCACCGACTGGCTGACGACGACATAGTCGACGCCGCCGATCATCTGCGGGGTGCCCACCACGACCGACTTGTACTGGCGCCCCTTGGCGCGCCAGTCGAGGTAGCCGAGGCCGAGGATCTGGTTGGTGTGCAGGTCGGTCTTGACGGCGCGGATGAAGCGCGCGCCGGTCCAGGGCAGGTCCCAGAGGTTGCGCGGCCGGGTGATCTTGGCCTCGAGGGCCTGCACGACCTGCTGCTGGCGGCCCATGCGCATGAAGTCGTTGTCGACGTGTCGCAAGCGTGAGTAGATCAGGGCCTGCTGACCCATCATGAGCTGGGGGCCCTTCTTGAAGTGCACCGTGCGGTTGCCCGAATACCACGACGTGATGTCCTTCGGCACGTCGACGACCACGCCGCCGACGCTGTCGATGAGCTTGGGAAAGCCGTGGAAGTTGACCATCATGACATGGTTGATCGGCACGCCCGTGTAGGAGCTCACGACCTTGATGGCAAGCGGCGCGCCACCCCAGAAGTAGGCCTCGTTGATCTTGGTCTGGCCGTGGCCGGGCACGGCCACGAGCGTGTCGCGCGGGATCGAGAGCTCGCTCACGCTGTGGGTGGCCGGGTCGAAACGCATGAGCATGATGGTGTCGGAGCGCGCCGGCTGGTCGCCGCGCTGGTCGGACCCGAGCACGAGGATCGTGGTGGGCTTGCCGAGCACGCCGGCCTTGTGGTCGACGAGCGCGTTGCGGACGTCGCTGCCGATGTCGCGGTTGCTGTGGTGCACGGCCTTGTCGAACGCGGTGTAGCCGAGATAGGCCCAGACGCCGAACGCGATCGCCAGGCCGAGCGGGATCGCCAGCAGGTACCACCAGTGGAACAGCTTGCGCTTGCGGGCCGACTGCGGCACGAGCGCGAGATCGGGCCGCTCCGCCCGTGCGTGCCGCTCGGGGCGCCAGACCGGATCGGCCTCGGTCTGCCGCTCGGGTCTGCGCGCCGCGGCCGGCTGGCCGCGGCGCTCGCTGCGGTAGACCATCGGGGCGCCGGCGCGGCGCTCGCGGCCGGCCTGCTCGTCGCGGCGCGGCTGCTCGTCGTGGCGCGCCCGGTCGTCGCGGCGCTCCTGCCCGCTGCGGCGTGCCCGGTCGTCGTGGCGCGCCCGGTCGTCGCGGCGCGCGCGCTCGTCGCGCTCCCGGGGGGGCGCGCTGCCGCGCGGCTCGTCGTCGAGCGGCTCGGGCCGGGCGCGGCGCACACGGCTGCTGCGGTATCGGTTGTAGGGCTTGTCGTCTGTCTGGCTCATTGCGACGCCCGCTCGTGCGGGTCCGGTCGCCGACGGCGAGGTGTGTGACGCCCGGTGAGGGTAAGTACGCCTTGCCCCGGGGAGTTCCTTCTCTTAAGAGGCCAGTCTACACCGTGGTATCGTGTGCCCGGGCCGCCGGCCGTGCGCCGGCGAAGGCCTTTGCAGGGCACGCGCGGCACGGTCCACGACCGGACGCCAGGACAGAGAGGAGACCGTGCGACAGGCACGTTCCATCGTCGGCGTCGACCTGGGCGGCACCAAGCTGGCCGCCGGCCTGGTCGACGACACGCTCACGATCCGGGATCGCACGGTCGCTCCGGCCGTCACGACCTCGACCGAGGACTGCCTCGCCGACATCTACCGGCGTCTCGACGAGGCGCTCGCCACCTACGGCCCGGTCGACGCGATCGGCGTCGGCACCGCCTCGATGGTCGACTTTCGCGCGGGCCGGATCGTGCTCTCGACCAACCTGCCCTTGCGCGACGTCGGGTTGCGCGACCTGCTCGCCGCGCGGTACGACGTGCCGGTGGCGGTCGACAACGACGCCAACGTCGCCTGCCTGGCCGAGCACGTGAACGGCGCCGGGCGCGGCGCGAGCGAGATGGTCATGCTCACCCTGGGCACCGGCATCGGCGGCGGCATCATCACGGGCGGCCGCCTGTACCGGGGCGCGAGCGGCGCGGCCGGCGAGCTCGGCCACATGGTGATCGACTTCGACGGGCCGCGCTGCCAGGGCGCCTGTCCCAACTCGGGCTGCCTCGAGGTCTACGCCTCGGGCAGGGCGATGAGCCGCGCCGCGCTCGAGACGGCGCGCGCTCGGCCCGACTCCGCCCTTGGCCGGGCGCTCGCCGCCGGCGAGCAGGTCGGCGGTCCCCTGCTCAGCCGCCTTGCGCTGGCCGGCGACCCGGTCGCCGTCGAGGTGCTGGCCGGCATCGGCGAGAAGCTCGGCATCGGCATCGCCGGCATCGTCAACATCTTCAACCCCGAGGTCGTGGTCGTCGGCGGGGGGGCGGCCGAGGCTGCCGACGTCCTGCTCGGCGCGGCCCGCCGCGTCGTCGCAGCCCGCGCGCTGCGGCCGCAGCGCGACGAGGTGCGTATCGTCGCGGCCGAGCACGGCCCCGACGCCGGCCTGGTCGGGGCGGCGGCCCTGGCGCTGGTCGAGCTCTTCCCCGGCGAGTCGCCGGGCGCCGGCTCGCCAAGCTGACGCCGAAGCTCGTTGCCTTGCCTTTCGCCGCTCGGTATCCTTTGGTCGGAGTATCCATCGTGGGCGGTCGCCCATCGGCCCCGCCCGACAGGAGGTGAACAACGCCAATGGCGCACAGGATCACTGAGGAGTGCCTCGCCTGCGCAGCGTGCGTCGACGAGTGCCCCGAGGGCGCGATCTCCGAGGGCGACGACATCTACGTCATCGACCCCGAGGTCTGCACCGACTGCGGCACCTGCGTCGACTCGTGCCCGAACGAGGCGATCGTCGCGGACTGACGTTCGTCTTGAGCCTGCTCCGGCGCGAGGCCGGCCGGGCTCCCCGGCGACTCGACAAGGCTTCGCGCCGTCGTTTCCGTCAAGCGTCGATGAGGGCGGGGCGTGCACCAGGGTGCACGCCCCGCCCTCACGCACGCCCGGCCCTCACGCGTGTCCGGGCGCCCCGGCCCACAAGCCGTCGTCACCGCTGGACACAAGGGTGAAGTCCGGGCGTCCGCAGGCCGATACCTGCAAGTGACGGGACTCACGGCCCGCGACCCCCCGGGAGGGGCGGCGACCGCAGCGGCGCGGCATTCGCCCTCCCGGACCGTGTCGCCGGCCATGGGTCCCGCTTTTCGTGTGAGAGAATGCCGGCGTGCTGTACGTGTGCGCCACACCCATCGGCAACCTCGGCGACGTCACCCCGCGCGTGCTCGAGGCGCTGCGCACGGTCGAGCTCGTCGCCGCCGAGGACACGCGCCGCACGCGCAAGCTGCTCTCGCGCTACGACATCCACACCCCGATCACCAGCCTGTTCGAGCACAACGAGGCCGAGAAGTCGGCGTTCGTGCTCGGCCGCCTGCGGGCCGGCGCCGACGTCGCGCTCGTGTCCGACGCCGGCCTGCCGGGCATCTCCGACCCCGGCGCCCGCCTGGTGGCGGCCGTCGCGGCCGAGGGGCTGCCGCTGACCGTGCTGCCGGGCGCCTCGGCGCCGGCCACGGCGGTCGTGGCCTCGGGGCTCGACACCGCCGCCGGCTACCGTTTCGTGGGCTACCTGCCGCGCCGCACCGCCGACCTGCGCGCCGCCTGGCCGGGCTGGCGGCGCAGCGCCGGCCTCGTCGTCGCCTTCGAGACCGGGCCGCGCCTGGCGCGCGCTCTGGCCGCCCTGGCCGAGCTCGCCCCCGGCGCGCCGGCGGCGGTCTGTCGCGAGCTCACCAAGCTGCACGAGGAGATCGCCCGCGGCACGCTGGCCGACCTGGCGACCCGTTTCGCCGGCGACGTGAAGGGCGAGATCACGCTGGTGATCGACAGCGGTCCGCCCGACGCCGGCGACGACTCCGGCGGCGAGCGTGCGGCGCGTGCCGCGGCGGCGCTGCGCGCCGCCGGGCTCACGCGCCGCGACACCGTGTCGGCCCTGACGGTCTGCCTCGGCCTGCGGCGCGCCGACGCCAAACGGCTGGTCGACGAGACCTTCGCCGCCGAGTGAGCCGCCTGGCGATGCCGGCGGCCCTCGCCGCGCCGTCGCGGGGCGCGATACACTAAGGCGCCGCGCTCGTCCGGTCGACCACGATGCAAGGGCATGCCGGGCGCGCCCAGGCGACGGCCGGCCAAAGGAGGCGACGTGGATCCACTCAGCGAGCTTCGCACCCGCACCCTCGTGTTCGACGGGGCCATGGGCAGCATGCTGATCGCCGCCGGCTACCGGCCGGTCGAGGCGCCCGAGACCTGGAACGTGAGCGCGCCCGACAAGGTCGCGGCGATCCACCGCGCCTACCTTCAGGCCGGCGCCGACTTCATCGAGACCAACAGCTTCGGCGGCAGCCGCGCCAAGCTCGCCGCTTACGGCGCCGCCGACCGCGCCGTCGAGCTCAACACCGCCGGCGCCCGCCTGGCCTGCGCGGTGCGCGACGAGGTGGCGCCGGGCAAGCTCGTGGCCGGCGACATCGGTCCGTCGGGACGGCTGCTGCCGCCGCTGGGCGACGCCGATCCCGGCGAGCTGCGCGACGTCTTCGCCGAGCAGGCCGCGGCGCTCGTCGCCGGCGGCGTCGACCTGGTCGCGATGACCACGTTCTTCGACATCGAGGAGGCACGTGCGGCGGTGCTCGCCGCGCGCGAGGCGGCCGGCGCGCGGCCGGTCTTCTGCTCGATGGCGTTCAAGCCCGGACCGCGCGGCTACCGCACCATGATGGGGGTCACCCCGGCTCAGGCGGCGGCCGCCCTGCTCGAGGCCGGCGCCGACGTGGTCGGCGCCAACTGCGAAATCACGGCCGACGCCATGCCGGCCCTGATCGCCGAGTTCCGCGCCGCGACCGACGCGCCGCTCATCGCGCAGCCCAACGCCGGCAAGCCGCGGCTCGACGGTGAGACCACGGTCTACGAGGAGACGCCGGCCCGCTTCGCCGAGCTCGCTCCCGCCATCGTCGCGGCGGGGGCGAACGTGGTGGGCGGCTGCTGCGGCACGACGCCGGCCTTCGTGGCGGCGCTCGTGGCGGCGGTGCGCGGGTAGGGTCCGACCGCGGCTGCGCGCCGGCCCGGATCCGCGGCCGGCCCGGCTCTGCCGGCTCCGGCGCCCCGTGGCGCTACTTCAGGTCGCGAGGGCGGCGCCGACGGTGTCGAAGATCAGGCGCACGGCGTGCAGAGCCGTGATCTCCATGGGGTCGTACAGCGGATTGACCTCGACCATGTCCATGCCGATCACGTGCGCCCGAGCGGCGACCGCGCGCAGCAGCGCCTTGGCTTCGTAGTAGGTGAAGCCGCCCGGCTCGGGCGTGCCGGTGCCGGGCGCGATGCCCGGGTCGAGGGCGTCGATGTCGAAGGTGATGTACACGTCTTCGCCGGGCTCGATGTGAGCCACGAGCTCCTCGACGGGCATGCGTTTGGCGTGCTCGCACCAGTACGTGGTCACGCCGCGTTCGCGGGCGAGCTCGATCTGGTCGGACTCGGTGTGCAGGCCGCGGATGCCGTACTGCGTGACGCGCGTCGCGACGCCGCTCTCGTGGGAGCGCACGATCGGGCTGGCGTGCGTGTAGAGCATGCCGCCCTCGTCGTTCCAGTAGTCCATGTGCGTGTCGAACTGCACGAGGTGCAGGGGGCGCGAGCCGAAGGCGGTGAGCACCGGATAGGTGATGGAGTGGTCGCCGCCTAGCACGACGGGGAAGAGGCCGTGGTCGAGCAGGCGACGGATGCGGGCGGCGATCAGGGGGTGGCTGCGCTCGGGCGGCGACGTGGGCGGCAGGTCGACGTCGCCGGCGTCGACGAAGCGCACGCCGCCGAGCAGCGAGGCGCCGGCCTCGCCGTCGTAGAACGGCGCGGCACCGTCGCGGTAGGCCCAGTTGGTCGAGGCGTCGCGCATGGCGCGGGGCCCGTAGCGAGCGCCGGGACGGGCCGTGGTCGCCTCGTCGTACGGGATGCCGACGACCGCCACCTCGGCGTCACTCGCGCGCGGGTCGGCCACGTAGGGCGCCTTGAAGAAGCTCGCGATGCCGGCAAAGGGCGGGGATTCTCCCATGAGGGGAATCATACCGGAGCGGTAACGGTCGGCGCAGGAGCGCGACGCGGCAGCCGCGCGAGCCTGAGCGGCGACGACAAAGGCCATCGCCGGAGCCGGCTCTCACCGTGATGTAGGATAGCCCGCGCAAGGCGCGGCTGAAGGAGACCGATGAAGATCCAGCGCAGACCGACGAACGTGCTGCTCCCCGTGCCGCTCGTGCTCGTCAGCGTGGCCGGCGAACCGGGTGGCCGGCCCGACATCGTCACGCTCGCCTGGGCCGGCACGGTCTGCTCGGCGCCGCCCATGCTGAGCGTCTCGGTGCGCCCCTCGCGTCACTCCTACGGCCTGCTGCAGCGCAGCCACGAGTTCGTCGTGAACGTGCCGCGCGCGGCGCAGGCGCGCCAGGTCGACCTGTGCGGCAACGCGTCGGGCCGCGACACCGACAAGTTCGCCGCCTGCGACTTTCACCCGGCCGCGGCGGCGCGCGTGCGGGCCCCCATGATCGCCGAGTGCCCCGTCAACATCGAGTGCGTCACGCGCCATCGGCTGAGCCTCGGCGCCCACGACCTCTTCATCGGCGAGATCGTCGCCGTGCACTTCGACGAGGAGGTCCTCGACGACCACGGCCGCCTGCAGGTCGGCCGCATCGACCCCCTGGCCTACGTCCATGGCGAGTACTGGACGCTGGGCCGCAGGGTGGGCAGCTACGGCTTCACCGTCGGTGGCGCGGCGGTCGCCGCAGCCGACGAGTCCGAGGACGAGGGTCCCGAGCCGCCCTCCGGCGCCGTCTCGCAGGCCGGCGCCGAGCTGCCGCAGGCGGGAGCCGGCGCGTGAGCCGCTTCTCGATCACCACGCCGATCTACTACGTGAACGCCGACCCGCACCTGGGCCACGCCTACACCACGATCGCCGCCGACATCGTCGCCCGCCACCATCGTCGCCTGGGCGACGACGTGTTCTTCCTGACCGGCACCGACGAGCACGGCAACAAGGTGGCCCAGGCCGCCGAGGAGCGCGGCCTCACGCCGCGTGAGCACGTCGACCGCCTGGCGCCGCGCTTTCGCGAGATGACGGCCCAGGTGGGCGCGAGCAACGACTTCTTCATCCGCACGACCGACGCCGAGCACGAGGCCTACGTGCAGCGCTTCGTCGAGAAGCTGCGGGCCGCCGGCGACATCGAGAAGCGCACCTACGGCGGTCTCTACTGCACCGCCTGCGAGGGCTTCTACTACGAGCGCGACCTCGTCGACGGCCTGTGCCCGATCCACCACACCGCGCCGGTCTGGCTCGAAGAAGAGAACTACTACTTCCTGCTCTCCCGGTATCAGGAGCGGCTCGCCGAGTTCTACCGCGCCCACCCCGGCTGGGTGCGGCCGCGCTCGCGCTACAACGAGGCGCTGTCGTTCATCGAGCAGGGCCTCGAGGACATCTCGATCAGCCGCAAGTCAATCACCTGGGGCATCCCGGTGCCCTGGGACTCCGAGCAGGTCATCTACGTGTGGGTCGACGCGCTCATCAACTACATCTCGGCGCTCACCTACGCGCGCCCGGGCGACGACCTCGAGCAGCGCTACTGGCCGGCCGACCTGCACTTTCTGGCCAAGGACATCCTCAAGTTCCACGCCGTCATCTGGCCGGCCCTGCTCTGGAGCGCCGGCTACGAGGCGCCGCGTGCCGAGTTCATCCACGGCTACCTGCTGATGGGCGGCGAGAAGATGAGCAAGACGCGCGGCAACGTGCTCGATCCCTTCGCCGTGATCGAACAGCGCGGCCTCGACGCCCTGCGCTTCTTCCTGTTCCGCGAGGTGACCTTCGGCCAGGACGGCGTGATCAGCCTCGAGGGTTTCGAGCAGCGCTACAACAACGAGCTCGCCAACGAGCTCGGCAACCTGGTGAGCCGGGTCGTGTCGATGGTCGGCAAGTATCGCGGCGGTCACCTGCCGGCGGCGCCGCCCGAGTCGCACGCCGGGCTCGCCGGCGAGGGCGAGGCGATGGTGGCGGCGGCGAGCGCGCAGCTCACCGAGCTCGAGATCACGGCGGCCCTCGAGACGGTCTGGGAGTTCGTCCGCCGGCTCAACCGCTACGTCGAGGAGGAGGCGCCCTGGAAGCTCGCCAAGGACGAGGGTCTGGCGGGCCGCCTCGACGCCGTCCTGCACGATCTGGCGGCCGGCCTGCGTCTCGTGGCGCTCACGCTCTATCCGGTGGTGCCCGACACCGCCGTCGAGATCCTGCGTCGGCTGGGCCAGGGTCACGAGACGGCCGACCTGCTGCTCGAGCACGCCCGCTGGGACGCCCTGGCGGCGGCCGACGTCGTCGCGGCGCCGCCGCTGTTCCCGCGCATCGAGGTCGAGGCGTAAGCGAGCCGGTGGGGTCGGCATGGGCCTGATCGACACCCACTGCCACCTCGACATGCTCAAGGGCACGCCCGACGAGGCGCTCGCCGAGGCGGCGGCGGCCGGCGTCGAGGCGGTCGTCGCGGTCGGCATCGACCTGCGCTCCTCGCGCCTGGCGGCCGGCCTGGCCGCGAGCCACGACGCCGTCTACGCGGCGGTCGGCGTGCACCCGCACGACGCCGTCGGCTTCGACGGCGTCGTGCGCACCGGCCTGGAGCGCCTGCTGGCCCAGCCGCGCGTGGTGGCGGTCGGCGAGTGCGGCCTCGACTTCTACCGCGACCTTGCGCCACGCGACATGCAGCGCGCCGCCTTCGTCGAGCAGCTCGACCTCGCCCGCGCCGTGGGCAAGCCGGTCTGCGTGCACAGCCGCGAGGCCGGCGGCGAGGTCTTCGCCCTGCTCACCGAGCACGCCGCCGGCCTCACCGTGGTGCTGCACTGCTTCTCGACGCCCGAGTACGTCGACCTGTGCAACGAGCGCGGCTACTACGTGTCGTTCGCCGGCAACCTCACCTACAAGGGCTCCGAAGACCTGCAGCGCGCCGCCCGCGCCGTGCGCGACGACCTGCTGCTGGTCGAGACCGACGCGCCGTTCCTGTCGCCGATGCCGCGCCGCGGCCGGCCCAACCGGCCGGCCTACGTGAGCCTGACCGCCCAGTTCCTGGCCCGCCTGCGCGGCTGGACCGACGCCGAGGTCGCGGCCGTGACGAGCGCGAACGCGCGCCGCGCGCTCGCGCTCGACGCCCGGCCGAAGGCGTCGCGCGCGTGAGTCACGACCGGCCGCCGGCGCGGCGCCGCTACGGACAGCACCACCTCGTCGACCAGGGCACGCTCCATGCTATCCTGAGCATGGCCCGCGTGCGCGACGACGACGTGGTGCTCGAGGTCGGCGCCGCCGACGGCCTGCTCACCCGGCGCCTCATCGAGCAGGCGCGCCTGGTGCACGCCTTCGAGATCGACCGGCGCTTCGCCGAGCGGCTCACCGCGCTCGCCGCGGGCCGCGACGACCTGCGCGTCCACCTGGCCGACGCTCTGCGTTCGCCGCTCGCCGAGCTCGAGCCGCCGCCGACCGCGCTGGTCGCCAACCTGGCCTACAACATCGCCATTCCGCTGCTCATGCGCACGATCACCGGGCTGCCCGGCCTGCGGCGCTGGGCGGTCATGCTGCAGCGCGAGCTCGCCGAGCGGCTCTTCGCCAAGCCGAGCAGCAAGGCCTACTCGTCGGTGTCGGTGGTCACGCAGCTCTCGTGCGAGCTCGAGGCGCGGCGGCCGGTGCCGCGCACCGTGTTCTCGCCCCAGCCGCGGGTCGACTCGGCCTTCGTCACCTTCACTCGGACGGTCGCGCGGCCGGCGTCCGAGGCGGCCGTGCTCGACACCCTGGTGCGGGCCGCTTTCGGTCAGCGCCGCAAGCAGCTCGTGAACTCGCTGGCCGGCGCGGCGCCGCCGGGCGGCGTTCCGGCGACGCGGACCGACGTCGAGCGGGCGCTGACCGGACTGAGTCTACCGGCCACGACGCGGCCCGAGGAGCTCGCGCCGGCGACGTTCGTGACCCTCGCCGGCGCGCTCGGCTGGCTCGACGCCACATGAGCGCGGGCGGCGAGAGCGGGGACATGGCCGGCGGCGGTCTGGACGCGCGCGCCGACGCCGGCGCAAGCGCGAGCGGACGCGTGCCGCCGCCCGACGCGCAGGTCGAGGTCGCCGCGCCGGCCAAGATCAACCTGGCGCTGCTCGTCGGTCCGCGCCGTTCCGACGGGTATCGCGAGATCTTCTCGCCGATGCTGCCGGTGACGCTCGCCGACCTGGTGACGGCGAGGCCGGCGCCGGCCGGCGCCGGCCTCGCCGTCGAGTGCGCTGTGGCCCCCGGCGAGGACAACCTGGCGGCCCGGGCGGTGCGCGAGCTCGAGCGACGCCTCGAGCGACGCTTCGACGTACGCCTGACGATCACCAAGCGCGCGCCGGCCGCCGCCGGTCTGGGCGGCGGCAGCTCCGACGCCGTCGCGGCGCTCGTCGCCGTCGAGCGCCTGTTCGGCCTCGAGCTGCCGGTGCGGCTGCGCTACGAGGTCGCCGGCGCCGTCGGCTCCGACGTGCCGTTCTTTCTGTGGCCCGGGCCGCAGCTCTCCATGGGACGCGGCACGGTGCTCAAGGAGATCGCCCTGCCGGGCCCGCTGCACGTTGTCATCGCCCTGCCGGGTTTCGCCGTCGCGACGGCCGACGCCTACCGCTGGTTCGGCGAGCGCCCGTCGGCGGCGCCCACGCCCGAGGCCGAGCGCCGCGCCTTCGTGGCGCGCACGCAGGCCCTGTACGCGGCCCTGGTGGCCGCGACCCGGCCGCGCGACCTCGCGGCGCTGGTGGGCAACGACCTCGAGGAGCCGGTGCGCGCGCGCCGTCCGCTGATCGGCGAGCTCACGTCGCGGCTGCGCCGGGCCGGCGCCTTCGCGGCGGCCATGAGCGGCAGCGGCTCGAGCGTGTTCGGCCTGTTCGCGAGCGCGGCGAGCGCGCAGCGCGCGCTCGCCGCGCTCGCTCCCACGCCGGCCGTGTACGTCACCGACCTGCAGCCCGGCGCGCCGCCGGCGCCGCGCTCGCGCGGCGGCGGGCCGCGACCGGCCAGATGATAGACTGCCGCGGGGGGCAGACGCCTCGCGACGTCGCGCCGCTGGGGCGTGGCCAAGTGGCAAGGCAACGGGTTTTGGTCCCGTGACCGGAGGTTCGAATCCTCCCGCCCCAGCCAGGTCCCGCGGCGCAGGGGGCGTGCGGGCCCGGCACCCGATCGGGCCCCGCTCGAGATAGGAGCGCACGCGTCATGACCATCGATCAGCCGACCCAGCCGAGCGCCGCACAGCCGCCCTCGTCGTCGCGCGCCGACCGGCCTCTGGCCGTCATCGTGCTGGCCGCCGGCCTGGGTACCCGCATGAAGTCGGCCCTGCCCAAGGTGCTGCACCCGGTGTGCGGCCGGCCGCTGCTGGCCTACGTGCTCGACGCCGCCGCCGCGCTCGCGCCGGCGCGCCTCGTCGTCGTGACCGGCGCCGACCACGACGGCCTCGACGCCGTCCTGCCGCCCGGCGCCGAGCGCGCCGTGCAGGCCGAGCGACTGGGCAGCGGCGACGCGGTGCGCGCCGGCATGGCGCCGCTCGCCGGCTTCGTGGGCGACGTCATGGTGCTGAACGGCGACGTGCCGCTCGTCGGCGCCGAGCTGCTCGCCGGCCTGCGCCGCCACCACGTCGACTGCACGGCGCGGGCCACGGCGACGACCGTCGTGCTCGCCGATCCGGCCCACTACGGCCGCGTGCTGCGCGACGCGAACGGCAACGTGACCCGCATCGTCGAGGCGCGCGACGCCTCGCCCGAGGAGCTCGCCGTGCGCGAGATCAACGTCGGTTTCTACGTGTTCGACGCGGCCGAGCTGCGCCGCTTCCTGCCCACGCTGAGTGCCGACAACGCCCAGGGCGAGTACTACATCACCGAGCTCATCGACCGCTTTCTGCAGGTCGGCGACCGCGTCGCCGCGTTCCTCACCGCCGACGTCGAGGCCAGCATGGGCGTGAACTCGCGGATCGAGCTCGCCGACGTCACCGCCATCATGCGGCGCCGCATCCTCGAGCGTCTCATGCTCGACGGCGTCACGATCGACGACCCGGCCTCGACGTACGTCGACTGGGGCGTGCGGGTCGGCCCCGACACGGTGCTGCGGCCGCAGACCATCCTGGCCGGCGCCACGGTGGTCGGCGGGGGCTGCAGCGTCGGCCCGGGCTGCTTTCTGACCGACGTGATCGTCGACGACGGCGCGAGCGTCGTGTCGTCGCACCTGGTCGGCTGCCACGTGGGTCCGGCGGCCACCGTGGGCCCCTTCGCCCACGTGCGCCCCGGCACCGAGCTCGCCGAGCGCGCCAAGGCGGGCAGCTTCGTCGAGATCAAGGCGAGCCGCGTGGGGCCGGGCAGCAAGGTGCCTCATCTGAGCTACGTCGGCGACACGACGATCGGCGAGAACACCAACATCGGGGCCGGCACGATCACGGCCAACTACGACGGCGAGCACAAGTACCCGACGGTCATCGGCAGCGACGTCAAGGTGGGCAGCGACACCGTGCTCGTGGCGCCGGTCACGGTGGGCGACGGCGCCTACACCGGCGCCGGCTCGACCATCACGCGCGACGTCCCCGACGGCGCCCTGGGCGTGGCGCGCTGCCGCCAGGAGAACGTCGACGGCTACGCCGACCGCCGCCGGGCGCGGCGGCGGCGCACCGAAGGGTAGCGACGACGGCGGGCCGGCCGCGGCCGCTCCGGTCACTCTGGTAGAATCGAAGCCTCGACCCCTACCCGTCACGAAGGGAACGGCGTGAGCGACAAGATGTGTCATGTCGTGGGCACGACCCAGCGCAGGCTCATGGTCTTCGCCGGGCGCAGCAACACGCAGCTCGGCGAGGCGATCGCCGCCCACCTCGGCATCTCGCTCGGCCCCGTGCTGCTCAAGACCTTCGCCAACGGCGAGATCTACACCCGCTACGAGGAGAGCATCCGCGACGCCGACGTGTTCCTGGTGCAGTCGCCCCACGGCAAGCTCAATCAGCACGTCATGGAGCTGCTCATCATGATCCAGGCGGCCAAGCTGGCCTCGGCGCACCGCGTGACGGCCGTCCTGCCCTACTACCCGTACTCGCGGCAAGACAAGAAGAGCGCGGCCCGCGAGCCGATCGCCGCCCGCCTGATCGCCACGCTGCTCGAGGGAGCCGGCGCCGACCGCGTGCTGTCGATGGACCTGCACCAGGGCCAGATCCAGGGCTTCTTCGAGATCCCCGTCGACCACATGACGGCCGTGCCCATGCTGGCCGACTACTTCCGCTACCGTGGCCTGGGCGACAACGAGATCGTCGCGGTGTCGGCCGACGCCGGCGGCGTCAAGCTCGCCAAGCGCTTCGCCAACCGGCTCGACGCCGACCTCGCCGTGCTCACCAAGATGCGGCCCGCCCACAACGTGGCCGAGACCATGCACTTCATCGGCGACGTCGACGGCAAGATCGCGATCGTGGTCGACGACATCATCGACACGGCCGGCTCGGTCGTGAACGCGATCGACACGCTCTACGAGCACGGCGCGAGCGAAGTCTACGTGGCCGCCACGCACGGCGTCTTCTCGGGTCCGGCGCGCGAGCGCATCGCCGCGTCGCCGGTCAAAGAGATCGTCGTGACCGACACCGTGCCGGTCGTGCTCAACGTGACCGACACCAAGATCAAGGTCCTATCAGTGGCGGGTATCCTCGCCGACACCATCAAGCGCGTGTTCGAAGGCGAATCGGTCAGCGAGCTGTTCGCCGGCGAGAACGCCCTCTTCTAGCAGGAGTCAGACACCATGGATCGAGTCAAGCTCGTCGTTTCACCGCGCGACGTCGCCGGCAGCCGCGAGGCGCGCCGACTGCGTCGCGGCGGCCTCATTCCCGCCGTCCTCTACGGCGCCGGCAAGCCCGCCGTGAGCATCGCCGTCGACGAGCACGCGCTGCGCGCCGCGGTCACCACCGGAGCCGGCCTGCACGCCGTGCTCGACGTCGTGATCGACGGTCACAAGACCCCGCACGTGGCGATCGTCAAGGAGTTCGAGCTCGACAAGGTCAAGCACGTCGTGACCCACGTCGACTTTCAGGAGATCAAGCTCACCGAGCGGATCGAGTCGAACGTCACGATCACCTTCGAGGGTACGCCGGTCGGGGTCAAGATGGGCGGCGGCCTGCTCGACGTCGTCACCCGCGAGGTCGCGGTCAGCGCGCTTCCGACCGACATCCCCGAGCACATCGACTTAGACGTCGAGAGTCTCGACGTGGGCGCCGTGGCGCACGTGTCCGACCTGCACGTACCCGACACCGTCACCATCCTCAACGACCCCGACGAGGTCGTCTGCTCGGTGCTGGCCCCGCGCGTCGCCGAAGTCGAGGCGGGCGAAGAGGGCGAGGCGGCCGCCGCGGCCGAGCCCGAGGTGGTCGGCGAGCGCTCGGCCGAGTCCGAGGAGTAGGCGCTCACGGCCGGCCGCTCCGAGCGCAGTCCCGCGGGGTAGGGCGTCACGGCCGGCCGCTCGCCTCGCCGCCAGCCCCAGGCCGGGCAGCCGGTCGAGCTGCTCGTCGCCGGTCTCGGCAACCCCGGGGTCGAGTACGCCGCCACGCGCCACAACGCCGGCTACCTGGTGATCGACGAGCTCGCCCGGCGGCACGGCTACGCGCGCGCCCGGCGGGGCTACAGCGGCCGCTACGCGGCCGGCACGATCGCCGGCCGCGGCGTCGGCCTGCTCGTCCCGACGACTTTCATGAACGAGTCGGGCCGCAGCGTCGCCGCCGCGCTACGCGACCTGCGCCTCGGCCAGGCCGAGCTGCTCGTCGTGCACGACCACATCGACCTGCCGTTCGGCCGGCTGCGCCTCACGCAGGGCGGCGGTCACGGCGGCCACAACGGCATCCGCAGCATCTTCGAGCTCGTCGGTCGCGACTTCGACCACGTGCGCATGGGCGTCGGCCGGCCGGCCAGCACCGACCCCGACATCGTCGCCGACTACGTGCTCGGCCGCTTCGCCGAGCCGCGCGCCGAGGTCGACGACCTCGTGCGGCGCGCGGCCGACGCCGTCGAGCTCTGGGTCGCCGAGGGCGCCGAGGCGGCGATGAACCGGGTGAACGCGACGACGTAGGGGGAGAGGAGGGGCGCCGTGGCGGCGACCGACGTCGAGACGATCACGCTCGATCTCGACGGGCCGCAGCGCGGCCGCAGCGTGGCGCCGTGACGTACGCGCGCGCTCCCGGCGGATGGCGCCGAGTCGGGGGCAAGCACGACGCGTGGATCTTCGGCTCGCCCCAGCGCGGGTTGCTGTGCTGGCGCGTTCTGCCCGGGGGGAGGTCACGCTCTGGGTAGCGACCGGCGACGCGACGGTGCTGCGCTGTGTCACCACAGTCCGGGTCCAGGGCGCCGCGGGCCGGTGGCGTTTCGACTCTCTCCAGGACCTCTCGTGCTGGGGCCGCCCCGTGACGCCGGCGATCGTGCGTCCGGTCGGCGCGTAGCCGAGTCGGCTCGCCGGTTGCCCAGCTCGGGTAGAATCAGCTCGCACGAACGAGCGACCCCGGCGCACAGGCGCGCCGGGGCTTTCGGCGTGGCTGACGCCGGGCACAACGGAGGGGTCGGGCGATCGTGTTCCTCGAGTACCTGACAAGCGACGAGCGTTTCGCGCAGGCGGCCGGCCGCCTGCGCCGCGGCTCGTCGTTCTACGCGCCGAGCTTCTACGCGCCCTACGTGCTGGCCGGCCTGATCCGCGCGAGCGGCGCGCCCGGCTGGCTTGTGGTCGTGCCCGATGCCGAGCAGGCGGCGCGCCTGGCGTCAGACCTCGCCGTGTACCTCGAGCGCGACGTCGAGACACTGCCGGCGCGCGGGGTGCTCTACGGCGCCGACGTGGCGCCGGCGGCCCACGTGCTGGGCCAGCGGCAGCGCGCCCTGGCGGCGCTCGAGGGGGGCGACGGCGTGGTCGTCGCCGACGCCGTCGCCCTGCTCGAGCGCTTCGTGCCCTTCGCCCTGCAGCCGCCGCCGCTCGCCCTCGAGCGCGACGCCGAGATCTCGTTCGACGGTGTGCTGGCCGGCCTGGCCGGCCTGGGTTACGAGCGCGTCGAGCAGGTGCGCGAGCGCGGCGAGTTCGCCGTGCGCGGCGGCATCGTCGACGTGTACCCGTCGACCGGCGACCCCGTCCGCGCCGAGTTCTGGGGCGACACGGTCGAGTCGCTGCGACGCTTCTCGGTGTTCTCGCAGCGCACCGTGGCCGAGGTGGAGCGCTGCCTCGTGACCACGGCGAGCGAGGTCGACCCGACCGGCGCCGAGGTGCAGGCGGCCGTGTCGCAGGAGCTCTCGTCGTGGGAGGTCGACGGCCGCGACGAGGCGCCCGACGACGCCTACCGGCGGGCCGAGGCGCGCGCCCTCGGGCGCCTCGCCGAGCGCTTCGTCGACCTCGCCGCTGTCTGCGAGGAGCGCGCCGTGCGCCTCGCCACCGTGGGTCCCGACGACGTCGTGCGCTCGCTCGCGGCCTTCGACGGCGAGCTCGCCGCGGCCCTGCCGGCCGAGCTGCGCGACCGTTTCTACCTGCCGCTCGTCGAGGTGCGCCGCCTGCTGACCGACGCCGTCGCCGTCGACCTCGTGCAGCGCGAGCAGCGCGTGCAGTTCCACGCCGCCCGGCCGCAGCCGGCCGGTCGCGACATCACGGCCGCCGAGCGCGACCTGCGCCGCCTGGCCGACGACGGCTACCGCGTCTTCGTCGTCTTTCGCCACCCCGGCGAGGCGAGCCGCGCCGGCTACCGCCTGAAGAGTCTCACGGTGACGCAGCTCGACGCCGCCGAGCTGCGCGAGGACGGCGCCGGGGCGAGCGTCGAGGGCGGCGCCGCCGGCGACGATCGATCCGGCCCGCCGCGCGCGGCCGGCGCGCGCCCGCGCGAGCGCGCCGCCGCCGACGGCCGCGGCGGCCTCCAGCCCGGCGTCTACTTCGTCGCGGCGCCGCTGCGCGAGGGTTTCATCGCGGCCGAGCTGAAGCTCGCCGTGATCGGCGAGCACAGCCTGTTGCGAGCTGCGCCGGCCGGCCCGCGCTTCGTGGGCGGCGCCCGCCTCACCTCGTTCTTCGACCTGCGCCCCGGCGACTACGTGGTGCACGAGGACCACGGCGTCGCCCTGTTCAGCGGCATCGAGACGCGCACCGTGGCCGGCGTGACCCGCGACTACCTGTTCCTGCGCTTCAAGGCCGAGGACAAGCTCTTCGTGCCGCACGACCAGATCGGCAAGGTCACCCGCTACATCGGCGCGAGCGGCGCCGCGCCGCCGCTCAACCACCTCGGCGGCGCCGCCTGGCAGGCGGTCAAGACGCGGGCCCGCAAGGCGGTCGCCGAGATGGCCGGCGAGCTCCTCACCCTGTACGCCGCCCGCCAGGCCGTGCCGGGCCACGCCTTCGGCTCCGACGGCGAGCTGCTGCGGCGCGTCGAGGAGGGCTTCGGCTACGAGGAGACCGACGACCAGGCCGAGGCCATCGACGACGTCAAGAACGACATGGAGGCGGGCCACCCCATGGACCGCCTCATCTGCGGCGACGTGGGCTACGGCAAGACGGAGGTGGCGCTGCGCGCAGCGCTCAAGGCGGCCGAGAACGGCAAGCAGACGCTCATGCTGGTGCCGACCACCATCCTCGCCGAGCAGCACTACCTGACCTTCGCCGAGCGCTTTCGCGAGCTGCCGGTGCGGGTCGAGATGGTCTCGCGCTTTCGTACCGCCGCCGAGCAGCGTCGCGTCCTTGCCGACTTCGCCGCCGGCAAGGTCGACGTGCTGATCGGCACGCATCGTCTGCTGTCGCGCGACGTCGTGCCGGCCGACCTCGGCCTCGTGATCGTCGACGAGGAGCAGCGCTTCGGCGTGCGCCAGAAGGAGCTGCTGCGTCAGCTCAAGCTCCAGGTCGACGTCGTGAGCCTTTCGGCCACGCCCATCCCGCGCACACTGCAGATGAGCCTCACCGGCATTCGCGACATCTCGGTGATCGAGACGCCGCCGCGCGGCCGCCACGAGGTGCGCACCTACATCGGAGAGTACCGCGACGACCTGGTGCGGATCGCGATCGAAAAGGAGATCGCCCGCGGCGGCCAGGTGTTCTACCTGCACAACCGAGTCGAGACGATCGACCACGCCGCCGAGCAGGTGCGCGGCCTGGCGCCGCTGGCGCGCATCGTCGTGGGCCACGGCCAGATGCACGAGCGCCAGCTCGAGAAGGTCATGCTCGGCTTTCTGGCCGGCGAGGCCGACGTGCTGGTCTCGACCTCGATCATCGAGAGCGGCATCGACGTGCCGACCGCCAACACCCTGATCGTCGAGCGCGCCGACCTGCTCGGCCTGGCCCAGCTCTACCAGATCAGGGGCCGCATCGGGCGCAGCGACCAGTACGCCTACGCCTACTTGCTCTACCCGAGCGAGGAGTACCTGACCGCCGACGCGGCGGCGCGGCTGCGCACCCTGTCCGACTACACCGAGCTGGGCTCGGGCTTCAAGATCGCGATGCGCGACCTCGAGATCCGCGGTGCCGGCAACCTGCTCGGCGACGAGCAGTCGGGTCAGGTGGCGGCGGTCGGCTTCGAGATGTACGCGCAGCTCCTCGAGGAGGCCGTCGCCGAGCTGCGCGGCGAGCCCCCGGCGACCCTGCCGACGGTGCGCCTGGAGATCCCCGTGACGGCCTACGTGCCGCCCGAGTACATCGCCTACGAGGCCACCAAGATCGACGCCCATCGGCGCATCGCTCAGGCGGGCGACCCACGCGCCCTCGACGAGGTGCGGGCCGAGCTCACCGACCGCTTCGGGGCGCCGCCCGAGCCGGTCGAGAACCTGCTCGCGCTGCAGGCCGTGCGCCTGAAGGCGGCAGCGCTGCGCGCCGCCGCCGTCGTCTACCGCGCCGGTCGCCTGCAGGTCGAGGGTCTCGACCTCGACGACCAGTGGGCGGCGCGCCTGCGCCTGGCCGGCGAGGAATACGTGTACTTCAGGCAGAAGCGCCTGCTCTCGGCCCACCGCCGCGACGAGGGCCTGGGAGTGCTGCCGTGGGTCGGCTCGGCCCTCGATGCTATAATCGAAGCTCGCACAGCCTGATCCGTACAGCTCCCGAAAGGTGCCGTTCATGAGAAAGCTCGCCCTGGTCGCGCTCGTGCTGGCGCTCGCGCTGGGCGCCGTGGCACTGCTCGCCGGCTGCGGCAACAAGGTGCCGCAGGGCGCCATCGCCACGGTCGACGGCGTGCCCATCGCCAAGGCCCAGTTCGACCAGTACATCGCCCAGGCCAAGACGAGCAACCCGACGGCCTTCCCGAGCCCCGGTACGGTCACCTACAACCGCTACGCCGCCGAGATCGTCAACTACCTGATCGAACAGCAGGTCATGTTGAACGCGGCCGCCAAGGACAACATCACGGCGACCGGCTCCGACGTGCAGAAGCAGCTTGCCGCGATCGCCGCCCAGTACGGCGGCACGCAGAAGATGTACGCCGCCGCCAAGAAGGCCGGCATGGACCCCTCGCAGCTCAAGACCTACGTCAAGGACTCGCTGATCGGCCAGAAGCTCTACCAGAAGATCATCGCCGGCGCCAAGCCGACCGAGGCCCAGATGCAGGCCTACTACAAGGCCAACAAGAGTTCCTTCGACACGCCCGCCACGCGCACCGTGCGCCACGTGCTGGTCAAGACGAAGGCGCAAGCCGAGACGGTCTACGCGCTGCTCAAGGCCAACAACACCGACGCCGAGTGGGCGAAGGTCGCCAAGAAGTACTCGATCGACACGGCCACCAAGAGCTCGGGCGGCAGCCTCGGCGCGATCCACAAGGGCGAGATGGTCAAGCCCTTCGAAAACGCCGCCTTCTCGATCGCCCTCAACACGGTCTCCCAGCCGGTCCACAGCCAGTACGGCTGGCATGTGCTCGAGGTCACCAAGGTCACGGCCGCCAAGAAGTCGACCTACGCTTCGGCCAAGGCCTCGATCCAGAGCACCCTGACCAGCCAGATGCAGCAGAAGGCCTGGACGGCCTGGCTTGCCAAGCAGCAGAAGGCCGCCAAGATCTTCTACGCGGCCGGCTTCGACCCCAAGCTGCTCACCGCCTCGCCGAGCCCCTCGCCCTCGGCCAGCGCCTCGGCGAGCACCTCGACCAGCCCCTCGCCCTCGCCGTCGGCGAGCAAGTAGGAGGCGCCGCGAGCGCCGCAGCGAGCTTCGAAGGACGCTGCCGGTGAGCCTGCGGCTGGTGTATGTCGGCGCCGTCGCCGACCTGGCGCCCGCAGCTTCGCTGCGGGCGCTCGGCGACGGCGCCGTCCTCGTGCCACGTGGCCTGGCCGCCGACCTCACCGCCGTCATCGTCGAGGCTCACGGCGCCCCCGTGGCCGGCGAGATCGGCATCGACGACGCGCCGGCCGTCTGCGAGCGCGGCAGCGCCGGCGACGTGAGGGTCTGCATCGCCGGCGCCGACGGCCCCGCCCTGGCTCGCGCGCTGCGCGCGCGGGCCCATGCACGCTCGGTGCCGCTCGAGACCGTGCCGGCCGGTCCCGCGTTCGGCGACTGCCTCGTCGGCCAGGAGCTGCTCTCGCTGCGGCACATCACCGCCGTCCTGCGCGAGCGCTGCCCCTGGGACCGCGAGCAGCGCGCCATGGACATCGTCTCCTACACGATCGAAGAGGTGTACGAGCTCGCCGAGGTCATCATGAAGGAGCGCGTCGACGACGAGCACGACGAGCTCGGCGACGTCCTGTTCCAGGTCTACTTTCTGAGCCTGCTGCTCGAGGAGCAGCAGGCCGGCGACATCGGCAGCGTGGCGGCCGAGATCGAGACCAAGCTCATCCGCCGCCACGCCCATATCTTCGGCGACGAGGTCGCCGAGACGGCCGGCGACGTGCGCGGCGTGTGGGAGCGCGTCAAGCGCGACGCCGAGGGCCGTGAGGGCGTGTTCCACCACGTGCCGGCCACGCTGCCGGCTCTGCTGCTCGCCCGCAAGGTGCAGCAGCGCGCCGCCGCCGTGGGCTTCGACTGGGAGCACGCGCTCGACGCGTTCCCCAAGATCGCCGAGGAGCACGGCGAGCTCGCGGCCCTGCTCCAGGGCCCGCTCGGCGTGAGTGGCGAGGGCCACGCCGGCCTCGCCGGCCTCGAGCGGCAGCTGCGCCACGAGTTCGGCGACCTGCTCTTTGCGACGGTGAACGTCGCCCGCAAGCTGGGCATCGATCCCGAGATCGCCCTGCGCGAGGCCTGCGACCGGTTCGTGCGCCGCGTCGACAGCGCGGCGGCCCTGGCCGCCGGCGAGGGCCGGCACTGGGCCGACCTCGACCTCGCCACCCAGGACGACTACTACCGCCGCGCCAAGTCGGGCGAGGGCGGCTTGTACAGTGACGACCAGGAGGACATCTCATGACCATCATCGTCGACGTCGTCGGTCGACAGATCCTCGACTCGCGCGGCAACCCGACCGTCGAGGTCGAGGTCGAGCTCGAGTCGGGCGCGGCCGGCCGGGCGGCCGTGCCGTCGGGCGCCTCGACCGGCGAGTTCGAGGCCGTTGAGCTGCGCGACGGCGGCGACGCCTTCGGCGGCAAGGCCGTGCTGCAGGCCGTCGACCACGTGAACAACGAGATCGCCGAGGAGCTGCTGGGCCTCGACGCGACCGACCAGCGCATCGTCGACCAGACGCTGATCGCCCTCGACGGCACGCCCAACAAGGCGCGCCTCGGCGCCAACGCCCTGCTGGGCGCCTCGCTCGCCGTGGCCCACGCGGCCGCCGCAGCCGTAGGCCTGCCGCTCTACGAGTACGTCGGGGGCTGCAACGCGCACCAGTTGCCGGTGCCGATGATGAACATCATGAACGGCGGCAAGCACGCCGACAACAACGTCGACCTGCAGGAGTTCATGGCCATGCCGGCGGGCGCCGAGAGCTTCGAAGAGGCGCTGCGCATGGGCGCCGAGGTCTACCACGCGCTGAAGGACGTGCTGCGCGGCCGGGGCCTGTCGACGGCGGTCGGCGACGAGGGCGGCTTCGCCCCGAACCTCGGTTCCAACGAAGAGGCCATTCAGGCCATCGTCGAGGCCATCGAGAAGGCCGGTTACGAGCCCGGCAAGGACGTCTCGATCGCCCTCGACCCGGCCGCCAGCAGCTTCTTCCGCGACGGCAAGTACGTGCTCGCCGGCGAGGGCCGCACGCTCGACTCGGCCGGTATGGTCGACTTCTATCGCGGCCTCGTCGAAAAGTACCCGATCGTCTCGATCGAGGACGGCATGGACGAGAACGACTGGGACGGCTTCAAGCTGCTCACCGACGCCCTCGGCGACCGCATCCAGATCATGGGCGACGACATCTTCGTGACCAACACCGAGCGCATCGCGCGCGGCATCGCCATGGGCTGCGCCAACTCGGTGCTGATCAAGCTCAACCAGATCGGCACGCTGTCCGAGACGCTCGACGCCATCGAGATGGCCAAGCGGGCCGGCTGGACGGCGGTCGTGTCGCATCGCTCGGGCGAGACCGAGGACACCACCATGGCCGACCTGGCGGTCGCCGCCAACACCGGCCAGATCAAGAGCGGCGCCCCGGCCCGCTCGGAGCGCGTGGCCAAGTACAACCAGCTCGTGCGCATCGAGGAGATGCTGGGCGAGGCGGCGTCGTTCCCCGGCTTCGCGGCCTTCTACAACATCAAGCGATAGCCGGGCCGCTCGGCGCGCCGGGCTCGCGCCCCCAGGGCAGGAAGCCGGCGCGGGCGCGCGAACTAGGCGGCATGGGTCAAAGCAGGCAGGTATCTGAGCGCCGCGCGAGCCGCACGGCTCGCGCGGCGCGTCCGGCTGTCGGTACGGCGGCGGGCGCGGGCGACGTCGTCGCCCGCGCCCGCCGCCGCGCCCCCGTCGAGCTGCGTCCGCTCCGCCTGGCCGCGTTCGTGCTGCTGCTGCTCGCCGCCTGGCTGTTCGTGTCGCCGCTGCGTGCCTTCTTCGCCCAGCAGGACCGCTACGACCGCCAGGTGGCCGCCCTCTCCCAGGCCCAGGCTCAGAACCGCGAGCTGCGCAAGCAGATCGCCGCGATGCACACCCGCGACTTCATCACGCGCGAAGCCCGTGAGCAGTACCAGCTCGTGCCGGCCGACATGCAGGCCTTCGTGGTCAAGGGGCTGCCGAGCGGCGACACGACCGCAGCGCCGAGCAACGCCGCGAGCGCGCTCGCGGCGCCCTCGCTGCTCTCGCGGCTGGCCGACCTCTGGCACACCCTCAGACGGTGACGCCGCCGGCACGGTCGCCGGCCGCGCGGGACCGCGCCTGCGTGGCCGCTCAGCTCGGCCGCGTGCCACACCCCTTTCGCCGGGTCGTCGCCCGCTGTCCGTGGGGCGCGCCGGCCGTGGTCGAGGACCTGCCCTGCGACGCCGCCGGCCGGCCGTTCCCGACGCTGTTCTGGGCGACCTGCCCGGCCCTGGTCGCGGCCGTGTCAGGCCTCGAGAGCGGCGGCGGCGTGCGCCGCTTCGCGGCGCTCGCCGCCGCCGACCCCGCCGTGCGCCGCTCGCTCGCCGTCGCGACCGCCTACGAGCGCCGCCGCCGCCGGCAGCTCGTGCGGTTCTGCGCCGCCCCGCCACGCGACCGCGGCGCCTCGCTTGCAACCGGCATCGGCGGCGTGCGCCGCCCTGCGGCGCTCAAGTGCCTGCACCCGCACGCCGCCCACGCCCTGGCGCGGCCGGGCTACCTGCTGGGCGAGCGCATCCTGGCGGCCGCGGCGCCGCTGTTCGGCGAGGCCCCCTGCTGCACGCCGGGCTGCGTGCCGGCGGGGACGCTGTGAAGATCGCCACGGTCGCGCGGCAGCGACGCCCGCGGCAGCGCCGCCGCCCACCGGTCGCCGACCCGGAGGTCTCGGCGTGAAGGTCGCCGTCGTCGACGTCGGCACCAACTCGGTCCGCCTGCTGCTCGCCCACGTCGCGGCGGGCGCCGTGCACGACGTCGCCCGCGAGACCACGGTCACGCGTCTGGGCGCCGGCGTCGACCGGCGGCGGCGTCTCGACGCCGCCGCCGCCGGTCGCACCCGCGCCTGCGTCGAGCGCTATGGCGCGCAGATCGCCGCCTTCGCGCCCGAGGCCGGCCTGCTCGCGGCGACGAGCGTCCTGCGCGACGCCGCCGACGGGGCGGCCTTCCTCGACGAGCTCGCCGCCCTGGCCGGCGTGCCGGCCCGCGTGCTGAGCGGGGAAGAGGAGGCGACCCTGTCGTTCGCCGGGGCGGTCGCCGGCACGGCGGGCTGGGCGGACCCGGGCGTCGATGGATCGCCTGCGCACGAAGAAGCCGCACACCGCCGGACGCTCGAGCGCCCGGCGATCGTCGTCGTCGACATCGGCGGCGGCAGCATGGAGCTCGCCGTGGGGGAGGGGACCGCCGCAGAGGTGGGCTCGCCTGGAGGGTCGCCAGGCTCGCCGCCGGCCGCTGCGTCGCTGCCGGAGCCCTCGTTCGTCTGCAGCCTCGACGTGGGCGTCGTGCGTCTGACCGAGCGCTTCTTCGCCACCGATCCGCCGATCGAAGCGCAGTGGAACGCGGCCCGCGACTTCGTGCACGCGACGCTCGCCGCGGCCGTGCCGGCCGCGGTGCGAGGACCGGTCGGCCATGGGGTCGGCCTGGCCGGCACCTTCACGACCCTGGTCGCCCACAAGCTCGCGCTGCGCACCTACGACCGCGCCCTCGTGCACGGCCACGAGCTCACGCTCGCCGACCTCGAAGCGGCCGAGCGCACCCTCCGCGGCATGACGAGCGCCGCGCGCGGCCGGCTGCCCGGCATCCAGCCGGGCCGCGAGGACGTCATCCTGGCCGGCGTGCTGCTGGCGCGTGAGGTGTGCCGCCTGTTCGCGCTCGACGCGGTGCGGGTGAGCGAGTCCGACCTGCTCGACGGCGTCGCGCTGTCGCTCGCGCGGTGACGCGGCCGGCCTAGAGCCCGCCGAGCAGGCCGCGCAGCGCCGCGGTGTATTCGTCAAGCGCCGCGCGGCCCCGGTTGGTCAACGTCACCGTGGTGCGCGACCAGATGCCATGGCCCGTCTTCACGGTGACCACGTAGCCGGCCTCCTCGAGCTTGCGCAGGTGCGTGATCAGGTTGCCGGGCGTGAGGGCGAGCATCTCCTGGAGGCGCGGAAAGGAGAGCTCGTCGCCGTCCGGCAGGTTCGCCAGCGTGACGACGATACGCAGCCGCGCCGGAGCATGAATCACCGGGTCCAGTGAGTCGGCCGTCACTGCCGACGCTGCCGGAACTGGACGGCGGCCAACACAAGCGCAACGACGCAGCCGCCCACGCCGCAGGAAAGCCAGACCCCGATCGGTCCCGCGAAGGCGCTCCCGGCAAGGACGCCGATCACGGCGATCATAGCGTAGAGCGTCTGCACGTCCTCCCGCACCGCGGCAAAGACGCCCCCGGCCGCCACGAGGACGATCGGCGAAACGACCGCCGGATACACTCCGTAGACGATCGCGGGGCCCGCACCGAGGTGCAAGAGGGCGCCCTGGAACACGATGTGAGCGACATAGGCCGACCCCATGACGGCTCCAAGATAGGTCTCCCGCCGCCGGGTTTGCCCGCTCACGCCCTGCCGCGCGCGCCTTGGCCTTGTGACGACGGCGGCCGTGATCGCCGAGACCATGATCAGCGAGTAGATGATCAGCAGGGCCCAGCCCGTCGGCCCCTTGTAAGGGTGCTGGCCGCGTACCGAGAGCCAGAGCGTGCCGTAGATCGCCAGCCAGATAGCCGCCCCGACCAGTGACAGCCAGGGCGACTGCCAGTACCCGAACTGGCGCTTGGCCTGCCGGTCGGTCTCTTGCATCAGTCGGGCGGCCTGCTCTGGGCTGAGCTCTTCCTCGTCGTCTGCGGCTGTGCCGTCTGTCTCCTGTGGCTCGTTCATGTCCCGCTCCGTGGTCCGAGTGGACTTTGTGTCACAAAGGTACTCCCCTTTGCGAGGCAAAGTCAAGCAACGGGAGACGTCGTCTCAGGCTTTCCGGCACTCGGGGCGTCGGCGGCGCGCGTCGCCGGCGCAGCACGCCGCCGGCGACCGGCGGCATATACTGTCCCCGCCGGGGCCGGAGTGGCGGAACGGTAGACGCCGGCGACTTAAAATCGCCCGGGCTTGCGCCCGTGTGGGTTCGAGTCCCACCTCCGGCACCAGACCATCGCACCGCTGTCCCCACGCGACGGCACTCGGCGGCCTGCCGCGCGCGCGAAGGGCGCTTGCCGCGCGCCGCGACGGGCGCCGGCCGCGAGCGCCGGGGCGGACGCCCGTCGCGCGCCTGATACACTCGCCTGCGTCATGACGACCTTCCTCGTGCTCGTCGCCGTCGCCGTGCTGGTCGGTATGCTGGGCAGCATGCTGGGAGTGGGCGGCGGTCTGCTGATCGTGCCGATCCTCACGCTCTTTCTGCACGTGCCGATCAAGAGCGCGATCGGCACGAGCCTGGTGTGCGTGGTCGTCACCTCGTCGGCCTCGCAGATCGTCTACGTCGCGCGTGGCTTCACCAACACGCGTCTGGGCATGACGCTCGAGGTCGCGACCACGATCGGCGCGCTCACCGGCGGCATCACCGCGATCCTCGTGAGCGGGCGCTTCATCTTCGCCCTGTTCACCGTCGTGCTCGTCTACGTGCTGGTCTCGATGGAGCGCAAGCCGGCCGACACGCTGCCCTCGACACCCGGGTCGGTGCTGGCCGGCTCGTTCACGGAGCCCGGCGGCGGCGAGGTCGCCTACGGGGTCGACCATCTGCCGGCGGGCCTCGCCCTGAGCTACGTGGCCGGCAACGTGTCGGGCCTGCTCGGGGTGGGCGGCGGCGTGATCAAGGTGCCGGTGATGACCCTGCTCATGCGCGTGCCGCTGCGGGCCGCGATCGCCACGAGCAACCTCATGATCGGCGTGACGGCCGCGACCGGGGCGCTGATCTTCTTCGGTCGCGGCCTGGTCGAGCCGCGCTACGCGGTGCCGAGCGCGCTCGGCATCCTGGTCGGCGCCCAGCTCGGCCCCCGCATCTCGGGCCACGTGAGCGCGGCGGTCCTGCGTCGGGTGTTCGAGGCGCTGCTCCTGGTGCTCGCCGTGCAGATGGCGCTCAAGGCGTTCGGGGTCTAGATGGGCGGACGTGATGAGCGCGGCAGGGGCGAGGCGGCGCCCAGCGGCGGCCCGCGCCGCGCCGACGTCGACCGCGTCGTGCACCATACGCTTGTGGCGGGCGTGGCCGTGGGCCTCGCGCTGCTCGTCGTGGGCCTGGTGCTGACCGTGGCCGGCCGCGGCGACCTGACGGTCCTCAGCCTCAAGGCGCCGGCCGCCGTGCGCGCCGCGGCGCGCCTGCGGGCGCCCGGCTTCTACTCGCTCGGCCTGCTCGCCCTGATCCTCACGCCCTTCATCCGCGTCGCCGGCTCGATCGTGGCCTTTGTTGCGGCTCGCGACTGGCGCTTCGTCGCCGTCACCGTGGCCGTGCTGGTCGTCATGGTGGTGAGCATCGCCGTCGGAGCCGCCTGAGGGAGGCGCCGCCGAGCGGCAGGGCAGGCCGACGCGCAGTGAGGAGGTAACGGCACGGGCCCTGCGATATGCTGCCGTCGTGGGACCCATCGCCGAGATCCAGAGCGCGCATGGCATCGTCGGCCGCGGCGACGAGCTCGCCATGGCCCTGGCCGTGCTCGAGAGCGGCCGTCATCTGCTGCTCGAGGGCGCCGTCGGCGTGGGCAAGACCACCGTCGCGCTCGCTGTGTGCGAGCACCTCGGCCGCGCGGTGGTGCGGGTCGACGGCGACGATCGCTACTCCGAGAGCAAGCTCACCGGCTGGTTCGACCCGCCGCTCGTGCTGGCCCAGGGCTACAGCGAGGACACGTTCTTCGCCGGGCCGCTCGTGCAGGCCATGCGCAGCGGCGCCGTGCTGTTCTTGAACGAGCTCAACCGCATGCCCGAGGCGGTGCAGAACGTGCTGCTGCCGGCGCTCGACGAGCACCTGCTGATCGTGCCGCGCATCGGCGAGGTGCGGGCCGCGCCGGGCTTTCAGGTGGTGGCCACGCAGAACCCGGTCGAGTACATCGCGACGGGGCACCTGTCCGAGGCGCTGCGCGACCGCTTCGAGCACGTCGGCCTCGACTACCAGGGCGCCGACGAAGAGACCGAGATCGTGCGCCGCGAGACCGGCTGCGACGACGGTGCCCTGGTGCAGGCGGCGGTGGCCGTGACGCGCGCGACGCGCAGCGACCCGCGCTTTCGCAAGGGGGCGTCGGTGCGGGCGGCGATCGCCATGGTGGCGATCGCCGCCCGCACCGACGGGCCCGATGCCCTGCGCCGCGCCGCCGGCGCGGCGCTACCCACGCGCGTCGAGCTGCGCGACGAGACCGACGCGCCGCTGCCCGCCGTGCTCGACGAGCTCGTCGCCGCGGCGCCAAAAAAAGCCTGACGGCCGCCGCCGGCGCGCGGCGGCCGGCCATCGTGGTGGCGCCCGGCGCGTCCGGGCTGCCCTGGCCGGGCCGTCCGCCCGAACCGCCGCTCACCGACACCGAGGCCCACGTCGTGCTCGCCACGCGCCTCGGCGTCGAGCCCGCCGCGGTCGACGGCTGGGTGCTCGCCACCCGCCTCACCGACGCGAGCGTCACCCAGGGCGGCCGCGAGCTCAAGGCCTACGCCCGGCGCCTGGCCACGGCCGCCGTGCTGCGTCGCGCCGCGCGCCTGATCGGTCCGATCAGGCGCGCCACGCGGCCCGTGCATGAGGTCATGGACGAGCCCTTCCGCGGCGAGCTCGAGCTCGAGGCGACGCTCGAGAACGTCGCCGGCAAGCGGTTCCCGGAGCGCGACGACTGGGTCGTCGAGCGCCGCGAGGTCGGCGAGCAGCAGCTCGTCCTCATGATGGACACCTCGCTGTCGATGGCCGGCGAGAACCTGGCGATCGCCGCCGTGGCGGCCGCCGTCCTCGCCCTCAAGATGCGCCCCGAGGACCTGTCGGTCGTGGTCTTCGAGAGCGTCGCGCGCTCCATCACGCGGCTCGAGGAGCGCGACGACCCCGAGGAGATCGTCGACCGGCTCTTGTCGGAGCCGGCCCGCGGCTACACGAACATCGAGGCCGGTCTGCGTCTGGGCGGGCGCGAGGTGCGGCGCGGTCGCAACCCGCGCAAGGCCGGCCTGCTGATCACCGACGGTGTCTCGACGGCCGGCGGCGACCCGCTGCCGGCCGCCGACGCGTTCCCGCGCCTGCACGTGCTGCTCACCGAGGACTACAAGATGGACCCGGCGCTCTGCGAGCGGCTGGCCGGCGTGGGTCGCGGCAAGGTGTTCCGGGTGCGCCACCACGCCGAGCTGCCGGCCAAGATGCTCGAGATCGCCAATCGCGTGCTGCGCTAGGGGCGAGGCTCGAATTCACGCTATTCTCATGGTCTCGGTGTACCATGAGCGCAGACGTGCGAATATCGTCGTGAGGAACGTCTTCCGAGGAGGAGGCCATCGCAATGGGCTGGATCGCAGGGATCATCGTCGGGGTCATCGTCCTGTTCATCCTCTTCACCATTCTGTCGGGGATCAGGATCGTGCGCCCCACCCATCGTGGCCTCGTGGAACGGCTGGGCAAGTACAATCGCTACGCCAACCCGGGCATCCACCTGACCATCCCGTACGGCATCGAGCGCATGTACCAGGTCGACATTCGTGAGGTCCTGGTCGAGGCGCAGCCCCAGACCATCATCACCAACGACAACCTGAACGCCAAGGTCGACGCGCAGGTCTACCTCAAGGTCAAGGCCGACGAGGAGAACGTCAAGGCCTCGATCTACAACGTCACCAACTACGAGCTGCAGATCGTCAACCTCTCGCGCACCACGCTGCGCAACATCATCGGCACGATGACGCTGAAGTCGGCCAACTCCGAGCGCGGCAAGATCAACGAGGAGCTGCGCGGCACGCTGCTCTCCGAGACGGCGAGCTGGGGCATCGAGATCCTGCGCACCGAGCTCAAGGAGATCGACCCGCCGCCCGACGTGCAGGAGACCATGAACAAGGTCGTGAAGGCCGAGAACGAAAAGATCGCGGCCGTCGACTTCGCCACCGCGACCGAGACCCAGGCCGACGGCGCGCGGCGCGCCGAGATCAAGAAGGCCGAGGGCATCAAGCAGGCCAAGATCCTCGAGGCACAGGGCGAGGCCGAGGCCATCCAGCTCGTCAACGAGGCGGCCGACAAGTACTTCGTGGGCAACGCCCAGATGCTGCGCAAGCTCGAGGCCGTCGAGCGGGCGCTCTACCAGAACAGCAAGGTGGTCGTGCCCGGCGACACCCAGCTCGTCAACGTGATCGGCGACCTCGGCGGGCTCGTGCCCATGGCGACCGACGGCAAGGGCGGTAGCTGAGCCGATCGGGGCCGCCCGCGCGGCGGCCGTGAGCCAGACCGAGACGGGGGCGGGCGCCCTGCGGGCGCCCGCCCCCGTGGCTCGCTTGCGGGATCGGCGATCTCAGGCGCGGCCGAACGGGCAGGCCGCCACGCACAGGCCGCAGGTACGGTGCCCGTCGACCGGCGCGAGGCTCGCCATGTGGCGGTCGCAGGCGGCCGCGTCGAAGAGCTCGTCACGGCTCATGCCGGCCTGCCAGACCACGTCGCGGCCGGCCTGCGCCGGGCAGGCGTCGAGGCAGGCCCGGCAGCTTCCGCAGCGCCCCTCGGTGACCGGCGTGCCGGTGTCGAGCGGCAGGTCGGTGAACACGGTGGCGAGGCGCACCTTGGGCCCGGTCTCGGGCGACACGAAGAGCGCCGTCTTGCCGATCCAGCCCAGGCCGGCCCTGGTCGCCGCCGTCTTGTGCACGAAGACGCCGGCGGCGAGCCAGTCGCCCGTCTCGGGCCGCTCGGCGTAGACCGTCGCGTCGCGGCGCTGTGCCGTGGCGCCTGTGCGACGTAGCGCGAACACGAGCGCGTCGCCGGCGGCGTCGAGCAGGCTGTTCAGGCGGCGGTACTCGGCGCGGTAGGCGGCCGGCTCGCCCAGTTGCAGGCGCGCCAGGGCGTGGGGGTCGACGCGCGCCATGAGCGAGATCGCGACCGGCAGCCCGGGGGCGGCCGGCATGACCGGGTCGTTGGCAGCGGCGCCCCAGAGGTCGATGCCGGCGCTGCGCAGCACGGCGTCGACCATCGTGCGATCACGGCTACGCTCGACGGTCGTCATGGTGTTTCCCCTCGGCTGGCGGTCGACCCGGGGCCAGTGTACCACCCGGTGCTCGCGACTCAGGCGCCGGCGTTTGGCCGGGCCGGGCCAGAGGTATGAAGAAGATAGAAGTAGTCCGCAACAGAAACGGAGGGTCGGCATGCGCAGTCTGCTGGCCATGAACTACGTGTCGCGCAGCCGCCGCGACGAGCGCCGTCGCGAGCGTCGCGCCCGCTGACACGAGGCACCGCGGGGCGCTCGCCCCGCTCTTTGGATCGACGCCCGGGGGGCCGTCCGCACGGACGGCCCCCTTTTCATCGCCCGCTGCCCGCGATGGCGCCCGCCGCGAGGCTCGAGTCGCTCTGCGCCGCCGCCCGAAAGCGCCGCAGGCGCAGGCTGTTGCTCACGACGGTCACGCTCGACAGGCCCATGGCGGCGGCGGCGAAGATGGGGTTGAGCAGCACGCCGAAGGGCGGGTAGAGCACGCCGGCGGCTATGGGGATGAGCGCCACGTTGTAGCCGAAGGCCCAGAACAGGTTCTGCCTGATGGTGCGCATCGTCGCGCGCGACAGCAGCACGGCGGTGACGACGGCGTGCAGGTCGCCCGACACGAGAGTGATGTCGCTCGCCTCGATCGCCACGTCGGCGCCGGTGCCGATCGCCACGCCGACGTCGGCCTGGGCGAGCGCCGGGGCGTCGTTCACGCCGTCGCCGACCATGCCCACGCGGACGCCGCCGGCCTGCAGCCGGGCGATCTCGGCCGCCTTGCCGTCGGGCAGCACCTCGGCCACGACGTCGTCGATGCCGACCTCGGCGGCGATCGCGGCGGCCGTCTCGCGACGGTCGCCGGTGAGCATCACGACGCGCAGGCCGAGCTCGCGCAGGCGGCGCACCGCGTCGGCGGCGCCGGGCTTGACCGGGTCGGCGACGCCGAGCAGGCCGGCCGGCCGCCCTCCGAGCGCGACGTGGATCGTGGTCTTGCCGGCGGCAGCCAGCTCGCCGGCCACACGGTCGCCGGGGGCAGCCCCGGTCTGGGTCAGGTAGCGCTCGCTACCGGCGAGCACCTCGCGGTCCTCGACGACGGCGCGCACGCCGTGCCCCGCGCTCGCCTCGAATCCGGTCGCCGCGGGCGGCTCGAGGCCGCGGTCGGCGGCCGCGCGCAGCACGGCGGCGGCGAGCGGGTGCTCGGAGCCGCGCTCGGCGGCGGCGACCAGGCGCAGCAGCTCGTCTGCCGCCGCCACCGGGCCGTCGGGCGCGAGGACGACGTCGGTCACGACGGGCCGTCCTTCGGTGATCGTGCCGGTCTTGTCGAGCACGACGACCTGCAGCGTGTGGGCCGTCTCGAGGGACGCACCGTCGCGGATCAGCACGCCGTTCTGGGCGCCCTTGCCGGTGCCGACCATGACGGCGGTCGGGGTCGCCAGGCCGAGCGCGCAGGGGCAGGCGATGACGAGCACGGCGATCGCGTTCACTAGCGCATAGGTGAGCGCCGGCTGCGGGCCGACGAGCAGCCAGACGAGGAAGGTCGCGCCGGCCACACCGATCACGGCCGGCACGAACCAGCTCGCGATGAGGTCGGCCAGGCGCGCGATCGGCGGGCGCGCGCCCTGGGCCTGCTCGACGAGGCGCACGATCTGCGCGAGCGCCGTCTCGGAGCCCACGCGCGTCGCGCGGAACGTGAACGTGCCGGTGGTGTTCAGGGTCGAGCCGATCACCTCGTCGCCGGGCGACTTGGCCACCGGCAGAGCCTCGCCGGTCAGCATCGCCTCGTCGACCGCCGAGGCGCCCTCGACGACGACGCCGTCGACCGGCACCTTCTCGCCGGGGCGCACGCGCACGAGGTCGTCGTGGACCACCGCGGCGATCGGCACGTCGAGCTCGACGCCGTCGCGCAGCACGCGCGCGGTGCGCGGCTGCAGGCCGATCAGCGCGCGGATCGCGTCGCCGGCGCGGCCACGGGCGCGCGCCTCGAGCAGGCGGCCCAGCAGAATGAGGGTGATGATGAGCGCCGCGGAGTCGAAGTACATCGGCGCGCCCAGGCCGTGGTGGTCGAAGAAGCCGGGGAACAGCACGCCGGCGGCGCTGTAGGTGTAGGCGGCCGTCGAACCCAGCGCGACGAGCGTGTCCATCGTCGTACCGCCGTGGCGCGCGGCCGTCAGCGCGGCGCGGTAGAACTGACGACCGACCCAGAACTGCACGGGTGTCGCAAGCGCCCAGAGCACCCAGCCGTTCGTGAGAAAGCCGGGCACGAACCAGAAGCCCATGCTGCCCAGGAACGCGAGGACCGACAGCACGCCGCCGACCACGACCTTGCGCAGCAGGCGGCGCTCCGCGGCACGGCGCGCGAGCAGGTCGGCGTCGGCCTCGTCGACGGCTGCGCCGGCGCCGGTCGTGGGGGCCGGGACGGCCACCTCGTAGCCGGCCCGTCGCACCGCCGCGACGAGCTCGTCGCGACCGGCGGCGCCGGGCAGGTGCTCGACCGTGGCCTTGCCGGTGGCCAGGTTGACCTGGGCGCGCAGCACACCGGGCACGCGGCGAAGCGCCTTTTCGTTGCGCGCCACGCAGCTCGCGCAGGTCATGCCCTCGATGGCGAGTGTCTCGCTGGCGACCGCGACGTCGTAGCCGCCCTGACGGATGGTCTCGGCCAGGCGCGTCACGTCGGTCTGCGCCGGGTCGTAGATGATTGTGGCCTTCTCGGTGGCGAAGTTGACGCTCGCGTCGCGCACGCCGGCGGCACGCTTGAGCGCGCGTTCGTTGCGCGCCACGCAGCTCGCGCAGGTCATGCCCGTGATGGGGATCTCGACGGTCGCCTGGCCGGTCGCCGCACCGCCGTCTGCGGCCGGATCCGCGGCGGCCTGCTCGACCGTCGGGTGTCGCTCGTCGCCCACGATGCCGCCTTGCTCCCGTCGTCGCCCCACGGCCTTCGGGGGCGGTGGTCATATACCCCGAAGGGTATCATATCCGACCAAAAACGTCGCCTATCGGACCGGATGTGGACGTGCAGAGCTGTCGACGCCCGGACGATCGACTTGCGCTCGGCCGACCGGGAATGCAGCGGGCTCGCCGCCTCGCCGGCGCGGCCCTGGGGGCAAAAAGGAGGCGGGGCCCCGATGTGTGGGGCCCCGCCATCCGGAGGCTTCCTCTCCCCGCGATTTGGTCTCCACTGCTCATATCGGAGCCAGGCGCCGCCGGAAAGATAGAACAGCTGTCTACGGCCATGCGGGCGCCGGGCTGGTCCCGCGACGGCGGCGGGCCACGGCACGGCGCGGCTGACGCCGCCGCCCGACGGGTAGATGACGCGGCACTCGAGCGAACCGACAGCGGAGGGCGGCATGGGCGACGCACAGCAGATCACGACGATGCTCATGTTCACGGGGCAGGCCGAGGAGGCGATGACCTTCTACGCCGGCCTGTTCGCCGACTCGGGCATCGACTTCGTGCAGCACTACGGACCGCAGTTCCCGGGGCCCGAGGGAAAGGTCGTCCACGCCCGCTTCCGCCTCGCCGGCCAGCCCTACCTGGCCATGGACAGCCACATGGAGCAGCCCTTCGAGTTCAACCCGCGCATCTCGTTCTTCGTGACCTGTCCGAACGAGGCCGAGGTGGATCGGCTGTACGAGGCGCTCTCGCAGGGCGGCAGCGTGCTCATGGCGCTCGACCGGTACGACTTCGCGGCGCGGTACGCCTGGGTGCAGGACCGCTTCGGCGTGACGTGGCAGCTCATGTTCCCCGGGAACGCGCCCAGGGGGCGTGACGCGGGGCGGCCCGTGGTCGGCCGGGCAGTGATGCGCGGCGCTGGAGGCGGCAGGGCCAGCCTTGGCTAGGCGGTGACGCGCACGAGCTCGAGGTAGCTCGTCGAGCCGTCGAGCACCTTGCGCACGCCGTCGTCGCGGATGCTCTCGACGCCGCGCTCGCGGGCCGCGGCGCGCATCTCGCCGACCGTCGCGCTGACCGCGATCATCTCGCGCAGCTCGTCGTCGATCGTGAGCACCTCGTACAGACCGAGCCGGCCGAAGTAGCCGGTGCCGAAGCACTTGGGGCAGCCCGCCGGGGCGTAGAGGTCGATGCGCTGGGCCGGCGGCTTGCCCAGGCCGAGCTCGGTCCAGCGCTCGGCGGTCATGACCTCGGGCCGCCGGCAGCGGCGGCAGAGGCGGCGCACGAGACGCTGGGCGACGATGCAGCGGTAGGCGGCCGCGACCAGGTACGGCGGCAGTCCCATCTCGATGAGACGGCTGACCGACGAGATGGCGTCGCCGGTGTGCAGCGTGGTGAAGACGAGGTGGCCGGTGATGGCGGCGTCGGCCGCCATTTTGGCGGTCTCCAGGTCGCGTACCTCGCCGACCATGATGACGTCAGGGTCGGCCCGCACGAGCGAGCGTAGCGCCTGGGCGAACGTGAGGCCGATGATCGGCTTGACCTCGGTCTGCACGACGCCGTGGAGCTTGCGTTCGATCGGGTCTTCGACGGTGTAGATCTTGCGCTCGGGCGACTTGATGAGCTCGAGGGTGGTGTAGAGCGTCGTCGACTTGCCGCTGCCGGTCGGGCCGACGATCGCGATGCCGCCGTCGGGCCGCCGGATGGCCGCCTCGAAGCGTTCGAGGCTCGCGCCCGAAAGGCCGAGCGAGACCAGCGTGGGGGGCAGCGGCGAGACTTCGAGGATGCGGATCGTGAGGCTCTCGCCGTAGAGGCTCGGGATCGAGGCGAGGCGCATGTCGACGAGGTCGCCGTCGCCGGTCTCGAAGCTCGTGCGACCGTCCTGCGGCAGGCGGCGCTCGGCGATGTCCATGTTGGCCATGATCTTGAGGCGGCTGATGACGCCGGCCTGCAGCTCGACCGGGTACTCGCGCAGGTCGTGCAGCACGCCGTCGACCCGGCAGCGGATCTGCAGCACGTCTTCGCGCGGCTCGACGTGGATGTCGGAGGCCTTCATGCCGATCGCGTCGGTCAGCACAGCGTCGACGATCTCGATGATCGAGGCGTCCTGGGCGCCGGGCAGGTCGGGCCGCGCCTCGGTCTCGGCGCCGTCGAGCTCCTTGAGCTTGCCGCGCTTGTTCGTGAAGATCGACAGCGCTTCGTCGAAGGCGCTCTCGCCGCAGATGACCGGCACGACTCGCCGCTTGGTGCGCAGCCGCACTTCGTCGATCACGACCACGTCGAGCGGGTTGGTCATGGCGATCACGAGCGAGCCCGTCTGGTCGAGGCGCAGCGGCATGAGCCGGTGGCGCACGATGAAGTCGCGGGGCAGCAGACCGACGGCAGCCGGGTTCGGGGTGATGGCGCGCAGGTCGACCACGTCGAGGTGCATCTGGCCGGCCAGGGCCCGGATGAGGTCGTCCTCGGCCACGAGGCCCGAGCCCACCAGCACCTCGCCCAGACGCCCGCCGCCCTGCTGCTGACGCTCGAGGGCCTCGTCGATCTGGCCCTGGGTGACGATGCCGCTCTCGACGAGCAGCGCGCCGAGCTTGAGGCGACCGGCGCTTCGCCGGTGGCGCCGGTCGATGGCGCTCTCGATCTTGTCGAGCAGGTCCTCGACCCGGAACGGCTTGGTGACGTACTCGGCGATACCGAGCCGGTGGGCCTGTTCGAAGGTCTCGAAGTCGGTGACCGCCGATAGCACGACGACCGGGGCCGCGCGCAGCTCGGGGGTCGAGGTCATGAGCCGCAGGACGTCGAAGCCCTTGATGCCCTCGAGCTCGATGTCGAGCAGCAGGGCGTCGGGCGGCGTCTCGCGCAGCGCCCGCAGCGCCGCCGAGCCGCCTTCGTAGGTGTCGACCTGGAAGGTGTCGGCGAAGGACTCGGCGAGCTCCTCGCGCAGTTGGATGTCGTCGTCGATCACGACGAGGCGTTTCTTTGCCTTGGCCACGAGTCGCTCCAGCCCCGGACGTCTCATCTGTCGCGGAGATGCATCGGCAGAAAGGGCCCGTCGGCTTGAGCCGTTGCCGGCTCGAGGGACGCGGTCCGGGATTGACAAATGGACCGGCCCGCCGGTGTCGCGCGGTTCGCGCGGCGCCGGCGGGCCGGACGGTTCTCAAAGGGCCGGGCCGGTTTGGGGCCTTCGCGTGATGCGGGCTGGTGGGTACAGTCGAAGGAGACCGGCCCGGCAGGGAGAGGGAAGCGATATCCGGGCAGTTCGCCCGATCCGGTGTCGTTGGGTGACGGTGACCTTTCCTTGCTCGCTGATCGGTCCCCCTTCGTATCGGCACCCTGGGCGAGGCCCACAGGGGGTGACGCCGACAAACCGTTGCCAGTCTGGCGACGGTCGGCCCGACTGTCGCGTGACGGCCCTCCGCCGAGCCTCTGCTATACTTCCGCCGGCCCCGGCGGCCGCTGCCCGACCCTCGAGGAGTCGCCCCCGTGTTCCAGAAGGTCCTGATCGCCAACCGCGGCGAGATCGCTCTGCGGGTGATGCGTGCCTGCCGCGAGCTCGGCGTGGCGACGGTGGCGGTCTACTCGGCCGCCGACGCGTCGTCGCTGCACGTCACGAGCGCCGACGAGGCCGTCTGCGTGGGCCCCGCGCCGGCCACGCAGAGCTATCTGGTCATGCAGAACCTGATCATGGCGGCGCGCACTCACGGCGCCGACGCGATCCACCCCGGCTACGGCTTCCTCGCCGAGAGCGCCGCGTTCTCGCGTCTGTGCGCCGAGAACGACATCACCTTCATCGGGCCCGGGCCCGAGGCCATCGAGCTCATGGGCGACAAGGCCACGGCGCGGGCCACGATGACGGCCGCCGGCGTGCCGGTCACGCCGGGATCGGCGGGCGTCATCGACGACGTCACCGAGGCCGCGCGCGTGGCGCACGAGGTCGGCCTGCCGGTCATGGTCAAGGCGTCGGCGGGCGGCGGCGGCAAGGGCATCCGCATCGTGCACGAGGCGGCTGCCCTTGCCGCCGCCCTGCGCCAGGCGAGCGCCGAGGCGCAGGCCGCCTTCGGCGACGGCGCCGTCTACGTCGAGAAGTACATCGCCCAGCCGCGTCACGTCGAGATCCAGGTGCTGGCCGACGGCGCCGGCGCGGCGATCCACCTGGGCGAGCGCGACTGCTCGATCCAGCGCCGCCACCAGAAGCTGATCGAAGAGGCGCCCTCGCCGGCCGTGTCACCGGAGCTGCGGGAGCGCATGGGTGAGGCCGCCGTCGAAGCCGCCCTGGCCGCCGGCTACAAGGGCGCCGGCACGGTCGAGTTCCTGCTCGACTCGACCGGCGACTTCTACTTCATGGAGATGAACACCCGCGTACAGGTCGAGCACTGCGTGACCGAGATGGTGACCGGCATCGACATCGTCAAGACCGGCATCCGCGTGGCCGCCGGCGAGGGCCTCGGCCTGCGCCAGGACGACGTCGTCATGAGCGGCCACGCGATCGAGTTCCGCATCAACGCCGAGGACCCCGCCCGCGGCTTCCTGCCGTCGCCCGGCACCGTCACGGTGTGGGGCCCGCCCGGCGGTCCCTGGGTGCGCCTCGACTCGCACGTCTATCAGGGTTACGCGGTGCCGCCCTTCTACGACAGCCTGCTCGGCAAGCTCATCGTGTGGGGCCGCGACCGCGACGAGGCCCTGGCTCGGGGTCGCTGGGCGCTCGAGGGGTTCCGCGTCGAAGGCGTGGCCACCACGATCCCCTTCCACCGTCGGGTGCTCGACCACCCGCGCTTCATCGCCGGCGCCGTGTCGACCCACTTCATCGACGACGATCTCGACCGCGTGCCGGACGAGACCGTGCCGCACGAGACCGCGCCGCACGAGACCGTGCCGCACGAGACCGTGCCGCACGAGAGTCTCCCGGACGAGGCCGACCCGAGCGAGCCGGCCCGGGCGTAGAGCGTCCGCGGGTCGGGTAGGCTCTTCGGCAGGAGGCCGCACGAGGGCTGAGACCGCCCGTGCCGGATCACGTCGAGGAGGGACCATGGCGCTGCTTTCAGACGACGAGACGGCGCGACTGCGCGAGCTGCTGGCGAGCGAGCTGTCGGCCGACGTCACGCTGGTCCACTACACGCAGCGCGGCCCCGCGGCCGCCGACCGAGCGGCGGGCGGCGAATGCCCGAGCTGCGCCGACGCCGAGGCCCTGCTGGGCGAGCTCTGCGCGACGAGCGATCACCTGCGCCTCGAGGTGCACGACGTCGACGCCGAGCCCGAGCTGGCGCGGGCCGCGGGCATCGGCATGGTGCCGGCCGTCGTGGTCGAGGGCCCCGGGGCGCGCGGCGCGGTGCGCCTGTTCGGCCTGCCCTCGGGCTACGAGTTCGCGAGCCTGCTCGGCGATGTGATCGACGTGGCGGCCGAGCGCGACGAGCTGTCGGCCGAGACCCACGCCGTGCTCGACGCCCTGCCGCGTGACGTCCACCTGCAGGTCTTCGTCACACCGACCTGACCACACTGTCCGTCCGCGGCGCGGACGGCCCACCGCCTGGCCATGGCGAGCGCGCGGGTGACCGCCGACGTGATCGTGGCCGGCGACTTTCCCGAGCTGTCGGTCCGCCACGAGGTCATGTCCGTGCCCAAGGTCGTGATCGACGACGAGCACAGCTTCGTGGGCGCCCTGCCCGAGGACCTGTTCGTCGCCGAAGTGGTGAGGGCGCTGAGCTAGAAGGCGGCGAGGGGCGGGGCGAGACTGTCGTCCTGAAGGCGCCGCGGCTCTCTCGATCTGTCCTCGGCCTGGCACGACGCGGCCGCGGCGGGGGTGAGGGCTCGGGCTCGCGCTTCGCGCGCGTCGCCCGGCTGTCGGCTGCGCCGAGCCGGGGCCCGCTCAGAGTTCGCCCTCGTCCCTCACCCCCGCCTTGGCCGCCTGCCCGCCGGTGCGCGGCGAGCGGAAGGGGCGGCGAGATCACGCACGCCCCCGCCCCGGCTCGCCGTCTACCTCAGCTTGAGGAAGGCCGAGAACCGAGAAAGGGCGCGGGTGGGCGGTCAGGCTTCGCCGGGCGCCTCGGGGCGTACGGCGAAGCCGGCGGCGCCGATGCGCTCGGTGAGTTCGGCGGCCGGGGTGCGCAGGAGCGCATCGACGGCGGCGGGGTTGTCGCCGCGCACCGAGAGCGTGATGCGCAGGGTGACGCCTTCGCCCATGACCTTGGCGCGCGACTTCACGTAGACGGCGGGGTGAGCGACCTCGACGGCGGCCAGGATGTCGGCGATCGCCGATTCGTCCTGCAGGTCGACGACCAGGGTACGCTCCTCGTAGTGGGCGGCGTGGAAGAGGCGCGAGAAGACGGCGTCGAGCGAGCGGTCGACGATGGCGACGAGCTCTTCGGGCACGCCCGGCAGCGACACGAAGGTGGTCGGTCCGGCGACCGTGACCACGCCGGGGGCGCCGCCCACCGGGTTGGGCACCGGCTCGGCGCCGCGCGGCAGACGCGCCATCTTGCGGCGCGACTCGTTCAGCTCGGCAAAGGGCACGAGGCCGCGGGCGGCAAAGCCGGCATAGGCCTCGCGGACGAGGCGCTCGGCCTCGGGGTGCAGCTCGAGCTGCACCCCGAGGCCGAGCGCCAGGCCGGCCAGGGTCATGTCGTCGGCGGTGGGGCCGAGGCCGCCGACGGTGAAGGCGAGCGCCGGCCGGCGGGCGAGCACGCCGCGTACCTCGGCGGCGATCGCGTCGAGGTCGTCGCGCACGAGCACGGTGCGGGTCACGGCGCCGCCGAGGGCGGTGACGAGGCGGCAGAGATGGTGGGAGTTCGAGTCGAGGACGTCGCCGAGCAGCACCTCGTTGCCGGCGCTCACGATCTCGACGCGCGGGGTGGCCTGGTCGATCGCGGCGGGCGTCATCGACGGCCCCCGGGGCGGTTGCGGGCGATGCTCATGTCACTCCTCGGGTGAGCGGCTCGGCCGGGCCGACGAGGGCCGCGCGCTCGCTCGGCGGGCGCGACGCTCGTCGCGAGGAGTATCGTACACGAGCCATGTCGACCGTCGTCATCGTGCAGCACGAGGCCCAGTCGCCGCCCGCCCTCGTCGGCGAGTACCTGCGTGACGCGCGACTGCGTCTCGACGTGCGGCGCCTCGACCGGGGCGACTCCCTGCCGAGCGTCGCCGAGCTCGCGCGCTGCGACGCGCTCGTCACGCTCGGCGGCCGCGGTCGCGTCGGCGACGAGCCGGCCGCGCCGGCGCTCGCTCGCGAGCGCGAGCTGCTCGCGGCGGCTCTGTCGAGCGCACTGCCGACGCTCGGCATCGGCCTCGGCGCCCAGCAGCTCTGCAAGGCGGCCGGCGGCGACGTCTCCCCGCGGGACGAGCTCGATCTCGGCTGGGAGCCGATCGAGTTCCGCGCCCGCGACGCCTTCGTCGCCGGGGTGCACCCCCGGCCGCTCGTCTTCTGCTGGCGCGAGGACACCTGCCGGCCGCCCGACGAGGCCGAGCGACTGGCCGACACCGACGGCGACCCGCAGATCTTCCGGGTGGGTGGGGCCGCCTGGGGCGTGCAGTTCCATCCCGAGCTCGACCGGCGTCTGCTGCGCTCGTGGCTGCGCGCCGCGGCCGGCGCGCTCGCAGGCGAGCACGCCGGCCGCGCCGGCGCCCTCGGGGACATGAGCAAGCGCGAGCTGCTGCGCTCGGCCATGCTGTGCGGCGAGCTCATGGCGAACTTCGTCGCGCTGGTCCGCACGCGCGAGCCCTGAGCGGCTTCGCCGCGCTCGCAACCCAGAGGGGGCGGAAAGGCACAGCCCGGGGGCCGGGGCTGTGGATGGAGCCGTGGCTCCCGAAAAAAGGCAGCCCCAGAGGGGGGTCTGGGGCTGTGAAAGGAGCCATGGGTGGTACCTGGGGGGGTACCGTGCGGCCCGGGCGTACCGCGGTTGGGAAGGCCTTGCCCGTGGTCGCAGACAGTTTATTGCCAAGGCGACGACAGTGTAAACCACGGCGACACACATTTTCTCGGACCATCCCGCCTTCGCTCGCGCGCTTCACAAGCGCGCGCCGTCTGCCGACATAGAGACCCGAAAAGTCCGGCGGGCCGGGAGAGACGGCGAGCGCGTGGCGCAGACGACCGAGACACAGAAGACCAAGTCGATCTTCGCGGTGGAGCGCGAGGCGCGCTGGCGCGTCTGGGCGCTGTTCGGGCTCCTCGTCGCGGTCGCGCTGCTGTGCGTGACGCCACTCGCCGTCGTGCTGGGCGCCGCGCTCTGGCTGCTGCACGCGGACGGGGCGAGCACCACGACCGCCGGCGTCGCGCCGACCGCCGGCTCGCTGCTCTGGTCGACCGGCCTCGTCGTGCTGGCCGCGCTGCTGCTCGCCGTCGCCTACTGGCGCTTCTCGCGCCGTTCCGCCCGCGAGCGGCTGATCCGCATGATGCACGCGCAGCCTCTGGACCCGAGCGACCGCTTCCACCATCGCCTGTCCGACATCGTCGACGAGATGCGCGTGGCGACCGGCTCGCCGCCCGTGACCTGCCTTACGATCCCGACCCGGTCGCTGAACGCCTTCACGTTCAGCGACCTCAAGGGCGGCGCCTGCATCGGCGTGACCGAGGGCGCCCTGTCGCGCCTGTCGCGCGAGCAGCTCCAGGGCGTCGTCGCCCACGAGTTCGGTCACGTGCTCTCCGGCGACTACGTGACCGCGACGAGCGCCTGTCTGCTGTTCGGCATCTACAGCGGCGTGGCCGACACGCTCGAGGGCGGCTTCGAGACCGACGTGCGGGTGGGGGCCGCCTCCGCTCTGCTCTACCTGCTCGTGCGGCTGGCCGAGGTGGCGTCGGCCGTCACCAACGCTGCCATCTCGCGAGAGCGCGAATGGGAGGCCGACGCGGCCGCGGCGCGTTACACGCGCGACCCGCTCAGCCTGGCCCAGGCCCTGCGCATGATGCTGACCGACGCGAGCGGCGGCGGCTACATCCCCGGGGGGCTTTCGGCGCTCTGCATCAGGCCGACCGTGCTCACGTCGAACAGCCTTCTGGCGCGCGCCGTGGCGACGCACCCGCCGGTCAACGACCGCATCATCCGCCTGCTGAACGCCGCGCACATGAGCTGGGACCAGTTCAACGCCCGGATGGCCGCGTCGCAGACCATGGCCGCCCAGCAGGAGCATGCCACGGCGGCCCCCGAGCCGGCGCTTCCGACCGCCGCCCAGGACAGGCTCGCGCAGCTCGTGACGCCGCCGCTTGCGGCCGCGCCCGCGCAGCCGCCCGTGGCGCAGACCCCCGCGCCGCCGCCCGTCGCGAGCGCACCGCCCGCGCCGCCGCCCGCCGCGGCCGCACCCGCGCAGTCACCCGTCGCGCAGGCGTCGCCGCCGGCGGCGGCCGCTCCTCCCGCGAGCGCGGCGCCCCTCGTCGCGGCGCTGCCCGGCGTCGGGGCCGGCGGCGGTGGCACGACCACCCGGCCGGGCGTCGGGCAGGCGCCGGCGGGTCAGGGCGCGGTCGGGCGCTGCCCGCGCTGCGGCGCCGGTCTCGAGCGCTTCGACTACGAGGGCGCCGACGTGCTCATCTGCCGCGGCTGTGGTGGCCGGCTGGCCGGCACGTCGGCCGTGCAGCGCATCCTGACTCGGCGCGAGATGCGCTTTGACGACCGCCAGCTCCAGCAGGCGGCGGCGGTCGCGCAGAGCGGCGACGACCTGCGTCGCGCCGACCGCGCTCGCCGGGCGGCCGGCGGCGGCGACCGGATCGCCTGCCCGCGCTGCGGTCGACCCATGATGGTCCGCCTGTACAGCTACGACCACGCCGTCGAGGTCGACTACTGCAGCCCCTGCGACCTGTTCTGGTTCGACCGCGACGAGCTCGAGGTCCTGCAGGCTCTCGTCGAGCGCCAGCAGCCGTAGCTCGCGGCCGTTCACGACGGCCGCGTTGGGGAGTCTCTTAGCTGGGTAGAATCCCCGCCATGAACGAGGCCAGGCTCGTTGGCGGACCGGTCCCCCGTACGCTCTTCGTGACCAACGACTTCCCACCCCGGGTCGGCGGCGCCCAGACGTACTACTGGAACATGCTGCAGACGCTCGACCCCGACGACGTGGTCGTGGTGGCGCCCGCTCACCCCGACGCCGCCGCCTTCGACGCCCGCCATCCGTACACCGTGATCCGCGACCGGCGCCCGCTGCTGCTGCCCACGCCGGCGCTCGCACGCCGCTGCGCGCGGCTCATCGGCGAGCACGAGCTCGCGCTGCTGCAGCTCGGTCACCCCCTGCCGGCAGGGCTGCTCGGCCCCTGGGTGCGACGCACCGCGCACGTGCCCTACGTCGTGTTCCTGGGCGGCGCCGAGGTGACGGTCCCAGGCGCCGTCCCCGGTCTCGCAGGCATGCTGCGGGCCGTGCTCGTCGAGGCCGCGCTGCTGCTCACCGTGAGTCGCTACACCGCCGACCAGGCGGCGCGCCTCACCCGCGGACGGGCGCGCGTCGAAGTGTTGCGCCCCGCGCTCGAGGTCGACCGCTACGATGCGGCGCTCGACGTCGCCCCGGCGGCGGCCCGCGCCGCCCTCGGGCTGCCCGAGGGGCCGCTTGTGCTGTGTGTCGGGCGGCTCGTGCCGCGCAAGGGCCAGGACATGCTGATCGACGCCGTGGCGGCGCTCGGCGGGCAGTTCCCCGACGCTCGGCTCGCCCTCGTCGGCGGCGGCGGACTGGCCGGCGAGCTGCGCGACCGGGCGGCCGCCGCCGGCATCGGCGACCGCGTCCTGCTGCCGGGCGAGGTCACGAGCGAGCGGCTGCGCCTGTGGCTGCGCGCCGCCGACGTGTTCGCCGGTCCGTCGCGCACGCGGCTGGGCGGCCTCGAGGTCGAGGGCTTCGGCATCGTCTACGCCGAGGCCGCGCTCAGCGCCCTGCCGGTGATCGTCGGCCGTTCCGGCGGCGCGCCCGAGGCCGTGATCGACGGCGAGAGCGGCCTCGTGGTCGATGCCCACGGATCGGGCGAGCTGCGCACGGCGCTCGCCCGCCTGCTCGGCATGAGCGCCGAGGAACGGCGCCGCATGGGGGAGAGCGGGCGCCGCCTCGCCCTGTCGCGCCACGCCCCCGAGGTCGCGGCCGCGCGCTACCACGAGCTCCTGCGCCGCGCGGTGCGCTGGCCCGGTCCCGTCCCGCTCGATCGCGTGCGGCAGCTCGCCCGTGTCTGACGGCGGCCCGCCGGGAACGGCGAGCGGGGCTGCCGCGGCAGCCCCGCTCGCCGCCCGCGCGCCCGGCGCGCCCTCACCCTCGTAGAAGGAGGTCCCATCGCCGTGGATCCCACTCGTCGCAGCACCTGCGCCGTCGTCGGCGTGCCCGCGGCCTTTGCCCTGGGCTGCCTGCCCAGCGCCCGCATCGTGGCCCGGCTCGTGGGCGGGGCCGGCGTCGTGGCGGCCGGCGATGGCAAGCCGGGCGCGGCCAACGTCGCCCGCACGCTCGGTCGGGGGCCGGGCGCCGTCACCCTGGCCGCCGACCTTCTGAAGGGCGCCGCGCCCGCCGTGCTCGCGCGGCGTTGCGGGGTGGGGCCGGGCCTGACGGGCGCTGTCGCCATCGCCCCGGTGTTCGGCCACGTGAGCGTGGTGGGCGGGCGCGGCGCGGCCACGGCGCTCGGCGCCGCTCTGGCGATCGACGTGCCGGCCACCGGCGTCGTGCTGCCGGCCGTGGTCGGCGGCGCGCTCGCGCGGCACGCCGCCCTCGGGGTCATGGTGGCCGCTCTGGCGCTGCCGCTCGCCAGTCTCGCGCTCGGGCGACGCGGCAGGGCCGCCTGGTGCGCGACGCTGCCGGTGATCCTGGCCTGCGCGCGGTTGCGGGGCGATCGGGGCGCGGGACCGCTGACCGCGCGCGTCGCCTGGGAGCGGTTCTGGTACGATCGCGAGCCGGGCGGCGTCGGCGACCGCGACGGCGTCGCGCCGGCGGCGGAAGGTACGGCGCGCGCGGGGGCTGCGACGGCGGCCCCGGTCGCGGGTAGAACCGCGGATGACCCGAGTAGAAGCGAGGAGGCGCGATGAGCGGCGACGAGCGCACGGCAGGTGGAGAGACGACCGGCCAGCCGGGCGGCATCCAACCCGAGGAGACGACGATCGCCTGGACGGCGATCGCGCCGCACTGGAAGGTGATCTCGGCCGACGGCTACGAGATCGGCGAGGTCTTTCTGCCGACCGGCGACGAGAACGCCGACATCTTCGACGGCCTGGAGATCGCCCACCACGGCGGTCCGGCCCTGGTCCACAACTGGCTCGACCGGCCGCGCTACGTGAGCCAGGACAAGGTGGCGAGCATCCAGCCCGGGCACGTGCGGCTGACGATCACCGCCGAGGAGGCCCGCGCCCTGCCCGAGAGCGACATTCCCGAGACGGCCGAGATCCTGCCCGACAAGGCGAGCCTGTGGGAGCGCTTCAAGACCGAGATCGAGAAGCTCACCCACGAAGACCGCACGTACTAGGCGCGCAGCGCAGCCACGCCCGCCTGAGCGACGACGACGCAGTCCCTCGTCGGACGAGGCGCGCAGCGCAGCCACGCCCGCCTGAGCGACGACGACGCAGTCCCTCGTCGGACGAGGCGCGCAGCGCAGCCACGCCCGCCTGAGCGACGACGACGCAGTCCCTCGTCGGACGAGGCGCGCAGCGCACCACGCCCGCCTCAGCCGGTGCGCCCCGGGCGCGTGCGCGGCTCGACCCTGGGCAGCCATTCGCCGGAGCGCTTGAGGGCGCGGTTGCGTTCGTGGGCCGGCAGGTCGCGCAGCCGGTCGAGCGCCGTTTCGAGGTCGACGATGCGGGCGGCGACGATCGCCAGGCCGCGCTCGTCGTTGTTCTGCAGCTCGCCCTCGACCAGCAGGTAGACGGCCTCTTTGAGCACGCGTCCGTAGCGCAGGTAGACGTCGTTGAAGACGACGACCTCGGCGAGGCCGGATTCGTCTTCGAGGGTGAGGAACATGGTGCGGTGGCCGCTGCGGATCCAGGGCATCTGGGCGCGCTCGAGCACGCCGGCCACCCGGATGCGGCGGCCGTCGGGCACCAGATGCAGGCGACCGAAGGGCACGGCGCCGAGTCCGTCGAGCTCGGCGCGCACGAAGGCCAGCGGGTGGTCGCTCACGTTGAGGCCGAGCACCTCGAGCTCGACCGCGACCCGTTCGCGCGGGCTCCACGACGGCACGAACGACAGGGCGCCGAGCCGGTCGTCGATCGCCAGGCGCAGCGCCTCGCCGGGCGCACCCTCGGCGGGTCCTGAGGCTTCGTCGGCCCCAACGAGTGAGGAGCCGCGAGCGTCGCTCGGGTCGTCGGCTACGGGGCCGCCGACCGGGCGGGCGGCGGGCGGGGGAGGGGGCGATGGTCGCTCTTCGCGGGACGCACGATCCGTCTGTGGCGCAGCCGATGCGGCCGCGGAGCCGCGACCGGAACCTCCTTCACCGCCCGCCGCCCGCCCGCCACGCCCGCCTTGTGTCCCCATGACCTGCGCGTGCACGAGCGGCACCTGCACGAGCAGCTCCTCGCGGCGGGTGCCGAGGGCGTCGAAGGCGCCGACGCGCACGAGGTTGACGACGATCTCGACGCTCACCCGGGTGCGCCGGCAGAAGTCGGGCAGCGAGCGGTAGGGGCCGCCGCGTGCGGGCGCGCGCTCGGCGACGATCGCGCGGGCCGCCGTGCCGCTCATCTCCTTGACGTAGGCCAGGCCGGCGCGCAGGGCGCGCCCGTCGCGCTCGACCGCGAAGCCGGGCAGGCTCGCGTTGACGTCGACCGGCAGCACGTCGAGGCCCCAGCGGCGCGCGTCGTTCAGCACGACGCGCGGCGAGTAGAAACCCATGGGCTGGTTGTTCAGCAGGCCGCAGAAGAACTCGGCCGGGTAGTGCGCCTTGAGCCAGGCGCTCGCGTTGCACACTACGGCAAAGCAGGCGGCGTGGGCCTTGTTGAAGCCGTAGGCGGCAAAGCCGCGGAGCTGGCGGAAGGTCTCGTCGACGGCCGCGCGCGGCACCCCGCGGGTCACCGCCTTGTCGACGAAGTCGCGGCCGATCTGGTCCATCTCTTCGAGCGAGCGGTCGTGGGTCATGGCGCGGCGCAACAGGTCGGCCTCGGCCAGGCTGAAGCCGGCGATGATGCTGGCGACCTCGATCACCTGCTCCTGGTAGAGGATCACGCCGTAGGTGCCCTTGAGCGCCGGCCACAGGTCGGGATAGGGCACGACGGCCTTCTCGCGGCCGTGACGGCGGCGGATGAAGGGACCGATCATCTCGGCCTGCAGCGGCCCCGGGCGGAACAGCGAGATGGCGGCGATCACGTCGTCGAAGGTCTTCTCGCGCAGCCGCGTGGCGAGGTTGCGCTGGCCCGAGCTCTCGAGCTGGAACACGCCGATCGTGCGCGCCTCGCTGATCAGCCGGTAGACGGCCGGGTCGTCGCGCGGCAGCTCCCAGGCCGACACGTGCTCGCCGGTGCGCGACTGGATGAGCCGCACCGCCTCGGCGATCGCGCTGTGCATGCGCAGGCCGAGGATGTCCATCTTGACGAGGCCGAGGGTCTCGACGTCGTCCTTGTTGAACTGGGCGACGATCACGCCCTTGGCCGCCCACTGCAGCGGCACCCGGTCGGTGATCGGGTCGCGCGACAGGATGAAGCCGCCGAGGTGCGTGCCGAGGATGTAGGGAAAGCCGGCGAGGCGCTCGGCCAGGTGGACGAGGCGCTGGTAGTGAGGGCTCTGGAACTCGTGCCCGGCAAGCTCGGGGCGCTCGGCGAGCATCTCGGACAGGCGCGCGGCGCTGCCCCAGGGCACGCGGCGCGACAGGGCGTCGATCTCGTCGGGACGAAAGTCGAAGGCGCGCGCCACGATGCGCACGGCCGACGGCGCGCGCACCGTATTGACGTTGGCGACCATCGCGACGCGGTCGTGGCCGAAGCGCTCGTAGATGTACTCGATGACCTCGTCGCGGCGGGCCGACTCGAAGTCGATGTCGATGTCGGGCATCTCGCGTCGGGCGGGGTTGAGGAAGCGCTCGAAGAGCAGGTCGTTGGCGACGGGGTCGGCGTCGGTGATGCGCAGCACGTAGCTCACGATGCTGTTGCCGGCCGAGCCGCGCCCCGAGTAATAGATGCCGCGCTCGCGGGTGAACTCGACGATGTCGCGCACGGCCAGGAAGTACTCGGCAAAGCCGAGCTCCTCGATGACCTTGAGCTCGCGTCCGAGCCGCTCGAGCACCTCGGGCGTGACCGGGCTGTACCGTGCGGCGGCGCCGGCGAAGCAGTGCTTGCAGAGCAGCGAGTAGGCGGTCTCGCCGGGCGGCAGGGGGTAGGCCGGGAACAGCAGCCGGCCCAGGCCGAGGTCGAGGTTGCAGCGCGCGGCGATGCGGGCGGCGTTGCGGTAGGCCTGGGGGTAGCGCGAGAAGAGGCGCCACATCTGGGCCGGGCTCTTGAGGTAGAGCTCGCTGTTGCGCCGCCCGAGCGGGTTGGGCAGCGGCTGGTTGGCGGCCTCGGCGGCGAGGATGTCGTGCAGCGGTGCGTCGGCCGGCGTGAGGTAGTGCACGTCGTTCGTGGCCACCGTGGGCAGGCGCAGCTCGCGGGCCAGCAGGTCGAGACGCTGGACGTGGCCGGCCGAGTCGGGCGTGAGCTCGTCGATGAGCTCGATGAAGAAGTCGCCGGGCGCAAGGAGCGCGGCGTAGCGGCGCGCGGCGCGCCATGCGCCGCGCCGGTCGCCGGCGGCGAGCAGGGCGCCCACCTCGCCGCGCCGGCAGCCCGACAGGGCGATCAGGTGGTCGTGGTTGGCGGCGATCGTGGCGACGCGGGCGACGGGCGCTGCGCCGCGGTGCTCAAGGTGGGCGGCACTCACGATGCGGCAGAGCTGCGACCAGCCCTGATAGTCGCGCGCCAGCAGCACGAGGTGGTAGCCGGCGCCGGCGAACTGGCCGCGCGGCGGCGAGGGGGCGAGCTCGGTCGTGGAGACGTGGGGGACGAGGGCGCCCTCGGCGGCCGCGGCGGCCGCGGCGGCGGCCGCGGCGCTGGGGGGCTCGGTCTTGGGCGGTGCGCTGCCTGCCTGGGCGGAGCCGGCTGCGGCGGGGGAGGGGACTCGGGCTCGCGCTTCGCGCGCGGAGACCGGCTGCGGGCTGCGCCCGGCCGGGCCCCGCTCAGAGTTCGCCCTCGACCCCTCCCCCGCCGCCGCCCCGAACACCGCGTCGGCGGCCGGCGCGAGGATCGACTCGACGGCGATCTCGACGCCGACGATGGGTTTGACGCCGGCGGCCTTGCAGGCCTGGTAGAAGCGCACGGCGCCGTAGAGGCCGTCGTGGTCGGTGATCGCCAGGGCCGGCATGCCCGCCTGCCTGGCGGCGGCCACGAGCTCGTCGATGCGCCCGGCGCCGTCGCCGAGCGAGAAGTTGGTGTGCACGTGAAGGTGGACGAAGCTCATGGACGCATCCGGTTGGGACCGTGAGGGGAGAAGCGCGCCGGAGGCTCGGCCGGCCGGTCGCGCGGCGCTGGCGACGCCGGCCCTCGGGGGCTCTCACCTTTGTCTACGGCGCTTCGTTCTCCCCCGAACGAGCCGAGTATAAACGAACACATGTTCGTGTTCAACCCCGAGGGCCGCTTCAGCGCGGTCCTCGGCGGGCGCCGGACGGGCGGTAGAGGTCGGGCTCCGGCGCGAGTGCCGGGCGAAGCCGCGGCGAGTCGCTGGGGCTTCCGCGCGAGTGCCGAGCGAAGCCGCGCGAGGTCAGCGGGCTGGGCTTGCGCGCGAGTGGCCGAGCGAAAGGCGGTCGGGGGCCGGCGATCGCGGGAACGAGCCCGCGTCGCCGCCCCCGACGCCGCGGCTCACCCCTGAGCGCCCTTGCGAGCAGGACGCAGACCGCCTTCACACAAGGGCTGCGCGGGTGGAGTGGCGAGCCCCCGGCAGAACAGACGGTGGCCCGCCGCCGGCCGCCTACTCGCTCTCGGCGAGCAGCCCGTAGATCCGCTTGCGCGCCTCGGTCAGGATCTCGAGGGCCTTGTCGACCTGCTCGGGCGAGCCGGCCGCGCCGACCTGCCGGACGGCGGCCATGAGCTGCATGGCGCCGCCGCGCAGCTTGAAGCGCGCACCGGCCGGGCCGGTCTCGCTGGCGGCCCACGGCGAGCCCTGCTGGGTGACCGTCTCGGCCTCGGCCTTGCCCTCGTCGGTCAGCGAGAACACGCGGCGACCCTCGACGTCTTCACCTTTGACCAGGCCCTGGTCTTCGAGGAGCTGCAGCGTGGGGTAGACCGAGCCGGGGCTCGGCCGCCAGATGCCGCCGCTGCGCGTCTCGAGCTGCTGCATGATCTCGTAGCCGTGCATGGGCTGCTCGGCAAGGACGGCCAGGATGGCGGCCCGCACGTTGCCGCGACGAGCGCGGCCGTGAGGCCCGAAGCCGTGCGGCCCGAAGCCGCGCGGCCCGCAGTGGCCGCGGCCCTCGCGGAAGTGCCGCTCGCTCGGGCCGCCGCGGGCCCAGCGACCGTAGCCCTCGCCGGCGAAGCCGGCCGCAGCGGGCCCGCCTTCACTCGGCCCGAAGCCGCTCTCGCCGGGTCCGCCCGCGGCGGGGCCGAAGCCGGCCGCGTGGGATTCGTCGAACATGTTCATGATCTCCTCCACCTGTCGGATGACTGTCGCGTGGTATCGCGATATATCGTGACACATCTTTTCCAGGTGTCAACCGGCCCAAACATGACGGCCATCGCCGGTCGCGATCGAGCGGCGGGGAGCCGCTCGGCGGGTCGCCGAGTCGACCGCACGCGACGACGCGGGTCGCGGCAGCGCGCTCAGGAGATGGCGTGCTCGCGTCGCGGCGGCGCGCTCAGGAGATGGCGCACTCGTGTCGAAAGAGGGGGAGGCTGATGACGGTCGACACCCTACAGCGACGACGCGCGCGATCGCGCTCCCTGATCGCCGGCCTGGCGGACCGCGGGGCGCCGGCGGCGCTCGGCGTGGCGCTCGTCTCGCGCCTGCTGGTCGCCGGGGTCTGCCTGGCGGCGACCCGCCTGTTCACGCCGCAGGCCGTGGACCCGGCGCTGCGCTACCCGGCGGCGGCCGAGGCCTTGCGCGGCGTGCTGGGCGATGCGCTGAACCCGCTCGCCCACTACGACGGCGTGTGGTTCCTGCGCGTCGCCGTGGCCGGCTACCCCGCCGGCCAGAACGCCACGTTCTTTCCGCTCTACCCGCTCGCCGTGCGCGCCGTCGCGCTGCTCGCCGGCCACCGCTACGAGCTCGCCGGGATCGCCGTCTCGACCGTCTGCTTCCTCGCGATCGCCGTGCTGCTCTACAGCCTGGTCGAGCGCGAGGTCGGAGCGCGGGCGGCGCTCGGCGCGGTCGTCTTTCTGTCGCTGTTTCCGACCTCGTTCTTCTTTGCGGCCGTCTACAGCGAGTCGCTGCTGCTCGTGCTCTCGCTCGCCTGTTTTCTCTTTCTGCGTCGCGACCGGCTCGTGCTCGCCGGCGTGGCCGCCCTGCTCGCCACGCTCACCCGCGTCACCGGCATCCTGCTGCTCCTGCCGATGCTCATGACCTACTTCGGCGACGGCAAGGCGGCGGCCCGGCGCGGCGGCGCGCGCGCCGCCGCGCTCCTGCTGCCGCCGCTCGGCCTGCTCGGCTACTGCCTGTACCTGTGGCGGGTGGGCGGCGACCCGGTCGCCTGGTCGACGCAGGAAAGCGGGTGGGGTCGTAAGCTCGGCTCGCCGGTCACCACAGTCTGGCACGCCGCCAGGGCGGCCTGGTACGCCGTGCGGTATATCGCGACCGGGCGCCCGGCGCCGCTGCTGCAGGCCTATCCGGGCCAGGCGATGTCGTTCGTCCAGCACGAGATCGCCGTGGTCAACCTGATCTCGTTCCTCGCGCTCGTCTTCGCCGTGTGGGCGCTGGTGGTCGGCTGGCGCCGCCTGCCTCGCTCCTGGACGGTCTACGCCGCCGCGCTGCTCGTCGTGCCGCTGCTGCAGCCGCGCGCCCAGATCCCGCTCATGTCGATGCCGCGCTTCGTGCTCTGCGCGTTCCCGCTCTTTGCCTCGCTCGGTCTGGCCACCGAGCGGCGTCGCACGCTGCGCACGGCGCTGCTGATCGGGTCGAGCGCCGCGCTCGTCTACCTGACGGGACGCTTCGCGCTCTGGCTGTTCGTGGCCTGAGCCCGGCCGGCGGGACGCGACGGGCGTGCCGTCGCCCGGCCGTCTACCCCGTGACCGTGACCTCGCCGAGGTCCTTCACGACCACGTCGGCGCCGTGGCGCCGCAGGGCGTCGGCGTGCTGCGCGCGGTCGACGCCGATCACGAGGCCGAAGCCACCCTTGTGGCCGGCCTCGACGCCCGCCTCGGCGTCTTCGACGACGACGGCCCGCGGCGGCGCGACACCGAGCTCGCGGGCGGCTTCGACGAACACCGCCGGGTCGGGCTTGCCGGGCAGCCCGCGCTGCTCGGCCACCGTGCCGTCGACCTGGGCGGCGAACAGGCCGGAGACTCCCGCGGCCTCGAGGATCGCCGTCGTGTTCTTGCTCGCCGAGATGATGGCGGTCGCGACGCCGGCCTCGTGGAGCCGGCCGATCAGCGCGACCGTGGTGGGAAAGGGCTGCACGCCGTGCTCGGCGACCTCGCGCAGGAAGTAGTCGTTCTTGCGGTTGCCCAGGCCGCAGACGGTCTCGGCGTCGGGCGGGTCGGAGGGGCTGCCCCAGGGCAGCGTGACGCCGCGCGAGGCCAGGAAGTCGCGCACGCCGTCGTAGCGCGGCTTGCCGTCGACGTAGGGCAGGTAGTCGGCCTCGACGTCGAAGGGCTTGAAGGCGTCGCCGGTGCGCGCCGCGCGTTCCTTGAGATAGCCGTCGAACAGCGCCTTCCAGGCGGCGGCGTGCACGGTCGCCGTCTGGGTGACGACGCCGTCCATGTCGAACACGACGGCGTCGAACCGTGACGCCGCGATCACCGGCCTGCCGTCGCTCTCCACGCCACCCTCCTCGTCTGCCGTCGTGCCGGTACTGTTGCCGCCGCACGACGGTCGGGAAACCCGCGGGCCGTACGAACGGCGTGGCGGCCCGGCGACCGGTCGATCTTCTCTGGAAGGTCGCCGGAAGGCAATGGGAGGAGGCACTCATGGAAGCAGCAGGCAGCACGGCGCCGATCGGCCCGCCGCCGCCACCGCCGGTGCGACTCGTGGAGCGCCTGGCCGACAAGCTCGGCTCGGGCGCTCACGCCAGCGCGGTGTTCGGGGCGCCCGTGGAGCGCGGCGAGGTGACCGTCATTCCCGTGGCGAAGGCGCGCTGGGGCTTCGGCGGAGGCGGCGGTGGAGGGCACCCCTCCGTCAGGGCCGACGGGGCGCCGGCCGAGCGGCCGCCCGGGCCGGCAGGCGAGGGCGGCGGTGGTGGCGGCGGCCTGGTCGTGGCGCCGGTCGGCTTCATCGAGGTGCGTGACGACGGGGCGCGCTTTCGGCGCATCGTCGACCAGCAGACGATCGTCGGCTTGACGGCGCTGGCGCTCGTCGGGCTGGCGATCGCCTGGCGGCTGGTGGCGGGCGCGACCGGCTAGGCCTGCCGCGCGCCGGCCGGCTCGACCAGCAGGCGGCGCGGGTCGGGCCACGATGCGATGCCGCGCGCCCGGGCGGTGTCGTCGATCAGCCGGCAGAGCTCGGCGGCGACGTCGTCGGGCAGGCCGAGCGGCGCGGCGGCGACGAGCTCGGCGACGCGCTCGCGCGCTTCGTCGACCAGGCTGGTGCGGCCCGAGGCGAGCCACTCGTCGATGCCGCCGCGGAACCCCAGCAGCGGCTGCTCGACGTCGTGGCGCAGGTAGCGCCGGGTGTGGCTCGAGCCCAGGAAGCCCTTGCCGGACAGGACGGCGTCGGCCACGACGTCGACGGCGAGCGCGTCGTCGTCGTAGGCGCGCGGCGTGAGGCCGTTGAAGAGCGCGGCGAAGAGCTGATCGTGCACGACGAGCGCCTCGAGGCAGGTCGCCGTGCCCTGCATGGTGCCGCAGCCCGACAGAAAGCGAGGCCGGGCGAGGGCGCTCAGGGCGAGCGTGAGGGCGTGGTCGAGACCGGCCTGCAGCTCGAGGACGGCCGCGCCGGTCGTCGGCCCGTAGCAGTCGCAGGCCAGGCCGTCGCGGCGGGCGAGCTGCGTGGCGCCGAGCGACACGAGGGCGCCTTCGGGCGCGCCCCCGAGGTAGCCGCCGGTGCGCGGATGGGCGGGGCTCAGGCGCACGCCGGCGACGCAGGGCGCGCCGGGTCGCAGCGCCTGGACTAGGACGACGCCGGCGAGCACCTCGGCGTGCTGCTGGGCGAGGCCTCCGGCGAGCGAGGCGGGCGCCGTGGTGCCGCCCATCGGGCAGGGCAGCACCATGACGGCGGCGTCGTGGCCGGCGGCCGCGATCAGGCCGGCGCAGACGTCGGCCGGCAGGTGGAGCGGACTGACCGGCGAGAACGACACGTCGAGGGCGACGGCGGGGCCGGTGCCCGCGACACTCGCGCCGGCGCCCGCAGCGCTCGCGCCGGCGGCGCCGGCGCCGGCCACCGCAGCGGCCATGGTGACGAGCGGCGCGACCTGCCAGCCGTAGTCGACGCAGGGCGAGCCCAGGTGCTTGTCGGTCTCGAGGGCGAGGGCGAGGTAGGAGTAGAGCGGCTGCAGGTCGGGGGGCACGTCGGAGGGCCAGAACAGCGAGTTGACCGTCTGCGGGTAGCGCAGGCGGTGCATGACGCGGGCCGCGAGGCGCTGGTCGACGATGGTGGCCGGGCGGTTGACCCCGCTCAGCGGATCGGCGACGTTGGGGTCTTCGCCACTGTTGTGGACGAAGGTCGCGGTGGGCGCCGGCGAGACGGGCAGCGCCCAGCGCGGGTCGCGGGCGAGCAGCGTGAAGGCCGGCGGGACGGTGGACAGCGCGCGCTCGACGGCGGCGGCGGGCACGAGCACGCGCCCGGCGGAGCCGGGCGCGCAGCCCGCCGCCTCGAGCGCGCGCACCGCGTCGGGCGAGTCGACCTTCACGCCGACGCGCGCCAGGATCGCGCGCGCCGCGCGGCTCATCGCCTCGATCGCGTCGTCGGGCCACAGAACGCCGTCGGATGTCGTGTTCAAGGAGCGCCTCTCTGCCTTGCCTGCGGGTCTGCCAATGCTACAACGAGCGTCGCGACGCGTCGTACGACAGGCGGGTGCGGCCGGCGCGACGGCAGGCAGGCAGGTGCGGCCGGCGCGACGGCAGGCGGGCAGGCGCGGCCGGTGCGGCCTCGGGCGGGCAGGCGCGGCCGGCGCTACGGCAGGCGTTCGAGGAACCAGCGCCGCCGGACCCGGTCGAGGTAGATGTCGAAGAGGCGGCCGTCGGCCATGAGGCGAAAGTAGCGCCGGTCGATGCGCACGTCGTCGTTCCACCAGCCGGTGTCGATGGCCCAGCGCTGCAGGACGCGCTCGACCCGCCAGCGTCGCCCGCGCCAGACGAAGGCTCGCGGGGAGTGGGAGAGAGGTCGCCAGAGCACCGTGATGGGGGCGGGAAGGTCGGATGCCACGCTCTTGCAGCTCGCGTCGTCGGCGGTCGAGGCCGCACGGCCCGTGGGCAGTGCGGCAGCAGCGTAGGACGAACGTACGTTCGTGTCAAGGTTGACGATGAGCGGGCTTCGGGGGCACGGTTGGCGATCGGCGCGTCGCCGGCACGCCGATCGGCGAGGTCTCGGGGAGGCGGTCTGCCTAGCTGCCCTCGGCCTGCAGGACGAGCTCCGGTGCCGCCGGCAGCGGCGCTGTCTCGCGCGTGCCGACGCACAGCGGCAGGCGCTGGAGCAGCTCGGCGGCGGCCGCGTCGCGGAGCGTCGCGGGTGCGTCGGGAGTGGGCAGCATGACGACGTTGACCGCGGCGCGATGGCGGCGCAGCCAGCTCGACACGAGCAGGATCTCGTCGATCGTGTCGGTCGGCAGGGGCGGTCGCGGCGGCGTGGCCGCGTAGAGCCGCTCGACGAGGTCGCGGCCGGCCTCGGCGGTGAGGTCGTCGGGGCGCAGCGCGGCCTCGCCGACGATGCTGCCGGCGGCCACGCTGTAGACGGTCGCGCGGCCCGGCTGGCGGGACGGGTAGATGAGCAGGGCCCAGGTGCGCGAGGCGGCGTGCAGGCGGCCGATCGTGCGCAGACCCTGCTCGAGCGTCTCGCGACCCGACTGCAGCCGCGCGGCCTGCTCGAAGGCGAGCTCGGCGACGAGCGCGGCCTGACGGCGGTCGAGCTCGTCGCCGAGCTCGCGGCCGTCGCCCTGCAGCACTCGCTCGACCCGCGCGACGACCTCGTGATACTCGCCGTTCAGCGTCCCCCGGCAGGGTGCGAGGCAGGCGCCGATGTCGTGGCGCAGGCAGGCACGAGCCGTGTCGGCGGCGTCGCGCAGGCGCACGCAGGTGCGCAGGGGATAGACCGAGTTCAGCAGGTCGACCAGCCGGCGGGCGAAGCTCGCGCGGCGGAAGGGACCGGCGTAGAGGGCGCCGTCGTCGCGCCGGTTGGGCGTGGCGTACAGGCGCGGGTACGAGTCGGTGGTCAGCTTGACGTAGTGGTAGCTCGAGACCCGCGTGCCCTGCTGGTTGTAGGGCGGCCGGTGCTTGGCGATGAGGCGCGCCTCGAGCAGCAGGGCGGCGAACTCGGAGCCGGTCTCGAGCACGTCGAAGTGGTCGAGCAGCTCGAGCGCCTGGCGGGCGCCGTAGGCCTGGCGCTGCAGAAAATGGTCGCGCGCCCGGCGACGCAGGTTGTCGGCCTTGCCGATGTAGAGCTCGTGGCCGCGGGCGTCGCGCATGATGTAGACGCCGGGTCGTGTGGGCAGCGGCTCGGTGAGCACGATCTTGTGGTAGTTGCGCCGGGCGCCCGGCTCGCAGAGGCGCACGACCTCTTCGAGCGTGCCGATGTCGCGCTCCTGGGCCATGGCGAGCAGCAGCAGCAGGATCTCGGCCGTGGCCAGGGCGTCGTCGAGGGCGCGGTGGCTGGGTTTGACCGCCGTGTCGAAGCGTTCGGCGAGCGACGCCAGGGAGCAGCGCATCGGCGGCAGCAGGCGGCGCGCCAGGCGCAGCGTGTCGAGCGTCGGACGCGGGAACGTCTGCCGCATGAGCACGCCCAGCTCGTAGTCGAGAAAGCCCAGGTCGAAGCGCGCGTTGTGGGCGACCAGCACGGAGCCGGCCGAGAAGTCGAGAAAGCGCGGCAGGACTTCTTCGATCGTCGGCTGGCCGCGCAGCATCTCGGCCGTGATGCCGGTGATGTCGGTGATCTTGGGCGGCACCGCCTGGCGCGGGTCGACGAGCTGCGAGAAGGTCGCCACCTGGCGGCCGCCCTCGAGCCGCACGGCGCCGATCTCGGTGATCTTGGTGAAGCCCGGCGTGCCGCCGGTGGTCTCGAGGTCGACCACGGTGAAGGCGACGTCGGCGAGGTCGCGGCGCTGCGCATGCCAGGCTTCGAGGCCGACGTGGAAGGGGCCGTCCCAGGACAGGCGCTCGTCGTCGCGTACGATGTCGGAGACCAGCGTACGCATGAGCTCGGGCGGGCAATTGGCCACAGGGAAGAGGCGTGGCCAGACCTCGCGGTAATCGAGGGGTTCGCCGGCCTGCTCGAGGAGAGCCACCAGCTCGTCGACGGTCGTGAACGCTAACTGCACCCGACTATGGTAACGCGTCGGGGGGACAATGCCAGCCCCGGCTTTGGCACACCGGCCGGCTGCGGCCGTGTGAGGATGCGGGCGTGGGCCCTGCCTGGACGGCTGCGGCGGGGCGAGGGCTCGGGCTCGCGCTTCGCGACTGGTCGGCCGCGTTTGAACAGCGGCAGGGCGGTCCGCCCAGAGTTCGCCCTCGTCCCTCGCCCCGCCTCGGCCGTCGGTGCGGATGGCCGCGGACGATCCCTCGCCGGCCTCGCCTGCCGGGCAGGCGCGCCGCGCGGGCGAGCGGGGAAGACCAGGGCCGGCTGCGCCGAGCCGGCCCTTCCATGGCGGACCGCCTTTCCAGCGAGTCGTGCCATCGGACGTCATGAAGAGCACTCCAGAGGAGGGGCCGGTGTTGGCGTCGCCCACGACGCACCCGTGCCGCGATTCGGCGAACGACATGGCGCTGAACTGGTAGGCGCTGGTGACGGCGCTCAGCGCCCTCCAGCGGGCGCCGCCGTCGGAAGTGGCGAGTATGAGGCCGGCGGACGTGCGCCGGATGGGAGTCATGCCCACCGCCCAGCCGCGGCTCGGAGAAGACGCGGCTCGGCATCGGTGCTCGTGGCCGCGGGCAGTCGAACGTCTACTTATTTCGGCCGCGATGGTGAGCCGCTCGCCGTGATCGTCGCCCGGACGCGCGAGAGCGTTCGTGCTTGACTCGAGGACGACGCCGGGCGCAGGCGACGCACCGCCGCGTGAGCGCCGTCCCGCGGTCGAGGTCACCAGGCTGGCAGGGGGTGGGTGGAGGGGCCGCGGGGCACATGCGGCCGTGCGTCGGCCCGGCTTGTGCGGCGGCGGGCGGCGCGTCGCGCCGCCCGCCGCCGCCATCGTTTGCCGGCGTCGCCGCGCGGGCACCGTCGTGCGAAAGGCCACGGCGCGCGGCCGCAACGTTCGGGGTGGTGAGACGACGTGAGCGACGACATGAGTCTTCAGGGTCGCACGGTGCTGGTCACCGGGGCGACCGACGGCATCGGCAGGGAGACCGCCCGCGGTCTGGCCGCGCGCGGCGCGCGGGTGCTGCTGCATGGGCGCGACGCGCGCCGCGCCGAAACGGCGCTGCGCGCCATCGCCTTCTCGACCGGCAACGACCGGCTCGAGATCGTGCTCGCCGACTTCACGTCGCTGCGCCAGGTGCGGGCGCTGGCCGCCGAGGTGCACCGCCGCACCGACCGGCTCGACGTGCTGGTCGACAACGCCGGGGTCTGGCAGGCGCGGCGTCACCTCACCGAAGACGGTCTCGAGACGACCTTCCAGGTGAACCACCTGGCGCCCTTCCTGCTCACCAACCTGGTGCTCGACCTGCTGCTCGCCGCGGCGCCCTCGCGGGTCGTCGTCGTGAGCTCGGGGGTCCATCAGCGGGCGGCGGTCGACCTGCGCGACCTGCAGGGTGAGCGCCGCTACGACGGCACCTCGGCCTACGGCCTCTCGAAGCTGGGGAATCTGCTCTTCGCCTACGAGCTCGCCCGGCGGTTGCAGGGCAGCGGCGTCACGGTGAACGCGCTGCACCCCGGCGCCGTGTCGACCAAGCTGCTGCACGCCGGCTTTCGCGCGTCGGGCGGCGCCTCGCCGGCCCAGGGCGCGCGCACCGCGATCTACCTGGCGAGCTCGCCCGACGTGGCCGCCGTGACCGGCGGCTACTACGTCGACGAGCGCCCGGCGACCTCATCGGCGGCCAGCTACGACCGCGATCTGCAGGACCACTTCTGGGAGATCAGCGAGGAGCTGTCCGGGCTGGCCGGCGCCGGCGACTCGCGCGCGGTCGGTTGATGGACGGGGTTTCCGACTCGCGCGCGGTCGGCTGACGTGCGCCGCCGGTCTGCGGCGCGCTGCCGCCTCGCGCGCTACGCTGCGGGGCGCCGGCGCCCCTGGTAGACTGGCGGCCGTCGCCGTCCGGGCCCGCATGCCGTTAGGCGGCCACGGGCCGTGGGTAGATGACAACCGCGCGGGACCGATACCGGGGCTCCGCGCGCTCGCGCCGAAGGAGTCGCCCGTGGACCGAGACAAGCTGCACCGTGAAGTGCTGCGCACGTTCGACAACGCCTGCATCAGCCGCAGCGCGCAGTTCTCGAGCCGAGCCGGCTTCGTGCCGCTCGCCGACGTCTTCTTCGAGGAGGACTCGCGCCAGCTCGTCGTGCGCTTCGAGCTGCCCGGCCTGCGCCGCGAGGACGTCCAGCTCGACGCCGAGTCGCGCAAGGTCGTCATCCGCGGACGGCGTGGCTTTCCCGGCGGCGAGCATCGCGTCTACCAGCAGGTCGAGATGGACTACGGCGACTTCGAGCGCCAGATCCGTCTGGCGGTCGACGTCGACGTCGAGGCGACCCAGGCGACTTACGAGGCGGGGGTGCTCGAGGTGCGGCTGCCGTTGCTCTCGCACGACCCTCGCAAGCAGCGCATCGAGATCAACGTAGGCGGTGAGTCGTGAGCGAGCCCGACGAGGTGCAGGTGAAGGTCCCCGACGAGGCCGACCTGCCCGGCGAGCTGCCGGTGCTGCCGCTGCGCGACACGGTCGTCTTTCCCGACACCATGATCCCGTTGACGGTGGGTCAGGAACGCTCGATCAAGCTGATCGACGAGGTCCTGGCGGCCGACCGGCTGCTCGTGCTGGTCGCCTCCAAGGACGCCGAGGTCGAGGTGCCCGGCCCGGAGCTGCTCTACGAGACCGGCACCGTGGCGCTCGCCCACAAGATGGTCAAGCTGCCCGACAACACCATGCGCATCCTGGTGCAGGGTCTGCACCGCGTGCGCATCACCGGCTACACCGCCGAGGAGCCCTACCTCAAGGCGACGATCGAGCGGCTCGAGGACGTCGTGGTCGAGAGCAAGGAGGTCGACGCCCTGCGCGCCAACCTGCTCTCGGTCTTCTCGCGCATCGTCTCGCTCGTGCCCTACCTGCCCGAGGAGCTCGAGATGGCGGCCGCCAACGTCGAGGAGCCCGGCGGCCTCGCCTTTCTGATCGCCAGCACCATGCGGATCAAGACCGAGGACAAGCAGGCCCTGCTCGAGGAGGGCGACGTCGAGCAGCGGCTGCGCAAGCTCACCACCATCCTGGCGCGCGAGCTCGAGGTGCTCGAGCTCGGCTCCAAGATCCAGTCCGACGTGCGCTCCGAGATCGACAAGACGCAGCGCGAGTACTTCCTGCGCCAGCAGCTCAAGGCGATCCAGCAGGAGCTCGGCGAGACCAACGAGCAGGAGGCCGAGGTGAGCGAGTTGCGCGCCAAGCTCGACCAGCTCGCCCTGCCCGACGAGGTGCGCAAGGCGGCCGAGCACGAGCTCGAGCGCCTGTCGCAGATCCAGCCGGCGAGCGCCGAGTACCCGGTCATCCGCACGTACCTCGACTGGATCGTGATGCTGCCCTGGGGCGCCTCGAGCGACGACAACCTCGACATCCGTCACGCCCGCGAGATCCTCGACCGCGACCACTACGACCTCGAGAAGGTCAAGGACCGTATCCTCGAGTACCTCGCGGTGCGCAAGCTGAAGAGCGACCTGCACGGCCCGATCCTGTGCTTCGTGGGCCCGCCCGGCGTGGGCAAGACCTCGCTCGGGCGCTCCATCGCCGAGGCCATGGGGCGCAAGTTCGAGCGCATCAGCGTGGGCGGCGTGCGCGACGAGGCCGAGATCCGCGGGCATCGCCGCACCTACGTCGGCGCTATGCCCGGCATCATCCTGCGCGCCATGCGCGACGCCGGCACCGACAACCCGTTGTTCATGATCGATGAGATCGACAAGATGGGCGCCGACTGGCGCGGCGACCCCTCGAGCGCGATGCTCGAGGTGCTCGACCCCGAGCAGAACTTCACGTTCCGCGACCACTACCTCGACCTGCCCTTCGACCTGTCGAAGGTGATGTTCATCACGACGGCCAATCAGCTCGAGCCGATCCCGGCGCCGCTGCGCGACCGCATGGAGATCATCACGCTGGCCGGCTACACGATCGACGAGAAGCTCCACATCGCGCGCCACTACCTGGTTCCCAAGCAGATCGCCGCGAACGGCCTGCGGCCCAGCCAGGTGAGCTTCAGCGACGCCGCCATCCGCGAGGTCATCACCTCGTATACGGTCGAGGCCGGCGTGCGCAACCTCGAGCGCGAGATCGGCACCGTCTGCCGCAAGCTCGCCCGCCAGGTCGCCGAAGACGGCGACGGCCGGCATCGCTTCAGCGTCGGCCCCAAGCGCGTGCGCGAGCTGCTCGGCCGGCCACGCGTGTTCGCCGAGACCAAGCGGCGCACCGCCGACGCCGGCGTGGCCACCGGCCTCGCCTGGACGCCGGTCGGCGGCGACATCCTCTTCATCGAGGCCACGGCCATGCCGGGCAGCGGCCACCTGACGGTGACCGGCCAGCTCGGCGACGTCATGAAGGAGTCGGCCCAGGCGGCGGTGAGTTACGTGCGGGCCCACTCCAACCAGCTCGGCCTGCCCGACGACTACTTCGCCACGCACGACCTGCACATCCACGTGCCGGCCGGCGCCATCCCCAAGGACGGGCCGAGCGCCGGCGTCACGATGGCGACGGCGGTCGCCTCGCTCGTTACCGGCACGCCGGTCAGCGCCGACGTGGCCATGACCGGCGAGGTCACGCTGACCGGTCAGGTGCTGCCGATCGGCGGCCTCAAAGAGAAGACGCTGGCCGCCCAGCGCGCCGGCATCACCACCGTGATCCTGCCGGCGCGCAACGAGGCCGACCTCGAGGACGTCCCCGAGGAGCTGCGCAAGGGCATGACCTTCGTGCCGGTCGAGCGCATCGAGCAGGTCTGGAAGACCGCGATGGGGCTCGAGGTGAACGGCCGCCGGGTGCGGCGCGGGCCGCGGCCGCTGGCCGCCGCCGCGGCCGGCGAGCGGGCCGCCGAGGGATCGGACTCACGTCGCAAGTAGGCTGGTCGTGCGTCGCCCGTGACGGGGCGGCGGGGCGTCCGACCGGACGCCCCGCCGCCCCGTCGCCGTGAGCGCACCCGATGTTACGAACCTCGCAGAACGGCAACATGTACCTGTGGGGTCGCGATCTTCCTGCAAAGTTAGGCAAAACTCAGACACTGGGAGGTGCCTGATATGTACGAACCACGGGGAGACAGGCCGGCAGAGTACGGCCGGTCGCCGAACCTGGTCGATACCACCAACCTGCCACGCTCGGGCATGGTGCCGAGCTGGATCACGAGGATCAGCTGGGGCAGCGTGTTCGCCGCGGCCTTCGTGGTCGTGGCCGTCCAGTTCCTGCTCGCCGGCCTCAGCATCTGGGGCAACTTCGGCCTGGGCGACATCACCACCCCCGGCACCGTGGTCTCGTCGGCGACGAGCATCGCCGTGTGGACCGGTATCTGGGCCATCATCGCGCTCGCGATCGGCGGCATGGTCGCCGCCGCTCTCTCGAACTCGCGCACGATGGGTGACGGCCTGTGGCATGCCGTCATCACCTGGGGTGTGAGCGTGACGGCCACGACCGTGCTGAGCGCGGTCGGCGTCGCCGGCCTGCTGGGCTTCGGCCTGAACAGCGGCGCCGCCGTGAAGAACGCGATCGGCCTGCCGTCGGCGAGCGTGAGCCCGCTGACGAGCGTGAGCTCCGCGAGCGGCACGTACGCCGGTTACTACCTGCTCTTCGCCGGCATCGGCTTCTTCACCGCGCTCGCCGGCGGCGCCGTCGTCGCCATGGCGATGCGGCGTCGCACGGTGACCGCCGTGCCGGCGTCCACCGCCGCGAGCCAGAGCGCCGAGGAGCGCCGCGCGGCCTGACCGGGCGGCGCGAAGGGCTGTCGCCGGAGCGGACGCGGGTGCGACCCGCCGTCGTTTCCGCACCGGTGCGCCGGCGGGCGCCGGAGCCTGTGGCTCCGGCGCCCGCCGCGCGTCGGGCTGCAGATGGGGTCGCGGCGCGCCGCGACCCCATCTCGCGGGGCCGGCGGCGGCGCGAGCTAGCCGAGCCCTCGGGCGTCGGGCTCGAGGGCGACCTCTGTGAGGACGCGGTACGAGGCGACGCGCTGAGCCACCGCCTCGGCCAACATCGTCTCGTGGCGCACGAGCACGGCACGGCGCTCGTCGGGCACGATCTCCTTGAGGGCCGCAAGGAGCGAGGCGATGCGGCGCGTGACCTGCGGCGAGCCGCCGCCGAACTCGGTGATCTCGGTGAGGGCGAGGTCGACGAACTGGTCCCAGCTGCGCATAGCCACGACGAGCCGCAGGCGGCCGTCGCGATCGGCGTAGAGGCCGTTCTGCCAGGGCCGCGGGGCGAGCTCGCGCAGGAAGTCCTGCAGGCGGTCGAGCACCTGGACGGCGGTGGTGGGCGCGTTCACCGCCGGCGACAGCGCCTGGGCGGCGACGTCGACCAGCGCGCGTACACCGTAGAACGGGTCGCGGTACACGGCGCGCTCGGGACCGATGTCGACGGTGCGCAGCAGGTCGGCGTCGGAGGGCAGCGAGGCCGGGCCCCCGGCGCCGGCGTAGAGCTCGAACAGCGCCTCGCCGCTGCCCACGTACTGGCCGATCTGGGGCGTGAGGCGCACAAGGCAGTCGTGCTCGCGGGCGAGCCGCACGCAGGCCGGGATGTCGAGGGCCTGTAGCATCCCCTGCCCGAGGTGGATCCCCAGGGCGCGCCGGTCGCTGCGGTAGGGCACGACACGGTCGGGCGCGCACGCGTGCGGCGGTGCGACCGCCACTGTGAGCCCGGCGGCTGGGAACACCTGGTCGAGGGCGCGTCTGGTCTCGACCGCCACAGTGCTGATCGCGTAGGCGATGCGCATGCCGCGGATCGTCAGGGTGACGTAGGCGATGAACACCGTGATGCTCGCCACGGCGAGCACCATGGCCACGGCCACGGCCACGGTCGCGCGGTCGGGGTGGCCGCCTCGGGCGAGCTCGTCGAGGTAGCCCAGACTGAAGAGCGGATAGATGAAGGTCGCGATGAAGGTGCCCAGGGCGACCTTCGTGGTCTGCGTGCGCACGTAGTTGCGCAGCACGCGCGGCGAGAACTGCTGGCTGGCGAGCTGCAGCGCGACGAGGCCGATCGAGAAGACGACGCCGAGGAACGTGAGCATGGCGGTGGCGAGGGTGGAGAGCACCGTCCCGGCGCCGCTCGCGCTTACGATCCAGGGCGGCGTCGAGCGTGTCACCGGCCCGAGCGACTCGTCGATGCGCCGTGTCGCGACGGCGAGCAGCAGGGCGCCGAGCAGGAAGGCCGCGGGGATCAGCCAGAAGTTGTTGGAGAAGCGCTCGCCGCGGCGCGCCGGGTCGAAACGCCGTCCGTCGGGGACGAGCGCGGCCGGCACCGTGCCGCGCGTCGCCTCGGTCGCCTGGCCCCCCATGTCGTGCCTTTCGTCTCGATGTCCCCCGGCGCGGCGAGGCGCCGGAGCGATGTGACCGATCCGGCGCCCTGATGCATGCGAGCGCCGGTGCCGACCAGACTTCCCGGCGCTCCACGAACCTCTGCTAGTCTACCCGTCTTTCGGCCCGGCACGCGACGACTCGGCCCGCCCGGCTCATTGCGCCGCTTGCCCCGTGTCGTTACGATTGCTCCCGCGATCCCTCAACCTGAGCCGAAGGGGGGCATGTCTCGTGAGCCCGGTCGACGCCGCCGAACGCAACGTGGGCGCCGGCAACTGGAAGGGCCTCGGCATGTGGGCCTGGCTGCTCTTCCGCGTCGCCGGGATCGTCCTGGTGCTGTACCTCTTCGCCCACATCGGCGTGATCTCGACCGCGCGCCTGTCGGGCCGCTCCACGCTGAACAGCGCCTTCGACATGTTCGACCACCCGCTGTTCGTGCTGCTCGACCTGCTGCTCGTCTGGGCCGTGCTGTTCCACGCCCTGAACGGCGTGCGCATCCTGCTCATGGACTTCGGCCTGGGGATCTCGCGCCACAAGATCGTCTTCGTGGCCTGCATGGCGATCGCCGTGATCTCACTCGGCTTCTTCGCCGTCAAGGCCTTCTCGTACATCGCCGCGCACCACGCCGGCGGCCTCGGAGGCCTGATATGAGCGGCACGGTCGCCGAGCGGCCGGGCGTCGTTGCGCCGACTGCCGGCGCGCCGGCCGCGACCGGGCGCGTCGACCGCCGCGCGCTCGACGAGAGCGCCGGCGGCATGTGGGCCTGGCTGTTCCAGCGCATCACCGCAGTCGTGCTCATCATCGGCCTGCTCACCCACCTGATCGCCACCCACATCTTCGGCCTCGGGCACCTCTCGTACCTGAACATCGACCACCGCCTGAGCTCCGACGCCTTCCGTGTCGTCGACGTCAGCCTGCTGGCCGCCGCGATCTTCCACGGCCTGAACGGGGCCCGCATGGTCGTGCTCGACTACTGGCTCGCCGCGCGGGCCGGTCGTCGCGCCCTGTCGGCGGCGCTCTGGGCGCTGGGCCTGGCGACCTTCGTCTACGGTATGTGGGCCCTCTGGCCCTGGATCTCGCACTAGGCGTGAGACGACGTCACACAAGCCTGAGCGGCGCCGACGAAGTCGCTCGCCAGATCGAGGGGTCTCCGCGATGATCAGACACCAGCTCCTGATCGTCGGCGGCGGCCTGGCCGGCCTCCGGGCGGCGGTCGAGGCCCGCGGCGCCGGCATCGACGTCGCCATCCTCTCGCAGGTCCACCCCGGGCGCAGCCACTCCGGCGCCGCGCAGGGCGGCATCAACGCGGCCCTCGCCAACAACCCCGAGGGCCACGACGACACGCCCGAGAAGCATGCCTTCGACACGGTCAAGGGCTCCGACTACCTGGCCGACCAGGACGCCGTCTACCGCATGACGCAGGATGCCCCGCCGGCGATCTTCGAGATGGAGCACTGGGGCTGCCCGTTCAGCCGATACGACGACGGCCGCATCGCCCAGCGACCCTTCGGCGGGGCGGGCTACCCGCGCACCTGCTATGGGGCCGACAAGACCGGCCACTACCTGCTGCACACCCTGGTCGAGCAGGCCTACCGGCGCGAGGTCACGCTCTACATCGAGCGCTTCGTCACCAGCCTGATCGTCGACGAGGGGCGCTGCCGCGGCCTCGTCGCCTACGACATGATCCGCGGCGGCTTCGAGGCCTTCACGGCCGACGCCGTGATCGTCGCCACCGGCGGCGCCGGGCGCACCTACTCCAACACCACCAACGCCATCATCTCGACCGGCTTCGGCGCGGCCATCGCCTACCACGCCGGCGTGCCGCTCAAGGACATGGAGTTCGTGCAGTTCCACCCGACCGGCCTCTACACCACGAACATCCTCATGACCGAGGGCTGCCGGGGCGAGGGCGGCTACCTGGTGAACGACCTGGGCGAGCGCTTCATGGAGCGCTACGCGCCCAAGATGATGGAGCTCGCCCCACGCGACATCACGGCGCGCTCGATCTGGACCGAGATCCTCGAGGGGCGCGGCATCGGTGGCAAGGACTTCGTCTACCTCGACCTGCGCCACCTCGGCGAGCAGAAGATCGCCGAGCGGCTGCCGGGCGTGCGCGACCTCTCCATCCACTTCGAGGGCGTCGACCCGGTCTCAGAGCCGGTGCCGATCGTGCCGAGCCAGCACTACACCATGGGCGGCATCGACACCGACGCCGACGGTCGCACCGACATCCCCGGCCTGTACGCCGCCGGCGAGTGCGCCTGCGTGAGCGTGCACGGCGCCAACCGCCTGGGCGGCAACTCGCTGCTCGAGACGATCGTCTTCGGCCGGCGCGCCGGCCGAGCGGTCGTCGAGCAGCTCCAGGGCGACGGCGACGGTGGCGTCCCGTCGGAGGCGGCGGCGCGGGCGGCCGTGCGGGCGATCGAGGAGCGCGTCGCCACGCTCGCCCACGCGGCGGCGCGCGACGACGCCTACGACATCCGCGCCGAGATGATCGACACCATGAAGGTCCACTTCGGCATCTTCCGCGAGGAGCGCCAGATGCTCGAGGGCGTCGAGAAGCTCCTGCGCCTGCGCGACCGCATGGCCGGCGTCGGCCTGCGTCACGCGGGCGCCGTGTTCAACCTCGACATGATCCGCACGATCGAGCTCGAGGGCATGCTCGACGTGGCGATCGCGACGGCGATGGGCGCCGTGGTGCGCACCGAATCGCGCGGCTCGCACGCGCGCACCGACTACCCCAACCGCGACGACCGGCACTGGCTGCAGCACACGCTGGCTCACTACCGGCCCGGCGGCCCGCCCGACCTCACCGGCAAGCCGGTCACGCTCGGCATGTTCGAACCCAAGGAGCGCACGTACTGATGAGCGAGGCCCGCTTTCGCATCAGGCGGTTCGACCCGGCGACCGACGCGGCGCCGCGCTACGACTCGTTCGTGGTGCCCTACGAGGGCAGCTTCACCGTGCTCGAAGGGCTGTTCGCCATCCAGGAGCGCTTCGACGGCTCGCTCGCTTTTCGGTACTGCTGTCGGGCGGCCGTGTGCGGCTCGTGCGCCATGTACATCAACGGCCGCTACCGCCTGGCCTGCCAGACCAACGTGAACCACCTGGGCGGCGACGACATCACGGTCGAGCCCATGCCACACCTGCCGCTCGTGCGCGACCTGGTCTGCGACATGACCGAGTTCTTCGCCAAGTACGAGTACATCAAGCCCTGGCTCGAGCGCTCCGACGCCGACCCCGAGCGCGAGATCGCGCAGTCGCCGCGCGATCGCCGCAAGCTCGACATGCCGATCGACTGCATCCTCTGCGGCTGCTGCTACAGCTCGTGTCCCTCGGTCTGGTACGGCACCGGCGCCGACTACCTGGGGCCGGCGGCGCTGCTCAAGGCCTACCGCTTCGAGGTCGATTCGCGCGACCAGGCCCGCAAGGCGCGCCTGCCGCGCTTCGACAACGAGCACGGCGTGTACCGCTGCCACACGATCACGAACTGCATCGAGGCCTGCCCCAAGGAGCTCAGCCCGACCGAGGGCATCCAGTGGCTCAAGGGCGCGGCCGTGCGCCGCCGCCTGTTCGGCCGCCGCAAGTGACGGCGGCGGGCGCGGCCGCGCCCGCCGAACGCCGATCGCTCTGACGCGGCGGGGCCGGCTCGCCGCCCCTTGACCGCCGGCGTCGGGCGCTCAGCCCGCCGCGTCGTCGCCGTGCCGCTGCTCGTAGCGGTAGCGGTGCGCCCGGACCAGGCCGACCGGGCCGGCCATCATCATGTCGCCGAAGGGCGCCGGGTACCGCACCGGCAGCGCGCTCGCCGCCAGCAGGTGGCGGTTGGGACCGGTGACGAGCACGGGGAGGCCGGCGGGCACGGGGCCGCCGAGGGCGGCCCCGTGCCCGCCGGCCTCCCTCACCTCGTCGCTCGACAGGTCGCCGGCCAGAAAGCGCCGCACGTTGGCCTCGAGCAGGGCCGCATCGAGCCGGCTGGTGTGATCTTCGTACACGCCGGCAAGGTGGCCTTCGAGCGCCACGGCGCAGACGGTGTGGCCATTGCCGACGTTCACGAGCACGGCGTCGCCGCGCTCGTCGCCCAGGGCGCCGAGCAGCGCGGCGGCGCCGGTGTCGCCCACGATGATGGGCGGTCCGCCCGTCGCGCCGGCCTGGTCGCCGTCCGTCAGCGGCGGCAGCGCGGCGAGCGGCGCGGCCGCCGCGCGCTGGCGCGTGAGGGCGGCGGGCAGCTCGTCGGGGGCGCAGAAGAGCTCCTCGAGCGGCCGCCGCTCGGCCAGCGCGCGCTGCCAGTCGCGAAAGCGGTTGACGCGGTTGGAGCCGGCGGGGTCGAAGCCGTGGTCGAGGGCCGCGAGGCAGGCGCCCGAGAAGGTCGTGGGCGCGCCCAGGCGGGCGAGCGCGTCGAGCAACCCGGGCAGGTCGAGGTCGCCGCTGCGCACGAGCGTGGCGCCGTGTGCCGTGAGGGCGGCGACCTCGTCGTCGGCGCAGAGCCGCACGCCGCGCTCGCGCGACCAGGCCAGATCGTCGGCGAAGGTCGTGGCCGCGGCGGCGGTGGCGCTGAAGACCAGGCCGGCGGCGAGGTGGGCAAGCATCGCCCGGGTCACCGGGCCGCCGCCCATCACGGGACCGGCGAACACCACCGGCAGGCCGGCCCGCGTGGCGGCGCGGATCTCGGCGGCGGCGACCATCGTGCGCGAGGGCACGACGAGCTTGACCGAGTTCTCGGGCCGGCGCTCGGGCTCGAACAGCAGCACGTCGATCGTGCCGGTGCCGACGTCGAGGGCGAGCAGCCGTGAGGCGGGGCGCGCGGGCTTCACGCGGCCGCCCCGGTCAGATGCTGCGGTCGAGGCGCAGGCGCAGGACGTTGACGGCCGCCTCGAGGAAGATGTCGCCCGACATCTTGGACTCGCCCACCTTTCGGTCGACGAAGATGATGGGCAGCTCGACCACCTTGAAGCCGAGCTTGTGGGCGCGGTAGGTCATCTCGACCTGAAAGCCGTAGCCGCGCGTGTCGATCGCGTCGAGGTCGATCGTCTCGAGCACCGAGCGGCGGAAGCACTTGAAGCCGCCGGTCAGGTCGCGATAGGGCAGGCCCAGCACGAGCTGTGCGTAGACGCAGCCGCCGCGGCTGATCAGCTTGCGCGACAGCGGCCAGTTCTCGACGCCGCCGCCCTTGACGTAGCGCGAGCCCAGCACGACGTCGGCGCCCTGCTCGACCAGGCGCACGAAGTGGGGCAGGTAGCTCGCGTCGTGCGACAGGTCGGCGTCCATCTCGAAGAGCAGGTCGGCGCCGGCCGCCATGGCGTGGCGAAAACCGGCGACGTAGGCCTTGCCGAGGCCCTCTTTGCCGGCGCGGTGCAGCACCTCGACGTCGGGGTACTCGGCGGCCAGCTTGTCGGCGAGCTCGCCTGTGCCGTCGGGCGAGTCGTCGTCGACGATCAGGGTATGGAGCGGCAGGTCGGCGCCCTCGGAGACCTCGCGGATGCGCTCGAGGGCGTGGCGCAGGTTGTCGCGCTCGTTGTAGGTGGGGACGACGACGGTGTTCATGGCGAGAGAGTATACCTGTTCGCGCGCGCCCTCGCGGCCGGCGCGCGGTCGTGCGGACCGCAACGGCGCTGCCGTCCGAGGGGCGCGGTAGGATGGCGGCTCGCCCGCCGCGGCCGGGTCAGCAAGGCCACCCGCGAGCGGCAGACTCTCAGGCTGAGGTCGAGAATGAGCGTTGCGGCATCGTATCGGCGCCAAAAACCCGGGCAGGAACCGTTGCGTCTGCCGCGAAACCGGCTATATTGTGACCAGTCGAGTGTTCTTCCACTACATCTTGTAGTCCACTTCGTAAGGGGTCGTACTTCCGTGCGCTGTCCTTTCTGCGGCGACGAAGACAGTCGTGTCGTCGACTCGCGTGATTCCGAGTCGGGCGACGCCGTGCGCCGGCGGCGCGAATGCGCCTTCTGCGGACGCCGCTACACCACCTACGAACGGGTCGAAGAGGCGCCGCTCGTGGTCGTCAAGCGCAGCGGCGCCGAAGAGGTCTTCGCGCGCGCCAAGCTGCTGAACGGCCTGCTGCGCGCCTGCGAAAAACGGCGCATCTCGCTCGAGCGCATCGAGCGGGTCGCCGACGAGATCGAAGGCGAGCTGCGCCGCGAGTCGGTGCAGCAGGTCACCTCGGCCGAGATCGGCGAGCGCGCCCTGCGCCACCTGCGCGACCTCGACCTCGTGGCCTACATCCGCTTCGCCTCGGTCTACCGTCAGTTCGACGACATCGAGGAGTTCCAGAAGGAGCTCGCGCGGCTCGACGAGCCGGCGAGCGGGCGCGGGCCGGGCGGCCCGCGCCCGCTCGCCCGGGCCGCCGGCGACGACACCATGCACGGGGCGGTCGGGGGTCCGGGCCGTGCGGCGTCAGGCGAGGTCGCGGCCGTCGTGCCCGGCCCGCGACACCACGACTCGACCGCGCCGGTCGACCAGCCGGCGATCCATCGACCGAACGGGAGCAGGGGGCAGGAAGAATGACTGAGACGGGTCGCGACGTGATCGAGCTGTCGGCCAACGCGCTCAAGGTGCTGCAGCGGCGCTACCTCAAGAAGGGCGACACGGGCGAGGTGCTCGAGACGCCCGAAGAGATGTTCCGCCGGGTGGCCCGGGCCGTGGCCCAGGCCGAGCGGCTCTACGACCCCACCGCCGACCTCGCCGAGCACGAAGACACCTTCTACCGACTCATGGCGAGCCTCGAGTTCCTGCCCAACAGCCCCACGCTCATGAACGCCGGCCGCGAGCTCGGTCAACTCTCGGCCTGTTTCGTCCTGCCCGTCGGCGATTCCATGGACTCGATCTTCGAGGCCATCAAGCACACCGCCCTCATCCACAAGAGCGGCGGCGGCACCGGCTTCTCGTTCTCGCGCGTGCGGCCCAAGAACGACGTCGTGCTCTCGACGGCCGGCGTGTCGTCGGGGCCGCTCTCGTTCATGAGCGTCTTCGACGCGGCCACCGAGACGATCAAGCAGGGCGGCACGCGACGCGGCGCCAACATGGGCATCATGCGCGTCGACCACCCCGACATCCTCGACTTCATCAACGCCAAGCACGACGACGACCGCCTCAACAACTTCAACATCTCGGTGGCGGTCACCGACGACTTCATGCGGGCGGTCGAAGCCGACGACGACTACGCGCTCGTCAACCCGCGCTCCGGCGAGGCCGTGCGCCTGCTCAAGGCGCGCAAGGTCTTCAAGTCGATGGTCACCCTGGCCTGGAAGAACGGCGACCCCGGCATCGTCTTCATCGACCGCATCAACGAGCACAACCCCACGCCGCAGCTCGGCTCGATCGAGAGCACCAACCCCTGCGGCGAGCAGCCCCTGCTGCCCTACGAGTCGTGCAACCTGGGGTCCATCAACCTGGCCCGGGTGTGCGATGACGGGCACGTCGACTACGCCCGCCTGGGGCGCATCGTCAAGAGCGCGGTGCGGTTCTTAGACGACGTGATCGACGTCAACAACTACCCGCTGCCGCAGATCGCCGAAATGACCCGCGGCAACCGCAAGATCGGCCTCGGCGTCATGGGCTTCGCCGACCTGCTCTACCGGCTGGGCGTGCCCTACGACTCCGACGAGGCCGTGCACCTGGCCGGCGAGCTCATGTCGTTCGTGCGGGAGCAGGCGCGGGCCGCCTCGGTCGAGCTCGCCGAGCAGCGCGGCGTGTTCCCCAACTTCGAGGGCTCGGTGTACGACACGCAGGGGCTGCGCGTGCGCAACGCGACCGTCACGACGATCGCCCCGACCGGCACCATCTCGATCATCGCCGGCTGCACGAGCGGCATCGAGCCGCTCTTCGCGCTCAGCTATCGGCGCCGCAAGGTGTTAGACGACGACGAGATGCTCGAGGTCTACCCCTACTTCGAGCAGGTCGCGCGGCGCGAGGGCTTCTTCTCCGAGGCGCTCACCAAGCGCGTCGCCGACGAAGGTTCGGTGCGACACATCGACGAGGTGCCCGAGGTCTGGCAGCGGGTCTTCGCCACGGCGCACGACGTCACGCCCGAGTGGCACATCAAGCTGCAGGCGGCCTTCCAGGCGGCCACCGACAACGCCGTCTCCAAGACCGTCAACTTCGGCAATCAGGCCACGGTCGACGACGTCGAGAAGGTCTACCTGCTGGCCTTCCGCTCGGGCTGCAAGGGCGTGACCATCTACCGCGACGGCAGCCGCGAGGAGCAGGTCCTCAACGTCGGCTCCGCGGCGCGCCCGGGCGCCGACCCGGCGCGCGGCATCGCCACCACGCGGCCGGCGCGCCCGCGCCTGCTGTCGGGCGAGACCGAGCGCATGGACACCGGCTGCGGCAAGCTGTTCGTCATCATGAACGACGACGAGCACGGCCCGCGCGAGGTGTTCGCCAACATGGGCAAGGCCGGCGGCTGCGCATCGTCGAACACCGAGGCCCTGGGGCGGCTCATCTCGCTCGCCCTAAAGAAGGGCGCCGCGCCGAGTGAGATCGTCGAACAGCTCAAGGGCATCCGCTGCCACGTGCCCTACGGCATGGGTCCCAACGCCACGCTGTCGTGCGCCGACGCCATCGGCAAGGCGGTCGAGCGGCGCTACATCAGCGGCGCCGCGGCTCCCGCGGGCACGCCCGAGCCGCAGCTCGCGCTGGTCGAGGTAGCCCAGGGCGCCTGCCCCGACTGCGGTGGCGTGATCGAGCACGAAGGCGGCTGCATCGTCTGCCGGCTCTGCGGCTACTCCAAGTGCGGCTGAGCGCGCCGGCGGCCGTCGCGGCCGGCGCCGGGGCAAGGTAGAGTAGGGCCAGCACCGTCTGTTCCGACCGGGGAGCCCGCATGGCCGACCAGCAACCGCCCGACGCGCCGCAGCCGGCGCCGACCGACGAGCCCGCGAAGGCTCCCGCGGCGCCGGCCGAGCAGCCCGCGGCCGCAGCGTCGCCCGACGTGCCGGCCGACCCGCGCGCCGGCGAGTTCGAGATCGGCGACACCGTGATCGCCAAGATCGCGCACATGGCCTGCCGCGAGGTCGACGGCGTACATGCCCTGGGCGGGGCCACCTCGCGCGCCCTGTCGAGCCTGCGGGTGGCCGACTCCCGCACCCAGGGGGTGGCGGTCGACGTGCGCGGCGATGGGGTCGACGTCGACATCACCCTGGTCGTCACCTACGGGCGCAGCATCCCCGAGGTGGCGCAGGCCTGCCGCGAGCGTGTGCGCGACAGCATCGAGGCGACCACCGGGCTCACCGTCAAGACGGTCAACGTGGTCGTCGGCGACATCTTCTTTCCCGAGGACCCCGCTGCCGGCGAGACCGCACAGGCCTGACCGCTCGCCGCGCAGCCTTGCGCTCGATGCCCTCGAGGCCGCGCTCGGGTTCTTGGCGCTGCTGACTGCGGGCGTCGTGCTCGTCGCCGCCGGCGCCGAGCTGCTCGTCACCGCCGCCGGCCGTCACCTGTCGTTGTGGCACGACCTGCCGCTGCCGCGCACGCACGGCGACCGGGCGCTGCTGCTCGCCGCGCTGTTCGTCGGCGCGGCGGCGCTCGTGCTGCTCCTCCTGCGCCGCCGGCCCGCGCCGCTCGTGCTGCCGGTCGAGGGCGGCAGCCTGCGGCTGCCGCCCGACACCCTGGCGCGCTACCTGGCCGCCGAGCTCGCCCGCGACCCCGACGTCGTCGCCTCGCGGACCTCGTTTCGCCTGCACGGCGAGCGCCTGAGCGCTCGCGCCTGGGTGGCGCTGCGCCCGCTCTCGCCGGCCGCCGCGCTGCGCGAGCGCCTCACGGCGCTCGCCACGGCGGCCCTGCACGACCGGCTCGGCCTGGCCGTCGACCTGCGTGGCCCGGCGCTGCGGGTGCTGCGCGTGCGCGACCTGCCGAGGTACCTGCGGTGAGGCGCCCGGTCACGCTGGTCTGCGCGCTTGCCGTCATGGCCGTGTGCGCGCTCCTGATCGTGCGCGAGGTCGCCCTGGGCGCCGGCCAGACCGAACCCTGGCCGCTCACCCGCGGCTGGCACGACCTGCTCGCCGCATCGCCGCCCGTGGCGGTGCCGGTCGGCGCCGCCGCCGCCGTGGCGGGCGCGCTCTGCCTGTGGCTCGCGCTCGGCATGCTGGGCGGCGGACGGGCCGGCGAGGGCGCCGCCGTCGAGCTCGGCGACCTGCAGGCCAGCGTCGTGGTCAAGGCGCGCGCTCTCGAGCACCTGCTGGCGCACCGCCTGGTCGACGAGCTCGCCGAGGTCACCGACGCGCGCGTGCGGGTGACCCGCGCCGACGGTCGCGTGGCCACCCGCACCTCGCTCTCGCTCGCGGCCACCGACGTCCGTCAGACCTTCGCCCGCGCCCGCGCCGTCGTCGAGCGCGAGCTGCGCGCCGCGACCGGGCTCGAAGCCGGCGAGCTCGTCATCGAGGTCGACGAGCTGTTCGCCGGCCGGGGAGGTGTCACGTGAGTCTTCGCTACATCGGCCTGGCGGTCGGCCTGGTGGTCGGCGTCGTCTGGATGGCGCTGGGCTTCGAGAAGCTCATCGTGGTCGGGGTGATCGGCGGCGTGGGCTACCTGGTCGGCGGCGTGCTGGCCGGCGACATCGACCTGCAGCGCTCCATCGACAACCTGCGCCGCAAGTGAGCGACGCCGGGCGCTACGAAAAAAGAGACCTGATGGGATCTCAGGCCTCTTTGAGAAGCGGTCCCGTGGGAGCCGGGACGCGTCCTTCTCCACTCCTCCACTGTACCCCATCCGGCGCCGAACGCACAATATGGTGACGGCGAGCGCCCCACTCGAGCCCGCCACGCCCGCGGCCGGCCGCCGCGAGCTGCGCCCCGACCTCGTGGCGTCCGACCTCGACGGCACCCTGCTGCCGCCCACCCTCGAATTCACCGCGGCGACCACGGCGGGGGTCGACGCCCTGCGCCGCGCCGGCGTACCCTTCGTGGTCGTCACCGGCCGCATGTTCCGCAGCGCCCGCAAGGTGCTCGCCCGGATCGGGCTCACGAGCGGCCCCGTCGTCTGCTATCAGGGCGCCCTGCTCGCCGACCTGGCGACCGGCGAGTGGCAGCGCCACCTGCCGCTGCCCTCGGAGCGCGCTGCCGAGGTCGTGCTGGCGGTGCGCGAGCTGGGGCGCCACCTCAACGTCTACGTGAACGACGAGCTGTACGTCGAGCAGGACGACGACTGGGCGCGCGGCTACGCCGAGTACGCCGACGTGCCGGTGAACGTCGTGCCCGACCTGCTCACAGTGGTCCAGACGCCGCCCACCAAGATCGTGATCACGACGCCGGCCGACGACGTGGCCCGGCTGCTGCCCGAGCTGCAGGCGCGCTTCGACGGCGACCTCTACGTCACGCGCTCGCTGCCGCAGTTCATCGAGATCAGCGACCCGCATGCCACCAAGAGCGGCGCTCTCGCCGACCTCTGCCGGCGGCTGCCGGCGCGCCGCGAGCGCACGGTCGCCTGCGGCGATGGCTGGAACGATCTCGACATGATGCGCTGGGCCGGCCTCGGCGTGGCCGTGGCCGAGGCCGCCGACACCGTCCGTGCCGAGGCCGACCTGATCGTGCCGCGCGACGAGCTCGGGCCGTTCTTCGCGCGCCTCGCCGCCGCCCCGCCGGCTTAGGTCGCTGCCCGCGAGGGGGGCCGGCGCGGCCGGCCGACCGCAAACGCGGCCGGCGCCACGCGCTCAGAGGCCACACCCACACGCGAAGGCGGCGCCCGGAGGGTAAGGCGCCGCCTTCTTGGGGTGCTGGCATGCGCCGGCGCTCACGCGCCGGCTTCCCCTTTGACGGGGATCTGGACACTCTGCCACCCCGTGCTGTCCAGCATCTGGGACGCAGGGGACGCGTCGTGTGCCCCTGGTCCGAGGTTTAGTGTACCCTGGCGCATCAATATCACACGATGCGCCGTGCCCCGGCAAAAGAGACGGCGCGGCGGGGCCGCGCTTGCGACCCCGCCGCGCCGTCTGCAGGACCGGCCGGGCGTGTGCCCGGCCGGTCCTGAGCCGCTCCTTGTTGCCGCTACTTGTGGAGCTTCACGGTGCGCGTGGCGGTGGCACCGATGTACTCGTCGGAGCCCAGCCCGTCCCACACCGCCGTGAACCTGGTGGCCTTCGACAGCATCTTGGCCCGCACGACGAACTCGGCCATGCCGTCGGGCGTGACGACGACCCTCGGCGTGGCGTAGGGCGTGGTGCTCGTGCCGCGGTAGATCGTCACGGTCGTGCCGCTGGCGTCGTCGGCGTCGAAGATGCCGATCAGCGTGACCGTGCGGCCGGCCTTGGCGCTCGCCGGCCCGTACAGGTGCATCGAGCTCGTCTGCTTGGTGAGGTTGCCCTGGACGTACCAGGTCGTGCCACCGTCGGTCACGGCGCTGCTCGCCGAGATGTAGTTGGCGGGCACGCCGTTCACGACCGGCACCACGAACTCGTTGGGCACGTCGGCCACGAAGGTGACGTTGAGCGAGTCGTTCAGCAGTGTGCCTTCGACCGTGCTCACCAGGTCGCTCAGCGTGGTGGCCGGGGGCACGTTGGAGCCCAGGCGCGTGCTGCCGGCCGGGAGCGCGTCGCCGTAGCCGTCGTCGTCGCCGCCCATGCCGTTCGAGTCGTAGACCGTGACCATGCCGCTGGTCTCGACCGACTCGGGCACGTTCACCGTCAGGTCTTCCTCGCGCGTGCCGGTCTCGCCGTAGGCGCGGGTGATCACGTGCACCGTGTTGGCGCCGTGCTTGAAGCCACCCCGCACCCAGAAGTCGAGGATCTGCATGCTGGCGTGCGTCGGCACGAGATCGGCGCTGAAGGTCACCGAGCCCACCGATGCCGGCGACACGCCGTCGGGGTTCGAGAGCAGGGTGTCGACCATGTCGGCCGCGTCCATGCCGGCGTAGCCACCAACGTCGTAGGGGTCGTCGTAGACGTTGTCGAGCGTGATCGCCGGCAGCGCGGCGCCGGCGTTGCTCAGGTCGTTCACCACGACCGACGTGTCCATCGTGGCGTGTCCCGGGTAGGCAGCGGCGTCGGTCACCCGGTAGACCGACCAGTAGCAGGCGTCGGCGATCAGCGTGTCGCCGTAGTTCGGGTTGTCGGCGACCCACTGGGGGATGTCGGTCACGAAGTGGGTCGGCGTGGCCGCGCCGATGGCCGCCGCGGCGTCGACCGGCACCTCGGTGTTGCTGGGGCCGATCTCGCCGGCGATGCCGTAGGCGCGGTCCTGGGTGATCACACCCTGCGTGGCGCCCAGCGAGACGAGCTTGTAGGCGGTGTAGGAGTCGGACCAGATGCCCGAGACCCAGGCGTTGTCCATGTCGAGCGCGACCGGGCCGTCGTAGTCGGCCGGATGGCCGAAGGCGAGCACGACGTTGTCGGCCGTATCGACGTAGGTGACGGTGCCCACGTAAGCGGCCCAGAAGGCGCCGCTCGAAAGGACGGCCGCCACCGACGCGCCCTCGGTCAGGTCGGTCGAGAACAGGCTGCCGCCGCCCGCGCCCAGCCCGGCGGCGTGCACGTCGACGCCGCGCTTGGCGAAGGCTGCCGCCAGGCGCTTGAAGGCGGGGCTGCCGGCCGGCAGGCCGCCGACCTCGAGGGTGCTGAGCGGCACGAACACGGCGGTGCCGGCCTTGGGATGCAGCGTGCGGGCGACCGCCAGGCTACGCGCCATGACGAAGGTGTGCAGGTGGCCGGCGGTCGTCCTGACGGCGTGCCGTGCGACCGCTGTGCGGGTCCTGGGCAGCACGGGGCCGGCGCCCTCGAGGGCGGCCGGCAGGTCGAGCGAGCTCGCGGCCTTCGCCCGGGTGCCGACGGGCAGCGTCACCTGGTAGTCCTGCTCGATCGAGATCATGTAGTCGATCGGCGTCGCCAGGCCGAGGCCCTGCTCGGTGAAGATGTCGCCCTGCGAGACCGCGCCGACCATCGGGTCGTGGACAGGGTCTGGGCTGCCGGCGTCGCCCACGAACAGCGGGCTGCCGCTCATGCCCTCGGCCACGCCGCCCTGCGCCAGCACGGCGGCGTCGGTGATCTGAAAGAGGATCATGTCGGAGCCGTCGGTCACGTTCTGGCCGTAGGCCACCGACAGGATCTTGACCGGGACGTTCGTGATGGTGTCGCCCTGCAGGACGGTCTTGAAATAGCCGTCGAGGCCGCCGCTGCCGGCGGCGGTGATCTGCGTCTGCAGGTCGGCGAGCGACAGGGTCGGCTCGCTCGGCCCGGCCGTCGCCGCCGCCGGGCCGGCCGCGGCGAGCAGCCATACTCCGAGCGCCGCCAGCATCATCAAAAGGAGGAGTGGTGCGCGAGTACCGCCGAGTCGAGTGTGTGTGTGCATCCTGCGCCTCCTGCGCTCGTGGTCCGGGCGACGCGCCGCCCGCAGCCCCCGCGTGCCGTGCGATGGTCGGCACGCACGACCAGATTAGTACCCAGCTCCGGTCATGGCAAAGGGGTGATTGTGGGATTCGTCAGCGGGGGCGGCGGGCCTGCAACGAGAAGGCCACGGGAAACTCGCCGCGCAGGCCGCGCAGGCCGAACGAGCCGTCGAGGTTCGCGGCGATGCACGGCCAGTCGACGCCGCGCATGGGCAGGCTGCCGAACTCGTGCAGCCACTCGAGCTCGAGGCCGGCGCCGAGCAGCACGGTGACGATCTCGCCGAGGGGGTGGTCCCACTCGTACTGGATGGGCGCGGCCACGGTCGCCGTGGGGTCGGCGTAGCTGCCGCCGCCGTCGTTCTGCCAGGCGTGTGGCGCGGCGCGATGGAAGTACGAGTCGGCGCCGACCAGCGGCTGCTCGGTCTCGTCGTTGAGGGCGAACAGGAACGGGTGGAACTCGAGCAGGTAGAAGACGCCGCCGGGGGCAAGGGAGTCGGCGATCAGTCGAGCCCAACCGGCGAGGTCGGGCAGCCAGCAGAGCACGCCCCACGAGGTGAACACGACGTCGAAGCGCTCGTGCAGCACCCGGGACAGCTTGTAGAGGTCGGATTCGATGAAGGTCGCACTCAGGCCGGCCTGCGCCGCCAGACGGCGGGCCAGCGCGACGGCCTGGCCCGAGAAGTCGACGCCGGTGACCACGGCGCCGCGCCGCGCCCACGACAGCGTGTCGAGGCCGAAGTGGCACTGCAGGTGGAGCAGGCGCTTGCCGGCTACGTCGCCGAGCTCCTCGAGCTCGATCGCACCCAGGCTCGAGGCGCCGGCGAGAAAGCCCTCGACGTCGTAGAACGCCGACTGCTCGTGGATCGCCGTGAGCTCGTCCCACAGCACGCGGTTGGCGGTGAGCTGGGCGGTCGTCGCCGGTCGCGTGGGGCCGGCGCCGAGCAGCTTGGGCGCTGCGGACGAGCCGCCGGCGGGCTCCGAGGGTGCGCCGCCCGCGCCCGCCGGCTCGCCCTGCGTCACGGCGCGCCGGCCGGCGGCCGCGTCGCCCTGAGCGAGAAGAGGAACGGCACGTCGCGGCGGCCGCCCGGCAGGTAGTACCAGCCGTCTGCGGCGCGCTTCATGGAGCGACCGAAGGGCACGACCGAGCAGGGGAACTCGTGCAGGTACTCGAGTCGCAGACCGGCGCCGATCAAGGCGTTCAGGATCTCGGCGAAGCTGTGGGTCCAGCCGTAGGCGACGCGCTCGACCGGCGCGTCGGGCTCGGCGTAGGAGCCGCGAATGTGGAACCGGCGCGGCTTGCGCGCCGGAAAGTAGGGGCCGGCGATGCGCAGCTCGGGGTGCTCGTCTACGTCGTCGAGGGCGTGGGCCAGCGGGTGGAGCTCGACCATGTAGAAGGCGCCGCCCGGCGTCAGGAAGTGGGCGATGGTGCGCGCCCAGCGGTCGAGGTCGGCGAGCCACTCGATGGCGCCGTAGGAGGTAAAGACGACGTCGAACTGGCCGCGCAGGTTGTCGTGCAGGTCGTCGACCGTCGATTGCACGAAGGTCGCCGGCAGCTCGAGCTCGGCCGCAAGGGAGCGGGCGAGCTCGATGGCGCGCTCCGAGAAGTCGACGCCGGTGACCACGGCGCCGCGCCGCGCCCACGACAGCGTGTCGAGGCCGAAGTGGCACTGCAGGTGGAGCAGGCGCTTGCCGGTTACGTCGCCGAGCTCCTCGAGCTCGATCGAGTGCAGCGATGAGGCCCCGGCCTTGAAGCCCTCGAGATCGTAGAACGCCGAGGTCTCATGGACCTTCGTCCACTCGTTCCAGAGCCCGAGATTGGCCTTGACGAACTCGTCGAGCATGGCGCCTCCGTGCGACGCGCGGTCGCCTGTGGCGTCGCGTCGCGATTGTAGTACAGCCGGCGCGAGGCAACGAGGTCGACACGGCCCGTGACGCAGCGATCGCTCGCCGCCGGCGGGCCGGAGCGTACACTGTGCGCAGCCGACGTCGAAGGGGTGAGGGTGTGTTCTGTCCGGTCTGTCATGCCGAGTTCATTCCCGGCTTCACCGTGTGCGACGAGTGCGACGTCGCCCTGGTCGACGAGCTGCCGGTGGAGCCGGGCCCCGACAAGGCCGCTCGCCGGGCCTCGGCGGCCTCGCCGCCGGGCTCTGCCGCTGTCGGCGAGCCTCGCTCGGTCGAGCTCGTCACCATCTTCAGCTCGGGCGACTCCGGCCTGGTCGCGCTGGTCCGGTCGATCCTGACGAGCGCCGGCATCCCCTGCGTCGGCTCGGGCGGCGTCTTCGGCGGGGGAGGCTCCGTGCGCGTCGGTCGCGACGACGCCGCCGATGCCCAGGCGCTGCTCACCGAGCTCGAAGCGCGCTCGCGCCGATCGGCGACCGACGACGCCGAGTGGGACGACCAGGCGGACGAGGCAGATGGGGAGTGGGACGAGGCGGGCGAGGAGTGGGACGACGACGGGGACGCCGCGGACGATACCGCCGATGAGGGCGCCGCGGGCGAGGCCGCCGAAGAGGGGGACGGGGACGAGGCCGACGAAGCGGGCCGACGAGAGCTTTCGCCCGGCGCGGGCGCCCCGAGCCCGCCGAGCGCGCCGACGCCGCCCCCCGGGGTCGACCCGCCGGCCTGGCGGCGCTGAAGCGCGACACCACGACGACCGGGAGGGTGACATGCATCTGTTCGGCGACACGGCGGGGCCCCACCTGGCGCACTTCCACGCCCGGCACGAGAGCGGCCGGGTCGAGCTCGAGTGGGAGGTGCGCAACGCGGGCGAGGTCCGCTGGCGCGTGCTGCGCTCAGAGCAGGGCTACGCCGAGGGCGCCGAGCCGCCCGGCGCGAGCGGCCAGGCGATCGTCAACGAAAGTGCGGAGACCTACCTGTGCGACGAGGGCCTCGACCCCGCCCGGCACTACTTCTACACCGTCTTCTCGCAGGAGCCCGACGGCGGCTGGCGCAAGCAGGTCGAGGTCAGGCTGCGCCCGCACGACCTGCTCGGCTGGTTCCATCCGCACGCCCAGGACGTGGTCGACGCGCAGGCCGGACTCGTGCGGCAGCCCGCCGGCTCGGGGCTCCTGCAGCAGATGCGGGTCGACGGGCTGAGCGGTCTGGGCGGGGGCAGGAGGCTCGACGCGCCGTGGCGGCGCCAGTCGGCTGCCGTGCACGACTGGTTGACGATGGACGGCGGCGACTGAGGCGACCGCCGGCGGCGGGCTAGCAGGTATCGGGCGGCCCGCCGCCCGGCATGAGCCGGCGGGCGACGTCGGCCATGCGGCGGGCGAGCTGCTCGTCGGCGAGCTCGCCCCCGACCGCGGTCTGCTCGGCGGCGCTCGGGCCGCAGTCGCGGCCGGCCTGGTCCGCCTGCGCAGTGAACGCGCCGGAGGCGAGGACGGCGAGCACGGCACGGTGGGGCGGGTCGTGGGGCACGGCCTCGGGCGGCAGTAGCGCCGCATGGTCGCCCAGGAAGCGGGCGGCGGCGCGCACGGCCCGGTGGTCGTCGCGCTCGCTCCGGGTCGCATACGTGAACGCCCAGCGGCGCGCCCGGCGGGTGATCTCGTCGCGGTCGGCGTCGATGCCGGCGGCGGCGAACACCCGGCAGTCGTAGACGCGGCAGGTGAGCGGCCTGTGCTCGTAGATCGAGCACAGGCCGCCCTCGAGCAGCGGGCAGTGGCCGTGCGCGTCGTACCCCAGGAGCATCGTGCCGGCGGGCTGACCCGGCGCGGCGAACAGGAGCTCGCGCGGCACGTGGGCGAGCGTGTCGGACTCGTCGGGGCCGATGTGGACGAAGTGCGCCGTGTCGCAGCAGGCGCAGCAGTCGCCGCAGGGCACGCCGGCGTCGCGGCCGTGCCGCAGCGCGGCGCGCATGGCGCCGAGCCAGGCCGAGAACTCGCCGGCGGGCAGGTCGGGAGCGGCGGTCATCGGCGCGGCCTTCAGGCGGCGCGCACGGCGTGGGCCACCGGGCACCAGCGGCGCGACAGACAGCGGGGGCAGACGGCGGTGCGCTCGAGGATCACCCGCAGCGTGAGCGACGCGGCGAGCGCCGCCGTGAGTACAGCGGCCGGCCACCAGAAATGCACGGCGAAGCCAGCCGCCGTCGCGGCGACGGGAAAGGCCCAGGAGCACAGCGACAGGCTGGTCTGGCCGAACGACCCGCAGGTGCGCCGGCGGAACTCGGCGGTGTCGCCGGCCGGCGGGCAGAGGCGCGCCGACAGCAGGTTCAGCCCGCTCGGACAGCGCGCGCCGGCGACCGCGCGATAGACGCAGCCGGGGCACACGACGAGCGGGGTGAGCACAAAGGTCTGAACGGCGGCGAACACCAGGTAGGCCAGTCCGACCGGCCAGGCGACGAGCGGTTGCGTGCGCCAGGCGAGCAGGACGGCGGCGCCGCCGAGCGCGAAGTGGGTCACCGTGAGGCAGTCGAGGCCGACCACGCGCCAGAGCGGGTAGCGCCGCAACGAGGGGAGCGGCGCACGGTGGTCGCCCTCGCACGACACGCTGCCGGCGGTCGGCACGAGGCGCAACGAGGCGTCGGACTTGTGTCGGGCCGGATGACGGGGATCCACGGCCCTCCTCACCTCGCACCTTGCGCCGCGGTCACGTCGCACCACAAGTCTGCTCCCAAGCGAGCGCCGGAGCAAGAGAGGCGGGCGGCGCGTCCGCGCCGCCCGCCTCGGCGACCTCGTCGGAAACGCGGCCGTGACCCTCGTCAGGCCGCGGCCGTGGCCCTCGTCAGGCCGCTCGCGTCTGTGTCGCTGTCTCGGTGGCGGTCGCCGCCGCCGCTGAGACCCGCCGGCCGTGCGCGAACCCGAGGATCGACAGGACCAGCAGGATGCCGCCGCCCACGAAGCTCACGATCGCGGCGATGCCGACGATGCGCGCCACCGTGCCGAACGCGTAGGCGTTGAGCAGCAAGCCGCGCAGCGTGGTGCCCTGGAACAGCGTCTGCTCCTGCGTCTTGAGCGTCGTGTTGGTCGGGTCGGCGAGCGCCGCGGCGCTCACCTGGGCGTAGGTCTTGCCGCCCGCGACCTCGCTCAGGTGCACGGCGATGAAGTGGTTCGCGTAGGTCTGCGCCTGGGCGCCGGTGGTGAGCTGCTGGCCGGCGTACTTCTGCATGGCCGCGAACTGCGCGCCGGCGATCGCCGGGCTGCCCTTGGGCGGGAAGAAGATCTTCTGTGACGAGAGCTGATCGCGGACCTGGTGGTTGATGAAGACCTGGCCCCAGACCATGAGGCCGCCCGCGGCCAGCAAGACGATCGCGACGATCAGGCCGGCCGAACTCACGAGGTAATCGATGACCCTGCGGTTCATGAACGTCCCCTCCTTGGTGCGGCGGGCCAGGGGGCCCGCCCAAATGGGTGAAACACCGCATTTATCACCATGGAGGTAGTGTTTTAAGCGCGAGCCGGCCTTGACGTCGGTCAAGGGCCGCGGGCTGCGCGCTTGCGGCGGGCCGTTAGCTCGACCCGGTGCGACGCGCCCAGTTCCACAGCGACCAGTCGCAGGCCGCCGACCGCGGGGCTGCCCTCACCCGCGTCCTCGACGAGATCGAGGGCGAGCGGCGCTGACCTTCGCCGGCGCCGCCCGGCTCTTCGCCGCCCGGCGACCGGCTGCGCCGCGCGCGCGTGCGCGTCCGCGGGTCGCCCCTGGGCCGGCCTAATCCGGCGGGAGCAGCCGCACCGCCAGGCCGAGTCCGGCGCCGCGCCGTTCCCGCAGGCGGGCTACCAGCCGGAAGAGGCTGAGGCAGCCGGCGAGGATCGCGATCCAGAGCAGCAGCGCCTTGGGCTGGTGGGCGACGCTCGTGCCCGAGTTGGCGTCGGTCAGGTTGAGCCAGGCGATCGCGAGCACCGGCGGTGCGGCGAGCACGCCCAGCCAGGCGAGCGAGCTCAGGCCGAGGAACCGGCGAGCGGGCGGCAGCACCAGGCCGCGGGCGTCGGCCACGCGAGGCAGGACGACTGCCGCGGCGGCCACACAGAGCCACTCGGCGACCATCACGATCATGCCCGAGAGCAGCGGCAGATGGGCGTAGATCATGAGGGCGGTGAACGCGGTCGCGACGGCGAAGGTCAGCAGCAGGGCGCGATGCGGCGTGTGCCAGCGGCGGTGTACCTCGGCGCACCAGCGCGGCGCGAGACCGTCGAGCGACCAGGCGAACAGGCAGCGCGACACGCACATCGCGGTCGGGCCGACCCAGGCGAACCCCCACACGGTGAAGGCGGCGGCCAGCGCGACGGCGAGCACGCCGCGGCGCAGGGCGAGCGCGACGAGCTCGGCGAAGGTGGGTGTGGCGGCCAAGCCGAGCTTGGCCGGCGAGGCGATGGCAAGGTTGGTGAAGAAACCCAGCCCGAAGAGGTGGCTGAGCGCGAACACCACGGCGAGCAGCCAGGCGAGGGTCCACACGAGCGAGCCGAGCACGCCGAGCGCCTGCGTGCGGGCCGGGCTGCGCACCTCGCCGCCGATGAAGATCGAGAAGTAGCAGCCGACGAAGACGATCCACGGCCAGATCGCGGCGTGCAGCGTCGCCGACCACGAGAACGGGGCCGCCCGGCCGGCGGCGAGCGGCGCGAGCGGGCCGGCGTGCAGGCGGGCGAAGGCACGGTCGACGCTGGTCAGGGCGCCGTGGCGCGACAGCAGCAGGCCGGCCGCGACGCAGGCGGCGAGCGCCGCCGTGCCCAGCACGAAGGCCGCGCTCTGCGCGCGAAAGTACAGGCGGCCGCCGCGGATCATGAGCAGCGCGTAGCCGGCGAGCACGGCGAGCGAGACCACGAAGGTGCCGTTCGCCGTGCCGAGGCCGGCGGCCAGGCGGGCGGCGCCGGCGCTGCCCGTCGTGGCCGCGACCACCTGGGCGAGCGGCGTGAGGCCGTACTGCACGGTGTACAGGCCACCGAGGCCGACGAACAGGCAGAAGTAGGCCATGGCGGCGGCGTTCACGGCGAAGCCGAGCGCGGGGCTCAGCGTACGCGAGATCGAGACGTAGTCGCCGCCCGAGCGCGGGAACACGGCGGCCAGGCGCACGTACAGCAGCATGAGCGGCAGGATGCCGGCGAAGGCGAACAGCACGGCGAGGTAGAGGTTCGCGCCGGGGTAGAGGCCGGCGCCGAGCAGCGTGAGCCACACGAGGCCCACGCCCAGGTTGGCGTTCATCACGTTGAAGCCGAACACCTGCCACGACGTGACCGCGCGCACCAGGCCGCTCGCCGGTCGCACGAAGGGGCTCACCGCGGGCGCGCCGGCAGCGGCTGGGGGTGGGCTCGAGTGGCGGGGGCGGTGCGGGCGGGCGTTCATGCGTGCGACCTCCGGTCCGACAGACAGCGATCCCGGACCGGCCCGCGTGAGCGAGCCGGCCCGGGATCCCCGTTTTCGGATCCGTGCGCGGCGCGGCGCCCGCCCCGGTACCACGAGGGCGGCCTGCTGCACCGCTTGGAGACAGGTCTTCTGGCTTGCCGGATCGTCCTTGCGCCGCGCCTTCCCGCCGCGCTCAGCGGCAGTGGCTCTGGTTGCGGCGGTCGTCCCCGGTCACAGCGGCGGGTCCGCGACGGAATCGCACCGTCTTCCCTCTGAGGCCCTCACGGGCATCTCCAGGGCCGATGGTATCGGGCGGGAGCGGGTGGTGCAAACCCGGGCGGCCGCCCAGGCTGCAGCGGCGGGTCATACCGCGGCGCCCTTCAGAGGTCCCAGCCGCTGCTCCAGTCCTGCTCGGGTACCTCGCCGCCGCTCGTCGCGAGCCGCCGCAGGGCCGACACGAGCTGCGTCTGGTCTGCGGCCGGCATGGACGCAAGGAGACCGCCGATCTCGCGGCGGCGGTTCGCCGTCACGGCATCGACGAGCTGTCGACCGGTCTCGGTGAGGGCTATGCGTACCTGGCGGCGGTCGCGGCGGTCGGTGCGGCGGCGCACCAGGCCCTTGCGCACGAGCCGTTCGCAGAGCCGGGACGCCGTCGGTGGGGTGACGCCCACGGCGTCGGCCAGCGCCGCGATGCTCTGCGGCCCGCGCGAGGCGACCACCACGAGAGAGCGGTACTGGGTGAGCGTGACCTCCTCGCCCGCGTCGGCGAGCGAGCGCGCCGCGATGGCGACCAGCACGCGGCTCGCCGTGAGCACAGCGTCGATGACGGCGTCTTCGCCTACGTCAGAAACGATGGCGGGGTGGTCGCTCACGCCGCCTCGGATTTAGATGCATAAGCTAACAGTTGTAACATCAAGTCATTGCCCCGGCTCGTCGATACACCTGCTGTGGGGAGCGGTGGTCGGTGACCGTCCGCCCTCCGCCGTGGGGAGTCGCATGCGCCGCCGCAGGCGGCGTCCGGCATCAGTCGGTACCGACGCGGTCGACGAAGCTGCGCCGCGCCTGGCTCGGACCATAGTACACCCTCACGCTGAGAGCCCCCTCGCGGCGGCGTGGTGGTCGAACGAAGCAGCGCTCCGACCGTCTCGGCGGGCGCCGGAGCAGGAGAGGAGGTGAACGCACATGAAGAGGACCTCGCAGGAGCAGAGCGGCTTCACGCTCATCGAGCTCCTGATCGTCATCATCATCATCGGCATCCTGGCCGCCATCGCTATCCCGATGTTCCTGAACCAGCGGAACAAGGCCAAGGACGCGGCGGTCAAGGAGGGCATCCACAGCATCCAGGTGGGCGTCCAGAGCTACGCAGTCGACCACACCGACACGTACCCCACGGCGATCGCCAACAGCGCGGCCCTGGTCGACGCATCGGGCAACAAGTACGTCGACAACTGGCCCAAGAACCCGTTCACGAACGCCCTGATGATCGACGGGACGCAGCAGGGCAACTACACCTACTCGATCCCGGCGAGCAACACCTTCCGCCTGGTCGGCCACACGTCCAACGGAGTCGATTTCACGGTCCCTTGATCGCCTCGCTGAAGCGCGATCGGGCACGGGTGGGGAGGCGGCCGGCCGGCCGCCTCCCCACCGCTTCAGCCCCGCTCCGAAGCGCGCTGTCTGTGCAATAATTAGCCCATGAACGGCGAAGGGCACAGGATCGGCCACGACGCGGTCGTCGATGCGGTGCTCACGGCCAGCCGTGTCCTCGTGGCGATCGCCGCCCGCTCGCTGTCGGATGCCGGCGAGGCCGTCACGCTCACGCAGTACCGGACGCTCGTGCTGCTCGCCTCGCGCGGACCGCAGAGCCTCGCCGCCCTGGCCGATGCCCTGTCGGTCACACCGCCGACCGCCTCGCGCCTGTGCGAGCGCCTGGTACGCAAGCACCTCGTCACGCGGCGCGCCGACCGGAACGATCGTCGTCAGGTGCGTATCGCGATCGGCATCGCCGGGCGCCGACTGATCGACGCCGTGACCGCCAACCGCCGCCACGAGATCGCCACGCTGCTCTCCGGCGTCCCAGCCACGGATCGTCCCGCCCTGGTCGCCGCCCTGAGCCGCCTTGCCGAGAGCGCCGGCGAGGTGCCCGAGCAGGAGTGGAGCAGCGGGTGGGACCTGTGACCGAGCCTGAGCTTGCGGCTCGCCCCTTGCGCGCCGGCGTGCGCGCCGCGGGGGCGTGGGTGGGGCGCTGGCTGTCGGCGGGCTCGTACCTGCGCAAGTGGGTCGTGCTCGGGATCGCGATCGGCATCGTGGCGGGCCTGGGCGCGGTCGTGTTCTACGAGGCCCTGGCCCTCTGCACGCGGCTCTTCCTCGACGTCCTGGCGGGCTACCGCGTGCCGACGCCGGCGGGCGAGGGCGGCTTCACCGGCTCGTCGCCCGCCACTCATCGCTGGCTGCTGCCCCTGATCGCCGGCGGCGGGGCGCTGCTCGCCGGGCTGCTCGTGTTCGGCGTCGCCCCCGAGGCCGAGGGTCACGGCACCGACGCCGCGATCTCTGCCGTGCATCACAACCCGCGTGGCCTGCGGCTGCGGGCGGTGGTCATCAAGATCGTCGCCTCGGCCCTCACCATCGGCTCGGGCGGCTCGGGCGGCCGCGAGGGGCCGACCGCGCAGATCAGCGCCGGGTTCGGCTCGTTGCTCTCGCGTCTGCTCGACCTGCAGCCGACCGACAGCCGCGTGGCGGTCGCCACGGGGGTCGGCTCGGGCATCGGCGCCATCTTCGGAGCGCCGCTCGGCGGCGCCGTGCTGGCCGCCGAGATCCTCTACCGCGACGACTTCGAGCCGGCGGCGCTGCTGCCCTGCTTCATCGCCTCGGCGGCGAGCACGGTGGTCTTCGGCGCCGTCGAGGGGTTCTCGCCGCTGTTCGGCTACGTCGGCGGCTATCGCTTCACCGACTCGAGTCAGCTCGTCTGGTTCGCCCTGATCGGCCTGCTCGGCGGCTTGCTCGGCCTGCTCTACGCCAAGGGTTTCTACGGCATCGCGGCCCTGTTCCGCCGCTCGCCCCTGCCGCGCTGGGCGGCGCCCGCGGTCGGCGGTCTGCTGGTCGGCGTCATGGCGGTCTTCGTGCCGCAGGTGCTCGGCACAGGCTACGGATGGGTGCAGAAGGGTCTGACCCCCGGGCTGCTCACGATCCCGCTCTGGATCGTGCTCATCCTGCCTTTCGCCAAGATCCTCGCCACCGGGCTCTCGATCGGCTCGGGCGGATCGGGCGGCATCTTCGGGCCGGGCATGGTGATCGGCGCCTTTCTCGGCGCCGCGGTCTGGCGCGTGTTCGAGCCCCTGGCGCCGTCCATGGGACACAACCCGGCGCCCTTCGTGATCATCGGCATGATGTGCTGCTTCGGCGGCATTTCGCGGGCGCCGCTTGCCGTCATGCTGATGGTGGCCGAGATGACCGGCAGCCTCTCCATGCTGGCGCCCGCCATGATCGCCGTCGGCATCGCCTGGCTGATCGTGCGCCACAGCGACGACACGATCTACCGCAGCCAGTTGCGCGACCGCGCCGAGGCGCCGGCGCGGCGCCTGCTCGCGGGCCTGCCGCTGCTCGCCTTGATCGGCGCGTCGCGGGCGATGGCGCGACCTCGCCTGGTGCTCGACGAGGGCCTGAGCGCCGACCAGGCGCGGCTCGCCGTCGCCGGCGCGCGGGTGAGCGGCGCACCGGTGGTCGACGCCGAAGGCCGGTTCGTCGGGGCGCTGCAGAGCACGACCCTCGACGGCGGCGGCGCGCGCGGGCAGCGGGCGGGCGACCTCGCCGACCCGGGCGTTCCCACGGTGTCCCTCGGGGCGCACCTCGACTCGGCGCTGGAGTCGCTCACCGAAGCGCCGACCTCGTGGGTCGCGGTGCTCGACCCCGATCGCCGGGTGGTGGGCACGCTGTCGATCTCCGACCTGCTGGGCGCGTACCGGCGCGAGCTGCTGGCGAGCGTCGCGCGCGTGGGCGGGCTCGAGCCGAGCAGCGGCACCTACGAGGTGAAGGTCGCCCCCGACTCACCGGCGGTGGGGAGCAGGCTCGGCGACCTCGGCCTGCACAAGCGGGCGGTGATCACCTCGATCGTGCGCGGCGACGAGGTCGTGCTGCCGTCGGGTCGCACGGTGGTGCAGGCCGGCGACCTGCTGTCGCTGGTCGGCGAGACGGCGGGCCTCGACAGGCTCGGCGCCGTCGCACCGGCCGGCGCGACGGCGCCGGGCGTCGTCTGAGCTGACGTTCCGGGCAGGCCGGAGGGCCGCGAGCCCGAAGCCTCGCCGCCCGCGCCTACTCCGCCGCGACCAGGAGCACGCCGCGCGCGACGAGGCCCTCGGCAAAGTGGGCGGGTGGCCGCGCCGCGACGAAGACGTCGATCTGCGGCCAGTCGACGATGCGCGCCCGCGCATCGCAGCCGATCTTGCCGGGCGAGGCCAGCACGACGGTCCGCGCGGCGCTCTCGCTCATCGCCCGGGCCGTGGCCGCGTCGTCGAGCGAGAAGTCGCGCACGGCGCCGTCGAGCGTGACCCCGTCGGGCGCGATGAAGGCGACGTCGGCGTGGAGCGCGCGGATGCTCTCGAGCGAGAGCGGGCCGGTCGTGCCGAACGAGGTCGCGCGCAACTGGCCGCCGAGCACGATCACCTCGATGCCGGCGCTGCCGGCCAGGAGCTGCGCGATGTTGAGGGCGCCGGTGATGATCGTGAGGTGACGATGGATAAGGCACTGGGCCAGGGCGTACGAGGTCGTGCCGTCGGTCAGGAAGGCGGTCGCGCCGTCCTCGACGAGCGCCGCGGCTCGCTGAGCGATGAGGCGCTTCTCGCGGCGGTCGCGGCTCTGGCGGATCTCGAACTCCTCCTCGAGCGTCGAGTGGCGCTGGATGGAGCGCGCGCCGCCGCGCGTGCGGGCCAGGCGGCCGAGCCGCTCGAGCAGCGCGAGGTCGCGCCGTGCGGTCGCCTCGCTGGCGCCGGTGACCTCGATCACCTCGGCGAGCGAGGCGACCGCCTGCCGGCGCAGCAGCTCCTCGACCCGGCGCCGCCGCTCCTCGGCGACCAGATGCTCGGCTGCCGGTCCGGACTGTGCCTGCTCCATGAGCGGTCTCCCTTCGATCACGTGAGCGGAAGTCTGCAGGAACAGTCAGATCCGGTCAATCTCATCATTGATGTGAGCGAAAAAGACACAGATACTCGGCCTCGCACGGCGGCCGGCCGGCGCGGGCGCACGCAGGCGTCCGCCGGCCGGGCGCGGCTCGACGACGGGAGGTGCCGCGATGGCGATCGAGTCAGCGAGAAACGGGATGGGTGGGGGAGAGGGCCGTACGGCCAGTGGACAGGGCGACCGCACGGCGAGTGGACCGGGTGATCGCCAGGCGAGTGCGACGGGCGCCGGTGCGGTGAGCGGCCACTGTCTGTGCGGCGGCGTACGCTACGAGGTGAGCGGCGCGCTGCGCGACATCCTGTTCTGTCATTGCGAGAACTGCCGGCGCACGCACGGCAACTTCTCGGCCTACGCCTCGGCGCGGCGCGAGGACCTGGCGATCACCGGCGACGAGACGCTGCGCTGGTACCACACCGACAAGGACGTCACGCCCGACGTGCAGCGCGGCTTCTGCGGCGTGTGCGGCGCGAGCGTCTTCTGGGACCCGCGGGGTTACGAGTACGTCTACATCTCGGCCGGCACGGTCGACCCGCCGACCGGCATCAAGGGGGCCGGCCACATCTGGCTGAGCGAGGCCGGCGACTACTACGAGATCACCGACGACCTGCCCCGGGCCGAGGGCTCGTCGAAGGGGCTCTTCCTCGGCACGCCGCACGACTGAAAGCAGACCGAGGCGACGCGAGGACGGCGGGGGGCGCGAGGCCGGAGCCTGCGCCGGCGAGGACCTCGCGCTGAGGCAGGCGACGTCGGAGCCTGCCTGGGGAGGGCTAGGACCTCGCGCTGAGGCAGGCGACGTCGGTGAGGATCGCGGGCGCCGGCACGCCGCGGGCCGTGAGAACGGCCGACCAGCGCGCGCCGCCGTCGCTCGTCGAGAGGAGGGTGAGCTGGCGCAGCGCGCCCCACTGGTCGCCGCCGGTCGCGGCGACGACGTCGGGCTCCCAGTGGGGGTGGACGACCAGCCAGCCGTGCCGCGCGTCGCCGAACGACAGGGCGCCGAGCTCCCAGTGCGGGTCGAGCTGCCTGAGGGTCCAGTGCGCGCCGCCGTCGAGCGTGGTGTAGAGCTCCCCCGAGTTGCCGGCCGCCCAGCCGCGCCGGTCGCCGACGAACGAGACGCCGTTCAGACGGTCGCGTGCACCCGAGAGTTGCAGGCTCCAGTGGCGGCCGCCGTCGGTCGTCGCCATGATGAAGCCCGGTTTCACGACCGCGCCGCCGGTGCCGCCCACCGCCCAGCCGTGCCGGGCGTCGGTGAAGCATACGTCGTTCAAGCGGTAGAAGCGCGACAGCGACTGCTGCAGCACCCAGTGGGCGCCGCCGTCGCTCGTCGCCAGGATGCCGGTGGTGCCCGCCGCCCAGCCGTGCCGGGCGTCGGCGAAGGTGACGGCGCTCAGCACGTCGGTGCCGTCGTACTGGTCGGTCCAGGTGCGGCCGCCGTCGGCGCTGGCGAGCACGAGCCCGAGGCTCCGGTCGTGGCTGAAGCCGACCGCCCAGACGTGGCGCGCGTCGGGCGCGGTCACGGCCAGCAGGTCGTCGGCGCCCGTGGCGGAGCGCTGCTGCGTCCACGTTGCGCCGCCGTCGGTCGTGGCGACGATCGTGAGGCCCTTGCCCACCGCCCAGCCGTGGCGGGCATCGCCGAAGCAGACGCCGAACAGCACCTGCGTGAAGGGGTCCCGGGGACTCGTGCGCTGGGCCGTGCGCCAGTTCGCGCCGCCGTCGGCGCTGGCCACCACGAGGAGCGGCATGCCGACCGCCAGCACGCGCGCCCCGGGGCGCGGCGAGGGCGCCGGTCCCGGGCTGCGCAGTGAAAGGTACGGGTCCGCGGTCGCGGCGGAGCCGCCGCCGCCGCCGCAGCCCGCCGCCGGTGCGAGTGCGCCGAGCAGCGCCACGAGGAGCGCCGCGAAGAGGGCTGCGGTCAGCGCCGCGGTGTGCGCGGTCGCCGGCGCGGCGACGGGCGCGGCGTCGCCGGCGGCGCCGCGCGTACCGGATCCTCTTGGCCCGCGTTCCACCCCCCGCTCATCGGCAGCAAGCGAGGGCTCCTTGACCTGCGGCGCGACCGCGCGATGGGGTGGGCGTCTCAGGCAGACGTTGCCGTCGCCTTCCGAGGCGACCGTGCGGCGTCTGTGGCGCGCGCTGCCCAGCGCAGCCGCTCGAGTCGCGGTCGGGCGTCAGGCCTCGTAGGCGACGACCCGGATCAGGCCGATGGTCTCGCCGCTGTCGCCGGCGGTCGTGGCGTCGCTCACCGAGTAGACGGCCGTCGCCCGCTCGTCGGCCAGGAACTTCGCGACCGTCTCGTCGAGCTCGGTCAGCTCACGGATGGTGGCGAAGATCTTGATCGGTGTCGTGAAGCTCCTCACCTTGATCATGGCGGTCCTTTCGGCCGGTGTCGGGGCGCGCCGCGGGGCGGCGTCACCCCGGCATACCCAGGCGGCGTGCGCGGCATGCTTCGGGCGGCTCGATGTGCAACGTTGTCACCTTTGTCAGGGGGCGTGTGAGGGGCGTATAGTCACAAAACGATGGGAATCGTGCGACAGTGGGACTTGTCAGCGCTCGGCACGGTCGGCGCCGCCCTCGGCGACTCCACCAGGTTCGGCGTCTACGAGCACGTGATCGGGGCGGCCGTGCCGGTGTCGGCCAGCGAGGTCGCGGCCGTCTTCGGCCTGCATCGCACGGTCGCCCGCTCCCACCTCGAAAAGCTCGCCCAGGCCGGCCTGCTCACCGTCGGTACGCGCCGCAACCCGCGGGGCGGCCGTCCGGCCAAGGTCTACGCTCCGGCGCCCTCGCGGCTCGACATCCAGGTGCCGCCGCGGCGCTACCAGGGGCTGGCCGGCATGCTCGCGCGCGTGGCCGGCCGGCTCGACGCCCAGCCGACGATCGTCGCTCACGAGGTGGGCTTCGAGATCGGTCGCGAGGTGGCGTCGGGCCTGTCGTCCAACGGGCAGGGCGCAGGCGACCTGGCCGCGGTGCTGGCCTACCTCAGCGCGCTGGGCTGCAGCCCGCGGGCCGAACGGCGCCCCGACGGCGTCGTTGTCCTCGAGGTCGGCAACTGCCTGTACCGCGAAGTCGCGGCAGAGCACCCCGATCTGGTCTGCGGCCTCGGCACCGGCCTGCTCTGCGGGCTGCTCGACGCCGACCCCGCCGGCCACCGCATGACCGCCTCGTTGCTCAACGGCGACGCCGCCTGCGTGCACGAGTTCGCCGCCTCGGCGTAGACGGCCGCCTCGGCATAGCCGCCGCTCCGGCCGCGGCCGCCGTCGGCATTGCCTGCCGGCGCTACCAGCCCGGCAGGTCCTGCTCGCCCGCGAGCGCGCGCGCGTCGGTGAGGTCCTGGTTTACCTCGAGGATCCCGCGGTAGGCGCCCGCGTCGTCGCGCACGGCCACGTAACGGGTGTAGCGCAGGCGACCGTCCTCGTCGTGCCAGCCCTCGGCCACGTCACGCGCGCCGCTCCTGAAGGCGCTCAGGATGGCCTCGAGGGTCGCGAGCGACGCTGCCGGGTGACAGGCGCGCACGTCCTTGCCGATGAAGTGCGGGTCGCAGGTGCGGTAGGTACTCCCCGACCAGTAGCGCAGCACGTCGTTCTCGTCGGCGAAGCTGATATCGGCGGGGAGCATGCGCAAGACGAAGCGCAGATGGTCCTCGTCGATCGCGCCTCGCTGAAAGAAGAGGGTCATGACCGGACTCCTTTGTCGCCGCCGGTAGCCTGGCGCGGGCGCCAAAGCGGCGCGCCGCGTCAGCCTTGAGTCTAGCTCACCCGGGCGCGACTTCGTCGCCCGGGTGCCACAGAGGGGCGGCTATTGCCGCGCGCAGTGCCGCGCCGCCGTCGCGCAGCACCGGCGGGCCGTGCGTGACGAGCACGCGCTCGACGTCCAGGTCGAGCAGCGGCCGCAGGGTCGGCAGGAACACGTGGTCGTGCCAGTGGGGGTCGGTCGAGGCCTGCTGCCAGACCCGCAGCCTGCCCTCGAAGCCGATCACGGCGTCGCCGAACGCAAGCGCCTTGTGCGCGCCGAAATACAGCGGCGTCTCGTAGCGCCGCGGCTTGCCGATGGGCAGCGCCACGGCGACGCCCGCCACGGCTTGGCCGGGCACGATCTCGGTGAGCGGCGTGGCCGGGTCGACCAGCCGCCGCACCACCGCGCGGTGTCCCCAGATCGCCGTTGGCAGCGCGTTGCGGTAGCGGTAGTAGAGCTCTTCGGCGCTGCGCGTGTGGTAGGGGATCGTGATCAGCACGTCGAGCCGGCCGGCGTCGCGGGCCAGACGCTCGATGCCGCGGTCGACCGCGGCGCGGGCCGGCGAGCCGGGGGCGGGGAGGAGCGGGTCGACCAGCGTCAGGCCGTCGCCGACCAGGGCGAAGCTCGCCACCTCGTGGCCCCACTCGATCCGGGTGTGCCATTCGGGGTGGCGTGCGGTCCAGCGCCAGATGCGGCGCGCGATCTCCTTCATGCCGTCCTCCGGGGGTGGCTGCTCTCGCGTCGCCTGGGCGGTCGGAGCCTGAACCCGATGGCGGCCGCGAACGCCGCCACCATGTATATCACGGGTGTGCCTCCTCGTTCCCCGTGGCGGGTGGTTCAGTGATCGTCGGGGGTCGACGGGGCGGCGGTCGGCGGCTCAGAGCCGCCGCCCGCCGCCCCGTCCTCGCCCGGCGCCGGCCCGCGGTCGGCGCGCGCCGCGGCGGAGCCGGGGCGGCGCACGCGTACCGCGTCGCGCAGCAGCCACTCGACCTGGGCGTTCACCGAGCGCAGGTCGTCGGCGGCCCAGCGCTCGAGCTCGCGCCAGAGCGCCGGGTCGATGCGCAGCAGGAACTGCTTGCGGGGCGCCACGGCTACCTCGCCGCCGCCGCTCGGTCGCTCATCGCCGCTCGGTCGCCCGCCGCCGCTCGGTCGCTCATCGCCGCAGGTCCCGTGCTCGTCGTGTGGCCGGCGCGGTCACTGATACAGCGTGCCGGTGTTGATCACGGGCGTGACCTGCGACTCGCCGCAGAGCACGACCATGAGGTTGCTCACCATGGTCGCGCGCCGCTCCGGGTCGAAGTCGACCAGGTTCTTCTCGTTGAACTCGTTGAGCGCCTGCTCGACCATGCTCACGGCGCCGCGCACGATCTTCTGGCGGGCGGCGATGACCGCCTCGGCCTGCTGGCGGCGCAGCATGGTCTGGGCGATCTCGGGAGCGTAGGCGAGGTGCGTGAGGCGCGCCTCGTCGACCACCACGCCGGCCTTGGCGAGGCGCTCCTGGAGCTCGCCGCGCAGCGCCTGCGAGACGTCGTCGACGTTGCCCCGCAGGGTGATCTCGGTGTCCTGGTCCTCGCCGTGGTCGTAGGCGTAGGCGCTCGCCAGGTGGCGCAGGGCCGTCTCGCTCTGCATGGACACGTACGCCTCGTAGTCGTCGACGTCGAAGATCGCCTGCGCCGTGTCCTGGACGCGCCACACCACGACGGCGGCGATCTCGATCGGGTTGCCGGCCTTGTCGTTGACCTTGAGGCGCTCGCCGTTCAGGGTGCGGGCGCGCAGCGACACCTTGTAGCGCGGCAGCCGGCGGGCGACCTGCGTGCCGCCGGTGTCACCGCCGCCGCCGCGACCGCCGAGCGCGCCGAGACCGGAGCGCGAGCGGCCCTGCGTCGCGGGCCCGTTGGCATAGAAGGGGTTGCCCCAGCAGAAGCCGCCCTGGCGCGTCGTGCCGCGGTAGTTGCCGAACAGGATCAGCAGGCGCGCCTCGTTGGGCTGCAGCGTGAAGTAGCCGGGCGTCGACAGGATGCCGAAGAACAGCGCCACGATCCCGCCGATCAGCAGGGGGATGCTGGGCGTGGTGCCATCCGACGACGTGGTCGTGCCGTGCACGGCCGCCTGCCAGAACAGCACGCCGGCGGCCGCGTAGAGGGCGATCGTGACGGGCGCCATGATCCACCCGCTCAGTACCTTGACACTGCGTTCGTTGCTCATCGGTTCCTCCATCCAGGCCGGTTCTGACGGGTCTCCGCGCCCCCCTCGGCGCGGCTTGAGGCTGTCTTCTGGTGCGTGCGCGACGGCTTCATGACCGACTGAGACGCAACGCCTCGCCCCAGCTCAGCCGGGCGCCGCCTCGTACCAGGGCGACCGAGTAGATACGGGCCGCCGTCGCTGCGACGAGCACGCCCGCGCCCAGGGTGAGGGCCGCCGAGAGCGCGGTCTGCCAGAGCGGCACGTGGACCAGGGCGATCCGCACCGGCATGAGGACCGGCGCCATGGGCGGCACGAACGAGACGACGGTGAGCCACGAGGCGCTCGGCGTGGCGATCGCCACGTACATCAGCAGGAAGCTGATCACGAGGACCATGAGGATCGGCATGGTGACGAAGCCGATCTCCTCCTGCCGGGCGACGAGCGCGCCGGCGGCGGCACAGGCGAAGGCGTAGAGCGCGAAGCCCAGCAGGAACCAGAGCAGGACCATGGGCAGCAGCACCCAGGCGGTCGAGGGGATCTCGGCGCGCTGCACGAGCGTGTTGGCGACGAGGCCGGCGCCGACCGTCACGCCGATCTGCACGAAGCCCACGAGGCCGATGCCGAGGACCTTGCCGGCCAGCAGCCGGCTGGGCCGCACGATGGCGAGCAGGACCTCGGCGGTGCGCGAGGTCTTCTCTTGAGCGACGCCCTGGGCGACCGCGTTGCCGTACATGGCGATGCTCAGGTAGAGGAGCAGGCCGGCGATCACGGCCGCCAGGCTGTGGGCAGTCTGGTCGGGCGGCGCGGGGTTGAGCGCGACCACCGCGAGTGGCGTCGGCGCGAGCACGCGGGCCGCCTGGGCCGGCGTGAGGCCGCTCGCGGCCAGGGCCGCCCGCAGGTGGGCCTCGGCTACGACGGCTTGCAGCAGCGCGCGCGAGGTGTCGTTGAGGTCGGTGCGGACGAGGGCTGTCGCCCGGCCGCTGCTCACGGTGAGCGCGACCGCGATCGTCTTCTCGTTCAGCCGGGCTTTCGCGGCCGACGTGTCGCTCAGGCCGACCAGGCGCACTTGCACGCCGGCTGCGCCGGCCGCCCGCTGCAGGGCGGGTCCGAGCGCCCGCGCCGATGGGCCCACGAGGCCGATACCCTCGGGCTTGGCGGGCTTGTGCACGATCGACGGCACGACGATGACGGCCACCACGAGCACGGCGCTGAGCGCGGTCATGATGCGGATCGTGCGGCTGCGCAGCCGCTCCTCGATCTCGCGGCGCGCGACCAGCCAGACCGCGGGCGTGCCGCTCATCGCCGCACCAGCTCGCGGTAGACGTCGACCAGGTGGCCGCGCTCGTAGCCGAACTGCTCGACCGGGCCGGCCGCCTGGGCCGCCGCGAGGACGGTCTGAGCGTCGGCGTCCGGGTCGAGGTCGAGCAGCACGCCGTCGCCGTCGTCGTCTGCGGCTCGCACGCCGGCCAGACCCTGCTGCCAGCCGGCCGGCGCGTCGACCTTCACGCGCAGGCGGCGCGGCAAGCGGGCGCGCAGCTCGTCGAGCGTGCCGGCGGCGAGCACCCTGCCCCGTTCGAGCACGACGACGCGGTCGCAGAGCCGTTCGACCAGGTCGAGTTGGTGACTCGAAAACAGGATGGCGCGGCCGCGGGCGGCCTCGGCGCGCAGGATCTTCGAGAGCTCGTCGACCACGCTCGGGTCGAGGCCGGCGAAGGGCTCGTCCAGGACGAAGAGGTCGGGGTCGTGCACCATGGCGACGGCGAGCTGCACGCGCTGCTGGTTGCCGTGCGAGAGGGCGACCGCCTGGTCCTGGGCGCGCGCCGAAAGGTCGAGGCGCCCGAGCAGCTCGGTGGCCCGGCGTTCGGCGGTGACTCGGTCGAGGCCGCAGAGACGGGCGAAGTAGACGAGCTGGGGCAGGACCTTCATCTGTGGGTACAGGCCACGCTCCTCGGGCATGTAGCCGAAGCGCAGCCGATCGGTGAATCCGATGGCGCGGTCGCGCCAGGTGATCTCACCCTCCTGCGGCTGCAGGATGCCCATCACGGCGCGCATGGTCGTGGTCTTGCCGGCCCCGTTGCGTCCGACCAGGCCGATGATCTCGCCGCCGGCCACGGTGAACTCGACCCCGTCGACGGCGACACGCTCGCCGAAGCGATGGCGCAGGCCGGCGACCTTGAGCAGCCGTTCGGTGCCGGGGCCGGCGGCCGTCGAGACCGTCTCGCTCATGATCCTCCTCCGCAGGCCGGCCGCGGGACCGGCAGCGGCGCCCCGGTCATCCGAGGTACTTGAACCGCGGCCACAGCGCTCGCCAGCTTCCGCGGGGCTGCCGGCAGATCCAGACCGGCGCTCCCTGGTTGTCGTTGTCCACGCCGAGGCGGTTGTTCAGCAGGCGCGCCAGGCGCACGCTGCCGAAGCTCCGCTCGAGCGTGGCGCGCTCGAACCCGACGGCCACGACGGTCGTAGCGCTCGCCGGCGGCGGGCCCCAGTACCAGAAGCCGTCGTGACCGCTGTAGGCCTGGGGCAGCCCGAGCGCCGGCCCGAAGCGATCGACGGCGCCGGCTTCGGCGTAGCTCGTCGTGAGCACCGCGGTCGAGGCCTGCTCGCTTGCCGGAAGGCCGTGGTAGGCGGCCGCGATCTCGCTCACGTAGGTGGGCCAGCCGACGGTCTGCCCGGCGTCGTAGTTGAGCGAGACGACGTTGGTCTTGTGCAGGTCGCCCACAGGGATCACCGGCAGCGTGACGACGATCGCCGTGAGCGCCGTCAGGGCGACGGCAGCGGCCAGCAGGCCGCGGCGCAGGCGAGCCCGGCCGCGAGCGAGCCAGGTGAGCGTCGCCGGCGCTCCGGCCGCGAGCAGCAGCGGCAGGAGACCGCCCAGGTAGTAGGGCTTGCCGCCGGCGACCATGAAGACGGCGGCGAGCACGACCCAGCTCCAGCCGAGCGCCCGGCAGAAACGCAGGGCCGAGTCGCGCAGGAGGCGCACGAGGCCGGCGATCCAGACGGGCGCGAGGTAGGGGCTCACGAGGATGAGCTGATAGGGCAGAAAGGCCCAGCGCGGCTCGGAGGTGCCCGAGCGGCCGGCCGCGATCGAGTGCGCCACGGAGAGCTGCGGCCAGCCGTGCTGGGCCTGCCATGCCAGGTAGGGCGCCCAGAGCAGGGCGGCGATCAGCGCCCCCTCCCAGAGCCACGGCGAGGCCAGGCGCCGCCGCGGGCCGGCGAGCGCGAGGCCGGCGAGCACGCCGAAGGCGAGAAAGGCGACGAGGTCCTTGTTCAGCAGCCCGATGCCGGCCACCAGGCCGGTGGCGAGCCACAGGCGGTCGTCGCCGCTGCGCAGGATACGCACGACGAGGTAGACGAGCAGCGTCCAGAAGAGCAGGTCGAACGGCGTGGTTCCGAACAGATGGGCCGACGCGAGCAGCAGGGGGCTCACCGCCATCGCGGCGGCGGCCAGGAGCTGCGCGGCCCGGCCGCCGCCGAGCTCGCGGCAGGTGAGGCCGGTCAGCGCGACGGTCGCGGCCGCGGCCAGGGCCGAGGGCAGGCGCAGCACGACGAGCGAGCCCGGTGCGAGGTACGTCAGCGCCCGGGCGAGCCACGGCACGAGCGGCGGCAGGTCGGGGTAGCCCCAGGCAAGGTGGCGGCCGGCGACCAGAAAGTAGAGCTCGTCGCCGTGGTAGCCGTAGCGCCCCGAGAAGGCGACGAGCAGCGCAGCGACGCCGGCGGCGAGCGCCGCGAGGGGGGCGCTGGCAAGATGGGGAAGCATGGTGCGCGACGACGTGCCCGCGCCGTCGCGCACCATGTCCGGACCCTGCCCCCGTGCCTCGTCTGCCCTTGCCGCCACGCCGGTCTCCTGCCCGTCTCTCATCGGCTCTCGCGCGCGCAGCCGGGTCAGTCGCCGTAGGTCGCCCGGGCGATCAGCAAGTAGATCGCGGTGAGCGCCACGACCGCCACCACGAACAGCGTCCGATCGGTGTGAGCCAGGTAGCGGGCCGCGGCGAACACGGAGCCGAGGTAGACGACCGTGACGAGCCAGCCCTGCCAGGTGACCGGGCGCGCTCCCCAGCCGATCCGCTTGCGTCCGAACCAGGGTCCCATCAGCCACACCTCGAGCGTCGCCTGTCTCGCCGGTCGATCCGGCCGTCGTCGTGACACAGATAGTATCGTGATATCACATAGAAATCAAACCGTCGCCCCGGCACAACGACGGACGGGGCGGGGCGCCTGCGGCGCCCCGCCCCGTCCGGGCGTTCGTGATCGTGCGTGGCCTGCGCCTAGGCGAGCACCGCCTCGACGGCCACCATGTGCTTGGAGAGGCCCAGGTCGGCATCGCTTGCGCCGAGGGCGCGGCCGACGAACTGGGAGAGGTAGACGATCGGCACGTCGACCCAGCCGGGGTCGGTCTTTCTGATGTCGCCCTGGCGGCTGTCGAGGTTGACCTGGCAGAGCGGGCAGGCGCAGGCGATCGCCTGGGCGCCGCACTCGCGAGCGTTGGTCACGATCTTGCGCACGAGCTCGATCACGATGGCCTGCTCGCACAGGGCCAGCGAGGCGCCGCAGCAGTCGGTCTTGAAGGTCCAGTCGACCGGCTCGCAGCCGAGCGCCTCGAGCACCTCGTCCATGTGGGTCGGGTACTCGGGGTCGTCGGCCAGGGTGATCTTGGGCGGCCGGGTGAGCAGACAGCCGTAGTAGGCCGCCACCTTGAGGCCGGCGAAGGGCCGGCTGGCCTTGGCCTTGAGCTCGTCGAGCCCGACCTCGTCGTGGTAGAAGTCGACGAGGTTGAGCACGCCGACGTCGCCCGAGTACGGCCGGCCCACCACCTGCGCGACGTCGCGCGCGGTCTCGGCGTCGGCCATCTCGTGATTGGTCGCCATGAAGCGCGCGAAGCAGGCGGCGCAGGGCACGGCCACACGGTCGAGGCCCAGGTCGTCTTTGACCTTGGCCATCTCGTTGGCCGGCAGAGCCGTCGCCAGCAGGCGGTTCGTGGCGTGCGCCGCGGTGTTGCCGCAGCACTCCCAGCCGGGGATCTCGACCAGGTCGACGCCCAGGCGGGCGGCGGTGCTCAGAAACGAGCCGTCGAGCTCCTTGGCGGTGCCGTGCAGCGAGCAGCCCGGATAGTAGGCGACACGGCTCACAGCGCACCTCCGTCGGACGGCAGCGGCCGCGAGGTGTCGGGCAGGTCCATGGCGGCCCCGATCGCCCGCTTGTCGCGCTCGATGCGGTCGGCCACCTGCGCCATGCGCTTCATCTGGCCGCGGTCGCCGATCGTGGGCATGGGGTTGATCTTGCCCTTCATGAACATCTGGATGCCCATCAGGACGTCGTCCATCATGCCCGACGGCCGCGTCATCTTGTCGAGGGCGAGCAGCTCGACCTCGTACAGGCGGCCCCAGCGACGGAACGACTGGTAGTTGAGCTTGAGGATGTTGGCGAAAGGCGCGTCGGCGTGCACGCGACCCGTCTCGCGGGCGATCATGCGCAGCTCGTCCATGATCGCCGCGATGTCGATGCTCTGCGGGCAGCGCGTGCTGCAGGTCTCGCAGCCGGTGCACAGCCAGATGAAACGGCTGTCGACGGCGGCGTCGACCGCGCCGAGCTGCACGGCCCGCATGATCTGCGCCGGGTGCAGGTCGGCGAAGCCGGCGACCGGGCAGCCCGTGCTGCACTTCTTGCACTGGTAGCACTTGTAGGCGTTCTCGCCCGAGCCACGGTTGACGCGGCGGGCGAGCGTGGCGTCGATGGTCGTCACGTCACCCTCCTTTCCGCTACGCCACCGTCGGGCGCGGCAGGAGACCTGCCGCCTCGACGATCTCGGGTACTGCGATCTCCCACTCGACCGCCATCAGGTGGATGCCGGCGACGCCCTCGATCTCGGCGATCTCCTTGATCATCTCGACGGCCAGCTTCTTGCCCTCGGCCTGCGCCGGCGGGCCCTTCTCGACGCTCGCCATGCGGTCGACGATCTCCTGCGGCACGTCCATGCCGGGCACGAAGTTCTTCATGTACCGGGCCGCGCCGACGCCCTTGAGCGGGGTGAGGCCGGCCAGGATCTTGATCTCCTTGTGCAGGCCGAGGGCCCGCACCTCCTTCATCCACTCCTTGAACTTGGGGACGTTGAAGATGCACTGGGTCTGCATGAAGTCGGCGCCCGCCTCGATCTTCTTCTTGAGGCGCAGGGCGCGGAACTCGAACGGGTCGCCGAACGGGTTCTCGGCGCAGCCGATGAAGAGCCTGGGCGCGACGTCCATGTCCTCGCCGCACTGGAACTTCTTCTCGTCGCGCATCTGCCGGTACATGGCGATCAGGTTGATGGCGTCGAGGTCGTGCACGCCCTTGGCCTCGGGGTGGTTGCCGAAGCTCATGTGGTCGCCGGTCAGACACAGGATGTTCTTCACGCCGAGCACCGAGGCGCCCAGGATGTCGGCCTGCATGGCCAGGCGGTTGCGGTCGCGGCAGGTCATCTGCATGATCGCCTCGAGGCCGTTCTGCTGGGCCTGGTAGCCCGACACGAGCGAGCTCACGCGCACGACCGCCGTCTGGTTGTCGGTGATGTTGACCGCGTCGACGTAGCCCTTGAGGATCTTGGCCTTCTCCTCGATCACGCTGCCGTCGGCGCTCTTGGGCGGCCCGCATTCGCCGGTGACGACGAACTTGCCCTCGGCGAAGAGCTTCTCGAGGTTGCTGCCAGCCTTGTACTCGGTGGCGGGGGTCATACCGGCTTCGCCTCCTCACGCACCATCTTCCGTGGTCCGCCGGAGCTGCTCTTGCTCCAGTTCTTGGGCGGCCGGTTGACGAGCATCAGTTCCTCGCGACCCTGTGCCTTGAGGCGGTCCCAGATGAGGTGCCAGGCGCAGTCGATGTCTTCTTTGTCGGGCGTCGTGACCTCGCACTTGCCGTCGTGCGAGCCGCCGCAGGGCCCGTTCATGAGGCTCTTGGAGCAGCGCACCACCGGGCAGATGCCGGCGGTCTCGCCGATCACGCAGTCGCCGCAGGCGCCGCAGCGCTCGAGCCAGACGGCGTGCTCCTGGGGCATGCCCAGCATGTTGGTGTTGACGGCCGGCAGCACGAGCTTGGGCGCGAACTTCTCGGCCATCGACTGGATGCCGATGCCGCAGGCCATGCTGAGCACCACCGGGTACTCGTCGAGCTTGGCGGCGATCGCGTCGAGGTACTCCCACTCGCACTGGCGGATGGCCGCCGTGTGCTCGATCTGCACGTCGCGGCCGTCTTCTTTGGCCTTGATGCGCAGCTCGGCGGCGAGGATCTCCGCCTCTTTTTCTCCGCCGGTCAGGCAGACGGCGACACAGGTGTCGCAGCCGGCCACCAGCACCTTGTCGTGCCCTTCAATCAGACCGTAGATCTCGTCGAAGGGCTTGCGTTCGGCTGTGATCATCTCGACTGTCCTTCCTCCACGAAGACCGCGGTCATGCGGGGCTGTCGGTGGCTGGGTCGTCGGGCATGGCGAGGTCACCCATCTGCTCGCGTACGAGCTCGTGCGCGGTGAAGCCCTCGCGCGGGCGCACCGGGTTGGGGCCGAGGCCGCGGATGCGCGCCGTGAACTCGCGCGCGGTCTCGGCGAACTGCGGGCCCATGGCCGACGACATGTTGTACATCTCGACGCGGCCGGGATCGATGCCGACCTCTGCGAGCAGCTTCTTGACGTGACCGACCCGCTTGCGCGCCCAGAGGTTGCCCTTGAGGTAGTGGCACTCTCCCTCGAGGCAGCCGGCGGCGTAGACGCCGTCGGCGCCGGCCTCGAGCGCCTTGAGCAGGTGGATCACCTCGAGCTTGCCCGTGCAGGGCAGCTTGATCATGCGGATGTTCGAGGGGTACTGCAGGCGCATGCTGCCGGCCAGGTCGGCGGCCGCGTAGGCGCAGTAGTGACAGGCGAAGACGATGATCTCGGGCTCGAAGCCCTCGTTCGCCTGCAGCGCCTGAGCGGGCGCCGCCTCGACGGGGGCCGCGGCGGCCGCGGCGGGTTCGTCGGCCATCTCAGCTCACCTCCATCGTGAGGGCCTCTTCTTTGGCGAAGATCTGGGCGTCGGTGTAGTGGTGCAGGACGATCGCCTTGGCCGGGCACTCGCTCACGCACACGCCGCAGCCCTGGCAGGCGGCCGCCTCGATCACGGCCTTCTTGGCGACCGGGTCGATGGTCGGCACCTCGTAGGGGCAGATGCGCACGCAGGTGAGGCAGGCGGCGCATTTGTCCTGGTCGACCTCGGCGACCACGCCGCCGGCTTTGAGGGCCGGCTTGGCGAGGATCGCGGCGGCGCGACCGGCGGCCGCGTAGGCCTGACTCACCGACTCGTCGATGCTCTTCGGGTAGTGGGCGCCGCCGCACAGGAAGATGCCCTCGCTGGCAAAGTCGACGGGGCGCAGCTTGACGTGGGCTTCGAGGAAGAAGCCGTCGCCCTGCAGCGGCACCTTGAGCATCTTCGAAAGCTCCGAGGCGCCGTCGCTTGCCACCGTGGGGGTGGCCAGCACGAGCAGGTCGAGCGGCAGCTCCATGCGGCGCCGCAGGTAGGGGTCGGTGTAGGCGATCCGCACCGGCGTGCCCGGCTTGCCGTTGGCGGCCGTGCCGGCGCTCACGATCTCGGGCTTGGCGTCGTTGTCGTAGCGGGTGAACACGACGCCGAGCTCGCGCGCCCTGGTGTAGTACTCCTCGAGCAGGCCGAACGTGCGGATCTCCTTGAACCACACATAGACCGGCCGGTCGGGGTCGGCCTCCTTCAGGCGGATCGCGTTCTTGATGCTCTGCTGGCAGCAGGTCCGCGAGCAGTAGGCGGCGCCCTCTTCGAGCGAGCCGGCGCAGAGGATGAAGCCCACCGCGCCCGTCGTGGCGATGCGCCCGGGATCGTCGGTGAAGAGGTGCTCGAGGTCGAGGCCGGTCACGATCCTGTTGCTCTGGCCCAGGCCGTACAGGTCGGGGCGGGCCTCCTGCGAGCCGGTGGCCACGATCACGACGCCGTGATCGACCGCGGTACGCTTGCCGTCGCTCTCGGCGATCACGCTCGAGAAGTTGCCGATGAAGCCGTGGAAGTCGGCGAGGCTCGCGTCGAGGTGGATCTTGACATTGGGGTTGTCGATGACGCGCCGCTCGAGGGCCGCCGCGAAGTCGGCCGGGTGCGAGCCCTTGATGGTCCGGTCGAGCTCGAGCACGCGGCCGCCGAGCCTGGCGTCGCGCTCGATCAGATGGACCTCGTGGCCCATCTCGCCGAGGGCGTTGGCGGCCGTCATGCCGGCCACGCCGCCGCCGATCACGACGGCGGTGTGGGTGAGCGGTACGTCGACCTTGTACAGCGGCTCGAGCAGGCGCGCCCGGGCGACCGACATGCGGATCAGGTCCTTGGCCTTGGCGGTCGCCTCGTCGGGATGGTCGCGGTGCACCCAGCTCGCCTGGTCGCGGATGTTGGCCATCTCGAACAGGAACGGGTTGAGGCCGGCCTCGCGCAGGGTGTCCTGGAAGATCGGCTCGTGGGTGCGCGGCGTGCAGCTCGCCACGACCACGCGGTTCAGGTCGTGCTCGGCGACCATGTCCTTGATGAGGGTGAGCGAGTCGGACGAGCACGTGTACATGGTGTCGTTGGCGTAGACCACGCCGGGCAGCTTGAGGGCGTACTGGGCGACCGTCTCGACGTCGATCACGCCGGCGATGTTGGAGCCGCAGTGGCAGACGAACACGCCCACGCGGGGCTCCTCGCCGATCACGTCGCGCTCGTCGGGGTACTCCTTGTCGACCGTGAGCGTGCCGCGCGAGTCGGCCAGGCCGGTCATCACCTTGGCGGCCGCGGCGCTCGCCTGGGCCACCGAGTCGGGGATGTCCTTGGGCTCGCCGAACGGGCCCACCACGTAGACGCCCTCGCGGCTCGAGTCGAGCGGCGCGTACTCGTGCAGCTCGCAGAAGCCGTGGCGGTTGAGGGCGACGCCGAGGGCGCCGGCCGCCGCCTGCGCCTTGCGCGCCGGCTCGAGGCCGGCGGACAGCACGACCATGTCGTAGCGGTCGGTGTGGAGCTCGCCGGCCTCGTCCTCCCAGGTGATCAGCAGGTCGTGGCTGGCGGGGTCTTCCTTGATGTACGAGGGCCGCGAGCGGATGAAGCTCACGCCCATGTTCTGGGCGCGCTCGTAGAAGGCGTCGAAGCCCTTGCCCTGGGCCCGCATGTCCATGAGGAACACGTCGGGCTTGCAGTCGGGCACGTGGTCGATCGTGAGCATCGCCTGCTTGTTGGCGAACATGCAGCAGACGCTCGAGCAGTACTCGTGGTCCTGGTCGCGCGAGCCCACGCACTGGATGAAGGCGATCTTCTTGGGGTGCTCGCCGTTGGAGGGCCGCTTGACCTCGCCCACGGTGGGGCCGCTGGCCGAGAGCATGCGCTCGTACTCGAGGGCCGACAGGATGTCGGGGTAGCGGCCGTAGCCGTACTCGCCCTTGTCGCCGGGGTCGTAGAGGTCGAAGCCGGTGGCCAGCACGACGGCGCCGACCTCGACGTCGAACTCGCGGTCGCGCTCGCCGTGCAGCAGGGCGCCGGGCCCGCAGGCGCGCACGCACTCGAGGCACTCGGAGCAGACGGCGCAGTTGAGGCAGCGCTTGGCCTCGGCTACGGCCTGCTCGGCGCTGAAGCCGGTGTTGACCTCGTCCCAGGTGAGCTTGCGGGCCGTGCCCGGGAGCTGCGGCATAGTGGTGCGCGCCATGACCTCGGTCTGGCGCAGCACGTCGTCGTCGGGCTTGGCCTCGTCGAGCTGGTCGTCGTCTAACGGCAGGAGCTCCTCGCCGCGCAGGAAGTTGTGGATGGCGCGCGCGCCGCGGCGGCCGGCGGCGACGGCCTCGATCGCCGTCCAGGGCCCGCGGGCGGCCGCGTCGCCGCCGGCGAAGACGCCCTTGCGGCCGGTGGCCTGGCTCTGCTTGTCGGTCACGATCTGGTTGCGCTCGACCTTGACGCCGCGCGCGCCCTTGGAGAAGTCGTCGACCATGCCCTGGCCCGTGGCGAACACGACGGTGTCGCAGGCGAGCTCGCTGAAGCTGTTGTCGAGCGGCACCGGCGGGCGCCAGCCGCGCTCGTCGGCGTCGCCCAGCGTGCAGGCCGTGAACTCGACCTTGGCGGCGCGGCCGTCGGGGCCGGCCACCACGGCGGTCGGCATGCACGAGCAGATGAAGCTGATCGACTCGGCGAGACCCTCTTCGATCTCGTCGGCCGAGGCCGGCATGGTAGCGTCGTCTTCGATGCAGACCAGGGTGACCTTTTCGGCGCCCAGGCGCACGGCCGTGCGGCCGGCGTCGAAGGCGACGTCGCCGCCGCCGATCACGATCACGTTCTTGCCCATGTCGATGGGCTTCTCGAGGGTGGCGTCGCGCAGCAGATCCACGGCGGTAAAGACGCCCTTGGCGTCGTTGCCGGGGATCGGCAGCGGGCGGCCGCCCTGCAGGCCGGTGGCCAGGTAGACGGCCTTGTAGCCGTCCTTGAGCAGCGAGTCGACGGTGAAGTCGTAGCCGGCCGCCTTGTCGCACTGCAGGTCGACGCCGAGCGCCACGATGCGGTCGATGTCCTGCTGCAGGGCGGCCTTGGGCAGGCGGTACTCGGGGATGCCGAAGCGCAGCATGCCGCCGGGCTCGGGCTTGGCCTCGAAGACCGTCGTCTGGTAGCCGAGCAGGGCGAGGTCGCGGGCGCACGACAGGCCGCTTGGGCCGGCGCCGACGATAGCCACCTTCTCGGCGAACTTGACTTCGGCGGGATCGGGCAGCGCCACGTTGCCGACCGCGTAATCGGCCAGGAAACGCTTGAGCCCGGCGATCGCGATCGGCTGCTCGACCTCGCCGCGCGTGCAGTCGGTCTCGCACTTGTGCGTGCAGACGCGGCCGCAGACGGCGGGGAAGGGATTGGGCTCGCTCGCCACGCGGTAGGCGTCGGCGAAGCGCTCCTGGCCGATCAGGGCGACGTAGCCCTGCGCCGAGGTGTGCACGGCGCAGGCGCGCTTGCAGGGCGAGTGGCCCTTCTTGGTGACCGCGTAGGTGTTGGGGATGGCCTGCGGATAGAGCTTGTAGATGGCCTTGCGCTCGCCGAGCTCCTCGTTGTACTGGTCGGCCACGGTGACGGGGCAGACCGGGGCGCACTCGCCGCAGCTCGTGCAGATGTCGGGGTCGACGAAGCGGGCGTGGTGGTAGACCTTGGCGCGAAAGTCGCCCGGCGTGCCCTCGAGGCCGGTGAGCTCGGAGTTCGTGACGATCTCGATGTTCAGGTGCCGTCCGGCTTCGACCAGCTTGGGCGCCAGCGTGCACATCGAGCAGTCGTTGGTGGGGAAGGTCTTGTCGAGCTGCGACATGTGGCCGCCGAGCGCCGGCGACTTCTCGACGAGGTAGACCTTGTACCCCCCCTCCGCCAGGTCGAGCGAGCACTGGATGCCGGCGACGCCGCCGCCGAGCACGAGAGCAGCACCGGTCGAGGTGGGACCATTGGGCCTGGCCATACACTCTCCTTCGCGAGGCGGCAGACTTGCCGTCGGTGAGACTTCCGCTGATTCCACGATCCGCAGGGAGAACCATGGGAAGTATAGCGGGCGGGGCGCGTGCTCGTCGACCGGATGGAGGGCAGGATTGAGCGGATTTGTTTGGTGAGGGTGTGCGGAGGTGTGCGGTAGTGAAGGGGGCGTGGGGGGTCGTGGCTGGGGGGGGCGGCGGTTGGGCGGGGGCGTGCCGGCGGCGGAGCGGGGGGGTGAGGGCTCGGGCTCGCGCTTCGCGACTGGATGGGCGGTTGTGCTGCGGTGCGGCGGTCCGCTCAGAGTTCGCTCTCGTCCCTCACCCCCGCTCCGCCGCCTCGCGGGAGAGCTGCGCGGCGCTCCTGTCGGTGCCCGCCATCGCGTGGGAGGGCCGGGCGACGGCGTCGGCTGCGCCGCGCCGTCGCCCCGGGTGCGGACCGTCCTCGCGCGCGGCGCGGTCTCGGGCGGCTTGCCACGCCCGCGCAGAGCTCGGCCGTTCCGGCCTCGCCTGCAGCCCGCGGGGGCTCCTTACAGGCTGAGGACCCAGGCGGCCTGGTAGGCGACGACGGCGGCGAAGACGCCGGTGAGCAGGGCAGCGGCGACCAGGGCGGTGGGGCGGTGGCGCACGCGCCAGAGAACGAGCGAGCCGACGGTGACGACGCCGATCTTGAAGGTGGTCGAGCTCACCGTGCCCTCGTGCAGGAAGTAGCGCATGACGCCGTTCTCCTCGGTGGCGAAGCCCAGCCAGAGCGAGTAGCGCGTCAGCAGCAGGTCGCAGACGTTCAGGGTCCAGAGGGCGAGCAGCAGCCAGAACAGGAGCTGCTCGCCGGTGACGCCGCAGCGCAGGCGATGGTGCGGGGCGAGGGGCTCCTGGGGCAGGGCGAGGGGCTCCTGCCGCGGGGCGAGGAGCTCGCGGTCGTGGCGCGGGGCGAGGGGCTCGGGCGGGTTCACGGCAGCCTCGTGGTCTCGATCCACGACTGGCTGGCGGTGCGCATCCACCAGGCCACGGCGTCGCCGCTCACGAGCACCGACTGCACGCCGGCGGCCACGTGGGCGATGGTGACCGGTGTCGTGGCGCCGAGGGTCAGGGCCATGATCGCGTCGCCGCCGCCCGACGGCTGCGCCCAGACCACCGTGAAGCCGTCGAAGCCGGGTCCGACGAGGCCGCGCCGCGCGACCACCTCGTGCTCGGTCAGCGTCTCCATGTCGTAGGTGGTGATCGAGGTCGTCGCGTCGCTGCGGTCGGCGCGCAGCCAGGCGAGGGTGCCGGCGGCGAGGATGGGCGGGTCGAAGACGGCCCCCGGGGTCTCCCCGGGCAGGCGAAGCTGGGCCGTGCTGCCGCTCACCGTGTCGTGCAGGGTGATCTGGAAGGGCGCCCCGGGGCTGCCTTGCTGGGACCATGCGACGAGCGAGCCGGCGGCCATGAGGAACTGGCCGCTGCCGGCCGCGGCGCCGATCACCCGGGGCTTGCCGCCCGACATGCGGCAGCCGATCACATGGCCGGCGCTCAGCCAGTAGGCCATCGCGCCGCTCACGGCCGGCGTGGTCGGCGCGGTGTCGGCCTGGCCCAGCAGCAGGCGGCGTCCGGTGGCGAAATCGAAGGCGTAGACGTACGAGCGGCGCCTGCTCCCGCCGGCGGCCTCCTCCCAGGCGAGACCGCGGTGCGAGATGGCCGGCGAGGCGACCGACCCGGCGTTCAGGCCGTCGCCGACGAGGCGGGAGCGTCCGGTGTCGAGGTCCATGAGCACGGTGTAGGGACCGTCCTGCCAGGCGAGACGATCGCCCGACAGGGCCGGGTCGCCTATGCCGGCGCCCGGTTCGGTGATGCGCCAGCCCGTGGCGGTGCGGGCGACGTGCGGGTGCCAGTTGGCGTGGGTCTGCTCCACGGCAAAGCCGGCCACGCCGAGCACGGCGCCGGCCACGACCACAAGGGCGGCGGCCAGCATCGCCCTCGGGTTGAGCAGACCCGGTGAGTCCGTGGGGGGTCCCTCCAGCCCTATCCGCTTGCGCACACGTACGCCTACCTATCGACGCGCGAGGCGGGGGAGCTTTAGCGGATCACTCCGGGGCGTCGAAGGCGGCCAGGGCGGCGGGCAGCGCCTGCGTGACGCCGTTGCCCACGGCCGGCAGGCCGACGAGCACGGCCGAGATCACCTCGTCGCGCGAGGCGCCCAGCGAGCGCGCCTGGCGGGCGTGGAACGGCACGCCGCTCGTGAGGCGGGTGGCGGCCAGCACGGCCAGGTAGGCGAGGGCCGCGGTCTTCTCGTCGAGGGCGCTCGCCGCACCGAGGCGCTCGACCGCCTCCATCCAGGCGCCGGACTGGGCCGGGGCTTCGTGCAGGAATGTCCGGAAGGCGTCGCTCACGCCGGGCAGCGGCTCGTCCATTGGGGCTCCCTCGTCGGTCGGTGGTGGTCGTGTGTGTGCCCGCATCCTACCGGACAGGTTGGCGCGTGCGGCGTCGCCGCGTGGGTGCGTCGGGACAGCGACCGGGGCGCGCGCCACCGGTCGCGCTGATAGAATCCGCGCGCACACCCGCCTCGCTGCACAGCAGCAGCGCGCCCCGGCAGGCGCGCCAAAACGTCACTCGAAGGGTGGTCGATAGCATGGGTGTCCAGGACCAGTACCGCGACTACGTGATGACCGGCTTCGTCAAACGCATCGAGCCGGTCGTGGTCGACCACGGCGAGGGCGCCAGGCTCTTCGACGAGAGCGGCAGGGAGTTCGTCGACTGCTTCGCCGGTATCTCCGTGACCAACGCCGGCCACGCCAACCAGGCCATCTTGGAGGCGGCCAAGGCGCAGGCCGACAAGATCGTCCACGCCTGCAGCTACGTTTACTACGTGCCGACCGTCGGCGCGCTGGCCGAGAAGCTCGCCCAGGTCACCCCGGGCGACCTGCGCAAGACCTTCTTCTGCAACTCCGGCGCCGAGGCCAACGAGGGCGCCCTGCGCCTCGCCAAGCGCTTCAGCGGCCGCTGCGAGCTCGTGGCGCTCGAGTCGAGCTTCCACGGCCGCACCTACGCGACCCTGTCGATCACCGGCAACTCGGGCCGCAAGAAGGGCGGCGGCCCCTACATGCCGGGCGTCGCCTTCGCCCCCACGCCGTACTGCTACCGCTGCCCGCTCGGCCTGGCCGAGGACACCTGCGGTCTGGCCTGCGCCGAGCGCGTGCGCGAGGTCATCCGGCTGCATCTGTCGGGCCAGTGCTGCGCCTTCATCGCCGAGCCCGTCATGGGTGAGGGCGGCATCGTCACGCCGCCGGCCGGCTACTTTGCGGCCGTCAAGCAGATCTTGGACGACGAGGGCGCCCTGTTCATCGCCGACGAGGTGCAGAGCGGCTTCGGGCGCACCGGCAAGCTCTTTGCGATCGAGCACTACGGCGTGGTGCCCGACATCATGACGATGGCCAAGGGCATCGCCGACGGCTGGCCGCTGGGCGCCTTCATCGCCCGCGCCGAGATCGCCGACGCCTTCCAGGTCGGCGACCACCTCTCGACCTTCGGCGGCAACCCGGTGAGCTGCGCCGCCTCGCTTGCCAACATCGAGTTCATGACGAGCACCGACCTGCCCGGCCAGGCGGCCGCCAAGGGCGAGCGGCTCATGGCGCGCCTGCGCGAGCACGCCGCCCACGAGTCGCTGATCGGCGACGTGCGCGGCAAGGGCCTCATGATCGGCGTCGAGCTCGTCAAGGACCGCACCTCCAAGGCCTTCGCCACGGCCGAGGCCGGCTTCGTGCGCAACTACTGCCTCGAGCACGGCGTGCTGATCGGCGTCGGCGGCAATTTCGGCAACGTGCTGCGCCTGCAGCCGCCGCTCGTCATCTCCGACAGCGAGCTCGACACCGTGTTCGCCACGGTGGCCGAGGCGCTCGAGGCGGCCCATACGGCGGTCGCCTGACGGCGAAGCGCTGGCGCGGTACGAGGATCGCGGCGGCGGCCGGCGCCCGAGCGCCGGCCGCCGCCGCTTTGCCTCGGGGTCTGGCATCGCTCGCCGCGATGAGGCAAAGTAGGGCATGGCCGATGGGCGGCACGACGTCGGCGGGGCGGTACAGGGCCTTGGCCCGGCGCTCCGTGTCGCCGTGCCGGGCGTCCGATGCGAGCCCGGCGGGGGTTGATCGATGGTGGGCATGAACGACGACATGGACTGGCGCGACGGCTCGATCCCGCGCACCCTGCCCGAGGGCATGGGGCTCGACTGGTCGCGCTCGCGCGCGCGAGGCCGCGGCCGCCGGCGACCCCGCCGGCAAGTGCCCTGGACGGTCGTCGTCGTGGTGGTGATCGTCGCGGTCGGCGTCGTGCTCTGGTTCGACAATCGCGCCGACGTGCACCTGCGGCTGCTGTCCGTCCACGTCACGGCGCCGATCTGGGTCGTGGGCCTCGCCAACCTGGTGCTCGGCCTCATCCTCGGCGGCGCGCTGGTCGCGCGTGCCCGTCGCTGAACCCGTGAGCGGGCGCGGGGGGCGGCGGCCATAGCCGCCGCCCCCCGCGCCCGCGTCCCCGCGTCGCCCGCCGGGCGCCGGCGGCGCTTGCGCCGGATCGTCGCCCTGCTCGACGAGGCCTACGGCCGCCCCGTGCTCGCGCCGCGCTTTCCGCCGGTCGGCGAGCTCGTCTACACGGTGCTCTCGCAGAACACGGCCGACGTGAACACCGACCGCACCTTCGCCGAGCTCACCCGGCGCTTTCCCACCTGGTCGGCGGTGCGCGACGCGCCGGTCGCGGCGATCGAACACGCCATCGCCCTGGGCGGCCTGTCGCACGTCAAGGCGCCGCGCATCGCCGCCATCCTGAACGCGATCAGTGCCGGAGAGGGCGGCGAGCCCGACCTGGGCGTCCTCGGCGGCATGACCGACGACGAGGCGCTCGCCTGGCTGCAGGGCCTGCCAGGGGTGGGGCCCAAGACGGCGTCGTGCGTGCTGCTGTTCTCGCTCGGCCGGCCGGTCATGCCGGTCGACACGCACGTGCATCGGGTGGCGGGACGGCTCGGTCTGATCGATCCCGGCGTCAGCGCCGAGACCGCCCACGCCGTGCTCACCGCGCTCGCCGGCCCCGACCCGGCCGACGTCTACGCCGCCCACGTTGACCTGGTGCGTCACGGCCGCCGGGTCTGCCGCGCTCGCCGCCCGGCCTGCGAGCGCTGCCCGCTCACCGGGCTCTGCCCGAGCGCGTTCCAGGTCTGACCGCCGCCGGTCGGCGGTCGGTCGCCGCGAGGTCGGGCCCGGCGCCCGCCCGCTTTCGCAGAGGCGGCGCCTGGCGTCGTGTTCCGAAGCGGCCGCCCTGCGGGTAGCATCGGGGGCGACATCACCCGGGCAGCGCAGAAGAAGGAGCGGCCGCATGGCCAAGCTCAGGAACGAGTTCTCGAAGAAGGACTGGAAGCACTGCTGCGGCAAGGGCTGCAAGAAGTGCGACATCCACAACGCCTACCTCGACGCCTACGGCAAGAAGGAAGGCGAGAAGAAGTTCGCCAAGGACTACGACCGCATGCACTGACGCAGGGCCGGGGGTCGGCCCGGGCGCGAGCGCCGCACCTCGGCGGCGCGCCCGGGGAGGTCTCTCCCAGAAGGCCTGGACCCGCTCCTAGAAGATCTCGGGTACGAAGGTCTGGTCTTCGATCGGCGGGCGCACGTAGCCTCTGTCTTCGCGCCGGGGCGGCAGCTTGAACGGCCTGGGCGTGAGGTCCTCGTAGGGGATCACGGTCAGCAGGTGGTGGATGACGTTCAGCCGGGCGCGCTTCTTGTCGTCGGAGTTCACCACATACCAGGGCGAGCGCTTGGTGTCGGTGTAGTGGAACATCTCGTCCTTGGCGCGTGAGTAGGCGACCCACTTGTCCCAGCTCTCGAGGTCCATCTCGGAGATCTTCCAGCGCTTGGTGGGGTCCTGGATGCGGTCCTTGAAGCGCCGCTCCTGCTCTTCGTCGCTCACGCTGAACCAGTACTTCACGAGGATGATGCCGCTGCGGATGAGCATCTCCTCGAACGGCGGGCACGAGCGGAAGAACTCGGTGACCTCGTCCTCGCTGCAGAAACCCATGACGCGCTCGACGCCGGCGCGGTTGTACCAGGAGCGGTCGAAGATGACCCATTCGCCGGCCGCCGGCATGTGCGCGACGTAGCGCTGAAAGTACCACTCGGTCTTCTCGCGCTCGGTCGGCACGCCGAGGGCGACGACGCGCACGACGCGGGGGTTCAGGGTCTCGGTGACGCGCTTGATCGTGCCGCCCTTGCCGGCGGCGTCGCGGCCCTCGAAGATGGTGACCAGCTTGAGACCGCGGGTCTTGATCCACTCCTGCAGCTTGACGAGCTCGATCTGCAGCCTGCCGAGCTCCTTGAGGTACGTCGTGTCGTCGAGCTTCTTGCGCTTGGGTTCGCTGTCGCCGGCGCCGTCGGACTTGTCGGGAGTCACATGGCTCCTTTCGGGGAGGTCGCGGCCGGGCATTCGTTTGCGCGCCCGGCGCCGGCGATCGGCCGCACCGTCGCCGCTCACGCATGTCTGATTCGTATCGCGCGCCTAGTCTACGCCAGTGGGAGCGGCGGCGGCATGTTGGCGCTGCGGCATTGCCGCCCCGTAAGGGCGGGCATAGGGTGACGCACATGGCTGAGGCCCGCGACACGCAGGTCGGCGGCCCGGTCGAGGCGGCCGGCGGGGCCGGCGGCGCGCCGCCGCCCGGCGCCGGCCGCGTCGTCGGCTTCGTCGACATCGGCACGAACTCGGTGCGACTCATGGTCGTGCGCATCGCCTCGTCCACCTCCTACCAGGTCATCAACCTCACGCGCGAGGTCGTGCGCCTGGGCGAGGAGGAGTTCGGCGACCGCCTGCTGCGGCCGGCGGCGATCGAGCGGGCGGTCACGGTCTGCCGCTCGTTCAGCGGCCTGGCGCGCGGCCTGGGCGCCGCCGAGGTCGTCGCCGTGGCGACCTCGGCCACGCGCGAGGCGCGCAACGCCGCCGCGTTCGTGGCGCGCCTGCACGACGAGGCCGGGCTCGACGTGCACGTCGTGTCCGGCCGCGAGGAGGCGCGCCTCATCTTCCTCGGCATCCAGAGCAGGGTCGAGCTCGGCGACCGCGTCGCCTTCTGCCTCGACATCGGCGGCGGCAGCACCGAGGTGATGGTCGGCGACGGGCGCCGGCACCTGTTCCTCGACAGCCTGCCGCTCGGCGCGGTGCGCCTGGCCGGCGACGAAAGCCTGCCCGACGTGGCCGGCCGCCTGAGCGGCGACGACTACCAGAAGCTGCAGCGCGCCGTGCGGCTGGCGTCGGTGCACGCCGTGGCGGCCGTGCGCCGCCTCGACGTCGACGTCGCCTACGGCACGTCGGGCACCGTGCGCAACGTGGCGGTCGTGGCCGCCAGGGTGCTGCACGACCGCGAGCCCGGGCGCGACGAGAGGGTCGAGCTCGCCGACGTGCGCAAGGTCGTGAAGCTGCTGCGCGGGCTCGACCTCGACGAGCGCCGCAAGGTGCCCGGCCTGAACCCCGACCGCGCCGACATCGTGGTGGCCGGGGCGGCGGTGCTCGAGACGCTGCTCACCGACCTCGAGCTGCCGGCGGTCACCGCGCTCGGCGAGTGCGGCCTGCGCGACGGCCTGCTCGTCGATTACCTGGTGCGCACCGCGGATGGTGCCGCAGCCCACGAGCTCTCGGTGCGCGAGCGCAGCGTGCTGCGCCTGCTGCAGGCGACCGGCGCCGACGAGGGCCACGCCCGCCACGTCGCGCGCCTCGCGCTCGAGCTCTTCGACAGCGCCCGGCAGGCCGGGTACCACGAGCTCGGCGACGAGGAGCGCGAGCTGCTGCGTCACGCCGCGCTGCTGCACGACGTGGGCACGTTCGTGTCGTACCCCGAGCACCACGTGCACTCCGCCTACCTCATCGCCAACGCCGACCTGCTGGGCTTCGACCAGCGCGAGATCGCCATCATCGCGGCCACCGCGCTGTTCCATCGCAAGGCCACGCCGAGCACCGACTTCGCGGCCTTCGCGGCGCTCGACGACGGCGCCCGCAAGGTGGTGCGCACGCTGTCCGACCTGCTGCGCCTGGCCGAGCGCCTCGACCGCAGCCACGGCGGCGTGGTGCGCCACGCGCGGCTCGAGGCGTCGGGTAAGCGCGCGCTCACGCTGCGCCTGGCCACGCAGGGGCGCGCCGACCTCGAGCTCTGGGGCCTCGACAACCGGCGGGCCGCCATGGAGCGGGCGATGCGCCGCCGCCTCAACATCGTGGTCGAGGCGTCGGGCGCCACCGAGGCCGGGGAGTAGCCGCGGGGGCAGGGAGCAGGCGAGCTTCGTGCCGCGACGGCGGCAGCCTCGGCTGCCGCCGGAGGGGTCTAGCTCGAGAGGTCGCCGATCACCGCGGCCAGGCCGTGGCCGAAGGCCTCGCCGCGGACCTTCGTCCACATCGCCGGGAACGTGTCGACGAGCTCGTTCAGCTCGGCCTGGCGAGCCGCCAGGTAGGCTGCTACGCCGGGCGCTACGATCATCGGCATGATGCGCCGCCGGCCGCCGCCGGAGGGCTGGTCCCAGGTACCCCAGGTCAGGAAGTTGCGCAGGATGGTGCAGGTGACGACCGCGTCCTGCAGGTCGCCGAGATGGTCCTGCATGTCCTTGGTGGTCTGGATGAGCGGCGCGGCGCCGGGGCCGAGCACCTCCTCGAAGAACTCGAAGGTGTAGCGCATCGCCTTGCCGGCGATGCGCAGCCGGTGAAAGCGCGGCAGCGGCGTGTCGTGGCCTCCGACGACGTCGTCGAAGGCCCAGACGGCCGCGACGCGGTCGTAGAGGGTCGACGGCAGCACCAGCGCGACACGGTGGGGCAGGGCCTCCTGGTCGGCGGTCACGTACGGCAGCGCTGCCCGCGCCGGGTCGTCGAGCAGCGCGCCGAAGCTCTCGACGAAGGCCGGGTACCGGGCGCCGTCGAGGTAGGCGAGCAGGTCGGCGCGGGCCTCGTCGCGGCGCTCGCGCCAGACGCGCAGCAGGGGCTCGAGCTCGTCGCGGCGCTGCTCGGGCAGCGTCTCGAGGTACTTGAGCGTCTTCTCGTGGAAGACGTCGAGGTCGCGCACCGCGCCCAGCACGCGCCCGGTGTTTCGCAGGCCGCGGTTGACCGGGTGCATGGTGCGGGCGTCGAGGTAGGGCCCGAACACGCGCAGCGCGGCACGCATGCGGCGCGTGGCGACCCGCATGTCGTGCAGGTCCTCGGGGTCGCCGCCGTCGCGCGTGCCGGCCTCGTGCGCCAGCATGCGGTCGAGGTGGAAGCGCAGCGTCTTGAAGGCCGCCTCGGCCATGGTGTCGCTCGCCCGGATGCCGGGCCGTATGCGCCGCTTGGGCGTCGCCGCACGAGCGGCCGGCGCCGGCGCGGCGCGGCGGACGGGTGCGACGGCGGCCGGCGCCTTGGCCGCCGGCTCCGTGGCGGCCTTCGTGGCGGCTTTCGCGGGAGCTTTCGCGGGGGCCGTCGGGGCGGCGTCCTTCGTGGCCGGGGCCTTCGTCGGCTTGTGCGCTGCGCGCGAGGGCTGGGCCGCCCGCTGGGCCGCGGCCGGCGTTGCGACCGGCGCGGGCGCGGCGGCGCGCCGGCGGGGCGCCGCCGCGATCAGACGCCGCGGAAAGATCGCGAGGCGTTCGCTGCGAAAGCGGTTGAGCCAGTAGCGCACGGTGCGCGGCGCCATGCCGGCGCGCGTCGCCGCCTCGCGCTGCAGCGCGCCGCCGTGCAGCGCGAGCAGCACGCGGGCGCGACGCCCGACGGCGTCGGTGCGCCGCGCGAGGCGCGCGAGCAGGCGCTCCTCGTCGCCCGACAGCAGCGGCTCGCCGGCCCCGCCGTCGAGGGCGGCGAGCGCCCGCTCGAACTTGGACAGGGGTTGCGGCGCAAGCTCGAAGTCGCGCTGCAGCGCCGCGGCGATCGCGGCGAGGTCGGGCTCGGCGCCGGCACCCTTGAGCTCGGCCTCGACCTCGTAGCGGGGCGGCTGCTGCGCGTCGCCGTCGGCGACGAACGTCACGGTGTCGAGCCATAGCTCGCCGACCTGGTCGCCCCTGCGGGTCAGGCGGCGCAGTACCCGGTCCTGGCGGATCTCGACGAGCGGCCGCAGCGCCGCCTTGCCGGCGACGGCGAGCACCTGGTCGCGCGCCTCGCTGGCCGGCCAGCCGTCGGGCCGGTCGCCGGCGGCGCCCTTGGGCAGGTCGACCTCCCACTCGTCGCGGCGGTGCACGGCGCCGGTGTCGGCGCCGGCTGCGCCGGCGCCGGGCCGGCGCCGCTTGACGGTCAGCACCACGCGGTCGCCGCGGTCGCGCCGCCGGCAGAACATGCCGGCGGCGTGCAGGGCGCGGTCGGCGGTGTCGAGGTACAGGTCGGCCATCGCCACGTTCTCGCCGCCCTCGAGCGCGTAGCCGGCGAGCTCCGCGAGCTCGCCGAGGCGCTCGAGCACGGCGGCGTCGGGAGCGCTGAACTTGGCTTCGATCTCCATGGTCGCCCGCCTTATCGGTCGAAGAGGATGCGCGGCGCGAGCAGCCACAGCAGCCGCCCGCGCAGGGTGTGCTCGTCGAGATCGACGCGGGCGACGCCGGCCTTTTTGACGACCACCTCGCCGCCCGTGAGCGCGCCGATCGTCGCGCTGAAGTCGGGCTCGTGACCGACGAGCAGCAGGCAGCCGGCGCCGGCGTGGTCGGCGACGATGCTCGCCAGGCCGTCGCGGCCGAAGCCCGGTTCGAGGCGCTCGTCGTCGGCCAGCCGATCGCTTGCGCCGAGCGCCGCGGCGGCGATCTCGGCGGTCTCGTGAGCCCGCGCGTAAGGGCTCGTGAGCACCGCGTCGACCGTCAGGCCGGCGGCGGCGAGCAGGGTGGCCGCGCGGCGCACGACCTCGCGGCCCTGGTCGGTGAGCGGGCGCTCGGCGTCGGGACCGCGCCACTCGGCCCGCGAACCGGCCGGTCCGTGCCGCAGGAAGAGCAGGTCCACGGGGCCTCGCTAGCGTCCGGCGGTACGCCGCTTGGCGCGCCGTCCGGCGTCGCGCGGAGCGCGGTCGGCCGCGTGCTCGATGAACCAGGCCTGGCCTTCGAGCGGTTCTTCGCCCTCGGCCGGCGCGGCGTGCACGTAGCTGCCGTCGGCCTGCATGTATCTGGCCTTCACGTTGTCGCGCCAGTAGACGTCGAGGATCTCGTCGCGCAGCCGGCGCACGATGGCCGGGTCTTCGACGGGGAAGAGCACCTCGACGCGGCGGTTGAGGTTGCGCGGCATGAGGTCTGCCGAGCCCACCAGGACCTGCTCGTCGCCGCCGTTGCGGAACCAGTAGATGCGGCTGTGCTCGAGGAACCGGCCGACGATGCTCGTCACCCTGATGTTGTCGCTCACCCCGGGTATGCCGGGGCGCAGCGAGCACATGCCGCGCACCAGCAGGTCGACCTTCACGCCGGCCTGCGAGGCGCGGTACAGCCAGGCGATCATCTTGCGGTCGACGAGCGAGTTCATCTTGAAGACCAGGTGGCCGCCGCGGCCCGCCTTCTGGTGCTCGATCTCGCGCTCGAGCAGCGCCTCGAAGCGCTCCCGCAGGTTGATCGGGCCGACCAGCAGCTTCTGGTAGTCGCGCGAGCGCGAGAAGCCGGTCAGGAAGTTGAAGAGCTCGGTCGCGTCCTGGCCGATCGTCGGGTCGCAGGTGAACAGGTCGAGGTCGGTGTAGAGGCGCGCCGTGACGACGTTGTAGTTGCCGGTGCCGAGGTGCACGTAGCGGCGGATGCCGTCGCCCTCGCGGCGCACGACCATGGCGATCTTGGAGTGCGTCTTGATGCCGACGAGGCCGTAGACCACGTGTACGCCCTCGTCTTCGAGCGCCCGCGCCCACTCGATGTTCGGCTCCTCGTCGAAGCGCGCCTTGAGCTCGACCAGGACGGCGACCTCCTTGCCGTTGCGGGCCGCCTCGAGCAGGGCGTTCACGGCGGGCGCGTTGCGGCCCACGCGGTACAGGGTCATCTTGATGGCGAGCACGTCGGGGTCGTGGGCGGCGCTCTCGAGCCAGTCGATCACCGGCTCGAAGGAGTCGTAGGGCCGGTGGATGAGGATGTCGTGCTTGCGGATGGCGGCGAACACCGACAGGTCGGGGTCGCCGAGGCCGCGCGGCACGGCCGGCACGAAGGGCGCGTCCTTGAGGTCGGGCCGGTCGAGGCCGAGCAGGTTGATGCCGCTCATGCCGAGCGGCGAGTCGACCGCGATCAGGCCCTCGGGCTCGAGGTCGAGGTTGTCGAGCAGGATGGCGCGCACGTCGTCGGGCGTGGCCGTGTCGACCGTCAGGCGCACGACCGAACCGAAGCGCCGGCGGAGCACGCCCTCTTCGATCGTCTCGAGCAGGTCGTCGGCCTCGAGCTCCTGGATCGACATCTCGGCGTCGCGCGTGACGCGAAAAGCGTAGACCCCGACGATCGTCATGCCGGGGAACAGCTCGTCCAAGTTGGCGGCGATGAGCTGCTCGAGCCAGACGAAGTCGTAGCGCCGCGCGCGGGCTGTGCCCGGCACGTCGGCCGGCGCCGGCACCGACACCAGGCGGGGCAGGGTCGACGGCACCTTGACCCGGGCGAAGAGCTGGTGGCCGCGCTCGTCGTGCAGCAGCACGGCGAGGTTGAGGCTCAGGTTGGAGATGTGGGGAAACGGCCGGCCGGGGTCGAACGCGAGCGGCGTGAGCACCGGGAACGCGCTGCGGTCGAAGTAGCCGTCGGCCGCCTGGCGCTGGCCTTCGTCGAGCTCGGCGAAGTCGTGAATGTGGACGCCGGCCGCGGTGAGCTGCGGCAGGATGTCGTGGGCCCAGGTGTCGCGCGCGTCGTGCATGAGCCGGTAGGCGAGCTCGCGGCAGGCCACGAGCTGCTCGGCCGGCGTCATGCCGTCGGCCGACAGGTCGGCCACGCCGGCCTCGACCTGCTGGCGCAGGCCGGCGACGCGCACCATGAAGAACTCGCCCAGGTTCGAGCCCAGGATCGACAGGAACTTGACTCGTTCGAGCAGCGGGTTGCGCTCGTCCTGGGCCTCTTCGAGCACGCGGCGCTGGAACGCCAGCATGCTGAGCTCGCGGTTGATGTAGAGCGCGGGGTCGGAGAGGTCGACGGCGGCTTCGACGTCGGGCGCGGCAGGGGCATCGGGCCCAGCAGCGGCGTCGGGCGCGGCGCCCGCGCCGGGCGCAGGCGCGGCGTCGGGCTGAGGGGCGGCGCCGGACACGGCGGTTGCGGGCGCGTCGGCGCTGTCGGGTGCGGCGGCGGCGTCGGCGGGCTGCGGCCCGCCGCCCCCGCCGCCGGAAGTGGTCGAACGAGACCGGGTGGGCATGCAGACTCTCCCGTCGAAGGGTGGCCGAACCGGTATCTTACCCCAGAAGTGTGAGCCGTACGTTCAGGCTAGCTCTGGAGCAGGCGCTTCAGCTCGTCGACCCGTCGGTAGACCTCTTTGCGGTCGCGGGCGCTGAGCCGTCGACGCAGCTCGGCAGGGGCTCTCGCTCTGCCGGTACGGGTCGGTGTCAGCCCGAGCGCCGCCGGCGCTCGCCGATCGGCCGGCCCTCGGGCGGCCCGAAGAGCCGGTCGAGAAAGCGCCAGTGCCAGATGGCGCGCACGGTGAAGCCCCACGACACGGCGATCACGATCAGCAGGATCTGCTGCAGCACGCCGATCTGGCGCAAGCCGAACAGGTTGCGGCCGCCCGGGCTCGACACGACGAGCAGGTAGACGACGAACAGGACGATCGCCATCACGGTGGGCCGCCAGTCGCCGCGCAGGCGGGCGCCGCCCACCCAGCGCATGGTGGGCGGCACCGTGAAGGGCAGCAGGATGAGGCCGCAGAGGATGGCGAGCGCGGTGGCCGCCGTCTGGGCGACCGGCAGGGCCGCCTGCACCGCCTGCTGGGCGGTCGCGCCGTGATGAGCGAGCCGGTAGCTGTGCTCCTGGGTCTTGAAGTAGATGGCGTAGACCGCGACCTGGTAGAGCGCGAGCAGGATGGTGGCCGGCACGGCGAAGCGCGCCAGCGGCCGGTAGATGCGCCCTCTGATCGTCTGGCCGGCCTGGGCCCAGAAGATCAGGCCCAGCGTGGGGACCGTGGCCGTGAGGTAGCCGAGCAGCGCCGACTGGCGCGGCGAGAAGGCGAAGCCGCCGATCAGCGCGACGAGCGGAATGACGATGGCCCGCGAGAAGATGCGCACCGAGAAGATGTTGAGGATGTCCTGCATGCCGTTGCGGATACGCTGGCCCTCGCGGAAGGCGGCCGGCAGGGCGCCGAACGAGTCGTCCATGAGCACGAGGTCGGCGACGGCGCGGCTCGCCGGGCTGCCGCTCTGCAGGGCGATGCCCAGGTCGGCGCGCTTGAGGGCGATCACGTCGTTCACGCCGTCGCCGACCATGGCGACGTAGCGGCCGCGCTTGCGCAGGGCGCTCGTGAGCGCCTCTTTCTGCTCGGGCGAGACGCGGCCGAAGACCGTGCCCTCGAGCGCCGCCGCGCCGAGCTCGTGCTCGTCGCAGCGGGCGAGCTCGGCGCCCGAGTACGACACGAGGTCGCCCTGCAGGCCGGCCTGTCGCGCGAGGGCGGTGACCGTGCGCGGGTCGTCGCCCGAGATGATCTTGACGGCGATGCCGGCCGCCGCGAACTCGGCAAGGGTCTCGGCCACCTTGGGGCGCAGCTCGTCGGCCAGGCTCACCAGGCCGAGCGCCTCGAGGCCGGAGGGCAGCTCGGGCGGGCGGCGGGCGGCGCCGTTGGCGCCGCCCGCCGCAAACGCCGCCGGCTGCTTGCTGCCGGCCACCATCAGCACGCGCAGGCCCTGGTCGGCCCAGGCTGCCGTCTGGGCCTCGGCGGCGGGGTCGTCGGGCAGGTGGCGCGCCAGCACCTCGGGGGCGCCGATCACGACCGTCGACCAGGGCAGCACGTCGTGGGCGAAAGCCAGGCCGCTCCACTTGCGGGCCGACGAGAAGGCGGCCTCGCCGGCCAGGGTGAGGGGCTGACCGGGCAGCGCCGCCGCCACCGCCTCGATCGTGCGGTTGGGCACGGCGGTGCTGGCGGCGTAGGCCGAGAGCACCGCCTCGAGCTGCTCGCGGGTAGCGTGCAGCGGCGCCAGCTCGCGCAGGCGGATGACGTTGGTGGTGAGCGTGCCGGTCTTGTCGGTGCAGAGCACGTCGACGTTCGACAGCGACTCGATCGAGTTGACCTCTTGCACCAGCGCGCCCTTGCCGGCCATGCGCACGGCCCCCAGGGCGTAGGCCAGCACGATCGCCAGGATGAGGCTGTTGGGGATGAGCGAGACGACGACGGTCGTCATCTGCACGCTCTCGACGAAGGGGAAGTGCTGCGAGATCGTCTGGAATATGGCGAGCGCCTCGAGCGCCAGCGCGATCACGACCAGGATCCAGACGATGACGTTGGCCTGGTGCTGCAGCGGGGTGAGAAAGCGGCGGTGGGTCTGGGCCGTGGCCGTCACGCGGTTGGCGAAGCTCGCGGCGCCCACCGTCTCGGCCTCGTACCAGCCGTCGCCGGCCACGACGAAGCTGCCCGACAGCACGGCGTCGCCCGAGTGCTTGACGATCAGGTCGGACTCGCCGGTGAGCAGCGACTCGTCGACCTCGAGGTAGCCCGGACCGGCGACCTTGCCGTCGACCACGATCTGGTCGCCGGGCAGCGCGCGCAGCAGGTCGCCGACGACGAGCTCGGACGGGTCGACCTCGCGCTCGGCGCCGTCGCGCACCACGGCGGCCTGCGGCCTGGTGAGGATGGCGATGCGGTCGAGGGTGCGCTTGGCGCGGATCTCCTGAAAGAGGTTGACCGCCGTGTTGATCAGCACGACGCCGACCGACAGCAGCGCATCGAGGTAGTGGCCCACGGCGATGAGCACGCCGCCGACCACGAACAGCAGGATGTTGATGAAGTTGAGGACGTTGTCGCGGACGATGTCGTTGTAGCTGCGGCCGGCCGTGACGGGCACTTCGTTGCCCTGGCCGGCCGCCCGCCGCCGCATGGCCTCTGCCTCGGTCAGGCCGTGCAGGCCGGGCGGGAGCGCGGCGAGGGCGCCGGGCGGTCCGGAGCGACGCGGGGGCTGCGCCGGGGGCTCGGCACGATGCTGTTCGTCAACGGGGATGGTCGGCTCCGTGGCGGGCGGTTGGAGGCACGGAGCCATCGTACCACCCGGCCACGCGAACCGGCCTCGGGGCCGTCCCGCAGTCGGAGTACGGTCGTCCGGAATATCGAGGGCCCATCCTCCGAGACGTCAAGGGCTAGCCGTCCGGACCGCTCGCGCCGACGTAGCGCACCAGTGCGCGGCAGAGCCCCCTGGGCAGCCAGGGTCTGCCCCCACTCGCGCAGTCCGCGTAGGCCCAGTCGAGTCGCCGAACCAGGTAGTCATCCTCGAGATGGAGTGCTCCGAGCACGACTACGCCGTCTACCGCTCCAGAGGACTGATCGCCCGGATGGGGCAGTCGCTGCGGGTCCCCCAGGCCGCGATCCGCACGCCTGCCTGACGCCGACGGCCCCGAGTCTCGGCCAGCCGCAGTGCGGGCCGGCTACCTGACGGCCCAGAAGCCGGCCTGCATGACCGAGTACCAGAAGAGCTCCACTGCCGTGAACCCGCAGTCGGTGAGCAGTTCCAGGTGCTGCTGCACCGTCAGCGGGAAGTAGTCGACGTCGAAGCGCGCCAGGTGGCGTTGCACCTCGTCGGCGCTGCGGCCCTGGGCGGTCTGGAAGTCGGCCCACATGCGCCTGGCGAGCTCGGTGCCCTCGGCCGTGGCCGGCCTGATGTTCTCGAAGGTGACGAACAGGCCGCCAGGCCGCAGCAGGGCGTGGCAGGCGCGGGTCGCCGCCGCCCGCTCGGCCGTCCGCAGGTAGTGGTGCGCCTGGATCGCCGTGACCACGTCGACCGGCTCGGGCAGCGCGAGGTGCTGCGAGCCGGCCGGCTCCATGATCGTGACCCGCTCCTTGCCTGCGAGCCTGGTCCGCGCCTGAGTGAGCATCGCCGCGGCCGGGTCGGCCACCAGGAACCTCGTCGCGGGGAACCGGTCGCAGGCCTGCTCGACGAGCGCGCCCGTGCCGGCGCCGGTGTCGAGCCAGGTGGCCGGCTGCGAGTCGAATGCGGCCACCAGTCGCATCGTCTGCTCGTGGAACGCGTCGTAGTACGGGATGGTCTTGCGGACCTGCTCGTCGTAGACCGTCGAGAGGTGGGGGGTGGTGTTGTCGAACGCCTGCATGAGTGCTCCTTGGTCGCTTCGCATGCTACCCGAGCGGGGTCCGGGCGTGCCAGACGCCGGGCTTCCCGCTCACCACAGGGCCCGGGCGTCGGCGTGCCAAATGGGCAGCAGTGCTCATCACGGGCGGGAAGCCACGCGGCCGACACACGATCTACAGGATCGGAAGGAGGGGCGCGTGGAGCAGCACAGGACCTACAGCCGGGACGATGTTCTGCAGCTCGGCTTCGAGGCGATCTGCACGAGCGGCGACGGCACGACGTACCTCTGGCACGGACGCCGTGGCCTGCGCGTCGACCCCAGCGGGCGCACGATCCTTCTGCTGGACGGCGCCGGGCTCCCGGAGTCGCCCTGGTCACCCACGGCCTGGGGTGAGGCCGAGATCGGCAGTCGCATCTTCTGCCGTCCACTCGACGAGGCCGCGGCGCTGCCCGACAGCGTCTCAGCCGGCGCGGGCTGATCCACCCTCTACAAGGAGAACGCCTGGCAGGCGTGCGACGCGTTCGGCTCCGCGGTCGCTGTATCCGGCGACACCGTCCTCGTGGAGGCGTCCTTCCACAAGGTCGGCGGCGAAATCGGACCGCGGTGCAGCGCCGGGCAGGCAAACGCGACGAGCAACGCCGTCACGAAGCAGTCTTTCAGGGAGCACGACGGGTGGCTCGATCGGCTGGCCCCAGCGCGAGTAGTCGTTCTCGATGCGCAGATGCCAGGTCCCCAGACCTGGTCGGCTGACTTGCAGCACGGTCACCTCCCTGAGCACAAGGGAGGTCCGCGCATCGATCCACAGGGTCAGCGTGGCGTGCGTCGCAGCGACGACGTCCTTGCGGTTCGGTAGTCCCACGTGCGACATGATCTCGAGAAGCGACCAATGCCGCCGGATGTGCTGACCGACATGACCCGAAGAACAAGGAGAATTCTATGCACACCAATCAGCCAGGTGTGGTCTTGCGCTTCCAGGCAAGACCCGGCAAGGGCGACGAGCTGTTCCAGCTCTGCAACGACCTTCACTTCACGGGTGACCCCGACGGTCCCGTGGACTGGTCGCTGAACCGTGACGACAGCTACCCGGACGTGATGTGAGCGTTCGAGTTCTACCGGGACCAGGAGTCCTTCGATCGTCACTACTCGAACCAGCAACTCGACGAGCCCCACCAGCGCGTGCTCGATCTGCTTGCCGATGAAGAAGGGCTGGACCCGTCGATGCGCGTAGACGTCCACGTCGCCTTCTCGAGCTGATCGCGGCGCAGGCCGCAAACGCATACACAGTCGCTGGGAAAGCTCCACTTGCGAGCGCTCCCAGCGACTCGGTCACGCTTCATATCGCTAGCCCCGATCGGCTATTCCGACAAGGGCGGCGGGGGCGCGTTTCCCAGCGCTCTACCCCCTGTCCCTCGATCGGTTTGACTTGGGCCCTCCGCCACGATTGAATTCGAGGAGCCGGAGCCATGGGCTCCGGCGACCGCAGATCGTTCGCAACAAACGCAGACGACGACGAAAGCGCGGTGCGTTCTGAGACGAAGGTCAGCCTGCGGCCGTGGCGGCGGCATGCTCGAATCCGGACGTGGTACCTGGTGACCGTCCGGGCCTCTCAGCTTCCCCCAAGCGCGCTGCCCTTCGAGACGCCCCATCCCGATGGCCTGACGCCGCTCTACCGCGCGCTGACCGGCGGTCCGTCGCTCGCCGAGCGGCCGGCGGGCGAGCGCTCGCGGCGCCTCGCGCAGTCGCTCGCCGCGCACCTGCGGCGCGCCGGCCTCTGCGACGGCAGTCACGAGGCTGCCTGCGAGGCGCGTCTCATCGTCGACCCGCTGCTGCTGGCCGAGGCCGACCGCGACCAGAACGTCTACCTGGGGCGTCTGTTCACCCGCTTTCTCACCGATGCCGTGCCCGACGTCGTCTTTCTGCCGGAGGACACGATGGAAGTCGTAGAGGCGCTGCGCTGGGCGCACGAGACCGTGACGCCCGTCACGGTGCGCGGCGCCGCCTCGGCGGCGCTCGGCGGCGCCGTGCCCGGCGACGGCGGCCTGGTGCTCGACTTGGCGCGCCTCGACAAGGCCGAGATCGACCCGACCGGCGAGGTCTGCGTGGTGGGGGCCGGCGCGCGGCTGCGCGCCGTGCACCGCGCGCTCGCGAGGCGCGGCCTCGCCCTGCCGGTCTACCCGTCGAACCTCGGCGCAACACTGGCCGGCTGGTTCGCCACCGGCGGCGCCGGCCTGAACGCCTTCGGCCCGGGGCACGTGCTCGACATCGTGCGCGCCGCCGACGTCGTGCTGCCAAGCGGCGAGCTCGTGCGTTTTCACGCCGACGGGCGGCTCGACGTCGCCGCGCGCGAACGCACGCACGGGCACCGTGAGATCGCCGCCGACCAGGCCGAGGCCTGGTTTGCCGAGCGTGGCCTGCCGCCGTTCGGCCTTGCCGACCTGGCGGGCAGCGAGGGCACGCTCGGCGTGATCACGCAGCTCGTCGTGGCGGTGGGGCGGCGGCCCGAGATCGGCACGTTCCTGCTCGGCTTCGCCGACCTGGAACGCGCCCTGGTCGCCGCTGCCTTCGTCGCGCAGGCCGCCGGCGTCGACCTGCCGCGGCCGGCCAACCTCGAGGTCGTCTCGGGCAGCCACATGGCGCACGCCACCCTGGCCGACGCCGACGACGCACGCCAGGCATGGCGACGCTTCCCGGCGGCGCTGTCGACCGACGCCGACATGCCCTGGGAGCGCATCGTCGGGCCGCGCGAGCTCGAGGTGAACGGGAACGGCGACGCCGGATCGGGCGCCACCGAAGGCCGCTCCGGCTCGCACGGCGGCGACGGCGGCGGGTCGCGCGCCCGGACCCACGCCACGGGGTCGTCCTCCACCGACCGGCAGCACGGCGCCTACCTCTACGTCGACTTCCTCGACACGGCGCAGGCGCGGCGTTTTGCCGCTCGCCTGGCCGACCTGCCCGGCGCGCCGGTGGTGCTGCCCGACGAAGGTGTCGCCTTCGCCGCCTCTCGCTTCCGGCCGCAGCGCACCAAGCGCATCGGCCCCGGGCTGCTGGCCGCCGAGATCGACCTGCCGGCCGACCGCGTCGCGGCGTTCGTGGCCGACGCGGAGCGCCTGGCGGGCGGCGCCGGCGTCGGGCTCGAGCACGAGATCTACTACCTGCGCGGCGGCCGCGCCCTGGCGATCGCCGGCTACCTGACCGACCACCGCACGCTCGGCTTTCTGCTCGACCTGGCGCTCACCCCGGCCCTGCTCGACCTGGCCGTCACCCGCCACGGCGGGCGGCCCTACGTGCTCGGCCGCTGGCAGGGCGCCTTCGCCCGCGACAAGTTCGGCGACGACGGCCTCGCCCGCCTGAACGCCGTGAAGGCAGCGCTCGACCCGACCCGGCTGCTCGGCCGCGGCGTGCTGCTCCGTTTTGAGCTGCGCGGCCTGCCGGGCCGGCTGGTCGCCGAGGTCTACCGGCCGGGCGTGCGCCTGGCCGGTCTGGCCTGGCGCACGCCGGGCATCGACGCCGCCGTGCGCCTCACCAAGGCCGCGATGCGCCTCGCGCCTGGGCCGGCGCACCGGCGCGGCGCGCCGGTGCGCCGGCCCGCCGCCACACCGGTGCTGTCGCGCCCGCTGCACTGCGTGAACTGCGGCGAGTGCAACGGCGTCTGTCCGGTCTACGACGCGCTCGCCCTGCGCCTACCGCAGACGCTCGTGCACTCGGCTGAGACGGCCGGCCGACGCGGCCTTGTGCCGGCCCGGGTCGGCGCGCTGCTCGACCTGTGCGTGCGCTGCGGCTCCTGCGAGCAGGTCTGTCAGGCCGGCATCTCGCACCTCGAGACGTACACGGCGCTCGAGGAGCTGCGCACCGGCTCGGCGCGCACCGGCTCGGTCCGCGGCGGCTCGACCTGCGCCGGCGAGCGCTCAGGCGAGGCGCGCGAGGCGCGCCGCGCCACGCTCGCCGCCCTGCGCCGCTCGCCGCACTACCGGCGCACGTTCCTGGAGTTGCGCCCCGGCGAGTACCTGCGCCGGGTGCCGGCGTCGGTGTCGGGCCGCGTGTCGTACCTCGTGCTGCGCGCCGAGACCGCCGACGGCGCGGCCGCCACCTGCCGGCACTGCGCCGCCTGCGTGGCCGTCTGCCCGTCGGGCGCCAACCGCGAGTTCGAGGCCGACGACCTGCGCCTGATCACGACCGAGCAGGCCGACTGCGTAGGCTGCGGCACCTGCGTCGAGGTCTGCCCGGCCAACCGTGACAACGGCGGCCAGACGCTGCGCGTGGTCGAGGCGCCGGCCGCCGCCTGGATCGGCGCGCTCGACGAGTTCGACCGGACCGGCGGCACGGTGGGGAGGGGCGAGGGGTGAGCGTCACCACGAACGGCAGGGGCGTGGCCGTGAGCATCGACCCGGTCGACGGTCTCACCGCCGAGCAGACCGCCCGCTGGGAGGACCTGCTCGCCTACATCGCCGACCCCGGGCGGCCGCGGCCCGGCGGCCGCGACGACACGCCGGCGCTGCTCTCGCACCTGCTGGCCCGCGTCGGCGTCGACGAGGGCGAGTTCTGGGCCGCGCCGCGCAACCAGCGCAGCCGCCTGTTGCGCGACGGCTACGCCCGGCCCTGTCGCGATGTGCCGGCCCTCGAGCTCGGCGCCTTCGACATCGACAAGCTGCTCAAGGAGCGCTTCCGCCATGAGCCGCTCACCATGGGCGCCGCCTGGCACCACGGCTACTTCCGCTCGTACTTCTCGCACGCCGCCATCACCCACCCGGCCAACGACGGCCTGCGCGAGGAGTTCTCGACCGCCTGGGACATCGTGCGCAAGCGCCCGGCCGTGGTGTTCCGCGGCGGCGCCGACGGTGCGAGCGACGAGCGTCTGGCCGCGCTCGACGCCGTGCGTCTCGACCTGCCCATGGTGGTCGGGCCGCTGCCCTGGGCGACAGGCGTCGAGATGGAGCTCGCCTACCTGCGCGCCATCGCCCAGGCCGACCCGGCGAGCGACCTGCGCACCCGCAGCCTCGTCGTGATCGAGGCCGACCGGGCCGCGCCGCATGCGACCGAGCTGCTACCGCACGCCGCCTCGATCCTGCTGCGCCTGGCGCCGCGGCACGGCCGGATGTTGGCCGGTGCGACCGGGGCTGCGGCCGCGGCGGATGGCGGCGACGCCGGCGCCGGCATCGGCGAGCTCGTGCGCGCCGCGCGCATCGTCGAGCTCGACCCGTGGTGCGAGGGCGGCGGCGGCGAGCTCGCAGAGCTCGCCGCCGCCGCCCTCGCCGCCAATCCCGACCTGCTCCTATCGGTCTGTCTGCGTTACGGCGCAGCCGATGCCGTCGCGGATCGGGAGCCGTCTGCCGACGGAGCCGGCGATGCCGGCGCCGGGGCCGGCACGACGCCCTTCTGGCGCCACCTGCTCGCGGCCGTCGGCCACGAGCGCGTCGCGCTGATCCACTATCAGGCCGGGCCGCTCAAGTCGTACCGGCTCACGCCGCGCGTCGATGCCTTTCTCAAGCGGCACGCGCTGCGCGCCCGGGTGCAGCTCGTCTCGGCCGGCGGCGACGGCGACACGCAGGCCTCGGCGGCCACCGTCTACGAGAGCGTGCTGCTCGGTGCGAACGGCGGCGCCATGACGCACGCCGCCGTCATCCCGCTGGCGCCGGCCGTGGTCGACGCGCTCACGGCGCAGGACGGCCCCGACGAGCGCGCGGCGCGCGCTCTGGTCGCCGCCACGCTCGAGCGCGCCGACGCCGGCGAGCTCACCGAGCTTGCGGTCTGCACGCTCACCTGCTGGCAGCACAGCATCCTCGACTTTCTGTCGTGCATGGGCATCGACGACGTGCAGAAGACCTCGGGCAACGCCATGGCGATCACCATGACCGCCGACTGGGTGCGCGCCGTCGACGCCCTGGCCACGGCCGAGTTCGGCGCCGCCAACGCCGCCCAGAACCGGGTGCGCGTGGCGGCCGAGCCGGCGCCGGCCGACGTGGCGGCGCGCTACCGCGTGTCGGCCCTGCTCGACGAGGTCGAGCCCGGTCTGCCGCTGCCGCCCGCCGCGCGGGTGCTGGCCGACGGCGGCGCGGGCTACCACGTCGACAACTCGAGCCGCGCCCTGAACGCCGACTTCCTCGAGGTCGTCTACAAGATGGCCGCCGGCGTCGCGCCGACGCTCGACGACTTCTTCGTGACTGGTGACTGCGACGAGTACTCCCTCGACCGCGTGCGCCTTCGCCTGCCGCGCGAGGCCGTGGCCTGGTCGCTCGAGCGCCTGGCCCGCGACCCGGCGCTGCTCGACTACGTCTCGCTGGCCGTGCCGCGCGGCTTTCTGCGGCCCGGCGCGGTCGCCCCCGGCGCACGCGTGACCCTGCACCCCGGCCGTGACGCCGCCGCGCTCGTCGGCCTTACGGCCGACGAGCGCGGCGGCTTCGGCGCCCACCTGCGCCGCGGCCACCCGCTCGAGCAGGCGCTCGAGGCCGGCGAGCCGCTCTGGCTGCGGGCCGCCGTCAACGGCGAGGAGCCCACCCTGGTCGAGCTCGCGTCACCGGCGGCGAGCGGCATCGACGGCACTGACGGCGACAGCGCGGCCGAGGGCAACAGCGCGGCCGCCGCCGACAGCGCGACCGAGGGCGACAGCGCGGACGTCGACTCCGCCGCATCGGCCACCGGCCGCACCGTGCTGCGCGCCTCGGCCGACGGCGCCGTCGTGGTGCGGCGCGACCCGCGCGGCGGCCTTGTGGTGAGCGGCACGGGCGTGCGCGAGCCGGTCTGGCACGGCCCGGTCTGCCACGCCTCGACCTCGCTCGGCGCCGCCTCCGAGGACTACCTGATCGCCCGCATCGAGGGTTCGGCCGGTCTCACCATGACCTCGTCGGGCGAGGGCGGCCCTATCCGGCTCGACGCAGACGGCGACATGCGCTGGGAAAGCCTGCAGGCGGCGAGCGGCCACTTCGGCATCACCGGCGCCGACCTGCGCCGCGTGCGCGATGTCGAGATCAAGATCAACCAGGGCGCCAAGCCCGGCAAGGGTGGCCGCCTGGCCGGCGCCAAGGTCACCCCGACGGTGAGCAAGGCGCGCAACATCCCGGTCGGCACCGACGCCCTCTCGCCCGACCCCAAGCACGACATCTACTCGATCGAGGACATGCCGGCCGAGGTCTGGCTCTGGCTGCTCTACCGCACCTACTGCGGCATCAAGATCACGGGCTCCAACTACACGCGCTACGTGGCGGCCGGCATGTGGTCGAACTTCGTCGTCGACTACCTGCTGATCGACGCCGGCACCGGCGGCTCGGGCAACTATCACGGCGACTCGGCTCACGTGGGCTGGCCCGACTCGTTCCGTACCATCCTGCACACCCACCACGCGCTCATGGGCGAGATGGTCGACCTCGACGGCTCGGGCCTGCTGGCGCCGATCCGCGACGGCAACGGCGCCGCCTACGGCGCCGCCGGCGGTACGCGTCTGCTGGCCTCGGGCGGCCTGCGCGGCGAGCTCGACATGCTGAAGGTGCTGATCGCCGGCGCCGACGGCCTGGTCGAGGGCACCATCGGCAAGGCGGCGGCCTTCGGCTGCACGCAGTGCGGCAACTGCCACCTCGACTGCCCGCGCGGCGGCATCACGACCAAGCAGGAGCTCACCGTGCAGAACGACCGCGGCCTCATGCGCCGCCGCATGCGCAACTGGACGGCGCTCAACATGGTCAAGCTGGCGGTGCTGGTCGACGCGCTCAACCGCGAGTCGGGCGCGCTCGACGAGCAGGGCGCGGTCGCCGAGCCCGAGCTGCTGCTCGACGACATCCGCCTGCTGCGCGGCCGCACCGACCTGCTCGAGATGCCCGACTGGGCGGCCGCCGAGGCGGGGGATGGGGGAGAGGCGCTCGCGACCGCGGCGCCCGCGGCCTCGGCGCTCGCGACCGCGGCGCCCGCGACGGCGGCGCCCGCGGTCTCGGCGCCCGCGGCCGGCGTGCCCCTCGCCGACCACGATTCGTGCCGGGTCGGCTCGCTCGCCGTGAGCGAGCCCGTCACGGTCGACGCCATCTGGGAGGCGGCGCGGCGCTCGTTCAACGGCGGGAACAACCGCGGCGGCGGCATCGACTTCGCCGGCTTTGCGCCGGCGGCGGTGCGCGACCTGACGGCCGTCGTGCTCAACACGATCGGTCCCGACCGGCGCGACACGCTGCGCGCCATGCTCGGCCACTTCGGCGGCTGCCGGTTCGTGGCCGCCGACGGCGCCGAGCTCACCGTGGCCGCGATCCTCGAGCGGCTCGACGACTTTCTCGTGCCGGTGCGCGAGCGCTACCGCGAGGCCGGCGGCTGGCGCGCCGCCGACCTGCGCGAAGACCCCGGCGACTTCGCCCTCTTCTTCGTCGACGCGCGCCCCGAGGTGCTGGCCCGCTACGGCCGCCGGCTGCTGGCCGGCGGCCGCTGGCTGCAGCGCGAGACCAAGTACGCCGGCGTGGCCGGCGACGACCTGCTGGCCGTGCTCGACGAGTTCGAGGATGGAGCCTGCGCCGGCGCGACGCCGTCCGGCGCCGGGCAGCGCGGCGGCGACGGCGAGACGACCGGCAACGGCCGCGACGCCGGCGTCGCGGCCGACCCGCAGCTCGCCGCACGGCTGGTGGCCGACGTGCGCGAGGAGTACTTCAGCGCGCTCGCCCACCTGCTCGACTCGCGCTACTACCGCATCCACGACGATCCCGACCGGCCCGCGTCGGCCGGCAAGTTCTCGGCCAAGCGCCGCGGCTACGTGGTCTCGCTCGGGCAGGACCTGGGCGCGCTCAAGATCTCGGGCTGGACGCACACCATCCCCGAGTACTTCGACCTGGCGCGCTTCTGGGAGCGCTACCCGGGGGCGGGCGGAGCAGAGCTGCGCGCCCACGTCTGGGGCATGCACCATCGCTACCCGACGAACTCGCCGGCGCTCGACGCCGAGGGCCGCGGCAACCCGGCCGGGGCGCACCCCTTCAAAGCCTACAACGTGCTGCTCATGCACAACGGCGAGCAGGTCGGGGTCGACTCGACCTCGCCGTTCCTGCGCGAGTTCGGCTACGTGCACACCGACGAGTCGATGGGCGAGGGCGCCGCGCTCTACGAGGGCGACTCGCTCTACGACCGCAAGGCGCTCACCGACACCGAGTACGCCGCCTACCTGATCGATTTCACACGGCGCGTGCTCGGCCTGAGCACCGAGGAGGCATCGCAGATCGTCTCGCCGATCACCGGCATCGACCTCGAGGCGCTCGACCCCGAGCGCCGCGCCCGCCTGGCCCTGCTGGGCCGCAACTACGTGCAGCTCACACCGACCGGCCCCTACAAGTTCACGATCGTCGAGTCGCGGCCGGGCGACGGCGGCGCGCCGCGCCGGGTCGGCTTTCGCGAGAACATGGACATCAAGTTCCTGCGGCCCCACGAGCTCGTCGTGTCGGTCGACACCGGCCCCGGCGGCGTGCAGGCCGTGGCCAACGGGAGCGAGGCCAAGATCGCCGACGCCATGCTGCGCGAGCTGCACCGCCAGGGCGTGCTGGCCGACGCCGGCCACGATCTGCGCTTCAGCATGCGGCCCGGCGGCAACCCGGGGCGCGGCGAGTTCGGTGGGGTGGTCGAGGCCTTCCTGACACCGGGTGCGACGGCCGGTGCACATACCGAGTCGCAAAGTGGCGCAAAGCAGGGCTCGATGCCCCACGAGACGATCGGCACGGTGTCGGGTGCGGCAGGCGTCGGCCTCAGCATCGTGAACCGCTTCGGCGAGCCCGTCGTGGCGGAGCGGGCGGGCCGCAAGGCGTCGCTTGCCCGCCCGCTCCGCCGGGCGGCCGTCGACCGCGCCTGGCGCTCCTTCGTCGATGAGACGCTCGCCGAGATCGGCGCCGCGCTGCCGGCGGCGCTGGCCGCCGCCGACCGGAGGCGCCGCTTTCTGGGGCCCGACGACGACCTGCCCGTCGCGGCCGCGCTGCTGGTCGACGCCGCGCTAGAGCGCCTCGCCGGCCTGAGCCACGACGACTATCGCTACCTGGTCGAGGTCGCGCTGCCGGGCTTTGCCGCCGGCGCTGCGGCGGACGACGGCGCTGCCGGCGCCGGCGCCGGCAGGCCCAGCACCGCCGGCATCGCGCCCGGCGGCGCCGCGGCGGTCCCCGGCGACGCCGCCCGCGCCTGCGCCCTGCGTGTGCTCGCGGAGCTGCGCAAGCGCGTCGCGCTGTGCGACCTGGGCGGCAAGGCGCTGTCGTCGATCGAGTACCTGACCGACGGCGGGCGCGACGCCCTCGGCATGGCCGAGGGCGGCATCGCCCGCCTGCTCGACGCGGTGCCGCTGCTGCCCGACGCACTCGCTGCCGCGGCGGGCCGGGCGGCCGCCGGGTCGCCGCCCGCGCAGCGGGCGGCCGGCGGCGGCCTCTGGGCCCGCCTTACCGCCGACTGTCGCTGCGACCTGCTGCCGCCGTCCGACCCGGCGCGCGACGTGCTCGTGGTCAACCTGGCCGGCTTTGCCAGCGAGTCGTTCGGCCTGGAGTGCGCCGCCAACTTCATCTCCGAGGCCGTGCGCCTGGGCTGGCGCAACCTGATCGGCTTCGGCTGCCTGGGCGGCCCGCGCTACCTGGGCAGCAACCTGGCCGGGGCCGGCGGCGAGCCGGCGCGTGGCGTCGTCATCGAGCTCTTCGGCCGCGAGGCCGGCGACTTTCTGGGGGCGCTGCTCGAGGGCGCCGAGATCTGGCTCTACGGACAGGCCCAGTGCCACGCCGCCATGAAGGCCGACTCGGGCTACCTGTTCGTGCTGCAGGACGGCCTGAACACCTGCTTCTACGCCGCCCACGGCGGCACGCTCAGCCTGTGGGACTCGGGCTCGCGCTTTGCCGTCGCCGGTCAGAACAAGGTGCTGCTGGCCGACGGCGTCACGCCGGCGCCGGGCCTCAAGTCGATCCACTTCGGCTCGCCCAACGAGTACGCCTTCGAGTACCTCATGTCGGGCGGCGAGAACTCGCTGCACGTGGTGATGGGCCTGGCCAAGCCCGACGCGCACGGCGAGCTGGCCCTGCGCCCGCGGCCCTACGCCGGCAAGTTCTTCATGTCGGGGGCGGCCGCCGGCCGCGTGCTCGTCTTCGACCCCGGGCGGGCGCTCGATCCCGCCCAGTACCACGGCAACGTCGTCCACGAGATCGCGGCCGACGAGTGGCGCGGCCTGATCGCCCCCTTCATCGCCACCGAGGCGCGCCGTCGCGGCCTGCCGCTGCGCATCGAGGGCGACGAGCTCGTGCTGCGCCTGCAGGGCCAGTGGCACCGCTGCCGCTACGACGAGGCCTTCCTGCAACTCATCCCACAGAAGGTCGCCCGCAAGCTCGCCCGCCAGGGCGTCACGCCGCCTCAGCTCGAGCAGATCGTCGCCGAGTAGGGCCTCACGGTCTGCGTCTGCTAGCTTCGCCCTGGGCGACCGCGGACCGATGGACTGCTCAGGGGTCCGGAAGGGGTTGCAATCCCCGACAACGAAGGGCTCAAGGGGTCAAGGGTCGTCGCCCGAGGGAGGCATCGATGCACCGACCGTCACGTTGCACTTTCCGTCCGTATGCCAGCTCGGGAGCACGGCTCGCGGCGCGCGCCGCGCGGCACCGCGTCGCCCCGCTGCGCAGGCTCGCCCAAGAGGCTCGGCCAGAAGGCCACCAACAAGGAGATCCGCTACCGGTTCCGCTGCACGCTGGCGCGCGGCGTGTACCGCTTCTCCGTATACGCGACCAACCTGGCCGGTCTGAAGCAGCTCAAGACGGCCTCGAACCGGCTGACGGTGCAGTAGGGAAAAGGCGCGGCCGGGCGCAGCCCGGCCGCGCCTCTCGAGTCAGGCGGAAGGCGGCGGGGCCGGTGCTACGCGCCGGCCCCGCCGCCTTCCGCCTGACTGGTAGCCGCCATCCAGTGTAGCAGCCGCGCCGGCGCGGCTCGCCGCTCGCAGTCGACGGACCGGCCCTCACACCAACGAAAAGGGCGGCGGCGGCGCCTTTCGGCGCCGCCGCCGCCCTCGCGTGGGCGGTCACGCTGGCGTTACTCGGCCGCCCGCAGGCAGGCGCCCTGCGCCTCGGCCTCCCAGACGGTCTGGGCGGGCTCGCCGCACTTGCGCAGGAGCTTGTCCCACTCGTAGTCGACCCACTCCTGCAGACGCTCGAGCTGCTCCTCGTTGCCCTTCTTGAAGAGGTGGGCGAAGCGGCCCTGCTTCTTGAGCCAGGGAATGATCGACTGCTTCTCGCGCGGCCGGTAGGTGAGCTTGTACTCGCCGTCCTCGACCTCGAACAGCGGCCAGTAGCAGGTGTTGACCGCCTCGCGGGCGAGCTCGATCGTCTCGGCGCCGTCGGCCCGCCAGCCGCGCGGGCAGGGGGCGATGACGTTGAGGAACGACGGGCCCTCGGTGGCCAGGGCGCGCGCCGCCTTGCGCACCAGGTCGCGCGGGTCGTGCGGCGAGGCCTGGGCCACGTAGCGCAGGCCGTGGGCGATCATGATGTCGGTGAGGTCCTTGCGGTTCTGGATCTTGCCGGACGCAGCCTTGCCGACCGGGCTCGTCGTGGTCCAGGCGCCCACCGGCGTCGCGCCGGAGCGCTGGAAGCCGGTGTTCATGTAGGCGCCGTTGTCGTAGCACACGTAGAGCATGTTGTGGCCACGCTCCATGGCGCCCGACAGCGACTGCAGGCCGATGTCGTAGGTGCCGCCGTCGCCGCCGAAGGCGATGAACTTGACGTTGTCTTCGAGCTTGCCCTGCTTCTTGAGCGAGCGGAAGGCGGTCTCGACGCCGCTCAGGGTGGCGGCGGCGTTCTCGAAGGCGGTGTGGATGTAGCTGCCGGTCCACGAGGTGTACGGGTAGATCGTGGTCGACACCTCGAGGCAGCCCGTGGCCGCCGCCACGACGACCGGGTCGTCGGTGCCCATCAGCACCTGACGCACCACGATGGGCGCGCCGCAGCCGGCGCACATGCGGTGGCCGCCGGCCAGGCCGGAGGCCTTGGTCACGAGCTCGTGCCAGCGGTCGCGGGCCTGGGCGAAGACGTTCGTCTCGGTGATGGCGTCGGCCGGGCAGACGTCGACGCACTGGTGGCACATGATGCAGCGCGACTCGTCGTTGCGGAACGAGCGCAGCTCGCGCTCGTTCAGGGTGAGGGCGCCGGTCGGGCAGACGGTGACGCAGCGCCCGCAGGTGATGCAGTCGGCGAGCTGCAGAGGCTCGCCGTAGGGCGTGTCGACGCGGATCGCAAAGCCGCGGCCCGAGAAGTCGTAGCAGGCCGGCCCGGCGACGTCGCGGCAGACCCGCACGCAGCGCCCGCAGGCGATGCAGCGGTCCATGTCGCGCTGGATGAAGGGGTGCTCGTGGGCCGCTTCGACCTGGCGCACGAGGGCGCCGCTCACGACGAGGTCGTTGTCGGTCACGTCGTACTCGATGCCCAGGCGCTGCAGGTCGCAGGCGCCGTTCGAGGGGCAGACGCACTGCAGGCAGCGGGCCGCCTCGGCCCTGGCCTGCGCCGCCGAGAAGCCCTTCTCGACCTCGTCAAAGCCGGCCGAGCGCTTGGCGACCGGCACGGCCGGCATCTTGACGCGTGGCGCGGTCGCGGCGGCCGAGCCCATCTTGAGCCAGACCGGCGAGCGCTCGACGAGCCGGCGGCCGACGTCGGTCAGCTTGCCGGCGTCGTGGAGCTGCTCGAGGTAGGGCAGACCGGCGTACAGGGCGAGGTCGGCCTCGAGCGAGTCGAGGTCGTCGCCCTTGAGCCAGGCGTCGATCGACAGGGCGGCGCGCTTGCCGGCCGCCACCGCGTGGATCGCCGACTTGGCGGCCGACACGGCGTCGCCGCCGGCAAAGACGCCGGGGGTCTGCGTGCGGCCGGTGAACGGGTCGGCCTGCAGTGTGCCCCAGGGTGTGAAGCCGAGCTCCTCGTCGGAGTCGCCCACGTCGGGGGTGTAGTCGTGGGCCACGATCACGTTCGTGGCGGGCACGGTGAAGGCCGAGCCGCGCTCGGGGCGCAGCTTGCCGTCGGGGCCGGCGCTCACGGCGACGCACTCGACGCCGGTGGCCTTGCCGGCCTTGTCGGTCGTGACCTTGCGCGCCTCGGCCGAGTAGACGAACTCGACGCCTTCGTCGCTGGCCGCGGCCACGTCGCGGGCGCCGGCCGGCAGGGCGTCGGCCGCATGGCGTGCGACCACCGTGACGCTCTTGGCGCCCAGGCGCACGGCGCTGCGCGCCGCGTCGAGAGCCGTCTGGCCGTCGCCGATCACGACGACCGCCTTGCCCAGACGCGGCTTGCGGCCGTCGTGCAGGGTGCGCAGGAACTCGAGGCCGTCGAGCGCGGCCTTGGCGCCCGCCAGGCGGGCGCTGCGGCCGCGCCAGGCGCCGACGCCCACGAAGACGGCGTCCATGCCGGCCTGCAGCAGGCCCTCGAGGGTGACCTCGCTGCCCAGGCCGACGCCGTCAACGAAGCGCACGCCGGCGTCCCACAGGGGCTCGAGCTCGCGGTCGAGCACGGCCTCGGGCAGGCGGAACGGGGGCACACTGTAGCGCAGCATGCCGCCCGGCTTGTCGTTGCGGTCGTAGATGGTGACGGCGTGGCCGGCGCGCGTGAGGTACCAGGCGGCCGACAGGCCGGCCGGACCGCCGCCGATCACGGCGACGCGCTTGCCGGTGGAGCGGCCGGGCACCAGCTTGGCCGGGCTCTTGTCGCCGGCGGCGCGGTGCAGGGCGCAGATCGCGATCGGGTCGTCGACCTGGCCGCGGCGGCACTCGGGCTCGCAGTAGCGCGGGCAGACGCGGCCCAGCACGCCGGCGAAGGGCAGGTCGTCGGCGACGATCGCCGCGGCGGCCGCGAAGTCGCCGTCGGCGACGCGCTCGAGGAACGCCGGGATGTCGATGTGCGTGGGGCAGGAGTTGCTGCAGGGCGCCTCGCAGTACGAGTCGTGGTCGGACAGGTACATCTTGAGGTAGCTCTGGCGCTTGGCCCGCACGCGCGGCGTCTCGGTGCGCACGACGAGGCCGTTGTCGACCCAGGTGGTGCAGGCCGCCTGCAGCTTGGACCAGCCCTCGACCTCGATCAGGCAGAGCCGGCAGGCGCCCCAGGGGGCCATGCCGTCGACGTTGCAGAGCGCCGGGATCTCGATGCCGGCCCGCTTGGCCGCCTGCAGGACGGTCTCGCCCTTGGTGGCGGTGCAGAGCGTGCCGTTGATGGTGAGCTTCACCTGGGCTTCGGTCGCGGTGGGACTCATTTCGACCTCCCTCCCACTGTGGCCAGCACGCCGGTCTCGACCGTGATGGCGTCGAAGTTGCAGACCTGGCGACAGGTGTCGCACTTGGTGCAGAGTCGCTGATCGATCTTCTGGAGCTTCTTGCGCTCGCCCTTGACCGCCTTGGCCGGGCAGGCCATGGTGCAGGCGTAGCAGCCGGTGCAGTTGTCGTTCACGGTGTAGCGGATGAGCGGCCGGCAGACCTTGGCCGGGCAGCGCTTGTCGACCACGTGGGCGACGTACTCGTCGCGGAAGTAGCGCAGCGTGGTCAGCACCGGGTTGGGGGCGCTGCCGCCGAGCTGGCAGAGCGAGCCCTCGATCACGTCTTCGGAGAGCTGCTCGAGGCGGTCGAGGTCGTCGAGCGTGCCTTGGCCGGCGCAGATGCGCTCGAGGATCTCGAGCATGCGCTGGGTGCCCACCCGGCAGGGCACGCACTTGCCGCACGACTCCTGCGCCGTGAAGGCGAAGAAGTACTTGGCGAAGTCGACCATGCAGGTGGAATCGTCGGTCACGACCATGCCGCCCGAACCCATCATCGACCCGTAGGCGGTGAGGCTCTCGAAGTCGATCGGCGTGTCGAGCAGCTCGGCCGGCAGGCAGCCGCCCGAGGGGCCGCCGAGCTGCACGGCCTTGAACTCGCGGCCGGGCAGCATGCCGCCGCCGATGTCGAAGATCACCTCGCGCAGCGTGGTGCCCATCGGCACCTCGACCAGGCCGGAGTTTCGCACCTTGCCGGTGAGCGAGAAGATCTTGGTGCCCTTCGAGCTCGCCGTGCCCATCGCCGCGAAGGCCTTGGCGCCGTGGTTGACGATCCAGGGCACGGTGGCGTAGGTCTCGACGTTGTTGAGGCTGGTGGGCTGCTGGTAGAGGCCGTGGGCGACCGTGCGGATGTGCTTGCCGCGCGGCATGCCGCGGTTGCCCTCGATCGACGCGGTGAGGGCGGTCGACTCGCCGCAGACGAAGGCGCCGGCGCCCTGGTTGATACGCAGGTCGAAGTCCCAGCCGGTGTCGAGGATGTTGGTGCCGAGCAGGCCGCGCTCACGCGCCTGCTCGAGGGCGTGACGCAGGCGCGCCACGGCCAGCGGGTACTCGTGGCGCACGTAGATGTAACCCTCGTCGGAGCCCATCGCGAAGGCCGCGATCAGCATGCCCTCGATCACCGAGTGCGGGTTGTCTTCGAGCACGGCGCGGTCCATGAAGGCGCCGGGGTCGCCCTCGTCGCCGTTGCAGATGAGGTAGTGCTTGTCGCCGGGGTTGTTGCGGCAGAAGCGCCATTTCTTGCCGGCCGGGAAGCCGGCGCCGCCGCGGCCGCGCAGGCCGGCCTGCTCGACCTCGTCGATGACGGCGACCGGGTCGTCGGCGGCGAGCGCCTTGGCGAGGGCCGCGTAGCCGCCGCGCGCCAGGTAGTCGTCGATTGAGGTGGGGTCGATGGTGCCGTTCAGAGCGCGCACGATGCGGTGCTGGCGGGCGTAGAACGGCACGTCGCTCTCGAGCTCGATCGGCTGATCGGTCGCGGGGTCGTGGTAGAGCAGCCGCTCGACCACGCCGTCGCCGACCACGCTGGTCTCGACGATCGCCGCGATGTCGCGTGGCTTGAGGCGCGGGTAAAAGACGCCGCGCGGGTGCACGACGGCGATCGGGCCTTCCTGGCAGAGGCCGTGGCAACCGGTCTCGACGACGGTGACCTTGTCGGTCAGACCGCGGCGCTCGAGCTCGGCCGCCAGGGCGGCGACGAGCTCGGCCCGGCCGGAGGCGTTACAGGTGGTGCCGGCGCAGACGCGGATCTTGAGCGCGTCGTCGCCGCCGGTCGTGTGCTCGGGGCGCAGCGCGGTCGCGAGGGCGCGCTCGATGCGCTCGGCCCGGGTCGGCTTGGTGGCGGCCACGTCAGGCCTCCTCTCTGCGGCGGAGCGTGCTCACGAGCTTGCGAGCGCTCGCCGGGGTCATGCGTCCGTGCGTCTCTTCGTCGCCGACGCGCACGGCCGGGGCCAGGGCGCAGGCGCCCACGCAGTTCACCGTCTGCAGGGTGAAGAGCATGTCGGGGGTGGTGCCGCCGACCTCGACCTCGAGCTCCTGCGAGAAGGCCTCGACGACGAGCGGCGCGCCGGCTACGTGGCAGGCCGTGCCCAGGCAGACGCTGACCACGTACTTGCCGACCGGCTCCAGGCGGAACTGGTTGTAGAAGCTGGCCACGCCGTAGACCTTGGAGAAGGGCACCTTGAGCTCGGCCGCGATCTCCTCGAGGGCGCGGCGCGGCAGCCAGCCGAAGGTCTCCTGCGTGGTGTGCAGCGCCTCGATCAGGCCGGAGCCGTCGCGCAGCCTGGCGGCGACCGCGTCGAAGAGCTTCATGTCGATCTCGGGCAGCAGCATGCGCGGCGTGGGGTTCTCGCCGATCACGCAGGCCGAGCCCGAGCCGCAGCTCGCACCCGGCGGCAGGGCGTTCATGGCCGCCTCGCGGGCGGCCGCCGCGTCGAACGGCAGCTCGGGGTGCTCGGGGCAGTAGTCGATCTCGATGCAGTCGGTCGGGCAGGCGCGCTCGCAAAGCGTGCAGGCGTAGCAGCGCAGCTTGCCGTCGCGGTCGCGGACGAGGTCGAACAGGCCGCGGCCGCGGGGCTTGCCGAGCAGCTCGCGCTTTTCGAAGTCGATGCCCTTGATGACCTCGAAGAGGCTCGTGCCCGCCGGGGCGTCGTTGGGCTTGCCGTTGGTCCTGATCGCCATCGTCACACCTCGTCCTTGCGCAAGTTGAGATAGCGCCGTCGGGTGTCGACCTTCTTGGCCGAGGCCGCCTTGCGCAGCGCCGAGAACGCCTCTTCTAAGTTGTCGGGGAAGATGTCGCGGCCGCCGAGGCCGTAGATGAAGGGCAGTACCCGGGGCTGCGGGTCGCAGTCGTAGAGCGCCGCGCGGACCTCGAGGAACAGCGGGCCGCCCTGAGCGCCGAACGACTCGGCGCGGTCGAGCACGCCGACCACCTTGCAGCGGCCGAGCAGCCTGGCGTACTGGGCGGCGGGGAACGGGCGGAACAACCGCACGCGGATCATGCCGGCCTTCACGCCCTGGCCGCGCAGCTTGTCGACCACCATGCGCGTGGCGCCGGCCGTCGAGCCGACCACCACGATCGCCACCTCGGCGTCGTCCATGCGGTACGGGTCGAGCAGGTCGTAGCGGCGGCCCGACAGGGCGGCGTACTCGCGGTCGATCTCGTCGACCACCTTGAGGGCGCGGTCCATGGCCGCCTGCTGGGCCGACTTGTGCTCGAAGAACCAGCCGTGCAGGCCGTCGAACGGGCCGACCGTGACCGGGTGGGCGCTGTCGAGCATCGGGTTGATCGCCTTGAAGGGGCCGATGAAGTCCTGCACCTGCTCGGTCTCGAGCTCCTGCAGGGGGCCGATCGCGCCGCTCACGATGAAGCCGTCGGTCATGGTCATGACCGGCGTGCGCACGTCGGGATGCTCGGCGATGCGGACCGCCATGAGGTGGTTGTCGTAGGCCTCCTGGTGGGCCTCGCCGTAGAGCTGGATCCAGCCGGTGTCGCGGGCGCCCATGGAGTCGGAGTGGTCGCAGTGGATGTTGATCGGCCCCGACAGGGCGCGGTTGACGTTGGCCATGACGATCGGCAGGCGGTAGCCCGAGGCCACGTGCAGCAGCTCCCACATGAGGGCGAGGCCCTGCGAGCTCGTCGCCGTCATGGTGCGGGCGCCGCCGGCGGCGGAGCCGATGGCGGCGCTCATCGCGGAGTGCTCGCTTTCGACCGTGACGAACTCGGTGTCGACCTTTCCGTCGGCGACGTACTGGGCGAAGATCTGCACGATCTCGGTCTGCGGGGTGATCGGATAGGCGGCCACGACGTCGGGATTGACCTGGCGCATCGCCTCGGCGACCGCCTCGTTGCCGGTGACCGCGAGGATGGGTGCTACGGCAGCCACGGCTACTCCTTCTCCTCGACGCTCATGGTGATCGCGCCGGCCGGGCACTCGACGGCGCAGATGCCGCAGCCCTTGCAGTGCTTGAGGTCGACGCCCGTCGCCACGTCGTTCTCGATCAGGATCGAGGCGTCGGGGCAGTAGAAGTAGCACAGCATGCAGCCGGTGCACTTGGCGGGGTCGATGGTCGGCACGTTGGTGCGCCAGCCGCCGGTCTCGTTCTCGACCGAGTTGCCGGCCGTGGGGATGGTGGCGCCGAGCTCGTGACGGCTCGCGCCCCAGTCGTCGATGCCCTCGATGTCCCAGTGCTTGGCGGCCGGCTTGGCGGCGCGCGGCTTGCGCGCGCCCGTGGCGGGCTGCTTTTTGGCAGTGGCGCTCTTCTTCTCTGGCGTCATTCGCCCTGGACCTCCTGGTAGGCACGCGTCAGGGCGGCCACGTTGCCCTCGACCACCTTCGGCGGGAACTTCTTGCCGAACTCGGCGCGCATGAACTCGACCACGCTCTCGAGCGGGAACAGGCCGGCGATGCGCACCAGGGCGCCGACCATGGGAGTGTTGGGGATCGCCCGGCCGATCGTCTCGACGGCGATCTTTGTGGCGGCGACCGTGTAGAGCTTGCGACCCTTCATGTGCGCCTTGGCGCGCAGGGCGGCCGGCGGCAGGTCGCTGTTGATCAGCACGATGGCGTCGTCGGGCGCGCCCTTGGTGACGTCGACGATGGTGAGCAGCGACGGGTCGAGCACGGCCACGATGCCGGGCTGCTCGACGCCCGAGAAGATCTGGATGGGCTCGTCGCTGATGCGGGTGAAGGCGACGATCGGCGCGCCCGAGCGTTCGGGACCGTACTCGGGGAACGCCTGGAAATGTTTCTGCTGGCCCAGGGCGACCTCGGCGACCATCTTGGCCGCGGTCACCGCGCCCTGGCCGCCGCGGCCGTGCCACCTGATCTCGGTCAGGGCCGTCTGCTGCTTCGCTTTCTTGGTCGCCGTCACGTCGTCCTCCGCGTTCAGGCCGTCAGGCCGTGTCGTGTCGCATGGCGCGTCGTCCCGCGAACGCCCGCCCGAGCGTGAGCTCGTCGGCGTACTCGAGGTCGCCGCCGACCGGCAGCCCGCTCGCCAGGCGCGACACGCGCACGGCGGGTGGCAGCAGGTCGGCGATGTAGAGCGCGGTCGCCTCGCCGGTCATGGTCGGGTTGGTGGCGACGATGACCTCGTCGACACCGGCGGCGACGCGCTCGGCAAGCTCGGCCAGGTGCAGGTCGCCGGGGTCGACCCCGTCGAGCGGCGACAGCGCCCCGCCGAGCACGTGGTACAGGCCGCGGTACTCGCGGGTGCGCTCGATCGGGACGATGTCGGCCGGCTGCTCGACCACGCAGAGCAGGGACCGGTCACGGCGCGCGTCGGCGCAGATCGTGCACAGGTCGCCCTCGGCGAGGTTGAAGCAGCGCTTGCAGAAGCCGATCTTCTCTTTGACCTCGGTGATGGCCGTGGCCAGGGGCAGGATCTCTTCGGGCCGGACTTTGAGAATGTGGAACGCGAGGCGCTGCGCCGTACGGGGGCCGATGCCGGGGAGCTTGGACAGCTCCGTTATCAGGCGCTCAACCGCAGGCGAATACAACGATGGTCACTCCTAGCAGCACAGACGGTCCCGTCGTCGTTGGGACAATGTGGCGCGCCGCCGGCCCGAAACACGGGGAGCGCCAACACGCTAGTCTATAGAGGCCCGACACCCTGGGCAACAGGCCTCGCGAACATGGTCGAGTCGCAGATCTTAGCGGAGCAAAAGCGTCCGCTATCGACAAGGATAACGAGGTGCGCGGCGAGCTTCAACGGTCGCCAGGGGGCGAGCCGGAGCCGCCGGCCGCCGGGGACCGCTGCGGCGCGGGCGCGAAGCGGCGTGGCGGGCACCGGCCGGCCCGCCAGCACGGCCGCGACGGTCTAGAACAGGCCCGGGATGTTGGGCAGGTCGATGCCCGAGGTCGCGCCGCCCAGCTTCTGCTGCGCGAGCGCCTGGGCGGCGCGTAGCGCCTCGTTCGTGGCGGCCGTGACCAGGTCCTGCAGCATCTCGACGTCGTCGGGGTCGACGGCGGTCGGGTCGATGCGCACCTCGCGCACCTCGAGGCTGCCCGTGACGACCACCGTGACCGTGCCGCCGCCGGCACTCGCTTCGACTGTCTCCTGGGCGAGCTCCTCCTGGGCTTTGGCCATGGCCTTCTGCATGTCCTGCACCTGGCGGAGCATCTTCTGGTACTGCGGGTTCATGAAGGCGCCTCTCCTTGTGGTCGGCTCGGCCGGTCGTCGCAGTCTACATCGCGACGTCCGGCGCCCTAATCATCGTCGTGCAGCTCGCTGGCCTCGAGCTCGCGCTTGGCGAGCGCGATGCGCTGGGCGATCGTGAGGCCCGGGTCGGCCGGCGCGGCCGCCTGCGGCTGCGCCGGCGCGTCGGGCTCGCCGCCGAGCTCGTACTCGAGCTGCGGCGTGTCGCCCGTGGTGCGCACGATGACGGCGGCCAGCAGCTCGCGGTTGTCGCGGGTGGAGGCCTTGCCGTAGGCCAGGCTCGAGGGCAGCGTGACGATCAGGCGCTCGCCCTCGGCGTGCACGCGCGCGTCCTTGAGCACGGCGAACAGCGCCACGCTCTGCGCCTCGACCTGCTGCAGCACGAGCTGCCAGGCGCGCTTGACGCGCCCCGCGCCGCCGTCGGCGTCGGTCGCGTGCGCCGGCGCCTGCCGGCCGTCCGGCGCCGCCTGCTCGCCGGGCTGGCCGGCCGCCGGGTCGCCGGGCAGGGCCGCCGGGTCGCCGGCCTCGGCCGCCGGGTCGCCGGCCTCGGCCGCCGGGTCGCCGGCCTCGGCCGCCGGGTCGCCGGTCGGCGCTTCGGCGGCCCGTGCCGGCTCGGCGGCGACGGCGTCGGCCGCCGCGGGTGGTGCGGCCGCGGCCGCCGTGCGGGCGAGCGAGGTCGCGGCGGCCGGCTTGGCGGCGCCGCGCGCCGCGGGCGCGCTCGGGCCGGCCGCCGCACTGCCGGCGGGCCGTGCGACCGGCACGCTGCCCGACTCGAGCCGGCGCAGGCGTTCTTCGAGGGCGTCGGGCGAGTGGTCGACCTCGGGCCTGGCGGCCTTGACCAGCGCCATCTCGAGCTGCAGGCGCGGGTCGAGGCCGCCGCGGATGTCGGTCTGGGCGTCGCCCAGCAGCTCGATCAGGCGCAGCAGCTCGCGGCCGCTCAGCTGATGGGCCTGGCGGGCGAGCCGGTCGAGGAGCTGGTCGTCGATCTCGAGATTCTGCGAGAGGGCGACCAGCGTGGCGGGGTCGTCGGCCACGTCGCTCAGGTACTGGACGAGGAAGATCTGGCGCAGGTGGCGCAGCAGGTCGTGGATGAACTGCGGATAGCTCGTGCCGCGCTCGGCCAGCCGCTGCACGAAGAGTAGCACGCCGGCCGGGTCGCGCTCGATCACCACGTCGACGAGCTCGAAGAGCAGCTCGCTGTCGATCACGCCGAGCACGTCGAGCACCTCGTGCGAGGTGATGGCGACCCCGCCGAAGTAGGTGGCGAGCTTTTCGAGGGTGCCGATCGCGTCGCGAAAGCCGCCCTCTGCGTGGCGCGAGATCTCGAGCACGGCGGGCTCGTCGACGTCGATCTGCTCGCGCGCCGCGATCTGGCTCAGCACCATGGCGATGTCGTGCACGCGCGGGCGGCGAAAGTCGAAGCGCTGGCAGCGCGAGAGGATGGTCGCGGGGATCTTGTGGACCTCGGTCGTGGCCAGCACGAAGACGACGTGGGCGGGCGGCTCTTCGAGCGTCTTGAGGAGGGCGTTGAAGGCCTCCTTGGTGAGCATGTGGGCCTCGTCGATGATGTAGACCTTGGAACGGCCCTGGACCGGCGCGTAGCCGACCTTGTCGCGCAGCTCGCGGATGTCGTCGATGCCGCGGTTGGAGGCGGCGTCCATCTCGATCACGTCGAGCGCCGTGGAGGCGGCGATGGCGCGGCAGCTCTCGCAGACGCCGCAGGGGGTGACCGTGGGCTCGGTGACCGGATGCTCGGGGTCGGGCCCGGTGCAGTTGAGTGCCTTGGCGAGGATCTTGGCCATGCTCGTCTTGCCGGTGCCGCGTGAGCCCGAGAACACGTAGGCGTGGGCCACCGCGCCGCTGCTCACGGCGTTGCGCAGCGTCTGCGAGACGTGGTCCTGGCCGGCGATCTCGCTGAACGTCTGCGGGCGATACTTGCGGTAGAGGGAGAGTTCCATCGGTGTTCCGTAGTCCGTCGAGCGACTTCGTCGTCGCCGCTCAGGCTGGCCTGACTTCGTTGTGCGCCTAGTCTACCCGGACCGAGCGGAGCGGTGAAAGAAGCGGCGCGGTGACGACCAGGATGCCCGGCCCGCCGTCGGACCTGCTCGCCGCGGCCCGGCCGCGCGCGAGCTCGTCCGCGCTTAGTGCCGTCGAGCGACTTCGTCGTCGCCGCCCGAGCCGGCGTGACTTCGTCCCGCGCTTAGTACCGTCGAGCGACTTCGTCGTCGCCGCTCAGGCGTGCGTGGCTTCGCTGCGCGCCTAGTCGACGCGGGCGAAGTCGATGAAGCCGCGCTCGGGGTCGGCGTCGATCAGCCGCACGCGCACCTTGTCGCCGACGTCGAGCCCGTCTTCGCCCTCGACCACGCGGCCCTCGACCGGCGGCTCGAAGACGCGCGCCCAGGTGCCCTTGGCGCTCGCCCCGGTGACGACGCCGGCGAACACCTGGCCGACGCGGTCGGCCAGAAAGCAGGCGGCCGCCGACTTGCGCACCCGGCGTTCGACCTTCTGGGCGTTGTCCTCCTGCTCGGTGCAGTGCTCGGCAAGCTCGGCCAGGCGCTCGTGCGAATAGGGCGGTGCGGCCGAAGAGAGCGCCGCCTTGACGAGGCGCTGCGTGATGAGATCGGGGAACCGGCGGTTGGGCGCCGTCGAGTGCGAGTAGCGGTCGACGGCCAGGCCGAAATGACCTTCGGTCTTCTGGCCGGGCAGGCTGACCACGTACTCGCCGCGGCCGAGCAGCTTGACGATGGCCAGCGAGAGGTCGGGAAAGCGCAGCGGGTCGGCCTTGCGGCGCCGCTGCAGAAAGGCGTTGAGCGCCGCGCTGTCGGGCTCGCCGGGCAGCGCGACCCCGTAGCCGGCGGCCAGGTCGACGATGCGCTCCCAGCGCTCGGGCGAGCGCACGACGCGGCGCATGACCGGCGAGCGGCGCGCCTCGAGGAAGCGCGCGACGCAGCCGTTGGCGGCGATCATCAGGTCCTCGATCAGCTCCTTGGCGCGGTCCTGGGGGTCGGCGACCAGGGCCTCGATGCCACCACCGTCGAAACGGGCGCGCGGCTCGATCGTCTCGAGCTCGAGGGCGCCGTGCTCGTGGCGGCGCGCCCGCAGGCGCTGCGCCGCGTCGTCCTGCAGGCGCAGGGACGCGGCGAGGCCCCGGACGGCGGCGACGCCGTCCGGGGCCTCGCCGCGTCCCTCGAGCCAGGCGCCGACCTCGTGGTAGGCGAGCTTCGCGCGGTTGTGGACGAGCGCGCGATAGATGCGCTCCTGCTCGAGCTGCCCGTCGGCGGCGACGGTCATCTCCACGGCCATCGCCGTGCGGTCCTCGCCGGCGTTCAGCGAGGTGAGGCCGGTGCTGAGCCGTTCGGGCAGCATGGCAAAGACGCGGGCCGGCGTGTAGACCGAGGTCGTGTTGGTCTCGGCGTGACGGTCGACGGGCGAGCCCGGCGCGACGAGCGCGCTCACGTCGGCGACCGCGACGAGCACGGTAGTTGCGACCCCCTGCGTGCCGGCTGGGCGCACCGCGGTGAGCTGGTCGAGGTCGAGCGAGTCGTGGTTGTCGATCGAGCACCAAAGCAGCTCGCGCAGGTCGACGAGGCCGTCGCCCCCGAGCGCCGCGGGCCGCATGGCGTCGGCCTCGGCGAGCGTCGCCTTGGGGTAGTCGGGCTCGAGGCCGTAGTCGACCATCGCCCGGCGGGCGACGCGCAGCAGCAGGCCGCGCTGGTCCTCGCGCACGCGACTCACGTGCCGGGCTCGCCGTTGCGGGTGGCGGTCGGTCCGGCGTGCGGGTCCTCGGGTGTGACCGAGCGCGCCAGGTCGGGCGTCGGAGCCTCTTCGTCGTGCGGTCGCAGCGTGGCGCGGATCACCTCGAGTGCCTCGGCCGGCCCGTCGACCAGGTGCAGCAGGCCGAGGTCCTGGGGGGCGATCATGCCGTGCTCGACGAGGGCGTCGAAGTCGACGATCTGGCGCCAGTAGTCGGAGCCGTAGAGCAGGATGGGGATGTTGCGCTCGAGCTTGCCGGTCTGCGACAGAGTGAGGACCTCGAAGACCTCGTCGAGCGTGCCGAAGCCGCCCGGGAACGCGACGATCGCGCGCGCCATGTAGGCGAACCAGAGCTTGCGCATGAAGAAGTAGCGAAACTCGAACGACAGGCCCTTGGTGATGTACGGGTTGGGCCGCTGCTCGTGGGGCAGGCCGATGTTGAGGCCGATCGTGCGCCCGCCGGCTTCGCTTGCGCCGCGGTTGGCGGCCTCCATGATACCGGGGCCGCCGCCGGTGCAGACCAGGCAGCGGTGGGCCGGGCTGGGCAGCCCGGCGGACCACTCGGTGACGAGGCGGGCGAGCTCGCGAGCCGCCTCGTAGTACTGGCCGAACGGCCCGTCCTGGCGAATGCGAGCCGAGCCGAAGAAGACGATCGTGTCGTGCACGCGGCGCCGGCGAAAGACGGTCAGCGGCCGCAGGTACTCCGACAGGATGCGCAGCGGCCGCGCCTCTTCGCTGTCGACGAAGTCGGGGTCGTGGTAGGCGAGCGCGTCGCGCTGCGGATCGTGGGGTGGCGGGGCGGAGCTCGTCATCGGGGTGCAGTCTATCCCGTTTGACGAGTGAAGATACGGCCGCGCACCCGCCGTCGAAGCCCATCCTCCGGACGCCTTTGCCGGGCGCAAGCTCCGGCCAGGCTTGCCCACGGCACATGGGAGCGCCTACTTACCGCTGCTTCCTCCCGGACCTGACGGGGTTCGCAGGTTCCCATTGCGTGGGGCCCGGCCATCGACGCCGCGCGTCGGCCGACTGCTCCGCGGGACGGCCCCTCGGGCGGGGATTCAGCCCCGCTGTAGCGGATTGCGGGTACAGGGCACCGCTGGCTCCCCGCCTAGCGCGGCCATCGGGGAGTCTACCCGCGGGCCGTGGAGGGCGCAACGTGGGGGGGGGCGGGGGGCGTTGCGCCGTTCGAGTCGCAGACCGCTACTCGACCTCCAACCACTCGTCGAGATGGCCGTGGTCGCGATGGACTGTCAGGGGGAGAGACGTGAACTCGGTCCCGTGCCTCCGGACCACGGAGCCGGGACCCCACGTGGTCGCCTGGGGGTTTGCTTCGAGATCGACCCGGCTCATGGCTTCCTGCGCCACGTCGGGGTGGTGCCAGGAGAGGTGCTGGCGGGCGTTGACCTTGACGGCGGCCTGCCGCTCCCAGCGCGTGCAGTCCACCCGCGAGAACACCGTGTAGAAACACTTGCCCACGTCGGGGGCCGGGTCGCTGAAGTGGGTGACGTCGCCCTCGCAGACCAGCTTCTGCGAGCCGTCCGCGCTGACCTCGGCGCTCTGCGCGAAGTGTTCAGACGACCGCAGGACGCGCCACTTCAACCCTTTGCAGTTGCGGACCTCCCACCAGCTGTCCACCCGGTCGTCGTGACGCACGCAGTGGAAGTGGGTCATGTGAGGGCCGTCGCTACCGCCGAACAGCCACATCGTCTCCCCCCGTGCTCGGGCACGGCGCGAACATGATACACGCTCTCACGCCGACGTCCCGCCTGTCGCCTCTTCGTCGCCTGCGGTCGTGGGCGCCCACCGCGACGACGAACGGCACGGCGAGGCCGCCGTAGCCGCCGGCCAGGAGGCGCAGGTCGGCGATGGCGCTATTGCGTTGCGGTTGCGGCGGTGCCGGGCACGACTTGGGTCGGCGCGGTGACGTTGTCGCCCCAGACCCAGAGCGTGCCGTTGCTCTGCACGCCTGCGCACTGGCCGGTGCGCGGCTTCGCGCCGCGTCGGCTGCTACTATGGACGTATGGCCGACGTCCCCCGGTCTGAGCGGCCTCCCAGGACGAGCCGGGTCACGCGCATCCTGATCGCGCTGCCTTTCGTCCTCGTCGTGGGCGTGCTGGCAGCCGCGGTCCTCGCCGGGTTCGTGGCCGCTGTGGTGATCGGCGTGCTGATGCCCGGCCCGAGCAAGGACCTGCTGGCCAGGTCGACGTCGCCCGACGGGCGCTGGACGGTGCGTGCCTACGATCACGATCCGGGAGCGATGGCGAGCGACTGGGTCACGATCGAGGTCGTCGACAACACCGGCAAGCAGCCGACCTGGCAGGTCGCAGAGCCGGACGGCGCCGCCCTTGCAGAACCGAACGCCTGGTCGGGGAACCGTCTGCGCGTCACCTGGAAGACCGCGACGACGGCAATCGGCTCGCATGACTACTCGGTGGTGAAACCATGGTGGAGGGTGCCGGTGCCGGACCCGCCGCTCGAGTGGCTCGTCCCGCTGCATGTGGCGGCCTCGGCGGCGATCGGCGTCTGGTGCTACCGGCTCTGGCGGCGCAAGGGCCGGCCGCGCTGGATCGGCGCGGCGCTCGGACTGCTGGTATCGCTGCTGCTCACGCCCGTTGCCGGCCTGGCCTGCGTCTCGGTCGGCTACGGTCTACGCGACCGGGCGGCCGGGCCCGGCGCGCGGTCTCACATGCTCGCCGGTGTGCTCGTCGGGGTTGGGATCGTGGCGGTCGCCCTCGCTGCTTCGCAGCTCGTGATCGTGCCAACCTGAGCCTGGCAGAACGCCGCCGAGCCGCTCGCGGCCGTCAGGCTGAGGCTGCGCCGGCCGCCTCGTCGTCCTCACCGGCCGCATCCACGTCGCTATTCGACCACGCCGCACCCTCGCGCTCAGCCATCGTCCAGGCGGCCTCGATGGCGGCGGCGATCGCCGGCGCGTGGGTGACGTGCAGGGCGTGGCCGCCTGAGGCAAGCGTCAACGGCGCGCCCGGAGCCCCCACCCCCGCGCGGCCGCCGGCGTGGCGTTGCGACAAGGGCGGCGGGTCGCCGGCGTGGCGCCGCGAGAAGGGCGGCGGCGGCAAGGCGTGCGCTGCGAGAAGACGAGCGGGGGGCGGCGGGCCTGCAGGCCCGCCGCCCCCCGCGTGGAGAGCGTCTGCGTGCGGCGCTGCGTTACACGCGCAGCACCGCCTTGCGGATCTCGGGGTCGTCGGACGGGCGGATGTCGAAGCCGAGCGACTCGGCGAAGCGCAGCATGCTCGAGTTGTTGGCCAGCACGTGGCCATAGATCTCGCGCACGTACTGGTCGCGGGCGGCCTCGATCAGGGCGTTCATCAGGCGGCTGCCCAGGCCCTTGCGCTGGTAGGCGTCGCGCACGACGATGGCGAACTCGCCCTCTTCGGCGTTGGCCGTCTCGATGGTGAGACGCGCCACGCCGAGCATCTGCCGCTTGCGGCCCTTGCCGCCGATCGCGGCGATCGCGATCTCGCGGTCGTAGTCGATGTGGCAGTAGCGCACCAGCATCGTCTTGGTTATCTCCTTGACCGGCCCGAAGAAGCGGTACTCGGCGGTGGCGTCGGACAGCGACTCGATCATGTCGCGCCAGAGCTCTTCGTCTTCGGGGCGGATGGCGCGCAGCTCGACCTTTTCCTGGCCCAGGTTGAGCTGCCACTCGTACTTGGTCGGGTACATCGAGATGATCAGGTGCGAGCCGGCCTGGGCGATCTTGCGCACGTCCCTGGGCTCGATCATGATGCGCGCGTCGAGGGCGGCCATGCCGTCGGGCCGCACCTGCAGCGGGTTGACGTCCATCTCGATGATCTCGGGGAAGTCGACCAGCAGGTAGCTCACCTTGACGAGCGCCTGCTCGAGCGCCTCCATGTCGACCGGCGTGCCGCCGCGGTAGCCGCGCAGCAGGCGCGACACCTTGGTGTCGTTGATCATGGTCTTGGCCAGGGCCTGGTTGAGCGGCGGGAAGTCGACCGCGACGTCGCGGTACAGCTCGACGCCGGTGCCGCCCATGCCGAACATGAGCGCCGGACCGAACGTGCGGTCCTTGCGCGAGCCGATGATGACCTCGTAGCCGCCGCGCGACATGGCCTGCACGGTCACGCCGAGCAGCTTGGCCTCGGGCTGGGCGGCCTGCACGCGCTCGGTGATCTTGGTGAACTGCTTGGCGGCCTCGGGTGCGGAGCGCACGTTCAGGGCGATGCCGCCGACGTCGGACTTGTGCGTGATGTCGTGCGAGAGGATCTTGATGGCCACGGGGAAGCCAATCTGCTCGGCCAGCCTGGCGCACTCCTCGGGGCTCGTCGCCAGCACCGTCTTGACGACGGGCAGGCCGTAGGCCTCGAGCACGTCCTTGGCCTCGATCTCGGTGAGCGTCGAGCGCTCCTGCCGGGCGACCTCGACGAAGATGCCCTTGACCCGGTCGCGATCGGGGGTGAACTGCGGCAGGATGTCGGTCGGCGTCTCGTAGAGGGTCTTCAGGCTCTTCGTGTACTGGTACATGTACAGGTAGGCGCGCACGGCATCTTCGGGAGCGTCGAAGGTCGGCACGTGGGCCGAGCGGAACAGCTCGATGCCCTCGGCCACCTTGATCTCGCCCATGAACGAGGTGAGCAGCGGCTTGCGCGGGTGGCGCCGCGAGACCTCGATCAGCGCCTCGGCGGTCTGCGTCGGGTAGCTCATCGCCTGCGGCGTGAGGATGGCGAGCACGCCGTCGCAGTCGGGGTCGTCCATGAGGGCGGCGGCCGCCGCGGCGTAGCGCTCGGCGTCGGCGTCGCCGCCGACGTCGACCGGGTTGCCGCGGGCGGCGAAGGTCGGCAGGCACTCCTTGAGCCTGGCGTCGGTCTCGGGGCGCAGGTCGGCGAGCTCGCCGCCGAGCGACAGCAGGCGGTCGGTCGCCATCACGCCGGGGCCGCCGGCGTTGGTGACGATACCCAGCTTGGGGCCGCGCGGGCTCGAGACCCGTGACAGCGCCTCGCTCGCGTCGAACAGGTCCTGGATCTCGTCGACGCGGACCACGCCGGCGCGGCGGAAGGCCGCGCTGTAGAGCGTGTCGTCGCCGGCGATCGCGCCGGTGTGCGAGGCGGCCGCCATGGCGGCCCGCGCGCTGCGGCCCGACTTGACCACGATGATCGGCTTGGTCTTGGCGAAGTGGCGCGCCGCGCTCATGAACTTGCGGGCGTCGGGCAGCGCCTCGATGTAGAGGATGATCGAGTTGGTCTGCGGGTCGGCGCCGAAGTAGTCGATCAGGTCGCCGAAGTCGACGTCGCACATGGAACCGACCGACACGAAGGCCGAGAAGCCGACCTTGTTGGCCGCGGCCCAGTCGAGGATCGCCGTGCCGAGCGCGCCCGACTGGCTGATGAAGGCCACACGGCCGGGCTCGGGCATGACGTGGGCAAATGTGGCGTTGAGGTGGCGGCCGGGGCGCACGTAGCCCAGGCAGTTGGGGCCGACCAGGCGCAGGCCGTACGACTCGGCGATGCTGACGACCTGCTCCTCGAGCTTCTTGCCCTCGGCGCCGATCTCCTTGAAGCCCGAAGAGACGATGACCGCGCCCGATACGCCGGCCTCGCCGCACTCGCGCACCACGTCGGGCACGGTCTTGGCCGGCACGGCGATGATGGCGAGGTCGATCTTGCGCGGCACCTGCGAGATGGTCGGGTAGGCCTGGATGCCCTGCACCGACATCGCGGTGCGGTTGACGGGGTAGACGACCCCCTCGTACTCGGCGCCGATCAGGTTGCGCAGCAGGATGTACCCGACCGAACCCTTGGTGTTGGAGGCGCCGATCACCGCCACCGACTTGGGGTCGAACAGCTTGTCGAGGTTGCGTGTGCTCATGAGTCGTCCCTCGGTGCGCGTGTCATCTCACTCCACTTCGGCCGTCCGCGACGTCGCGGGGCGGGCCGGGCGCGCGCCGGGCGTGGAGGAGGTGGCCCGACTCTGGCCGCGCGGTCGCCCCGTGCGTCAGAAGCATCTGCTCCAGATTCTACACCTGCGCGGGCTTGCCCCCGACCCGGCCGCGGGCAGGGCGGCCCGCGGCACGGCGCGCGTTTGGACACGATGGCCTGCGAGCGGTGCGCGGGCAGCGGCCGCGAGGCGGCCACGCGCCGGTCGTGGCCGGCTGCAAAAGAGAGGGGCGGGCGGCCTTGCGGCCGCCCGCCCCTCTCGCGAGCGGTGGTGCTGTGCGCGCCGCTATTACTGGCGGCCCGCCTTGAGGTCTTCGACCACGGCCGGGTCGGCCAGGGTGGAGGTGTCGCCCAGCGCGCCGAACTCGCCCTCGGCGATCTTGCGCAGGATGCGGCGCATGATCTTGCCGGAGCGGGTCTTGGGCAGGCCGGTGTCGGCGAACTGCATCTTGTCGGGCGTGGCGATCGGGCCCACCACCTTGCGGACGTGGCCGGCGAGCTCCTTGCGCAGCTCGTCGCTCGGCTCGACGCCCTCGACCAGCGTGACGTAGGTGTAGATGCCGGTGCCCTTGATCTCGTGCGGGTACCCGACCACGGCGGCCTCGGCGACGGCCGGGTGGCTGACGAGGGCAGCCTCGACGTCGGCGGTGCCGATGCGGTGGCCGGACACGTTCAGCACGTCGTCGATGCGGCCCTTGAGCCAGTGGTCGCCGTCGGCGTCGATCTCGCAGCCGTCACCGGTGTTGTAGAGGCCCTTGTACATGGTGAAGTAGACCTCTTTGAAGCGCTTGCCGTCTTCGTCGCCCCAGGTGCCGCGGATCATGCCGGGCCACGGGCGCGAGATGCAGAGCTGACCCTGCTCGCCGACGGCCGCCTCTTCGCCGTTCTCCTTCATGACGACGGTCTTGACGCCGAAGAACGGCTTGCCGGCCGAGCCGGGCTTGAGGGCCGAGGCGCCCGGCAGCGGGGTGACCATGAGGCCGCCGGTCTCGGTCTGCCACCAGGTGTCGCACAGCGGGATGCGACCCTTGCCGACCTTCTCGTAGTACCAGAGCCACGACTCGGCGTCGATCGGCTCGCCGACCGAGCCCAGCACGCGCAGGGTGGGCATGTCGTGCTTCTCGACCCAGCTTGCGTCCTGGCCCTTGAGCGAGCGGATGACGGTCGGCGCGGTGTAGACGGTGGTCGTCTTGTGCTTCTCGACGACTTCCCAGTAGCGGTCGGGGTTGGGCGAGGTCGGCAGGCCCTCGAACAGCACGGTGGTGACGCCGTTGCTGAGCGGACCGTAGACGATGAAGCTGTGGCCCGTGATCCAGCCGATGTCGGCGGTGCAGAAGTGGATGTCGTCGTCGTGCAGGTTGAAGACGTACTTGGCGGTGTCGTGCACGTAGAGCAGGTAGCCGCCGGTCGACATGACGACGCCCTTGGGCGTGCCCGTGGAGCCCGAGGTGTAGAGGATGAAGAGCGGATGCTCGGAGTCGACCGACACCGGCGGGCAGTCGGCGGTGATGTCGGCGGCCGCCATCTCGTCGTGGTACCAGACGTCGCGGCCGGCGCTCATGGGCACGTCGCCGTCGACGCGCTTGATGACGATGACCTTCTCGACCGAGGTCTCGCCGGCGATCGCGGCGTCGGCGTTGGTCTTGCTGGCGGTCGTCTTGGTGCCGCGGTAGCCCTTGTCGGCGCAGATCAGGATCTTGGCGCCGCAGTTGTCGATGCGGGCCTTCAGCGCCTCGGCCGAGAAGCCGCCGAACACCATCATGTGGATGGCGCCGATGCGCGCGCAGGCCAGCATGACGACGGGCAGCTCGGCGATCATCGGCAGGTACAGGGCGACGCGGTCACCCTTCTTGACGCCGTGCTTCTTGAGCACGTTGGCGAAACGGCTGACCTCGTCCTTGAGCTGGGCGTAGGTGGTGGTCCTGCTGTCGCCGGGGTCGCCCTCGAAGATGATGGCCGGCTTGTCGCCCTTGCCCGCCTCGACCCAGCGATCGACGCAGTTGTACGACGCGTTCAGCTCGGCGCCGAGGAAGTACTTGATCGACGGCACGGGCTCGAACTGCCACTCGACGACCTTGTCCCACTTCTTGGTCCAGTCGAGCTCGGCGGCGCGCTCGGCCCAGAAGCCCTCGGGATCTTCGATGGAGCGCTCGTACAGGGCCTTGTACTCGGCCTCGCTCTTGATCCAGGCCCTCGCGGACCATTCGGGCTTTGGCTGGATAACGACGTGCTCTCCGGTCTCCGTTGCCACCCTCTCCACCTCCGTAGGGGTTGTTTCTCACCGTGTGCGGGCCACCTTGTGGGCGCCCGGTCTGGGTATGCGTGCGGGAGCTCCTCGCCGGCGCCGGTGCGCGCCCCGTGATAGCGGCCCCGCGCGAGGAGCCGGCGCGGGCCAACACGGCACTTTATTATCCTCGCGCCGGACGCGCAACTGACAAACGGGCCACAACGCGCGTGAAGGCCGTCCGCGGCGTCGATACGCGAGCCTGCTCGAAGACGAACAGACGTTCGTTTTCTGGCATGGCAACGGCCGTGGAGGACGGCGGGGGCGCGGGGCGCTGTCGCATGCGGCTGCGCCCCGCGCCCCCGCCGCCGGCTGACCTCCGGGGCGTGCGAAGGGTCGCAGCGCGAGCCTGGAGCTCGCCGCACAGCGAACAGACGTTCGTGACGAGCGAAGTTCCTAGCCGAAGGCCGGCGGGTAGTCGAGCAGCCGCGGCAGCGGCGCCGGCGGGCCGGCGCCGGGGCGCACCATGAAGTGGCCGATCGGCACGTCGAAGCGCGAGGTCACGCCGTACGGCTCGGCCGGCTCGAAGCCGAAGCGGCCGTAGAAGCCCGGCGCGCCGATCACGAAGACGGGCAGGTGGGGGCCGGATAGGGCGAGGCAGGCGCGCACGAGGGCGCTGCCGATGCCGCACCGCTGGCGCTCGGGTACGACGGCGACCGGCGCCAGGGCGAGCGCCGGCCACGAGCCGCCGTGAGCCACGAGCGCGGCGCGGCTCAGCATGGCGTGACCGACCACCCCGCCGCCGGCGCGGGCGACGAGCGAGACCGTCACGCGACCCTCGCGCTCGAGGCGCGCGACGAGGCGCGCCTCGAGGTCGTAGCCGAAGGCGGCGCTCACCGCGCGCCGGACGGCCGGCAGGTCGGCTGCCAGGGCCGCGCAGATCGCGACGTCGCCGGGCAGCCCTTGTTCGGCTCGGGCGAGCGCGGGCGCGGGCGGCGGACCGAGGTGGGGCGTCATGGCCTCAGGCGGACCGTGCCAGGTAGCCGTCGATCAGCGAGCGGATGTGGCGCCGCACGTCGTCGGGCAGCGGCGGCACGTCGTTTGCCGCGATCAGCGCCTGGGCGCGGTCCCAGGCGTCTTTGACGAGCGGCGAGCCGGCGTACTGGTCGAACGTGCCGCGGCGCCACAGACCGGGCTGCCACAGCTCGCCGGCGCGGAACATGAGGCGCGTGCTGCGCCGCCCCAGAAAGTGACCGCCGATGCCGACCTCGACGAGATCGTCCATGAGGGACCGGGCCGCATCGACCGGGTCGTCGCGCAGGAAGCGCTCGATCGCATTGACGGTGTCGGCGTCGAGCACGGTCTTGGCGAGGCTGGCCGTCTGGGCGCTGTCCATGAGCCCGAAGGCGAGCATGACGTCGGCCTCGGCGAGCGCCGTGGCCAGGCCGGTGAGCATGCCCTCGGCGCCGGCCTGCAGGTCGCAGGCCTTGGCGTCGCAGCTCACCGCACTGCCCTGGCAGCGCAGCCCGTAGAACTTGCTCATCTCGAGGCAGCAGAGGTTGATCAGGGCGTCCTCGGGGGCGCCGCACAGGTACAGGCCGCCGCGCATCTCGGCCACGGCCGAGCCCACGGCGCTCACCAGGGCGCAGCCCGGCACGGCGAGCTGGAACAGCACGACCGCGCTCAGCAGCTCGGCCATGTTCAGGATGCTCGTGCCGAGCACGCTCATCGGGCCGGTGCTGCCCATCTGCGGCATGGGCAGCACGAAGATCGGGCAGCCCGCCCTGGCCATGAGGATGTGAGCCTCGGTCATCTCGCCGTCGTGCTGCAGCGGCGCGATCGTGCAGTTGGTCGCCGACCAGATCGGGCGCTCCTTGAGCGGCGCGCCGGCGATCGCTTCGAGCATCTCGATGAAGACCGCGGCCTGCTCGGGGCTGCGCACCTCGTCCTGCAGGTGCTTGCGCGAGTTCTCGAAGGAGATGCGGGCCATCTCGAGGTTGCCGGCGCGCGGGTCGACGTCGCCCGGCGTGATCGTCGCCCAGGTGAAGTCGATCTCGGGTACCGCGTCGTAGAGCCGCATCATCGTGGCGAGGTCGGCCTGAGTGCCTTCGTGGCGCTCTCCGGTGAGGTCGTCGAGCATGTAGGTGGCGGCGCCGTCGCTCGTGTAGAGCATGCCGTCCGCGCCGACCGTGCAGTCGTAGGCGGGGTCGCGGCCGGCGAGCAGGATCGTGTCGGGCACGCCATCGAGGCAGCGCTGCACGAGGTCCCAGGGCAGCCTGGCCGTGAGGCGCTCGGCGTCGACGATCGCGCCGGCGTCGGCCAGCAGCTCCGTGAGGGTGGGTGTGTTGTAGGCGATGCCCACCTCTTCGAGCACGCGGACCGTCTGCTCGTGGACGAACTGCCGGTCGGCGCCGCTCAGGTACTGCAGTCTCGGTCTCGTCACCGCAGGCCTCCGGTGGTCGTTCGCGTCGATGGAAGGACCCTAGGCGGAGGTCGCGGCGGCTGTCAACGGACGGGAGCGGCGAGCGACCTGGTCGCTCGCCGCTCCGACGAGCTGCACGCCGTCTGGCGGTCACGGCCGGTCGGTCAGGCGCGAGGCGGCCTTTCTCGGGCCGCCTCGCTCTCGCCGCCGGCCTCAGGCCGCCTGGCTCTCGCCGCCGGCCTCGGCCGACTCGATGAGCGCGATGTCGAGGCCCTCGCAGACGGGGCACGACAGCGGCTCGTCTTCGACGTCCAGCGTGAGCTCGGTCCTGGCGAACTCGTGACCGCAGTCCTCGCAGCGGTAGTACGGCAGGTCCATGGTGCACCTCCCCCTGTCGCTTTGTCCGGATGGTTCCCGGGCGGGGCGCCGGCGGCACGGCCGCGGGTTCGAGGGGAGTGGCCGTCGCGGCCGGCAAGCAGCCCGCGCCGGCATGCGATAGGATGAGTAGCATCTCACGCCGGCTGTATATTCGGGCCGCACCGCGGCCCGGGGCAGGCGAGTGAGCCGGCAGAGAAGGTCGGGGACCTGCACACAAGTCCTTGTTTCTATTCTTTGCTTTGCCACGACTTTGCTGCATCACGACTCGGGAGGCACAGCCATGTCGCAGGTCACGTTCTTCGGCGGAGAGAAAGTCCCGCTCGAGATGCACAAGGTGCGGATCGTGCAGAAGCTGAACCTGCGGCCGGTCGAAGAGCGCCAGCGGGCGATCGCCGGGGCGGGCAACAACACCTTCCTGCTGCAGAACAGCGACGTGTTCCTCGACATGCTCACCGACAGCGGCACGAACGCCATGAGCGACCAGCAGGTCGCCTCGATGCTGGTCGCCGACGACAGCTACGCCGGCAGCGCGTCGTACACGCGTCTCGAGGCGAAGCTGCGCGAGATCTTCGGCCTGCCGTACTTCCTGCCCGTGCACCAGGGGCGCGCGGCCGAGCACATCCTGGCCGAAGCGCTGGTCAAGCCAGGCGACGTGGTGCCCATGAACTACCACTTCACGACCACCAAGGCCCACATCCTGCTCAGAGGCGGCACCGTGAGCGAGCTCGTGACCGACGCGGGTCTCGCGGTCACGAGCGACCTGCCGTTCAAGGGCGACATCGACGTCGACAAGCTGCGCGCCGTGATCGCCGAGGCCGGCCCCGAGCACGTCTCGTTCGTGCGCATGGAGGCCGGCACCAACCTGATCGGCGGCCAGCCCATCTCGCTCGCCAACCTCACGGCCGTGCGCGCGGTCTGCGACGAGCACGGCATCCTGCTCGTGCTCGACGCCAGCCTGCTGGCCGACAACCTGCACTTCCTGCGCACGCGCGAGGCCGCCTGCCGCGGTCTTTCCGTGCGCGAGATCACCCGCAAGATCGCCGACCTTTGCGACATCATGTACTTCTCGGCCCGCAAGCTCGGCTGCGTGCGCGGCGGCGGCATCTGCCTGCGCACCGAGAAGATGTACCGCGCGCTGCGCAGCCTCGTGCCGCTGTACGAGGGCTTCCTCACCTACGGCGGCATGTCGGTGCGCGAGATCGAAGCCCTCACCGTCGGCCTGGACGAGACGATGGACGAGGACATGATCAGCCAGGGGCCGCTGTTCATCGAGGCCATGGTCGAGGAGCTCGACCGGCGCGGCGTGCCGGTGATCACGCCGCCCGGCGGCCTGGGCTGCCACGTCGACGCCATGCGATTCCTCGACCACGTCCCTCAGGACCAGTACCCGGCGGGCGCCCTGGGCGCGGCCGCCTACATCGCCGGCGGCATCCGCGGCATGGAACGCGGCACGCTGTCCGAGGAGCGCGAGCCCGACGGCTCGGAGAAGCTCGCCAACATGGAGCTCCTGCGCCTCGCCTTGCCGCGCCGCGTGTTCACGCTCTCGCAGGTCAAGTACGCGGTCGACCGCGTGAGCTGGCTGTACGAGAACCGCAAGCTGGTCGGCGGCCTGGTGTTCACCGAGGAGCCCGAGATCCTGCGCTTCTTCTACGGCCGCCTGGCGCCGGTGAGCGACTGGCAGGAGAAGCTGGTCGCCAAGTTCCGCGCCGACTTCGGCGACAGCCTGTAGACGGGCGGCGAACGCCTGCTCGAGAGACCGGCCGGCGCGGGTCGTGCCGCGGGTGGCCGTCAGTGAGTTCGTGGTGGGCAATGTTGGATTTGAACCAACGACCTCCTGCGTGTGAAGCAGGCGCTCTCCCCCTGAGCTAATTGCCCGTGGCTGGGCAGCTTACCACGTCGGCTCTGGACGTGCAGCCGATCGGCCGGCCACCTGGCGCGCCGCCGCTGCTGCGCGAGCGCCGCCGGCAGCCGCGGACGCGCCGCCGCTGCGCCGCCACCTATCCCAGGCGCAGCGTCACGACCTGCAGGTCGTCGCGCAGCCGTCCGGCAAAACCGACGACGGCGGCGAGCACGCCGTCGGCGAGCTCCTGGGCGGGTGCGCCGCGCAGGGCGGCAACGGCCTCGAGCAGGCGCGCCTCGCCGAACTGCTCCGTACCGCGCCGCGCCTCGAGCGCGCCGTCGGTGTAGAGCACGAGGGAGTCGTCGCTCGTGAGGGTGGCGCGGGTCGTGGCGTAGTCGTAGGCGAAGGTGCCGAGCGGCGGGCCGTAGGCCATGTCGAGCTGGCGGCACGACGCCGGCGACAGGTGGATCGGGGCGGGGTGGCCGGCGCTCGCGCCAAGCAGCAGCCCGGAGCGCTGCTCGAGCACGCCGAAGAAGGCCGTGACGTGCGGCTCGGCGGGCGCGTAGCGCAGCAGCGCCTCGCTCGTCTTGCGCAGCACGAAGGGCGGCGCCGCGTCGATCGTCGCGAAGGCGCGCACGGAGCTGCGCACGGTCTCTGTGAGGCCGGCGGCGCGCACGCCTTTGCCGGCCACGTCGCCGATCAGGATGGCGATCCGGTCGTCGGGCAGCTCGAACGCATCGCTGAAGTCGCCGCCGATGAGCTCGGGCTCGAAGGCCGACTGCGAGACCTCACCGAGCTCGACGCCGACGACCTCGGGCAGGCGGTGGATGAAGTTGGCCTGCAGCGTCGTCGCGATGCGCTGTTGCTCCTCGTAGAGGCGGGCGTTCTCGAGCGCGAGCGAGATCGCCAGGGCGAGCTTGCCGGCGAAGTCGACGGTCGGCCCGTCGAAGGGCACGGCGGCGCGGTGGTGGTTGAAGAAGATGACGCCGAGCGGCTCGTCGCGGCCGAGCAGCGGCAGGCACATGACCGAGCGTACGCCGAAGCGATGCTGCACCTCGGGGATGCAACGTGGGTCGTGCTCGCAGTCGTCGATCGCCACCGGGCGGCGCTCCTCGACGGCGGTCATCATGAAGGGCGCCTCGTCGCCGCGCACGCTCTCGTGGATGACGCCCGGCACCTCGGGGTAGCCGTACTCGGCGACCCAGTCGTCGCCGCGGCGCAGGGCGACCATGACGCTGTCGCAGCCCACCGCCTCGGTCGCCGCGGCGACCACCCGGCGCATGATCTCGTCGGCGCGCAGCGTCGAGTGGATCAGCACGTCGATCCCGGTCAGGGCCGTGTTCAGGCGGTCGCGCCGGTGCAGCTCGTCGGCGCGGGCGTGCAGCTCGGCGCTCTGCGTCTGCAGCGTCTCGGTCTGCCGTTGCGAGACGGCGAGCAGGTGGCGGCGCTCCTCGTCGGCCTGCTTGTGAGCGATCGCGATGGCCACGTGGTCGGCGACGGTCTTCATGAGGGCGAGATCGTCGGCCAAGAAGCGGCTGCGGGTGCGCGTGCCGAACGACAGCGTGCCCAGCACGTGGCCCTCGATCATGAGGGGATGGGCGGCATAGGCGGTGATGCCGTACGAGGCGACGAGGTCGGTGCGCGGGTCGTGCGTCGTGGCGATGTCCTCGGCGACGATGCGACAGGCGTCGCGGGCGGCGCAGCCGCAGACCGCGACGCCGTAGTCGAGCCACTCGATGCGGCGAGCCTCCTCTTCGGGGATCCCGCCGCAGGCGTTCAGGTGCAGCCGACCGGCCGCGGGGTCGACCAGGAAGTTGAAGAAGGCCTGACAGTCGAGCTCGACCATCACCCGCGCGCACAGCTCCTCGACCAGGCCCTGCGGGTCGTCGGTGGCGAGCAGCGAGCTCGCCGTCCAGGCAAGGAGCTCGGCCCGGCGCCGGCCCGCCTCGAGGGCGGCCTGGGTCTTCGTCTGGCCGGTGATGTCCTCGAACACCGTGGCAAAGCTGCCGGGCTCCGGTCGCACGACAGAGATGCGAAAGCGGCGCCCGAGCGGCGCGAAGTCCGACTCGAACCAGGCCGGCTCGCCGGTCTCGGCGACGCGTGCGTACACCTCGAGGTAGGGCGCCTCACCCGTGCCGTAGAGCTCGCTTGCGAGGGCGCCGCGGGCGCTGTCGGCCGCCACGCCGGTCTGACGCTCGTAGGCGGGGTTCACGTCGACGATGCGGTAGTCCACGACCCGCCCGTCGGCGTAGACGAGCTCGTGCAGCGCGACGCCCTCGGCCATGGCGTCGAACAGCGCGCGAAAGCGCTGCCGGTCGGTACGCACCGACTGCACGGCTTCGCGCAGCGAGCTCTCGGTCGACTTCCTCGAGGAGATGTCGGTGAAGACGATCGAAAGGCCGGCGGCGGTGGGACGGGCGTGCACCTCGAGCCAGCACTCGATCGGCTTCGCCCACACCTCGAAGCTGCGCGCCTCGCGCTCGTCCATGACGGCGCGGTAGTGCGGCCAGCCGAGCATGTCGGGGAAGAGCTCCTCCATGGAACGGCCGAGCAGATCATCGGCCGGCCGGCCGATGATCTGCTCGGCGCGGCGGTTGACCGCGGTGTAGCGCCAGTCGCGGTCGACCGACACGAAGGCCTCGGTCATGAGCCCGAGGACATCGGTGAGGTGGCGCTCGAGGTCGACCAGACGCTGCGCGGGGTCGTCGCAGGCGGCCGCCACGGGCGGGCTTGCGGCGGCCGCCGCAAGCCCGCCCGTGGCGGCGCCGTCGCTCGCGGCCGGGGCGGCGCCGGGGACGCGCTTGAAGAACCGCACCTCGGTGCCGCCGCCGTTGCAGCACAGCTCCATCTCGTCGCACAGGCGAGAGATCAGGAACAGCCCGCGGCCGCTGTCGGCCGCGGCCTCGGGCACGCGGTCGGGGTCGAAGGCCTCGACGTCGAAGCCGTGGCCGTGGTCACGCACGCTGATACGCAGGCCCTGGTCGTCGAAGCAGAGCGACACGTCGATCGGGTCGGACGTGCCGCTGTGGCGCATGGCGTTCGAGCACGCCTCTTCGATCGCCAGCACGACGTCGCTGACGATCGACTGGTCGCTGCAGTAGCGTGCCACGTGCTCGCGCACGGTCTCGCGGGTGTCCTGCAGCCGCGCCGGTTCGGGGACCACCGTGAAGTCGAGGCCGAGACGGCGGTCGCCCCCCTCAGACGAAGTCACACCCGCATCCTCCCATGACATCCTCGGCGCACCGCGGCTCCCCCAAGCCGACAAGCAAAGCCATAAGGTACCGGATTCGCGGCGGTCTTGGAACGTTTGCCGGGCACCGACCGCGCGGCCGATGCAGAGGGGGCGCGGAGGCTACGGGCGGGGCGAAAGGCGCGGGTCGCGGGAGCTGAAGGCCGTGTGCCGGAGCGGGCCGTGACCCGGGTGGGTCAGGGATGCAGCTTCTCGTGCCGCTCCAGCATCTCGACGAACTGTCGCAGGCGTCGCGCGCGCGTCTCGGCCAACTTTGCCGTCTGCAGCCGCCACAGGATCGCGTACCGGTTGGCGCCGTTGAGCGTCGCGAAGAAGGCCTTCGCCGTGGGATGCGCCGCCAGCGCCGCCTGCAGATCGGCGGGTACGGCGGCCGTGCTCTGCGAGTCGTAGGCCGCTGCCCAGCGCCCGTCTGCCTTGGCTCGTGCGACTTCGGCGAGGCCCGGCGGGCGCATCTGGTCGCTGCCGATGAGTGCCTCCGCCCTTTCGCGGTTGAGCTTCGACCAGACGCTCCTGGCGCCCCGCGGAGTGAGCTTCTGCAGCCAGCCGCTGTCGTCGTGACGCTGCTTCTGGCCGTCGATCCAGCCGTAGCACAGCGCCACGTCCAGAGCCTCGGCGTACGACACGGTCTGCCGTCCCGAGCCCTTCCTTGCGATCAGCAGAAGGACCCCGCGCGACGTCGCGTGGTGCCCTTCGAGCCAGGCGCGCCAGTCCTCGCGCGTCGCGAACTCCATGATGGGAAGATGCTCGTTGCGCGGCAGGCCCGTCGCGTCCTCCTCGGTCTGCTGAGATATGCCCGCTGCGACGCGGTGACCGTCACGGTGGAGTGGCCTGGCCGGCGCTGACACGGTAAGAGTCCTGCACATGGCGGAGAGGGGGGGATTCGAACCCCCGATGCCCCTCGCGAGGCATAACGGTTTTCGAGACCGCCGCTTTCAGCCAGCTCAGCCACCTCTCCGCGGGCCTGCCGCCGAACGGTCGGTGCGTGGTGGTGGCGGAGAGGGTGGGATTCGAACCCACGAGACAGGTTACCCCCGCCTACGCGATTTCCAGTCGCGCTCCTTGAGCCAGCTCGGACACCTCTCCGCGCTGCCCCGACCGCTTTCGGCAAGGCGCAAGTATACCGCAGGGCGTGCGGCGCGCAGGGGGGCGTCGAGCGGCCGCTAGCGGCGCTGCCTGAAGAAGTCCTGCAGGAGCTCGACCGACTCGTCCTCGAGCACCCCGCCGACCACCTCGACCGAGTGGTTCAGGCGCGGGTCGCGCACGATGTCGAACAGGGTACCGGTGGCGCCGGCCTTCTCGTCGGGTGCGCCGTAGACGAGCCGCGGGATGCGAGCCAGGACGATGGCGCCGGCGCACATGGGGCAGGGCTCGATCGTCACGTAGATGACCGTGTCGAGCAGGCGCCAGTGGCCGATGTGGCGGGCGGCCTGCTCGATCGCCAGGATCTCGGCGTGGGCCGTGGGGCTCTGGCGCAGCTCGCGCTCGTTGCCGGCCGCGCCGATGATCTCGCCCTGGAACGTCACGACGGCGCCGATCGGCACGTCGCCCTGCCTAGCCGCGCCGGCGGCCTCGCGCAGCGCGAGGCGCATGAAGTACTCGTCTCGTGGGAAGTGGTGGTCGCTCACGTCGCTAGGATGCCCGGGAAGGTACTGAGGATATCAGAGGCTCGCGCCGATACAGACAGGGTCAGGCCATGACGAGGGGAGTGTCAGTGCGAGTCATGCGACGCGGCTTCTCGCGCGCCGACTGGGTGGGCGACGGCATCGTGACGCTGGCGCTGGGCGCCGCCGTCGCCGCCGGCGTGTTCCTGCCCTGGGCCAACCTCTCGACCGGCCACGACGTCAATCTGAGCCCGCGTGCCACGCTCGGTGTCAACGCCGCGCTTGCCACGCCCTGGGGCCTGCCGGTGCTCGCGCTGGCCTGCGCCGTGGTCGCGGTCGGCCTGGTCATGCCGCTCCTGCTCCCGTCGCGCTGGGCGGCGGCACCGTGCCTGGGGGTGTCGGCCGCCGGCCTTGCCATCACGCTGCTGTGCTTCTCGGCGGGCTGGCACGTGTGGGAGCCGCTGCGTCCCGGACTGGGCCTGTTCATCGACACCCTCGGCGGCATCCTGCTGGTCCCCACCGGGCTCGCGGCGGCGATGGTCGCCTGCGTCCTGACCTCGCCGCGCATCATGGCGCGCGTCCACGCCCGCATGGCGTTGCGCGACCGTTGCCTCGACTGACGACGGTGGACTGCAGACGGCGCCGCCGGGCAACCTCCGTTGTCTTTTCTGACAACGGTCGCTCTGCGCGAAGCTGGCGGGGCGGGGCGGGCGCCCGTTGCCTGGACAGGCAACGGGCGCCCGCCCCGCCCCGCCTTGTAAGCTTACGGCGTGGGTGCCGGAGGGGTCATAGCGGGCAAAGGTCGCAAGTCGGTGCGCCTGCGCGGGCAGACGTCGTCGCGGGTGTGCGCGTCGTGCGCGGTCGACGCGCCCTGGGCCGTCGTGCAGACGCGACGCTGGCTCACCGTGTGCGGCCTGCCGCTCGTGCCGGTCGAGTCGTCGTACGTGATCATGTGCCCGGTGTGCTCGCGCGGCTTCGAGGTCGAGCCCCGGGCAGTGCCCGGCTTGCTGCGCGGCACCGAGGACATCCCGGCGAGCTACAGCCACGGCGAGTTCCTGGTGCCGCGGCGCGCTGACGTCGGGTCACGACGCCGCTGAGACGGACGTTCACGACGCGGCGCTGCGGAGAGCGCGGCGCTGCTCGAGTGTGCGGCGCTGTTGAGAGCCGCCGACAGCGCAGCGCTGCGGAGAGTGCGGGGCTGCTCGAGAGTGCGGCGCGACCGCGCCGCAGATCAGCGCCCTCAGCCGTAGCTCGTGCGTGGCGCGCCGCAGTCGGGGCTCGACAGTGGGCCGTTTCGCAGATAGCTCGCCATGGTCTGCCGCACGGCGCGCGAGCCGCAGGCCGGGCACTGCTTCTGACGCTCCTTCACGCCGCCGCTGGTGCGCGTCACGACCCGGAAGGCGTGCTTGCAGTCGCGGCAGACGAGGTCGACCTCGGCCATCAGCGCTCACCCCGCGTGCTGAAGTCGAACGGACGGTAGAGCAGGCAGGTCCCGGTGGCCGCGGTCGCGACGAGGGTCGCGCCGAGCAGCGCCGTCGCCGTGGCGAGCCGTCGGCTCGAGGTCAGGGCCAGTCCGGCGGCGAGTCCGAGCAGGGCGCTGCCGGCGACGGCCCGGGTGATGCGATCGGCGGTGCCTTCGTTGCGTGGGAACATGCGCGTCCTGCCTTTCGTGTCAGCCGGTCTGCGCGAGCGCTCGCGCGCGCTCGGCGAGCTGGTTTGCGATGATCTCGTCGATCAGCTCGCAGGCCTGCGAGAGGCGGCGATCGACGACGGCCCAGAGCACCCGTCCGTCCTCGTGGGTGCGCCTGACGAGGCCCTCGCGCTGCAGCACGGCGAGGTGCTGGGAGACGTTCGGCCGGCTTACGTCCAGCAGGTCGGCCAGCTCGCTCGGCGTGCGCGGCCCCGCGCAGAGGTGGTGCATGAGCTCGTGGCGGGTGGGGTTGGCGAGCGCCGCGAACACCGCGGCGTGCATGGCGTAGCGTTGTCGCTCGGCGTCCATACCGCTATTATTGCCAAGTTTCGAAATTTCGCAACATGGCAATGGTGGCGATGAGAATCGCGCCGCCGCGCCGGCCGCGAACGGAGCGGCCGTGCCGGGCGGCAGGCAGAGACGACGAAGGAGCGGCGTGATGGACATGAAGGTCTCCTTTCCGGGCGGCAAGCGGGTCTTCGCCGACTGGGCGGGATTCACGATCGAGACCGACCAGCCGGCGAGGAGCGGCGGCGACGGCTCGGCGCCGTCGCCGTTCGACCTGTTCCTTGCTTCGATCGGCGCCTGCGCCGGCATCTACGCGCTCGGCTTCATGCAGCAGCGCGGTCTCGACCCGGCCGGCGCCGAGCTCATCATGCGACCGCAGGCCGACCCCGCGACGGGCATGATCGGCAAGATCGAGCTGGAGCTGCACCTGCCGGCCGGCTTTCCCGACAAGTACCGTGACGCTATCGTGAACGCCATGAACCTCTGCACGGTGAAGAAGCACCTGCAGCGGCCGCCGTCGTTCGAGATCACCACCGTCGCGCCGGTGACCGCCTGATGGCCGTCGAGACGACGGCCGGCGGCGGCGCGCCCGTGCCCGGCTACGCCATCGGCACCACTCTGCAGGCGCCCTTCGACGGGGTCGTGGCGGCGGTGAAGGCGGGCCTTAAGGGCGAGGGGTTCGGCGTGCTCTGCGAGATCGACGTGCAGGCGACGCTGCGTGAGAAGCTGGGCGTCGAGCGCGGCCGCTACCTGATCATCGGCGCCTGCAACCCGCCGCTCGCCCACAAGGCGATCGGAGCCGAGCCCGACCTAGGCGTGTTTTTGCCCTGCAACGTGATCGTCTACGAGGACGGCCCGGCCGTGCTGGTGCGGGCCGTCGACCCGCGCCGCATGCTCGGCGGCATCGACAACCCCGTGCTCGACGCGGTCGCCGGCGAGGTCGCCCTGCGCTTCACCCGGGTCGTCGAGAGCCTCTGATGGCCGACGCCTTCGAGCCCGGTCACGCCCCCAACCTCGAGGCGCCCGCCCGCCTCGAGGCGCTCCTGCCGGCCACCGTCGTGTCGCTCCTCGACCTCGCCGGCGACGAGACCGTGGTCGACTATGGTGCCGGCACGGGCATCTACACCGTGGCGCTGGCGGCCGGGCTGCCGCGCGGCCGCCTGATCGCGGTCGAGGCATTGAGCGAGCTGGCCGAGGCGTTGCGCGCCAGGCTGACGCCCGAGCTCGCCGCCCGGGTCGAGGTCGTCGTGACCGCCGCCAACGACGTGCCGGCGCCCGACGGGCTCGCCGATCGCGTGGTCATGGTCGACGTGCTGCACCATCTGTACGACCAGCCGGCGGCGCTCGCTCAGGTCACGCGGCTGCTGCGCCCCGGCGGACTGTTCGTGGTCGTCGACTGGGCCGACGTCGAACGGCCCGTCGGGCCGCCGCCCGGTCACGTCCTCGGCCTCGGGCGGGTGCGTGAGATCGTGGCCGGCATGGGCCTCGAAGAGTGCGTGGCCCACGGACCCGGCACCCTGCTGCCCTACCACCTCGTCCTGACGGCCACCAAGCCGTGAGCCGCCTGACGCACGACCCCCTGCCAGCCCGGACCGCGAAAGGACCTATCCCATGAACGGCACCGCTCGTGTGAAGGCCGGCATCTGCGGCCACGAGACGACCCTGCGGGCGCAGACGAGCGACGGCCGCGCCGTGACGTTCGCCGTCGAGACGACCTGCGACAACATCGAGCGCTACGCCGCGCGTTTCGCCGCCGACGAGCCGTTCGACGCCTACGCCGAGATCGACCCGCGCACGCCGAGCAAGCTCCTTGCGCCGCCGTACGGCGAGACCCACGTCTGCACCGACTGCGTCGTGCCGGCCGCGGCGCTCAAGGCGCTGCGGGTGGCGACCGGCCTGGCCCTGCCGGCCGACGTCGCCATCGCGATCGTCAAGGGCTAGCGAAGTCGCCGGCCGCCCGGCCGCGCCGGCCGCTTCGGGCGACGGCACCCGCCGCGCGACGTCCGGCGAAGGTCAGCGCGTCGTTCGCAGTCGGTCGAGGAAGGTCGCAAGCAGACGGCTCGGCCGTTCGTCGCGGCGGGTCAGGATGCGAAACCAGCGCTCGATGCGCAGTGATGTGCGCACCTCCACGAGCGTCCCGCTGGCGAGCTCGAGAGCGACGGCGACGCGCGACAGGCAGCTCACGCCCATGCCGGCCGCCACGGCGCTCTTGACCGCCGGGGTCGGCCCCAGCTCGTAGGCGCGCGCCAGGCGCAGGCCTTCGCGGGCGAAGGCGGCCTCGACCGTGCTGCGCGTGCCCGAACCGTGCTCGCGGAGCACCCAGGGCTGCTCTGCGAGCTCGGCGGCCGTCATCGCGCGTCGTGTGGCGAGCGGGCTCCCGGGAGCGGCGACGCAGACGAGCTCGTCGCGCAGCCACGGCTCCACGCGCAGCCGTGGGTCGGCCACCTCGCCTTCGACGAGTCCGCCGTCCACGAGGCCGCTGCCGAGCGCCGCCGCGACCTCGTCCGTAAGGCCGACCCGCAGGTGAACGGCGACGTCGCCGTGCTCGTCGTGGAACGCCTTGATCAGGGCCGGCATGAGGTAGTTGCCGATCGTCGTCGAGCAGCCCATGAGCAGTTCGCCGGCAAGCGCTGCGCCGGCGCCGCGGCCGGCGTCCTCGAGCTCGACGATCTCGGCCAGCAGGCTCTCGACGCGCGGCAGCAGCGAGCGACCGCGATCGTTCAGCACAAGGCCGCGGCCCACACGCGCGAACAGCGGCCCGCCGAGCGTGCGCTCGAGCTGCTTGAGCGACATGCTGGCCGCGGATTGCGTGAGGTGCAGGCGCTCGGCACCGCGCGTCACGCTGCCCAGGCGGGCGACGCCGGCGAAGACCTCGAGCTGGCGGATGGTGAGCGTCATTGACATCAATTGTACTGATGTGAACGTAAAGAACAATGCGTTGGACTGATAGGAACCGTGCTGCGCATACTGGCCGCATGGACTCCGCACCCCACCAGCCGAACGGATCCCACCGTGGCCACGCTCGCCACTGACGCTCGACCCTCACGGTCCGGACCAGCCGCGCGCCGCGGCCGGCTGCCGCTCGGCCTGTTGCCCGGTCTTGCCCTGTGCGCCGGTATCGCCGGGCTCGCGACCCTGCTGGCTCACGTCGCGCCGCTGATCGGTGCGCCGGTGTTCGGTATCGTCCTCGGCGTGCTCGTGGGCGGTCTGCCGGGCCGGCGCGCAGGCGAGGCGCGGCTGGCGGCGGGGATCGCCTTCAGCAGCCGCACGGTGCTGCAGCTCTCGATCGTCGTGCTGGGCAGCGGCCTGTCGCTCGCGGAGATCGCCCGCACCGGACTCTCGTCGCTGCCGGTGATGGTCGGCACGCTCGCGCTCGCGCTCCTGGTCGCCTGGGGGGCCGGCCGGCTCCTCGGCATCGACGGCGGCCTGGGCACCCTGATCGGTGTGGGAACGGCCATCTGCGGCGCTTCGGCGATCGCGGCGACCACGGCGGTGATCGGCGCGGCCGAGGCTGAGGTCGCCTACGCGATCAGCACGATCTTCGCCTTCAACGTGATCGCCGTCCTGACCTATCCAGCCCTCGGCCACCTGCTTGGGCTCTCGCAGCACGCCTTCGGTCTGTGGGCGGGCACCGCCATCAACGACACGAGCTCGGTGGTCGCTGCCGCCTACAGCTACGGCCACGCCGCCGGCGACTACGGCGTCGTCGTCAAGCTCACCCGCACCCTGATGATCATCCCCATCACGCTGGTGCTCGCCGTGCGCTCCCGGCGGGCGGCGACGTCGTGCGCCGTCGGGCCGGGCTCGACGGCGGCGCGCTCGGGCTCTGCCGGCCGGGACCGGCCGGCCGGCCGGCACCCTCGCCTGGCGCAGCTCGTGCCCTGGTTTCTCGTCGGCTTTCTCGCCGCCGCCGGGGCGAACAGCCTCGGCTTGATCCCGCGGAGCCTGCACGCTCCGCTGTCGTCGGTCGCGCTCTTCCTGATCGCCATGGCGCTCGCCGCGATCGGCCTCTCGGTCCGGCCGAGACAGCTCAAGGAAGCCGGGTTGCGGCCGCTCGCCCTGGGCGCCGTCCTTTGGGTGACCGTCGCGGTGAGCAGCCTGGCGCTGCAAGCGGCCCTGCGGACGAGATGAGCGTGCTGGTCTTCACCGTCGTGGTCTTCGCCGGCTCCCTGGGCGCCGGTCTGCTCGGCGCGCTCACCGGTCTCGGCGGCGGTGTGGTGATCGTGCCGCTGCTCACCGTGGCGCTCGGCGTCGATATCCACTACGCGATCGGCGCGTCGCTCGTCTCGGTGATCGCCACCTCGTCGGGAGCGGCAGCCGCCTATCTGAGGGAGGGCTTCACCAACATGCGGGTCGGCATCTTCCTCGAGGTCGCTACGACCAGCGGCGCGATCGCCGGCGCGAGCCTTGCGGTCGTGCTGCCGGGGTCGGCGATCGAGGTCATCTTCGGCGTCGTGCTGCTGGTCTCGGTCTACCTGACGCTGGCGACACGCGCGCAGGCCGAGCCGGCGCCGGCGTGGAGCGCCGGCGCCGACCGCCTGCGACTCGCCGGCAGCTATCCGGGGCCGGACGGCGAGATCGCCTACGCACCGCGCCGCGTGCCGCTGGGCTTCGGCATCATGGCGATCGCCGGCGCGCTGTCAGGGCTGCTCGGCATCGGCTCCGGCGCCGTGAAGGTGCTGGCCATGGACCAGGCCATGCGTCTGCCGTTCAAGGTCTCGACGACGACCAGCAACTTCATGATCGGCGTGACGGCCGCGGCGAGCGCCGGCGTGTATCTGCGCCGCGGCTTCATCGCGCCCGGCCTCGCCATGCCGGTCGTGCTCGGCGTGCTCGCCGGGTCGCTCGTCGGGGCGCGTCTGCTCGCCCGTGCCCGCGTGCCCCTTCTGCGGCTCGTCTTCGCGGTCGCCATCCTCGCCCTTGGCGCGGAGATGCTCGTCGCGGGGCTGCACCTGTGAGACGCGCGAACGGCCGCCAAGACGACCGCCGGGCGCGGGCCGCCGACCGGCGAGCCGAGCGCACCACCGAGACGACCATGGGCCTGGTGCTGCGGATCGGCGTGGTGGTCGCCGCCGCCCTGGTGGCCGCCGGCGGCCTCGCTTACCTGGTCGAGCGGCGCGGCGCGACCGCCCACTACCAGACCTTCGGGGCCGTCCGGACGTTCACCGCTCCCGGGGCCGTCCTGCGGGGGGCGCTGGCGCTCGACCCCGCAGCGATCGTCGCCCTCGGGCTGCTGGTGCTGATCCTGACCCCCGTCGCCCGAGTGGTCTTCGCGCTCGGCGCCTTCGCCCTGCGGCGCGACCGTCTCTACGTGGCCTTCAGCGCGATCGTGCTCGCCGTGCTGGCCATCGGGCTGACCGGGCACGTGCTCTGACGGCGGCGACTCGCCGGCGGTGCCGTGGGCGGCGGATCGGGCCCGCGGCTGGGCGGCGGGGTGACCCGTCGTGCCGGCGGCGAGCCGGTCAGGCGTGGTACGGGCAGTGCGCGCCCGCGCACTCCCTGTTGCGCGAAGACGAAGTGCAGACGACGGCGCCGGGCGCCGGCAGGTCGATCGCCAGCCGTTCGCGCAGGAACTCGACCGCGGCCGAGATGGCCAGACGCGAGGCGCGCTTGCAGCATCGTGACTGACCGTCGAGCATGGGCTCGAGGGCGTGGGCGGTGGCGCCGAGCGCCAGCGTGCGCTGCTCGCCCTTCACCGGCGTGGCGCCGGTCAGCGCGCTCACCGCGATGCCGGCGCCCACCGCGGCGCCGCAGGCGCCGTAGTAGCCGCACCAGCCGCCCGGCACCCTGGCGCCACGGCGCAGCGCGGTGTCGAGCGCGTCGGCGGGCACGGCGCAGCCGGCGTTGCGGGCCGCGGCGACCAGGACGCCGGGCACGATGCCGTGGTGCTCCGGGCCGTGCATGGGCAGGCCGGGGAGCGCCATCACCCGTTCGAGCAGCGCGCCCGGGTCGGTCTCGGTCGCGCTCTCGAGCAGGCGGCGCACGAGGTCGGCGGTCGAGGCCGTGTGGCAGGCGTCGCAGACGAAGTGTCCGGACGGACAGCGCATGGCCGACGAGTCGCTACGCCCGCAGTAGTGGCAGGTCTGCGTCAGCGGGCTGCTCTCGTAGAGCAGGGCGGCGCCGCAGACCATGCAGCCCTCGGTCAGCGGCGCACCGTCGGCGGTCGCGCGCGGTCTCACGCGGCCTCGGCCGCCTGCCGCGCCCTGGCCCTCTCGATGGCCGCAGCCTCGGCGTGCGCCTGAACCTTGCTGAAGTAGATCGCGAGCGGCCGGTACGCGAGGTGGGCCCACTTGCCGAACGGCACCTCGAGCACGAGCATCGGCACGACGCCCATCAGGTGGACGACGTACATCACGTTCGCCGCCGCCACGAGGCCCGAGTGGTGCAGCGCGCTCTGCAGCACGCCCGTCACGGCCACATAGAGCAGCAGGTACAGGAACATCCAGTCGCTCTCGTGCGAGTGCTGGTGTTGCGGCAGGTCCTTGTTGAGGCGGCCGCGGATGTTGAGGACGACCGCCACGATCAGACCGATCGAGGCCGGATAGCCGAAGGCCTGCACGCGCCAGTCGATCCCCGGGCCCGACTGCATGTGATACAGGAAGAACATGATGAGGACGAGCATCGTGACGTAGCTCAGCATGAGCACGAGGTGGATCAGCCACGGGCGTCGTCGCTCGCACCGCTTGTACTTCGCCTGCGTGAAGAAGTGGTAAGGCAGCTGGGGTATGGCCGCGAGGTACGAGCCGATGCCGGCCCCCGACCCGGCCATGACATACCGCCACATGCGGAAGACGTTCGTGCCCAGCAACAGCAGCAGGACGACGGCCATGGTCCAGTCGAAGCGGTGCACGTAGTGCGGCGGCAGGAAGGCCCGCGGGCCGTCGTAGACGTTGAGGCTGCCGCCGTGCAGCACGCCGAAGCTGACGAAGCCCACCGCGGTGAGCACGGCGGCGATCAGGATGGCGATGATCTCCCACAGGGGCGAGCGGTAGAACAGGCCGCTCAGGCCGCTGAAGTCGTACTTCGACGTGAGCCAGCGGCGCAGGCTCATCATGGTCTCGCCCGGTTCGGCCTCTTTCGGGCACTGGTCGGAGCACTCACCGCAGTAGTAGCAGAGCCAGGGCTCGACCTGCCCCTTGAGCCGCTCCTCGAGGCCGAGTTGCAGGGCGTGCATGGACCGTCGCGGGATCACGTGCGGCGCCTCGGAGTGCACGCAGACGGCCGAGCAGTTGCCGCAGTTGAAGCACTTGCTCACGTTCTCGCCGCCGTACGCCCCGAGGTCGTCGGCGAGCCCAGGTCTGATCGTCGCGACCATGCCGCTAGATGAAGAGGTTGACGTTGGCCTCGTCGGCCTCGCCGAGGTAGGCGGCGACACCGGCGAACTCGAGACCGTCGACGAGCTCCTCCTGCTTGAAGCCGAGGATGTCCATCGACAGGGTGCAGGCCACGAACTTGACGCCCTGCTCGCGGGCGCTCTCGAAGAGCTCCTCGAGCGACATCGCGTGGTTGTCCTTCATCACCTTGCGCATGAGGGGCGCGCCGGCGCCGGCGAAGTTCATCTTGGACAGGCCGAGCTTCTTCGTGCCCTTGGGCATCATGCGGCCGAACATCGACTGCAGCGTGCTCTTGCCGTTCGCCGCGACCTTGTCGGGCTTGCGCAGGATGTTGAGGCCCCAGAAGGTGCAGAAGATGGTGACGTCGTCGCCCATGGCGGCGGCGCCGTTGGCGATGATGAGCGCCGCCATCACCTTGTCGAAGTCGCCGCTGAACAGGATGATCGTCTTCTTCGTGGTCCGCGGGCCCTCGTCGGCCGGCTGAACGGCCGGCGCCGGTGCCTCCGTCTCGGTGGTCCCTGTCTTCGGTGCCATCAGGAGTCCTCCCGTGCGATTGCCTGGTAGGGGAAATAGCCGTCGTCGTCGACTTCCTTGATCTCGGCGATCCAGCCGTACTTGCGCAGGCCCATGACCCAGAGCACGACCTCGTGCGCAGGCTTGCCGAGCGCGGCGGCGAGCTGGGGGATGGTCTGGGGACCGGCCTCGAGCGCCTTCAGGATGAGCGGCCGCATGACCTGCTCGTCGCGGATGACTTCGCGCACGTCGCGAAGCCGCGGGGCGGCCGGGGCGGCAAGGGCGTCGCTCGGGCTCATGCGCACACCACCTCCAGCATGCCGTCGATCATCGCCTTGATCTGAGCGTCGGTGTAGCCCTGCAGGTCGATCGCGTCGGAGGGGCAGACCGGCACGCAGCCGCCGCAGCCCTTGCAGGCGGTGCGCGAGATGGCCGCGACGTCCTTGCCGTCGTGCTCGACCCGGGCGATGGCGTCGTAGGGACAGGTCGTCTCGCAAGCGCCGCACCAGGTGCAGGCGCCGACGTCGACGGCGGCGACGAGTGGATCGAGCTCGGCGAAGCCGCGCTTGAGGATGGCCGCGCTCTGGGTGACCGCGGCGAGGCCCGAGGCGACCGCCTCGGACGACGTCTTGGGCCCCTGGCAGGCGCCGCAGATGTAGGCGCCGTCGACCACGGTCTCGACCGGCCGCAGCTTGGGATGGATCTCGTTGAAGAAGCCGCTGGCGCCGACCGGCAGCTTGAGCGCCTTGACCAGGTCGTCGTTGTCGCGCGGCACCATGCCGGTCACGAGGACGACGAGGTCGGCGGTGAGCGCGACCTGCTCGCCTTCGGCGAGCAGGTCGCGCGCCGTCACGGTCACGCCGCCGCTCGCCGCGTCGGGTTCGACCGCAGGCGGCTCGTCGTCGGGGAACTTGACGAACGCCGAGCCCTTCTCGAGCGCCTCGGCGTAGAGCAGCTCGTAGCGGCCGTAGGTGCGCATGTCGCGGTAGAAGTGGTACTGGTGCACCCTCCCCGGCAGCGCCGCGACCTGGGTCGCGACGTGCACCGCGGCGGTGCAGCAGTAGCGCGAGCAGTAGTGGTTGCCGCCCTCGACGTCGTCGCCTTGACGGCTGCCGACGCAGTACACGTAGGCGACGGTACGCACTGGAAGGCCGGCGTATTCGAGCCGGCCCTCGCAGGCGTCGACGAGCTTCTTGAAGTCGGCGATGGTGAGCACGCGGTCGAGGCCGTAGCCGAGCTCGCCGTCGGCCGGCCGGTAGGTGTCGAACCCGGTGGCGATGACGATCGAGCCGACCTCGACCTGGATGGTGTCGATCGCCTCGCCCCGGCTGACCGCGATCGTCGCCTGGTAGTTGCCGAAGCTGCCGCTCTTGCCCACGAGCTCGGCGCCCGTGAACACGGTGATCGCGGGGTGAGCCCGCACCTTCGCCTCGAGCGTGGCGACGAGCTCGCTCCCGTCGCGTCCATGTGGGTACATGGCGCCGAAGCTGGCCACCCAGCCGCCGAGGTGCTGCTCCTTCTCGACGAGGAACACCGACAGGCCGACCTCGGCAAGGCCGAGAGCGGCCCGCAGGCCGGCGATGCCGCCGCCCACGACCAGGCTCTGCGGCGTGGTCTCGACCACGATCGGCTCGAGCGCTTCGGTCAGACGCGTTCGGTTGACGCCGGCGCGCACCAGGCGGATGGCCTTCTCGGTCGCTCCCTCGTGATCGTCGGTGTGCGTCCACGAGCACTGCTCGCGCACGTTCACCTGGGTGTACTGGAACGGGTTCATGCCCGCGCGCTTGGCCACATCGCGGAAGGTAAAGGTGTGGAGCTTGGGCGAGCACGAGGCGATGACCAGGCCGTCGAGGCCCTGCGCCTTCGCGTCCTCGATGATCTCGCTCTGCGTCGCGTCGGAGCAGGTGAACATGGCCGTCTTGGCGACGGTCACGCCGGGCTCCTTCTCGACCGCGGCCACGACCTCGTCCACGTCGACGTAGTCGCCGATGTTGCCGCCGCACTGGCAGACGTAGACACCGATCCTGCCGGCGCTCATGAGGCCACCTCCACCTGCTCGTCGCTGGACACGGCCGCGACGGTCTCGCCGGCCGTGCGGCCGGCGGCGAGGCGCGCCCTCTCGATGTGGGCCGCCGCCTGGGCGACCGCGGCGCCGGCATGCAGGATCGAGTCGGGGATGTCCTTGACACCCGACGCCGACCCGGCCACGAAGACGCCCGGCAGGTTGGTGCGCCCCGGGTCGAGGTCGTCGTCGGCCTCGCCGACGTAGAGGTAGTCGTCGAGCGCCAGCGCGCCGTCTTCGAACAGGTCTGCCGGCTCGGTGTTGGGTCGCACGCCAACGGCCAGCACGACCATGTCGTACTCGGCCTCGGTGATGCCGCCGTCGCCCTCGATGTCCTCGTAGCGCACGATCAGATTGCCGTTGTCCTTCTCGCTGATCTTGGCGACGCGACCCTTGATGAACTGGGCACCCATGTCCTTGGCCTGCTGGTAGAACTCGTCGTAGCCCTTGCCGACGGCCCGCACGTCCATGTAGTGGACGGTGACATCGGCCAGCGGCAGCGCGCCCATGACGAGCTGGTTGTGCTTGATCGAGTACATGCAGCAGATGCGCGAGCAGAGCGGATTGCCCACCTGGGCGTCGCGCGAGCCCGTGCACATGATGTAGGCGATGCTGTCGGGCACCTTGCCGTCGCCGGGTCGCAGCACCGAGTTGAACGGCCGGGTCGGAGCGAGCAGGCGGTCCATCTGCATGCCCGTGATCACGTTCTTGAAGCGGCCGTACCCGTACTCGGGCTTGGCGTCGGCGGGGAAGAGCCGAAAGCCGGTGGCGAGCACGACCGCGTCGGCCTCGACCTCGAGTGCTTCCTCGCGCATCGAGAAGTCGATGCAGTCGGCGGGACAGGCGTCGATGCAGGCGTGGCACTCCGAGCAGACGCCGCAGTCGAGGCAGCGGGCGGCGGCGAGAAAGGCCTCGTCCTCGGTCATCGCCGGCTCGGTCTCGGCGAAGTCGGTCGGCGCAGCGCTCATCGCCGCATGCGACTCGAGCGGCTCGCGCCGGTCGTAGGAGTCCTGACGGCCGAGCACGCGCTGCTTGTCGACAACGCCCAGCGGCTCGCCGAAAGCCTCGGGGTCGAGCGACTCGCCACGCAGGTAGCGGTCGATCATGAAGGCGGCGCGGCGGCCCTGGCCGACGGCCGTCGTGATCATCGTCGGTCCGGTCACGACGTCGCCGGCGGCAAAGACGTGCGGCACCGCCGTCTGCAGCGTGCCGGGATCGGCCTTCAGCGTGCGGTTGGGGTTGGTCTCGAGACCGAACGACGCCGTGTCGGCGCCCATGCCGGCGGCGACGATGACGACGTCACACTCGAGCGTCTGCTTCTTGCCCTCGTCGTATTCGGGCGCGAAGCGGCCTTCGGGGTTGAACACGCAGGTGCAGACCTTGAGCTCGGCGCCCTGCACGCGACCATCGCCGGTGAAACGATGGATGCCCCAGCCGTCATGCAGCGTGATGCCCTCGGCCTGGGCCTCCTTGACCTCGAAGTCGTGGGCCGGCATGTCTTCGCAGCATTCGAGGCTGGCCTGGTCGACCGAGGCGGCGCCGAGACGTCGCGCCGTGCGGGCCGCGTCGATCGCCACGTTGCCGCCGCCCACGACGAGCACCTTGCGGCCGGCGAGATCGACGGGGTTGCCGAGCTTGACGTCGGCCAGGAACGTGAGCGCGCTCTGGATGCCGGCGAGCTCCTCGCCCGGCACGCGGAGCTGCACGGCCTTGTGCGTGCCGGTCGCCAGGAGCACGGCGTCGAAGCCGCGCTGCTTGAGCGTCGCCGGGTCGTCGACCCTGACGCCGGTCTCGATCTCGACGCCGATCGCGGTGACGTTGCCGATGTCGTCGTCGACGACGTCGTTCGGCAGCCGGTAGGCGGGGATGCCGAGCCGCAGCATGCCGCCCGCCTGGGCGGCCGCCTCGAAGATCTTCACGCCGTAGCCCGCGCGGGCGAGCTGCCAGGCGGCGGTGAGGCCAGCCGGACCCGAACCCACGATGGCCACTCTGCGGCCGTTCGGCTCGGGGCGCGCGAGCGGCCGCCGGCCGGTGCCGATGACGCCGCCGGTCGTCGCGCCCTCGTCGCCCGCCCCGCCGTATCGCCGGTCGGCGATGAAGCGCTTGAGGCGGCGGATCGGCAGCGGACCTTCGAGCTCGCCTCGCGTGCACTGGTCCTCGCAGGGCGCGTAGCAGGCGCGGCCCAGGCTGCCGACGAGCGGCGTGGTCTCGAGCACCAGGTCGAAGGCCTCGTCGTACTGACCGCTGCGCACGCGCGCCACGTAGCCGTGCGCCTTGATGCCGGCCGGGCACTCGTAGCTGCAGGGCGAGACGCCTTCGCGGCTGATGACGGCCTTCTTCGGCACCGCCTGCGGGAACGCGATGAAGGCCGCCCTGCGCGACACCAGGTCGGCGTTGAACTCGTCGGGCACGGCCACGTTGCAGGCCATCTCGCACTGGCGGCAGCCGGTGCAGGCGGCGGCGTCGACATATTTGGGCTTCTGCTTCACCTTGACGAAGTAGCCGGCGGGGCCATGGCCTTCTGCGCCGTTGCCGCGGATCGACTCGACCTCGGCGTAGGTCATCACGTCGATGTTGGGGTGATGGATGGTGGCGCCCATCTTGGGGGTCGAGATGCAGCTCGCGCAGTCGAGCGTGGGGAAGACCTTGCTGAGCAGGATCATCTTGCCGCCGACGCTGGGCTCCTTCTCGACGACCAGGACCTTGTATCCCATGTCGCCGAGCTTGAGCGCCGACTCCATGCCGCCGATGCCGCTGCCCACGACGAGGGCGTCGTAATGCTTCTTCTGCGTCATGCCGCCGCCTTTCGTGCCGGCCCGAGACCGGCAAGGGCGGCGGCGTACTCGTGCATGTAGTTGGTGAACGGCTCCGCGCAGACCGAGCAGACCGCCGCCATGCGCACACGCTGGGGCTCCAGGCCATGCTCCTTGAGCAGCTCCTGCGCCGTGGTCATGATGCCGGCCGTGCGCTCGGCGCAGTCGGGCAGGTATGCGCACTCCTCGCCGTCGGCGGCGATGAAGACGCCGTCGAAGCCCTGCTGCATCGCGTAGAGGATCCAGCTCGGCTTGATCGCGCTGGTGCAGGGCAGGTTGATGACCATGACGTGCGGCGAGTAGTGCATGTGCGAGCTGCCCGCCAGGTCGATGCCCGGATCGGAGATGTTGTTCGTGCTGAAGACCAGGATGCGCGGGTCGTACGCCTGGCCTTCGGGCGCTGCGACGTCGGCCATCGTCACTTCATCTTCTTGACGAAGAGGCGCATGAAGCCCGGCTCCTCGAGCACGCCGAGGTACTCGTGACCCATCTTCTTGGCCCACGCCGGCAGGTCTTTGGTGGTGCCGGTGTCGGTCGCCTGCACCTCCATGATGCCGCCGACGCTCACGCTCGGGATGCCCTTCTTGGCGGCCAGGATGGGGCCTGGGCACGAGGTGCCGCGCGCGTCCACGATCTTCTCGGCCTGGATGGTGCTGAGGTCTGCGACGTCTGTCATGGCTCTCTCCTCCTGTGGTGAGCTTGTGCTTTCTTTCTCAAGAGGCGGGAAACGGGTGCCCCCTGTGCGTGCCGATCGGTGATGGTGGTACGGTGTGCGGGCGCGAGCGCCCTAGGCGCTCGCGGGCGCGGAAACTGGTTGCGCGCTCGGTGCCCCCCCAGGCTGGTCTGCATCGAGCAGCTCCGCGGCAAGCAGCGATTCGCCTTGCGCCTGGTGCTGTTCGACGAGCGCCTGGCGGATCAGCGAGCACGCCTGCAGGAACTTGGGATTGGTGACGTGGTAGTAGACCGTCTGGCCGTCCTTGCGAGACGCGACCAGGCGGCGCTCCTTGAGCACGCGCAGGTGCTGCGACACGTTGTGCACGGAGATGTCGATCTCGGCTGCCAGGTCGCCCACGCACTTCTCGCCGTCGCCGATCGCGTGGAGGATCGCCTGGCGATGCTCGTTGGCAAGCGCCTTGCAGAGCTCGGCGTGCGCGCGAAACACGGGCTGGAGGTCGGCGGCGGACGGTCTGGCGTGTTCCTGTATTTGCATACTTTCGTATATACGCTTCAACGCAAGGCGCGTCAAGCCCCGACCGTCTCGAACGTCGTCTTCGTCTGGTTCCAGCCGAGGCGCGGCGGACGCCCTCTCAGACCGCGGGCGGATCCTTGCGGGCGGGAGTCGCCTACGGAAGCTGCACCAGGCCGTAGCGCATCTTCGACATGTAGTAGGCCTCGAAGGCGAGCTTGGCCCAGTGCGACCAGGGCCCCGGGATCATGAGCTCGAACTTGCGCGGCTTGAACACGCGGTCGAGCCCGATGATCATGCCCTGCGTGCCGGCGTCCATGATGCAGAGCGGTCGGATGTCGCCGAACGGCAGCTCGCGGCCCGGGCCGCCGGTAATGTCGGCGGCGATGTTGTCGGCGGCTACCCTGGCCATGACCTCGGACATCCAGCCGGTCTTGGGTACGCCCGTCGGGATCTCGGTGGGATCGGGTGGCTTGACCTGCACGGCGACGCCGGCGGCGTAGACGTTGGGATGGTCGACGTGACGGTAGCGGTCGTCGACCGGCACGAAGCCGCGCGCGTCGCCGACGCCGTCCGAGTCGAGGATGGCCTGCACGCCGGTGAACGGGGGGATCACGACGGCGAACCTGTGCGACAGCTCGCGGCCGTCCGACAGCGTGATCGAGCCCTCGCTCACTGCCGCGGTCGACACGTTGGCCACGGCCTCGATCCCGAGCAGCTTGAAATACCCCTTGAGCATGGCCTCGCCGCCGCGCATGCCGCCGATGCCGAAGTGGCCGAGGAACGGCTCGGCGGTGAATAAGGTGAGCGGCGACTGCTTGCGGATCCTGGCCTGGCGCAGTGCGCGGTCGATGTTGAAGGCGACCTCGTACTCGGCGCCGAAGCAGCTCGCCCCCTGGGTCGAGCCGATTACGACGGGTCCCGGGTCCTGCACGAAATCGAGCCAGGCCTTGGCTGCGTCCATCGCGTGCGGCAGGTTGCAGACCGACCAGGTGGTGTGGTCGACGGGGCCGAGGCCGGGGACGACCGACCAGTCGTAGCGTGGCCCGGTGGCGACCAGCAGGTAGTCGTACTCGATGTCGCCGGCGTCGGTCGCGACCGTGTTCGCCCGGGGGTCGATGCGCTGTGCCGTGGCGTGCCTGAAGTCGATGCCGCGGCGCCGCAGCGCCGGCTCGAGCTCGAACGTGATCTGACCCGGTTTGCGCCACCCGGGCACGACCCAGATCAGCGAGGGGATGAAGACGAACCGGGGGTCGCGGGCAACGACCGTGACGTCGGCGCGCTCGCCCAGGTCGCGCTTCAGCTTGAACGCCGCGGTGAGCCCCGCGAAGCTGCCGCCCAGGACGACGATACGGGTTGCCATGGCTCGGACCCCCTTGGTCGACGGTGCCGGTGCCGCGCGGGACTTCGTACCCGCACGGCGGCCGGCCCAAGCCCCCGGACGGGTCGGCATGAGTGGACGCGGGGGGCGTGCGGCGCGGCGGGGCGAGACGGGCGCGGCTTCAGCCGCGCCCGTCTCGCCCCGCGAACGCTCAGTGGTGGCAGGCGCCCTCGAAGCCGACCACCGGCAGCTCACCGGCGATGTAGGCGGTCACGGCGGCGCCGGCGTTTGCACCCCTGCCCTGGAGGACGGCGATGCCGACCTGGTTGAAGCCGGCCAGCGGGCGTCCGCCGATGCCGTCGACGATGATCGCGTCGACGCGCTGCTGGGCGAGGGTCATGACCGGTGCCATGCAGCCGCCGTCGACGTGCGGCGCGTTGTCGAGCACCGCGACCTGTGCGACCTTGTCGTCGAGCACGTCGACGATGGTGAAGCACGCGCAGCGGCCGAAGTGGCCGGAACGTGCGGCGGTGAGCCCGCCGGGGGCGTCGGACGGTATGGCGATGCGGACGGTACCTGTGGCGTCGGTCATGTCGGTGCTGCTCCCTCGTCGTGCTTGCCGGCGGATCGGCAGCCCGCAAGCGCGACAGCGCGGGCGGCCCGGCTCGACCCGGTAGGTGCCGCCCTCGATGAGGACGGCCTTGCCTTCGATCAGCGCCTCGGCGACCACCGCGCGTCCGTGCTCGAGCGTACGGCCGACGGTCTGGCGCGACACACCCATGACGGTGGCGGCCTGCTCGTGGCTCAGGCCCTCGCGATCGACCAGGCGGATCGCCTCGAGCTCGTCGACCGTCAGGCGGAGTCGCTCGAGCTGGCGCGCGGGAATGCCGGCCGGCTTGAACAGCGCGGCCCGGGGCAGCCCGGACACCGTGCGCTCCAAAGGCGGGCGCGGCACGGTCAGGCTTGCGTTGTTCTTGGCATATGCTCACTATATGCTTGGCCGGTACGTGGCTGTCAAGGCGAGCGGCGGTCGACTTCCGGCGGTCTCCGCGCGGCGAGGCGCATCGTCGCAAACGTTCGTCTCCGCCGGCGTCTTCGGGTAGGGTGCCGGCGGTCGGACGCGGCGTGGCGCGAGTCGCAGGCGTCCGGCCGACCGCAGGCGGAGTGGCCGTGCGCGTGGCCGGTCCGGAGCGTGGGGAGGGGCCATGACCGCATCGGAAGGGTCTGAGTGAAGCTCGGCCGTCTCATCGTCCTGGCGGCGCGCAACGCCGCCGGCGACCCCATGCGGAGCTGGCTGATCGGCGTCTGCGCCTTCGCCATCGCCGCCTTCGCGGTCTCGACGGCGATCCTCGTGCGCGGCGGGCAGGACAGCCTGCGCCTCGCCGCCGACCGGCTCGGCGCCGACGTCGTCGTCGTGCCGCGCGGCGCCGCGACCGAGGTCGACGGCGCGCTGCTCATGGGCACCGTCTTGCGGCGCTGGATGCCGCAGGCCGACGTCGCCCGCGTGGCGGCCGTCAGGGGCGTCGCGATCGCCTCGCCGCAGATCTACCTCGAGTCGCTCTCGCACGCCTCGTGCTGCGCCGTAAGCGACATGTTCGTCGTCGCCTTCGACCCGCGCACCGACTTCACGGTCGAGCCCTGGCTGCGCCGGCAGCTCGGCGGCACGCTCGGCCTGGAGCAGGCCGTCGGCGGCAGTCAGGTGACGACGCCGGTGAACTACAACATCATGCTCTACGGCTACACGATGTGGCTGCGCGGCAAGCTCGAGCCGACCGGTACCAACCTCGACCGCAGCCTCTTCATCACCTTGCCGACCGCCTACGCCATGGCGCGCGCCTCGCGCACGACGGCCGTCAAGCCGCTCGTCATTCCCAAGGACCGCGTCTCGTCGGTGATGGTCAAGGTCGCGCCGGGCTTCGACCCGGCGACGGTGGCCGCCGCGATCTCGCGGGCCGCGCCGGGGGTGAGTGCCGTGGTGCGGCCCCAGATGTTCGCCGCCTACCGTGCGCAGATCGCCGGCCTGCTGCACGTCATGCTCGTCGTGCTCGCGCTGCTGCTGGCGCTCGCCCTCGTGGTGCTGGTGCTGCTGCTGTCGATGGCCGCCCACGAGCGCCGTCGCGAGCTCGGTGTGCTGCGTGCCCTGGGCGCTACGCGCGGGGTCGTCGTCGTCGCGCTGCTCGCCGAGGCGCTCGCCGTGGCCTGTGCCGGCGGCCTTGCCGGGGTGGCGGTCGCCGGGTCCGGGGTGAGCCTGTTCCACACGCTGATCGCGACGCGTCTGGGGATCCCCTTCGTGGAGCCGGGCGGCGCAGCCCTGACGGCCCAGATCGCCGCCGGCCTGGGGCTCGCGCTCGTCGCGGTGGGCGCTGCCGCCGTCGTGCCGGCCCTGCGGGTGAGTGGCCAGGAGCCGGCCCTCGCGATGCGGGAATGAGCGGCGAGCTTCGTCCGCTGGTCTCGCTGGCCGGCGTGAGCAAGGCCTACGAAGCGCCGCGCGCGCTGCCGGTGGTCGCGCTGCGCGAGATCGACCTCGACGTGACTGCCGGCGAGTTCGTCGTGGTGACGGGGCGGTCGGCGGCCGGCAAAACGACCCTGCTCAACGTGATCGCCGGACTCGCTCGGCCGAGCGCGGGGACCGTGCGCGTCGGCGGCACCGACCTGTGGGGCCTCTCGGACCGGCGCCGCTCGCGGCTGCGCAACGGCCTGATCGGCTTCGTCTTTCAGTTCCCCAGTCTGCTGCCGTCGCTCACGGTCCTGCAGAACGTCCTTCTGCCGCTGTCGCTCGGGCCGACCGAGCTCGCCGCGGCCGGCGATCGCGCGCGGGAGCTGCTCGACCTGGTCGGCCTGGGCGCTGCGGAGCGCAGCTCCCCGCGCCGCCTGTCGGCCGGCCAGCAGCAGCGCGTCGTGATCGCGCGGGCGCTCATCAACCGTCCGCGGCTGCTGCTCGCCGACGAGCCGACGAGCAACCTCGACGAGCAGACCGAGGCCGAGATCATGGGGCTGCTGGGGCGGGTGCACGACGAGACGGGCGCCTGCGTCGTGCTCGTCACGCACGCCGCCGACCTCGTCGGCCGCGGCACGCGGCACCTGGTCATGGCCGACGGCCGGCTGCGGCCCGCTGCGGCGGCCTCTCCTGCAGACAGTATGACGGTCGCGCCCCGACCGTCGGAGGGCGCCGCGATCCGAAGGGAGGGCAGGTGGCTGGTCTGACTGCAAGGCTGTCGCTCGACCGGCGCCGGCGACGACGCGCCGTGCTCGCGGCGAGCCTGATCGTGCTCGCCCTCGCCGCGACGGCCTGTGGCGGCGTACCGAAGCCGCGCGCGACCACCGTGATCCACCACCTGAGCGGCGCCAGCCGGCACGGCCGCTACCTCGTGACCTGCACGACGCCCGGCGGCGCCGTCGCGCTCGGCCGGCCGCAGACCTGGACCGTGCGGGTGACGACGCCCGCGGGAGCTCCGGTCGACCGCCTGCGGCTGGGGTTCAATATCGACATGCCGCAGATGAGCATGGCGCCGGCGCCGGCCCACACGGTCACGGCGGCCGGGCAGGGGCGCTACCTCGTCCGTGGCGTCGAGTTCACCATGGGCGGCCACTGGGTGGTGACGGTCACGATCGGCGCGACGACGTCGGCGGCGGCCGATAGCGCCACCTTCTCGTTGCAGATCGGGTAAGGACCGGCGCCGCTGCCGCCGCGAGCCGTGGCCGGGTGCCGCTCGACCAGGCGCTGCGTATCTCGAGCCGGCCGCGGTCACGCCCAACACGGACAGAAGACGGGGTCGAGCGCTAGGTGCGGCGCGTCGGGGGCCAGGAACGCCGAAGGCCCCCATCCGGGGGCCTTCGGCGCACGCGGATCGGGGCCTTCGTCACGCGTGGCGGCGCGACCGCGCCGCTGCGGCTAGGAGCCTCAGGTGAAGCCGCCGCCGGCCGGCGCGGCGCAGCCACCGCCGCCGCCCGTCGTGCTGCGCAGGAAGCTCGAGAACTTCTGGTGCACCTCGTGCGAGCCGCACTCGGGGCACTCGCGCTGCTCGGCCTTGATGAAGCCGACCGCAAACACCTCGAACGCGTGACCGCAGTCGTCGCAGACGAAATCGTAGAGCGCCATGTTCCTCCGTCGTTTCTCGATCCGCTCACCCGCGGAGCCGGGCCGGTCTTATACCCCGAGGGGTATGGACACTCTACACGACAGCGCGCCGGCCTGACAAGCGTCCGCGCCGCGGCCGCGTAGCGCTCGGCGCGCGGGCCGAAGGCAGATGTTCAGGCGCCGACCTTCTCATGCGTCCGTCCCCACCTCGGTCACACCCGCCGTGGCGCGCGCCTGGTCGCCGGTGTTCGTCTGGATGCGGGCCCGCTACCGGCTCGCCGGCCGGTTGCCGTTCGCGCCGGGCTGGCCGGTCTACGTGCCGCGCTGACGCCACCGGCCGCGTCCACCCGGCGGCTCGTCGCAGGTCGGCGACGCTCGCGGCGCCCGCCGCGGACCCTCGACGTATCAAGTTTTCGGCGCGACGGCTCGATAGAACCGACGGCGTCGGGGTCGACCGAGGGCAAGGGAGGCACACCATGGCACGATTGCGGAGAGGACACCTGCTCCTGCTGCTGGTCGCCGCGCTCGCGGTCGCGGCCGTCGCCGCCTTCTTCATGTACACAGGCCGCGGCGCTGCTCCGGCCGCGGCGCCGGCCGCGGCGACCACGCCCACCCCTCAGCCGAGCAGCTCGAGCTCGAGCACGGCGAACGTGGCGTCGTCGGTCGAGGGCGCCTGGCACGTCGGTCCGGGCTCGACCGTCGGCTACCGCGTGCGCGTGACCGCGCTCGGCTGGCCGACCACGGTGAAGGCCCAGACGCCCCACGTGTGGGGTACGGTGACCGTCGCCGCCGGGGACGTCACGCACTGCTCCCTGACCGTCGACATGACAGGGTACGCCGGCACGCAGCTCGAACGCAGCGCGATCGGGGCCGGATCGTTCCCGACCGCTCGCTTCGTGCTCACCAGGCCGGTCGCGCTGACGTTGTCCGACTCCTCGAGCGCCGCCGGCGCGGTGAGCTACCCGGCGACCGGCAGGCTCGTCCTGCACGGCCGGTCGCTGCCGCTCGATTTCACCCTGTCGTGCGTGCATGCCGCGAGCTCGTTTACCGTGCGCGCCCGCGTGCCGATCGCCTTTGCGCGCTGGCACCTGCCCGTGCCGGCCGGCTTCACGTGCCGCGGCGATGTCGAGATCGTGCTGCACCTGGTGCGTGGCGCCGGCAACGCGCCGACGGTCACCACCTCGTAGCCAAAGCGACGTGCCCCGAAGCGACGAGGCCCCCGGCCGGATGTTCCGGCCGGGGGCCTCGTCGCTTCTGCGTCGCCGGTCAGGCGTGCGTGACTGCGCCTAGTCGTCGAAGTTGCCCTTGACGCCCTTGTCCGTGTCGAGCGAGGCGGCGCGCTCGACGATCTTGGCCTCGGTCCACTCGGCCGGGTCTTCGACGCGGCCGGCCTTGGGCTTCAGGTCGTAGGAGCCGGCGGCGAGGATCGCCTCGACGGCGAGCGGCGCCGTGTCGGCTCCGTTCAGCACGTTCGTCATCATGCCGTAGACGAAGTCCTCGACCCGCCTGGCCATGCGCTCGCGGATCTCGGCCGGCTGCGCCAGGAACCGGCTCTCGAAGGGCAGGTTCAGGTTCTTGTAGTCGCCCTTCTTCCAGCCGCGCTCGTCGGCGTAGGCGACCACCTGGGCCCACATCTCCTCGGTCACGCCCTCGCCCGGCACCTTGATGAAGTTGCCGTCGGCGTCGAGCTGGGCGTTGCCGTAGTCGTTGACCTCGAGGCCCCATGAGATCATCTGCAGGGCGGTCGCGACGTTGGCCTTGGTGGTGTGCGTGCGGGCCGCGATCTCGCGCAGGCGCTCGGAGCTGTTGCCCGAGGTGCCGTGCTGGGCGCCACTCACCTCGAAGGGGGTCAGGGCCTTGTGGATCTCGGCCGTGAGGTCGACCTGGATGCCGGCGTCGGAGGCCTCGATGCCGTGCGTCGTGCCGTTGTTCAGGGCGATCCAGTCGGCCGAGATGCCGTGCGCGTTCAGACCGCGGATCAGGAACAGCGCCTCATCGGCCGTGGACAGGCCGGACGCGCCCTTGATCTCGCCGACCTCGGTCTCGAGGCCGGCCCAGGCCGGGATGTACGGGTTCACGGCGAGGTTGGCGAGCAGGTTCCGGTCGTTGGGCTGATGCGAGGCGTCGATCGCGATCGACGTGATGCCGGCTTCGAACATGGTCGGCACCTCGACCAGGGCCTGGGCCAGGTCCTTGTCGTTCTTGATGCCGTAGTGGTCGGCGTGTATGGCGACCGGCACGGTGATGCCCATCTCGTTGCAGAGCGCGTCGACGATGCGCGCCATGTTCCAGTAGTTCACGGCGCAGTAGGCCTTCTGGCCGCCCTCGGACTTGGCGATCTCGATGATGAGCGCGGCGCTGGCACGCTGCGCCGCGCGCAGCGCGCCGCGCACGACGAAGACGTTGCGGGCGTTGGCCGCGATGGCGATGGCCCGGCCCTTGGCGCGCATGGCGCGGTCGACGGCCTTGCCGCTCACGAGCAGCGCCCTGGAGTTGGGGAACAGGGCCTGGATGTTGGGCGGGCGGCCGATCTGGAGGGCCTTCTCGAAATCCTGTGCGTACGCCATGGGAGCTCCCCCGATAAGTCGCGGACTTGAGGCGCCAAGGATTCTACTTGCCTGCCGGTCGCGAGCGCCAGGCGTGACAACACTTCTTGCCCGCTGCCTCTGGAAAAGCGCGGATCCCCGCTTACCGTTGAAGGAGAGGCGCTCAGCCGTCGCAGGTCGCGTCGGGTGGGAGACGACCGCGGCGACGGGGCCCCTCGTACCGTCACGGGAGGGGGAACATGAAGGGGCTCCGCAGGGGGCAGGACGGCTTCACGCTGGTCGAGCTGCTGTTCGTGCTCATCATCATCGGCATCCTGACCACGATCGCCGTGCCGACCTACCTGGGCCAGCGCAGCAAGGCCAAGGACGCCGCGGTCAAAGAGGGCATCCACCGCGTCGAGGTGGGGATCGAAAGCTACGCGGCCGACCACACCGACGGGCTGCCGGCGGCCGTGAACCAGGGCACGATCGGCGCCTACGTCGACAACTGGCCGAACAACCCGTACACGAACGTGCCGATGCAGGACAGCCCCGCGGTAGGCGACTACACCTACATGCCGGCCAGCGACAGCTTCACCCTGGTCGGCCACCTCTCCAGCGGCGACTTCGCGGTGCCCTGAGCCGCGCCGGCGAGAGGGCAGCGCCGGCGCGCTGCCCTCTCGCCGCTCACTCCGGGTCGGCGATCGGCAGCACCGTTTCGAGGACGCCGCGGTAGGCGCCCGCGCCGTCGCGCAGCGCGGTGTAGACGATGCGCTCCGCGCCGTGGTCGCCGCGTTCGATGGTGTCGACCTGGTCCCGCGCTCCCGACCTGAGGTCGGCGAGGAGCGCCGCGATCGCCGCATGAGCGCGCCGCGGGTGACACTCGAACAGGCTGCGGCCGATCAGCTTCGGGCTGCACGTCGAGAAGCCGTCGCCCGCCCAGAACCGCACGACGTCGGTCTCGTCGGCGACGCTGAAGCCGATCCCGAGCGGCACGTGAGCGAACAGCAGCGCGGCCTGTTCCTGGGTCAGTTCTCCTGCGACCGGCATCTTGCGACCTGCCTTTGGGAAGTCTCTGGCGCACGCAGCACGTACGGACCCGCACGGCAGGCGGGTCGAGCGCAGCATATCTCGTCCGGAGGCGCGCGATGACCGGCGACGACCGCACCTGGCTGACCAGCGAGTTCCCCGAGCTGCGCGACGGTCCGCCGTGGATCATGGAGGAGATGATCGCCGCTCAGCCGCGCCTCGTCGCTCCCCTGCTGGGCGCCGGCGATGCCGCGGCGGCCCGGCTGCGCCGGGCCGTCCTGGACGCGGCCGCTGGCGGCGCGCCCGTCGTGGTCACCGGCTGCGGCACGTCGGAGCACGCCGCGGTCGTCGTGGCCGAGCTGCTCACCGACTCGCTGCGACGAGAGGGCCTCGCCCCGGCTCGGGCCGAGGCGCGCCAGGCCCTCGACGCCGCCCTCGACCCGCGCGCCGGCGGGCTCTGCCTGGCGATCTCGCACGATGGCGGGACGAGAGCGACCATCCTGGCGCTCGAGGCGGCTCACGCGGCGGGGGCCCGCACCGCGCTCATCACGGCCTGCTCCGATCCGTCGTGCGCGTCCGCCGCCGACCTCGTGTTCGTCACCCCGCTGCACGACGACTCCTGGTGTCACACGCTCGCTCTCACGAGCGCCGTCCTGGCCGGGGCACGGCTCTCCGGCGCAGCCGGCGAGCAGGCCACCGAGGCCGCCCGGGGCGCGCTCGAGTCGACGCTCGCGCGGCGCGCCGACCTGGCGGCGGCCGCGGCGCACCTGCGCCGCTCGGGCCGCGTCGTGACCGCCGGTCTCGGCATCGACCAGACGCTGGCCGGCGAGCTCGCGCTGAAGATCGCCGAGGGCGCCCGCGTCGCCACGACCGCCCACCACCTGGAGACCCTGCTGCACGGTCACCTGGCGGGCTGCGACGCCGCCGCCACGAGCCTCGTCCTGCTCGCCCTCGACCCGCGCCCCGGCGCCCGGCGCGATCGCCGCCTGGCGATCGCGGCGCGCGCGGCGCGCGCGATCGGCATCCCGACGGTCGCCCTGGCGCGGCGCTCGCTGCTCGCGACGCTGCCCGGCGACGTGCATGGGGTCGCGTTCGAGCACTCGCCGGCCGAGCCGCTCCTGAGCGCGCTGCTCCAGGGCGTCGTGGCGGTGCAGCTCCTGACGCTCGGCCTCGTCGAGCTGGCCGGCACGAACCCCGACCTGATCCGTCGCGAGGAGCGCCCCTACCGCGAGGCCGCCCTGCTGGGAGATGCCGCGCCCGGCTGGTGAGCGGCGGACAGGAGAGCCGCTCAGACCCGCTGCCGGCGTCGCCGCTGCGTCACTGCGGCTCCACGCTGAAGCTGGCGCCGTCTCGGCCGAACTGACTCGTGGCGGTCACGCTGGTGAAGCCGTGCACGGTGACGAAGTAGCCGGCCCAGTTGTCGCTGCTGTCCGGGTCGAGCTGCGCTTCGATGTCCTTCGGCGGGGCGTCGCTCGCATCGCCCGGGTGAGAGTCCAGCCACTCGAGCCACCACCTGCAGGCTCGAAAGCGAGCGTGGCGAGAGGGTCGAGGGGATCCTGGTGCGCCAGGAGAGATTCGAACTCCCGACCTTCGGTTCCGTAGAACGCCTCGGGCCGTGGTCAGGGGTACCACTCGCCTGACGCCAGTCCCCGAAAGTCCCTGCATAGGCCCTCTGTCTGACCAGTCGCCATGGTCAGCAAACCCACCCGCCCGGGGTGAGTCCCGGCGGGTGCCGTGGCCACGCCCGTGGCCAAGCTCGTGGGCGCGCTCATGACCACCTGGCGCGTCAGGACCCTGCACGCTGACGGCTCTCAGACCATCGTCGCTGTCGATTCCTACCGGCGCGCTCTCGCGTTGATCGAGAACGCACGGCCTGGCGACACCGTGACGATCGACGACGTTCGGGGTTCGCATACCGGCGCCTGACACTACTCATTGACGGGCCTGCGGCCGGCCTTGCGCCGGCCAACCGCCCGACACCATCATAGGAGGGGCACCATGACGACCAAGGCCAAGACCAAGCAGCTCCCCACGCCGCAGGCCGCGGGCCCGTCGACCACGATCTGCGCCGAGATGCCCAGCCGCGGCTACGTGGGCGGCCGGCTGCTACTGCTCGAGGTGGCAGGCGGGCTCTTCACCTGTGCCGTTGCGCCCGGCTACGGGCCGGCCGACGACGACCTTGTGGCGACCGACGATGAGCGCGCGATCGCGTTCGTCGCGATAGCGACCGCCGAGGGCGGCAAGGTCCATCGCCTCCCGTCGCACGAGAGCTTCGCCGAGCGGTACTGCGAACACATGGAGCTTGCCCGGGCGTCCGCGCGGGAGGCGCGTGAGGCACGTAGGCAGCGCCTCAGGGCGCCTCGCGCCGAGTGGGCGTGATGGAAGCCGCACAGGGCGAGCTCGGCCTTCCTGACCTCTTCAGCATCCGAGACTTCGAGGGGTCGGTCGCCGAGTGGCTGCAACGCTGCCGCTGGCAGTTCGGGGCGATCGTCGACGGGCACATCGCGCCCTTCGGCAAGCCTGTGGTCACGTCATCAGCGGCAGACGACGTGTTCTGGCACATCGTAACGGACGGTCGCTGCGGGTCGGAGGGCAGGTGCCTCAACCTGATGCGCTGCGCAATGATGGGGCGGATCTGGGACCTGCTCGAGCGCCTGGCCGTCGACGATCCGCGGGCCTGCTGCTGGCAGGGCCGCGAGCACGGTCGCAAGCGCGACCACGGTCGAAATCGTGGCCGACGCAAGACGCTCATGGTTGCGCCCGTCGACCTGAGCTTCGTCGTCGTGCTGCGCGAGAGTCGTGAAGCCCTGTTGTTCGTGACTGCTTATCCCCTGGGACGCCGAGAGCGCGTCAGGATGATGGCGAAGGCGGCGCAGCGAGCGGCGTAGTGGCCGGCACCTGCCGATACAGTTCACAAGCGAACGGAGGAAACGACCATGAGCACTTTCGTTGAGGGGTTGCGCGAGACGCTCGCGCTGGAACTCGAAGCCGTGGCTTCGTGGCGGATGGAGAAGGCTGCGAGCCACCCAGACGACAGTCGCAACGAGCGTACCGGCCACGCCTTGAGAGAGTGGGCTGGCGACGTCAGAAGGCTGCCCGACGATGACCCTGCGTTCGCGCCGTTCGTCGCGCTCGCCGATGACCGTGGCGAGTCGGACCCCTACATCCTCGGCGTCGGAAGTTGCAGGGCGCTCGTGGCTCGCGTGAGCTTTCAAGGTGGCCCGGTGACGCTCGACGAGCTACTCGCCCAGATGGCCGCCATGATGAAGCAGACCTATGAGGATCTCGACCTCGAGATTCTCGACGGGGACCTCAGCGACCTTGACGATCTCGCGGACCGGCTCGACGAAGAGAACGACGCCAAGTAGACCGCCAACACTCCGGGTCGCCCTGGCCCGTCGCTCCCATGCGGAGCGGCGGGCCGGCTGTCGCCTTGACTCCCATCTATGCCGTTCACGCGGCGTAAACTCCCGATGCCGGCGATCCCCGACCCCACTGGACGCCGGTGACCCCAGGGGGGGCGTCGGCTTGGACAGCCCCGGCGCCCTCCCGCCCCTTCTGTGACGCCGGCTGCGACCGCGCCCCCGTCCAGCGGTTGCCACGACCGCAGGACAGGCGTGGCGCCACGCAGCGCGGCCACGCGATGGCCACGGTGACTTGTCGTTGCAGGAGCGCTCTCGATTTGGCAGCGCGTCACCGTTGTGCCCAACCGTTTCAGCGTCATAGTGTGGCCGTGCTAGGACTCGATCAGGGGGCGCCATGAGCACGATTGTCGCAGTCTTCAATCAGACGACGGGATGGTCCGGCAGGAGCATCACTTACGAGGACGATCGACACCAATTCGTCCTGCAGGGCCACGGGCCCATAACGGCCTGTGACGTCCTGGACTACGACGCGCAGGGCCAGGTCGACTGGGCGCGCGGAGGCCTGAGCGAGTGGACCCGCGACTTTGCGGAGTGGGAGCGCGCCCACCGGACGGAGCGGCCAGAGGCTGCACAGCCATCCATCGTCCAGGTAGACGATCTCCCGGCACCGTCTGCGTCGGGCGAAGTGGAACGTCAGGCGGTACGGGCTCCCGGCGGTCCCGCCGCCTGCCCCTACTGCGGAGTGATCCTAGACGCCCCGCCCAAAGCCACGAAGCGGTGCCCGACCTGCGGCGAAAGGATGCACCTCAAGAGGGTGGCCGGGACTGACGAACGTCGCCTGATGACGGAGACCGACTCCGAAGAGAACGACCGGGCGTGGAAGCGCGTTCGCCTGCGCAAGAAGGCCATCCGCGCTACAGAGTTGCTCGGCCTTTCGGAAAGCGAGTTTCTCAACGCCGAGCAGAGCCTTGCGGCGCGCTTCGGATGCGCGCCTGGCCCCGGTGACGTGTTCTGGTCACTCGCAAACCGGGAGATCGGCGAAGCGGGCCGGCGGGGTGATTGGCACCGTACGTCTGTCGTGTATGGCGACATGGCCCGCTGGCTGCATGAGGAAGGCCGACGAAGCCCGTTCGAACTGCTGCGGCAAGCCAGCATCGCCGAGTTGCGAGGTTGGGCGTCGAGCCCCACTTTCGGGCCGTTGGCGAAGGTTGGAGCCTTCGACGCCAACGATTCGCACGTCTGCGATGCTTGCGCCTCCAGCCGCGACAAGACATGGACAGTGGCAGAGGCGCTTGAGAACCCGCCGGTCCCTCATCCAGACTGCGCGAACGGATTCTGCCGATGTACGCTGTCTTTGCTTGTCGTGTGACGCGGGCGCCGGGCCTCTGCGGCGGTCCGGAGCCCGCCAGGTCAGTTAGCTGCTGAGCAGGTGCCGCCCTCGCTTCGGGCAATCGTGGCCCGGTCCATCGACCGCGAGCCCGAGTGCGTCATGCCGTTGGCGGACGAGCCAGAGGTCGACGACACGGCATGACGCGGGGTCGGGTCGATCCATTCACTGGGCGCCCCAGCGCCTGAAAAGGCGCCCAGCCCCTTTTTGTCGGTTTCAGTCGACTTTTCGTCCGTGGCTTCACGGTCTCGGGCCCGACCTCTGAAAAGCTCCCTCAGCCCTTTTTGTCGGCCGGAGTTGATTTTTCGCTCATGGCACTCCGTTCGCCGGCGGCCGTGCCCAAGCGCAGCGAAGCCCCCGGCGTCCCTGCGGACGCCGGGGGCTTCCATCGGTCTGCCTACGCGCCCCGCAGCGTCTTGACGCGCCGTCCGAGCCGTGAGCGATCGGCAGGCGCCGTCGGCACCGGCACGCCGGCCGCGGGCGGCTCCATGCCGGCCCGCACGGCGTCGAGCAGCTCGACGAGCGTCGGCGCCAAGTCGGGATCGAAGCCCTCGACGAGAGCGGCCACGGTCGGACGCAGGCCCTCGCCTGAACGCTGCAGCTCGGCGATCGCGACGAGTGGCTCATCCTTGCTCTCGCCGATCTCCGCGATGAGGCTTGCGACGGCGTCGACCTTCGCCTGCCGGCGATCGCGCTCAGCCGCGAGCACGTCCTGGATGATGTGCCTGACGTCGAGCAGCTCGGCGAAGTTCGCAGGCCCTTGCGGCGGCGGCGCCGGCCGGTCGGGGCTGTAGGTCGACCCGTCGGCGAAGACGAACTGGCCCAGGGCGGCGGGCTCGCCGGCCCAGCCGAGCTCGTAAGCCACGTGGCGAAGCTGCCGGTCATCGAACATGCTCAGAGATTGTCTGCTCTCCGCGTCGAGCAGCGTCGGGTACGCGATGCCGGTGCGCCCCGCGAGGTCGGTGAGGTCGATCCCTTTCCGCAACGGGGAGGGCATCTTGGATGGACTTCGGAGTACCACCGGCGAGGGCATCGACAGCGCTCCGCCCCTCCGCCACGAGGCGGCCGCCGCGGTGCGCAGGAGACGGGGGTCGACACGACCCGAGCGTACGGCGAGCAGGCGGCGTGGTGCGATCGCGCTGACCCTCATGATCGTCCTGGCCGGCCTTGTCGTCGCGTTCACCTCGGCACCGGCGCAGGCCGCCACGGTCAGGATCGTCGGGGGCAGTAACGCGCAGCGCGCCGCGATCGGCGCGCTCACCGTGAACCAGCGCCATGCCGGCCGGATCGTCGGCGGCAGCACCGTGCGCACCGCCGCGATCGCCACGCCCACCGTCGACCAGCGCCATGCCGCCAGAAGCAAGATTGTGGGAGGCAGCAACTAGGAACGCTGCGGCCCCGCCGGCGCCGGCCCAGCGGTTGAGCCGTTCGCCGGGGCCGACGGGCGCCGCCTGGAGCCTGGAGACCAGACTACGACCATAGGCCGGCGGCCCGGTGCCGATCGTCGTTCACAAGGCGAATGGTCGCACGTCTCGTTCGAGCCTCCCCATTCTCAGCACGAAGTCAGACCCGACCGTCCCGCTGTAGGGGGAGACGGCGGAGTCCGGCTCGCCGGGCTGAGCCGGGTGGAGCCATTGCAGACGATCGCCGGGCCTGACCTTGGCCTTCACCTGGCGATGCCAGGCGCCATCCCGGTCTTGGGCGAACACCGTGTAGTAGTACGCCGTCTCGTCGTCGACCCGTTCGTCGGCGGCGCCGCACTCCGCGCTTTCAGAGACGAGCGTCTGGGCCGCGCCTGCGGTCGCGCTCTCGGCGAAGTCGCGGTCTGATCGCAGGACGCGCCACTTCGGCGCGTCTGCGTTCTTCACGTCCCAGCCCAGCGTGACGAAGCCCGGCCCGCGCTCGACCTCGAAATGCGTCAGGTGCGGCTCGTGGGCCTCTCCAAAGAGGTGCACTTCACTCCTCCGGTCTCCTGAGCGGCCGCGCCACCGTGTCGGGCGTGGGCACGCCGATCTCGGCGGAGCCTACGGCGTGCCCAAGCGGGTGTCCACCTCGAGGGGCAGGCACAGGCCGGACGCGCCGTCGGCGCTCGGCCCGGTCACCCTCAGCGAAGCGTCGGCTGCCCACGATCGCGACGCGCGTCGACACGGCGGGCGGCGAGCAGGCCGAAGGCAGCCGCCGCCAGGGCGGCGACCCCGCCGATGATGACCGGGGCGCGCACGCCCACCGTGTCGGCGATCGCCCCGAGGATCGGACCGCCGATCGGTGTGGTGCCGACGAGCAGCACGGTCTGCAGGGCGAGGACCCGCCCGATCATGTGCGGCTCCGTGCGGATCTGGGCAATGGCGGTCGTCGCCGTCATGTAGGCCACGCTGGCGATGCCGACGAGGGTCGCCACCGCGAAGGCGACGGCGACGCTCGGGACGGCCGAGAGGGCGAGCATGGCGACCCCCAGCCCCGCGGCGCCGACCGCCACCGTCCGGATGCTGACGGTGGCCCGCCTGGCCACGAGCAGCGCCCCGACGAGGCCGCCCGCGCTGAAGGCCGCATAGACGAGGCCGTAGGCGCCGTCGCCGCCGTGCAGTCCCTTCTCGACGAAGAGGGGGAACACGACTGCGAAGTTGTAGCTCATGGTGCCGATGAGCAGGAGCATGACAAAGGGTATCCAGAGGTCGGGCACGCCGGCGATGTACCTGAGTCCGGCCCGTACCTGTCCGCCTCCGCGAGGCGTCAGCGGCAGCCTTCGCAGTTCGCCCGTGCGCATCAGGGCGAGCGCACTGAGGACCGCCACGTAGGAAACGGCATCCGCCGTGAAGCACCAGCCGTAGCCGACCGTCACGATGAGCAGGCCGGCGAGGGCGGGGCCCGCTATGCGAGCCATGCTGTTCATGGCGCTGTAGAGCGTCACGGCGTTGGGGATCTCGCCGGGTGGCACCATCTCGTTGACGAGCGTCCGCCGCACGGGGTTGTCGACCGCCAGCAGAGCGCCTCCGGCAAGGGCGATGCCGTAGAACGCGGCGAGCGGCGCGTCGTGCGTGAACGCCAGCGCCGCAAGCGCGCACGATTCGCACATCTCGAGCGCCTGCGTGACGCAGAGGAGGTTGCGCTTGTTGGTGCGATCGACGAACACGCCGGCCCAGGCGGACAGCAGCAGGATCGGCCCGTACTGGCAGGCCACCAGCAGGCCCAGGGCCACCCCGCTCCCGGTGCGGTGGAGAATGAGGAGGGTCAGGGCGACGTTGGTCAGCCAGTTGCCGGTCTGCGAGATGGTCTGGCCGACGAAGAACAGGCGGAAGTTCCGCCAGCGCAGCGACGAGACCGTGCGCCTGATGAAACTGGGCCTCCGGGCGGGAGCGTCGTCCACCGGCTCAGGCCCCTTCATTCATCGGGGCCCGGCTCAGCGTTCGTAGACGCCGGTCAGCCGACCTCTGGCGAGCACCGGTGCGACGAGGCACGAGAGAAACGCGCGAGGCCTCGCCCGATCGAGTCGCCTCCCGTCGACGGTGCCGCTCGTTGGGCGCGAGAGGGCGAAGAGCTGGAAGGTGTAGCGGTGCGGTCCGTGGCCTTTGATGGGTTCGGGGCCGTTGTAGCCGCGTCCGATGGTGGAGCGCAGGATCCGCACCCCGGGGGCGCGCTCGCGCCTGGAGAGCGCTCCCGGCGGCAGCTGGTTGGGCGAGTCGAGGCGAAGCGGGTCGATCAGCGCCAGGCAGTGCACGGCTGGCCTTGAGAGGGGGACGTCGAGGTCCTCGACCACGAGCACCAGTTGTGCCGTCTCGGCAGGCGGCGGGCTCCAGGTCAGCCCGGGAGACAGGTTCTTCCCCCCGACGCGCCTGCCCACGTGGTCCCGCGGGATCTCCGCGCCCTCGTCGAAGTGCCGGCTCGTCACGACGAGCAGCTCTGGCCCCTGCAGGTTCGGGCGGTTCCAGGCCGAGTAGGGGTCTCGGGCTCGCCGGTCCTTGAGGAGCCTGCCGAGCAGCGTCATCTGGTCGCCGCCAGCATGTCGAGGATCTCGGCGGTCGTGGCGGTCTCGCCCAGCTTGGGGAAGATGCGCGCGACGCTGTTGGCGTGGGCGTCGGCGTCGGTGTCGGTCATGGCGTCGATGGCCAGGACGACGTGGTAGCCGTAGTCGAACGCCGAGCGGGCGGTGGACTCGACGCCGGCGGTGGTCGAGATACCGGCCAGCACCACCTGGGTGACGCCGAGGCCGCGCAGGTACGCGTCGAGCCCGGTGTCGTGAAAGGCGCTGCGCCGCTGCTTGGTGACGAGGTGGTCGCCGGGCCGCACGCCGAGCTCGTCGACGAGCTCTGCCCAATCGGAGGACCTCGTGGTCGCCGGCGGTCGGCTGCGTTCGGTACGCCCCGGTGCTCCACCGGTCACGTTGACCAGCACGACGGGCAGACCCCGCTGGCGGAAGGCGTCGGCCAGCCTGGCGGACCGCTCGACGATCTCTGCGACGGGATGGACCGCGGGGACTTGGACGATCCCCTTTTGCAGGTCGACCACGATCAGAGCGGGCCTGGGGTCGAGAGTCGTCAGCGCCATCGTCGTCTCCTCGCGGCGGGCCCCGCGGTCACAGGCTCTGCGCCAGCCGCTCGATCAGGGGGGCGGCCGCCATCAGCTGACGCAGCTCGGCGGGGCTGAACCCGCTCGAGAGGGCCTTCGCCAGCTGTTCGGCGCGTCCGTTGTGCTTGTCGCCCAGCACGCGCGCGCCGGCCGGCGTGATCGAAAGTACGGAGCGCCGGCCGTCGCTCGGGTGAGGACGTCGCTCGACGAGGCCACGTGCCTCGAGCGCTCCCAGCGTCGCGCCCATCGACTGCACGCTGATCTGCTCGGCCTTCGCCAGCTCGGTCACCGAGGTCGGCCCGCCCCGGTCCAGACGCTTGAGGGCCGAGGCCTGGGGCAAGCTCAGGTCGCCTTGAGCCTGCGCCTGACGAAGCTGCCGCACGCACAAGCCGATGCTAATCTGCAGCGCCGCGGCGACGTCGTTGGCATCTGGTATCTGGGACATGTAGCAAGTCTAGCGTTGCTAGCCTGAACTGGCAAGCCCAGGCTTGTTATAGGGAAGGCTCCCGCAGACGAGTCGATTGAGGTCGACGTGAGCGCCGCGATCGACGTGAGCGCCGCGGTCTCAGCGGCCGGCCACGACCTCGCTGCTGGCCGTCGCGGGCGGCGACGCAGCCGCTTCTTGCGGCCGGCCGCTGCGCACGAAGACCGCAGCCGCCAGCGCGCCGATCGCCAGCGCCACGGCGGCAACGACCATCGCGGCGTGCATGCCGGCCACAAACGACGCACCGGCGGCGGCGTGCAGCGCCGCCCCGTTGACCCCAGCGGGCAGGGCCGTGGCGGCGGCCTGCTCCGCCCCGTGGCTGGCCTGAGTGACGATCGCATCTCGCACGGCGGCCGGCAGGTGGAGCGCCGCGATCGCGCGACTCAGGTCGCGCGAGAAGATATGCGTGACGATCGCTCCCAACAGGGCGATGCCGAAGACGCCGCCGATCTCGCGGCTGGCGTTGCTGGTCGCCGAGGCCATGCCGGCGCGCTCGCGCGGCACCGCACCCATGACGGCGGCCGTCATGGGGGTCATGACGAGGCTCATGCCGACGCCCGCGAGCAGCAGCGGCGGCCAGATGTGGGAGTAGCTCGTGGTGGCGTCGATGGAGGTCATCAGCGTCAGGGCGAGGGCGTTCATGGCAAGGCCCACGGCCATCGGCACCTTGGAGCCGATGCGCCCGGCGATGCGCCCCGCAAGCGGAGCGACGATCACGATCACTCCCGAGGCGGGCAGGGTGCGCAGGCCGGCCTGGAAGGGCGTGTAGCCCTGCACGCTCTGAAAGAACAGGCTCATGAAGAAGAACATGCCGAACATGCCGAAGCTGATGATGCCGGCGCAGGCGGCGGCCGCCGCAAAGGTGGGGTTGCGGAAGAACTTGAGCTGCAGCATGGGGCTCGGACTGCGCAGCTCGACCCAGAGAAAGGCGGCCAGCGCGACGGCGGCTGTGACGAACAGGCCGAGGATCGTCGCCGAGGTCCAGCCGTAGCTGTTGGCCTCGATCAGGGCGAAGGTCAGCGACCCCAGGGCGACGATCGCCAGCGCTTGCCCGGGCAGGTCGAGGCGGCGACCCTCGGGACTCCTGGATTCGCGCACGGCGCGCAGCGCCACGATCAGCGCGACGATACCGATAGGCACGTTCAAAAAGAAGACGCTCTGCCAGCCGAAGCGGTCGACCAGCGTGCCGCCGACGATGGGGCCCAGGGCCAGGGCCATGCCCGAGACGCCGGCCCAGATGCCGATCGCCTGGGCGCGCTCGCGCGGGTCGTGGAAGGTGTTGGTGAGTATCGAGAGGGTGCCGGGCAGCAGGGCCGCGGCGCCCAGGCCCTGAACGGCGCGGCCGGCGATCAGGACGGTCAGCGAGGGGGCGAGGCCACAGAGCAGCGAGCCGGCCGTGAACACGAGCAGGCCGATCATGAAGAAGCGCTTGCGGCCGAAGATGTCGCCGAGCGTGCCGCCGCTCAGCATGAGGCTGGCGAACACCAGGGTGTAGGCATCGACGATCCACTGCAGGCCCGAGACGCCCGACCCCAGGTGCCTCTGAATGCTCGGCAGGGCGACGTTGACGACGGTGTTGTCGAGCATCGCCATGAACAACGCGAAGCACATCGCGCCGAGGGTGAGCAGCTTTATGCGGCGGTCGACGGCAAACATGACAGGACTCCGATCGTCGTTAGGTGCTAGAGGCCGGACGAGGCGCCGGAACCAGCGGCCTTGAGGCCGTTGACGAAGATCTGCAACAGCCAGCGCTGGCGCGCCGGTCGTAGCTGTTTGGCCATGTTCTGCGGCTGGCGCATGAGCAGCACGGCCATGCCGTGCACGAGCGACCAGGCGCCGTAGACCATGAGCCCCACGTCCTGGTCTGACGCGGCGGCGAAGATGCCCGCGTCGGCGCCCTCGCGAAAGACGCCTTTGGTCAGCTCCTCAAGGCCGGCGTGACCGGCGGCGTGCGTGAGCTGCAACGACTCGTGGAGTGTCACCAGGGCGATGTCGTGGGGGTTGGCCCGGGCGAAGTCGAGGTAGGCCATGCCCATCTCGACGACGCGCTCGTCGGGCGGCAACTCCGGCGACACGGCGGCGAGGGCCTCGGCGAGACGCGCCATGGCGCGCTCGGCGAGCACCCTGATGAGGTCGTCCTTGCTGTCGAAGTAGCGGTAGAGAGCCGCCGAGGTGAACCCGAGGCGCCGGGCTATCTCGCTGAGTGAGAAGTCGACGGCGCCGCTCTCGGCGTAGATGTCGCGGGCGGCGTCGAGGATCTCTTCGCGCGTCTCGACGCGGCGCCGCTCGCGGTGGCTGAGGCAGTGATCGGCAAGGACGGCGCGGTGATGCTCGGCAAGGAAGGCCAGGCGAGACTCGCGATGCGGTCTGTCGTCTTGGTCGTGCTGGTCTTTCATCGGCATTCCTTCCGGGCGCGTCGGTAAGAATGGTTGGCTTATGCCACAGACTGTAGCTTTGGTAAATGACCCCGTCAATAGTTAATGCCATTTACAGCCGGCCGCGGCATCCTCGTGTGCGTCGTGGCACACTGCGGGAGGCCTCCGGCGAGGCCCTGACGCGCGGCACGAGGTCGAGGTCGCAGGGGCCGTTGCAACCCCTGCCTCCGCAGCAGCTACCTCGCGCACCAGCGGGTGCGGTGGCCATGCCCCGGAAAAGGCCTATCGAAGACTGCGCAACTGCCGACTAAGGTAGCGCGGGCGATGGTGCGGTAGCAGACGATCGGAGGACGAGATCAGGGAACGCGGCGCGTGGATAGGCTTGGTCGTCGGTGGGCTCGGGATCCTGCTCACCGCTGTTGTGCTGTCGCGGGGCGGTGGGTACTTCGTGCTGGTCTCCGGTCTGCAGTGGGACGTTCCCCTGGCTATCGTCGGCCTCGCCACCGTGCTCGCGGCCAGCCGCGTGGGTGACGAACAAGCCGGCCCCGTGATGTTGCTGGCCGCGGTCGTCGTCGGCAGCATCGCCTGGAACTTCCTTGTCTACTCCGTCAAGTTCGGCCACAGCGTCTTTCGCCTGCTGGTGCCGGTCGCCCACCCCACCGGCATCGATTTTCGCGACGGTCTCTATCTCCCAGGCAAGGCCTTCTCGAACGCCGTGAGCGGCTGGCCCCCGTTCACGCTGTGGATCGGAAAAGCGTTCACGGCCGTCGGCTTCTCGACCGGCTACGCGATCCAGTTCTGCATCTTGTTGGGCTTCGCCGCCGGAGCTGTGGTCCTCTCTGCGAGCCTGGCCCGAAGCGCGCTCTCCGCACAGGACCAGCCGGGCGCGAACGGCGGGCTCGCCGGCCCAGCCGAGCTCGTAAGCCACGTGGCGAAGCTGCCGGTCATCGAACATGCTCAGAGATTGTCTGCTCTCCGCGTCGAGCAGCGTCGGGTACGCGATGCCGGTGCGCCCCGCGAGGTCGGTGAGGTCGATCCCTGCGGTCACGCGCAGGTAACGGACGCGAAACTCAGGGAATCTCAAGGTCGTGTCTTCGCTCATTGTGGGCCCTTTCGGTCAGAGGTCAGCCGGCGCGGTTTGCTCGGCCTGTGGGGTTCAAGGACGGGCACGTCTCGGGTCAGCTGCTCCTCGTGTTCATGGATCTCAAAGTGGCGAAGTCAGCCAGGATCGGCTCGGTGTTCGCCGCGCTGTTCACGGTGAGGTTGTACGAGTAGTTGTTGACCACACTCCCGCCGCCCGCGCCGCCGCCAGCGCCCGCGAGCGGCGGTGGGGTGAGACACTTTGGGCGGGGCATTGTGCCCCCCCGAAAGGTTCCGGTCAGCACGCCCCCCCATAGCCTTCTTCTGCGCGTTGTACCGCTCCCCGCGCAGCAGGCGGCGCTGGTCGAGGGTGAGGTTGCGACGGCCGAGCTGGTTGAAACGCCTTCCTCGGCGGCGATCGCGGCGGCGGTGGGGTGAGAAATCGAGGGGGCAAAATGCCCCTTCCCTGGAATCTGGCCGCCATGGCTCTGCTTCTGCGCGTTGTACCGCTCCCCGCGCAGCAGGCGGCGCTGGTCGAGGGTGAGGTTGCGACGGCCGAGCTGGTTGAAACGCCTTCCTCGGCGGCGATCGCGGCGGCGGTGGTGACCCCGGACTTCTGGGCATTTTGCCCAGAAGTTAGATCGGTCCGCGCGCCCTGCCGCTTCTGCGCGTTGTACCGCTCCCCGCGCAGCAGGCGGCGCTGGTCGAGGGTGAGGTTGCGACGGCCGAGCTGGTTGGCGTAGATCCAGTCGCCCGGCGACAGCGCCAGCATGTCGTCTTCGGTGAGGCGGCCGTCCTTGTGATCCGCATCGACAGGCACGACCGACAGCAGGCAGATCCCGCTGCGCACGTTGTTCTCGTCGGCTTCGGCGAGGGCCACACCGGCGTGGATCTTGCCCACGGCCATCTGGGCGCCGATGAGACGGCCGTAGTCGGCGGGCTGCGGCTCGCGGATGGTCACAGCCCGGTCGTCGGACAGCACGACCTCGATGTCGGGCGACTCGATCTCGGCGGGCTTCGTCGTAGCTTGTTTCGGTGTCATGTTCTCTCCCTGTCTTTCGAGGCTTTGGCGGTGGCCAAGTGGTGGACCCTGAGGCTCAAGTCACGCTCGACCTGCTGTTCGCGAGACCGCAGGTCCGCTCGACACGTCGGCCTCTCGGAGGGCGCGGCGGTTCTCCGCCAGCGTCTCGTCGATGTAGCGGCGCACGGTGGGCTCGGGCAGGCGCAACGCGGCGGCGATCTCGGCGTCTGAGTGCGGTCGCCCGCCTTCGCGCCCGCGGTGGCCGGTGTCGTCGAAGCCCAGACACAGCGCCAGGGCGCGAACCCTCAAGGCGCGCTCGAGGGTCGGCCCGACGACCGATCTCCGCACGCCATAGCCGCGGGCGATCTCGGCGACGGACCAGCCTGCGAGGTGGCGTTCGAGGAACTGAGCGCCCCACCTCATCGCCCAGTAGTCGCGCACATCACGGCACACGGTCGAGCGGTGCACCCCCAGCCGGCGCGCGATCGCCGCCTGCGAGCCGCGCGCGAAATCGTAGATCATGAGCAGCTCGACCACGCGCTGGCGGCGGAGCGCGGCCTTGAGCGAGCGCCCGCTGTTGTACAGCCGGCGGCCGCCGGCACGGTGGCAGGCCTGGTCGAAGGGCGTGTATTCAGCCCACCCGTTGCTCACTTATGGCCACCTTTCGGCCTGTCCGTCCGGAGCCCGCGTTGCGTCTTGTGCCCGTCGGTGGGCGCCGTTTCGCGGCATTTCGGCCGCTCGAGGCGTAGATATCTCGGCAAATCGCCGTGCCCCACGACTCGATAGCCGCGACGAACGTCGGCTTCCACGATCAGCCCCAGTCGTCGCGCGGCCCTGACGACCTCGTGGGCGCGCTGCCGCAACACCATGCGCTGATAGGGGTCATCGGGCATCCAGACGTCACTCGCGCGACACCAGGCGCCCGCGTTCATGATCAGGTAGGTCAACCACGCCGACTCAAAGTGCGACTCGCAGCGCACGGTGTCGGGGACGACGCAGGCAGAGGCGGTCGGCTGAGGCGCGCCGGGCGAAATCCCTGAACAATACTGAACGATGCAGGCTCGCGAGGCGTCGGTCATCATCCCTCGCACGCGCACGCCGGCCCGCTATCGACAGCGCCAACGGCTTGCTCGAGCTCGGCGCGCATGGACGCAAGCCCGACGGCGCGCAGGTAGTCGTTCCAGTCGCCGGCGCCGGCTGGCGGCGAGAGCCGGTGCGGGCGCGCCCCCACGGCGTGCAACGCGCGGCAGGCCTCGTCGCCGTCGCGCTGGCGGTCGGTCTCATCCCAGTCCAGCGCCACGAAGACGAGACGACCGGCCAGGTGAGTCGCCAGCCACGGCCGCAGCACGTGGCCGCACAGCGCCAGCGCCGGCAGGCCACAGGCGGCCAGCGACAAGGCCGTGATTGGGCCCTCGACGACGGCCAGGACGTCGGCCCTGATGGCGCTGGCCGGCGCGGCGAAGACACCGGCAGACTTCGGGCCGGCGGCGAGCGACTTCGGCTCGCGCCCGTCGATCAGGCGCGTCTCGGCCGCCACGCCGCGGCCGGTGGCGTCCTGAAGCGGGAAGACCACAGCGGGGCGGCTGTACCACTCGGGCGAGTAGCGCACCCGGGCCTCTACGGCAAAGGCCAGCGGGATCTCGCGCGACCACAGGTAGTCCGCGCCACGTGCGGCCATCGGCTCGGCGATCGGGATGGTCGTGGCCCACAGGCGCCGCAGCCGGGCGCGCTTGGCCTCCCGGTCGGCAAGCTCGTCGGGCGAGGGCTGGCGCGGCTCATGGCGGCGCTGCTCCCGGCGAAGCGGGTCGTCGTTGGGCGGCGCCTTGTGTTCTTCGAGCAGACCGGAGCGCTCGCAGCGGTGACAGTGCCAGGCGCCGGTCTCGACGTTCACGGCCAGACAGGCATGGTCCTGGTCGCGACGGTGATCGTCGCCACAGAATGGGCAGAGGGCACGACGCTCGCGGCCGGCGCCCCACAGGCGACCGAAGGCCTCGAGGTCTCGCAGACTGAGGGCGTTTTCGGGGGTGCAGAGGCTCACGTCGCCGACCCCGCTTCGGATGGGGCTGCTCCCTGTTCCCCCTTAAAGGGGGGGAAACTGGGAAGCACCTGCCCGCGGGGGGTGCTTCCGGGTGCTTCCGGGGTGCTTCCCGGGCTCAAATACAGGGGTGCTTCCGGAGTGGTGGGAAGCGCTCTCGCAGGGGGGGTGCTTCCCGGAAGTCGGGAAGCACTTCTGGCGTCAGAAATCGCCATCGAACTCCGCCTGTTCAGAGAGCACTTCTGGGGTCTCAGCGGCCGGCGCCGATCGCTCGTTGAGACGGTCGCGCCGGAAGCGCAGGGCGGCCGCCACGACTGCCCAGCGGCGCCCCTCGCCGAAGTCCTTCAAGGCCTTCATCGCCGTGCGCCCCGAGGCGTCGAGCGGTACCTCGAGGCGGCTCAGAAGGTTGGCGGTCTCGCCCGTTCCCTCGGGGTAGTCGTCGGTCAGACGTTGGTAGCGCAGAGGGTCGTCGAGCATGCCGAATGACACTTTCTCGGGGACCCAGTTCATGCGCGCGGCGTCGCGTTTCAGACAGACGCCGTTCTGCGTTTTGACCAGGCGCCACACGACGTCGACGTCGTCGCCCTTGGCGGTGCTGCCGCGCTGGTGGGACTGGTCGTAGCCGGCGTGGTCGAGACGGACCCAGGTGACGCCACGGCGCTTCAACTCGATGCCGGTGCGGTTGTAGAAGTCGCGCACGGTGTCCGCTTCGCTCTCGGGCCCGTAGACAGCGCGTGAGAAGGTGTCGAGGATGACCACCAAGTGGTGGCCGGGCCATGCTGCTTGTACGCGATCAAGGCTTGCGATCAATGCCTGCCCGCCGTCGGGCGAGTCGAGCGACGGCAAGGTGGGCAGGAGGTGGTAGTTGAACCGCGAGAGGTCGCTCCCGGGTCCGTAGCCCATCGCCTCGAGGCGCTCGCGCACGTCGGCCTCGGTCATCTCGTAGTCGAGGTAGATGACCACGACCGGCTCGGGGCCGGTGGCGAGATGCCCGGCGATCCACAACATGAACAGGCTCTTGCCGTCCTTGTGGCTGGCGTAGATGGAGTGGCCGCGGGCCCTGGCCAACACGTCGTCGTAGATCCACTCAGCTTCGTCTCGGTCGACGTTCCAGAACGTCATCCAGTCGATGAGACCGCCGATCGCGTCTTCACTGGCGGCCGGCACGAAGGGCTCGGCTGTGATGCCTCGTGGGTCGCCGTTGCCGTTTCGCTCCGCCGTACTCACGCCGCTTGTTTCGGGCGGGGTCACGACGTAGGCCTCATGGCGCCCGGCTCGCCCCCGTCGGCACAGGCAGGCCGCCCCGCGGCGTCTCCCGGGGCACCGCTTGAGGCCGCAAGGCGGCCCACCTCTGCCGTCTCAGTTTCTGTTGCGCTTGTGGTGCCCCGTGTCATCGAAGCTAGCCGGTGCCGCCGGCGTCTGTGACGACCGCCAGCAGGTTCGGAATGCGCTCAGGGGTGAGAGACTCGAAGGCGCGCGCAAGCGCGAGGGCCTGACTGGTCGCCGGGACCCGTGTGCCGTTCTCATACCGCCAAATGGTCGCGACGGAGACGCCGCCGGCGGCGCGAGAGAGCTCGGAGAGCGACACGCCGAGCGCCTGGCGCGCCAAGCGCCCATTGCCGGACCCGTAGAGCCGCCGAACCGCGATGACGAGCGAGAGGTCGCTGACGCTCACTGGTAGGCCTCCTGGGCTGAGGGTGCAGACGCTCATGATGGTCCCTTCGACCCATTGTCTAGACGCCCTTTTTCCATCGCATGGCCCACGCCGTTGACGGCCGCGACGGCTTGTCGCAGCTCGTCTTCGACCTCATCCACCGGCCGCCCGGTGGACTCGGCGAGGGGCGGCGCGAGCAGCTCGATCAGGCGGGCGAACACGTCGGCGCGGTCGCGCTCGAGTGTTTCGGGGTCGGCGTCGTTGAGCCGCACGAAGTCACGCTTGAGCCACATGCGGACCACCCCGGTGAGGTGCTCGTCGCCGTGGTAGCCGGGGGCGACCCTAACGCCAGGGACTATGTCTGCGAGGAGGCTTCTGAGGTCGTCGTCGGTCACTTCAGCCAGCGCGGTGCGCTCTGCTTCGATCCTGGCTGCGTCTTGGTCGCTCACGCTGTCCGCTCCACGAACTCCGAACAGGCCAGCTCGTCGGGGTCGCGTTCGGGCCAGTCGGCCCAGACGTCGTTGCGCCCGACGTGGTGCACGCGGCCCTGTTCGTACATGGCGGCGATGGGCTCGGCCTATTTTGTCCGACGTCGGACAAAATGCGGTTGCATGGCAGAGGCCATCGGCGTAGTGCCGGCAAGCACCGCAAAGGGGCCAGGCGTCGCCAGTCGCCGGCGGCCTGGGCGCCGCGAGGTCGAAAGGCACGGGGCGATTGACAGTCATCGGTCAGGCCGCGGCGCGGCGGTCTCCGAAGCGCCCGCCGTGGCGCCGTCGGGACCGTCCGCGCCGTGGTCTGACCGTGGCCATGACGCTCCGGATTGCGCATGTCCTGCGGGTGTGTCGACCGCATGATGGTCGTCGAGATCGAGGCCAAGCATCTTCAGCAGCGGCACGGTCAGGAATAGCTTTCGCCGGCCGAGCTCGACGACGGGCAGCTCGCCGCGGGCGATCGCCCGGTACATGGGCGAGCGGCTGAGGCCGAGCCACCCGGCCTTGAGCACCGCGTCGGGGCTCAAGGTCGGCGAAAACTCCCGCCAGTGCCTCTGGATCTCGTCGATGCCGACCGGCAGCTCGGCAGCGTGAACCGCGGCCACGTTCTGGTCAGGCCGTGACATCGTCTGACTCGGCTGTGCTCTTGCTCACGGTCTTGCGAAGCCAAGTAAGCGTGCTGATCACGTCGGTCAACACCTTGAGCTGCCCTGGCGTGGCGGTGACACCTGAGAAGTCGGCGCTGCCGAGGTAACCGCTCCTGATGAGACCGGCCTCAGTGGATAGCGAGACCAGAATCTTCGCGAAGATCACGTCCGGCTGACGTGTCCGACGCGAACCGCGGGAGTAGACCAAGTCGTCTAGCCCTCCGCACGCAGGGTCAGGAGCGACCTCGTGTATCTGTCTGTAGGCCGGCTCGACCCGCCCCGTGCGCTCCATTTCTTCGACGACGGGCGCGAGGGCGGGGTCGGCCTTAGCAGCCGCGACTACCGCGGTCGCCTTGCGGATGGTGTCGTGGCTGTACCCGGTGGCGACCGCGATCTTGTCGCGAGTACGCCCGGGACCCTCGGCAGAATCTGCCGGGGGTTTCACGCCGGCCAGCATACGAGCCTCTGCCTTCCGCCCTTCGGCTGCCTTCATGGCTTCGGCGACGGCCACCGCCTCCGTCATCGTGAACTGCTTCCTGGCCAAGTTCTCGTCTTGCTGTGCACGCAGCCGGTGGTGGTCGTCTAAGTCGACGATGGTGGCTTCGATCTGCCTCTTGCCGAGCCGGATGTGGGCCTGGATACGGCGCTCGCCGGCGATCAGGTTGAAGTCGCCGTCGACGACGATCGGTTGCAACAGGCCCAGGATCTTGATGCTCGCGGCCAGGTCGCCGACGTCGCCGAGATCCTTCCGGAAGCGCGAGCCGATCTTGATCTTGTCGACGTCGACCAGCGTCATGACGCGCTCCCCGGCAGCAAGTCGGGAATCCGGTCCGGGTGCAGGCTCTCGAACGCGCGCGCAAGCGCGCTGCGGGGCAGGGTGGCGGCGTTGATAGCCAGGAACTGGCTAGACATCGTCAGGGTTGGCAGCCGTGGCCCTCGCGCTGTTCGAGCACCTCGGAAGCTTACTGACGGCGCTCTGCGGGATGCGGATGGATCGCCCGGTGCGGACTGCACCGGGCAGGCGGCCGTCGTGTACGAGCTTGTAGACCGTGCGAACCGTGACGCTGAGAAGACGAGCGCACTCCCTGGGTGAGACGTACTCCTCTGGTCTGTCCAAGACGATGACCTCATTCCAACGTTGTCGGAGAATAGTGTTGGACACAGTTTGTCGTGGCGTGTCTTGAAGTGCAACAACGTTCGTGGTAGAAGTTCGTTGGACAAGGAGACTTCATGCCTAACAGGACCGAGATGACCTTTGCGCAGTGGCCGGCTTCGCCGCTTCAAGTGCCGCGCTTCGTGCAGGCCTGTGAGCTTGAGCCACTCGGCAACGGGGTCTACGACCCAAAGCCCTTCCCATCTCGTTACGCCGAAGTGCCGGACGAGCTCTACTTACGTGAATTCATGGCCCTCGACATTGACGATGAGGAGCAGATCGTCGGGTTCCTCCAGCAGCACGGCTTCTTCGGTCGCGGTGTGCAGGACCTGGCGTCGCGATGGGATAGCCCGCAAGCTGACCGCCTCTTGGCGCGGATCGAGCCTCTAGTCAGGCCGCATCTTTCGGAAAGCGACACCATGAACGCGCGTAACGTGTTCCACATCGACGAAGTACGAGCCCACGTGACGAGCCTCAGGGACGCCATCCGGGGGTGGCAAGTATTCATGGCTGCGCGGTCCGTCGAGAGTTTCGTGGCTGAGGCTGAGGCCGAGGAGACGAAGGAGTGGCTCGTTGAGGAGGAGCGGATAGCCTCGCCGGCCGATGTACACCCGCGCTTCGCGGCGATAGGGCCATATGGCGTGGCCATGGAGCTGCTCGAGATGTGGCTCAATGGGGGGTTGGGCGACATCTCGGCCCAGGTCCGTTTCGTGCCCACCGGCGACTCAGCCCGCTTCGATCCGGCACCGGAGTGCGACCTGTACGGCGCGATGTGCCGCCAGCTCTTCAACGACATGCTTAGACGAGCCCAATATCACGTCTGTCGAAACGAGCCCTGCGGTCGGCTCTTCGTCCACCAAAGGGGCCGCTCCAAGAGCCAGCATCGCACAACGGGCGTCCAGTTCTGTAGCCCTTCGTGCGCCTGGGCGCAGCTACAACGCGAGCGACGCCGGAAGGGCGCCGCCAAACGACAGGAGGGGAGTCATGACGCAGGCAGCTGAAACGACGACCACGACCAGGGAGGTGAAGAAGCTCGACCAGGGCGTCATCCGCAAGCGCACCCCTGAGGGTGTGCGGGGCGGCTGGCAGGCGCGCCTCGAGCTCGGCGTACAGCCGGCGCAACGTTGCGTCGCCTGCGGCCACCGCGCGTGGCTCGACCACGGCCGGCTGAAGGCCTGCCCGGTCTGCGGCGCCGAGGATCTCGAGAACGTGCGTGAGCGTCGGCAGAAGTCGAAGTGCGGCTTCGCGACCAAGAAGGCCGCGCAGGCATGGCTCGAGGGAGTGCGCGTCGACCGGCGCGAGGGCAAGTACCGGCCGCTCGACGCCGCCGACACGCGCATGACCCTGAGCGAGTACCTGACCGACGTCTGGCTGCCGTTCGTCGAGACGCAGGTCAAGCCGTCGACCGCGCTGTCCTACCGCATGCACAGCGAGGTCTACATCGTGCCGAACCTCGGTTCGATCCGGCTGCAGGACCTCACGCCGGAGATCGTCGAGGCCTTCTATCGCGACCTGCTCGAGACGGGCAAGACGCGCAGCAAGGGCGGCCTCTCGCCGCGCACCATCCGCCACACGCACGCCGTCCTGCACGCGGCCCTCGACTATTGGGTCCGCAAGCGCCGGCTGCAGTGGAACGCGGCCACCCTGGCCGAACCGCCGGCGGCCAACGCCAAGCCGGAAATGCAGTCCTGGACGGCCGACCAACGCCGCGCCTTCCTCAAGGCGACCAAGGATGACCGCCTGCACGGCCTGTGGGTCCTGCTCTCGACGCTGGGCATGCGCCGCGGCGAGGCGCTCGGCCTGCGCTGGGAAGACGTGCGGTTCTGGGATGAGGTCACCCGCGATGAGGCCGGCGCGCCGGTGCTCGACGAAGGGGGCCACGAGGTTACGCGCGAGCGCGGCTCGATCGCGATCCGCCGCAACAGGGTCTCTGTGGGCGGCAAGGCGACCGAGGGCATGCCGAAGACCGGCCGGGCCCGCGTGGTACCGCTCACGCCGTCCTGCATCGCCGCGCTGCGCGGCCAGACGGCCCAGCAGCTGAGCGACTCCGACAAGTGGGGCGATGCCTGGCAAGACACGGGCTACATCTTCACGACCGAGGGCGGCCTGCCGCTCCACCCGGAGCGGGCGACGAAGCTCTTCTACGAGGCCGTCGACGCCGCCAAGGTGCCGCGCATCCGCCTGCACGATCTGCGGCACACAGCGGCCACTCTGGCACGCCAGGCCGGCGTGCCGATCGAGGTCGTCTCACGGTGGCTCGGCCACCAGTCGACCGAGATGACGCACGACATCTACAGCCACGTGCTGCCTGAGATGAACGACGACGCCGTGGCACGAGTCGAAGCGTCAGTCACGGGGCGATCATGAACCCCGTGGCCAAAATGTGGCCAAACGGCCCGTTTCAGCCGAATCAGGGCGTAGCTCGACGCGACCGTAAGGTGGGGATTTGCAGCGGGTTCCTTGGCGCGCCAGGAGGGATTCGAACCCCCGACCTTCGGTTCCGTAGACCGACGCTCTAATCCAGCTGAGCTACTGGCGCACAGGGACTGGAAGTATACCGCAAAACCGCGGGAGGGCCAGCGGGCCCCGAGAGCCGAAAGCGAGGGCCGTCGGGCTCGGCGAGGGGTGCGGCGGGCGGCCGGTGGAGCGGCTGAAGCGGCGACCGGTGGAGCGGCTGAAGCGGCGGCCGGTGGAGCGGCTGATGGAGGGGCCGAGGCGTCGGCAGGTGGAGCGGCGTCGCGCAACCCTGCGCGCGAGCGGGTCGACCGGCGGTGAGACTGGCGGAGAAGCCGGGATTCGAACCCGGGAATGAGCTTTACACCCATTAACCGCTTAGCAGGCGGCTGCCTTCAGCCACTCGGCCACTTCTCCGCCGGGGCGCTCACTATACCCCACAGCCTCAGACCTCGAAAAGCCTGCGCAGCCCGGGATGGGCGCCGCCGCGCCGGCGCCGCGCACGGTTTCGCGGTGGGCGGCCGCGGCCGGTATCATCAGTACGAACCCTGAACCGAGGAGCCGTCTGTGGACATCGCCGGCATCGATCCCGCCCTGGTCGACCGGGTGGAGCGCGAGACGAGCGAGTTGCTCGCCGCCCTGATCCGTGTCGACACGACCAATCCGCCCGGCAACGAGACGGCCGTGGCCACGTTCCTCGACCAGTACTTCCGCGGTCTCGGCCTGCGCGGCGAGATCGTCGGCGAGCCGGCCGGCCGGCGCAGCTTCGTCGTCACGGTGCCCGGCAGCCGGCCGGGACCGCGCCTGGCGCTCATGGCCCACGAAGACGTGGTGCCGGCGGCGGCCGACCAGTGGCAGGAGCCGCCCTTCGCGGGCGTCGTGAAGGACGGCTATGTGTGGGGGCGCGGCGCCGTCGACGTGAAGAACCTGCTGGCCGCCTTCGCCGTCGCCGTGCGGCGCCTGCTCGAAGAGGGCCGCGACTTCGCCGGCGAGCTCGTGTTCGTGGCCGAGGCCGACGAGGAGGAGGGCACCGTGGGCGGGGCGCGCTGGCTCACCACGCAGCGCCCCGACCTCGTGCGCTGCGACTACCTTCTGAACGAGGGTGGCGGCGAGTTCCTGACCCTGCCGAGCGGCGAGCGCCTCTACGACCTGCTGGTCGGCGAGAAGGGCACGGCCCAGTTTCGCATCGTCGTGTCGGGCGACGCCGGTCACGCCTCGGTGCCGCTGCGCCACGGCAACGCCGTGGTCGGCGCCGCCGACGTGATCCGCGCCCTGCACGACTACGAACCCAGGGCGAGCCTCGAGACGGTGCCGCCCGAGTACGTCGAGCTGCTCGTGGCCGATCCCGCCCTGCGCGCCCGCCTGCTCGACGAGAGCACCGCGCGCGCCGCCCTGGCCGAGCTCGACGAGGTCGACCACGACGTCGCCGACCTGCTCTTGCCGCTCTACGGCGTCACCTTCTCACCGACCATCGTGCACTCGAGCGGCGAGGCCGTGAACGTGTTCCCCGACTGCGCCGTCGTGACCGTCGACTGCCGCCTGCCCGTCGGCTGGACCGAGGCGCGCGTCACAGCCGAGATCGAAGCGGCGCTGGCCGGCGTCGACGCCCGCTGGCGCCTGGAGTACCTCGGCACGATCGAGGGCAACGCCTCGCCCGCCGACACGCCCCTGCGCGACGCGATCGTCGCCGTCATGAGGCGCCTCGTGCCCGGCTCGCGCGTGGTCCCGCTGCATTGCGCCGGCTTTACCGACTCCAACTGGTTCCGCGCCGCGTTCCCCGACATGGTCGCCTACAACTTCGCGCCCTTCGTGGTCGACGACGTGCAGGCGACCGCGCCGCGCTTTCACAACGCCGACGAGCGCATCGCCGTGCGCGACCTCGCCTTTCAGTCGCTGTTCGCCTACGAGCTCGTCAAGGAGCTGCTGGCCTGATCGGACGCAGGCTTGCGCGTCGCCGTGACGGGTATCGTACGTGCGTGCCGCGCGCCCGAGCGTCGCGGCCCAGGCACCGACGCGGGAGCGCGGCATGGGTCTGTATGACGACCACCTGGCGGGGCTCGACCTGACGGTCGAAGGCTACGAGACGGTGCGCCACGAGCACGCCGTGTCGAGCGGCTTCACGCGCGTGACCACCGAGATCGTGCTGCGCGGCGCCGGACGTGAGGGCCACGGCGAGGACGTGACCTACGACGCGCCCGACCACGACGACTACCCGACGGCGCTCGGTCTCGGTTTCGCCGGTCCGCTCGACGTGTTCCTGCGCCGCCTGGCCTGGCTGCCGCTGTCTGCGCGTGAGCCGGCGCGCCCGGCGAGCCGGCAGTACCGGCGCTGGGCCTTCGAGAGCGCCGCGCTCGACCTGGCGCTGCGTCAGGCCGGCCGGTCGCTCGGCGCGGCGCTCGACCTGCCGTACCGGCCGGTACGCTTCGTCGTCTCGACGCGGCTCGACATCCTGCCCTGGCTGGCGCTCTACCCCGACCTCGAGTTCAAGCTCGACCCGACGCCCGACTGGGACGCCGCCCTGATCGCGGCCGTGGCCGCCACGGGCAGCGTGCGCGTCGTCGACTTCAAGGCCTACTACACGGGTACGGTCGTCGAGAACCCTCCCGACCGGGCGCTCTACGAGGCGGTGCTGGGGGCGTTCCCCGACGCCGTCGTCGAGGACGCCGCGACCGACGGCGACACGGCCGAGCTGGTGCGCGCCGCGGCGCCGCGCCTGTCGTGGGACGCGCCGATCCACTCGTGGGACGACGTCGTGGCGCTGCCCCTGCCGACCCGGCACCTGAACGTCAAGCCGTCGCGCTTCGGCACGGTGCGGGCGCTCCTCGACTGCGTCGAGCGCGCCCGCGCGACCGGCATCGAGCTCTACGGCGGCGGTCAGTTCGAGCTCGGCGTGGGGCGCGGCCAGATCCAGGCGCTGGCCAGCCTGCTCTACCCGGACGGGCCCAACGACGTGGCTCCCATCGGGTACAACGAGCCGGAGGCGCGAGCGGGCTTGCCGGCAAGCCCGCTCGCGCCTCCGGCTCGCCCCGTGGGCTTCTCGTTCCAGGGCTGAGAGCGCTCCGTCGCCCCCGCGCCGCGGGTGGGGCGCTACAATGGTGACGATCAGGCGCACGGGCGCGGCCGCACGACGGTGGCCGCAGGGAGAGCATGTGGACAGCAACCAAGGCGAGATCGACGCCGCCCGACGGGTCGTCGAGGCGCTGGCCGATCACGAAGACGCGCTGGGCGACCTCTACGACGCCTACGGCGTCGTGTTCGGCTCGCAGGTCGCCTTCTGGCAGGGACTGTCGGCCGAGGAGTACGGCCACGGCTCACTCATGCGCGACCTCGCCGGTCCCGCCCGTGTCCGTGACCACGAGCTCGCGGTGTTCGTCGACAGCGGCCGGTTCCCCCTGGTCGAGCTGCGCGCCGCCACGCACGACGTGCGCGACCAGATCGAGCTCGCCGCACGCGGTACCGTGTCGCTCGTGCAGGCGCTGCAGACCGCGCTCGGCTTCGAGGACGAGATGATCGAGCGCGACGCCTACCGGGTGTTCGACGGCGACGCCGACGCCGTGGCGGCGGTGCTCGACCACCTGCGGGTCTCGTCGGAGCGGCATCGCGACCGGCTGCACGACATGCTCCAGCGCGAGACCCGGTAGAGGCCGCGGTCATGCCGATCTGCGAGAAGTGCGGCACGGGACTGCCCGTCGGCTACGAGTACTGCTACCAGTGCGGCTATCCGGTGCGCGGCCTGCCGCCCGAGCAGGCCACCCCCGGCGTCATGCCGCCGTTCCCGCTGCCGGGCGCGCCCGACGACCGGAGCGCCGCGGCCGGCGTCTCGGCGCCGACCCCGCCGGGGGCCTCGCCCGACGTCGGAACCGGCGACGCCGCCGCACCCGTGCCGGCGCCGCCCCCGTTCGCTCCCGGCGGCGCGAGCCAGAGCTACGATCCGCCGGTCGCCGCGCCGGGCTATGCTCCGCGGCCGGCCGAGGCTCCGGGCTGGGGCGCCCCGGGCCGCGACGCGCCGGGCTGGGCGCTGCCCGGAGCCGCGGCGCCGAGCGCCGGCGCGCCCGGCGTCGCACAGGCTTCGGCGCTGGCCCGCACCCAGGTGCTGGCCGGGTGGGGCGTACGGCTCCTGGCGGCCCTCATCGACTACATGATCGTGTCGATGGCGGTGGCTACGGTCGCGATGATCGTGCTCGCGAACCGCTGGGGCGGCGAGCAGAACGTGCTTTCGCACTTCACGAGCAGCACCGGTTCCACCACCCTGATCGAGCTCGATGCGGCCGTCATCTGCAGCTTCTTTCTGTACTCGGCCGTCAGCGAGGTGGCGTTCGGGGCCACGCTCGGCAAGCGCGTGCTGGGTCTGCGAGTCGTGGCCTACGGCGGCCTGCGCGCGAGCGCTCCCGCCGTGCTGCTGCGCAATGTCACGAAGGCGCTGAGCTGCCTGTTCCCGCTGGTCGGCGTGCCGCTCGCCCTGGTCATGGTCGCCGTCGACTCCGGCAGGCAGCGCATCGGCGATCGCCTGGCTCGCACCTACGTGCTGCGCGACGTGGCCACCATCGTCGTGCCCGGCACGCCGCGGTAGGGCAGCGCCCTGGCGGCCGAGCCCCGCAGGTCCCCGCCGGCCGAGCGGGTCGCGCCGGCGCCGCCCACCCGGCGGCTGGCCCTGGTCGCCGTGCAGATCGCCTTCGCCGTTGCGAGCCTCGCCGCCGCGATCGTCCTCACCTTCTCGCTGGGACCGGTCTCGCACGCCACCAATCAGACCACCGCGCACATCGTGGGCGCCGCGCTGCTCGCCCTGGCCTGCGGCGCCGCGCTCGCGGCGCGCGAGCCCGGGAGCGCCCGTCCCGTCGTGTGGACCGAGGTCGTCTTCAGCGCCGCGAGCGCCGTCGAGATCGTGCGCAAGCTCGTGGTCGACGAGGGTGGCCAGGCGCGCGTGTGGCTGCTGCTGGGCGCCCTGCTCGTCGGCCTCGCGTTGCTGCTCTGGGTCGCGCCGGCCGCCGGAGGGCGGCCGGGGCGCGCCGGGCGCGACGATGAGCGCCCGGCGGCGCAGCCGCCGGGCGACGACGCCGCTTAGGAGACGACGATCGCGGGCTCGGCCTCGGCCGCGACCGGCGCCGGGCGCGCATGCGCCCTCGCCGACGCGCCGGCCGCCTCGGTCGGGCGGATCGCCATGAGCGACTTCACGAAGCCCAGCGAGCGCTCCTCGGCGATCGTCGCGTCGGGGAACAGCGCGGCCAGGGCGCCCCGGTCGAACAGGCACCAGTCGGCACCGCACTGCTTGATCCACACCCGATTGGTGAGGCGCAGCGCCGGGACCATGAGCCGCCGCGGCTGCCAGGCGAAGCCGGGCAGCCAGGTATGGCTCTCGATCGGAAAGTACAGGTACGGGGTCTGCACGAAGTAGCCGCGCCCGACGCGCCGGATCTCGTCGGCGAAGGCGCGCTGGCGCTCGCGCGAGAGCGCCCGGAAGCGGTGCCCCGAGCGCATCGCCCACGACTCGCGCTTGGCCACGGTCACGTGCTCGATGACCGACGAGCAGAAGACGATGTCGAACGACCTGTCGGCGAACGGCAGGGGGCCGTCCTCGCCGAGCACGGCCGGCGTGTAGCCGTACGTCGCGGCGCCACGCTCGAGCGCGGCGCGCTGGATGTCGGCGATCACGACGTTGTCGGGGCGCACCGCGGAGCCCTGCAGCACGGCGTGGATCGCGCTGCCGTCTTCGGAGCCGAGGTCGAGCACGGTGGTCGTCCCGGTCAGCGGAAAGGAGTCGCGAAAGATGGCGGCGCGGCGCGCCCGGGCAGCGGCGCGGTACGCCTCGACCCACCTGATGACGCCCTCGCTCGCCATCGCCCGACCCCCGTCGTCGCGCGCCGGGCGGGACGTCCGGCGCGCGACGATTCTACGCCGTCGGGGCCTCGCCGGGCAGGGGCTCGGTCGGGCGGTCGGGCGGCGGCGGCATGAAGCGGCGCTTGAGCGCTCCCCGCAGGGCCCAGTAGACGTCGTTGCGGTCGCGCACCAGCAGACGCCAGCGTTCCCGGGCGTAGAGCGTCCGGTCGAGCCGCGAGCGGTAGATGGCCACGCGCCAGGCGGTGACCGGCCGGGCGCCGAGGTGGCGCTTGTACTCGACCGACCCCCAGCCCAGATGCAGCCGAGCGCAGCCGCGGGCGACCGCCTCGAGGGCCGAGCCGACGACCATCACGGTGCCGAGGTGCGCTTCGCGGTAGGCCGGGTCGAGTCCCGACGCGTAGCCCCAGCAGTCGCGCCCGACGAAGAGCAGGAGCTGGCCGTCGACCAGCTCGCCGTCGATGAAGCCGCAGAGGACCATGCCGTGGCGGCGCAGCAGCCGCCAGGCCTTGTCGGCCCAGGCCGGATGCTGCTCGTAGATCCAGTGCTCGCCGCGGCCGCGCACGAGCTCGCGGTTCCAGGCAAGGACGCGGGCGACGAGCTCAGGAGTGAGCTCGTCGCCCGCGACGGTGCGCAGCTCGAAACCGGGGTAGCGCCGGCGCAGGGCGTTGCGGTACGAGCGCAGGTGGCGGCGGGTGGAGTAGCCGAGGCTGGCCTCGTACTCCTCGGCGCTGCCGGGCAGTGCGATCACCTCGTCGTCGGCCCGGTAGAGGGTGCGGTGGGGCAAGGCGAGCTCGGCCGGCGGGAACTTGACCTCGGCGTAGAGGCGGCGCACCTCGGGCCGGGCGCGGAAGATCGCCGCGGCGGCGCGCTCTACGTCGGCCGGCGCGATCTCGATCACCTTGTCGAGCACCTCGGCGGTGGCGCCGCGGGTGCGAAAGACGATCACGTGGCGCGGTGACTCGAGCTCACAGACGCGGAGCGCGGCGGGCCGCACGCCGTCGTACAGCGTGAAGTACTCGAGCGTGGCGTAGGGGCTCGAGTAGAGCGCGGGCAGCTCGGCGAGGAGCTCGCCGGGCGCCTCGTCCAGGTGGACCACGGCGCCGAGATCGGGATACGTCAGACGGCGACGCCGGGCGGCCGTCGGCTCGGCCGATGCCGCGCTCAGGGGCGCTGCGGTGACCGGTCGCGCCTCAGCGGGCGAGGCCGTCGCAGGTGCAGGCTCGGTCGTCGGACCTGCCTCGTGCCTGGGCGTCGCGTCGATATGCTCCCTCCGGGTCGCCGCCGGCCGGCTCGCCGGCGGCTCGGGGGAGCTTACCCGCAGGGTCTGACCGCGGCCGCCGTTGGCGCCTGCAGCCGGCCGGCGCCGCGTGTGCAGAATTGGCAACACTAAGCGAGTGAAAACCCCTCGCGCAGGCTCGCCACGAGCCCTATAATACACATCGGGTGCAGGCTTTTTCGGGGGAGGAACCAATGACCGACGGGCGAATCCGCGGCACGTTGGCGGCGAAGCGCAACGCTTCTCCGCGTCTCAGCCTCGAAGACGTCCTCAACGCCGGTCTGCCGGCCGTCTATCGCGACCACGGCGAGCACCTCCTCTTTCGCGACGGTCGCATCTTCGACGGCTCCAGGGTCGGCGCCGCGGCGGTCGAGCCGCTCATCGTGCTCGGCAGCGGTCACGAGGCCGTGGGCCTCGAGTTCGGCTGGCGGCACGTCGCCGGCTGCTCGTGCAGCCTCTGCCGCAACGACCACCCCAGCTTCGCCGACGCGCCGCAGGTCTGGCGCGCCGAGCAGGCGACCGCCTGACCGCTCGCTGCCGCGCCGAGCAGGCGAGCGCCTGACCGCCCGCCGCCGCGCCGAGCAGGCGAGCGCCTGACCGACGCGGGTCGCAGCGCTCCGCCACCCGTCTCCACGAGCCCGCGACCGTCGGCCGCTCGCCCCGGCCTGGGGGCGTTTCAGCGATGCGGCCCAGTCCCGCACAGCCGCACGACCAGCACCTCGAGGTCGTCGCGCAGCGTACCGGCGTAGGCGTGGGCCGCGTCGCGGACGGCGGCCGCGATGGCGGCCGCCGTCCGCCCGTGCAGACCGGCCAAAGCCGCGCGCAGCCGCTCCTCGCCGTACAGCTCGCCGTCGCGGCGCGCCTCGATCACCCCGTCGGTGTAGAGCACGAGGGCGTCGTCGGCGGCCAGGCGCAGCTCGGCGAGCCGCAGCACCGGCGCCTCGTCGGGGTCGTCGCCGAGGCCGAGCAGCGGCCCGCGGGCCTGCTCCACGGCGCGGGCGCCGGCGCGGCTCAGGTGGATCGCCGGCGGGTGGCCGGCGCTCGCCAGGAGCACGCGGCCGCTCGCGGGGTCGAGCGCCAGGAGCTGGGCGCTCGCGAGCTGCTCGCCCTCCTCCTTGCGTATCACGCGGTCGGTCTGGGCGAGCACGACGTCGGGCGGCGGGCCGTCGAGGGCCAGGGCGCGGACGGCGCTGCGCACGGTCTCGGTGAGGCCGGCGGCCGCCACGCCCTTGCCCATGACGTCGCCGATGAGCGCATAGACCAGGCCGCCGCGGGCCGCGAAGACGTCGTGGAAGTCGCCGCCGACGAGCTCGGGCTGGTAGGCCGGCACCGACAGCGCCGCCAGGTCGAGGCCGGCGATCGTGGGCAGCGCGTGCAGCAGGCTGCGCTGCAGGGTCGTCGCGATCTGCTCCTGCTCTTCGTGCAGGCGGGCGTTCTCGACGCCGATCGCGATCTCGTGGGCCACCGCGCCGAACACGCCGAGGTCGTCGTCGTCGATGCTGCGCGGCTGCGCCCAGAAGATGCTGATCGTGCCGATCGTGCGGCCGTAGGCCTGCAGCGGCAGAATGACGTACGAGCGTACCGGCCGGCCGGTCTGCAGAGCCACCGAGGCGAGCGCGGCGCGCGGCAGGTCGCCCACCGGCCGTGAGGTCATGTCCTCGACCACGAGCGGCCGCCCCGTGCGGTAGACGACGGCGCTCTCGTACTCGGAGTCGAGGGCGAAGGGTGGGATCGTGGCGAGCAGCTCGAGCGGATAGCCCCAGGCCGCGAGCGGCACGAGCTCGCCGCGCGTCTCCTCGGCGACGAAGATCGTGGCGATCGTGGGGTCGAAGCGGCGGGCGAGCTCGTCGAGCACGCGCTGCGCTACCTCGCTCGTGTCGAGCGAGCTCACCGCCGCGCGCGTCACGTCGTGCAGCAGCTCGAGCCGGCCGGCGCGCTCGGCCTCCGATTCGCGGGCTCGCACCTCGGCCTCGAACAGGCGGGCGTTGGCGATGGCGTTGCCGAGGATCGCGGCGATGCCGCGGTACAGGCGCAGCTCGTCGTCGTAGAACGGCCGCCGGTCGCCGAAGAAGAGCACCATGACGCCGACGAGCTCGCCGCCGCGCTCGATCGGCAGGGCGAGCCAGCGAGCGGCGTCCATGCCCAGGTGGCGCATGCGTCGGGTCACCTCGGGCGGTTCGTTCGGGGACTCGTGCGTGGCGAGCTCGTGGTACAGGGCGACGCGTCCGACGATCGACTCGCGCGAGACGGGGAACTCGCGGATCTCGGGCTCCATCGCGGCCGGGTAGCCGAACAGCGCGAGGTTGCGCAGCGCCTGCCCGCCCCGCGCCAGGGTGTAAATGCTGCCCGCCTGTAGGCCGCCCAGGTCGCTGCGGATGGCGGCCAGGACCTGGGAGCAGATCTCGGCCATGCTGAGCGAGCCCGAGGCGAGCATCGCGACCCGCGCCAGCAGGCGGCTCGCGGCGAGCTCGCCCTGCGAGCGGGCCAGCAGCTCGTCGCGCTCGGCCGCCAGGCGCTTCTGCTCGCTGATGTCGCGGGCGAAGACGCTCAGGCCCGACGACGTGGGGTAGACCCTCGCCTCCTGCCAGCGCCCGGTCACGTCGGACACGTACTCGACCACGGCGAAGCGCCCGAGCTCGAGCGCGTCGCGGATCGCGCGGCCGAGCGGCTGCTCGCGCAGCCCCGGACGCACGTCCCACAGCCGCCGGCCGATGAGCTCGTCGAAGGGCCGGCCCTGCATGCGCGCGCCGGCCGCGTTCAGGTGCACGTAGCGGTAGTCCCAGTCGAGCGCGATGAACGACTCGTCGATCTCCTCGAGCAGCGCGCGCTGGCGCACGTCGCGGTAGTCCTGCTCCCCGGACCGCACGGCCGTCGCCAGCGCGGGCGGGCGGACGGCGTCGGCGGAAAGCAGATCGCGCTTCACGACGCGGACGGCAAGCCCGTCGCTCGAGGTCAGATCCATCTCGTCCATGAGCCGGGCGATGAGGTACAGGCCGCGGCCCGACGGTGCGAGCAGGTCGGGCAGGCGCTCGGGGTCGAAGCTGCCGACGTCGAAGCCGGCGCCATGGTCTCTGACCTCGGCGACCAGGTCGCCGCCTTCGAAGCGCAGGTGGATCTCGAGGTCGTCGCGGGCGCCGCTGTGACGCAGCGCGTTGGTCATCGCCTCCTCGACGGCCAGCACGACGGCGTCGATCGCCCCGCGGTCGCGGACGTGGCCGTGCAGATAGTCGCGGATACGCTGCCGGGCGCGCAGCAGGCGCGCCGCGTCGAGGGGCAGGGTGAACGCGAGGCGCGGAGGGGTGACTGTCTCAGCCGGACGCATCTTCGCCTCATTCTAGCGGCGCCCGCGAGGCGACCACCGTTTCGGCCGACACGCCGGCGGGCTCAGGGGCCGGGTCGGGCGATCCGTCGCTGTCAGGGCAGACAACGCTCGTGTGCCGTCGTGGGTTTTCGTGGCGGCGATTCGCGACTACCTTAGAGGACACGAGTTCGGGTCGCCCGGGGGTCACTGAAGTGGCGGATGCCGGCCAGGCGGGGGATCGGCCGGCGCGAACGAAGGGTGACGTACATGACGCTGCAGCAGCGCATCGGCACTGCCATCAACGGCGTGCTCCGACTCGGCGGCCTGCGCCTGGTCAGACGGCCAGGCGACGTCGAAGCCTCACTCGAGGCCTTCGACTCGTCCCTGGTGCTGTTTGGCGACGGCGTCGTGCTGCGCCCGTTCGCACTGGTCGACGCACCCAGCCTGCGCGCCGCCTACGACCGTCCCGACATCGCGGAGCATGCCCTGCTCGGCTCGCAGCGCACGCACCCCGACACCGAGCGCTGGCTTCGCGTGCAGGCCGACCGGCGCGCCGCCGGGCACGAGGTCAGCTTCGCGGTCTGCGAGACGGGCCGCCGCGACGGGCCCTGCATCGGCCAGATCTCGCTGCACGCCGTCGACTGGGCGAACCGGCGCGCCGCCGTCGGCTACTGGCTGCTGCCGGCGGCGCGGGGCCGGGGGCTCATGACGGCGAGCCTCGACCGCGTCGTTCGCTGGGCCTTCGACGAGATCGGTCTGTTGCGCCTCGAGACCATGGCGGTCTCGCACAACACGGCGAGCCTCGCGGTGGCCGAACGCTGCGGCTTTCGGCGCGAGGGCCTGATGCGCTCCTGGCTTGCCGTCGGCGACGAGCGGCAGGACATGGTCGTGCTCGCCCGCCTCGCGACCGACGCGACCGCGGCGCGACGCAGCGCCTGAGGCGCCCAGCCGGCGCACGACCGGCGCTGCGTCACCCGATGCCGGTCAGCTTTGGCGCGGGGGGAACTGGCGGAGGGGGTGGGATTCGAACCCACGAGGGGCCTTGCGACCCCCGACGGTTTTCAAGACCGCTCCGATCAACCGCTCCGGCACCCCTCCGCTGCGCGCTGTACAGGACTGCTCTGGGCCGGTGTGGAGCTCCTCAGCGAGCCGATACTACGACCTCGCCCCAGCGGAAGCCACTCGGGCGTGGATGAACACGGGACGGACCTGAGGGCGGACAGTTACAATCGCCTCTGCTTCGTCTGCTGAGAGGGGGCCGCACGGTCTTGGCCGCGCCGAGTAGAGCAAAGGTCCTGCCACGTCTCTCGTTCCGCTTGCCGCTTGACCCAGCCCGCATGCGGCGCGCTCGTGAGCGCATCCGCGACTACCTTCGTGAGCAGCGCGTCGCCGAGGAGGCGGTGCACGCGGTCGTGCTGGCCATCGAAGAGGCGATGACCAACGCGGTGCGCCACAGTGGGACCGGCGAAGACCTCGAGGTCGACCTGCGCTTCGAGGGTGCCGATCTCGTCACCGAGGTCAGAGACCACGGTCGCGGCTTCGACACCGCGCGCTTCGACCCGGCCAGACGTCCAGACCCCGCGGCGTCGGGTGGTCGCGGCCTGTTCCTCATGGCCAGGATGATGGACGACCTTGCCATCGAATGCGACGGCGGCGTCGAGATCCGCGGCGTCAAGCGCGGGGTGCTCTCGGAGCCTCCGACCGCGGAGCCGTCAATCTGGCGTCTGCCTTGTGACCTGTACGCCGAGGGCCGCGGCGCCGCCCTGCTCGACGAGCTCGACGAAGCCTTCGCCGCCCTGGACTGGGAGTACCGGCTCCTCTATGTGAACAGGGCCTGCGAGCGCCATCTCGGGCGGACCAGAGACGAGCTCGTGGGGCGTAGCCTGTGGCAGGCGTTCCCCGGGACCGTCGACGACCCGACGGCGAGCTTCTACCGCGAGGCGATGGAGCTGGGCAGGGCCGCGGTGGTCGAGTACGAGCCCCCTATCGTCGGTGGCTGGGTCGAGGCCCGGATCTACCCGGCCGCCTCAGGCATCACCGTCTACCTGCGCGAGATCGACGAGCGCAAGCGCAAGGAGCTCGAGCGCGACGAGCTCTTCGCAGCGTTGCACGAAAGTGAGGACCGTTACCGTCGCCTCTTCGAGAACCTCACCTCAGCGTTCGTGCTGGCCGAGCCGATCCGCGACGCAGAAGGCAGGCTGGTCGACCTGCGGTACCTGCTGGCCAACTCCGCCGTGGAGAAGCATCTGAAGGTGGTTGCGGACGAGATGGTCGGCAGGACGTATTCCGAGGTGTTCAGGTACGACCAGCCGAACGCGTTCTTCGCCACCTACGAAGAGGTCCTCTCGACGGGGGAACCGTACAGTGGCGAGGCTTTCTTGCCGGCCCTCGGCCGGCACTACGACATGACCGTCTATCGTCCCCGCCCGGATCAACTGGCCCTGGTCCTCTCCGACGTGACCGAGCGCAAGCAGGCCGAGGAGGCGCTGCGGGCAAGCGAGGAGGTCAAGCGTTACCTGGCCGAGGTCATCGAGACCGCCGACGTCGCCTTTGCCGCACGTCGGCCCGACGGCACGCTGGTCTCGTTCAACCGGGCCTTCACGGAGCTTACCGGCTACACCAGAAGTGAGCTCGAGGCCGGCGCCGAGAGCTGGGCGCCAGACATGACCCCGCCCGACTGGTGGAAGGCGGAGGCTCCCCTCTTGGCCAGGGCCGTCGCGACGCGCGACCCGACGCGCTACGAGAAGGAGTACGTCCGCAAGGACGGCAGTCGAGTGCCGGTCGAGGTCTTCACCCAGCCGCTGTTCGACGAGCGCGGCGAGCTTGTCCAGTACCGCTCCTTCCTGACCGAGATCAGCGAGCGCAAGGCCGCTGAGACCGAGCGTCAGCGCCTGCTCGAGGAGCTCTCGGTCGCGATCGATCAGCTCGGCTTTCTCGGCGAGATCGTCGAGCACCACAGCATGCCGTTCGGTGTCGGCGCGCCGGACGGCGGGCTCATCTTCTTCAACCAGGCCTTCGCCGATCTCACCGGCTACAGCCGTGATGAGCTCGAGGCCCGACGCCTGACCTGGGCGTCCGACCTTACGCCGCCCGAGTGGCGCGAGACCGAGGCACGGCTGCTCGCCGCGGCCGTCGCCGAGCGGCGCAGCGCCCGGTACGAGAAGGAGTACCTGCGCAAGGACGGCACGCGCGTACCTGTCGAGCTGTTCGTGCAGCCGGTGTTCGACGACGCCGGCGCGCTGCTGCACTATCGCTCGTTCCTTACCGACATCACCGACCGAAAGCGCACCGAGGAGGCGTTGCGGACCGCCGAGGAGATCGCGCGTGCCAGCGAGGCCCGCTATCGCTCGGTCGTGGAGCTCGCGACCCGGACGCTCGCCCTTGACGCCGACCTCGACATCGCCAAGGCCGCCGAAGAGGCGACGGATCCTGCGGCGAAGACCGCCAAGGCGTCGGCGACAAGGAGAAGGCTGCGGCTGGTCGAGGCGATCCTCGCCCAGCGTCGCCATCGGGTGCAGACGGTGCTCATCGCGCTGGCCTTCGAGCTCGCCTTTCTGGTGCCGATGGGCTTGAGTCCGACGCGCGGCATCCTGGGCATGCCGGGCTCACTGCTCGCGCTCACCGTGATCGTCGTCGCCGCCATCGCAGGGACCTGGTCCGGCGTCGCGACCGCCTTGGCCGGCACCGCCATCTTCTACTTCACGGTGGCCGGCAGCGGCGCATCCGCCTCGCCTCTGGCGATCGCGGCGTCGGCCGGGATCTGGGTCGCCGCCGCCGTCCTGTCGAGTCTGGTGACCAACACCCTCATCGAGCAGAGCGAGCGGCGCAGGCAGGCCGCCATCGCCTTCGTCGAGGCCGAGACGGCGCGGCGCGCGCAGTCGCGCGAGCTGCACGATGCCCGGCGCATCGCCACCGTCCTTCAGGAGAGCTTCATCCACGCACTGCCGCCGATGCCCGGCTGGGAGCTCGGTGCCGCCACGGCCTGGGCTCGCGCTCTCGAACGCGCCGGTGGCGATTTTCACGACGTCTTCGTCACGCAGCGGGACCACATGGGGGTCCTGATCGGTGACGTCGAGGGCAAGGGCCTCGAGGCGGCCGGGCTGACTGAGACGGTGCGCTCCGCGGCCCACGCTCTGGCGATCTCGGCAGAGGTGCCCGACGTGCTCTGCAGACTCAACGACATCCTGCTACGGCGCGACGACCCGCTCGTCACCGCCCTGCTTGCCTCCGTCCATTGTCGCACGGGCGACTTCGTCTTTGCCTCGGCCGGGCATCCGCTGCCGCTGTCTCTGCGTGCCGACGGCTCGATCCAGGCGCTCCAGGCGGTGCCGGGGCTGCCCCTCGGCAGCTTCTCCGAGAGTCGCTTCGCCACCGCGACCGGCAGCCTTGGGCATGGCGATGCGCTCCTGTTCTACACGGACGGCGTCACCGACGCGCGCCGCGCCGGCCGCTTCTTCGGAGAAGAGGGCCTGCTCGAGGCCGCGAAGGGATGCGCCGGTCTGACCGCTCAAGAGACGGCCGACCGCGTTCTGCAGACCGTCACCGCGTACGCCGACGAGCTGCGCGACGACCTCCACGTTCTCGTCGTTCAGAGGGCCTGAGCTCCGCTCCTGGCGCCCGACCCGCCGTCCGCACTCGCTGCGGATCCGTCGCCCCACCCGGCGCGCAGACTCGACGAAGGGCGACAGGACCGCAAGAACGGCCGCTGCTTGAGCGGGTGGGCCGTGTTGCCGATACTGCCAACAACGACGCGACGAGGCGACCGCGACGGTCGCGAGGCAGTCTCGAGGCCGACCGACAGGAGACGAAGGGGTTGGACGAGCGGCACACCGACGGCGGCCCGCGCGACGACGCGCAGACCATCATCGCCCGCGTCGGCGCGACGATCGCTTCGACGCTCACGGTAAACGAGGTGATCAGCCTCATCGCGCGGCAGGTCTGCGAGGCCTTCGGGGCTTCGTCGGCCGACATCCACCGCTACTCCGCCGACACCGATACCCTCGACTACGTGGCCTCGTGGGGTGCGGTCGAGGGCTTCAGCGAAGAGAGCGCCGGCGTGGGCGAGTCGTACTCGCCCGACATTCGGCCGAGCTTCTCGCGCGCGGTACGCCGGCGCGAGATCAGCGAGATCCACCGCGACGACGCCGACCTGCCGGCCGCCGAGGCCGCCGAGATGGACCTGTGGAACGAGAAGGCCATGCTCGACGCACCGCTCGAGTTCGGCGGCCGCGTGATCGGGGTGCTCGGCATCGTGCAGTCCGATCGCTGCCGGCGCTTCACCGACGACGAGCGCCGCCTGTTCGCGCAGCTCGCCGTGCTCGCCGCGATCGCCATCCACAACGCCGACGCCTTCACGGCGCTCGAGCACCTGGCGATCACCGACGACCTCACCGGCCTCTACAACCATCGCCACTTCTACCAGCGTCTCGCCGAAGAGGTCGCGCGGGCGCAGCGCTACGGCCTGCCGCTCTCGCTGCTGATCATCGACATCGACGACTTCAAGCGCTACAACGACGCCTTCGGCCACCGCGCCGGCGACGCCGTGCTCTCCGACCTCGCCGCCCTGCTGCGCCAGCAGACGCGCCAGCAGGTCGACCTGGTGGCGCGCTACGGCGGCGAGGAGTTCGTCGTGATCCTGCCGAGCACGGCCGCCGAGGGAGCGGCCGAGGCGGGCGAGCGGCTGCGCCGCGCCGTCGCCGGCGAGCCCCTGGGTGCGGCGGCGGCCGCGGCCGAGGAGCCCGCCGAGGACGGCGAGCAGCCGGCCGGACCGGGCGCCGCCCTGAGCCTGGCCGAGCGCATCCGGCGCTCTGTCGCCGGGCGCCAGTTCGGGCCGGCCGGCGCCGCGGCGCCGATGACGGTCAGCGTCGGCACGGCGAGCCTCGGGCTGCACGCCTCGAGCGCCGACGAGCTCGTCGAGGCGGCCGACCGCGCCCTGTACCGCGCCAAGGACAGGGGCAAGAACCGCGTCGAGGTGGCCGAGGCGCTCGGGCGCGACTGACGCGCTCCCCGCCGCCCGACGGGCGGCGTCCGCCTGCTTGTGCCCGCGACGGCGGCTCGCTCCTAGCTCTCCGTAAAGGTGAACGCCTCGTCGATCAGCAGGCCCAGGCAGGCCTCACCGGCCGCCGTGTCGTAGCGGGCGCCCAGGCCGCCGCGGATCTCGGCGATCGCCTCGGCCACCGGGAGCGCCGGCCGGTAGGGGCGGTGCGACACCATCGCCTCGACCACGTCGGCGACCGCCAGCACGCGGGCGGCCGGCAGAATGTCGGCGCCGCGCAGGCCGGCCGGATAGCCCGAGCCGTCGAGCCGTTCGTGGTGCTGCAGCACGACGTCTGCCACGTGGTCCTCGAAGGCGATGCCGGCGAGGATGTCGTAGCCCGCTTTGGGGTGAGTCTTGATGAGCTCGAACTCGACCGGCGTGAGCCGCGTCGGCTTGCTCAGGATCTCGGCCGGGATGGCGATCTTGCCGACGTCGTGGACCAGGGCGGCGGTGCGCAGCGCCGTGCGGACGCTCTCGTCCCAGCCGAGCCGCTCGCCGATCAGGCAGGCGAGCTCGGCCACTCGCGCCTCGTGGCCGGCGGTATAGGGGTCGCGCTGAGCCACCGTGGCGCCGAGGGCCGCGACGGTGTCGCTCAGGGCGCGCTGCAGGCGCTGCTCGCGTTCCAGCAGCGCCGCGTCGGCCAGCACGCGCTCGGTCACGTCGAGCGAGGCGCCGAGCACCGTCTCGACCCTGCCGTCGCCGTCGAGCACGGGGACGCCGTAGGTCATCAGGTGGCGTGTCTCGCCGCTCGGCAGCACGATACGGTGGTCGACGCGGTAGGGCTGGCCGCGGACGGCGCGCGCGAAGGCGGCCTGCACGGCGTCGCGGTCGTCGGGGTGGCAGGTCAGCGTGATCTCGTCGTTCGTGAGCCGCTCGCCGGCGAGCCCGTGGATGCGCTGCCACTCCGTCGAGACGAGCGACGTGTCGGACTCGACGTCCCGCTCCCAGCTCCCGAGGTGGGCCAGGCGCTCGCCCTGCTGGAGCAGCCGCACCGAACGCTCGAGCGCCTTCGCCGCGGCCTTCTGCTCGGTCACGTCGCGCATCACGCAGACGACCGACACGGGGCGCCCGTCGCCGTCGAACTCGGGCGTGCAGCGCGCCTCGGCGTGTCGGCGGCCACTCACGCCGAGGAACGAGAAGGGCACGTCGACGGGGCGGCGCGTCTCGACCACGCGGCGATGGGCCGCGCTGAACAGCTCGACGAAGTTCGCCGAGAGGCCGAGGTCGGGGAGCCGCCGGCCGACGAAGTCTTCGGGCCGGCGGCCCAGCCAGGGCTCGACCTGGGGGCTCACGTAGAGACAGCGCAGCTCGAGGTCGAAGCGGGTCATGACCTCGCTCGCGTTCTCGACCAGCGTGCGCACCGTGGCCTCGCTCTCGCGCAGGCGGTCTTCGATGCGGCGCCGCTCGGTCATGTCGTAGGCGGTATGGATGGCACCGACGATGTCGCCGTGCTCGTCGGGCAGGGGGGTCGCGGTCACGAAGAAGTCGCGGTCGAGCGTCTCGCTGTACACGTCGCCGCCGTGGGCGCGACCGTCGGCGTAGAGCCCGCTCAGAGGGCACTCCGGGGGCAGCCCGTCCTCGCCGTGCATGAGCGTCCAGCAGGGCCGGCCGACGAGCTCGGCCGGTTCACGGCCGAGGGCGCGGCCGGCGCCGCCGCTCACCGCGACGATCCGCCGCTCGGTATCGACCACGAAGACGATCTCGTTGTTGCCGGCGATCGCCCGATGCCAGAAGCCTTGCTGCAGACAATCCATCGACCAGACCCGCTTTGTCAGTGCACCCACCAGTACGTATGTCGACAGCTATCCCTTCCGTCCTGAGCGTTCGTTTACGTCGGTGCTCAGAAAGGCGGAGGGTCGGCTACCGGCGGAGCGCGCTCGCGAGCTCGTGACCGAAGGACGCGCCGGGGATGGGGGATGGGCGGGCGCGGCGGCGGGCGCGCCGCGCCCGCCGCCGCGCCCTTCTAGTCGAGCGTGAAGCTCTCGTCGAGCAGGAGCTCGACGCAGGCGCGGCAGGCGTCGGCGTCGTAGCGCTGGCCGGCGCCCTCGCGCAGCTCGGCGACGGCCTCCTCGACCGGCAGGGCCGGCCGGTAGGGCCGGTGACTGATCATCGCCTCGGCCACGTCGGCCACGGCGAGCACGCGGGCGAGCGGCAGGATCTGCTCGCCACGCAGGCCGTCGGGGTAGCCCGAACCGTCGAGGCGCTCGTGGTGCTGGCCGACGATCTCGGCGAGCGGCGCGCCGACGTCGACCGGGGCGAGGAGCTCGCGGGCGAGCCGGCTGTGCGCCTTGACGAGCGAGAACTCCGCCGCGGTCAGCCGGCTCGGCCGGGCGAGGATGTCGGCCGGCACGCCGATCTTGCCGACGTCGTGGACCTGGGCCGCCATGCGCAGCAGCCGGATCTCGCTCTCGCTGCAGCCCAGGCGCTCGGCGACGGCGCAGGCCAGGACGGCGACGCGGCGCTGGTGGCCGGCCGTGTAGGGATCGCGCAGCTCGACCGTGGCGCCGAGGGTCGTGAAGGTGCTCGCCAGGGAGAGCTCGAGCTTGCCGGCGAGCTCGCGTAGCGCCTCTTCGTCGGCCGCCCGGGCGAGCGCCACGGCGAGATGGCGCGCGACACGCTCCCAGAGGCGTACGACGTAGGGGCTGAAGGCGCCCTCGCGACGGGCGTTCAGCTGCAGCAGGCCGAGGGGCTCGCCGCCGGCGCGCAGGGGGACGAGCAGCACCGACTCGTAGCCGTCGCCGTTGCAGCGGTTGCGGGTGTGCGTCAGGCGGTCCTCGTCGCTCGTCGCGGCAAGGAACTTGGAGGTGCCGTTCGACCAGAACGAGCCGAGCTCGGTGAAGAAGGGCTGCGCGGGGTCGGTGCGGCCGCCGATCACGTTGCCGCACATGCAATCGAGCACGGGATCGCCGCCGGCGCCCGGCGGACACTCGCCGCTGCGCGGGCAGAGCGAGCTTTCGGCGAGCACGAACTCGCGGGAGAAGCCGCGGGTCTCGTAGTAGGGGTAGTCGTCGCCCTTGCGCAGCCGCACGCCGACGGCGTCGCAATCGGCGCGCTCGACGACGAACTCGACGGCGCGACGCACGAGCCGCTCGGTGCTCAGGCTCTCGCTCACGATGGTGAGGAACTCGCGGGAGACACGGGTCTCCTGCTCGGCCCGCACCCGGTCGGAGACGTCGGTGAAGACCACGGCGACCTCGTCGCCGCCGGCCGGGTAGACGTCGAGCGCGAACCACACGTCGGCGGCGTGGATGTGCGCCTGAACGTGCTCGCTCCGGCCGCTGCGCGCGACACGGCCGTAGGCGGCGACGAGCTCGGCGTTGTCGAGCAGGATGCCGGGCCGGACCGCGCCCACGGTCTTGCCGACCACGTCGTGCAGGCCGGTGAGCCGCTCGAAAGCGGGATTGACCTCGAGATAGAGGTAGTCGACGGCGGCGCCGCGCTCGTCGAACAGCAGGCGGCAGCGGTAGTAGCCGGCCAGCGTGTGCTCGAACAGCCAGCGGTAGTCGTCGGTCACCGGACCGACGCTTTCCGGCCCCTCGGCGAAATCAGCAGCCACCGCACGCCCGTCGTCGTCACGCCACGCCGGGCGCCGATCCGTCCGGCCCACACCTTGCGACATTTCGTCGCGACCCCTTCCCATCCTGCGTCTGTGGAGGCGGCCCATGGGGGTCGCCCGCCCTCACGGAGTTTAGCGTGTTTGCGTAAGCATTTTAACGCGCATCTGCAGCATGTTCGTATCAACCTCGATCCCCCCTTCTGGGAGGTGAACCTCGTGGCTTCCACGACCACCCCTCGATCCTCGGTCGCGCCGCTGCAGCGCGACGCGGTCGGGCTGCCGGAGGTGCTGTTCCAGTCGATGACCTCGATGGCGCCGGCGGCTGCCATCGCGGCCTCGATCCCTCTGGGCGCAGCCTACGCGGCCGGCGCCCTGCCCCTCGCCGTGCTGATCGCCTTCGTCGGCATCCTGCTCTCGGCGTGGAGCATCGGCCAGCTCGCCAAGCACATCCCGGCGGCCGGCTCGGTGGCGACCTACAGCGCTGCCGGCCTGCACCCCTGGGTGGGCTATCTGGTGGGCTGGGGCTACACCGCCATGCAGGTGCTGGTGCTGCCGCTCGTCATGCTGCAGCTCGGCTTCACCGTGGCCGGTGAGTGGCACTCCGAGCAGTCCTCGTTCTCGACCGGTCTCTGGTGGATCTTCACCGTGGCCGGCACGGCGCTCGTGTGCTACCTCGTCTACCGCGGCGTGCGCACCTCGACCCGCGTCGGCGTGTACCTCGGTTCCATCGAGATCGCCGTGTTCCTCGGCCTCGCGATCGCGCTCGTGGTCAAGGCCGGCAGCGCCAACACGCTGCAGGTCTTCACGACCCACTTCGCCAACGTGAAGGGCTATGCGGGCATGAGCGGCGTGGTGGCGGCCGGGGTCGGCACCCTGCTCGCCTTCGCCGGCTTCGAATCGGCGGCGGCCCTCGCCGAAGAGGCCAAGCAGCCGCGGCGCAACATCCCGCGCGCCGTGATCCTCGCGACCGTGCTGATCGGTGGCCTGTTCCTGTTCACGACGTACGCCGCGGCCGTGGGCTACGGCCCGGGCAAGCTCGCGGGCTTCGCGAGCGCCTCGAACGGCGTGCCCTGGAGCGGCCTCGCCCGCACCGTCGCGAACGTGCTCTGGGTGGTCGTGCTGTTCGCCATCATCAACTCGACGCTGGCCTGCGCCAACGCCAACACGAACGTCTTCACGCGCACGGGTTACGCGCTCGGTCGCATCGGCGTCCTGCCGCGCGGCCTGTCGAACCTGCACCCGCGCTTTCACTCGCCGCGGGTGGGCGTGCTGGTCGAGCTGATCGTCGGCCTGGCGGTGACGCTCAGCCTGGGCCTGCACTACACGCCCGAGGTGGCCTTCGGCGTGGTCGGCACGGCGATCGTCGTGGTGATCGTGCCGATCTACATCGTGGCCAACCTCGCCTGCATCGGGTACTACTCCCGGCATCGCCGTGAGGAGCACAACTGGATCGCTCACGTCGTGGTGCCGGTGATCGCCGCGGTGGCGCTCGTGCCCGGCTTTCTGAGCGCCGCGGGCATCACCGGCGTGCCCGGCCTGCGGTTCATCGTGGCCTTGCCGTCGCCGTACAAGTACGCGCCGTACGTGATGGCGGCCTGGATGGTGGCCGGCGTCGTGATGCTCTTCGTGTTGCGCGCGCGCAACGCGGCGGCGATCGACCAGGTGGCGCACATCCATCTGGACGACGAGGAGATCGCACCGATGACCCGCGGCGGGGCAGAGGCCTCGGAGGTGGCGTAAGGGGCGCGACGGGCCCTCGCGAACGCGGCGGGCGGAGGGGCTGCAGCCCCTCCGCCCGCCGCGTCGCCTGCCGTCGAGCCTGCGCGGCGGGTATGATGACACGCGCGTGATGCTGAGGTCGTCTTGAACAGCTTGCCGGTTGACGCGCCGGCCGAAGGGGCGTCGCCGCCCGAGCGCAGGTCCGCCACTCCGCCGCCGCGTCAACGGTTCGCGGTCGCGCCCGATGCCTTTCGGCTTGGGCGCGCGCGTCGCCGTGTCCGCGACTACCTCACCCTCTCCTGCAGAGCGACCTGCATCGACGACGTCGTGCAGTGCGTCCACGAGGCCTGCGCCAACGCGGTGCGCCACAGCGGCTCGCGGGCCGACATCGACGTCTTCCTGGGCTTTCGCGGCCGCGACCTGCAGGTCACGGTCAGGGACCACGGCCACGGCTTCGACACGTCGCGGTTCGACCGGCGCGCCCTGCCCGACCTGTCGAGCGAGCGCGGCTGGGGCCTGTTCCTCATGTCGCGCCTGGCCGACGAGCTCGAGCTGCGCAGCGACGGCGGCCTCGTGGTGCGCCTGCTCAAGCGCGACGCGCTGCGCGGCGCCGGCGACGAGCCGACGCCGCCGGTCGGTGCGGCCGAGGCCGCACGAGGCGGCGGCCAGGGCCTCGCGGGCCGGGCCGCAGCCGAGCGTGCGGCGGCCCGGGTCGCGGCCGAACACGACGAGCTGCGCGACGCCCTCGACGCCGCCGAAGCGCGCTTTGCGGCCCTCATCGCCGGCCTGAGCGAGGGGGTGGCGGTGCACGAGCTGGTGGAGCGCGACGGCGAGGTGGTCGACTATCGCACGCTGCTCGTGAACGCCGCCTTCGAACGGCAGAGCGGACTGACGGCCGAGCAGGTGTGCGGCCGCCGCGCCGGCGAGCTGTCGGGCAGCGGCGCCCCGCCGCGGCTCGACGAGTACGCCTGGGTCGTGACGAGCGGCGAGTCGTTCGAGTTCGAGACCTGGGTCGAGGAGACGGAGCGCCACCTCGACGTCCGCGCCGTCGCCCTCGGCGGCGGCCGCTTCGCCACCGTCTCCGCCGACGTCACCGATCGGCGTCGCTCCGACGACGAACTGCGCCGCGCCGGCGAGCTCGCCGGCATCGCGGCACAGGAGCGGCGCCGCGCCGAGGAGCAGCGCGCCCACGTCACGGCCGAGCTGCGCCGGTTGGCCGACGAGTCGGCCGCGGCGGGCGACGACCTGCGGGCGCGCCAGGCCCGGCTCGAGGCGCGCCAGGCCGCGCTCGAGTCGCGCGAGGGCGAGCTCGAGTCGCGCCAGGCCGAGCTCGTCGCGCGCGCCGCCGCGCTGAACATTCGCTCCGACGATCTGGACGAACGCGCGAGGGCGCTCGCCGCCGCCGAGCAGGCCGCCGCCTCGGCGCCGCCCGCGGAGCGCCAGGGCGGCGGAGAGACCCGGCAGCTCGCCGAGCGCGTCGAGCTCGGCGAGGAGCTCGACGCCGTCGACCGCCTGCTGCGCTCCGCCCTCGCCGCCGACGAGGTGATGCAGATCGCGCTCGACGCCGGCGTCGGCGCCCTCGGCGCCGACGCCGGCACGGTCGAGCTACGCGACGGCGACGTGTGGGTCGTGCGCTGCCAGTCGGGTCTGGGCGCCGAGGTCGTCGGGGCGCGCCAGGAGCCCCAGCAGACGCCGAACGCCTTGCGCGCCCTCAAGTACCGGGAGCCCTTCGCCACCGCCGACATGCAGGCGGCGCGCAGCGACGTCGGCCTGGCCGCCGAGCACGGCCTGCGGGCCGTGCTGGCCGTGCCGCTCGTGGTGCGCGACCAGGTGATCGGCTGCCTGACGTTCTACGGCCGTCAGGTGCGGGTGTTCGACGACTCCGAGATCGACTTCGGGCGCAGGCTCGGGGTCACCACGGCGCTCGCCGTCGACAACGCCCTGCTGCACGGCGGGTCGCCCGGCTCCTGACCCCTCGCCCGGCTGCCGGCCCCTCGGCCGGCTGCCGACCCCTCACCCGGCCCTCTCCGGCTCGGCGCCATCGGCATGCTCGAGTCGCGGGGGTGGAATGGACCAGCTCTGACCGATGAGCCGACCCCGAGGAGTGCGACGATGGCCGACACCTGCACCCATCTCGACCACATCAACGACGTCACCCCTTCGGGCGAAGGCTGCGTCGAGTGCCTGGCCGCCGGCCGCCACGACTGGGTCCACCTGCGCGTCTGTCAGGAGTGCGGCCACGTGGGCTGTTGCGACAACTCACCGGGCCGGCACGCCACGGCTCATAGCCACGCGACCGCCCACCCGATCATCCGCTCCTTCGAGCCCGGCGAGGACTGGTTCTACTGCTACCCCGACGACCTGATGTTCGAGCTCGAGGGCGCGCCGCCGGCGCCGTCGCATGGGGAGCGCGCCGCCTGAGCCCAGGGAACAGGCCCAAGCAGGCGATCGACCACGTCTTCAGCGCCACGGCGCCGCCGGCTCGGGCGTTCGCCGCGCTCCGCGGGCGGCTCAGAGCGTGTAGCGCAGCAGGTAGACCCAGAAGCCGGCGTCGTCGCGCACGATCAGGAACGGCGTCTGCTTGATCCATGCGCCGCCCCTGGCCGGCACCGTCAGCACGTCGATGCCGGCGCTCGAGAAGGCGAGCTTGATGCGCGGCAGGTGGTAGAAGTCGCTCACCGCGATGACCTGCCGCAGGCCGTGGGCGCGCAGCAGAGGAACGGTGTCGCGTACCGTGGCGGCCGTGTTCAGGCCGCGCTCGTCGCACAGGATGGCCGAAGCCGGCACGCCCTGCTGCAGCGCCAGCGTGCGCATCGCCGTCACCTGGCTCACGGCGCCGTTGCGCCCGCCCGAGAACACGAGCGTGCGGACCAGGCCGCGCTTGTAGAGATCGACGGCGGTCAGGACGCGGCCCTTCAGGGCGATCGAGGGCCGGCCGTCGGCATAGACCTCGGCGCCCGGGACGACGGCCGCCTGGGCGGGCCGCGCGTAGTCGGTCGTGCCGAAGAAGAACTGCTGGGCGAGCGGGAACGCCGCCGCCCAGCAGACGGCGCAGGCGAGGATGGCGACGCCGCGCACGGCCGCGCCGCGCACGGCCGCGCCGCGCACGGCCGCGCCGCGCGGCCTGCCGGCGCCCGCCGGCGCCGGCCGTGCCGCCCGGCTCGCGACGACCAGCGCGACGAAGACGGCGGCTATCACGAACGAGAGCGGCACCGGCCAGTCGGGGCTGATGCGGCCCTGGGCCCAGACTACGTAGAAGACGGCGCCGTTGGCGGCGGCCACCGCGGCCAGGGCGGCGCAGACGGCCGTCGTCAGGTGCCGCCGTGGGCCGCTCGCCGCCGGCCGCCAGGCGAAAGCCAGCAGCGTGGCGGCTGTCACGGCGAGCAGCGTCTCGGCGAGCGCCCAGGGCAGAAAGCGCAGGTCGACGAGCCAGAGGGCGGGGTCGAAGGAGCGGTCGCGCAGCGAGTCGGCCAGGCCGAGGGCGATGTACCCGCCGAGGAACAGGGCGGCCGAGCGCGCCAGCACCAGGCCGACGGCGCTGCCCCTGTGCGAGTCGGGCGTGAGGCTCATGGTCACCTCCGTGTCGAGAACATCGGGCGGCAGCCTACACTCCGATTGTTAAGAAGGGTCGGAGGTGCGATAAGCCTGTCCCGGCGGTCCGGATCAGGTCCGGACCGGGCCCGACGAGCGCTGTCTAGACGAACGGGCACCGCGGCAAAGCCCGTCTTGGGGAACCGTACCTATCGAGCCCAGGAAGCCCTCCAGCCGTTATCTACCGGCAGATGGCAACCACCCGAAAGGAGCCGAGCATCCCCATGAAGCACATGCGCAACGAGCAGAACGGGTTCACACTCATCGAGCTGCTCATCGTGATGGTCGTCCTCGCCATCCTGGCGGCCATCGCCATCCCGTCGTACCTGAACCAGCGCAACAAGGCCAAGGACGCGGCGGTCAAGGAAGGCGTGCACAGTCTGCAGGTCGGGATCCAGAGCTACGCTCTCGACCACAGCGACACCTACCCGTCGAGCCTCACCCCTTCGACGCTGACCGATCAGAGCGGCAAGGCCTATGTCGACCAGTGGCCGAAGAACCCCTACACGAACTCCTCGATGGCGAGCAGCTCCAACGCCGGCGACTACACCTACACCCCCGCGAGCAGCAGTTACAGCCTGCAGGGTCACCTGGCGAACGGTCTGCAGTTCACCGTGCCCTGAGCCCCTTTCGAGCCCACCACCACGGCCGCGCGCGAGGCGGCGCTCCGCAAGGAGCGCCGCCTCGCGCGCATCGAGCTCAGCTCAGCTTGCTCGTGTAGTAGGTCTTGAGGGTGGTGCCGGCCGGCTTCAGGTTGGGCGTGTAGCCCTTGTCCTTGGAGCCGCCGACGCCCGGCGTGGTGGACCAGTTCCACCAGAACATGCCCTTCATGAAGCTCTGCCCGGCGAAGGCCTCGAGCGCCGCCTGGTACCAGCGCTGCTGGCCGGCCAGGTCGACCGCCGCCGAGCTCTGCCAGTCGGCCGGGTGCAGGGCCGCCCCGGCCACGCTCGGGCAACCGATCTCGGTGAAGATCACGGGCTTGCCGTACGTGCTGTGCACGGCGGCGACCTTGGCGTAGAAGGTCTTCCAGCCGGCGAGAAGCTGGGCCACGGTGGGTTCGCTCGTCGTGACCAGCTTGGGGTAGGCGTCGAAGCCGATGAAGTCGACGGCGCTCCACCAGGTGCAGACCTGCGAGCCCGTGAAGATCGTGTCGGCCGCGTAGGTGAGCTTGCCGGAATAGACCGCCCGCACCTTGGCGACCGTCGTCCGCCAGTCCGTGGCGTGCGACACCGTGGCATCGAGCTCGCAGCCCACGCAGAACTGCTCGCACCTGGTCGCGGCGGCGAGCTTCGCGTAGCGCACGATCATGCTGTCGTACGACGAGAACCAGGTCGACCACTGCGAGCTCGAGAAGCTCTTGCCGATCAGGCTGCGGGCCGAGCCGCTGCTCACATTGACCTGCGGCTTGAGCATGACCTTGAGGCCGATCGAGTGGGCGTAGGCGATGATCGTCTTGAGCGAGGCGTCGGTCGGCGTGAGTGAGGAGCTCGTGCTGATCTTGGTCGAGCTCGTGGTGGGCTGGTACTCGGTGGCGAGGACCATCACCCAGTCGGCGCCGGTGGCCTTGACCTCGCGCAGCGCCGCCTGCGGGTCACTGCCCTTGTAGGCGCCCGACGAGTAGCCGGTGAACGAGATGCCCTTCTCGATGCCGGTCGTGGCGGCGGCGGCGCGCGGGGTGGCAAGCAGCGCCGGCACGAGCAGGACCGCGACGACCAGCGTCGCTACGCCGATCGCGATGGTCGATCCCCGCCACCCCGCTGGGACGGGACGGTGGTTCGTGTGAGTCTGCATGGTCATCACCTGCCTTTGCGTGGCAGCGCGAGCGCTCGGGGAGAGCTCGGTGGGGATGGGACCCGATGAGGATGTCTCGTCGCCAGACCTAGCGAGGACGTGCCGGTCGCCCTGCGCGCTCGCGTCGCCGGTTCCGGCGGCTCGGGTGGCCGCCCGTTCAGTCCGTGCTAGATTGCCTGACGCCGGAGCGAATGGCAAACCGGCGCCCTTCGTAGGATGTCCTTCGGCGGCGCCGTCCGGCTTCCTGCCCGTGGCGGCCGGGGCCGCCGCTTCGGGGGGCGACCCGGCCTCGGGGCCGGCGGTGAGAGCTAGGGGGGACGCATGCCCAGCCACGAGGTCACGGTGGTCTCGAGCCCCGCGGTCGCCGCCGCGCTGCTGCCCGAATGGGAGGCGCTCTTTGCCGCGGCGGGCGGCGGCGACCCGTTCGCGCAGCCGCGCTGGCAGCTCACCTGGGCGCGCCACTTCGTGCGCCCCGGCGAGCTCGTGCTGCTCACCGTGCGCAGCGCCGGCGAGCTCGTCGGCGTCGCTCCCTTCTACCGCAGCGCGCTACGCCTGGGACCACCGGGCGCAGACGCCCCGCCGGTGGTCACCGTGCTGCGCCTGCTGGGCGCCGGCCGGCGCCCCCATCTGACCGAGCTGCCCGCCGTGCTCGCCCGGCCCGAGTGCCGGCGCAGCGTGCTGCGCGAGGTCTTTCAGCACCTCGAGCGCGAGCAGCCCTGGGACTGGCTCGAGGTCACGCTGGCGCCCGACCAGGGCTGGTTCGAGCCGCACTGGCTGCCGGCGGTCGGCCGCGGCGAGCCGAGCGTCGCTCTGCACAAGGCAAGCCGAGCCTGCGTCGTGCTGCCCCTCGCCGACACCTGGGACGACACGGCGCGCGCCCTCAAGCACAACGTGCGCGAGAGCATCCGGCGCGGCGTGAACCGGCTGCGCCGCGACGGTCACACCTGGCGGGTCGCGTGGGGTGGTGAGGACATGCCGCTCGGCGCGGCACTCGACACGCTCGTCGTGCTCGACGGCGCGCGGGCCGCGCTCGAGGGGCGGCCGCACCACGCCGCCCGCTTCGACGATCGCGCCGATCGCCGCTTTCTGGGCGACGTCGCCGGCCAGCTTGCGGCCCGCGGCGCGGCCGTGCCCTGCGTGCTCGAGGTGGACGGCCGCCCGGCCGCCGCCCGCCTGATGCTGCGGGCCAACGGCACCGCGTACTTCTTCGCCTCGGGCAGCGACCCGGCGTGGTGGGACCAGGGCGTGCCCACGACCCTCATGGTCGAGTGCCTCAGGCGGGCGATCGCCGCCGGCGATCGCCGCGCCAACCTGTCGACCGGCGTCGACGTGTCCAAGCTGCGCTGGAGCGAGGACCTCGCCCTCTGGCAGGACTTCGTCGTGGTGCGCGGCCGGCGCCGCTCGCGGCTGGCTTTCGGCGTCTGGTGGCAGCTCCGCGCGGCCGGCCTGCTCGGCCGCGAGCGGGCGTTGCGCGGGTACCGGTAGGCCGCCCCGTGTCGTGCACGGGCGGCGGCAGGCCCGATCGCGGCGACGGCTGCACCGTGTACCCCGACCTCGGGGTCACGGTCCACGGCGCCGCGCCGCGGGGCCTGCTCGACGAGCTGGCCGACCTCTACGAAAGCTGTTTCTGCCTGGCCGAGCACGTCGCCATCTACGAGCGGCCGGGCCGCTTGCGCGCCTGCGAGACCACCGACCCGCGTCACGTCGTCCTCTACAGCCGCCGGGGAGCCACGGCGCGCATCCTGAACGGCCGGCTGGCCATCGACGCGGCGGCGGCCGACCGCGTGGTCGAGGCCGTGCTGCGCGCGCACCCCGAGGTGCGGCGAGTCGAGCTCGAGGCCGAGACCACGCCCGGCGGGCTGTCGCGACCGGTGCGCATCCTGCGCCGCAGCGCCGACCTCGTGATCGATCTGCCCGGCACGGAGGCCGCCTACGAGGACCGTCTCGGCAAGGCCACGCGCAAACACCTGCGGCACAGCCGCAACCGGCTGCGCCGCTGCCATCCGGAGTTTACGGTGCGCACCCTCGAGCACGACGAGATCACGCTCGCCCTGGTCGAGCAGGTCTTCGCCTGGAACCGGGCGCGCATACGGGCCAAGGGCGAGCCCTGGGCCTACGAGCGGCAGCCCGAGGCGCCGTACCGGCTGTGGCGGCTGCTGCGCCTGCGCGGCACGGCGCTGGTCGGCTGCGCGGCAGGCGCCCCCGTCGCCGGCGAGCTGCTGTTCTTCGTCGGGCGCGACTGCTGGATGCACACCGGCGGCAGCGACGCCGCCTACGACCGCCTGGAGCTCGGCCTGCTGATGGTCCGGGCGGGCATCGGCGAGAGCATCCGCCGCGGCTGTCGCCGCACCCACCTGCTCTGGGGCACCGCTGCCTACAAGCAGCGACTGGGAGCGAGCCCCGTGCCGTGCTACCGCCTGTCGATCTTCAGGTCGTCGTGCGGCCGCCGCGCCTACGCTCTCGAACGCTGGCGGCTCCTGCTGCAGGAACGCCGCGACGTGTACTGGAGGGTCCGGAAGGCGGCGCAGGCATGGTGGCCGCGGCCGGCACGCTAGCCCGTCTGCGGCACGTGCGGCGCCTGCGCCGCCGCCGGCTCGTCTGCCCTGCGGCGCGACGGCGCGCCGGTCAGGCCCAGATCAGCTCCTCCATGCGTGGCACGACGGCCGCGGCGGCGTAGCGGCGGGCGGCCACACGCCCGGCGGCGCCGAGGCGCGCCCGCTCGCCGGGGTCGGCCAGCAGACGCGCCAGGGCGGCACGCAGCGGGCCGGGGTCGCCGGGCGGCACGAGCAGACCGCTGCGGCCATGCTCGACGATATCGCGCAGGCCGCCGGTCGCCGAGGCGATGAGCGGCCGGCCGGCGGCCAGCGCCTCGACCGCGCTCAGGCCGAAGGGCTCGGGCCAGACGGACGGCACGACCGCCACGGTGCAGTGCGGCCAGGCGGCGAGCAGCTCGTCGTGGGCCACGCGCTCGACCAGACGCACGCCGGGCGGCAGCCGGCGCGGCGTGTCGGCGCGCGGCATGCCGGCCAGCACGAGCGGTGCGCGCAGGCCCGCCGGCAGGCCGGCGTAGGCCTCGAGCAGCACGGGAAGGCCCTTGTTGCGGGTCAGGGCGCCGGCGAAGAGGATGAAGTCGCCCGACGGCAGGAACGCCGGTCGCGGCCGGGGTGGCGCGTCGAAGACGTCGTCGTCGAGCCACGGGGGTACCACCGTGAGAGCGGACGCGCCCAGCCAGGGCGCGCAGGCCGCGGCCACGGCCGAGCTGTTGGCGATCGCCATGGCGAGGCTTGCGGCGAGCCGGGTGCGCATGATCCGCAGCCCGCTCGTGAGACCGAGGGCGGCGAGGGGCCGGTACTGCTCGCCGGCGCAGCGCAGGCAGCGCGCGGCGCCCGGTCCGGCGCAGACGGCGCCGTGGTGCACGAAGGTCTTGCGGGCGCAGACGAGGCCGTAGTCGTGCAGGCGCAGCGACAGGCGCAGGCCGGCCGTCCGGGCGAGCGGCAGGTAGGAGTAGACCATCCAGGAGTGGGCCAGCACGGCCTGCGGACGCTCGAGGGCAACGACGCGCCGCAGGGCGGCGACCACGCCGGGGTCGGGCACGGTGGGGTGAAACGGCCGGGCGCGCTCGCGGTAGGCCGGGGCGAGCGCACGCTGCCAGCCGCGCAGGCGATAGACGGTCACGCCCTGGTCGTCAAAGACGCCGGGCCGGTCGAGCGTGAGCGTCGCCACCGAGATGGAGTGGCCGCGCGCCACCAGGGCGCGCGCCAGGGCCTGCACCTGCAGCTCGAGGCCGCCGAGCACCGGCGGGTAGAAGTCCGACAGCAGCAGGGCGCGCACGGCCGTTCCTAGGCGCCGCGCGACTCGGAGGGGCCGACCGCGGCCGCCGGCGCGCGCCGGCGGCCGGCGCGGCGCAGCCACAGGTCGAGGCCGACGCCGAGGCTGCCGGCCGTCTGCATGCCGAGCCAGGCCAGGCCGACGCCGGCGATGCCGAGCGCCGGCATCGCGAGCCAGCCGAGCACGAGCGCGCCCACTCCCATCGAGACGTTGAGGGCGCTGGCGGTGCGAAAGCGACGTTCCACGCGCAGCACGACGATGTAGACGTTCGTGACGGCGTCGGGCACCGCCGCCGCGACGAGCAGCAGCAGCAGCGCGTAGGAGTGCTGCGCGTAGGCCGCGCCGAAGAGGCCGAGCACCAGGCGGCCGCCCAGGGCCAGGACCAGCATGGGCGCTCCCAGCAGACCGGCGATCAGCAGGGTGGCCGTGCGCGCCTTGGCGTAGACCGACACGCCGGGGTGCGAGCCTTCGGCGAACAGTGCCGCGGCGACCGCCGGCGAGACCATGAAGAGCATGCTGCAGAGCATCCAGGTCGTGTAGAAGTAGGCGTTCTGCGTCGCCGACAGCCGGGCGGTCACGAGCAGCGGCAGCGCCAGCACGGGGACGATGCCGCCGACCGTTATGAAGGAATGGCCCACGAACGGCGTGACCAGGTGGCGGGCCTCGCGCGCCACCCCGCGGACCTGCGGCCGGTAGCCGCGTCCCAGGCGCGGGAGCTGGACGAAGGCGGCGAGCGCAAGGGCGGCGGTCGTCGACGCCGTCCAGCTCACGACCAGGCCGAGCGAGCCCCGCGCACCGAGCGCGACCAGCGCGGCGAGGATGGCGAGCTTCAGGGCCGAGGCCGTCGCGTTGCGCACCAGCATCCTGCCCGAGGCGCGCTCGGCGATGAAGGCGCTGTCGAGCTGGTTGCCGGCCGCCCACACCACGACCCCGGCTCCCAGGACCAGCACGTAGGCCGGCTCGCGGACGGCGGCGAAGCTCGCCGAGAGCAGCGGCAGGACGGCCAGGGCGACGCCGCCGGCGACCAGGGCGGCGCCCAGCGAGACGGCCAGGCAGGCGTTCAGGGCGCGCGACCACTCCTCGCCGGAACGGCGGCCGGGGATGGTCTGCACGACGGTCGGGCCGGTGCCCAGCGTGGCGAGGGTGGCGGCCAGGGTCATGGCCGACACGAGGGCCGCCCCGAGGCCCACGACGTGGGCCGGCAGGATGTGGGCGGCGATGACCCAGTAGACCGCGCCGAGCGCCGAGGTGATGATCGTCGTCGCCATGATCAGGGCGCTGCTGCGGGCGAGAAAGTCGCGCCGCGCCCAGCCGGCCAGGTGACGCAGGCGGCCGGCCGGCGGCGCGGCGGTGCACCGGTCCTCGAACGCCGTCAGCGGCCGGGCCGCCCTCATGCCGCGCCCTTCCCGACCCTCGACCAGAGGGTGAGCGCGCCGACGGTACGATGCAGCGCCGGCACGCTCAACGTGACAATGAGCTCGTGCAGACCGAGGGCCCCGGGCAGGCGTCCGTGCAGCGTGACGGTCGAGCGGGCGCCCGGCGCGAGCGTGACTGCCGCCGCCGGCCAGGCCAGGCGGCCGTCGACGAGCGGCGCGAGCCGGTAGGTGAGCCGGCTGTGGGTGTGGTTGACGACGGTGACGCCCAGCGCGGCGACGTCGCCGGGGCGGGCGGCGAGCGGTGCCGCTCCGACTTCGGCGGCGCCGGGCTCGTCGCTCGCCGTCGCGACCGGGGCGGCCAGGGCGGCGTCGAGCGCCGCCTCGGCGGCGCTCGCGCTCGCCGCTCCCGTGCCGCTCGCCGCTCCCGTGCCGCCCGCCGCCGCGCTCTGCAGCTCGGCGTTCACGCCGCTCGAGGCGCTGGTCAGGGAGAAGGCGGTGTAGGGCGGCGACGGGGCCTTGGGCTCGACCCGGTGGGCGACGGCCAGCCCGAGGCCGGCGAGCGCGAGCGAGCAGGCCACGAGGGCCGTCGCGCCCCGCGCGCCGAGGCCGTGGGTGCCCTGGGGCGGCGCCGGCGGGGCGGCCGGCAGCCAGGAGCGGTCGCCTCGCCCGCCGCGGCGCCACCAGTCGCGTAGCGCGCCCCCGACGAGCGCCGTGACGACGAGGCCGTTGACCGTGGCTACCGCGCTCGACGTGCTCGGTGCGATGCCGGCGGCGGCCAGCGCCAGGGCGGCCAGCGGATAGAAGGCCAGGCTGAGCACCGCGCTCAAGGCGAGGGTGGGCGCCCAGTCCACGCGCCGGTCGGGGCCGAAGGCGAGCAGCAGGATGGCGTAGCCGGGCAGCAGCAGGGCGATGGGAAAGACGATCGCGGCCCGCACGGCGGTCTCCGGCACGAGCGCGCCGAGCGAGAGCGCGCCGGCCGCCGCCGCCGGCGCGAGGTACGGCGCAACGAACGGTTCGCGGCGCACCCGAGCGGCGGCCGACGCCGCGTCGCCTGGCGGCCGCGGGCTCACGATGCGCTCCCCGGCGCCGGCTGCGACCCGCCGGGGGCGGGCGTGTACTCGGCCAGGTCGAGGCGGTACACGGCGAGGTCGTCGCTCGCGTAGATGCACGTCGCCCACGGGACGTGCGCGAACTTGGTGAGCGCGGCGGCCGGCACGGGCGTCGTGCGGGTGCCGGCGCCGGGCTCGGAGTCGACGAAGTAGTCGCCGACCTGGGGCAGGTCGCGCGCCATGCGGCGGTCGACCACGAGGTAGCGATAGCGTCCGTAGACGAGCTCGCCGACGAGGCCGGGGCTCGGTGGGGCAGCCGAGAAGTAGAGCTGCCAGATGGGAAAACCCGTCGAGGCCGCGGCCGGCAGCGCGTCGCCGAAGCTGCCGAAGGCGAGGGCGGTGTCGCGGTCGGCGACCACCCGCTGCCCGGGCCCCTGCGTGACACGGAACCACGCGGCCGTGGCGAGCAGCTCCGGCGTGAGCGAGCGCGCATCGGAGCCGTAGACGTAGGGGCCCGGCAGGCGGTAGGCGGCGTCCACCTGGATCGAGACGTTGCCGACGAGGAGCGCCACCAGCCCGGCGACGACGGCGGCGGTGAGCAGGCCGCGGCGCGCCGCGCTGCGCGCGCGCAGCAGCGCGGCGGCCAGGAACGGCGCCACGAGCACGCTGAGCCCGAGGTAGCTGTAGCCCCAGGTCCGCCGCGCGCCCTCGCTGCCGGCGGCCGTCAGCATGGCCGGCGCGGCCGCGAAGTAGAGCAGGCCGAAGAGCGCGAGGGCGATCGTCGGCGAGGGCGCCGTGCGCCGGTGGCGCCACAGCAGGCGCAGGCCGCCCAGCGCGGCGACCCCCAGCAGCAGCGGTGTGGCAAACGCGGCGTCGCGCTCGTACGAGGGGTAGGGGCTCCCCGCGTAGAGGGCCCTGGCGCCGTGCGCGCGATGCACGAGGGCGACGACGGCGTGCCCCGCGCCGACCACGTTCGCGCCGAGGTAGCCGGCCGTCTCGGGCGCCACGAGCACGGCCCACGTCAGGGCGCCGCCGAGCACGACGGCGACCAGCGTCGCGGTCAGGGCGAGACCGCCGCGGCGCTTGTCGAGCGAGCGGCGCAGCACCTCGCCGCCGGCCGTCTGTACGGTGAGCAGCCGCAGCCTGACCTCGTGGCGGCGCAGGGCCGCGACGGCGGTGACCAGGGCCAGCACCGAAACGAGGATATAGGTCGCCAGGTGGTGCGTGACGATGCAGCCGGCGGCGAGCACGAGGCCCACGACGAGCCAGGCCGCCTGGTCGGAGCGTTGCGCCGCGGCCCGCAGGTCGATGCGCGCGATCCGCTTGTCGCGGCTCGCGGCCGCCGCCGCGTGCAGCCCGGCGGCGCAGGCGACCACCCAGATGAAGAACACGATCGAAAGCGACTCGTACGAGAACTGGGAGTGAAAGAAGACGAAGCTCGGGTTCAGGGCGTAGACGAGCGCGGCCAGGCCGGCCGTCCAGCTCGAGTGCGTCAGGCGCTCGACGGCAAAGAAGACCCCGGTGAGCGCGAGCACGTGCAGGACGGGCAGCAGGATGCTCGCCGTCTGAAAGGTGGAGAGGCCGGTGAGGTGGCGAAGCTGCACGGTGAGGAGCTCGAGACCGGGAAAGTACTCGACGATGCCGAGCAGCCTGTTGGGCGCGAACACCTGGCCGGTGGCAAACAGCGTCTGGGCCTGATGCCAGTGCACGAGCTCGTCGTGGAACAGCGGGCCGGTCGGATCGCGCAGGAACTTGGGCAGGTAGGCGAACAGGCCGACGAGCGCGAGCAGGGCGAGCCGCTCGGCGCGGCTCGCCTGCCGGCTGAGCAGCCGCACGGCGGCCGGCACGAAGAACAGCAGCTCGCCGAGCCAGAAGAGGTGATAGGGCAGATGGCCGCCGCCGTGGGCGGCGGCCCAGGCGTAGGCCACCGAGACGGTGGCGGCGCCCACCACGAGGCCGGCGCAGGCGAGCAGCAGCGCCGGAGAGAGCCGCGCAGCCCGTGTGGCGGCCGCGGCGCGCGGCGCCCGAGCGGGGCCGGCGCCGTGCGCCTCGTGGCGGCGCTCGGCGAGGTCGGCACGGCCGAGGGGCAGCCCGGCCGCGTGCGGCGCCGCGGCGCCGCCGGCGACCGCCCCGCCCGCCTGCCCCGGCTCGGGCCGCGTCCATCTGTCGATGCGCCGGAGCGGCTGGCGGGCGAGGGGCCCGGCGTGGTGGCGCGCGAGGTGCGCGCTGAGCTCGTCGCTCGTGGCGAGGAGCGCACCGCAACGCGAGCAGGCGAAGGCCAGCGCGGGTGGCGACTGGTCGTCGTCGACGTGCGGCAGGGTCGCCGACACGGGCCGGGCCTAGGCCACCCTGCGCGCCGCGGCCACGCGGGCCGGCCCGCGGCCGAGGGCCGAGCGGTAGAGGTCGAGCGTGCGGTCGGCGAGGTCGTCCCAGGTGGGCAGCGGCGCGGCCGTCGGCGCGCGGCCGCCGCCGGCGGCGGCCGCGCGGATCGCGGCCGCGAGCCGCTCCGGGTCGCGCGGCCGGTCGACGAGGCGCGCCCGGGCCCCCGCGTAACGTTCGGCCACCTCGCGATGGGCCGGGATGTCGGACAGCACGACCGCGGCGCCGCCGGCGAGCGCCTCGAGGGCGCCGATGCCGAAGGCCTCGTGGGCCGACACGTTCACATAGACGGCGGCGGTGCGATACCAGCGGCAGAGCGTGGCCCGGTCGACGTGGCCCGCGAACAGGACGCGGTCGGACAGGCGGGGGTCGAGGCCGCCGCGCAGGCGTGCGGCGGCCGAGCCGTCGCCCACCACGCAGAGCGAGTAACACTGCTCGAGCCGGTCGAGCGCGCCGATCACGGCGTCGACGTTCTTGTAGTCCTCGAGGCGGCCGACGCTGAGCACCAGGTGCTCGTCGGCCGCCGCGAGCGACGCGACCTCGCGCAGCGAGCGAGGGCGTGGCTGCAAGGCCCCGTCGAACGGTGCGGCCGCGGCGATGTCGGCGGCGTCGACGCCGTTGGGCACGACCGTGATGCGGCCGGCGACGCCGGGGAAATGGCGCGCGACGAGATCGGCCTCGGCCTGCGAGACGCAGACCACGCGGTCGACGCGCTCGAACAGGCGGCGTCCGGCCAGGCGGTAGGGCCGGTGCAGGGCGGCGCGCAGCGGCGAGTGGCCGGTGCCGTGGTAGTGCGGCGTGAAGACGAACGGCCGCGGGCCGGCGAGCGCGGCGCAGCCCAGGGCCGGCAGCGCGTGGTAGCTGTGCGCGTGGATCAGGTCGTAGCGGGCGCGCTCGCCGGCGAGAAAACGGGGCAGGCCGGGAGCGACGGCGAAGTTCCGGCTGGGCACGAGCACGGGAAAGCGCCGCACGACGAAGCCGTCGAGCTCCTCGACCGCCGGCAGGCCGGGGTCGTCGGTCTGGGTGAGCACCTCGACCGCCACGCCGCCCGTGCTCAGGCGCCGGGCAAGCTCCAGGACGTGGGTCTGCACGCCGCCGAGCGTGGGCGCGAAGCGCGGCGTCACCAGGGCGACGCTCAGGGCGCGGCCGGCGCCGGCGATCGCCCGCAGCGCCGGTCGCGAGACGGTCCCGGCGGGGGCGGCGGCCACCGCGGCGGAGCGCCGGCGCGGCCGCGCCCCGGCCGCCGGCCGCGCCCCGGCCGCCGGCCGCGCCGCCCTGGTCCGGCGGCACTCGGCGGCGATCGTGCGCAGCACGCGCAGGCCGTCGCTGGCGGCGTTCAGGTTGCTCGCTCCGTGCAGCCGGGGGCGCTCGTAGCTCGGCACCTCGGCGACGCGCAGGCCGCCGCGGGCGATCCGCACGTTGATGAGCGTCTCGATCTCAAAGCCGTCGCCCCACAGGCGGCCATCGCCCCCGGGGGGCGCGGGGGAGCGCCAGTCGAGGCCGAGCACCGGCAGACAGGCCGCCCTCCAGAAGGCGTTGTAGCCGTAGCAGAGGTCGCTGTAGCGCGTGCGGCAGGACAGGTTGACCACGGCGGTGAGCGCGCGATTGCCCAGGGTGCGCAGCCGGGTGATGTCGGCGCTGCCGCCGCGCCCGGCAAAACGGGTGCCCTTGGCGAAGTCGGCGCCGGCGAGCAGGGCGCCCACGAAGCTCGGGATCTCGGCCGGGTCGGCCGAGCCGTCGGCGTCGAGTGTGACGACGATGTCGCCGGTGCAGGCGGCAAAACCACAAGCCAGGGCGTTGCCCTTGCCGCTGCGGGTCTGGGCGATGCAGCGGATGCCGGGCCACAGGCGCCGGGCCGTCTCACAGGTGCCGTCGCGCGACCCGCCGTCGACCAGCACGATCTCGTGCAGGCCGTCCGGCAGCTCGGGCAGCACGTGCTCGAGGTTGGCCGCTTCGTTTAACGTGGGGATCACGACGCTCACGCGGGGCAGCAGCGGCGCTGCGACCGCGACCCGGCCGGCGCCCCCCGGCCCGGATCCTGTCGCGGGGCCCTCGGCCGTCGCGTAAGGGGGCATGACGACGGTCGGCTCGCCGGCCCCGCGGGTCTTCGATCCCGTGCGGTCCCCCCTTGCCGGATCCACTATGGCGCCCCCTCGTAGTGAGGGCGACAACGTACCGTCAGTGCGCGTGAGCTAAACCGTACGGCCGATCGCGAGGTGCGCCCGGGCCGGGGTGACCCGGACCAGAAGGGGCCAACGGCGCCCGTGGGCGCCGCCCGCGGGTATAGACGGCGCCGTCGAACAGGGGGGCGGGCCATGGCGGAGCCGGATGCGGTGGAGGCGATCGCGGGGCGCGAGCCGCGGGCCGGCGGCAGCGGTGCGGTCGCGGGGCGCGAGCCGCGGGCCGGCGGCAGCGGCGCGATCGTGGGGCAGACGGCGGCTGCGACGAGCGCCGTCGGCGCCGGTAGCGGGGAGCGGTTGCGCGTGTGCGTCGTGGGCTCGGGCTTTCGCTTCATGAGCGGCATCAGCAACCACACCTGCCGCCTTGCCAACACCCTGGCCGAGCGCCACGACGTGTCGGTCATCCTCATGCGCCGGCTCGTGCCGCGCCGCCTCTACCCGGGCGCCGCCCGCGTCGGCAAGCCGCTGAGCTGCCTGCGCTACCGCCCCGACGTGGCCTGCTTCGACGGCGTCGACTACTACTGGCTGCCCAGCCTGGCCGGCGCGCTGCGCTTTCTGGCGCGCCGGCGCCCCGACGTGATCGTCTTCGAGTGGTGGAGCGGCAGCGTCCTGCACTCGTACCTGGCGCTCGCGCTCGTCGCCGCCCGCCTGGGCGCGCGCGTCGTGGTCGAGTTCCACGAGACGCTCGACACGGCCGAGGCCGCCCTCGCGCCCGCCCGGCTCTACGTGCGCGCCTTGCAGCCGCTCTTCTTGCGGCTCGCCCGGGGCGCCGCCGTGCACTCCGCGGTCGACGGCGCGATCGTCGCCGCCATGCCCGCGTTGCGCGGCAAGCCGGTCACCGTGGTCCCCACGGGGCCGTACGACCACCTGCTCGGCCTGGCGGGAGGCGGCTCGGCGGCGCGCGCCGGGAGCGGCACGCACGACGCTGCCGCGGCGGGTGACGGGCGGCCGCGATCGCGGCCGGGCGAAGTCTGCGAGCTGCTCTTCTTCGGCACGATCCGGCCCTACAAGGGCCTCGAGCACCTGATCGCGGCCTTCGACGGCCTCGACGCGCAGCAGGCGCGCGGCTTTCACCTGAACGTCGTGGGTGAGACCTGGGAGGGCTGGACGCTGCCGGCCGAGCTGATCGCGGCTTCGCCGTACCGGGAGCGCATCGAGTTCGTGAACCGCTACGTCCACGACGCAGAGGCGGCCGCCTGCTTCGCGCGCGCCGACGCCGTCGTGCTGCCCTATCTGCGCTCGTCGGGCAGCGGGCCGCTGCGCATCGCCATGAGCTACGGGCTGCCGATCGGCATCGCGGCCGTCGGCGCCCTGCCCCAGGCGGCCGCCGGCTACGAGGGCGCCCGCTTCTTCGCGCCGGCCGACGTCACGGCGCTGCGCGCGACCCTGCTCGAGCTCCGCGCGCTGAAGGGCCGCCGCTACGCCAATCCCAACTCGTGGGCGCGCAGCATCGCCGCCCTCGAGAGCCTGTTCGCCGATGCGGTCGCCTGAGCGGCTCGCGGCCGCGCCCCACGACGGGCGCTCGCGCCGACGGCCGATCCCGCCGGTCGCGCCGCGGCGTGGTGGACCTTCCAGGGAGGGCACGGCTAGAGTGGCGTAGTGGCTGCTCAGATCCTGATGCAAAAGAAGGTCGCCGGCCGCAGCGGCGCGATGTTCGCGCTGCTGGGGCTCGCCTCGGCGGCGTGCGTCGCGCTCGTCGTGGCGCGCGCTCTGCACACCCACACCCACCACTTCGAGTTCCTCGTCTGGAACCTGTTCCTGGCCTGGATCCCGGCCGGGCTGGCGGCGCTCGCCTGGCGCCAGGCCGGCCGTCACGGCGTGCTCGCGCGCGCCCTCATCGTGCCGACGGCGATCGTCTGGCTGCTCTTCTTTCCGAACGCGCCCTACATCGTCACCGACTTCGTGCACGTCGGCGAGGTCCGCGACAACGTGCCGCTCTGGTTCGACGTCATGCTGATCGCCTGGTATGCCTGGACCGGCATGCTGCTCGGCGTCTTCTCGCTGCGCCTCATGCAGGACATCGTGACCCGGGCGATGGGGGCCGTCGCCGGCTGGGCCCTGGTCGCGATCGTGACCGTGCTGGGCAGCGTCGGCATCTACCTGGGGCGCTTTCTGGGCTGGAACAGCTGGAACGTCTTTCAGGCGCCGCTCGCCCTGTTCGACAAGGCCGTCGATCGCGCCAACCAGCCCAACGCGAGCGCCCGCATGCTGGGCTTTACGGTGCTGTTCGCGTTCCTCTTCCTGTTCGTCTACGTCGCGATCCACCTGATGGGCGGCGACCGCGACGAGCGGGCCTGAGCCGGCCGGCTCAGGCCCGCTCGTCGCGGCGTTCCTCAGAGGGATCGCGCCTCAGGCGGCCGGCACGAGCGAGCCGTCCTCGGCGGCGCGCGCGGCCACGGGGCGCGCCCGGCGACCCTTGCTCACGCAGGCCGGGCGGCTCGGCCCGGCCGGCGCGTGGAGCGCGACGTTTGCCGGCGGCCGCCTGAGCAGGCCGGCGAGGTCGACCACCGGCAGCGGCGTCGCGCGGCCGACGGCCGCCGCGCCGACGGCCGCGGCGAACTCGTCGGCCGCGTTGGCGATCACCACCGCGTCGGCCTCGGCGAGGGCGCTGGCCGGGTCGTCGACGAGCAGCGCCTCGAAGTGCGGCAGATTGGCGCGGATGTAGGCGAGGTTGGTGCCCATGAGCCGCGCCTGCCGCACGTCGCGGTCGTAGATGCGCACGTCGCAGCCCTCGCCGATCAGGCGCTTGACGAGCACGACCGACGGGCTCTCGCGCAGGTCGTCTGTGCCGTGCTTGAAGGCGAGGCCCAGCACGGCGACGCGCGGCAGGCGCCGCCGCCGGGCGCCGCGGTCGCCGGCGACCGCGAGCGCGCCGCCGCCGGCCTCGCTCGCGCTGCTCGCCGCCGCGTCGGCGGCGGCGGCGCGGGCGCTGCGGAGCTGCTCGAGCAGCAGGTCGCCCACCGCCTCGATGTGGGCGCGATTGCTGACCGGCAGCGACTCGAGCAGCGGCAGCCGGCAGCAGGCCTCGGCGGCGTGGCTGAGCAGGGCGGCCACGTCTTTGGGCAGGCAGGAGCCGCCGTAGGCGAAGCCCGGGCGCAGGTAGGCGGGCGACGAGTTGAGCTTGGTGTCGCGCGCGATGAGCGCCATGAGCTCCTCGCCGTCGACGTCCGAGGCCCGGGCCAGGCGGCCGATCTCGTTGGCGAAGGCGATCTTGGTCGCGTGCCAGGTGTTGGCGACCCATTTGAGCAGCTCGGCCGTGCGCGGCGCGACCACGCAGACCTCGCCCTCGACCGAGGCGTAGATGGCGGCCACGGCATCGGCCGCTGCCCGCTCGGTGGCGCCGATCACCGTGTAGGGAGGATGGTCGAAGTCGGCGATCGCCGAGCCCTCGCGCAGGAACTCGGGGTTGAAGGCCACGTGGACCGGCACGGGCGTGGCGGCCGCCCGCAGCAGCAGGCGGCAGCGCGCCGTCGTGCCCGGCGGCACGGTGCTGCGCAGCACGACGACGTGGGCCTCGTCTTTGGCGCGCACCGCCGCGCCGATCTCACGGCAGACCGCGGTCACGTGGGTCAGGTCGGGGGCGCCCGAGGCGAGCGGCGGCGTGCCCACGCAGACGAGCGACACGCCGGAGTGCGCCACCGCCCAGCGGTGGTCGTCGGTGGCGAGTACGCGGCCCCGGGCGGCGCCGGCCGCGAGCAGCTCGGGCAGCCCGGGCTCGACGATCGGGCTGCGCCCGGCGGCCACCAGGGCGACCTTGTCGGGGTTCACGTCGACGCCGATCACGGTGTGGCCGTCGCGCGCCAGGCAGGCGATCGTCACGGCACCGACGTAGCCGAGCCCGAACACGCTCACTCTCATCGGTCGCGCTCCTCTCCTTCGGGTGCCGCCGGCGCGCCGCCGGCGACACCGACGCAGGATGTCCGCCGGGCGGCAGCCTCAGTCAGGACGGCGTTGACAAGCTCGCGAGAGGCAGGGCCGTTGCGAGCGCTGCGCGCGGCAACGTGGTCGGCGCTGCGATCGGCCTCGCGGTCGGCCCCGCGCACGGCCTCGCGGTCGGCCCCGCGCACGGCCTCGCGGTCGGCCCCGCGCACGGCAACATGGTCGTCGCGGCCGGCGGCCGCCCGCCCGTCGCTGCGGACCGCACCGGCCAGCACGCGCAGGCGCCGCTTCACGGCGAGCCGCACGCGCAGGCGCCAGTAGATGTCGCGGCGGTGGGCCACGAGCAGCTCCCAGCTCTCCCTGACGTACAGCGCCCGGTCGAGACGCGAGCGGTAGACCGAGGCCCGCCAGGCGGTGACGGGCTCGGCGCCGAGGCGCTCCTTGTAGATGCCGGTACCCCAGGTCAGGTGGACGCGCCGGCAATCGCGCCGGATGGCCGCGGCGATCGTGAACGAGGTCATGAGCAGGCCGAGGTGGCAGTCCTCGTAGGTCCGGTCGAAACCGCCGGTGTGCCACCAGCAGTCGGGGCCGATGAAGAAGAGCAGCCAGGCGGCGACGCACTCGTCGCCGTCGAACCCGCCCAGCGCGGCGCCGTACGTCTGGCTCAGGCGCCAGGTACGGGAGATGGTGCGGCCTTCGTCGGGCACCCGCCAGGGATCGCCCTTGGCGGCGATGCGGGCCTTGTTCCAGGCGAGGACGCGGCTCACGAAGTCCAGGGTGATCTCGTCGGGCTCGAGCTCGCGCAGCTCGAAGCCGGGGTGCAGGCGGCGGAGCCTGTTCGCGTACTCCTTCAGGTGCTTGCGCGTCGCCCTGCCGAGCGCCGCCTCGTAGTCGCCCGGCGTGGCCGGCAGGGCCACGACGTACTCGGCCGAGTGGAGCAGCTCGCGGCAGGGCCGGGCGAGCCCGCCGGGCGGGAACTTGACCTCGATCCTGACGCGGCGCACCTCGGGGAACGCGCGGAAGATCGCGGCAAGGACACGGTCGGCCGCGCCGGGCTCGATGTCGAAGACCTTGTTGAGCACATCGACGGTGGCTCCCCGGCGGGTGAACACGACGACGTGGCGCGGCTCGTCGAGCTCGCAGACCGCGAGCCGCCGGGGGTGGTCGTAGAGCGTGAAGTACTCGGGAGTCGCGAACACGCTGCCGTACAGACCGGGCAGCTCGGCGAGCAACTCGGCGGGCGCGCCGTCGAGGTGGACGACGGCTCCCAGGTCGGGGTACGTCGCACGGCGGGCCGCGACCCTCTCGGCTGCCGCGCTTCCAAAGGCCCGGATATCGACCGTCTGATCCCCCCTGCGGGCGGGTCGCGCGGACCTCGCCCGTGCGTTCCCTCGGCGCCCAGCCCCTCACCTTGCGCCGCGCCGGCCCAGATACCCGGCGTGGCGCAAGGAGCAAACACAGGGGCGTTGCGAGGTGCAGACGCGGCGGGGGTCGTAAGCGACGGGGGTCGCCCGCGTGCGGGCGACCCCCGATCCGCGATCAGGGCCTGGTGCTGCCGGCTACTGCTTGGTCGGCAGGGTGTTGTTCGTGCTCTGGGAGTCGAGCGTGAAGTAGCCGGCCCCCGTGGTGGGCTGGACGGCGCCGCTCGTGCGGCCGGTGACCACGCAGTCCGTGAAGGTGTTGCCGGAGCTGTTGGTCCAGTAGCCTGCGTTGTAGGCGTGGTTGGCGCTGCTGCCGCAGTCGAAGGTGCAGCCCGTGAAGACGGCGCCCTGCACGTTCTGCAGCTCGGTCAGGCGGGCGTAGCTTGCGTCGGTCGGCTGCGCCTGCTTGAGCACGCTGTAGTCGAAGACGTCGTTCGTGAACGTGTTGTGGCAGGCCCCGACCTTGGCCTCGGGGTCGAGGTTCAGGCAGTTCTCGCCACCGGCGTAGAAGGTACAGCCCGTCACGGTGCAGGAGGTGGCCGAGCCGATCTCGAGCTCGCCGCTCCACTGCGGGTGTGCCTGGTTGTCGGAACCGAGGATCGTGCAGTCGTCGATCAGCAGGTTCGCCTGCGGCGCCCAGCCGCCCCACGACAGCGCCTCCTCGGGTTGCGGCTCGAAGGTGCAGCCGGTCAGGGTGATGTCGTGGTAGCCGCGGCCCGAGTCGGTCTCGGGCCACACGCCGGCCTCGATGCCCATGCGGCCGCTGGCCAGGAACGTGCAGTCCTCGAAGGTGATGTCGTGCACGTTGCCGGCGTTCGAGGACCACAGGCTGACGTCGTTCCAGTGGCTGCTCTGGAAGGTGCAGTCCTGGAAGGTGATGTCGCTGGCCGGGGTCTCGTTGAAGTACAGCGCGCAGGCCTGGGCAGAGGCCGGCGCCGTGCTCGTGAACTGGCAGTCCTGGTAGGTCACGTCGTGCTGGCCCGAGGGCACCGTGTAGGCCACGCCGCTCGCCGAGGAGTAGGTCTGGCCGGAGACCAGGGTGGCGCCCGCCGGAACGGTCGGGCTGGGCGACGGCGACGGCGAGACGGTCGGCGAGTCGGACGGGTCGGGCGTCGGCGTGACGGTGGGGGTCGGGTCGGGCGTCGGCTTGACGGTCTGCGACCAGGCATCGTCGACCTTGGCGCGCAGGCTCCTCACGTGCGCGGCCAGCCAGGCCAGCCGGACGCCGATGTGCGCGTAGCGTCGCGCGTGCACCTGACGCTGGGCGCCCAGGGTGGCGCGGTCGAGCTTGAGCAGGTGGTGATCGAGGGCCAGCAGCGACGCCAGCGTGGTCTGGTCGGTGATGCCCGACGAGAGCGTCTGGCGGTTGAGGTCGACGACCCCATGGTTGAGCCGGATCACGCGCTCGCTGGCGCGGATGACCGGCCGGGCGAGCCGGGCGCGCCGGCTCGTTGCAGCGACGCGTTTGCGCAGCGTGTCGATCTGGCGCTGCAGGCAGTCGGTCCGCGTCGAGCAGGTGGCGATCCGCTGCTGGGCGATCGGCGCCGAAACGTACGAGCGTGCCAGGGCCGGGACGAGGAGGGCGACGAGCACGAGCAGCGAGACGACGGCGGCGAAGCTTCTTGTCTTGCGCACGAGGACCTCCTTGCGCTTGGGGCAAAGCGCGGGCGCCGTCCTTGCTCGAAATGACCCTCACGTCCGGCGACTCGCGTTGCACACACATGCTGGCGAGCGGTGTGCACCAGCGGCTCACAACGAGAGTCGACAGGCCCCGGCAATACCTGAGAGGCGAGGGGCGATAAGCGTCACCGAAGTTGTGTACGGGCGCGTGGGCGCAGGCACCGGGTCAGACGGCGCCGGGCGCGACCAGGACAGGGGCGAGCGTGAGCGCGACGGTCTGCGACCAGGCATCGTCGACCTTGGCGTGCAGGCTCCCCACGTGCGCGACCGGGGGGCGGGGAAGAGGCGGGCGGCTCAGCGCCGGCGGGCGGCGTGCAGCGACGGCGGGGTCAGGTTTGGCGGGCGGTGCGCGGCGACAACGGGCTCAGGCTCGGCGGGCGGTGTGCGGCGACAACGGGCTCAGGCTCGGCGGGTCGTGCCCGGCGACGGCGGGGTCAGGCTCGGCGGGCGGCGCCGGTGCGCTCCCGCAGCAGCCGCCTGGCGCGTCCTTTCAGGCGGACGCTCAGGGTGTAGGCGGCGCCGCAAGTGCGGTTGGAGAAGGCGACCGGCGCGATGACGCTGCCGACGAACTCGTCGTGCAGTGCGCAGAGGCGGTCGCGGTCGTAGGCGAACAGCGGCACGTAATTCTGGATGAGGCAGGTCGCGGCGTGATCCGAGCTTGCGAAGGCGAAGCTCTTGACCGCCGTGCAGTCCTTGACCAGGGCGGCCTGCTCGACGTCCTGGTCGCAGCGGGCCGGATAGAAGTAAAAGATCGGCGTGTCCGACGCGCCGACCAGGTCGACGAGCGAGTAGTAGCGCCGGTAGTCGGCGTCGTTCTCGTGGCGGACGAGGGTGGGGTTCAGCGCCCGGTCGGTGGGGTCGTCGAGGCGCTCGAGCAGCGAGAACTGGCCCGAGAAGTCGAACACGTGCGACGCCTGCAGGAGCGTGCCGAAGAGCGCCGCCGCGTAACCCCCCGCGGAGTTGCCCACGCAGACCACCCTGAAGCCCTCGGTCTTCTCGGCCAGGAGCTCGGCCAGGCGCTCGACCGTGTTCAGGCGGCGGTTGATGCCGTCGAGGTACCACGACTTGGTGACGTCGCGCAGGTAGATGACGCGGCCCGCGCCGGCCGGCACGTTGCGCTTCCACTCGTAGCGGTTCTGCTCGACCACTCTGCGATGGAACTCGCTCGCCGTGTTGGGGTAGTAGAGGCCGTTGCTCGAGAAGAAGAGAAAGCAGCGGTCGTCGCCGCGCGGCTGGTCGACGATCTCGTAGTTGTCTTGCGTCTCGTAGATGTCGAGCATCTCGGCGATGTCGAACTGCGTGACGATGCCGCGCGACAGCGTCGGTCGTGCGACGGCGACGGTATCGGACATGGACGGCCCCCAGTTCGCTTGGCTCATGAGCGATGGTAGCAGACGGGGCCCGCAGAGGACGAACCCTCACCTCGAGGTTCAGTGTCTCCAGTTCTGGAGACGGCAGGCGCGGCTCAGCGCCCGCCGCGGCGCCGCGCGCTCGGCTCAGCCTTTGCGGACCAGCCTCGGAAAGACGTCGCCGACACAGTGCGCGTCGAGCGTGAAGTAGCCCGCGCCGGTCGTGGGCCGGGGCGCAGTCGTGACCCCGGAGACGGTGCAGCGGCGGAACAGGTCGTGCGAACTGTTCACCCACTGCCCTGCGTTGTAGGCGTGGTTGGCGCTGCTGCCGCAGTCGAAGGTGCAGCCCGTGAAGACGGCGCCCTGCACGTTCTGCAGCTCGGTCAGGCGGGCGTAGCTTGCGTCGGTCGGCTGCGCCTGCTTGAGCACGCTGTAGTCGAAGACGTCGTTCGTGAACGTGTTGTGGCAGGCCCCGACCTTGGCCTCGGGGTCGAGGTTCAGGCAGTTCTCGCCACCGGCGTAGAAGGTACAGCCCGTCACGGTGCAGGAGGTGGCCGAGCCGATCTCGAGCTCGCCGCTCCACTGCGGGTGTGCCTGGTTGTCGGAACCGAGGATCGTGCAGTCGTCGATCAGCAGGTTCGCCTGCGGCGCCCAGCCGCCCCACGACAGCGCCTCCTCGGGTTGCGGCTCGAAGGTGCAGCCGGTCAGGGTGATGTCGTGGTAGCCGCGGCCCGAGTCGGTCTCGGGCCACACGCCGGCCTCGATGCCCATGCGGCCGCTGGCCAGGAACGTGCAGTCCTCGAAGGTGATGTCGTGCACGTTGCCGGCGTTCGAGGACCACAGGCTGACGTCGTTCCAGTGGCTGCTCTGGAAGGTGCAGTCCTGGAAGGTGATGTCGCTGGCCGGGGTCTCGTTGAAGTACAGCGCGCAGGCCTGGGCAGAGGCCGGCGCCGTGCTCGTGAACTGGCAGTCCTGGTAGGTCACGTCGTGCTGGCCCGAGGGCACCGTGTAGGCCACGCCGCTCGCCGAGGAGTAGGTCTGGCCGGAGACCAGGGTGGTCGGCTGCCCGTGGCGCAGGGCCAGGAAGGCGATGGTCGCGCCGGCCGCCAGCGCCACGGCGACGAGCACGACGAGCGCCACGGTCGCACGCTTGCGTCGCGCAGGTGCAGCGCGCTGAGGCTGAGGCTCGACCAGAGGTCGAGCCTCAGCCTCAGCGCGCTCGCTGTCGTTCTGCTCCGTCATGCCTCCCTGGGCGCGCCGTGCGGGCCGGGCCGCCCCGCGCGGGGTCTCACGCGATAGTAGGGACTCGGCGGGCGGCCGGGCAAGCCGCAGGGCGGCACGGGGGCAACGGTTGCCCTGCCACGGCCGGCCGGGAATGGCGTGCTCCATGAGGCGGTCCCGTCCGCCGCGGGCGGCCGGGCCGGGGCGACGGGCGAGAGGTGAGACCGTGGGCAAGCCGACACACGACGACGCGACACTGATGCTCCAGCTCATGCAGATGTGGCCCGGTAGAGAGACGGACTGGATCTGGAGCGACGACTTCGAACCCGACTACGAGAAGTACACGGCCGCCGGGCCGACGCGCAGCGTCGACGACGCGGCGTTCGTCAATACCCGCGCGGTGCTCAACTGGTACGAGACGATTGCCACCTTCTACAAGTACGAGCTGCTGAACGAGGACCTGCTCTTCGACTGGCTGGCGATCGACTCGATGTGGGACAGGGTCAAGGCCCACGCTCTGGCGCACCGCGACCACAACCCGCGCCTGTACGAGAACTTCGAAGCGATGGCCGCGGCGCAGCGCGAGTGGGCCGCGGCGCGCGGCCGCGCGGCCGCCTGACTACCGTGCGCGGCGGGCCCGGTCCAAAAGACCGGGCCCGTCGCGCTTTCTTCTGCCCGTGTGCGGGGCGAGGCGCCTGCGGCGCCTCGCCCCGCACCTGCTACTTCACCGTCAGGGTGTTCCAGGCCGGCCGTCTGGCCGTGTGACCGGCGGCGTCGGTCGCGTACACGTACCAGCGGTAGTGACCCTTCTTGAGGACGAGCATCACGCCAAAGGCGTGCCTCACGCCGACCTTGACGTTTGTAGCCGGTGCCCGGCTTCTGGGCGATCCAGTGGCGGCCGCCGTCGACGGTGGCGAAGGCCCGATCGCCGGTGCCGACGATCCAGGCGCGGGTCGGCGTGGCGCAGGCGACCGACTCCAGGTCGCCCGTGGTGGCGCAGTGCTGCACCTGCCAGCTCGCGCCGTCGTCGGTCGATGCGACGATCGTCCCGCCGTCGCCGACCGCCACCGCGTCGCGTGCGTCCCGCCAGGTCGCGGCCTCGAGGATGGCGGTGCCGTTGGACACGCCGGCGGCCTGCCAGTCTGCTCCGCCGTCGGTCGTGTAGCTGGTGAGGGCGGTGGAGCTGTAGAGACCGCCGACCGCGATGCCACCTGTGTGGCCCAGGTCGTCCCGCCGTTGGTCGTGGCCACGATGCTGCCGTGCGGCTCGCAGACCGTCAGCGTGACGACGCCGATCACCGTCTGCGGCAACCTGACGATCTCTGGCTCCGGGACCTACAGCTTCGCCTCGGTCTACGTGACCGGCAACGTGACGATCTCGGGCACGACGCGGTTCAGATTCGGCTCGCTGTACGTGGGCGGTTCACTGACCATGAGCGGCGCCACCGCTGTGAACCTGGGGCCGACCTACGTGGCCGGCAACACCACGGTCTCGGGCAGCGGCCAGTGGAACGCGGAGACGGCCCGGCTACCGTGTGTCAGGCGGCCGGCGGTGACCGCGAAGGCGGCGGGGCGGGCTTGTGCGAGCCCGCCCCGCCGCCTTCCGGGGACCCTGTCTGCTCAGCCCGCCTTGGCGATGTACCTGACGCCCTCCACGTGGGCGAAGTGCGAGTCCTGCGTCCAGAGGCAGGCGCCGGAGGCGCGGGCGCTGGCCAGCATGACGCTGTCGACCATCGGCAGACCCGTCACGGCGCTGGTGCGTGCGGCATCGAGGGCGATCGGCGTCGTGAGATCGGCGACGGTCGCCTGCTGCATGAGCGCGACGGCCTGGAGAGCTTCGCTCTCGCCGCGCTGCTGCACGACGCGCTTGAAGACCTCATACAGGCTCATCGTGGGCACCACGAGCTCGTCGGGCTGTTCGATCGGGTCGGCGAAGAAATCGGCGTTCGGGCCGGCGGCGAAGTACTCGAGCCAGCCGCAGGAGTCGACGACGTTCACGGACGGTCCTCGTCGCGCGGCACAGAGGTGTCGATGCCGCGAAGAAAGCCACGCATGTCGCGGGCGGACTTGAGGGGCACCAACTCGACCCTGTCGCCGTACTGCAGCGCCTGGACCTTCTGACCGGGGCGCAGGTCGAGGCCCTGGCGGATCGCCTTGGGGATGACGATCTGATACTTGGGCGAGATGGTCACTGTATCCATGGCGTTCCTTCTGTCGATAGGAACATCGTACAACAGATAGTGTATCGACACGCTCTCCGTACGACAAGAGGACGAAACGCTACCCGGCGCTGAGCTGGCGCGCCGCCTCCTGCAGCTCGCACCAGACGGCGGCGACGTCGCTGCGCTGCGTCGCGGCGGCGCCCACCGACACACGGATCAGGCGCCGCCCCTTGACCACTGCTGAGGTGAGGTAGGACGTGCCAGCCGCGTTCACGGCGTCGACGATGCGGTGGTTCAGCACGTCGAGGGAGCCGGCGCTCGCCTCGTCGATGAGGGCGGGGTCCTTGTCGGCGACCGCCTCGCCTGCTCTCGCGGACCCCTCGTGGTCCTCGCCCTGCTCGTAGCGCAGGCAGACGGTCTGCAGCGGCGTCGGCGCCATGAGCCGCCAGTGCGGCGCGGCCTGCACCTGAGCGGCCAGCCACTGGGCGTTGTCGATGTCGCGGCGGATGCGGGCCTGCAGGCCGGCGACGCCCTGGTCGCGCAGCAGGAACCAGAGCTTGAGGGCGCGAAAACGGCGGCCCAGCGGTATGCCCCAGTCGCGCAGGTTGCGCACGCTGCCGTCCTGACCGGTGCGCAGGTAGCTCGGGTCGGTGCTCATGGCGCGCAGCAGGGGAGCCGGGTCGCGCACGTAGTAGGCCGAGAGGTCGAAGCCGGCGCCGAGCCACTTGTGGGGGTTGAACACGAGCGAGTCGGCACGCTCGACGCCGGCCCACAGGTGGCGGTACTCCGGGCAGATCATGGCGCTGCCGGCAAGCGCGGCGTCGACGTGCAGCCACAGGCCGTGGGCGGCGGCGAGGTCGGCGACGGCGGCCACCGGGTCGAGCGCCGTGGTGGCCGTGGTGCCGACCGTGGCGACCACGGCGCACGGCCGGCGGCCCTCGGCCAGGTCGGCGGCGACGGCGGCCTCGAGCAGGTCGGGGCGCAGGGCATGCTCGTCGTCGGTGCCGACCAGGCGCAGGTTGTCGGCGCCGAAGCCGCCCAGCAGGGCCGCCTTGGCGACCGAGCTGTGCGCCTGGTCTGAGGCGTAGACGACGAGCGGGGCGGCCTCGCCCTGCAGGCCGCCATGCTCCTGGGCAAAGCCGGTGGCGCGCTCGCGGGCGCACAGCAGGGCGCACAGGGTGGAGGTGCTGGCCGAGTCCTGGATCACGCCGGCAAAGCCGTCGGGTAGCCCCACCATGCGGCGCAGCCAGTCCATGACGACGTCTTCGACCTCGGTGGCGGCCGGGCTCGTCTGCCAGCTCATGCCCTGCGGGCCGAGGCCCGACGAGACGAGGTCGCCGAGCACCGAGGCGAGGTCGGTGTTGGAGGGGAAGTAGGCGAAGAACCCCGGCGCGTTCCAGTGGGTGATGCCGGGCAGCACGATGCGCTCGAGGTCGTCCTGCAGGTCGTCGAAGCCGGTGGCCTGGTCGGGCGGGGCGGAGGGCAGCAGCGCCGCGACCTCGCCGGGCAGGGCGCGGCTCATCACGGGGTGGTCGCCGAGGTGCTGGCGGTAGTCGGCGAGCCAGTCGATCAGCGCGTGGCCCACGCGGCGGAACTCCTCGGGATCCATCGAACGCACCTCCTCTTGCGGTGCGCCCGATCGTACCACCGTGGCTGGGCGGGCGCGGCTTCGGTCAGACCGGCCCGCCCCCGGTCAGACCGGCCCGCCCCCGGTCAGACCGGCCCGCCCCCGGTCAGACCGGCCCGCCCCCGGTCAGACCGGCCCGGCCCCGGTCAGACCGGTCCGTCCCCGGTGGGCCCGGTGCGGGAAGCGCGGTCGGCCCGACGCGCCGCCCGCCAGCCCGGCGCGGGCGCGGTCGCGGCGGCGCAGCAGCGTCTCGAGCGGTCGCAGGGTGAGGTAGGCGAAGTAGGCCGGCGAACGCTGCTCGGTGACGCCGGCCGCCTGCAGGGCGGCGACCGCCTTGCGAAAGCCGCGCGTCCAGCCGAGCCTGACCATGGCCTCCCAGGGCAGGCCGCGGCGGCCCACGTTGCGGTTGACCCAGCGCACGTAGTCGGGCTTCACGATCTCGCGCAGCAGCTCGACGTCGAGCGGCGGCGGCGGCACGCGGCGCAGGGCGCGCAGGTTCAGCGTGTTGCGCCAGTCGCTCGGCAGGTCGGCGAACTCGAGGTCGATGCCGCGGCGGCGGAACAGCTCGCGCTGCCAGAGGCGCCGGTTGCGCAGCTCCCAGGGCAGCGTCAGCAGCAGGCGCGCCACTTCGGTCTCGACGAACGGCGTGGCGCAGGGCAGGCCGGCCGCCTCGGGCACGGCCGCCAGGTACGAGTAGAAGAGCGCCTGCTGACGGATCAGAAAGACGACCCGCGGGCGGAACTCGGTGCGCAGCCGCGGGTCGGCGTCGATCTGGGCACGCCAGCGCTCGCGACTCGACGGCAGCAGGCTGGCCGCCGAGTCGGCGCACATCGGCGCCCAGCGAAACCAGGCGAGCATGTCGTCGGGCCGGTCGAGGATCGGCAGCTCGGAGACGATGCGGTCGTCGCCGCCGGCCAGCGTGTCGCCGCAGGCGCCGGAGATCACGACGCTGCCCGGCGCGACGCGCGCCGCGACCTCGCCGTAGAACTCCATCTGGTACATGCCGTGGGCGTGCATGGCGGGGCCGAACAGCTCGTCCCAGTCGTCGAAGCGGCGGTGAAAGTCGCCCAGCGGCACGGTCTCCCAGCGAAAGCCCAGGCGCTGGGCGAGCTCGGCCGCCTTGACCACCTCGTTGGAGCGCTCCGGCCGGTCGCTCAGCCCGTAGGTGAAGGCGCGCACGCGCGAACGGTCGGTCAGCAGCAGGTTGATGAAGCGCGAGTCGAGGCCGCCGCTCGTGGGCACCACCACGTCGCCCGTCGCCCGCTGCGCGGCGCCGTTGACCGCCGCCGCGGCGGCCTCGACGACCTCGTCGACCGTGCTCGAGTGCTCGAACCAGGCGCAGGTCGGGTCGTCGAGGTACTCGACGCGCAAGCCCTGCGGGCCACTCAGCAGGCGGGCCGAGTGACGCAGCAGGCGCACGTCGCGCAGCGGCGTGTGCTCGAACACGCAGAAGCCGAAGTCGAGATAGTCGTTCAGCCCCTCGGGGTCGAACTCGAGATCGGCGAGGTCGATGACGTCGTCGATGCGGCCGCCGACGCGGCCGGTCCGCACGTTGTAAAAGCAGGGCCGCGAGCCGAGCCAGTCGGACTCGCAGAGGAGCGTCTCTTCGCCGCCTGGCGCGTTCGCCACAAGCGTCCCCCTTCTTGCCGCGTGGCCTTGCGCCAGCATACGCTCAGAGCCCCTGGGGTGCCGTCCATCGTCGCGGCGATTGTCGCGGCCGTCCCTTCACGACCGTCGTGGATCGCCGTTCGAGTTCGCGCGGTCCAAACGATGCCGGCAAACTCCTGCCGGTGGCGAGGCGTTCCGCGTGCTCAGATGGCGCCTTCGCGCAGGCGGTCCGACGACTCGACCGAGACGTGGGATGTCGCGGGACGAGCTCGCCAGACGACCATCGGCTGCCGATGCTCGGACGGGGTCGGCGAGTCCAGACCAGCCAAGGCGGGCAGCGGGATGCGAGGCCCGCGTTCGAGCACGGCATGGTCGACGCCCGTGTCGCGGTCGTACCAGCGCTCTTCCCAGAGCGGGTCGCCGGTGCCGGCGACGAGAGACGGCGCCAGGTGCGGCGTCGATCGACCATCGTCGGCGACGGTGCTCGGCGGCGCCGGCAAGGCTCGGGGGGCAACGCCCAACGTGATCCGCTTCTTGAGCAGATGCATGATGTTGCCGAGGCCGTCGCTCACGGTCCTGAGCTTCTCCTTGCCCGCTCTGGCTCGGTAGTCGATTGCCACCTCGTCACACCGGAAGCCGCGCACGTAGGCCTCGATCTTGAGCTCCTGCGAGAAGGGCATGCCGGAGGCGCGGACGTCGAGGCCGTCCCACACATATCGCTTGAACACCCACATGCCGGACTGGGAATCCTTGAACGGCCATCCGAAGAGCAGCCTCGTCGCGACCGTGAGCAGCCAGTTTCCGAAGACGTGCGAACGGGTCATGGTGCCCGGTCTGAGAGTGCTCAGCCGGTCGGTGTTGACGAACTCGATGCGGCGACGCTCCATCTGCCGCAGGATCTTGGGAAGATCGGAGAACGGGTAGGTGAGGTCGGCGTCGCCGGTCGCGACGACGTCGCCGGTCGAGTACGCAAACCCGGCCTTGTAGGCATTGCCGTAGCCGCGCATCGGCTGCACGACGACGGTCGCTCCGTGGAAGCTGGCGATACGGATCGTGTCGTCTTGGGACCCGTTGTCGACGACGATGACCTCGACCTCGTAGCCCATCCGCGCGAGACTTGCGATCGGTACCTCCTTGAGCACGTCGCCGATCGCGAGCTCTTCGTTCAGCGCCGGTATCACCACTGAAAGTTTCATGCCACGCTTTGCGCCCCCGCGTTCGGCTTGCGTGACACGGAAGGCCTAAGTCCGGCGCAGCGCAACGAAAGGTGGCTGCGCTCGCGCGCCGGCCAAGGCCGCCACCTCGGTGTTGCGATTACCCCCTCCGTATCGATGTGTGCCCCGGGCCCCCGTCGCACACGGTGCTGCCGTGTGGCCCGTACTACGCATCACGAGGGAGAAGCTAGGGGAAGCGCCCGGAAAACGCAAGCGTTCGCTCCGAGGACGTAACCAGACAACCGTTGTCTTCTTTGACGACACCTGGGGGAGAGGCGGGCGCCAACTGGCGTCTCTCTGTTGCGACAATGGGGCGGGGCGTGATGTCCTTGTGGGCAGCCCGTGCGGCGGCCGGCCCGACCTCTCACCCGGACCGAGAAGGGAACAGCGCGTGGAGCACCCAGCGGACGACGGCATGGCCCGCCCGGTCTTCGTTACGACGAGCTGGGACGACGGGCACGTGCTCGATCACGCTGTCGCGGACCTGCTTGCCACCTACGACCTGGCCGGAACGTTCTATGTGGCCACCCGCAACGTGGAGATCCGTCCGCCCGACCGCCTGGGCGACTCCGGCGTACGCGCTCTGGCGGAACGCTTCGAGATCGGAGCGCACACCCGGCTTCACCTGCGTCTGCCGACGCTCTCGTCGGCGGACGCCCGCCAGGAGATCCAGGCCGGCAAGACGGAGTTGGAGGACATCATCGGTCGAGAGGTGCGCAGCTTCTGCTATCCCGGGGGGAGGTACGACCGCGAACACGTCGACATGGTGCGTGACGCGGGCTTCGTTGTGGCGCGGACGGTCAGGAGGTACTCGGCAAGCGCCTCACCCCTGCTCGAGATGCCGACGACCGCCGCCGCATGCAGGCTGCGTCGGGACGTGTTCACCGTGCTCGGGATGCACTCGTTTCGGCTCGCGCCGGCCACGCGCAGCCTGTGGAGCTGGGACGTACTCGCCCTGGAGCTCTTCGACCGGGTGCTGGCCACCGGTGGGGTCTTTCATCTGTGGGGCCACAGTTGGCAGGTGGAGGGGTTCCGTGACTGGGACAGGTTGACACGCGTGCTCGCCCACATCAGCCGGCGGCCGGGCGTGAGCTACGTCGACAACGGTGAGCTTGCGTCCGCGACCGGAGAGCCGCCGGTCAAGGGTCCTACGGGGTAGGCAGTCGTGCCCCAGAGGATCCTGCTGGTCACACCCTATTTCCCCCCTCACGTCGGCGGCGTCGAGTACTACGTGCACAACCTGGCGCGCGTGCTTCGGCGCCGGCTCGCCAAGCAGGTAGTGATCGTGACGACGGCACAGGGGAGCCGCCGCGTGAGGCGCGCGGAGGTGGACGGCATGACGATCTATCGTCTACCGGTGGTCGGCAGAGTCTCCAACACACCGGTGGGGACCGGCTGGTACCCGGCGCTCCGTCGCCTGATGGCGAGCGAGCGGGTCGAGCTCGTCAATGCGCATGCTCCGGTGCCGCTGTTCGCCGACGTGGCCGCTCTGGCGGCGGGCGCGCTGCCGTTCGTTCTCACCTACCACTCGGGACCCATGAGCAAGGGGCGCCCGCTGCCCGACCTTCTGATCGGCGCGTACGAGCGCCTGGTCCTGCCGCGGACCGCGGCTCGCGCCGACCACGTCATCTGTTGCTCGGACTGGGTGCGGTCCGTGTTTGGCCCCGTCTTCGGACCGAGCGTCACGACGATATCCCCCGGGGTGGACCTCGAGGTCTTTCGACCGGGCGACCGCGCGCTGCCGGACCGCGTCCTGTTCGTGGGGTCGCTGGAGCGGGGGACAGAGTACAAGGGCCTCGACGATCTCTTGCGCGCGGTCGCCCTGCTCCGTGTGCGCCGGCCCGGGGTGCGGCTCGTCGTGGTAGGCGACGGCGACCGCCGTGGCAGTTTCGAGGGGATGAGCCGGGAGCTCGGTATCGGCGACGCCGTCACTTTCATGGGCACCCTCGCGCCCGCCGAGCTCGCCGTGCAGTACCAGGAGTCGGCGCTGCTCGTCCTGCCCTCGCGCTTCGAAAGCTTTGGGATGGTCATTGCCGAGGCCATGGCCTGTGGCCGGCCGGTCGTCGCCACGTCCGTCGGCGGCATCCCCGGCCTCGTGGCCGACGGCGTCACCGGCGTGCTCGTCCCGTCCGGCGACGTCGCGGCCCTCGTGGTCGCCGTCGAACGGGTCCTCGGTGACGAGCGGCTGGCCACTCGACTGGGCGCGGCCGGTCGCGACCGGGTGGTCGCGGAACTCTCGTGGGAGACCCAGGCCGACCGGACAGCCGCCGTGTTCGAGCAGGCCGCCGACTCGCGTCGCGCTCGGGCGGGCGCGGGCGGCCGGCGCCTCAGGGGCTGGGCCGGCCGCGGGAAGGGGCGGGCGTCGTAGGGGTCAACCCCGGTCGCGGCCCCGGGCGCGGCACACCAGCCCGTAGACGAGCGGGCCGACGAGCAGGCCCCGAAGCTCGGAGCGCAGCACGCGGCTGCGCTCGACCGTGCGGTCGGCGGCCGTCCGTGACCGCCTTACGAGCACGCCCAGGTGCCAGAGCGCGGCAAGCGAGCGGACCGCGAGCTCGGGTCCGGAGCGACGCGACAGCAGGTACTTGGTCAGGTAGGCGGCCAGGCCCTTGCCGCGGCCGTACATCTGTCGCTGCAGGTCGTGCTCCGTGGCCCGGTGCTCATGCCAGACCAGTGCCGCCGGCTCGTAGCCGACGAGGCGGCCCGACAGAAGGACGCGCGCGAAGGCATCGAGGTCTTCGCCGCCCGCCGTCGGCACGCCGGCGCCCAGACACTCGTCGAAGCCGCCGACCTCGCGGATCACCGTCGCGCGGAACGCCATGTTCGCGCCCGTTCCGAACGAGTAGGTGTCGTAGGGGTGGAGACGCGAGTCGCCCGGGCCGCGCGTCGCAGAGATGAGACGCGGCTCGCACCGCGTGAGCCACCAGGCTCTGGCCTCGGCGTACTGCTCGACGGCGGACTCGAGCCGGGCGCTGACCACGAGCCCCGTCACGCAGCCCACGCCGGCGTGCCGCTTGAAGCCACGCATGAGGCCGGCGACCCAGAGCGGGTCGGCGCGCGCATCGTCGTCGATGTAGGCGATGATCTCGCCGGTCGCCTCGCGGAGCCCGCGATTGCGCGCCCGGGACAGCCCGGGCCGGTCCTCGCGCACGTAGCGCACCCGGTGACGGCCGCCCGCCAGCTGCCCGACGAGGTCGGCGGTGCTCTCGTCGGTGGGCGCGTTGTCGACGACGATGATCTCGAGCTCGCCGTGTTCGAGGCGCATCAGGGAGTCGAGACACGGCCGCAGCGCATCACCCCGGTTCCGGGTGCACACGATCGCGCTGACCGGCGTAGCGCGCGAGCCGTCCACCCAGTCCGGGCTGGCGACGCTCGCGCTGCCGCCGGCACGGCGGATCGCGGCAAGGGACGGGGCGCCGGCCAGACGCAGCTCGCGTTCGACCCTCGTTGCCAGCTCGCGTTCGATGGCGCGCAGCACGAGCTCGGGGTCGAGGTACCCCGCGCGGAGCGCGACCCGCACGAACCCGACCGGCTCGCCGACGACGCGCACGAGCAGACGCGCCTCGTCGAAGGGGAGCCGCGCCGAGGTCAGAAGGGGGCCGTCCGGTGCCTGCGGGGCGCAGACCTCGAACTGCCCGCTCCACAGCGTGTGGGGCGCAGCGGCGTGAGTCGATCCCGCGGGCGAGTGTGCTCGATCGGCGCGGATCTCCTGGCTCCCCTCCCACCGGGGGGCGCCGCACCCGTACATCGCGCGGACCACCCGTACCTGCACAGTGCAGACAGCTTACTGCGGCTTCGGGGCCGTCCGCCAGCCTCGCCCGCCGCGCCTTCGCCGCCGCCTTCAAGGGCGGCGGGGCCGTGATGCGAGCCCCGAGAGCCGCCGCCACGACGGTGGCAAACTGGCGGGCCGGACAGGGCCGGTCTAGTATGACAGGTCACTGGAGGGCGAACGACGGGCGGCGTCAGGCCCGACCGGGGGCGGCGGGGCGGAGACGGCGTCCGGCGCGCGTCCCGGCCGACCGGGAGGCGGAGCCAGGATGCAAGTCGCGAGGCTGCGACCCAACAGCCCGCTCGGCGGTGCACAGCTCACCTGCGAGGACGGGGGCACGAGGTTCTTTCTCGAGGGCGCGGGCGAGATCACCGCGGCCAAGCTGCTCGACCTCGAGAACCGTCGACAGCTCGACTGGGGCATCGACGACGCCAGCCGCGTGCGGCTGCTTCGGGCCGCGGCCGGTCGAGCCCGGGCCGACGCGGCGGCCCAAGTCGCCGCCCGCGCCGCCGCCGCGAGGCGGGCGGCGACGTCGGCCGCGGAGCGTGGCGACGGGGGCGCTCACGGCATTCCCGCCGTCGCGACCAGGTTCGCGGCGCCGGCCGACGATCTCCACCGTGGTGGCCGCGTGGCGTGGCGCGAGGCGTCCGCGGTCGCGCCGCCGGCGCGGCCCGCCACGACCCCGAGTCGGGCCAGGGCCGGTCGTGGGCGCGCGCGGGCAGTGCTCGTCGCGCTCGCGGTGTGCCTCGCGCTCATAGCGCTCGTCGCGGCGTTCCCCCGCCAGACGGCGCACCAGCTTGCCCTGTCGTTCACGCGCGAAGTGACGCCTTCCACCGAGCTGTACTTCAGTGACGCCGGCTCGCTTCCGACCAGCCTCAGCCTCCGTCACCCGAACCGATTCGCTTTCGCGATCGTCAATCACGAGGGCCATGATCGGGTGTACTCGTACGTCGTCACGGTGACCGGCCCCGGCGAGTCGGCCGTGGTGGCCCGCGGGCGCGTCGAGCTCAAGGCCGGGGCGGCCGTCGGTCGGTCCGTCGTCTTCGCCCCGGCCGAGCCCGGCGGCGTGTACCTGGTCAGCGTGAGGCTGGCCATGCCGGCACAGAGCATCTTCTTCAGGGGCTACTCGTGACCGGCGGGGCCGCCGGGGAGACGAGGCGCGGCGGCGAGCGGGCGTGGAGACCTCTCGTGCTGCAGGTCGTGCCGTACTACCCGCCGCACGTCGGCGGCATGGAGAACGTCGTGCTCGGCATCGCGGAGGGGCTGTCGGCGCGGCACGACGTCGAGGTGCTCACGACGACGGTGGGCGCTCGCGGTGCCCCGCTGTGCGAGCGGGCGGGGAGCCTCACGGTGCGCCGTCTGCGCGCGGTCGTGTTCGCGCACACTCCCGTCGCTCCCGGCCTGCTTCCACGGTTGCTGCGCGCGCCGCGCGACGCCATCGTCCATGTGCACGTCGCGGTCGGCCTGACGCCGGAGATCGTCTGGCTGGCCGCGTTCCTGCGCCGCCGCCCCTTCGTAGCCCACTTCCACCTGGACGCCGACCCGTCGGGTCGTCTGGGCCCGCTGTTCCTGCTCTACAAGCGCTGGGTGCTCAGCCGCACCCTGCAGGCCGCCGCCCGCGTCATCGCGCTGTCGGCCGACCAGGCCAGACTGCTCGAGGCCCAGCACGGGGTCGACCCGCGCGCCATCGCGGTGATACCGAACGCCGTCGGCGGTCGGTTCTGCCCCGGTGGCGAGCACGGGGCCCCGGGCGCCGGAGCCGACCGCTCCCCCGGACCGTGCAGGCTCCTGTTCGTCGGCCGGATCGCTCGCCAAAAGGCGCTGCCCCGGCTCGTTCGCGCCGTGGCGCAGATGACAGAACCGGCCGAGCTCGTCATCGTCGGCGAAGGCGAGGACACCGCCATGGTGCGGGCTCTGGTGACTCGGCTCGGCCTCGACAACGTCCGGCTCGTCGGCACCCAGTTCGGCGACGACCTGCTGCGCTGGTACCGCTGGGCGGACGTGTTCGTGCTGCCCTCGGAGAAGGAGGGCATGCCGCTCGTGATGCTCGAGGCGATGGCGGTCGGTCTGCCGGTCGTCGCGACCGATGTGCTCGGCTGCCGGGAGACCCTGGGCGACACCGGCCTGCTGACCGCCCCCGACCCGGAGCCGCTCGCCCGGGCGCTCGACCGCGTGGCCGCCGACCCGGACCTGCGCCGGGAGCTCTCCCGACGCAGTCTCCGCAAGGCGGCAGACTTCTCGTGGCCGAGCCTGCTCGCGCGGCTCGAGGACGTCTACTCGGAGATCGGGCGCCCGCCGGCCCCGGCGGACTGACGTGCCTTCGGCCTCGCGGGAGCGGAAACGCCGGCGGCGCGCGGCGCTCACGGTCGCCGTGGTCGCCGTGTGCGCGAACGCCGTGGTCGCCTTGCCGCACCCGGTGCCCTGGGCCGGGCCGGTCGCCGGCTGCGTGCTTCTGTTCGGACTGCCCGTGCCCCTGCTGTACACCAAGCTCGCCTGGCGGTGGGCCGACGCCGGTGAGCGCATCGGCTACGCCCTCGCCATCACGCTGCTCGGTCTCATGGGCGCCGGCCTCGCGATCAACGCCGCCCTGCCGCATCTCGGTGTCGGCCGGCCCCTGGAGCGGCTGCCGCTGCTGGCGATCCTGGACGCTCTCATCCTGGCGCTCTGCCTGTGGCGCCCGAGCCGCTGGCCGCGGCCGGTCGCCCTGCCGCTGCGCGCGCCCGCCGACAGGGACAAGCTCGTGCTCGCATTGTGCGGGGCCATCGTCGTGGCCGCCGTCGCCGGTGCCGTCCGCCTGAACAACGGGGCCGGCGGCGGCGTGACGCTCGCGATGCTCCTCGCGGTCGCGGTCGCCCTGGTGGCGCTGATCGCCTGGCGCCGCTCGCTCGAGCCGGGTGTGGTGACCGCCGCCGTGTACCTGATCGCGCTGGCCCTGCTGCTCATGACGTCGCTGCGCGGCTGGTACGTGACCGGCCACGACATCCAGCGCGAGTTCCGCGTCTTCCAGCTGACCAAGGCGAACGGCCGCTGGGACATGAGCGCCTTCGGCGATCCCTACAACGCCTGCCTCAGCATCACGGTGCTGCCGACGTTCATCGCGCGCATCACCGGGATCGGCGACGCCTACGTCTACAAGGTGGTCTTCCAGGCCATCTTCGCGTACTGCCCGGTCCTCGTGTACAAGCTGGCGCGGCGCTACGCGTCGACCGGAGTGGCGTTGCTCGCGGTGGTCTACTTCATCTCGTTCCCGACGTTCCTCAACGACATGCCCTTCCTGGACCGCCAGGAGATCGCCTTTCTGTTCGTGGCGGCTGCGCTTCTCGCGATGACCAACGCCCGGGCCAGGCCGCTATCTCGCCAGCTCCTGGCCGCCGCCTGCCTCGCCGGGGTGGTGGTCTCGCACTACTCGACGACCTACGTCCTGGGCGGCACGCTGGTCATCGCCTGGCTGCTCGCGCGGTCCGCCCCGGCGGCTCTCCCCGTCGTCAACGGCCTGCGGCGGCGGCTGCGCCTTCCCCTGCTGAGCGGCCGGTCCGCCCGCACGGCGCCCGCCGTCGGGCTGCTCGGCATCGTCGTGCTGGTCGGTGCGAGCCTGCTGTGGACAGGGGCGTACACGCACACCGTGAACGGGCTGGGCGACACCCTGGTGGCCGTCGTGCAGACCCTGCGCGGCTCGCCCGCGGCGAGCGACCGCTCGACCGATGTGTCGTACAGCCTCTTCTCGCTCGGCGCGCCTAGCGAGCGGCAGGTCATGCGTGAGCACGCGGCGTCGGTCCTGAGCGAGACGCGGAGCAACCGGGCCGCGGGCATCTACTACCCGCAGCGCGTCCTTTCGCGCTACGCGGCGCCGATCGTGGCCGAGAGCGACCTTCCCCTGACCCGGCTCGGGCGCGCCCTTGCCCGCGTCCATCTCGACGCGGCATCGTTCAACGCGGCGCTCCGTTCGGCGGCCGCCCGGGTCTACCAGGTGCTCCTGCTGGTCGGCCTGGTCGCCGCGCTGCTCGTGACGCGGCGCAACTTCCGCCCCACGGTCGACATATACGCCCTCGGCTGGGCCGCGACGATCATCGTGGCGGCCCAGGTCGTGCTCCCCGTCATCTCCGTGGACTATGGGATCCTGCGCGCCTTTCAGCAAGCGCTCATCATCGTGAGCCCCTTCGTCGCCCTGGGCACGGTGGCAGTCCTGCGCTGGGCGGGTGAGCGCTGGGCGTTCAGGCTGGCGGCGGCCATGGTCGTGCTCCTGTTCCTGTCGCTCTCGGGCGTCCTGCCTCAGGCTCTCGGCGGCTACCCGCCGCAGCTCAATCTCAACAACGCCGGTCTCTACTACGACCTGTACTACCTGCATCCGCAGGAGGTGCGGGCCGTCGCGTGGTTGCGTGACCAGGGGGTGCAGGCTGGCGACGTGCAGTCCCAGACCGAGAGCAACCACGTGGCGTTCGCCCAGTTGCCGGGGTTCACGAGCCCGAACCCCCGCGCCGACATCTGGCCCAGTCTCGTCAAGCGGGACGGTTACGTGTTCCTCGGCTGGGAGGCGGTGCAGAAGGGACAGGCGGCGATCTCTTACGACGGCGACATCGTCTTGTACCGCTATCCGGTCGGCCTGCTCGATCAGCAGAAGGACCTCGTCTACAGCAGCAACGGCGCGCAGGTCTTCAAATGAGGCGCGGCGCGCAGTGCGAAGCGTCTTGCCGCCGTGCCGGGTCGAGAACACCATGACCCAGCCCCGGCTCTCGGCGGCCCGAGGCTCCTGGGTGGGCGCCGCGCGCCGCCTCATGAGCGACTCTATCGTGCGCGGCTCGCTGTACCTCAGCCTGACGACGGCGACGGTCGCCGCGGCGGGCTTTGTGTTCTGGCTGCTGAACTCGCGACTCTACAGCGCCGGCCAGGTCGGGGCGGCCACCACGCTGATCTCGGGAGCTTCCCTCATCTCGTATGTCAGCCTGCTCGGCTTCAACACGGCCTTCATCAGGTTCCTGCCGGCCTCGGTGGAACGCGACGCCGAGATCGACACGGGGCTCGTGATGGTCTTCGGCACGGCGGTCGTCGTCGCCGCCCTGTACGTGCTGCTGATCCCCTCGTTCGCGCCGCGGCTGGCCTTCGTGCGCGGCTCGGTCGGCTACGCCGTCGGTTTCACGCTGCTGACCGCCCTCTGGTCGGTCAACCTCGTGACCGACAGCATCTTCGTCGCCTTCCAGAAGGCGCAGTACAACCTGTTCGTCGACGGGCTCGTGCAGGGCGTCGTCAAACTGGCCCTGCCGGCGCTGCTCGTCGGCCTGGGGGCGTTCGGCATCTTCGTGTCGTCCGGGGTCGGGGCGGCCGCGGCCGTGGCGGCGACGCTCGTGTGCCTCATGGCCACCACGGGCTACAGACCCCGGTTGACGGTCTCGCTCGACGTGCTGCGGCGGACGTGGGACTACTCCGCGGCCAACTACGCCGCCAACCTGCTCAGCCTCTGCCCGGTCCTCGTCATCCCGATCATCATCCTCGATGTACGGGGGCCGCGTCAGGCGGCCTTCTACTTCATCGCCTTCCAGGTGGCCGGCCTGCTGTTCTCCATCGCCTACGCGGTGTCCCTGTCCTTCTTCGCGGAGTGCTCTCAAGAGGGGGCGCAGATGGCTCCCCTGCTGCGCCACTCGGCTCGGCTGCTCGTCGCCGTCTGCGTGCCGTGCAGCCTCGTAGTGGCCGTGTCCGGCCACTGGCTCCTGCTGCTCTTCGGCCACGCCTACAGCGCGGGCGGCGCCTGGGCTCTCGCCGTGCTCGCCCTGTCGACCCCGTCGGTGGCCCTGTGCTCGCTCGCGACGGCCGTGCTGCGGGTGACGCGGCGCTTGCGCGCGCTCGTGATCGCCGACGTCGTCTACGCCGTCGTGATGGTGGGGCTGGCGCTGGTCGGGGCGCGCCACGGCCTGCCGTGGGTGGCCGTCGCCTTTCTCGTCGGCAACACGGCGGCCGGGCTGACAGCGGCCGCGCTGGCCGTGACGCGCCCACGCTAGCCGCGGGCGGCCCGGCCGAGGCCCAGCCTCCTGCCGGCGGCCACGAGCTCCTCGTAGGTGGCGGCCGCGCGGCGGGCGTAGGGCGGGACGACCTCGTCGAGGCGCGACTCGTACTCGTCCCTGGCGGCGACCATCTCCTCGACCAGGGCGATGAGCCGCGGCGCCGACACGTCCTCGATGGCGATCACCCAGCGCTCGAGACCGAGCTCGCACATGATGCCGCTGGTCTTGTGCTCATACTCGATGGCGATCGCGGGCACATGCGCGCACAGCGCGAAGATCACCGAATGAAAGCGCGTGCCGATCATGTAGTCGACGCTGCCGCACAGCTCCCTCACCGCCAGGTGATCGATGTCGTCGGTGACCACCTCGGCCCCCGCTTCGGCCCGCATGAGCGACCGCACCCTGACGGCGACCTCGCGGTCGTCGTCGTGGTGGTGGACGCTCGACACCTGGGGGATGAAGACGACGCGGCCGCCGGCCGACACGAGGTGGTCGCCAAGGCCGGCCACGGCGCGCTCGTAGGCGCTCTGTCGCTCTCCGTCGAGCCAGGCCCTGACGGTGATCCCGAACAGGGGACGGTCACCGTCCCGCCCGGTTGCCCGCCCGGCGGACCGGGGTCGCACCTCGGCGGGCAGCGCGAACGCCCCGTCGACCGCGCGCACGACCGGCGCCCGCACGTGCAGCCGCCCGACTACCTCCATGCTGACGTCTTCGCGGATCATGACGAGCGCCGCCCTGTCGAGCGTGAGCTTGACGAGCCGCTCCTGTGCGCGACTGCCGAGGGGCCCGATCGACTGCGGGTACAGGACCGTCGGCGTGCCCAGGACGGCGGCCAGCCAGAAGGGGTGCACGACGGGCACCAGCCAGAGGGTGGCGAGCAGGCCGGGCCGGGCGCGCAGGAACCCGCCGCCGACCGTGACCACGATGTCGGCGTCGCGATACAGCCGGCACAGCGACTCCAGCTCGGCCGGCAGCGGCAGACGCAACCGCAGCCTGCTCGCCACGGCCCAGGCCAGCGTCGCGGTGACGACGAAGACGCCGGCCAGCATCTTGAGCGGCCTGAGGCGGGACGCGCTCAGTGCGTAGTACAGGAACGACTCCGTCAGCGGCACGCCGGCGAAGGTCTCGCCCGGTGCGATCGCGTCGAACGTCACGGCGACGATCTCGGGGTCGTCGAAGGCTCGCCGGACGTCGGCGATCAGGACGGCGAGCAGCGCGGCATCGCCCTTGTTGTCCTTCGAGTAGACGTGGGAGAGCAGGACCCTCATGAGGCCGCCATGGTACTACAACGGCGGCAGGCAGCCCGCCGCCCGGCGCCGCCCGGCCTAGCCTAGTCCTTGATCGCTCGCTCCAGCGCGGCGAAGGCGGGCTTTGCGCTACCGTCTGCCCGTCGCAGGCCGAAGAAGTCCTCGGTCGTGCTCGGGTCGGTGCCCGCGTCGCGGTCGGTGTACCAGAACAGGGCGCGCAGGCCGGCCGTCCGCGGCGCCGCCGCGACCGAGTCGGCAGCGAGTGTGGCCTGGAAGGCCTCGCTTGCGTGGTCGGGGTCGGTGCCCTGGGGCCAACCCTGGGCCGTGGCCTCGGTGCCCGGGCCGTCCGTCGGGGCGCCGTACTCGGTGGCCCAGATGGGCAGCCCCGGCGTGCCGTGCGCGGCGAGGATGCTGCGCACGCTCGGTCTGGTCGCGGCGATCTGTCGCCAGGCGTTCCACGAGACGGGGTCCTGCGGCGTGAGCGGGAACGAGTAGGGGTGATAGCCGATGGCGTCGACCAGGCGGTTCGCGCCCAGCGCGCACATGGCGGCGAGGAACCCGCGCGCGTCGGGGGCGAGGCCGCCGGACACGATGAAGACCTTCGGGTCGCGCTTGCGCATGGCCGCGACGGTGGGGCGCAGCAGCGCGACGTAGGCCTTGGCGCTGGGGTGCGCGCCCCAGAACGCCACGGTGTTCGGCTCGTTCCAGATCTCCCAGGTGTGGATGCCCTTGGGAGCGTAGCGGCGCACCGCGGCCGCCGCGAACGAGGCGAACCGCGCCGGACTGGCCGGGGCCCAGAGCTTGCTCGGCGCCCCGGCCACGCGCGCCCAGGAGGGCGTGCATGTGAGCACCGGCAGCAGCGACAGGCCGCGCGCCCGCGCCGCGCTCACGACGCGGTCGAACTGGCTCCACTGGTAGGTGGCTGCCCCGTCGGGCTGGACGTCGCTCCACTCCAGGTCGACGCGCACCCACTTCATGCCCAGGGCCCTGGCGTCGTTCAGCTCGGCGGCGAGGTCGTGAGTGCCCAGCCAGGGGAGGACGTTGCCATAGGAGATACCGAACTTCATGGCGGCCTTGCTGACCGTGGCGCTCCGGGCGCTCGACGCCTGCGCCGCAGGGCTCCAGAGGCCGGCGAGGCCGGCCAAGACTGCGATCGTCGCCAGCACGGACCACACGGCGCCCTGCCGCGACGCGAGCGCGCCGGTGATCCGCCGTGTCGTTCGTGATGAGCGCCTGTCCACCGGATGCACCACCCCATCCAAAGAGGGACCGTCACGGGTCTCCATCGGCCGAGACGGGCCGCTGGTCGTGCGGATTGCGTTGCCGAGTAGGGCAACGACGTGAGTCGACGGCCGTCGAAGCGCCGGCCTCGGGGCGACAGCTAGAGGGGATGATGGTGGAGGCGACCGCTGGGCCGGTGAAAGAGTGCGGCCGGGCCCCGGATGGCGCCGGGCGCTCGGGCTGCGCTCGGCGGGTCAGGCCATGGGCGAGTGGCTGTGCCGCATGATCTGCTCGTAGTTCGTACGCAGGACCTTCGCCGGGACGCCGCCGAGCAGGCAGCGGGGCTCCTCGAACCTGCCGATCACCGTGCTTCCCATGCTGACGGTGGTATAGGGCGCCAGGCTCGCCCCGGGGGCGATCAGGCTGCGCGACGCCACGAAGCAATGGTCGCCGATGGCGACCGCGAGGTCGTCCCTGTCGGGGTCGTCGTCGCCCGAGTGGGTCCAGACCTGACTGCGGCGGCCGCCGATCAGGGAGTCCTCGCCCAGCTCGAAGCCGCCGGCCGCGTCGATCACGTGATTGCCCGAGACGATGCTGCCGCGGTGCAGGCGGCAGTAGCGCTTGTAGCAGGGCCAGTCCGGAGCCCAGTCGCCGCAGGTGAACTCGTTGAAGGCGCCGACCTCGGCTCCATCCATGACGAGCGCGAACGGGCCGTGGAACCGGTTGAGAGGACCGATCACGGATCCGCTGATCTCGGCGCTCTCGACGTCGATCAGCGTGCCGAGGCCGATGCGCGAGTCGGTGATCCGGTAGCCGAGCAGGCGGTATGCCGCGCAGCGCAACGCGCTGGTCGGCAGGAGCGCGGCGAGCACGGCCCCGGCTCGTATGTGGTACGTGTCGGGACGGCGACGGCCGTCGCCGTAGCCGCCGCGCAGGGCGGACAGGAGTCCACTGACAGTCACACCATCACTATAGCAGGGCGACCATCGCCTACGGCGTCGGGGTGTCGGCGCCGTACTGGGCGATCGCGGCCTCCAGCGCGGCGAAGGCGGGCTTTGCGCTACCGTCTGCCCGTCGCAGGCCGAAGAAGTCCTCGGTCGTGCTCGGGTCGGTGCCCGCGTCGCGGTCGGTGTACCAGAACAGGGCGCGCAGGCCCGGTGTGGCGACCGCGGCGGCGACGGAGTCAGTGGCGAGCGTCGCCTGGAAGGCCTCGCTTGCGTGGTCGGGGTCGGTGCCCTGGGGCCAACCCTGGGCCGTGGCCTCGGTGCCCGGGCCGTCCGTCGGGGCGCCGTACTCGGTGGCCCAGATGGGCAGCCCCGGCGTGCCGTACTGGGCGAGGATCGAGCGTAGGCTCGTGCCGGTCGTGGCGATCTGCGCCCAGGGGTTCCACGTGACCGGGTCCTGGGGCGTGACCGGGAACGAGTAGGGGTGATAGCCGATGGCGTCGACCAGACGGTTCGCGCCGAGGGCGCACATGGCCGCCAGGAACTGCAGTGAGGAGCCGCTCACGTAGCCGGTGGCTTCGGGCGCAAGGCCTCCGGAGACGATGAACGCGGTGGGGTCGGCGGCCCTGATGGCGGCGGCCGTAGGGCTGAGGAGCTTCATGTAGGCCGCGGCGCTCGGCTGCGGGCGCCAGAAGGCAGTGGCGTTCGGCTCGTTCCAGATCTCCCAGGTGTGGATGCCCAGCGGGGCGTAGCGTCGCGCCGCCGCCGCCGCGAACGCAGCGAACTGCGCGGGGTCGGCCGGAGCCCACATCTCGTTCGTCGCCCCGGCCGGTCGCGCCCAGGCCGGCGTGCCGATGAGCACGGGCAGCAGGGACAGGCCACGGGCGCGCGCCGCCTGGACGACGCGGTCGAAGTCGCTCCAGTCGTAGGTCGCGGCGCTCGTGGGCTGGATGTCGCTCCAGTCGAGGTCGAGCCGGATCCAGCCCACCCCCAGGGCGCTGGCGTCGTTCAGCACGGCCGCGAGGTCGTCGGCGTCGAGCCAGGGCAGCGTGTTGCCGTACGCGATGCCGAAGTCGACCCTCTGCGAGGTCGTCGCCGTGGCCGTCGGCTGCGGCGATGGCGTCGTCGGCGCCGGCGTTGCGGAGGCGGTCGGCGTGGGCGTGGGCGTGGTCTTCGGGGTCGGCGCAGGCGTCGGGGTCGGCTGCTTGCGATGTCCTGCTTGCGCCCGGGCGGTGAGGATGGCCGAGGAGGCGACGACGTGGCCGGCGCCGGACGCGCCGCCGCTCGATGCCGTCGAGCGCAGCAGGGCGGTACGGGTGACCGTGCCCAGCGCGTCGTGGGGCGACAGCACACAGACGGCCAGCAGCGCGAGCAGGCCCGCCGCGCCGAGCAGCAGCCAGCCGCGGGGCGAGCCGAACGGGCGGGGGCGTGATCGCCGTGTCGGGGGGTGGTCCATGACCGGCCACCTTTCGCAGGGATCGAAGGTTGCCTACGCACGTTTCATCGGCAGGCGGCGCGTATCGGCCTGCCGATTCCGTAGTCATCGCTGGTGACGGGACGACCGCGCGGTCCCGGCGCTTCGGGTGGGCCAGTGTTCGCAATGCGCAGGGGTGGTGCCTGCGGACGCCGCCGCGACTGCGACCTGGATCGTGGCCTCGGGTGACAACGCTTTCTCGCCTGGTCGGGCGGGCAGCACCCCACGGCGCGGGTCGCCGCCTCCCGGTCCTGACAAAGCCTCTGCACACGAGCTATTTCCCCTGGCATCGATGACCCCGGCGTACCACTGACTCTCGCCGCGTCCAACCCGCCGCGGAGGGCCCTCGCGAAGCCCGGCTCCTTGAGCAGGCCGCCGGCCGGGGCTATACCTCATGGCACCAGTGGGAGAGGTGGCAGGCGACGCAGGGTGGGCTGCGTCCGAGGCACAGGGACGCTGCGCGCTCGCAACTCACCCGATTGCCACCTCCCGCAGATCGACCGGGCCTGTCAGGGCAAGAGTTGCGCTCACCGAGCGTAGCAGCAGCATGCCCTGGCGGCGGGTTTGAGGAGCCAGCGTCTCAGAGGGGGGATGCGCGTGCTGAGGGCCTAGCCGTTCCGGCCGCGCAGCCTGCGCGGCAAAGTCCATTCATCGTGAAGGGGGTTCTTCACATGAAGTTCAAGCTCCTCGGCCTCGTGCTTGCGCTGGTCCTGGTGGCCGGCCTGGCCGCCTTTGCCTCGCACGCCACGGGTGCCTACTTCAGCGATTCGCACAGCGGTACCCTGCACGGCGCCTACGGCAACATCGCGATCAATCCAAGTGGAGACGGAAGCACGATCGACGGCAACTCGCTCGACATGAACTTCACCAACCTCATGCCCGGCGTGCCTGCGACTGTCACGGTGAACTACACGAACACGGGCAAGAACGCCGAAGACGTCTACATCGTGTTCCCGACGGCTGACGCCCTGCATGCTCTCAACGACATGGGGACGTACGGCGCGGTCACCATCGCGGATGCGAACGGCGGCGTCAACTGGGTCTCGACCAACCTCAACGACTTCCTGCCTGAGGGTTCTGGCCCCGCTCCAGACACCTACTACGTCCCATCACAGATGCTGCTGCAGTCGAACCTGGCCGTCAATGGCAGCGGCACGATGACCTTCACCTTCACGCTTGCTGGCAAGGCCACCAACGTCTACGAGAACCAGCCGTGGAACGCCTGGCCGGTCGCAACCGAGACCAGGGATGGCCGGACCTACACTCCCCCGTCCAGCCCGGCCGTCGGTTCGCAGAACGGTCTGCCCTATGAGATCGTGGCCACTCAGGTCGGCCAAGATCCTGGCATGCTCGTTCTGCCGCCTCTGAGCCCGGCGCCTGTTGCTCCTTGGTGACTTCGCTCTTAGGGACTGACTGAACAGACAAACCGCACAGGGCCCGGCAGCCCAGACTGCCGGGCCCTGGACGGTTCCTCGTGGCTTGGAAAGCCCCGTAGTAATTCTCGATAGCGGGCGGGTCGCTGGACTGGTCGTGACGCAATGAGCACCCGAGCGAAGATATGCGGACTGTTGGTCGCTGCGGCCGTGTGCGCCCTCCTCGTAGCCGCTGCCAGCCACGACACCAACGCATACTTCACCGATGTCCACGGCGGCACGATGACCGGCACGCTCGGACCTTGGGCGAGCGCTTGCCCCTACCGTCTCGCGTCCGGCTGTTCCAGGGCCGAGTTCTGGGACGCGTGCGGCTGCGGCACGTCCTTCAAGCCGATCGCGCAGTACGGCTCGTCCCAGAGCCTGAGCCTCGACTTCGGCGACACGTGGCAGGGGTCGTGCCAATCGTGGTGCGACGTTCTGCGCATCACATCGCTCGTGAAGACGCAGCAGACGGTGAGCCTAGGCGTTTCCGGGCCACTTGCTCGCTATGTAACGTCGGTGCGGCTCTCCGGTTGTACCTCGGGTGTGCTCAGGCCTGGGGCGGCCCAAAGCATCTCGTTCTCGATCGACGTGCCGACCCGCCTCGCTCCCGGCATCTATACCGGGACGCTCACGATCCACGTCGCAGGATGGTCGCCCGACACTCTCATGCCCATGACGCTCACTGTCTGCAAGAAACAGACGCACAAGTCGTCCGGGAGAGCGCGAACGGGGCCGGGCCAGGACACGCCCACGGCCCCGCCGTCCGTGCGCCCATCGCCGACCTCGCCGAGCCCGGCGGTTTCGCCGACCCCTGCAGCCTCGCCGACGTCGACGGTCTCGCCGACACCGACGGTCTCGCCGACACCGACGGTCTCGCCGACACCGACGGTCTCGCCGACACCGACGCCAGCCGTCTCGGAATCGTCTGGCCCGGAGCAGTGCCGCAGCCCGCGCGCGATTCTGGCCTGGGGGTTGAGCGGTGGCTAGGGTCATCAAGAACGTCGCGCTCGTGGCGGTCTGTCTAGCACTCATCGTGCCGGCCGTCCTGCTCTACACGGGCGCGTTGCCGTACAGGATCTTCGTCGTCCATACCGGTTCGATGACCCCTACGATCCCCTCGCGCAGCGCCGTGATCGTCAGGGAGGGCGTCTACCGCGTCGGCCAGGTCATCTCGTTCGAGTCGGCCAACGGCGTCGTGACCCACCGCCTGATCTGTCGCGAGGCGGACGGCCTGCTCGTCACCAAGGGTGACGCCAACCGTACGGCCGACCCCGGACAGACCAGGGCGTCGCAGGTGATCGGCGGCGTCGTGCTGGCGCCCCGCGAGATGGGCTACTGGCTCGTGTACTTGAAGAACCCGGCCGGCGCGGCCTCGGTCATCCTGACCATCGTCTGCGTGTGGCTCATCTTCTCGGTCATGGGCGACCTGGCCGAGCGGCAGACCGCGAAACGGAGGGCCATGACCATGCCGAGCATCGCGAATGCCGTTGTGCCCACCGCCACCGCCATCGCCTCGGGCCGCGACGAGAGGACTGCCTCGCCCGAGGCGGCACGGCCAGGCCCGCGTCCCGCCCTCGTCCTCGGAACCGAACCGCCGGCGCGCGTCTGGAAGGCTGTCCCCAGGCGCCCACTGGTGTTCCGCTGCTCGCATTGCCAGGCGACGTTCGGGTCTGACTTCGAGCTCAGGCTGCATCGCGCGGAGCGCAGCCACCGGAGCGAGGGGTCAGGGCTGGGATTCCCTGTCCCAGCGTCGCTTCGAAAGCCCGCGGCCGTCTGGTCGCCGCCGCTTCCCGTCGACTCGGTCAAGTAGCCGACCTGAGCCGCTCGAGCAGGGCTACAGGCAGCTACGGCGCGGCCGTTGCCCGGGGCGGCAACACCTCTTCCCCCCGGGCCAGGGCGATCAGGTGCCGGCCCATCCTTCGTAGCTGGCTCTTAGCACTACGACGTTGAGAAAGTCTGCGACCTGCGATATACCTGACACCGCCAGTGGGAGAAGTGGCAGGCGAAGCAGGGGGGCTGCGTTCCGGAAGTGGGCCGCCGCGTCTTCCCTGCCTCACCCGGCCACGACTTCCCTCGAGTTCGAACCGGCCTGCCAGGGAAGCGGCTGCGCGCCCCGAGAGCGATTGTCGCCTGCCCTGCTTCCGGCCTCGGAGCCGCTGGATGGGAGGGATGCCCGTGCGGTGAACAGGGCGCTCCGGCCGCGCTCCGCGCGGCGAACATTCACTCGACATCGTGGAGGGGGTTCCACATGAAGAGGCTTCTCAAGAAGCGGGTCATCATTCCGCTTGTCATCATCGTTGCCGTGGCGATCGCTGCGAGCATCGCCTACGCGTACTTCACGTCGTCGGCCTCGACCGCCGCCACCGAGTACACCGCGTCCCCCGGTATCGCGATCAGCGCCGCAGCGGTAGGCACCCAGCAGTATCTGGTGCCGGCCGTGGCTGGGACCGACTTCAGCCTCGTTCCCGCTACCGCCGCGGACTCGAGCTACGTCGACTGGCAGGACGTGACGATCACGAACACCGCCAACTACGCGCAGAACCCCTGGGGCACCATCACCACCGGCGACGGGACCTGGGACGGCGTGCTGCACATCGCCATCTGGGAGAGCCTCGGCGGCAGCAGTTACGGCAGCCAGTTGACCGGCCCGGGCTGGACGCTCGCGAACACCGAGTCGATGCAGGACTGGGCCGCTCTGCTCGGCGTCGGCGGGCTCGCCCCTGGCCAGAGCCTGACCTTCCGCGTCGCGATCTGGCTCGACGCCGGCGCGGGCAACAACTTCGCGGGGGCGACTCCGGCCGTCAACTTCCACGTCGCGGGCTTCCAGCTCAACGACCACGGGGCGCCGAACTCCTGATCGGCACTGAACGTGTGCCGGGGGCGCCTCGCGCCCCCGGCACACAACCCCCGAGGGGCGGTGGTGTGGAGTGAGACGAAAGATGCACTTGTGGTCGAACCGCACCCGGTAGAGTTCACCTGCTCGCACTGCGGCGCGACGTTCGCGAGCCGCTGGCGGCTGCGTGCGCACCTGCTGGAGCATGGTGTCGTGCCCGCGGGCGAATGGCAGCCGCAGACCGAGCCAAGGCCGCGGGTCGTCGCAATCCCTGCGGAGCTCTCCGGTCGTCGCGGAACCCGCGACGCGGACGTTGGCCCGACCTTCGCGCCGCACCGGGCCGGCCCGTCTCGCCGGGCGTCGGCAAGATGGCTTGTCCCGGCGGCCGCCCTGGTCCTCGCCGCCGTGATCGTCGTCCCACTAGCGCTTGCCTGGTTCACCGCTTCGGCTTCCGTGTCGGTGAAGCTCACCACCGGCACCTGGGGCAATTACCTCAGCTTCGCCCCTGGCTGCTCGCAGGCCACCCACTACAGCTCCAGCGGCTGTCCCCAGTCGCAGCCGATCGCCTCGCTCGACAAGCAGGGCGCCCTCTCCTGCGACTTCGGCGACCTGCTCACCGGCTCGAGCACGACCTGGAGCGACGTCTTTCGCGTGACCTCCTCGGCCCCGGCGGCGATCAAGGTCTCCTTTGCCACAAGCGGCGCGATCGCACCCTTCGTGACGAGCGTCGGCTTCGTCGCCGACACGACCGGCGGAGCCCTCAATCCCAAGCAGACACGCAGCGTCGCCATGACCCTCGTCGTGTCGTCCAAGACGGCGCCCGGCACCTACACCGGCACGTTGACCGTGAGCGTGGCCGGCTCGACCGAGAGCCACGCCATCCCGTTGACGGTCACGCTCCTGGCCAAGAAGCCCTGCCCCTCGCCGTCGCCCACAGCGACCCCGGCGGTCACCCTCGCCCCCGGCTGCTCGCAGGCCACCCACTACACCGCGAGCGGCTGTCCCCAGTCGCAGCCGATCGCCTCGCTCGACAAGCAAGGCGCCCTCTCCTGCGACTTCGGCGACCTGCTCACGGGCTCGACCAGCAGCTGGAGCGACGTCTTGCGCGTGACCTCCTCGGCCCCGGCGGCGATCAAGGTCTCCTTTGCGACAAGCGGCGCGATCGCACCCTTCGTGACGAGCGTCGGCTTCGCCTCCGACACGACCGGCGGAGCCCTCAACCCCAAGCAGACGCGCAGCGTCGCTGTGACCTTCGTCGTGTCGTCCACGGCTTCACCCGGCACCTACGCCGGCACCCTGACCGTGAGCGTGGCCGGCTCGACCGAGAGCCACGCCATCCCGCTGACGGTCACGCTCCTGGCCAAGAAGCCCTGCCCCTCGCCGAGCCCGACCTACGGTCCGCTCGTCGGCCTGGCGCCCGGCTCCTCGACGCAGCTCGACGACGCCAGCGCGCCGACCAGCACCCCGGTCACTACGGCGCACACGGACGGCTCGATGGTGCTCGACTTCGGCAGCCTGCAGCAGGGCAAGGACGTGGTCTACGCGGACGTGCTCGACCTCACCTCAAGGGCCAGCGGCACCGTCACGCTGACCGCCACGCTCTCGGGCGCGGTCGCCAAGCTGGTCAAGCGCGTCGGGTACTCGCAGGGCACAACGATCCAGACGAGCGGCCTCGCGCTGAAGGCGGGCGGGCACGCGCAGCTCGCCTTCGAGCTGGCCGCGCCCGGCACGGCGCCCCTCGGCGCGTCGCAGGGCAGCGTCACGCTGACCTTTGCGCCGGCCAAGGGCGCATCGCAGACCAGCCGGCTGTCGATGAGCGTCGACGTGGTCGATCCGCCCAGTGCCGCCCCGAGCCCCTCGCCCGGCAGACGCATCACACCGCCGGTCGACCCCTCGCCCACGCCGACTGTCTCGACCAGTCCATCCGCTGCTCCGTCGGCCAGCCCGAGCGTTAGTGCGAGTCCCTCCGCCTCGCCCTCGGCGAGCCCACCGAGCGATCCGAGCTCGTCGCCGCTGCCGTCGACGCCAACGAGCCCGAGCCCGTCTGGTTCGCCTGCGGCTGTGCCCGCGGCGCCGAGCGTCGTCATCTGGCTGTCGCCCCTCTGGGTCGCGATGCGGCTGTTCTGAGACGCCCTTACCGCGGGGGGCGACCTGCCACCGGCCATCCACCCATGGACACGCGGGTCGATCGGAGCCTCGTTCCCGAGCTGCTCGATCCGCGCCATTTCATCGTCGGCCGCAATGGCGGCCGTGGCGGGCTAGGTACTCGCACGAGCGACGTGTGGGCGGGTTCCTATCCCGCCCTGGGTGGGAGTAACGGGTGGGTAGCTCGCCTGCGTGCTGACCCGGGACTCACTGTCGAGTACTGACACCAGGAGAAGTCGAGCGCTTCGGGCGCGGTGTCAACCTGCAGGTCGAGCGTCGTTGCCGATGGCTGGGCCGGTCGGCAGCTCGACGGTCGGCCGCGGCCCTGCGCCGATGCAGGCGATGCGGCCGCCGCGCACGATCATGTCGAGGTCGGCGGCCAGGTTTGTGTACGAACGCGGCGAGGAGGCCAAAGAGCACGACCGTCGTCAATACGGCGAGCAGGCACCAGCGACTCTTGGTGGAGTGCGCCAGGGTCGCCTGTCTTGACTCTGAGCCTCGTCCCACTGAAGCCACGCCTTCCGTCTGCGTTGTCTTGTGGAACGTGAATCGGCAACCGGCCGTCGTTCGTACACGATTTCCGTAGCCCCGGTGCGTGACACCTAACTAGCGTGACCATCGTGCGGGGGTCGTCGCACTGGCGGCAAACGACACGGACAGAGGCGGGTGATGACTCTGGCCACCGGAGGAAGGGGCTGGCGGCGCCCGAAAGATACGTGACCACTGGTAATGCGTCGAGTCGGGACGTCGAGGTGGCCAACCCGATCTGCGGCGTGACGAGCCGGCGCGCGCAACTGCCGTTGGGCTGGCTTGCTGGGGCCCGCGGCACCGAAATCACTGTCGTCGCACGCAGGGGTCGGGTGCGTGACCGTCGCAAGCACGCCTCCTAACCCGATGCGGGGGAGGAGTCCTCGATGACCGCCACATTTCGCACCGATCTCACCCGCCTCGACCGGCTGCTCGTCGCGCTCGTGCGCGCGCAGCGCCGGCCCCGGCTGGAGGGCGTGCTCCACCCGCTCCTCATGCTGCGCGGCACCGACATCTCGCCCGCGGCCGTCATCGGCGCCGGGCTGCGGCTGCCGCACGGCGGTTTCGGCATCGTCGTGCACGGCTCCACGGTGATCGGCGACGACGTGACCATCTACCCCAACGTCACGATCGGTCGGGCCGACATCTGGCGGCCGAAGAGCGACGATTTCGCCGGCTGCCGGGTGGGCGACGGCGCGATCCTGTGCGCCGGTGCGGTCGTGCTGCCTCGGCACGGCGCCCTGCGGATCGGCCGGCGCACCGTGGTCGGCGCCAACGCGGTGCTCACACAGTCGACCGGCGACGACGAGATCTGGGCGGGCGCGCCGGCGCGCAAGATCGGCGTGCGCGACGCTGCGCCGATTCGTATACAGACCTGACTACGCTCTCCTGCAACCCGCACCGAAGGTTCGCCCGCGAGCGGCCGATGAGGATCGTGGACCCGGTGCGAGGAGTGACGCATGTGTGACCAAATCAGCAGGGGAGCCACTGTCGCCGACGCTTCGGTGGTCCTGTGCGCCTATACGGACGAGCGCTGGGACGACATCGTCGCGGCCATCGATTCGATTCATCGCCAGACGGTGAGGCCACGCGACGTCGCACTCGTAGTCGATCACAACCAGGCGCTGCTCGAACGAGCTCAGTCGCTCACGGGCGTCACGGTCCTGCCGAACGAGCGGGCGCGCGGCGCCTCGGGCGCGCGCAACACTGGCGTCGCGGCTTCGCGGGGTTCGGTGATCGCGTTCCTCGACGATGACGCCCGGGCCGACCCCGGCTGGCTCGAAGCGCTTCTAGCTCCGTACGCGCGCGACGACGTCGCAGGTGTGGGCGGCTTGATCGAGCCGATCTGGCCGTCGGCGGCGCCAGGCTGGTTCCCGAGCGAGTTCGATTGGGTGGTCGGCTGCACGTACCGCGGGGCCCGCGGGACGAGGGGCCCAGTGCGCAACCTGATCGGGGCCAACATGTCGGTGCGGCGCTCTATCTGGCAGAAGGTCGGCGGGTTCAAGGACGGCTTCGGGGTCGTGAAGAGCGCCGATGTCCAGCGACGGTCGGGCGAGTCGCGACAGTCGACCTGCGAGGAGACCGAGTTCTGTCTGCGCGTGAGCCGGGAGTGCCCCGGCTTCCACTGGCTCTACGAACCGCGCGCGCGCGCCCGGCACCGCGTGCCGCCGCACCGATGCACGTTGCACTACTTCCTGACCCGCTCGCGAGCGGAGGGCGCCGGCAAGGCTGGTCTTGCCACGGCGTACGGGGGAAGCTCGCTTGCGCCCGAGGTGTCGTACGTCGGTCGCACGCTCGCCGGCGGGGTGGCCCGCGGCCTGCAGCAGGGGCTCCTCGAAGGCGACCGTGACGGCGTGCGGCGCGCGCTTGCGATTGGCGCCGGGGTCTCGATGGCGGCCGCCGGCTATGCGCAGGAACGGCTCAGATCGCGCCGTCGGGCGCGGCGGACCGACACGACCGGCGCCGGTCGCCGGGGCTGAGCCTGCCGGCCGAAGAGCTTCGGTCGGCATTCCCTAGCGACGCTCGCGGGCGGCCCTCAGCAACCGCGAGCCGGCGTAGATGAACGGGCCCTGGGCGAGCCCGGTGCGGAAGGCGGTCAGCAGGTCGCTGCGCACCGCGTCGTCGAGCTGGCCAAGCCGGCGACCGTCGCGCGAGAGCTGGTCCCGAAGGGCGCGCGGCACGAGTCGAACCATCCCGGCGAGCGCGCTGGGACGGTGCGCCAGCATGCTCGCGTAGAACGCCCCCATGCCGCGCCCGTAACCCAGCTGCAGGCGGCGCAGGTCGGTGTACTCGCGACGGTGTGCATGACGCACGATCGCCGATGGCTGGTAGACGACCGGCCAGCCGTCGAGCATGACGCTGCTCAAGGCGAGGATGTCCTCGCCCGAGCCGCTCCGGGTGCCGGCGCCCAGGAGGATGTCGAACCCATCGATCGCCTCGAGCGCTCGTCGGCGGAAGGCCATGTTGTTGCCGCTGCCGAACACCGGCATGGGGTAGAGCGGGTCATGGTCGGGGCCGCCCGGCGCGAAGACGACCCGTTCGACCCCGCGACCACGTGCCGCCCCGCAGTACTGCTCGAACCAGACCTGGCTCGGCGTATCGAGCTCCATGGGCACGACGAGGCCGGTGACCGCGCCTGCCGAGGGCAAGCCGACGAACGCCCGCGCGACCTCGGCCGCCCACCACGGATCGCAGACGGCGTCGTCGTCGGCCCACGCGATGATCTCGTCGCGAGCCGACGCGAGGGCCCGGTTGCGAGCCCACGACAACCCGGCACGCGGCTCGCGCACGTAGTCGATGTCGCACGCGTGGGCCACACTCGCGACGACCCTTCGTGTGCTGTCGCTCGAGGGCGCGTTGTCTACGACGAGCACGTTCACCCTTGGGTAGCGCTGCGCGACCAGGCTGTCCAGCAGACGTCGCAGTGTCTCGGGGCGGTCTCGCGTGCAGACGGCGACCGTCATGCTGGGGCCGTTGTGCAGGACTGCCTCGCGCGAGCGCTCGAACGCGGGAGCGGCCGGGGCTGCGAGGCCCGTCGTCGGGAGCTCGCCGCTCCACGCGATCCCGCAGCCTTCCAGCCGCTCGCTCAGCTCGGACGAGAAGCGTCCGGCGATGCGCTGGGCGAGCGCGTCGGGCGCGAGCCCTTGGGCCGGCGCCTCCCCCGTCAACAGCCCGATTGGTTCGCCGAAGGCGCGCACCAGGACGAAACAGTAGCCGCCGCTCGACGGCGGCAGCGGCGGGATGCCGACGGCGACGTCGCAGTCGACCACGGCGCCGAATGGCAGAGGCTGTCGCGACGCGCCGGCGTCGCCCGTGCTCTGCTTGAGGGCTCGCGCGTCGGCCACGGATCAGTCCCCCGCGATCACGCGTCGGAGGCCGAGCCTGCGCGACCACGCCACGCTTTGCGCGTAGCGTACCGGCCCTTGCAGCATGCCCATCCGGTTGATGCGGACCAGCTCGTCGGGCACCGGCTCGGCGGTGTGGTCGCCGGTACGCCGGCGCCACGACCTGCGCGTGTCAAGCAGCGCGGGCAGCGAGCGCGTCGCTGCGCGCAGGAACCGGCGGTCGTGGAGCATCGCCTTGGTGAGGATGGCAGTGAAGCCCACCCCGTAGTTGAAGACCTGTCGGCGCAGCTCGTCGTCGCCCTTGCGGTGCTCGTGCCAGCAGAGCGCCCTGGGCTCGTAGGCCAGGCGCTCGCCGCGGAGCACGATGCCGCTCAGGGCGTCGATGTCGGCTCCGGCGAGCGCCCGGCTCCCGGCCCCGAGGGCGGGGTCGAAGCCACCGAGGGCGATGATCGACGAGCGGCGGAACGCCATGCTGTTGCCGCTGCCGAAGACGCCGCCGGCGTAGGGGTACAGGAAGCGGCCGTCGCGACGCCCCGAGTCGAGATCGAACGAAACGGCGTCTAGGCCGCGCGAGAACCCGGCGAGCTGCTCAAAGCGCTTCTGCGCCGGGGCCGCGAGCTCGAGGGGCAGCACGACGCCGGTGGCGGCGCCGACGTCGCCGTCGGCAAGCGGCGCGACCAATCGTCGCAGCCAGTCGCGGTCGAGCACTACGTCGTCGTCGGTGAACGCCACGACGTCGGCCTGCGTCTCGGCGATCCCCCTGTTGCGGGCGACCGAGCTACCGGGCCTCTCTTCGTGGACGTAGCGGGCGGGCCGGCCCATGCCGGCGCCGCTCGACTCCACGAGCCGTTGCACGTCGACGTCGGGCGGTCCGTTGTCGACGACGATCAGGTCGAACTCGACGCCGCGCAGGCCGGCCACCGTCGACAGGCAACGACGGAGCTGCGAGCCGCGGCCGCCCGTCGGGATGATCAGCGTGATCGACCCCGGGGGCAGCGTCGCCTGCTCGCCCGGGCAGGGGGAAGGACCGGCGAGGCCGCGGACTAAGTCGGCCGCCGTGCTCGGCGGTGGCGTGCAGGCGAACCTGCCGATGTGGTCCCGAAGGGTCTGCGCACAGCAGCTCCAGACGGCGTCGGCGAGCTCCTCGACGTCGACGTCGTGCAGCGGGCGGTCCACATAGACGATGCCGAGCGGCTCGGCGTGGAGGCGGACGAGCACGAGCGCGTCACGCGCGGAGCCGCCGTCGTGCGGCCCGGCAGCGCGCTGTGGGACCAGGCCGCCCTCCAGGTCGACGATGGCGACGTCCGTCGGGGACAGGTGCGAGAACGCCGCGAGCGGCAGATAGCCGTTGCTGAGCAGCACGGGCTCGCTGCGCGGTGAGGGCTGCATCGGTCCTTTCTGTCGGGTCGCGGTCGGTCTGCGGGGTGGCCGCGCCGCTTGTATCGGTACGCGCAGCGGCGCTCTGGAGCCCCCGGATCGTATACCGGCGTGATTACACTCTCCGCGACACGTGTACAGGTTCGTCCCCGATCGGCCGATGACAGCAGTGGACTAAGGTCCTAACAAGGGAGCAACCGGGGGATGTCCACGGTCGTCGACCATCGCGTGAGCCAGGCCGGGCAGGCGGCCGCTCGCCCACGCGCCCTGGACGGGCCGCGCGTCAGTGTCGTGGTCCCCGCCCTGAACGAGGCCAAGAACCTCGAACGGCTGCTCCCGACGCTGCCCGATGGGCTCTTCGAAGTGATCCTCGTCGACGGCGCGTCGACCGACGGTACGATCGAGACCGCCCGGCGGCTGCGGCCCGACGTGCGCATCGTCTACCAGACGCGTCGCGGCAAGGGCAACGCCATGGCCTGCGGATTCGCGGCGGCTCGTGGCGACATCATCGTCACCCTCGATGCCGACGGCTCGGCCGACCCGGCCGAGATCGAGCGCTTCGTCGCGGCGCTGGTCGCCGGCGCCGACTTCGCGAAGGGCAGCCGCGGACTTACGGGCGGCGGTAGCGACGACCTCACCGTGCTCCGCGGCGCCGGTAACCGCGCCCTTTCGTTCCTCGTCAACCGACTCTGCGGCAGCCGCTACACCGACCTCTGCTACGGCTACAACGCCTTCTGGTCGGCCACGTGCCTGCCGGCCCTCGCCTTCGACACCGACTCGCCGGCGCCCGAGGATGGTCACTACCTGTGGGGCGACGGCTTCGAGATCGAGACGCTGCTCTACCTGCGCGTCGCCCAGGCCGGGCTCAAGGTGGCCGAGGTGCCGAGCTATGAACGCTCCCGCGAGTACGGCGTGAGCAATCTGAACGCCCCCCGCGACGGCCTGCGGGTGCTGCGCACCATCTTCGTCGAGGTGAACCGTGCTCGCCGCCTGCGCAAGGAACGTCGCAACGGCGCGGCGTTCGTCGAGTCGCACGATACGGCCCGGGCGCTGCCCGCGAGAGTCGAAGCGCCGCCCGCCGCGGCGAGATGCAGGTGATCCGCGCCTCGTTCGGCAGGTAGCCGCGCTCTCAACGCGAATGTCTTGACCGCGATGGGCGATCAGCCCCCCAAGCGGTCCGACCACACCATCACCTCCACGCGTCGCACCGTCCGCCCCGGCTCGCGCCGCAACGGCAAGGACCGGGACGGTCCCCACAACGGCGGCCCGAGCGGCAGCCGCAACGGCGACGATCACGGCGTGCCGCCCGAGGTGCAGACCGACAGACAGTCGGTCGTCTTCGTCTGCTCGAACTGCGGTGAGCGCTTCATGCGCCGCGAGGACCTGCGGGCCCACCAGGAGGACGAGGCGCGCCTGCCGTGGCGTCGGCACCGCCGGCGGCGCACCCTCGACCCGTTCACCGAGCCCGCCCAGCCCGAGGCGCTCGCACAGGCCGCGGCCGCCATCTCGGCGGCCGACCTGCGGGCGAGCGCCGAGGCGCGCCTGACGTTCGGGGTGCTGTTCGCCGCCTGCTTCGCGCTCTACGCGATCGGTCGCGCTCTGCAGTGGCCCTATCTGTCGCTCTGCGGCGAGCTCGGCGTGCTGTTCTTCGGCCTCGGCGCCGCGCCGCTGCAGCTCAGTCGCTCGGCCCGCCTGGCCGCGCGCCTCGGCGTGGCTGGTCTCGTGATGCTCTCGGCCATGAGCCTGCTCGGCGCCGTCATGGTGCTCGAGCCGCTCGGCGCCTTCTGGCGACCGTTTCTGTGGGCCGCCGCCGCCGTGGCGGTCGCGACCCTCATCCATCTGTTCGGCGTGCGCCAGGCGATCGGCGACCTGGCCCGCACCGGGCTGCGGCTGCGCGCCATGTGGGGCGGTGCGGTCGGGCCCGCGAGCGGCGGCTGGGCGCCGCTCACGGCGACCGTGCTGGGCACCGGCGCCTGGCTCACCGCGGCGATCAGGGCCGGCCACATCACGCCGGGCATCGCCGGCTTTCTGCCCCACATCGCGCCGCTCTGGTACGCCGGCGTCGTCTCGCTCGTGCTGGCCCTGTTCCTGGCGCGCGGCAAGCGCGAGGCCTGGGCCGCGTTGGCCGTCGCCTCGCTCGTCATGGCGTTCACGGTGACCCCCGCCCTGGTCTACGGCATGCCGCGGGCGCAATCGGCCGGCAAGCACATCGAGTTCGTGCAGCTCATCCTGACGCAGCACCGCCTGAGCACCGGCTCGGGCATCTACGCGGCCTACTCGGCCTTCTTCGCCGGCGTCGCCTGGCTGTGCAGCGTGGCCCGCGTGACCGACGCGACCGCACTGGCCACGTGGTGGCCGGTGTTCATGGGCGTTCTGGCTCTGATCGAGCTTCGCTTCCTGTTCGGGCGCATCGGCCTGCCCGCGTACCGCGTCTGGGTCGCCATGCTGTTCGCCGTGCTCGTGAACGCGATCGGCGCCGACTACTTCTCGCCGCAGTCGATCGGTTTCGTCATGGGCCTCGGCGTCTGCGCTCTGGTGCTCGAGCCGCGCCTGCCCACGTTCGGTGGCGAGCCACTCAGCGGCGAAGCCCTCAGCCGCGAGATCCTCGGCGGCAGTGCGCTCAGTCAGCCGCCGCCCGTGGGGCCGCGGCTGCGCGCCCTCGCGCTGCTCGTGTCGGGCTGCGCCCTGGCCACGACGCACGAGCTCAGCCCCTTCATCATCGGCGGCGTGCTGGCCGTGCTCACGGTGTTCGGTCTGTGCCGGCCGCGCTGGGCGGCGACCGCGGTGCTCGTGCCGGCAGTGCTCTGGGCCGGCGTGAACTTCGACGTCGTGTCGGGCTTCGTATCGTTCGGCTTTTTGCTGCACATCTCGAACTTCCGCCCGCCGCGTACCGTAGCCTCGCCGGGCCTCGCTCGCCAGCTCATCGTCAACCTCAACTCGCGAGCGCTCCTGCTGGGCCTGCTGTTGCTCATGCTGGGTGCGTTCGCCGGCTTCATGCGCAACCTCCGCCGCCGCTGGGCCTGGGCCTTCGTCTTCTGCACCGGGGTCGGTCTCGTCTGCATCGCCGCCAACCCGTACGGCAACGAAGGCATCTACCGCGCGTCGCTCTTCGGCATTCCCTGGCTCACGATGCTCGCTGCCCGCGGCCTTCCCGGCCGCTTGCGGGTCCGCGGCCAGGTGATCCTGGGCGTTGCTGCGCTGCTGCTCCTGGCCACGTTCCTCGTGGCCAACTTCGGCATGGACGGCGCCAACGTCATGCGCCGCTCGGACCTGACCGCGCTGCGCGTGTTCGAGCGCGAGACCACCCCGGCGCGCTCGTTCCTGCTCGAGATGGGTTACGGCGACTTTCCCAGCACGGTGCCGACGGTGCCGATCACGCGGCGCTTCGTGGCTCTGCAGACCGCCGTCGGCCTCGAGCCCCTGCCGGCCCGCCCGACCTACCTCGACCTGATCGACCTCACCGCCGGCTATCAGGCCTACGCGCGGTCGCAGGCGGGGCCGGGGGTGAACGATCTCTACGCGGTCTGGAGCCCGAGTCTCGAGCTTTACGGCTATGAGTACGGGCTGCTGTCCAGGGAGCAGTCGGTCACGCTGCGCGACCTCATGCTGGCGAGCCCCGACTGGCGCGTGATGTACCGCGACCAGGGCACGATCCTCTTCAAGTACGTGGGCGGCTGAGCGGGGTGGAGCGGCCTTGAACGTGGGGAGCGGAGGGCAGGGCCCGGGCCCTGTCACGGCCGAGCGTACCCGATCCGTCGCCGAGCGCACCCGGCGTCTCGAGACCGAGACCGACAGCACCCTGCGCGGCCTGTTCGGGCGCGACGCTGTGTACGTGGTCGTCTGGGCGGCGCAGCTCCTGGTCACGGCCCTCTGCACGCCGCTCATCACCCGCCTGCTCGGGCCGGTACGCTTCGGCACAGTGGCCGCCTGCATCGCCGTCATGCAGGTGCTCGTTGCGATCGGCGGGGCGGGCCTGCAGACCGCCGTGCAGTGGCGCTACGCGCGGCCGGACGGCGAGCGCCAGGCGCGCCGTCTCATCACCCTGGCGATCGCCGTCGCCGCCCTCGTGTGCGTGATCGTCGACGCGACCGGCCCCCTCTGGTGCCCGCGTCTGGGGCTGGGCAGCTACGGCGGCGCGGTGCGCTACGCCGTGATCTGGGCGGCGCTCACCGCCGTGAGCAACGCCGCCCTCGGGCTGATCCGCAGCCGCGACCGGCTCGGCGCCTTCTTCGCCGTCGGGCTGCTGCAGTCGGTCGTGGCCCAGGTGCTGAGCCTGGTCCTGCTGCTCGTCTTTGCCCGCACGGCGGCCGCGTTCCTGCTCGGCCAGCTCGTCGCCCAGGCGGCCGCCGTGGCCGTCGCCCTCGCCGTGGCCCGGCCGGCGGCGGTGCGCCGCCGCGACGCGGCGGCGCTGGCCGCCGGCCTGCGCTACGGCCTCGCGCTCGTGCCGGCCGCCCTGGCGGTGTTCGCCCTGCAGGCGGCCGACCGGCTGATCGTGCAGCACGACCTGGGCGCGGCCGCCGTGGCGCGCTACACGGTCGCCAACAACATCGGCTCGCTGCCCATCCTACTGCTCGGCGTGCTCAGCGCCATGTGGCTGCCGCGGATCTTCGCCACGGCCGAGGGGCCGCTGCGCCGCGCCGTGCTCGCCCGCAGCCGCGACGCGCTCTACCGGCTGCTCGTGCCGGCCATCGCCGGCCTGAGCGTGGGGGCGCCCATCGTGCTGCGCCTCTGGGCGCCGGCCTCCTACCGGCCCGACGGCTTGCAGCTCGTCGTCGCGCTCGTCGCCCTGGCGGCGTTCCCGGTGGCCGGCATGTACACGAGCCAGCGTCTGCTGCTCGCCGCCGGCCATACCCTGGCCGTCGGTGCGCTCACGGTGGTGGCCGGCGCCGCCAACATCGCCCTCAACATCGCGCTGGTGCCGGCCCTCGGCATCCGGGGCTCGGCCCTCGCCATCGTGCTGAGCTACTGCCTGCTCCACGTGCTGCTCGTGCTGCCGGCGCGCCGCGCCGAGGGCCTGCCGCTGCCGCACGTGGGGCTCGCCGGCGCGATCGGCCTGGCGGCCGTCGTGGCGCTCGCCGCCACCCGCCTGCCGGTCGGCGGGCCCTACCTGCTCGTGCGCCTCGTGGTGGCGCTCTCCTGTCTCGGGTCCGTGGTCGTCATGATGCGGCGGCTCGTCGTACCGCGGGGCGCCCCCGGGGCTTCGCTCGAGAGCACGCCGACGCCGTCGGAGGCGCTGTGAGCGAGGGTCTGTCGGTCATCGTTCTGGCCCATGACGACGCCGCCAAAGTGCGGCGCCTGCTGGGGGCCCTGGCCGGCCTCGAGGTGCTTCTCCACTGCGACCGACGCACACCCCTGCCGGTGTTTGCCGAGATGGTCCGCGACCACGGTCCGCGCGTGCGGGTCTTGCCGCGGATGGCCGCTCACGTGGCGAGCTGGTCGCTCGTCGAGGCCGAGCTGCGGGCGCTCCGCGTGTGGCTCGCGACGAGCCGCGCCGACCACGTGGCCGTGCTGTCGGGCGCCTGCTACCCGCTCGTGGGAGTCCCCGCTCTGTGCGATGAGCTCGACGCCTGGCGCGGTCGCAGCCGGCTGCGGCTGAATCCGCTGCCGCACCACCTCTGGGACACGCCGCGCAACCCCGACGGCGGCCTGTGGCGCGTGCGCCGCCGCTTCGTCACCTATCGCGGCCACGTCGTCTATCTCGGCAACGTTCCGCTGCGGACCTGGCGTCGCCGGTCGCCACGCGGCCTCGAGCTGCGCGCCTCGTCGCAGTGGAAGGTCTACGCCCGGCCGCACGTCGCGGCGCTGCTGCGCGCCCTCGACGGGCGTCCCGAGCTCGTCCGCTTCTGGCGCGCCACGCTGGTGCCCGACGAGCTCTGCGTGGCCTCGATCCTGAGCTCGCGCGACCTGGTGGGCGAGGTCGCCGAGCAGGTCTGCGACGACCTGCCCTGGTACCTGCAGTGGGAGCAGGGAGCGCGCCACGGCCACCCGCGCTGGCTTGGCGCCGACGACCTGCCGGCCCTCGCCGCGGCCCGTGCCGCGCCGCCGCGGCCAGTGCAGCGCTCCGTGCCCGACCGCGACGGCTACCGCAAGCTCTTCGCCCGCAAGATACCGTCGTCCGAGGTGGAGCTGCTCGACGCGATCGACGCGACGCTGCGGGTCTGAGAGCGCGGGCGGGGCGACGCCGCAGCTTCGCCCCGCGCGAGGTGCGCTGCAGCGGCGCCCCGCACGAGGTGCGCTGCGGCTACGACTGTGCGGGGCCCGCCGGCACCGCCCAGGTGTAGGCGCGTACCCAGTCGACGAGCATCGTCGCGGGGAACCGCGTGGCGGCGGTCGGCGCGCCGGGCCAGTTGCCGCCGACGGCCAGGTCGAGGACCAGGCTGAAAGGCTTGTCGAAGACCCACTGCTGGCCGCGGCCGAGCGACGACGGCGTGTAGGTCGCATACGGCACGCCGTCGACCGTCATCTGTACGAAGCCGGGCTTCCAGTTGACGCCGTAGACGTGGAAGGTGCCGGCCTTGCCGCTCAGGCGGGCGGCGGCGGTGAGGCCGTAGGCGCCGCCCTTGCCGGCGAGCGGCCCGTGGATGCTGCCGAAGACGTGGCCGGGGTCCTGCCCCAGGTTCTCCATGACGTCCATCTCGCCGCAGGCGGGCCAGCCCACCGTGCCGATGTCGGCCCCGACGGCCCAGAACGCCGGCCACAGGCCACGGCCGGCCGGCAGGGCGATGCGCGCCTGGATGGAGCCGTAGGCGGCCGCGAAGCGACCCATCGTCTCGACCTTGCCCGAGGTGTACGAGCGCGTGTTGCCGCCCATCGTGCAGGTCTGACGCTGGGCGGTGAGGGCCAGGTCGCCGAGGCCGTCGAGCCTCACGTTGCCGGGCTGCGCCGTGTAGCACTCGAGCTCGTTGTTGCCGAAGCCGGTGCCGCCGGTGTCGATCTGCCACCTGGTCGCGTCGGGCGACGTCCCGGCCAGGCCGCTGAACTCGTCCGACCAGGCGAGCGTCGCCGCCGGCACGCTCTCGAGCACGATCCTGGTCGCGGCGTAGCTGGGCGAGTGGCCCTTGAGGCCGCTTGCCGTGCCGTCGACATGGACGCACGAGCCCGGAATGAGCGCGGCGATCGAGAAGGTCGTGGTGGCGGGGGCGACCGGCGACGCGGTCGCCCCGTTCACGAGCGTCACCCGCCGGCCGACGACGATCGTCACGCTCGTGCCGGCCGCGGCCGCGCCGAGCGCACCGCTGCAGCTCGTCGGCTGCACGGTGAGCGACTCGCCGCGCGGCGCCGAGGAGACGACTGTCGCCTCGCAGGTGAAGCTCGCGGCCGTCGTGGCGGCCGCGGCGCGGGCGGCGGGCAGCAGGAGGGCGGCGAGCAGGATCAGCGTGAGGAACGACCAGGCCGGTCGGCTCGGCGCGCCGCTACGGGCGGTGAGAGCCCTGCTGTTCGACCGGCGTTCCATTACCTAGTCCGCTCCTTCGGTGAGGTGGTCGCACGATGGCCATCGACGCTGCGCGCGCCCGCGATAATGGTCGCGCGCGAATTTGAAGAACGGTGCTCAGCGGCCTCGGGAAGCGACGGCAGCGGGCGCGGGAACAGCCCGCCCGGCGTGGGGGCGCGGCCACCTGCGCGGGGGGCAGGTGGCTCCGCCGACTCCGCCGCCACGCCGATCGCTCATGTAGCCGGGCGACCGTCCGATGACAGAGGGAGACGGCGACGACGGAGGACCGGCATGATACGGCGATGGCGCGGCAGCACGGCGACGAAGTGCGGATGGGTCTGCCTGCTGGGCGTCGTCGTCGCCGCGATCGCGCTGGCCGCGGCCGGGCCGGCCCTGGCGGCGCCGTCCGACCCCTCGTACAGCGCCGTCGCCCAGAACCAGGCGCGCCTGCCGCTCGGCGCGCTCGGCGCCGCGACCTTCAACCAGGACGACCTCATCACCGACCTCAACTTCACCGACCCCTACTGCCTCACCCAGGCGCAGGTGCAGAGCTTTCTGGCGGCCCAGCCCGGCACCCTCGCCACCTACAGGGCGGTCGATCACCTCGGCGTCGAGCGCAGCGCGGCGGCGATCGTCTACCTCGCGGCCAAGGCCTGGCAGGTGAGCCCCAGAGTGATCCTCGCCACGCTGCAGAAAGAGGAGGGGCTGCTGAGCGCCACCGCGCCCAGCGCGACGGCGCTCGACTGGGCGATGGGCTGCGGCTGCCCGGACTCGGGCGGCAAGAACACGACCTACGAGGGCTTCGGCAAGCAGGTCTGGTATGGCGCCGAGTCGCTCCACGACGACGGCCAGGGCTGGCAGGCGGGTATGAGCAAGGTCTGCGGCGACGGCACGGTGAAGCCCGCGGACCAGGCGACCCTGTCGCTGTACTGCTATACGCCCTGGATCGGCCTGGCCGGGGGCGGCAACAAGCTCTTCTGGACCCTGTACTGGCAGTACTTCGGCGACCCGCTCGCCGTCGACACGGTCGCGCCGGTCGCGACCGTGCAGGGCGCCGACGCGCTCTGGCACTCCAAGCCGGTGAGCCTGACCATCAGCGCGGTCGACAACGCCGGCGGCAGCGGCGTCACCCAGATCGAGCACTCGCTCGACGGCGGCGCCTGGACGAGCGGCGCGAGCCTCACCGTGGCGGCGCCGGCCACGCACGCCGGCGACGGCGTCCACACCGTGCGCTGCCGCGCGATCGACGACGCCGGCAACGTGAGCCCGGTCCAGACCTGCACGGTCTCTATCGACACCACGCCGCCGCGGCCCGTGGCCAACTGGACGGCGACCGCCACGCACGGCGCGACCGCCACGCTGCGCTACCTCGTCGCCGATCATCGCCCGGGCTCACCGACGGCGACCGTGACGATCAGGGTGCGCACGCTGACGGGCGGCCTCGTGCGCAAGCTGGTCGAGCGCGATGTGCCTATCGGACAGCGCCTCAGTGCGCGCTTCACCTGCCACCTGGCCGCCGGCAGCTACCGCTTCTTCGTCTACGCCACCGACGCCGCCGGCAACGTGCAGAGCGTGGTGGCGCGCAACACCCTGCGGGTGCGGTAGGGGCGGCCGGCGGTCGCGACGGCTCGGGTCCCGGCCCACTCGACGGCCGGCCCCTCCGGCCGGCGCGTAAACGAACGTCCCGCGCGGCCCGTAAACGAACGTCCCGCCCGGCGCGTAAACGAACGTCCCATGCAGAGCGTTCCCCGATCGTCCGACAAGAAAGAACGAGAAGACGGCGACCGCGCGAGCGCGCAGTGGGCCGGACACGAGGGATCGCGGGGAGGGTCATGAGCGAGTCGCCGGCGCAGCCGCTGCAGGTCGTGACGCCGCACACCGACGACCTGCCGCCTTCGTTCCAGCGCTTTCCCGACGCCCTGCGGCTGCTCATGCGGCAGCGCAACCTGAGCTACCGGCAGATGGCCTACAAGACGCACCTCTCGGCCGGCTACCTGAACCACCTCACCAAGGGCACGCGGCCGGTGCCGGCCGACAACGTCGTGCGCATCATCGCCGCGGCGCTGCGGGTCGGGCCCGAGCATTTCATCGAATACCGCTTTCGCCAGGTCCTCGAGGTGATCGAGGGCTCCAGCGCGCTCGTCGACACGCTCTACGGCATCCTGCTGCTGCGGGCGCCGGTGTCCGACGAGATGCGCACCGTGCTCGAGCAGCCCTCTTCGGACTGAGGCATCTCCAGCGTGGCGGCGCCCGGCGCCACCCCGCCGCCACCCGCCGGCGGCGGTGCGGCCGTTCCCCGGTCGGGCGCCGCCTGCCAGACCGTTTCGTCGCAGCCGCACGGTACGCTCGCGCCGGTTTGTCGTCAGCGGCGGAGACGGAAAAGCGCCCCGGGCCGTTGACCCACCCCCATGCAACAACGTACAAGGTCCTCTGAGGGGGGAAGAAGGGGGCCCATGGAGACCAGACTGAGCGCGGTGGAGCTGTTCCTGCGCGGCGACGTCGCCGGGCTGATCGAGGCGCTCGACGCCGACCGGCTCGACGATCCGCGCGCCAACGACGCGCGCGTGGCGCTGTCGCTGATCGGTGAGCCGGCGGTGCCGCCGCTGCTCGACGAGATCGCGCGGTCGGCCGACCCCTGGAGCGCCGCACTGCCGACCAGCTTCAGGTGCCAGCGCGCCCGCATCGCCTTGGCCGGCATGGGCGCCCGCGCCGTGCCCTATCTGCTCGACGCCATTCGCAGCGGCGACGCCGGCCAGGCCGAGGGCGCCGCCCTGTGCCTCGAGACGATCGAAGAGGGCGGCGTCGTGCTGATCGACCCCGAGCGGCCCACCACGCCGGTCGCGGTCGACTACCCCGACGACGTGAAGGCCGCCTTCGAGCTCAAGCTGGGCCGCCCGCTGTTCGTGAGGAGTCTCTGGCGCGCCAAGGTCTAGCGGACTCCGCCTGATACGGTCAGACGCGCCCCCGCCCGGGTACATGCGATGCGAGGCAATCGTCGCAGGGGGTTCGCCAATGAGTCACTCGAGGGTCCTCGATCCCCGCTCCGCCGTCCGCTCGCTGCTCGCGGCGGCCGCTCTCGTCTTTCTGGCCGGCGCGCTCGCGGCGCCCGCGGCGCTGGCCGACACCACCTACCCGCTCAGCGGTTCCGTGCTCACGTACGCCGGCGCGGGCGCGAACGGGGCCGGCGTCTCGTGGGGCTGGTTCAGCCCCTCGACCTTTCTCACCACGTGGAACGCCGGCGGCTCCCAGAAGGTGGGCACCGGCGGCGCTTTCTCGTTCGCAGCGGTGAGCGCCCACCCCGGCAACGACGCGCTCTACGCCTACTACCACCCGGCGACCACCGGCCCGTGGTCGCTCGAGGCCTGGAGTCTCGACTTCTCGACGCTCGGCAGCTACACGTTCCAGCCGGCTCACGTGCGCGTCGCGATCGCCCATGCGCCCAAGGGGCAGAAGACCGCCGACGTGGTGATCGGCGGCGTGCCCGGCCAGGCCGAGACGCTGATGGCGCTCGAGGCCGGCAGCGGTGTCGGCGGGGCGCTGCCGACCGGTTTCAACGACGTGGTCGCCTGGCTCAGCCCGCGGGTGAAGGGCCAGTTCACGTCGGGCCCGGTGCGCGCCGTGGCCGAGTGGTTGAGCCCCGGTGACGCGCAGGTCGACGTGCAACCCGGCGCCACCGACCCGACCACCGTCTCGCTGGATTGGCGCCAGGCGCTGCGCGCCGCGATCTCGGGCGCGCAGGTACGTCGTTCGGGCCCGCCCGGCAGCACGGTCAAGCTCGAGCTCACCGGCTGGCCGGCCGGCGCCGTGGCCGCCTTCTACGGCTTCTCGCTCTCGGGCCCCGGCGACGTCGTGCAGACCTTCAGCCAGCAGGTGCAGTCCAGCGGTCCCGGCGCGACCTCAGCGGTGCGCCTCACCGTGCCTACCACCGCCACGCCGGGCGAGATCTACGAGATCGGCACCTATCGCGCCGACGACGGCTTCAGCCAGGTGCGCCTGTACGACTACTACCAGGTCGCGACGCTCAAGACCTCGGCGACGTCGGTGGCCAGGGGCGCCGTCGTGCGCCTGAGCGGCCGGGTGCCGGGCTCCGCCGGTTACGTCGAGCTGTTCGCGCGCGGCAGCGCGGCACCGCAGCCGGCGACGCTGGCCGCCGGGGGCTGGAAGGCCCTCGGCCGCTACCGGCTGCACAGCGGCGCCTTCAGGACCGGAGCCATCAAGCTGGGCCACGCCACCTGGTTCGTGGTGCGCTACCCCGGCCTGAAGGGCGAGTACTTTCCCGCCTTCACCGGCGTCGTCAAGGTCGGCGTGCGCTGACGGAGGGTGTGCCGGCCAAGGTCCACACGGCTCGGGCTATGGTTCGGCCGGGCGCGGTCTGGGATACTACCGCCCTATGAACGACCGCCCCGGCAACGCCCTGCTCGTCGCCTGCTCCGACGGCCGCGTCGCGCCCGCGCTCGACGACCTGCAGCGCCGCCTGCGGATCGAGGACGCCGACCGCCTGCTCCTGCCCGGCGGTCCGCTCGCGCTGACCAGGACCGGCGCCGAGCGCCGCGTGGTCAAGGACTCCGTCTCGCAGATCGTGCAGGCCCACGACATCCGCCGCATCGTGCTCGTCTCGCACCAGGACTGCTTCGCCTACGAGCGTGCGTTGGGCGGCCTGGGGTTCGACCAGCAGCGCATCCTCGAGCGCGACCTGCGCCGGGTGCGAGCCGACCTCGAGAGCGAGTACCTCGGCGTCGAGGTCGAGTGCTACGTGATCCCCTGGCGCGAGGAGAGCGTCGAGGGCGCCTCGTTCGGGCGCGCGGCGCTCGTGCTGTGAGGCGCGGGAGCTGCCTCTTGTTGCCTTTTCGGACGACGCCGCTTCCTAACAGACCTCGCATGCTGCGTTACTCTACTGCGAACCGTGAGTGCCCCGCGTTCGACGCGGCGGCACCAGAGGCAGAGGGGGAAGGCACGTGAGACGGGTCATCACGTACGGTTCCTATGACCTGCTGCATTACGGGCACATCAACCTGCTGCGGCGGGCGAAGCTGATGGGGGACTACCTGATCGTCGGTCTGTCGACCGATGAGTTCAGCGCCCTGAAAGGGAAGCAGTGCTACTTCTCCTACGAGCAGCGCAGCCAGCTTCTCGAGGCGGTGCGGTATGTCGATCTCGTCATCCCCGAGACCTGCTGGGAGCAGAAGGCCGGCGACGTGCAGCAGTACAAGGTCGACGCCTTCGTGATCGGCGACGACTGGCGCGGCAAGTTCGACTTTCTGAGCGACTTCTGCGAGGTCGTCTACCTGCCGCGGACCCCGGAAATCTCGACCACCGCGATCAAGGGTGGTCTTCGTCTCACCGGGCGGCGCTGGGTGGCGCGCTCGGCGGCCGTGCCGGCCACGAAGCCCGAGCCCTGAGCCCGCGGCGTCACGCCGCGACTCAGCGGACGGCGGCCTCTCGTTCGAGAAACGCCTGGACACGCACCGACGCGCCTCCGTCGCGGTGGTCCCAGAGCCGCGCGGCCAGAGCGGCACGGCGCGCGGCCGCTGCGGCGGCCTCCGCGTGCGATCCACCCGGGGCATCCGAAGTCGACGCCTCGACCGCGCCGGGCGGCAACTCGGCCACGGCCGCGTACAGCTCCTCGGCCGTGTGCAGCAGGGGCCCCGGCATCATCTCGTCGGGCTCGAAATACAGGCCACGACGCGCGCGGTACTCGTCGAGATCGGGCACGTAGTACAGGATCGGCCGATCGAGCAGCAGGTAGTCGAAGGCCACCGACGAGTAGTCGGTGACGAGCGCCGTGCAGAGCGGCAGGTACGCGTTGAGGTCGTCGCCGGCGGCGAGCGCGACAAGGCTCGGTGAGCGCATGGCGGTCTCGGGGGCCAGGTAGTGCGACTTGAAGACGAGCAGGCCGCCGCGCGCGGCGACTGCGGCAGCCAGGCGGTCGAGCGAGAGCCCGCCCAGACCAGCGGCCGGCGTGGCGCCGTCGCGCCAGGTCGGAAAGTAGCCGACCACGAACGGGTGGGCCGCGACGTGCTCCCAGAGGGCACGGTCACGAACGAGGGCGCGGCTCGGCGGCGTGGCGGCCGCGCATCCGCAGAGATGGTCGGTGCGCGGGTAGCCGGCGTTCAGGCAGCGTTCGGCGGGCAGATCGAAGGCAGAGGCGAAGCAGCGTCGCGAGATGAAGGCCGACGGCGACAGCAGCACGTCGGGCGGTCGCAACTCGTCGCGGGCGGCGCGGTCGTGTCGCGCCCCGCCGGCGTCGCGGCCGATCGCCTTGAGCGGTATGCCGTGCCACAGGCAGAAGAGGCGGGCGCCGTCATGCAGGCGGCGGTTCACGTCGGTCGCGTACATGCCGTAGACGAACCAGCCGGCGCGTACGCAGGTGAGCACGCCACGCACCGACCAGCGCCGCTCGGCGCGCAGGCCGGCCCGGCGCAGGCGCGCGACGACCTCGTCGGAGCCGCTCACCCAGACGCAGCGCAGCCGGCTGTGCTGCGAGAGGTGCAGGAACAGGTAGGCCGGGTTGTCAGCGAAGCGGTCGAGCGGCGCGCCGAAGGCGAGCAGCGCCGGGTCGCGCGGCACGCGCCTGAGCACGGCGCGCAGCGCGGGGCGCAGGGCGGTCTCGAGGAGGGCGAGTGCCGCCGCGGCGCTGCGGGGCGGGCGTCGCATCGTGTGGCTACCCTCCGATCGTCTCCTTACCCATGAAGGGCACGAGCACGGGTGGCACGGCGATCGTGCCGTCGGCGCGCTGGTAGTTCTCCATGATGGCGATGATCGTGCGCCCCATGGCCATGGTCGTGCCGTTCAAGGTGTGCACGAAGCGCGGGCCCTGCTCGGTGCGGTAGCGGCAGTTCAGGCGGCGCGCCTGGTAGTCGGTGCAGTTCGAGCAGCTCGTGACCTCGCGGTAGCGCTGCTGGCCGGGCAGCCAGGCCTCGCAGTCGTACTTCTTGGCGGCCGGCGCGCCCAGGTCGCCGGCGGCGATGTTGACCACGCGGTAGGGGATGCCGAGGCCCTGCAGGATCTCCTCTTCGACCGTGCGGATCAGCTCGTGCTCGCCGTGCGACTGCTCGGGCAGGCAGAAGCTGAACATCTCGAGCTTGTCGAACTGGTGCACCCGCAGGATGCCGCGCGTGTCCTTGCCGCCGGCGCCGGCCTCGCGCCGAAAGCAGGTCGAAAAGCCGGCGTAGCGCAGCGGCAGCGCCGCCGCGTCAAGGAACTCGTCCATGTGCAGCCCGGCGAGCGGCACCTCGCTCGTGCCGACCAGGCACTCGCCGTCGGTGGTGCGGTAGATCTGCTGCTCGTCGGTGGGGAAGAAGCCGGTGCCGTACATGGCCTCTTCGCGCACCAGCACCGGCGGCAGCACCGGCCGGTAGCCGTGCGCCGTGACCGTCTCGAAGCCGTAGCGCATGAGGGCGAGCTCGAGCAGCACGAGGTCGCCCTTCAGGTAGGCGAAGCGCGAGCCGCTCACCTTGGCGGCGCGCTCGGTGTCGATCACGTCGAGGGCGGCACCCAGGTCGACGTGGTCCTTGGGCTCGAAGTCGAAGACCGTGCGCTCGCCGACCTCGCGCAGCACGACCGCGTCGTCTTCGCCGCCCGCCGGCACGTCGTCCATGAGCAGGTTGGGCAGGGCGAGCAGCAGCTCGCGCAGGCGCGCCTCGCTCACCGCCAGGGCGCTCTCGCGCTCCTTGATGCGCTCGCCGAGCTCGCGCGTGGCCGCCATCGCGGCGCTCGCGTCTTCGCCGGCCTTGCGCCGGGCGCCGATCGCCTCGCTCGCCTGCTTGCGCTCGGAGCGCATCGACTCGACCTCGGTCGTCAGCCGGCGGCGCTCCTCTTCGACCGCGATGAACTCGTCGAGCGACGACGCGGGCTCGCCCCGGCGCCGCAGCGCCTCACGCACCAGGTCGGGGTTCGCGCGCACCATCTTCACGTCGAGCATCGGGTCACCTTCCGTCGGTTGCGGCCCGGTCGGCCATCCGCCCCGTATCGTACCCCGAGGGCGACAGGCGGCGCGAGGCGGGCGGCGGGCGCGGCGCTCTCGGCCGCGCCCGCCGCCCGCGCCGCCCACCACACCCGCCTGCTCGAAAATGGTCGTGCGCCGTCAGTGCGGGAATACCTCCCGGCATGGTGCCACCGGCCTCCCGGCCGGTGGACGGACTGGGGCAAGGAGGCGCACATGGCGTCGGTATCCCAGGAGGGTCCGGGTCTGGCACGCGAGGCCATCGGGCTGCGCGAGGTCCTCTTCCAATCGGTCACGCACATGGCGCCCGCCGCCGCCGTGGCCTTCTCTATTCCGGCCGGCGCGTCGTATGCGGCGGGGGCGCTGCCGCTGGCCACGGTGCTGGCGCTGATCGCCTGCCTGTTCGTGGCCCTGTCGATCGGCGAGCTCGCCCGCCACCTGCCGTCGGCGGGCGGTTTCTACACCTACGCCGCCCAGGGCATCCACCCCTGGGTCGGCTTTCTGGTCGCCTGGGCCTACGCCTTCGCCGAGGCCTTCATCGCGGCTTTCCTGTTCCTCGTGTTCGCGATCACCGTCTCGGGCACCCTGAACACCGAGTACGGCTGGTCGACCGGCACCTGGTGGGTCTGGGTCCTGCTCTCGTCGGTGCTCGTCTTCGTGCTCGGCTACGTCGGCATCCAGGTCTCGACCCGGGTCGGTACGGCCATGGGCGTCTTCGAGATCGTCGTCTTCGCCGCGCTCGGCCTCTGGCTGATCGTCGAGGCCGGCTCGCGCAACACGCCCTCGGTGTTCGGCACGACCCACTCGACGGTGCACGGCTACGCCGGCTTTTCGGGGGTCATCGCGGCCTGCGTCTACTCGATTCTGGCCTTCACCGGCTTCGAGTCGGCGGCGCCGCTCGCCGAGGAGGCGCGCGACCCGCGGCGCACGATCCGCAAGGCGGTGATCTACTCCGCTTTCGCGATCGGCGCCTTCTACGTGTTCACCACCTACGCCGCCACGGTCTACCGCGGTCCCGGCCGCATGGGCGACTTCGTCTCGATCAACAACGGCGACCCCTGGACGTTCCTCGCCCGCGCCGTCTGGGGCGTGGGCTGGATCGTCGTCTTCATCGCCATCATCAACTCGGCCGTGGCCAACGCCAACGCCGGCGCCAACGCGACCACCCGCACCTGGTTCGCCATGGGCCGTATCCGCCTGCTGCCGGCCCTCATGGCGACCATCCACCCGCGCTTCAAGTCGCCGCACGTCGCCGTCATCGTGCAGTTCGTGGTGGCCCTGGCGCTCGCGCTGTGGCTGGGCTTTCAGTACACGCCCTACACCGCCTTCATCCTGATGGCGACGATCTTCACGCTCATCCTGATCTCGATCTACATCGTCATCCTGATCTCCTGCATCGCCTACTTCTGGCGCTTTCAGCGGCGGCACGCCAACTTGCTCATGCACGCCGTCATCCCGGTCGTGGGCATCGCCGTGTTCGTGCCGGTGCTGCTCACGGCAGCCGGCATCCCGGCCTTCAAGTTCGTCACCAAGCTGGCCTATCCGATCTCGCTGGCCGGACCGGTGGTCGGCATCTGGATGGTGCTCGGCATCGTCTACCTCGTGTACCTGCACGGCCGGCACCCCGAGCGCATCACCGAGACCGGGCGCATCTTCCTGGATGAGCCGCTCACGGAGTCGCGCGGCGCGCCGGGCGCGCCCGGTGCGCCCGGTGCGCCGGGTCTGACGGCGCCCGAAGAGGGGAGCGCCCGATGAAGGTGCGCGAGGGCATGCTCGACGTGCCAGACGGGCGGGTCTGGTACCGCAGCGTGGGCGAGGGCGGCGTGCCGCTCCTGTGCCTGCACGGCGGGCCGGGCATGACGCACAACTACATCGACCCTCTCGAAGACCTGGGCGACCGCCGCCAGGTCGTCTTCTACGACCAGCTCGGCTGCGGCCGCTCGGACCGTCCCGACGACACGTCGCTCTGGACCGTGCCTCACTTCGTGCGCGAGGTCGAGGCGGTGCGCGGGGCGCTCGGGTTCGACCGGTTCCACCTGTTCGGCAGCTCCTGGGGCGGCCAGCTCGCCATGCAGTACCTGCTCGACTACCGTTCGCCGGCGGTCGTGAGCCTGGTCATGGCCGGCAGCCCGGCGAGCATGCCGCGCTGGGTCGAGGGCTGCATGCAGCTCCTCGCCGAGCTGCCGGCCGACGTGCGCGAGACGATCGAGTGGCACGAGGCTCGCGGCTTCACCGCCTGTCCCGAGTACCTCGGCGCCGTGGCCGTCTTCTACCGGCGCCACCTGTGCCGGCTCGACCCGTGGCCGGCCGGGCTCGAGCGCTCGTTCGCCGAGATGAGCCCGGTCGTGTACGAGACCATGAACGGCCCCAGCGAGTTCACGGTCACCGGCCGCTTCCGTGACTGGGACGTGTTCGACCGGCTGGGCGAGATCGGCGTGCCGACCCTCATCACCGGCGGGCGCCACGACGAGATCCGGGTCGACCACCTCGAGGACATCCACGCGCGCATCGCCGGCTCGCGGCTCGTCGTCTTCGAGGACAGCTCGCACACGCCGTTCCACGAGGAGCGCGAGCGTTACATGAGCGTGGTCAACGACTTCCTTGCTGGCGTGGAGGGCGCCGCGGGCTGAGGCGGCCCGGCGCCCGGCGCACGGCGCCCCGACGCCTCGCGGCGGCCCGCGGCGGCCCGCGGCGGCCCGGTCCCCGCGCCGGCGGGCGGACGCCCGCCCAGCCGCGGCTCGCGAGCGGTCAGACCCCGAGGAACTGGGCGGCCAGCAGGTAGACGTTGAGGCCGACGATCACGCCGGCGATCGCCCACGCGACCAGGCTGGTGAGGCGGCCGTTGACGTGCGCTCCCATCACCCTGCGGTCCGACGTGAACAGCACGAGCGGCACGAGCGCGAAGGGGATGCCGAACGAGAGCACGACCTGGCTGTACACGAGGGCGGCGGTCGGACCGACGCCCATGGCCAGGAGCGCGAGCGAGGGCGCCATGGTCACCGCGCGGCGGACGTGGAGAGGGACTCGCAGGTTCACGAAGCCGGCCATGACGACCTGACCGGCGTACGTGCCGACGCTCGACGAGGAGATGCCCGAGGCGAGCAGCGCCACGGCGAAGGCCAGGGCGGCGCCGCCGCCCACCAGGCGCCCGAGCTCGAGGTGGGCCTGCTCGATCGTCGCGACGGTGTGGCCGCTGCCGAAGAACAGCGTCGCCGCCATGGCGAGCATGGCCATGTTGATGACCCCGGCCAGGCCGAGCGCGACCACCACGTCGAGGCGTTCGAAGCGCAGGATCCGGTGCCGTTCCCGGTCGCTGCGCGCCGGCACCCGGCCGTTGGTCAGCGCCGAGTGCAGGTAGATGGCGTGGGGCATGACGGTGGCGCCTACGATGCCGACGGCCAGCAGGATCGCGGCGCTGCCGCCCAGGTGCGGCACGAGGCCGCTGAGCGAGGCCCTGGCCGGCGGGCTGATGCGCAGCGTCTCGTAGAGAAAGCCGAGCAGGATGATGCCGAGCAGCGCGGTGATGGCCAGCTCGAAGCGGCGAAAGCCGTGGCGCTGGAGCTCGAGCACGCCGAAGGCGACGACGCCGGTGATCACCCCGGCGGCCAGCAGCGGCACGCCGAAGAGCAGGTTCAGGCCGAGCGCGCCGCCCATGAACTCGGCGACGTCGGTGGCCATCGCCATGGCCTCGGCCTGCAGCCAGAGAAACACGGTCAGCGTGCGGGGGTAGCGTTCGCGGGCGAGCTCGGGCAGGTCGCGGTCCGTGACGATGCCGAGCTTGGCCGACAGATACTGCACGAGCATCGCCATGAGGTTGGCCATGAGCACGACCCAGAGCAGCAGAAAGCCGAACTGGGCGCCGCCCTGCACGTTGGTAGCGAAGTTGCCCGGATCGACGTAGGCGATCGCCGCGACGAACGCGGGGCCGAGCATGGCGAAGGTGGCGCGCAGCCGGCCGCGGGCCAGCAGCCGCTCGAGCGGCGTGGCGACCGGGACGGCGGCGCCCTTCAGGGCGAGCGAGTCGGCCTCGGGCGGGGTCATGAGTCGATCTCGATCTCGAGCGCACGAGCGGCGAGTCGCCCCAGGCTACGCTCGTGCTCGCGGAGCCTGACCCGCAGCGAGCCGCCGAAGGGCTCGGGCTCCATCATCTCGAGCTCGTCGCCGAGGGCGATCCCCTGCCGGTCGAGGTAGGCAAGCAGGTCGGGACCGGCATCGAGCACGCGCACGACGCGTCCCTTGGCGCCGACGGGCAGCCGCTCCAGCACGTGCGCCGCGGTCTCGTCGACGTCGTCGACGTCGACGTCGAGTCCTGCCGAGGGGATGGGGTCGCCGTGCGGGTCGCGCGCCGGCTCGCCCAGCTTGGCCGCGATCCTGTCGAGCACGCGGTCGGAGACCGCGTGCTCGAGCGCCTCGGCTTCGGCGTGGACCTCGTCCCAGCGCATGCCGAGCTCCTCGACGAGCAGGGTCTCGAGGAGCCGGTGGCGTCGCACCACGGCGAGCGCCAGGCGACGCCCCGCGGGCGTAAGCCGCACGCCGCGGTAGGGCAGGTGTTTGACGAGCCCCTCCTGCGCCAGGCGACTCACCATGCCGCTCGCCGAGGGCGCCCTCACGCCGAGCCGGGCCGCCAGGGCGCTCGTGGACACGCCGTCGCCGCTTCGCTCCTCCTCACGCGTGCGCGACTCGAGCCGGTAGATCGCTTTGAGGTAGTCCTGGGCGGCCCGCGTCGGGGGAGTAGCGGTGGGGCCGGGGACTGTCGCCGACGTGCTCATGCCCCTCTGGTGCCCAGTTGTAGCCTGACCTAATCCATATGATGAGGCAGTCCTAACTCAGCCAGGGCGGCGACTCCGTTTGCGCCTTTGCGAGATCTTGAGGGACAATCAGACTCATGCCGCTCGTCGCCTACATCACGATCGATATCGACCCGGTGCCGTTCCACATCGGCCCGGTCCCGGTCCACTGGTACGGGATCATCATGGCCGCGGCCGTGCTGGTCGGCGGTGCCGTCTTTGCGCGCCGGTTGCCGCGCTACGGCATCGCGGCCGATCACGGCTGGAGTATGGCGCTCCTGGCTATCCCGCTCGCCATCGTCGGGGCGCGCGTCTTCCACATCCTCGACGACTTCGGCTACTACTGGCACCACCCGGGCCAGCTCTGGACGGCGCAGCTCGTCGGGCTGGCCATCTACGGGGTGCTGACCGGCGGCGTGCTCGGCGTGCTCATCTACTGCCGCTGGAAGCGCCTGCCGTTTCTGCGCGTGCTCGACGCCCTGGCCCTTGCCCTGCCGGTCGGCCAGCTCATCGGCAAGTGCGCGAACATCATAAACGGCGACACCTGGGGGTACCCCACCAGGCTGCCGTGGGGGTTCGTCTACCGAAACCCGCACGCCTTCCTGCCCAGCAACCTGCTCGGCGTGCCCACGCAGCCCACCCCGGTCTACGAGCAACTCTGGCTGCTCGTCGTGGTCGCCGTCCTGATCTGGGCCACACCGCGCCTGAAGATCGACGGCGTGGCCTTCCTGCTCTACCTCGGCCTGTACTCGCTGGGCCGCTTCTTCATTTCCTTCGAGCGCGTCAACAACATCCTCTTCCTGCACCTGCGCGAGGCGCAGCTCGTCGCCGCGGGTGTGCTCATCGCGGTCGTGCCCGTGGCGCTCCTGCTCTGGCGCCGGCGGGTACGGCTGCAGTCGTCGCCCCCGGCCGACGCCCGTACGCAGGAGCGCGAGGCTTCGTAGGACCGCCTGGGCGAGATCGGCGCCAGCAAGCGGGCGGGCGCCCGCGGCTTGGCGCCGCGAGGACGGCCGCCTGAGCTGGCCTCGCCGCCCGCCGGCCCGCTCGTCCCCCGGAGCTTTCGGCACGCCGGCCTGCGCGACCGACGCTCTTCGGGAGCCTGCGGGCGAGCGCCTCCGCTGTCCCTTCGTCAACCAGCAGCGCGGAGCATAGTCACCTCTTCGTGCGCACGACGCACCCAGAGCACACTGTGGCATGCCATCATGCCAGCACTTTCTGCCAGCATGATGGCATCGCACACACCTTCACCGGTGCGGCCGCGAGCTGGTGTGCGAGGATCTGGTGGCGAACGCCGGTGGCCCAAGGGTTGACGAATGCCGCTCCCAGAATTGACGTCTCGCTCGCGCGGTTGACGACGGCGCGCGCGGGTCGGCGACGGCGCTCGCGGGTCGGCGACGCGCTCGCGGGGCTGACAGAGGCGCTCGCGGGGTTGACGACGGCGCTCACGGGGTTGACGACGGGCTCGCCAGTTGACGATGAGCGCACGGATCGACGGGGGAGGGCGTCGCTCGCGGCGCCGTGTGGCCGGCTCGTACGGCACCGACTCTGGCGTCGGCGCACGGCTGGCCGCTAGAATCCGCGCGGGGCAAGCAAGCGACCAGGGGAGTCGGCATGCGCGCAGGCAGGTCCGGTGACAGGGGAGAACGGCGGCGAGACCGGTGTCGTTCGCGGCAGGCTGTGACCACTCTGGGGTTGACCGTTGCCGCGCTCGCTGTCTGCGTGCTCGCCGGCGCGCTCCTTGCGGTCGTGTCGGCTTCGGCGGCTGCCTCGCCGAGTGGCTCGCCCTCGCCGGTCGTGGCCGGGATGCTCGTCGGTCCGCCATCGCCCTCGCCGGTCGTGGCCGGGACGCTCGTCGGTTCGCCGTCGCCTGCCTCGGCCGGCGCCGCTTCACCCGCCGGCGACCCGGCGCCGACCGGATCGCTCGCCTGGTCGATCGCGCCGGCGACCGCCGTGTACGGCGCCACGGTCACGGCGCAGGGCACGGTGACGCCGGCGGCTGCCGGTCAGACGGTCACCATCGCTCTCGACGCCACCACCGTCGCCACCGCGACGACCGATGCGGGCGGCGCCTTCAGCGCCGCCTTTGCGGCGACCGTCGGCGGCAGCCTCACGGCGACCCTGGGCGACGGCACGGCGGGCGCGCCGCAGGCGCTGGTCGTGCAGCCCCGGGTGACGCTCGCCAAGGTGGGGGCGACCAGGCCGTGGGGCAAGACCGCGTTACAGCTCACGGTAGCGCCCGCGACCTACAGCGGCGCCGTCACTGCGACCGTGTATCACCACGGCCGCAAGGTCGCGCGGGTCGTCGGACACGTCGTGTCCGGCAAGGTCACGCTGAACGTGCCGACCGCCGGCGTCGGCGCCTTCGCCGTGCGGGTGTCGGTGGCGGCCGCCGACGGCCTGGCGGCGCCGCCCCTGGTGACCCGCACGCTGCACGTGGCCTGGCGCCGCGTGGCCGTCGGCACGAAGGGCACCTACGCCCACGTCCTGCTGCAGCGTCTCGCTGCGCTGCACTTTCGCGTGCCCGGCATCTCGTGGTCGATCTCGACCGCGGCCGGCGACTCGATCGTCGCCTTTCAGAAGGCCTACCGCCTGCCGCGCACCTATGTGTTCGACGGCGACGACTGGCGCAAGCTCGACACGGCGAAGCTGATCAAGGTGCGCCACGCGTCACCGGCGACGCACATCGAGATCGACAAGACGCGCCAGATCCTCATGGTCGTGAAGGCCGGCAAGCCGTACGGCATCATCGCGGTCTCGACCGGCCGCACCGGCAATACGCCGGTGGGCCGCTTCCACATCCTCCGGAAGGCGCCGTCGACCTCGACCTGGCTCGGCACGGCGACCCTCTGGCGCACGATGGACTTCTACCGCGACTTCGCCATGCACGGCTACCCCGAGGTGCCGCCCTACCCCGCCAGCCACGGCTGCGTGCGCGAGCCGGTCTGGGTCGCCGACTGGACCTACCGTCACTCTTTCGTCGGCGAGACCGTCTTCATCTATCTGTCGTAGGGGCGCGGCAGCCGGCCCGGCGATCGGCGCGGCGGCCTGATCGATCCCTGCAGCCGGTCGGCGCGGCGGCCTACGCGGCCTTCTGGGCCGGGCGCGCCGGCGCCACCTCGATCAGCTCGTGCGCCTGCCAGAGCGAGACGAGGCTGCCCTCGGGCTGCCTGGCGTCGGCGAGGTCGACGCGTGCCAGGCTGCCTTTGCCGCACACGACGGTGGCGCCGGTCAGCTTGGCGATCGTGTGGCTGAAGTCGGGCTCGTGGCCGACCAGCATGACGCGCGCCGCGTCGGCGTGGTCGCGGAGCACCTTGCGCAGCTCTTTGGGCCCGAAACCGCCCGCCAGGCGGTCGTCGGTCTCGACGCGCTCGAGGATCCCCAGGGCGCTTGCGGCGATCTGGGCGGTCTCGCGGGCGCGCAGGAGCGGGCTCGTGAGAATGACGTCGGGGGCGAGCCCGAGCCGGTCGAGCGTCGTGGCTTCGCTGACCATGGCTGCCCTGCCCTCGTTGCTGAGCGGCCGCAGGTCGTCGTCTTCGGTCCAGTCCGCACGCGACACGCTGCGCCCATGCCGCAGGAAATAGAGCTCCATAGCGTCCTCCGTTGCGTCGTCACCTGGCCGGCCGGATGGCTCGGCATTCCCGTCAGGTCCGTGCCCCAAGCGTCAGCCTCGACCGGCCGCCGGGCCGGGCGGCGTCCAGCGGTAGACGAGGTACCAGAGGAAGAGCTCCCAGGCGAGCAGGAGCAGCAGGATGGCGACGATCCAGCCCCAGCCGGGCGTCGTCGCCAGCAGGACGATCGCGGCCACGACGGCGCCGCCCACCCGTAGCCAGTCGGCGTGGCGCAGCAGGACGATCCCGAGCTGGCCGCGGCGGGCGATCGCCCCGGCGCCCGAGGCGCCGAGGGTCGCCGCCGAAGTCCCGAGGCCGGCCGCCGCCGTCCCGAGGCCGGCCGCGCCCTGGCCCGCCTTGCGGAACCAGTGCGGCTTGCCGAGCAGGAAGGCGGCGGCCGCCGCGACGAGGCCGGCGACGAGGAACCAGAGCGTGAAGTTCTGCAGGTCGCCGACGATGGCCCTGAGCGCCGCCGCCGCGACGGCTCCGCCCTGGTGGCCGGCGAGGCCGCTCGAGACGTTGTCGGTGACGCGGCGGACCAGCACCCGCGACACGATCAGCGCGAGGCCCACGCCGAGGCCCAGCTCGATCAGCGTGCGCCGCCGGTGGAGCGACAGCCAGACGGCAGCGACGATCAGCGCCACCGCCAGTACGACCAGCAGGACGACCACGGCGTTGAAGATGCGCACGATCTTCTGGGCCGTCGAGAGGTCCTGGGACTCCAGCAGCGTGATCTGGGCGAAGCCGGCCGGCAGGGTCACGCCGAGCGCCTGCGAGAGCTGCTGCTCGGCCTGTGCGGGCGGCGTCGCCGCCGAGATCGCGGGGATCGGCCGGGGCAGCAGACGCGGCGCTCGCTGCTGCACGGCAAGGAGCGCCTTCGACAACAGCGGCAGCAGGTTCAGCTCGAGCCTGCCGCCGTTGGCGCGCAACGCTCCCGGCTTGTTCTGCAGCACGTTCACGACCTGCTGGTGAGCCACCCGATTGACCGTCACCCAGAGGTCGTAGGCCGTCGCGCTCGTCAGGAACCGCTCGGCGTTGCGCTGCAGGAAGGTCTGCAGCCAGCCCTGGAGCGCGATCGCGATCGGGTCGGCCAGCGGCTGGAGCCTGGCCGGCAGGGCGCTGCGGGTGCGCTGCCCGATGTCGATCGCGGCGACGCCCTGCTGGGCGAGGTAGACGCTCAGGTCGTGGGTGACCGCCGGGTCCTTGGCGATCGGCGCGACGGTCGCGACGTACGTGTCGGTGTTGAAGAGGAAGTCGTGCGCCCAGAGGGTGACGGAGCCTATGAGCACGACCAGCACCGCGACGACCACCAGCGCGCCGACCAGCCAGTTGCGCCGGCGCGCGTGCGAGCGGCCGGCGCCGCGCTCGCCGAGCCAGCCCGAGACGGCCCGCCAGGTCGGCGATCGGTCCTGCTGTGCGCCCTCGCTCATGGCCTGCCCGCTCGCCTCCGTTGCGCGTTCGCCTCCCTCGCCCGCCTCACTAAGATGTGTCCGCCGACCACCGGCGGAGAACCGTTCGGGCGGCGCCGCGGGGGCGGAGCCGTTCGGCCGGCGCCGGCGGCGTGGGGCCGAGCCGTTCGGGCGGCGCCGCGGGGGCGGAGCCGTTCGGCCGGCGGGCAGGGGCATGGTCAGCCTTCGTCGGGGCCGCGGGTGTGCTGCCCGTAGAGCGACACGAGCAGGGCGACGGCGGTCACCAGAAAGACCTGTCCGAGCATGGCTTCGAGCAGGGACAGCACGCGCGCCAGGCCGGTCGCCGGCGTGAGGTCGCCGTAGCCGACCGTGGTCATGGTGATGAAGCTGAAGTAGACGAAGTCGGCCGGCGAATGGCTGCCCGACTGGGTGAAGAAGCTGCCGGTGGCGCGATGGACGCCGACGAACAGATAGGCGAACGTCAGGCCGATCAGCACGTACACCGAGACGGCCCCGAACAGGATGCGCAGCGTGACCCGCCGCTCGGCGAAGATGCGACGCAGGATCAGGGGCGGCGTGACGAGTAGCATGGCGGCGAGCAGGAAGAACCCGACGCCCTGCAGACGGGTCGTGTCGAGCGCGACCTCGAGCACCGCGAACAGGGTGATGCAGGCGCCGGCCGTGAGGGCGGCGATGGTGACGCGACGGGGTGCGCCGGCGGTGACGAGACCGATGACGAGCGTCGCCGCCACCACGGGGGTGGAGACGAGCGTGCCCCAGGCGTTGGCCGGCAGCACGAAGGGCAGCACCACGTCGATCAGCACGAGGGCCAGCAGCAGAGGGTAGCGCCCCGCGCCACGCAGGTTGGGCGCCTCTTCCATGCGCCGCAGGGCGCGCGTCGCGCGCTTCGCATGCCCGCCTTCTGATGGCGCTCGCGCAGTCATGGTCGTGAGGGTGCGCGGCGGGGCGGACCGCAGGTCCGCCCCGCCGCGCACCCGGTCGGCGGCAGGCTCAGGCCGCCGCCGCCCGCTCGGAGCTCTCGTGCTTGCGGGCTCCGAAGGCGTGCTTGAGCTGTTGCTCCTGCTCCGCGGTCAGGTTGGAGCGCACCAGCCTGGCGCCGGTGCCCTCGACCGCGGTCAGGAACTTGTCCTCGGTGAGCTGGCTGACGATCAGGAACCAGCCAGCCTTGCCGGGCGGCACCGCGTCGCCCATCTGCTGGAGCACCTGCTGGTCGATGCCGGTCTTGCCGAGCTTGCCGAAGAGCGCGCCCATGCCGGCGCCAATGGCAAGCCCCAGGAAGGGCACGAAGAACAGCAGGCCGAACAGCATGCCCCAGAAGGCGCCGCCCATGGCGCCTGCGCCGACCAGCCGGTGGCCGTGCTTCACATGCGGCTTGCCGTCGGGGTCGCGCACCACCTCGGCGGCGTCCTGCAGTTGCACGATCATGTCGTGCTGCATCTGCTCCAGCTTGCCGCCGAAGGCGTCGGCTTGCGCCTCGGTGTCGAAGCCCAGGACCATCATCTCGCTCATGCGTCCTCCTTGGTCGCTTGCCGTCCGTGCGTCGCCAGGGGGACGACGGGCTCGCGCCTGCGCCACGGGCGCCGCCCGCCCCGCCGAGCGGGGGACAACGCCTCGCCGGCATGGCCCCCGCGATGACTGCCGGCCGATACCCGCCTCAGAGGGGCCGCAATCCGTTCAGCGAGCGGCCATGGCCGTGGCCTTGGGCCGCCGCCTGCGCCGGTCGGGCCCGGGCCCGGGTCACGACGCGATGTGCGACCGTGCGTGCAGCTCGCGCCATCGCGCGCCGTCCCGGCGCAGCCTGAGCGCGACGACGATGGTGACGACGCCCCAGGCCACGGCGGCCAAGCCGACGAGCACGCCGATGAGCGTGATCGTCGCGCCGGGCCAGACGATCATGAGGATGCCGAGCACGCCGAGCGCGAGGCCCACGAGCAGGTCGTGCGCCCGCGTTTCGCTCGCGCTGCGCAGAGCTCCCGCGGCGCGCACGACGCCCCACAGCAGCACGGTGATGCCCCCGATCACGGCGACGACCTTGAGGGTCTCGCCCGGCCAGACGAGCAGGACGAGCCCGCCGATCACGGCGATCGCGGCCGACGCAAAGCGCGCCCAGGGCGCACCGCCGCGGACCGTGACGAGCTGGGCCACACCGGCGAAGATCAGGAACAGGCCGGTGAGCCAGACCAGGGCGGTCAGGCTGCCGAAGGCGCGGCTCAGCACGATGAGGCCGAACACGATACCGATCGCGCCGAACGCGGCGAGCCAGCCCCAGTTGGCCGCCGCCCAGCCGGCGCGCCGGTCGAGCTCGCGCGCCTCGGCGCGCGACACGCTGATCTCGGGCCGCACGACGATCCGTTCCTCGTCGCGCGGCGCGCCCGCCTCTGCTCGGGCTCTGTCGAACGGCGCGCCGGAGCGGTCGATCCCGCCGGCGTCGCGCTCGTCGTCTCGTTGCGGAGTGCTCATGTCCCACCTCGATCGTGACCAGGCTACGTGTCGCCACCGGCCGCGCCGTGCCGCCCGCGCGACGACCGTCCGTCACGAGCGCTTTTGCCCGCTCGGCGCCGTTTTCGGTCACGCCGCCGATGGGCGTCAGGCCGCCCCGCGCTGCTCGATGCCCGTGGCGATGAGGTCCTCGGGGTGGACCCACTCGTCGGCGAGGGCCACGCCGCCGGAGCGTGCGATCGCGTCGCGCAGCGGGATCGCCCAGCGATGTTCGAGCACCGCGATGGCCGCCGTCATGCCGGCCGGGATGGCGTCGGCCAGGTACCAGACCTCACCGGTCTCGAAGAGCGAGCCTTCGGCCGCGCCGGCCTCGGCTCCGGCTTCGATGCCCTCCTCGCCGGCTGCGCCGAGCCCGAGCAGGGCGCCGGCCACGGCGCCCTGCTTGGCGAGCTCGGCGCTGTCGCCGACCTCGATCCTGGTGAAGCTGCCGTCGTCGTTGCGGTGCACGACGAGCAGGTCGACCAGCCGCACGACGTCGTGTTCGATCAGCTTGCCGAGCTCGCGCAGGGCTTCACCCCGGAACGTCGCGTCGGTGTCGTACCCGATGGCCAGGAGCTGCACTGGTCCGAGCGTCATCTCATCACCTCCTGGCTCACATGCTCCGCAGGATCTTCTGCTTTTCGAGGTCGAACTCGGCCTGGGTCAGGACGCCCTGGTCGAGCAGCTCCTTGAGCTGCCGGAGCTGTCCCATCCTGTCCTCGGTCGAGGGCGGCGGCGGGCCCGCGGCCTGGGCCTGGGCCGGCGGCGGCTGCAGCTCGGCGATCTGCGCGTCCTGCTGTGCTTCGCGCTCGCGTGACTGCTGCACCTTCTTGCCCGCGTAGTAGGCGGTGCCGCCCACTACCGCGGCCCGCATCAGGGGTCTGCGGCGAACCAGCATGTCTCTGCCCTCCCCGGGGCGTGCGGGGCGGGTCGTCCGCCTCGCGACGACCTCGGGCCGATTCCCCGGCGCACCCGTGCCGAAGCCGTTCCCCGCGCGGAATCGGCGCCGGTCCGCCGGTCGTCGCGAACGGATTGAAGCCCCCCGGCGACGGCAATAGCCGGGCGGTCGGGCGGCGGGCCGGCCGCTCGCGACTCGTGAGGAGGGTCCCATGCAGGAGCCTGGCGACGAGTCCCGCGCGGGGGCCGCCGGTGGCGTGACGCCGGCCCTGCGCCTGCTGCTGGCGCTGGCGGCCGGCGCCATCCTGCTGCTGGCTCTGCGGGTCGCGGCGTCGATCGTCGATCCCATCGTGCTCGCGCTGGTCGTCACCGTGGCGGTGTCGCCCCTGCTGACCGGGCTCATCAGGCGCGGCGTGCCCGCCTGGCTCGCCTGGCTGATCACCGTGATCGTGACGCTCGCGGCCGTGGCCTTCGTCGTGGTCGTGGGGCTCACCGGCATCGCCCGGCTGATCGGCGAGGTCCCGCGCTACCAGTCAGAGCTCGCGGCGCGCTGGCAGCACGCCGGGACGGCGCTGCAGCACGTCGGCCTGGACTCGAGCGGCCTGACGCAGGGTCACAGCGCCTTCCTCGACCCGCAGCGCGTCACGAAGGTCGCGGTGCACGTCCTGCAGGTCGCCCGGCGGGCCGTGTCGACCGGCCTGCTCACGCTGCTGCTCGTGCTGTTCATGCTGGGCGAGGCGGCCAGCGTGGGTCTGCGCTTTGCGGCCACGCCGCCGCGGGTGAGCAAGACCCTCGCCCGCCTCGAGGTCTTCACGGGCGACATGCGTCAGTTCGTGCAGGCGACGACGATCGCCGGCCTGGTGGCCGGCGCAGCCGTCACCGCCTTCCTGGCGCTGATCGGCGTGCGCTACCCGCTGCTCTGGGGCCTGTTCGCCTTCTTCATGGCCTTCATCCCGACGCTCGGCCCGCTGCTGGCGATCGCACCGCCCACCTTCCTCGCCCTGCTCGAGTCGGGCTGGAGCAAGGCGCTGCTCACGGCGGTCGGCATGTTCGTCGTCTTTCTGATCGTCGGCAACCTCGTGGGCCGGCGTCTCGTGGCGCGGCGCACCAACCTCTCGACGCTCACGGTGGTCCTGTCGGTGGTCCTCTGGGGATGGGTGCTCGGTCTGCTCGGCGGCCTGCTGGCCGTACCCATGACGCTGCTCGTGCGCCGCCTGTTCATCGAGGTCTACGACGAGTCGGGCTGGGCGACGGCGCTGCTCGGACGCGTGGCGCGGCGCCCGTAGGGCGGCGTGAGCCCGACGGTCACGAGGTAGGCGACGACGACGCCGACGATGATGAGCGGCCCCTCGCCGAGGCCGGCGCGGGTGACGATCACCGCGATCACCACGCTCGACAGCGGCAGGCGCAGCATCGAGACGCAGGCGGCGCCGATCAGCACGGCGATCGCCGGCGTCTCGGCGAAGCCGGGCAGGTGCGCGGCGAGCAGCCCGCCGACGATGCCCACGAAGATGGCCGGGAACGTCGGGCCGCCGCGCGCGGCGCCCAGCGAGAGGCCCCAGGCGAGCACCTTGAAGACGAGCAGCGCGGCGAGCGTGCCGAGCGACAGGGTGGCGGCGTGCGTCACGAGCGGCCCCATGCCGTCCTGGCCGCTGAACAGGACGAGGTCGGGCGACTGGCCGGTGATCTCGAGAAAGCCGATGGCGAGCGCGGCGACGGCCACGGCCGCGGTCGTGACGACGAGGTAGGCGCGGCGCGCGGCGAGGCCGCTCACGGCCCGGCCGATGCGCACGGCGGCCGCCGTGGCGAGCGCGGCCGCGACCGCGATCAGCAGCGTCCAGCCGAAGCCGGCGAGGGTCGGTCGGGCGTAGGCGGGCAGCGACAGCGGCGCGATCGCGTAGGCGCTCGACGACAGGCCGGCGAGCGAGCCCATGCCGACGAAGACGAGCGAGCCCACGCCGGCCGCCAGCAGCCCCGGCAGCAGCACGACCGGCAGCATGGGGCCGCCCAGGCCGGCGGCCTCGATGATGACCAGCGCGCCGATGATGGGCGAGCCGAAGATCGCCGAGACGGCGGCGAAGCTGCCGGCCGCCGCCACGATGGCGACCGCCTGGTCGGGCGCGTCGCTGCGGGCGCGCCGCACGGCGAAGACGCCGAGGCCGCTGCCCAGGGCGATGAGCGGCGCTTCGGGGCCCAGGACGAGGCCGAGCGCAAGGGTGGCAAAGGCCGCCAGCATGACGCCCGGCAGCTCGATGGGTGTCGTCGGCGGCCCCGATCTGAGCCCGAGCGACGGATCGTGGCCGCCCCGTCCCGGCAGGCGCACGATGGCGAAGGCGATGACCGGCCCGGCGAGCGCGAGCACGGGCAGCGGCCACCACGCCGGCACCGCCGAGAAGCCGAGCTCGCCGGGCAGGTCTCTGAAGACCCAGTCCTGGGTCTCGTGGACGAGCTCGAGGAACCCCCACGACGCGAGCGAGACCGCGACGCCGACGAGGGCGGCCAGGGCAAGCAGCGCGCGGTAGCCGCGGTCGCGCAGGACCGCGCTCGGTTCCTGCGGTGCTGCCGGTCGCGTCGCGGACACGGGGCGGCGCCTTTAGCGGGGGAGGGGCGTCACGACGCGTCGTCGGGCCGGTCGGGCCGCGTGACGAGGGGGTCGAGGCGCCCCTGTGCGGCGGCCGCGCCGCTGTGACCGCCGCCCGGGCCGCGCAGGACGTAGGCAAAGCCGACGGCGACCATGGCGCCGGCGAGCGGCCCGACGACGTAGGCCCAGTAGTGCGAGAAGTTCCAGAGTGCGAGATCGGGGCCGAAGGAGCGCGCCGGGTTCATGGAGGCGCCGCTCACGGGGCTCGACCACAGGCCCGCCAGGATGATGTAGCCGCCGACGCCGAGGGCGCCGAAGACGCCGACGTTCTGGGCGCCCGACGCCGTGCCGAGGATAGTGCTCACCAGGCCGAAGGTCAGCAGCAGCTCCATCGCGGCGGCCTGGACCGTGCCGATGCCCGAGCCGGGCTCGGTGGCGCCCAGCATGCCGACCTTGCCGAGCAGGGCCCAGAGCACGAGGCAGGCGAGCGTGGCGCCCAGGAGCTGGACCGCGACGTAGCCGGGTACCCGGCGCCAGGGAAAATCGCCGCGCGCCGCGAAGGCGAGGCTGACCGCCGGGTTCAGGTGCGCGCCCGAGACGGCGCCCATGAAGAGGATGATGGCCATGACCATCAGCCCCGGGGCGGTCACCGCGGCCGCGCGGCCGACGGCGCCTGGGAAACGGGCGTCGACCACGGCGCCGCCCGCGCCGACCAGCACCAGGAAGAACGTGCCGACCAGCTCCGAGACGAGCCGGCGCCACTCGTGACTGGGGTCGTCGAAGTCCCAGGACCGGCCGAACTCGAGCTCGAGCAGGCCGGACGCGCGGCGGCGGGCCGCCTGGATCGCGATATCGCGTTGCGGGCCTGCCGGCCCAGGCTCTCCGGCCACGGTCACCTCGGCTCACACTGCGTCGCGGGTCGGCAGCGGCCGGCACTCCCGCGGGTCAGGTGCACGGCGCTTTCCCCGACCGCGGCCACGACAATCCGTCGGCAGGCGTGCGACGGCGAGCGGCGACAGCGCGCGGGCCGCGGCGCTGCCCGCGCGCGACGACGTCCGCCGACAGCGCGCGACGGCGTGGGCGGGGGCCGGGCGCGGGAACGATGCCGGCCGTGACCTACGTCGAGTTCATGGAGCACGCCGCGCGGGGCTTCGAGGCGGTCGGCGCGGCGGTGCTGGTCGGCGGCTTCGCCCTGGGCATCTGGCGGGCGGCCGTGACGGCGACGCGCGGCGGGCCGTCTGCCCCCTACGACGTGCTGCGAGCCTCGTTCGGGCGCACGCTCCTGCTCGGTCTCGAGGTGCTGATCGCCGCCGACCTGATCCAGACCGTGGCCGTCGAGCCGAGCGTCAGCAACGTGCTCACGCTCGGCCTGATCGTCGTGATCCGCACGTTCCTGAGCTTGTCGGTGGGGATCGAGGTCGAGGGCAGGGTCCCCTGGCGCCGGCGCCGCGACGCGACCGACGGCCCGGCCGCGCGCTGAGCGGCGGCGGGCGCCCTCGTGCGTCGCGGCGTCGCCCCCGCGTCGCGGCGTCGCCCCCGCGTCGCGGCGTCGCCCCCGCGTCGCGGCGTCGCCCCCGCGTCGCGGCGTCGCCTGAACGGACAACAGGGTTCGAACCGATCGCCCGGGGCATGGAACCAGGGTATCTATCGGGGTCGCCGTCCCGGCTGCGGCGCAGAGTCACGCCTAGGGAGGCGCTCATGAACGGCACGGCACGCGGCTTCGGCTGGATCGCGTTCGCCGGCTACGTCCTCATCATCGGCGGAGCCTTCAATGTGATGGACGGCATCGTCGCGCTCGCCCGCTCGAGCTTCTTCGTCGCCGGAGCGCACTACGTCTTCAGCGACCTGCGCACCTGGGGCTGGATCATCCTCGCTCTCGGCATCGTCGAGGCGCTGGCCGGCTTCAGCATCTTCACCGGCAGCCAGTGGGCGCGCTGGTTCGGCATCGGCATCGCGAGCGTGAACGCCATCGGTCAGCTCATGTTCGCGCAGGCGTATCCGCTGTGGAGCCTGATCATCATCGGTGTCGACCTGCTCGTGATCTACGGCCTGGCCGTCTACGGCGGGCCCGCGGCGGCGGCGGCGCGCGTCGAGGCGATCGAATCCGAGACCGAGCGAGGTCGGCGCGCGGCGTGACCGTCCGGTCGCCCGCACCGTGAGCGACCTTTTCGAGGTCGAAGCGCTGTGGCCCGCAGGCGGGGCGCGGCGGCCGGGTCGTTCGACCCGGCCGCCGCGCCCCCGAACGGCGGGCCCGCGAGAGTGAAAGGGGGAGGGATGCCAGACATCTCAGTCGAGCAGTTCTTCGAGGAGCTCGGCGAGGCCCACGTCCGCCTGTTGCAGAACACCTCGGGCACGGTCCTGGTCGAGCTCCGTGGTGGACCACGCACCGAGCGCTGGTATGTGAACATCCGGCGCGGCGAGGTCGGCGTGGCGCGCTCCGGCCGCGATCCCGACTGCGTCATCAGAACGGACCGGACCACCCTCGAAGCGATCCTGTCGGGGCGGCTGAACGCCATGCCGGCCCTGCTGCGCGGGCTCCTCGAGGTCGAGGGCAAGGTGAACCTGCTGGCGGCGCTCCAGGCGCTGTTCCGGCCGTCGGCCGGAGCGACCGAGCAACGCGAGCACATGCACGCGGGGAGGCGGGGATGAGCGCGGACGCCAAAGACGTGAAGATCCTCGACGGCAACACCTTCGTCGTGAGCGACAGCGCCGGCGACATCGAGGCGTCGCTCACCGATCCCACCGGCCTGTTCTCGTTCGACACGCGCTTTCTGTCGCGCTGGGTCCTCACCGTCGACGGGCAGCGACTGAACCCGCTGTCGGTCGACGACCTGCAGTACTACGAGTCGCGCTTCTTTCTGGTGCCCGGCACGGGCACGGTCTACGTGGACGCGAAGCTGTCGGTGATCCGCCGCCGGGCCGTCGGCGAGGGCTTTCACGAGCAGCTCACCATCCTGAACCACGACGAGCAGGCAGTGGACCTGACCGTGCGCATCGAGGCCGACTGCGACTTCGCCGACCTGTTCGAGGTCAAGGATGCGCTGCAGAAGCAGGGCGAGTACAGCCGGCGTGTCGACGACGGCCGGCTCGTGCTGAGCTACCGGCGCGACACCTACGAGCGCGAGACGTGGATCTCGGCGAGCGCCGCCTGCGAGGCCGACGAGCACGGTCTGACCTTCGCGGCCCACATCGAGCCGCACGGCGAGTGGAAGACCGACCTCGAGGTCGCGGCGACGGCTCTCGGCGCCGGCACGACCCGCCCGCGCAACCACCGCGGCAACCACCGCCCCGACATGGAACGCAGCCTCACGCGCTGGCTGCGCGAGGCGCCGCGGCTCGAGTGCGACTGGGACGCGCTCGGTCGCACGTACCGGCGCAGCCTGGTCGACCTCGCCGCCCTGCGCTTCTCGCCGCCGGTGCTCGCCGGTCATGCCCTGCCCGCCGCCGGTCTGCCGTGGTTCATGACCATGTTCGGCCGCGACAGCATTTTCACCAGCCTGCAGGCTCTGCCGTTCACCTCGGAGCTTGCCGCCAGCACGCTCGTGGCGCTCGGCATCTGGCAGGGCAGCCGCCGCGACGACTTTCGCGACGAGGACCCCGGCCGCATCCTGCACGAGATGCGCTACGGCGAGATGACCGCCTTCGAGGAGCGCCCCCACTCGCCCTACTACGGCTGCGCCGACGCCACCATGCTCTACGTGGTGCTGCTCGACGAGTACGAACGCTGGACCGGCGACACCAGGCTCGTGCGGGCGCTCGAAGCCAACGCGCGGGCCGCCCTGGCCTGGATCGACGAGTACGCCGACCTGCAGGGCAACGGCTACGTGGCCTACCAGCGGCGCAACGAGAAGACCGGCCTCGAGAACCAGTGCTGGAAGGACTCCTGGGACTCGATCTCATACCGCGACGGTCGCCTGCCCGGGTTCCCGCGGGCCACCTGCGAGCTGCAGGGCTACGCCTACGACGCCAAGCTGCGCGGCGCCCGCCTCGCCCGCCTGGTCTGGAAGGACTTCGCGCTCGCCGAGCGGCTCGAGCGTGAGGCCGCCGACCTCAAGCGCCGCTTCAACCGTGACTTCTGGGTGAGCGACGGCGAGTACTTCGCGCTCGCCCTCGACGCCGACGGCAGCCAGGTCGACGCGATCGCCTCGAACATGGGCCACCTGCTGTGGAGCGGCATCGTCGAGAAGTCCAAGGCGAAGGCCGTGGCTCGCCACCTCATGGCGCCCGACATGTTCTCGGGCTGGGGAGTGCGGACGCTGGCCCTGGGGCAGGGCCGCTCGAACCCGATCGGCTACCACGTCGGCACGGTCTGGCCCTTCGACAACTCGTTCATCGCCTGGGGCCTGCGGCGCTACGGCTTCAAGGCCGAGGCGGCGCGGATCGCCGCCGGCATCCTCGACGCCGCCGACTTCTTCGACGGGCGTCTGCCCGAGGCGTTCGGTGGCTACCCGCGCGAGCAGACCAAGTACCCCGTCCAGTACCCGACGGCCTGCAGCCCGCAGGCCTGGTCGACGGGCTCGCCCATGCTGTTCCTGCGCACGATGCTCGGCCTCGAGCCGATCGAGGACCACCTGATCGTCGACCCGGCGCTGCCGCAGACGATCGGTCGCCTGGAGCTGCTCGACATCCCCGGGCGCTGGGGCAAGGTCGACGCGTTCGGACGCGGCACGGTCGACGTGGAGCGCACGCTGCGCGCGGCCTGAGCCGCCCGGTCGTGCACGGTGCGACGCGCCGGCTGCCCGACGGGCAGCCGGCGCGTCGCCTGAGCCCCCGCCCCTAAGGCCGGGCGGCCCGGCCCGGCAACAGCGCGGCGGCGACCAGGCCGATCAGGCCGATGCCGGCCAGCGCGATCATCGCCAGGGCGTAGGCGTGGTTGCCCGACGCGAGGTCGGAGACCAGGATCGTGCCGGCGATCGCCGTGCCCAGCGACGAGCCCAGGTTCGACACGCTGCGCGACAGGCCCGAGATCTCGCCCTGCTTGTCTTCGGGGAAGGCCGACTGCACGATGTTGACCGACGGCGTCAGCATGGTCCCGACGCCGAGGCCGATCAGAAAGAGCGCCGGCAGGAACAGCAGGATGCTCGACGAGATGTGAGAGAAGCCCAGCCCCAGGCCGGTGCCGGCCAGCGTGACGACGAAGCCCGCCACGACGAGCGTCTTCTGGGCGTAGCGCTCGGCCAGGCGCCGCTGGGTGACCGACGAGAGCAGCACGCCGATCGTGGCCGCCGTGAACGTGAGGCCGGTCTCGATCGCGCTGAAGTGGCGCACCGTCTGCAGGTACACCGAGACGACGAACGAGATGCCCATGAGCAGCAGCCACTGCACGTTCTGGGTCACGAGGCCGAGGTTCGAGGCGCGGTCGCGAAACAGCGACGTCGACAGGAGCGGCTCGCGGCCGGCGCGCTCACGGGTGCGCACGTGCAGGAAGAACCAGGCCAGCACGGCGGCGCCGACCAGCAGGAAGACGACGAAGAGCGTGTTGTTGCTGCCCGCCTGCAGGATGCCGATCACCACGAAGAACATGCCGATCGCCGACAGCCCGGCGCCGAAGCTGTCGAACGGTCGTGTGCGGTCGGCCGCGACGGGGTCGACGATGCGCCGGCTGAGGACGACGATCGCGGCCACGATCGCCGCCTGGAGCAGGAACGACACGCGCCAGCTGATGGTCGTCGTGATGAGGCCGCCGATCAGCGGGCCGGCGGCCGACCCGACGCCGGCCATGGCGCTGATCAGGCCGAACGCCCAGGCCCGCGACTTCGTGTCGGTGAAGATCATGGTCGTGAGGATGTAGACGGGCGGGATCAGCAGGGCCGAGCCGACGCCCTCGAAGGCCGAGTAGCCCACGATCAGCACCGCGAGGCCGGGCGCCAGGGCGGCGATGACCGCCCCGGCGCCGTAGACGGTGAGGCCGCCGATCAGGCAGCGCTTGCGCCCCAGGATGTCGGTGAGCTTGCTGCCCGGGATCATGAGGGCGGCCATGGTCAGCAGGAACAGGGTGATGGCCGTCTGCACGCCGTGCACGCTCGTGCCGATGTCCTTGGCGATGCTGCCGATCGCGACGTTCATGTTCGAGCCCGCGAAGCTGCAGACGAACTGCGCCAGGGCGAGCGGCAGCAGCATGGCGCGCGGCGACAGCGTGCCGCTCGTCGCGCCGCCCGTCACAGCCGCCGCCGGCATCGGCGCGCCGCTCAGACGCCGGTCTCGGCCGGCACCCTGCCGTGGGCGATGGCCGCGGTCAGCAGCTCGAAGTCGCGCTCCATGCGGTCGGCGTAGGCCTCGGCGAAGTCGGTGACGGCGACCTCGAAGCGGTCGCTGCGGCCGAGGTAGGTGGCGAGGACGACCGGGTCGCCGGCACGCGCGTGAGCGCGGGCGAGGGCCCAGCCGCAGGCGGCGCAGTACAGCGCCAGGCCGGCCGCCCCGCGGGCGCCTTCGAACGAGCCCTTCATGTCGCGGAGCTGACGCCAGTAGAAGTCGCGATGCTCGGCGCCGGCGCCGCGGATCCAGCCCAGGAAGATGTCGCTCGCCGCCTGCATGAGGCGCTGCCCGGCGACCACGCGATGGCCGCAGTTGCCGTGGCGGCTGCGGCCCAGGAAGGGCTCGAGCACCGACGGCCCGGCCTCTTTGACCTGCAAGAACAGCGGGTCCTCGCCGCTGCGACCGACGAGCAGCCCGATCAGACAGAGGGTGCCGACGCTGCCGACTCCGACGACCTTCTGAGCGAGGTCGACCAGGCTGAAGCGCTCGACCAGCACGCGCCGGTCGTCGGTCAGCGACCGGCGGTAGTCGACGAAAGCCTGCCGCACGATCCGGCGGAGCTCCTGCTGCTCGAGCGGCAGATGCACGATCAGCGGCGGATCGTCGACGATCTCGCGGCGGCCGTCGACGACGTGCGTCAGCTTGTTGAAGGCCTGCATGCTGTCGCGTGTGCGCGCCTTGGCCTCGATGGCGCGCGCGCTCTGCTCGGCGCGGCGCGCCGTCTTGCCCTTGGCCAGGCTCGCGATCTCGGCCTGCAGATCGTCGGCCGCGACCCGCGAGTACCAGACCTCGAGCTCGCTCATCCCGGCGTACTCGAGCATGCGCTGGCGGTAGGAGTGCACGGCGGCCAGGGCGGCGTCGCGCGCGCCCTGCGCGCTGAAGCCCGCGTCGCGCGACGCCAGCACGGCGCTCGCCGCGAGGCGCTTGACGTCCCATTCGAACGGCCCCGGCAGGGTCTCGTCGAAGTCGTTGATGTCGAACAGCAGCGTGCGCTCGGGCGACGCGAACAGGCCGAAGTTGGACAGGTGGGCGTCGCCGCAGAGCTGCGTCGTGAGGCCGCTGTCGGGCAGCGGCGCGAGGTCGGCGGCCATGACGGCGGCCGAGCCGCGGAAGTAGGTGAAGGGCGATACCGACATGCGCCCGTAGCGGATCGGTACGAGCTCAGGGACCCTGCCGGCGTCGCCCTCCCGCAGTAGCTCGATCGGGTCGGGACGGTCGGGAGCCGGCTGCCAGCGGCCGTGGTCGCGGCGCGGGAGGACCCGGCGGGCCTCGCGACCCAGGCGGCGGCGCTCGGCCGGTGAGGCGCCGGGACCGCGGGGGGCGCTGCCGACGGGGATCTCGCTGGCGGCGGTCGCCTGAGCCCCTGCCGCAGCACCGGCGGTGGCTCGCGTTGCGTTCGAGCTCATCGGGACTCCTTTCCTGACGCAGGAGGGGCGTCTCTCGGCGGTCGGTGCCGCGCGCCGGGCGCGCGCCCGGACGACGCCGGGCCCCAGGGTTTGGGTATGCCCGCCGCGTCCGCGGTCGGTCAGGGGCGCCGTTGCGACGGCTGGGCGCCGTCGTGGACGCGCAGCTCGCGGCGCGCCCGGCGGAACTCCTCGACCTCGGGCCAGTCGACGCCGCCGGCGGGGCCGGCGTAGCGCGCCCGCTCGTACAGGCAGATCAGGCGGTCGCGCGTGGCGTGCGCCGCGTCGTCTGCTAAGCAGGCGTCGAGGTAGCGCCGCACCGTCTGCGACGGGGCACGCTCGTGGCCGGCGCGGCGCAGCGTGTGCTCGAGGCGGCGGTACTCGGTGCGCAGCGCTTCGTCGGGTGTGCGGTCGCGCTCGATCAGGCGCCGCACGCGGCCAGCGAGGCGGCGGCCGGCGGCGCGCAGCTCGGGCTCGTGCGCCAGGCGCTCGTGCTCCTCGACCACGGTCTCCTCGGCGGCGCGCCGCTCGACCCGCAGCGAGCGCGTCAGGAGCCACACGGCGAGCGCTCCGAGGGCGACCGCGGCGCAGATGCCGGCGACCGCGGCGACGAGCGGGTGCGTCTCCCGCGAGCGCGGCGTGGTCGTCTTGACCAGATGCGACGAGCCGCCGTGCACGGAGGGCGCGTGCAGGTGCAGGTGGATAGGTGCGACCGCGGCGGCGATCGCCCGCACGATCACGTAGGCGACGCCGGCGGCGGCGTAGCCGAGGGCGTCCTGCAGACCGCGCAGCCCGACGACCAGGGGGTGGCCCAGCCAGGCGAGCGCCCCGTTGAGCGGCGCGGCGGCCACCAGCAGCGCCAGCGCGAGCGCGAGCAGGTCGACGAGCAGCACGGCGCCGATCCAGCGGACCGGCGTGGTGCCGCCCTCGACGGTGACGGCGATCGCACGCAGGCGCGCCACGACGACCAGGCCGGCGGCGGCCATGACGGCGAGCGCCAGGAGCATCCCGGCGCCGGCCGGCGCGTGGCGGCCGAGCGCCGCCAGGAACACGATCGCAAAGACCAGCAGAAAGCCGCGCAGGGCGCGCCGCAGGGCGCGCTCCGGGTCGATCTCGGCGCGGCCTGCGAGCACGCCGAGCTCCAGGCAGACGCCGACCACGGTCACGGCGCCGGCGATCGCGTCGAGCGTCGCGCGCGTGCCGTGAGGCGTGCCGAGCGCGGCCAGCGCGGCGCTGGCGCCGACGCCCAGGGCGAGCAGCGCCAGACGGTAGCGCGGCGCCGCCCGGGTCACGGGCGGCGGCGCCGCGGCGCCCTGCGCGAGCGCGGCCGCCGCGACGGCGGCGGCCGCGCGCCGCGCCCGGGCGGCGAGCAGGCCGCCGGCCGCGACGAGGCAGAAGCAGAGCGCCACCCGCAGGGCGGGCGCCGCCGTGGCGAGCACCGCCCAGAAGCTCCCCACCCAGAGCGCCTCGAGCAGCGCCGCGAGCAGCAGCGCCCCGACTTCGAGCCGGCGCGGGCTCACGCCGAGCCTCGAGTCGGGCCCTGGACCAGCGGCAGCGCGTCGGCCGCGCGCCAGTCGAGCGCGCCGTCGACGCGGCCGTCGACGAGGTGGGCGTGCTCGGGCGGCGGCGCGCCCAGGCAGATGAGCCGGGTCGTCGCCTCGCGCCGCAGCGCCTCGACGGCGGCCGCCAGCGGGTCGTCGAGCAGGGCGGTGACGACGAGGTAGTCGGTGGCGTCGCGCGGCGCGGCCGCCTCGGCGGTGAGCAGCCGTTCGAACGGCATGGGCGGCCAGAGCGCGACGCGGGCGAGCGTCTCGAGGACCTCGCCGAGCGAGTCGGCGGCCGGCTCCACCTGGACGCCGGCCGCCCCCCTCGTGAGCTGGGCGTTCGACAGCAGGCCGACCGCGAAGCCGAGCCCGGCGACACCCGACGCGAGCGAGGCGCCGAGCACGCAGAGCGTCTCCATGACCTCGGTGTCGAGGCCCTCGTAGATGTAGCGGACGGTGCGCAGGTTGAGGGCGATCACGGCCTGGGCCGTCACGGTGGGCTCCAGGAGGTTCGTGACGAGCTCGCGACTGCGCGCCGTGGCGCGCCAGTTGATGTGGCGCGGCGGGTCGCCGCGGCGGTACGGCCGCGAGCCGGCGAGGCCGGTCGGGTCGCGGGCCAGCGACACGCGCGCCGGGGCGTCGATCTGCGGGCGCCCGAAGAGCGGCACGAGGTCGGGCACGGCGAGCACCTTGGGCAGCACCAGGAGCCGGTCGACGCCGCGCAGCTCGCGCTCCACCGAGGAGACGCCGAGCGGGTCGCCGGCCTCGGCCGTGGCCGGGCCGAACTCGTGCAGGCCGCGCACGCGGCAGCGCACGCGGTAGCGCCGGGCGATGCGCTCCCACCAGCGCAGCGCATAGGTGTGGTCGAGGATGCGTACGGTGGCCTCGCCCGAGTAGCGCAGCCCGAAGCCGAGCGGCTCGACGGCGGCCGGCCAGCGGTCGCGCAGGCGCAGCCAGAGTACCGGCAGCCACTTGTGGTTGGTCACCTCGAGGCGGACCTCGACCTCGTCGCCCCAGGCGGCCACCGTGCGGGACAGCCGGCGCGTGTAGCCGAGACCGTCGAAGACGCGGCCCCGGGCGACGGCGGCGACCGCGCCGAGCAGGGTCGCGGCGAGGGCGCCGAGCACCAGGGCGCGGGCGTGGACCAGGGCGCCGGCGACCACGCCGAGCGCCCCGCAGGCGAGGATCAGACGGAGCTGGGCCGAGCGCAGCACGGACCGGCGCCGCCCTTAGTCCGCGGGCGACTCGACGGGGGCGGCGACCTCGGCGAGCAGGCCCTCGACGACGTCTTCGGGGCGGCGGCGCTCGGCGGCCGCGTCGCGCGAGAGCAGCAGACGGTGGGCGAGCGCCGCCACGGCCAGGCCGGCGACGTCGTCGGGCACGACGTAGGTGCGGCCGGCCAGAGCCGCCGCCGCCTGAGCGGCGCGCATGAGCGCGAGGGCGGCGCGCGGGCTGGCGCCCAGCGCGACCTCGTCGGCCTCGCGCGTGGCGCGGGCGAGGTCGACGACGTAGCCCTCGACCGGCGGCGCGACGTGGACCTCGCGCACGGCAGCCTGCGCGGCGAGCAGCTCGTCGGCGCCGGCCACCGGGCGCAGGGCGGCCAGCGGGTCGTCGGCGCGGAAGCGGCCGAGCATCGCCGTCTCCTCGTCGCGGCTCGGGTAGCCCATGCGCAGGCGCAACAGGAAGCGGTCGAGTTGCGCCTCGGGCAGCGGGAAGGTGCCCTTGAGCTCTACGGGGTTCTGCGTCGCGAGCACGAGGAACGGCCGGGGCAGCGCGTGCGTGACGCCGTCGACCGTCACCTGGCGCTCCTCCATGGCCTCGAGAAAGCTCGACTGGGTGCGCGGCGTGGCGCGGTTGACCTCGTCGGCCAGCACCAGGTTGGCAAAGACCGGCCCGGGACGGAACTCGAAGGTCGCGCTGCGCTGGTCGAACACCTCGCTGCCGGTGACGTCGGCCGGCAGCAGGTCGGGCGTGCACTGCACGCGTACGAAGCGCAGGCCGAGCGCGGCCGCCAGGCTCCGCACCAGGAGCGTCTTGGCCACGCCCGGCACGTCGTCGATCAGCACGTGGCCCTCGGCCAGCAGCGCGACGAGCACCAGGCGCACCTGCTCGCGCTTGCCGACGATCACCTGCTCGACCGCGGCCGTCACCGCCTGCGCCAGGCGCTCGACCGGAGCCAGGTCGGCGGTCGCTGCGGCGCGCGCCGGCGCGCTCGTGGCGAAGGCGGCGGGCGCCGCCTGCGCCGCCGTTGCGCTCGGGGTCGCGGCGTCGCCCTGTGCCTGGTGGTCTGGTCCCATGGGGGCCATCCTCCGCCAACCGCGGCCGCCTGGCAATCGGACCGCGGCGGCGCGCACGGCTCGACGCCGAGTGAGCGGTACGGGCCCGGGCGAGCGCTTGCTTGCGATATCATGGAGGCCACGCGGGTGCGCGGGAGCGCCCTGCCTGGGGGCGAGAGGGAGATATGTCACCGTCGGCGCAGCCGCGACTCGACGACATCGACCGCCAGATCGTGGCCGCGCTGCTGGCCGACGGCCGGGCCAGCGCCGCCGAGGTCAGCCGCCGGCTCGGCGGCGTGTCCGAGCGCGCCGTCCGCTATCGCATTCAGCGCCTGGTCGACCACGAGGTGGTGCGCATCTGCGCCGTCATCAACCCCGTCACCGTGGGCTATGAGCTCATCGCCGACGTGTTCATCGAGGTGACGCCGGGCACGCTGCGCTCGGTGGCCGAGCGCCTGGTCGAGCACCCCCGGGTCAGCTACGTGGCCGCGGCCATCGGCCGCGGCGACCTGAGCATCCAGGTCTGCGCCCACGACGCCGACGAGCTCACCGCCCTCGTCGGCGAGCTCATGGCGTCGATCCCCGGCGTCAAGACGACACGCACCGTCCTCGTGCCCTGGAAGCTCAAGGACGTGCACGAGTGGCGGATCCCCGACGAGGCGCCCGACGGCGCGGCGGGCGCCCGGTAGCGGAGTCCGTCGGGGCGCGCGCCGGCTCTCTCGCCGGCGGCTCGCGCCAGGTCCGGTCACGGAGGTGACCATGGATCGGCTCATGCGTAGCGTGCCCGCCGGGGCGACCTCGAGCCGTCGATACTTTCACGCGCTCGGCCCGTCTAATCGACGAACGATGGTCGACCTTCTCAGTAGGGACGGGTCTGCATGGCGTCAGTGGCACAGGCTCTGGAGCCGGGCATCGCGCTGCCGCGCGACGACCGGCCGCTCGGGATCGCCCCGGTGACGAGGGCCGCGACCCACGGCCGCGACGGCGGTGCGCAGGGCACGATCGCGGCCGACGTCGCGACGCCCGATGCCGTCGCCCGCGCCGCCGCCGACGAGGCGGCCGAGGTCACACGGGCGCAGGTGGCGGCGGCGCGCCGCGGCGACGCCGACGCCTTCGCCGACCTGTTCCTGTCTCACGAGCGCCGTCTGCGGCTGCTGGCCTTCGGCGTGCTGCGCGACCCCGACCTGGTTGACGATGCCCTGCAGGAGACCGCGCTGCGCGCCTTTCGGGCGCTCGGCAGGTTCCGCGGCGAGGCGCGCGTGGGCACGTGGCTGCACCGCATCACCGTGCGTGTCTGCCTCGACATGATCGACGACACGAGACGTCAAGCGGCCCTCGCCGAGCGCGCCCGCCCCGTCGAGCTCGCCGCCGCCGACCCGCACGCCGCCATCGGCGATCAGGCCCGGCTGAGCGCCGCCCTCGCGCGGCTCTCGCCGGCGCAGCGCGCGGTCGTCGTCGTCGTGCTGCAGCTCGGCTTCGACCTGTCGACGGCGGCGACGATCCTCGCGGTGCCGCGTGGCACCGTGGCCTCACGACTCTTCGCGGCGCGCCAGTCGCTCATGGCCGCGCTCGACCCCAAGGAGGATCCCCATGCATGACACCCCCGACGAGCTGGCCACCGGCCTGCGCGAGCTCGCCGCGAGCGAGCTCCCGCCGGCCGGCGAGCGCTTCGCCGCCGGCGTGCGCCAGGCGCTGCGCTGGGACCAGCGCCGCCGCCGCGGCCAGCGCCGCAGGCTGATCGCCGCCGGCTGCCTGATCGCCCTGCTCGCCACCCTCGGCGCCGCGCTGGCGCTGCCGGCGACCGCGCGCTACCTGCCCCTGCCGATCGGCGGCGAGCTGCGCCGCCTCGACGCGCAGACGAGCGAGCTGCAGGCGCGTCTCGCCGCACAGGCAGCCGCCGACGTGGAGCTGCGCCGGCGGCTGGCCGAGACCGTGCTCCTGAGCCAGGCGTCGGCGCCGGTCAAGGCGCACCATCGCGCGCGTCATCAGACCGGGGCCGCGACGCAGCGTTCGTGGTCGTACGGGTGGGTCTGGACAGGGCGCGCTCCGACCGCGACCTCGAGTCCCCACCCGGTCGTGGCGCCGCCGCTTGCCTCGCCACCGGCCAGTCCGACCGTGAGCACGTCGCCCACCACCGAGCCGTCGCCCTGAGGCAGCCGCCGGGCCACGGCAGAGGGAGGTCGTGAGATGGGACGGAGACTCCATCGCCCCGTGGCGCCGTCGCTCGCCGTCGCCGTGCTCGTCGCGGCGCTGGCCGGGGGTCTCGCCGGGCCGGCCCGGGCGGCGCCCGTGACCTCGCCCGACGGCCTGTGGACCTGGGCGCGGCCGCAGCCGTTCGACTACCCGGCGCAGGCGCTCGCGGCGCCGGCGCCGGGCACGCTGTTCATGGCGACGACCCCGAGCGACCTGCTCACCACGGCCGACGGCGGCGTCACCTGGGGCTGGAGCCACACCGGCGCCGTGGCCGGCTTCACGGCGCCGGCGGCGCTCGACTTCGCGTCGGCGCGCGACGGCTGGGCCGGCGGCGGCGACGCGGCCGGCGACTTCGTCGTGCTGCGCACGACCGACGCCGGCGCGACCTGGCAGGCGAGCCTCAGCATCCCCGGCGTCGAGCCGATTCCCGGCTTCTCGACGACCGTCGTGCGCTTCAGCGACGCCTCGTCGGGCTGGGTCGTGGCCGGCCAGAGCGACGACGTCGGCGGCCTGATCGCCGCGTCCACGACCGACGGCGGCGCGACCTGGACCAGTCGCACGGGTCTGCCGGCCGACGCCGTCGTCGACACGGAGTACACGCACTTCGACGCGCTCGCGCCGCTCGGCCCCGGGGTGGCGGTCTTTCTGGAGAGCGACGTGCTGGTCGGCGGTGACATCGGCGCTCCCAAAGTCTGGCGTACGACCGACGGCGGCGCCTCGTGGACCCACACCGCGACGCTCGCCGGCGACGGTCTGATCGGCGACGTCGCCTTCTCGTCGGCGACCGACGGCTGGGCGACCGGGACCTACCTGTGGCACACGACCGACGGCGGCCTCGCCTGGCACCGGGTGCGGTCGGCCACGCCGGGGATCAGGCTCGACGTCCTGGGCGACGACATCTGGGACGTCGGCGCCGGGGGCGCGCTGCACTCGACCGACGGCGGCGCCCACTGGTCAACGACGAGCGCCGTGAGCGGTCTCGCCGTCAGCTTCGCCGACGCCGCCGACGGCTGGGCCGCCGACGGTGCGGTCTTCCGCCACACGACCGACGGCGGCGCGACCTGGACCAGGGTCACGCCGGGCGTGCCGCGCGCCGTCACCAGCCTGAGCGGCGTGGCGGACGGCACGGTCTGGGGCGTCGCCGGGCGGGCGGTCCGCTCGACCGACGGCGGCGCGACCTGGCGCTACGCCGGCCGCAGGACGGTCACGGCCGTCGCGGCGGTGAGCGCTCTTCAGGCCTGGGCGGTCGGCGCGAAAGGCGTGATCGTGCACACGACCGACGCCGGCCTGCACTGGACGGCGCAGGCGAGTCATGTGGGCAGCTACCTGGGCAGCGTCGACTTCGTCGATCCGAGCCACGGCTGGGCCGGTGGCCTGTACGGCGTGGTGCTGCGCACGAGCGACGGCGGCCGTCACTGGCATTCCACGCGTGAGGCCAAGGCGGGTCTCGTCACGCAGCTCTCGTTCGCCGACGCCGCGCACGGTCTCGCGCTGGGCCGCAACAGTGGCGGCTTTCTCGTGACGGCGACCGGCGGACGCACCTGGTCGTTCCACCGCTTCAGCACGCTCGGCAGGCAGGTCGGCGTGACGACCCTGCTCTTGCGCGATGCAAGCCACGGCCTGCTGATCGCCCAGCCGGGGCCGCAGTGTTTCACGACGAGCGACGGCGGGCTCACCTGGCAGCCGGGGAGCGTGATCCCCGGCGGGGACCTCCTCGCCGGGCATCAGTACGTCGCCGTGGCCGGCTCCGGCGCCGACCTGTGCGCCGTCGGCCGCTTCGGCGACGTGGCGACGAGCTCCGACGGCGGCGTCACCTGGTCGAACGAGGGGGTCATCATGGGGGACATGAGCAGCGTCGCGTTCGCCGGCCCGGACGACCTGGTGGCGAGTGGCGCGGCCGGCGTCATGACGCGGGACCTGACCGCGGCGCCGCTGCCGTGAACGGCGGGCCGGGCCACGGCGCTCGCCTCGCCGGCGCGGACCCGTGGCCGCCGGGCGGCCCGCACAGCGGGCCGCACCCGGGGGCGTAGGCAGAAACGAGGGGCGGCGGGCGGGCTCGCCGCAAGGCGAGCCCGCCCGCCGCAAGGCGTCGCCGCTTCTAGTGCGCCGGGCCCGAGGTCAGGGTGACGGCCTTGACGTGCTGTGTGCCGGCCTTGTCGGTCCAGGTGATCGTGACTCTGTCGCCCGGGTGGTACTGGGTCATGAGGTCGGTGAGGCCGGTGGCCGAGCTTGCGGTCTGGCCGTTCACCGCCGTGATGACGTCGCCCTTCCTGATGCCGGCCTTGGCCGCCGGCGAGCCCGACAGCACGCCCTGGACGGTGGCGCCGGTGCCCGACTGGGTGGGCGTCGTGGAGAGCTTGACGCCCAGGAATCCGGTGGCGCCGACATGGACGGTCGCCGACGACTGGCCGTTCTCGATCTGTGTTGCGATGGCCATCGCCGTGCCGATCGGCACGGCGAAGCCCTGGTTCTGGGCGTTGAAGGTGAACGTGCCCGAGGCCGCCGTGTCGACGCCGACCACCCTGCCGGCCGAGTCGACGAGGGCGCCGCCCGAGTCGCCGGGCTCGATCGCGGCGTTGGTCTGCACGAGGCCGGTGAGGTGCCGGGTCTCGCCGGTGACGCTGTCCTCGGCGGTGATCGACTGGTTGAGCGCGACCACCTTGCCGCCGGCCGCGCTCGGCGTGCCGCCCAGGCCGCCGGCATTGCCGATGCCCACGACGCCGGCGCCGACCGCGAGCGACGCGGAGCTGCCCAGCGTGGCCGTGGTCAGGCCCGAGGCGTTCTGCAACTGGATCAGGGCCACGTCCTGGGTCGGGTCGTAGCCGAGCACCTTGGCGGTGTAGGTGCGGCCGTTGCCGACGTCGGTCGCGGTGATCGTGCCGGCGCCGTCGACCACGTGGTTGTTGGTCAGCACGAGGCCCGACGAGTTGAGCACGATGCCGGTGGCCTCGGCCTCGCCGCCGGATGCGGCCAGCACGATGTGAATGTCGACCAGCGCCGGCGAGACCTTCGCGGCGATCTGCGAGACGTTGCTCGGCGAGCCCGGCGCCATGCTGGTCGAGCCGCTCGAGCCGCTCGAGCCGTTGCCGAACGGGAAGCTGCCTGAGCCGGAGCCGCTGCCGTTGCCGTTGCCGAAGGGCAGGCCGTTCGCGCCCGAGTTGCCCGACGACTGGTTGTTCGAGCCATGCCCCAGCCAGAAGCCGTGCGAGATGCCGAGGCCGAGGAACAGGCCGACGGCGAGCAGCACGACCCACATCGCGACGATGGGCAGCCAGGTGCGGCGCCGCGGCGCCGCGGGCTGCCGGCCGGGGGCCGGACGCTGCCACGGCATGTACGGCGGCGGCGTGCCTCCCCAGGGCCGCTGGGGTGGCGGCGCCCAGCCGCCGGCCGGCGGTGGCCCCCAACCCTGTGGCGGCTGCTGCTGCGCGCCGGGCCAGCTCTGCTGGGGCTGCGGCGGCTGCTGCTGCGCGCCGGGCCAGCTCGGCTGGGGTTGCTGTTGTTGCTGGGGCTGCTGCTGCGCGCCCGGCCAGCTCGGCGGGGGCTGCGGCGGTTGCCAGCCCGGCCACTGCGGCGGCGTCGCCTGTGGTTGCTGCTGCTGCGCGCCCGGCCAGGCATGCTGGGGCTGCTGCTGCGGGCCCGGCCAGGCCTGCTGGCCCGGGTCTGCCGGCGGCGCGCTCCAGGGCGGCGGGGGCGTGGGGCTCCACGGCTGCCAGGGCACGGCCCAGCCCTGCGGCGGGGCCGTCCAGGTGGGCTGCTGGTCGCTGCGGGGCGCCTGCTGCTCGGCCGCGGGCGCCTGCTCGCCGCCGGGCGCCGCGGGCGCCTGCTCGCCGCCGGGCGCGACGGTCGGCTGCGGGCTCGTCTCGGCAGTCCGGCCCGCGTCGTCGGTCGGGCTCTGCGCCGGGGTCTCTGCGGGCTGGTCTGCGGGCCGGCGGGCGTCGCCCGCCTCGGGGCCCGACGAGAGCCCGCCCTGGTCGGTCGGATCAGACATGCTCCCTCCGCATGGCGGCTGTCGATCTAGTCTCTCGTGCTGTTTACCACATTGTTGGGTCGCCTAGTATGGAGCGGCTGAGCGAATGCTTGGGAAACCCTGAGAAAGATGGGCCGGCGGCCGGCCCGGACGCCGCGACCAGGCAGGGTGGCTCCAACGCGCGCGAGCGTGGAATCAGCTCTCTTACAGAGTAAGCTAGCGCGCGACGTCCGCTCGACGGACGGCGCGCGACGAGCTGCGAGGAAACCGTGCACGGATCAGACGACGTAGACGACGAAGGGCGGACCGCGATCGAGGCCCCGCGGCGCGAGCTCGAGCACGAGCTCGCGGCGGCGGTCACCCGGCTGCGCCGCGCGCTGCGGCGCGCCACACGCCGCAGCCTGCCGTTCGAAGCGCTGCCCCACAACCAGATCGACCTGCTGCGGCTCGCCGGCGAACGGCCCGGCGTGAGCGTCGCCGCCGCCGCCGCGGCCCTGTCGCTGGCGCCCAACACGGTGAGCACGCTCGTGAACGAGCTCTCGCGCGCCGGCCTGCTCGAGCGCCTCGCCGACCACGCCGACCGGCGGGTGGCGCGCCTGTCGCCGACCGCCGCCGGCCTCGAGCGCATGGTCGCCTGGCGCGACCGCCGCGCCGAGATGCTCGCGGTCGCGCTCGGCGACCTCGCCGCACGCGACCGCGAGACGCTCGAGGCCGCGCTGCCGGCGCTCGAGCGGCTGATCGACGCGCTCGAGCGCCGCGAGGGGGCCGATCCGTGAGCGCGGGCGTCGCGCCCGGTCGGGCGGTCGCGTTGAGCCGCCCGCCCGCTTCCGGCGAGCGCCCGGGCGCCGCCGCGACCTCGACCCAAGGAGAAGACCGTGCCTGAGATCCTGCCGGGAGTGTGGATCGCCGCGCTGCAGCCGCCCTCGGGTGCGCAGACCGGCGTCATGAACGTCTGCCTGCTGGTCGACCGCGACCGCGTCACGGTGGTCGACGCCGGCCTGCCGGGCAGCGCCCCGGCGATCCTCGCCGAGCTCGCCGCGGCCGGCCTCGAGCCGGCCGCCGTGCGGCGCGTGATCGTCACCCACCACCACATCGATCACGTCGGCGGCCTCGCCGACCTGGTCGCGGCGACCGGCGCCGAGGTGTGGGCGCACCGCGACGACGCGCCGACGATCGAGGGGACGGTACCGCGCCCGGGCCTGCCGCCCGAGCGCGTCGCCGCCATGCTCGAGTCGGTGCCCGAGGAGCAGCGCGTGGCGGTGGCCGAGCGCCTGCGCAGGATGCGCGAGGTGACGCCGGTGCCCGTCGACCTGCGCCTCGTCGGCGGCGAGCAGCTCGACCTGCTCGGCGGCGTGCGGGTGCTGCACGCGCCGGGACACACGGCCGGCCACCTCTGCCTGCTGCTGCCGGCGCTCTCGCTGCTGATCGCCGGCGACCTCATGCGCCTCGAAGACGGCGCGATCCGCGAGTCGCCGTCGGGCTACGCCGCCGACGCCGCGCAGTCGCTCGCGTCGGCGCGCGAGGTCGCCGGCCTCGGCTTTGCGGCCTTCATCGGCTACCACGGCGGCTACGTGGTCGAGGGCGCCGCGGCGCTCCTGGCCGACAGCCTGAGGGCGCCGGCCGGCGCGCTGTGAGGATGGCGCGCGACGCACAGGCGACGCCCGCGACGCCGCCGACCTGGTAGACGCAGGCCGCGACGGGGTAGGCTCGAGGCGCCATGGAGACGCAGGCCACGGGGACACATGCCTGGTACGACGCCATCACGCCGCGCGCCGGCGTGCTGGTGCAGCTCGTGTCGGCCGCGGCGCTCTGGCTGGTCGCGACCGGCATCCTCGTCGTGCGCGGCGTCCTGTTCATCGAGCGGCCCGGCGCGCCGTTCAGCGTCTGGATCGTGCCGATCGCGGCGGTCGCGCTGGCGCTCGGCCTCGTCAAGGCGCGCCTGATCCTGCTGCCCTACGCCGGCCGCGCGGTGGCTCGAATCGAGCGCCGCGGTCACGCCTGCTACTTCGGCTTCTTTGCGCCCAGGTCGTGGCTCTTCGTGGTGACCATGATGGGCGGGGGGATGTGGCTGCGCTCGACGGCGCTCGCGCACGTGTGGTGGGGGAGGGTCGGTCTGGCGACGCTCTACCTGGCGGTGGGGACGGCCCTGGCGCTGGCCGATCGCGTGTTCTGGACGGCCGTCGTGCGCCGCCGGCGGGCTACCAGCGCTCGTCGCCCCACTTCTTGAAGGCGACCGGTCGGCACGACCTCGCCTGCTCAGTGACTCTTGCCGTCGACCCCACTGCGTCGTCCCCCCGCCGATCCCCTTGCGCGGGGCCCTGCCGGTCGAACCCCGGGAGCGCCTCCGCCTGACTCGTTGACCGTAGCCTGACAGGCCGCCCGCGGCCGGTCCACGGAACGAATGTCTAGGCCGTCCGGCGGCGCGGCGGCCCAGCGGCCCACCGGCGCGCCCCGGCGCCGGCCGCGGAGGGTCGTGACGGCCGGCGCCCCGGCATTCCGCCGCGGGGGTACATCCGTCTAGCCGCCTTCGGTCCGGCGGCCTCGCTGCCGAGCCTTGAAAGGAGAGGAGACCGGGCGGCGCCCGGACATTCCGGTCGAGGAAGGAAGCGGGAGCAGATGGCGGAGTGGCGGTTCAGCGACGGCAGCGGTCGCTACGCGGGCGGCGAGGCGATCGAGCGCGCCCTCGAGGCCGACGGACGAAGGACCCTGAGTCACGGCAGCCTGCTGCTCGAGCTCAGCCACGAGGACACGCCGCGGCGTCAGCCGCCGGTAGCCCTCGAGCGGCGTCTCGCCCTGGCGGTCACGGCGCTCGACTGGGCCGGCGTGCGGGTGGTGGGGGAGGGACCCGCCGCCTGGCACAGCGAGCCGATCCCGTTGCTCGGTCACAAGAAGCGCTCGCGCAAGCCGCAGCAGGTGAACGACGTGCTGCTGCGCGTCGCCGGCCGCCGGTTCTTTGCCGACGTCCACGACGAGCTGCATCGTCGGGCCGGTGCCGGTCAGCTCTCGCAGCCGCCCGTCGCGGCGCGCTCGGCGCGGGCGGCCGCCGGTGCCACGATCGAGCCCGTCGCCAGTGCCACGATCGAGCCCGTCGCCGGTGCCACGTTCGAGCCCGTCGCCGAGGTCCGCGCGCGGCGCGCGGTGCCGGTCGTCGTTGCCCGTCCAACCGAACAGGCCCGGCCGGTCGTCGTTGCCCGTCCACCCGAACAGGCCCGGCCGGCCGTCGCGCTCGAAGTGTCTACCGACCCGGCCGGTCGGGCGCCGGTCGAGACACCTGGGGATCCGTCCGGCCGTCCGGCGGCGACCGTGCTCGCGGTGCGCTGCAAGTCGTGCGGCGCGCTCTTTCAGACGCCGGTCCAGTTCGACGAGGAGAGCCTGCGCACCGTGGTGCTGCCGACCAGGGCGTATCGCTGTCCGCGCTGTCGGCGCACCGGCGACTACGAGCGCGCCGACCACCGCCTGTCGCCCTACCCGCTGCCGGCCGAGGTCTGAAGCGCCGCGGCCGCGCGGGGCGCCCGAGGCGCCCCGTCGCCGGCCGCGCGGCAGCGCCGGCCGTCACCCGCGGCGCGCCGTCGTCGGGCCGTTACCGGCCGCACGGCATCATCGGCCGCGTTGCGACAGCCAGGTCTCCTTGGCCACGAGCCCGTCGCTGAAGGCGAGCACCCGGTTGCGCCCGGCCCGCTTGGCGGCGTACATCGCCCAGTCGGCCTTGTCGAGCAGCTCGTCCTTGGCCGTGGCGTCGTCGGGAAAGCCGGCCACGCCGATGCTCACCGACAGCCTGCGGCCGCCCGCCCCGCAGGTGCGCTCGACGTCGGCGCGGATGCGCTCGGCGGCCTGGAGAGCGCCCTCGGTGTCGGTGTCGACCAGCACCAGGACCAGCTCCTCGCCGCCGTACCGCGCGGCGAGGTCGACGCGCCGGCCGACCCCCTCGACCACGCGGGCGACGCGGGTGAGGGCCTCGTCGCCGGCCTTGTGACCCCAGGTGTCGTTGTAGGCCTTGAACTGGTCGCAGTCGCAGAACACCAGCGCCAGGTTGGTGTTCTGGCGGCGGGCGCGCTCGATCTCTTCCTCGAGGCGCTCGTGCAGGTAGCGGTGGTTGTACAGGCCGGTGAGGCCGTCGGTGATGGCTTCGACCTCGGCCCGGCTGAAGCGGATGGCGGCGGCGCGCAGCATGGCGGTCAGCGGATGGCTGCGCTCGACCTGGCGCGCCCAGTCGGCGGCGGCGACCGCCGGGACGTCGACGTTCAGGGCGCCCACCGTGCGGCCGTCGGCGTCGAGCAGCGGTAGCATGCCCGAGACCCACACGCCGAAGTCGTCGGCGGCCAGGATGTTCGACATCACGTCCTCGCCCGAGAACACGCGAACGAGCTCGTCCTCGGCGAGCCAGGGGTCGCCGCAGTGCGACACGTCGGCCTCGGTGTCGCCGGTGTCGAGCACCGTGATGCAGCCGGCGGGCGTCATGGCGAACGTCGTGATGAAGCGCGCCGCCGGGTGCGCCTCGCGGAACGCGCGCAGGGCCGCGACCATCTCGCGGTACTCGGGCCGCTCCTCGTCGGCGCGGGTGCGCAGCAGGGAATGGTGGGCGGGGTCGATCAGGGCCGCGGCCTGGGTGGCGAGCTCGGCCGCCTGGCTGCGCCGGCCGCGCAGCCGGCGCAGCACCCGGCGGAACGCCGCGACCATGTCGGGGTCGAACTGGGTGCCGGCGCAGCGCGTGAGCTCGGCGAGGCACTGGCGGTAGGACAGGGCGCGGCGGTAGGGCCGCCGGTACGACATCGCGTCGTAGCAGTCGACCACGCACATGGCGCGCGCCACGAGCGGGATCTCGTCGCCCGCCAGGTGGTCGGGGTAGCCCGAGCCGTCGAAGCGCTCGTGGTGGTGGCGCACGCCGGCGACGAGCTCGTCGTCGAACAGCGGCCGCACGATCTCGGCGCTGATGCCGGGATGCTGGCGCATGAGCTCCCACTCCTCGGAGGTCAGCGGCCCGGCCTTGAGCAGCACGCGGTCGGAGACGCCGATCTTGCCGATGTCGTGCAGGAAGGCGACGTTCTGGAGCTGGTTCACGCGGTCGTCGGTCCAGCCGAGCTCCTGGGCCAGCATGGCCGAGTAGGCGGCCACGCGGCCGGCGTGGCCGAGCGTGTAGTAGTCCTTGGCCGAGAGCGCCGACGAGAGCGCCCGCAGGTTGCCGAGGTGCAGGCGCTTGACCTCGTCGTAGAGCTGAGCGTGCTCGATCGCCAGGGCCACGAGACGGGCGACGGCCTCGCCGATGGCGAGCTCCTCGGCGGTGAACTCGCGCTCGACCGAGTCGAGCAGCCCGACCATGCCGATCACCTTGCCGTGGGCGATCAGCGGCAGCGACAGGTAGCTGTGCTGGCCGTAGGCCAGCATGTTGTCGCGCTCGACCGGGCCGAGCAGCGGGTCGTCGAGGTCGGCGACCGCGACCGGGCGGCGTGTCCAGAGGGTGCGCAGCTTGCAGGGCCAGTCGGCGAGCGCGATGCGATTACCGAGCCAGGTCTGGTCGGTGGCGCCGCTGGCGACCGAGGCGATGCAGAGCAGATGGTCGTCGTCGTCGAGCCGGTAGATATCGCAGTCGGGGATGCCGAGCGCCGCCGTGAGGCGGCGCGCCGCCGACTGCAGGACCTCGGGGAGCTCGAGGCTCGAGGCGAGCTCGACACTGGTCTCGAACAGCAGGCGGTACGCGCGGGGGTCGACGGCTGCCCGTTCGAAGGCGAGGTCGCCGGGGAGCGCGGCCTCGAGGTCGTGGCGCCGGAACAGGCGCTGGCCGGTGGGCGTGCGGCGGCTGGCGATGCGACCCTGGTCGGCCCAGCGTCGCACGGTCGACGCGCTGACGCCGAGCAGGTCGGCCGCCTCCTGCACGCGCAGCGGTCGTCGGGTGTCTTCGCTGGCCCTCATCCATCAGGAGATATCGGCTCCTCAGACCCGGTTCTTGACCAGTCCTGTCAGCGTTCCACGTGGGGCCGGGGGTGGAGCGCGGGACGCCGCAGGCGCGCGGGGTCGAAGCCGCGGGCGCCGCGCGACCTGCGGGGGTGGAGCGCGGGCGCCGCGCGACCTGCGGGGGTGGAGCCCGGGGCGCCGCGCGTTACGCCTGCAGCGGGCGCACCGGGTAGCGGATGACGGTCTTCATCTGCTTCGCCTGGGGGCGCGACAGGTACTCCTCTTCGTGGGCGCCGGCGATCTCGAGACCCTGCGCCGCGATGAACGCGCGCAGCCGCTCGACGGTCGGCGCCTCGTCGGCGTAGGGGCCGAGGTGAAGGACGTGGGCGACGGTGCCGTAGCGCCAGGTCTCGAGCTCGACCGGCACGTCGGGCACGGTCTGGGGCAGCTCGTCGGTGTCGTCGGGCACGGGGATGGCCCACAGGCCGACCCACCGCTCGCGCGGCGTGTCGAACGGCAGCGGCCAGCGCGCCCGCGGCGGGCCCACGGTGAACTCGACGCCGCGCGGCTTGAGCACCTTGAACTTGAGCGTGTAGACGGCGCCGAACAGGGCGGGGAGCACCTGGCCGCCGGTCTCGTTGGGGTCGCCCAGCGCGCGCACGACCGCCATCTTCTGGGCCGGCATCTCGCAAAGCGCCGGCTTCTGTCGCACACCGAACGGCAGCGCCATGGTCTCCCTCCTCTTCGTCGTGGCCCGCGCCCGGCGCGGGCCACGACGACCCGCCCTAGGCGTCGGCCCGCAGGCGCTTCTCGAGCGCGACCAGGTCGGGTCGCCCGGCGACCGGCCGCGGTACGAACTCGTGACCGCGATAGAGGTGCCGGGAGGGCTCGTCGGCGGCCGGCACGAAGGCGCGCAGCCGGCCGACGCTCGCGGCGCAGGCCACCCCCTCGACCCAGGCGACGAGCTGGTGGGCCACGGCCTGAGCCTCGTGGGCCGGGCTCACGCAGAGGCAGCGCACGTCGAGTGCCTCCGCGTCGTGCTCGACGGCGACGAAGCCGGCGATCTCGCTGCCGCTCTCGGCGACGTACACCTCGGCCGTGGCGAGCAGCTCGAGGAGCTCGCCGGGGCGATAGAGCTCGGGGTGACCGAAGCCGGCGGCGAGCCGCTGCAGGGTCTCCTGGGCGAGGTAGAGGAGCAGGCTCTCGTCGCCGCTGCGCATGGCCCGGATCTCGACCTTCACGCGTGTCATGTCCACCCTCCCGGCCGGGCGATCATGTCCTCTTCTTCGTGGATTGTATACCGCAGTGTCGCCCAGATCGTGACGCTCACCGTAAGGCCGATCAGCGCCTGGAGCTGTTCGAGATAGAAGGCGAAGACCTGGCCGATGAAGATCGACAGCAGGGCGGCGCGCAGGAACCAGCGGTAGGCGGCGAGGCGCGAGCGACGCAGCGCGACGATGCCTGCGACGACGAGCACGCCGACGCCGAGCGAGGCCGCGAGCGAGCCGGCGCGGGCGAACTGCAGGGCGCTGTGGGTCATGGTGTGGAGGCTCACGTCGGGGCTCTCGGCGAGCTCGGCGACGCGCAGCACGCCCTCGACGAAGGCGACGAGCGAGGCCGCGACGAAGGCGATCACGACCACGCTGCCGAACCACGGCCGGGCGACCGCGTCGCGGTAGAACCGGTCGAGGCGGCGACGCACGAGCACGACCCAGTGGGGCGACGGCTCGGCCACGGGCTCGACGCGGTGCAGGGCGTCGGTGAGGGCGCCGACCAGGGGCTCGTCCTGGTCGCAGCGCGCGAGCAGGGCCAGGGCGTGCTCCTTCTCCTCGGCGTCGAGGTCGCGGATGACCGCCTCCTTGGTGAGCTCGAGGGCGTTGGCGAGGTCGGCCGCGGGCGTGCGCGCGCCGCGCCCGGCGAGACGCCGAAAGACGAGTACGAGCACGACGAAGACGATGTAGATGAGCGCGATCGTCGGGCGAAAGAAGTAGTTGTCGTTGCGGGTGATCACCTTGCCGAGCTCGTCGATGGAGACGCCGAAGCCGGCGCCGCCCAGGACGGCGGCGATCTCGGCCGACAGGCGGCTGAGCGAGACCAGCAGCATGACGATCGCCGCCAGCATGCCGGCGCCGCCCCACACCACGTGGGAGATGTGCAGGTGCGAGCCGCCGAGTGTGGGGTACGCGCTCACGGCGAGGCTGAAGCGCACGACGAGCAGGGCCGTGACGGCGGCCACGAGGAACGCCTCGAGCAGGCCGCCGGCGTCGTAGCGCAGCACGAGCATGTGCCGGCGGAAGGGGTTCAGGCGGGCCATCGCGGCCCTTCGGCTATGCGTCTGGTCAGGCGGGCCACGGCCGCCCTCTCCGGGTCAGAAGGGGTACGAGCCCAGGACCTTGAGCCAGGTGAGCTTGCAGCCGAGGCACTTGAGGGCCTGGGCGATCGCCGGGTCGCTGACCCGGCCGACCATGTCGATGAAGAAGATGTAGTCGCCGAGGCCCTGCTTGGAGGGCCGCGACTCGACCTTCGTCAGGTTCACGTAGCGGTAGGCGAACTCGGACAGGATCATGAGCAGGCTGCCGGGCTGGTCCTGGTCGATGCCGCAGACGATGCTCGTCTTGCAGGCGGTCTGCGCCTCGTGTGGCGCGTCGTCGCGGCTCACGAACACGAAGCGCGTGCGGTTGTCGGCGGCGTCCTCGATGTCGCTCGCCACGACCACGCACTCGTACATGTCGGCGGCCAGGCGGTTGCCGATCGCCACCCAGGGTCGCTCGACGCGGCTCACGCGGCGCACGGCCTCGGCGGTCGAGTCGGTGGCTTCGTGCTCGACGCCGTCGAGGTGCCCGCGGATGAACTCGCGGCACTGGCCCCAGGCGTGCGGGATGCTGACGATCTTGGTCACGCGCTCGAGCTCGACCGGCCGCCGGGCGACGAGCTGCTGGTGCACCTGATGGGTGACCTCGCGCACGATGCGCAGCTCGTCGAAGCCGAAGGCGAGGCTGTCGAGGGTGACCACGACCGAGCCTTCGATCGAGTTCTCGATCGGCACGATGCCGAGCGGGGCCTCGCCCGTCTGCACGGCCTTGAGCACCTCGCGGATCGACGGGTAGGGGAAGGGGTGGTAGTCGCCGGGCGGCATGTTGGCAAGCAGCGCCTCTTCGGTGAAGGTGCCCTCGGGCCCCAGAAAGGCGATCGGTCGCGAGCCGGTCATGGGCGCTCCTCGGGCGCCGTGTCGGCGGGCGCCGGACCGAGCGGCTCGGTCGGCGCCGGCGGTACGCCGGGGCCGGGCGTCGCAGGCTTGCCGGTCCAGCCGGTGAGGGCCTGCTCGACCACGGTGACCTCTTCGGGCGACAGCGCCCGGTCGGGCACCGAGCGGCGCAACTCCTTGACGTAGATGCGGGCGTAGTCGCGCGAGTGGATCATGCTGATCACGAGGCCCGACGCCGTCTCGTCGAGCAGCGCGATCGAGGCGCTCTGCTCGCCGCCGATGTCGCGAAACGCGTCGTAGCGCACCACCGAGCGCCGCGAGAAGGCGCGGTCGAGGTCGGCGCGCTGCGCGGTGATCACGCCGTCGAGGCCGGCGACCGCGTCGCGCAGGTTGCGCACCTGGTCTTCGAGGTCCTGGGCGTGGCTCACCAGGTCGCGCTCGCCGTGGGCGCCGAGCACGGCGACCTGGGCGCGCCGCAGGCGGCGCAGGCCGGCTGCGGCGCGCAGCACCAGCACGAGCAGCGCGACGCCGAGCACGGCGGCGCCCAGCGCCAGATAGGGGGCGATGTCGCGCAGGCCCTGCATGCGGCCCTACTTCAGGACCGGGACGATCGTGAAGGTCGCGTGGTTGTTGCTGAGGTGTTTCTCACCGGGCACGGGACCGGCCATGACGGCGAGGCTCAGCGACTTGGTCATGGAGCTGGCGGGGATCTGCCAGCCGGTGACGGTGGCGGTGCGCTTGCCGTGCACCGGGATGTTCGGGATCGAGGTGGTGAAGGTCTGCGGCGCCGAGATGCCGGGGCCGGTGATGGTCGCCTTGACCGTGACGTTGCTCTCGGCGCTGCTGCCCTGGTTCTCGACGGTGACGAGCACCTGCATGCCGATCGAGGCGACGAAGCGGTTCGACGCGCCCGCCGTGAGGGTCGTGTTCTTGCCGTTGCTGCGGATCGTGACGCCGCCCAGGCCGACGCCGTGCAGGCCGGTGAGCTTGGTCGACGACGAGATGGTGGCGAGGGCGCCGCGCAGGGCGCTCGCCGTGAAGACGCTGCTGTGCGAGAAGAAGCTGACCGTAGGCACGGCGACGTTGCTCACGCCGTCGCCGGCCATGACCTTCTGCGCCTGACGGTAGAAGAGCTCGTTGTAGTAGACGTCGGGACCGGTGAAGTAGCCCGACAGGGCGGCGAGCTTGCTCGCGGTGGCCGTCTTGTCCTTGCCCGACAGGGCGGCGAGCAGCCCGGCGCGCACCTGCTCGACGCCCGACAGGCGCACGAGCTGGCCCTGCACCAGGATCTGGTGCAGGTCCTTGAGCTTGCCCGGCGGGCTGATGCGCTCGGTGCGCTGGGTGATCTCGGTCTGCGTCTGCACGAGGGAGTCGAGCTTCTGCTCGAGCCCGGTGCGGCCGTAGCGCGTAGGGTCGGCGAGCAGCGCGGCGATCGGCTTGCCCACCTTGCCGGCGGCGTCGGTCTCGACGCCTCGCACCTCGCTGAAGTAGGTGCGATACGACGACTCCTTGGCGTTCTGCTGGCAGGAACGGATGACGAGCGCCAGCACGAAGACGAGCACGAAGAGCGCGACGAGCGCAATCACGAGGCGCTGGATGCGCAGGCGCGCGCGGTTGCGGTGGCGGCGCGGGCGCGGCCCGGGGGTGGTCACCTGGGTTACCTCTGCGTCATCGTCGAAGAACGACACTGGGCGCTCCAAGCAGTCAAGCCTGCCCGAGCGGTGACGGCGAAGCCGATCGCCGCCACGAGAGCTCCGGCCGGAGGATTGGTGGGCGAGGCGGGATTTGAACCCGCAAGCTCTTGCGAGCACTAGGTCCTGAACCTAGCGTGTCTGCCAATTTCACCACTCGCCCCTGTGGACCCCGAACAGGGTCAAGACTATACCACAGCGAATAGAGAGCGGAAGGACGACAACAGGCTTGGCCCCAGGCAGGACCGGAGGCTCGCAGAAGGTGGCCGTACCCTCGCAGGAGCAGACACCGCTCTACACCGCCTGGCGGGAGCGCTACGAGATCGTCGGGCGCATCGGCGCCGGCGGCTTTGCCGACGTTTACGAGGCGTTCGACCGCGAGGCCGGCGTCGAGGTGGCGCTCAAGGTGATCGACGAGCGCGGCGCGCCGCCCGGTCGCGTCGTGCGCGAGGTCGAGGCCGCCGAGGCGCTCGACCATCCCGGCGTCGTCGCCCTGCTCGACTTCTTCTCGGACGGCCGGCGCAGCTTCCTGGTGTGGGAGCTCGTGCGCGGCCAGTCGCTCGCCGAGCTCGCCGGCGAGCTGCACGACGACGAGGCGGCGGTCGCCGCGGCGCAACTCTACGAGGCCCTCGCCTACGCTCACGCGAGCGGCGTCGTGCACCGCGACGTCAAGCCCGAGAACGTGATGATCGACACCCGCGGCCGGGTCAAGGTGATGGACTTCGGCATCGCCCGCCTGGCCGGCGCCGAGACGATGACGGCCGAGGGCGAGCTGCTCGGCACCGTCGCCTACATGTCGCCCGAGCAGGCCGCCGGCCGGCGCGTCGGGCCGGCGACCGACGTGTATTCGGCCGGCGTGCTGCTTTACGAGCTGCTCGCCGGCCGCAACCCGGTGCGGGGCGCGACCGCCGGCGAGACCGTGGGCAACATCCTCGCCGGGCGCATCGCGCCGCTGCAGACCGTGCGCCCCGATCTGCCGGCCGAGCTCTGCGACACTGTCGCGGCCGCCTGCAGCCTCGACGCCCGCGACCGTCCGGCGGCCGCCGACCTGGCGGCCTCGCTGCGCGACCTCGCCGGCCGCCTCGCCGGCGGCCGCCGCCTGCGCCCCGCGCGGCTGCTCGCCCCGCTGCGCCGGCTGCGCGTGGCGGTCGAGCGCGGCCTCGGCGCGGCGCTCGCCGCCGGCGCCCTCGGCGCGCTGCTCGTACGCCTGCCGGCCTACCCGGCCGGCTGGACGCTGCCGCTCGCCCTCGCGGTCGCGCTCGTCTGGATGGTGCTGCCCGGCGCCGGCCTCGCCCTGGCGCTCGGCGCGGCCGCGTTCCCGCTCTTCAACGTCTCGGCCGCGGCGGGCCTCGCCTGGCTGCCGGTCGCGGTGATCGTGGCGATCGCCTTCCGCCGCCGGCCGCTGTTCGCCGTGTGGCCGGCGCTCGCCGTGCTGCTCGCGCCGCTTCTCGGCGTGCTGCTGCCCGTCTGCGCGGCGGCCGTCTTCGGCCGCCGCCGCGCCCCGCTGCTGGCCGCCTGGAGCGGGGCCGTCGCCTTTGTGGTGCTGAGCTTCAGCGCGCGCACGCGCGACGCCTTCGCCGGCTACGACGCGCCGGGCCTGGCGGCCCGCCACGTGCTGGCGGCCGGCGAGCCCGTGAGCGCCCTCGTGACCCTCGCGCACCTGGTGACGAGCCGCGCCTGCCTGCTGCAGGCCGGCCTGTGGGCCGGCCTCGCGCTGGCGCTCGCGGCGGCCGCCCGCGCAGGCCGCCTCGAGGCGCGCCTGTGGCTGTGGTCGCTCACCTTCTCGGGGTTCTACCTGGCCGCCCGCGTCGTGCCGGTGTCGGTGTGGGGCGTGCCCGCCGGCGCTCGGGAGCTGCTCCTGAACGTCATCCTGGCCGCCCTGGCAAGCGGCGTCGTGCTGGCGCTCGCGCCGGCCGCGGCGCGTCCGCTCGCGGCGGCCGGCGACCCGCCGCTGGACTAGGCGCGCAACGAAGTCACGCACGCCTGAGCCGCGACGACGCAGTCGCTCGCGGGACTAGGCGCGCAACGAAGTCACGCACGCCTGAGCCGCGACGACGCAGTCGCTCGCGGGACCAGGCTCTCCCCGTGTGGAGCCGAGCCTCGGCGGAGATGAACCTGTGGTAGTCTACTTCGTCGCAGTCGAAGCCGGCCTTTCGGCGGGGAGCTCATGGCGAACGTCCTCAAGTCGATCGAGAAGCACATGGAGAAGATGGTCGAGGGCCTCTTCGGGCGCGCCTTCAAGTCGAGCGTGCAGCCCGTCGAGCTCGCCCACAAGCTCGCCAAGGAGATGAGCGACCACAAGACCGTGGGCGTCTCGCGCATCTACGTGCCGAGCGAGTACGACGTGTACCTGTCGCCGAGCGACCACGAGCAGTTGAGCTCGTTCGAGGCGCCGCTCGCCGAGGACCTCGCGAGCTACCTCGTCGCCTTCGCCAACCGCGAGGGCTGGACGCTCGTGGCGGCGCCCCGCATCGCCCTGCACGCCGACGACGACCTCGCGCTCGGCGAGTTCGGCATCGCCACCCAGATGGGCGCTCCGGCGCCGGCCGAGAAGGCCCTGCCGGTCGTGCCGTCGCCGGTCGGCACCGTCGCCAAGCCGCCGGCCGGCCTGTCACAGACCATCGTCTTTCAGCCGCCGGCGGCCGTTACGGCCGCCGCCGGCGCCGTCGCGACCGCGGCGCCTCCCCAGGTGTGCGGCGTGCTCGTGGCCGGCGAGCGCGTCTACCGCCTCGACGCGCCGGCCACCCTGCTCGGGCGCAGCCGGCAGTGCGACGTCGTGTTGAACGACCCGAACGTGTCGCGCCGCCACGCCGAGGTGCGCCGCGAGGGCGACGGCTGGGTGCTCGTCGACCTCGACTCCACGAACGGCGTCCTTGTGAACGGGCAGGAGGTGAAACGCGCCGCGCTCGCCGACGGCGACCGGCTGCAGCTCGGCACCACCGCCCTGCGCTTCGAGAAGAGACCGTGCTAGACACCGTCCTCTTCGTGCTCAAGATCGCCTTCCTCGTCCTGCTGTTCCTGTTCGTGCTCTTCGTCGTGCGCCGCACCGTGCGCGACGTGCGCGCCGGGGCGCAGCCCGCGCCGCCGGCGCCGCAGCCGCCGCAGCCGCCCGAGGCGGTCGCCACGCCGCCGGCCGAGGCGCCGGCGCCGAGCGTGCCCGAGGCGACGCCGGCCGAGCGCCGCCGGCGCCGCCAGCAGCGCGAGGCCGAACGCACCATGCCGGGCGAGTCGCTCGACCTCATGGCTCACGTCGAGCCGCGCCTCGTGGTCGAGGCGAGCCCGGTGCTCGAGGTCGGTACCGTGGTCAAGCTCGAAGGCTGGATCATGATCGGGCGCTCGCCGGCCAGCGACCTCGTCCTCGACGACCCCTACGTGTCGCAGACGCACGCGCGCGTCGTGCCGCGCGGGCAGCTCCACGTGGTCGAGGACATGGGCAGCACCAACGGCACCTTCGTGAACGGCCGTGAGGTGGTCGAGGCGCAACTGCTGCTCGACACCGAACTGCGCATCGGCGAGACGGTCTTCCGCTACGAGGAGTGACGGGCCCATGAGCCTCGTCGCCCGCCACGCCGCGCTCACCGACATCGGTCTGCACCGCACGACCAACGAGGACTCCTTCGTGGCCGCGCCGCCGCTGTTCGCCGTCGCCGACGGCATGGGCGGGGCGCAGGCCGGCGAGGTCGCGTCGGCCCTCGCCCTCGAGACGCTCACCGAGACCCTCGCCGGGCAGGCCGACCTGCCGGCCGCGGCCGGCAGCGCCAACGCCAGCGTCTGGCGCGCGGCGCGCACCGACCGGGCGCGCAGCGGCATGGGTACCACCCTCACGGCCGTGCTGCTGCACGGCGACCGCCTCGAGTACGTTCACGTCGGCGACAGCCGCCTCTACCTGTGGCGCGACGAGCACCTGTCGCAGGTCACCGACGACCACTCGCTGGTCGGCGAGATGGTGCGCGAGGGCCACTTGAGCCGCGAGGCGGCCCAGACCCACCCGCAGCGCAGCATCCTGAGCCGCGCCCTGGGCACCGAGCCCGACGTCGAGATCGACAGCGGCGAGCTCTCGCTGCAGGCCGGCGACGCCCTGCTGCTCTGCAGCGACGGGCTCTCGTCGATGGTGGCCGACGACACGATCGCCGCCGTGCTGGCGGCGGTCGACGACCCCGCCCGGGTGGCGCGCCGCCTGGTGGGCGAGGCCAAGAGCGCCGGCGGCCACGACAACATCACGGTCGTGGTGCTGCGTCTCGAGCAGGCCGAGGGCGACGACGACCAGGACGACGCCGACATCGAGGACACGCTGGCGACCGACGGGCCGCCGGCCGCGGCCGGCGGCCCGTCGGTCGCCAGCCCGGCCGCCCAGCTCTCGTTCGACGCGGCAGTCGAGGCGCCGGCCGGGGCGACCGCCGCGCCGGCCGCGCAGCCCGACGCCGCCGTGCCGGCCGCGCAGCCCGACGCCGCCGTGCCCGCGCCGCGCCGCCGCCGCCTGCGGCTCTGGCTGATCGTCGTCCTGGTCGTCGCGCTCACCGCCTGCCTCGGCGCGGGCGCGACCCTGGGCAGCCTGTACTTCGTGGGCGACCGCGACGGCATGGTCACCGTGTTCCACGGCGTGCCGCTGCAGGTCGCCGGCCTGAAGCTCTACGGTCCGTACCTCGAGACGACGACGCCGCTCGCCGCGGTGCAGCCCGCCGTGCTGCTGCGCGTCGAGCGCCACGACCTGCATCGCAAGGCCGCGGCGCTCGACCTCGCGCGCCAGGCCCAGGGCCTGCCGTGAGCCGGCCGGCCGTCGATCGCGCGGACCGCGCGTGCCGGCTGCCGTGAGCCGCCGCAACACCGAGCTCCTCCTGCTCGTGCTGGTCGGCGTGACGGCGACGGTCGCCTATGCGTCGGTGTACGCGGCGCGCTTTCATGAGCTCAGCCGCGACTCGGTCACGACCGGCGCGGTGTTCGTCGTGCTGTTCCTCGTCGTGCACCTGGCCGAGCGTCGCTACCTGGCCCAGGCCGACCCGTACCTCGTGCCGATCGCCGCGCTGCTCAGCGCGATCGGCCTGACCGAGATCTACCGCATCTCGCCGGCCCTCGCCTGGAAGCAGGGCGAGTGGCTGCTGATCGGCGTCGTGCTGTTCGTGGTCACCGTGGTGGTGGTGCGCGACGTGCACCGTCTCGACGGCTACCGCTACCTGATCGGCGCGCTCGGTCTGCTGCTGCTGGCCGCCACGGCGGTGCTCGGCACGAGCGTGAACGGCGCCCGGCTGTGGATCCATGTGGCCGGCTTCTCGATCCAGCCGTCGGAGTTCGCCAAGATCGCGATCGTCGTCTTTCTGGCCGGCTACCTCGACCAGAACAAGGAGATGCTGTCGGTGCCGACGGCACGCCTGCTGGGCGCGCCGGTGCCGCCGCTCAAGTACTTCGGTCCGCTGCTCGTCATGTGGGTGCTGACGCTGCTCATGCTGGTCTTCATGAAGGACTTCGGCATGTCGCTGCTGTTCCTGGCCACGTTCATCGCCATGCTCTACATGGCCACCACGCGGCTGGCCTACGTGCTCGCCGGCGCCGCCCTGTTCGCCGTCGGCGCGGGCGGCGCCTACCAGTACGTGGCCCACGTGCACGAGCGCTTTGCCATCTGGCTCGACCCCTGGCGCACGGCGACCACGAGCGGCTACCAGCTCCTGCAGTCGCTGTTCGCCATGGCCGACGGGGGCCTCGTCGGCGCCGGCTTCGGCCGCGGCTACCTGCTCTACGCCAACCACGTGCCGACCGTGCCCGAGCTGCCCACCGACTTCATCTTCAGCGCCATCGCCAACGAGCTCGGGCTGACCGGCGCGATCGGCCTCATCCTGCTCTACCTGCTGTTCGCCTGGCGCGGCTTTCACGTGGCGCTGGGCGCCACCGACGGCTTCTCGAAGCTGCTGGCGGCCGGCCTCGCCAGCGTGTTCGGCCTGCAGAGCTTCATCATCATCGGCGGCGTCACGCGCCTGATCCCGCTGACCGGCATCACGCTGCCCTTCGTGAGCTACGGCGGCAGCTCGCTCACCGCCAACCTGATCCTGGTGGCGCTGCTCCTCATGGTGTCCCACCACAGCGCGGTGGTCGAGGCCGGCAGCGCGAGCGAGCGTCTGCGCATGGCGGAGCTCGCCTGATGCGGCGCCGGGCACCGCGAGACGGTCACGACCGGGCCGGCGCGACGGCTGCGCCGGTGGGGCCGGCCCGAAGGGCGCCGGCGTGAACCGCGCCATCCTGCGCCTGTTCGTCGTCGGGGTGGTCCTCATGGTCGCCCTCATGGTGAACGTCGTCTGGATCCAGGTGTTCCACGCGGCGAGCCTGCGAGCCGCGCCCGAGAACCACCGCGTGATCGCCCAGCAGCTCCGCGTGAAGCGCGGCCTGATCCTGGGCTTCGACGGCTCGGTGATCGCCGGCGTCAGGCAGCGCTCGGGCTTTTACTCCCGCACGTATCCGCAGGGGGCGATCGCGCCGCAGATCGTGGGCTACGACAGCCCGCGCTACGGACAGACCGGCATCGAGGCCTCGATGAACACGTACCTGAGCGGCGCCGACGTCGGCACGAGCGGCCTGATCGACCGGCTGCTCGACCGGCACAGCCCCGGCGCCAACGTGCGGCTCACGATCGTGCCGGCGGTGCAGAAGGTGGCGCAGGGCGCCCTGGCCGGGCAGGTCGGCGCGATCGTGGCGCTCGACCCGCGGACCGGCGCCGTCCTGGCCGCCGCCTCGGCGCCGAGCTACGACCCGGCGACGATCGACACCAGCTTCTCGCACCTGTCGCGCGAGCGCGGCGCGCCGCTGCTGTCGCGCGCCACGCAGGGGCTGTACCCGCCGGGCTCCTCGTTCAAGGTCGTGACGGCGACCGCCGGCCTCGGACTGGGCAAGGTCACGCCGGCCACGACCTTCGACGATACCGGCACCTACGCGATCTACGGCGGCAAGGTGACCAACTACCACGGCGAGGTGTACGGCCGGCACGACTTCACGCAGGCGCTCACCTACTCGGTCAACACGACCTTCGCCAAGGTGGGCACGCTCGTCGGCCAGGCCGCCCTGATCGCCCAGATGGAGCGCTACGGCTTCTACCAGACGCCGCCGCTCGAGCTGCCGGCCGGCCTCGTCTACCCGAGCGGGCGCTACAGCGGCGCCCGCCTGCTGTCGGCGGGCGCCGCCATGGACCCGCTCGCCCTGGCCTGGGCCGCGGTCGGCCAGGAGAACGTGCTGGCCACGCCGCTGCAGATGGCGCTGGTGGCGGCCGGCGTGGCCGACGACGGCCGGGTGATGAAGCCCTATCTCGTGCAGGGCGTGACGAGCAGCACGGGGCAGACGCTCGAGAGCGCGGCGCCGAGCCTGTGGACCACGGCCTGCTCGGCCGACACGGCGCGCACGCTCAACGGCATGATGCAGCAGGTCGTGAACGCCGGCACGGGCACCGCGGCCGCCCTTTCGGGCATCCAGGTGGCCGGCAAGACCGGCACCGCGCAGCGCGGCTCGAGCAACGTGGCCTGGTTCATCGCCTTCGCGCCGGCCGCGGCCCCCAAGGTGGCGGTCGCCGTCACGATCGAGAACACGCAGTTCACCGGCGGCGACGTGGCGGCGCCGCTCGCCGCGCAGGTGATCAAGGCCGCCCTGGCACAGGCGGCGCTGCCGTGAGCGGCGGGCGGCCCGGAGCCGGGCAGGAGTCGACGGTCCCGTGTGGTAACGTGACGGCGAGGAGCTTTTGACCGACGGATTCGAACAAGGGCAGCTCATCGCCGGCCGCTACCGCGTGCTGCGCAAGCTCGGTGCGGGCGGCATGGCCGACGTCTACCTGGCCGAGGACGCGACCCTCGGCCGGCGCGTCGCCGTCAAGGTGCTGCTCAAGCGCTACGCCGGCGACGCCCAGTTCGTCGAACGCTTCCGGCGCGAGGCCCAGGCCGCCGCGCGCATCAACCACCCCAACATCGTCAACATCTACGACTGGGGCCCGGTCGACGGCACGTACTACATCGTCATGGAGTACGTGCAGGGCGAGACGCTCAAAGACCATATCCGCCGCGACGGCCGCTACAGCCCGGGCGAGGCGGTGCGCATCGCGCTCGAGCTGCTAGGCGCCGTGCAGGTCGCTCACGCCGCTCACATCGTGCACCGCGACATCAAGTCGCAGAACATCCTGATCGACCCGTCGGGCGCGGTGAAGGTCACCGACTTCGGCATCGCCAAGGCCGACGACTCGCAGATGACCGAAGCCGGCTCCATCCTGGGCACCGCGCAGTACCTCGCGCCCGAGCAGGCCAAGGGCGAGCCGGTCGACGAGCGCAGCGACCTCTACTCGGTGGGCGTCGTCTTCTACGAGATGCTGACCGGGTCGCTGCCCTTCCGCGGCGACAGCGCCGTGACCGTGGCGCTCAAGCACGTGAGCGAGCAGCCGCCCGAGCCGGCCGAGCTCGTGCCGGGCCTGCCGTACTCGCTCAACCAGATCGTGCTCAAGGCCCTGGCCAAGAGCCCCGACCAGCGCTACCGCACCGCCGCCGAGTTCAGCGCCGACCTCGTGGCGGCGCGCAGCGGCGGGCCGCTGCTCGCCGCCACCTACGACCCCTCGCTCGAGCGCACGGTGGTGCAGAAGCCCGACGTGGCCGAGAGCGCCACGCGCGTGCTGCCGCGGGCGGCGGCAGGTGCGGCTGCCGACGCCACCGGCGTCACCGCTGTGAGTCCGAGACGCCACCGCAAGCGCTCGCCGTGGCCCTGGATCGCGCTCGTCGCGTTCCTCGTGATCGCGGTCGTGGCCGGCGTGCTCGTGTGGCGCGCCTTCTTCGACACGACCACGGTCGCCGTGCCCCCGGTCGTCGGCCAGACGCAGGCCGCCGCCACCGCCCAGCTCAGGGCCGACGGCTTCTCGGTGAAGGTCGGCAACGACTACTCCAACCAGTTCGGCGTGGGCCTCGTCACCAGGCAGCAGCCGGGCGGCGGCTCCAAGCTCGCCAAAGGTGGCACGGTCGAGATCTGGGTGAGCCGCGGCTCGGCCTCGACGACGCTCGAGAGCCTGGCCGGCTTCTCGGTCGCCAAGGTCAAGGCCTACCTGGCGAGCAACGGCCTGGTGGGCGACCAGCGCTCGGGCGCCTCGGCGAACTACCCCAAGGGGCAGGTGTTCCGCCAGCAGCCCACCGCCGGCACGACCGTCAAGCGTGGCGACACGATCACCTACTGGGTGAGCAGCGGCCAGCCGGCGGTGAAGGTGCCCGACCTGTCGGGCCTCGACCAGACGCAGGCGACCGCCGCGCTGCAGGCCGCCGGCCTGCTGCTCGGCACGCCGGTCACGACGACGGCGAGCGACAGCGTGCCGGTCGGCGACGTCGTCAGCCAGAACCCGTTGGCGTTCACGTCGGTCGCCAAGGGCAGCAAGGTCTCCATCGTGATCAGCACCGGTACGCCCTCGCCCACCGGCACGCCTTCGCCGACGGCGTCGGGCACGCCGATCACCGTGCCGAGCGTGGTGACCATGCCCGAGAGCCAGGCCGAGACGATGCTCAACAACGACGGCTTCGTGGTGCGGGTCAGGCACGGCTCGAGCTCGCTCGGCTCGGGCTACGTCTACCAGCAGGACCCGGCCGGCGAGAGCACGGCGCCGCCCGGCAGCGTCGTCACCATCTGGGTCACCCGGTAGGCCGGGCGGCGCTCGCCGCCCGATCCCGTCTGGTCGCGTGCGCCGCAGGCGCCGCCGCTAGGCGTGCGCGAAGGCGATCACGTAGACCAGGTACGCCGCGTACATGGAGCCCGCCCCGCACAGCGTGAACCAGGTGAGCTTGTGGCGCACGGCGAGCTGCACCGAGAAGACGGTGCCCGAGACCAGCGCCAGGAGGCCGCTCACCAGGCCGGTCCGGGTGAGCGCCCAGGGCGTGAAGATCAGGCCGATCGACACGGGGAAGGTGCTCTGAAAGACCATCGCACCCGTGATGTTGCCGAGCGCCAGCGTGTCCTTGCCCTGCCGCACCCAGATGATCGAGTTGAACTTCTCGGGCAGCTCGGTGGCGAGCGGGCTCAGGATGAGCGAGACGAGCAGCGGGTCGATGCCGAGGCTCGTGCTCACGTGTTGCACCTCGGCCACGAAGAAGCGCGCGCCGATCACGATGCCCAGCGTCGCGACGATCACCTGCAGGATGATACGGCGCCGGTGGGGCATGACCGGGTGGCGGTGAAAGTAGAGCGGCTTGGTCTCGCCCTCGAGCTCGCCGCCGCCCGCCATGGTGCGCCACACGTAGAAGCCGTAGGCCACGAGCAGGCAGGGCGACAGGATCCACTTGAAGTGGTGCACGGGCACGACCCCGGCGACCATGGCAAGGCCGTAGGCGACCACGAAGAACGAGAGGTCGCGGCGCAGCACGGTCTCGTTGATCGTGAAGTCGAGCGAGCGCCGGCCGCGCAGAAAGAAGACGACGACGGCGCCGCCGGTGACCACCATGGTGAGGCTCGAGAGCATGAACGGCGCGCCGAGGATGGCGCCGATGCCGATGTCCTTCGAGCCGCGCGAGTGGGTGAAGAGGATGGCGATGATCGGGATCAGCGTCTCGGGCAGCGCCGTGCCGACCGCGGCCAGCACGCTGCCGACGGCGCCCTCGCCGAGCTCGAAGACGCGCCCGAACCACTCGATGCCGTTCGTGAAGAGCTCGGACGAGGCGAGGATGAGCGCGAGGGCGGCCAGCAGGAGGACGACGGTCATGGCCCGGGAGCTTACCACGCGTCCGCCGGGCGGCCCGCGGGCGCGCGCAGGGGCGGGTCGGAGCCGCGGCTCCGACCCGCCCCTGCGGTGAGCGACCCCTCTAGCTCAGGTGGAAGACCCTGCGGATGAGCGGGAAGGCGAAGCAGATGACGAAGCCGAGCGAAGCGGCGTACATCATCCAGTGGACGGTCTTGGTCTTGCCCTGGGCGATCTTGATCAGGACGTACGAGATGAAGCCGGCGCCGACGCCGTCGGTGATCGTGTAGGTGAGCGGCATGATCGTGATGGTGAGCACGGCCGGCAGACCGAACGAGATGTCGGAGAAGTCGATGCCCGAGAACGCCTTGCGCTCGCCGGACTGCTCGTGCTCGGCCATGCCCTCGCCCTCGGTCAGGGTGCGCATCATGAGGAAGCCGACGATGATGAGCGCCGGGGCCGTCGCGTTGGCCGGCACCACGCCGGCGATCGGCCCTGAAGATCGCCTCGCGCAGGCCGGTGAGCACGAGGATCGTGATGACGATGCCCTCCATCACGACGATGCCCATGGCGGCCTTCATGGTGAGCCCGTCTGCGGCGACCAGACTGAAGGCGACCACGGCGTTGATGCCCAGGCCGGGCGCGAGTGCGTAGGCGCGGTTCGTGAAGAGGCCCATGATCAGGGTCGTGACGGCGGCGACCAGGCAGGTCGACGTGAGCACGGCCGCGAACGGCAGACCTCTGGGCTCGAGCGCCTTGATGCCGGCGAAGCTCAGGATCGACGGGTTCACGAAGATGATGTAGGCCATCACCATGAAGGTCGTGAGGCCCGCCAGGGTGTCGCGACGGAGCGTCGTGCCGTTGGCCTTGAACTTGAAGAAGCGTTCGAGCGCTCCCCCGCCGGGCGCCTGAACCGGGGTGGCGGTATCGGACCCCACTGACATCCTGCGACCTCCCTGTGCCGTGGACGGACTGAGACCCCCCCTCCGGACGTCTCGGTTGCCGAGCGCATGTGACCGGAGCGGGCGGTGCAAACGACTCAGGGGCACCGTCCCGGGGGCGGGCCGCGGCCCGAGAGACCGGGGTCTGCCGGGCCGTCGCCGTCAGGCGCTGGCGGCCGGGCGACGAGGGGAGTGGGGGAGGTTACTCGGCCGGGGGTCGGGCGAGCGGGTCGGCGGCGGCCGCCCAGGCGCGGTCCGCTGCGCTGCGGTCGCTTGCCGGCGCCGGCCACGGGGCGGCCGGTGGGATCGTCGCGGCAGGGCGAGGCGGCGGTGGCGGTGAGGCGACGCCCGTGTCTGGGCCGGCGGCCGCGCCCGGCGGCGGTCCGTAGGGGTCGTCGCCGGGGCCCGCGGACCACGCCGGCGGGGCGCCCGCGCGGATCGCCGGCGCGCGCCTGCCGCTCGACTGCAGGTACATCGCCGCCACGTAGCAGATGACGAACGGCATCACGACGAGCTCGATGAAGATCACGTCGACGCTGCCGAGGGTCGAGCCGGCGGCGGCGCGCCAGCGACCGGCGGCGATGATCACGGCCGTGAGGATGACGGTGCCGAGCCCCAGCACGAAGAGCCGCGCGAAGGTGCTCCACCAGCCTTCCCCGCGCACCATGACGGCGCTGCGCGAGATCGCCTCGAGCGGACCGGCGCCGGCATCGGCGATGAGCGGCAGCGCGAAGACCCACTTCACCGTGATCCACAGCATGACCCCCAGGGTGAGCGGGACCAGGAGCAGGATGGCCAGCGGGAAGACGCGCATGGCGACGACGTCGACGGCGACGGCCGCCAGCGGCATCGCGATGTAGACGATCGCCCCCAGGCCGGCGTACGAGCCGACCTGCGAGAAGCCAGTGAAGAGCGCGCCGGAGCCGGCGCTGCGGCCGGTGCGTGCGCCGTCGACGGCCACCTTCATCATGCCGCCGTGCAGGATGAGCGCGATGACCTGCGCGACGAGCAGGCCCGCGACCAGGGCGGCGAAGCCCGTCGCGACGGCGGTCGAGGGGCCGGCGCCGGCCTGCCACAGGGCGATGCCGCCGCTCAGGCCGATCGTGGCCGTCGCGTAGCGGACGACCGCGTCGACGACGGCCGCAAGGAACGCGCCGAGCAGGAGCCAGCCGACGTTGCGGCGATACATCGTCCAGGCGTGTGTGAACAGGTACATAGGCGATACTCTCCGACGCGCGCGGCCGACCTGCCCCGCGACCGACGATCGTTATCGGCCGGCCGCGGGACCTCCTTGAGGACGTTTGACAGGCCCCGGCGGCGCCGATATCTTGAGCGCCTCGCGCGCCGCCGACCAGAAAGGACGCCCCCGCTTCGTGGATGCCGGCCCCGGCCGATTAGCGCTTTCCGAGCTCGAGTCGATGACGGTCGTCGACTCGTCGGGCGCCGAGCTGGGCGAGCTGCTCGACGTGCTCGCGTCCCTGTCCGGCGAACCGCCCGTCGTCGCCGGCTGCATCGTGGGCCGCGCCGACGAGCAGCTCCGCGCGTCCTGGGACCAGATCGCCGAGATCGACGTCGACGCGCGCCGTATCGTGCTGTCGGCCGCGGCCGGCGAGCTCGCCGGCGCCTCGCTCGCCGGCGACGAGATCGCCCTGGTCGACTCGGTGCTCGACAACCAGGTGCTCGACGTAGAGCGCCGCAAGTTCATCCGCGTGCAGGACGTGCTGCTCGAGGTGGGCGAGGACCGCCTCGTCGTGGCCGGCGTCGATGCCTCGAGCGGTGCCGTCATGCGGCGCATGGGGCTCGGCTTTCTGTCGCGCCGCCTGGCGGCGCGGCCCGGCGACTTCGTGCCCTGGAGCGACGTCAACCTCATCTCCGTGCGCCTGTCGCAGGCCAACTTCATCGACGCCTTCGCCGAGATCGCCCAGCTCCATCCGGCCGACCTCGCCGACGTGATCGGTCAGGTCGGGCCGCGTCAGCGCGCCGCCGTGCTGGCCGCGCTCAACGACCCGCTGGCCGCCGACACGCTCGAGGAGATGGACGACGAGCTCGTCTCGGCGGCGCTCGTCGAGATGCCGCGCGAGCGCGCCGCCGCCGTGATCGGTCACATCGAGCCCGACGACGCCGCCGACATGCTGGCCGACCTGCCCGACGAGGTCGTCGAGGAGATCCTGGCGCGCCTGCCGGCCGAGCTCGCCCTGGCGCTGCGCGGCCTGGCGAGCCACCCCGAGCACTCCGCCGGCGCCCTCATGACGACCGACGTGGTCGCTTTGCCGGGCACGCTCGACGCCGCCGCGGCGCTCGTGCGCATCCGCGAACAGCAGCCCGGCGCCACCGCCCTCGCCGCCATCTTCGTGGTCGACGACGAGCAGCGCCTGGCCGGCGCGCTCGGCCTGCCTGAGCTCGTGCTCGCGCCGCCCGGACAGTCGCTGGCCGAGCTCATGCACGCCGACTGGCCGCGCGCCGCCGTCGACACCGAAGAGGACGAGGTCGGGCGGCTCATGACCAAGTACGACCTGCTCGCGCTGCCCGTGGTCGACGGCGACGGCCGCCTGCTCGGCATCGTCACGCTCGACGACGCGCTCGACGCGATCGTGCCGGCCGACTGGAAGACCCGCCTGCCGCGCCTGTTCCGTTAGGCCTGGACGGGCACCGTGCCCGGCTCGGGGCTGGTCTGCTCGGCGGCGCGGCTGCGGCGCGGCACGGCGATGAGCGTCTCGAGCTCGAGCCGGTAGCGCCCCACGTGGCCGGCGGCCCGCACCCGGGTGAAGCCGCTGCCCTCGAGCACCTGCGCGTTGAAGAGGTTCAGCTCGTGCAGATAGCCGACGAAGCGCTCGTCGGGGCCCGGGTGGCGCAGCGCGTAGGCCTCGAGCGCCACGATGCGGCGCAGCTTGAGGGCCGCGACGACGTCCTGCAGCAGGAACTGAAAGCCCGACAGGAACCGTTCGTCGTAGAAGAAGGCGCAGGCGAGCAGATACGCGTCGGGCGACGGTGCGCCGGCCGGCAGCCCGGACCGCACCAGGCCGGCCGGCACGACCTGCATCCAGCCGAGCACGTCGGCGCCCTCGAGCAGGGCGCGCCCGAACATGCCCGCCTCGGCCTCGATCGCCGCCTCCCAGCCCGGCCGCTCGCTTGCGGCCGCCGCGAGGCCGCCGGCCGGCTGCCACCAGGTGCAGAGGGCACACCCGGCCGGCAGAAGGTCACGACTGGCCGCGTTCAGGTCGACGCACTTCACGTCGCGGCGGCGGTCCCCCAGACGATGTCGTCGACGTGGACCGCGATCTCGTCCGGGTCGATGCCCGTCATGCTGTGCAGGTACGAGCCGACGGCGGCGCGGATCTGGGGCACGAGCTCGGGCAGTCGCGCCGCCGGGGTGATGTCGACGTGCAGGTCGAGCACGAGCCGGCCCTCGCGCTCCTCGAGGCGCACGGGGCCGAGGCGGTCGAGGTGCACGCGCTCGCCCAGCGACTGCAGCGTGGAACGGTGCAGGTCGGCCAGGCCGGGCAGGCCCTTGATCGCGTCCCAGACGTAGGTCGCGACGACCTCGGGCGAGTAGCTCTTGTCGGCGTGATCGGTCACGGTCGCCTCGTGTCGGTGGGTTCGATGCCCGGGCTGCGGCTGACCGCCCGATTATAGCGAATCGCACCGCGCTGCCGCCTCGTTCCGGCGCCCCCGGCCGCGTGCCGAATTGCACCTCGCCGCCGCGTCGCTCTATACTCACGCTTCGGTGATCCGGGCCACGCGCGCCGGGCCGCCTCTCTTCCTTGTCACCCGGTTCGTGCGGACGGTCACATGTCCACCATCTATCGCGCCGAATGGCTGCTTCCCATCTCCGCCCCGCCCATCAGGAACGGCGCCGTGGCGGTCGACGGCGAGCGCATCGTCGCCGTGGGCGCCCTGCCCGAGGTGCTCGCGGCGTGCACCGGCGCCACCATGGTCGACTTCGACCAGGCGGTGCTGCTGCCCGGCTTCGTGAACGCCCACAGCCACCTCGAGTACACCAACTTCCGCGGCATGTTCGACGACCAGCAGTTCGGCGACTGGATCATCGAGATGGTCGACGCCAAGGCCTCGCTCTCGTCCGACGAGTACCTGTGGAGCGCGCGCCTCGGTGCCCTCGAGGCGCTGTCCTCGGGCGTGACGACCGTCGCCGACACCACCTACACCGGCGAGGCCCTGACCGCGGCGACCGAGGCCGGCCTGCGCGGCGTCGCCTACCTCGAGGTCTTCGGCATCGACGACAAGCGCCTCGACGCGACGCTCGCCGACCTCGACGAGCGCCTCGCGCGGGCGCAGCAGCAGGCCGGCCCGCGGCTCGAGGTCGGCATCGCGCCGCACGCGCCGTACACCGTGTCGAGCCGTCTGTTCCAGACGCTCGCCGGCCTTGCCCGCGAGCGCCACATGAAGGTCGCCAGCCACGTGGCCGAGAGCCGCGAAGAGGTCACCTACGTGCGCTCCGGCTCGGGCAAGTTCGCCCACGACTACCGCGAGAAGATGGGCTGGGAGCGCATGCTGGTCCAGCCCTACGGCGTGAGCCCGGTCAAGTACCTGCAGCAGTGGGGCGTGTTCGACGCCAACTTCCTGGCGGTGCACTGCGTGCAGGCGAGCATCGACGACATCCGCATCCTCAGGGCGACCGGCGCGGCCGTCGCCCACTGTCCCAAGAGCAACGCCAAGACCGGCTGCGGCATCGCGCCGCTGCACGACCTGCTGCGCCAGGGCGTGCGGGTCGGCTTCGGCACCGACAGCCCGGCCGCCAGCAACATCATGGACATGTTCGACGAGATGCGCACGGCGCTGTTCCTGCACCGCGGCGTCGAGCGCGACGTGCGCGTGCTGAACGCGCAGCAGTGCGTGCGCATCGCCACCCTGGGCGGCGCCGAGGCGCTCGGCCTGGCCGACCGCGTGGGCTCGCTCGAGCCCGGCAAGCAGGCCGACCTGATCGCCGTCGACGTCTCGGGCTCGCACTTCGTGCCGATCGACGACCCGTACTCGGCCCTCGTCTACGGCGCAAACCAGGACGACGTGCTGTTCACCTGCGTGGCCGGCGAGGAGCTCTATCGCGAAGGCGGCTTCGCACGGCTCGCGGCCGACACCATCCGTGCCGAGAGCCGCCGCGTGCGCGCCAAGCTGCAGGCGCGGGTGCGCGAGGGCAGGGTGCGGGTCGGCGCCGCCGAATCCGGCTGGTGGCACACATCGTCGGCGGCCGACACGAGGGAGAGCTGATGCTTCTCAACCGCAAACGCGTGAAGTTCTGGCAGAAGATCGTCTTCGGCTTCATGGCCGCGCTCATGGCGTCGTTCCTGATCTTCGGCTACTCGGGGATCGCCTCGGGCTGCAGCCACAGCTCGAGCCTGAACAGCGGCAACAGCGGCCTCGACGCGCAGCTCAAGGCCGCGCTCAAGCAGCTCGCCAAAGACCCGCAGGACCCGACCGCGCTGCAGAGCGCGGCGCAGGCCTACAGCGCGGCCGGGACGGTCGCGAGCGGCGCCGTGCCCTCGGGCCAGCAGACGACCGACCTGACCAAGGCGATCGCCTACTACGAGCGCTACATCAAGCTGCCCGACGCCAAGCTCGGCTCGACCGCGCCCGGTCTGCGCGTGCAGGCGCTGCAGGCCGAAGCCGTGCTCTACAGCGAGCTCATCGACTACAAGAGCGCGGTGGCCGTCTACCAGCGCGCCCTCAAGATCACGCCGGGCGACTCGCAGCTCTACCTGAACATCGCCACCAACGAGATCTACGCCGGCGACAAGACGGCGGCGATCAAGGCCTACAAGAAGTTCCTGGCGATCGACCCGAAGTCGCAGTTCGCCTCCCAGGTCAAGACGGCTCTGACGGCGCTGCAGAGCTCCGCCTCGCCCTCGCCATCGCCGAGCGCCAGTTGAGGGCGCGTATGATGGGACGACCATGACCGACTTCTCGAGCCAGCAATCGCGACTCTCCGACGGCCTCGGCCTGGTCGAGGTGAGCGGCGAGGTCGACCTCTACACGGCGCCGCGCTTCAAAGAAGACCTCGTCGCGCTCATCGAGACGGGCGTCGAGCGGGTGGTCGTCGACCTTTCGCGGGTGACGTTCATCGACTCCACGGCGCTCGGCGTGATCATCAGCGGGGTCAAGCGCCTCGCCGAGCGCGACGGCCGCCTGGCGCTCGTCGCCGGCTCGCGGCCGGTGGTGCGCATCCTGTCGGTCACCGGCCTCGACAAGATCCTCACCGTGTTCGACACGCGTGAGGCGGCGCTCGCCGCAGGCTAGAGGGGCGCCGCTCCAGCACCAGGCCTGGCGCGCGACCGGGCCGCGGCGGCACGCCGCCGGTGGCTTCGCGACGGCGTTCGTGACGCCGTCGGGCGACCGATGCGTGAGGCTCACCACGCTTTGGGGCATACCGTAGACCGCCCGCGAGGGCCGCGGCCGCCTGTCGACAAGGCACCGGTCGCGGTGGTACAAGTCGCCTACTCCATCGCCCGACGAAACTGACAGCAACGACCAAGGACGGACCGCGCCTGTGAGACTCATCGTCACCGAAAAGGACTCGGCCGCACAGAAGATCGCCCAGATCCTGGGCGGCCACGTGCAGGTCAGCGAGCACGGCCGCGGCCGCCAGCGCGTCAAGTCGTACGCCTTCGAGTGGCAGGGCAAGCCGACCGTCTCGGTCGGCCTGCGCGGCCACGTCATGGAGACCGTGTTCCCCAACACGTACCGGCGCTGGAGCCTCAAGTACCTGGAGCGCATGATCGACGCGCCCGACCTCGCCTGGGTGATCGACGGCGGCAGCGCCAGCACGGTGGCCGCGCTGCGCAGCGTCGCCAAGGGCGCCAGCGAGATCATCGTGGCGACCGACTACGACCGCGAGGGCGAGCTGATCGGCGAGGAGGCGCTGCACATCCTGCGCGGCGACGCGCTGCGGCGTCACCCCGACGACAAGCCCGAAAAGCCGGCTCGCGCCGGCGCGAAGGCGGGAAAGGCGGCGGGGCGGGCGCATCCCGCGCCCGCCCCGCCGCCGCCCGAGCTCGACGGCGACGGCGACGGCGGTGTGAAGATCAAGGCCGCGGTGCCGGCCGCCGTGGTCGACCGCCATCGCCGGGCGCGCTACTCGGCGCTCACCCCCGACGAGGTCAAGCGCGCCTTCGCCAAGCTCGACACGCTCGACTTCAAGCTCGCCGACGCGGCCCACACGCGCCAGGACATCGACCTCATCTGGGGCGCCGTCCTCACCCGTTTCATGTCCCTGGCGAGCTACCGCTACGGCGCCGACTACCTGTCGATCGGCCGCGTGCAGACGCCCACGCTGCGTCTGATCGTCGACCGCGAGCTCGAGCGCCGCGCCTTCGTGCCGGTGCCCTACTGGGAGATCAAGGCCGAGCTGCAGGCGGGCTCGGGTGAGCGCTTCACGGTCGACCACGCCCACGGCCGCTTCGCCGCCGAAGACGCGGCCCGCACGGCGCTTGCCGGGTCGCAGAGCGACACGGGCGAGGTCACCGCCTACGCCACCACGCCGCGCTCGCTGGCGCCGCCGGCCCCGTTCAACACGACGGCCCTCATGAGCGCCGCCTCGGGCGCCGGCATCGCGCCGTCGCGCGCCATGAAGGCGGCCGAGTCGCTCTATCTCGACGGCCTGATCAGCTATCCACGCACCGACAACACGGTCTATCCGCCCTCGCTCGACCTGCGCGCCGTGCTGCACACGCTGGCCGGCCATCACCCCATCGGCACGATCGCCGCCGAGCTCGCCGACCAGGCGCAGCTCAAGCCGACCCGCGGCAAGAAGCGCACCACCGACCACCCGCCGGTCTACCCGGTGGGCGTGCCCAAGGGCGAGCTGCGCGGCGACCAGGCGCGCGTGTACGACCTCGTCGTGCGACGCTTTCTGGCCACCCTGCTGCCGGCCGCGGTGATCGAGGGCCAGCGCCTCGACGTGCGCATCGGCACCGAGGGTTTCGTCGGCCGCGGCAGCCGCGTCGCCCAGCCCGGGTTCCTGCGCGCCTGGCAGCCGTACACGTCCGACCGCGAGCGCCCGCTGCCCCAGGCGGCCGTGGGCGACGTGCTCGACGTGCTCGGCGTGCGGCTCGACGCCAAGGAGACCCAGCCGCCGTCGCGCTTCGGTCAGGGGCCGCTGATCGAGCAGATGGAGGAGCTCAACCTGGGCACCAAGGCGACGCGCGCCGACATCATCCAGCACCTCTACGACCGCAACTACGTGCGCGACAACCCGGTCGAGCCGACCGAGCTCGGCATCGCCCTGATCCGCGCCTTCGACGCGGCCATGACCGGTGCCCCGCTCGACATCTCGTCGCCGGCCATGACGGCCAAGCTCGAGCAGGAGATGGACCGCATCACCGAGGGCGCGTTGCGCGGCGAGCAGGTCGTGCACGACAGCCAGGAGCTGCTCGCCCAGGCTCACCGCCTGCTCGAGGCGCACGTCGAGGCGATCCGCAGCGCCATCAAGGGCGCCGTGCGCGAGGACATGACCCTCGGCGTGTGCTCCACCTGCGGCGGCGAGCTGCGTATCCTGCGCGGCAAGACCGGCAAGCGTTTCGTGGCCTGCGTGGGCAAGGAGGGCGACGAGCCGAAGGTGCCCGAAGGGGCGCCCGAGGGCACCCGGCCGCGGCGCGGCTGCGGGCAGACGTTCCCGCTGCCGCAGCGGGGTGCTATCATCGCCAAAGGGACCACCTGTCCGCAGTGCGGGTGGCCCGAGATCTCTGTGCTCAAGTCGGGCGGCCGCGGCCGGCCGTGGCAGCTCTGTCTGGACCCCGATTGTCCCACCAAGGAGAGGTACAAGAAGCGCGTGACCTAGCGGTCGGCCCGACGGGTCGCGGCTTTTTCGTGACCCTCGAGGGCATCGACCGCTCGGGCAAGACCACGCAGGTCGAGCGCCTCTGCGCCGTCCTCTCGAGCCGGGGCCTGCCGGTAGGCGTCGTGGGCGTGCCGGGGGGCGCGCTGCGCGAGCCCGGCGGCACGCCCGCCGGCGAGGCCATCCGCGACCTCCTGCTGCATCGCGCCTGCGATGTCGCCCCCTGGACCGAGGCCCTGCTCTACGCGGCGGCCCGCGCCCAGCTCGTGGCCGACGTGGTGCGACCCTCGCTCGAGGCCGGCCTGATCGTGGTGCTCGACCGCTACGTCGACTCGTCGCTCGCCTATCAAGGCTGGGCCCGGGGCCTCGGCCTGGACGCGGTGAGCCAGGTCAACGAGCGTGCGACCGGCGGCCTGTGGCCCGACCTCACCCTCTTGTTGAAGGTGAGCCCTGAGCGTGCAGCGGGCCGCGCCGGCGGGCCGCCCGACCGGCTCGAGTCCGAGGGCACGGCGCTCCAGGCGCGCGTGGCCGCCGGCTACGACGAGCTCGCCCGGCGCCACCCCGAGCGCATCGTGGCGATCGACGGCGAGCGCCCGCTCGACGACGTCGCGCGGGCCGTCGAGCAAGCCACGCTGGCCGCGCTCGAGCGCGCCGGTCACGCGGTCGGAGACCTCCGTGCCGGCTGAGACGCGGGCCGGAGCAGCGGCGACGCCCGGCGCCGCGCCCTTCGCCGACATCCCCGGTCAGGCGCGCGCCAAGGCCTACGTGGCCGGCGCGCTTGCGCGCGGCGCCGGCCACGCCTACCTGCTGGCCGGCCCCGAGGGTCTCGGCAAGCGCCGCTTCGCGCGCGAGCTCGGCGCCCGCCTGGTGGCCGCCTGCGGCGCCTGCGGGCACTGCGACGAGTGCGAGCGCCTCGCCCGCGGCGCGCACCCCGACCTGACCGTGATCGAGCGCGAGGGCGAGCTGCTGCGCCGCGAGCAGATCGTCGCCCTCATCGCCGACCTCGCCCTCAAGCCGTTCGGCGCGGGCCACCGCGTCTGGATCATCGTCGAGCCCGAGCGCATGAACGCCGAGGCGGCCAACACCTTCCTGAAGAGCCTCGAGGAGCCGCCCGCCGACGTCCACTTCATCCTCGTCTCCGACGCTCCCGAACGGGTGCTCGAGACGATCCGCTCGCGCTGCCAGACGGTCGACTTCCAGCCCGTCGCCGACGACGAGCTCGTCGCCTGGCTCGCCGCCCGCGAGGCGCTCGACGAGGAGCAGGCGATCGTCGTAGCGCGCCTCGCCCACGGCTCGCTCGAGCGCGCCCTGCGGCTGCTCGCCGACGAGCGCGGGCCGCAGACGCGCCGGCGCTACCTGCGCCTCTCGGCCGGCATCGCGCTGCACGACCGCGACGCCGAGCGCGCCTTCGTCGACGAGGTCGGCAACGCCGAGGTGGCCGCGGCGGCCGCGGTCGAGGCCGAGCACGACCGGCGCCGCGACGAGCTCGAGCGCACGGTGCCCGACGAGCGCGAGCGCGCCTTTCACGCGCGCCGCCTCGACGCCCTGCAGCGCCGCGAGCAGGCGCGCGTCTCGCGCCTGGCGGCGCTCGACGCGCTCGACCACCTGGCGAGCTTCCTGCGCGACGTCTGGGCGGTCGGCCTGGGCGCCGCCGACGCCGTCTCCAACCGCGACCGACTGGCCGAGCTCGAGCACGCGGCCGTCGCCCGTCCCGACATCTGCGTGCGACTGCTCGAGGTCGTCGGCCGCACGCGCACCGATCTGTCGTTGAACGTCGACCGCAGGCTCGCCCTGCAGGCGATGTTTGCCCGGTTCCAGGAGGTCTGGGAAAGTGCCTAGGATCGTCAGCGTCGTCTTCGTCGAAGGCGGCAGGACCTATCGTTTCGACCCCGGTTCGCTCGAGCTCGCCACCGGCGACCAGGTGGTCGTCGAGACGAGTCGCGGCGCCGATCTGGGCCGTGTCGTCGAGGGCGCCCGCGAGGCCGCCGCCGACGAGCTCCAGCAGCCCCTGCGCCGCGTTCTGCGGACGGCCACGGCGGCCGACCTGCACAGGCTCGCCGACAACCGCGCTCGCGAGCGCGAGACCGTGCTGCTCGCCCGCGAGCTGGTCGCCGAGCGCGGCCTCGACATGAAGGTCGTGGCCGCCGAGTGCGCCTTCGAGGGCAATCGCGTGAGCGTGTCGTTCGTGGCCGAGGAGCGGGTCGACTTTCGCGAGCTCGTCACGGCGCTGTCCGACCGTCTGGGCCGGCGCGTCGAGCTGCGCCAGGTGTCGGCCCGCGACGGCGCCCGCCTGGTGGGCGGCTTCGGCCCCTGCGGCCGGCCGCTGTGCTGCGCGAGCTTCTCGGGCGACCAGGAGCCCGTCTCGATCCGCATGGCCAAAGACCAGAACCTGCCGCTCAACCCGTCCAAGATCTCGGGCTGCTGCGGCCGGCTGATGTGCTGCCTCAAGTACGAGCACGGCGTCTACACGTCGTTCAAGCAGCGCGCCCCGCGTCGTGGCGCCCTCGTTACGACGCCGGCGGGCACGGGAAAGGTCACTGAGCTCCTGGCTCCGGCCGACAGCGTCGCCGTCGACCTGGGGGAGGGGCGCTCCATAACCTGCCGCCTGGCCGAGCTGGGCACCGAGGCGGCCGACAAGGAGGAACCATGACCGTCAGCCGCCACGTCGTCCTGAACGTCCCCGACGTGTCCTGCATGCACTGCAAGGCGGCCGTCGAGGGTGCGGTCGCGGGTGTCGCGGGCGTCGAGGCGGTCGACGTCGACGTCGACGCCAAGAGCTGCACGGTGCACCTCGAGCCGGGCGCCGACCTGGGCGCCGTCAAGGCAGCGATCGAAGACGAGGGCTACACCGTCGTCGGCGAGCACGAGTTCGCCCTCTAGCGCGAGCCCCACGGCCCAGCCCCACGACCTCGCGTCCGTCACCGCGCCACGGCCCTCACGGCGCGGACTGGCACGCGGGCCGGCGGGCTGGTACGATAGGCGACCGTGTCGCTGGGCCGTTAGCTTAGTTGGTAGAGCAGGGGACTCTTAATCCCAAGGTCGAAGGTTCGAATCCTTCACGGCCCACCACGACCCTCCTCCGCCTTCCCGTTCGCACCCGGGCCGCGTCGCGCCGTGAGCGCCGCGCGCTCGAACGGGCTCATCCGCAGGGTCGCTGAGCCGACCCTGATGTAGGTCTGCCCGCCGCACTCGTAGAGCGCCACGCCGCGCGGGCGCGCGGCCGAGAGCGTCACGAGCGCCCGGCCGTCGAGGCGGGCGACCTCGACCTCGGCACGCAGCGCCGGGCGGATGTTGTTGTCGACCGCTCGTACGAGGCTGCGCCGGGTCGATTCGAGGTTGGCCGGGTCGATCCCCACGACCTGCCCGTCGGGCCCGACGCCAAAGACCACGACGGCCTCGCCGTCGCCGGCGTTGAGCATGCCGCACAGCGCTTCGAGGGCTCTGCCGAGCTGCCGCAGCGAGCTCTTGAACTCGACGCGCTGCCCCTCGCCGGCGCGGATGAGCTCCAGAAGGCGCTCGTTGGTCGCGGGCCGGTCGGGCGCCGGTCGCTCGGTCATCGGTCGCTCCTCACCGCACCATCATGAGAGCTGCCGGCCCGCAGGAAAAGCCCCGGCGCCGCGACCGCCGGCCGCGGCGGCGCCCGGGTGTCGCCTTCGGCCGAAGCTGGAAGAAGAAGGGGCGGGCAGCTAGACTGTCGTGCCAGCGGGCGGTGCCGGACGCGGGCCGGCAGGGTCCGTGCGCCAGATGTGACGACCGGGAAGCGAGCGACGTGAAGGACCGCATGAACCGCAAGCTCGGGTGGCGTTCGTCCGGGATCGAGCTCACCCGCTCGTGGCGGGGAGCCCTGCCGGCCGGCGGGCGCGACGCGCTCCGCCAGCTCGCCATCCTCCTCATCTGCTACCTCTGCTACGACTTCGCGCGCATCGCCGTGCGCGGCCGCCAGGGTGCGGCGATGGCCAACGCCCAGGCCATCATCAACGCCGAGAAGGCGCTCCACATCTACGTCGAGCCCTTCGTGCAGACCATCGCCAGCCACGTCCACGCGCTCATCGTGTTCATGGACTGGTTCTACGGCAACGTGCACCTGCCGGCGACCATCCTCATGCTCGTCTGGATCTACCTCTACCGCCACGAGGCCTTCGCCTTCATGCGCAACGTGTTCCTCACCCTGAACGTGCTGGCCATGACGGTCTTCGCGCTGCTGCCGGTGGCGCCGCCGCGCCTCGTGCCGACCTCGGGCATCGTCGACACCATGTACCTGTACTCGTCGAACAACTACCACTCGGGCATCCTGTCGTTCGTGACCGACCAGTACGCTGCCATGCCCAGCCTGCACATCGGCTATGCGCTCTTCGTGTCGCTCGGCATCTACCTGCTCACGACCAATCGCTTCGCGCGCGTCCTGGCGATCGTCTACCCGGTGGTCGTGCTGGCGGCGGTGATCATCACGGGGAACCACTACCTCATCGACGTGGTCGGCGGCGTGATCGTCCTCGGCGTGGCCTTCGCGGCCAACTACGGCTTCGCCCCGCAGGCCCCGCCCGAAGCGGTCGCCGTCCGCGTGCGCGACGACGAGCGCTCCGGCGCGTGAGCTTCAAGGACACCTATACCGACGGCGTCCGTCAGGCGGTCGTGCCGATCGCCGGGCGCCTTGTGAGCCGCTGGCACATCACGCCCAACTCCCTGACCGTGGCCGGCCTCATGCTCAACGTCGCGACCGTACCGTTCATCGTCACCGGCCACTTCGTGCTGGCCGCCGTCGTGCTGCTGCTGGCCGGCTGCTGCGACATGTTCGACGGCGCCGTGGCGCGCCTGTCGGCCCAGGTCACGCCCTTCGGCGCCTTCCTCGACTCGACGAGCGACCGCCTGTCCGAAGGCGTCGTGCTGCTCGCGATCGGCGTGCGCTTCGCCCGCTACGGCGGCGTCTGGGAGCTGGTCGGGGTGTTCATCGCGCTCATCATGTCGTTCCTCGTGTCGTACACGCGGGCCCGGGCCGAGGCGCTCGGCCTCGAGTGCAAGGTCGGTGTCGCCTCACGCCCCGAGCGCATCGTGCTGCTCGCCGTCGGCCTGTTCGCGGCGCGCTACCAGGTGCTGCCGGTGATGGTCTGGGTGATCGCCGTGGCCACCAGCTACACGGTCGCGCAGCGCATCCTGCACGTGCGCCGGCAGCTCGCCGGCGACCGGCCCGGGGCGACCGCCTGAGGCTCGCCCAGACGGCTCGCGGGGCCCCTCCGCGACCGGGTGGCCGAGGGTCGCTGTGATATACTCCGCACTCGTTCACCGCACGTTTCGTGGGTCGCTCTGCGCGGCCGCGCTCGCGATCTCGTCGGTCCGGTCGTGCCGGCCGCGAAGTGGAGGGGAGACATACCTTGAGTAACCCGGTTCGCGTAGCCATCGTCGGTGTCGGCAACTGCGCGTCGTCGTTCGTGCAGGGCGTCGAGTTCTACAAGAACGCCAAGAAGACCGACTTCGTGCCCGGCCTCATGCACCCCGTCGTCGGCGGCTATCACGTGCGCGACATCGAGTTCGTCGCGGCGATCGACATCGACAAGAACAAGGTCGGCAAAGACCTCTCCGAGGCCATCTTCACGACGCCCAACAACACGGTGAAGTTCGCCGACGTGCCCGCCAAGGGCGTCACCGTGGCGCGCGGCATGACCCACGACGGCCTGGGCAAGTACCTCTCCGAGATCATCACCAAGGCGCCCGGCCCGACCGCCGACATCGTCGGCATCCTCAAGGAGACCCAGGCCGACGTGGTCGTCAACTACCTGCCGGTGGGCAGCGAAGAGGCGACCAAGTGGTACACGGAGCAGATCCTCACGGCGGGCTGCGCCATGGTGAACTGCATCCCGGTCTTCATCGCCCGCGAGGCGTACTGGCAGAAGCGCTTCGTCGAGGCCGGCGTGCCGATCATCGGCGACGACATCAAGAGCCAGGTCGGCGCGACGATCGTGCACCGCGTGCTCACGCGCCTCATGCGCGAGCGTGGCGTCAAGCTCGAGCGCACGAGCCAGTTGAACGTGGGCGGCAACACCGACTTTCTCAACATGCTCGAGCGCGACCGCCTCGAGTCCAAGAAGATCTCCAAGACCAACTCCGTCACGAGCCAGCTCGATTACGACATGGGGGCCGCCAACGTCCACATCGGGCCGAGCGACTACGTCAAGTGGCTCGACGACCGCAAGTGGGCCTACATCCGCATGGAGGGCCGCACCTTCGGCGACGTGCCGCTCAACATCGAGCTCAAGCTCGAGGTGGTCGACTCGCCCAACTCGGCCGGCATCGTGATCGACGCGGTGCGCTGCGCCAAGATCGGCCTCGACCGCGGCCTGGCCGGCAGCCTCGAGGCGCCGAGCTCGTACTTCATGAAGTCGCCGCCGGTGCAGCACCCCGACGGCGAGTGTCGCGAGCTCACCGAGCAGTTCATCAGCGGCGAGGGTCGCGGCGCCACGGCGGTCTGCCAGGGCTGACGCGGGGTCCGTCCGGCCGCCGGTGGCGGCGCGGCGGGCCGCGGACATGGGCCGCCCCGCAGGGGGCGGGCAAGGACGGCCGGTCGCCGTCCCGCACGGACGGGTGACGGCGCCCGGCGACGATCGGCGGGGGACGATTCGCTGGACGCTACGGGCTACAGGATCGCCATGCTCACGCCGTACGCCTGGACGGTGCCGGGCGGCGTGAACAACCACATCGCGGCACTCGCCGAACGCTTCACCGCGCAGGGTCACCGGGTCACGATCATCGCGCCGAGCGACGACCGGCTGGCGGTCAAGGCGGCCCGCGAGCGGGTGCGCGAGGTGCTGCTCGGCGAGCGCGAGAGCCTCTTCGGTGCCGACGAGCCCTACCCGCGCCACTTCTTCGCCGGCGGCACCTTCTCGGTGCGCCACAACCGCTCGGTGAGCTACCTGTCGCCGCCGATCGACCTGCTCTCCAACGTCGACGTCGTGCTCGAGAACGAGGAGTTCGACGTGTTGCACATCCACGAGCCCTTCGTGCCGAGCCTGGGCTGGACCGCCATGAACCACGCCGAGTGCCCCATCGTGGCCACGTTCCACGCCAACTCGGAGCGCTTCTTCTGGTACTGGCTGGGCAAGCCCATCCTCAAGCGCGTCTTCCCGGTGTTCGACGGCGTCGTCGCGGTCTCGGCGGCGGCGCGCGACACGGCCGCGCGCTACTTCGCCGGCCAGTTCCGCGTGATCCCCAACGGCATCGACCTCACGCGCTTTCGCCCGCCGGCGGCGCGCCGACCGGGGCCCCCGCGCGTGCTCTACGTCGGCGGCGAGTCGCGCCGCAAGGGCCTCGCCGTGCTGCTGCGCGCCCTGCGCTACCTGCCGCGCGACCTCGAGTTCGAGCTCGAGGTGTGCGGCAGCGACGATCACCAGGCGACGTACGGCCACCTCGTGCCCGAACGCCTCACCGGCCGCGTGCGCTTTTGCGGCCGCGTCGCCCACGACGACCTGCCCGAGCGCTACCAGGACGCCGACGTGTTCTGCGCGCCGTCGCTCGGCAACGAGTCGTTCGGCATCGTGCTGCTCGAGGCGATGGCGACCGGCACGGCCGTCCTTGCCTCGGACATCGACGGCTACCGCGACGTCGTGCGAGACGGCGCCGAGGGCCTGCTCGTGGCGCCGCGCAAGGCGCGTCTGCTGGCCGCCGCCCTCGAGCGCCTGCTCTGCGACGACGACCTGCGCGCGGCCTGCGCGGCGCGCGGCCTCGAGACGGTGCAGCGCTACTCCTGGGACATCGTCTCGGCCGAGGTCATGCAGCTCTACCGCGACGTGATCACCGGCCGGCTGCGGCGCCGCTCGGCGCCCCGGCGTCACGCCGAACCCGAGCTCTTCGCCGACTTCCACGTGCACACCCACCACTCCAAGGACTGCGCGATGGGCGTCGAGGAGATCCTCGAGCGGGCCGCCGAGGTGGGGCTCGACGTCATCGCAGTGACCGACCACAACGAGATCGCCGGCGGCCTCGAGGCCCAGGCCGTGGCCGAACGCTACGGCGTGCGGGTGATCGTCGGCGAGGAGGTCAAGACGGTCGAGGGCGAGGTGATCGGCCTGTTCCTGCGCGAGCGCATCCCGCCCGGGCTCACGTTCGCCGAGACGATCGCCCGCATCAAGGAGCAGGGCGCCGTGGTCTACGTGCCGCACCCCTTCGACCGCATGCACTCGGTGCCCGGCAGCACGCTGCTCAAGGCCAACCTCACCGACATCGACGTGATCGAGGTCTTCAACTCGCGCATCGCCTACCCCGGTTTCAACGAGCGCGCCGTGCGCTTCGCCCAGCGCCATCGGGTGCCGGCCGCGGCCGGCAGCGACGCCCACGTGCTGCCCGGCCTGGGCACGGCGCTCACCGGCATGGGCGAGTTCACCGGCCCCGACGATTTCGTCGAGGCGCTGTCGGCCAGCCACATCGTGCGGCGCCCCCGCAGCCTGCTCTACCTGCAGTCGCTCAAGCTGCTGCAGACGCCGCACGAGAACGGCGCGGCGCGCAAGACGACGCGATGAGCGCGGGCGGCGGCCGTCCCGACGGCGCGCGCCGGAGCGCAGGAATTCCCCCGGCGGCGCAAAATAGAAGGGCCAGACGACCCCAAGGTGGACCGGTGGGACAGCCGAACGAGATCTACGACAAGTACCTGACGCGCGCCATCTCCGAGATCAACGATCTCACCGGCGAGATTCTGCGCTGCCGTCTGTGCTCGCACAGCAAGTCCATGCCGGTGATCGGCTCGGGCCATCCGCTCGCCGACATCATGCTGCTCAAGTTCCGCGCCCAGCCCAGCGAGGTGCACGAGGGCGTGGCCTTCTTCGGACGGGCCGGCACAGCCGTCATGAAGAGCTGCCAGCGCCTGGCGATCGACCCGCTGCAGCTCTACGGCACCAACGTGCTCAAGTGCGGCACGGTGCGCGACGACGGCCGTGCCGAGGACCGCTGCCTCGAGTTCCTGCGCCGCGAGATCGCGATCGTCGAGCCCAAGCTGATCGTCGCGATGGGCGAGGACGTGGTCGACGCGCTCGACCGGCTCGCCCTGCCGACCGCCCAGCCGCTCGCCTTCTCGGTCGGCGAGATCGTCGAGCTCACGCCCGGTACCGAGGTGCTCGTCACCCCCGACATCGACGCCTCGCTCGACGAGCAGCGCCTCAAGGCCGCCTTCTGGCGCGCGTTCCGCCGGCTCGGCGAGTGGTACGAGGCGATCCCGCCATACTAGGCGCGCAGCGAAGCCGCGCATGTCTGAGCCGCGACGACGGAGTCGATCGCGGGACCAGGCGCGCAGCGAAGCCGCGCGTGCGTGAGCGGTGATGACGAGGTCGACCATCGGATCGACGTTCCGATGAGCCGCTCCCGAGCGGTCGTGCTGGCCGCGGCCGCGGTCGTGTTCGTCGCGTTCATCCTGGTCAGCGGCCGGCTGCCCGTCTTCTCGTTTCGGCCCGACGTGATCGTGTCGATGGCGGCCGGCGTCGCGCTCGTCGGTCTGGTGATCGGCGCCGTCGTGCTCGGCCGGCCGGCGCCGCGCACCATGCTGCTGCTGGCAGCCGCCGGCCTCGCCGCGGCCGCGCTCGGCTCGGTGCTCGACGTCGTGCCGCTCGCCGACCTCGGCAAGATCGCCGTCGGCGCCGGCCTGGGCTACTGGCTCGGCACGAGCCTGACCGAGCTCACCGCCGACCCGCGCGTCATCACGCTGCTCGCGGTGCTGGTCGGCGCGCTCGACACGGCCAGCGTGTTCCTGCCGCAGGGGCCGACCCACCTGCTGCTGACCAGGGCGCCGCAGACCGTCTCGTACTTCGTGGTGGCGTTCCCGACGATCGGCTACTCGGTGCGCGAGACCTACTCGGCCCTGGGCACGACCGACCTGCTGTTCTTCACGCTCTACCTGGCGGCGGCGCTCGGCTACCGGCTGCGCGTGCGGCTCACTCTGGCCGCCATGGTGGCTTCGTTCGTGGGCACCGTGGCGATCGCGGTGTGGTCGCGGGCACTGCCGGCGCTGCCGCTGCTGTCGGCCGCGTTCCTTGCGGTCAACGCCGACCTGCTGCTCAAGGCCGCCCGCCCGCCCGCGGCCGGCCCGACGGCGCGCTGAGCCGCCCCGCACGCCTGTCGCTCGCCGGTCGCGCCGGGGCGGGCATTCGCTCGCCCGCCGTGTGGGGCCGGCTCAGACCTCCTTGACGAAGGTGGCGACCGCCTCGATGTGGTGCGTGTGGGGGAACATGTCGACCGGCGTCACGGTCTGCAGGCGGTAGCCGATCGTGGCGAGCTGGGCGGCGTTGGCGGCCAGCGTCGTCGGGTTGCACGACACGTAGACGATGCGGTCGGCACCGAGCAGCGCCATGCGCTCGACCGCCTTGCGCGCCATGCCGGCGCGCGGCGGGTCGGTGACGACGACCGCCGGCGCCACGAAGGGCCGCCCGGCGGGCGCCCGCAGGGAGTGGTGGGGCTTGCCGTCGGCCAGCACGAGGCGGGCCACCGCGGGGTCGCGCCCGGTGGGCGGGTCGAGCAGCAGGGTGCGCACGTCGCCGGCGGTGAAGGTCACCCCGGTCGCGCCGGTCAGGCGGGCGTTCTCGGCAGCGGCGGCGATCGCCTCGTCCTGCAGCTCCATGCCGTGCACGGTCGCCCCCCGGGCGGCGAGCAGCAGGCTCAGGCCGCCGATGCCGCAGTACAGGTCGTAGGCGGGCCGCCCGGCCTGCGGCCGGGCGGCCGCGAGCGCCGTCTCGTAGAGCACGCCGCACATCTCGGAGTTCGTCTGCAGGAAGGCGAGCGCCGGCACGCGCAGGCGCACGCCGGCGAGCTCCTCGTGAAAGTACGGCGGCCCCTCGATCATGAAGGGCCCGACGCCCACGGCGGCATCGGCGCGCGACTCGTTGACCGTGACCGCAAGCGACGTGAAGGGCTGCTCGGCGGCGACCCGCGCAGCGAGCTCGCGCTCGGCGCGGAAGCGCTCGGCGACGAACAGGTTGAGGAGCAGCTCGCCGCTCGCCCGGCCGCGGCGCACGACGAGGTGGCGCAGCAGGCCGCTGTGGTCGGCCGCAGAGTAGGGCGGCAGGCCGAGGGCGCGGCAGGCGGTCAGGACCGCCTGCCGCGCGCGCGCCACCTCGAGCGGCGCGAGGCGGCAGTCGGCCGCGTCGGCGACGTCGCGCCACGAACCCCGGCGGTGCATGCCCAGGACCGTCTCGCCGTCGACCTCCCCGAACGAGTACTCCATCTTGTTGCGGTAGCGCCAGGGGTCGTCCATGCCCAGCACCGGCGTGACCTCGGCGTGCTCGAGGCCGCCGATGTGCGAGAGGGCCTCGGCCACCTGGCGGCGCTTGAACTCGAGCTGGGCGGCGTAGTCGAGCGTCTGCCACTCGCAGCCGCCCACGTCGGCCGGGTGATCGCAGCGGAACGGGACGCGCCGCGGCGACGGCTCGACGAGCTCGAGCAGGCGGGCCTCGGCGTAGCCCGACCGGCGGCGCGTGACCTCGACTCGCGCGAGGTCGCCGGGCAGGGCGCCGCGCACGAACACGACGAAGCCGTCGGCGCGGCCGATGCCCTGGCCGCCATAGGCCAGGGTGTCGACGGTGAGCTCCAGGATGTCGCCGGCGTGCGGGGGCATGGCGGCCAGTCTACCGCAGCCGGGCAATTGTCCACCGCGAGAGGCGCCCCTCGCTGCGACTTCGTACCTATGGTCTGGTAGAGTCTTGCGCCGGGCAGAACGTCTGAGCGGGCCGGGCTCGAGCCTCCCGGCGACCTCTCGTGCTAGGAGACGCGCGTGGCATCGTTCGATCTCGCCGACTACCGGCGCCGGGCCGAGGAGTTCACCGGGGCCCTCGACCTCGAAGCCTACCAGCACTACGCCGGCCTCAAGGCCGACTGCGACTTCACGGCCGTCTACGACCGCTACCCCGACCTCTTTACGTTACCGGCGGTGCGCACGCTGCGCGAGCACTACGACGCCGCCACCGGCGACGACCAGCGCCGCTGCCTGTCGTTCCTGCTCAACCTCGGCATCGAGAGCTTCCTGGGCAACGAGACCAAGGAACTGTCCGACGAGATCGCCAACACCGAGTCGCGCGCCAAGATCACGGTCGACGGCGAGCAGATCGGCTACCGCTACTCCAGCGTGGTGCAGGCAAACGAGCCCGACCGTGAGCGCCGGCGCCGCATCCACGACGCTCGCCTCGAGCTCACCGAGTCGGTCCTCAACCCGCTCTACGACGCCCGCTGGCGGCGTCAGCACGAGCTCGTGGCCGAGCTCGGCTACCCCACGTACGCCGAGCTCTTCTCCGAGGTCAGGGCGGTCGACTTCGGCATGCTGCGCGGCGCCACGCAGCGGTTCCTGCAGGTCACAGAGGGCCTCTACCAGCGCACCCTCGACAAGGTGGCGCGCGCCAAGCTCGGCCTGTCACGCACCGAGCTCTGGCAGTCCGACCTGCCCTACCTGGTGCGCGCCCCCGAATACGACCACATCTTCACGAGCGACCGGCTGCTGCCCACCTTCGAACGCACCCTGCGCGGCCTCGGCGTCGACCTCGCCGCGCAGACCAACGTGCACCTCGACGCCGAGCCCCGCGAGCTCAAGTCGCCGCGCGCCTTCTGCGCGCCGGTGCGCATCCCCGAAGAGATCTACCTCGTGGTCATGCCCAAGGGCGGCCAAGACGACTACCAGGCCCTGCTGCACGAGGGCGGCCACACCGAGCACTTCGCCCACACCGACCCGGCGCTGCCGTTCGAGTTCCGCTTTCTCGGCGACAACGCGGTCACCGAAGGATTCGCCTTCATCTTCGACCACCTTACGCTCAACCCGCACTGGCTCGAGCACTATCTCGACTTCGCCGACTCGCAGGAGTACCTCACCTTCGCCTACCTGGTCGAGCTCTACTTCCTGCGGCGCTACGCCGGCAAGCTCGCCTACGAGACCGAGTTCCACAAGCAGACCGGGGCCCTCGGCGACATGGCCGGCCGCTACCACGCGCTGCTCTCGCAGGCCGTGCAGATCGACGTGCCGGGCGGCAACTACCTGGTCGACATCGACGACGGCTTCTACGCGTCCAGCTACCTGCGCGCCTGGATGCTCGAGGGGGCGTTGCGCATGCTGCTCCAGGACAACTTCGGCATGGAGTGGTTCCGCGAGCCGGCCGCCGGCGAGTGGCTCAGGGGGCTCTGGGCTCACGGTCAGCACTATTCGGCCGACCAGCTCCTGCTCAAGAACGGCGGCGGGCGGCTCGACACGCGTCCGCTCGAGCTGCACCTCGAGCGCGCGCTCGGGCGGTAGAGCCGCGGTCAGAGCGCCCGGGCCGGGCCCTGGGCGCCCTCCGGGCGCTCACACGCGCCGGGGCGCACACGCGCTCCGGGGCGCTCACACGCGCTCCGGGCGCGAGGCCGCCCCTACGCGTGCGAGGTGGCGAGCGGCTGCACGAGCAGACGCCGCCGGCGCGGCCCGTCGAACTCGGCGAAGTAGATCCCCTGCCAGGTGCCCAGCGCCAGGTGGCCGTCCTCGACCGGCACGGTCACGCTGCTGCCCATGAGCGAGGCCTTCACGTGGGCGTCGGAGTTGCCCTCGAGGTGGGCGAAGGGCAGGTCGGCCGGCACCAGCCGCTCGAGCGCCATGAGCACGTCGCGGCGCACCGATGGGTCGGCGTCCTCGTTGATCGTCAGGCCGGCCGTGGTGTGCGGGCAGAACACGAGCGCGGCGCCCTCGCGCAGGCCGCCGGCGGCGAGCGCCCGCTCGACGAGCGGGGTGACGTCGATGAGCGTCGTGCGCTCGCCGGTCTCGAGCGAAAGAGAGATCACGTCGCGTCCTTTCTAGCGTCTGAACAGGCCGAGCAGGGCGCCGACGCCGCGGCCCGAGCCGCGCGGCGCCACGGGGGCGACGGCCCCCGACTTGATCGCCGCCACGACGTCGGCCGTCGAGCGCACGTCGCCGTCGATCTCGGTCACACAGGTCTCGATGCGGCCGGCGACGTGCGCGTCGCTGCCGCCGACCGCCGGCAGGCCGAGCTCGGCGCACAGCGCGGCGGCCGCGTCGCTGTAGCGCGGCTCGAGCCAGTTGCCGTTCCACACCTCGACCGCGTCGATGAGACCGGCCACGCGCTGGGCGAGCCCCGGGTAGTACGGCGAGCCCGAAAGACCGCCGCCGGCCACCGGATGCGCCCACACGACCGCGGCGTCGGCCGGCAGCGTGCCGGCCTCGGGCACGCCCTGCAGCCTGGCAAAGCCGGCCAGAAGATCGAGGTCGGGCGAGTACACCAGAAAGTCGCCGTAGAGGGTCGAGACCTCGACGCCGTGCACGAGCACGGTGCCGATCTCGGCGAGCGGCGCCGCGAGGCGCCGGTTGTCGGTCACGTCGCCGTGGTTGGTGAGGGCGATCGCGCCCACCGCGTGCTCGCGGCAGTGGGCGATCAGGTCGCGGTAGGCGATGGAGGAGCACGTCGAGGCGGGGTACGTGTGGACGTGCAGGTCGACTCTCATCAGGGGCGAGTATACACTCGGGCCACCCATGCACGGCACGCTTGACACCTTCAGCGTCGTCGAAGTGCTGCAGATGCTCGGCAGGGTGCGGCGGTCGGGTACCCTCCACATCGAATGCGCCGAGCGCCAGATCGACGTGCACTTCGTGCGCGGCCGGATCGCCGAGACGCGCGACTCCACCCGGGTCTACGCCGACACCGTCCTCGGCAGCCTGCTCACCAAGCGCTCGCTCGTGAGCCAGGAGCAGCTCGACCAGGCGCTGCGCGAGCAGGAGAGCGACCCGCGGCCGATCGGCACGATCCTGGTCGAACGCGGCTACGTCGCCGAGGACGACCTGCGCGAGGTGCTGTCGCGCCAGGTCGCCAACACCTTCCTCGCGGCCAAGACGACCGGCCACGACGGCACCTTCATGTTCGTGATCGACGACGCCGCGGTGCCGGTCGACTACATCACGATCGACACCCAGAGCGTGCTGATCGAGGTCTCGTCGGTGGGCGCCGACTACGTGGCCGCGTTCGACATGCTGGGCGCCGCCAACACCGTGCTGATCCGCAACCGCGACTACGAGACCCTGCCGCACCATGCGATCCCGATGGGCCGCGACGAGTTCCACGTGCTCGGCCTGGTCGACGACCGGCGCACCGTAAGCGAGGTCGCCGCGGCCAGCCACCTCGAAGAGGTCACCGTCATCTCGATCCTCGGCAAGTTCTGCCACGCGCGCGTGCTGCTGACGGCCGGCGACCGGCCCCTGGCGGCCGGCGGCGCCGACCTCGACGCGCATCGCGACAGCGTGGCCGGCGAGGTCGCCCGCCTGGCCGGCGAGGCTCAGCCGCAGCCGGCCCCCGTGCCGGTGCTCGACCTGGGCGAGGACGGTAGCGGCCTCGACCTGGTCTTCGAGGCCCTCAGCGACACGCCGGCGCCGGGCGGCGCTGCCCCCACCGCCGGCGACGCAGGGCCGGCGACCGGCAGCGACGACGAGGGCTACGAGGACCCGCGCACCTGGTCCTGGTAGCTCGCTGCGCCCGCGCTACGACGAAAGGGGCGCCGGCCGGCCCTGCGGCCGGCCGGCGCCCCTTTTCGAGCGCCCGTCCTGCGAAGCGTCAGGCGGTCACGTCGCGCACCAGGTCCTCGAAGGCGGCGACGTAGCGGTCGATGTCCTCGTCGGTGTGCGTGATCGACAGCGTCCACTCCTCTTCGCGTCCGGGAGCGATGATCACGCCGCGGTTGAAGTTGTAGAGCCAGGCCAGGGCGACGAGCTCGTGGTCCTGGTACTTGATGAACGACTCGTAGTCGGTGATGCGCCCGGCGGCGAAGTTGACGCAGCCCTTCGACGAGATACCGACCGTGTAGCCCGGGAAGTCGTACTTGGCGCAGATCGCGTCGCACTCCTTGATGAGGCGGTCGTTCAGGTAGTTCAGGTGGGCGTAGGCCTCGTCGGTCATGACCTGCTCGAAGCTCGCCCGGGCCGCCGCCATGGAGAGCGGGTTGCCGGCATAGGTACCGACCTGGAAGACGGTGCCGTCGTTGACCTTGTCCATGATCTCCGCGGTGCCGCCGATGGCGCCGCAGGGCGTACCGCCGGCGACCGCCTTGCCCAGGCAGATCATGTCGGGCACGACGCCCCAGCGCTCGACGGCGCCGCCGCGCGCGGTGCAGATGCCCGTCTTGACCTCGTCGAAGATCAGCACGATGCCGTGCTTCTTGGTGATGGCGCGCACGGCCTTCAGGAACTCGATGTCGGGCAGCACGACGCCCAGGTTCATCATGGCGGGCTCCATGATGAGGGCGGCCGGCGGCTTGCCCTCGGCGACCATGCGCTCGATGCGCTTGGTCATGTTCTCGATGTCGTTGAAGGGCACCGGGATCGTGAGGTCGATCGAGCTCTGCGGGATGCCGGCGCCGTAGGAGAACTGCTTGTAGGCGTCGCGCGGGCCGATGGCGCCGAAGTCCTTCACGCCGATCGAGACCATCACGTAGTCGTGGTGGCCGTGGTAGGAGCCGAACATCTTGACGATCGGCTCGCGCCCGGTGAAGCCGCGGGCGACGCGGATGGCGTCCATCGTGGCCTCGGAGCCCGAGTTCACGAAGCGCCACTGCGGCAGCTTGAAGGCGCCGGCGAGGTGCTCGGCCATGATGACGGCGTCCTCGGTCGGCAGGCCGAACTGCGTGCCGAGCGGAGCGCGCTTCTGGATGGCTTCGACGATGATGGGGTGGGCGTGGCCCTGCACCATGCAGCCGTAGCCGTTGTGGAAGTCGGCGATCTCCTGGCCGTCGAGCGACCAGATGTGCGGGCCCTTGCCGTGGGTGAAGTAGATCGGGTAGGGATCGCGCGCGTGGTAGGTGGAGGCGACGCCCATCGGCATGTGCTTGATCGCGCGCTGGTAGAGCTCGAACGACTTGGGCGTCGCGGCCTCGAGCCGCTGCTCCTCCTTGTCGGTGAGCTCGGCGATGCGCTTGCGATCCATCTGGACGGGTGCGGTTGAAGCCATTCTCGGCACTCCTTGCTTGCGGAAGATCCTGTCGGTAGGTCTACCCGGCTTGGGCGCCTCTTCCGGGAGCCGGATCGAGGTGCCCCTGACCAGCGGTCCTGCGGACCGCGCGCGAGAAAGAAGAGGTCTTGAGCCACCACTGACCAGCCGCAGGCCACCTCGCTGCGTGTCGACTGGCGTCGCCGGGGGGAACCCCGGCCGCCGGGACGTGCTCCCCCCACTGCCGGAGCGTCGCGTTCGGCTGGCGCGGCCAGTGTACAGCACTTCGCGGGCGATGCGTCGGTTGCGGCAGCAAATCTGCCGTTTCGGCAGCCGATTCGGCAACAGGCTGACGAGGCCGCGACCGAAACCTGCGGGTCGGCGCCTGGCCGGCCGCGCGGGCGAGGCGTCAGTCGGGGGTGGCCTCGTCGTGCAGCAGGTCGAGCGCCGCCTTCTTCCAGCCCTCGAAGCGCACCCGGCTGCGAAAGAAGACCCAGCTTTCGCGCACGAGCGGGATCAGAGGCACGGCGATCAGCATGCCGATGATGCCGTGGAGCTGGTCGCCGATGAGCAGAGCGAAGATCACGACGAGCGGGTGGACGCGAAACCGCGTGCCCATGATGAGCGGCGCCGCGATGTGGCCCTCGATCTCCTGGATGCCGACGTAGGCCAGCACCACCCAGACGGCGGTGAGCGGCGCGTGCAGCAGGGCGACGATGACCGGCGGCACGGCGCCGAGCACCGGCCCCAGGTAGGGGATCACCTCTGTGACGCCGGCCCAGGCGCCGAAGGCGACGGCGTACTTGGAGCCCGACGGGAACACGCCGGTCATGCCCAGCACCCACATGGTGAGGCCGGTGCCGGTGCCGATCGCGGCCGACAGCAGGATCTGGGCCTGCAGGTAGCGGACCACGGCGCTCTGGGTGAGCCTGAGGTACTCGAAGCCGTCGGCTCGCGAGCCGGTGGGGAAGTGGTCGACGATGAAGCGCCCGATGCGGCGCGAGTCGAGCAGCATGTAGATCGAGATCACCGCGATGATGACCGTGATCGTGATCGTGCGCGCCACCGACACGCCGATGCCGAGCAGGCTGCGCGAGGCGCCCAGGAGATAGGTCGCCACCGAGCTTGCGGCCTTCTGCAGCTCCTGCGAGACGTTCACCTGCAGGTGGAAGCGGTCGGCGAGGCGCTGCAGCGAGTCCATGCCGGCGCGCGCCTGCTGCGTCATGCCGGGGAGCGCGTTCAGCAGGCTGCGCATCTGGTGCACGAAGGGCGGGATGACGAGCGCGACGGCGCCGGCCAGCAAGCCGATCGCGGCGAGGTAGACGACGGCCACGGCGAGCGGCCGCGGCACCTTCACACGCTGCAGGGCGCGCACGAAGGGGTTGAGGGCGAGCGCGAGCAGGGTCGCGACGACGAAGATGAAGACCGCTTCGCCGATGCGCGCGAGCAGCAGCCAGCCGATGATGAGCAGCACCGGCAGCACGGCGAGCTGCACCCAGCGTGGTACGACCACCAGGCCGTGTGCGGCGGCCGCACCGGCCGCGGCGGCGGCGCCGCCCGGGCGCGTCGGCCGCTCGCCGCCGGTCGACTGCGCGTCGCTCTGGTCTGCCGTCGGGGCTTTGTCGTCGCTCATGCCGGACACATTCTAGCGAGAGGGCGACACACCTCTCAGGCGCCCGCGTGCGCCGCCTGTGTCAGGCACAGCCGAACGCCCGTCCAGTCTCTGTCGTTCTCGCTGCGGCGCCCGGTTTACGGCCGTCGGCAACGGGTACAAAGTTGACATCACTCGACTCAGATTTTATCATTCGGAGCGACTACAGTACGTCTTCAAGAACGCCAAGGAGGCAGACGAATGGCCAAAGTGATCGGTATCGACCTGGGGACGACGTTCAGTTGCGTGAGCGTCCTCGAGGGTGGTGAGCCCACGGTCATCCCGAACTCCGAAGGCGGTCGCACGACCCCGTCGGTCGTGGCTTTCTCAAAGAGCGGGGAGCGGCTCGTGGGCACGGTCGCCCGCCGTCAGGCGGTCACCAACCCCGAGAACACCGTCTTCTCGATCAAGCGCTTCATGGGCCGCAAGTACGGCGACGTCTCCGAAGAGATGAAGATCGTGCCCTACAAGGTCGTGGCCGCCCCCAACGGCGACGCCTCGGTCGACATCCAGGGCAAGCTGTACTCGCCGCCCGAGATCTCGGCGATGATCCTGCAGAAGCTGCGTCGCGACGCCGAGGAGTATCTCGGCGAGAAGGTGAGCGAGGCGGTCATCACCGTCCCAGCCTACTTCAACGACTCGCAGCGCCAGGCCACCAAGGACGCCGGCAAGATCGCCGGCATCGAGGTCAAGCGCATCATCAACGAGCCGACCGCGGCGGCGCTCGCCTACGGGCTCGACAAGGAGCACGACCAGACCATCCTCGTGTTCGACCTGGGCGGCGGCACGTTCGACGTCTCGATCCTCGACCTCGGCGACGGCGTCTTCGAGGTCAAGTCGACCAACGGCGACACGCACCTCGGCGGCGACAACTTCGACAAGGCGGTCGTCGACTGGATGGTGGCCGAGTTCAAGCGCGACAACGGCATCGACCTGAGCAAGGACAAGATGGCGCTGCAGCGACTCTACGAGGCCGCCGAGAAGGCCAAGATCGAGCTCTCGACCACCATGGCCAGCAACGTCAACCTGCCGTTCATCAGCGCCGACGAGAACGGCCCCAAGCACCTCGACCTGAACCTCACGCGGGCCAAGTTCAACGAGCTCACGGCGAGCCTGGTCGACCGCGTCGTCGGGCCCGTCAAGGCGGCGCTCTCCGACGCCAACCTGTCGCCCGACAAGATCGACCACGTGATCATGGTCGGCGGCATGACGCGCGTGCCGGCCGTGCAGGACAAGGTGCGCGACCTGATCGGCAAGGAGCCCCACAAGGGCGTCAACCCCGACGAGGTCGTGGCCGTGGGCGCCGGCATCCAGGGCGGCGTGCTGGCCGGCGAGGTCAAGGACGTGCTGCTGCTCGACGTCACGCCGCTGTCGCTCGGCATCGAGACCAAGGGCGGCGTGTTCACCCGCCTGATCGACCGCAACACGACGATCCCGACCAAGAAGAGCGAGATCTTCTCGACGGCCGAGGACAACCAGACGAGCGTCGAGATCCACGTGCTGCAGGGCGAGCGCGACATGGCGCGCTACAACAAGACGCTCGGCAAGTTCCAGCTCGTCGGCATCCCGCCGGCGCCGCGCGGTATCCCGCAGGTCGAGGTCGCCTTCGACATCGACGCCAACGGCATCGTGCACGTGAGCGCCAAGGACCTCGGCACCGGCAACGAGCAGAAGATCACGATCACGGCGTCGAGCGGCCTGTCCGAGCAGGACATCGAAGGCATGATGAAAGACGCCGAGTCGCACGCCGAGGAAGACCGCCGGCAGCGCGAGGTGGCCGAGGTCAAGAACAACGCCGAGAACCTCGTCTACTCGACCGAGAAGTCGCTGCGCGAGATGGGCGACCGGGTCGACTCGGGCACGCGTAGCGAGATCGAGACGGCGGCGACGGCCGTGCGCACGGCGCTCGACTCCGAAGACGTCGACGACATCAAGGCCAAGACCGAGGCCCTCATGCAGGCCTCGCACAAGCTGGCCGAGGCGATCTACCAGCAGGCCCAGCAGAGTCAGCCGTCGGGCGACGGCGGCACGACTGGCCAGGGTGGCCCGACCGGCGACGAGAACGTCGAAGAGGGCGACTACGAGGTCATCGACGACGACCAGAAGTAAGGAACGTTCGTCCGCCGCCGGGCGGCGCGCGTGACGATCGCACACGACCACAAGCGAAGGCCGACCGGCGCCGGACCGCAGGGGTCCGGGGGCGGGGGCCGGAAAGGAGCGACGGACATGGCCATCATCAGATGGGATCCGTTCCGCGAGATGACGAACCTGCAGAACCACGTGAACCGGCTGGCGGACTCGCTCTGGTCCGGGCAGAAAGAGAGCTGGGTGCCCGCGGTCGACGTGTTCGACACCAAGGACGCGGTCGTGCTCAAGGCCGAGCTGCCCGGCATGAAGGTCGACGACATCCAGATCGAAGTCGACGACAACGTGCTCACCATCAAGGGCGAGCGCAGCTTCACGGAGAAGGTCGACGAGGAGCGCTACTACCGCGTCGAGCGGCGCTACGGCTCGTTCCAGCGCAGCCTGGCGTTGCCGCAGGGCGTCAGGGCCGACGACATCCACGCCGCCTACGAGGACGGCGTCCTCGAGGTGACGGTGCCCAAGTCCGAGGCCGAGAAGCCCAGGCGCATCGAGGTCAGGGCGGCCCGTCCCACGGTCGAGGCGGCCGCGACCACGGCGCAGAGCTGACCGGCGCGGGGCGGCCGGGCGGGCGTGCGCCCGCCCGGCCGCCCCGTCCGAGCGGCGACCGACGAACAGACGATACGGCGACCACGACAGAGGGCGACCAGACGATGACGACACCGCAAGACAAGAAGGACCGGCGCGGCCAGGCCAAGCACGGCGCCGAGGCCGGCGCGCCGGCCGGCGCGCCAGAGCCGGCGGTCGTGCCCGCCGCCGAGGCCGGTGCGCCGGCGAGCGACGCCGCCACCGAACCGGCCGGCGCCGCGCCGTCAGCGGTCGAGCTCGCCCGCGCGCTCGCCGAGCGCGATCAGTACCTCGACCACCTGCAGCGCCTGAAGGCCGAGTTCGAGAACTACCGCAAACGCGTGCAGCGCGACAACGAGGCGCTCGTGCTGCGCGCCGGCGAGGGCGTCATCGAGTCGCTCCTGCCGGTGCTCGACAACATGCAGCGCACGCTCGAGGCGGCCGGCAAGCACGAGGAGGGACACCTGATCAAGGGCGTGGAGATCGTCTCCGGGCAGCTTCGCTCGGTGCTCGAGGGCCACGGCCTCGACGAGGTGCCCGCCGCTCCCGGGCTGCCGTTCGACCCCAACGTCCACGAGGCGGTCGTCGCCCAGGAATCCGACGAGCACCCCGAGGGCGCGATCGTCGCCGTGCTCGAGGCGGGCTATCTGCTGCACGGCCGCCTGCTGCGGCCGGCCAGAGTGATCGTGGCGAGGTAGCATGGCCGACTTCTATCAGACCCTGGGCGTGCCGCGCGGCGCCTCGCAGGACGACATCCGCAAGGCGTTTCGCAAGCTGGCGCGGCAGTACCACCCCGACAAGAACCCGGGCGACAAAGCGGCTGAGGAGAGGTTCAAAGAGGTAGGCGAGGCCTACGAGACGCTCTCCGACGAAGGCAAGCGCAAGCACTACGACGAGATGCTGCGCCTGGGCGCCTTCGACCCGCGCACCGGGCGGCCGGGGCAGGGCGGCTTCCAGGGCTTCGACCCGAACATGTTCCGCGGCGGCGCCCAGACCTTTCAGATGGGCGACTTCGGCGACATCCTGTCGAGCCTGTTCGGCGGCGCCGCCGGCCAGGGCGGGGGCGGCCGGCGCGGCGGCCGCGGCGGCGCCCAGCGCGGCGCCGACCTGCAGGCCGACGTCACGATCTCGTTCGACGACTCGCTGCAGGGTGCCCAGGTGCGCGTGCCGGTCGACAGCAACGGCCCGTGCCCGACCTGTCACGGCTCGGGCGCCGCGCCGGGCACGACGCCCAAGATCTGCCCGGAGTGCCAGGGGCGCGGCGTGCTCGCCCAGAACCAGGGCCCGTTCGCCATCTCGGTGCCCTGCCCGCGCTGCCACGGCAACGGCACGGTGATCGAGACGCCCTGCCCGACCTGTCACGGCAGCGGCGTCGCCCGCCAGACCCGGCGCTACGCGGTGAAGATCCCGGCCGGCGCCAGGGAGGGCACGAAGATCCGGCTCAAGGGCAAGGGCGAGGCCGGCGCGGCCGGCGGCCTGTCGGGCGACCTGTACGTGGTCGTGCACGTCGAGGACTCCGAGCTCTTCGAGCGCCACGGCGACGACCTCGTGATCGAGGTGCCCGTGACCGTGTCCGAGGCGATGCTGGGCGTGACGGCCCGCATCCCGACGCCGGGCGGCGGCAGGGTGTCGCTCAAGGTGCCGGCGGGCAGCGCCGACGGCCGCACGCTGCGCGTGCGCGGCAAGGGCGCGCCGCGCCTGCGGGGCGGCGGCAACGGCGACCTGCTGGCGCGCGTGCGCCTGGTGGTGCCGGCCAAGCTGACCAAGGAACAGAAGCGTCTGGCCGAGGAGCTCGGCCGGACCGAGCCCGACCCGCGCGAGGCGCGCTTCGGGACGGTGTGACCGAAAGAGGGCGGCAGGTGAGGACTCATGGCCCAACATGACGAGCGCACGCGACCGCTGTTCATGATCTCGATCGCGGCCGAGCTGGCCGCCATGCACCCGCAGACCCTGCGCCTGTACGAGCGGCGCGGGCTCGTGCAGCCGCGCCGCTCCGCCAAGAACACGCGGCTCTACTCGCAGGCCGACGTCGACCGGCTGCAGCGCATCCAGGAGTTGACCGAGCTGGGCCTGAACCTGGCCGGCGTCGAGCGCGTGCTGGCCCTCGAAGAGCAGATGGCGGCCATGCACGCGCGCGTCGCGCAGCTCGAGGCCGAGCTGCTGCGCGCCGCCGACGACCTGCGCGCGCAGCTTCGCCGGGTCGAGCGCGAGGCACGCCACGACCTCGTGCCGATGAGCCACATGGCCATCGTGCGCGTCGGCAAGCGCCGCCGGCAGCCGTGAGGCTGCCGCCGGCCGGGGCGCCGGCGGCGAAGCCGGCCGGCGCCCACCACAGGCACCACACGTGAAGGACGACGACATGGATGTGAACAAGTTCTCAGAGCGAGCGCGCGAGGCGCTCGAGACCGCGCAGGGCGTGGTGCGCCGCGGCCCCGGCAACATGCTGGGCACGGAGCACCTGCTGATCGGCGTGCTCAGCCTGCCCGGCGGCGTCGTCGAGCAGGTCCTGAACACGATCGGCATCGAGAAGGGCGCGGCGATGACGCGCGCCAACCAGTTCGCCCAGAACCAGCCGGTCGGCTCGGGCCCGCCCGGAGCCGTGCCCGAGGGCATGCTCTACATGACGCCGCGTGCCAAGGCGGCGCTCGACATCGCCGTGCAGGAGGCGCAGAAGCTGGGCGACGAGTTCGTCGGCACCGAGCACCTGCTGCTCGGCATCTTCCTCGAGGGCGAGGGTCCGGGCAGCGCCATCCTCAAGGACCTCGGCATGACCGAGGAGCGTCTGCGCCAGGCCCTGGCCCAGGTGCGCAGCAGCGGCGTCGACTACGAAGGCAGCGCGACCGGCGAGAGCATGCTCAAGAAGTACACGCGCGACCTCACGCAGGCGGCGCGCGAAGACAGGCTCGATCCGGTGATCGGCCGCGACGACGAGATCAAGCGTGTCATCCAGGTGCTCTCGCGGCGCACCAAGAACAACCCGGCGCTGATCGGCGAGCCCGGCGTGGGCAAGACGGCGATCGCCGAGGGTCTGGCCCAGAAGATCGTGGCCGGAGACGTGCCCGAGATCCTGCGCGACCGGCGCGTGCTCGGGCTCGACCTGGGGGCCATGGTGGCCGGCGCCAAGTACCGTGGCGAGTTCGAGGAGCGCCTCAAGGGCGCGCTCGACGAGGTGCAGCGCGCCAAGGACGTCGTGCTGTTCATCGACGAGCTGCACAACGTGGTCGGTGCCGGCGCCGCCGAGGGCGCGATCGACGCCTCCAACCTGATGAAGCCGATGCTGGCCCGCGGCGAGCTGCAGTGCGTCGGGGCGACCACGCTCGACGAGTACCGCGAGCACATCGAGAAGGACTCGGCCCTCGAGCGCCGCTTTCAGCCGATCCTCGTGGGCGAGCCCACGGTCGAGCAGACGATCGCCATCCTGCACGGCCTGCGCGACAAATACGAGGCCCACCACAAGGTGAGCATCACCGACGCGGCCCTGGCCGAGGCGGCCCGGCTGTCGGACCGCTACATCAGCGACCGGTTCCTGCCCGACAAGGCGATCGACCTGCTCGACGAGGCCGCCAGCAAGCTGCGCATCGAGTCGACCATGCTGCCGCCCGACCTGCGCGAGATGGAGCTGCGCATGAACGACCTCTCGCGCGAGGGCGCCGCCGCCGTGCAGTCCCAGGACTACGAGAAGGCGGCCCAGCTCAAGGAGCAGACCGACAAGATCCAGGAGACCTTCGTCGAGGCCAAGAACGCCTGGCTGGCCGACAAGGGCATCGCCGACGCCACGGTCGACGCCGACGACATCGCCGAGATCGTGAGCTCGACGACCGGCATCCCGGTGCAGCGCATGCTGCAGGAGGAGGCCGACAAGCTGCTCGAGATGGAGGGCCACATCCACGAACGGGTGGTCGGCCAGGAGCGGGCGGTCGTGGCAGTCGCCGAGGCGGTGCGCCGTGGGCGCGCCGGTCTGAAAGACCCGAAGCGGCCGATCGGCTCGTTCATCTTTCTGGGGCCGACCGGCGTGGGCAAGACCGAGCTCGCCCGGGCGCTCGCCGAGTTCCTGTTCGACGACGAGAGCGCCCTCATCCGACTCGACATGAGCGAGTACGCCGAGAAGTTCTCGACCTCGCGGCTGTTCGGCTCGCCGCCCGGCTACGTGGGCTTCGAAGAGGGCGGCCAGCTCACCGAGGCGGTGCGTCGCCGGCCCTACAGCGTGGTGCTCTTCGACGAGATCGAAAAGGCCCATCCCGACGTGTTCAACTCGCTGCTGCAGATCCTCGACGACGGGCGCCTGACCGACAACAAGGGCCGCACCGTCGACTTCAAGAACACGGTCGTCATCATGACGAGCAACGTCGGCGGCAGCCTGATCCGCCAGAACGCGCTCGGCTTCGCGCCGGGCGACGACGGGCCGCCCAGCCACGAGGACTTCGAGAAGCGCCTGCTCGACGAGCTGCGCAAGACCTTCCGGCCCGAGTTCCTCAACCGCGTCGACGAGATCATCGTGTTCGACCCGCTCGACCGCGGCCAGCTCGAGCAGATCGTCGACCTGCTCCTCACGCACGTGCGCGACCTGGTCGAGGGCCAGGGCATGCATCTGCGGGTGACCGAGGCGGCCAAGGCCAAGATCGTGGACGAGGGCTACGACACGGCTTACGGCGCGCGCCCGCTGCGTCGCGCGATCCAGCGCCTGGTCGAGAACCCCCTGTCGAGCGAGCTGCTGCGCGGCCGGTTCAGCGAGGGCGACACGATCATGGTCGACGCCGGCGCCGACGGCGCGCTCGCCTTCGCCAAGGCCTAGGCGGGTCCGACAAGGAGCCGCGGTAGCCGGCCGCCGCTCAGGGAGGGCGCCGGCCCCCGACGTTGTCGGGGGCCGGCGCCCTCGTCATAATCGCTGCATGGCTCGCCTGCGCACCGTGTTCGTCGGCACGATCCTGGGCGGCGCCGTGAGCGCCGTGCTCACGCCGCGCCTGCTCGGTCTGCACTACCGCCGCCTCGTCGCGGCGCGCCGCGGCCGCACGATCTCGGCCTTCGTCGGGCCGCCCTGCACTCAAGATTCCCGCCGCGCGGGCGAAACAAGGACCGAAGGGCACTGATCGGACGGGCGATCCGGGGCACCGCCGAGCTGCAGCGGCCCGGCCGGCCCCGCAGGCAAGGAGCGAGCGTGGACTTCTACGTGTTCGACGGCAACAAGGCGGAGGGCGACGATCCGGTGATGATGCGCACGGGCGATACCGAGCACGAGTTCAAGGTCGAGATCGGCTTCTTCGAGCTCGAGGTGGTCGCCTACAGCGGCGACCTCAAGATCGTCGGCTACGCGCACTTCGGTACCGGCGGCCGCACCACGTCGCGGCGCGCCTCCGACCACCTGCGCCAGGTAGCCGACGACCGTCTCACCCTCTCTCGGGCGAACATCTACCGTCACGCCACCGGCGAGCTGCTCGAGAGCGCGCCGTTCGTCGTGGTCAACCTGGCGCGCATCGACGTGATCTACGCGCGCGACGCCGACGAAGGCGCCCAAGCGGCGCCGGGCGCGCCGGGCGCACCGGCAGCGCCGGTCGGCGGCTGATGGCCGCCGGCACGTACTCGGTCGAGCTGCTGCTGCCGACGGTCCGCTTCGCCTTCTGGACCGACGGCGAGCGTGTCGAGGTACTGCCCGAGCACCGCTCGCCCGAGGCCTGGGCGCTCTACGAGGAGCTCGCCGCGGCGCGCACGGTGGTCGGCATGACGACGTATCCCAACACGGTGCTGCTGCGTGGCCCGCAGACGATCCTGGTCGACCCCGGCATGCACCTGCAGAACGAGCCGGTCGTGAGGGCGCTCGAGGCGCGCGAGCTGTCGGTCGACGACCTCGACCTGATCGCCCTGACCCACGCCCATTTCGACCACGCCGCGGCCTGCGCCGACGTGCCGGGCACGGTCGCCCTGCACGAGCTCGAGCTCGACGATGCCGGCCGGCCCATGGTCGCCGGCATCCTGCCGCGCGAGCGGCTGCGGCTGCTGCGTGGCGACGAGGGCGAGCTCGCCCCCGGCGTCACCTGGGTGCGCACGCCCGGCCACACCGCGGGCGGCGTGTGCTACCGCGTCGCGACCGACGACGGTCTCGTCGCGATCACCGGTGACGTCATCGGCCCGCTGCGCGACGACTTCGAGCGCACCATCGCCGGCGCCGACGAGGGCCCCGACCCCGTGCTCGCCGCATCGTGGCGAGCCATCGCCTCGTGGCACGCGAGCCTGCTCATACCGGGGCACCTGCCGCCGTTCCGGCCGGCCGAGTAGCGGGCGCGGCCGGGCTGCGCGAGCCTGTGCTAGACTGAAGAGCCGAGCTCGAAACGACGCCAGGAGCAGGTCCTTGCCGATCTACGAGTACCGCTGCGACGCGTGCGGCCACACCGTCGAAGCATTTCAGAAGTTCTCAGACGCGCCCCTCGAGACCTGCGAGGTCTGCGGCGGGCGCCTGACCAAGGTCCTGCACCCGGCCGCCATCCACTTCAAGGGCTCGGGTTTCTACACGACCGACTACGGCCGCGGTTCCGGCAAGCGGCCCGGCGCCGACGCCGGCAAGGCCCACGACGGCGACGCGGCCGCCGCCACCAAGGCGTCGGGCGACGGCAAGGCCGACGCCGGCAAGGCGGGCGACGGCAAGGCCGGCGGCGGCAAGGCGAGCGGCGGCAAGGCGGGCGACGGCGCGGGCAGCGCGTCGTCGGCCGGCAAGGGCGGGTAGGTCGACGGGCTAGGGGGAGTCATGGCAGCGCCAGACGACGAGCTCGCAGCGGGTCGGACCCTGGTCGATCAAGCGCCCAGTGAGCGCTTCGCGCGCCAGGCTCGCACCAACCTGCGCAACCTGGTCAGCGACGACTCCAAGACCCTGCCCTCGCTCAGCGTCATCGCCGACGACATCAGGCTCGAGCTCGAGCGTCACGGCGAGGTCGCGATCCTCTACGTCGGGCTCAAGCGCTACGGCCGCCTCGAGCGTGTGTTCGGCTGGCAGATCACCTCCGACGTGCTCGACGCCTGCTCCAGCATCCTGCAGGAGATGGTGGGCACGTCGCTGCGCAAGCTCGACGTGCTGGCCGACTTCACGCTCTCCGACAACGCCTTCATCGTCGTGCTCTCGCCGCCGCGGCGCGCCAAGGAGATCGTGCGCGACGACCTGAACGCGATCAGCCGGCGCGTGTACGAGCGCCTGCAGTCGATGCTGCTCAACGACCTCGCGCCGGGCGTCTTCGACCGCGTCCACCCGTTCGTCACGGTGGCGGTGCTCCAGGCCGATGCCGAGCTCACCTTCGAGCAGTCGCTGCAGAGCGGCGTGGCGGCGGCCATGCAGGCCGCCGAGCGCGAGTGGCTGCTCTACGAAGAGGAGCTCGAGCGCACCCTGGCCGACGCGGTCGACAACCACAGCCTCGAGCCGCTCTTCGAGCCCATCTGCGACGTGGCCGAGCGTCGCGTGGTCGGCTACCACACGGCGATCCGCGGTCCCTTCTACTCGCCGCTGCGCCTGCCCGACGTGCTCGACGAGGTCGCGCGTCGCTCCACCCTGCTGTCGAGCTACGGCATCGAGACCCGCGAGCTGGCCGTCACCAAGGCGGTGGGCCTCGGCCCCGAGGAGCTGCTCGTGCTGTCGTGCGAGTCGGTCGAGCTGCCCGCCGCGGCGGTCTACGCGCTCTCCGAGTTCTACTCGTTGAACCAGGCGCTCGTGCCGCAGCACGTCGTGTTCGAGCTGCAGATCGCCGACGTGGCCGGCAACGCCGCGTCGGCCCTGCGCGTGCTGGGGCCCGTGCGCGAGATGGGCTTTCCCGTGTGCATCGCCGGCGTGGGTGGTCACCTGACCGCCTTCGACCTGATCACGCGGGCGCGGCCCGACTACCTGGCGATCGACCCCGTGGTCAGCGTCGGCGCGACCGACGACCCGACCTGCATGGACATCGTCCAGCTCCTGCTGCGTTTCGCGGCCCGCATCGGCGCTCGCCTGATCGCCCCCGAGGTCGGCGGCGTGCGTCAGATGAAGGCGCTGCGCCGGGTGGGGGTCGAGCTCATGAGCGGCGAGGTCTTCGCTCGGCCCGACACGCGCCTGCCCCGGGTGCGCCCGGCCAAGCTGCCCTCGGCCTGAGAGCCGCCGCGTCGGGGCGGCAGGGTCGCCGCGGTCAGGCCGACAGCGTGGCCGCGAGGTCGCCGGACTCGGCCGCGTCGGGGTGCACCGTCACCCGGTTGCGTCCGGCGCGCTTCGATTCGTAGAGCGCCCGGTCGGCGTGCTCGACCAGCACGGTCTCGTCGCTCGAACCGGCGACGTACGTGGCCACGCCGGCGCTGGCCGTGACCCAGGCGGTCTCGCCGCCACGCAGCTCGAGCGCGGTCGTCTCGATCGCGCGCCGCACCCGCTCGGCGAGCTCGGCCCCGTCGTGGGCGTCGCCGCGGATGAGCAGAGCGAACTCCTCGCCGCCGTAGCGGGCCGCCATGTCGGCCTCGCGCACGACGCCCTGCAGCGTGGCGCCGACCAGGCGCAGCAGCTCGTTGCCGGCCTCGTGGCCATGACGGTCGTTGAAGCGCTTGAAGTGGTCGAGGTCGAGCATGACGAGCGTCAGGAGCCCGCCGTAGCGGTCGGCCTTGCGGACCTCGTTGTGCAGGTAGTCGACGAACGTGCCGTAGTTGTAGAGCCCGGTCAGGCGGTCGGTGAGCGACGACGTCGCGAGCAGGCGGTGGAGGGTGTGCTGCTCGCGCTGCACCCGGCCCAGCACGAGGCCGGCCAGGCTGAACGCGGCGAGACCGACGATCGCCTGCCGCACGGTCGTCGCGCCGGGCGCCCCGTGCAGCGCGAAGTAGGCCACGAAGAAGCCGCCGAGCCAGCCGCCGACGAGCAGGCTGCCGAGCTCGAAGAAGAACACCGCACCGAGCAGCAGAGGGAAGATGAAGAGAGGCCAGAGCTCGAGGGCGCCGGCGGCGAGCAGGGCGGCCGACACGACCGCGAGCGAGCCGACCAGCGCGGTCAGACGGCGGATGGTCACGCGCCGCTCGGTCAGGTCGGGGTGGAGAGTCGTGCTCGTGCTGCCACGCTCGCTTTCGCGCCGGTTGTCAGACTGCTACGACGCCGCGGGCCCGGCACCTGCCGGACGTTGCCAGTCCTGGCGACGCCGGGCGGCCGCGCCGACCGGCAGACGGCGGGCGGCGCGCTTGCGCCGGGCCGTGCGCTAGAATCCGGAGCGACCGATGACCAGCATCCTGCTCACCAACGACGACGGTATCGACGCACCGGGCCTCGCGGCCCTGCGGCGCGCCCTGGACCCGCTCGGCGCGGTGCTCACCCTGGCCCCCGACGCCAACCGCAGTGCGATCGCACGCAGCATCACGATCGACCGGCCCTTGCGCGCCGTCGAGACCCGTTTCGGCGACGGGTTCCACGGCTTCTCGCTCGACGGCACGCCGGCCGACTGCGTGCGGGCCGGCGCCATGGGGTTCTTCGGCCGGCGGCCCGAGATCGTGGTCGCAGGCATCAATCGAGGCGCCAACCTGGGCGACGACGTGGCCTACTCCGGCACCGTCGCGGCCGCACTCGAGGGCGCCCTGCTGGGCCTGCCGGCCGTCGCCGTGTCGCTACAGGGCGCCGCGCCACGCCAGTTCGCCGCCGCGGCGCACCTGGCCGCGCCCGTGGTGGCGCGTGTGCTGACCGACGGACTCCCGCACGGGCTCGTGCTCAACGTGAACGTGCCCGACGTGCCGGCCGCCGACGTCAAGGGCGTGCGCGTCACGCGGCTGGGCTGCGCGAGCGTGCACGAGCGCATCGTGCTCGAGACCGGCGACGGCCCCGTGCGTCACTACACGATCGCGACCGACGAGCGCGACTGTGCCCACGAAGAGGGCACCGATTTCGCCGCGCTCGCCGCGGGGTACATCTCGATCACGCCGCTGCACTTCGACCTCGTCGACCCGCGGGCGTTCGAGCTGCTCGAGGGCTGGCGGCTGGACGAGGCCGTGACGGAGGCGCGCGCCGCCGCCGCCGGCGGCGAGGGCCGGTCGGGCGCGGCCGGCGGCGGAGGTGGCGATCGACACGCGGGGGCTTCGGCGTGAAGGGCTTCGACCCGGTGATCTTCGACCTCGACGGCACGCTCGTCGACACGGTGGCGCTCATCCGCGCCTCGTTTCGTCACGCCTCGCGCGAGGTGCTGGGTGAGGAGCTGCCCGACGAGGTGCTCATGGCCGGGGTCGGGCAGCCGCTCATGACGCAGATGCGCGAGCTCGCGCCCGACCGCGCCCAGCAGCTCTACGACGCCTACCGCGCACACAACCACCGTGTGCACGACGACATGATCGCGACCTTCGACGGGATCGAGGCGGCGCTGGGCCGCCTGAAGGCGGCCCAGCGCCGCCTCGCCATCGTCACCTCAAAGAGCGCCGAGACCACCGCGATGGCGTTTCGCGCGGTCGGCCTGCGCGAGCATTTCGAGGTGGTGGTCACACTGAGCGACACGACCGCGCACAAGCCGTCGCCGGCGCCGATCCTGCTCGCCCTCGAGCGCCTCGGCGCCGGCCCCGAGCGGGCCGTCTACGTGGGCGACGCGCCGGTCGACGTGGCGGCCGGCAGGGCCGCCGGCCTCGCCACCGTCGCCGTGCTGTGGGGCGCCTTCCCGCCGGCAGCCCTTGCGGCCGCCGCCCCCGACTTCACCGTCGCCACGCCGGCCGAGCTCGCCGACCTGTGCCTGGGCGGGGCCGCTGTGCCGAGGCCTTGGTGAGCGCGCCGGCCTTCGCCGGAGCGACGAACGCCGCGGCGTCGAGCGCGAGGTCGTCGTGAGCGCGCCGGCGCCCGACTCCCTGCGCCGGCGCGCGGCCGACCTGCGCCGCGAGATCGAGCGGCACGCCCACCTCTACTACGTCCTCGACCGGCCCGAGATCGGCGACGCCGACTACGACGCGCTGCTGCGCGAGCTGCAGGGTATCGAGGCCGAGTTCCCCGAGCTCGTCACGCCCGACTCGCCCACGCAGCGGGTCGGCGGCGAGCCGCTCGAGAAGTTCGCCCAGTGGCGTCACCTGCAGCCCATGCTGTCGCTGGCCAACGCGCGCAACCCCGACGAGCTGCTGGCCTGGGACAGGCGCAACCGCCGCCTGCTCGAAGCGCACGGACTGGGCGAGGCGCCCCTGCACTACGTGACCGAGCCCAAGATCGACGGCCTCGCCATGTCGCTCGTCTATCGCGACGGCGTGTTCGAGCGCGGCGCGACGCGCGGCAACGGCGTCGTCGGCGAGGACGTGAGCGCCAACCTGCGCACGATCCACGCGGTGCCGCTGCGCCTGGCCGGGCTCGAGCGCGGCGAGACGCCGCCGGCCGTGGTCGAGGTGCGCGGCGAGGTCTACCTGTCGCTGGCCGGCTTCGAGCGCCTGAACGAGACGCGTGCGGCGGCCGGCCAGTCGACCTTCGCCAACCCGCGCAACGCGGCGGCCGGCTCCATCCGCCAGCTCGATCCCGCCGTCGCGGCGGCGCGGCCGCTCGACATCTGGTGCTATCAGCTCGGCCGGCGCGAAGGGCTCGAGGTGCGCAGCCACTGGGAGTCGCTCGAGTGGCTGCGGGCTCAGGGATTTCGCGTGAACCCGGCCGCGGCGCGTCACGACACGATCGAGCAGGTCGTGGCCGAGTGCGAGGCCTGGGCCGACCGTCGCGCCACGGTCGACTACGACATCGACGGCGTGGTCGTGAAGGTCGACGAGTACGCGCTGCAGCGCGACCTCGGCGAGGTGGCCCACGACCCGCGCTGGGCGATCGCCTTCAAGTTCGCGCCGACGACCGCCGTCACGCGGCTGCGCAGCATCGAGGTCAACGTGGGGCGCACCGGTGTGCTCACCCCGTTCGCCGTGCTCGAGCCGGTGCAGGTCGGCGGCGTCACGGTGGGCCTCGCCACGCTGCACAACGAAGACGACATCGGGCGCAAGGACATCCGTCCCGGCGACGACGTGATCGTGCAGCGTGCCGGCGACGTCATTCCCCAGGTGGTCGGCCCGGCGCTGATCGAAGACGAAGATGCCGCGGGCGAGGCCGGCGGCGAGGGCGAGGGCGGCGGCGGCGACGATCGCCGCCGCCGCAGCGTCGCCGCCCACGAGGCGCGCCCCCGCTGGAGCATGCCCGAGCACTGCCCGTCGTGCGGCGCCGCGGTGGCTCGCGAAGCGGGCGAGGTGGCGGTGCGCTGCCCCAACCGCTCCTGCCAGTCGCAGATCGTCGAGGCCGTCAAGCACTTCGTGGGGCGCGGCGAGATGGACGTCGACGGGCTCGGCGAAGAGGCGGTGATCGCGCTGCACGACGGCGGCCTCGTGACCAACGTCGCCGACCTCTACGACCTCACGCTCAGCCGTCTCGTCGACGTGCCGCTCTTCGCGCGCAAGGCGAAGGGGCCCGACGGTCAGGACATCGTCGTGCCCAACCGCTTCGCCGAGACCGTGCTGGCCTCACTCGAGGCCTCCAAGCAGCAGCCCTTCGGGCGGGTGCTCACCGCGCTCGGCATCCGTCACGTCGGCGGAACCACCGCCCAGCTCCTGGTCGAGCACTTCCCGTCGCTCGACGCCCTGCAGGGCGCGACCGAGGCCGAGATCGCCGAAGTGCCGGGCATCGGGCCGGTGGTCGCCGCCACGGTCGAGCAGTACCTGGCCGACCCCCACAACCGCGAGACGCTCGCCAAGCTGCGCGCTCACGGTCTGCGCTTCGTCGAAGAGGCGCCGCTCCATGCCGAGGGGCCGCTGTCGGGCAAGACCTTCGTGCTCACCGGCGCGCTCGACACGCTGTCGCGCACCGAGGCGGGGGAGAGGATCGCCGCCCTCGGCGGCAAGGTCGTAAGCTCGGTGAGCGGCCGCACCGATTACGTGGTGGCCGGGGCGAGTCCCGGCTCCAAGCTCGCCAAGGCGCAGAAGGCGGGGGTCGAGGTGATCGACGAGCGGGCCTTTCTCGCCCTGCTCGGCGACGCCTGACTCTCGAGCTTCGACTCTCAGCTTCGTCTCAGCCCCGTTCACCGCGCTTAAGCCGCCGTTAACACCGGCTTAATCCCCGGGGGACATACTGGTTTTCGACCCCCCTCAAGGGCGACCCCAAGCCCTGGTGACGGACCCCGCGCCCCCCGCGGGGTCCGTTGCATTTTCGGGGGTCGGATCCCCGTCGCATTTCTGGGGTCGACCCCGTCGCTTATGATGGCGGCATGAGCGAGGAGCGCCCAAGCGCCCAGGCCGGGCCGGCACCTGCGGGAGCGGACCGGTCTGCGGTGTCTATCGACCGCCGGCCGCAGACCGCTGACCATCAGCCGATGCCTGCACGTCCGGCTCCGCGCATGAGCGATGCAGACTTCGTCGAGCTGCTGTCCGCGCGCGACCGAGCGCGAACGGCCACGCCCCGACTGCAGTCGGGGCTCACCACGGCTGCCGTGGTGGCGCTGGCCGCCACCGTCGTCGCCCTCGTGATGTTCGACTTCTCACATTTCCGGGCGATGGACGTCGTGCGCGACACCCGGCCCGGCGATCCCGCCGCCACCGACTACAAGGCCTGGGGCGTGGCTCTCTTCTCGATCATCGCGGCGCTGGCCGTCCTGGCCGGCGTGCAGCTCGACGTCACGGCCCGCACCCGGCGCGTGCTGCAAACGGCCGGCGCTCTTGTGATGATCGCGGTAGGGGCCGGCACGGCACTGCTTCTCGATCCGTCGCGGCGCGACCTGGCGGCCTACTACCATGTCGGCGCGTGGGGTAGTCGCGCTTCGTTCGACCGGTTCCTGTACGCCCTCGACGGGTTCGGTCTGGTCGTCGCCGCGTGCGGGGTCGCAGCGCTCGTGCTCGCGGCGCGGCAGCGCCGCCGCATCGATGCCGCCTATCCACCTCCACCGCAAGGCCGCGGCCTGCACTGAGCGCCACCGCCCGCGGCGGGCCTGCTGCTCGCACCGGTCGTCGGGCTATAGACTAGGCGCGGGCCGGCGTAGCTCAGTTGGCAGAGCAGCTGTCTTGTAAACAGCAGGTCGAGGGTTCGATTCCCCCCGCCGGCTCCAGGGTCGCAGGCGCCGTCGGCGCGCGTGCGCTAGTGCAGCACGTAGGAGAGCCGCAGCCCGATCATGAAGGGCAGCGTCATGATGAGCCAGCCGCAGACCGACGAGACCACGGCTGTCCGTACTGAGCGAGCGACGGCGGCGCGGTCAGGGCGCTGATCTCAGCGGTGGCCGCGTCGCCGAGGACCGCTCCCTGCGCGAAGCCGATCACTACGGCCAGGCAGAGCAAGTTCGAGACCGCAGCCAGCGCAGTACGGCATGTTCCCTCCCCACCCGTGGCGGCCTCTGGCCGGCCATCACCACGACGGGTATCGTATGGTGGAGGCGATGCCACGGAGCGGTCGGCGCGAGCGGCTCGCGTCCACGCGCCGACGTGCTACGATACCTACGTACTCGCTAGGAGAAGGGGGGCTCTCATGCGCGAGGTGCTGGGCCTTGTCTGTCTGACCGCCGCGGTCGCCGCGGCCGTGGTCTTCATCGTGCTGATCATGCGACGGGGCGCAGCCCCCGTCACCGTCTCCGGCACAGCCGATCCCACCTCCGTCGGGCAGGCCGAAGTCGCGACCGCCGCGACGGCAGGACCCGTCACGTTCGACGGGGACGTGACGGCGCTCCTCGCGCCGGCCGTCGCGGCGCCGCTCGCCCCCGCCCGCGCGCTCGCCGTGCCACGCGGCGACCGCCGCCGCGTGGCGATCGTGCTGGCGGTGGCGACCGTCGTGCTTGCCGCCGTCGCCGCGTTCCTGCTCGTACCGGCTCACTACTCGATCACCCTGCGGCCCGTCGGTCAGGTCGTCGCGGCACCGGGGTCGAAGCTCGCCGTGTCCGTGAAGAACGCCGGCCTGCTGTCGGGCACGCTGAGCGCGCGTGTGACCGTCGACGGCGCGGCTCAGAACGGCGTGACGACGACCGTCGCGGGCCGCGCCGCGAAGACTTTCGACATCGTCCTGCCGGCGTCGCTCACGGCCGGCCGGCACACCGTGGTGGTGGGCGGCAGCTCGCTCGTCGTGACGGCGCTGCGCCCTGCGTCGTTCCATGTGTTCGGTCTGTCCTGCACGCCCGATCAGGCCACGGTGCACGACACGGTCGTGGTCGACGCCGACGTGGCGAACGACGGCCAGGCGACCGGCGTCTTCTCGGGGGCGCTGAAGATCGACGGCAAGGCCGTCGCCACCAGGCCCACGACCGTCGCCGGCGCCGCCACGGCGACGCTCTCGTTCTCGGTCAGGCGCACGAGGCCGGGTTACTACACGTTCGTGATCGGCGACGCCGAGCCGGTCACCATCCCGATCGTCAAGCCGATCCGGCCGCTGAACGGCGCCGTGCTGGCCCGCTCGACGAGCGGCAGCGGCGAGCTCGTGTTCCGCAACAAGCTGTCCGAGGACCTCGTCGCCGTGCTGTCGGCCGACGCCGGGGGCGGCCGCCGCCCGGCGCTCGCCTTCTACGTCAGGGCCAAGCGCTCGATCACCGTGAACCGCATCGCCGACGGCAAGCTCTATGTGTATTTCGAGTCGGGCACCCAGTGGAACCGCACGACCGAGGGCTTCCTGGCGACCGACGACCGCGAGCGCTTCAAGCGAGCGGCGCAGTTCTCGACCTCGTCGTGGACCACCTCGTACACCGACTGGAGCCAGTGGACCATCTACACGACCGAGCACACCCAGTACACGCAATGGGTCATCTCGGTCTCCAACGACTGGGTCTACGGCCCGCCGGGCGGCTCCGTCGAGGTGTCGGCCGCGCGGTTCCCGAAGATCTAGGCGCCCGCTCACCGGCCCGGGGCACAGGCCGGGCCCGCGCGGCCCGGCACGGCGTGCGACTTCAGGCAGCCCTGTCGCCGCGCCCGGCCGCGCCGTCGTCCAGATGCGGGATGGGCCGCTCGCCGGCGCCGGCGCCCAGGCGCAGCGGGCGCCGCTCGCCGGCGCCGCCGACCAGACGCAGGATGTGGCGCCTGGCCGCGCCGCGCAGACGCCAGTAGTGGTCGTTGCGCTCTCGCCAGAGCACCGGCCAGCGCTCCGGCGCGTACAGGGCCTGCTCCAGGCGTGAGCGATAGAGCGACACGCGCCAGGCGCGGACCGGCCGCGCGCCGAGGTCGCGCTTATAGCCCGGCGTGCCCCACAGCAGGTGACAGCGCCCGCAGCCTCGGCGGATGCTCTCGGCGATCACGAACGACGTCATGAGCACGCCGAGGCGCAGGTCGAGGTAGGCCGGGTCGAAGCCCGCGGTGTGGGCCCAGGCGTCGCGACCGACGAACAGGCAGAGGCTCACGGCCACGAGGCGGTCCTCGACGAAGGCGCACAGCGCGACGCCGTGAGCCGTCATCAGACGCCACGTCTGGTGCATGGCGAGCGGCTGGTCGGCGAAGCCCCACGCCTGTCCCTTGGCGGCGATCCGTTCCGCGCTCCAGGCGAACGCCTGACGCACGAGATCGTAGGTGATGTCGGCGCCCTCTACGGTGCGCAGGGTGAAGTCGGGATGGGTGCGCTGCAGGCGATTGCGGGCGCGCCTCAGGTTGCGCCGTGTCGACGACCCGAGCGAAGCCTCGTACTCGGCCTGGCTCGCGGGCAGCTCGACCACGTGCTCGTCGCTGCAGGACACGGCGCGATGTGGGCCCTCGATGCGCTGCGGCGGGAACTTCACCTCGACCCGCACGCGCCGCACGTCGGGCCGCGCGCGAAAGATCGCCTGGGCGGCGTCCCGCACGGCGCCCGGCTCGATGTCGATCACCTTGTTCAGGACGTCGACGGTGGCGCCGCGCGAGGTGAACGCCAGCACGTGGCGCGGCGCCTCCAGCTCGACCGCCTGCAGCTGCCGGGGCCGGTCGTAGATGGCGAAGTACTCGGCGGTGCTGAACGGGCTGCTGTAGCGGCCGGGCAGCTCGGCGAGCAGCTCATCGAGCGCGCCGTCCAGGTGGATGACGGCGGCGCCCGTCGTGCGGGTCGGCCCGTCGGTCCCGACGGCGGCGGTCTCGGTCATGGTCTGTCCCTCCGCTGCTTCGTCTCGCGTCGCAGACGGCGGCCGGCAGGCCGGCGCGGCGTCCGGTTCGGGATACCCCGAGGCGCAGGCGTCGCAGTCCTGCGCGCCGTTGCGGGCGCGCTCGATCTGATGGGTTGGGCGCTCAGAAGTTCGGGAAAGCAGGCCGAAACGGCGGCCGGGGCGGACTCTTTGCGGGTGCTCGTGACGTCCACAAGGGCGCCCGTCTGCGCCGCCGTCGTCGACAGGCAATTCGCCGGGCGGCGGCCCACGAAGGGGCCGCCGCCCGGCCCCGAGGCCAGGAGAGGACGATGGCCGACCCTCAGACATCCCCGGCACCCGCGTTCGGCGCGCCGGACGGCGGACCCGCCCCAGGCCGCCCGGGCCGGGGCGGCGCGCGCGGCGCAGCCGCGCCGAGCCCCGGCCGCTCGGACTGGGACCGCCGCAAGTGGTACATCCTGGCGGCGATCTGCGTGGCCCAGTTCATGGTCGTGCTCGACGTCGCCGTTGTGAACGTCGCGCTGCCCTCGATCCGCAGCGACCTGCACTTCTCGGTCGAGAGCCTGCAGTGGGTGCTGTCGGCCTACGCCATCTTCTTCGGCGGCTTCCTGCTGCTGGGCGGCCGCCTCGCCGACGTGCTGGGCCGCCGCCGCCTCTTCATGATCGGCCTCATCCTGTTCGCCGGCGCGTCGCTCGCCTGCGGCCTGTCGTGGTCCGAGGCGTCGCTCATCACCTTCCGCTGCATCCAGGGTCTGGGCGGCGCGCTGCTGTCGCCGGCCGCCCTGTCGATCCTGGTCGCGACGTTCGCCGAGGGCCGCGAGCGCAACCTGGCGCTGGGCATCTGGGGCGGCATCGCCGGCAGCGGCGCCGCGGCCGGCACGCTGCTCGGCGGCGTGCTCACGAGCGGCCTGGGCTGGCAATGGATCTTCTACGTGAACGTGCCGATCGGCATCGCGCTGATCGCGCTGTGCCCGTTCCTGCTGCCGGCGAGCCGGCTCGAGGGCGCCCAGCGCGCCTTCGACCTGCCCGGCGCGGTGACCGTCACCGGCGGCCTCATGGTGCTCGTCTACGCGCTCACCCGGGCGGCGCAGGTCGGCTGGAGCGCGGCCGAGACGATCGGCCTGCTGGTCGCCGCGGCCGTCCTGCTCAGCGCCTTCGTCGTGATCGAGGTGCGGTCGCGCAACGCCGTGCTGCCGCTGCGCATCCTCGGCCTGCGCACGCCACGCGCCGCGAACGTGGTCGGCTTTCTGATCGGCGCCGGCCTGTTCTCGCAGTTCTTCCTGCTGTCGCTCTACATGCAACAGGTGCTCGGCTACTCGGCGCTGAAGACGGGCGTCGCCTACATCGCGACCACGTTCCTCGTCGTCGTCTCGGCGGTGCTCGCCCAGTCGCTCGTGAACCGCTTCGGCTCGCGCGTGGTGCTGCCCGTCGGGCTCGCCCTCGCCGCCGTCGCCGTGGTGCTCTACACGCGCCTGCCGGTGCACGGCAGCTACGTCGCCGACCTGCTGCCCGGGTTCCTGCTGACCGGCTTTGGCCTCGGTCTGGCCTTCGTGCCCGACACGATCTCGTCGCTGACCGGCGCGCGCGGCGATGAGGCGGGTGCGGCCTCGGGCCTGATCAACACAAGCCAGCAGATCGGCGGCGCGGTCGGTCTGGCCGTGATCACGACGGTCGCTACCACGGCCACGACGAGCTACCTGCGGACACACGCCGGCCTCGGCGCTCTCGCCCCGGTCGCGGCCGCCACGCACGGCTTTCAGGTCGGCTTCTGGGTGCTGGCCGGCGTGCTCGCCGGAGCGGCCGTGCTCGCCGCGGTCCTGATCGAGTCGAAGGCCACGATGGCGGCTGAGGCGGCGGCGGCCGTGCCGGCCGCCGCCGCCGGCCCCGTGCCGGCTCGGGCCGCGGTCGCCGTGCCGGCCCGGCCGCGCCCGGTCCAGGTGCTCGGCCTGGTCGCGGCCAGCGCCCCCGGAGCCGGCCGCCGCTCGTACCAGCGCAGCCTGTTCCGGGCAGCCCAGCGCCAGGCGCCCGAGGGCATGACGATCGACGAGTTCGACGTCGCCGCGCTACCCGACTACCCGGGCGACGGTGTGGACCGCGAGACGGCCGAGCCGGTGCAGGTCGAGCGGCTGCGGGCCGCCTTACGGCGCGCTGGCGGCGTGCTCGTGGCGACCCCGCAGTACGACGGCGACGTGCGCACCGCGCTGCGCAACGCCTTCGCCTGGGCGTCGGACTCCCCGGACGGGCGCGAGGCCCTCGCCGGCAAGCCGCTCGCCGTGATGGGCGCCTCGTGCGACGAGGGCCATCTGCGCGAGGCGCAGCGCCAGCTCAGCGACGTCATGGGGCCGGCGCGCTACGACGGTGCCGGCGGCGCCCGCCTGCTATGGAGCTGCGTGCGCGACGGAGGACGCACCGAGGCGCTGCGCGAGTCGGTCGGCGGCCTGCTCACGACGCTGGCCGATGCGGCCCGCTCGCAGGCGCGGGCCGCGTAGGGGACCGGCGGGCGGGCGCCGTTGCCCGGCGCCCGCCCGCACCCGTATCATCGGTGCCGGTAACGAACGACACCCGGCGAGGGGGTCCCCATGGCACTGATCAGCTTCGAGCGCAGCACCGAGACGGCGGACTTCTTCAGCCCGCTGCTCGGCATGGCGCACACCGAGCAGCCCATCGAGGTGCGGCGCGACCCGCTCACCGGGGCGACGGCCGTGGCGTCGGCCGAGCTTGCCGCCAAAGAGGCGATGTTTTACGGGAGCACCGACTGGGACTACGCGGAGCAGCTCGCCCGCAACGCCCGCGAAGGCTGCTTCTTCTGCCCCGAGAAGGTGCTCGAGGTCACGCCGAAGTACCCCGACGAGATCGTGCCGGGCGGCCGGCTCGAGCACGGCCGCGCCCTCGTCTTTCCCAACCTGTTCCCGCTCGCCGCGCTGCACGCCGTCGTGACCTACCCCAAGCGCCACTTCCTGCGGCCCTCCGACTACGCGCCCGGCATGCTGCACGAGGGCCTCGGGGCGGCCGTCGAGCTCGCCCGGCTCGCCGAGGGCGCTCTGCCCGGCCTCGAGCACCTCGAGGTGTGCTGCAACAACATGCTGCCGGCCGGCGCCAGCATGGTGCACCCGCACTTCCAGGTGTTCGGCGGCGCCGGCGCGCCCTGGCTCATCCGCCTGCAGTGGGAGCGGGCGGCCGCCTTCGCCGCCGAGCACGGCGTGTCGTACTGGCGGGCGCTCGCCGACGAAGAACAGGAGCGCGGCGAGCGCGTCATCGGCTGCCGCGCCGGCTGGACCTGGCTCGCCCCCTTCGCGCCGACCGGCGGGCGCGAGGTCGTCGGCCTGCTGCCCGGCGTCGCGCGCGTGGCGGCGCTCACCGACGAGCAGGTCAGCGAGGCCGCCTTCGGGCTCTCGCGGGTGCTCGCCTGGTACGAGCGCGAGGGCCTGTCGGCCTTCAACTTCACGCTCTCGGGCGGACCGCTCGGCGGCCCGGCCGATACCCACGCCGTGCAGCTCCACGTGGTGGCGCGCACGGCGTTCCGTCAGGACTACCGCACCGACGACTACTTTCTGCAGAAGCAGCTCGGCGGCGAGCTCATCTTCGTGACGCCAGAGCAGATCGCCGAGACCCTGCGGCCCGAGTTCGTCACGGCCTGACGCACGCGACCGCCGCGGCGACCCGCCCGTCGCGGTGCCGCCTCGCCGGTGGCCGCGTCGCCGGCGGTCGCGCGGCCGGCGGCGAGGCTACCCGACGGCGGGCGAGAGCGCCTTGAACACGCCCTCGGGCCGAAAGCCGGCGACCGGCCGGCCGAGGCGCATGCGCATGTTCTCCTTGAAGCGCTCGAGGCCGAGCTCGGTGGCCAGGCGCACCCCCGCCTCGTTGGCGTCGGGGAACTCGAGGCGCGCGTCGGGGGCCTTGCGCAGCAGGTCGCACAGCAGGGCGCGGGCCGTGGCGGCGTCGCGCGCGACGACGGCGCCGGTGCCCCATGGCTTGCGCGTGCGGTAGCCGGCGACGACGTCGGCGCCGTCGGCGGCGTGACCCAGGACGACCTTCAGCGAGGGCGCGAACAGCTCGAGATAGCCGCGCCGGTCCTCGCCCGTCGCCCAGGTGTCGAGCGCGACCGCCTGCTCGAAGAGCTCCGGCCGGCCGGTCGCCGCGGCGATGCCTGCGGTGGCGTCGTGGCCGGCATCCGCCACGAGCGCCGCCGTGGCGCCGGTCGCGCGCCACGTGCCGTAGAGGCCTTCGTCCTCGAAGCCGAGTCGGGCGTAGATGCGCTGGGCGTCGCCCAGCGCCAGGAGCATGACGCTCTCGGCGCGCTCGCGGGCCGCAGCGACCGCGGCCTCGGTCAGGGCCTGTCCCAGCCCCCGGCGCCGGCTGCCGGACTCGACGACCACGTTGCCGATCCAGGCCGTGGCGGCGAAGCATATCGCCATCGACACGCCGACCACGCGCCCGTCGTGCAGCGCGACGAACGTCCTCGTGTTGCCGGCCGACGCGGCGAAGCGGACGCTGTCGGGCGTCTCGCCGCCGAACGCCTGGCCGATGAGCCCGACGAGGGCGTCGTAATCGGAGGCCTCGTAGGCGCGGATGGTGACGTCGCCCGCGACGCGGGCCGTGGTGTGATCGGTCATCGTGTCCCCTCCACAAGACAGACGGGGCGGGGCGAGCCTTGCGGCTCGCCCCGCCCCCCTCCGATCGCCCGAGACGGTCAGGCCTCAGGCGCTGCGATCGCAGATACAGACCGTCAGGCCTTCTCCTCGACGACGCCCTCGATGACGGCGTCGTCGGCGACCTTGCCCTGCGTACGGCCGTAGGCCCAGAAGCCCACGCCGATCAGCATGAGGACGGCGAAGGTGCCGAGGTCCATGAGCTCGAACCGCATGCGGGACATGCCCCAGCTGTCGGTGATCGAGTAGCTCTGGCCGAGCATGTTGTTGACGAGGCCGGGCCACAGCAGAGTGAAGCAGGTGAGGACGGACAGGATCCAGGTGATGGCCGCACACGCCCACAGGCCGACCACGCCGCCGGGCACCACGAAGGGCCGATGAACGTGCGCGTGGGTTGTGCGGAGACGCACCATCGCCGGGATCAGGAAGACGTAGACGACCACCGTGAGCGAGGTGTCGAGGGCGATCATCACGCCGATGAACTCCTTGAGGCTGCCGCTCGTCACGAGGAAGACGATGAAGCACATGACGGAGCCGACGATGCCCATGAGGATGCACATCGGCAGCGGCGTGCCCTGCTTGCTGAAGCGGCCGAGCATACGCGGGGCCGAGCCGTCGAGGGCGGCTACGGCCTGCACGCGGGCTGAGCCCAGCGTCCAGACCGACGCGGAGCTCAGGTACTGAAGGATGAAGATGATCCCCAGGAAGTAGCCGATCGCCTTGCCGGCGCCACTGCCGACCGCGTCGGCCATGACGGCCTGAACGGCGGCCGGGATGCCCGAAGCCGCGGTCAGGTCCTTCTCCTTGAGCACGAGGAGCATGCAGAGCATGACGACCACGTACATGGCGGTCGTGATGGCGCCCGAGCTCAGGATGGAGCGAGGGACGTCCTTCTGCGGGTTGACCATCTCCTCGGACGCGGAGCCCTGGAGCTCGAAGCCGACCCAGAGGAAGACGATCACGCCGATGACGGCGAGGAATCCGGTGATGCTCGGCGTGTAGGAGCTCCCCGGGGCGATGCCCTTGGGGATGCCGTGTCGGACGAGGAAGAGGATGCCCAGGACCGCCATCACGACCATGATGATGGCCTTGAAGATGGTGCCCAGGTTACCCGTCCACTTGCCGTACTTCAGATTGATCACCGACAGGAAGATGGTGACCCACGTGAAGATGAGGCCGACGACGATCGACGCCGCGGTGCCGAGCGGGTGGTTGGGCGTGTAAAAGACGTTGATGACGCCGATGGTCACGGCGGTCAGCGTGCCGCCGAGCCAGATCGCGTTCGAGAGCCAGTACATCATGGTGGCGAGCTCGCCGAACAGCTTGCCGAACGCCATGCGGCACCAGGCGTAGACGCCGCCCTCGGCCGGGAAGGCGGTGCTGACCTCGGCGGTCAGCAGGCCGAACGGGATGAGGAAGATGAAGAAGGTGATGACCAGCCAGGTGATGGCCTGACCCAGACCGACCGAAGTCGTGTAGGCGAGCGAGTCGAAGCCGATGATGGCGCAGGCGGTGAACAGCGCCATGTCCCACCGACGTAACGTCTTGGTGAGTTTGGCTTTCTCGGACGCCATTTCGATTTCAGGCATGCAGACCTCCCCTTGCTCCGTTTCACCAACCCACCCGGCGGAACCCCCAGATTCGGTAGTGCCGGATGTATGCACCCCGCAGGCGGCCACCCATGAAGGCCGTGAAGGCGGGGCTCAGAGAATCAGGTCGGATTGTTGCATCACTTCTACTCTCGAGCAACTCTCATCGGTCTAGTAGTGGCGTGCGCGGGCGTGAGGCCCGAGGGCGACGCTCTCGGCGGCTCGTTTCTCGCCGCTGATGGCCGGGGTCGAGGGCGGAACTTGTGCGTTCTTCGCGCCTTTCGTGGCGGGCCCGGCAGCGGCGGAGTAGGCTCGCCCGGCCGGGCTCAAGCAGGGGGCTCGCCCGGCCGGGCTCAGGCAGAGGGCTCGCCCGGCCCGATCTCGCGTCCATTCGGCGCCGCGGCGCATCCGACCACGAGGTGAGCGATGGAACCCACGATCCGCACGCGCATGGGCGACGGCGCGCTCGTCGAGATGACGCCGTCGCAGATCCGCGCCGACCTCGAAGCCGGCACGCAGGCCGGCGCCAAACGCAGCAAGAGCCCCGAGCTCGGCGCCGACGAGCTCGCCCACCTGGCCGACATCTTCTGCTCGAACAGCCGCTTCACCGGCGTCGACATCGGCGACGAGGTCGTGCTGTCGTTCGACGGCTGCGGCAGCCAGGACCTCGGCACGCGCATCAACGACCTCCAGTACTACGAGCAGTACCTCTGCGCCGACTCGCTCGAGCTCTACCACCACGACTACTCCTACAAGCCGGCGAAGGGCGTCACCGCCTTCGAGCAGGTCATGATGCGCCAGGCGCAGTTCGTGACCACGGCGCCGCTCGGCTACGGCGCGATGCCCGACCTGGGGCTCTACACGGTCCCCGACGGTCCGGTGCCCAACTGGTCGCAGCTTCTGCCGCTCGGCCGCATCGACGAGGCACGCGCGGCCCAGGAGCAGGCGGTCGAGCTCGCGGTCGACGACATCGCCTTCGTCGCCGGCGAGCTGATCGAGGCCGGCGCCGAGTTCATCGACCTCGACACGGCGGGCGCCGCCGGCGACGCGGACTTTCTCGCCACGCTCAAGGCGGTCGAGCGCATCCGCGCGGCGCACCCCGACGTGGGCATCCAGATCGGCATGGCCGGCGAGTTCGTGCTCGGCATGCACGGCGAGCTCCAGTACGACGGTGTGCGCCTCGCCGGCCTGTGGCCGCGCGAGCAGATGAAGCTCGCGGCCAAGGCCGGCGTCACCATCTTTGGGCCGGCGATCAACGTGAACACCGGCAAGTCGATCGCCTGGAACGTGGCGCGCACGCTCACCATCGCCAAGCCCTGCTGCGACGAGGCGACCGTGCCGGTGCACCTGAACGGCGGCATGGGGGTGGGCGGCGTGCCCATGCACGTCACGCCGGCCGGCGACGCCACCTGCCGGGCCTCGCGCGCGGCCGTCGACATCCTGCGCCTCGACGGCTTGTAGGTTGGGGCAGGCGACGTGTACGGCCAGGCTGTGAGCCACGGCGTCGCCTCGGGGATGGGCGGGATCAGGACTGCCGGAGATCTGGTGGCCCGGATGCAGATCACCCGAGGGATGCGGCTCGCGGAGGCCAAGAGGTACGTGGCCGAGCGGCTCGGCGTGTCGACGATCGACCTCTCCGACCCGACGGTGATGCTCGACGTGCGCAAGGAGCACGGCCTCGGCGGCATCCTCGAATCGGGCGAGATCACCGACGTCGGCGACCCCTTGGGCATCGAGGCCAAGTTCAACATCGCGGCCCTGCTCGACGTGCCGGTCAACTGCGTCGAGCGCTTCCGCACGATGGCCGCCCGCAAGCACCCGATCGGGCGCTAAGGGCGCGAGGGCGCGGCGGCGGGCGCCCATCCGGGCGCCCGCCGCGCGTTTGCCCTGCTCGCGACGGGGAACGGTCAGGTCGGGCACCCGACCGACCGACTCGACACGAGCGAGGACGCCACGCGCATCGCAGTCTTCTCCGCCAGACGTTACGACCGCGACTTTCTGACCGCGGCCAACGGCGAGTTCGAGCACGACCTCGTGTTCTTCGAGGCGCGCCTCACCGCCGACACGGCGCCGCTCGCCGCCGGCTTTGCGGCCGTCTCCGTGTTCGTGAACGACGAGCTCGGGGTCGAGACGCTCACGGCGCTCGTCGCGGGGGGCACGTCGCTCGTTGCGCTGCGCTCTGCCGGCTTCAACAACGTCGACCTCGCCGCGGCCGCCGCACTCGGCTTGCGGGTCGTGCGCGTGCCGGCCTACTCGCCCTATGCCGTCGCCGAGCACACGGTGGCGCTCATCCTCGCGCTGAACCGCAAGGTCCACCGCGCCTACCAGCGCGTCCGCGACGGCAACTTCTCGCTCGACGGCCTGCTCGGCTTCGACCTGCACGGTCGCACCGTCGGCATCGTCGGCACCGGCATCATCGGGGCCACCACGGCCGGTATCCTGCGCGGCTTCGGCTGCAAGCTGCTGGGCTACGACCCGTTCCCCAGCGAGCGGGCCCGCGAGATCGGCGTGCGCTACGTCTCGCTGGCCGAGCTGCTCGCCGGCTCCGACATCGTCACGCTGCACTGCCCGCTGCTGCCGGAGACCACCCACCTGATCGACCGTGACGCGATCGCCCTCATGAAGCGTGGCGTCATGCTCGTGAACACGAGTCGCGGTGGACTCGTCGACTCGCGCGCCGTCATCGCCGGCCTGAAGTCGGGCCGCATCGGCGCGCTGGGTCTCGACGTCTACGAAGAGGAGACCGAGCTCTTCTCGCGCGACCTCTCGGGCCAGATCATCCAGGACGACGTCTTCAGCCGCCTGCTCACGTTCCCCAACGTCGTGATCACGGCCCACCAGGGCTACTTCACGAGCGAGGCTCTCGAACAGATCGCGACGACCACGCTCGCGAGCGCCGCCGACTTCGAGGCCGGCCGCCCGCTCATCAACGAGATCGGCATAGCACCCGACGTCGACGCGACCGACCGCCGCGCCGCCTGACCCCGGCGCGGCCTGAGCTGCCGCGCCGGCGCCGCCCGACCCCGACCCCCGCGCCGCCCGACCCCGACCCCCGCGCCGCCCGACCCCCGCGCCGCCCGACCCCGACCCCCGCGCCGCCCGACCCCCGCGCCGTACGACCCCGACCCCCGCGCCGTCCGACCCCCGCGCCGCCCGACCCCGACCCCCGCGCCGTCCGACCACCGCGCCGCCCGCGCTCGCCAATCGCCAACCTGCCGACCCTGGCGAAATGAGGCCGGACCGCCGCGGTCGCTGACTTATCGTCAACGCTGCCGGCCGCACTCCGTGACCCTGGTTTCGCACGGTCGTTCGCCTGAAGAGCGCTCCAGTGGAGGGACTGCGAGCAGGTGTGGTGCCATCATGCCAGCAGAAAGTGATGGCATGATGGCACCACACTTACCGACGCTCCCGTACCTCCCGCTCTGGGCGGTGGCCGCTCCCGCGCGGCGATCTGACGCTGTCGGCCTGAACGGTCCAGCCGTCGGCTTTGCGATCAGCCCGGCCGTCCGCTCGGCCACCGGTGGGGTGAGGTGATGATCCGCATCACCGTGCAGCTTCCCGAAGGGCAGCTCGAGGCCGCGCGAGCGCAGGCAAGGCTCCAGGGTCTATCGCTTGCGTGCTTTGTGAGGCACGCCATCGACGTCCAGATCGTGCGATCCGAATCGCAGGTGCGTCTGGTACGCCGGCGGGCGCTGACTGCGGTCGACAAGGTCGAGGCCGTCCCGCCGCCCGGCGCGGCGCCGAGCGGCGGCGGACAGCCTGGCGCCGGCGTGCCTCGGTACTGGCTCGACCACCCGCTCGACGACGAATGACGTGCCGACGCTGATCGACACGTCCGCGCTGGTCGCCCTGCTCGACGGTCGTCATGCCGAGCACGAGCTCACCCGGCACGCGTTCGCGTACGAGCTCGAGGCGGCCGACCGGCTCGTCGTCACGAACTACGTCGCCCTCGAGACCGTCGACGTGCTTCGGCGCCGCCTCGGAGCTGCGGCGGTGTCGACGTTCCTGCGCGAGCTGCTCCCGGCGTTCGAGGTCGAGTGGGTGCGGCCCGCCGAGCACGAGCTCGCCGTCGAGCGGCTCATCGGGGCGCTCAGCACCCCGGGGGCCGAGGGACTCAACGGGGCGGCCAGCGTGGCGGGCGCCGCGCGGCTGCCGTCGCTCGTCGACTGCACGACCTTCGTCGTCGCGCGGCGGCTGGGGGCCGAACGGTGCCTCGCGGTCGACGAACGGTTCGAACGTGAGGGTCTCTGATCGCACGCAAGCGGCGGCCGGCCCGGGTGGCAGGGGCCTGCTTCGCCGCGGTACGCCTCGGGTGGCAGGGGCCTGCTTCGCTGCGGTACGCCTCGGGGGCGGCGAGCCTGCTTCGCTGCGGCACACCTCGGGTGGCGGCGAGCCTGCGTCGCCGCGACACCGCTCGGGCGGCGGGGGAGTGTGCTGCTGCCCCGTCGCTCGGGTGGCGGACCCCGGGAGGGCCGATATACCATGGGCCGACGGCTCCGGACGGCCTGCGGGCACGCTCCGGCGCCGGTCGTTTCAGCCCTGTCCGGCGCCGGTCGTTCCGGCGACCGGTTCTCGCGCCCGTGCGCAGGTGGAGGTGATGCGCTTGGAACCCAGGATCGCAACGCGTATGGGAGACGGCGCGCTCGTCGAGATGACGCGCTCTGAGATCAAGGCCGACCTCGAGGACGGCACGCAGCAGGCGGCCAAGCGGGCCAAGGTCGACCCGCTGACCCCCGGCGAACTCGACCACCTGCTCGACATCTACGCCTCGTCGGCGCGCTTCACCGCCGTCGACATCGGCGACGAGGTCGTCATGAGCAACGACGGCACCGGCACCAAGCACATCGGTAACCGGGTGCAGGACCTGCAGACCTACGAGCAGGTCGTCGGCATCGACATGGTCGAGCTCTGGCAGATCGACTACTCGTACAAAGCGGTCAAGACCAACGTGGCCCACGAGGGTCAGTCGATGAAGATCGCCCAGATGCTCTGCACGAACCCCGTGCAGTACGGCGCGATGCCCGACCTCGGCCGTTACTCCAAGCCCGACGGTCCGATCGACAACTGGTCCGAGCTGCTGCCGCTCATGAAGGTCGACGAGGCGCGCGCCGCGCAGCTCGAGGCCTGCGACATGCTGGTCGACGACATCAACTTCGTGGCCGACCACATGGTCGAGGCCGGCACGGACGGCATCGACATGGACACGACGGGCGCGGCCGGCGACGCCGACTTCCTGGCCGGCCTGCGGGCCTGCCGCATGCTGCGCGACAAATACCCGTGGCTCGGCATCGAGATCGGCATGGCGAGCGAGTTCGTGCTCGGCATGCACGGCCAGCTCGAGTACGAGGGCGAGCGCCTGGCCGGCATGTGGCCCAAGGACCAGGTGCGCATGGTTCAGGCCGCCGGCGCCTCTATCTACGGCCCGGCCGTCAACATCAACACCGGCAAGTCGACCGCCTGGAACATCGCCCGGGCGATGACCTTCATCAAGCCGGCGGCCGAGATCGCCGAGATCCCGGTGCACGTCAACGTCGGCATGGGCGTCGGCGGCGTGCCGACCTGCGTCTACCCGCCGGCCGACGCCACCTCGCGCGCCTCCAAAGCGTTCGTCGAGATCCTCAAGATCGACGGCTACTAGGTGGGCACGGGCGATGCCATGGGCATGGAGTCTGCTCACTCGCAGGCTTCGGGCATGGGCGGAATGCGCACCGCGGGAGATCTCGTGGCACGCATGCAGATGACCCGGAGAATGCGTCTCAACGAAGCCAAGGCCTACGTCGCCGACAAGCTCGGCTGCGGCCTTCGTGACCTGTCCGACCCGATCGCCATGGAGCAGATCCGCACCGACAAGGGGCTCGGCTTGCTGCCCCACACCTCGGCGGTCCGTCCCGGCGATCCCGGCATGATCGAGGCCAAGTTCAACATTGCCAAGGCGCTCGACATCACGATCAACAGCGTCGAGCGCTTCAAGGAGCGTGTCGGCTTGTAACGAGCGCTGGCAGCGAGGCAGGTCCGCGAGGCACGGACAGCAGGCGCGGTCCGCGAGGCACGGACAGCGAGGCAGATCCGCGAAGACGGTCCGCGAAGCACGAACGACGAGGCACGGTCCGCGAGGCGGGGGCGGCGCAGAAGCGCCGCCCCCGCCTCGCGCTCGTTGCCCGGTCGTCTGCGACTGCGATAGCATGCCGCAGACCAGGCCAGGCGGCGCAGCGCCGCGGAGGTGACGCCGATGGAACCGCAGGTCCCGATGCGCATGGGCGACGGGTCGCTCGTCGAGGCGACCCGGAGCGTCGTCCGCGCCGAGCTCGAAGCGGGCACGCAGGCGGCCGCGACGCGCGCCAGGATGGCGCCGCTCGACGCCGCCGAGCTCGATCACCTGACCGACATCTTCGCCTCGGCGGCGCGCTTCAGCGCGGTCGACGTGGGCGACGAGGTCGTGCTCTCCAAGGACGGCACCGGCACGCCGCAGCTCGGCAGCAAGGTCGACGCCCTCTACGCCTACGAGCAGGTGCTCGCCCACGACAGCGTCGAGCTGTTCCACATCGACTACTCCTACAAGGCCGTCAAGCCCGTCGTCGCCTTCGAGCAGCAGTACATGAAGGAAGCCCAGGAGCGCTTGATCGTGCCGGTGCACTACGGCGCGCAGCCCGACCTGGGCCGGTACTCGGCGCCCGACGGACCTTGCGGCAACTGGGCTCAGCTCCTGCCCGAGGTCCGCATCGACGAGGCCCGCGCCGCCCAGGAAGAGGCGGTCGAGCTTGCCGTGGCCGACATGGTCTACGTGGCCGAGGCGATGTGGGACGCCGGCGCCGACGGCGTCAACTTCGACACCGCCGGCGCCGCCGGCGACGCCGACCTGCTGGCCGCGCTGCGCGCGGTCGAGCTCTTGCGGGAGCGCCATCCCGACCTGGGCATCATGGTCGGCATGGCCGCCGAGATCGTGCTCGGCACCCACGGCCTGCTCGAGTACCGCGGCACGCGCCTGGCCGGGCTCAAGCCAGAGGGCCAGCTTCGTGTGGTGCAGCAGGCCGGCGCGACGATCTTCGGGCCCGCGGTGAACACCAACACGAGCAAGTCGACGCCCTGGAACGTCGCGCGCTCGCTGACCTTCGTCAAGCCCTGTATGGCGGTCGCCGAGATCCCCGTGCACATGAACGTCGGCATGGGGGTGGGCGGCGTGCCGATGACGCCGTTCGCGCCGCTCGACGCCGTCTCGCGGGTGTCGCGGGCCTGCGTCGACGTGCTGCGTCTGGACGGCTTGTAGGCGGGCACGGGCGACTCGTTCGGCATGGACGTCGCCCACTCGTGCGCCTCCGGCATGAACGGACTGCGCGCCGCCGGAGATCTGGTGGCGCGGATGCAGATGGCGAAGGGCATGAGGATCACGCAGGCCAAGCGGTACGTCGCCGACCGGCTCGGCGTGACCCCGCGCGACCTGTCCGACAACGCGGCCATGCACGAGCTGCGCGGCGAGCTGCGTCTGGGGCGCATCTTCGAGACCGAAGCGAGCTACTACGACGACCCGAGCCCGCTCGAGGCCAAGGCGCACGTCGCCGACCTGCTCGGCCTGCGGCTGCCGGCCGTAGAGCGGTTCCGGACGGGTCTCGCCGGCAGCCCGGCCGGTCGGTAGAAGGCGCCGGCGGCTGCGCCGCCGGCGCCCAGACCGGCACGACCCGCTCGCTCGTCCCGTCGTCGACGACCGCGCCGGGCTCAGGGGCGGCCTTCAGGCGTGCGCGGCCGCCTTGCGCTGCTCGTCGCGCACCGCGCCGGGCGCTGCGCCGGCGCGGTGGATCTCCATGACGTCCTGGAGCAGCTTGACGGCCTCGTCGTGGGGGCGCTGGAACGAGTTGCGCCCCATGATCGTGCCGAACGATCCGGCAGCGGACAGGTCGCGGTTCTCCTGCAGCACGGCGTCGGTGCCCTTGGCCTCGCCGCCCGAGAAGATCACGATGCGGCGCCCGGCGAAGGCGCCCTGCACCACGAAGCGCGCCCGGTCGGTCAGCGTCTCGAGCGGTACGCCGGCCTTCTCGAGCGCCTCCTTCGACTTGGCGTCCCAAGGACCGTAGGTCGGCGGCTTGACCTTGACGATGTGGGCGCCGAGCTGCGCCGCGATCTGCGCCGCGTAGGCCGACACGTCGACCGCGGTCTCGGCCTCCTTGGTGAGCTCGCCGCCGCGCGGGTACGACCAGACGACGACGACGAGGCCGGCCGCCTTGGCTTCGAGCGCCAGCTCGCGCAGCTCCTCGTACATCTCGGTGCGGGCGGCCGAGCCGGGGTAGATCGTGAAGCCGATGGCCGCGCAGCCCAGGCGCAGCGCGTCCTCGACGCTCGCCGTGACCGCCGGCAGGGGCCCATCGACGTTCGTGTAGAGCAGGTCGTGGTTGTTGGCCTTGAGGATGAGCGGGATGCGGCCGGCGAACTCGGCCGCGCCGGCCTCGATGAAGCCGAGCGGCGCGGCGTAGGCGTTGCAGCCGGCGTCGATCGCGAGCCGGAAGTGGTAGCGCGGGTCGTAGCCGGCCGGGTTGGGCGCGAAGCTGCGCGCCGGACCGTGCTCGAAGCCCTGGTCGACCGGCAGGATCACGAGCTTGCCCGTGCCCGCCAGGCGGCCGCTCGTGAGCAGGCGGTAGAGGTTGGCTCGGACCCCGGGGTTCTCGGAGTCATACCAGGAGAGGATCTGCCCGACTCGGTCTGTCATCTGCCCTGCCCTCGTCGCCGTCGTCGCCGTGGCGGTAGTGTGCCCGCCGGGCGGCCGCGGCCCGCCGTTGCGGCAGACGGCGCCCGGCGAGGTCAGGCCAGCCGGGTCGGCGCGAGCGGCGTGGCGAACACGACCGCGGTGAGGGCGTCGAGCACGTCGGGCTCGAGCGGCGCCTGGGTGGCGCCCTGCAGGCGCGCGATGAACTGCGCGGGATCGCTGGTCGCGGCGTGGTCGCCGAGCAGGTCGCCGGCCGCCAGGACGGCGGCGACGACCCGGTCGCCGAGCTCGCCGGCGACCTGGCGGGGAACGCCGTCGCGCTGGGCGACCGGTCCGCCGTCGAGCGCGCGGCGTCGGGCCGCTGCGCCGATCTCGGACACGGCCGGCGCGCTCAGCCCGAGCTTGGTCGCCACCTCGGCGGCGACGAACGCGACGAGGTCGGCGCGCGTGGCCGCGAGGCGCTCGCGCACCAGGCCCAGCTCGGTCACGCCGGCGCCGTTGCCGTCGGCGGCGGCCGCGGCGTCGGCCGCCGCGCTGCCCGAGCAGGCCACAACCCGGTTGCGGCCGAGGCGCTTGGCCTGGTACATGGCGCCGTCGGCGCGCTCGAGCAGGTGCTCGATCGTGTCGGCGTCGCCGGGCCAGGTGGCCATGCCGATGCTGATCGACAGACGCCCGGCGCCGGCGGTCTGGCGCTCGCGCATGACGCGCCGGCGGATGCGCTCGGCCACGCGCATGCCGGCCGCCGCGCCGGTGTCGACCAGGATCACGGCAAACTCCTCGCCGCCGTAGCGGGCGGCGACGTCGACGTGGCGGATCGAGGACTCGACGATCTGCGCCACGCCGCGCAGGGCGGCGTCGCCGGCACTGTGCCCGTAGTTGTCGTTGAACTCCTTGAAGTGGTCGAGGTCGCCGAACAGCAGCGTGAGCTCGGCCTGCCGCTCGGTCGCGCTCTCGAGCTCCTCGGCGAGGCGCTCGTGCAGGTGGCGGTGGTTGAAGATGCCGGTGAGGCCGTCGGTGATGGCGTCGACCTCGGCCCGGCTGAAGCGCAGCGCGGCGGAGTGCACGAGCGACGCGAACGTCTCGGACAGGCTGCCGCGCAGACCCTCGAGGCGGATCGACGGGTCGGCCGGCAGGTCGGCGTTGACCACGGCGACGATCTCGCCGCTTTCGTCACGCAGCGGGGCGATGCCCGAGACCCAGGCACCCCACTCGTCGACGAACACCACGTTGATGTCGAAGTGGCGGCCGTTGAAGACGGTCTGCAGCTCGTCGTCGATCAGCACGGGCTCGCCCAGGGGCGAGTGCTGGGCGGGCTCCTCCTCGCCGTCGACGATGATCGTCAGGCCTTCTTCGCCGCCGACGATCGTCGTCAGGTACCGGGCCGGCGGGTTGGCGTCGCGCACCTCGCGCAGCGTGCGGGCGACGGCCTCGTAGTCGGCGCCGTGCTCGCCGCTGGCGACCACTCTGGCGTGCTGCGCGACGTCGATGCGGGCCGCCGCCTCGGCGGCGATCTCGCCGGCGCGGCGGTGCATGGCGGCGATGTCCTCGAGCACCTTGCGGAAGGCGTCGACCAGACGGGGGTCGAACTGCCGCCCGCGGCAGCGCTCGAGCTCCTTCAGGCAGTCGGCGTACGACATGGCGCCGCGGTAGGGGCGCCACGACGACATGGCGTCGTAGGAGTCGACGATGCACATCGCCTGGGCGATCGCCGGGATGTGGTCGCCGGTCAGGCCGTCGGGGTAGCCGCCGCCATCCCAGCGCTCGTGGTGGTGGCGCACCGCCGCCACCAGCTCGGGGGCGAAGAGCGTGCCGATGATGTCGGCGCTGAAGCTCGGGTGCTGGCGCATGAGCTCCCACTCGCGCGTGTTCAGCCGGCTCGGCTTGAGCAGCACACGGTCGGAGATCGCGATCTTGCCGATGTCGTGGAGATAGGCGGCCTCTTCGGCCTGGACCAGCGTGTCGTGCGACCAGCCGAGCTCCTTGCCGAGCAGCACCATATAGGCGGCGACGCGGGCGGCGTGGCCCAGGGTGTAGTAGTCCTTGGCCGACAGGGCCGAGGACAGCGCCTTGAGGTTGCTCAGGTGGAGCCGCCGGATGTTCTCGTAGAGGCGTGCGTTGCCGAGCGCCAGCGCCAGATGGGTGGCGACGCGCGAGAGGACGTCGACGTGGTGGTCGGTGAAGCCGTCCCGTCGCGCCGCGCCCAGGCACAGGGCGCCGATGAGCTCACCCTCGACGAACAGTCCGGCGACCGCGCCCGACCGCAGCCCGACGACGATGGGGTCGTCGGCCGGCAGCAGCGTGTCGGTCGGCAGCTCGAGCCGCACCACCCGCTCACGCTCGAGCCGTGCGACGAAGCGCCCGTCGAGCTTGGCCCTGCTCATGCCGCGGTAGCGCCGGCCGTCGTCGGACGACAGGATGTTGACGAGCAGGCCGCGCTCGTCGAGCAGCACCAGGCTGCCGCGGTCGAACGGCACGAGCCGGTGCAGCTCGGCCATCGTGGTCTCGCCGATGTCCTCGACCCGGAGGGTCGAGGTGACGCGCCGCGCGATCTCGTTGAGGAGCTCGGTCTCGCGCTGGCGGCGCTCGAGCTCGTGGTAGAGCTTGGCGTTGTGGAGGGCGGCCGCCGCCTGCTCGCCCATGCCGCTCACGAGCTCGACCTCTTCGGGCGTGAAACGCCGCTCGCGCGCCGTCTCGACGATGACGAGCAGACCGAGCGGCTGATCGCCGAAGGCGAACGGCACGTTCAGGATGCTCTGCTCGCCCCACTGCAGCATCGATCGCCGCGAGGCGGGGTCGAGGTCGGGGTCGCTGAGGCTCTCCTGCACCGGCACGCCGCCCAGCAGGATCTCGAGGTCGCGGGGGCTGTCGACGGTCTGGTACACCGAACCCTCGGCGACCGGCGACGAGGCCGCATGACCGTCGGCGATGTAGTCGCTGCGCACCGTCATGGTGCTCTCGGCGAGGTCGAACTCGTAGATCAGGCACTCGGGCGCGCCCACCGCCTCGGCGGTCTTGCGCGCCAGGGAGTGCAGCACGTCGGCGGCGAGCAGGGTCGAGGTGATGGCCCGGCCGGCGTCGAGCAGTGCCGTGAGGCGTCGGTTCTGGCTGCGCAGCTCGTGGTTGCTCTGCTCGAGGCGGTCGAGCAGGGCGACCTTCGAGAAGGCGCCGGCCAGCGCGTCGCGGCCGTCGTCGAGCAGCGCGGCGACCGCCGAGAAGTCGCGCGGCACGATGTCGCAGAGCTCGACCAGCGCCACCACCTCGCCCGAGATCTGCATGGGCACGTCGAGGAAGCTGGCGAAGCCCCAGCGCCGCATGGCCGCGCGCTCGGTCTCGCAGAGGCGTGCCTCGTCGAGGTCGCCCACGGCGATCGCTCGCGCCTCGTCGAGAGCCTGGCGCGTGACGGGGTAGCGCTCGAGCTGCAGCACGCTGTCGGGCGTCGTACGGTCGAAACCCTGCGGGTCGCAGGAGCTCATGAGCTTCAGGCAGTCGCCGTCGGGTATCCAGATGTCGCAGCCGGCGGCGTCGGCCAGCTCGCGCAGCCCGCTCGCCAGAAGGTCGACCGTGTTCTGCAGACCGACGCTCAGGGAGACCCGGCGCACCAGGTCGAACAGGGCGGCGCGCTCGGCGGCAGGGTCGGTGGCGTCGTGCGGCGCGATCCCCTTCGTCGCGGCCGGCGCAGCCGCGCCGCCGGCCGTGCCGCCGCCGCGCGCACGCAGGACGAGCATGTCGCGGGCGCGGAACAGGCGCGGACCACGGGGGCGCCGGAAGCAGGGGACCTCGCCGGCGTCGGCTCTGCGACGTAGCGCGCCAGGGGTGATGCCGGCGAGCTCCGCCGCCGCCGGCAGCCGGACCCAGCCCGCACTCGTGCTCCGGTTGGTCAAACGTCGATCCTTCTCGTCGCCGATCCCCCCGAAGAGGCAGCCGCCCGTCGCCGTCGCGGGCCCCTGTGGGCCCCGGCGCGAACGTCGAGCGTCGATGCTCTTCGGCACGTTCGTGTATCGGCAGACACTCCGCCCAACTTATGTTTCGTGCGTGGGGCTCGTCCGGGTAGGCTGAAAGCCATGATCCACGCTCCCACCGACGAGCCGGTCGTCATCCTGCAGCACGAGGCGGCCGGTCACGCGGGCACGCTGCTCGAAGCGCTCGTCAACGCCGGCCTGACGGTCGAAGTGCGGCAACTCCACGCCCGTGGCGAGATGCCGCGCGTCGAGGACCTCGGGCGCATGGGAGGGCTCGTCGTGCTCGGTGGCTCGATGAACACCGACCAGGCGGACGAGTTCGCCTTCATCGACCCCGAGCGGCGCCTGCTCGCCGCGGCCGTCGAGCTCGGCCTGCCGGTCCTGGGCATCTGCCTGGGCGGGCAGCAGCTCGCCGCCGCGATCGGTGGGCGCGTGTACGCGCGCCGCGCGCCCGAGGTCGGCTGGCTGCCGGTCGAAGTGGTGCGCGAGGACGGCCTGCTGCGCGGCCTGGACTCGCCGTTCCAGGCGCTCGAGTGGCACGCCCAGTCGTTCACCGTGCCGGCCGACGCCGAGGTGCTCGCGCGGCGCGCCGGCGATCCCGGTGTGCAGGCCTTTCGGGTGGGCCGCCGGGCCTGGGGGCTGCAGTTCCACGTCGAGGTCGACGAGAGCATCCTGCGGTTCTGGCTGCGGCGCGACAACAAGGGGGTCGCGCGCCGCGATCCCGCCCTCTACGCGCAGCTCGTCGAGAGCGTGCCGGCGATCGTGTCGGCCTCGCGCGAGCTCTGCCGGCGCCTCGTCGAGAACTTCGTCGCCTCGTTCTGAGACGGCGCCGGCGCCGCCGCGCGCCGGACATGCCGCGCGGCCTGAGCGACCCGGCGCCGGCGCCCGCGCTACGAGCCGGCGCCGTCCATGACGTAGGCGAGCAGATCGGCCGGCGTGGAGGCGACATAGGCCGCGCCGGCGGCCGCGAGCGCGGCCGCCCCGTGCCAGCCCCAGCCGGCGCCGAGCGGCGTCGCTCCGGCCGCCGCGCCCTCGAGCATGTCGCCGCTCGTGTCGCCCACGTAGAAGTACGGCGCCTGGCCGGGGTAGCGCGCCGTCACCGTGGCGATCTTGCGCACCTTGCTCGGGTCGGTCTCGACGCCGAGCACGTCGCTCACGAAGCCGGCGAGCCCGGCGCGCGTCAGAAAGTCACGGACGACCGCGGCGGCGTTCGAGGTGATGACCACCACGTCGAAGCGGGCGGCGAGGTCGCGAAGCAGCTCCGGCACGCCGGGGAAGGGGTGCTGCCGCTCGGGTGAGGCGTCGAGCGCGGCGGTCGTGTCGGCGACGATCGCGCGCAGTGTGTCGCCGGCGACGCCGCGCGCCGCCATGCCGTCGTAGAAGTTGCCTTCGAACAGGCCGAGGAACCGCTCGCGGGTGCCGACCTCGGGGCGGCCGTGCCGGCGGCAGGCCGCAGCGAACGCCGCCAGGAAGGCGTCGAACGAATCGACCAGCACGCCGTCGTTGTCGAACATGATCACGCCACGCGTCACGGGGCTCCTGCTCTCTTGGGCGCGGCGCCCGGCGAGCGCCCGGCGTCGGGCGCTCGGCGCGCTCGCGCCGCTCGCTTGCGACGATATCACCGCGGTCCCGTCGCCGCCTTCGGGTGGCCGCGGCGGTGACTGGGAGGCCATCGCGGGAAGGGTCTCTTCGAGGCCGGTGACGACGAGAGGGACGACCGATCCACTGGCGATGGGAACGACGGCGGCGTCGTGACCGCGCGGAGCCGGCGGCGCGCTTGCGCCGCCGGCTCCGCGCGGTCACCGGGCGGTTGCACGAGGGCGCCGGCCGGCTGACCGGCGGGATCGGCGGCCGGCTGACCGAGCAGCTCGGCGGGCCGGCGCGGCGACGCTCTCCCCATCGGGACCGTGCCCGCAGATTCGGCACGGTGACCGTCCCTCGGCGGCTTTGCCCTCGGCACGCCGTGCTCGCCGTCGAACCGGCCGACGACGACGCACGCGGCGGACCGTTGGGTCGCCGCTCAGGCCGGGCGAGCGTGGGCCGCTTGCCTCGGCGCCGTCGCAGCGCGATCGCCACGCGGCCGGGCGCCGGCTCGGTCGTCCTCGCCGATCAGCCGTACCGCCTCGTCCAGGTCCATCACGACGTGGTGCGGCAGACGGAGCTCGTTCATGCGCCACTCGGTCTCAGCGCCGCCGTCGAGCAGGATGGTCCGGCACCCGGCGCGCACGCCGGCCTCGATGTCGTCGAGCGTGCCTCCGACCAGCCACGAGCGTCCGAGGTCGAGGCCGTGCTCGGCGGCGGCGCGGCGCAGCAGGCCGGGACGGGGTCGGCGGCAGAGGCAGTCGATCGCGTAGCCGCGCCGTACACCCTGGGGGTGGTGCGGGCAGTACAGAAAGTCGACGAGTCCGGCTCCCTCGTCGGTCAGGAGCTCCTCGAGACGGCGCCTGACCGGCACGAGCGCCTCCTCGGTGGTCAGACCGTGGGCGACGGCGGACTGATCCGACAGCACGACGATCTCGAAGCCCTCTTCGTGCAGCGCGCGCAACGCCGGTCCGGCTCCGTCCGTGAGCCGCATGCTCGCCGGTCCGAGGTCGGCGGGCACATGCGCGACGAGCGCGCCGTCCAGGTCGAAGAAGACAGCCTTGCGGAGCGCGGTCATCGCGTCCTCCTGCGTTCGTATGAAAGTGACCACTCGCCTCGCGGCCCAGCTTCCAGGAGCAGGCCTGGGCGAAACCGTTGCGCATCTCGGGGATGGCGAGGCCAGAGGTGGTCGTGGCCCGGGCCCGGTCGCGGCCGGGGCGGACCGTGCAACGGCGCATCGGTAGCGGTGTACAAGGGCACCTTCCGTGCAGGATTTCGGGTGCAGGGGTCCACTTGTGGCTGGCGGCCACGCCGGATACGTTCCGCTCGCGACAGCGTCAGGTGGAGAGGAGTTGCCCCAGATGACCGAGCAGGTGTTTGTGTCGAACGCGACGGGCAGGCTCCGCAAGGTCCTGCTGTGCCCCCCCGACCATTTCAGCTTCCAGCCCATCAACGAGATCACCCGCGGCGTGCTGGCGCGCGGCGAGCAGCCCGACCTGGCGGCCTTTCGCCGCGAGCACGGCGAGCTCGTCGCAGCCTACCGCGAGGCCGGCGTCGAGGTCGTGCTCATGGAGCCCGACGCCGAGCTGCCCTACATGGTCTACGCCCGCGATTTCGGCGCCTGCCTGACCGAGGGCGCGCTGATCGGCAGCTTCCGCGAGCCGGTGCGCCAGGGCGAGGACCTGCTCTACGAGGCCAAGCTGCGGGAGCTCGGCGTGCCGATCATCGGCAAGGTCTTTCGCGGCTCCTTCGAAGGCGGCGACTTCTGGCTGTTGGACGAGGCCACGGTGGCCCACGGCGTCGTGGCGCGCACCGACTGGGAGGGCCTGCGCTGCGCCCAGGAGATCCTCGAGCCGCTGGGCTACACCGTGCGCGGCGTGCAGCTCGCCAGCCGCAACCTGCACCTCGACATGGCCTTCAACATCGTGGCGCCGGGCGTCGCGGTGTGCGCCGTCGAGCAGATGCCCGAGTTCTTCCTGCGCGCCCTGGCCAAACGCCGCTTCGAGCTGATCGAGGTGAGCAGCGCCGGCGTGCTCGCCCACCACTGCAACATCCAGGCGCTGGGCGACGGCCGCGTGCTGACCTTCGCCGGCAACCGCGACGTGAACGCCCGGCTGCGCGCCCTCGGCCTCGAGGTGATCGCCCCCGAGATCAGCGAGATCCTGAAGGGTGGCGGTGGCCCGCACTGCATGACGTTCCCGCTGCTGCGGGACGTCTGAGAGCCGCCCGGTGGCCCACCCGCGCGCATCGCTGATCGTCGCCGGCGGCATCCAGTCGCTGCCGGTCACCGGCGACCCCGCCGCCAACGTGGCGCGTCTCGCGGCGCTCGGGCGCGAGCTCAAGGCGGCGCAGCCCGAGCTCGCGCTGCTCGTCGCCCCCGAGCTAGCCGTCACCGGCTACTCGGCCGGCGAGCGGTTCGCCGAACTCGCCGAACCGTGGCCCGACGGCCCGAGCCTGCAGGCGCTGGCCGCCCTGGCCGCCGAGCTCGACGTGGTGCTGATCGCCGGCTACGCGGAGGCGGGCGGCGCGTCTGGCCTGCTCTACGACGCAGCCGCCGTCTTCGAACGCAACGGCCGGCCGATCACGTCGTACCGCAAGACGCACTGCCTCGAGAGCGAGCTGGCCTTCTTTGCAAACGGCGACGAGCTGCTCACGGTGGCGACGTCGCTCGGCGAGCTCGGCGTCATGATCTGCTGGGACGCCGCCTTTCCCGAGGTCGCCCGCATGCACGCGCTGGCCGGCGCCGAGTTGCTCGTCACGATCGGCGCCTGGGAAGACCCGCACGTCGCCGACTGGGAGCTCGCCGTCGCGGCGCGCGCCTACGACAACGTCGTGCCGCATGTCGCCGTCAACCGCGCCGGCCCCGACGGCTCCGTGTCGTTCTCGGGTCACTCTCGCATCGTCGACTGCTTCGGGCACCCGGTGGCGGCGCTCGACGACGGCGCCGACGCGCTGCTCGTCGGCGTCGTCGACTTCGGGCAGACCCGCCGGGCGCGGGCCGGCTACGGCTCGCAGTTGCGCGACCGCCGGCCCGAGCTCTACGCGGCCGTGAGCGCTCCGCGGCGGGCGGCGGCCGGCTCGCCGGCCGCCGCCCGCCGCGGAGCGCCCCACCAGGCGGGCCGGTCGTGAGCCGTCCGCGCCTGCTTTCGTCCCTCTGTCCGGCGCCGCCCATGGGCGCCGTGGGCCTTGCGGCAGCAGTGTCCCATCACTCAGCAGCAACGACGTCAGGCGAGAGGAGAGCTTGCCATGGCCACGGTTGAGACACCGACGCGCACACCGAGTGGCATCAGCGGCATCGAGGTGCGCTCCATCGACTGGATCCCCGACTCCGAACGACACGGCAAGGTGTGGCATCAGGGGCCGCTCTGGTTCCTGGGCAACTTCCAGTACTTCACGATCCCGATCGGCTTCATCGGTCCGGCCTTCGGGCTGTCGCTGTACTGGACGATCGTGGCCGGTCTGCTGGGCATCGTCGCGGGCACGATCTTCATGGCGTTCCACGCCACGCAGGGGCCGGTGCTCGGTCTGCCGCAGATGATCCAGTCGCGCGCCCAGTTCGGCTTTCGCGGGGTCGTCGTGCCGCTCTTTGCCATGCTCTTCACCTACATGGCCTTCAACGTCGCCGACCAGGTGCTGCTCGCCCAGGGCCTGCACGGCACCTTCGGCTGGAACGCCAACGTGATCGCCGTCGTCGCGACGGTCGGCGCCGCCCTGCTGGCCATCTACGGCTACGACTGGCTGCATCGCATGTTCCGCTGGCTGCTCTACATCTCGCTGCCGCTCGTCGGCATCATCACGATCGGCATCCTCACCGGCCACGCCGGCCACGTCGCCAGCCACACGCCCTACGGCTTCAACTGGACCGGCTTCATGGCGCAGCTCTCGGCGGCCGCCGCCTACAACCTGACCTACGCCGGGTATGTGTCCGACTACTCGCGCTACCTGCCGCGCCGCACCGCCAAGGGCTCGACCATCGCCTGGGTGTTCAGCGGCGCCGCGATCCCCTCGGTGTGGCTCATCGCCCTGGGCGCCTGGCTCGCCATCCGCCTGGGCGCGACCGACGGCCTCGTCGGCCTGCAGAGCGCCGGCAACCACGTGGTCGATCACCTCGGAGGTCTCACCGCCTTCGTCTCGGCGAGCGCGCTCGCGGCGACCATGGGCATGAACGCGTACGGCGGCATGCTCACCACGCTGGCCGGCGTCGACTCGTTCCGCAAGGTCACGCCCACCAAGCGCGCCCGCATCATCACGATCCTCGTGCTGACGGTTATCTGGTTCGTCATCGCCAAGGCGATCTCGACGAGCGCCGTGGGCGTGGTCGACACCGCCCTGACCCTCATGCTCTACCTGCTCGTGCCCTGGACCACGACCAACCTGATCGACTTCTTCTTCGTGCGCCGCGGCCACTACTCGATCGTCGACATCTTCAAGCCGAACGGCATTTACGGCGTGTGGTCGCCGCGCGGCATGCTGGCCTACGCGATCGGCTTCGCGGCCGAGATCCCCTTCATGGTGCTGCTCAACTTGGTCAGCCTGAAGAGCTACTTCACCGGGCCGATCGCCGGGCACTACCTGAACAGCGTCGACATCGCCTGGATGGTCGGCGTGGTCGTGACCGGCATCGCCTACTTCCTGCTCACCCGCAACTTCGACCCGGCCAGCGAGGCCGCGGCGATCGCTGCGAGCGACCGGCAGCTGCACCGCGCCGGAGGCGAGGCGTGACGCACTTCGTCGACCTGAGCCACGAGCTCGCGACCGGCATGCCGGTCTACCCCGGCGACCCGGTCGTCGAGCTGGTCGACGCCGGCGTGGGCGAGCCCTGGCGCGTGTCGCGCCTGGCGCTCGGCAGCCACAGCGGCACGCACATCGACGCCGCCGGGCACTATGTGCGCGGCGCCACCACGATCGACGCCTACCCGCTCGAGCGCTTCGTGCTGCCGGCCGTGGTGGCCGGCGTGACGGCGGGCGCCGACGAAGAGATCGGCGCCGATGCCCTGGCCGACGCGCTCGGGCGCCTGCCGGCCGGCGGCGCCCTGCTGCTCGCGACCGGCTGGGACGGCCGCTGGGGCGGTGGCGGCATGTTCGAGCACCCGTTCCTGGGTGCCGCCGCTTGCCGCGCCGTCGTCGCGGCCGGCGCCGGCCTGGTCGGCACCGACGCCTTCAACGTCGACAGCTCGGCGCGGGGCACGACGCACGCCCACGAGATCCTGCTGGGCGCCGACGTGCTGATCGTCGAGAACCTGACGAACCTGAACGAGCTGGCGCGCCTGGCCGCCGGCCGGCCCGCGCGCTGCGCCTTCGTGCCGCTGCGGCTGGCCGGCGGCGACGGCTCGCCGCTCAGGGCCTACGGCTGGACGGACTGAGGAGCGGGGGAGATGGAGTGAGACGCAGACGTGTGGAGTCCGGCCGGGGGCCTTCTGAAGAGGCCTATCACGACCCGGCGACCGTACTGAGAAACAAGGGGGCATGACGCAATGGCGAGCGCCGACAAGAAGCCCGAGGTCTTCGTCCGCAAGGCCAGCGGGCTGATCCGCACGGCGGGCACGTGGGACGTGCTCGCCTACAACGTCAATTTCACGAGCATCGGGTTGCTCCTGCTGTTCCTGTTCCTGCTCGGACCCGCCTTCTACCCGGGTGCCAGCCTGCCGTGGGCGGCCGTCATCTGCACGCTGCTCATCCTGCCCCTCGCCATGGTCTACGGCTATCTCGCCTCGGCCATGCCGCGGTCGGGCGGCGACTATGTGTACGTGAGCCGCGTGCTCGGTCCGGCCCTCGGCATGATGTCGAACTGGAACATGACCATGTGGTGGTTCTTCTACGGCGGCGTGCCGAGCGCGTTCCTCGCGCGCTACGGCCTGGCGCCGTTCTTCCGCAGCATGGGGATCTACACCGGCAACACGACGCTCACGAGCATCGGCAACTGGTTCACGACCAAGGCCGGGACCTTCATACTCGGCACCTGCCTCATCATCGCGCTGATCGTCGTCTTCTCGATCGGCACGAAGACCTACTTCAAGATCCAGAACGTCCTCATCCTCTTCGCCGTGGCCAGCACCGTGCTGACCGTCGCTGTGTTCGTCGGCAAAGTACCGCTCGACACTGTGCACGCGTTCAACTCCCACATGCGGGCCGTGTCGGGCAAGGCGCTCCCGTCGGCCTACGTCGCGCAGTCGGCGCACCAGGCCGGCTTCACCGGCCTCTCGCACTTCTCGCTGTACTGGACGCTGCTCGTCATGACCTGGGTCTATCTGAACCTGTCGTTCATGAGCTCGTCGGCCTACATCGGCAGCGAGGTCAAGGACGCCCGGCGGCTGCAGCTCTGGTCGATGCCGGCCACCCTGTTCATCGTGGGCGGTGGCGTGCTGCTGAGCGTGCTCGTGGTCGACCACGCCGTCGGCTACCGGTTCCTCGCTCAGCTCGGCTACGCGAACCCGGCGGGCCTCGGCTTCAATTCGGCACCCACCTTCCAGGAGCTTGCCTCGTTCATGGCCAACAACATCGTGCTGGCCTTCCTCATTCTGTTCGGCTTCATCTTCTGGAGCTACGCCTGGCTGCCCGGCCAGATCTTGAACGGCTCGCGCAACATCTTCGCCTACGCGATCGACGGCCTGCTGCCGAGCTGGTTCAAGCACGTCAACAGCAGGACCTACACGCCGATCAACTCCCTCGTGACGATGGGCGCCGCGAGCATCGTGGCGCTCGGCATCTACGTGTTCACCAGCCTGTTCGCCACGCTCGTCGGGATCTTCGGCTTCATCCTGAGCTTCCTGCTGATCTCGCTCTCGGCGGCGCTGCTGCCCTACCGGCTGCCCGACGTCTTCGAGACCTCGACCATCAACCAGCGCATCCTCGGTGTGCCGGTGATCACGATCATCGGGGTGGTCAGCATGGCCGCCCAGGGCTTCATGGCGTGGGTGTTCCTGCGTGACCCGAGCGCCGGGCTGCGCGGCCACCCCGGCATGATCGTCTTCAACATCGTCGTCTTCCTGAGCGGCCTCGTGGTGTACTACATCGCCAAGTACGTGCAACGCAGCCGCGGCGTCGACGTGTCGCTCAGCTTCAAGCAGGTCCCCGAGGAATGACCGGTCCCCGCATCGGTCAGCGCGGCATCGTGCGACCGTCGCCCGGGGGGGCGGCGGTCGCGGCCGGCGTCTGACGAAAGGAACGAGATGCCTCTGTTCGGCAAGAAGGCCAAGGGCGCGACCACGAAGCTCTTCTTCGTGACCGATGTGCACGGCTCGGAGACGACGTTCCGCAAGTTCGTGAACTCGGGCCGCTTCTACGGGGTCAACGTGCTCGTGCTGGGCGGCGACATCGCCGGCAAGATCGTCGTGCCGATCCTCGACCTGGGCGGCGGTCACTACCGCGCGACGATGCAGTCACTCACCCACGAGCTCGACGGGGACGACGCGATCGCCGACTTTCGCAAGCGGGCGGGCAAGCTCGGCCAGTACACGGCGATCGTCTCACCCGACGACTACGACGCGCTCAAGGCCGATCCGCAGAAGGTCGACGACCTCTACCACAAGCTGGCCGCGGAACGTCTGGCCGCCTGGGTCGGACTTGCCGAGGAGCGTCTCACGGGCACCGGCATCAGGTGCTACATCACGGGCGGCAACGACGACTCGGTCGACGTGCTCGAAGTGATCGCCCGCGAGGCGCGCGACGCGGTCGTGGCCTGCGAGGACAGGACCGTCACGATAGACGACGACGGCCACACGATGGTCAGCCTGGGCCTCAGCAACCCGACGCCCTGGAAGACGCCGCGCGAGGTGCCCGACGAGGAGCTTCACGAGCACATCGAGCGGATCGTCGCCGGGATCGACGACTTCACTCGCACGATCTTCAACTTCCACGCGCCGCCCAAGGACAGCGGGCTCGACACGGCGGCCGAGCTCGACTGGTCGACCGACCCACCCAAGGTGATCACCTCGGGCGGCACGCCGGTCATGTATGGCGCCGGCAGCGCTGCGGTGCGCCAGGCGATCGAGCGGTACCAGCCGCTGCTCTCGCTGCACGGCCACATCCACGAGTCGCGCGGCCAGATGCCGATCGGCCGCACGATGGCCATCAACCCGGGCAGCGAGTACGGCGAGGGCCTGCTTCGCGGCGCGCTCGTCACGCTCGCCGGCGACGAGGTCCAGACCGTGCAGCTCACCTCCGGGTAGCAGGAACGAGCGCGCGCCGGACGCCGCGCGGGCGGCGCCCGGCGCGCGAGGACGATCGAGAGGAGCCCACCACCATGCAGCACCACTTCCAGGGCAGAGACTTTCTGAAGCTCGCCGACTTCACCCCTGACGAAGTCCGCTTCATCGTCGACACGGCGATCGAGCTCAAGCGCAAGCGCCTCATGGGCGAGCCGTTCGAGCCGCTGCGCGGCAAGACCGTCGCCCTGATCTTCGAGAAGCTCTCGACGCGCACCCGCCTGAGCTTTCAGGCCGGCATCGCCCAGCTCGGCGGCCAGACCTTCTACATGAGCCCCGACCAGATGCAGACCAGCCGCGGCGAGCCGATCCGCGACACGGCGCGCATCATCGACCGCTACTGCGAGGGTCTCTTCATCCGCACCTTCGGCCAGGAGGTCGTCGAGGAGTTCGCCCGGTACATGCTCAACCCGGTGATCAACGCGCTGACCAACGAGACGCACCCTTGCCAGGGCCTCTGCGACCTCATGACGATCAAAGAGAAGAAGGGCGACTACAAGGGCCTCAAGGTCGGCTATCTGGGCGACATCTGGAACGTCTGCCACTCGCTCATGATGGGCAGCGCCATGCTCGGCATGGACTTCTACGCGGCTCAGCCCAACGACTCCTACCAGCCCAACGCCGAGCAGCTCGCGATCGCCCAGAAGTGGGCCGCCCTGTCCGGGGCGAAGATCGTCTACACGGCCGATCTCGAAGAGGTCGCCGGCGACGCCGACGTGATCTACGGCAACACCTGGCACTCGATGGCGACCGAGAACAAGGAGCAGCGCCTCAAGGACTTCGCGCCCTATCAGGTCAACATGCGCGTGATCGAGATGGCCCGCCCCGACGTGATCTACATGCACTGCCTGCCGGGCTACCGCGGCGAGGACATGGTCGACGAGGTCATCGAGAGCCCCTGCTGCGTGTTCTGGGACCAGGGTGAGAATCGCATGCATACCGAGAAGGCCGTCGCCGCTCTGTTCCTCGTATGAGCGCAGCCGGCCGCGATGACCTGGCTCTTCTGCCGGCCTGGCTCGGCCACGGGTGTGCGCGTGTGGTCGACCTGAGCCATCCGCTCACCGAGCGCACGCCGGTCTACCCGGGCGATCCCGAGCCCCGCATCTTCACGGCGACCACGGTGGCGGGCGAGGGCTACAACCTGAGCCACGTGCACATCGGCACGCAGACCGGTACGCACGTCGACGCTCCCTACCACTTTCGCGACGACGGCGCGACGATCGACCGCATGCCGCTCGCCGCGCTGCTGGGGCCGGCCGTGGTCGTGCCCGTGCCGGGCAAGCGGCCGAACGAGGCGATCACCCTCGACGACCTCGGTCCGGCGCGGGCGGCGCTCGCGCCCGGCGCGATCGCCCTGTTCTGCACCGGCTGGTACCGACACGCCGGCGGCCCCGCCTTCTTCGAGCACCCCTATCTCGATGCGGCGGTCGGCCGGGCGCTGCTCGACGCCGGCGTCACGACGATCGCGATCGACACGCTGAACGCCGACTTCACCGGCGGCGAGGAGTTCCCCATCCACGACATGTTCGCCGACGCGGGTGGCCTCATCGCCGAGAACCTGGCCGGTACGGCGGCGCTCACGCCCGGCGTGGAGCCGCTGCTCCTGCTGCTGCCCCTCAACATCGTGGGCTGCGACGGAGCCCCGGTCCGGGCCGTCGCCCTCGAGCCCGCCAGCCCCCCAGCCAGAGGCTAGAGGCGACGGCCGGATGCGGCGCGGGTCCGTCATCGGACGGGCCCGCGCCGCGCGTGTCAGCCGCGGCCACGCCGCGCGAAAGGACCTGCTGATAGGCTTGCACGATGCCGGGCTCGACTGACAGACGACCGGGCGACGGCCCGCCGGGCGGCGGCCTGACGGTCGCCGAGCTCGTGAGCGCGCCCGACCTGCACCTGCAGGTCGTGGCCGGTCACGCCGGCCTGTCGAAGGTGGTCGAGGCCGTGTACATCGGCGACCTCGACGATCCCACGCCCTGGATGGTGCAGGGCAGCGTCGTGCTCACCACCGGACCGCGCCTCGAGGCCGACCCCGAGTCGGGCGTGCGGCTCGTGCGCCTGCTCAAGCGCAGCGGCATGGTGGGCGTAGGCGTGGCGATCCAGCCCAACGTGCGCGTGATCCCCGCGGTCATGCTGCAGGCCGGCGACGACGAGGACCTGCCGATCCTGCGGGTGCCCGAGGAGACGCCCTTCCGTCTGATCACGAGCTACGTCTTCAACGCCCTCGTCTCGCGCGACATGCACCGCCTGCGGCGCAGCGTCGCCATGCAGCAGTGCCTGGTCGACGCTCTGCTCGACGAGCACAGCGTCGAGGCGCTCGCCGGGCGTCTCGGCGAGCTGCTCGGCGCCCAGGCGGTCGTCTTCGATCGCGCCGGGCGCGTGCTGGCGAGCTCGTCGGGGTCGCATCCGGTGCCCGACGAGCGCGAGCTCGTGGCGCGCGCCTGGCGCGAGTACGACCGCCTCACCCGGCAGGGCGGGCCGCGCTCGGTCTTCGAGTTAGACGACCACTGGGTGGGCTTTCGCGAGGTGCGGGTGAGCGGCCGCCTCGAGCGGCTGCTGCTCGTCGTCCATCCTGCCGGGCGGCTGATCTCGGAGCTCGCCGACGCCTCGCTGTCGTTCGCTCAGCGGCTGCTCGAGGTGAGCCTCGGCACGGTCCACGTCACCGCCGACGCGCGGCGCCGGGCGCGCTCGGGCCTGCTCGAGCTGCTGCTGCACGAGCGCGGCGGACCAAGCGAGCTCGCGGAGCGTCTCGTCAACCAGGGGATCGAGCCCGGCGAGTCCTGGCGGCTCGCCGTGCTCGGCGTCGGCGCCCGGCCGGCGGCGGCGGTCCACGCGGCGCTCGACGCGCTGCTCGAGGAACGCGACGCGCCGTTCCTTTCGCACCGCCTCGGGGGCGAGGTGTTCGCGCTCTGCCCGGCGGCGATCGCCGGCGACGACGGCGCCGCGGCCGCGCGCTTCTTCGGCGAGGTCGCCGAGACGGTGGGCGTGCGCACCGACCTCGGTTCGCTGCCGGTCGGCGTGTCGGCGGCGGCGACCGGCGTCGAGCAGGTGCGGCGCGCGGCCGGCCAGGCGCGCCTCGCTCTGTACCACGGCGACGAGGCCGCCGACGGCGTCGGCGCCTCGGCGGCGCTCGACCGGCCGGCCGCCGCGGTACGGCCCGGCGAGGCGCCGCCGACGGCGCGCTCGCGGCCGGCGCCGACGGTCACGCTGTTCGAGGAGCTCGGCGCGCGCTACCTGGCGCTCGACGCGCTCTCGACCGAGGTCCTGACCCAGCTCCGTGCGGCGGTCGCCGACCGCCTGCGCTCGACCGACGCGCGGCGCGGCACCGAGCTGCTCGACACGCTCGAAGCCTACCTGGCGCACGGCGGCCAGATCGGCGAGACCGCCGACGTGCTGTTCGTGCACCGCAACACGCTGCGCAAGCGTCTGGCGCGCATCGAGCAGCTCCTCGGCGTCGACCTGGCGGCGAGCGGCGGCCTGGTCGAGGTCTACCTGGGCCTGCGCGCCGCCGACGTGCTGGCCGCCCGCGAGCTGCCCGACGGCTGAGGCCGCCGGGCACCGCCTCGGCCGCGGACCCGCCGGCACCGCCTCGGACGCACCCCCGTCCGGCGGCCGTCCGTGCCCGTCCGGCCCGAGCTCCCCGCGGCCGTCCGTGCCCGTCCGGCGCGTGCGCCTGCCGTGCCCGTCCGGCGCGTACGGTGTGCGCTTGCACCCTTGGTCGGGGACTCGCTGGTGCGGACGGCTGCGCCGCCGGCGCCGCCGCCTCGGCCAGTCGTTCTCGCCGCGTTGCCCGAGCGGTAGCATCGGCCTACCGTGCCAGGTCCGGTCAGCCCAAAGGAGCAGTCATGGACGACGTCGCCTTCGGCTTTCAGCTCGCCACCCGCATCGTGTTCGGACCCGGAAGAGTCGCCGAGGTGGGCCGGGAGGCGGCGGCGCTGTCGGAGGGCGGCGTCCTGCTGATCACAGACGCCGGCCTCGTAGGGGCTGGCCTGGCCGACCGCGTCGCCGGCGTCGTCGAGGCCGCCGGTCGCGACTGCACCGTGTTCTCGGCGATCTCCTCCAACCCGCGCGACGCCGAGTGCCGGGCCGCCGCCGATGCCGCCCTTGCGGCCGGCGCCGGGGCGATCGTCGGCCTGGGCGGCGGCAGCGCCATCGACGTGGCCAAGTCGGCCGCGACCCTGGTCACGAACGGCGGCCGCGTGAAGGACTGGGAAGACCCGAAGGTCCCCGAGAAGCCGCCGATCCCGCTGCTCGCCGTGCCGACCACGGCCGGCACCGGCAGCGAGGTGACCTGGGTGGCCGTGATCACCGACGAGGAGCACCACTACAAGATGACCCTCCTCGATCCGCGCATCGCGCCGCGCGTCGCCGTGCTCGATCCCGAGCTCACGGCGTCGCTGCCGGCCGGCCTGACCGCCTCGACCGGCATGGACGCGCTGATCCACGCGGTCGAGGCCTACACCTGCAGGGCCGCCAACCCGGTGAGCGACGCGCTCGCGCTGCGCGCGATCGAGCTCGTCGGCTCCGCCCTGCCGCGGGCCGTGGCCGACGGCGCCGACCGCGCCGCGCGCAGCGACATGCTGCTCGGCAGCCTGCTGGCCGGCATGGCGTTCGGCAACGCCGACGTCGGCGCCGTGCACTGCCTGGGCGAGAGCCTGGGCGGCGTGTTCGACACGCCGCACGGCCTCGCCTGCGCCGTGTTCCTGCCGGCCGTGCTCGCCTTCAACGCGCCGGCCGACCCGGCCAAGCACGCACGGGTGGCGGCGGCGCTCGGCGTCGTGACGGCCGGCATGGGCGACGCCGAGGCGGCGGCGGCCGGCGTCGAGCGGGTGCGGGCCCTCATGGGCGAGATCGGCATCCCGGCGCTGCGCGAGCTGCAGCCGCTGTCTCAGGCCGAAACGGAGCAGGTCGCGCGCCTGTCGGCCGAGCATGTATGCTCGCCCGACAATGCGCGCGAGGCCGGCTACGAGGACTATCTCGGGCTGGTGCGCGCCGCCTACGGCGTCTGAGCGCGGGCGGGGCTCCTGCGCGCCCGTGGCCAGGAGGAGCCCATGAGCGTGCCGACCGGTCCCGACAGCGTCCTGCTCACCGACTGTCGGCTGATCGACGGCGCCGGCAACCCCTGGGTCGCCGCCGACGTGCTGCTGCAGGACGGCCTGGTGGCGCGGGTGGGGCCGGCCGGCGCGCTGCCGCGCGCCGGCCGGCCCGCGCCGCGCCTGATCGACGCCGGCGGGCGCTATGTCACCCCGGGCTTCGTCGATCCGCACACCCACTCCGACTTCACCGTGCTCAGCGACCCCGAGGCCGAGTCGGCCCTCTATCAGGGCGTCACCACGCATGTGGTGGGCAACTGCGGCATGTCGGCGGCGCCGGTCGTCGACGCCCACCTTGCCGACCTCGTCAAGATGTGGGAGTTCTACTTCGACGTGCCGCCCGTCACCTGGCGCACCTTCGCCGAGTACCTGGCGACGGTCGAGGCCGGCGGCTGCGGCATCAACCTCGCCGCTCTGGTCGGCCACGGCGCGCTGCGCGCCGCCGTGATGGGCTTCGATGAGGGCACCGCCGGCGAGCGCGAGCTCGCCGCCATGAAAGAGCTGCTGGCGGCGAGCATGGCCGCCGGCGCCTTCGGCCTGTCCACCGGCCTCGTCTACCCGCCGGGCTGCTACTCGACGACCGCCGAGATCGTCGCGCTTGCGGCCGTGCTCCCGCGGTTCCGCGGCATCTACACGAGCCACGTGCGCGGCGAGCGCGAGACGATCGTCGCCGCCGTCGAAGAGGCGCTGCTCGTCGGCCGCACGCACGGTCTGCCGGTCGAGGTCTCGCACAACGCGCCCAAGTGGGGCGGGCCGGCCGCGGCCGAGAACCTCGCGGTGATCGAGCGGGCGCGCGCGGCCGGCCTCGACGTGACGCTCGACAACGACGGTCACACCGAGCTCGCGCCGCGCCTGTCGCGGGGCCTGCCGCAGCCGCTGCACAGCCTCTCGGTCGACGAGCTCGTCGCGGTGCTGCGCGATCCCGGCCGGCGCGCCGAGCTGCGCGCCGAGATCGCGGCCGACGACGAGCGGCCCGGCCCGGGCTACGCCGGCCTCGTGCGGCACGGCCGTTTCGAGCGCATCGTCGTGCTGAGCGCGCCCGACCAGAGCCTGCTCGGCCGCTCGGTCGCCGACATCGCCACGGCGCGCGGCGCCGATCCCTTCGACACCTTCCTCGACCTGATCGTCGAGGCGCGCGACGAGATCGTCGGCATCTTCGAGTACATCGAGCCCGAGAACGTCGAGGCGGTCATGCGCCATCCGCTCAGCATGTTCTGCTCGGACGGCCTGGTGCAGCCCCTGCCGGCGCCCGGCGACGCCAGCGCCTACTGGCCCTGCAGCTTCGGCGAGTACCCCGGCCTGCTCGAGCGTTTCGTGCGCGACCGCGCCGTGCTGCGCCTCGAGGAGGCCGTGCGCAAGATGACCTCGCTGCCGGCCCAGCGCTTCGGTCTGTGGGACCGCGGCGTGCTGCGCCCGGGCGCACGCGCCGACCTGCTCGTCTTCGACCTCGAGCGCGTGCACGACCGCGCCACAAACCCTGCTCCGCACACGGCGCCCTTCGAGAACATCCCGCATCGCTACGCCGAGGGCATGGACTACGTCTTCGTGAACGGTGTGGCCGCCGTGTGGGACGGCGTGCATACGGGCGCGCGCGCCGGCGCGGTGCTGCGCGGGCCGGGCGCCTCCGCCTGAGGAACCGGCCCGCGGGCGATCCCGCTCGGGGCCGCTCGGCCTCCCGGATCTGCCGCAGCGGCTCGGCCGGCCCGCCGCGCGCCTCGAGGGTTGCACGCGCGGCGCGCCACGCGCAGGATCGAGCCTGATGCCCGCCTCGCACGACAACACATCGCGCCCGCTCGCGCCGCCGGTCGCCAGCGTGCTCGTCGACTTCGACGGCACGGCCAGCCCGCTCGACGGCTTCGTCGAGCTCTGCCGGCGCTTCGTCGGCGCCGACTGGGAGCGCCACTTCGAGCGGGCAAGCTGGAAGGGCAACGCCACGCAGCGCGGCGACATGGCGCGCCTCGCGCGGCTGCTGCGGGCGCCGCTCGACGAGCTGCTCGGCTTCGCCCTCGAGCACATCGCCCTCGACCCCGGCTTCGCCCCGTTCGTCGGCTGGGCGCGGGGAAGGGGCCTGGAGATCGCGGTGGTGAGCGACGGCCTGGGCTTCTACGTGGCGCCGCTACTGGCCGCCGCCGGGCTCGCCGACGTGCCGGTCCTCACCAACCTGCTCGTCGAGGAGGCCGGCGGCCTGACGCTGCGCCATCCCCACGAGCACCCGGTCTGCCGCGGCTGCGGCACCTGCAAGATGCAGGCGGTGCTCGACCACCGCGCCGGCGGGCCGGTGGCCTTCGTCGGCGACGGCGTCTCCGACCGCTACGCCGCGCCGTACGCCGACCGCGTCTTCGCCAAGGACATGCTGGCGCGGATCTGCGCGCGGCAGGGTCTGCCTTGCGAGAGCTGGGCGACGTTCGCCGACGTGCGGGCGGCGCTCGCAGAGCGCCGCCCGCACGTCGCGCACGCCGATCCCGCCGTCTGCCCGGGCTGGACGCTCGACGAGGAGCCCGTCTAGGGGCGTGCCGCCGGCAGCCGTGGCCGCCGTCAGCGCGGACGGTCGCCGGCGTCGAAGGCGAACGGACCGGTACGGTGCTCGCGACCCCGGGTCATGCGCCGCGTCGTCGGCGCCATCGCGGATTCGTCCAGGCCGCCGTCCTCGAGGAAGGCGGCGTCGAGCGTGATGTGACCGGTGTAGCCGTCCTGGCGCACCCTGGCCGCGAGCGCATCGCACTCGAAGCGTTCGACGCAGCGGCCTCGGGCCGGCAGCTCATGCGGGTAGGTGAGCCGCGGGGCGTCCGACGACAGCCGGATACCCATGGGCAGAAAGACGACGCAATCGATCAGCCTGACCGGGTGGGCCTCGCGGTTGGTCGCCACGACCTCGATCGCCGCGGCCGATCCGGCCTCGTCGCCGGCCTTGCGCCGAACGAGCCGTACGTCGAGATCGCTGCTCATCGGGACCTCCCGGTCGGTGCCGGTCGCCTCATACTAGCATGGTCGGAGCACCGTTCACGGCTGCCGCCGGGCGACGGTGAAGCTCGTGCCGCGACCGGCGACGGGCGACGTGACGGTCTCGGGCGCGTCGTCGCCGTCGTTTTCGATCGCAAAGGTGTCGAGGGGGAAGTCGGTGATCGGCCGGCCGTCGAAGGAGCACTCGGTGAAGCGTATGGGGGAGAACCCGGCGAGGACCTCGTCGCGGTAGTTCGACTCCTCGACCACGATCACGCCGTGGGTGTTCCCGACGTGTCCGACGACGCGGACCGTCGAGAAGCGGCGGCCCGTCGTGACGTCGGAAAGGGTGAGGCGGAAGCGGTCGGCGGCGAGTCGCACGACGGTGGCGCCGATCGTGTCGCCCGGGCGGACGCTGAGGCGGATGCCGATCGCTGCAGCGGGAAAGTCCTCGTACCAGGCCCAGGAGTCGGCATGCGTGTGGCGCTGACAGGAGGCTGCGATGCCGATCTGCTCGAGATGGCGCTCGGCGTCGTCGAGCCCGACCCAGGCAGACACGTAGTTCGGCCGGCGCCCGAGCGGCCGGACTTGTGGCACCGTCCAGTCGGCCTGCACCGCGGTGACGCCATCGCGCGTCGAGCGGTAGCCCGCCCAGATGGCCGCGTCGCGCGATCGCTCGGCGGGCGGCCCGTACGTCACGATCCCCACCGCGAGCGACGCCGCGCCGAAGACGCCGCAGCAGGTGGCGAGCAGAAAGCGCGTACGGCCATGGTCGGTCACGAGCCATCGCAGGAACATGGCGCAGCTCCAGACGAAGACGGCGACCATGGCGCCGAGGCCGGCGAGCCCGAGCAGTCCGGAGCCGGCGTGAAACCAGTCGTAGTCGGTGCGCCGCGCCAGGGCGCGCGAGACGGCGTAGAGGACGAGCAGCGCGGCCGCGGCCGCCGCCGGAGCGAGGGCGAGACTTCTCAGTGCACGGCGCCACCCGCGTCGCCTGGGTGGGGGCTCGCCGGTCGACGTGAGGCTCACGGCATCCAGCCCGGTGGCATGAGCTCGTGCGGGGTGGCGGGGCCGTAGCGCGGGCTCGTGTCTCTCGAGTATCGCAGGACGTCGCTCGCGTCGAGCCGCCAGCGACCTTGCTCGCGCCGGAACACGAGCTCGTACAGAGGCTCGACGTCGAACCGCCGAGCCGGCACGAAGCGTTTCGTCGCGGCGTCGTACCTCGACAGGCGCGAGCCCGACCAGACCATCGCGTCGCAGACGATCGCGCCGCCCCACTCGCGACGCACGAACCAGAGCGAGACCACCCGGCGCTGCCAGAGCGTCTCGACCGGCTCGCGCGGCTCCTGCGGGTCGAGCCGGCGCGCCTGGACCATGAGCTCGGCGATGCCGCTCTGACCGAGATCGTCGCGCAGCATCGTGCCCGTCTCGACGGCCGCGAGCTGCGCGCGTTCCCGCGCGTCGATGCCGCGCGCGACTGCGGGCGGCAGCGCCAGGTCGTCGGCGTGGGCGGCCGGCCAGGCCGGTGAAAGAGCGGCCTGCCAGACCACCGCGTCGTGGCGCATCTGGGCGAGCGCCGAGGGTGTCGGCGGCCAGCTTCGGTGAAAGTCGAGGACGAGCAGGCCGGCCGCCGCGACGGCCGCCGCCGCGACGGCCGCCATCATGATGAGCCGGGCTCGACGGCCCGTGCCTGTGCCGGGGTCGCTCACGGTCTGACTCTACCTTGCCGGGGCCGTCGCCGCCGCGAGGACCGCCTCCCCCGGCTCGATCCGGTCGGGTAGATTACCGGCAATGCCCGACATCCCCGCAAGGGCCGCTCTCGTCGCGTGCGCCCACGAGACCGATGACGACCTGAAGGCCGTGCAGGCGCTGCTGGCCGCAGCCCGTGCGCGGACCGGCGACTGGGGCTGCCTGCATCTCGGCGAGTTCGCCTTCGACGCCTTCCTGGTCGCTTGCCACCTCGAGCTGCGGTCCCATCTGCGACTGTGGTGGCACGACGGGCGGCTGGTCGGGTACGCGCTGCTCGGCGAGGACCCCTGCTTTCGTCGAGACGCCGGGACCGCGTCGATCGTCTATACCCGGTCACTCACCACACCGCCGCCGGTCGCGCTCGCCGCGGGCTTCGAGGTCCGGACCCCGGCCGGCCCCGAACAGGCGCAGGCCCGGGCCGCTGCCCAGCACGAGGCCTGGAGCCCTCGAGCAGTGGGCGACGTCGGCGGTCGCGACTACGACCGTCTCATGGCGTCTCAGAGAGTGCGGAGCTCACGACCGGGGCCGGCAACGTCGCGGCCAACCGGTTCTACGAGTCGCTCGGCTTCGTCGAGGCGGCGCGGTGGCTGGGCTACGAGCGCCCCGCGCCGGTCTCGTAGGCGGCGGCGTGCGATCTCATCAGACCGACACCCAGCCGGCGGTCTGCACATCGTAGGGCCTGATCACGACCTTCACCGTGCGGTCCTCGCCGACCACCGTCTGCACCGCCCTGGCGAGGCGCTCGGCGAGCTCCTGCAGCACGTCCTTGGTGAGTGCGGGCCGTTCCCATATGTCGACGTTGACCCGCGTTGCCGCGGCGTCGAAGCGCTCGGGCTGCAGGACCGGGACCAGGTCGATCTCGTGCTCCTTGATGGCGAGTTCGGGCATGCTCGTGAGGGCGCGCTTAGCTGTCGCCTCGAGATCGGCCAGCGGATCGTCGCTACGTAGGTTGAAGATGGTGACGAGCGGCATGGCGCTTCCCTTCAGGCCGGGCCGTCGGGAGCCGCCGGTGCGGCCGCCGGCCGGTCGTGCAGCGCCAGCCCGCTGCTCCCGAGGATGAGCTGCGCCCTGACCAGGTCCTCTTCGCGGACCTCGATATGGAACGGCCCCTGCGGGCCGTGCGCCCGCAGCCGGAAGACCGGTTCGAGGAACCCGTGCCCGATGGTGCCGACGCTCGACGACCGGACGTCCTCGGGCCAGAACTCGATGTGGCGCATGCCGGCGGCCTTGAGCGCCGCCATGATGCGCTCGGCCAGCTCGTGGTCGGGCACGACGATGAGATCGACTTCGCGGCTCATCTTCGCGGCCGCCCTACGCCCAGCGCTGCGCGACCAGCATCTGCTCGATGCGCTCGAGGCGCTCCTGGAGCACGGCCAGTCTCAGATCGTCGTCGCGCCGCCGGGTCCACAGCCAGACGATCGCTGCGGTGCAGAGGACCGGCGAGGTGAGCAGCAGCACCAACGGGAACGCCAGAGCCCAGAGAGTCATCGCGCTCCTCCTCGAAGCCGCATACGTACGGCGAGTATAGCGGAGATGAGTCGAGCGGGACTGAGGGCGATCGGGCGGGGAAGTCGTTGGAGCCGACGCGGGGAATCGAACCCCGGACCCCATCATTACGAGGGACCCCATACGGGTTATCAGGGGTTCTGCAAGGTCCCACGCGGCCCCTGCCAACAGTCGAAAACAGACCGATTTGCAGGCGTCTTGCCGGATGCTCATTGCCACGGGTCGCGGGTGGTCCCACCGCGTTTCACGGCGGCAGTTTGATAGGAGTTTGACGCGACAGGGCGGAGGTGGGGCAGAGGCTGAAACGTGAACCGCCGCCCGTGGGGGTTGTCCACCCGCCGTCATCCTGACGGCGTTGGCTCCTACGGCGGCGGCGTCCAAAGTGTGAGAGGAGGGAGGGCGGCTACGCTGCCGGTGCACCGGAAAGACAGTCGCCCTCCCGCGCCCGGATGCCCAGTCAGTCTGCGATGGCTTGCTTCACGAACGCGATTTCGGCGTCGTCCAGACCGAATAGGTCGAAAACTAGGCTGTCAATCCTGCGGTCCACGTTTGCTATCTCACGCTGAAGTACGGCTCGTTCGTGCTCCGTCGCTGCCTCCAGCCGCTTTTGATTCAGCTTGAGCATCGAATCGACCATTTGGACCATCTTGTCGTGCTGCTCGCGAGACTCCTTCTTGTCGAGGTCGATGTGAGGGATGGGCAAGCCCTTCAGGTATGCGTTCTTGATGTGGATGTCGATGTGGCGTCTCCCGAAGATGAAGTTGATAAGCGCGGAGTTCAGTACGCCTAGGATGTATCGGAGGCTGTAGTCCTCAGACTTCGCATAGAGGACGTTCAGCGTGTGGTCTGCATACAGGCGGCAGTCGTCCAGCGCAGCCACAACGCGACGTTTCAAGGCGAGGTTTCGTATCTCTTGGACGAGCAGCTTCTCTTGCAGCTCGAAGTGGGCCTGAACTCGTGGTCGGTGGAGCGCGTACCAAGGATGGCTGCCCGCTCGGACCTCTGTGCTGCTGGACAGCTCGGCTCGGAACGAGTTGATTCTGGCCGCAATGTGCGGCATGTCATCCAGGCGGCTGTCTCGGGTGAGATACAGAACAACGGCGTCCGCTCGTGGGGGCGCGTAGCGCGACACGCCGTCTCCAAAGACAATCGGCTTGCAGCACTTGGTCTCAAGCGATTGCTCTTGGGCAGTAGCTGGCTCGACGATGAACGCGGCGTTGTTGCCGCTAATGAGGCCTTGGAAACACCCGCAGAGTTCCCCGAGCGTTGGGTTGCCCCCTTGCATTGTCCGCAACAGCGAGTCCACCTCGTCGGAGACTCTCAACTCGAACGTATATTCGGGCGGTGTTGCCGCCTGAGCTAATCTCACCGTACCACCTAGCTCAGCGGAGGTTAGGCCGCGTCCATACTCGCGCACGTCGAAGACCGTCGTCTCCTCGTCACGAGGGTGTTCCTTGGCGAACAGCAGAATCATGGTGTCGTTGTTGGCACCCGCGAAGACGCGTCCGCCGAGATTCACTACCGACCGCACATGCGTCTCTTCTACCAGTAGCTGGCGAAGTGCCGAGAACGTGAAGTTGTTCAGCATGGTGGAGGGCACAATCATGCCGAAGAGACCGCCGTCCCGAAGTAGATGGAGGGCCCTTTCAATGAATAGCCCGAACACGTCAAAGCGACGCAACAGGGTCTTGTACTTCTTTGCGAAGATGGCCTTGTCGTCGTCTGAGGTGTGCTCTATGCCGAGGTAAGGGGGGTTGCCGACGATGGCGTCGAACCCGCCCTGCGCCATGACCTGGGGAAACTCGTCGAGCCAAGAGAACGCGTTCAGCCTCAGCACTTCTTCGATATCCAGCAGGTTCAATTGCGGAGGCGCATCGTCCGGCTCTACTAGTGTGTTGCCGCATCGGATGTTCAGGTCAAGGTCTGGCAAGGCGCGCTCGTGGACGAGGGTCAGTTGAGCGTTAACACTCTCCGATGTCTCGCTCTCAAGGACTTTCAGCAGGAGCGATAGCTTGGTGGTCTCCACAGCCTGAGGGTCAATATCCACGCCAAACACGTTGCTCAGAAGAATCCTCTTCTTCTCTGCCGTGGAAAGTCGCCACGCTCCGCGTTCGTCGCGATAGACGAGCTTCTTGTGTTTGTCCGGACCGTCGTTCGCGTACCAGTCAAGGTGCCAATCGAGAAGAAACTGGTAGACCTGAATCAGGAACGAACCGGAGCCGCACGCGGGGTCGAGAATCCTCAGCTTGGCGACCTTTCGCGGTGTGGCGTCGGCCAAGAGCGGCTGAAGGGTGTTCTCGACGATGTACCTGACGATGTAAGTAGGCGTGTAGTAGACGCCGCCTGCTTTCTTCACCTCCGGCTTGTCTTCAACGCGGGCACGGTGTCCAGCAGTCAGGGTGATGACCTTGCCCAGGAACTGCTCGTAGACCTGACCGAGAATGTCTGCCGGAAGGACGGCGAACTCATATGGGCTCTCGGGGTAGTAGAGTCGCCGGATGATGCTCTTGAGGGGCTTGTCGTCTATCGAAAGAGACAACGTCATCTCGTCGGGCTCTTGAGGCCGACCGCGCTCGCGTTTGAAGTGAAAGAGCCCAGAGTTGTACTTGTCGTCTGCGCGACGGAATAGACGAGTCAGGGCCGGATAGGAGTTGCTGGCCTGCCCAATGTCTCTCAGGCTTCCGTATTCCTCAATGCCCCGCGCCTCGCAAATCCGAAGGAAGATGAGGCGGTCAATGGTCGCCTGGACGGCGTGATTCAGCTCCCGCCTAGTCAGCGCCTTGTTTCGCAGGGCGATGTTCTGTGCGAGCAGAGTTCTCCACTGTTCAATCTCGTGCAAGAACGCGGTATCGACTTCCGTTGTGCCGCGCTTGGACTTTGAGGTATCGGCGAACTTGTCAAACAGCCCTTTGTAGATAGCGTCCTTCGAGAATCTGCCAGCAATCTCGGCCCACCGTGTGGCGTACTCGTCCAGCGTTACGTACATGACTCTGGCCACCGCCGAGGCGTCCGTCTTCGAAGGCTTCACTCGGCAGTCGTAGACCGCCAGTTCTCGGAAGTTCGTCAGGATGGAGAGCGGCAGCTTAGCGTTCCAAGCGTAGCGCCTCAGCTGGTAGGCATGGTCTGCGCTGTCTCGGACGCTCTCGGCTGGCTTCTTGGCTTCCACGTAGAACTTGCGGGTCGTCCCCGCCCGGAAGCAGTAGTCAGGCTCCTTGCTCTCGCCGTCGATAGTCAGCGCATCCGCATGAATGACGTCCTTGTAGGCCTCTGCGTTGCCAGCCTTGTTGTGAACATCCCATCCGAGAGCCTCGAAGAACGGGTCGATGAACTCGACGCGTGCGCGGGTCTCCTTGTAGGTGGGGTGCAGGTACGACTCGTGATGCAGCTCGAAGCGGGCGACGAGCTCAAGGACTTCCGGAGGGAAGTGCGTGCCCGTCAAACCCTGCCTCGGTAGGTCAGAATTGCCGGGAGGGCGGTCGTGCCGCGGTTCACAGGAGTACCTTCCTGGCTTGGGCAGCATAGTCGCCAACCTGCTGGGTCATCCCACGCACTTCCGCCTCTATGTAGTCATAGAGTGAACCGCCTCGTTCCGCTACGAAAGTCGGAACGGGACCTCTGCCTTGTGAGTGTTTGTAGAGGGAGACGACCGCAACGTGGTCAAACCGATAGAAGCTGTGAACTGGTGTCTCGTCGTGAAGCCATACCGAAAAGTCAGCCTTCTTGCCTTTACCGGTGAATATGCGGCTGAACTCACGCTTAGCCTCATTCACCTTATCTCGAATAGCCGCTTCACCGCCTTCTGCATCGAAGCGCTGAGCAAGTTGGGCCATGAGCGCAGTGTTTTCGGGATTCGGAAGGAATACCCGCACCTTAGTACCCTCTGTTTTGCCGAGGGTCATTAGGTCGGCCTCATTGCTTATACGCCACGTACTTCCGTAGCACACGAAGATATCGAGGGTGCTTTTCTGACTTATCAGTTTCGAGTAGTCCGGTCCCTTGAGGGGCTCGACGGAGAAACCGACCAGGCCAAGAGTCCTTATCTCCTCGGCGAGTCCGGGTTTCGGCCATGAGTTCATGTAGGAATGCGCACTTCAAGAAGAGGTCCCACAAGACCGCAATCGCGACAGCCGCAATCAGCAAGCCACCGAGGTTCGCTACGACTGATTGGAGCCACGCATGGTCCTTTACGTAAGGGCCTGTTTGGCTGAGGACCAGAAGACCCACTCCGATGAGGGCGGCGACACCCGCGACGAGGACTGTGCGAAGGGTTGTTCTCTCTCTTAGGTAACGTGGCTGTCTCATCGTCCACTCGTCAACGAAGCTCGGCTACAGCGGCCTGGTCGCCCACCAGCCATCCCGCCGCCGTTGTCGAAGAGAGCCATCCTCTGCTCCTGTTTCGGTTGAAGAGGGCACCCAGGCAACGGTGTCGACAGATTCCCTGCCGACATCCGTAGGAGGAACGTCAAGATTACGCTTGTACTAGAGGCCGCAGACGAAGGCTATCACCCGGGTTAGACCGGCGATAGGTTCGGGCGGGATGGGTCTCCAGCTACCGACAGCGACAGCGAGGGCATCACAACGGGTGATGTGCGGGGTCGGGTTCGAGGCTGGAAACGGCCCTTGTCACGCGGTTGTCACGCCGCCGACCTACAGATAGCGCATCGACACCGCACGAGGTCGGACCCCGCGCCGCTCCGCCACCCACGCCGCCAGCGCCACACTGAGCACGAGGTCGTCGTGCTCACCCTCGCGCCACTGCCCATAGATGTCGTGTCCCCGCCGAGGTGAGCTTCACCTGAAAGGCGCTGGCCTCGCGCACGAAGGTCTCCAGTTCGGGGACGCCCGCCGCCAGCTCCAGCCGCCCGCTCTCCAGCAAGACGAGAAGATTCGTCACGAGGTCGCGCTTGGGCACGCTCGCGCCGACCTTGCCCCAGCCCGGCTCGCCGCCCCCGACGATGGTCACGGCCATCACACGCGCCCTCTCAGCGCCGAGGGCGTCGCGCAGCAAGTCGACGACGGGTCGCCCGACGCCGGTAGCGTCGACCACCAGCCGCCAGTCTTCGCCCACCTCGGGACGCTTGATGAGGGCGACCGTGGCCTCGGTGATGGCGACGTAACTCGTGCCCAGCGTGAAACGCTCTAGGTGGACGAGTGGGTGCCGGGGGCTTGACGTCTTCGGCGCACGTGGTGCGCACCACGCTGAGGGCCGTATAGTCGGCTGCCTGCCCGAGGTCCAAGCCGATGAAGAAGCCGACCATCGGTGGCTCGGGCACCCGCAGGCGCGGGTCGCGGGAGTCCACGTAGCTGTAGGACCTTGCCTCACAGGACATCGCTGGCTCTCCAGTCATCGAACAGCGGGCGCACGTCGCTGGTGACCGCGCCCCGGAGTAACGGTAGGCCGAAGACCGAATCGACCGCCGCCACGAACTCGCACAGGTACTCCTGCCGGAACCACCACGAGCCGATGGCCTGCCGCTCGGCGTCGAGCCACTCTGGCGGGATGCGCGGGCAGTCATAAGCCGTGACCTGCACGCGCCGCCAGCTCTCGCCGCCCTCGCTCCACTGGTGGAAGAAGAAGCCGCGCTCGCCGAACGGCGTGCTCAGCAGGATGGGCCGCCCGCCCGACACGGCCAGCATCGGGCGCACTGCCTGATACAGGTCGTCGGGCACCCGGGAGGCTTCGTCCACGACGAGCAGGGTGACGCCGCTGTAGCCCCTGATGGTGGCCTCTTTGCCGGGCAGACAGACGAGGCGCGAGCCGTTCACTAGCTCAAGCCGCAGGGCCGATTCCTGGACTGGGCAGGCGTCGTCGCCGAGCGTCACGCGCACGTCCTTGACCTTGCGGAACAGCTCCTGCGACTGCCGCAGGGAGGGCGAGAGCAGCAGAACCAACGCGGGCGGACGGTACTCGGCCTCGTGCACGGGACGACGGCGGTCGTCGTGCTCTTCCCCGACTGCCGCGAGCAGTTGAGGATGGTCTGCCGCGCATCTGACCGGAGCAACTCGACCTGCCATGGGTCAGGGTCGAGACCAACGTGACGCGCGAGGGCCGCAGGGTCGACGGCGAGGGCAAGGTCGGCAGCAAGGCTCATGTCAGCAGCTCCAGTTCAAGCAGACTCTCGCTGACGGCGGCGCGCGCTTGGGGAAAGGGCTGGAGGGCGACGAGCAAGGTCCGCCGGACGTTCAGCCATTGCGCCGAGACAAGGATGTTCACATGTGGCCGTTCGTCGAGTTCGCCCTTCAGCCTTGCGAGCAACTCGACGATGCGCACCAGCTCGCGCACCGCCCCGAGTGCGGTGCGTAGGTCACCGGCTGCTTCGGCAGCGCGACCGAGGCGCTGCGCGTCGGCTTCGAGCTGCGCGACCTTGGCTAGCAGGTCATCGGCCTTCGTTGCGGCCTCGGCACTCCGAGCTTCGGCCAGAGCGGCGGGTAGGTGATTCGCCGCATGGCGGCGCAACGCCCGGTCGGAAACGCCGTATAGCGCCGCAAGCAGGCGGGCGGACTCGCCCTTGACGAGGCGGGCGTCGATGGCTTGGCGCTCGGGATGAAGGCAGACGGTGCAGCGGCGCGGCACGACTCACTCCACGCCCGTTGTGTCGCTCACCCCGAGAGCCGTGCGCAGCTCTTCCACCCGCCGCCCGTCCACGGTGCTATGCCAGTCCCGCGAGACGCGGGCGCGGGCGTCGGCCAGAATCCGGTCCCTCGCCGCACCGACGTCGCCCATCACGGTCTTGAAGGCGAGCCGAGCCGACCCCAGCTCGGGGTAGTAGACCCCCTGATTCACCACGGGCAGGTCCAACCGGGGGGCCAGCCTCGTCGCAGCATTGGCTCGCTGCCTCGCCTCGCGCACGACGGGCTCCAGCGCGACGACCGCCTCAAAGAGCTGGCGGCCGGCGTTCTGGACGAAGTCGCGGTGCGCCACGTACTCAGTCAGCATGTCGCGACGCCGGTCCGCTTCGGCCCTCTCGCGTTCGGCGGCAAGCTGCCGCTCCAGTTCGCCCGTCGCCACGCGCAGACGCTTCAGTTCGACGGCGAGCTTGTCGCGGCGCTTTTCGGCGGACGCCAGCCTGCGGAGCGCGTCGTCCCTTCCACCACGTTCGACAAGCAGCGTCGCGGCGGCGACCTCGGCGGTGGACTCGGAGAGCGCCGCCTCGACCTCGGCGAGCCGCCCGGCGAGGTGGTCGCTCATCTGCGACAAGGTGACGATGTCGGGTTCAGGATTCATCGGTATTCTCCTCGGTAGTGCGCCCCGCGGCGCGGCGCAACTGTCGGTCGAAGTCGGCTATGGTGCCCTCCTTGCCCGCCGCCTTCGAGCGGGTCGTGACCTGGTCCCACCCGGGGGCGCGGCGCAACTGTCGGTCGAAGTCGGCCATGGTGCCCTCCTTGCCCGCCGCCTTCGAGCGGGTCGTGACCTGGTCCCACCCGGCGGCGCGGCGCAACTGTCGGTCGAAGTCGGCGGTCGCCGTGGTCGGTTGGTCGGAGTGCTCGGTGTCGTGCGTCATGGGGTGTCGCCTCCGTGAGGTCGAGGTCGAGTTCCTATCATCGTGTGTGATGTGCGGGGTCGGGTTCGAGGCTGGAAACGGCCCTTGTCACGCGGCTGTCAAACGACGGGCTCTCGTTCACGGCGTGCTCCCCTCGGGCCGCGCCCTGGCGGCGATGCGTTCGCGGGCCTCGGCGAGGCGGTCACGGGCGACGGCGGAACAGACGGCGGCGAGGGCACACGACAGGTCGGCCCACGTCGCCCACGCGGCGGGCACGTGCTCACGGTTGGCCTCGGCGTAGGACTCCCGCGCCAGCTCGGCGAGGGCGTCGCGGACGGGCTCAAGGCGGTCGGCGGTACTCACAGCGTTCGGTGTCGTCTCGGTCATGGCAGGCTCCTAGCCTGCTCGGGTCTACTGGCGACGCTGAGGGCCGCCAAGATGCGGGGCAAATCGTCTTCCTCGAAGGTGGGCAACCAACTGCGCTCGCCATGCCCGCCGTCGTGCGATGTCACGAGCCCCGTGTGCTTGAGGTGCTCGATGACCTGCTCGGCCTCTGGTTCGTAAAGGTCGAGGTACTTGCACAGTCTCGCGACCGTCACGAAGCACCAACCGCCTTGCGCTATCCTCGTGACGACCTCCGCTAGGGTCCGGGTGTCGTCGGGGTCGATGGCGAGGCCCTCGGGGGATGGAAGCACCACGCCATCATCGCGGTCGGGTTCTTCGACGTCGGGTGAGGGGGCGAGCAGTGTGTCTTCGGTCCGTTCGTGCTCATCGCTGCCGTCGGTTAGGAGTGAAGCAGTGGAACGGTCGGCCTCTTGTTGCTGCAAATCGATAGGTTCTAGTGTTTCACCAGATGTTCCACCACGATTGAAACGCTCTGGAACAGTGGCGTACCTGAGGGCCTTGGGGTCGGGCAGGCCCGCCTCGGGCGGGAGCGGCTCGCCGATTTTCAACCGGTAGGGGCAGCCCTTGCGGGTCTCGGCGTTCGTCAGCCACCCGTTCTGGAGCGCGGCCTTCACATGCCGCGACGCCGCCGCTTTCGATAGCGTCAGCCGTTCCTGCACCTGCGCCACCGTGGCGTGGGGACGGGTGGCTGTGAGGTCGGCGACGGCTTCTACGACGGCACGTATCTTCGCCCCGGCCCCGGTCGCCGATGCCCGGTACACGTCGGCAATAAGCGCGTGGACGGTCGTGTAGTTGTCCAGCGTGGCCACGAGGCGGCCCGCTTCGTCGCGGGCGCGATGGACGTGCCGCAAGACGGCAACCGACTTGACCAGCGACAGCAGGCGAGCGTAGTCGCGCCCCACGCGGGCATCGTTCGGCTGATTCGCTATCGCGTCGGCCAGCTCAGTGGCGAAGGGTACGACGACTTCCCACGGGGCGAGTTCTTGCAGGTAGCTTTGAAACGCGATGAGCGCCTCGGGCGTCTCGGACGCCACGGGGTTCGCCTCCAACGCGGCCTGTGCCCGCAGTGCACTCGCTATCTGCTTCTGGTCGTCGGGCACGTCGAGGATGAACAGGCGGCTGTCGAGCTGCGAGCCGAGCCGCCGCACGGCGGTCGTGATGAGCACGCTCGGGCCGGGCTTGTGAACCTCCTGGGTGACGAAACGCCCGCCGTCTGTGTCTCTCACCGCGACCGAATAGTGCAGCTCGTGGTCCTGCAGCAGGTTGCGCACGGCGCTCGCCGCCGGGTTGTCTTCGCCAGCGGGCAGCGAGTCGGCCTCGCCAAAGACGACGGCACGGTGGCGCAGGTCGGCATCGTCGTAGATGAGCACGCGCGGCGAGCCCGCGTCGATTGTGTGGTAGGCCTCTTTGGGCAGCAGGTTGAGGCAGGTCTGAAGCGTGTAGGACTTCCCGGCTGAGGGCGGGCCGACTAGCAGCAGGTGCACCGGCATCGTGCCTCGGCGCATGGCGAGCAGGCGGGACGTCAAGGCTAGGGACGTGACCATGGCGGGCTGCGTGTCGCCGCCGTATCCGCTATCGACCACGGCCTGCTCTACGAGCTCCAGCGGGTCGGCGGCGTTTAGCACGTCGGCGGCGCGACGCCTCAGCTCGACGAGACGGGCGTCGTGACGTTCGCCGCTAAGCTTGGCGAACGCGACGGCAGCGGCCTTGAGGGCTTCGACGAAGGCGGGTATGTCGTGTCCGGCGACGTGCGCCTCGGACAAGTCCTTGACGCCTTCCGGCGCGATGATGACGTGCAGCTCAGGCAGGTCCTTGCCCACGGCGGCGGCGAAGTCTTCGGCGTCGGGCTCCTGCCACAGGTAGACGCGCAGTCCCGCGAGTTTGGCAGCCCACCCGCGCCCGCGCTCTCCGCTCCACGTGGACTTGCCGGGCACGCCCACGCAGGGGACGCCGTGGTACCAAGCCGTCCAGCAGTCTGACTCGCCTTCGACCAGGAGAGCCCATCCGGCCCGCCGGGCATCGTCCAGCCGGTCAAGGCCATAGAGGTGTACCTTGTCGCCCTGCCGCCACTTGAACCGGGTCCCTCCCGCGACCGACAGTCGCGACCGCATGGCCTCAACAACGCCGTTCTCGTCCCGGTAGGGGATGAACACTGTTGCACTACCGTCACGCCTGCGGGTGGAACACCCCAACTCGTCCTTGAGGAAGGCGACGGGCAGGTTCTTAGCCTCGGCGATGACCTCCAGCGTCAACCCGCCGGCGAGGTGTTCCACTGTTTCACCCCCAACCGACGGGTGAAGTGCGAGGGGGTGTTTCAGCGTCGGCCATGGCGGCGCGCTCCGCGGTCGCGTTTGGGGGAGAGGTCGGCGGGGTCAAGGTGCAACGCCGCGACGATGCTCGCGAAGCTGCAGCCCGCGAAGCAGTGCAGAAGCACGCGTCCGTCACGACCGTCGCCGAGGGACAGGGACGGGCTACGGTCTTCGTGGGCGGGGCAGCGCACGAGATACCCGCCGGGCGTCTTCTTCGCGCCCTCGCAGCGGGCCGCCAGCTCTTCGGCGGTCACGGTTCCAGCTCTGCGCCGAGCATCCTTGCCAGTGTCGAACAGGCGACGACGAGACGCCCCGACACCCGGATGGTTGGCAGCGAGCCGTTCTGGGCGGCGCGGTACGAGGCCGACCGCGACAACCCGAGGCAGTAGCCCGCCGTGACCACGTCGGTGCTCGCCTTTGCGAGGATGTCTTGCAGCTCGGCGCGGGTCGCGCACGGGGCCTTGCGCATCGTGGGCCGCTTAGGCTCCGCCCCATCATGCGCGCTGATGTCGGCGCTCTGTAAGCGCTCGATTTGTAGCGGCTTTCCGGCGGCTGTCATGCGGCTGTCACGCGGTAGACGCTCAGCGTCCATCGTCCACCTCGTCCAGCAACGTTCCGGCTTCCGCTAATGGCAAGCCGAGGGCCAGGGCAAGCTTCTTCAGCTCCTTGGAGTGCCGCGATGGACGTGCGCGACCGTTCTCGATTTGCCCGACTCTGCCGTGAGGGAGGAAGGCCAAGGACGCGAGCGCGTTGCGGCTCATGTCCCTTGCGACGCGCTCCCTCTGCAACCGAATCATGCTCACCATCGCCTTGACACTTGCAGGCATTGTATTACGCTGATGTCGTCTAACGTATTGCATACGCGGAGCGCGCGGATGTCAACAGACGCAAGCAATCGATTTCGTCTTACAACATGGCCACACGGCCCGCTGCCGGTGCCGGAGCTGTGGGTCTACCCCGTGCACCTCACGGACGAGGGCTTCCTTGAGCGGGACCTGACAGGGCCGCGACCGAAGGGCGGGCAGCGGGGACAACCGGTGGAAGTCCCCGATGAGTTGTACCTGCGCGAACTTCGCGAGCTTGACCTTGGCGACCCGGAGGCGGTCGCGGCGTTCGTCGCCGAGTACGGGCCGATGGGCACGGAGGGCTGGGGCGACCTGCCCGAGCCTTACGGCGGGGAGCGTCCCGTCGTCATCGTCGATGCAACCTTCGTCTCGCCAAGCATCGCGGTTGTGCTCACGGAACGATATTCACGCTACATGGCCGAGCGCGGCCTCTCGACGCGGCCTCCCGGCCTAGCTCACGTGGACGATTTCGGGGTGTATGCGCGTTTGCTCCGTGACCTCGTGCGCATCGTTGAGGCCAGCCAAGGGCTTCTGACCCTCGCGGACGTTGAGGCTCAGTGGGAGAGCGCGTGGACCACGCCTGCGGTGTGGAAGGCAGGCGGGATGCGCGAGGCCATGGCCTTCGTATCCGAGTGCCTTGCCCGAACGATGCACCCGTACTTCTACGCCCGCGTCGAGATACGCGATGCCGACTGGCCGGAGGACAACCTTCTCGCTCCTGCGCCGACTCTCTACGCGGTGCTGTGCCTTCAGTTGTGGAACCACATCGCCGAGCAGGCCGAGTACCGGGTCTGCGACCGGCGCGACTGCCGTCGGCTCTTCGTGCGCCAGCGCGGGCGGGCCGAGTTCGGCCAGCACCGCACGAGTGGCGTCCTCTACTGCTCCCCCCAGTGCGCTCGGCTAGTAGCTGTGCGCTCCTACAGAGACGAAGCGCGCAAGATGCTCGAACTTCACGACCGTGGCCTCGGCGTGGTTGTCATAGCCGAGCGTATGGAGTGGACGCCTGAGAAGACCAAACGCAAGCTCCGCAGCGCCCTGGACGCCCGCAAGGCACGGCAGGGCAAGGCGAAGAGGGCGACCGAGCAACGGGGTGAGGTGGGGCCGACGAAGTGAGCTACAACGGGCCAAGCCCGATGAACCATGAGGGCAACCGAAGAAAGGAACGGCATGACGAACACGATGAAGAACGGGGTGCGGAGGGTCGGCGACAAGTACCAAGTCTCAGTCAATCTGGGCAAGCGGCCGGCGCAACGCTGCCGGGACTGCAACGCCCGGTACCCGCTAGAGCGACGCCCGCTCAGGTCCTGCACGAAGTGCGGCGGCGAGCTGTACGAGACGATGGAGAAGCGGCAGCAGTACATCGGTACCTTCGACCTCTACAAGCAGGCGAAAGCGGCCCACGACGCCGCCACGGTTCGCGTCGCGCAGGGCAACTATGCCGACCCGGGCAAGCTGACCGTCGGCGAGTACATGCGCGATTGGGCGAAGGGGCTGAGTGACGACGGCCTCCAGCCCGCGACCGTGGCGAGCTACGAGATGCACATCGAGCGCCACATCGTCCCGAAGCTTGGCGGCATGAAGCTGAGAGACCTTACCGGGCAGCGTCTTCGCGAGCATTACGTGTACCTTGGCCGCGAGGGCAAGATGACCGGCGAGGGACTCGGGGACGCATCGGTCCGGAAGGTGCGAGCCGTCATGCACGCTGCGCTTGCCGATGCCGTGGGCGACCACCTGCTGCCCTACAATCCCGCCGACTCGATGGGGCGGCGCGCCCGGCGGACCGGCGAGCGGGAACAACAAGAGGGCGTCCGCGCATGGAGCCGCGAACAGCTACGAACCTTCCTCGACAGCGTACGCGACGACCGGCTGCACCCGCTATGGTACGTGCTCTCGGCAACGGGTACGCGGCGCGGGGAAGCGCTCGGGCTCAAGTGGGATAGCCTCGACCTCGACGAGGGGTACTTGAACGTGCAGCGCACGCGGGTACCCGTTCGCGGCGAGGTCCTTGAGGGGCAGCCGAAGACCGATACGAGCCGCCGCCGAATCAGGCTCGGCGCATCGACTGTGGCCGTGCTCAGGCTGTGGAAGAAGCAGCAGACCGAGGAACGGCTCCACGCGGGTAGCGCGTGGCACGACACTGGCTACGTGTTCACGTACGAAGACGGACGGCCTCTCGACCCGCGCTGGGTTAGCCGCCTGTTCACCCGGGCCATCGCCAAGGTGAACGCGGAGGAGCGGGCCAAGGCTGAGGCAGAGACGCCCGCCGAGCCGGACGCGGAGCCGCGCCCCGACGCGCTGCCGCCGCTCTCCATCCATGGCCTGCGGCACACGTACGCGACGGCGGCGCTCAGCGCCAAGGTTCCGGTCAAGGCCGTGTCCGCGAACCTCGGACACGCGAACATTCAGATAACGCTCGACACCTACTCGCACGTTCTCGACGACCTTCGCGACGAAGCCGCCGAGACGGTGCACGACTACATCTTTGCCGAGCGACTCTAGCGGGAGTTTGACAGACGCATGACAAACGCGCATCACTGGCAAGGATGGGGAGGAGGCGAACCCGTGTTTTGCAGGTATTCTTTGGAGCCGACGCGGGGAATCGAACCCCGGACCCCATCATTACGAGTGATGTGCTCTGCCAGCTGAGCTACGTCGGCCCGCGCGTGAACGCCGCACGATTGTAGGTCACCGGCGCCCTCTCTGCCAATCATCGGCGGCGCGGCGCGGCGCTTGAGCGGGGCCGCGGCACGGCCCGCGACTCCTCGAGACCGGGCGCCCGCCGCCGCCGGGCCGCACAGGCGCGCCGCCGTCAGGCGGCGCGCGCCCGTGCCGCTCGCGCGCGAGCGCACGCGTTCGTGAAAGCCGCACAAATCGCAGTCTCCCCGGGCCCCGCTTTGTACACCTGGGACCGGGAACCGGCGTCCCGTTCTGTGCTACGTTCGACCGTAGAGGTCACCCCGGGCCGGCTGCAGGTCGCAGACCGCTCTGTTACACTTTCAGACACTTGCACCCGGGTTCACAAAGTGGGCCCAAAGCCCTGGAGGGAGCCACCTCAGGCGGCCGTCGGCGGCGCTGACGACCACGATGAAGGCGGGGAGGAACCAGCCCCGGCATTCGGAGCGACAGCAAGCGTCCGCACGCGGCCACCGGGGCGAGGTGGCGCTGAGCGGGCGTCAAGTCGTGGGGAGCCACGTGATGATCTGGAGAGGAGAATGACGGAGCTAGCTACCACGCCACAGGCCAAAGCGGTGCACAAGGCGTTCTGCGATGACGTCATGCGCATGCCAGCCGGCGAGAAGATCAAGATCTGTCAGCAGTGCGGCACGTGCACCGGTTCCTGCCCGACGAGCTACCTCATGGACTACGGTCCGCGCGAGGTGATCGCCGCGTTCCGGGCCGGCATGATCGACAAGGTGCTCAAGAGCAACACGATCTGGCTGTGCACGTCGTGCTACTACTGCACGGTGCGCTGCCCGGCCGGCATCAAGATCACCGACCTCATGTACGAGCTCAAGCGCCTCGGCATGAAGTACGACATCCTGCCGCCGGCGAGCAAGAACCCGGCCATGACGAAGTACTTCATCGACAGCGTCCGCAAGCACGGCCGCAACCACGAGGTCGAGCTCATCGGCAAGTTCGTCATGACCAAGAACCCCGGCCTGGCCCTCAAGTTCACCAGCGTGGGCGCCAAGCTCTTCTTCGGCGGCCGCCTGCCGCTCTTTGCCAAGAACATCCGCGGCCGCGAGGAGCTCGCCAGGATCTCCGCCTATCTCGAGGCCGAAGAGGCCAAGGCGCAGGAGGCCAAGGTCCAATGAGATACCTCTACTATCCGGGCTGCTCGGCCGAAGCCACCGGCAAGGCCTACGACATCTCCACCCGCGCGCTCATGGCCAAGCTCGGCATCGAGCTGCGCGAGCTCGACGACTGGAACTGCTGCGGCGCGACGAGCTACTTCTCGGTGCGCGAGCTCGACTCGTTCGCCATCGCCGCGCGCAACCTGGCGATCGCCCAGCAGCAGGGCGACGAAGATCTCGTCGCGATCTGCAACGCCTGCTACACGAGCCTCTCCAAGACCAACCGCTACATGAACGAAAGCGATGAGGTCTTCAAGGCCGTCAACGGCGCCCTGGGCGCCGTGGGCCGCAGCTACGACGGCAAAAAGAACGTGCGCCACATCATGGACGTGCTGATCAACGACGTCGGCCTCGAGGCGATCGAGAACAAGGTCACGCGCCGTCTGACCGGCATCAAGGTCGCCCCCTATTACGGCTGCCAGTACTCGCGGCCGATGGGCGCCTTCGACGACCCCGAGTTCCCGACCACCATGGACGCCTTCTTCAAGGCCCTGGGCGCCGACGTCGTCGACTACCCCGGCAAGGTCAAGTGCTGCGGCGGCATGATGATGATGACCAAAGAGGACGCCGCCCTGCACATGTGCTACGAGCTGCTCAAGTCGGCGGCCGACAAGGGCGCCGACGTCATCGTCGCCGCCTGCCCGCTCTGCGAGATGAACCTCGAGGCCTATCAGCCGCGCGTGAACGCGACGTACAACACCAGCTTCAACATCCCGGTGATGTACTTCACGCAGCTCGCCGGCCTGGCGTTCGGCGTCGAACCCACGAAGCTCGCCATCGACAAGCAGGTCGTCTCCTGTGACGGCGTGCTCGCCGCGATCCCGGCGTGACCGGCGAGGAGGAGATGACGATGGCTGAAGAGAAGATCGGCGTCTACGTCTGCCATTGCGGCACCAACATCGCCGGCAAGGTCGACGTCGCCGAGGTCGTCGAGTGGGCCACCAGGCAGCCCAACGTGGCGGTGGCGCGCGAGTACAAGTACATGTGCTCCGACCCCGGCCAGGACCTCATCAAGAACGACATCAAGGAACACGGCATCACGCGCGCGGTCGTGGCGGCCTGCTCGCCGACCATGCACGAGCCCACCTTCCGCAAGGCGGCCGGCGACGGCGGCCTCAACCCGTTCCTGCTGCAGATGGCCAACATCCGTGAGCACTGCTCATGGGTGACGATCGACCCGCAGGCGGCCACCGAGAAGGCCAAGCGCATCCTGGGCGCCCAGATCCACCGGCTGCCCTTCAACCAGCCGCTCGAGCCGATCGAGGTGCCGGTCAACCACGACGTGCTCGTGGTCGGCGGCGGCATCGCCGGCATCGAGGCCGCCCTCAAGCTGTCCGCCACCGGCAAGCACGTGACCCTGGTCGAGCGCAACCCCTCGATCGGCGGCCACATGGCGATGTTCGACAAGACCTTCCCGACCCTCGACTGCGCGGCCTGCATCCTCACGCCCAAGATGTCGGCGCTCGGCAAGGACCCGAACATCACCCTCATGGCCTACTCCGAGGTCGAAGAGGTCGAAGGCTACGTCGGCAACTTCACCGTGAAGGTGCGCAAGAAGGCGCGCTACGTGAACACCGACACCTGCACCGGCTGCGGCGCCTGCCAGGAGGCCTGCGTCGTGCGCAAGGTCAGAAGCGAGTTCGACCAGGGCCTCGGTTTTCGCAGCGCGATCTACATACCGTTCCCGCAGGCGGTGCCACTGCGCGCCACGATCGACCCGACCAAGTGCCTGACCCTCTCCAAGGGCAAGTGCAAGCAGCAGTCCTGCGTGCCGGCCTGCGGCCCGGGCGCGATCGACTTCGAGCAGAAAGACGAGATCGTCGAGCTCGACGTCGGCGCCATCGTCATGGCCACGGGCTTCGAGCTCTGGGATGCCAGGCAGGAGACGCGTTACGGCTACGGCCGCCTCGACAACGTGATCACGAGCCTCGAGTTCGAGCGCATCTCCAACGCCAGCGGCCCGACCGGCGGCCACATCGTCTGCAAGAACGGCGAGGCGCCCAAGTCGGTCGCCATCCTGCACTGCGTCGGCAGCCGCGACGAGAACTACCAGGAGTTCTGCTCACGCGTGTGCTGCATGTACTCCCTCAAGTTCTCGCACCTGATCAAGGAGCACCTGCCCGAGACCGAGGTCTACGAGCTCTACATCGACATGCGCTGCTACGGCAAGAACTACGAAGAGTTCTACCGGCGGCTCATGAACGAGGGCGTCAACTTCGTGCGCGGCCGCGCGGCCGAGGTCACCGACGTCGCCCTCGCGCCCGACGAAGAGGGGCGCCTGGTCGTGAAGGTCGAAGACACGCTGCTCGGCATCGTGCGGCGCATCCCGGCCGACATGGTGATCCTCTCGGCCGGCCTGGCCCCGGCGCACGACGCCAAAGAGGTCTCGCAGGTCTTCGGCTTCGGCTGCAGCTCGAACGGCTTCTACCTCGAGCGGCACCCCAAGCTCGAGCCGGTCGCCACGGTCACCGACGGCATCTTCATCGCCGGCTGCTGCCAGTACCCCAAGGACATCCCCGACACGGTCGCCCAGGCGGGCGCCGCGGCGGCCGGTGTGCTGGCCCTGGTCGACAACGACACCGTCAAGGTCGAACCCACGATCTCCTATATCGATCCCGAGAAGTGCTCGGGTTGCCACATCTGCGTGGGCCTCTGCCCGCACAACGCGATCCAGTACAACGCAGAGAAGGACGCTGCCGAGGTCATCACGGCGGCCTGTAAGGGCTGCGGCGTCTGCGTCGCGGCCTGCGGCTCCAACGTGCCGCAGCAGGCGGGCTACCTCGACCAGCAGATCTTCGCCGAGATCGAAGGGGCGCTCGCCATCTAGGCGGGTCGCGACCGTAAGGAGACGACAGTGAGTGACAACGGATTCGAACCGCGCATCATCGGGTTCCTGTGCCGTTGGTGCAGCTACAACGGCGCCGACCTCGCCGGCACGGCCCGCATGAAGTACCCGCCCAACATGGTGCCGATCAAGACCAACTGCTCGGGCCGGGTCGATCCCACGCACATCATGAAGGCCTTCGCCGAAGGCGCCGACGGCGTGATGATCGCCGGCTGTCACCCCGGCGACTGCCACTACATCAACGGCAACTACCGCACCGCGGGCCGCTATCCGCTCATGGAGAAGCTCCTCGAGCAGCTCGGCCTCGAGCCCGGCCGCGTACGCCTCGAGTGGGTCTCGGCCGCCGAGGGCGACAAGTTCGCCCGCGTCGTGACCGAGTTCGTCGACGAGGTCCGGGCGCTCGGACCGCTCGGCTGGGGCGGTCAGTTCAAAGACGAGGCGGCCGAGGTGGCCCCGGAGGCGGTGCCGGCATGAGCAAGTTCAAGTTCGCGATGTACTGGGCGGGGAGCTGCGGAGGCTGCGAGATCGCCCTGCTCGAGATCAAGGACAAGATCATCGAGGTCGACCAGGCCTACGACGTGGTCTTCTGGCCGGCCGCGGCCGACTTCAAGTACAAGGACCTCGAGGCCTACGACGACGGCTTCATCGACGTCTGCCTGTTCAACGGCTGCATCCGCAACTCCGAGAACGAGCACATCGCCAACGTCCTGCGCGCCAAGAGCAAGGTGCTCGTCGCCTTTGGCGCCTGCGCCACGATGGGCGGCATCCCCGGCCTCGCCAACGTGGCGAGCGCCCAGGAGATCAAGGACCTCGTCTACACGCAGAACCCGTCGGTCGACAACCCCGCGGGCGTCTACCCGCAGGAGCGCTACACGGTGCCCGAGGGCGAGCTCGACCTGCCCCATATGTACGACACCGTCAAGACGCTCGCCCAGACCGTCGACGTCGACTACTTCATGCCGGGCTGTCCGCCCGAGGCGCACCAGATCGCCGGCGTGCTCGACGTCGTCACGGCGGCCCTGCAGGGCAAGGTCGAGCTGCCGGCCAAGGGCGCGACCATCGGCGTGGCTCCCAAGTCGTGCTGCGACGAGTGCGAGCGGGTCAAAGAAGAGAAGAAGATCCACGGCTTCAAGCGCATCTGGGAGTTCCTGCCCGACCCCGAGAAGTGCCTGCTCGAGCAGGGTCTGATCTGCATGGGACCGGCCACGGCGGCGGGCTGCGGCTCGCGCTGCACCAAGGTCGGCATGCCCTGTCGCGGCTGCTACGGTCCGCCCGAGGGCGTCACCGACCAGGGCGCCAAGATGCTGAGCACGCTCGCATCGATCGTCGACGACCCCGACCCCGACGAGATCGCCCGCATCGCGGCCACCGTGCCCGACCCGGTCGGCACGTTCTACCGATTCGGTCTCGCCAGTTCGCTGCTCAGGAGGGCGAGAGTCTGATGAAGAAGATAAGCGTCGATCCCATCACCCGGCTCGAGGGCCACGGCAAGATCGAGATCTTCGTCGACGACGACAACAAGGTCCAGAACGTCTACTTCCAGATCCCCGAGCTGCGCGGCTTCGAGCGCTTCTGCCTGGGCCGCCCGGTCGAGGAGCTCGCCCGCATCACGCCGCGCATCTGCGGCGTGTGCCCCGAGGCGCACCACATGGCCGCCACCAAGGCGATCGACGCCGTCTTCGGCGTCGAGGTCGCACCGGCCGGCCGCAAGCTGCGCGAGCTGCTCTACAACATGTTCTACGTGACCGACCACACCACGCACTTCTACATCCTGGCCGGTCCCGACTTCATCATGGGGCCCGAATCCGACCCCGCCAAGCGCAACATCCTGGGTGTCATCAACAAGATCGGCCTCGAGACCGGCGGCGCCGTCATCAAGCTGCGCGCCGACGCGGCCGAGGCGATCAGCATGATCGGCGGCAAGCAGATCCACCCGGTCATGGGCCTGCCGGGCGGCGTGAGCCACGCCATCACGGCCGAGCAGCGCGACCGCATCGTGCAGATCACGGCCGAGCAGGTCGAGTTCGCCAAGTTCACGATCAACCTGTTCAACGACGTGGTGCTCGGCAACGGCGACTACGTCGACCTGATCAAGAGCGACGCCTTCACTCACGAGACCTACTACATGGGCCTGGTCGACGAGAACAACAAGGTCAACTTCTACGACGGCCAGATCCGCGTGACCGGTCCCGACGGCGCCGAGCTCGAGAAGTTCGCCGCCAAGGACTACCTGGCCCACATCGCCGAGCACGTCGAGCCCTACAGTTACCTGGTCTACCCGTACCTCAAGTCGGTGGGCTGGAAGGGCTTCGTCGACGGCAAGGACTCGGGCGTCTACCGGGCCTCGCCGCTCAGCCGCCTGAACGCCTCCGACGGCATGGCCACGCCGCTCGCCCAGGCCGAGTACGAGCGCTTCTACGACACGCTCGGCGGCAAGCCGGTGCACGCGACCCTGGCCACCCACTGGGCGCGCCTCGTCGAGCTGCTCTACGCGGCCGAGCGGGCCCACGAGCTGGCTCAGGACCCCGAGATCGTGAGCCCCGACGTGCGCAACATCCCGACCGGCATCGTCGGCGAGGGCGTCGGTGTGGTCGAGGCGCCGCGCGGCACCCTGTACCACCACTACAAGACCGACGAGCAGGGCATGGTCACGGCCGTCAACCTGATCGTCGGTACGACCAACAACAACGCCGCCATCTCGATGTCGCTCAAGAAGGCGGCCGAGGGGCTGCTCACCGGCGGCAAGGAGATCAAGGAAGGCACGCTCAACATGATCGAGATGGCCTTCCGCGCCTACGACCCCTGCTTCGGCTGCGCCACGCACACGCTGCCCGGCGAGATGCCGCTCGAGATCACGGTGCGCAGCGCGGCGACCCGCGAGGTCGTCGCCACGGCGAAAAGGAACATGTAGCACGTGACAACCCTCGTCCTCGGCATGGGGAACCCGATCCTCTCCGACGACGGCCTCGGCCTGCTCGTGGCCCGTCGCCTTCGTGAGTTCCCCATGCCGAGCGACGTGGAGGTCGCCGAGAGCGAGGTCGGCGGCCTCCGACTGCTCGAGCTCGTGCGCGGCTTCACGAAGGTCGTCATTATCGATGCGCTGCGTAGCGGCGCCGAGCCGGGCACGATCGGCCGGGTCGACGCCGCCGTCTTTCGCGGCGGCCATCGCTACGGCTCGGCGCACAGCATCCACCTGGGCACTGCCCTCGAGCTCGGCGAGCAGCTCGGCTACGACATGCCGGCCGAGGTCGTCGTCTACACGGTCGAGGCGGTCGACGTCGAGACGTTCGGCGAGGAGCTCTCGGCGCCCGTGGCGGCCGCCGCCGAGCGGGTCGTCGCGCTGATCGGCGAGGAGCTCGCCACCGGCGCCTGCCCGCCGAGCCTCTCGCCCGCCGCCTGACCGTGCCGCAGGCTCCCGTCAGCGTCGCCCTGGTCTCGACGCACGGCGTCACCGCGCTGCGCGGCGCGCTACGCCGCCTGCGCGACTCGGTCGCCGGCGACGTCGAGGTGATCGTGCTGGCCGCGCAGCACCGCGACGACGTGCTCGACGAGCTGTCGCGCCGCTACTTGCGCGGCGAGGTCGCCGCCATCGCCCTCGAGGCGCACGAGCCCGAGATGGCGCACTGCGGCATCGACACCGCCTTGCCCATGGCGAGAGGCGATATCGTCGTGCGTGTGCACGACGATCTCGCCTTCGCGCCGGGCTGGCTCGACGCGGTCGACGCCGCCCTGCGCGCCGCCCCCGACATCGGCCTGCTCGGCCTGGTGCGCGAGAGCGAGCCGCGGCGCCGCGGCCGACCGCCCAAGACCCGCGCGCCCGAGGCCGTCGACGCGGTCGACCTGCGCGCCTTCGCGGCGAGCGCCGAGGTGCTGCGCCTGCACGCCGCCGCCCTGGCCGGCGAGCGCTGCGCCGCCGGCTGCCGCTTTCAGGACCTGCTGCGGCGGCGCGGCTACCGCCTGGCCTACCTCGCCGGGCAGGTCGCCGCGGCGGCGCCCGAGTCGGCCGCGCCGACCGGCGCCGAGCTCGAAGCCGACCTCGCCTTTCACCCCGGGGCGCGCGAGGCCATGGTCCGGCTGCGCCAGAGCTACGCCCTGGGCGACGTCGTGCTCACGTCCTGCGGCGCCTGCGACGAAGACGAGTTCGAGGTGCTCGGCGTGCAGATCGACTTCTGCGCGACGCACGACGTGCCGCTCGGGCATACCTACACCATGCGCTGCACCGGCTGCCATGTGGTACGCCTCGAGGAGGACCACGAGTTCCGATGCCCGACCTGACGCCCGCCGAGCGGGGGAAGGGTGGGCGGCGCGATGCCGCCGACGGCGCCGACGGCGTTGACCCCGGCGCCGGGCGAGCCGCCGCCGGGGCCGAGCGGGGCGCCGCCGGGGCCGAGCGGGGCGGCGCAGGCGCCGGGCGAGCCGCTGCCGGGGCCGTGACCGCGCACTTCCTGCGCGTGAGCGGCGTGGTGCAGGGCGTCGGCTTTCGGCCCTTCGTCTACAACCTCGCGCTGCGCCTCGGCGTGACCGGCTGGGTGCGCAACACGTCGGCCGGCGTCGAGATCCAGATCGAGGGCGCGCCCGGCGCGGTGGCGGCGTTTCGCGCGGCCCTGCCGCGCGAGGCGCCGCCGCGCTCGTACATCGCGACGCTCGACGAACAGGAGGCGGCCGCGACAGGTGCGAGCGCCTTCGTCATCCTCGAGAGCGCCACCGACCCCGCGGCCTATCAGCTCGTCTCGCCCGACATCGCGACCTGCGACGACTGCCACGCCGAGCTGCTCGACCCGCACGACCGGCGCTACCGCTACCCGTTCACCAACTGCACCAACTGCGGGCCGCGGTTCACCATCATCGAGGACCTGCCCTACGACCGCGAGCGCACGACCATGCGCGCCTTTCCGCTGTGTCCGGCCTGCGGTCGCGAGTACGCCGATCCGACCGACCGGCGCTTTCACGCCGAGCCCAACGCCTGCCCGGTCTGCGGTCCCCGAGTGACGCTCGTCGACGTGCGGGCGGGGCGCGCCGAGGCGGGCGCCGTGCTGGCGAGCGGCGGCTACGAGCCGATCGCGCGCACGGCCGAGCTGCTGCGCGCCGGCGCCATCGTCGCGATCAAGGGCCTGGGCGGCTTTCATCTGGCCTGCGACGCGACCGACGACGGCGCGGTGCGGCGCCTCAAGGAGCGCAAGCGGCGCCCCGACAAACCGCTCGCCGTCATGTTCTGCGACCTCGATCAGGTCGCCGCTCACTGTCGCACGACGGCGGCCGAGCGCGAGCTGCTCGTCTCGGTCGAGCATCCGATCGTGCTGGTCGACTGGCGCGAGCTGCGGCCCGACCTGTCGCCGGGGGCCGAGGTCGGCGGGGCGGACCGGGCCAGCGGCGCCTCGGCGCGCGGCGCCGCTGCAGCGCACGACCGGGACCGCGCGGATCGCACCGGCGCGGGCAGTGCCGACTCGGGTCGCGCCGGCGCGGTCGAGATCAGCCCCGAGGTCGCCGTGCGGCAGCGCTATCTGGGGGTGATGCTGCCCTACACACCGCTGCACATCCTGCTGCTCGAGGCCGCCGGCCGGCCGCTCGTCATGACGAGCGGCAACCTGGTCGAGGAGCCGATCGTGCGCGACGTCGCCGAGATCGGCCGGCTCGCCGGCATCCCCGACTACCATCTGGTGCACGACCGCGAGATCGCAGCCCGCTACGATGACTCGGTGGCGATCGTGCGGCGCGAGGTCCCGCGGCTCGTGCGGCGCTCGCGCGGCTACGCGCCGTTCCCGGTCGCGCTGCCGCGCGAGCTGCCGCAGGTGCTCGCCTGCGGCGCCGAGCTCAAGAACACCTTCTGCCTGACGCGCGACCGCAACGCCTTTCTGTCGCAGCACATCGGCGATCTCGAGAACATCGAGACGCTCGAGCACTTCGAGGCGAGCGTCGCGCTCTACGAGCACCTCTTTCGCCTGACGCCCGAGGTCGTGGCCTACGACCTGCACCCCGAGTACCTGGCCACCAAGTACGCGCTGGCGCGGATCGCGGCGGGGGGCGGCGCGTCGGGAGCCTTTGCCCCACGATCGGCCGGTGCGGCCGGTGCGGCCGGTGCGGCCGGCGAGCACGCGATCGAGGCGGTCGCCGTGCAGCACCACCATGCTCACGTCGCGGCCTGCCTGGCCGAGCACGGGCTCGAGGGGCCGGCCATCGGCGTGAGCATGGACGGCCTCGGCTACGGCGCCGACGGCGCCCTGTGGGGCGGCGAGGTGCTGCTCTGCGACCTGCTCGGCTACCGCCGCTTCGCCCACCTGGAGTACCTGCCGCTGCCCGGCGGCGCGCTCGCCGTCAGGCGGCCGCTGCGCACCGCGGCCGGCTGGCTGCTCGCGCTGCTCGGCGACGACGGCCTGGAGCGCGCCCGGTGGGCCGGCTTTGCCGTGGCCGACGACGAGCTGGCCGCGATCGCCGCCCAGGTCGGCGCCGGCGTGAACGCGCCGCTCACCTCGAGCTGCGGCCGCCTGTTCGACGCGGTCGCGGCGCTCGCCGGTGTACGCTCGGTGGTCACCTACGAGGGGCAGGCGGCGATCGAGCTCGAGATGGTCTCTAGGGCGGGCGCGGCGCCGTACGGCTTCGAGGTCGCGGCCGGCGCCGGCGAGGGCGGCGAGCCGCACGTCGTGCGGCTCGCCGCCCTGTTCGCCGGCATCCTCGACGACCTCGAGGCCCACGCCACGCCCGCCGCCGTCGGCTCGCGCCTGCACGCCACCGTGACCGCCGTCGTGCTCGACCTCTGCCGCCGGGCACGCGCCGCCAGCGGCCGCACGACGGTCGCGCTCTCGGGCGGCGTCTTTCAGAACCGCCTGCTGACCGACCTCTGCGAGGACGCCCTGGCCGCCGACGACTTCACCGTGCTCACCCACTCACGCCTGCCCGCCAACGACGGCGGCCTGTCGTTTGGGCAGGCCGTGGTCGCGGGCTATACTGTCCTGCGCAGGCGCGGGCAGCTCGACGCCGCGCCGGACTGAAGCTGGAGCGCTGATCCCCCATGTGCCTGGCCATCCCGATGCGCATCACGGCGACCGACGGCCCCGACGCCACGATCGAGGCCGACGGCCTGGTCCAGCGCACCAGCCTCATGCTCGTGCCCGACGCGCGCGTCGGCGACTACGTGCTGGTGCATGCCGGCTTCGCCATCGCCGTGCTCGACTCGGGCGAGGCGGCCGAGCGGCTCGCCCTGTTCGACGAGCTGGCCGGCCTGGCCGGCGAGTCCGGCCGGCCGACCGGGCCGGCCGCTCGCGACGCGGCCGACGAGGCCGACGACGGGCACCCCGAAGACCCCTCGATCTAGGCTCGCGGTGACGGGGCCGAGCACAGCGCCCGACGCCGAGCGCGTCGCCCGTCTCGCCGCCGCCCTGGCGACCGCCGGCGGCGCCCACCGCACCTACATGGAGGTCTGCGGCACCCACACCATGGCGATCTCGCGCTACGGCCTGCGCGACCTGCTGCCGCCGGGCCTGCGTCTGGTGTCGGGGCCCGGCTGTCCCGTCTGCGTCACGGCGGTCGGCGACCTCGACGTCGTCGTCGCGCTGGCGCGCCTGCCCGAAGTCACGATCGTCACCTTCGGCGACCTCGTGCGCGTGCCGAGCTCGCGCAGCAGCCTCGCCCGCGAGCGCGCCGCCGGGGCCGACGTGCGCGTCGTCTACTCGCCGCTCGACGCGCTCGACCTGGCCGACGCCGAGCCCGACCGCCAGTTCGTGCTGGCCGGCATCGGCTTCGAGACGACCGCGCCGACCGTGGCCGGCGCCGTCGTGCTGGCGCGCGAGCGTCGCCTCGCCAACTTCTCGGTGCTCAGCCTGCACAAGACGATGCCGAGCGCCCTGCGGGCGCTGCTCGACTCGGGCGAGTCGCGCATCGACGGCTTCATCCTGCCGGGCCACGTGAGCGTGGTCACCGGCAGCGACGCCTACCGCTTTCTGGCCGACGACTACGGCGTCGGCGGCGTGGTCGCCGGCTTCGGCCCCGACGACGTGCTGCAGGCGCTGCTGCTGCTGTCGCGGCAGACGCGGCCGGCGATCGAGAACGGCTATCGGCGCGCCGTGGCGCCGGCCGGCAACCGCGTGGCCCAGGCGCTCCTTGCGCGCGTCTTCGAGCCCTGCGACGCGGACTGGCGCGGCCTCGGCTCGATCCCGGGCTCGGGCCTGCGCCTGGCCGCCGAGTTTCGCGACCTGGCCGCCGAGGAGCGCTTCGCCGTCGATCCCGGCGAGCCGCTCGAGCCGGCGGGCTGCCGCTGCGGCGAGGTGCTGCGCGGCCTGATCGACCCGCCGCAGTGCGCCCTGTTCGGGCGGCGCTGCACGCCCGAGACGCCGGTCGGGGCCTGCATGGTGTCGAGCGAGGGCTCCTGCGCCGCGCACTTCCGCTACCGCGCGATCGAGGAGCCGGAGGCCGCCGATGCCTGACGGCGACCGTGTCCTGCTCGGCCACGGCAGCGGCGGCCGCCTGTACCGCGACCTCGTGCACGACCTGTTCCTGCGCCACTTCGACAACCCCGTGCTGGCCCGGCTCGACGACGCCGCCGCCCTCACGGCGAGCGGCCGCGTGGCGCTCACCACCGACGCCCACGTGGTGCAGCCGCTCACCTTCGCCGGCGGCGACATCGGCCGCCTGGCGGTGGCCGGCACGGTGAACGACCTGGCGACGGCGGCGGCTCGGCCGCTGGGCCTCGCCGCCGCGTTCGTCATCGAAGAGGGCTTCGAGCTGGCGCGCCTCGACGAGGTCTGCGCCAGCATGGCCGCGACCGCGGCCGAGGCGCCGGTCGCGATCGTGACCGGCGACACCAAGGTGGTGCAGCGCGGCGCCGCCGACGCCCTCTTCATCACGACGACCGGCCTCGGCGAGATCGTGGTCGAGCACGAGGTCTCGGCGGCGGCCGTCGCCGCCGGCGACGCGCTGCTCATCTCGGGCACGCTCGGCGACCACGCCCTGGCCGTGCTGGCGGCGCGCGGCGACTTCAACCTGAGCCTCGATGTGCGCAGCGACTGCGCGCCGCTCTGGCGCCTGGTCGAGGCGGCCCTGGCGGCCGGCGGGGCGGCCCTGCACTTCATGCGCGACCCCACCCGCGGCGGCCTGGCCACGGTGCTCGCCGAGCTCGCCGAAGAGGCCGGGCTGGGGGTCGAGATCGACGAGCAGGCGCTGCCGGTGTCGCCGGCGGTGCGCTCGGCCTGCGAGCTGCTCGGCTACGACCCGCTGGCCCTCGCCAACGAGGGCAAGATGCTGTTCGCCGTCGCGCCCGACGCGGCCGAGGCGGTGCTCGCGGCGCTGCGCGGGCGCCCCGAGGGCGCCCGCGCAGCGCACATCGGCACGATCGTCGAGGGGCACCGCGGCCGCGTCGCGCTACGCACCGCGTTCGGCACCCGGCGGGTGGTCGACATGCCGGTCGGCGAGCTGCTGCCGCGCATCTGCTGACGCTCGCTCGCGGCCCGTCGCCGGCGCCCCGAGGGCGTCGCCGGCGACCTTCCGGGCGGCGTGCCGGGGGCGCCGCGAACGACCGCTGCGGCCGCGTCGCGGGACCGTCGCCAGACCGGGCCACGGAGCCTGCGCCAGGCTCCATCAAGGATGCCCGCGGCGCGCCGATACCGAAGGTGTGACGACGAACGGCCACATCGACTACACCGCCTTTCGGGCGGCCGTCTGTGATGTTCGCCGGAGCGGCATCGCCCCTCGCATCTGCCTCCCGTTCGCGGCCCGGCGCGGCCACGTCGTGAACATCGGCGGCGAGGAGTATCGACTGCGCGCTCCGGTGACCCACAGCGGCGAGCTCGCCGGCGTGCTGGTCGCCGACGACCAGGTCGCCGGCTACCTCGTCACGCCGCTCTGAAGCTCGCGATAGAGCCCGAGCAGCCGGCGGGCCGACGCGGCGAGACCCTGCGTCTCGGCCGTGGCCCGGCCGGCGACCCGACCGTCCCCAGCCAGCACCGCCTCCAGGTGCGCGCCCCAGCGCGCGGGGTCGAACGGCGCGCAGAGGCAGCCCTCGACGCCCGGTAGCAGGCGCGGCGCGATGCCGACCGGCGTGGCGAGCACCGGCACGTCGCAGGCCAGGGCCTCGACGCAGGCGAGGCCGTAGCCCTCGCGCTCCGAGGTGACGACGACGGCGTCGGCGGCGTTCAGCCAGAGCGGCATCTCGGCGCGCGGCCGGCCGAAGACCGGCCGCAGCTCTGTGCCGGGACGGACGGCGCCGACGCGCGCGACGAGCGCGGCGGCGTCGGCGAAGCGCTTCTCGGGGCGCGCCGGGTCGGCGGGAAAGACGACGAGGCGACGGACCGGGTCGTCGGCCAGGCCCAGCCGGGCACGCGCCTCGGCCCGGGAGAGAGGCCGGAACAGCTCCAGGTCGACCCCCGGCGGGATCACGGCGCGCACCGCGAAGGGGCACTGCCCGGCGAGCTCGTCGGACACGGCGACGACGGCGGCGGCGCGGCGTGCGACGAGCGCGGTCACACGCTTGACGACGGGGTGATGGCAGTCGCGCCCGTGCACGGTGAGCGCGAGCGGCGCACGTGAGCGCGCGGCGAGCGCGACGAGGCCCGACAGGCCGTAGTGGGCGTGCACGACGTCGGCGCGCACGCGCGTGAGGGCGAGCTCGAGGCCGGCCAGGGCGTAGCGCCAGGGCCGGCCGCCGGCATCCCAGGTGAACAGCTCGACGTCGGCCTCGCCGGTGGCGCGCAGGGCGGCCACCTGGTCGGCGACGAACACGCCGAAGGCGGGCCGCTCCGGCGTCGGATACATGTTGGAGACCAGCAGTACGCGCAGACGATCGTCCATGGCCGCAAGCGTACCGGCCGCCGCCGCGGGCGGCAACGGCGGCGCGTCTGTCGCGCCGGGCATGCGTCCGGCGCTGTCGAGGGCTCGACCGCAGGACCGCATGCGAGTGCGGGCGGCGCCCTCGCCCGCAGGGGTGGAGAGGCCATTTCGGTGCGCAGAACGTCGCTCGACATGACGGTATTGACAACGCCGGAGCCGCTGATAGCATTCGGCAAACCACCCAGGTGGATAAATCCGCACGGGTCCGGTAACGACGTCAAGTCAGGACAGGGGGGAGTGCGCAGTGGACGGAGAAGACCGTTCGTTCCCGCTCAACTTCATGGATGCGAAGTACACCCGGCGAGACGTGCTGAAGGGGGCTCTGGTGGCGGGGGCCGGCGTCAGTCTCGCGTCGGTACTCGCCGCGTGCGGCAGCAGTAACACCAGCAGCTCGGGCGCGAGCGCGTCGAGCTCGGGCGCCCCCAGGCAGGGCGGTAGCCTGAAGGTCGGCATCGTCGGTGGCTCGGCCAACGAGAAGCTCGACGGCCAGCTCGCCACGACCGAGCCAGAGATCGCCATCACGTTCCAGCTCTACGACGCCCTGCTCGGCTGGGATCAGAACTACAAGCTGACGAACCTCCTGGCCGAGGAGGTGTCGTCGAACGCGAACGCCACGGTGTGGACGGTCAAGCTGCGCAGCGGTGTCGTCTTCCATGACGGCACGCCGATGACCGCCGACGATGTGATCTACAGCTACAATCGCATCATCAATCCGAAAGCCCCCGGGATGGGTGCCACTCAGCTCGCGGCGCTCAAGTCGAGCGGCATCAAGAAGATCGACGCGAGCACGGTGCAGTTCACGCTCGACTCGCCGAACTCGGTCTTCGACGAGGCGATGGCCGTCTACGGCAACACGATCGTGCCGCAGAACTTCAATCCCAAGGCGCCGATCGGCACAGGGCCCTTCAAGCTCAAGAGCTTCTCGCCCGGCCAGCAGATCGTCTTCACGGCCAACAGGGACTACTGGGGCGAGGTGCCGCACGTCGACGATCTCACGATCATCGAGTTCGCCGACCCCACGGCCCGCGTGAACGCGCTGCTCGGCGGCAACGTCGACGCGATCTCCGATCTGCCGAGCTCGCAGGTCAAGGTCGTCCAGGCCCAGGGCATGAAGGTGCTCGATGCCCACACCGGCGCCTGGCAGCCCTTCACCATGCGCATCGACGTCAAACCCTTCGACGACGTGCGGGTGCGGCAGGCTTTCCGCCTGATGATCGACCGCCAGGCGATGATCTCGCAGGCGTACGGCGGCTACGGCTGGGTCGGCAACGACATGTACGCGCCGTTCGACCCCGGCACGCCGCAGTTGGCGCAGCGCGAGCAGGACATCGATCAGGCCAAGTCACTGCTCAGCCAGGCGGGCTACAACAACGACCTGAAGGTCACCCTCACCACCTCGGACGCTGTCGGCGGCTCGGCTGTCGCGGCCGCCCAGGTCTTTGCCCAGCAGGCCAAGGCCGCCGGCGTCACAGTCAGCGTCAACAAGGTCGACCCGAGCATCTTCTACGGCAACCAGTACCTCACCTGGCCGTTCGCCCAGGACTTCTGGTACACGCGCAACTACCTGGCTCAGACGGCTCAGGGCACCCTGCCCACGGCGCCCTTCAACGAGACTCACTGGAAGAACGCCCAGTGGCTCAAGGTCGTGCAGCAGGCCTTCAAGACCGCTGACAGGGCTGCTCGAGACCAGCTCATTGGCGAGGCGCAGAAGATCGAGCAGGAGCAGGGCGGCCTCATCGTCTGGGCGTTCAACGACCAGACCGACGCCTACAGCGCCAAGCTCGGCGGGGTCGTGCCCGACAAGGGCGGCGAGCCGCTCTCGAGCTTCCACTTCAACAAGTTCTACTTCGTCTGATCGAAGCTGAAGGGGCGTGAGCCCCGACGCCTGGCCTGTGACGGGTCGGGCGTCGGGGCGGCCCCGCTATCGAAGGGGGAGCGGCGTGCCACCGCTTGTGAAACTCATCCTTCGCCGGCTTGCCCTGGGCCTTCTCACCCTGTTCCTCGTCTCGGTCGTCATCTTCGCCGCGACGCAGGCGCTGCCGGGCGATCCGGCGCGGGCGATCCTCGGCAAGCAGGCTGCGGACAAGGCGATGTACGACGCGCTGCGCGTGCAGCTCCACCTCAACCGGCCGCGCTACGTGCAGTACGGCATCTGGCTCAAGGACATCGTGACCGGCAACCTGGGCACCTCGACGGCCTCGGGCGTGTCAGTCGCCTCGCTGATCAAGTCGCGCGTGCTCAACTCGGCCGCCCTCGTGCTCTTCGCGGCGATCATCAGCATCCCCATCTCCATCCTGATCGGCTCGCTGGCCGCCCTGTGGCGCGACTCGGTCTTCGACCTCTCCACCTCGATCGGCTCGCTGTCGCTGGCGGCGCTGCCCGAGTTCGTGATCGGCATGCTGCTCATCTTCTTCCTGGCGACGACCGTGCTGCACGTCATGCCGGCCGTCTCCCGGGTCGACCCCAGCATCTCGATCTGGAACCAGCTCAACCTGCTCGTGCTGCCGGTCGCCACGCTCGTTCTGGCCGTGGCGCCCTACATCAGCCGCATCCTGCGCGCCTCGATGATCGAGGTGCTTGAGAGCGACTACGTGCAGATGGCGCGCCTCAAGGGCATGCCGGAGCGTACTGTGATGTGGCGGCACGCCCTGCCCAACGCCGTGATCCCCGCCATCCAGGTCTCGGCCCTGCAGCTCGCCTGGCTGGCCGGCGGCGTCGTGATCGTCGAGACGGTGTTCAACTACCCCGGCATCGGTTCCGGGTTCGTGGACGCGGTGTCCAATCGTGACATCCCCGTCATCCAGGCGATCGCGTTGCTCATCGCCGGCGTGTACGTGATCGCCAACCTGGCGGCCGACATCCTCACCATCCTCGTGAGCCCCAGGTTGAGGACCGGCCTGCGGTGAGCGCCGTGACTCCGGACACACAGGAACTGCTGCCCGGCGCCGGCGAGCTGCCGCCCGCAGCGCAGCCGACCCGTCGCCGCCGCGAGTGGGTCGACATGCTCGTCGGATCGCTGCGGTTCGCCCGCACCAGGGTAGGGCTCGCCATCGTCGTCGCGATCGTCGCACTCGCCTTGATCGGGCCCTACGTGGCGCCGCACTCGCCCTTTGCCACCGGTATCGCCCCCGACTACTCCGGACCCTCGGCCAAGACCTGGCTGGGCACCGACTACCTGGGTCGCGACATCTTCAGCCGGGTGCTCTGCGGGGGCCGCACCGTGATCGGGCTCGCACTGGCCGCCACCGTGCTTGGCATGGTCATCGGCGTCGGCCTGGGGCTGCTCGCCGGCTACTCGCGAGCGGCCGTCGACGACGTCATCATGCGCCTGCTCGACGTGCTGCTCGCCTTTCCCCAGATCGTGTTCATGCTGCTCATCGTGTCAGTCCTGGGTCACGCGCTCTGGCTGCTGGTCCTCGCCACGGCGGTCGCGCACGCTCCGCGCATCGCCCGAGTCGCCCGCGGCGCCACACTCGAGATCGTAGGCCGGGACTTCGTGCGCGCCTCCGAGGCGCTTGGCGTGCCGCGCCGCAGGATCTTAGTCGGCGAGGTCCTGCCGAACATCACGAGCCCGCTGCTCGTCGAGTTCGGCCTGCGCCTCACTTACTCGATCGGATTGATCGCTGCCATGAGCTTCCTGGGCCTCGGCATGCAGCCACCGGCCGCCGACTGGGGTCTCATGATCAACGAGAACCGGATAGCGATCCTGATCCAGCCGTGGGCGGTGTTTGTACCCGTCGCGCTGATCGCGCTGCTCACGATCGGCACCAACCTCATGACCGACGGCGTCTCGCGAGCGATGATCGGCATCGACAGGGACACAGGTGCGAAATGAGCGACTCCGTGCTCGTAGTCGAAGGCCTGCGCGTCGAGCTCGACCCTTCGGGCGCCGACATCGACGACGAGGTCACGCTCGAGGTCCGCAAGGGCGAGGTCCTGGGCCTGGTCGGCGAGTCCGCCTCGGGCAAGACCACGGCGGCCACCGCCCTGCTCGTCCACGAGCGCCGCGGCGCGCGCATCGGCGGTGGCCGCATCGTGGTCGACGGCCACGACGTCCTTGCGCTCAAGCCGGCCGAGCTGCGCAAGCTGCGCGGCGGCGTGATCTCGTACGTGCCGCAGGACCCCTCGATGTCGCTCAACCCGGCGCTGCGCATCCAGACGCAGCTCGCCGAGATCCTCGAGGCCCACGACTTCGGCTCGGGCCCCGAGGAGCGCGAGCAGCGCCTGCAGGAGATGATGTCCGAGGTGCGCCTGCCGACCGACCGCGCCTTCCGGCGACGCTATCCGCACCAGCTCTCCGGTGGCCAGCAGCAGCGCGTGGCGCTCGCCATGGCCTTCGCCTGCCGGCCCGCCGTGATCGTGCTCGACGAGCCCACCACCGGCCTCGACGTCACGACGCAGGCGCACGTGCTGCGCACAGTGCGCGAGCTCACCGGCATCTACCACGTCGCGGCGCTGTACGTGACCCACGACCTCGCCGTGGTCGCCAACCTGGCCGATCGCATCGCCGTGATGTACGCCGGCCGCCTGGTCGAGGTGGGCTCGCGCGACGAGCTCTTCTCGGCAGCCTGCCACCCCTACACCCGCAAGCTGCTCGAGGCGATCCCCGACATGGCCGGCAAACACGCCCTGCGCGGCATCCCCGGCCGCGCGCCGGTACCGGGACGACGGCCGGCGGGCTGCTTCTTCGCGGCGCGCTGCGACGACGCCGGCGAGCAGTGCCACGAGAGCTTCCCGCCCTACGACGGTCCCGACGAGCGTCACCGCGTGCGCTGTTTCAAGTGGCGCACGGTGCAGTCCCGGCCGATGTTCGCCGACCGCCCCCTGCGGGTGGTCGCCGGCGCGAGCTGCGCGAGCGACGACGACGCCCTCATCGCCGTGCGTGACGTGCGTGCCTTCTACGGCACGCACGAGATCCTGCACGGCATCGACGCCACGGTCTGCGCGCGACGCTGCATCGCCCTGGTGGGCGAGTCGGGCAGCGGCAAGACCACACTGGCGCGCGCCATCGCCGGCATCCACCCCGGTCGTATCGAGGGCGAGATCCTGTTCGGGGGGCGCAAGCTCGAGCGCGACTCGCGGGCCCGCTCCAAGGAGTCGCGCCAGAAGCTGCAGTACATCTTCCAGAGCCCGTACGGCTCGCTCAACCCGCGCAAGACGGTCGGCCAGATCATCGGCCAGCCGCTCAAGCAGTTCTACAAGCTGTCTTGGAGCGAGACCGAGCGTCGCATGACCGAGGCGCTCGAGCTCGTCGCGCTCGACGGCACGCTGCTTGCCAAGTACCCCGACCAGCTGAGCGGCGGCGAGCGCCAGCGCGTGGCGATCGCCCGCGCCCTGGCCGCCGAGCCCTCGGTGCTGATCTGCGACGAGGTCACCTCGTCGCTCGACGTCTCGGTGCAGGCGACGATCATCGAGCTGCTGGCGCGGCTGATCGCAGAGACCGGCGTCGGCATGATCTTCGTGACCCACCACCTGCCCCTGGTGCGCAGCATCGCCCAGGAGGTCGCGGTCATGAGCGAGGGCCGCATCGTCGAGTACGGTACGGTCGACGAGGTGCTCGCCAACCCCCAGGCCGACTACACCAGGGGGCTGCTGGCCGACACGCCGACGATCTGAGGTGCGGGTGGGTCGCCGGCGACGGGCGGTCTCGGGGCGGCGGGCGTGAGCGCGCGACGCTGGACGCGACGGGTGGCGGCCGAACTGCGCTGGTCGGGCCGCCGCTGCGCCCAGGCCTATCGCCGGCGCTGCGTCGTACCGCGCGCGGTCACGCCGACGCGCACGCCCGATCGCTACATCGCGCATCGCCTCGAGCGCGACGTCGCCGTGCCGATGCGCGACGGCGTCGTGCTGCGCGCCCACGTGTTCCACCCGGCCGGCGCCGCCGGGCCGCTGCCGGTCGTGCTCATCCGCCAGCCCTACGGCCGCGACGACCACCCCTGCATGCACGCCCGCGGCGCCTACTGGGCGCGCAAGGGCTACCGTTGCGTGGTGCAGGACGTGCGCGGCAAGTACGGCTCGGGCGGGCGCTGGGAGCCCCTCGTGCACGAGGCCGCCGACGGCTGGGACACGCTCGACTGGGTCGCCGCGCAGCCCTGGTGCGACGGCCGCGTGGGCATGGCCGGCGAGTCGTACCACGGTATCACGCAGTGGGCGGTGGCGGGCAGCGGCCATCCCAATCTGCGCTGTGTGGCGCCCGGCGACACGGCGCCCGACTTCTACCGGGCGGCCTATCAGGGCGGCGCCTTCTCGCTGCTCGGCATCGGGGAGTGGGCCTACGAGATGAACGCAGAGGCGCTGCTCAACCCCTTCCGTTTCGACCCCTGGCACCTGCCGCTCGAGACGGTCGATGAGGCCGCCGGCGCCCGCAGCCCGGCCTTCAAGGACCTCGTGCGGCACCCGCGCCGCGACGCGTGGTGGGATGAGCGCGACCTGTCACGCGCGCCGATCGCCGTGCCCGGGCTGCACTGGAGCGGCTGGTACGACGTGTTCCTCGACGCCTCCCTGGCCGCGTGGGGCGCGGCGCGCGGCCGCCACGCGGCGACCGCGGCCGTGCAACAGCTCGTGCTCGGGCCCACCGACCACGGACTGACCACGCTCGCGACCGGGCACGTCGGCCGCCTGCCGGTCGACCGCTACGCCTGGTGCTACGACCGCGAGGAGCGCTTCTTCGAGCGCTGGCTGCGGGACGTCGCCAACGGCGTCGAGGACGACCCCGCGGTGCAGGTCTACGTGGTCGGGGCCGACCGCTGGCGTACCGCCGACACCTGGCCGCTGCCGCAGGCCGAGCCGCTGCGCCTGTACCTGCGCGGCGACGGCCGGGCCGCCGCGCGCGGCGGCGGGCTCAGCGTCGACCCGCCCGCCGACGAGCCGCCCGACGCCTTCGTCTACGACCCCGACCGGCCGGTCGGCTACTGGCTCACGCGCAGCATCTGGGACATGGCGACCGCGCTCGGCGACCGCCGTCCGCTCGAGGCGCGGCCCGACGTGCTCGTCTACACGACGGCGCCGCTCGACGAGGGCCTCGAGGTCGTCGGTCCGCTGTCGTGCGAGCTGCACGTCTCGACGACGGCGCCCGACACGGACTTCACGGCGGCGCTCGTCGACGTGTTCCCCGACGGCCACGCCCAGCTCGTGCAGGAGGGCATCGTGCGTCTCGGCGCCCTCGAGCGGCGCGACGCAGCGCGATACGATGGCGACGAGGTGCTGCGGCTCAGCGTCGCGATGGCGGCCACCGGGCATCTGTTCGGCCGGCGGCATCGCCTGCGGCTCGAGGTCTCGAGCAGCGACTTCGGTCGGTACGACCGCAACCTGAACACAGGCGGGCCGCCGGGCACGGCGACCCGGCGCGCGACGGCCCGACAGACCGTCCGGCACGACCGCGGCCACGCCTCGCACCTCGTCCTGCCGGTGATCCCGGCCGCGGGGTGCAGCGACGGTCCGGGACCGGCAAGCGGTGACGGAAGGACGTAAGCCATGCAAGCCCGCACGACCTGGCTGAGCGACGCCGAGAAGCACCTCGTCTACGAGGAGGCGCTCGCGCTGCTCGAGCGCGTCGGCCTGAGGATGGCCGGCACTCGGCACCTGACGCGCCTGCGCGAGGCCGGCGCGCGGGTCGACGAGGACACGGCCGTCGTGCGGTTCCCGGCCGAGCTCGTCGACCGGCTGCGCCGGCAGTGCCCGCGCGAGGTCGTGATGGGCGGCGCGACGCCCGAGCACGACGTCGTCCTGCACGAGGGCGGCACCCCGCGCTTCTCGCCGTCGGGGTGCGCCGCGCTCACGCTCGACTACCGCACCGGGGAACACCGCCCCTCGACGCTGCGCGACCTGCGCGAGGCCACCATCCTGCTCGACGAGACGCCCGAGCTGGACGTGCAGTGGACCACGGTGACCGCGAGCGACGTGCCGCTCGAGTGGCGCGAGAAGATCGAGTACTACACGGTCCTGACCGAGACCGACAAGCACGTCACCTTCGTCGACTGCCCGAGCGAGGTCGAGCCCGTGCTCGCGATCGTCGAGGTGCTCTGCGGCAGCCTCGAGGAGTTCCGCCGCCGGCCGCGCGTGAGCACGCTGTTCACGGTGGCCTCGCCGCTGTCGCTCGACGGCCGCCTGCTCGACGTGCACGCCCGCCTGGCAGACTTCGGCACGCCGATCGAGATCTACACGGTGCCGATCGCGGGCGCCACGGCGCCCGCGACCCTGGCCGGCCTCGTCGTCCAGGGCCTGGCCGAGCTGCTCGGCGCCTGCGCCGCCCTGCAGGTGCTGTCGCCGGGCGCGCGCCTGGTCTGCGGCCCGTCGGGCACGATCCTCGACATGCGCTCGACCAGCATCTGCTACGGCGCGCTCGAGGGCGGGCTGTACGACGCCGCCTTCACCGAGGTGCTCCACCACCTCGGCCTGCCGGTCACGACGCCGGGCCTGGGCACCGACGCCAAGCACCTGGGCGTGCAGGACGGCTTCGAGAAGGCGCTCAAGGCGTTCGTCACGGTGGCGGCCGGCTCCGACCTGCTGAGCGGCGGCATGGGCCTGATCGACTCGGTCAACACGCTCTACCTGCCACAGATCGTGGTCGACGCCGAGATCGTGGCGATGATCCGCCGGCTGCTCGGCGAGGTCGAGATCAGCCCCGGGACCATCGCCCGCGACATGATCGAGCGTGTGGGGATCGGCGGCAACTTCTTAAAGGAGAAGGACACGCGCCGGGCGATCAGGGAGGGCGTGCACTTCCTACCGCGCATCGCTTCGCGCCTGCCCTACGACGCCTGGCGGGCCGAGGGCCGCACCGAGCTCGACGCGGCCGTGGCGCGCGTCGAGGAGGTCCTCGCCGCGCGTGCCGGCCGCGCCCCGCACCTGAGCGACGACCAGACACGTGCCTTGCGCGCGATCTGCGCCGTTGACGAGGCGGCGCTCCCGGCGCGGTGACCGGGGCGTCGGGCCGCGGGCTCGAGGGGCGCGGGCAGGGCTCACGGTCGCCGGGGACGCTGGATTGCCCGGGCCCAGAGTCGTAGGCTCATCCTAACCAACCACCCGGGCGGGGCAGAGACGCCGTCCGGGAGAGAAGGAGGCACGGTGGGAGCCAAGAAGGGCACGCCGGAGGACCGCAAGCTGCGGGTCCTGCCGTTTCCCATCGACGACCCGAGCGATACTCTGCCGGTCACGGCCAAGAAGATCCTGTCGGCGGCCCAGCGGTTGCTGGTCGAGGGCGGGTATCAGGAGATCACGCTCGAGAAGGTGGCGGCCGCCGCCGGCGTCAACAAGGCGTCGATCCGCTACAACTTCGGCAACAAGGCCGGCCTGATCGCCGCTCTGGTCGACGCCCTCATGCACGGCGAGTTCGCCCGCATGGCGCGGACCGTGCCGGCGCTGCCGCACGGGCAGCGTCTCGAGGCGGCCATCGAGGCAAAACGCCGCATGATCAACTCCACGCAGGCCTTCCGCGGCTTCTTCGACATCCTGCCGCACGCCATGCGCGAACCCGAGCTGCGGCAACGCATCGCGGCCCTCTACCCGTGGTGGTGCGAGCAGAACCTCACGTGGCTCGACCTGCAGGGCGGCGTCGCAGACGACCTGCTCCAGGGTCTGGGCCGGCTGATGTCGGCGGTCGTCGACGGCCTCTCGGTGCAGGCGGGGCTCGACCCCGAGTACGACCCCGACGCGGCGCTGCGGGCGCTCGAGCTCCTGCTCCTGAGCGCCATGCCCGTGCTCGAGGAGCGCACCGCGACGACGGGCGACGGCGGGGCCTAGCGAGACGCCGGGGCACGACGGGGGTCGTGTGACTCGCCGGGCCGCTCTTGTGTTATCCACCTGGGTGGGATAGCATCCGGCCAACCTGCGGAGCCGGTGCTGCCGTTCCCGCGGGGAGTCCGCGACGAGAGGCCGGGACGTGCCCGGTCGATGCGGCCGGCAGAGGAGGTGGCGGGGTTGTGAGCACCATCACGACGCGCATGGGTGACGGCGCCACGGTGCAGATGAGTCGCGACGACCTGCGCCGCGACCTCGTCGAGGGCACCGAGGCGGCCGCCGCCAAGGGCAGGATACCGGCGCTCGTCGAGAACGAGCTCGACTACCTCGAGGACATGTTCGCGAGCCCGCAACGGATCTGGGGCGTGGAGCGGGGCCACGAGGCGGTCATGAGCAAGGACGGCTCGGTGAACACGCTCTGCTCGTCGCGCCTGTCGAGTGGCGTGGCCGCGCCGATCGGCCGCGAGCAGGCCATCCGCCTGTTCGAGAGCGCCTTTGCCTTCGACTCGATGGAGGTCGGCCACCTCGACTACTCGGTGAAGCCCTGCAAGTTCATCGCCACGGTGGAGCAGGAGCACATGGAGCTGCTCCAGCACATCACCATCCTGCCGCTGCTGTACGGCTTCATGCCGAACCTCGGCCTCTACTACCGGCCCGACGGCTCGTTCGAGAACCCGTCCGACCTGCTGCCGCTCGGCAAGATCGACGAGGCGCGCCGCACGCAGGAAGAGGCGCTCGAGGCCTGTCAGGCCGACACCATCTGGCTGTCCGAGCGCATGATCGAGGTCTCCGCCGACGGCATCAACTACGACACGGTCGCCTCGACCGGCGACGCCGAGTTCCTCGCCACCTTGCGCGCCTGCGAGCACATCTCGAGCACCACCGACATGGCCGTCGAGATCGGCATGGCGGCCGAGAACGTGCTCGGCTTTCACGGCGAGCTCGAGTACGACGGCACGCGCCTGGCCGGCCTGTGGCCTCACCAGCAGATGAAGCTCGTCGAAAAGGCCGGCGCGGCCATCTTCGGGCCGGTCGTCAACAACAACTCGAGAAAGTCGTGCGCCTGGAACGTGGCGCGTGCCGTGACCTTCGTGAAGGCCTGCACCGCCGAGGCGACGATCCCGATCCATCCGAACGTCGGCAACGGCGTCGGCGGCGTGCCGATGTTCGAGGTCTCGCCGATCGACATGGTCACCCGGGCGAGCGCGGCGATGATCGAGATCGGCCGCGCCGACGGGTTGTAGGTGGGCACCGGCGACCCGAACGGCATGGGCATGGCGCACGCGCTTGCCTCGTCGATCGGCGGCATCAAGACCGCTGGAGATCTGGTGGCCAGGATGCAGCTCAGAAAGATGAGGCTCCCCGAAGCCAAGGCCTACGTGGCCGACAGGCTCGGGGTCAGCATGTTCGACCTCTCCGACTCGACCCTCATGCGTACCCTGCGTGAGGAGCTCGACATCGGCACGGTCACGGCCGTGCCCGGCGGGGCCAAGGGCCTCGAGGCCAAGGCCCGTATCGCCGAGCTGCTCGACATCAGGATCAACTGCGTGGAACGGCTCAAGCGCAAGACCGGTCTCTCGCGCGAGCCGGCTGTCGACGACGGACGGGGACGGTAGGCAGGAGAGCCGGTCCCGCATGCGTGAGCGGGCGGCGGACGTCCTCTCCCTGCGTCCGCCGCCCCGCCCCGCGCCACTGATCGGCGCCGCCCGCCCGGGGCGGGCGGCGGCCACGCGCTCGAAGGAGGTCGAGCCATGAGAAGGAACCCGCACGCCGGGCACCGGGCGTCCGGCGGGCTCAGCCTGAACGTCTTCACCGACGACGAGGTCAGGGACATCCACCTGGCCACGCTCGAGGTGCTGGGACGCACGGGCGTGTGGGTCGAAGACGACGCGGCGCTCGACGTCTTCGAGGCAGGCGGGGCCGAGGTCGACCGCGCGGCCCGCATCGTGCGGCTGCCGGCCCACGTGGTCGAGGACGCCGTGCGCAGCGCGCCGCCGACCGTCACGCTCTGCGGCCGCGTGCCCGACAACGACGTCGTGCTCGAGTCGGGCCGCGTCGGCTTCACCAACTTCGGCGAGGGCATCAAGGTCACCGACCCCGAGACCGGCGTGTTGCGCGAGCCCACCAAGCGCGACGTCGCCCAGGCCACCCGCCTGCTCGACGCGCTGCCCGAGATCGACGTGGTCGAGCGCCCGATCGGCGCCCACGACGTACCTCAGGACGCGGTGCCGCTGCACAACGCCGAGGCGATCTTGGCCAACACGACCAAGCACGTCTTCATCGGCCCGATCAACGGCCGCCTGCTCGAGCGCATCGTCGAGATGGCGGCGGTGGTCGTGGGCGGCGCCGCCGCTCTGCGGCGGCGCCCGCTGGTGTCGTTCATCACCTGCCCGGTGAGCCCGCTCAAGCTGGTGAAGGACTGCTGCGAGATCATCATGGGGTCGGCCCGCAACGGCGCCGCGGTGAACGTGCTCAGCATGGCGATGGCCGGCGCCTCGTCGCCGATCTCGCTGTCGGGCACGCTCGTCACGCACAACGCCGAGGTGCTGTCGGGCATCACGCTGGCGCAGCTCACCAGGCGCGGCGCGCCGGTGGTCTACGGCAGCTCGACGACGGCCATGGACCTGCGCCTCGCCTCGGCCTCGGTCGGCAGCCCCGAGTGCGGCCTGATCAACGCGGCCGTGGCCCAGCTCGCGCGCTTCTACCTGCTGCCGAGCTGGGTCGCCGGTGCGTAGGGTGACGCCAAGCTCGGTGACGCGCAGTCCGGTCACGAGAAGACTCTCACAGGCCTGCTTCCAGCGTTGGCAGGGGCCAACCTGATCTACGGCCTGGGGATGCTCGAGTCGGGCGTCACCTTCGACTACGGTCAGCTCCTCATGGACTGTGAGTTCGCGCGTCTGATCAAGTTCGCGGTCGGCGGCATCCCGGTGACCGACGAGCTGCTCATGCTCGACGACATCCACGCGGTCGGCTCGCAGGGCGACTTCCTGAGCCTCGACAGCACGTACCGGCACATGCGCTCCCAGTCGCAGGCCCGGCTGATCGACCGGCGCGTGCGCGACGACTGGGCCGCGGCCGGTGGCGTCGACCTGTACGCGAGCGCCACCGCCGAGGCGCGCCGGCTGCTTGCCACGCACGAGCCGGCGCCGCTGCCGGCCGCGGTCCGCGCGCGCCTGCGCGCCATCGTCGAGGAGACCGAGCGCGAGCTCGGCGTCGAGGCGAGCGCCGTCGCGTTCGAGGCGTCCGCGCCGGCGCAGTGAAAGGAGACTGACAACCACATGTCCGCTGCCTACGACAACCTGAAAGAGGCGATCATCGCCGGCGACGGGGAGCGCGCGAAGGCGCTGACCCGCGAGCTGCTCGACCAGGGGGTCGGCGCCCGCGCCATCCTCGACGGCGGGCTGCTGCCCGGCATGGACGTCGTCGGCCAGCGCATGCGCTCGGGCGAGAGCTTCATCCCCGAGGTGCTGCTCAGCGCGCGCACCATGCAGGGCGCCCTCGACCTGCTGAAGCCGCGGCTGGCCGAGGGCGACAGCGGCGGCATCGGTACGATCGTGATCGGCACGGTCGAGGGCGACGTGCACGACATCGGCAAGAACCTCGTGGCCATGATGCTCGAGGGGGCCGGTTTCACGGTGCACAACCTGGGCACCGGCATCACGCCGGCCCAGTTCGTCGCGGCCGTCAGAGAGCACAGGCCCGACCTTGTGGGCATGAGCGGCCTGCTGACCACGACGATCCCCAGGATGGGCGACACCGTCAGGCTGCTCCAGGCCGAGGGCCTGCGCGACACCGTGAAGGTGGTCTGCGGCGGGGCGCCGGTCACGCAGGCGTTCGTCGACGAGGTCGGAGCCGACGGCTACGGCGCCAACGCGGCGGCGGCCGTCGACCTCGCCAAGTCGCTGGTCGACTCGCCGCGTCACGACGGCGCGCCGGGCTGAGCGGCGACGACGCAGTCGATCGACGGCCCGAGGTCGCGGGCAGGAGAGCAAGGAGGAGCCATGACAGACGTAAGCCAGAAGCCGCGGCTCGAGGACGAGTTCCTCGGCCACCTCTGGCCGCCGTTCACGCAGATGCAGGGCCTGAAACCGATCATCATGGACCACGCCGAGGGCGCCCTCGTCTACGACACCGAGGGCAACGCCTACATCGACGCCTTTGCGAGCCTCTGGACCGTCAACGTCGGCCACGGCCGCACCGAGATCTACGACGCCATCAAGGCGCAGATGGACAAGCTCGCGATCTACCACATCTTCCAGATCGCGAACGAGCCGACGATCAAGCTCGCCGCCAAGGTGGCGAGCCTCATGCCGGGCGACCTCAACCACGTGTTCTTCACCCTGGGCGGCGGCGAGTCGGTCGAGACGGCCGTCAAGATGGCGCGCCAGTATCACCGCAACCGCGGCAAGGGCACCAAGTACATGGTGCTGTTCCGCGACCGCTCCTACCACGGCACGACGATGACCTCGACGAGCGCCCAGGGCCTCTCGGTCAACCGCCAGAAGTTCGAGCCGCTGCTGCCCGGGTTCATCAAGATCGGTGCGCCCTACTGCTATCGCTGCGCCTGGAACAAGACCTACGGCGACGACTGCCGGATGGAGTGCGCCAGGGTCGTGGAGCAGGAGATCGCCTTCTACGGTGCCGAGAACGTCGGCACCATGCTGGGTGAGACCATGATCGGCACGGGCGGCGTGATCCCGCCGCCGGCCGAGTACTGGCCGCTGGTCTGCGAGACCTGCAAGGCAAACGACGTGCTCGTGGTGAACGACGAGGTGATCACCGGCTTCGGGCGCTCCGGCACCTGGTTCGGCTTCCAGCAGTTCGGCTCCGACCCCGACCTGATCACGCTGGCCAAGGGCCTGTCGTCAGGCTATCTGCCGCTCGGCGCGGTGGGCGCCAGGGACCACGTCTACGAGGCCTTCCTGGGCGGCCCCGGCGAGGCCTTCATGAGCGGCGCCACCTACAACGGCCATCCGCTCTGCTCGGCCGCCGGCCTCGCCAACCTCGAGATCGTGGAGCGTGAGCACCTGGTCGAGCGCTGCGCCGAGGTCGGCTCCTACATGCAGGCCGGTCTCAAGACGCTGCTCTCGCACCCGATCGTCGGCGACGTGCGCGGCGTGGGCCTCGTGGCCGGCGTCGAGTACGTGCAGGACAAGGCCACCAAGGAATGGTTCCCGCCGGCGGTCGGCGCCGCGGCCAAGGTGCGCGACGAGGCCTTCAGGCGCGGCGTGTTCGTGCGCCTGCTGGGCGGCGGTCACTGCCACGCCGTCGCGCCGCCGTTCATCATCTCCAAGGAACAGATCGACGAGGTCGTGCGCGTGCTCGACGAGTCGATCGGCGTGGTCGAAAAGCAGCTCGGCTACTGACCGGCACGACACGGCCGAGAGAGGGCGGGCCGGCGGACCTGTGGACGGTGATGCGCTGCGCAGACGCTGAGCCGGCCCGCCCTCTCCCGGCGACGAGGGACGTTCACCCGTGAGGGGTGGTTCGCGGCGCGCCGGCCGGCGCGCCGCGAACCACCGCGGTAATCCGAGCGCGAAGGAGCGGAGCATCATGAGCAAGCCGAAGGTAGCGGTGGTGGGCTACGGAGTCATCGGCCAGCGGCTGGCCGACGGCGTGGCCCTGCAGGGCGACATGGAGCTCGCCGGGGTCGTCGACGTCGCCCCGACCCTGGCGATCAGGGCGCTGCACGAGTGCGGCATGCCCTACCGGCTGTTCGTCGTCGCGGCCGACCAGAAGGCGGCCTTCGACGAGCTCGGCGTGCCCGTGTCGGGCACGCTCGACGACCTGCTCGGCGAGGTCGACATCGTGCTCGACGCCTCGCCCGGGGGCATCGGGCGCAAGAACAAGGAGCTCTACCAGGCACGCGGCGTCAAGGCGGTCTTCCAGGGCGGCGAGAAGAACGACATCGTCGACGTCTTCTTTCACGGCTACGCCAACTACGACAAGGGCGTCGGCAAGGACTACCTCAAGCTCACGAGCTGCAACACGACCGGCCTGATCCGCGCCGTCGACTGCCTCGACCGCGAGGTCGGCGTGGAGCGCGTGATCGTCACGATCGTGCGTCGTGTGGCCGACCCCGGCGACACCCACCGCGGCCTGGTCGACGTCGCTCAGGTCGAGCCGGTGCCCAACCACCAGGCGGTCGACCTCATGACGATCATGCCGCACATCGAGGCCACGGGCCTGCTCGTGCACGTGCCGACCACGCACGGCCACATCATCAACGTGTGCGCGACGACAAGGGCCGACATCACGAAGGAGCGCGCCCTGGAGCTCTTCGGCGCCCACCCGCGCATCCGTGTCGTGAAGATCGCCGACGGCTTCAACTCCAACTCGGCGCTGTTCCGCTACGCCCGCGACCTCGGCCACAAGCGCGCCGACATGTACGAGATCGCCGTGTTCGACGAGACGATCGCCAAGAGCGGCCGCGAGTTCATGTTCGCGATCAACATCCCGCAGGAGGCCGTCGTGATCCCCGAGAGCATGGACGCCGTGCGCGCGGCGCTGTCGCTGCAGACCAATCGTCTCGAGGCGGTCGGCCTGACCAACGGCTACCTCGGCATGGGCGTCCCCGTGGCCGCCGCCGTCTGAGGGCCGGCGCAGGGGGGCTCGCCATGAAATACGGCATCGACACGCTCGACGACCTCGAGCTCGCCGGTCGCACGGTGCTCTGCCGGGTCGACATCAACTCGCCGCTCGACCCGGACGGCGGTCTGGCCGACGTGACCCGCATCCGGGGCTGCGCGCCGACCGTGGCCGAGCTCGCAGCGGCGGGCGCCCGGGTGGTACTGCTCGCCCACCAGGGCGGCGATCTCGAATACCACAACTACGCCTCGACCGAGCCGCACGCGGCAGTGCTGGCCGAGCTCGTGGGCCGCCCCGTCGCCTTCGTCGACGACGTCTGCGGGCCGGCCGCCCGGGCGGCCGTGCGGGCGCTCGGCGACGGCGAGGTGCTGCTGCTCGACAACGTCCGGTTCTGTGCCGAGGAGCTCACGCTCTTCGAGACAAGGCTCGAGCTGAGCCCCGCCGACCAGGCCAGGACGCTCGTCGTGCGCAAGCTCGCGCCGCTCGCCGAGCTGTACGTGTGCGACGCCTTTGCCGCGGCGCACCGCTCGCAGCCCACGCTCGTCGGCTTCGAGCAGCTCCTGCCGTCGGCCATGGGCCGGCTGTTCGAGCGCGAGTACGAGAGCCTGGCGCGGCTGCGCGAGGCGCCCGAGCGGCCCTGCGTGTTCCTGCTGGGCGGCACCAAGATCCAGGAGGCCTTCCCGATGATGGCCGCCGCCCTGCGCGACGGTGCGGTCGACCGCGTGCTCACCGCCGGCCTCGTGGCCAACGTCATGCTGGTCGCCGCCGGCGTCGACATCGGGGCGCCCTCGCTCGAATTCATCAGGCAGAGCCGGCTCGAGCCCTTCGTCGACGAGTCGAAGACCATCCTCGCCGAGCACGGCGAGCGGGTCGTGCTGCCGCGCGACGTCGCCGTCGTGGCCGACGGGGCGCGCCGCGAGATGGCGGTGGCCGATCTGCCGGTCGCCGAGCAGATCGTCGACCTCGGCACGAGCACGATCGCCGACTACGCCGCCCAGATCGCGGCCTGTGGCACGGTCTTTGCCAACGGCCCCGCCGGTGTGTTCGAGCAGCCCGCCACTGAGCTCGGCACCAAGGTGCTCTGGCGGGCGATGGCCGCCACGAAGGGCTACAGCGCCGTGGGCGGCGGCGACAGCGTGCGCGCCGTCAACCGCTTCGGCCTGGCCGACGGCTTCGACTACGTCTGCACGGCCGGCGGCGCCATGGTGCAGTTCCTCTCCGGCAAGCCGATGCCGGTGATCGAAGCGCTCAAAGAGGCGAGCGCGCGCTGTGCCGCCGCCGGCGCGTCATGAAGGAGAGATCGATGGACAGGATAGCGGTCATCGCCGGCGACGGCGTCGGGCCCGAGGTGGTGCGCGAGTCGCGCAAGGTCCTGGAGCGCATGGCGGCGCTCGACCCGGCGCTGCGCTTCGTCTTCGACGAGTTTCCCTGGAGCGCGACCGCCTACCTGGAGACGGGCGAGATGATGCCGCCCGACGGCCTCGCGGTGCTGAGCGGCTACGACGCGCTGCTGTTCGGCGCGATCGGCTCGCCGCTGGTCGCCGACCACATCACCCTGCACGAGCTGCTGCTCCGTATCCGGCAGGGCTTCGACCAGTACATCAACCTGCGCCCCGTGCGCCTGCTCGCCGGCATCGAGACGCCGCTTGCGGGCCGCAGCGCCGCCGAGATCGACATGATCGTCGTGCGCGAGGGTACCGAGGGCGAGTACGCCGGCGTCGGCGCCCGCCTGTACGAAGGCAGCGCCCGCGAGGTCGCCCTGCAGACCGCGGTCTTCTCGCGCCACGGTACCGAGCGCGTCATCCGCTGGGCCTTCGAGCTGGCCGCCCGCGAGGGCCGCTCGGTGACGAGCATCAGCAAGGGCAACGCCCTGAACTACTCGGCGGTCTTCTGGGACCAGGTCTTCGACGAGGTCGCCGCCGACTACCCGGCGGTGGCCGCCGAGCGTCTGCTGGTCGACGCGGCCGCCATGTTCATGGTCATGGACCCGGGCCGCTTCGGGGTGGTCGTGGCGTCGAACCTGTTCGGCGACATCCTCACCGACCTGGGCGCGGCGATCATGGGCGGCATGGGCTTCGCGCCAAGCGCCAACCTCAACCCCGAGCGCGCCTTCCCCTCGATGTTCGAGCCGATCCACGGCTCGGCGCCCGACATCGCCGGGCAGGGCAAGGCCAACCCCATCGGCTCGCTGTGGAGTACGGCGATGATGCTCGAGCACCTGGGGCACGCAGACTGGGCGGCGGCGCTCATGGCGGCGATCGAACGGGTGCTGGCCGCGCGGGCCGTGCGGACCCCCGACCTGGGCGGCAGCGCGACCACGCAGCAGATGGGCGATGCCGTGCTGGCGGCCCTCCAGGCGCCGCAGCCGGCCGGGACCGGCGCCGCCGGCGCGCCCGCCGGCGCGGCGGGCTGAGAAGGCGACGGGAGCCGCGGGCCTGCGGCCCGCGGCTCCCGTCGCGGTGGTCGACGCGGGCGGCTCGCTGCGGCGGGCCGCCCGCGGCCGTCAGAAGCTGCGGCGACGCAGCAGGAACGACGGCACGCCGAAGTAGGAGAGCCGGTACACGTAGTCCATGGCCGGCGCCGGCGCGAAGGGGTTGGTGTGTCGCTTCATGTCGCTCACGCTCCCAGGTGGGGTTCGTCTGCGGGGTCTGAAGGGGTGGCGTCGCCGTCCGCGGCGGCCGGCGGCTGCGGCGCGCTCGGCACGTTTTCGCCTTCCCATGTGAAGCTGAACTTCTCGGTGCGCAACACGTGCCAGGCCTCGGCGTGGGTGATCTCCTCGATCTCGGCGAGGTCGGTGTTGAGGAACGAGAACAACCCTTCTGTGTCGGGCAGGAAGACCTCGACGAAGATGTCGAAGCCGCCGGTCATGTAGCCGACGTACGCGACGTTGTCCATCGCCGCGAGGCGAGTGCCGACACTCTGCACGGTGCCGCGCCGCACGCGGATGCCGACCATAGCGTCGATCGCGAAGCCGATCGCGGCCGGGTTGACGCGGGCGACCACGTAGACGGCGCCGGTGCGCACGAGCCGGTCGACGCGCTTGCGCACGGTGGGCTCGGAGACGCCCACCAGGCGGGCGATGTCGGCGTAGCTGCGGCGTCCGTCGTAGCGCAGGAGTTGGATGATGCGGCGGTCGAGGACGTCGAGCGTGACCGGGCCGAAGGGGGCGGAGCCGTGGCGCACGAGCGGTTCGGTCATGGGGTCGTCGCTCTCGTCCTTGTGACGTCGTTCACGAACACCCGTATGATACCGCTCACAGGACCGAAAGTAAACCAGACATAGACGAATGGTTCAGATTCAGTCAGGCGGATGGCAATCGCGGTTTCGAATGCGGTCGGCACTCGGCAAGGGCTGGTCGAGAAAGTGGGGGAAGAGACGGCGGGGGAGCGCTGGAGCCCGGTCGCGGATTTGAACCGCGGACCCCTTGCTTACCATGCAAGTGCTCTACCGACTGAGCTAACCGGGCCTGCTGGTGGGGGAGCTAGGATTTGAACCTAGGTAGGCTGAGCCAACGGATTTACAGTCCGCCCCCTTTAACCACTCGGGCACTCCCCCGGGAGCCTGAGCATGGTACTCGAAATGGCCCTCGGCTTCAACTCGTAAGGCAGAGTCGCACGAGGCCCCGCGCGGCGTGCTGCGGCGGGCCGCGGCGGGGGCGCGCCGCGAGGGCTCGGCCGGGCTCGGCGGGGGGCGCGCCGCGAGGGCTCGGCCGGGGCAGGAGAAACGCGGCGGGCGGCCGGTCTTGCGACCGCCCGCCGCGTGTGCGAGCCGGCGGTGTCTGAAGGCGCCGGCGCGCTGTGGGGGGCTAGCGGATCAGGCGCTCGGCGAGGCCGTGCCGCGCGAGGGCGGCGTGCGTGGTGTCCCGATCGGCGTCGCGCGCCGTGCGCACGACACCGTCGGGGCCCACGAAGAACAGCCAGGGCAGTCGCGTCGTCTGGGTGGTGGTCATCTCTCTCAGCTCCTTGCGTCGGCTCGTTGCGACGTCGTGTGGGGATACGGTCGGTCCTGTCGGTGTCGCCCCGCGTGCTGCGGCCCCTGCGCTCGCTTCCGCGCGCTTTCGCCGCGAAAGGCGGACGGTGCGATGGGCGCGGCCGGCCTGTGAGGGCCGGCCGCGCCGGCCCTGAGGGGGCCGCCGGAGGGGGCATCCGGCGGCGGGGTCTGCCTTGTCAGGGCACCTTGAAACGCAGGACGCAGGCGGCGTCGGCGGGGAAGGTGTTGCGCAGGACGGCGCGCGGATGACGTCGCGGACCGTCGGACAGGGGAGACCGGCACGGGTCGTCGAGAGGGGCGCTCGAGCGCGCCTCGCCGCTACGCGGCGCGTGGGGTCGTGAGCCGAGAGCTCGAGCCCTGCGCATGGTCTCCCTCCGTGATCGCCGTCGTCGGCGCCGGGACGGCGCCGGACAGTTTGTGATGACGTGCACATTATACCAGAGTTTTGATGGGGTGGAGATAGCGGCGCGTCCGAACTGCTCGTGCTTTCCTTGTACAGAATGGCGATATGTCGTGCTGGTGTTGAGGCAACGATGGACTTGGTGGCCTACCTTTTTCTGGAGCGTGTCAGGCACGACGGCGCAGCGATTGAGGCAGGCTGCGGAGTCTGCTAGCATGGGGCACCCTCGCAGTCGGCTTGCAGCGCGCCCCCGGGCGCGCGGGGGGCGCGAGCCCGCGAGAGCCGGTGGCGGCGTAGCTCAGCTGGTCAGAGCAGCGGAATCATAATCCGCGTGTCGGAGGTTCGAGTCCTCCCGCCGCTACCACCTGACGGCCGCCATCACCTCGCCCCGCACCGCGCGGGGCCCCCGCGGCGGCGCACCCCGGCCTCTTCCTTCGCGTGCGCGTCGGCGCGCGAGTCAAGCGGCGCGCTCTTGCGGCCGATACTCACAACTCGGCAGGTGTGGGTGGACTCGAGGGGACGTCGCGCATGCATGCATGGCAGGGGAGCTGGCCGGCTGGGCTGCTTGCGGCCGTTGGTGCCGGGCTGCTCGTCCTGAGCCTGATCGCCTGGCGGCGTCGCGTCCTGCCCACCGCCCGGCGCCTTGCCGTCCTCTTTCTGTCGGCCGCCGTCTGGGCGATCGCCGACGCACTCGGCACGACCGTGACCACCCTCGGGGTCAAGGTCGCCCTGAGCAAGGTCGAGACGCTGGCGGCGCTCGCGGTCGTCATGTGCTGGCTGCTGGTCGTGCGCTCCTTCGCCGGCCGCCCGCGGCTGCGCCCGGTGCGCCTCGTCCTTCTGCTCGTCGTGCCGCTCGCGCTGCTGCCGTTCATCCTGTTCAACTGGCGCGGCGCCGTGTGGCCGAGCGTCACGCTCCTGCACACGGCGGCCGGCGCCCAGGCGCGCTACACCTACGGGCCGATCCTGTGGGTCGAGCTCGGCTACGCCTGCCTGCTCGGCAGCCTCGGTCTCGTCTGGCTCGCGCCGGCCCTGCGCAGCGGCTCGTCGGCGCATCGCCGGCAGGCGTTCATCCTCGCCGCCGTGGCGCTGCTGCCGTTCTTCGGCTCGGCCTTCGATTTCGCCGGCTGGAACCCCTTCGTGCAGGACATCGACCTGGCGCCGCTCACCTTCGGCGCCGGCATCGTGCTGCTCGGCTGGTCGCTGCTGCGCGAGGGCTTCCTCGAGGTCGCGCCGCTGGCCCGCGACGCGCTGCTGCGCACGCTGCCCGACGCGGTCCTGATCGTCGACCACGAACGCCGGCTGATCGAGGCCAATCCGGCCGCCACGGCGATCCTGGGCCTGAGCGACGGCGACGTGCCTCGTCCGCTCGAGGAGGCGCTGGCCGGCTGGCCGACCCTGCTCGCCGCCTGCGCGCAGCCCGCCGAGGCATGTGAGGTGCTGCTCGCCGGGGCCGACGGGGAGCGCCGCTTCGAGGTGCGCTCGATGGCGCTACGTGACGTGGCCGGCCGCGAGCAGGGCCGGCTCATCACCCTGCACGACGTCACTACGCGGGCGCGGGCGGTCGCGCATCTGCGCACCCAGACCGCCCGCCTGGCAGCGCTGCTCGAGGCCGATCGGGCGATCGCCGGGTCGCTCGACTACGACGAGGTGCTGCGCCGCATCGCCGCTCAGGCGCGGCTCGGGCTGGGTGCGAGCCGCGCCCTGCTGTACGAGCAGCTCGACGAGGACGCGCTCGAGCTGCGCGCCTGCGACGACGATCCCGCCCTGGGGCTGCCGGACGCGCGCGCGGCGCACCGGCCGGGTGCGCGCCTGCCCGCCGGGGAGCTGCCCCTCGAGGGGCAGCTCCACGACCCGGGTCTGGTCGTCTGCCCCGATGCGCTCGCTCCGCTCGACCCATACCCGGGTCGCGGCGGGGCACGACCGTGCTGCTCATTCCGCTGCGGCACCGCGACGGCCCGCTCGGTCGCCTCGCCTGCTTCTGCCGCGCCGGCCGCGACTTCGACGACGAGGACCTGGCCTTCGCCGCCGGCCTTGGCGAGCGCGCGGCGCTCGCCATGGCCAACGCCCGGCTCTACGAACGCATCCGTCACCTGCACCTGGGCAACCTGAGGGCGCTCTCCTCGGCACTCAACGCCAAGGACTACTACACCTTCGGCCACGCCGGCCGCGTGTCGGCCTACGTCGCCATGCTCGGCCGCGAGCTCCGCTGGCCCGAGGAACGCATCGCCGCCGTGCAGGACGTCGCCTACCTGCACGACATCGGCAAGATCGGCGTCTCCGACCGCGTCCTGCAGAAGGCGGGCCCGCTGAACACCGAGGAGTGGGAGCTCATGCGGCAGCACCCCATGGTCAGCGCCGAGATCGTGGCGCCGCTCTTCGAGCCGGCGCTCGTCGCCGGGGTACGGCATCACCACGAGCGCTACGACGGGAGCGGCTACCCGGCGGGGCAGAGCGGCGCCGAGATCCCCGAGGTGGCCCGCGTCCTTGCGATCTGCGACTCCTACGACGCCATGTCCTACGAGCGTCCCTACCGCGGCGCACTGTCGTGGGACGAATGCCGGGCCGAGCTGCGGCGCCGGGCGGGCTCGCAGTTCGATCCGACGATGGTCGAGGCGTTCCTGCGTTCGCTCGAAGCGCTCGAGGAGCGCCGCAGCGAAGCGACGGCGCTCGCCCAGGAAGCCGTCCGGCTGATCGACGGCGAAGCCCACGACCGGCTGCGCAGCCGCGGCGACGAGGCGCTGCCCGAGTATCGCCGCATGGTCACCGCGCTCTGCGACTTTCGCGCCGCCCACCCCGAGGTGCGCTTCGTCACCACCTTCGCGACGGTCGACGGACAGTGCGTCACGGTGCTCGACACCGGCACCGGCGAGGGCTTCTCGCACTGCGGCGAGCCCTGGCTGCCCGGCGACCAGCTCGTGGCCGGCCTGCAGGGGGTCACGCTCGAGGCCAACGTGCTGAACGCCGACGAGTTCGGCGTGTGGGCGACCGGCTTCGCGCCGCTGTTCAGGCACGACGGCAGCGTGTGCGGCGCGCTGTCGGTCGACCTGCCGGCGGCCGACTCGCCCGGCCTGCAGCAGCTCCACACCGACCTCTCGCGCACTCTGGCTTCGATGCTGCGTGCCACCACGCTGCGCGACAGCCGTACGCAGGTCGAGGCGATCAGCGACGGCCTCACCGGGCTGTACAACCATCGCCACTTCCACGAGCGCTTCGAGGAGGAGCTCGAGCGCCTGCGTGAGCAGGGCGGCGAGCTCGCCCTGCTCTTCGTCGACCTCGACCGCTTCAAGATGCTGAACGACGCCTGGGGGCACAAGGCCGGCGACGAGGCTCTGCGACGCGTCGCCCGCCTGCTCGACGAGTGCGGCCGGCGGGTCGACCTGGCCGCGCGCTACGGCGGCGACGAGTTCGTGCTGGCGCTCGTCGGCAGCGGTCCGTCCGGGGCGCTCAAGGTAGCCCGGCGGATACGCCGGCTGGTCCGAGAGGCAGAGCCCGGCCGGCCACCCGTGACCGTGAGCATCGGCGTGGCCTGCTTCCCCGGCGACGCCGTCGGCAAGGACGAGCTGATCGGCAAGGCCGACGCGGCGATGTACGCGGCCAAGCGGGCGGGGCGCGACCGCGTCCGCGCCTGCTCGGACGCACCCGAGATCGACGATCGCGCCGCGCTGCGCGAACGCTGAGCGCGGCGCCCGCCGCCTCTGCGCGCGTCGCGCAGGCGACCACGCTAGGGGCGGACGCCCGGGGCGCATAGACTAGCATGGTGATGTCCGTACGGCCGCCCGACAGAGGGCACGTCTCGGGTCGCTCGCGCGGCGCCCGGCGTCGGCGCGATCGGCGCCGCCGCTTGGCCCTGCTCGCGATCGTGGTCACGCTCGTCGTGGTCGCCGCCGTGGCGGCGGCCTGGGCGGTCGGTGGCCGCTCGTCCGGCTCCGCAGGCCGCGGCGCCGGCGGCTCCCTCGCCGCGGCGGCGCCGGCGACCGGCACGCATTCGCCCGGCGCGAGCGCCGCGCACTCGCCGGGCGCCTCGCCGTCGCCGAGCTCGTCGGCCACGCGGCCGCCCTCGGCGTCGCCCACCGTGATCACCGTCGGCTGGGTCGGCGACACCACGCCGGGCTCTCTGTACGGCCTCGCCCCCGACGGCGGTCGCGCCCTGTTCGGCGGCATGCCGGCCCTGCTGCGCAAGCCCGACCTGATGATCGCCAACCTCGAGGGCACGTACTCCACGGCCGGGCCGTCCAAGTCCTCGGGCAGCTCGAGCGGCACGTCGTTCTCGTTTCAGGCGCCGCCGTCGTACGCGAGCGCGCTGGCCTGGTCGGGCATCGACCTCGTCAACATGGCCAACAACCACGCCATGGACTACCTGGAGCGCGGCTACGAGCAGACCCAGGCCGCGCTGCGCAGCGTCCACGTCGCCTACGCCGGCGCGCCCGACGCGATCACGATCGTGAAGGTAAAGGGCGTGCGGGTCGCCGTCATAGGCTGTTCGCCCTACCCCTGGAGCGCGCCGCTGAACGACATCCCCAAGGCGGCGGCGCTGGTGCGCCGGGCCGCCGCCGAAGCCGACGTCGTGATCGTGCTCATGCACGCCGGCGCCGAGGGTGCCGACCAGGTGCACACGCCACAGGGCACGCAGTACTATCTCGGCGAGGACCGCGGCGACGTGCGCGCCTTCGCCCACGCCATGGTGGCGGCAGGCGCCGACCTCGTGCTGGGCTCGGGGCCGCACGTCATCCGCGGCATCGAGCGCTACCACGACCGGCTCATCGCCTACTCGCTCGGCAACTTCGCCGGCTGGCACAACTTCGGCCTCGGCGGCGACCTGAGCCTCTCCGGCCTGCTCACGGTGAAGGTCACGCAGACCGGGCGGATCGTCGGTGGCCGCTGGCTGGCGCTGCACCTGGTCGCGCCCGGCGTACCGGCGGTCGACGCCTCGGCCCAGTCACTGGCGCTCGTCCGCAGCCTCTCGGCGAGCGATTTCGCGCACACCTTCCGGTTCGACGCCGACGGCTTCTTCACGGCGCCGCGATGAGGCCGAGAACGACGAAGGGGGCACCATGGCGGGCTTGAGGACGTGTCCGACCTGCGGCGCGCAGCTCGGCGCGGGCGGCGCCTGCCGCGTCTGCAGCTCGAGCGGCCGCAAGGGGTGGGCGCCGACGCCGCCGAGCGGCGTCGGCGCCCCGACGCCCGTGACGCCGCCCGACGGCCTGCTGGTCGCGGCACTCGGGCCGGTCTTGCCGCCCACGTCGCCCACCGGCTGGGTCTCGGCGACCGCACGCACGCCTCGCGCGAGCCCGTTCGCATCGGTGCCGCGCTCGACCCGAGCCGGAGCGGGCCCCGACGCACGTCGGCCCTCGGCCGGGGGCGAGTCCGGCTCGCCGGCGAGCGAGGCGCTGCAGGCGTATCAGTCGTCGCACGGCTATCAGGCGTCGGCCGGCTATCGATCGCCGGGCGAGCTGGGGCCACAGACGCCGGTCCCGCCACCGCCGCGGCAGCAGCGGCCGCGGCAGGCCGTCCCGCCCCGGCCGCGCTGGCAGTACGCACCGCCGGCGGCGAGCAGCCGCTACGGGGGCCAGGCGGCGGCGCCCGGATCGGTCGCGGCCGCGCCCTCGCAGGGCGCCGCGGCCGCCGGACCGTCGTCGTATCCGTCGTGGACGTCGGTGCCCTGGAGAGGCGGCCCGCGCCGCGCCGTGCGCGGGGCACGGGGCCCGCGGCCCCTGCGCACGCTGATCGCCGTCATCGTCGGCATCATGGTCTTGGCCGGGGTGCTGAACGGCGTGCTGCACCCGTCGTCGCACACGTCGTCGTCGAGCTCATCGAGCGGCGTCGCCAGCGCGCCCCAAGAGTCCACCCTGCTCTACACCGCGCTGCCCAACGAGTCCCTGGACCGACGTGGGGACTGGGAGACCACGTGTCGCGATGTGACGCTCAAGGAGCTCCATCTGCATGCACGGTGGCTGAAGGGCCAAAGCGTGGACATGGACGCCGTCGTCGACTTCGTCTACAACGAGCCGAACGGCTCCTACCGGCTGTTCCCTCACATGTACGCCGCCAGCTACGCGGTCGTCTCGCTGAGGCGTGAGACGACCGCGAAGCCCGACCAGGTCGTGATCGCCTTCTCGCGACACGCGCCGCACATGCCTCAGGGCGAGACCATCACGGTGTGGGGGACCGCTGAGGGGCGGGTCACGATGAAGCTCTCAGGCGGCGGCCACCTGTCGGTCCCCTGGGTGGAGGCGCGGTATGTCGTCCGTCCGGTGTGAATGTGCGCAGCGGGAGCGGCGCAGCCGCTCCCGCTGCTACCACCTGGCGGGTGGCGGCGCGATCAGGGCCCCCTTGGTCAAGGCCCGGTACATGATGGTCCGATAGCGGCCCGCCCGCCCGCCGGCCGGCCCGCCCGGCTACTCCTCGAGCGCCTCGGCCTTGAGCCGCGCCGCGGCGCTGCCGCCGGCGACCGTCGCAGCGTCGGGCAGCAGGCAGCTCACGCGGTAGCCGGTGTCGTCGTCGCTTGCCAGGGCGACGCCGAGCACGTGGTGGCTGAAGCCGGGGAACCGGCGGTCGAACGTCTGCAGGGCCTCGAGGTAGGCGATCGTCGCGTCGTCGACACGCTCGCCCGGCATGAGGATCGGGATGCCGGGCGGGTAGGGCACGACCATCACGGCCGAAGCCCGCCCGGCCGTCTCGGCGAGCGGCGTCATCTCGACCTTGCCGCGCACCAGGTTCTCGTAGGCGACGTCGGGCGGCATGACCGGCTCGGGCAGGCCCTCGTAGGCGAGCTCGAGCTTGCGGGGCAGCTCCGACTCGGTGAGGTAGGCGTGCATCTCGTCGCCGAGCTGGGGCAGGGTGAGCCGGCCGTAGCGCCCCGGGTGGGCGCGCACGAGCTCGGGAAAGACGTCGCGCAGCGGCGCCGCCGCGTCGTAGAGGCTCTTGAAGTCGAAGAGCGCATCGACGAGGGTGCCCCACTTGCCGCGCGTGATGCCGATCGAGAACAGGAACAGCATGGTGTAGTCGCCGGTCTTCTCGACGACGATGCCGCGCGTCTCGAGAAAGCGCGAGACGAGCTCGGCCGGGATGCCCCATGGGGCGAGCCGGCCGCGCGAGTCGACGCCCGGCGTGAGCAGCGTCACCTTGATCGGGTCGAGCATGCAGTAGCCCTCGGTGAGCTCGGGAAAGCCGTGCCAGTCGGCGCCCGGCGCAAGGGTCCAGCACGAAGGCTCGCGGCCCAGCACCTCGTCGGGCACCGCCTCGAAGGCGCGCTCCTCACCGCTCTCGGGGTCGACCACCGTGTCGGGTTGCCAGACGCCGAACCACCAGCGCCCGCGCGGCCCGTCGTCGCCGCGCCGCCTGGTCTCGTGACCGACGCGCACCATCGTCTTGCGAAAGGCGATCGCCTCCTGGATGCTCTCCTGGGTCAGGTTCAGGCCGGAAGCGCCGTCCATCATCGCGGTCGAGACGTCGTTCGAGGCGATGATGGCGTACTGCGGCGAGGTCGAGGCGTGCATCATGAAGGCCTCGTTGAAACGGTCGCGGTCGATCGGCCGGCGCCCCTGGCGCACGTGGATCATGGACGCCTGGCTGAGCGCGGCCAGAAGCTTGTGGGTGGACTGCGTCGTGAGCACGGTCGGGCCGCTCGTGTCGCCCGGCTCGCGGTACATGCCGTAACGCCCGGCGTACAGCGGGTTGAAGCGCGCGTAGGCAAACCAGGCCTCGTCGAAGTGGATGCGGTCGACGCGCTCGCCCAGGGCGCGGTCGACCGTCTCGACGTTGTAGCAGAGGCCGTCGTAGGTCGAGTTCGTGATCACGGCGTAGACGGGCCGGCCGTCGTTCATGTAGCGCCGCAGGCCGGTGGCCTCGACCGCCTCGTCGATCGCGTCGGGCCGGAGCTGGGCGAGCGAGATCGGGCCGATGATGCCGTAGCCGTTGCGTAGCGGCCGCAGGTAGACGGGGATGCTGCCGGTCATCGACAGGCCGTGCTGCACCGACTTGTGGCAGTTGCGGTCGATCAGCACGGCGTCGCCCTGCGTGACGCAGCCGTGCAGCACGATCTTGTTCGACGTCGAGGTGCCGTTGGTGACGAACAGCGTGAAGTCGGCGCCGAACACCCGGGCAGCGTAGTCCTCGGCTTCGCCGACCACCCCGGAGTGATCGAGCAGCGAGCCGAGCTCGCCGACCGAGATCGACAGGTCGGAGCGCAGCATGTTCTCGCCGAAGAAGCTGTGGAAGCTCTGACCCACCGGCGTCTTCAGAAAGGCGGTGCCGCCGGTGTGGCCGGGGGTGTGCCACGAGTACTCGTGATGCTCGGCGAACTCGACGAGGCGTCCGAAGAACGGCGGCAGCAGCTCGTCGACGTAGCTGTGCACCGCGTAGGCGACCCGGCCGGCGATGAAGTGCGGCGTGTCTTCGAGCTTCCACATGTAGCCGGTGACGCCGCGCAGCGCGTCGTAGGGCAGGTCGGCCAGCAGCACACGGTCGGTCACCACGAAGATCGGCAGGTCGCGGCCACGCGAGCGCGCCAGCGTGATCAGCGCCAGGGCGCGGTCGTCGCCGGCGGGGTCGCAGCCGGGTCCCTGGCAGCCCCACTCCAGGATGAGGCAGCCGATGCCGGGGTTCGAGCGCAGCACCATCTCGCCGTCGTCGTAGGTGGCGGCCTCGATGACGGTCAGGCCGTGGTCCTTGAGCTCGCCGATCACCGCCCGTGCGGCACGCCCGGCGGCCGTGTCGGCCTTCAGGTCGTCGTCGACGACCAGCACCGGGAAGGAGGAGTACTCCATGCTGCCCCCGTTCGACATGGCCGCCGTCGCGACCGCGGCCGTGGACTCGAGACTGCGGCCAAGGGTACTCCGAGTGTCGTGGTCCGCAAAACCGTTGCCGGCGGCTCGCGCTCCCGACAGGCCCGGGCGCAGGTCCGCGCCACTGCCCGCCGTGACGGGGCTGACGTCGTCGACGCACCCATCGTCCGACCTCTGGTATGCGAACGCCTCGCCGTCGTTCTCGTGGACCCAGGCGCTCCAGGCGTCGGGCTACGCGTTCTCGATCGATCAGGAGACTGGGCTCCTTTCAATCCCGCGATCGGCGACCTGAACGGCGACGGTCACCCCGACGTAGTGACCGCCAACGAGGGCTCCGAGGACCAGGGCAGCGTGGGCGGCGTCAGTGTCGCGCGCGGGCGCACGCCGTTCCGCGGGCGCGCCGGCTCTCGGCTCTGCTCGCGGGCGCGAGCGCCGCGCCGCTGCGCGACCCGGCTCCTCAGGGCACCTCGTCGAGCGTGGCGTCGGTCTCCCGGCGCTGGGGCTCGAGCGACGCGTTCACGGCGGTCGCCGGCGACGACGTGCAGATCCCGATCGGGCTGCAGTCGGCCGGGTGAGCGCACGGTCGAGTACTACGCGACCGACAACGCCGGCAACTACTCCAAGGAGACCTCGTCCACGGTGATGATGAGACCGGCCGCGCCTACGGTGGCCGGGCTGAACGGCGTCGCCGTCGTGCGCGGCGGTCTCGCCCACCCGCGCTACGGCCTGAGCGACGCGAGCTTCACTCACCTGACCTGCCGGCTGTTCGTGACGCAGTACGGCGTCACGAGGCTGAGTCGCTCGCTGGGCTCGCAGCCGGTCGGCCAGACGCTCAGCGTGGCGCTGCGCGTCTCCCTCAAGCCGGGCGTCTCCTCCTGGCGAGTGAAGGCGACCGACGCCGTGGGTACGAGCTCCTAGAACAAGGGCAGGACCCTGATCGTCGTCGCCCGGCAACTGGCAAAGTAGGTCGCGGGGCCGGCCGCATGGTGTAGGCTTCCGCACGCGAAACGACGTGCGGAGGCCTGCCCCATGGACCTGGAGTGCAACCGGCAACAGAACCTCTCGTCGTGCACCTGCACGTACGAGCCCTGTCCGCGCAAGGGCGCCTGCTGCGAGTGCCTGCGCTTTCACCTCGCCATGCGCGAGCTGCCGGCCTGCGCGTTCGACGCGTCCGCCGAGCGCACCTACGACCGCTCGTTCGCCCATTTCGCCGCGCTTCTCGACGGCGCCCGGTAGCCCGACGGGCCGCAGAATAGTCGTTCCTCTCGGCGCCGCGGCGCATATCTGCCCCGTCGGGGCGCGAGACCGCGGCATTTTCGCATAGACTGAGGTCGCGCGGGCGCCGCCCCGCGCCGACCTTGTGCCCGACGGGGAGGAGCCGTGAGGATCACCGCCATCAGGACCACGCCGCTGGCGCTGGCCTTCAAGGAGCCCTACCACTGGGCCGGTCGCGTCGACCACGCCGCGCCGGTCGTGCTCGTCGAGGTCGCGACCGACGAGGGCCTGACCGGTGTCGGTGAGTCGGTGGCGGCTTTTCCGGCCGAGGGCACGGTGGCGGCGCTGCAGGGCGTCGAGCCGCTGTTCGTCGGCGAGCCCGTCTTCGACATCGAGCGTCTCGTCATCAGGGCGCGCCATCTCGGCAGCTTCAACCACATGCCCTGGTATGCCAACTTCGTGCTGGCGGGAGTCGAGATGGCGCTCTGGGACATCCTCGGGCAGGCCGCCGGCTGGCCGGTGCACCGCCTGCTCGGCGGCGCCGTGCGCGACGAGGTCGACTATTTCGGCTTCGTCCAGGGCGACACGACCGACGAGCTCGTCGCGCACGCGCGGGCGCTGGCGACCGCCGGCCACGACGTGATCTACCTCAAGGTGGGGCGCGGCGAGCGGGCCGACCTGGCCAACACGGCGGCCGTGCGCGAGGCGATCGGCGGGCGGCGCCTGCGGGTCGACCCGAACGGCGCCTGGAACGTGGCGCAGGCGATCGCCATGATCGCCCGCCTGCGCCGGTACGAGCTCGACTGGGTCGAGCAGCCGACGCCCTTGCAGAGCCTGGCGGCACTGCGGCAGGTGAGGGAGGCGGTCGACGTACCGATCGCCGCCGACCAGGCGGTGCTCACGCCGACCGACGTCTACGACGTCTGCCGGCAGCGCGCCGCCGACGCCATCTGCCTCTCGCCGCACGAGGCCGGCGGCCTGCTCGCCTTCGGCAAGGCCGCCGCGATCGCCGAGGCGGCCGGCGTGCCGATCTGCCTGCACGGCCAGAGCGTGAGCGGCATCACCGACTGCGTCCAGCACCACCTCGGCCTGCGCACCGCCAACCTCACCGACGGCAACCAGATCATGCACCAGCTCCTGGTCGAGGACCTGGTCACGGCGCCCGACCTGACGCCCGTGAACGGCCGGATCGGCACCCTCGAGGCGCCCGGACTGGGCGTCGAGCTCGACCGCGACGCCGTGGCCCGGGCGGCCGAGCGCTACGCGCGCGACGAGCGCTACCACCATTCGTGAAGTCCACAGCCGACGACGAGGGCGCCGCGACCGGCGCCGGTACCACGCCGAGACCTGGAGTGACCATGACACAGACCGACAAGCGGGCCGGCACCGGACACGTGAGCTTCTTGAGCGAGGCTCAGAAGCGGCTCATCTACGACACCGCGCTCGGCATCCTCGCCGACGTCGGCATGAAGGTGCTCCACGACGAGGGTGGGCGGGTCATGCTCGACGGCGGCTGCCGGCGCGACGAGGCCGGCCTCGTGCACGTGCCGGCCGAGCTCGTCGAGCAGGCGCGCGCGACCGTGCCGAAGAGTTTCACCGTGTACGACCGCCTCGGCGAGCCGGCCATGGAGGTCGGCGGGCGCAACTCGTACTTCGGCAACGGCTCCGACCTCATGCACCTGTTCGACCTCGAAAGCGGCGAGCGCCGCCTCGCGGCGCTCGCCGACGTCACCGTGGCCGCCCGGCTGTGCGACGCCCTGCCCGAGATCGACTTCGTGATGTCGGGCGCCTACCCCGACGGCATGGAGGCCCGCGAGGCGTACCCGCGCCAGTTCCGGGCGATGATCCCGGCCACCACCAAGCCGCTCGTCATGACGGCCGGCGGGGTCGAGACGGTCGAGCCCATGTGGCACATGGCGTGCGCCGTGCGGGGCGGCGCCGAGGCGCTGCGCGCCAAGCCCTACTTCGTCATGTACAACCAGCCGGTGAGCCCGCTCAGCCACCCCTTCGAGACGGTCGACAAGCTGCTTTTCTGCGCCGACCGCGGGATCCCCTCGACCTACTGCCCGTCGCCCACGGCCGGCGGCACGGCGCCGATCACGACGGCCGGTCAGATCACGCTCGGCGTGGCCGAGGCGCTGTTCGGCCTCGTCATGCACCAGCTCCGCGCCCCCGGCGCTCCCTTTGTCATCGGCCAGGGCCCGAACGTGCTCGACATGGCGACGGCCCAGTCGCTGTACAACGCGCCCGAGTTCGTGCGGGCCTACGCCTGCGAGGTCGAGATGGCCAAGTGGCTCGACCTGCCCAACTGGGGCTTCAGCGGCCACACCGACGCCCAGGTGATCGACGCCCAGGCCGGCATGGAGGCCGACGAGCTCACCAAGCTTTCGCTGCAGCTCGGCTCCAACTTGAACCACGACTGCGGCTACCTCGACTTCGGTCTCACCGGGTCGCTCGAGGAGCTCGTCATGGTCGACGAGTTCATCGCTCGCGACCGGCGCCTGCTCGCCGAGATCGAGGTCTCGCCCGAGACGCTCGCTGTCGACGTGCTCGTGAAGGTGGGGCCCGGCGGCGACTTTCTGGGCCAGCGCCACACCACGCGGCACCTGCGCTCGAGCCAGTGGCGACCGCGCCTGCTGAACCGCAGCAGCCACGACCGCTGGCTGCAGCACGGCGCGCTCGACCTCACGCGCCGGGCGCACGAGCGTGCGCTCGAGCTGCTCGCCACGCACGAGGCGCCGGCGCTGCCCGAGGGGCTCGTCGCACGTCTCGACGCGGTCGTGCCTGCGTGAGCCGCCGGTGAGCGCGGCGCGCGGTCGCCGGACGGGGGAGCGGTCGGCGGTGAGCGAGCTCGTCATGCTCGATTTCGACGGTGTGATCGCCGACTCGCTCGCGGTCACGGCGGCCGCCCAGGTCGCCGTCATGACCGCCCACGGTCTTCCGCGGCTCGCCTCGGCCGAGGCCCTGCTACGCATGGTCGAGGCCAACTGGTTCGCGGCGCTGCGTGCCGAGGGCGTGCCGGCCGCGGTCGGCCACGAGATCGACGACTCCGTCGCAGCGGCGCTCGCCGCCGGCGAGTTCGGACCGTTCGCCGACATCCCGCGTGTCGTCGGCCGTCTGGGCGCCCGGCACGACGTGCTGGTCGTCACCTCGAACCGGGTCGACGTCGTCGAGCCCTTCCTGGCGCGCTACGGCATCACCGGGGTCGCCGGCGTGCTCGGCAACGAGGTGGCGGCGAGCAAGGTCGAGAAGATCGACCTGGCGCGCCGCCGCCACGGCGGCGCCGACGGCGGCTGGTACGTCGGCGACACGGTCGGCGACATCGTCGAGGCACGTGCCGCCGGGGCGCGCTCCATCGCCGCCGCCTGGGGCTGGCACTCGCGGGCGCGGCTGGCGGCGGCGCGGCCCGACCACATCGCCGCGACGCCCGGCGACCTGCTCACCCTGCTCGGCGCCTGACGGGGCCGGGGGCCCGTGAGCGTGCGCGCTCCTCACACGACCGGCGCCCGGCGGCGGCGCATCGCCGGCAGGCTTTCGCACCACGCTCGCGAAAGTGCCACGAACGAGTGCGGGCTCGTCGTCGCGAGGAGGCGGCATGTCGATCTTCGAGTACGTCCAGCATCCCCATGCGGAGGAGCGCAAGGCGGCCGGTCCGCCGACCGTGGCCGCGGCGGTCGCCCAGATCCACGGTCCGGGACCGATCGGCCGGCTCAACGCCAAGATCGGTCTCAAGATCACGGTGATCGTCGGCACCATGTGGTGCGCCTACCTGTTCACGCTCCTTGCCCTCGTCAGCGCGCCGACCGCCTTCAGCTCGGGCAACAGGCTGATCATCGTCGCCTGGATCGCCCAGACGTTCCTGCAGCTCGTGTTGCTGCCGATCATCATCGTCGGCCAGAACGTGCAGGCCGCGGCGGCCGACCAGCGCGCCGAGGCGACCTACAAGGACGCGGCCGCCGTGCTCGAGGAGGCCAAGCAGATCCAGGCGCACCTGCTGGCCCAGGACGCCGAGATCGAGAAGATCGTCAGGGCGCTCGAGGGTCGGGCCGCCGGCTGAGCCGTCCGCAGCGTCCGGCTGCCGTCGCGTGAGCGGGCGCCCGCCCGCCCGGTCGCCGCTGCTCGACATCGGGCCGCTGCGCCGCTACCCGGCCTTCCGCCGCCTGTGGCTCGGCCTCGCCGTGTCGCAGATCGGCTCGCAACTCACGCTGGTCGCGGTCTTCTACCAGGTCTATCTGCTCACCCACTCGTCGCTCGACGTCGGTCTCGTGAGCCTCGCTCAGCTCGGTCCGGCGCTTGCCGGGGCGCTGCTCGGTGGGTCGGTGGCCGACGCCGTCGACCGCCGCAGGCTGCTGGTCGTCACGCAGATCGCGATGGCGCTCTGCAGTGTCGGACTCGCCCTGAACACCATGGGGCGCGCCCCCGCGCTCTGGCCGCTGTTCGTGCTGGCCGCGGTGAGCGCCGGCTTCGCCGGCGCCGATAGCCCGGCGCGCACCGCCATCATGATGAACCTCGTGCCCTGGGACTCGCTGGCGACCGCCAACGTGCTGCGCCAGCTCCTGCTGCAGATCTCGCTCGTGGCGGGGCCGGCGCTGGGCGGCCTGCTGCTCGCCCACCTCGGCGTGGCGGCCGTCTACTGGATCGACGTGGCGAGCTTCGCGGCGGCGCTCGCGAGCACGCTCGCTCTGCCGCGTCAGCGGCCGGAGGGCCGCGGCACCGCGTTCGGGCTGGACTCGATCGTCGAGGGTTTCCGCTACCTGCGCGGCCGGCAGGCGCTCCAGGGCTGCTTCGTGTCGGACCTCGACGCCATGATCCTCGGCATGCCGACGGCGCTCTTTCCGGCCCTCGCGCTGCACCACTTCCACGGCGGGCCGGCGGTGCTCGGCTACCTGTACGCCGCGCCCGGCGCCGGCGCCCTGGTCGGCATGCTGCTGTCGGGCTGGACGGCGCGCGTGGCGCGGCCCGGGCGAGCGGTCGTCGCGGCGATCGCCGCGTGGGGCCTCGCGATCACCCTCTTCGGCCTGTCGCCCTGGCTCGTGCCGGCCCTCGCGCTGCTGGCGGCGGCCGGCTGGGCCGACGTCGTCTCGGCCGTGTTTCGCAGCACGATCCTGCAGGCCGAGGCGCCCGACCGCCTGCGCGGCCGGCTGTCGGCGATCCAGACGGCGGTCGTGCAGGGCGGCCCGCGCCTCGGCAACGCCGAGGCCGGGGCCGCCGCCGCGCTCGTGGGGACGCAGCTTTCGGTCGTGCTCGGCGGCCTCGGCTGCGTGGCCGGCATCGCCGCGATCGCCCGGCTGATGCCGCGCTTCGTGGGCTACCGGCTCGCAGACGACGAACGGCCGCCGGCGGGTTGAGCCCGCCGGCGGTCGTTCGTCGTCTGCGTTTGGCGGCCGGTCGTGCCGGCCTGCACGCGTGCGGAGGGTGCAGCGGTCGGCCCGTCGCTCGGCTGCGCCGACGCCGTTCAGGCGGGCGCGACCGGGCCGCGCGCCCCTAGTGCTTGGCGCGCGGCTTGGTGAAGCGAAAGCCGCGCTGCATGGCGCGCTGTGCGCCGCCCCGATAGAGCAGCTTGCCGGGACGCTTGGGCACGTCCTTGGAGTCGGGGATGTGGCGATGCTCGTACTCGAAGCCGGGCAGGTCGCGACGCTCGATCTCGGCGCCGATCAGACGCTCGATCGCCTTGAGCTCGTGCACGTCCTCGGCGGTGAGCAGGATCAGGGCCTCGCCGCGCGCGCCGGCCCGGGCCGTGCGCCCGATGCGGTGCACGTAGTCCTCGGGCTTGAGCGGTATGTCGTAGTTGACGACGTGCGAGATGCCGTCGACGTCGATGCCGCGGGCCACGATGTCCGTCGCGATCAGCACGGAGTAGCGGCCGCCCTTGAAGCCCTCGAGGGCCTTCTCGCGCTGCTGCTGCGTGCGGTTGGAGTGCATGATCGTGCCCTTGATGCCGTGGCGCGCGAGCTGGCGCTCGAGACGGTCGGCGCGATGCTTGGTGCGGGTGAAGATGAGGGCGCGCTTGGGCCGGTGGTTACGCAGGAAGTGCACGAGGAGGTCGGTCTTCTGCTCGGCGTTCACCGGGTAGACGGCCTGCTCGACCTCGTCGACCGGCATGGCGACCTCGCCGATCTGGATGCGCACGGGGTCGCGCAGGGTGTCGCGCACGGCCTCGAGCACGCCGCGCGACATGGTGGCCGAGAAGAGCAGGTTCTGGCGCCGTTCGGGCAGCTTGCGGATGATGCGCTGGACGTCGGGCCAGAAGCCCATGTCGAGCATGCGGTCGGCTTCGTCCAACACGAGCATCTCGACCTTGGCGAGCGTCAGGTCGCCGCGCTGGATCATGTCGAGCAGGCGGCCCGGGGTGGCGATGACGAGGTCGACGCCGCGCCGCACCTTCTGGACCTGGGGCTCGTAGGGCACGCCGCCGTACACGGCCACGACGTGCTGGCCGGTGTCCTTGCAGACGATGCGGGCGACCTCTTCGATCTGGGCGCAGAGCTCGCGTGTAGGGGTGACGACGAGGGCGCGCACGCCCTGGCCGCTGCCGAGCCGTTGCAGGATGGGCAGCACGAAGGCGGCCGTCTTGCCGGTGCCGGTCTGGGCGCAGCCGACGACGTCGCGCCCGGCCACGATCTGCGGGATGGCCTGCTCCTGGATGGGCGTCGGCTGGTCGTAGCCCAGGCGCTCGACGGCGGCGAGCAGGGCCGGGGCGAGGCTGAGGTCGGCAAAGCCCCTGGTGGGCGTGGCCGGGGGGGATGCGGTAGCGGTGGCTGCGGGACTGGCGTCGGCGGGCATGGCGGCGGTGGCCGTGGGACCGGTGTCGGTGGGCGTGGTGGCGGTGGCTGTGGGGGACGCGCCCGGAACGGACGGGTCCGAGATAGACGTGCTCATATGGCGGCAGTCGCTCCTCGTCTGGCTGGAGAAAACTGCCGGGGCACCCAGGTTTCTCGCGGGTCGGTATACGGTGGGGAAGAGGCTCCGGCCGCCGGGGTGGCGGACGCGGTCTGCACCGGCTCTTCACTATCTACGACAATCACCATAGCAGGTATCTCCTTCGCCCGCAAGGACAAAACCCCTGCGAAGCCGCCGCTTTTGCGGCGCCTGCCCGGGAGGACCGCCGGCGGCGGTCGTCGGGGCGCCTCAGAGACCGCGTGCGCGAAGGGCGTGCGCGAGGGGCCGGCGCGATAGCGCCGGCCCCTCGCGGGGGACACACCCGGAAAGGAGGTAGCGATGCCCAAGGGTACGCGTCACGGCGCCGGCAAAGGAGCGCAGCGCGGCGCCGGCAAAGGAGCGCGGCGCGGCGCCGGCGAGGCCGGCGCCCCAGAGCAGGCCGAGCGGCGGGGGCAGGCGGCGGAGCCTCTGCGAGACTACGAACGCAAGCGCAGCTTCGATGCGACCCCCGAGCCGGGAGCGGCGCTCGGGGCGAGCCCGCGCGGCGACCTGTACGTCATCCAGAAGCACGCCGCCCGCCGGCTGCACTACGACCTGCGCCTCGAGCTCGACGGCGTCATGCTGAGCTGGGCCGTGCCCAAGGGCCCGAGCCTCGATCCGGCCGACAAGCACCTCGCGGTGCGCGTCGAGGACCATCCGATCGACTACAACGACTTCGAGGGGGTCATCCCCAAAGGGCAGTACGGCGGCGGCACGGTCATGGTCTGGGACCGCGGCCACTGGGCCTACGCCGGCGAGGGCGACCCCGCGCGGGATGTGCGTGAAGGCCATCTGAAGTTCCGCCTCGAGGGCGAGAAGCTGCACGGCGCCTGGATGCTCGTGCGCCTGAAGGCGCGGCCCGGCCAGCAGGACGACAAAGAGAACTGGCTGCTCTTCAAGGAGCGCGACGACGAGGCCCGCAGCGGCCCCGAGGCCGAGGTCACACAGCGCGCGCCCGACAGCGCCAAGTCGGGACGGTCGATGGAACAGATCGCGGCCGATCTCGACCGCGTATGGAGCAGCGACGGCGACCAGGCCGGCGAGCAGCCGCGCGCGGTGGTCGAGCGGCTGCAGGCGCAGACGGCGCGGGGCGCCGAGAGCGCCGGGCGGCCGGGCCGCCGGCCGGCGGCCGGCGACCCGGCCGCCCTCCCCGGCGCCCGCCCGGCGCCCCTGCCCGAGCGCTTCGAACCCGAGCTCGCCACGCTGGTGACCGCCGCGCCGGAGGGCGCCGCCTGGCTGCATGAGATCAAGCTCGACGGCTATCGCGTCATGTGCCGCCTCGAGGACGGCCGGGCGACGCTGTTCACGCGGCGTGGCGCCGACTGGACCGCGCACTTTCCCACCCTGGTCGGGCCGGTCGCCGGTCTGCCGGCGCGCAGCGCCCTGCTCGACGGCGAGGTGGTCTACGTCAAAGACGACGGCCGCACGAGCTTTCTGCGCCTGGCGAGCGCGCTGCAGAGCGGCACCGATCCCGAGGGGCGGGTCGTCTACTACGTGTTCGACCTGCTCCACCTGGACGGCTACGACCTGACGCGCGCGCCGCTGCTGGCCCGCAAGGAGGCCCTGGCGGGCCTCCTTGCGGGCCAGCAGCCGAACGCCCGCGTGCGCTACGTCGAGCATCTGGTCGGGCGCGGCGACGAGTTCTTCAGTCAGACCTGCGCCTTCGCCCTCGAGGGTTCGATCGCCAAGCGTGCCGACGCGCCCTACCGCTCGGGCCGCGGTCGCGACTGGCTCAAGGTGAAGTGCATGCATCGCCAGGAGTTCGTGGTCGGCGGCTTCACCGAGCGGGCCGGCACGGTCGGCGGCGTGGGCGCGCTGCTCATGGGCTTCCACGACGAGCGCGGCGGCCCGCTGCGCTACGCCGGGCGCGTCGGCACCGGCTGGGACGACGCCGCCATGCGCGAGCTGCGGGCGCGGCTCGACGAGCTGCGCCGCGACGAGAGCCCGTTCGTGGACGGCCCGACCGGGCGCGACACGCGCGACGTGCTCTGGGCGCGGCCCGAGCTGGTCGCTGAGATCGAGTACCTGAGCTGGAACGGGCGGGGCATGTTCCGCCACCCGTCGTTCGAGGGACTGCGCTACGACAAGCCGGCCGACGAGGTGGTTGCCGAGCGGGCGGCGGCGGTCACGGCTGCCAAGCAGCCGTTCGCGCCGCCGCCCGACGCGCTCACGCCGCAAGCGGCGCAGCCGGTGCCGGCGCCCGAGGCCGCGTCGCAGCCGAACCGCAGGACCGGGCGGCGGGGCGCGTCGCCGCCCGCATCGAGGCCGACCGCATCGAAGGCGTCGCCGCCCGCATCGAGGTCGACCGCGCCGCGGCCGGGGCGAGCGTCGGCCTCGGGCCCCGATCACCCGGCTCGCCCCGCTCGCAAGGGCGACGAACGGGTCGTCGTGGGCGGCGTGTCGATCAGCCATCCGGATCGCGTGATGTATCCCGACATCGGGCTCACCAAGGTCGAGCTCGCGCGCTACTACGAAGACGTGGCCGAGTGGTTCCTGCCCTACACGGTGCGCCGCCCGCTGACCCTGGTGCGCTGCCCCTCGGGCTACACCGGCGAGTGCTTCTTTCAGAAGCACGCGACCGACGCGTTTGCCGACTCGATCGTGCGGGTGCCCGTCAAGGAGGACGGCGGCAGCGGCGTCTACGTCGCGGTCGACTCGCTCGCCGGCATCCTGTCGCTCGTGCAGGTCGGCGCGCTCGAGTTCCATGTCTGGGGCTCGCACCTGGAGACCCTGGAGCAGCCCGACCAGATGGTCTTCGACCTGGACCCGGCCGAGGGTCTGCCGTTCAGCCGCGTGAACGAGGCGGCTCGCATACTTCACGACCTGCTCGACGGGCTCGGCCTGGCGAGCTTCGTCAAGACGAGCGGCGGCAAGGGGCTGCACGTGGTGGTGCCGCTCGAGCCGGCCGGCGGCTGGGACGAGGTCAAGGACTTCTCGCGGGCGCTCGCCGAGGCCATGGTCGCCGCCGACCCCTCGCGCTTCGTCGCCAACATGTCGCTCAAGAAGCGGCCCGGCAAGACCTTCATCGACTTCCTGCGCAACGGTCGCGGCGCCACGTTCGTCGTGCCGTACGGCACGCGCCGCCGGGCGGGCGCGCCGGTGAGCGCGCCGCTGCGCTGGGACGAGCTCACGAGCGACCTGCGCGGCGACCGCTACGCCGTGGCCAACGTGCGCCGGCGCCTGGCCGCGCTCGAAGCCGACCCGTGGGAGGGCTACGCGGCGGTGCGCCAGCAGATCACGCCGGCCATGCGGCGCGCGGTCGGTCTGGGCGGCGGCATCAAACGCGGGCGGGCGGCGTAGGGAGCAGCCGCCGGACTTCGGTCGCGCCCGGTCAGCGGCTGGCGAGGCCGCCGGCCGTCTCGCCGCCGTCGATCACGACGGCCGAGCCGGTCATGTAGGCGGCTTCGTCGCTCACCATGAAGGCAAGCAAGGCGGCGATCTCGTCGGGGTGCGCATGGCGGCCGAGCGGGATCTTGGCGTTCACCTCGGCGATCATCTCGGGCGTGTACTCGGCCTCCTGCATGGGCGTGAGCACGTAGCCGGGGCAGACCGCGGTCACGCGTACGCTGGGCGCCCACTCGAGGGCGAGCGTGCGGGTGAGGGCGATCAGGGCAGCCTTGGTGGCGTTGTAGTCGGCGTAGCGCGGGTGGCCGACCAGGGCGTTGGTCGAGGCGACGTTCACGATGACGCCGCCGTCGCCCTCGAGCATGCGCCGGCCGGCGACCTGGGCGACGTTGAACACGCCGGTCAGGTTGGTGGCGAGCACCTGCTGCCACTCGGCGGCCGTGATCTCGACGGCGAGATGCCGGTAGCTCACGCCGGCGTTGTTCACGACGGCGTCGACCGCGCCGATCTGCGCGAAGGCCGCCTTGACCTGGTCGCGGTCGCCCACGTCGCAGGCGATGCCGCCGGGCGAGGGGTGTCGCGAGAGATCGATCGCCGTGCAGCCTTCCTCGCGAAAGCGTGCCACCGTGGCGGCGCCGATGCCGCTGCTGCCGCCCGTGACCACCACCGTCTTGCCGGCGAGTCCGTTCACGCCGGCGATCATATCAGGGCCGGCGACGAGCGCCGGCCCGGGCCGGCGCCGTGGCACGGCCGTCGCAGCCGCCTGCGAGCCGGCCGTGCCCGGGCGCGAGGCTGCCACAGAGACGATCGTGGCCGCAGCGGGAACACCGTGCCTGCGATGGTCGTCGTGAGTCAGAGTCCGTTCGAGGTCGCCGCGGCCGAGGCCGCGGCGCCGGACATCCGCCGCCTGTGGCTGCAGCCGCTCGGCGCCGCCCTCGCGTTCCGTCCCGGGCAGTACGTGCAGCTCGGCGACGCCGCCGGCGCGCTGCCGCCGCGCTCGTACTCGGTGGCGAACGCGCCGCGGCTCGACGGCCGGCTGTCGCTACTGGTGGCCCGCGTGCCCGGCGGCACGACCAGCGGCTGGGCGCACGACGCCCTTGCGGTGGGCGACGAGGTGACGGTCGCGGGACCGTTCGGCACGTTCGTCGACGATCCGCGGGCCACGGCGCCGGCCCTGTACCTGGCGGCCGGCGCCGGGTATGCGCCGGTGCGGGCGCTGCTCGAGGCCGCCCTCGCCGCAGGGCGGCGCTCGTCGCTTGCCCTCGTGTTCTCGGCCCGCACCCAGGCCGACGTGATCGACGCCGCCCTGCTCGCCGGCTGGGAGCGGCGCTGCCCGCGCTTTCGCTTCGTCCGCACGCTCACGCGCGAGCGCGGCCGGCCGCCGCTCGGCCACGTGCCCGACGTGCTGCCCGCCGTGCTGTCCGATCTCGGCCTTGGGCCCGCCGGCGCCGACGTGTTCGTCGCCGGCGCACCCAGCTTTGTGGTCGCCTGTGGGGCGGCCCTGCGCGCGCTGGGCGCGCGCCCGGCCGCCGTGCGTACCGAGGCCTTCGTCCTCGAGCCCCAGCCCTGGCGCGACGTCGTGCCCCAGACCGATCCTGTGAGGTGACGAGAGATGGACGACCACGTAGCCATGCCCCTGTCGACCAAGACCGGCGACGACGGCACGACCGGCCTGCTGTTCGGCGGGCGCGTGTCCAAGACGGACCCGGTGATCGAAGTCGTGGGAGCGATCGATGAGGCGGTCGCCGCCCTCGGCCTGGCGCGCGCGCTGCTGGTCGATCGTGCGGCCGGAGACGCGGCCGGCACACTGGCCGGCGACGCGGCGGGCGCCGTGGCGGGCGACGCGGCGGGCGCCGTGGGCGGCGACCAGCACGGGTCGCGCGATCTCGGCGCGCTCGTCCTCGCCCTGCAGCGCGGCCTGTTCGTGGTCGCCGCCGACGCCGCCGCGGCGCCGCGGGCGCGCGACCGGCTGGTGCCGGGAGTGTCGCTGGTGACCGCCGAGATGACCGCCGCGCTCGAGGACGCGATCGACGACCTGCTGGCCGCGCACCCGCTGCGGCCGGCCTTCGTGGTGCCGGGCGCAAACCCGGCCTCGGCCGCCCTCGACCTGGCGCGTGGCCGGCTGCGCACGGCGGAGCGCCGCCTGGTGGCCGCTCGCGAGGCGGGGGCCGAGATCGGCGACGACCTGCTGGCGTACGTCAATCGCGCCTCCGACCTGGTCTACGCCCTGGCGCGGCGCGCAGCCGGCGAGGCCGAGGAGGAGCTGAGCCACGGCGCGGTCGGGTAAGCTTGCGGCGCAGCCCACGGCGAGGAAGGTGACCGGTTGACCAGACTCGGTGTCGTGTCCGACACGCACGGGCGCTGCGACCCGCGGCTGCACGAGGTGTTCGCCGGCGTCGAGCGCATCGTGCACGCCGGCGACGTGGGCGCGAACGACGTGCTCGTCGAGCTTGCCACGATCGCCCCCGTCACGGCGGTGCGCGGCAACGTCGACACGTATTTCGGCGCCGAGCGCCTGCCCGACGAGGCGACCCTCGAGGTCGACGGCCGGCGACTGCTCGTGAGCCACATCAGGACCGTCCTGCTCGGGCGCCACACGCCGGCCCTCGAGGGCTACGACCTCGTGATCACCGGCCACTCCCACCGCTTCACCGAGACGCGCGAGGGCGGCGTGCTGTACCTGAACCCCGGCGCGGCCGGCGCCGCCCGCTTCGGTCTGCAGCGCAGCGTGGCGCTCGTCGAGCTGGGCGATGAGATCGTCGTCGAGCGGGTGGAGTTGTGACGGAAGGGCGACAGCGCGCCGGTCGCCGTGGGCTCATCGATCGGTGGGCGGCCGACTACGACCTCACCGTCGAGTCGGGAGCCGGCACGTTCCGGTCGATGGCCACCAGGAGGTCCTCGAGAAGGTCGTGACTCTGGCGGCGCCGACGCGCGCCTGATGCTTCGCTTCGAGCCGGTGTCGGCCTGGGGCGGGGTCTTTGCGCTTTGCCCGGGCAGCGTTCTCCGCGATGTCGACGATGCTGGGTCAGTCGGTGATGGTCGGGGTGGGCGGATTTGAACCGCCGACCTCTCGGTCCCGAACCGAGCGCTCTACCAAGCTGAGCCACACCCCGACGCGAAGCCAGATTGTACTCGAACCGGGCCGGCTTGCGCCACCGTGCCGCTGTCGGATCGGCGCCGCCCCCGGCACGCGCGGCTTGCCCGCGCGAGCATCGGCTCGGCGGCGGCTGAGCCGCCGCCGAGCCGATCAGCCTCGCTGGAGCGCGCCCCGTTGGTTACAGGTCGTCGACCGGCGCGTCGCCGACGGCGGCCGCGGTGGCGGTCGGGGCGAAGCTCGGCACGCCGTGGGTGCGGGCCCGGCGCACGACGTCGAGGGCGGCCGGGAACGGCTGCAGGGCGCGCTCGAAGATGCCCAGGCTGTAGGCGATCACCAGGCCGTAGTTGGTGATCGGCACGCCGGCCTCGCGGCAGCGCACGATGCGGCTCAGCATCTCGCGCCGGTTGGCGGTGCAGGCGCCGCAGTGGATGACGAGGCGGTACTGCGCGAGCGCGGCTGGGTCGGGAAAGTCGTGGCCCTGCACGTGGTCGACCTCGAGCTTGCCGCCCACGTACTGCGTGAGCCAGCGCGGTATCTTGACGCGCCCGATGTCCTCGCCGATCGGGTGGTGGCTGCAGTGCTCGGCGATCAGGATACGGTCGCCCGAGCCCAGCTCCTCGATGGCGAGGGCGCCGGCGACCTGCGAGGTGAGGTCGCCCTTGAAGCGCGCGAAGAGTATGGAGAAGCTCGTCATGGGCACCGCGGGCGGCGTGTCGGCGGCCACCTTGAGGAACGCCTGCGAGTCGGTCACGACCAGGCGCGGCGGGCGGTCGAGGCGGCCGATCGCCTCTTTTAGCTCGCGCTCTTTGACGACCAGGGCCATCGCGTCGGAGTCCATGAGGTCGCGGATCGACTGCACCTGCGGCAGGATCAGGCGGCCGCGCGGCGCCTCCTTGTCGATCGGCACGACGAGCACGGCCAGCTCGCCGGGGCCGACGAGGTCGCCGAGGATCGTCGGGTTGTCGACGAAGTCTGCCGGCGCCGCGGCCAGCAACGCCTGGCGAAAGTCGAGCACGCCGCGGCCCAGCGAGGCGGCCGTGCGCACGACCTTGCAGCCGGCCGTGCTGAGCTGCTCCTCGCGCGCCGCGGGCGGCGTCGCCAGGTCGGTCTTGTTGAACACGACGACGGTCGGGATCTGCCGCGCGGCGAACTCCTCGAGGATCATGTCCTCGTAGTCGCCCCACTCGTCGGCCACGGCCACGAGCACGCCCAGGTCGGTGCGCTCGAAGACCTGCAAGGTGCGGGCGGCGCGCAGCTCGCCCAGGGCGCCGACGTCGTCGATGCCGGCCGTGTCGATGAACAGCACGGGGCCGAGCGGCAGCAGTTCCATGGGCTTCTCGACCGGGTCGGTCGTGGTGCCGGCCTGGTCGGACACGATCGACACGTCCTGGCGCGTGATCGCGTTCAGCAGGCTCGACTTGCCCACGTTGCGGCGGCCGAACAGGCCGATGTGCAGGCGCATGCCCTTGGGGGCGCCCATCATGCTCATGCGTGCATGCCTCCGATGACCCTCGCGGGCCCAGTCGTTCGCGCCTGTGCGGAGGGCGCCTGCCGCGCGGTCCTGCGTCGCCTTACGGTCATTCCTCGGAGCTCCGCGCCAGCGGCTGCGGCGTACCCAGGCGGCAGACGGCCTCGGCCGAGAGCAGTTGGTCGAAGCGGTCGGCGGCGACGAAGTCGCCGCCGACCGCCGCCTCACGCACGCTCACGCCGCGCTCGACGGCGGCCTTCACGACGGCACAGGCGGCGTCGTAGCCGATCTCGGGCACGAGCGCCGTGGCCGCCGCCGACGAGGCCTCGACGTGCCTGCGGCAGACGGCCTCGTCGGCCGCGATGTCTTCGACGCAATCGCGCCGCAGGCTCGCGCAGGTGCGCTCGAGCAGCAGCAGCGAGTCGAGCAGGCAGGCGGCGATGAGCGGCAGAAAAGCGTTCAGCTCGAGGCTGCCGGCGGCGGCGGCCTGGGCGATCACCGAGTCGAGCCCCATCACCAGCAGGGCGGCCTGGCTCACCGCCTCGGGGATCACCGGGTTCACCTTGCCCGGCATGATCGACGAGCCGGCCTGACGGGCCGGCAGCCTGATCTCGCCGAGGCCGGCCTCGGGGCCGCTGGACAGCAGGCGCAGGTCGGAGCAGACCTTGAGCAGCGTGGTGGCGCAGGCCTTGAGGATGCCCGACACCTCGACGAAGACGTCGGCGTTCTGCGTGGCCTCGGTCAGGTTCTCGGCACGGGCGAACCCCACGCCGGTGAGCTCGCGCAGCACGTCGACCACGCGGAAGATGTACTGCCGCGGGGCGGCGAAGCCGGTGCCGATCGCCGTGCCGCCGAGGTTCACGACGCGCAGGCGCTCCTCGCATTTGTAGATGCGCCAGCGGTCGCGGTTCAGGGCCTCGGCGTAGGCGCCCATCTCGCGGCCCAACGTGGTGAGGACGGCATCCTGATACTGGGTGCGGCCCACCTTGACCACGTGGGCGAACTCCTTCTCCTTGGCCTGGAAGGCCTCCTGCAGCGCCAGCACCTGCTCCTCGAGCGAGTGGAGCAGGCGGATGGCGGCCAGGCGCAGGGCGGTGGGGAAGGTGTCGTTGGTCGACTGGTGCAGGTTGACGTCGTCGAGCGGCGAGACGCGCCCGTAGGCGCCGCGCGGCTCGCCGAGCAGTTCGAGGGCGCGGTTGGCGATCACCTCGCTGACGTTCATGTTGGTCGAGGTACCGGCGCCGCCCTGCAGCAGGTCGACGACGACGTCGCCGTCGTGCAGGCCGTCGCCGACCTCGCGGCAGGCGCGTTCGATGGCGTCGGCCTTGGCCGGGTCGTCGGCCCAGGCGCCGAGATCGCGGTTGACCAGAGCGGCGGCGAGCTTGACCGTGCCGTAGGCACGCACGAGCTCGCCGTGCACCGGCCGCCCGGCGAGGCCGAAGTTGGCCAGCGCCCGCACCGTGTGCGCGCCGTACAGCGCCGCGGCGGGCACGCTCACCTCGCCGAGCAGGTCGGCTTCGGTGCGGCGCTCGCCCGCTGGTGGCGTGTCGCTCACCTGTCCCTGGTGGCCGGCGGCCTCAGACCGCCGGGTGGACGAACTCGACCTGCTGCACCTCGACGCCGGCGATCGCGTCGAGCCGGCCGGCGATCTCGGCGGCGATCGTAGGCGGCCCGACGAGCTCGAGGATCACGACCCCGCCGGGGGCGCAGACGTCGCCTGCGACGTCGTGCAGGCCGACCCGCGTCTTGATGTTGCAGCCGTACTCGGTGAAGACCTGCTGCACGGACACGGCGTCCTTCAGGCGGTCGGTGATGTGCACGGCGAGGATCTTGTGGCTGTCGCTCATCTGCGCTCGTTTCCCTTCTCGTTTACCGGTCGTCGTTTGGGCCTATACCAGACAGTCGCGCTGGCCGGCGCGGATCTGCTCGATCAGCCTGTTCGAGGTCTTCTGCTCGCGCTCGGCCATGCCGGCCAGGGTGTCGGCGATCAGGCGCTCGCCCACGGCTCTGGTCTCGGGCGAACCGTAGTCCTCGAGGTACTCGAGCAGCGTCGAGAGCGCGTTCGGGTCGCAGTGGTGCTTGATCTCGCCGGGCTTGGCGAGGTCCATGAAGTCGCCGCCGGTGCGGCCCAGCCGGTAGCAGGCCGTGCAGAACGACGGGATGTAGCCCATCTCGGCAACGTCGCGGATGACGTCGTCGAGCGTGCGGTGGTCGCCGAGCTGGAACTGCTCCATGTCGGCTACCGTGTCGTCGGTGTAGCCGCCCGGGTTGGTGCGGCTGCCGGCCGAGATCTGCGAGATGCCCATGGCGAAGGTCTCGCGGCGCAGGTTGGGCTCCTCGCGCGTGCTCAGGATCATGCCGGTGTAGGGCACCGCCAGGCGCGTGATGGCGACCAGCTTGCGAAAGTCGAGGTCGGAGACGGGGTGCGGCGGCTGGGCGGCGATGTCGGAGCCGATCGCCGGCTCGAGCCGCGGCATGCTGATCGTGTGCGGCCCCACGCCGAAGGCCTCTTCGAGGTGGTGGATGTGCTGCAGGATGGCAAGCGTCTCGAAGCGCCAGTCGAACAGGCCGAACAGCACGCCGATGCCGACGTCGTCGATGCCGCCCTCCATGGCGCGGTCCATGGCGGTCACGCGCCAGTCGTAGTCGCGCTTGCGGCCGCCGAGGTGGACCTTGCCGTAGGTCTCGCGGTGGTAGGTCTCCTGGAAGAGCTGGTAGGTGCCGATGCCGCTGCCCTTGAGCGCGCGGAACTCGTCGACGGTGAGCGGCGCGATGTTCACGTTGACGCGCCGCACCTCGCCGTTGCCGCGGTGCACGTCGTAGATGGTGGCGACCGAGTCGAGCACGTACTGAAAACCGTTCTGCTTGGGGTACGACTCGCCGGCCACGAGCAGCACGCGCTTGTGGCCCTGGTCGACCAGGATCTCGATCTCGCGACGGATCTCGTCCTGCGTGAGGGCGCGGCGCTTGAGCTCCTTGTTGCGCACGCGGAAGGCGCAGTACAGGCAGTCGTTGTCGCAGAGGTTCGACACGTAGAGCGGCGCGAAGAGCACGAGGCGCTTGCCGTAGATGTCCTCTTTGACCGCGCGCGCCGTGGTGAATAGCTCGCCGAGCAGCTCGGGGTCGCTGATCGTGGTGAGGGCGGCGACCTCGTCGAGCTCGAGGCCCTTGGCCTCGCCGGCCTTGGCGATGATCTCGCGGATGCGGCCGGCGTCGGCGCGCGCGCCCGCGATCAGCGCCGTGATGATGGCACCCTCGTCGATGAAGGTGGCGGGCGGTGTCTCTGTCCTTGTGCTCATCGGCTGCTCATCTCACTTACTCGTCTCGGGGCTCGTCGGCGACGTCGGCCGCGCAGAGCGGTTGCGGGATCTCGAAGGTGAACTCGGCCCACTCGTCGGGCCGGGCGTCGGCACGGATGTGGCCGTGGTGGAGCTGCACGATCCGCCACGAATTGTACAAGCCCAGGCCGGTACCCCGCCGTTGCTCGGCGCCCGGCGTCTGCAGCCTGGAGAACTTGCGAAACAGGGCGGCGCGCTGGGCCCGGGTAAAGCCGGGACCCTCGTTCCAGACCGTCGCCCGCAGGCGGCGCCGCTCCACCTGGACGCCGAGCCGCAGCCGGCCACCGGACCGGCCGTACCGCACTGCGTTGCCGAGCAGGTTGACGAGGACGATGGTGAGCAGGGCGGGGTCGCAGTCGGCTGTGGCCACCGGGCCGGGCAGCTCGGTCTCGAGCTTCATGCCGGCGCGCTCGATCTGGGGCCGCATGAGGTCGAGCGCCGGTTCGACGACCTTCTCGACGAAGGGCACGGCGCACTGCAGCGCGACCTGGAGCTCGCCGCCCTCGACGCGTGCCAGGTCGAGGTACTCGCGCACCAGGTCGAGCAGGTACTCGCCCTTGGCGATGAGCCGCTCGAGCTTGTCTTTCTGGCGCTGCTCGAGCGGCCCGAGGTAGCCGTCGGCCAGGATGCGGGCGTCGGTCACCATCGAGGCCACCGGGTTCTTCAGCTCGTGGCTCACGAAGCCCAGCATCTCGAAGTAGTTGCGGTTGGCGGTCGTGAGCTGCTCGATGCGCCAGGCCTTCTCGACCGCCTGGCTCAGGCGCTCGGTCAGGGCCATCTGCAGCTCGACGTGGTGCAGGTCGTAGGCGCCCGGCGTGCGCGAGCTGCGGAACATGAAACCGACGATGCGGCCCTCGACGATCAGCGGGCAGGTGAGGCTCGAGCGCAGGCCCTCGCGCACGAGCAGCCTGGTGGAGCGGCTGTGCGGGTGCTCGGCCAGGTAGCGCTCGAGATCGTCGATGATGCGCGGCGTGCCCTGGTGCAGGACACGCTCGAGCGAGCTGCCGTGCAGGTCCTCGCTGTAGCCCTGGCTCAGGTAGACGCGCTCGTAGCTCGTCTTGACGTAGCGCGACACGACGCGCCGGCCGCCCTCTTCGACGAACGACAGGCCGATGCGGTCGAAAGGGAAGATGCCGGCCGTACGCTCGAACAGCAGGTCGATCACGTCCTCGAGCGTGGGCAGCGCGGCGACTCTCTGGTTGACGAGGCGCAGCGTCGCACGCTCGTCGGCGGTGAGCGGGGCGATGCCGGTGGGGTCGCGGTAGAGGTCGAAGTAGCGCAGCGAGTCCGCCGCGGGCGCGGGCGGGGCGGTGTCGGCTGTCGTCGGTTCGTCGCTCATGAGGCCGAGGCCGGTGGAACGGGCTTCGTGTGGCGCCCTTCGGCGCCTTCCGCCGGCCTACCCTACAAGGTTAACACCATCGCGACGGTGTTTCCCACCGCGAGAGACGGCACTGTCGTCGAAGACCGGGCGGGGAGAGAGACGACGGGCGCCGACGGGCCGTCCGCCGTGGCGCGACGGGGGCGGGCGCCTTGCGGCGCCCGCCCCCGCGCGGACGGTCGTTCTGGCCGCGGCCTTATTCCATGAACTTGCCGCGCGGTGTGTAGGTCGTGTGCAGCAGCTCGTGGCTGCGGTGGCCGCAGGGGCCGTCGGTCAGGAACTCGGCGTAGGTGCGTAGCACGGCCGGGTTCTCGTGCGACTTGCGCACCGCATACGAGGCGTCCTCGGCGTAGATCACCCTGGCGCGCGCCGCGCGGATCGCGTCGCTCGTCGGGATCGGCTGGCCGCCGCCGCCCAGGCAGCCGCCCGGGCAGGCCATGAACTCGATGAAGTGGCACTGGCTGAACATGCCGCCGGCCTTGATGTCGTCCATGACCTTCTTGGCGTTGGCGGTGCCGTGCGCCACGGCGACCTTCACGGTGACGCCGTCGAGCCACTTCCAGTCGGGCACGACGTGCGCGACGATCTCGGGCACCGGGCCGACCTTGGGGATCGTGATCTCGGCGTACTTGACGCCCTCGAAGCCGCGCACCGGGATGATGTCGCCGTGGTCGTAGATGCTCTCGACCTTCTCGCCGGTGACCATCTCGATCACTGTGCGCAGGGCGGCCTCCATGACGCCGCCGGTGGCGCCGAAGATCACACCCGAGCCCGTCGCCGTGCCGAACGGGTCGTCGAAGTCCGAGGTGGGCAGGCTCGGCACGTCGAGGCCGGCCTCCTTGAACATCTTGGCGAGCTCACGCGTGGTGAGGCCGTAGTCGACGTCCTTGTGGCCGGAGTCGTGCATCTCGGGCCGGTTGCACTCGAACTTCTTGGCCGAGCAGGGCATGAGCGCGACGCTCACGATGTTGGCCGGGTCGTAGCCCAGCTTCTCGGCGTAGTAGGTCTTGATGAGCGCGCCGAACATCTGCTGCGGGCTCTTGGCCGACGAGGCGTTGGGCAGGTACTCGGGGTAGAAGTGCTCGAGGAACTTGACCCAGCCCGGCGAGCAGCTCGTGAACTGCGGCAGGGCCACGCTCGCGTCGCCGTCGACGAGCGCCTTGTACAGACGGATGAGCAGCTCGGTGCCCTCCTCGATGATGGTCAGGTCGGCCGTGAAGTTGGTATCGAACACCTTGTCGAAGCCGGCCCGCCGCAGGGCGGTGTTCATCTGGAAGGTCACGCCGGTGCCCGGCTCGAGGCCGAAGCACTCGCCCATCGCCGAGCGCGGCGCCGGGGCGGTCTGGATGACGACGTGCTTGTCGGGATCGTCGATCGCGGCCCAGACGGCGTCGGTCTCGTCTTTGGCGTAGAGCGCGCCGGTCGGGCAGCGGTTGATGCACTGGCCGCAGTTGATGCAGACGACCTCGCCCAGCGGACGGTCGCCGAAGGTCGTGATCTCGACCTTGTCGCTGCGGCTCGTGGCCTCGAGCACGCCGACCTCCTGCAGGTCGATGCAGGTGCGCACGCAGCGCCGGCAGCGGATGCACTTGTTCATGTCGCGCACGACCGAGTAGCTCGAGTCGTCGACCAGGGCGACCGGCTCCTCGGGGTGGCCGAAGCGGAAGTGCGTGACGCCGTACTCCTCGGCCAGGGCCTGGAGCTCGCAGTTGCCGTTGCGCTGGCAGGAGTAGCAGTCGCCGTAGTGCTCGGAGAGCAGCAGGTCGAGCACGTGGCGGCGTGCCAGGCGCACCCGACGGCTGTGCGTGTCGATCTTCATCTGGTTGGTCACCGGGAAGGCGCAGGCCGGCTGCAGCAGGCGCTGGCCCTCGACCTCGACCACGCAGATCCGGCAGATGCCGGCCATGTCGAGGTCGGGATGGTGGCAGAGGGTGGGGATGTGGATGCCGATGTGCTCGGCGGCCTGAAGGATGGTCACGCCAAAGGGCACCTTGGCTTCGATGCCGTCGATCGTGACGGTCACCGTGGCGCCGATGGCGTCGGGGCTCGTGGTCGTGACCACGCGCCGTGTCTGCTGGGACAGCGGCGCGCGGTGCAGGCGGGTCGTCACTGAGTCGGACATGCTCACTCCTCGCTTACGCGCGCTGCGGACGGGTGGTGACGTCGTCGGCGAAGGCGCCGACGATCGACAGGAAGGCGCTCGGGCTGGTCTGGCCCAGGCCGCACTTGGCCGCCGCCTGCATGGTGGCGCCCAGCGCCTTGAGGTCGGCCAGATGCTCGGCCGAGCAGGCGCCCTGCTTGAGCAGGCCGACGCCCTCGAGGAGCTGCGGGTTGCCCAGACGGCACGGCGTGCACTGGCCGCACGACTCCTCGACGAAGAACTCGAGGAAGTTCTCGGCGACGTCGAGCATGTCGCGCTGCTGCCCGATCACCATCACGGAACCGCCGGTGGGGATGTCCTCGAAGGCCAGGCGCCGCTCGAAGTCCTTGGCGGCCACGCAGACGCCCGAGGCGCCGCCGATCTGCACCGCCTTGGCGCCCGTGCCGCCGACCTCTTTGAGCAGGTCGGCCACCGTGATCCCCCAGGGGAACTCGTAGACGCCCGGCTTGTCGCAGTCGCCGGAGATGCTGAACAGCTTGTAGCCGGTCGACTTGTCGGTGCCGAAGCCCTTGAACCAGTCGGTGCCCCTGGCGAAGATGCAGGCCACCGAGGCCAGCGTCTCGACGTTGTTGACCACCGTCGGGTGGTTGAGGAAGCCGGCCACCGCCGGGAACGGCGGGCGGTTGCGCGGCTCGCCGCGGAAGCCCTCGAGCGACTCGATCAGAGCCGTCTCCTCGCCGCACACGTAGGCGCCGGCGCCGCGCGCCACGACGATGTCGAAGTCGAAGCCCTGCATGCCGCCGACGTCCTTGCCGAGCAGGCCGGCCTCGCGGCGGCGCTTGATGACCTCGTTCAGGTGAGCGCGCAGGTAGGCGTACTCGGCCCGCAGGTAGACGATGCCGAGGCTCGCGCCGATCGCGCGGCCGCCGATCGTCATGCCCTCGAAGACGAGGTCGGGAAAGTCGCGCAGGATGACGCGGTCCTTGAAGGTGCCGGGCTCGCCCTCGTCGGCGTTGCAGATGATGTACTTCTGGTCGCTCTTCTCGGCCGCGCAGAAGTTCCACTTCATGCCGGTCGGGAAGCCGGCGCCGCCACGGCCCTTGAGGCCGGCGCCCGCCACGGTGTCGACGATGTCGCCGCGGCCCAGGGCCAGGGCGGCCTCGAGGCCGGCGTTCGCCTGGATGCTCGCGTAGGTGAGCTCGTTGCGCGTGCTCTCGATGTCCTGGCGCTCGTCGTCGGCCGCCTTGCCGCGGTACTCGGCGACGATGCTCGCCACCTTCTCGGGGGTGACGCGCGTGAAGACGCGGTCGTTCACGAGCAGCGCCGGGCCCTGGTCGCACATGCCCACGCAGCTCGCCCACTCGAGGGTGAAGACGCCGTCGTCGGTCGTCTCGCCGAACTCGACGCCCAGAGCGTCGCGCAGCGCCGCGGCGACGGCGTCCTTGCCGGCGAAGTCGCACGACAGGGTGCCGCAGAGACGCACGACGAAGCGGCCCTCGGGGGCGCCGTGCAGGAAGGCGTAGAAGGTGGCGACGCTGTAGACCTCGACCGGGTGCACGCCGACCAGGTCGGCGATGACCTGCATGGCCTCGTCGCTGATCTCGTGCTGGGCCTTCTTGACGTCTTCGAGGATGGGGATGAGCGAGGTGCGCTCGGCGCCGTGGCGCTCGACGATCGCGACGATCTCGTCGCGCGTCGCGGAGTCTGGGATGGTCAGCATGGCGCCTCCTACCGGGCCAGAAGCTCGTTGACCTGGGCGACCAGCGTGGCCGGCTCGACCGGCTTGGACTGGAACTTGTCGACCGGCACCATCTCGTCGTCGCGGTCGATCGTGAGGCCCATCGCCGCGTTCACGCTGGTGAGCATGATGATGGGGCGGTCGAAGCCCCGGCGACGCAGCTCGCGGGCCATGGTGAGGCCGTCGTCGGGCTCCTCCATCATGACGTCGAGGATCAGGAGGTCGGGCTTGACGTCGTCGACCTTGACCAGACCCTCGGCGCGGTTGGAGGCGCAGCGCACCTCGAAGCCCTCTTTCTCGAGGACCAGCGTGCAGGCCTCCTGGATGTCGGGGTCGTCGTCGACGATCAGGATTCTGGACACCTTCCACTCCTTCGGCTCGGTTTCCACGTCCACGGGCGTCGCGGGCGCTCGTCGCGCGCCTCGCACGCGAAGCCCCGCGCGCTCGCTTGGGACGGGCGCCGGGGCCGGTGTCACCTTGAAGATTGTTTCACAAGAACTCGGCCGCGCGCCACAACGGGCGCGCAGCGAACGTCGCGCCGGCTGAAGCGGGGGACGGCGAACTCGGGTCCACGGTTGTAGGAGACACCATCGGCGGGCAGCGTGCAACCGGAGGCGGCGGCGCGTGTGGTCGAGCGGCGGCGAGGCTGCGTCGGACCGAGGCGCGTGCGCGCGGTTCGGCGGGGGTCCCGGGATCAGCCGGCCGGCGGGGCCGGCTCGGCCGGGGCCGGCGTGGCTGTGGGCGCGGCGCCGCCGACCGGGGCGGCCCCGGCGTCGAGCGCGTCGTGCAGGGTGACCGTGAACGTGCTGCCCTCGCCCGGCACGCTCGCGACCGTGGCGTCGCCGCCGTACAGGTTGGCGAGCTTCTTGACGGTCGAAAGGCCCAGGCCCGAGCCCAGTATGTTCACCGTGTGCTCGTTCTTGATGCGTGTGAACTCGTTGAAGAGCTTGGCGGCCTCGGTGTCGGTCAGGCCGATGCCGGTGTCGGCCACGGTGAGGGTCACGACCGCGCCGTCGCGCGCCAGGCGCACGTCGACCGTGCCGCCGTCCCGGTTGTACTTGACCGCGTTCGAGACGAGGTTGTTGAGCACGATCTCGATCTCGCCGGCGTCGGCGTGCAGCGTAAGGCCGTCGGGGCACTCGACGCCGATCGTGATGCCACGCTCGCCGGCCTCGCCCTGAAACAGGTCGACGCAGTTGGCGACGACGGCGGCGAGGTCGACGTCGGCGAAGACGCGCTGCTTCTGACCCGACTCGATGCGGGTGAGGTCGAGCAGGTCGAAGATCAGCTTTTTCATGCCGTCGAGGCGCAGCAGCGAGCGCTCGATCATGCGGCGGTCTTCGTCGGGCACGTCGTCGCGCAGGATGTTGAGGTAGCCCTCGACCGCGTTCAGCGGCGACTTGAGCTCGTGGGCCAGCACCGAGATGAAGTTGAAGCGGATCTGGCGGCGCTCCTCGGCGAGCTGCCGGGCCTGGCGCGAGAGAATGAGCTGGGTCGAGGCCTTGCGCAGGCCGTAACGCAGCTCGTCGGGCGAGAACGGCTTGGGCAGAAAGTCGTAGGCGCCCAGCTTGGTCGCCTTGACGGCCGTCTCGAAGGTGGCGTAGGCCGTGATGAACAGGGTGAGGGCCTCGCGGCCCTGGTCGCTCACCTGCTGCAGCACCTCGAGGCCGTCGATGCCGGGCAGCTTGAGGTCGAGCAGCAGCACGTCGAGCTCGGCGCCTTCGGCCAGGGCGGCCAGGAACGCCTCGCCCGACTGGAAGTGGGCAAAGTCGTAGGCGACGTCGATCTGCACGTCGGGCAGATGGAAGGCGTAGCGGTTGACGATGCGCTGCACGCCCAGGCACAGCGGCTCCTCGTCGTCGACCATGATCACCTTGAGCGTCTGCTTGTCGGCCACGATGTTCCTCTCGCCCGGCTTGTGTGTGCCGCTCGTCAGCCTACAGCTCGTGGCGTGGGAGCGTGACGATGAAGGTGGTCTCGGTCGGCCCGACCGCCGGGTCGGCGTTCGACTCGACCGTGATCTGGCCGCGATGCATCTTGACGATGCCGTGCGTGACCGCCAGGCCCAGACCCGTGCCCTTGCCGACCTGCTTGGTCGTGAAGAAGGGGTCGAAGAGCTTGTCCATGTTCTCGCGCGGGATGCCGATGCCGGTGTCGGTCACCATGAACCTGACCTCGTCGGCGGTGTCGGACAGGTGGATGATGAGCGCGCCGCCGTCGGGCATGGCGGCTTGAGCGTTCGACACGAGGTTGGTCAGCACCTGGACCATCTGGTCGGCGTCGACCTCGGCCACCGGGTCGTCCATCGTGCTCTCGACCTTCACCATGATGTTCTCTTCGATCGGCATCGTGCGCAGCGTCTCCTCGACGAGGGCGACGAGGTCGGTGGGCTGGCGCACCACGCGGCTCTGGCGGGCGAAGTTGAGCAGCCCCGAGATGATCTTCTTGCAGCGGTTGGCCTGGTCGACGATCAGCTTGAGGTCGTCGGCCATCGGCTCGGTCTGGTCGATCTCCTCGAGCAGGATGTTGGCCTGCAGCAGCAGGATGCCGAGCGGGTTGTTGACCTCGTGGGCGATGCCGGCGGCGAGCTGGCCCATGCTGGCCAGCTTCTCGGACTTGACCAGGGCCTCCTTGGTGCTCTCGAGCGAGCGGTGCGAGTCTTCGAGGTCGCCCACCGTGCGCGACAGCTTGTCGATCACGAACTGCAGGCACATGGTCTCCTCGGCGATGCCCTGGTAGACGGCGATCGCGTGCTGGCGGCAGGTGCCGTAGCCGCAGGCGCCGCAGTTGAGCTCGTCCTCGGGGCTCGTCTTGTTCATGCGCCGCAGGATATCGGTGATCTCGCGCTCGCCGGGCTCGACCAGGAAGCGCTCGTCCTGGGGGGTGTAGGCGCGGGTCAGGTCGAGACGGCGGAAGCCGTGCATGGCGCGCTCCCAGGCGGCCTGGTCGAAGCCGTTGGTGCGGCGCTTGGCGTGGCGGCTGATCTGGGCGCGGCGCCGGTAGAGCGGGTCGTCGTTGCTGAAGCCCACGCCGGCGATGCAGCCCTCGCAGGCGAGGATGTCGAGCAGCCGCACCTCGGACTCGCCGTGCTCGAAGTCGTTGATCGCCTCGATGAAGCTCTCGCGGCCGTCGGCCGCGATGATCTCGCCGGTGAGCAGGTCCTCGGGCAGCTCGGCGGCCTGCAGCAGGCCGCGCGCCAGGGGGAACAGCGAGCCGAGCGAGCCGTGCGGCGGGTCGAAGCCGTCGTCGGTGTCGGCCGGTGCCTCGATGTGGCGCTCCTCGAACATCTGGCGCAGCTCGTCGAACGTGAGCACGGCGTCGACCTCGAAGAGCACGTCGGGGCTCGCGGCCTCGCCCTTCTTGGCGATGCAGGGGCCGACGAAGACGATCTTGGCGTCGGGGCCGTTCATGGACGGGTCGTGGATCACGCGCGACATGGCGACCATCGGCGAGACGATCGGTGCGAGCGAGGGCGTGAGGTCGGGGTGGTACTTGCGCACGAACGACACGACCGCCGGGCACGGCGTGGCGATGTAGCGGCCGTGCTTGTCGTGGTCGAGCAGCTCGGCGAAGGCGCGTGCCACGAGGTCGGCGCCGAAGGCCACCTCGTAGACGCCCTTGAAGCCGAGCTCGCGCATCATGGCGACGAGCTGACCCTCGTGGAGGTCGGTGAACTCGGCCGGGAAGCTCGGCGCCACGATCGCCATGACGTGGTCGCTCGAGGCGAGCAGGTCGAACGTGCGGTCGACCTCGCCGAAGGCCTGCTTGGCGTTCTGCGAGCAGACCCTGAAGCAGCTCGCGCAGCCGATGCAGCGCGAGGGGATGACGCTGGCCTGGCCGTCGACGATGCGGATGGCTTCGGCCGGGCACTCGCGTACGCAGGCGTAGCAGCGCCGGCAGCGTTCCTTGATCGTGGTGACCAGGCCATCGTCGCCGATCAGCATGGCGTCGGCCTCCTCGTCAGACCTGACCGAGCAGCTCGCGCACCTTGGTGACGAGCGCCGTCGGGTCGAGCGGCTTGTCGAAATAGGCGTCGACCTTCATGGCGTCGAGGTCGGCGGCCGAGCGCGGCGAGAAGTCGAGGCCGAGCGCGGTCGTGACCGAGGTCGACATGATGATCGGCACGGCGGCGGTGCGGGGATCGTCGCGCAGCCGGGCCGACAGTGAAAAGCCGGAGTCGACCTCGCTCATCATGAGGTCGGTGATCACCAGGTCGGGCGCCTCGGCGGCGACCCGTTCCATGGCCTGCGACGGGCTGCCGGCCGTGACCACGCGGTAGCCGGCCCGCTCGAGGATGTGCCGGTTGATCTCGAGAAAGTCGTAGTCGTCGTCGACGATCAGGATGAGCTTCTGGTCAGCCATGGGTCTCCCCGCGGTCCGGGCGGCGGGCGGTCGGCGACCCAGGGTCGCCGACCGCCCGCCAGCTTACCACGCCGCGTCGCTTGCCCTAGACGCGCTCCTTCTTGCTGTAGTCGGTGTGCAGGAGGTGGTGGGCCTTGTCGCTTGCCGCGCCGCCCAGGTACTCCTTGTAGAGCTCCATGACGGCCGGGTTCTCGTGGCTCTTGCGCAGCTCGCGGCCCTCGTCTTCGGCGTAGATCGCCGCCATGCGCGCCTCGCGCACGGCGTTGGTCGTGAGGCGCGGCTGGCCGCCGCCGCCGATGCAGCCGCCGGGGCAGGTCATGACCTCGACGAAGTGGTACTGGCGCTCGCCGCTCTTGATCGCGTCGATCACCTTCTGGGCGTTGCCCAGCGTGTGGGCCACGGCGACCTTCACCGTGACGCCCTCGAGGAACGACCACTCCGGCACGGTGCCCTCGATCAGGACCGACGCTTCCTTCACGCCCTCGAGCCCGGCGATCGGCGCCACGTGCAGGTTCTCGAACGGGAACGGCTTGCCGGTCACGATCTCGTAGACCGTGCGTAGCGCGGCCTCCATGACGCCGCCGGTGTTGGCGAAGATGTCGGCGGCGCCGGTCGACAGGCCGAGCGGCGCGTCCATCTTCTCGTCGGGCAGACTCTCGAAGTCGATGCCGCCCTGCTTGATCATGCGCACGAGCTCACGGGTGGTGAGCACGACATCGACGTCCTGCGTGCCGGAGTCGTCCATCTCGGGGCGCTGGCACTCGAACTTCTTGGCCGTGCAGGGCATGACGCTGGCCACGAAGATGTCCTCGGGCCGCTTGCCGAGCTTCTCGGCGTAGTAGGTCTTGGCGACCGCGCCGAACATCTGCTGCGGACTCTTGCAGCTCGAGAGGTTGGCCAGGAAGTCGGGGTTGTAGTGCTCCATGTAGTTGATCCAGCCCGGCGAGCAGCTTGTGAACATGGGCAGCGCGACGTCCTGCTTGTCGACGAGGGCGGCCTTCAGGCGCAGGAGCAGCTCGGTGCCCTCCTCCATGATGGTGAGGTCGGCGGCGAAGTTCGTGTCGAACACCCCGTCGAAGCCCAGCCGGCGCAGGGCGGCGACCATCTTGCCGGTCACCAGGGTGCCGGGCGCGAAGTCGAAGCCCTCGCCCAGGGCGGCGCGGATGGCCGGCGCGGTCTGCACCACGACGTGCTTGTCGGGGTCGTCGAGGGCGTTCCAGACCACGTCGATCTGGTCGCGCTCGACGATCGCCCCGACGGGGCAGACGGCGGCGCACTGGCCGCACTGCACGCAGGTCACGTCGGACAGGTCGCTGGCGAAGGCCGGGCCGATCACGGTCGTGAAGCCGCGGCCCTGGGGGAACAGGGCGCCGACGCCCTGGGTCTCGTTGCAGACCGTGACGCAGCGCCGGCACATGATGCACTTGCCGCTGTCGCGCACGAGCGCCGGCGTGGAGTCGTCGATGGTCTTCTGCGTGCGCTCGCCCTCGTAGCGGATCTCGTCGATGCCGAGGTCGCGGGCGAGGGTGCGCAGCTCGCAGTCGGCTGAGCGGGCGCAGGTCTGGCAGTTGCCGTCGTGCTCCGACAGGAGCAGCTCGACGACCGTCTGGCGGCCCTTGCGGGCCTTGGCCGAGTTCGTCTTCACGACCATGCCGTCGGCCACCGGCGCGGCGCACGAGGCGACGAGCGCCCGGGCGCCCTCGACCTCGACCAGGCAGACCCGGCAGGCGCCGATCGTCTGCACGTCTTCGAGGTAGCACAGGCTCGGCACCTTGGAGCCGGCCTGCCGGGCGGCCTGCAGGATGGTGGTGCCGTCCGGGACCTCGACCTTGACGTCGTCTACAGTGAGGGTTGGCATCAGCGGTTCACCTCGGTCTCGGCACAGGTCTTTCCGTAGTCACAACGCAGGCAGCGGCGCGCCTCGGCGACGGCCGTCTCGGCCGCCCACGAGAGCTCGACCTCGTCGAAGCCGCCGACCCGCACGCTGGCGGTGAGGGCGGGCACGACGGCACGCGGCGTCTCGAGTGGATCGGCGTCGGGGTCGAACGCGGTGTCGACCGCGACGTCGCGACGCCAGAAGGCATGGTTGGCGCCGGTGAGGAACGCGTCGATGGAGACGGCGGCCTTCTCGCCGGCTCCGATGGCGGCCACGACCGAGGCCGGACCCGTGGCGGCGTCGCCGCCGGCGAAGATCCACTCGACCGAGGTGCGGCCGTCCTTGTCGGTCTTGAGCCAGCCCTTCCTGGTGGTCTCGACCGCGACGCCGTCGAACAGCGGCGCGCTGTCGAGCCACTGGCCGATGGCGGCGATGACCTGATCGCACTCGACGACGAAGTCGGCGTTACGGCCGGCGACCGGGCGGCGACGGCCGCTCGAGTCGTAGTCGCCCAGGGTCATCGGGCGGCACTTCACGCCGACGAGCTTGCCGGCGGCGTCGTGCACGATCTCGACCGGCGCGACCAGCGGCTGGAGCACGATGCGCTCCTCTTCGGCGGCGTCGATCTCTTCGGCCCACGCGGGCATCTGGGCGCGCGTGCGGCGGTAGAGGATGGTGACCTGCTCGGCGCCGAGGCGCAGGGCGGTGCGGGCCGCGTCGATCGCGGAGTTGCCGCCGCCGATGACCGCGACGCGCTTGCCGACCTCGACCGTGCCGTCGACGTTGTAAGTCTTGAGGAACGAGAGCGCCTCGGTGACGCCCGCGCCGTCCTCACCGGGCACGCCGATGTTCGAGCCCTGCGGGGCGCCGACGCCGAGGAAGACGGCCTCGTAGCCCTGGTCGTGCAGGCCCTGGAGGGTGAGGTCGCGACCGAGCGCCTTGTTGCACTCGATGGCGACGCCCATCTCCTGGATGATCGAGATCTCGCGGCCGAGCTCCTCGCGCGGCAGGCGGTAGGCCGGGATGGCCTGCACCAGCATGCCGCCGGGGGTCGACTGTGCCTCGAAGATCGTGGGCCTGTAGCCCAGGCGCGCCAGGAAGTAGGCGCAGGACAGGCCGGCCGGACCCGAACCGATCACAGCGACCTTGCGCTTGGCGTTCTCGTCGCTCACGAGGACCTCGGGCAGCGTGACCGCGGTCTCCTGCTCGGTCATGAAGCGCTTGACGCCGCGGATCGCGACCGGCGCGTCGAGGCCGGCCCGCTGGCACTTGCTCTCGCAGGGGTGGAAGCAGACGCGGCCGCAGATCGAGGCCAGCGGGTTGCGCTCACGGTGCAGGCGCAGGGCCTCGTCGAAGCGCTTCTCGCCGACCAGGCTGACGAAGCCCGGTACGTCGACGTCGGCGGGGCAGGCGTTGGTGCAGCGCGCCTTGAACATGGTCGCACAGACGCCCGCCTCGCAGTGCTTGTCGCGGATGTGGGCCTCCCACTCGTGGCGGAAGTGGCGGATCATCGACAGCACCGGGTTGGGGGCCGTCTGGCCGAGGCCGCAGAGCGCGGTCTCCTTGATCATCGCGCCGAGCTCCTGCAGGCGCTCGATGTCGCCTTCTTCGCCGCGGCCCGTGCAGATGCGCTCGACGATCTCGAGCATGCGCTTGGTGCCGACCCGGCAGGGCGGGCACTTGCCGCAGCTCTCCTCCTGGGTGAACTCCAGGAAGAAGCGCGCCATGTCCACCATGCACGAGTCCTCGTCCATGATGACGAGGCCGCCGGAGCCCATGATGGCGCCGAGCTCCTGGAGCGACTCGTAGTCGACCGGTGTGTCGAGGTGCCAGTAGGGCACGCAGCCGCCCGACGGGCCGCCGAGCTGCACGGCCTTGAGCGCCTTGCCGCCTGGCACGCCGCCGCCGATCTCGTTGATGATCTCGCCGAGCTGCATGCCGATCGGCACTTCGACCAGGCCGGCGTGGGTGATGTTGCCGCCCAGGGCGAAGACCTTGGTGCCCTTGCTCTTCTCGGTGCCGGTCGCGGCGAACCACTCGGCGCCCTTCAGGATGATCGGGTTGATGTTGGCGTACGTCTCGACGTTGTTGAGCACGCTGGGCTTGCCCCAGAGGCCCTTGACCGCCGGGAACGGCGGACGCGGGCGCGGCTCGCCGCGGTTGCCCTCGATCGAGGTCATGAGGGCGGTCTCCTCGCCGCAGACGAAGGCGCCGGAGCCCATGCGGATCTCGAGGTCGAAGGCGTAGCCCGAGCCCATGATGTCGTCGCCCAGCAGGCCGTACTCGCGGGCCTGGTCGATGGCGTACTGCAGGCGCTCGACGGCCAGCGGGTACTCGGCGCGCACGTAGACGTAGCCCTGGTGGGCGCCGATCGCGTAGGCGCCGATCGCCATGCCCTCGATCACCGAGTGCGGGTCGCCTTCGAGCACCGAGCGGTCCATGAAGGCGCCGGGGTCGCCCTCGTCGGCGTTGCAGAGGATGTACTTGACGTCGCTCTTCTGCTGCTGGGCGAAGCGCCACTTGAGGCCGGTCGGGAATCCGGCGCCGCCGCGGCCGCGCAGGCCCGAGGCGAGCACCTCGTCGACGATCTGCTCGGGCGTCATGTCGGTGAGCGCCTTGGCGAGCGCGCCGTAGCCGTCGCGCGCGACGTAGTCCTCGATGCGCAGCGGGTCGATCAGGCCCGAGTTGCGCAGCACGATCTTGACCTGGCGGTTGAAGAACTCGACGTCGCGCATCTCGGCGGTCGACTTCTCGGTGCCGGGGGCGTGGCTCACGAGACGCGGGACGACGCGCCCCTTGAGCAGGTGTTCCTCGACGATCTCGGCGACGTCGGGCACCTTGATGTTCTGGTAGAAGACGCCGTCGGGGTAGACGAGCGCCACCGGGCCCACGGCGCAGGGGCCGAGGCAGCCGGTCTCGACGATCTGGACCTCGCTGTCGAGGCCCTGCTTCTTGAGCTCCTCGGTGAATGCAGCGCTGACGGCAAGAGCCCCCGAGGCGATGCAACCGCCGCCCGTGCACACGAGGACGTGGCTTCTGAACTGCTCCATATCGGTTCCCTGACTCCTCTTCCTACGACCTGATCAGCAGCGCATCGACCGGCTGGCCGCCGGCGAGGTGCTGCGTGACGATCGTCTTGACCTTGGCGTCGTCGAGCAGCCCGTAGCGATAGGGGGTGTCGCTCGCGTCGCGCACGGTGACCATCGGCTCCTGCTCGCACAGGCCGGCACAGCCGGACTGGCGCAGCGTGACGTTGTCGACGCCGGCGGCGGCCATCTCGCGCATGAAGGCGGCGGCGACGCCGCGCGCGCCGGCGGCGATGCCGCAGGTGCCCATGTGCACGGTGACCTGGACGTCCTTGGTGCCCTCGCGCAGCTCGACCGAGGCCTTGGCCCGGTCGGCGAGGGCCTTGAGGTCGGCCGCGCTTCTGATCTTCTCGGTCATGGCCTCAGGCGCTCCTCTCCGCCGCGGCGGCGTCGACTGCATACTGGTCGAGGATGGCGCCGATGCGCTTCGGCTTGACGCGGTGGTGCACGTCGTCGTCGATCATGATGACCGGCGCGAGACCGCAGGCGCCGAAGCAGCGCCCGACCTCGAGCGAGAACTGGCGGTCGTCGGTGGTGCCGCCGACGTCGATGCCGAGGTCCTTCTTGAGCGCGTCGAGCACGTTGACGCCGCCGCGCACGTAGCAGGCCGTGCCCAGGCAGACGCGGATGACGTGCTTGCCGCGCGGCACGGTCGAGAAGAACGAGTAGAAGCCGACCACGCCGGCGACCTCGCTGTAGGGCTTGTCGAGCTCGCGCGCGATGTGCTTGAGCGCGATCTCGGGCAGGTAGCCGAAGATGCCCTGGGCGAGCTGCAGGACGGGGATCAGGGCGCCGGGCTTGCCCCGGTAGCCCGCGATCACCTCGTCGAGGCGGGCGAGCAGCTCCTCGTCGGTCGCTTCCTCGCAACCGCACTGTTGCAGGACTTCAGTCATCCCACGCTCCTTCTCTTGCTTTCCATGTCCACAGAGTCTGCTGGCTGGGTCGTCTTGCGAGACGCCGCTCGGGCGTCGGGGGTGGTCAGTCCGGGCATCGCGTCGGCGCTCGCCAGGAGGGCGGCGCAGCGCTCGGCGTCGGCGCCGCCGGCGACGAGCTCGGCGCCGCTGCACGTGCACGACTCGGACCCGCAGCCGACCTCGAGGGTGAGGCTGGCATGAGGGCTCGTCGCGGCCATCACGGCCACGGTCTGCACGACGTCGCCCAGGGGCGGGCGGTCGACGTGCGAGAGGCGCATGACGGCCTCGATCGCCAGGCCGCCGAGCGCCGCCGAGCGCCGCAGGGCGAGGTGGCCGCCGGCGGCCTCGGTGGCCTCGCGGAACAGCGGCAGGCCGAGGCCGGTCTTCTTGCCGCTCTTGGTCGTGAAGAACGGGTCGGCGGCCTGCTCGACGCTCACGTCGAGGCCGGGGCCGTCGTCTTCGACCGAGATCGCAAGCTCGTCGCGCTCGCGCGCGATCTCGACCTGGACGGCCACGGTGCCGGCGCCGGCGCGCAGCGAGTTCTCGATCATCTCGAGCATGTAGAGCGACAGGTCATGCATCGGTGACGCTCCTGCCGGCGCGATGGTGCAGCGCCAGGACGAGCTCGGCGAAGGTCGGCTCTTCGAGCACGAGGCCGGTGGCGACACAGCCGATGTCCTCGAGGTAGTGGCTGTCGGAGGAGCGCACGACGGGCAGGCCGTAGGCGGCGCCGGTGAGCGCCGCGGGCGAGCCGGGCGGCGCGTGGCGCGAGAGCTCGACCGCGTCGAAGCCGGCGTCGAACGGAAAGAAGCCGAGCTGCGAGACGACGCCGAAGGTCGGGCGGTCGACGTGCGCCGCGACGACGAGGCCGCCGTAGCGCCGCACGAGCTCGACGACGGCGTCGAGCGGCAGCGGCGTCGCCAGGGCGAGGGCGTGGAGGTCCTCACCGCAGAGCGTGCCGTCGGCGCTCATCAGGTACTGGTCGCCGAAGAAGCGGGTGTAGTCGTCGTCGACCGCCGGCAGCAGACCGCGCACCTCGTCGGCCGCGTTCACGGCGGCGGCCATGGTGGGGAAGAGGGCGACGACGTGGGCCTCTTCGGCCGAGGTGACCTCCATGCCGGGGATCACGGCGAGGCGCGCGCCGGCGGCCTGCCCGACGGCGCGCACGTTGCCGGCCGCGTTGTGGTCGCACACGGCGATCATGTCGAGGCCGGCCGCGAGGGCCGCGTCGACGATCGCCGGCGGCGACATCTCGTCGCCGCCGCAGGGCGACAGCGCGGTGTGCACGTGCAGGTCGGCGCGCAGGGTCCGCATGCGTTCAGGCGCCGCGTCCGCTGGTCACGCCCATGGCGTACAGACGGCCGACGACCTCGAAGGTGTCGGCGCGCGTCGCGTAGAGGCGCAGGTCTTCGGCGGCCGCCTTGGCGATCACCTCGGCATCGGGCTCGCGGCCCGACGAGAAGATGACGGCGGCAAGCTCGGCGTGGCTGGCCACGGCGACCACGTTCAGATGCACCTGCAGGGTCACGAGCACGCCGCCCTCGGGGGCGTTGGCGAGCACGTCCGACAGCAGATCGGAGGCGTAGCCCGAGCTCACCTCGGCATCGGCGTCGAGCTGCGGGGTGAGGTCGGTCAGGTCGAGCTCCTTGGCGATGGTCGCGAGGTTCATCGGTCGTTGCCTCCGTCGGTCGAGCGGTAGGGGCACAGGGCGACGTCCGCCCGGTCGAGCACCACGTCTTCGGCGAGCGCCGCGCAGGTGGGCGCGCCGCAGGCGGCGCAATCCTTGCCGGGCAGGCTGCGCCGCACGGCGTCGAGTCGGGCGAGCTTGGCCACGGCCTTGGCCATGTCGGCGTCGAGGCGGATGCCGGGACGCGCGGCGTAGGGCGTGAGCGGCGCCGCGACGGTGGCGGCCGCCGGGGCGGCCGCGGCCGCCCGCCGCGCCGTCGACAGGAACGGGTCGTCGGCGAGCAGCGGCGAGCCCCAGCAGCCGCCGTCGCAGACGTAGAGCTCGATCGCCGCCGGCTCGGTCAGCAGGCCGTCCTCGAGCTCCTCGAGCACGGCCAGCACGTGGCGGATGCCGGTCACGCGCAGCACGCCGTCGTCGGGCGGCGCCGTCGCGAGGGCGGCCGGCGGGTCGTCCTGGCGGCCGGCCAGGCGAGCCAGCACGAGGTCGCGCAACAGGCCGGGTTCGACGGCGCGCCGCGGGGCGTCGACGCCGCGCGCGGCCACGGCGCTGCGCTGGGCCGGGCACGACACCACATAGGCTGTGTCGTCGCTGGTGGCCGCCGCGAGGGCCTCCCAGGGCGAGGCGTAGGGCGCGAGGTGGGCGATGAGCGACGGAAAGCGCAGCTCGACGAGGTCGACGACCGCGGGGCAGACCGGCGAGAGCACCGGCCGTGCGGCGTCGGCGGCCGCGGCGCGCGCCACGACGGCGGCGCGCAGGGCATCGTCGTAGCCGTCGACCGGCCGCAGGTCGGCGAAGCCGGCCTCGGTCAGGGCCTCGCGCACGAGCGGGGCGGGGACACGCTCGCCGAAGCCGGCCAGGAAGGCCGGCGGCACGGCCAGGGCGACGGCGCCCAGACGCTCCGCGTCGGGCGCCGTCGCGGCCAGGCCGAGGGCGCCCGACTCGCAGACGGCGATGCAGCAGGTGCAGTCGATGCAGAGGTGCTCGAGCACGCTCGGCACGCCGTCGCGCACGCGCACGGCGCCGGTCGGGCAGGCGGTCAGGCAGCGCCGGCAGTCGCGGCAGAGCTCGCCGTTCACGGCCAGCGAGAGCGCCGGTCGCGCCGTCGCCGCCTCGGGCTGGAGCTGCACGCTGAAGCGCACGGTGGTGCCCACGCCGACCTCGGTGTCGAGCGAGAAGGTGTCGGCGTTCTTGCGGATGTTGGGCAGGCCGAGGCCGGCGCCGAAGCCCAGGGCGCGAGCCTCGGGCGAGGCGGTGGACCAGCCTGGCGTGAGGGCGCGCTCGACGTCGGGGATGCCCGGTCCTTCGTCGATCACGTCGACGTCGATGCGGCGGTCGTCGAAGCAGGCCTCGAGGCGGCCCTTGCGGGCGTGGATCACCACGTTCATCTCGGCTTCGTAGGCGGCGATCATGGCGCGGCGGATGGCGTCGGAACGGGCGCCGATCGCCTTGAGGTGGGCCTTGATCGCGCGCGAGGCGGCGCCCGCCTCGCGATAGTCGCCGCCCGTGATGTCGTAGCCGACGTGCTCCACGAGGTCCTTCAGTCGCGCGCCGCGGCGGCGGCCGTCGGGGCTCCGGCGAGGGACTGGTAGATGAGGCCGCAGGTCTCGAACACGCCGATCGGCGAGACCATGAGCGTGGTGCCGGTGCTCTCGGCCTTGGCGACGATCTCGGGCTCGGGCCGGGCGCCGTTCACGAAGCAGATGCCGGGCACGTCCATGAGCTCGGCCAGGCGGATCATCTGCAGACTCATGAGGTTGGTGACCAGGAGCGTGCGGTCGGAGGCCTCGTTCAGCAGGTCGCTCACGCGGTCGCCGGCGTAGATCTTCTCGACGACTCGCTCGGGGCAGGCGTCGCCGGTGATGATCTCGGCGCCCACGCGGCGGGCGAGCTCGTCGAGGCGCACCTCGCCGCCGGCGAGCAGCGTGTCGAGGCGCTGCATGAGCGGTGCGGCGGACCGCTCGGTCTCGGCCTCGGCGGCGGCCGCTGCGGCGGCCGCGGGGGTCTCGCGCGCGATGTAGGCGGCGGTCTCGAGGGCGGCGGTGATGTCCATGTCGATCACCGAGACGCCCTCGGGCACCTGCAGGGGCGTGGCGGCGAAGCTCACGATGGTGCGCACGCCGGCGCCCACGAGCGTGTCGGTCACGCCCTGCGCGGCGGCTGGTGGCGTCGTCACGATCGCGATCTGAATGCCGAGGTCGCGGACGGTCGATTCCATGATGTCGACCGGAAAGCAGCGGCAGCCCTCGATGCGCTCGCCGGCCTTGGCGGGGTCGTCGTCGAAGGCGGCCACGATGGCGAGCTTGGGGCGCCGGCCGGTGAAGTGGGCGAGGATCGAGCGGCCCAGCTTGCCGGCGCCGACGAGCGCGACGTCCTGGCGGCGCGGGCCGTCGAGAAAGCCGCCGATGCTCTCGATGCACTTGCCGACCTCGTAGCCGCGCGTGGGGCTGCCGGAGTAGCCGATCGCCATGAAGTCGCGGCGCACCTGGGCCGCCGTGAGACCGGCGAGCTTGGCGAGCTGGTGAGAGAAGACGTGCGTGGTGCCGGCGTCGCGCAGCGAGATGAGCAGGCGGCGGTAGAGGCTCATGCGGGCGATCGTCTTACGTGAGACCATGGCTCCCCTCAGGCGTCCCTGAACTGTGGGCGGCCCCACCGTTACGTTGTTGCGTTACGTAACGTTGTGAAGCGATTCACAGCGTACTCTCGCGGGCGAGCGCGTGTCAAGCCGCCGCGCAGGGTGCGCCCCAGCCGTCGCCGGGGGCCGCGAGCGCGGCTTGGACAGAGCGTCCAAACGGGTGCTGCGCGCTTCGCCCGGCGCGGCAGGCGCGGAGCGCTCTCGGGTCCCTGGACAGGGCGTAAGATAGCGGTCGAAGGAGCGGATGGCGGCCGCACCAGGGGTGAAGCGCCGCCGTGGCTGCTGCTCTCGTGACCGTGTCGATCAGGTCAGAAAGGCTCTTCCGGTTTGGCCAAACCGACGGAGCGATCCAGGTGTGGAGGTACTCATGACGGTGGTCGCTGAAGACAAGAAGTCCAGAGTCCCGTTCTTCGTGGGGCACACGTCCCCGATCACGGTGGACCACGCCGAGGGCGCCTGGGTCTACGGCACCGACGGCAGTAAGTGGCTCGACTTCTGCATGGGCATCGCGGTGGCCAACACGGGCCACGCCCATCCCAAGGTCGTCAAGGCCGTGCAGGAGCAGGCCGGCCGAATGCTGCACGCGCAGATGAACATGTACTACCACCAGCCCATGCTCGACCTGGCCGAGAAGCTCTGCGAGGTCGTGCCGGGCAACTTCGACCAGGTGCTCTTCGCCAACTCCGGCGCCGAGGCCGTCGAGAACGCCGTCAAGCTCGCCAAGGGCACGCTGCGCCGCCCCGGCGTGATCGGTTTCCAGAACGCGTTCCACGGCCGCACCCATCTGGCCATGGAGCTCACCGACTCGGTCGTGCACTACCGCGGCCACATGCAGCCGCTCGTGCCCTGCGTGTTCCATGCGCGCTACTGCGACCCGTTCCACACGCCGGCCGGCATGGACCCGACCGAGTACGCGATCGAGGACCTGCGCCGTATCCTGCGCGCCGAGATCTACGGCGAGGACGTGGCCTGCATCGTGGTCGAGCCGCTGCAGGGCGAGGGCGGCTTCATCGTGCCGACGCCCGAGTTCATGCGTGAGCTGCGCAAGATCTGCGACGAGATCGGCGCCTATCTCGTGATCGACGAGATCCAGGCCGGCATGGGCCGCACCGGCAAGTGGTTCTGCCACGAGCACTACGGCGTGACGGCCGACATCGTCACGATCGCCAAGGGCATCGCCAGCGGCCTGCCGCTCGCCGCGATCGTCAGCCGCAAGGAGATCTGGGACAAGGTCACGCCGGGCTCCATGGGCGGCACCTTCGGCGGCAACATCGTCGCCTGCGCCGCCGCCCTCGCCACCTTCCAGGTGATCGAAGAAGAAGGCATGCTCGCCAACGCCGCGCGCCAGGGCGAGAAGCTGCAGGCCTTCTTCCGCGAGCTGCAGAAGACCTACCCGCAGATCGGCGACATCCGCGGCAAGGGCGTCATGCAGGCGATCGAGATCGTCAAGCCGGGTACCCACGAGCCCGACGCCGGTCCGGCCAAGGCGTTCGTCGCCGAGGCGGCCAAGCGCAACACCATCCTCATGGGCGCCGGCAGCATGGGCAACTGCGTCCGCTTCCTGCCGCCGCTCATGGTCACCGACAGCGACATGGACGCCGCCTTCGAGGTGTTCACCGACGTCGCCAAGACGGTGTTCTGAGACACCCTTCAGGCACACGCAAGCGCTCGGACGGGGCGGCTCCGCAAGGAGCCGCCCCGTCCGCGTGTCGGGCAGGGCGGGGTGGCGGCTCCGTCTGCAGCGCCCCCGCGCCGCGCCGTCGAGGCGCTCCGCTCGCTATGCTAGACTTCGCGACCATGCACGAGCCGCCGGCCGGGGGGCCGTTCCATACCCGCATCCGCGTACGCTACGAAGAGACCGACGCCGCCGGCGTGGTCTACTACGCGAACTACCTCGTCTACTTCGAGGTGGCGCGCGTCGAGGCGCTACGCGCCGTCGGCATGCCGATCGTGACGGTCGAGGAGCGTGGCGTCGTGCTGCCCGCCGTGAGTGCGAGCTGCACCTACCACTGCCCGGCGCACGTCGACGACCTGCTCGACGTCGCCATGTGGACCGACCACGTCGGTCGCGCCTCGTTCGGCTTTCGCTACGAGGTGCGGCGCGTGGGCGGCGGCGCCACGCCGCTCGCCGCGCCGCTCGGCGACGCCGAGCTCATCGCGAGCGGCGCGACCCGCCACGCGGTGGTCGCGCGCGACTCGATGAAGCCGGTGCGCATCGACGGCTGGATTGCCGACCTCGTGGCGCGGGCACAAGAGTGGCGGCCGCCCTTATGAGCACCACACCTCCCATCGAGGATTTCGAGCTCCACATGCCCGACGACATCGACGTCGAGCACTGCTACCGACACCCCGACCGCGAGACCGGCGTGCACTGCTCCAACTGCGGCCGGCCGATCTGCCACGAGTGCATGACGCCGGCGCCCGTGGGCTTTCGCTGCCCGCAGTGCATGGCCGACCAGCGCCGCAGCTCCACCGTCGGCGGCCGCCCCCGGGTCGTCACCCGCCAGCAGACGCGCAGCCGCTGGGAGCGTGGCAGGGGTCGCGGCGGGGTGTACGGCGGCGGCGACGGCATCAGCGTCACCAGGGTCCTGGTCGCGATCAACGTCCTCGTCTTCTTCGCCGAGCTGGCGACCGGCGCGGTCAGCAGGTCGGGGGGGCTCATCAGCGGGTATGGCAGCGCCGCGGCCATGCACTCCATGGGAGACCTCGCGCCCTACGACGTCATCGTGCGCCACGAGTACTGGCGCATGTTCACGGTGATGTTCCTGCACTTTGACCTCATCCACATCGCCTTCAACATGTGGGCGCTCTGGGTGGTCGGCACATACCTCGAGGCCCTGATCGGACACGCCAAGTTCCTCGTGCTCTATCTGGTAGCCGGCTTCGCCGGTTCCGTGCTGATCGTGTATGCAGCGCCGGTCGCGTCGCCGACGGTGGGTGCGTCGGGGGCGATCTTCGGACTGTTCGGGGCGCTCGCGCTCTATGCGTTCGTCTACCGCAATCGCGATTTCGCATCACGCGCCGTGCTGGGCAACATGCTGTTCGTGATCGCGCTCAACCTGTTCATCACCTTCACCTTCGCCGGCATCTCGTGGGAGGGGCATATCGGGGGCCTGATCGGCGGTGCGGCGCTCATGGGCGCGTACCTGCTGGGCGGCCGGCGCAGCCCGCACGGCCGCTTCAGCGGCAGCGACGTGGCCCTCACACTGGCCATCGTCGTGGCCCTCGTGGCCCTGACGTTCTGGAAGGTGCACACGGGCCTGGTCGCGACGTTCATCCCGTGGCCGTGAGCGACACGCCCCGAGGCTCGCACGAAGCCGAGCCGCTCGCCGCAGCGATAGTCGCACCGGCGACCGGCCCGGCCGTCGACGTGCTCGCAGCGCCGTCCGTCCCAGCGCCCGCCGCCGCAGCGCCCACCGGCGCAGCGCCCGGTGCTCGGCCTGCGACAGCGCTTGCCGATCCCCTGGCCGCCGGCCTCGTCGAACCGCGCGCCGTGGCGGTGCCGGCCGCCGAGGTCGAGCTGCGGCTGGCCGCCTTTCGCGAGACCCTGCGCGCCGCCGGCATCGACGTCGCCGTCATCCTGCAGAACGCCGACCTGTACTACCTGGCCGGCACGGTACAGCAGTCGCACCTGGTCGTGCCGGCCGACGGCGAACCCGTCCTGCTCACCCGCAAGTCGCTGGCGCGCGCCCGTGTCGAGTCGCCCCTGCGCGCCGAGGAGCTGCCCAGCGTGCGGCGTCTCGGGGAGCTCGTGGCAGAGGCCTGCGGCGGCGAGCCCGAGGTGGTCGGCATGGAGCTCGACGTGCTGCCGGTCGCTCAGTTCCGGCGTTACGAGGGCCTGTTCCCGCGGTCGCGCTTTGCCGACGTCGGGGCGGCGCTCGTGCGTCAGCGGGCCGTGAAGTCGCCGTGGGAGGTCGAGCGCATCCGCGCGGCGGCGGCGCTCGCCGACGAGGTGTTCGAGCGCATCCCCGCGCTGCTGCGCGAGGGCCTGACCGAGGCGGCTTTTGCCGGCCGGATCGAAGCCGAGGCGCGAGCTCTGGGCCACCAGGGCGTGATCCGCATGCGCGCCTTCAACGGTGAGATGTTCTACGGGCAACTGCTGACCGGCCCGAGCGGCGCGGTGCCGTCGTTTCTCGACACGCCGCTCGCCGGCCTGGGGCTCAGCCCGGCCGTCGCCCAAGGCGTGAGCTTTCGCGAGATCGGCCGCGCCGAGCCGATCGTCTTCGACTTCGTGCCGGTCGTCGACGGCTACACCGCCGATTTCACCCGGATCTTCTCGATCGGCGAGCTGCCCGAGCCGCTGACGAGCGCGTACGCGTGCGCGCGGCGGGCGCAGGCGGCGGCCGCCGCCTGCGCCCGCCGCGCCACGCCCTGCCGCGACGTGTACGAGGCCGCGCTCGCTGTCGCCCGCGAGGCCGGCCTCGCGGAGCACTTCATGGGCTACGGCGCCGCCCAGGTCCGGTTCGTGGGCCACGGCGTCGGGCTCGAGCTCGACGAGCTGCCGGTGCTGTCGCCGAACGACCTCGCCCTCGAGGACGGCATGGTGTTCGCTCTCGAGCCGAAGTTCGTGTTCCCGGGCCTCGGCGCGATCGGCATCGAGAACACCTGGGCCGTGGGCCCCGGGGCCGCCGAGCGTCTCACCCGCGCGCCCGAGGACATCGTCGTCGTCTGAGCCGCCGGTCGCCCGCCGGTCATCCTCGTCGCCTGAGTCGTCGTCCCCCCGCTCGTCATGCTCGTCGGCTGAGTCGGCGCCTTGCGTGCCACGCGCGCGTTCTGAGTCGTCCTGGCCCCGCTCGTCATCCTCGTCGCCTGAGCCGCCGTCGCCCCAGTCCGACCAGTCGTCGTCGAAAGCAGGGCGAGGCGGCGGCTTGGGTGGCGGTGGCGGGGGAGGAGCGGTGCCGTACGGCGTCGTGCAATCGGAGGCGAGCCGTCTGAGCAGGCGGGCGAGCGTCACCTTGTCGGCATCGCACCACTTGTGTGTCGCCTGCGCTACGAGGTCGCGACGCACCGCGCGTAGCTGGCGCAGGGCGTTGTAGCCGCGGACGGTGGGGCCGAACAGCGGCCGGATCTTGCCACGCCAGCGGGCCGTCGCGAAATCGTGGCGGAAGATCAGGCCGCGGTCCTCGAGGCGGCGCAGCTCGTGGCTGACCGTGCTGCGCGAGAGGCCCAGAGCGTCGGCGAGCTGAGACGGCCGCCGCACGTTCTCGCGAGCGATGCGGTCGAGCAGGGCGTAGAGGGCCGGCTGGGTGCGCCAGGCGTCCCAGGCGGGCGGCACGCGGTGGGCGCCGAGGAGGTTGTCGTGGCGCCGTGGCCTGGCGAACGAGTAGGTGGCCAGGGTGAGGGCGTCCTCGAGAGCGGCGATGAGTGGGTCGCCGAGCGGCTCGGACAGTCCGTGTTGGCTTGCGGGGCCGGCAGCCATGACACCGAGTGTCGACGGTCGCGACGGTGCGGGCGAGGGGCGGGGGGTGGTGGGTGGGGTGCCGTTGGCGTTTTGTGGGCATTTACAACTTTCTGCCAGCGGCCGTGCACCCACTACCCCTCGTCCCAGGCTCGACGGCGACCACAACTGGACAAAAAGGGCCGATTGGTCCACAATAGGGTCATGAAGCTTTCGACACAGGCCGACTACGCCGTCCGGGCGGTCTACGAGCTCGCTAGGCGCGAGCCTGGTTGCGTCGTGCAGACGCGCGAGATCGCGGCCGCCCAGGGGCTGCCCGAGGGCTACCTGGCCAAGGTCATCCAGAGCCTGGTGCGCGCCGGCCTGCTGCACTCGTGGCGCGGCACGGGCGGCGGCGTGTCGCTCGCGCGGCCGCCGGCCGACGTTACGGTACGCCAGGTCTTCGAGGCGGTCGACGGGCCGCTCGAACTGCACCGCTGCGACGGTCACTCGTCGCCGTGCGACGAGGGACCCTGCGGCACCCACAGCTTCTGGCAGCGCATCGAGGACGTGCTGTCCGCCGAGCTCGAGCGCATGGACTTCGAGGCGCTGGCCGCCTGCCGGCATGGCGCAGACTCCGGCGACCACTCAGTCGCCACCACGCAGGCGGGGAGGTGAATCACATGAAGGAAGAGGTCGAGAAGGCATTGCTCGACATCCGCCCGGCTCTCCAGGCCGACGGTGGCGACATCGAGCTCGTCGACGTCACCGACGACGGCGTCGTGCAGGTGCGGCTCATGGGCCATTGCGCGGGCTGTCCGATGTCGCAGATGACCCTCACGCACGGGGTCGAGCGCCACTTGAAGAACGTGGTGCCCGGCGTCGAGCGCGTCGAGAACGTGCTCGCGTAGGCACAAGCTCCGCGAGAGACGAGACGGGCGGGGTGGGACTGCATGCAGTCCCACCCCGCCCGTCTCGTCGTTGGTGCCCCGCGGCGGCCCTCAGGCTCTGGCCGCCACCTCGTCTGCGCCGTAGGCCTCGAGCTTGACGTCGTCGGCCACGGCGTAGGCCATGTCGGTGCAGGCGGCGATGTCGTCGAGCGAGTAGCCGGCGGCCACCTCTTCGAGCACCCAGCCGCGCTCGGCGGAGCGCCGGAACAGGGCGCGCTCGGTGATGATCACGTCGGCCTCTTCGGCGCCGGTCAGCGGGAACGTGCACTCCTTCATGAGCTTGGACGAGCCGTCCTTGGAGCAGTGCTCGCTCACGATGTAGACGATCTTCGCGCCGGTGATCAGGTCCATCGCGCCGCCCATGCCGGCCAGCATCTTGCCGGGCACGATCCAGTTGGCGATGTTGCCCTTTTCGTCGACCTGCAGCGTGCCGAGGAAGGTGGCGTCGACGTGGCCGCCGCGGATCATGGCAAACGAGGTGGCCGAGTCGAAGTAGCTGCCGCCCGGGATGAGCGTGATGGGCTGGTTGCCGGCGTTGGCGCGGTCGCGGTCCTCGCAGCCGGGCTCGGGCGCAGGGCCCACGCCGATGGCGCCGTTCTCGGTCTGGATGACGACGTCGACGCCCTCGGGCACGTAGTTGGCCACCAGGGTGGGCAGGCCGATGCCGAGGTTGATGATCTGCCCGTCCTTGAGCTCCTGCCCGGCGCGGGCCGCGATCACCTGCTTCGCGCTAGCCATTGAAGACCTCCTCGCGGATCGTGCAGTACTCGACGTTTGCGCGCACAACGGCGTCGACGAAGATGCCGCTCGTGTGGATCGCCTCGGGGTCGAGCTCGCCGATCGTGTAGAGGTTCTCGACCTCGGCGATCACGTAGTCGGCGCACATCGCGGCCGGCACGTTGAAGTTGCGCGAGGTGCCGCGGTACATCAGGTTGCCCCAGGTGTCGCCGCGGTGGGCCCGCACGATCGCGACGTCGCACTTGATCGAGGGCACCAGGATGTACTTGCGGCCGTCGAGCTCGATGACCTGCTTGCCCTCCTCGGCGATCGTGCCGATGCCGGTCGGCGTGAGAAAGCCGCCCAGGCCGGCACCACCGCAGCGCATCATCTCGGCCAGCGTGCCCTGCGGGGTGGCCTCGACCTCGAGGCGGCCCTCGTTCATGGCCTTGCCGATCTCGGGGGTCGTGCCGATGTGGCTCGCCACGATCTTCTTGACCTTGCCCTGCTTGACGAGCTCGACGGTGCCGCGCTCACGGTACCCGGCGTCGTTCTCGTAGATGGTCAGGTCGCCGATGTCCATCGTCTTCAGGTGGTCGATGATGGTGAGGGGGTCACCCTGACCGATGAAGCCCCCGACGGCGATGCTCATCCCGCTCCTCAGGTGCGAGAGCGCCTCTTCGATGGGCACGACCTTGTTCCTGGGCACCGTTCACTCCTCCGTTGTGGCGCACGTGCCTTGCTGACGCGGCGGGCCGACGGGCCCGTGTGTATAAAAGGCTATCATCGGCTGCCGCGCTTGTCGTCCGCCTCCGAGCCCCGGCTCGGGGCGATCCGCAGGCGGCGGCGGGGCGGCCCTCGCGCGCGCGGGGGCGCCCTTGTATACTGCCCGCTGGCCGGTAGGGCAGAAAGGGACGGAGGTCGCAGGTGGCAGACGCTCAGGCACAGGCGAAGGTGGGCGTGATCGGCGGCTCCGGCTTTTACGAGCTGCTCGAAGGGGCGCGCGAGGTGAAGCTCGACACGCCGTTCGGCGCGCCCAGCGACTCGTTCTTCGTGGGCGACCTTGGCGGCGTGCCCACGGCCTTTCTGCCGCGCCACGCGCGCGGCCACCGCATTCTTCCCTCCGAGGTCAACTACCGGGCCAATATCTGGGGCATGAAGGCGCTCGGCGTCGAGCAGATCGTCTCGGCGAGCGCCGTCGGCAGCCTGCGCGAGGAGCTCAGGCCGCTCGACATCGTCGTGCCCGACCAGCTCTTCGACCGCACCAAGGCGCGGCCCAGCACCTTCTTCGGCGACGGCGTCGTCGTGCACATGGGCTTCGCCGACCCGTTCTGCCCGCATGTGTCCGCGGCGATCACCGCCGCGGCGCACGGGGTCGGCGCCGCCGTGCACGAGGGCGGCACCTACGTCTGTATCGAGGGTCCGCAGTTCTCCACGCGGGCCGAGTCGAACGTGTACCGCGCGCTCGGCTTCGACGTGATCGGCATGACCAACCTGCAAGAGGCCAAGCTGGCTCGCGAGGCCGAGCTCTGCTACGCGACCATGGCCCTCGTCACCGACTACGACGTGTGGTACGAAGGCGAAGAAGACGTGACGCTCGAGCAGGTGCTCTCGAACGTGCGGCGCAACGTCGAGACGGCGCAGGCGATCGTGCGCCGCGTGGTGCCGGCCCTCGATCTGCAGGCCGACTGCGCCTGCCGTCACGCCGTCGAGAACGCCATCAACACGCCGCCCGACCTGATCCCGGCGGCCACCAAGGACAAGCTCGACCTGCTGATCGGCAAGTACCTGCGCTGACACGGGTCCGGCGACGACGGGCCGCGCCGCCGCGGGGCGGCGCTGCGGGTCTGCAACGCGAGCGCGGCGGGTAGGTCAAACGCCGTGCGAAGAGTATGGTACGGCTGCCGGCCCGTCCGGGACGGCGCGCCACGAGATACGGCAACGACGTCGCGCGGGCCGAACACCGGCCGCGCGGCCCTGAAGGCCCTCGCCCCGACGACTCGGGCGGCGAGGGCGACTGACTGAAAGGAGTCGTCGAGGTGGGTTCATTCGTTTCTGACAACGCCGTGCTGATCGCGGTGGTCTGCGGCGCGGTCGCCGTGGTCTACGGCGTGCTGCTGATCCGCTGGCTGCTCGCGCTGCCGGCCGGCGACGACAAGATGCGCGAGGTCTCGGGCGCCGTGCAGGAGGGCGCCCGCGCGTACCTCGCGCGTCAGTACCGTACGATCGCCATGGTCGGCATCGTCGTGTTCGTGATCATCGGCCTGGCCCTCGGCGCCAAGCAGGGCTGGGGCCTCGGCTGGGAGACCGCCGCCGGCTTCGTGGTCGGCGCCTGCCTGTCGGCGGCCGCCGGCTTCATCGGCATGATGGTCAGCGTGCGCGTGAACGTGCGCACTGCCGAGGCCGCCAAGAAGGGCCTCGGTCCGGCGCTCACCGTCGCCTTCCGGGGCGGCTCGGTGACCGGCCTGCTGGTCGTCGGCCTGGCGCTGCTCGGCGTCACCACCTACTACTTCATCGGCAGCCACCTGTGGGCCGATCACGCCGTGCGCGCCCTGATCGGCCTGGGCTTCGGCGGCAGTCTCATCAGCGTGTTCGCGCGCGTCGGCGGCGGCATCTACACGAAGGCCGCCGACGTGGGCGCCGACCTGGTCGGCAAGGTCGAGGCCGGCATCCCCGAAGACGACCCGCGCAACCCGGCCGTGATCGCCGACAACGTCGGCGACAACGTGGGCGACTGCGCCGGCATGGCAGCCGACCTGTTCGAGACCTACGCCGTCACGGCCGTGGCCGCCATGCTGCTCGCCTACCTGTTCTGGCCGCACGTCGGCTCGGCGGTCATCACCTACCCGCTGGTGCTGGGCGGCGCCTCCATCATCGCGAGCGTCATCGGCACGTTCTTCGTGCGCCTCGGCGGCGGCAGCAGTCCGAGCATCATGAACGCCCTCTACAAGGGCCTCAGCGTGGCCGCGGTCATCGCCATCGTCATCTTCTACCCGCTCACCAGGTGGATGCTGGGCGCGGCCAAGTACCACGCCGCCGGTGTGCCCACCGTGGGCCGGCTGTTCCTGTGCGCGGTCACGGGCATCATCGTGACCGCCCTCATCGTGGTCATCACCGAGTACTTCACGGCGACCCGCTACAACCCCGTGCGGAGCATCGCCAAGTCGAGCATCACCGGCCACGCCACCAACATCATCCAGGGCCTGGCCGTGTCGATGCAGTCGACCGCTCTGCCGGTGATCGTCATCGCGATGGGCATCCTGGCGAGCTTCGCGGCGGCCGGCGGCCTCAGCGCCGGCGGCGTGAACGGTGGCCTCTACGGCATCGCCGTGGCGGTCATGGCCATGCTCTCGATGACCGGCATCATCGTGGCGATCGACGCCTACGGGCCGATCACCGACAACGCCGGCGGCATCGCCGAGATGGCCGACCTGCCCGAAGAGGTGCGCAACACGACCGACCCGCTCGACGCGGTCGGCAACACGACCAAAGCGATCACCAAGGGCTACGCGATCGGCTCGGCCGGCTTCGCCGCCCTGATCCTGTTCGTGTCGTACACGAACGACCTCAAGATCGGCTTCGGCACCGGCGTCGTGAACGAGTTCCGCGTGAACAACCCCTGGGTGCTCGCCGGACTGCTGCTCGGCGGCCTGCTGCCGTATCTGTTCGCCAGCCTGTGCATGCAGGCCGTGGGCCGCGCCGGCGGCAAGGTGGTCGAAGAGGTGCGCCGTCAGTTCCGCGAGATCCCCGGCATCATGAAGGGCACCGACAAGCCCGAGTACGGCAAGGCGGTCGACATCGTCACCCGGTCGGCGATCCGCGAGATGATGCTGCCGGCCGCCATCCCGGTGCTCACGCCGATCGTCATCGCCCTCGTGTTCTGGAACAAGGCCTACCTCGTCCTGGGCGGCGTGCTCATGGGCTCGATCATCACCGGCCTGTTCCTGGCCATCAGCATGACGAGCGGCGGCGGTGCCTGGGACAACGCCAAGAAGCTGATCGAGGACGGCGAGTATGGCGGCAAGGGCTCCGACGCTCACGCCGCGGCCGTCACCGGCGACACCGTCGGCGATCCCTACAAGGACACCGCCGGGCCGGCGATCAACCCGATGATCAAGGTCATCAACATCGTCGCCCTGCTCGTGATCCCGTTCCTGGTGCACGTGCACTGAGCGGGCGCGCGACCACGTGACGCCAGCCGGACGGGGGCGGGCGGCCGCAAGGCCGCCCGCCCCCTTCCACGTCCTCACTCCGCGAGCCTGCCGCCCGGACAATCAGGCATGGGGTGATTTGAGGGGGATGTGCTACCGTAGAAGGCTGCCTCGTCGGGCGCGTGCCTGCGGGGCGTCGGTATGAAGAGAGCACATCAAATCCTCGCGATCGTCTTTGCGGTCGTCGCCGTGGCGCTCCTCGTGCGGGGCGCCGAGGGCGGCCTGTGGCCCGTCTCGGTCCAGTTCCTGGCGGGGGCGGTGCTGCTGGCCGGGGCGATCGTGCGCTGGATCTACGCCTGAGGGCGGCTGAGGGCGATGGGGTGAGCGAGTAATGGCGCGGCGCAAGAAGAGAGAGGGGCACCTCCACAAGGTCCTGGGCGTCCCGGCCCTGTTCAGCACGGCCTACGGCAACGTCGGATCGTCGATCTACTACGCCCTGGGCGTCGTCGCGCTGTCGGCGCTGGGGCTGACCCCCGTCGTCTTCATGCTCACCGGCCTGCTCTTCGTCACGACGGCGTGGTCCTACGCCGAGGCGACCACGATGTTCCCCGAGGCCGGCGGCTCGTCGAGCTTCGCGCGTCACACGTTCAACGAGTTCGTGAGCTTCGGCGCTGGCTGGGCGCTCATGCTCGACTACATCATCACGATCGCCATCTCGGCGTTCTTCGTGCCCAACTACCTGGCGACGTTCTGGCCGGTCCTCAAGACGTGGCCGTACAACTCGATCGGCGGCATCGCCACGATCGTCTTCGTGGTCGTGATCAACGTGGTCGGCATCAAAGAGGCGGCGCGGGTCAACATCATCCTGGCCATCGCCGATCTGTCGACCCAGACGCTGCTGGCGATCGTCGGCCTGTTCGTGTTTCTCGCGCCTCGCACGCTGATCACGCAGGTCCACTTCGGCACGGCGCCGACCGTGCACCAGTTCGTCTACGGCATCTCGATCGGCACGGTGGCCTACACCGGCATCGAGACGATCTCCAACATGGCGGAGGAGTCGTCCAACCCCGGGCGCGACGTGCCACGGGCGGTGAACTTCGTCTTGCTCGCCGTGCTCGGCGTGTATTTCGCGATCTCGATGGTCGGCCTGTCGGCGATGCCGGTGCACTACAACGTCGTGCCCGTCGATCCGCACACGCACATGACGATCTCCCAGCCCATCCTGCCCGATCCCGGCAAGCAGGCGAAGACTGGCCCGTGGCATCTGGCGAGCGCGCCGGGCGAGAAGATCTACATCCTGCCCAACGACAGCGGCACGGCCACCAAGTCGGTCAAGGCAACCGGCACGATCTATCTGCAGGACGGCCACTACGTCACGAAGGTCTGGGGTACGCAACTCGGCACGGTGTACGAGGCCGACCCGCTGCAGGGCCTCGTGCAGAACCTGCCGAAGAACCTCAACTGGCTGCGGTACATCCTGGCCCCGTGGATCGCGCTGCTGGCCGCCACCATCCTGATCATCGCCACGAACGCGGGCATCATCGGCTCGTCGCGCCTGGCCTACTCGATGGCCGGGCACAAGCAGTTGCCGCCCATCCTCGCCCGCGTGCACCCGACGCGCTTCACGCCGTACGTCTCGATCACCCTGTTCGGCCTGATCGCCGCGCTGCTGATCCTGCCCGGCAAGATCGGGCTGCTGGCCGACCTGTATGCGTTCGGCGCGATGATCTCGTTCACGGTGGCCCACCTCTGCGTCGTCGCCCTGCGCATCAAGCAGCCCGACGCCGAGCGGCCCTGGCGGCTGCCGCTCAACATCCCCTTCGGGCGTTACGCGCTGCCTCTCACCGCGATGATCGGCGGACTCGGCACGGCCTCGGTCTGGGTCGTCGTCGTGCTCACCCACGCCGACGGCCGCCTGGTGGGCTTCAGCTGGATGGGAGCCGGCATCGTGATGTACGTCGTCTACCGCAAGCGCAAGGGCTACTCGCTCACCCAGACGGTCAAGGCAGTGCCGCTGCCCGAGTCGGTCCAATCCGACATCGACTACGACCAGCTCCTCGTGCCGATCGTCGGCTCGCGCATCACCGACGAGATGATGGTGCTCGCCTGCCAGCTCGCCACCGAGAAGCAGTCGGCGGTCGACGCGCTCTACGTGATCGAAGTGCCGTTCAACCTGCCGCTCGACGCGCGCCTGCCGGCCGAACGCGAGAAGGCCAAGGCCGTGCTCGAGCAGGCGGCCGTGGTCGCCGACCAGTTCGGCGTCACGATGACGCCGATCGTGGTCACCGCCCGGGCCGCCGGTCGGGCGATCGTCGACGAGGCCAAGGAACGCCGCTCCGAGGTGATCATCCTGGGCGCGACCCGCAAGCGGCGCTTCAGCGAGCGCGCCTTCGGCCGCACCATCGACTACGTGCTGCAGCACGCCTCCTGCGAGGTGCTCATCAACCTGGTGCCGCTCGAGGGCGTCTACGTCGAAGACGGCAAGCCGGGCGCGCCGGGAGCCACGGGGCCGTCCCACGAGCACGTCGACGTCGGCTCGCCCGGCGACGGCGACGGCGCGAGCCGGGCCGCCGGCGCCGCGAGCACGGCCGCAAGCGATGCGAGCCCGGCCGGCGGCGATGCGAGCCCGGCCGGCGGCGATGCGACCACAGCCGGCGGCGATGCGACCACAGCCGGCGGCGCCGCGCCCGTAGACCGGACGGCCGAAGACGACTCCGGTCCGGACTGGGAGCCGAGCGCTCCCGAGGCGCCCACGCCGCCGCAGATCGTCTGAGCGTCGGAGCGTACGTTTTTCCCTGCGCCCGTTGGCAGTATGCTGCACGACGTGCGCGAACGAGGCGGCGGGCCCGTGCGGCCCGCCACGGTGGGGGCGCCCTGTACGGGGCGCCCTTCGTGAGGTGAAGGCATGTACATCGTGATTGCGGGCTGCGGCCGGGTGGGCTCGAGCCTGGCCTTGCAGCTTCTGGCCGAGGGCCACGAGGTCTGCGTGATCGACGAGAGCCCCGAGTCGCTCGCCCTGCTGGGCGACGACTACAGCGGTCAGTTCGTGATCGGTCAGGCGATCGACTGGGAGACGCTGCGGCAGGCCAACGTCGCCGACGCCGACGCCTACGTCACGGCGACCGACGGCGACAACACCAACATCGTCTCGGCGCAGATCGCCCAGAACCACTTCGGGGTGCGCTGCTGCGTGGCGCGCGTGTTCGACCCGCTGCGCGCCGAGCTGTTCGAGCAGACCGGCATCCGCACCGTATGTCCCACCAGAGACGCCCAGGACCTGCTGCACGACGCCGTGCGCTCCTGCCGGCTCTAGGAGGCTGAGCATGTTCATCGTGATCGTCGGCTGCGGCAAGGTAGGGGTCAACACGGCGCGCAACCTGCTGCACCTGGGCCACGAGGTCATCGTCGTCGAGCAGCGCAAGAGCCGCTACGACCTGCTGCTCGAGGAGCTCGGCGACAACATCATGCTGGGCGACGGCACCGAGATCTGGGTGCTGGAAAAGGCCGGCGTCGCACGCGCCGACCTGGTCGTGGCCGTGACCGGCGACGACGAAGACAACATCATCATCTCGCAGATCGCCCGGCTGAAGTACGCGGTGGCCAAGGTCGTGGCGCGCGTCAACAACCCGTTCAACCAGCCCACGTTCGATGTGCTCGGTATCGACGCCACGATCTGCGCGGCGACCAACATGCTGCGCCTGATCATGCACGAGCTGCCGGCCCACAAGTACGTGCCGCTGCTCACGCTCAAGCGCGAGAACATCGAGGTCGTCGAGCTCGAGGTGGGGGAGACCTCGCCGCTCGTGCACCGCCGCGCCAAGGAGATCGAGCTGCCGGCCGGCGCGCTGCTGTCGGCCGTGCTGCGCGACGGCAAGGCCCTGCTGCCGGGCCAGGCCGGCGAGATCCTGCCCGACGACTACCTCATCTGCCTGGTCGAGCCGGGCGTCGAGAAGGACCTGATCCACGCGGCCCTGCCCGAGGAGAATCCGGCCGAGGTGCAGGCCGAGGGCGACATCGACGTCTACGGCGACGAGGCGCCCGGCCAGCGCTCGTAGAGGCTTCCGGATGGGCGGACGCCCGATCCCGGCGAGGACGGCTCCCAAACCGGCGGTTGACCGCCTTCGCCGGCCTCTTTACGATAGACGCCGCTCTACGGAGCCCTCACATCGGTGGCGAGGTAGCTCAGTTGGTAGAGCACATGACTGAAAATCATGGTGTCGGCAGTTCAATTCTGCCCCTCGCCACCAGCTCTCTTCTTCCTGCAGACGGCGCGTTTTCGCGCCGCGTGAGCTCCGGCGAAATGCTGCCTGAGGTTCGCGGATCTCGCCCTTGGCAAGCGTGACAGTCACCCAAAAGCCGACATCAGGTGAGGTGTGACCGATACGCCGCCAACCTCATCATGGACGTGGCAGACGCGAGGCGGACTGCACAGAGCCTCTGTCCAGAGAGAAGGCCGCCGAAGGCGGCAGGCACAAAGCGCGAGGCAGACTTCCGGGAAGCGGCTAGCAGGAGGCAAGCCGACCTTCGAGAGTCCACGGCAAAGCACTTCACCGCGTTCTTCGCGATGCCCGCGGAGGCCGCCAAGATAGACGCAGAGGCTGACTGGCGGAAGTGATGCGGTCCCAGTGCGGTGGCTATGTGCCGGAGGCCGCTGCGCGTTGGGCCGACATGGCTTCGTCGCCCGCAGAGGAGAGATTGCAATGCCTTGCACAGAAATAGGACAGCGAGGCACTTCGGTTTTCGGAGACGGCGTAGGAAAGACTGTAGTGGTCCAGTATTGCCAGCATGAAGTCCAAGTTGTCGTTAAAGCGACGAGGCCGCATCTCTGAGAATCGCTCTTTGGTAATGCCGTCTGCCTGAGCGACAAACGGCACGCCCATCTTGAGGCAGTCCGCCGGGCTAACGCCCGCGAGATACCAGCTCTCGATTTCGCAGTTCACGACGACAACGCGGCTCGGGTCGAGGCATGGGAACTCTCTGACTCGCTGGTCTCGCCGCATTCCATAGCAGGCGAAGTCGTCAAGATCTGACAACAACACATAATGGACGCCCATTTGCTTGGCGGTATTGACGATGCCTCGGATTCTCTTGGTGGTCCGGGGCGCGTACTCAACGACCTTGACATATAGACCGGGCTTCTTGGTCAGAGCCTCTTGGACGAGGACCCTCTCGACGAAGAGACGGTCGGTATATCCCTCGACCAGAAGGAAGCCGCCGCTTCGCAGAATCAAGATTGACTCCAGAGGTCGTTGACGAACACTTCGTCCAAGCCGATTTCGTTCTCAAGGAAGACTCGAACTTCACCGTCGTCGGCTGGCCGTCTGATCCTGGACAGGCCATCCGTACCGCGAGAGGCGAGCAGCACGTCAGAGGAATCGACGTGCCTCACAACCTCGGGGTTATGTGTCGTGAGGATGATTTGCTTATCACTTGCAGCTTCGCGAACAAGCCCGAGAATCTTGGACATCAGCGACGGGTGGAGGTTTCTTTCTGGCTCTTCAAGGATGATGATCGGGCGAGACTCAAACGCGATTGCGACAACTAGCGCCAGGACCGTAATCGTTCCATCCGACAAGAACGTCGCGGGTATATCGGTAGCCTCGGCGAAGGACTCCCGTAGCCGAAGCAGGAAAGACCTCCCGGCCACTCTTCCACCGTCATGTCCTCGACGAAGGGAAGAAGGAACTTGACCAGATTCAGGAATCTCTCGCGAACCGCCCTGTCTTTGAGAATGCGCTGCAGGACGATCGCCAGGTTGCTTCCATCCTCTTCCAGCTGTCGGCGTCCGCTCACGGGGACTGCACGCTTGGGTAGCTTGGGATCAAAGTCGTAGACAGCAACGTCACGGAATCCCCAGCCCACGTTCTCAGAGAACACGTACGGCACAAACGGCAGTTCGAGCAGAAGTGGTGTCCGAACCCCTGGCGGTCCGAACGCGCCTCGCATGAAACTGAAGCCCATCAGATTGGCAGCCGTTACCAGCTCCTCGCCGGAATCCGCGATGAACTCGCCCGATAGTCTCCTCCTGTTCATGCGGATTACAAGTTTCCCCTCGCTACCTAGCTCCTTATTTTCCACCCATTCCCGATCAACATTGCGGCCAGTGTGAATGCAACACGGAAAAGTCACCTCATCAACCAGTACGCGGTACCCATCACCCTTTTGATTGAAGCGAACTTGGAAATCGTAGATGAGCCTGTCGCCTTTGAGTGTACGGGTGACCTTTCTACGTCCCTCTTTCACTGAGTTGAGCGGCGCGACGTAGTTGTCGTGGACGGACACGCGAAATCCTTAGCGGTTCGGTCGTCGCCGTGCAGAGATTCCGCAGGAAGCCGGCTCCGCCTTGCATCGATATCGCGTTGCCCAAATCGTTACGCTCAATGTCTCGCAAGAACCGCAGGATATCGATGAAACTCGACTTGCCGGAGGCATTCTGTCCAAGGACAACGTTGAAAGCGCCAAGATCAATGTCGATTGCGCTGTAGCTGCGGAAGTTCTCTACGTGCAGATGTCCGATGTGCATGACGCCTCCCTATTCTTCTGGCTCGGATAGTACACCCGTCACGGGGACGTGTTGACCGGACGGAGTCGATGGGCTTGGGGTAGGTCATCATCGGAGCGCCGCTAGACTTGGTCCAGGCGTTGTCCAGAGTATTCGCACCAGAATCTGAGCTGGCCGGGCGGGAGTCCGGCCGGTCGCCCTAATGACAGGGCAACGTTCGCTGGCCGTGACCGATCGCGTCTACATCTGTCATCGCGCACTGCTAGACTGCGGCCAGGAGCATTCGCTTCGGACGCCGCAGGGGGGAAATGGCTCGTCTCGAAGACCTGACGCCTGGCGCGCGCGTGACCGGCGTGGTCGCGGGTCAGGCGGTGACTGTCGTGCAAGTGCAATGGCACGGCACCGCCGCGCTCACGCTCACCTACCGCGACGACGATGGGCGTCCTGGCGAGCAGCTTCTCTACCGGCTCGACGAAGCGACCCTCGGTGTTGACGTCGCCGGTCCGGCCTGGTCGCTCACCGCCGACGGCTCGCTCTTCCGCCTCGTCAGCGAGGCACGCCGCATCCAGCTCGCTTACCTCTTCGATCCGCTGCTTGCCGTCAGCACGTCCAACGTCATGCCGCTGCCGCACCAGATCACGGCGGTCTACGAGCGAGATGCTGCCGCGCCAGCCGCTGCGATTTCTGCTGGCCGACGATCCCGGCGCCGGCAAGACCATCATGGCCGGCCTGCTGATCAAGGAGCTGATGATCGCGCGGCGATCTGCCAGCGCTGCCTGATCGTCTGTCCGGGCAGCCTGGTCGAGCAGTGGCAGGACGAGATGTACGAGCAGTTCGAGCTGGCCTTCGACATCCTCACCAGCGACAAACTCGAAGCCGCTCGCACCGGCAACTGGTTCATCGAGAATCGACTGCCATCGCCCGCCTCGACAAGCTCTCGCGCAACGAAGACGTTCAGGCCAAACTCGGCGCCGACGCGAATGGGACCTTGTGGTCTGCGACGAGGCCCACAAGATGTCGGCGCACGTACTTCGGCGGCGAGGTCAAGTACACCAAGCGCTACCGGCTCGGCCAGCTACTCGGCGAGGCTCACCCGCCATCTCCTGCTGATGACCGCCACGCCGCACAACGGCAAGCCAGAGGACTTCCAGCTCTTCCTGGCGCTGCTCGACTGCGACCGTTTCGAGGGCAAGGTTCCGCGACGGCGTCCAAAGCAAGGCCGACGCCCGCGATCTCATGCGGCGCTTGGTCAAGGAGGAGCTGCTCAAATTCGACGGGACGCCGCTGTTTCCCGAACGCCGCGCCTACACCGTCAAGTACAAGCTCTCCGACGGGAGGCGGATCTCTACACCGAGGTCACCGCCTACGTGCGCGAGGAGATGAACCGCGCCGACCGGCTGGCAGGCGAGCAGGGCCAGGGCGTCGCGCATCGCCGTCGGCTTCGCGCTCACCACGCTGCAGCGCCGCCTCGCCTCGTCGCCCGAGGCGATCTACCAGTCGCTCAAGCGGCGCCGCAAGCGCCTTGAGGCCAAGCTCGAAGAAGAGAAGCTATTGCGCCGCGGCGCGCAGGTGAAGGCCGAAGAGGCTGAAGTGCTGCTCACCTCGGCGCCGGTCGCCCCGAGTTTGACATCGAAGACCTCGAAGAGCTCGACGACCTGCCCGACGAGGAGCTCGAGGAGCTCGAGGAGCAGGTCGTCGACCAGGCGTCGGCGGCGCAGACCATCCAGGAACTGCAGTACGAGATCGTCACACTGACCCGCCTGGAGGAGCTCGCCGACAAGGTCCGCGCCTCCGGCTGCGACAAGAAGTGGGAGCAGCTCTCGGGCCTGCTGCAAGACGACGGCCAGATGTTCGACGTCGAACGGCGACCGCCGCAAGCTCATCGTCTTCACCGAGCACCGCGACACGCTGAACTATCTGGTCGATAGGATCCGCGCGTGCTCGGCCGCCCGGAGGCCGTGGTCGCCATCCACGGCGGCGTCGGCCGCCAGAAGCGCCGCGAGGCGCAGGAGTACTTCACGCAAGACAAGGACGCCCTGGTGCTGGTGGCCACCGACGCCGCGGGCGAAGGCATCAACCTGCAGCGCGCCCACCTCATGGTGAACTACGACCTGCCTTGGAACCCGAACCGCATCGAACAGCGCTTCGGGCGCATCCACCGCATCGGCCAGACCGAGGTCTGCCACCTCTGGAACCTGGTGGCCTACGAGACCCGCGAGGGCCAGGTGTTTGAGCGCCTGCTCGACAAGCTCGAGGAGCAGCGCAAGGCGCTCGGCGATCAGGTCTTCGACGTGCTCTCCGATGAAGGCATCTTTCAGGACGCGCCGCTGCGCGGGCTGCTGCTCGACGCGATTCGCTACGGCGACCAGCCCGAGGTACGCCGGCGGCTCTTCGAGAAGGTCGAGACGGCGGTCGGCAGCAACATGAACAGGGTGCTCGCCGAGCGCGCCCTGGCGCGCGACGTGATGGGCAGCGCCGATGTGGAGCGCATCCGCGACGAGATGGAGAAGGCAGAGGCGCGCAAGCTGCAGCCGCACTTCATCCGCACCTTCTTCGAAGAGGCCTTCCAGCGCCTCGGCGGCCACATGGTCAAGCGCGAGCCGAGCCGCTACGAAGTCAAGAACGTGCCGGCCGACGTACGCCAGGCTGCGTCGCAGCTGAGCGCCCTGCCGGTGCTGCGCCGCTACGAGCGCATCACCTTTGACAAGGAGTTGATCACGTTGTCGGGTAAGCCGGTCGCTGAGTTCGTCTGCCCCGGTCACCCGCTGCTCGACGCGACGATCGACGTGTTGCTGCAGCGGCACCGCACGCTGCTGCGTGACGGTGCGATTCTCGTCGCCGAGGCCGATTCGCGTACGAAGCCCCGCGCGCTCGTGTACCTAGAGCACGCGATTCAGGACGGGCGTACCACGCGCGGGGGTCAGCGGCGCGTCGTCTCGAAGCGTTTCGAGTTCGTCGAGGCCGATCGGGCCGGGGAGGTCCAGCTGGCGGGCTACGCCCCCTACCTGGACTACCGGCCCATTGAGCCGGACGAACTTGAGCTGGTCCAACCGCTGCTGGCTGAGGAGTGGCTGAGCAGCGGCCTCGAGGCCAAGGGCATGGACTACGCGATCGAGTGCGCAGTACCCGCGCACCTCGAGGAGGTGCGCGCTCGCACTCTCGGTCGCCTCAAGATGGTCGAGGCCGCGGTGCGCGACCGCCTCACCAAGGAGATCAACTACTGGGACCACCGTGCCGACCAGCTGAAGGACAAGGAGCTGGCCGGCAAGGGCGCCAAGGGCCACCTCAACTCGGGCATCGCCCGGCAGCGCGCCGAGGAGCTCGCTGAGCGACTGAAACGACGCCTCGAGGAGATTGAGCAGGAGCGCCAGATCTCAGCGCAGCAGCCGGTAATCGTCGGCGGTGCGCTCGTCGTGCCCGCCGGCTACCTAGCGAGCCTGAAGCCGCCGACCCCGGGTCCGACTGCGATTGACACCACCATCACCGAGAGAATCGCCGTTGATGCCGTGATGGCCATCGAGCGTGAGCTTGGTCGGGAGCCCGAGGAGCAGGACCACTCCAATCCGGGCTTCGACATTCTTTCCAAGGACCCGCTCAAGGGTGACCTACTCTTCATCGAGGTCAAGGGTCGCGTCGTCGGCGCACCGACCGTAACCGTGACGCGAACGGAAATCCTAACGGGGCTGAACAAGGGTCAGGCATTCATCCTGGCGCTCGTGCCGGTCGAGGACGGAAAAGGCGCCGGTGTTCACTATCTGGCCAATCCATTCCAGGGTGAGCCCGAGGCCTACTTCGAAATGACGGCCGTGGTCTACGACTGGAAGAAACTCATCGCGAAAGCGGGGGAGCCAGCGTGACCGTGTACAAGAAGAAGCTCATTGAAGTAGCTCTGCCGCTTGATGCGATCAACCGCGAGTCCGCTCGTGAGAAGACGATACGACACGGCCATCCATCGACCTTGCACCTCTGGTGGGCGCGACGCCCGCTGGCGGCATGCCGCGCCATCATCTTTGCCTCGCTCGTTGACGATCCCTCGGCACACCCAGATCAGTTTCCATCTGGGGAATCGCAGGAAATCGAGCGGCAAAGGCTTTTTCGCATCATCGAGGACCTGGTGAAGTGGGAGAACCGTGCAGACACCGCACTACTGAAAGCGGCTCACGACGAAATCTCCCGCTCGACGAATGGCGCCCCACCGCCAGTCCTTGACCCCTTCTGCGGCGGCGGCTCGATACCACTCGAGGCGCAGCGCCTCGGTCTTGAAGCACTCGGTAGCGACCTCAATCCCGTTGCCGTGCTCATCAGCAAGGCGCTCGTGGAGATTCCTCCGCAATTCGCGAACCGGCCGCCGATCAACCCAGGTGCCCGGGGCCAGCTGGAAGGCGTTGGTTGGAGCGGCGTGGACGGGCTCGTGAACGATGTGCACTACTACGGGCAATGGATGAGCGGCGAGGCATTTTCGCGTGTCGGCGGTCTCTATCCTAAGGCTACGCTCCCGGCGAGCGAGGGCGGTGGCGAGGCCAAGGTCATAGCTTGGCTGTGGGCCCGCACAGCCACATGCGCAAACCCCGCCTGTCATGCGGAGGCTCCGCTGCTGAACAGTTTCACCCTGTCTAGAAACAAGAGGAAAGAGACCTTCCTCGTGCCTCGAATCGATGCATCGGCCAAGGCCGTCGACTTTGACGTTCGTACAGGTGCACACGCACCAGCGGAAGGCACAGTTGGCCGAACGGGTGCCAAGTGTCTAGTGTGCGGCGCGGACTTGCCCCTCGCAGAAGTGCGTGAGCAGGGCCGCCGCGGCGAGATGGGCAGTCGGCTGGTTGCGATCGTCGCGGACGGACCCCGTGGTCGCCTGTATCTGAACGCGGATTCGGAGCAGGAGGAAGCCGCACGGGTCCAGCCACCAGGTGACGTTCTGACGACTTCCCTGCCCGCCGCGGCCTTGGGATTCCGTGTGCAGGGCTACGGAATCACAGAGCACTCGCAGTTGTTCACGCACCGTCAGCTGCTCATGCTGGACACTTTCTGTGACCTCGTGAGTGAGGCGACCGAGAAGGCACGAGGGGACGGCGCGAGTGAGGACTACGCGACCGCGCTCGGCGCGTACTTGACGCTGAGCATAGGCCGCCTCGCCAACAGATCATCAAGTCAATCCTTCTGGCATCCCAACAGGGGGACGGTTGAACAGGTCTTCGCGAGGAACGCCCTTCCGATGATCTGGGTGTTCGCTGAGGGCAATCCCTTCTCGGATTCATCGGGCAACTTCCTAGGGCAGCTCGGATACTTGGAAAATGCGCTCTTGGGGACACCCGCCGCTGGCAAGGCAGTCATCGAGCAGCGCGACGCGCGCACTCTGGAGTCGGATGCGCCAGTCCATGTGGTTACGGACCCGCCCTACTACGACAACGTGCCTTACGCGGATTTGTCGGACTTCTTCTACGTTTGGCTTCGTCGGGCGGGCAAGCAGTATTTTCCTGGCCTGTTCAGCACCCTGCTGGTGCCCAAGGCCCAGGAGCTCATCGCGGAGCCCGCTCGACAGGGCAACGCCAAGGAGGCCAAGAAGTACTTCGAAGTCGGATTGTCGGAAGTGTTTGAACCGAATCCATGGCATGCAGTCTGATGACTCGCCCGCCATCCTGTTCTACGCATTCAAGCAGGCGGAAGATGATGCCCGCGACGGCGGACGGGCCTCGACTGGCTGGGACACGATGCTGTCAGCGTTGCTGGACAAGGGCTTTGCGATCACGGCTACGTGGCCCGTTCACACAGCAGCCCGGTGGGTTGCGCGAACTCGGGCGCAACTCTCTCGCGTCCTCCATCGTCGTTGCCTGTAGAAGGCGGGCAGCGACCGCCGCAATGTCGACGCGCCGCGAGTTCTTGGCCGCTCTGAAGTCGGAACTGCCAGTGGCGCTTAGAAACCTTCAGCACGGCAACATCGCTCCGGTCGATCTCGCGCAAGCTTCCATTGGCCCCGGCATGGCGGTCTTCTCGCGCTACTCGAGGGTCATGGAGGCAGATGGCTCGCCGATGACCGTACGCACGGCGCTGACACTCATCAATCAGGCACTGGACGAGGTGGTCGCGGAGCAAGAAGGCGAGTTTGACGCGGACACACGGTGGGCGATTGCTTGGTTCCAGGAAACCGGCATGGAGACGGGCGAGTACGGCCGCGCCGAGCTGCTTTCCAAGGCCAAGGTGACGTCGGTACAGGGCATGGTTGAGGCTGGCATCCTCGAGGCCAAGTCCGGCAAGGTGCGCCTGCTTGAGCGCCATGAGCTCGACGCGGGCTGGGACCCCGCGACCGACAAGCGGCTTACCGTGTGGGAGATGACGCAGCATCTCATCCGGCGGCTGGAGGAAGGTGAAGCTGCCGCTGCCGGGCTGGCGCGCCAGCTCGGCTCGAACGCTCAGGTCGCGCGCGACCTCGCCTACCGTCTCTATCTAATCTGCGAGCGCAAGAAGTGGGCGCAGGAGGCGCTGGCCTACAACGGCCTCGTCGTCGCCTGGCCCGAGATCCAACGTTTCGCAGCCGCCGAACCTGCCTCCGCCGGTCCGTCGCAGGCCAGCTTCGAAGTCTAGGGGGCCGTCGCATGACGATGAGCAACAGCCAGCGCGTCGGTGACGCTCTGCAGCTCCTCAGCAAGGGGCTCGCGCCCTTCGTGGAGCGTGAGCTCAAGATGACCTACGGCGACGACTGGGTGGTCGCCGTGCTCGAGGCCGACCCGAACGCCCACCCCGGGAGCGCCAAGACGGCGTCGCTCGACGACGTCCAGTTCCTCCTCAAGACGATGTGGCAGATGTGGAACTCAGTGTTCCGTAAGGTGCTCGGGCAGGACGAGCGCACTCTCGTCAGCGAGCTGCGCACGGCGCGCAACCGCTGGGCGCACCAGGAAGCCTTCTCGACCGACGACGCCTACCGCGTGCTCGACAGCGTGCAGCGCCTGCTCACCGCCGTCTCGGCGGAGGAAGCCGACGAGCTCGACGAGCAGAAGCAAGAGCTGCTGCGCATCCGCTACGACGAGTACAGCCGCCGCAAGTCGAAGCAGGTCACGGCGACGCTCTTCGAGACCGCCACGCCCGAAGGCCTCAAGCCTTGGCGCGAGGTCGTCAACCCGCACAAGGACGTGGCCAGCGGCCGATACCAGCAGGCCGAGTTCGCGGCAGATCTCCACCAAGTCCACGCGGGCCTGGGCTCGGACGAGTACCTGAAACCCGGCGAGTTTTTCCGCCGCACCTACCTGACCGAAGGGCTCAAGCACCTACTGACAAGCGCAGCTAGGCGTTTGGCTGGCGTCGGTGGCGATCCGGTGGTCCAGCTTCAGACCAACTTCGGCGGAGGCAAGACGCACTCGATGCTGGCTCTGTACCACATGTTCTCCGGCACGTCGGCCGCAGAACTACTTGGCGTCGATGCGGTGTTGAAGGACGCCGAAGTGTCGAAGTTGCCCACCGTCAAGCGCGTGGTCCTGGTGGGCAACAAGATCTCGCCCGGCAACCCGGTGATCAAGCCCGACGGCACGATGGTGCGCACCTTGTGGGGCGAGCTGGCCTGGCAACTTGGCGGCAAGAAGGCGTTCAAGCGCATCCAGGCCGACGACCAGAAGGCCACCAGCCCTGGCGATGCCTTGCGCGAGCTGATGGACGAGCACGGGCCGTGCTTGATCCTGATTGACGAATGGGTGGCCTATGCGCGCCAGCTTCACGACGCCGCCGACTTGCCGGGCGGCAGCTTCGAGACACACTTCACCTTCGCCCAGGCGCTAACTGAGTCGGCCAAGTCGGCGAAGAAGTGCCTGGTGGTGGTCAGCCTGCCAGCCTCCGACACAGGTGGCTCGCCCCATACGCGCGCCGATGATGTCGAGGTTGGCGGTGAGCGCGGGCGGGCGGCCCTCGATAGGCTACGCAACGCCGTGGGGCGCGTGGAGGCGTCGTGGCGTCCTGCCAGCGCGGAGGAAGGCTTTGAGATTGTCCGCCGTCGTCTGTTCGAGCCCTTGGTCGAGAAGGACCAGTTCGTGGCGCGCGACACGGTGGCGCGGGCGTTCTTCGACCAGTACCGCACGCAGCACCAGGAGTTCCCGCCCGAGTGCCGCGACGCCGACTATGAACAGCGCCTGAAGGCTGCGTACCCGATCCACCCGGAAATTTTCGACCGGCTCTACACCGACTGGTCCACCCTGGTGAAGTTCCAGCGCACGCGCGGTGTGCTGCGCCTGATGGCCGTGGTCATTCACAGCCTGTGGGAAAAGGGCGACAAGAACCCGCTCATCATGCCGGCCTCGGTGCCCCTGAGCTCGCCGACCGTGTCGTTTGAACTGACGCGTTACCTCGAGGAGGCCTGGAAGCCGATCATCGACACCGAGATCGACGGCGCCAACTCGCTGCCGCTGCGCCTCGACCAGGAGAACCCGAACTTCGGCAAGATCCGCGCCTGCCGGCGCGCCACGCGGACGGTGTTCCTCGGCTCGGCCGCCACGCTCAAGAGCCCCAACAAGGGCATTGACGACCGCCGTATCAAGCTCGGCAGCGTGCTGCCCGGCGAGCAGCCGGCGCTGATCGGCGACGCCCTGCGACGCATGAGCGAGCACTCGGCGCACCTCTACACCGAGACGGGACGCTACTGGTTCGACACCCAGGCGAGCGTGCTGCAGACGGCGCGCGACCGCATTGCTCAGGTGACTGAGGACCAGTGGCAGACTGAGTTGCTCGGCCGCTTGCGCGAGCAGAAAGGCCGTGGCGACTTCGCCGGCGTGCACGTGGCGCCGGGAAGCGACGCCGACGTTGCCGACGAGGACCGCGCACGACTCGTCGTCCTGGGCCCCGAGTACCCGCATACCAGCAAGACGGACGGAACGGCTGCGAGAGCGGCCGCGGCGCAGATCCTGGAGCGGCACGGCAGCGGGCCGCGGCGCTATCGCAACATGGTCGTCTTCCTCGCGCCCGACACGACACGGCTCGTCGAGCTCGAGCATGCCCTGCGTCAGTACCTCGCCTGGACCTCGATCGAGAACAACAAGGAGATGCTCGGGCTCACGCCACACGCCGCGAGGCAGGCCGAGGGGCAGCGCACGGCCGCGTCCGAGGCCGCGAACCAGCGCATCCCCGAGACCTACCAGTGGCTGCTCGTCCCCGGCCAGGACAAGGGCGCACCTGAGGTCGTCTGGCAGGAGACCAAGGTCGGCGGCCAGGGCACGCTCGCCGAGCGCACGAGCCGCAAGATGGTCAACGACGGCACTCTGGCGGCACAGTACGCCGGCGTCCTGCTGCGCATGGAGCTCGACCGCGTTCCCCTGTGGCCGGAGGGCCAGGGATTTGTGAACCTGAAACGCGTCTGGGAGTACTTCGGCCAGTACCTCTATCTGCCGCGGCTCAAAGACTCGCAGGTGTTCCTCGAGGCGGTACGCCAGGGCGTGAACTCGCTCAGCTGGCAGGCCGAGACCTTCGCTTACGCGCAGGCGGTCGACACCGATGGCCGCTTCCTCGATCTCACGACTGCCCGCAACGCGGCGACCAGCATCATGTTGAACGATGAGAGCGTGCTGGTGAGGCCGGATGCTGCGCTGCGGCAGATCGAGGCCGACGCCGCGGCCGAGCGGGAGTTTAACGACCGCAAGAACGGCCTTTTCGTGCCGCCCGGGGAGCAGCCGCCGCTCGGGGGGGATGGGTTGAGCGGCGGTGGCGAAGTGGCCACTGCCGATGCGCCTGCCAACCCCAAGCTAGCGCGCCGCTTCTACGGCGTCGTCGACTTGGATCCCACGCGACTCAACAAGGAGGTTCCGGAGGTCGTCGAGCACGTGGTCGAACACCTCACGAAGCTGACCGGCGCGAAGGTGCGCGTGAGACTGGAGATCGACGCCGACGTGGCCGACGGAGTTCCCGGCAAGACTGTAATGGACGTGACCGAGAACGCTCGGACACTGAAGTTCTCGGACTTTGGGTTCGAGGAGGAGTGAGTGTCCGGCGAGGCGACGGGAACATCGAGCTCGGCTGATCCGCCTGGATAGGGCGGGAGCTCTAGTGGGTCACAAACGCCGCGATGAACTCTGCCGCCTCGGCATCGACCTGGGGCAGGACGTGGGAGTAGATATCGAGGGTGAAGGCCACGGTGGCATGCCCCAGCCGCCGTGAGACGATCGCCGCGTTGACGCCCTTGGCCAAGGCGAGGCTGGCGTAGGTGTGGCGAAGTCCGTGCAAGGGGATGCGGCGGCAGTGCCGCGGCGCGCACGAGGCGAGCAAACAGTGCGCTGATGCGCTCTGGGTGGAGCTGCGCCCCGTCTTCGGCGGTGAAGACGCGGCCGCTGTCGATCCAGCCATCGCCCAGCGCTTGCTGCTCGGATAGCTGCCGGGCGGCCTGATGTCTCAGCACGGCCACCGTCTCTGGGTCCAGTGCGATCAGACGTCGCCCGCGCTTGGTCTTGGGCTCGGTCTCGACGAGCTTGCCGTCGACCGGCACCAGGGCGCGCACGATCGCCACGCGGCCGTTCTCGATATCGAGGTCACGCCAGGTCAGCCCCAAGGCCTCGCCTCGCCGGCAGCCGGTCATCGCCAGGAAACGCCACAGGGGGTAGAGGCGCTGCTCGCGCCACACTGTCCAGGAAGGCGTGCAGCTGCTCCTCAGACCAGACGGCTAGCTCTGTGTGCTGGGCCGAAGCGCGCGGCGGGTCGGCGCAGGCGGCGACGTTGGTCTGCAGGTAGCCCCACTTCACGGCGTCACGCAGGGCACGATGCAGCACGGCATGGACGTGGTGCACGGTGTTGGGGGAGAGGCCACCCGAACCATGGACGCGACCCTCGCTGAGCAGCCTGGCGTAGTGGGCGTTGATCTGGGCGGCGTTCAGGTTCTGCAGCTGCACCGCTCCCGAGCTGCGGCACGAGGTGCTGCTCCACCAGCATGCGATAGCCGCGAGAGGGTCGTCTGCCTCACGCCGCTTGCGATCGCCGGCAGCCAGACCTTGAGCAGGAACTCCCGCAGGCTGAGGCGGCTGGGCAGGACGTAGGTGTGCTCGGCTAGGGTGGTGAGCTTGCGGGTGAGGGCCGCCTGGCAGTCCTTGCGGCAGGCAAAGCCGGCCTTGGTCTCGCGCCTGCGCTCCTCGGTCTCACGCAGCTCACCGCCACAGGCCGGACAGGCCTCCTTGGGCCGGCGTTCGATCCAGAAGCGCTTCCCGCAGTCCTGGCAGCGCTGGGCTGCGGTAGCGGCCGACGTCGAGGATGTACTCCCACGATCCTGCCGGTGCGCGCTTGCGGACGTGACCCTGCGTGGCGACCTCCTTTGCGTCGCCACAGCTTCGCTCTGGGGTGCGAGCCCAGCAACGCCGGTGGGCGCACCAAAAGCACGGGGGAGAGGGCCTCAGCCCACCGCAAAGGTGCGGGTTGTCGTCTCACTGGGAGTTCACCTGCTGCTTGCGAGCATCGCAGGAGGAGGTGGCAGTCTGCGGGTGAACATCACTTCAGGTCCCCCTGAGCCAGGGATCTGTCGGGCCCGTCGTCTTGCTCCCCCGAGGCGGCGGGCCGCCCCTGCTTGTTCGCCTTGTGGAACGCAGCGACTCCGACAGACGCCACCCCCGCGGCCACGATAGTGCGGGCTGGCCCGGTGCCCTCCCGCGGCGCGCCTACTCGCGCGCCTCGCGCACGGCTCGCCCCACAAACCAGCCGACGGCCCGCGCCTGGACCACGTACCCTGTCGTTGCACCGCTCCGTCCTCTCCAGAGTTGGGCCCCCAGGACACAACAGCAATTCAGACCGGCGTGCCTACTCGACTGTAACGGTCTTGGCCAAGTTACGGGGCTGATCGACGTTCAAACCCTTCAGTCGAGCGATGTGGTAGGCGAGAAGCTGAAGCGGCACGACCGACAGGAATGGGGACAATAGCGAATCGCAAGCGGGGACGCTCAGCACACTCGTCGCGAGATCTGAGATCGAGGTGTTCCCGCTAGTCGTCACGGCAATCACGTCGGCTCCTCGTGCCCGCACCTCTTCGATATTCGAAACAAGCTTGGGATACGTGGGGCCGTCGGTAGCAATCACCACGACCGGCGAGCCCGTCTCCAGAAGCGCTATTGGACCATGCTTCATCTCGCCAGCGGCGTAGGCCTCGGTGGGGATGTATGAGATCTCTTTCAGCTTCAACGCGCCCTCGAGGCAGACGCCAAAGCCCATGTTGCGGCCCAGGTAGAGGAAGAAGGGTTGTTCGTAGTGGTTCCGGGCGATTGCTTCGGCCTCGCCTGGCGCTTTCTCAAGCAGCCCCTGCATCAGGATCGGCAAGTCATGAAGCCGGCAACCAATCTCGCGCAGCGCCTCGTCCGACGTCGCTTCTCGCACCTGAGCCAACTTCAGAGCGAACAACAGCAGGGCAGCGAGCTGGGCAACGTGTGTCTTAGTCGCCACCACGCCGACTTCCAGACCAGCTCGTGTAAACAGGACGGCGTCTGCATCCCTCGTCGCCTGGCTTCCCATAATGTTCGTGAGGACTAGTACTGGCGAGCCAGATGCACGGGCCAGCCTCATCGCGGCTAACGTATCGGCGGTTTCACCTGATTGGGTGATGGCGATCACAAGTGTTTCGGAGTCAAGCACGGGATTGCGGTAGCGAAACTCGCTTGCGACGTCAATCTGGACCGGCACGCGCGCCAGCTGTTCGATGGCGTAGGAAGCGATCAGGCCGGCGTGGTACGAGCTGCCGCAGGCGACGATGAAGATCCGCCGCACGCTGCGCAGCAACTCGTCACCCAAAGTGACCTCAGACAGGTCAAGAGACCCGTCCTGATACAGACGTCCGGCAAGGGTGTCGGCAATTGCCACTGGCTGCTCGTGGACTTCCTTTAGCATGAACGTCTCATAGCCGCCCTTCTCGGCTGCATCAGGATCCCAGTCTATCTCGCGTTCTTCCTTCTCGAGCCGACAGCCGTCGGGGTCCGTAAACTCCACACCGTCAGCGCTTACGATTGCTATGTCACCGTCGTCGAGCACGACCATGCGCCGGGTTTCGGAGAGAAACGCAGGAATAGCCGATGCGATGAATTGCTCGCCCTCACCGATGCCGACTACTAGCGGTGCCTCCTTGCGCGTGCCAACGATGACTTCGGGCTCATCAGCAGATATCGAACAGAAGGCGAAGTTGCCTTGCAATCTCTTGACCGTGGCGCGAACCGCGCTTGCCAAGCCGTTGATCTTGTACTCTTCGATCAGGTGGGCAATAACCTCGGCGTCGGTCTCGCTCGTGAACTTGTGACCACCTCGAGTAAGCTCCTCGCGCAGCTCTTTGTAGTTCTCGATGATGCCGTTGAGCACGATCGAAACCCGCCCGGTGCAGTCCTGGTGAGGGTGAGCGTTCGCTTCAGACGGCGCCCCGTGAGTAGCCCAACGCGTATGGCCAAGCCCGACGCACGCGGGCGAAGGCTTGTCTCCCACAACTGCAACGAGAGCATCAAGGTTGCCGACGGCGCGCACCACCTCGAGACCATCGCCCTCGAGAAGGGCAATGCCCGCGGAGTCGTAGCCGCGATACTCAAGGCGCCTCAGTCCCTCAAGGATGATGGGCTTGCCTGGTCTGTGTCCGACATATCCGACGATGCCGCACATTGTCTGCCTCGCTTTCATCCAGCACCGGACCACATACAGACATCGGGCGCGTCCGAACCTTATCCTGTGCGTCATCGCCGACTGGGTAAGGAAGTCCCGGTTGCCCGATCCCGTGGAGGACGTTCGTCGCGGCTACCGTAATCAGTCCTCCGGGCTCGGGTTCTGGTCAATTCCCGCGACCTGGTGTAGATCCCTGATCGTCGTCAAGGTCATCGGGTCGTGAGCAGCACCACCTCCCGTGTCGCCCGTCGAGTACAAATACTCGATCACGTCCCTCCGGCCGGCGTCGCGGGCACCGCTGGCACGTAACCGGCCGTGCGTGGCACAATCGCGGCCGTGTTTTCCTCACTCCTCTATATGGTGCTTCGTCGACTGCTCGGCATCTTTTACTCCAAGGCTCGCGCCGCCGAGCAAGCCGAGCTCGAGAATCTCGTGCTGCGCCACCAGGTGGCGATCCTTCGCCGCCAAGTGAAGCGCCCCGTTTCTTCGCGCCGCGATCGCGCGCTCCTGGCTGCGGCAAGCCAGAGTTGCGCGTGGCGACCCCCCGGGGAGAAGGCGGGTGGCTTTCCGGGCCGAGATTTGCGGACGCGACAGTCGCCCCGCGTTGTGTGTCCGAACTAGACCGAGATCTCCAGCACATCACCGCCTCGGCGGCACTCGAAGCCTGCGCAACTCTGGGATGTCGTTGCGCCCCCAAGCCTCGATCTCGGCAATCGTCCACTGGCGGTTGCGAGCGAGCTTGTTGAAGGCCCCGCTTGAGGCATCGACCTGGTCGCAGAAGCTGCCCAGCGGAAAGCTGCAGAGCTCCTCGAGGTAGCGCTGGTTCCAGGCGCCGCGCACCAGGCGTACGTTGCCGGCCTCGCACTGTGCCGCCAGGGGCCGTGCCCGTTCGCACTTGTCGCCGGTGACACGGTCGGCGTGCACGCTAAAGCCGGCCAGGTTGCGCACCGAGGCCTCGGCCGACTCCTTGCCGCCGCTTCCGGGTTCCTGTTCTAGGTAGATCGCCACCGCCCTGCCGTCGCGCTCGGCAACCTGGCGCATGATGGTCTCGCGCCTTAAGGCCGACCACTGCCCGCAGACCACGTCCTCGATGAAGTAGAGACCCGCCTCGGTACGGGCGATGAGCACGCCGGCGCTGCGTGCTCCGCCGCCCTCGGTGGCGGCCTTGTCCCAGTAGCGCACTCTCGTCGCCTGGCTGGGGCGCTGCTCGACGACACAGAACCAGTCGCGCTTGAAAGGGCCCCCTCGGGGTGTACCTGCCAGTCGCCTTCCAGCAGCTGGGCCCGGGTCACGGGATCGAGGTTGGCGAGGCTCTCGAGGTAGCTGTCCTGGTCTAAGTGGGGGTTATCGAGCAGACGAGCAGGGATGAAGAGGCGCTCGTCGTTGGACTCGGCATCGACGAAGCGAGCCCGCACCCACTCATGACCGAGACCACCGGGGTTGGAGGCGCTACGCATGCGCAGCGGCACCTGCGATCCCGCCAGGCGGCGCAGGCGGCTAAAGAGGTAGGTGTACTGGCTCTCGGCGAACTGGGTGAGCTCGTCGAAGCCGATGTACTGCAGCTCGGCCGACTGGTAGCGGTACTTGTCGCGCTCGGTCTCCAGATAGCCGAAGGTCAGACTCGCCCCGCTGGGGAAGCTCCAGACATGGTCGTGGGCGTTCCAACGGGCCGCAGTTCCTCCGAGCCACTCGCGGGCGCGGTCCATCAGGGCGCCGGGCAAGTTCAGATCGGCGAAGGTGCGGCGAAAGAGCAGGGCCCGGTAGCCGGGCACAGCGACGTAGGCCAGCGCGGCCATCAGCAGGGCGTCGGTCTTGCCGCCGCCGGCCGCACCGCCGTAGAAGACCTCGCGCGCGCGACAGTCGAGGAACTGCTGCTGCTTAGGTGTCGGGCAGTGGGGGATCCAGCCTACCGTCTGGACGCTGCGTGCTTTGGCCCTTCGCAGGAGCTCGGCGCGTAAGGCGCTCTGCCTCTTTGATGAGTTCGGGCAGTTCACGGGATACCTCCTCTGCTAATTGCTTGTCCGAGTAGCTGCTGAAGTCGTAGAGCTCGACGCGCTCGGGGGCGAGCAGACCGTAGAGGCGGTTGAGCTCGCACTGCACACGCAGGGCGGTGCCCAAGTCGCCGTTCATAGAGGCGCGCAATCTCAGGCGCTCCAAAAAGGCGGCCGCCTCAGCGAACTTCTCGGCTCGTTCGAAGGTCGCGAGCTCGTGGACCAGCGCGCGGGCCTCTGCGATGTAGCGCTCCAGGGTGCGGTCGGGCGCCTGCCAGCCGCACTTCCTCTGCGTGATCTCCTTGATCTGAGCGAAGCGAAAGCCGTCCACCACCAAGGGAAAGCAGTCCATCACGCGGCGTTCGCGCTCGGAGCGGCTGAGGTGGTCCTGGTCTTTGGCCATGGCATGTTCCTTTCAGCCATCGGAGTCTAGGAGCGTTCCAGGAGGACGGCCCTGGTGCCGCTGAACAGTTCGTAGCGGCGCAGGGCGACATCGCAAAAGGCAGGGGAGAGCTCAAGGGCGTAGCAGCATCGGCCGAGCTGTTCGGCGGCGATGATCGCCGTGCCTGAGCCCAAGAAGGGTTCGTAGACGGCCTCGCGCGCGCGGGTGTGGAACAGCAGAGGTCGCCGGTAACATTCGACCGGTTTCATCGTGGGGTGCACGCCGGTGGCGCCGTCTTCGATGGCCGAGGCGATCTCCCAGACGGCCGGCGTGCCGGCCGGCGGACGGCGCTCGGCCGCTGGCCGCCTGCCACGCCGCCAGCCGTAGCAAATCGGCTCGTAGGTCCAGGAGTAGTCCGAACGCCCCAGCACGCGCCGGCTCTTCTGCCAGATCAGGACCTGGTGGGCCAGCAGGCCGACCTCCTCCCAGGCGCCCAAGACCAGCGGGCTGCGCAGCGCGGCGAAGAACTGATAGACGGGCGCGCGCTCCTCGAGGGCGCAGTCAAGAGCGGTCCGCAGAAAGCCCGCATAGAAGCCCTGAGCGCTCTTGGGATCGACGTAGGCGTCCCAGTTCTTTGTATGCGGCTTGCCCGCCTTGCCGCCGTTGGCCCAGGTCGGCGGGCGGTTGCCAGCCTGGTAGTCGACCAGATAGGGCGGGTCTGTCACCATCGCCGTCGCCCGCTCTCCGGCCATGAGGCGCGCGACCACAGCGCCGTCGGTGGCATCACCACAGAGTAGACGATGGTCGCCAAGCGCCCAGAGATCGCCGACCCGAGTGAGCGGTTCAGCGGGCGGGCCGGGGACGAAGTCGGGATCGGTTAGGCTGGCTGTCTCCGGGCCAAGGTAGGCGCGAAGCTCGTCAGATTCAAAGCCCGTAAGGTCGAGGTCCAAGCCCAGCACCGCCAAGTCGCGGAGCTCAAGGCCAAGCAGCTGCGCATCCCAGCCGGTCTCCTCGGCGCTGCGGTTGTCGGCCAAGCGGTAGGCCTTGACCTGCTCTGGGCTGAGGCCGCAGGCGACGTGCACCGGCACCTCGGCGAGCGCGAGCTGTCTGGCCGCCAGCAGGCGGGTGTGCCCGACGATCACGACGGCCTGTTCGTCGACCACGATGGGTTGGCGAAAGCCGAACTGCATGATGCTCACGGCCACTTTGTCGATGGCGCTCTGGGGCACCACTCTTAGGGTTGTTCGGATAGGGGATCGGTCGGTCGATCGGCCACGACTCGACGGCGAGTTCGGCCTTGGGACCGGTTCGAAAGGACGAGCTTGTAGGTCTCATGAGACTTCTCCTTGCAGGATGTGCGATCTCCTCGGCGTTCGGCACATCTGCAAATCGTCCTTTTCCTGGAGATCTAGGCTGCAGACGGCCCACAGTCGGGCTCTCATCTGAGGCTCGGCCCATGGCATGCGCCCTTTGTGGGGAGGGGGTCAGGGAAACCGTGGCAGCTGGCGGAGCGCAGCTCCCTGCGCCAGTCGTCGGGGCGTGGGGAAGGGGGGATGGCAACCGCCAATGCTCAAGCAAAAGGCCTGCAAAACATCACAATAGCCGCTCAGCTGTGATCTGCTGGAGTGCCTGTGATGACCCGTGACGGAGCGATTGCGCTCCCGAAAGACCGCCAGTTAGCGCCAGTTGGCATGCCGACAGTGTGCCGACATACATGGCCGCAGAGCCGCCGCCCTCGAGATCGCAGGCAGGTTCGGCTGCTGAGATACGGCCCCCTGCAGCATTGTTGCGATCCGACAGCCGCATATCCGCCAGGCAGCCCGACTGAAAATCATGGTGTCGACAGTTCAATTCTGTCCCTCGCCACCAGCTCTTTCTCCTGCAGACGGCGCATTTTTGCGCTGGGTGAGCTTGGTCGTACTGCTGCCTGAGGCCGCGAATCTCGCCTTTGGCAAGCGTGAGAGTCACCTAAAAGCCGACATCCGCCCGCGGCTTGGCGGGAAGGAGCCTGCTGGCGATCAGCCAGCCGAGCCCGCAGGTCAAGCCCAAAGCGTTGAGCTTGCGCGACACAGCACTCAATAGGCCGATTCCGGCATGTCTTACGGCGGCCCACTGCCCGATCCCAGCCAAGACGCCGCGACCTTCACCCTCCTTCACCGGATTCCCCGCCCGCTGGGTGCGGCGGCGTGGGCGCTCGACTCCAGGCGTCGTTTGGCACTGAATCCCGACCGGCGCCCCAAGGCTAGACGAGTTGCCATTCCGCTGACGTTCGGCCGGGTGGCTACCACTGGCGGGACGCCCGCACGCTACACTTGCCCGGCTCGACCTCTGCTACGATTGCAGCCGAGCCAGGCGAGGTGACTAGTCGCGATTCGACCTTGCTGCTCGGTGGGGCGTGAACTGGGTCGTGTTGGCAACTAACTTGAGCTACGGGGCGACCGATTGAGCGAAGAAGTTCAACAGCTCTTTCATTTGGAGTTCGAACCAAAAGATGGCAGCCGTGTCTTGTACGAGATGGATCTTGAGCGCCTAGACATTCTCGAGATCGCCGGGAGCTTGGCCGCAGGGGACGTCGCGCTGGTGGGTGGTCGACGTGTGCGCTGGGAAGAGGCGGCGCGAATCAGAATCGCGCAATCACCGTGGCCGTGGGAACCCGTGTATGAACAAGAGATGGACAGACTTGCCGCGTCCAACCGATACGATATGCAACACGAGAAGGAGTGGCACGTCTTCAATGTCTGCGTGGACGTGACCCGTCCCATCCTACGACAGGCAATGGCCGACCGTCAGGAACCGTCTTCAGCCTCTACATCTCTCCCTTCCGAAGAACGTAAGGCCCCTAATCCACGCGACGTGTGGGTCGTTCACGGGCGAAATCTCGAGGCGAGGGATGCACTCTTCGAGTTCCTTACATCCATCGATCTTCGCCCGATTGAGTTCAACGAGGCACGGACTGCAACGAGAAACCCGACTCCGTATGTTGGGGAGATTCTGGAGGCAGCTTTCTCTTCCGCGCAGGCCGTGGTCGTGCTGTTGACGCCCGATGACTGGGCGTGGCTGCGCGAAGAGTTTCAAGATGTGCACGATCCCCCGTATGAAAAATCGTCGACTCTTCAGCCCCGACCCAACGTTCTCTTCGAAGCTGGGATGGCCATGGGCCGCGACCCCAAACGCACGGTGCTTGTTCAGCTTGGCGAAATACGGCCCTTCAGCGACGTGGCGGGCAGGCACATCCTCCAAATCAACGACACGCCCGCACGTCGCATGGAACTCGCCGACAGACTGGCCGACTCTGGGTGTGACGTGAGGCGAGAGGGAACAACGCGGTGGCTCGAGGCGGGAAGGTTCGACGCGGCCCTGCCCCAGAAGCCACCTGCCATGACGCACACACCCCATGAAGCTGCAGACGCTCTAGTCACAGCCAGAATCGACCGCGACGTCAACAGTGACGGATCGCCAAGAGAGCTTCTCGTGTTGGAAAACCGAGGCGCGGGCCTGGCCGAGGACATCGAAGTCAGGCTTGACGGGGTGCCGGCTCTCACAAATCCGGTCGTATTCGCGCAAAATGAGATTAAGCGCCTTGGCCCATTCTCCCGGGCACACTACCGGCTCCTCATTCACATCGGTGCTGCGATTCCATCCGAAGTCACGGTCGAATGGCTCAACTCTTCGGGAGAGCGCCAAGGGCAGGTTCGAGAGCAGCCTTACCTTGTGATGAGCGGCTCCGGGATTGGGGCCCACCGCCACCGCGTGCTTCGCTTTGCCGTTCACTGACACTGCGCACTGCCGACGTCCGCCAAGAGGCGTCGTGAGCCGCCTAACAGCGGACCGCCTGGATCACCGAAAAAGTGCATGACCTTCTTCCTTCGATCAGACCAGGCGGTTGCGGTGCATCGCGTTGTATCGGCCCGCCCGAGGCCGCGGCCGACGCCGTGGCCGAGACGCCCCGAATCATCTGCAGTGAGGCGTTGGCGGAGGAACTGCGCCATTCCGGTGCCTTGGCGGGCAGCGGGCTGCCGGAGCCGGAACTCAAGGCTCGCTTCCGCTGGGTCGATGCGAGTCAAGAGCGACTTCGCTGTATCCGTCACTCAATCGGACTAGAATCCAGTAGACGTTGCGGGCCGCTTCATCGTGCGCTTGTGAACCTGAGCGCCGAGGCCGCCGGCCGCTCCGCCCACGGCCGCTGGGGAGCGAGGCCATCGGACCGCAGGAGTTCGTTCGGCCCAATGTTAGTGGTACCGCGGGGGAATCGGCGAGGGGGGAAATGCCGTAGTCTCGAAGACCTGACGCCCGGCGCGCGCGTGACCGGAGTGGTCGCGGGCCAAGCAGTGACCGTCGTCGCTGTGCAATGGCACGGCACGACCGCGCTCACGCTGACCTTTCGCGACGACGCCGGCCAGCCAGGCGAACAGCTGCTGTATCGCGACAACGAGGTCCAGCTCGGCGTCGAGGCACCCGGCAAGGCCTGGTCGCTCACCGCCGACGGCTCGCTCTTCCGCTTGGTCAGCGAAGCGCGCCGCATCCAGCTCGCCTACCTCTTCGATCCGCTGCTGGCGGTCAGCACGTCCAACGTCATGCCGCTGCCGCATCAGATCTCGGCGGTTTACGAAGAGATGCTCAGCCGCCAACCGCTGCACTTCCTGCTCGCCGACGACCCTGGCGCCGGCAAGACCATCATGGCCGGCCTACTCATCAAGGAGCTCATGGTGCGCGGCGACGCCAAGCGCGTGCTCATCGTCTGCCCCGGCATGCTCGTCGACCAGTGGCAGGACGAGCTGCGCGAGAAGTTCCACCTCGGCTTCGAGATCGTCACGCGGCAGATGATCGACGCCTCCTACGCCGGCAATCCGTTCCTCGAGAAGGACCTGCTGATCGCGCGGCTCGATCACCTGTCGCGCAACGAGGAGCTGATGGCCAAGCTCGGCGCAGAGCGAATGGGACCTCGTGATCTGCGACGAGGCCCACAAGATGTCGGCGCACAACTTCGGCAACGAGGTGAAGAAGACCAAGCGATACATGCTCGGCGAGCACCTCGGCGACGTCACCCGCCATCTCCTGCTGATGACCGCGACACCGCACAGCGGCAAGCCCGAAGACTTCGACCTCTTCATGGCGCTGCTCGACTACGACCGCTTCGCCGGCAAGGTGCGCGGTAAGAAGGGCCAGAGCAAGGAGGCCGGCGCCCGCGACATGATGCGCCGCCTCAGCAAAGAACAGCTGCGCCACATGGATGGCCGGCCACTGTTTCCCGAACGCCGTGCCTACGCCGTGAAGTACGCGCTCTCCAAGGACGAGGCCTACCTCTACGCCGAGGTCACCACCTACGTGCGCGAGGAGATGAACCGGGCCGATCGATTGGCCAACGAACAGGGCCAAGGGCGTCGCCGCATCGCCGTCGGTTTCGCGCTCACCACCCTGCAGCGCCGCCTGGCCTCGTCGCCCGAGGCCATCTACCAGTCGCTCAAGCGGCGTCGCAAGCGCCTCGAGGCCAAGCTCGAAGAGGAGAAACTGCTGCGTCGTGGCGCACAGGTCAAAGCCGAAGAGGCCGAGGCCCTACTCACCGTTGGTGCCGTCGCCCCCGAGTTCGACATCGAAGACCTCGAAGAGCTCGACGACCTGCCCGACGACGAGCTCGAGGAGCTCGAGGAGCAGGTCGTCGACCAGGCTTCGGCGGCGCAGACCATCCAGGAGCTGCAGTACGAGATCGTCACGCTCGCCCGCCTGGAAGAGCTCGCTGACAAGGTGCGCGCCTCCGGCTGCGACAAGAAGTGGGAGCAGCTCTCGGGCCTGCTGCAAGACGATGGCCAGATGTTCGACGTAAACGGCGACCGCCGCAAGCTCATCGTCTTCACCGAGCATCGCGACACGCTGAACTACCTGGTCGACAAGATCCGCGTCGTGCTCGGCCGGCCGGAGGCCGTGGTCGCCATCCACGGCGGCGTCGGTCGCCAGAAGCGCCGCGAGGCGCAGGAGTACTTCACCCAAGACAAGGACGCCCTCGTGCTCGTGGCCACCGACGCCGCGGGGGAAGGCATCAACCTGCAGCGCGCCCACCTGATGGTCAACTACGACCTGCCTTGGAACCCGAACCGCATCGAGCAGCGCTTCGGGCGCATCCACCGCATCGGCCAGACCGAGGTCTGCCACCTCTGGAACCTGGTGGCCCACGAGACCCGCGAGGGCCAGGTCTTCGAGCGTCTGCTCGACAAGCTCGAGGAGCAGCGCAAGGCGCTCGGCGACCAGGTCTTCGACGTGCTCTCAGACGAAGGCGTCTTCGAAGACGCGCCGCTGCGCGGCCTGCTGCTCGAGGCCATCCGCTATGGCGACCAGCCCGAGGTGCGCCAGCGGCTCTTCGAGAAGGTCGAGACGGCGGTCGGCAGCAACATGAGCAAGGTGCTCGCCGAGCGCGCTCTGGCGCGCGACGTGATGGGCGGCGCCGACGTGGAGCGCATCCGCGACGAGATGGAGAAGGCCGAGGCGCGCAAGCTGCAGCCGCACTTCATCCGTACCTTCTTCGAGGAGGCCTTCGCAGCGCCTGGGCGGCCACATGGTCAAGCGCGAGCCGGGGCGCTACGAGGTCAAGAACGTGCCCGGCCGACGTGCGCCAGGCCGCCTCGCAACTGAGCGCCCTGCCGGTGCTGCGCCGCTACGAGCGCATCACCTTCGACAAGGAGTCGATCACGGTGCCGGGCAAACCGGTCGCCGAGTTCGTCTGCCCCGGCCATCCGCTGCTCGACGCAACCATCGACGTGCTGCTGCAGCGGCACCGCACGCTGCTGCGCGACGGGGCGATCCTCGTCGCCGAGGCCGACTCACGCACCGAACCTCGCGCGCTCGTCTACTTGGAGCACGCCATCCAGGACGGGCGCACGACGCGCGAGGGCCAGCGGCGCATCGTCTCCAAGCGCTTCGAGTTCGTCGAAGCCGAGCGCGACGGGGAGGTCCAGCTGGCGGGTTACGCCCCCTACCTGGACTACCGGCCCATCGAGCCGGATGAGCTGGAGCTGATCCAACCGCTGCTGACCGAGGGCTGGTTGAGCAGCGGCCTTGAGGCCAAGGGCATGGACTACGCGATCGAGCGCGCGGTACCCGCGCACCTCGAGGAGGTGCGCGCCCGTACGCTCGGCCGCCTGAAGATGGTAGAGGCCGCCGTGCGTGACCGCCTCACCAAGGAGATCAACTACTGGGACCACCGCGCCGACCAGCTGAAGGACAAGGAGCTGGCCGGGAAGGGCGCCAAGGGCCACCTCAACTCGGGCATCGCGCGGCAGCGCGCCGAGGAGCTCGCCGAGAGGCTCAAGCGGCGCCTCGAAGAGATTGAGAAAGAGCGGCAGATCTCGGCGCAGCAGCCGGTGATTGTCGGCGGCGCTTTGGTGGTGCCCGTGGGTTACCTAGCGAGCCTGAAGCCGCCGGTGCCGGGTCCAACGGCTATCGATACGACCATCAGCGAGCGAATTGCCGTCAACGCCGTGATGGCGATTGAGCGCCAGCTTGGGCGCGAGCCTGAGGAGCAGGACCACTTCAATCCGGGCTTCGATATCCTCTCGAAGAATCCGATCACGCGTGAGCTGCTATTCATCGAGGTCAAGGGGCGTGTCGTCGGGGCACCGACGGTCACCGTGACGCGAACGGAGATACTTACGGGCCTCAACAAGGGCGAAGGATTCATCCTGGCGCTCGTGAATGTCGAGAATGGACAGGCCGCCGCCGTTCAATACTTGACAGACCCGTTTCAGGGTGAGCCGGAGGCCTACTTCGACACTACCAGCGTGAACTACGATTGGAAGAAGCTAATCGCAAGAGCAGGGGAGCCGGCGTGAGCCAGTACAAGAAGAAGCTCATTGAAGTTGCGCTCCCGCTGGAGGCCATCAATCGCGAGTCGGCGCACGAGAAATCGGTTCCCAGAAGAGGTCACCCGGCTACCGTGCACTTGTGGTGGGCGCGTCGTCCTCTAGCCGCGTGCCGAGCCGTCCTATTCGCATCAATCGTCGACGATCCCTCAGCTCACCCAGAGGAATTTCCTTCAGAGGATCTGCAAGAGGCCGAACGCCAGCGCCTGTTCGGAATCATTGAGGAGTTGGTCAAGTGGGAGAACGCGGCCAACGAGACAGTGCTCTCCGCTGCTCGTGCCGAGATCCAGCGCTCCACCGACGGAAATCCGCCGCCGGTCCTCGATCCTTTTTGCGGCGGTGGCTCGATTCCACTCGAAGCCCAGCGTCTCGGCCTTGAAGCGCACGCCAGCGATCTCAATCCAGTTGCCGTACTCATCACGAAGGCGTTGGTCGAGATCCCGCCTAGGTTCGCTGGTCTTCCACCTGTGAATCCCGATGCGCAAGCCAAGCTGGACGTCGCCGGTTGGAGCGGGGCCCAAGGTCTTGCCGGAGACGTTCGCTACTACGGCCGCTGGATGCGCGACGAGGCAGAGCGACGCATTGGGCATCTCTACCCAAAAGTGAAGCTTGATGACGAACGGGGCGGCGGAGAGGCGACGGCTGTCGCCTGGCTGTGGGCGCGCACGGTCAAGTGCCCCAACCCGGCATGTGGCGCTGATATCCCGCTCGTGCGCTCGTTTGCGCTGTCGTCGAAGAAGGGCAGAGAAACCTGGATCGAGCCTATTCCTGACTTGCCCAAGAAGACTGTGCGTTTCGAGATCAGGACGGGGTCCGGGGTGACGCCGGATGGGACGGCGGGGCGTCAAGGTGCGCAATGCCTCATCTGTGGTTCAACCGCACCCCTCTCGCACGTTCGAGCGGAGGCGCAGGCTGGACGGATGTCCGTGACCTTACTAGCCGTTGTGGCTGAGGGGCGTCGCGGCCGCACATATCTTGACCCCAGCCCGCTCCAGGCGGAGGCTGCGGCACTAGCCGACCCTCCCTGGGGCCCAGAAGAGCTGGTTACCACTCCAAGCCACGATGTGGACAGGTTGCCCATGTATGGAATGCGTCGGTGGCGTGATGCGTTCACTGCACGGCAACTCACCTTCCTCACCACGCTGAGCGATCTCGTTTCCGAGACCAGCGAGAAAGTGTTGAACGACGCTGAAGGCTCTTGGGCGCGCGGTGGCGTGTCTCCGAGTGCGGGGGTGACACCAGCTGATTATGCCGAAGCTGTCGCAACATACTTGGCATTCAGCATCGACAAGCTCGCTGACTGGTCATCAAGCATTTGCAGCTGGATTCACTCGATCGAGGGGGTCCGTGACACATTCGCTCGTCAAGCCATCCCAATGGTCTGGGACTTCGTCGAGATCAACCCCTTGTCGACGTCTGTCGGCAACTTCGCCAACCATGTGGAGTGGGTTGCTGACGGCCTCGCCGGGCTAGCGCCAGGTACGGCAGGTTCCGTTGCGCAGCTGGACGCAGCCGCAGCTTCGGCTGGCGCGAAGCAGTGCCTCATTGCGACCGATCCACCGTACTATGACAATGTAGGCTACGCGGACCTGTCCGACTTCTTCTACGTCTGGCTCAGGCGCACGCTCCGCGGCCACTATCCCGACCTCTTCAGCACTTTGCTTACTCCGAAGGCTCAAGAGCTCATAGCAAGTCCCAACCGTCATGAGGCGAGCAGGAAGAGGGCGAAAGAGTTCTTTGAGGCAGGGCTTGGCGCGGCTTTCGCCCACTTCCGCAGCTTGGGCGATCCAGAATTTCCCATGACTGTGTACTACGCATTCAAGCAAGCCGAGGGAGTTCAGGGGGCGCCCGGTAGATCTGTCGTTTCCACGGGCTGGGAGACTATGCTGTCGGGCCTCCTCGGAGCCGGCTTTGCTGTGACTGGAACGTGGCCAATTCGAAGTGAGCGGGCCGGACGTACCGTCGCTGTTGGGACAAACGCCCTCGCCTCATCTGTTGTCCTGGTCTGCAGGCAGCGGCCCCAAGATGCTCCTCTGGCGTCTCGCCGCGAGTTCCTGTCTGCGCTACACGCGGAACTTCCTCGCGCCTTGCGGCGCCTGCAGAACGGCAACATTGCTCCGGTTGACTTGGCACAGGCGTCCATCGGCCCTGGCATGTCCGTCTTCTCGCAGTACTCAAAGGTGATGGAGTCAGACGGATCGGAGATGACGGTTCGTACTGCTCTTGGCTTGATCAACCGAACCTTGGACGAGATTCTGACCGAGCAAGAGGGTGAGTTCGACGCCGATACTCGTTGGGCGGTCTCTTGGTTCGAGCAGGTTGGGACCCAGACGGGCGAGTTCGGTGCCGCAGACACCCTCTCCCGGGCCAAGGGGACTTCGGTTGAAGGCATGGTACGGGCCGGCTTCCTGGAGGCCAAGGGCGGAAAGGTCCGCTTATTGCGTCGTGATGAACTCGATGAGGGCTGGAATCCGGCTACCGACAAACGCCTCACTGTCTGGGAGATGACTCAGCATCTCATCCGAAGTCTCGATGACGGAGAAGAGGCCGCGGGGGCTCTTGCCCGCCAACTAGGGTCTTATGCGGAGATCGCACGAGACCTCGCCTATCGCCTGTACTTGGTCTGCGAACGGAAGAAGTGGTCGCAGGAGGGTCAGGCCTACAACGCTCTCGTGGTCGCTTGGCCAGAGATTCAGCGACTAGTCGCCGCCGAGCCGGCCTCCGCCGTTCTGCCACAGACTAGCTTCGAGGTCTAGGGGGTCGTCGCATGACGATGAGTAACAGCCAGCGCGTCGGTGACGCCCTGCAGCTCCTGACCAAGGGCCTCGCACCGTTCGTTGAACGCGAGCTGCGCCAGGCGTATGGCGACGATTGGCCGTCGAGGACGGTCGAGGAGCTCGGTCTGCCTCTCGCTGAGGCCAAGACTGTCTCGCTCGACGACGCCCAGTTTCTCCTCAAGGTCATGCGCAAACTGTGGTATGGCGTCTTCGGGAAGGTTCTCGGGCCTGTCGAGCGCGCTCTCGTCAGCGAGCTCATCGACGATCGCAACGACTGGGCACACCAGAAGGCCATCTCTACCGACGATGCGTATCGCTGTCTGGACAGTGTGCAGCGCCTGCTCACCGCCGTCTCGGCGGAGGAGGCCGACGAGCTCGACGAGCAGAAGCAGGACCTGCTGCGCATCCGCTACGACGAGTACAGCCGCCGCAAATCGAAGCAGGTCACAGCGACGCTCTTCGAGACAGCCACTCCTGAAGGCCTCAAGCCATGGCGCGACGTGATTCGCCCGCACCGTGACGTCGCCGGAGGCCGCTACCAGCAGGCCGAGTTCGCTGCCGACCTGAACCAGGTGTACCAGGGCGGGGCCGCGAGCGAGTATCAGGATCCGGCCGAGTTCTTCCGCCGCACCTTTATCACTCAGGGCTTACGCAAGCTACTGACCCAGGCGATCGAACGCCTCGATGGCAGCGGCGGCGACCCGGTCATCGATCTGCAGACCAACTTCGGTGGCGGCAAGACGCACTCGCTGCTGGCGCTCTACCACATCGCCGGTGGTACGCCGGCAAAGGATCTGCTCGGTGTCGATGAGCTGCTCAAGGAAGCGGGGGTCGGCGCGCTGCCGCACGCGAACCGCGCCGTGCTTGTCGGCACCAAGATCGGGCCGGGCTCTACCCACCCCAGGGGCGACGGGATTGAAGTCCACACCCTCTGGGGCGAGCTCGCGTGGCAGCTCGGCGGGGCGGAGGGGTTCGCACTCGTCGCCGAGGCCGACCGTACGGCGACGAACCCGGGCACGGCCCTCGAGAAGCTCTTCAGGAAGTACGGGCCGTGCCTCATCCTTGTCGACGAGTGGGTCGCTTACGCGCGCCAGCTCTACGGCGCCGAGAGCCTGGTCGCCGGCACCTTCGACACGCACTTCACCTTCGCCCAGGCGCTTACAGAGGCCGCGACCGTGGTGCCGGGCACGCTCGTCGTCATCTCCATTCCGGCGAGCGACAGCGTTCGCCAGGGTCGCAGCGCCGGTAAGTCCGCCCTCAGCGACATCGAGGTCGGCGGCGAGGGTGGCAAGGCCGCACTCGAGCGCCTGCGGGACGTGCTTGGCCGCAAGGACTCACCCTGGCAGCCTGCCACCGCCGAGGAGAGCTTCGAGATCGTCCGGCGTCGCCTCTTCGAGCCGCTCGAGCCGCAGGCGGCGCTCGAGCGCGAGGCCGTAGCCAAGGTCTTTCGCGCCTTCTACTCGCAGCACAAGTCGGAGTTCCCGCCGGAGTGCGGCGAGGGCGCCTACGAGCGCCGCATGGTGAACGCCTACCCGATCCACCCCGAGCTCTTCGACCGCCTCTACAACGACTGGTCCACGCTGGCGCGCTTCCAACGCACGCGCGGCGTGCTGCGTCTCATGGCCAACGTCATCCACGAGCTCTGGGAGAGCGGCGACCAGAGCCCGCTCATCATGCCGGCCTCGGTGCCGCTGAGCTCGCCAACGGTCTCCTTCGAGCTGACACGCTACCTCGAGGAAGCCTGGAAGCCGATCATCGACACCGAGATCGACGGCGCCAACTCGCTGCCGCTGCGCCTCGACCAGGAGAACCCCAACTTCGGCAAGATCCGCGCCTGCAGGCGTGCCACGCGCACGGTCTTCCTTGGCTCGGCGGCGACTCTCAAAGGCCCCAACAAGGGCATCGACGATCGCCGTATCAAGCTCGGCAGTGTGCTGCCCGGTGAGCAGCCGGCGCTGATCGGCGACGCCCTGCGGCGCATGAGCGAGCACTCGGCCCACCTCTACACCGAGACTGGGCGCTACTGGTTCGACACCCAGGCGAGCGTGCTGCAGACAGCGCGTGACCGCATCGCCCAGGTGACCGAGGATCAGTGGCAGATGGAGCTGCTCAGCCGCCTGCGCGAGCAGAAGGCTCGTGGCGACTTCGCCGGCGTGCATGTGGCTCCGGGCAGTGACGCCGACGTCGCTGACGAGGATCGGGCACGGCTCATCATCCTGGGGCCAGAGCACCCTCACACGAGCAAGACGGACGGCACGGCCGCACGAAGGGAAGCGGGCAATATTCTCGAGCGCCACGGCACGGGGCCACGCCGGTACCGCAACATGGTCGTCTTTCTGGCGCCAGACACGACGCGGCTCGGCGAGCTCGAACACGCGCTGCGGCAGTACCTCGCTTGGACCTCGATCGAGAAGGACAAGGAGATGCTTGGGCTTACGGCGTACGCCGAAAGGCAGGCCGGTGAGCAACGCAAGGCCGCCTCCGAGGCCGTGAACCAGCGCATTCCCGAGACCTATCAGTGGTTGCTGGTGCCGAGCCAGGAAAAGAGCTCACCGGACGTCGTCTGGCAGGAGACCAGGGTCAGCGGCCAAGGGACGCTTGGTGAGCGCGCCAGCCGCAAGATGGTGAACGACGGCACGCTGGCGGGACAGTACGCCGGTGTACTGCTGCGCATGGAGCTCGATCGCGTCCCCCTGTGGCCCGAGGGTCAGGGATTCGTCAACCTCAAGCGCGTCTGGGAGTACTTCGGCCAGTACCTCTACTTGCCGCGGCTTAAGGACTCGCAAGTGTTCCTCGAGGCCGTACGCCAAGGCGTGAACTCGCTCAGCTGGCAGGCTGAGACCTTCGCCTACGCGCAGGCCGTCGACGCTGATGGCCGCTTCCTGGACCTTACGACCGCCCGGAACGCAGCGACTAGCATCATGCTGAACGATGAGAGCGTGCTGGTAAGGCCCGACGCGGCACTGGCGCAGCTGGAGGCAGACGCTGCAGCCGAACAGGAGTTCAACGACCGCAAGGGCGGCCTCTTTGTGTCACCCGGCGAACAGCCGCCGCTCGGCGGGGACGGGTTGAATATTGAGAGAGCTGCAACCACCACCGATGCGCCCATCGAGCCCAAGCTTGCCCGTCGCTTCTACGGTGTCGTCGAGCTGGACCCCACGCGCCTCAATAAGCAGGTGCCCGAGGTCGTCGAGCACGTGGTCGAGCACCTCACCAAACTGACCGGCGCAAAGGTGCACGTGAGGCTTGAGATCGACGCCGATGTGGCTGATGGAGTTCCCGGAAAGACTGTGATGGACGTGACCGAGAACGCCCGGACGTTGAAGTTCTCGGACTTCGGGTTCGAGGAGGAGTAGTGGTCTCTCGGGGCAGGCGAGCGCGACGCGGCGACAGGACCCTGAGTTTCACGAGCACCGCCCGACAAGTCGCCTATGGCGTGAGAGGCTAGTGTGGCTGCGCCCGTGTTTCTGAGCTACTCGTGGGACGACGCGTCCGAAGTCGACGACCTGGACACCATGTTGCGGCTGCGCGGCGTACCCGTTTGGCGCGATCGTCGCGCTATGCGCTGGGGCGGCTATGACGAGGACCTCGTTCGGCGGGTAATCCGGGACGAGGCGTCGGGCTTTGTTCTCTATCTAACCAAAGAGGCGCTCGAGTCCGATTTCGTGACCAATGTCGAACTACGGGCAATGGATTCTAGGCGCGATGCAGCACGGGCTTTCTGCGCCGGTGCGGTGTTTCGCGGCTATGGAGTCGAAGAAGGCAAGAATGCGGTCCACGCCAAGACTGGCATTGACATCCGTGCCACCCTGGGGAGTCGCGTCGAGGAGCGTGATCTTCTCGATGGTCTAAGAGAAGCAGCCAACGCGATCATGCGCGAGTATGTGGGTTCCCAATGGACCGCTGGTCCCCTGACGCTCCACCTTGAAACGCGCGATTCCTTGCCTGTCGCAGATCCTGCGCTTGTGCACCTGAGCCTTGCTCCGCCACTGATGCACGACCCGGATGAATACGACATCGCCATCTGGGACGAACAGATCCTCCCGGCGCTCGACGACCTGCAAAAAGGGCTTCACACGATCGTGGCTGCGCGGCCTGCCTGTGAGAGAGTCATCGAAGTCGGCGGAGCCAGCCACCTGTCGGCGGCGATTGCGTTCGGCTACGCCTTTCGCGAGCCGACGCGCTGGTCGCTACGGATTCGCCACTCTGACGACGTTTGGGAGACCCGGCGGGAGCGAGCCAAGCTAGATGGCTGGGAAGTGGTTCGGCATGCGGGCTCTGGGAGCAACGGTGACCTGGTCGTGATGATTCATGTCACAGCTGACGTCACGAATGCAGTCCGGGCTTCGGCCGGTGGCATTGCCCGTGCCGAGCTTCACATTCGACCGCCGGGCGGTGCTGACCGGCACTCGCTCGACGCTGCAACCGCAAACTCTGCTGCCGCTGGCATCGCCAAGGCCATACGGGAAGCGAGGGACACCTACGCGCCGAAGGAGACGCGTCTGTATATGGCCGCGCCTTGGCCTTTTGCCGCGATTCTCGGCTGGCATCTCGGCAGCGTGGGCCCGCTCGTCGTGCACGAGGCCTCTGTCGGGCGGGACTCCTACCGGGTGTCCTGCGTGTTGAGGTGAGGTGCTCTTCGTAGCCGACAGCACATCGGAAGGCCTTTGGCCACGCCAGAGGTGCCGTCCCTACCGGGTGGTACTGTAGTACGAAAGGAACCGGCCAAACGAGGGGGCACCGTGGAGACTCTCCCGGAACAATTCGACGAAGCTAAGTCGCGCATTGAGATCAGCGTGACAAAGCGCGCCCGAGCCATTGCCGCGCACACTGAGATCCGCCTCTGGCTGGAGACCGACAAACAACTCTTTTCCTGGGGTGTGGATACGATTCTTATCGGCTCGTATGCGCGGAGCACCACGATCCATCCGGGCAAAGACGTCGATGTGCTGGTTAAACTCCCCAAGCTCGACGTCAGTGCGAGTCCGGGCGAGGTTTTCGGGGCGGTGTCCGACATGTTGGTCAGAAAGTATGACCAGCGCGCCGAGCCGCAGCGGCGCTCGGTCAAGGTGTCATTCGACAAAGGCGACGACGAGTTTGCGGTCGACGTGGTCCCAGCCGTGCCCAATGGCGAGCACTGGGCGATACCTCAGCGGGACAGGGAGCATTGGCAAGCCCAAGACCCCAACTCGCGATGGATCGAGACTGACCCAGAGAGACTCGGTAAGCTGACGACGGAGATGAACGGCAAGCTGAAAATCGCCGGCCAGGGTGCCTATGTGCCGACGGTGAAGCTCATGCGGCAAGCTCGTCGCCATCACATGCCTGAGGCGAAGCCCGGAGGACTCTTCTTCGAACTTCTCACGTACTGGGCCTTCGTCAGCGGGGTCGAGGGCGACAGCTACGCGGAGATTCTGGCCGCCGTTCTTAAGTCAGCCTCGTCGCAGCTCGCCGGAGGCTCGGCGCTCCTTGATCCGGCCTTGGACACCGCCTTCAGTCCGGCGCCATCTGCAGATGAGCGTGTGGCCGCAGCGCGGCTCTTTGGCCAGCTCTCAGAGAAGGCCGAGCGCGCCCTCAACTTGCCACGCTGTCGAGCGGTGGTCCTGTGGCGTGAGATCCTTGGTGAGAACCAGCGGGGTCAGTGTTTCCCGCTGCCTGAGGGGTGCGACCAGGAAGGCAACGAGATCAGCCCGATTTCGGCGGTGGTCTCAGCAGGCTCGAAAGAACCAAGTGGCTTCGCTGCAAGTCGCGAACCTTGATCTCGCCTCCCTCGAACGGTTCCAGTCGGAGCTGATCAAGGCCGGTTTCGAACCGCTTCCCGGGGGTCTCCGAGGCTGGGTGGGCCCGATTGCAGAGCCACTGAAGCAGTTCACATCGGCCACGACAATGATGTTCAGTTTCCTGGACGGGTGGCCTTTCCAGCATCCGCGGCTGTTTGTCGACGGCGTCGACGAGCTCCACATGAATGCCCACGGCGAGCTGTGCCTATGGCCCGAGGGCGCCGCGTCTGACCAGTGGCTGACCTTCGCCGGATACGTCGCTCGCATCGAGGAGTGGGCTCGACGTGTCACGGAGGGCGACTCACGTCCGGAAGACTTTGCCCTCGACGCCCACCTCGCGTTCAGCCGCATTAAGGCCGGGGCAATCGCCACTGTCGGGCTCGACGAGTTGCACCTCGACAGGGCGCCTCGCGGCATTAGCAAGATCTCCGGCCGATGGAACGAGACAAGAACCGTGCTCGAGATTGATGCCGGCAGTGGTGGCCCCATTGAGGGAGCGGCCTATTGGGTCAGCGGCTTGAAGACGGCGCCGCGCGACCTGGAAGCGGTCAGGGCGCTACTCACGCCTGCACAGCAAAACAACTTCGAGCGCCGATATCGCGCAGTCAGCGAGGGCGGCAGACCCAACGCGTTCCTCATCGCCTGGCAACGGGAGCGTGGTCAGGAGGCCCTTGCGCTACTTGCAGAGAAGCGCGATGACCACACTGTTGCCGAAGCCATTGAGGTTGCACCGACGGACACGAAGGTGCTGAAGCTGCGCGCGGGCTCGGACTCAGGCGTCTTGGCCAAGAAGCACGTAGTGGTTTTCGGAGCAGGGGCGATTGGCTCCAATGTCGCCTTTCGGCTTGCTGAGGCGGGTATTGGCACGCTGACGGTCGTTGATCGCGGGATACTTCGCCCCGGCGACATCGTCCGTCACGCAGTGGATCGATGGGCGATCGGCGTCTCCAAGGTCAGTGCCATCTCCATCGATCTTAAGTCACGCACGCCGTGGACCAAGGTGGAAGCCATCGGCGAGTCTTCCTGGAACCCAGCGAGGGTCAGCGAGCTCATCCAAGGCGTCGACTGCGTAATCGAAGCGACCGGTCTTGGACCGTTTGCAAACATGCTTTCGATGATCTGCGAGAAGGATGGGTCTCCTCTCATCTCCGCGGCGCTGTTTCGGGCGGGATCGGTCGCGCGCGTGCGACGCCAGGCGACGCCCCAGGACGCCCCCATCACGCGCCGTACCGAAGAGCGAGGGTATCCGCCGATTCCTTTCGAGCCTGAGCCGCCCCAGTATGAGACGGGCTGTTCGGCGCCGGTTAACAACGCCTCCCCCGTGGCGGTCGCCGCGGTAGCGGCGCTCACCGCAGCTGTGGTCGTCGACTATCTTGCAGGTCGAGCCGAGTACAGCGACGAGGTGATCGAGGTCTTCCGCGTTCTCGACGAAGCCCCCTTCAATCGCATCGGCACGCTGAGGTCGTGAGCACACTCCGTCTCAGGGGCCGAGTCTGGCTCTCTGAGCCCGCCGCAGAAGTCATTGTCGAGTGTGCACGACGGGCCCATCCCCGTGAGACGGGCGGCGTGCTTGTCGGCGTGCAGTCCCGAGGGCAACCGTGGATTACGGCCGCCGTCGAGATTGCCTCGGCCAGCAGCGGGAGCTCGTACTACGAGTTGCCGCCACGCGCTAGGCGCCGCGCCGTATCCGAGCTCCGGCGAGGCGACCGCCGAATCGGCTATCTGGGCGAATGGTATTCGCATCCAGATGACTTAGGCCCCAGCGGCGTGGACGTGGAGGCGATGGCCCGTTTGGCACGCGATCCGGCTGCATCTTGCCCTCGGCCGGTGCTGGTCGTAGTCCGCCGGGTTGGATCAGGCTACAGCCTAGAAGTGCGGCAAACGCACGGCTCGCGATTGAGAAGAGTTCGATTGGTTTCTGCAGGGCCACTGCCCGGTCTGTGACCCTGGCAATGAAGCCGGGTTGCCGAAGACGCCGAGTTCCCCAGGCCGCCGCCCTAGCTATCGCGAGCAGCAAAAGCCGCGATGACTTCTGCCGCTTCGGCATCGACTTGGGGCAGCACGTGGGAGTAGATATCCAGGGTGAAGGCCACGGTGGCGTGTCCGAGTCGCCGCGAGACGATCGCCGCGTTGACCCCCTTGGCCAAGGCGAGGCTTGCGTAGGTGTGGCGCAGTCCGTGGAGGGGGATAGGCGGCAGTGCCGCGGTGCGCACCAGGCGGGCGAAGAGGGCGCTGATGCGCTCTGGGTGCAGCTGCTCGCCGCTTTCGATGGTGAACACCCGCCCGCTGTCGATCCAGTCGTCGCCAAGTTCCTGCTGTTCGGCAAGCTGAGAGGCGGCCTGGCCCCTGAGCACCGCGACGGTCTCGCCGTCCAGTGCGATCAGCCGCCGGCCACGCTTGGTCTTGGGCTCGGTCTCGACGAGCTTGCCGCCGATTGGCACCAGGGCGCGCTTGATGGCCACCCGAGCGCCCTCGATATCGAGGTCACGCCAGGTGAGGCCCAAGGCCTCGCCTCGACGGCAGCCGGTCATCGCCAGGAAGCGCCAGAGAGGGTAGAGGCGGTCCTCGGCTCACGCTATCCAGGAAGGCGTGCAGCTGCTCCTCAGACCACACGGCCAGCTCTGTGTGCTGGGCCGAGGCGCGTGGCGGGTCTGCGGCCTGCGCCACGTTGGTCTGCAGATAGCCCCAGCGCACAGCGTCACGCAGGGCGCGGTGCAGTACGGCATGGACGTGGTGCACGGTGTTGGGGGAAAGGCCACCCGAGCCGTGCACCCGGCCCTCCTTGAGTAGCCTGGAGTAGTGGGCGTTGATCTGCGCTGCATTCAGGTTCTGCAGCTGCACTGCCCCGAGCTGCGGCACGAGATGCTGTTCGACCAGCATGCGGTAGCCGCCAAGCGTCGTCTCACGCACGCCGCTCGCGATTGCCGGCAGCCAGACCTTGAGCAGGAACTCCCGGAGGCTCAACCGGCTGGGCAGCACGTAAGTGTTCTCAGCCAGGGTGGTGAGCTTGCGGGTGAGGGCCGCCTGGCAGTCCTTGCGGCAAGCAAAGCCGCCCTTGGTCTCGCGACGACGCTCCTCAGTCTCATAGAGCTCGCCACCACACGCGGGACAGACTGCCTTCGGCCGGCGCTCTACCCAGAAGCGCTTTCCGCAGCCCTGGCAGCGCTGGGCGCGATAGCGGCCGACATCGAGGATGTACTCCCAAGATCCTGCCGGTGCGCGCTTGCGGATGTAGCCCTGCGTGTCGACCTCCCTTTGCGTCGACACAGCTTCGCTCTGAGCAGGGCGCTCAGCAACGCCGACGGGCGCACCAAGAGCACGGGGGAGAGGGACACGGGCCACCGCTAAGGTGCGCCATCCTCACGCCAAACTCATCGGCTGCTCGCCTTGACCTCAGCCAGCGGGGGCAATCTGGCTAGAGATCCCCCTGAGCCAGGGATCTGTCGGGCCCGTCGTCTCACTCCCCCGAGGCGGCGGGCCGCCCTGTTCTTGTAGGCGGGCCTCCCCGACGATTGCCGACATTCTCCCGTCGGCATGGTGTCGGCGTGGCCGGCGAAGTGGCTGCCCACTGGCCGGTACTGGGGACCGGACACAACAACAAGTCATGTTGCGTACTTGGTGGGTCACTGAGAACCGCGATCAGAGATAGCGGCGTCGCTGAGGTCGCAATCCGTAGGTGGAAGCGTGGCGCACTGTGCCCGGAACTCCCTTGACGGCGCAAGGGACTAATTGATAGTGTTTCTCAAGTAAGTGTCTCGGTGGCACACGGAAACCGGTGCAAGACCGGTGCTGCCCCGCAACTGTGACCGCTGACGAACGTCGCCGGAAAGCCACTGTCTCGACCGTAGACGGGAAGGCGCGACTAGTAGGCTAGCAAGCGGCAAGCCAGGAGACGGGCCCCCGAGGACGCGCTCACAGAAGAGCCTCGCGGGAGGACTGGCGTGCCGCCATATCTTCACTCGATCACCCCGCGGTTCTGGCCCCTACGGCCGAGCTGCTTCTTCGCTTGTGACCGTCTCCAGCGACTCCGGGCGAGTCATCTTTCACGTCACTTTCGCACCCCAGAACCACAAAGGAGAACGACGTGCGCGCGAACCTAGACACATTGCCTGCGGCGGTCGACCAGTCGTCCGGGAGCGTCGGGCTTGGCGCTCGAGCTGCGACAGGCCGGGGCTACGTACACGTCTACACCGGCGAAGGCAAGGGCAAGACAACGGCTGCCTTCGGATTGGCCCTGCGCGCCGCCGGCCACGGCAAACGGGTGTGGATCGGCCAGTTCATGAAGGCTCGCCCGAGCGGCGAGATCGCCGCCCTGCGGGACAACCCACTGATCACAGTCGAGCAGTACGGCGATCCCGGGTGCATCCGCCGTGACGAGGTGACCACGCGGCATCGCACGCACGCCGGCGAGGGCCTCGCCCGTGCCGCCGCCGCGCTCACGTCCAACGACAACGACCTCGTCGTGCTCGACGAGATCGATGTCGCCGTCCTGTTCGGTCTGCTCTCGGAGCAGGATTGCGTGGACCTGATCGAAGCGCGGCCGCCTCAGGTCGAGCTCGTGATCACCGGTCGCAGCGCATCACCGGCGGTGATCGAGCACGCCGACCTGGTCACAGAGATGCGCGAGGTCAAGCACTACTACCGCCATGGGGTGCAGGCACGGGCCGGGATCGAGTACTGACGCAGCCCCGGGGCGGCGAGTCTGCCGTGGCAAAAGGAGATGGAGATGCCGTACCGATGGGTCGACATTGACGAGGGAGCGGAGATCGACAACGTCATCGAGCACGAGGCTGGGCTTCGGTCGCTGCGCGACGCCGCTCGCATGCTGGCCGTCGGTACGGCCGTAGTACGGGTGGCTCTCGAACGCGGCGTCCTGCCGAACGCCTTCCAGACGCCTGCCGGCCACTGGCGCATTCCGCTGGCCGACATCGTGGCTGCGCGCGGCGGCGCGCCCGCACTCTTCGCGGCCGCAGACCGGCGCCCCGACGAGGCGCCAGGCCGCGACCTCGGTCGTTTTCGCCGGCGCGCGCCCGGGATGCCGAAGATTTCGGCCGCCGAACGCCGGGAACGGATCATCGAGCTGCTCGACGAGCACCAGGCTGTGCGCGTCTCGTCCTTGAGCACGGTGTTCGGCGTGTCGCAGATGACGATCCGCCGGGACCTCGATCATCTCGATCTCGAAGGTCTGGCGCGGCGCGCGCACGGTGGGGCGATCGCGCGCCGCTGACCTGCCGGGCGGCGAGAGGTCCAAGGGGTGGTGCGTCGATGCCGGGTTCGGGTGCTGCTGTCGGGCGTTGTCATCGCGCTTGTTCTGCCGCACAAGCGGGAAGATGTCGACCGATCGGTGTCCCCCACCGAAAGGAGCAACAACCATGCTCTGCAGCCTCGCGACCAAGCTGGACCAGAAGCAGCTCGACGAGATCGGCGCGCTCGAAAAGGACTTGGGGGTCCCCGTGCTCGCCTTCGCCTGTCATGCGGTGGAGCCTGCCGCCATCGACGGCGGCCAGGTCGACAAGATCAAACAGCTCGAGAGCACGCTCGGCGTCTCGCTGGTCGCAGTGAAGGCGTAGCGGCTCGCCAAAGCTGAGGCAGCGCGCGGCGGCGGCGGCGGGGGGAGTCGGCTAGTCCGCCCCGTCGGGCGTCTCAGCTGAGCGCAGGATCCTTCTTCGCTTGCCGGCACTCCGGGCAGATCCCGTAAACCTCGAGAATGTGGCCGTAGACGTCAAACCCCGTCGTCGTTTCGAGCTGCTTCTCGAGATAGTGGAGGTCGCCCTCTCCGTCGAACGCAATGATCTTGCGGCAGACCCCGCAGATGAGCGGGTGGGTGTGACCCACGGGGGGTGCAGCATAACAGGGAGCGTCGCCGCTGACGTGAACCCTGAGCAGCAGGCCGAGCTCAGCGAGCAGAGTGACGGCGCGGTAAACGGTCGCTTGGCCGATGCCCTGGGCCTGCAGAGCCTCTGACGCCTCAGAGACTGTGCTGGCCCGGCCGGCCGTCGCGAAGTACTCCCAGATGGCGCGGCGCTGCCGTGTGAGCGGGATGCCGCGAGCGGCGAAGACCTGGTCGATAGAGGACTGGTGCGGGCGTGGGGATGTGCTCATCGCTGAGAAGCATTGTCGAACACGTCTCGACCGTCAAGCCGGGGTGAAGCGAGGCTCGGTGGTGGCGCCCCCGTCGCGCCCGACAGGAAGGTTGCGCTCGTCCGGGCGCGAAAGCGGGCGATGATGGCGACCGCCCGGGGGCCGAACAGGGCCGCCAGAATGGCGGTGGCGCTCAGGTGCGACAGATCGAAGGGCAGGCCCTGGCCGTAGAGCGCCACGAGCGCCGGCCAGGTGTGGGGGGTGTACGAGAGATACATCCAGACAGTCACAAACCAGTCGAAGCCTACAGACAGTGCGGCCCCGACGATCACGAGCTCCCAGCGGCGGGGCCGCCTGCCTTTGATCCCCATGAGCCCACCCACGACGCCGACGAAGCCCCAGGCCAGCATCTGCCAGGGAGTCCACGGCCCCTGACCGAAGAACAGGTTGGAGACCACGGCCGTCGTGGCGCCCACCATGAAGCCGGGAGCCGGTCCCAGGGCGACGCCGGAGACCAGGACGATGAACGTCACCGGCTTGAAGTTGGGCAGCGAGGCGAACAGCACGCGGCCGGCCGTGGCCAGGGCCGCCAGGGCGGCGATCAGCGAGAGCTCGCTGGCGCTCGAATCGCGCAAGCCGTAGGCGACGAGGGCAAAACCCACGACGGCGGCGATGAGCACGAGGCTGAGGAACCCCCAGTTGACGGCGCCGGCGTCGAGCACGGCAAAGCCCGCCGCCACGATCGCGACGGTCCCGAGAAGGGCCAGGAGCAGCCAGGCGAGCAGATCCCTGCGCAATCGACCATGCACAACTGCCGGCTGGGCGGCGCTCACGAGTCTTCCCCCGCCCACTCGATCTCGTCCTCGCGCAGCACTCCGGGAAGCACGCGGCGGAGGAGACGGTTGATCTGCGTCGAGAAGAACAGCGACCCGTCGAGCACGTCGGCCGTCGGCCCGTCGGCCAGCAGGCCGCGGTCGCCCAAGACGATCACCCGCTCGACGACGTTGGCGGCGAACTCCACGTCGTGCGTGACGAGCACGACGCAACGGCCCGCGCCGGCCCAGCGGCGGACCGTCGCCGCCAGCTCCGCCTTGTGCAGCGCGTCCATACCCCTCGTGGGCTCGTCGAGCACGACTATCGTGGGGTCTCCGCAGACGGTGGCGGCCAGCGCGACCCGCGTACGTTCGCCGCCCGACAGATCGCGGGGGTTGCGCTCCAGGAGGGCTTCCAGATCGAGCTCGGCGACGATCTGGGCCGTCAGGGAGTCGTGCTGCCCACCCGTGATGCCCAGCGCGTCGAGTGTGAAGGCGATCTCCTCGGCCACCGTGTCTTTGACGAACAAGTCGTTGGGGTTCTGGCCCATCAAGGCGCAGTCGCGCGCCGCTGCCGCCACGGTGAGCTCGCCGACGTCACGGCCAAGTAGCATCACCTTGCCGGCCAGAGGCCGCGCCAGGCCGATGAAGTGACGGATCAGCGTCGACTTGCCCACGCCGTTCTCGCCCATCAAGGCGACTGCCTCACCGCGCGCCAGTGCGAAGCTCAGGCCTTCGAGCAGCGGCTCGTCGGGGTCGTAGCCGATCGCGAGCCTGCGTGCCTCGAGGACGATGCCGCCGCCAGATCCTGGCGGCGCAGTCGCGCGCTGATGCGGCTTCGGTTCCTCGTAGGTGACCAGCAAGCGGTGCGCGTCCTTGACCGTCATGGGCAGGTCCAGGTCGTCGGCGGTGCGCCCGCTGTCCCTGCGCGCAAAGAGACGCGCGACCGGCGGCAGCAAGCCGCGGTGTCCGTCCAGCGCCCAGGCGGCGAAGTTCTGGGGGTCGGCGTCTTCGACCAGCACGCCGTCCTCCATGTACAGCACACGGGTCACCAGGTGCAGGCAACGCTCGGTGCGATGCTCGGCGAGCATGATGGTGGAGCCCGTGTCCTCCGAGAGTCGCCTGATCGCGGCCAGCAGCTCCTCGGAGCTCACCGGGTCGAGCTGCGAGGTCGGCTCGTCCAAGAGCAGCAATTGCGGCTGGGTGGCGACGACTGCGGCCAGGGCGACCTTCTGCAGCTCACCGCCGGACAGCGTCGCAAGCGAGGCGTGGCGCAGATGCGACAGGCCCAGCAGGATCAGGGCCTCCTCGACGAGCCGGCTGATCGCGGCGCTCGGCACTCCTCTGTTCTCGAGGCCAAAGGCGATCTCGCGCTCGACCGTGGTCATCACCGACTGGCTCTCGGGGTCCTGAAAGACGAGACCGACGGCGTGGGCAAGCTCGTGCGTGTGTGACGTGCGCGTGTCCTTGCCGTCGACTTCGACGCGTCCGGCCAGGGTGCCGCCGTGGAAGTGCGGCACGAGACCGATCAGGCAGCGCAGCAGGGTCGATTTGCCGCTGCCCGAGGAGCCGACCACAAGGATCACCTCGGCCGGTTCGACCCGCAGCGAGACGTCGCGCAAAGCCGGCTGCTCGCGGCCGGGGTACCAGTAGGTGACGTGGCTCAGGCGCGCGAGCGTCGCCACGGCAGGGTCCAGAGTGCGGGAACGACGAGTGCCGCGAAGGCGAGCAGCCACCAGAGACTGCCGAGCTGGCTCCACGGGTCGTCCAGCAGGGGGTAGAAGTTGTAGGAAAAAGCGCCGGCGAACAGACCGCCGAGCAGCACCGCCGCGCCGAGCAGAGCCGCCGCGGTGGTGACGAGGTCGGCGACCCTCCAGCGGCGCCCGTGCGACCAGTGAGAGCGATCGCGCGCGCCGAAGCCGCGTGCCTCCATGGAGGCGGCGACATCGACGGCTCGCTCGAGGCTCTGGGCGAGCAGCGCGGCCAGCAACGGCACGCGCGCGGCGATACGGTCACGCCGGCGGCCCGCGTCGAGCTCGACTCCGCGAGCGCGCTGCGCGTTGGAGATGCGCGCCGCGTCGCGCGAGAACACCGGCAGAAGCCGGCAGGCCAACGAGATCACAAGACCAGTGCGAAACGACAGCCGGCTCATGAGCCCGAGCTGGTCGTCGGGGTCGAGGACGAGGGAAAAGAGGGCGAAGGCCGTGATCACGGCGATGATGCGCAGGGCCGTTGTCACACCGTAGGCGATCCCCTGGATGGTGATCGGCACGTGGAATGGACCGAGCTGGAGCTGCCACAGCACGGTGCTGCCGCTGCGGCTGATCAGCGGGTTGACGATGGCAAGGAAACCACCGATGTAGAGAGCCGTCTTGAGATAGGGCCAGGCCGCCCGGCCGCGACCCGCGACGACCAGGACGACGAGGCAGAGCGCCAGCAGGGCCGTCACCTCCAGGGGATTGACGAGCACGAGGGCGGCGAGGGTGAGCGCGCCCACGTAAGCGACGATGGCGGCGGGCTGCCGGCGTGCAAGGCCGCGGCGGGGTGGCTCGAGCCGGCGCTTGAAGGCCGCCCTCGACTCCGCAGGAGCCGCGCGAAAGGTCGGTACGCGAGCCCCCGACAGCAAGTCGGCGGCAGTTGCCGGTGGCGGGCTCAAGCTTTCCGCGCTCGGCGCGTTCACTGGGCGTGCCACGGCAGCGCGACAAGCTTGCCGTCGACCAGCGCCACAGCCACGCGAGCCGCGAGGGCATCGGGCGTGAGCAGCGCGAACAGGCGCTGCGCGGCAGAGGTCGAATCGGCCAGCACGACCAGGAAGAGGCGATTGCTGTTGTTCTCATCGGGCAGGGCCAGCGCGACGGCGTCGGCGGACGGACCTTGAGCGCCAGCCGGTGAGAGCAGCGAGATCCCTTGTCCCGCAAGCTTTATCAGCCGCAGGCCGTCGCCGCTGTCGAGAAGCTGCCGAAGCCACTTCGTGGCGGTCGCCTCCTGCGATGTGGCGATGATGAGGTCGCCGACCGGAGAACCTGCGGCCAAGGAGTTCGTCTGGCCCATGGTCAACCCCGACGCCTCCGCCCAGCGCTGCAGTCCGGGCCAGTCCTCGTCGACGGCGACGTTCAGGGGACGGCCCCGCCACGGCGCTGGGAAGGCGGAGAGCGTCGCCGGGATGGACATCGCGTGGGCCCACTGGTGGTAGTCCCACCAGACGGTCTCTCCCCCGCGAAGCCGGTAGTCGGCGGCGCCGACACCGGCCATGATCCCGTCGACCCAGTAGAACCAGTCGGCGGCCTGCGCCGAGGAGACGCCGCCGAAGGTCGACTTGACGCCGTCGATGGCGCTCACAAACCCGCCGCCGTATTCCGTGTCGATATGAGCGTGCTCGGCCAGTAGGGTCATCACGGCGAGCCCCTCTTCCACGGCACGGACTTCGTCGAGCATGACCTTGGCGCCGAAGTGCTGTGAGACAATGAGTCGTACCTCGCCGGCAGTTGGCGCACGTCCTTTGGCTGCTGGTGTGGACTTGCCCTGCACTCCCGCACAGCTCGCGACTGCGACGGCCAGCAGGAGCTGGAGCACGACGATCGCGGCTGTGATGTGCGGCCGCGAGGTCGCAGACGATCTGCGCGCAGACGCGATTCGCGTCACAGCGGCACCGCGGGAGTTGTCAACGTTCGTCGTCTCAAGCGCCACCGCCAGGGTTCGGCACGACCCAGCTGACTCCCCGCGGTCACATCTGAGGACCCTCACAGCTACGTCGGCATACTTGCTCTAGCCAACACTAGGCCCCTGCAGTATATGATACTCATTATCACTTCGACGACCGCAGTTGTGTTCGACGTAGGCTCACTGGTTGGTTTCACGAAAGGAGCTCACATGAAGCAGAGGATCATTCTGGTGCTGGTCGCCGTAGCGACCGTCGCTCTCACCGCCGCGCCTGCCGCGCTGGCCGTGTCGAGCAGCGTGCGTATACAAGGGGCCACATTCCAGGTATTGCCGACCACTGTGGTCAACGAGAGTGCTGCTGGCGGCAAGATCGTCGACACCGACGGCACCTCGTTCACTACAACGAACGCCACGGCTCTGGGAGCCACTGCAGCCGCCCTGCAGCTCGGCGGCCTGCCCTGGGACATGAGCATCGGCACCTACGGTCCGTACATCAACTCGATCGACGGCCTCGCGATGGCCGGTGACTACAGCAACTGGTGGGAGATCGTCGTCAACGGCTACTCCTCGCCTGTCGGCGCCGGCAGCTTGCAGACGGTTGCCGGCGACAGCTACCTGTGGTTCCAGAACCCTGATGCCACGGGTATCAAGCCGGCGTTCCTGCTTGTGACCCGGGTCACCGGGGGCACCGCGAAGCGCGGCTTCACTCCCGGTCCAGACCGTCACCCTGACCACGGTGGGCGACGACCTCTCCAAGGTCGACAGTCAGGCGGACGCGACGCGGTTCTCGACCACCGACATCCAGACGCCGGCGCAGTTCCCCGCCGATTGCCGGCGCTACGGTTCACGTCGGCAGCCAGGTCTACAGCGCCGCCGCCTCCACCCTCGCCGTCAAGGACCTGGCGCCGGGCACCTACGCGGTCTGGTCTGAGAAGGCCATGGACTCAACGACGGTGTATGCGACCTCCGCGACGACGCTGTTCAACGTCGGCGCCAAACCCACTCTGGGCACGCTGGCGGCGGGGCGCACAAACGCCAAGACCGTCAAGGTACGCTTCAAGTTGAGCGAGCGCTCGACTGTCACCATCGCGGTCACGAAGGGCTCAAAGGTGCTGGCGAAGTGGAGTGGGGCACGAGCCGCCGGCGCGCAGACGCTGACGCTGCATCTGAGCCCCGCGGCACCCAAGACCACGTCCATCACCGTCAAGATCACCGCCGTGGATGGCTGGGGCCGCACCAGCGTCAGGACCATCGTCGTCCCGAAGGGGAAGTAGTGGTCCGCTGCGTCCTTACGACGGCCATGCGGTGTGCGGGGCTGCGTTAGTGGTCGTGTCCGGTTCGAGTAGCGCGGGTGAGGGCGTAGTGCTCGGCGCGCGACCGACGGTGGTGGGAGCGGTGCCGTCGGCCGCGCCCGGGCCGCATGACGGCTCGGGCGTTCATCGCCCATCCGGGATCGTGGAGGCGCCGGCGTGAACGGTGATCCGCGTCACATGGCCAGGGTCCAGCGCACGATCGCAGCAGTCATCGTGACTGCCTTCGTGGTGGCAATCGGCGTCTTTGTCGTGATTGACGGGAGGGGGTCGTCGTCGCCGGGCGGGCCGTCGTCGTCCGCGTCATCGGCGGCGCCGATCTCGGGCGTCGCGGCTGCCGCGGCGCCGTCGCCGGGCGCGACCGCGTCGGCGGCTTCCGAGCCGACGTCGGCGGCAACGACGCCGGCGGCGATCAAGTCGGCGGCCCAGTCCGGCGCCAGCACGGCGCAGACCCCGTCGACCTCCCGGTCGTCGGCCTCCACGCGGCGGCCGGCGAGCCAGAAGTCCACCCCGAAGCCAAAGCCGACCAGGACCACCGGCTCCCCATCCGTTGCTTCGCAGGTGCGCAGCTCGCTCAGCAGGGCCGCCTCCTACTTCCGCGCCAATCAGCTGACCTCAGGAGCGTTTGGCGCCTCGGGGCAGACGGCGACCACGACACCCTGGGTGGTTCAGGCGATCGCGGCCGCCGGCAAGAGTCCCGCGACATTCAAGCGCGCGGGAGGGAAGAACCCGATCGCCTACCTGCAGTCGCTGGACATCGCCGGCGAGGCCACCGGCGCCTCCGGGACGACCAGCAATCCCGCCGACTTCTACGCCAAGATGATCATCACCTACCACGCCGCCAAGGTCTCGTCGCTGATCAGCACGGCGGGCAGCGGACACATCGATCTCGTGGCCCAGCTGCTGACCTACGAGAACAGCCAGTCCGGGGCCTTCTCCACGACGTCGGGTGGGAGCGGCACCTACGCCGGGATCTCCACCACCACCTGGGCGGTGCTCGCTCTCAGGGCGGCGGGACGAAGTCCGTCGCAGCTTGTGGCACCGGTCTCTTGGCTTGCCGGCCAGCAGGGGTCAGACGGCGGCTTTTCCTTCACCCCCGGCGGGTCGTCGGACGCCGACGACACGGCCGCAACCGTCGAGGCGCTCAGGGCGGGCGGGATCTCGGCCTCGAACGCGACGATCGAGCGCGCCCTCTCCTATCTGCACAGCCAGCAGATGAGCAATGGCGGCTTCACCTCGGGAATGGGCGGCACGACCAACGCCGAGTCGACGGCCTGGGCTGTCCAGGCAATCCGCGCCGTCGGCCAGAACCCCGCCGGTGCATCCTGGAAGAAGGGCCACAAGACGCCGATCAGCTTCCTGCTCTCGCTGCAGGCGAAGTCCGGTGCCTTCTACCACTACGGTACGACCCTTGCCATGCCGCTTCTGACCACGTCGCAGGTCGTGGTTGCACTGAGCGGCAAGACGTACCCGTTCTGAGGTGCAGGCTCGGCCAGGGCTCGGGTGCCGTTCGGGTGAGTCCGACCTAGGCCGCCCTGTGCAGTTGCCCCCCGACATCGGCCTCGCCGCCGCAGCGTGGTTCGACCAGCCGCTGGCGGTCGCTCTGGGCCACATTGCATCCGTTGCCGAGCTCGCCGAGGTCTACAGCGACTACAACCACAGCCTGATCAGGGCGGCAAACCGGCGAGCTGCCGTGCAGAGCGGTCTGCAGCTGACCGTGCACGGCCCCTGGGAGAACGCCGACGTGGGGCACCCCTGCGAGGCGGCTCGCAAGGCCGCGCTCGCCGTGCACCGCCGCCACCTAGAGGCGGCCGCTGATGTCGGCGCCGCCCTCTACGTGGTGCACCCCGACTACGACCTCATGCCCATCGTGCGTAGCGGCGCGGTTCGCGATGCGCTCCAGCGTAGCATCGTCGAGCTGGCGGTCCTTCAAGACGAGTACGGCGTGGAGGTATCGCTCGAGAACTTGATGGGCGCCGACCACACCCACTTCGCGCGTCCCGGGGACCTCGACCTCGGTGCTCTGGGCCTTGCGCTCGATACGGGGCACGCCGCTGCCTGTGGTGCTCTCACGGAGTTCCTGCACGAGCCGCAGGCGCAGCTCCGCCACGTGCACCTGCACGACAACGCGGGGCCGGTGAACGGCGCGACCGGCACAGATTCTCACTTGGCCCTGGGCCTTGGGGTCGTCAACGCCGGCTCCGTGCTGGCCGCGGCTCGGCGATCCGGGGCCAACACCATCATCGAGGTCCTCACGCCCGAGGGTGTAAGGACGAGCCTCGAGTATCTGCGGCGTGAGGGGCTGGTTACCGCCGGCTGAGACGGATGGGCCGGGCCGGCGGCGATCAGCGTCACAGGGCGACACCGAAATCTAGCGCTCGATCTCGGCTGTCGGTAGCGTCCGTGGCTGCGAACTGGCGGCGCTGGCGAAGTCAGGCAGCTCGCCGAGATCATCGTCTGCTCCCTGGTGAGCACCATCGCTATTCCCGGTGATGCCTGCCGCTTGTCCCCTTCAAGGTGGCAGCGCGTCTGGTTCATCGCATGGCGACGCTCACGGTAACGTCGGCGGCAGCCTTGCCCGGCCGCGCGCGCCGCAGAGCGGCACTCACGTTCTGCGCGCCGCCTGGAATCACTGACTGGACAACGCCCGAGACGAGCTTGGCCTGTGCGGTGTGAATTTGCGCATACGGACCAACCTCGGGAGGCGGGTCAGCCCTCGACCTAGCCATGAAGTAGCTCTTGCAATAAGGTGGCGGCTGCGATAGCGTCGCATCATGCACCACGCCCGCGAGACACTGCGCAAGGCCGGCTACCGCCTCACACCGCAACGCATGGCCGTCTGGGAGGCCGTACGCCGCGGCGGCCGCCACCGCACCGCCGAGGAGATCGCCGCCGAGGTCCAGCAGACCCTGCCCGAGGTCAACGTCTCGACCGTCTATCGCACGCTTGAGCTGCTTGCCGGCCTCGAGCTCGTTCAGGAGACCAGGCTCGCCGGGGTCGCCATCTTCTATGAGGTTGCCCCGGCGCCGGTGCACCACCACTTCGTCTGCGAGGGCTGCGGTGCGGTCGGCCACCTCGGCGACGAGCTTCTCGAACCGGTGCGGCGCGAGCTGCTCGAAGCGGAGGGCTTTGCCGTGCGCGAGGCGCGCATGACTGTGTTCGGCCTCTGCCGCGACTGCCGGGGGCCGGTCGTGGCAACCCCGGACTGACGCCGGGGCCACCACCGGGCAACGACCAAGGGGGAGCCATGCACATACCCGACGGCTATCTGGGACCGGAGACCCTGGCCGCCGGCTGGGCGGTCACCGTGCCGGTCTGGTATCGCGCCAACCGGCGCACCAAACAGCTCCTCTCGCAGCCCAAGATGATCCCCGTGCTGGCCTTCGGCGCGGCCTTTTCGTTTCTCGTCATGATGCTCAACGTGCCGGTGGCCGGAGGCACGACGGCGCACGCCATCGGGGCGGTGCTGATCGCCGTGATCGCCGGACCCGATATCGCCTGCCTGGCAGTCAGCGCGGCACTTGTCATCCAGGCCTTCTTCTTCGGCGACGGCGGCGTGCTTACGCTGGGCATCAACGTCATGAACATGGCGATCGTCATGCCCTACGCCGGCTTTGCCATCTATCGTCTGGTGGCCGGCGGCAGCGACCTGCAGTCGTCGCGGCGCCTCTGGGCCGCCGGCATCGGCGCCTACTGCGGCCTGGTGGCAGCCGCCTTCTGCAACAGCATCGAGCTCGGCATCCAGCCCCTGCTGCACACGGTCAACGGCGTCGCCCAGTACTTCCCCTACGGCTTAAAGACGACGATCCCGGCGATGGTCGGCTCGCACGCTCTCGTCGTCGGTCCGGTCGAGGTGGCCTGACGGTCGGCGTGTTCGCCGTGCTGCGCCGGCAGAGCCCCGAGTTGTTCGCGGCAGGCGGCACGACTCAGGCCGTGCGGCGCCGCTGGATCGTCGCCCTGCTGGCCGTGTTCATCGCGGCCGTGCCGCTGGGGCTGCTGGCCAGCGGCGGTGCCTTTGCCGAGTGGGACAAAGGCGAACTGCGGAAGAAGCTCGGCTACGTCCCCAAGGGTTTCGCCCGTCTGGGCGGCCACTGGCACGGTCTGCTTCCCGACTACAGCTGGAACGGCGCCAGCGGCGTCTGGACGGTCGTCTCCTACGTCGTCAGCGCGCTGGTCGGCGTGGCGGTGCTTTCGGCGATCGTCTGGCTGGTGATCAGGCTGCGGCACCGGGCGGCCGTACGCGCCCAGGTGGCGGCTCCGGCCCAGGCCGGCCCGCCGCCGGTGGACGGCGCGCTCTGAGTGCGGCCTGCCACACGGACTGACCAAGGGCTGACCGCACGGTGAGTCCCCTCGTGCGCGATGCCGCACGGGCGTCCGCGGCCGGCGACCCGCTCCGTCCGGGCGACGAGGTGCCGGCCTGGCTGCTGGCGCCGGCGGGCGGCGCCGATGGACTGGCTGCTGCGGCACGCCCACGCCGCTCACGGCGCCTGTTCACCGACCGGCTGCTCGGCTCGCTGGCGGCCTGGGTGGAGCGCGCCATGGTCGCCGACGAGATCGCCCGCCGTCCCGGGCTGCTGCAGCGCCTCGATCCGCGGGTCAAGCTCGTCAGCCTGCTGGCGCTGATCGTGATCGCCGCCCTCGCCACGCGCATGACCGTGCTGCTCGTGCTGCTGGCGCTGGCGGTGGCCCTGGTGCCGGCCTCGCGCATCGGCCTGCGGCAGTTCGCCGTCCGGGCCTGGCTGTTCATCCCGCTCTTCACGGCGGCGATCATGGCGCCGGCGGTCTTCAACATCGTCACCCCGGGCACGCCGTGCTGACGCTGTGGTCACACGGCGCCCCGTTCTGGCCGCTGCCCAGCAGGCTCGCCGTCACGGCGCTGGGTCTGTTTGCCTTCTCGCGTCTCGTCCTGAGGGTCACGACGGTCGTCTCGTTGTGCGTGTTGCTCACCCTCACGACCCCCTGGGCCGAGCTGCTCAAGGCGATGCGCGCCGTGGGCGTGCCGCGCGGTTTCGTCTTCGTACTGGTGGTCGCCTACCGCTACGTCTTCACACTGGTCAGGCTCGTGCAGGACATGGCGATCGCTCGCATGAGCCGGCTCGTGGGCCGAGCCTCCGACCGTGAGGACCGCCGCTTCCTCGGCGCCACGGTGGCCGCCGTGTTCGGCAAGTCCCAGGCGACCAGCGAGCAGGTCTACCTGGCGATGATCTCGCGTGGCTACACCGGCGAGGCGCGCACGCTGAGCACCTGGCGCCTGCGGCGGCTCGACTACGTCTGGAGCGCCGTCGTGGCGCTGGGACTCGTCGCCCTGGTCTGGTTCGAGCTCACGGCGAGGACGCACTGATGGCCGAGCCGGCCGCGGGGCCGCGGCCTGACAGGGTCGCCGGCGAGGGGCGCGAACCAGCGGGCGTCCTATTTCGCCTGGCCGGCGTCGGTTACGAGTACGCTCCGGGGGTCGAGGCGCTCGCCGCGGTCGATCTTGCGATCGACCGCGGCGAGCGCCTCGCCATCCTCGGCGCCAACGGCTCCGGCAAGTCGACCCTGCTCAAGGTCCTCGCCGGTCTCGCTCAGCCCACGCAGGGCACGGTCGAGGCCTTCGGCGAGCGCATCGACGACGGCGCCCTCAGAGACGAAGCCACGGCCCAGCGCTTTCGTCGCCGCGTCGGCATGGTCTTCCAGAGCGCCGACGCCCAGCTCTTCAACCCCAGCGTGCGCGACGAGGTCGCCTTCGGACCGCTGCACCTCGGCCTGCCGCGCGACGAGATCCTCGCCCGCGTCGAAGACACGCTAGGCATGCTCGGCCTGGTAGGGCTGGCCGAGCGGGCGCCGTACAATCTGAGCGGCGGCGAGAAGAAGAAGGTCGCTCTGGCGTCGGTGCTCTCGATCAATCCCGACGTGCTGATGCTCGACGAGCCCACCAACGGGCTCGACCCGCGCACCCAGGAGTGGCTGATCGAGCTGCTCCAGCAGCTCCACGGCGCCGGCAAGACGATCGTCGTGGCCACCCACCAGCTCGAGGTCCTCGAGCGGCTCGTCGACAGGGCGGTGGTGCTGGGCGAGGATCACCGCCCGGCGGCCGACGGGCCGCTCGGGGACGTGCTCGCCGACCGCGACATGCTGCTCTCGGTCAACCTCATCCACGAACATGCCCACCACCACGGTGCGCTGCTGCACTCGCACCCGCATGCGCACCCGCCCGGCAAGGAACGGCACGCCGAGGACCAGCCGGAGCACCAGCACGAGCACGGGAGGTCCTGACGTGAGCGAAGGGATCGTCGTGAGGGCGGCGACGGCGGGCGACGCGCCCGCCCTCGCCGCCCTTTCAACCGAGCTCGGTTACCCCACCGACGCGGGCCAGATCGCCGAGCGTCTGCGTGGCCTTCTGGCCGGCGCCGACGATGTAGTGTTCGTCGCCGTGGCCGACGCGGCGCGGATCGTCGGCTTCCTGCACGCGGCCGAGAAGCGCCTGCTTGTAAGCGAGCCGTTCGTCGAGCTCGAAGGGCTGATCGTCGCCGCCCCGGCGCGTCGCCATGGCGCGGCCGGGCTGCTCATCGAAGCCGTCGAGCACTGGACGCAGGAGCGCGGCGTCGGTCTTCTGCGGGTCCGCGCTCGTCTCGAGCGCGACTTGGCCGACCGATTCTACCGACGGCACGGCTTCGAGCTCGAAAAGGAGCAGCGCGTCTTCATCAAGTCGCTCGCCTAGCCTGGCACGACCGCCGTGACGCTTCGCGAACTGACTTCCTTGAAATCGGTCCAAGCTGATGTGATGGTCGTCGGACCGCAAGAGAGGAAGTAGATCACGCCCTCCGGCATGGCAGCTCGGGCAGGATTGGAGACAACCACAGTTGGGTCACGCGTGCGACGCGGCTGGGCGCGCCGCACCGGTCGGTTCTCGCGGCGCTACTCGGCACCTCCCTTAGAGGTCAGCTCAGTCGCCAGCCAACGGCTGCTCAGTCGAGAATCTCGATGTTTTCGAGATCAGTCTCGGTGACTTCGACGAAGTGCGGCGCGAGCTGCCCCTCGATGCGGATCGTGACCGATCTGCCGCGCTGGGCGGCCAGGCGGTCACGGCCCAGGGAGCCCGGCCCGGAGTGGCTTACCACGGTTCCCGTCTCGCCGTTGTAGCGCACCTTTCTGCCGAGGAGGTCTAGAGTGTTCATGAGCCCCCTTCGACGGAGTTGGGACTGTCCTTGAGGTCCTGCGCGGGGACGAGGCGATGAGCACTCGACGTAGCGGACTCTCTCGCGAGCCGAGTCTGCCAGCAACCGGCGCCCCGTCCTTCACTAACTAACGCGGGCGTAGTACTTGGATTTGAACGACGACGTGTTCGTGTAGGGCTGGTCGGGATAGTGCTCTGTGAAGGCCGCGAAGCAGTCGCCCCATAGGAAGCGCCGCCCACCTAGTTTGGCGCGGTATTCCATGACGAAGGCTTCTGTGCGCGTCGGCCACTCGCTGCGCGACGGCCGCGCCCGTTC